>CAWFPD010000007.1:0-1140256 GCA_963817725.1 uncultured delta proteobacterium
TTGTAGCCTACGACCTTCACGCCTGTGTCACCGAACGCTCGTGCGAACCGGAAGAAGCCGACAGCCATAGTAAACAAGAAGGCGATGATGAAAGCGGGGTAGGGGGGAACCACTGGGTGATCAGCATTGGCAGCCGGTACCCCGCGGGACACCGGTACCCCTTTGACGGTGCCTACCTGGATTTTGTCGCCACGCTCGGCGGTGATCCGAAGCACGCACATCACGCCTGTGTAGCCGCGATCAACACGGTTAGAAGCCCGATACGTCGAAAGAGTGTCCTGCGCCGTGCACACAGCTCAAGCTTGTGTCCCAACGTCGACGGAAATTCCGATTCGCACCCGCGAAGGTATAGAACTCTTCAATAGGCATATCGCAAAGTGACAACAATGTTGACCGAACATCTGATCCAATTGCGAGAAAGGTGCGCCCCCGAACTGATAATTGAGGACACGCTAATCGTTGAAGCAGGCGCCGACGACTTTGACGACCAAGGAAGACCGATTGTGGATGCAGCCTCATTAACCGAGCCTGGAGACTATGCAGGCCGGTTCGAACAACTCTTGCGATCCGGCTACGCTTGGATAAACCTCAGCTACTATGGTCTGCTCGAGGCGCAGCATCTGGTCTGCGTCGAGTTGCCGAAGGCACCAGCTGGGTGTCTGGAGACATCCGTGAACTATTCTGGTCCCTCTAAACGAGTCCGAGAAGCACGGTGTGATGCCCGTGCCGCCATCCGTTTTCGAGGTACGTAGTCAAGGTGGTCGGATGGCACGGGCTTGTTTGACACGACCGTGCGATTGTCGGGCGAACTGGCCCCTCGAGGGAGGTGCCGACAGTAGCGCCTCCGCACTGCTTGCGCGTCTTCACAACCCTAAGGGCTTGGGCTCAAATCGAGGGGGCATTCATCGTCGGGTCTGCTCAGGCTCCATCACTCTGCTGAAGCGTGCTCAATAGCAGCCAGCGGGCGAGCGTGACTTCGCGCTCGGTGGCGCTTGAATTCGCGAACACCTCCCACGCGAGTTGCACGATATGGGGTGGGATTACTAATCCCATGGGCGCGCAAAACGGAACACTTTCGCGCGCTACGGCACACTCGCCGGAATCACGAAACCGCAGAAAACACGGGGAAAACGCGATCGGGGATTGGTCTCCGGAGGCAGAGTTCACTGCCCAACGCCATCTGAGAGACCGTGGCCTACGGCGCGGCGATGCCTGCCCGAGTGGCACCCTTTCTCGTTGACGTGACGTTGACATGCCGATGTGAAATGCCGTGATGTCGCCTGACGAACCATGAACACGAAGATGCGGCTAAGTTTCCGTCTCTCTTGGGTTTTTTGTTTGTTTTCGGTGAGTTGCGTATATCGCGAAGACCGCCTTTCTCGCCTCATAACCCGAAGGTCGTCGGTTCAAATCCGGCCCCCGCAACCCATAGCGTTGACCGCTCTTCAAGGCCCTCGGTTTGCACCGGGGGCTTTGTCGTTCCGCCAAAGAAAAGGGCGCCTCCGCGGACGGTCCAGCGGGCCCGATAGCGCCCGTCTTCGAGGGGGTGGAGCTGAATGCCGTCGTCGAGCAGATGCTTGAGCGCTTCTCGCGCATCCTTGGGGCTCTTGTCGAAGAGCGCGCCGAGGTCAACGAATCCGCGCGACGACGTCCTCGGGCCGGGGTAGGTCGAGTGGCGCGAGCATGGCTCCCAGCTCTTCGACGTGGCGCTCCTGTCTGCCGGCGAGGACTTCGAGCTCACGGATCTTTTCGAGGATGCTCGCTGGCGCCGTCCCGGTGGAGGCGAGGTCGACGAGGTTGTGGATCTTGGCTCGAGTCGTGGCGAGCGCCGTTTCGGCCTCGGCTCGCTCGTCGGGGACGGTGCGCTGCACCCTCGCGAGCTCAGCTCGGGCCGTCTCGATGAGATGCCCGACGACCTCGGGCCGGTCGAAGTATCGGAGCATCGCGGATGTGAACGCTTCTCGAAGCGCCTCTTCCATCACCGTGCGCGAGTTGTCGCAACTGCCGCCGTTGCCGCGGCTCGCATCACATCGGTAGCGGGGCTTTTGCGTCTTTTCGATGACCATCGGACCGCCGCAAACGCCGCAGCGAATGAGGGTGGAGAGAGGGTAGACCCGCCGGGCGGTGCTCGCTCCGCCCTCGCGGGCGTACGCCGAGGGGCCCACGGTGGCATGCCGCTCCCGGGCTTGTTCGTTGATCGCTTGCACCCGAGACCAGGTCTCTTCGCCGACGATGCGGAGCTCGGGCAGCGCGACCTCGATAGCAGGAGACTCGGCCGGCCGCACGACGCGTTTGCCCGTCGTGGGGCTCTTCTTCCAAGAACGAGCGCCAAAGGTCCAGCGGCCGGCGTACTTCGAGTTCTGGAGCATCGAGCGGACTCCAGACATGGCCCACCCGTCGCGCCGTTTTCGCGAATCCTTCTGTCGCCCGCGGGGCGGCTCGACCCCTTCGTCGTTGAGGGTCTTGGCAATGTCGCGGTAGCTCCGCCCGGCCGCTCTCATCCCGAAGACGCGTTGAACAACCGCTGCTTGCGCCGCCATGATGACCGGGACTTTCCCCTGGCCGTCCGCAGCAGCCGCAGACGTGTACCCGTAGGGCAGGGCTCCGGTCACGCGTCCAATCTGCGCCCGGTCTCGCAGGCCCCGGCTCGTCTTGTCCCCCAAGTCTTTGAGGTACTGTTCGCTGAGGATGGATTTCACGCCGTAGAGGAGGTCGCCCCCGTTACCGAGGGTGTCGATGCCGTCGGCGATTCCAATGAGCCGCGCCCCCGAGAACGCGAACCGCTTCCGGAGGGACGCACAGTGCTCGATGTCTCGGGAGAGGCGCGAGAGGTCTTCGACGACGACCACGTCGAGCTCCCCGGAGTCCACCGCTGCCATGAGCGAAATCAGCCCCGGCCGCTGATTCGTGGCTCCGCTGATGCCTTCGTCGCGATAGGTGTGCCGGAGGCAGAGTCGCCCGCCCCGTGCCCGCACCCACTGCTCAAGACGCGCAATCTGCGCGGACGCGCTGGTCTCCGATTGCTTGTCCGACGAAAAGCGCGCGTAGGCGCCGATCCTCAGTCCTGCGAGTGGCCGGTCCATCGCAGGGCGCATCCTATCGTCCCTTGATGAGACTTGCCACCGCCGCGCGCACCAGGATCGTCAGCGCGTGCCGTTCGGGCGCCGAGAGCCGCTCGTGCGGAGCTCGGGCGTTGAATCGGTGGCCTGGCTCTCCCTGGTGCTTCGGCAGGCCGCGCAACGTACGACCCGAAGGCTCACTTGCGCGACGGCTGCTCGTGACTTCCGGCGGAAACTCAAGCACGCGGTCCGATTTCCTCACGCAGGGCTCGCACGGTGCTGCGGGAGGCCCCAGCGGCGAGCCAACCGATGCGGCATTTCTCGGCCGCCTCGCGTCGCCGCCCGGTCAAATCGGATCTCTCCCGTTCGTCCATCACTCTAGTTATCGGTTTTGCCCCCCGAAAAGTTGTCCTGGCGGAGCATTTTTTTCGCATGCGAAGAATCAACGGCAATTCCGACGGCCTCACGCCGGCTTTCGCGTGCTCGGCGCGACTTGGCGCTACCTGTCGCTGCTTGGCGCTCGCAGTGCACTCGTTGTCACTCGCGCGACACTGGTTGGCGTACACGCGACGCCAGTTGGCGCACGCGCGACACTTCCTGTCCCTTCTTGTCCTTCTTGCCAGGAAGTGTCGCGGAAGTGACCGAAAGCGACAGGTTGTGCCTCACCGGGGACAACCAGCGTCAGTTGGTGACTCGCTACCGGAGGGCAAGGTGGAGTTTTGTCTGCCAACAAAACTGCAACCGCGAGCGCGAACCTCTCTTGCGTTCGCGCTCGGCGCTTGATGAACACGCTCAACGCCTTCGGCTTATTCGCGCGCGTGAAGCAGGGCTTCCATTTTGACAAAGCACGTATGCTCTCGAGGGACCTTCAACGTCGAATCACGGTCCGACTCACCGACGCCCAGATGGCTCACCTCAAGCGCCCTGCAACGCAAGCGGATTCACGCGCAACGAGGCTCCGACGAAGTCGGACCTGTTCACCTGAACGGTTGCGACACGGTTCCACTCTTCCTCGAACCGTCGCGGCCGCCCGCGGCCTTCCAAACGACTCCCTGCTATTAGGGAGACACCAGGAATGTGATGACGCTCGACCCGTCCCTCAGGACGATGTCTCCGCATTCAAAGTCTTCGTTCGGGAAAATGAGTTCGCCTCCAGGATACAGCTCTTCTGGAAGGCCGGTGATGGTCACGGAGAACTGCGCGATCTCCACGGTAACCTTGTCCGAGACCGCATCGTGCGTGATCTCCGTCATCCGAGCATCGGTTTCCAAGAAAGGGGCATAAACGGAAGTCTCACTAGCCAAGGCGTGCACGATCTCCGTCGGCTCGGCACCTTGCACCGTGAGAAGCAGCTCCGCGGAAGAGTAGACCGCATCGGAAAACGGGGCGATCTCGAAATCCGGCGCAATCCGCACGACCACCGAAGTGGCAAGTGTGGAGGCGCCTCCCACGGTTACAGTCGGATCCACATCTGCATGGAGATTGAATTCGACCGGGAAAGGGATACGGTTCGACGTGTCGATCGCGACCGAGCAGTCCATCACGTAGAGCCCTGGTTCAGACGGTGCTCCTCCGGCGCCACTTGCTCCTCCCGCACCGCCGGTTCCGCCCCTGCCGCCGGTCGCAGCGGTCCCACCATCGCCACCGTTTCCTCCCGATCCGGCTTCTCCCGTCTCGCCGCCGCAGGCCAGCACTAGGATCATCAAGCCTGTTCCAAACGACAAGAGACAGCGAAACAACATTGAAAACAACTATATCAGATAGACCGGACTGCGAGATATCCCTCACGTTGGGGGGGTTACATGCTTTTCCGCCAGGTGTACGGTCTTCCCACGATGCGAACATTTCTGCTCTCTGCTGCAGGTTTCATGGCCCTATGGCTCGTGTTGCCCGATTCCGGACTCGCACAGGCTCCTCTCGGCTATCGTGCGACGTTCGAAGACCCCGTCTCAGCGGAAGCTTCGACTATGCGAGTTGTGCAAGTGGACGCCGCCTCATATGTGGAATCTCTTGCAGCTTTCGGCGCTCGGCTGCCGCGTCCCCCAATCGGCGGGAGCCGGCCACCCGCAAGCCAGGCGGAGGCTGTGGCGGAAATGAAAGAAGAGGTGTTGCAGTATGCACTCGACCGTTTTCCACACGAGTTAGTCGAGGTCGTAATTGATCTCGGAGAAGTCCCGTTTCCCGAGCTCACGCAACTCCGGTCGATGGACGAGGAAACGAGGGCCCGCGTCCTTGCGGATCGCGTGGAGAGCATCGAAGCCGGACAGGACGAATTCCTGCGGTATCTGGAGCGCATCGGAGCCAAAGTCGGGTCAACACCCGGAATCGTGAATCACCGTCAGGCCTGGATTCCGCCGGGGGCTATCCACGACGTGCTCGACCATCCTGACGTCAAGGCCGTCTATCCAGCATGGCAGCCAATGATTGCGCTTTACGATGGGGAAGAGACGAGGCAGGAGACCTTCCTGTCGGAGTATTGGAACCACGGCATCAAGGGGGAAACCGGCGGTAGGGTCAATCTCGCCTCCTATGGCGGAGATGACATCAAGATTGGGATCGTGGAAACCGCATGGATTGACCGTCTTGTCTGCTGCAGTCGAATACTAAGCGGGCACCCCGGATGGCAGGATTGGACGTCAGGGCCTTCGCGTGTGCGAATCGAGTCTGTTTGCGGTGATCCCCCTGGCAACGGCTACTGCACCTTGTGGCAGGACCCCCCCAACTATCCCGATCGCGCTTTTCACGGAACCTGGGTCGCCTCGATTGCAGCGGGTGATATCACGCAGGGCCAAGATCCGAACGTGACGAACTCGCTCCAGCGCAAGCGGCGAAGCGGTATCGCCCCCGAAGCTTCCCTCTTCTACCTGAGTGTTATCACTACAGGAGATCTCGCCACAGCAATCGCTTGGGCTTTTCTTTGGGGTGCCGATGTCATCAATTTGTCCATGGCTATTCAAGACTGCGGTTGCGGCGCGGCTGCCGATTGCGGTGGCGTTAACGACGTAATCAGGTGGGTCACTGAGGGGGGCGCTCTCGTTGTGGCTGCGGCCGGGAATCTTTCGCCCGACGGCACGCCGCAATGCACCGCAACGCCCACGTGCAACGTTTGCTATCCGGCTACGCGCCCCGAAGTGATTTCCGTCGGGAACGTCGATACGCCTGGGAGCATCGACTACGATGTGGCGCAGATCGCGGACGACAGCTCTACCGGATGGGTTCGGGCCGGTGTCGGCGGGCAATACGGTGGATACTTCCCGGACGGCGTAGACATCCCAGCCGTATCGCTCGCTGCTCCGGGAACTCGGTCGCTCTACTTCGGCGACTTCGACCCGGACGCGGGAATCTACACATACGGGACGGAGGAGCACAGCGGAACCTCCTTCGCCGCGCCAGTTGTGTCGGGAGGCGCAGGTCTAGTGCGCGAAGAGTTGGGGTCCAGTGTCGCTGACGCACGGATGCTGAAGGCTCAGGTCCTAGCGATGGGCGATGGGACCGGTGCGGAGGAGCCGACCGCCGGAGTGAAGGTGGGAACGTCCGAGGTCTACGGGCCGGCTGGAAAAGTGAAGTTTCACCCGTGGAGCGAGGTCGTCCAGCCGGCAAACCGTGCGCGGCGCACGTTCGTGATCAACGAAAACGACCTCGTGATCTTCAATCGCGTGGGAGGCTCAGGGCCCCTCTCATCCTCGGTCACGGAGTGGAAGATGGCCGCGTTCATCGATGCGCCCGACCTTACCCAAGTACCCTACATCTTGATCAGCTACTGGGATGTCTGTTCGGGTTCGCACGAGCTCATTGCTTACGACTTCAGCCCAGGGCTCGAGCGCTATATCTCAGTCGAAAGCCCGGTAGTCGATTCTGCATGCATTGAAATCCGGATGCTGGGCTACTCCGTCCCGCCCGGTGGGGTCGAGGTATTTGTCGTGGATTACTATCACTCCGGGGATCCCTCGGAGCACTGAGTAGAGCTCGTGCGGACCAGAATTGGATGGCCGCAACCTAGAAGACCCGACGAGATGTGGGGTCGCATGCGGGTGATGCTGAGTCGGAATCGCTTGCTCGGTTCTGCTTCCAGGTGGTTCTCTTCAGTCCCGTGCGAATAAGCCGAAGGCGTTGAGCGCGGCAAGCGGGGATTGGGACATCTTCGATGTCTTACAATCCCACATCTTGCCCGAACCAAGTCCGGTTCCTTTTGATGCACAATGAGCAACTCTGGAGCGTACTGCGCAACTCTGAAGCAAAACGACTCCTATTGCCTCGAAATGACGCAATCTGCAGCAGAATGAGTCAAACCGAAGCACCTTCGCGCAAAACGATGCAATGTGAGGCAGAAGAGAGCAGAAGGAGTCACTATTCATCAAAACGCGTCAGCAAAATGATCTAGCGACTCGAGCAAGCTCTACGGACGCGCGCGGAATGGTCGAAGGTGATTTCGCTCACGCGACCGCGACAGGCGTACCCACACGTTCTCGTTGCCAAGCCCGCCATGGGGCGCCTCGGGATCTAGTCGATGTGACGCCTCTACAGACGATACGTGACAAGGAGCGCCGCCGGGAGCGGCCCGCTCCGGTTCAGCAGAATTCCATTGCGTTCTTCGACCAGCTACGCAGCAATCACCGCCTCCATCGGCAGCCCAAACTCCACCGGACAACGCTGTGCGTATCGGGCCCCCGCAACCAACGAAGTCGGGCACTTAGCGATCGCGTTGAGTGCCTTTCTTTTCGGCTCGGTGCCATGAGGTGCCATGGTGCATTGAAATCCGCCGCCTGAGCGACGTGCGGATCATTGGAAAACGTTGGGTTTCGATCTTGAGTGCGCGACGACGATGCGACCTTGTGGGTGCACAACCCGAAGGTCGTGATGGGGCTTCGCTCTCGCTTGTTTTCAGGGCTCGAGTTGCCTCACTTGGGTGTCGATGCGTCCATCGGCCCGGAGTTGGATTCGGCGGTAGCCCGGGCCGAGACCGTCGAGGGCGAAGTCGTCGCGGCCAGGCACGAATTGATAACAGGTCGAAGGGGTGCCCATCAGCCGCAGCCCGTCGGCGTGATCGTCGTAGCGCTGGTGGACATGACCCCAGAGCAGCCCGCACACCCGAGGATGCCGGCCGACGATCGCGAGCAGCTCGTTGCCGTCGTCCAGTCCGACGGCATCCAACCAGGCGCTTCCGACCGGGACCGGATGATGATGCAGGCACACGAGCACGTGCTCGGCGTCGCTGCTTTCGAGCTCCGCGTTTAGCGCCGCAAGCTGCTCCTCACCCACGCGACCGCCTCCACGCGCGCCGTCCCAAGTGTCCAATGCGTGACGTTGATGGCGTTGACGACGGCCGGGTCCCTCACGAAGTTGAGGTCGCGCACTAGCGCGCGAGTCACGAAGACATCGCCGTACTCCTCGTGCCCATCGAGTAGGAACCCGGACCGGTCCCCAGCCATGATCATCAACCCACCCCAAAACCAATGCCCCTTCCACCTAGGAATCGATCGGATCTCAGTGGAGCCCGGATTGGTCTGAACAGCAGCCTCAGCAGTCACGCGATTTTCTCCTTCAAAAAGGCATCAGACCCCTTTTTCGTGTGCTGGTTGTACGCGGTGGGGGCGCGTGTGCGCGACTAGGGATGTGTGCTGCTACGAAGCCGTGGTCGAGTAGGGGTGATGTGTGCGAATCTAACCCGGCATGTCGCGCTTCGATCTCAGACCTGTTGATCTAGCTTTCTCGGAGGGAGCGGAAAAGACCTACATCTGCGAAGGACGGCTCAGGGCGGGCATCGATGACGTCTGGAGGGCCGTCGCCGATGCGACGACTTGGGCGGATTGGTTTCCCGGGGTCGAACGTGCTGACTACTCGAGCCCCCCTCCACACGGTGTGGGCGCCAAGCGGCGCGCTGTCGTGAGCGGCGCGACGTACGAAGAAACGATGCTCGCGTGGGAGGCGCCACATCTCTGGGCGTATCGCATCGACCGTTGCAGCTTGCCCATCGCGAAGGCGCAGATGGAGACTACTGAGCTAGAGAGCGACGGCACAGGAACGCTTGCGCGTTGGACCCTTGCGACGGATCGGCGCCTGCTCTTGCGTCTAGCGTCGCCTTTTCTTGATCGGCATTTGCAGAAGTTGTGGACGACTGCCCTTGGGAATCTGGACGCATACATCGCGTCCGCCAGGCGCCGAGGTTGAGCCCGCGTCTTCAAGGTTCGCGCGCGAAGCGCGTAGCTTGAACGGTCTCACCGCGGGGTCCAGCCAATCCGGATGCGCTTTGGGGGTGGCCAACTGGGGCGCATTCGCATAGGACCTCGGCATGGCACTCGTCGAGCTCAGCACCCCCGCACCCCACATTCGCCTTCTCACGTTGAATGAGCCCGCAACGCGAAACGCGATTTCGTTCGACCTCACCACGGAGCTCTACGCAGCGCTCGAAACGCTGCACAAGGACAACGACTGCAGCGTCGTCGTCCTCACAGGTGCGGTGGGCGCGTTCTGCTCCGGGATGAACCTCGACCAGATGGGTATCCCACCGAACTGCGAGGGCATGACCATGTCTCGCATCGCGATCCGCTCGATGCAGTACATCTCGGGGATCATCCCCGCGATGCGTGGCATCCCACAGCCCATCATCGCTGCGATCAATGGCGCCGCCTACGGCGGCGGCCTCTGCCTCGCACTTGGCGCGGACATTCGGCTCGCGAACGAATCCGCTAGCTTTTGCTTCGCTGGGGTGCATCACGGGCTCACGGGTGCGGAGATGGGAGTCAGCTACCTGCTGCCGCGCGCGGTCGGGTCCTCCAACGCGAGCGAAATTCTACTCACGGGTCGTCGCTACGACGCGGCCGCGGCGCTACGCATGGGTTTGGTGTCCGAGGTCCATCCAGACGGGGAGCTCCTCGAACGCGCGGTCGGGATGGCCAAGGAGATCGACGCTTGGAGCGCCCACGGCATCTCGATGACGAAGCGGGTGCTCTGGAGCAGCCCCGAGTGCGGAAGCCTGGCGGCCGCGATCGACCTCGAAGACCGCAATCAAATGTTCGTGCGTATGACGACCAAAAACTTCGAAGAGTCGATGGCCGCCCGTGCTGAAGGCCGCAAGCCGAACTTCAAGGACTGATCGCACTTGGCCGACGATCTACGCGGTCGTGGCCCAGTGCTTCCGGATCGCCCGTGACTCTAGCTTGGCGGTCAGTTGCACCATCGGCCGCACCGGAGCCATCTTCAAGCCGTGCTGTTCGAAGTCGCGCCACAGCCGCGTCAGCTTCGTGACCCCCGCGTCGTCCTCTAGGTGCCAATCCTCGAGCATGGAAAAGAACGCGGCGCGTTTCAGGCGTTCCGCGGTGTACGGCGCCTCGCACGAGGTTGCATTGTGGACCTTGAGCAAGACGTAGTCCCCTCGGCCTTCGCCATGGTGTCCGAGCGTATCCGCCAAGTCCGGTTCGGCAAGCGTCGAAAAGCTATGCCTTGCCCCAACCAAGGTTGGTCCCTTTTGACGCGCGATGAATCGACTTGGAGTTTCTTGCACCAATCTGAACCACAGTGACTCCTTTTGCCTCACGGTGACTCAAGCTCCGTCATTCGGAGTCAGACCGAATCACTTCAGTGCGAAAAAACGCAGCGCGCGCCAAGAAAGAGCAGAACGAGCCACTCTGCATCACTATGAGTCACCGAAATAATTCCGCGACTCGAGCAACTTCTTGGGGCGTTTGGTCTTGCGCTTCAGAATGGCTAGCTGTTGTCGCAAGGCCAGGTTTTCGAGAGCGAGTTCGTGCCGCGACTTCAGGCTCGATCGGGCGGTCGCAAGGAGGGCCTGCAGCAAGTGAAACATCGGGGTAGGCGAGCGTGACCCCGAGCGGCGAAACATCAACGATTGTGCGGACGACGGGGTTCTGAGGAGGCACAGTGGGCCTTGCCGCCCGTTCATCCTACCCGTTGACCTGACGTTGACGTGGCAACGAGCAAAGAATTACGTATGGACCGGCGCAAGCCGCGGCCCTAGGACCCTCGTGATCCATGGTGAGGCGGGTCAGAGGCGGAGGTTGTGATGCAGTACTTGGGTCGTTTCATGTTCGTGCTGACGCTCGTGGTCGCGCCGGCGGTTGGGTGCGGTGACGACGCTGGCAAGAGCATCGCAGTCAGGCCCACCGAGCTCACAAAGGACACGGAAGAGATGCGTGACGGGTACACCTATATTCGTTACCTGGCGCGGCAGCCGGACTTCCGTGACCGCGAATCGGATGGCCACGTGGACCAGAAAGTCGAGGTTGCGGTTCCCACAGGCGTCGAGAACGACGCGCCCGTGATCATGTTGATTGATGGTGAGGCGCCTCTGTGGGAGGGCTTTCTTACCATTCCGGAGAAACTCGGATGGTCGTCCATCTACGTTCAGCTCGAGCATCGTGGGTACGGACAGAGCCTGTCGGATGCAGCGGATCAGACCGTGCCGGACTATGTGTCCGCCGACAACGCCTTGCGAGACGCACACGGCGTCGTGAGCAAGCTGCGCGAAACCTACACGGGGCCTTGGCTCGCATACGGGATCAGCTACTCCGGCGGGCTCGTCATCGAGTATGCGGGCCGGTTCCCTGACGACGTCGTGGGCGTGCTCTCATCGAGCGGCGTCATCGACTGGCCGTTGGCGAACACATCCTACGACGAGACCACGCGCGAGCGTCTCGGCGAGCAAACGTACGCACAACTCGCCGAGCATATGAAGAACCTGGAGCCCTCGGAGCCTTTCGATGCCAACTGGGTCGACCGCGAGTTCCTCCAAGGCATCGTCGCCGGCATCTCGCAATATGCGTCGTACCAATCGCTGGTTCCGACCTTCCAGGGGATGGTCGACACGTTGAGCACCGAAGATCTCGTCGCGAATCTCCGTGCCTTGGACGAAGTCGCCTCCGGTGGGCAGGCGGCGGACTATGCCGAGAGCCGGTCCGCCCGGACGATGACGCGTGAGCAAGCCCTCGAGCAGGAGCCCAGTTGGCGCGTGTACTTCTGGCAGCAATGCACCGACATCGGCACGTTCAATTCGTCCGCGCAAGAGCCGAGCATTTGGCAGCGCGGCGAGCCGGGCTGGCGGGAAGACTGCCGCGAGCTTTTCGATGTCGAGCTGAATACACAGCCGAGGCAGCAGCGTTCGTTCGTAGCCGACATGGAGCGTGCGGGAGTTCCGCTGGTGTTCCTCTCGGGTGGAAACGACCCGTGGAGGCCTCTCGGTCTCGAGGTGCCGCCCGAAAGCGCTCGTATCGACGAGCAGCCGACTTGGAGCGTGTACGAGGCGGCCTACGGGCAGCACTTCCACATCCCTGACGGCTTCCACAACCCGGAGGCAGCGGATCTCCCACTCGCACAAGCGGCGTTCGGAGCCCTCTTCGACCTTGCGGGTGTCGAGCGCGAACCGCTCTAGCCGTTATCATTGATGGCAATGTATCACACCGCCTAGCTGAGCTGCCCGTACTTGTCGTTCCTCAAAACCTCGTCCGTTGCGAGATGTGAGCCGCGATGATCGCGGAGGCGACCAAGCGGACGGAGCTCGGGTCCTCACGTGCGTCGGTGACGGCTCGAAACGCGCAAGCCAAGCACGGAATCTGCCTATGCGCCGCGCAGTGCGCGCAGCTCAAGCTCATGCCCGAGGTTCGTTGTGGGACCGAGGCTCTCGCTCAGGCTGCGTATTGTGCGTAGCGATGATGCAGCCCGCCGACCATGGGAAGGGCGACGACCTTGCCTCCATCGACGGACTCGCGCTCACGCGGTTCAGGGCGTCCTTATCGAGCGCGAGGTGGGTCCGGGAGGACGCGAAACGTAGCCGTGGGCACGACGAAGAAATCGATGGAAATGAGGTCTTTGGTGTGGTTCCGGAGGAACGTACGCCAGCTCTGCGACGGCGGCTTTCGCCGGCGGGGCATATACCGCGACACGGTGGCTTCTGAGACGTTGAAGCCGAGCATGAGCAACTCCCCGTGGATGCGAGGCGCTCCCCAAGTCGGATTTTCGCGGGCCATTCGACGAATGAGCGTTCGGATCTCCGCATCGGATCCGTGGACGCCCGCCTCGGTTTCGACTCTTCCAGGTCAATAGAGCTTGAAGCCCTTGCGGTGCTAACCGATCACGGTCTCGGGTGTCGCGAGGATCAGGGCGTGTTGCCAGCCTGTCCACAGACGCGATAGCGCAACCCAGAATGCGCGGTTCGCGTTGGTCAGTTTGGGGCGTTTGCTCGTACGCTTCAGGACGGCCAGCTGTTGTCGCAAGGCGAGGTTCTCGAGCGCGAGCTCGCGCTGCGACTTCAGGCTCGATCGGACGGTTGCGAGCACGGCGCACAAGAGGTGACGCATCAGAGTGGCGAGCCTGACCCCGAGGATGAAAACGTCAACGATTGCGCGCTCCACGAGGTTTTGAGGAGGGACAGTGCCGTAGCGCGCGAAACTGTTCCGTTTTGCGCGCTCATGGGATTAGTAATCCCACCCGAAGTCGTACAGCTGGCCTGGGCCGTCTTGGAGGATAGAAGCGCCACCGAGCGCGAGGTCAAACTCGCCCGCAGTTTGCTTCTGAGCACACTCAGGGGGAGCCACAAGGGTTGAAGAAGCGGGGTCAAAAGACTTCATCAAGTCGCGCGTTAGGTGCGCGCGATGTCGAATACAGCTAGAACGCGACGTGTGGCGTTGTTCAACGACTTGACCGCACGTTACAGTTTCGCCGAGGCGTGGGCGTACGACCACTTCGTCGCTCCGGCCGTGATGGACATGAGGGACGCGGTCGTCGACGACTACCTCGCGGATCTGCCTCAGGGTGCAAGGGTCCTGGAGGTGGGGTGCGGAGGCGGACAGCTCGCCCATGCCGTGATCGAGCAACGTCCGGATCTGCGGTGGGTCGGTCTCGATGCGTCAAAGGACCAAATCGAGCGCGCGCGCCGGCGAAACGCCGGTCACCAGACCGCCGAGTTCGTGTGCGGCGATGCACTCGCCCTTCCGTTCGCCGACCAGTGCTTCGATGCGACGGTGAGCATCGCCTCGATCAAACACTGGGCTGATCAGAGCAAAGGTCTCGCCGAATGCGTGCGGGTGCTCCGTCCGGGCGGCCAGCTCTTGGTGGTGGAAGCCGACCGCGGTTGCCGGTTCAACGATGCGCGGGCCTTCGTCTCGCGCTGGCGGCTCCCGAAGGCGGTGCATCCGCTGAGCCTGGCGATGTTTCGCACGTTCGTGGCAGGCCGCTCGATTGATCTCGAGGAGGCGCGCAGCCTCATGAGCGAGCTACCGCTGACGAGCTGGGAGGTCTCCCGCATCCGCGGAACCCCAGCGCTTCTCATGCGCGGCAGACGTCTACGGTGATCGCTTGCGATAACTGAAACTTAAGTGCACTGGCCGGCGCTCGGGACCGTCATCCCATATCAGGCCATTCCAGATCTCCGCGTCAAATGCGCGTCAAAATCCAAGCCGCGTTGTATGGGACGAGTCTCGAGTCGATCGCTCTACTTCGGCCTTTGTTGCGGCTATCGCTGTGTCGTCCTGCGCTCTTAGCGGGCGGAGCCTGACGCAAGGTTCGACTGAAATAGCGCGCCGACGAGTTGCGAGGCGGCAGGGTGGGAAACCTGATGCCAACCACGCGTCAGAATGCCGCCCTCGCACCGTGGTTGCAGGGGCCGGAATTGCTTGCGGCGACACATCGACCTGGATGGCAAGGAGCGACCTGACGGTGTAGAACCTCGCATGCACGGGGCAACGTTCGTTGCGGATTTGGCTATCGTTCTTGGAGTTGCCGGCGTCACTTCGGTGCTCGCGCGGCTCCTGCGTCAGCCGACCATTCTAGGCTACCTGTTCGCCGGGCTGATCGTCGGCCCCTACATCCCAGTACCCATTTTCGCCCATCCAGGTCGCGTTCAGTCGCTTGCGGAGTTCGGTGTGCTCTTGGTGATGTTCGCCATCGGGCTCGAGTTTCGCATCTCCAAACTGCTGAGTGTGTTGCCGACCTCCGGCCTCACGGGCCTCATCCAAGTGAGCTTTCTGTTGTGGTGCGGGTTCTCGCTTGGGCAGCTGCTCGGTTGGACCACCGTACAATCGGTGTTTTTGGGCGCTAGCATCGCGATTTCGAGCACCATGGTCGTGAGTAAGGTGTTCGAGCAGCACCCGGTCGCACCGAACATTCGCCAGTACGTCCTTGGTGTGCTCGTCGTCCAAGATGTTCTCGCCATCATCTTGATCGCAGCCATGACCGGTGTGGCGGCTGGCGGAGGGCTCGAGCCTTCCCAGTTGATGACCACGCTTGGTGGTTTGGCGGTGGTCTTGTTTGCGCTCCTCGCAGGAGGCCTGCTCGTCGTGCCGCGTCTCATGCGTGCGGTGGCGCGATTTCAAAGCACCGAGATCCTCGGCGTCGTATCGATTGGGTTGTGTTTTGGGATCGCCGAGCTCGCGGCGAGCCTCGGGTATTCCGTCGCATTGGGCGCGTTCGTCGCGGGCATGTTGGTCGCAGAGTCGGGGAAGGGCGTGGCGGTTGAACACTTGATTCGGCCGCTACGCGACGTGTTTGCCGCGATCTTTTTCGTGTCGATTGGCATGACTGTCGACCCGCTGCATGCGCTCGATAGCTTGCCGGTGGCGCTCTTGGTGTTCATCGTGGTCGTGGCTGGTCAATTCGTGAGTGTCTCAACGGTAGGCTTGCTGTCAGGAAACGGCCTAAGCCGGTCCGTCACCGCGGCGCTTTCGCTTGGGCAGATCGGCGAGTTCGGCTTCATCATCGCGGCCATTGGTATCAGCGCGGGAGTCGTCGGTCCGGAGCTTCAGTCGATTGTCGTGACCGTCGCCGTACTAACAGCTTTCACTACGCCGCTCTTCTTGAGTGCGGCAGACCGTGTCGTCGAAGCAGTCGACCGCCGGATGCCGGCAAGAGCGCAACACCTTCTATCTCTCCACGAAGAGTGGCTCGAAAGATCCCGGACTTCGACCAGCGCTGCGCGTAGCGGCCCAGTGCGACGTGCCGTTCGTGCGTTGGTGTTTGACGCGGTGGCACTGATCGTGCTCACGGGCTTGTCGGTCGCGCTGCAATCCGAGGTGTCCGCATGGCTGGAAGGTCGCTTCGACATGTCGCAAGCACAAGCGCGGTCGTTGTTCGGTGGTGGCGTTCTTTTGATAGCTGTCCCACTATTCGCGGCGCTGCTTCGCAACACAACGTCGATTGCACGCCTCGTCAGCGCAAGAATTGTTCCTTCGGATGGCGGCTTCACGCCGAGCTCGCGTATCGCAGTCAACTCGTTTCGCGTCATGGTTCATCTCGTGGTGGTGCTTGGCGTGGGACTACCCGCCATTGCGATTATCCGTCCGTTCACCACTGGAGCGTACGGTGCGGCGGTGCTGGCTCTCGTCGTGGCAGTATTGGGGATTCACTTGTGGAGAAGCACTCGAGCCGTCGAGGACCAATTTCGCTCCGGCGCAGAGCAAATCGCAGATGCACTGAGGAAACGAGCGGGAGGAGAAACCGTGACAACGCTGGTCGATCCGACCCTCATTCCCGGGCTAGACACGGTACGAGGCATCGTTCTCCCAGAGCGGGGCTTTGCGGTAGATAGGACGTTGGCCGACGTCAACCTACGGTGCCAGACCGGCGCCACCGTAGTTGCCATTCACCGAGGCCAGTCCGATGTGATTCTGCCGACGGGTCACGAGAAGCTGCTCGCCGGCGACGTGCTCGCCGTCACCGGGACGCAAGACGCACTCGAGAAGGCCAGGCAGGCTCTTGTACAGGGTCCAGGTACGTGAGGCTGCTGTCACTCAGTCAGCGGACACCGACATCGACCTTGCCCTCCGTGCGCACGTAGATGATGCAATCCGCTCCCGCCCCACACGAGATCTGATGCACCGGCCTTCCATTCGAGCCGAGATAGCTGCCTGGATCCATCGTCGTGACATCGGTCTTGCCCGGCTCCCGGTGCTCAGGTCGGCCCTGAATGACGACAGCGTGGATTTGCCTCCATCCTCGCTCGGCGAGCCTGATGCCGGGCGGCCGTGAGGCGGTCCCTGACCCGATCGGATCGTTGGTCAAGGTAGATCTCGTCGGTTGTTGGTCCGTAAAACGCGTTGTGCGGCATTTCGGCGTTGTGCTCTTTGACGTAGAAATCGAGCGAAACCACGCTTCGGCGTCCGCGTGAGAGCCAACTGGCCGTCGTGGAACGCGGAATGCGGAGGTGCCGAAAGATCCGTGTGTTGCCCGTTTGGCACACGATCTCTCGGATCCGATGGTCATTGCTGCGACGACTTCCGGAGAGCTGCGGCATGGCTCCGGGTCTGGCACACTGGTCCGGTCCGACCTAGCTCGGGTTCCGGGCGCAGGGGGAGGGCGATTTTATCTCTGATTGCCGGGGTGTCGCAGTTGCGAACAGGGGTCTTGCGAATGTCTGTCGACGCAGCAGGGTGAAGAAAATGTCTACGGACGCAGCTGTGCAAAGGTCGAGGCTTTTGCCTGCAATCACGGCGGTGATGGGGTTTCATCGACGGTCGGCTGAGGTGGAGCACAGCGTTGCCAACCGAAATGATCCATCAACCGATCGGGAAGCCCCGTGCCCTGCCAGAGATTGCGTCGCGGGACGAAGGCCTTCGGCATCAGACGTCCGCACACACGCAATTCGATCTGCGAGTATTTGGCGCTGTCGTAGCGCGTCCAGTTCCGCCCATGAAATTGAAGATGGCACGTCTGGCACGAAGTGCGAAACACGTCCCGATAGAGCGCTGCAGCTTCACTGCCGTGCGCTTGCCAGGTGGGGGGCACGACATCTTGAGCGATCGACCCGGCGTTCTGAACGCCGGTCGGATAGATCCAGTCTAGATATTCACGCACCGAAAAGAGCGCGGCGTTCTTCGTCGATGCGATCATGGCGTTGATCTGACGTAACTTCTCTTCCTGGGAGGTGCGCGGAAGCTCAGGGGAATACGTATGCGTCTCGGGATCCATCGGCAACATCGTCGCGCCAGCAAACCACGGATCGGGATACTCATCCGGCGAGTAGTAGAAGAAGCCCCCGTGACACGCTGCGCACACATCAGGCACGCGTTGTTCACCAGTCCCGAAATTCGTCCCGGTCTTGAGGTGTCCGTCAGGCGCATAGATGTAAAAGCGCACAGTCGGGTCGAGCTTGCTTGCCGCCCAATCGATCGCCACCGTATCGGCTGGATTGTGCTCATGAATGAGATCGTCCAGCGTTTCCTCGACTGGGCCGCCCGGCTCTCCGTACTTCACGATGTAGCATGCCATTTTTGAGCTCGACGGCTTGAGACAAGTCACCGCACGGCCTACCCCAAGCTCCGTATCGTTGAAGAATTTCACCGAGACGCCGGGATTGCTGTCGCTGTAGCCGTTGGCCGCCTTCCACTTCGCAAAGGTGTCCTTGTTGGGTATGGCTCCAATGCTTTGGTAGTACTCGATCGCGTCTTGTTCACTCGCAGTTCCGAGGAAGTTGTCCGGACCGACGTTCTGCTTCAAAAGCTCCTCCCGGTCGTCGCACTCGGTCCAAGTGAAGAAGGAATTGGCAGGCCCGGTACGAAAATGTTGAACGAGAGGCGCACGGTTGGGAACGCCCGTGATGCCCTCGGGATCGGCCTCGAGCTCATAGTATTCGTTTGCACGTAAGCCGTACACCGCGTGCCACTCGTAGTCCGCGACCAGTAGCTCTTGATCGAATACGTAGTCGGGGTGCTCACCATTGAAGCAACCTCGGTACCGACGAAACTCCACCCGTAGGGGAACCGGCATGCTGAAGCGATCCGCGCGAAGCCGAAGACAGTTGCGCGCGAAATCGACCTCCTGCACCGAAACCGCCCCGAGCTCTGAGGTGCTGATGTCGAACCCTGAGCCATCGGCGTGCTCCACCAGAGCATCGGCTGCGGCGATCCAAACGCCAACGTTGTCGTCGTAGTGCCCGACCTGCATTGTGGGAGGCATCGGTGGGGACGGAGGCGGGCACTGCCCCTTCGGAAACTTGGGGATCGTCACTTGCACTGTTTCGCCCTCGCCCACGTGGTAACGCTTGCCCGCAAGATCGGTAATCAAGAGCGAGCCAGCCGCAAGGATCGAGACGACCTGCGGCCCGCCATCGAAGGTTTGCCCGATGGAGTCACCGGGTCCGGGATCGTTCGCATCGAGCGCATACGGGTGAAAGTCGACCTGAAGCTCTCCAGTCGGCGGATTTCCCTGTTCGTCCTCGAGCACGCCCGCGTTCACGACGAGGGAAAACCCGGATGTCGTGTCGACGACTTCGAAATCGTCACTGCCATCATCGATCACGTATCGACGACTCGCCGGCAGGTGAACGACAATGCCGGTTGACGGCGCATCGAAGACCTTGGACACCAGAGCATAGTGCGGGTCGTCCACTGTGAGGACGTACCAATCGGCCGGCGGCACCGACATCATGAAGTGACCCGCCTCGTCGGTACGACCTGACGGCGTCTCGTTGATTCGAAGCACCGTGTCGGATACGGGATTGCCATCGTCATTGACGAGCACCCCCGAAAAGCGCGCACCCGTGTCACTGGTTGCCAGCGCGACCTTATCCTCTGCGTACCCGCCCTTGCCATCTGATACTTGGACCCACAATAGATTGCGGGCCGGCGTCGTCGAAAGCTGCCAATGGATCTGCGGGATGATCGCCGAAGCCAGCGGCGCATCGGGCTGCAGCTCACCTTGGATCGAGCTTCGCCAGCGCGCGGTCAACAGGTCGCCGTCGGGATCGGAAGCATCGACCCGTACCTGCACGGTTTGACCTGCCGAAGCCAGCCGCAGCGGCGCATCTGCATCGTCGAGCGCCGCAACGAGCGAAATGTGAGGACGGCGGTTTGAAAGCATGAGATCGAGCGGCAAGTAGGCAAGAGACCCGTTTTCGGGCGGGAGCATCTCACTGATCTCCGCGCCGCCACAGCGGGCGCGAACCGAAGACGAATTGGTCGCCGAGAGGGGAAGCGCGTACTCGCCCAATCGATTCGCGGTGGTTGCAAATACGACCGTCGAAGAGGAATCGAGGAGCTCGACCCGCGTTCGCTCGGCTGTGTCGAAGCTCGCGCTGTCGAAGAAGCACGGCCTGCCGTCCAGGTCGAGCACCGTGCCGTACACTAGGCCGTCTCGTGGCTCTACAACGAGCTCGACCCGCGTTGGAACTTCGTCCGACAAAGAAACCAGCTCACAGGCCATCTCGAACCCCTCCGGTCGAGCGCACACCTGGGCATTTCTCAGCGTCGCCCCAAACCTCAGCGCAAACTGACCGTCCAAATCGGTCGGCGAAGAGGCCACGACCTCCCCCGGCTGCTCAGCTTCGAGGACCACCAGCACTTCTGAAAGTGCAATCGCATCTTGACCGACGCTCACGCTCACGCTTCCCGTCACGAGATGTGGCTCCGGCCCCGATCGCGCGCTCGACTTGCACATGCTGATTGGGATCGACAGGAGGAGCACTCCAACCACGATCCAGCGATTCGTTTTCATGTTGGTCACCTCACTCTGATCCACGCGGGCTTCATACCGCTTGGAGAAGACCGCGCTGCGCCCAGTAAGTAGTAGACTATCGCCAAACTGGGAGAGCACCCAGCGAAGCGCAAACCGGAGAACTCCTCGGGCCTGTCCTGGTAGGAGAAGTGGCCACAGCGCTCGCCCCAGAAGAGTTGGACGGGCAAGTCGACGGCGGCGAGATGGGGGTCCACCGTCGCAACCGCGAATGAGGAAATCGTCCAATGCATTGTGATGAGCTCACGGCTCGACGAGCACGTAACGGCCGATGTCGTCACCCAGTATTTCCCAACGACTCGAATCTCTGCTTCGGTTGGGCCCGAACGAGTAGACGAAGACTACCCGCCGCCCCTCGTTTCTATCGCAACGATCGCGAATCCAATACGGCAAGCTCCAAGGGTCCAGGAAGTACTCGGCGCGGGCATCGGGAAGCGTGCTCGCTGTCAATTCCGCGAACGAGCCCTCTCTCAGGCGCCGCGCGCGCTCGTTGCCGTGGACGAATGTGTAGAGGCGCTTGTGCAATCCGCACTTGGTGATCGTCGAAATGCTTCTTGCCGCCGCAGCCTCGACGAGGTCGCGTTCGAGCGCTGTCACCTCGACATTCGCAAGCTCCAGATTTGCAGGATCCAGGCTCGCCCGGCTCTCAGACCAACTAGTAGTCGAAAAGGCAAGCGCCGCGATGAGAGACGCCAGGCTCACCGGTAGAAGGAGCGAGTCTCCCATGCGTCCGCCGGACAAGCGTGCAGCGTTCGCACCAGCCGCAAAGAGAAAAGCGAAACCAAGTGCGCACTCGATGACCTCGCCGGTGAATTTCCAAGGGTACCAGATGTGGACCAACAACATTGCGAGCATCGAAGGCACGAGCTCGACTGGCGGGGGTACTACGGCGATTCGATCGAGCAGGCGACGGATGGAGGGGAAGAACGCCACGACAGGCAGCAAGACTCCGTAGCCGAAGATGACGGCACGAAACGCAAACAGGCGAAGCTTCGTGCTCGCGAGGTTGTGAACGTTGAGCTCTTGTTGGTAGTTCTGCGCCAAGAAGTACTCGGGCGGGAGCTGCCCAAAGACGCGTTGACCCCAGGAAACCTCTTCCATCGCGACGAAGAAACAGAAAAGGGCGAGTCCAGCGAGGAACCAAGGGCGTGCGTTGGTCGCCCGATGCTGATTCCGCGCTGCGAGCGCGAACACGCCCCCGGCGATCAAGAAGCTCCAGAACGAAGCCCATTCGAGCGCCTGGTCTTCCTGCACGCTTCGATAGTAGAGAGCCGGATGGCTCGCCTCGAGCCAGGCGACTGCGCCGAGAAAGCCAAGAAGGATTAGATTGGCGCCGATAGCCTGCATTCGGGGTGACTGTGACGCGATGCCAAGTGCCTCTGGCACGAACGAGGCTTCAACGCCTTAGTCGCAGTGGTCTCCACGCTTTTGTGAGTCCGACTGTGATCCGTCGCAAGCCTTGTCCTTGCCCTTGTCGCTATCCGAATCGCTATCCGAATCGCTGTCTTCGTCGTCGCAGTTGCAATGACGGTCAGTGTCACTGTCCTCGTCGTCGCAGTTGCACGGCTTGGGACAGCCGCACGGAACCCCTTCGCACCTGGCGTTGCAATGATCGAGAACGCGAGCAGCGATGGCTGCGCAACGATCCTCGGAGGCGATGGTCTCGACGCACGCTGTGTGCACGCGCTCGGAAAACGCTGCGCAACGATCACCGCAGGGTGGAGGCTTCGGCGCTGGGCAGTTCTCGGCTACGCAAGCGGCCAGGGCTTCACGCGCGACCATCGCACATTCGTCTTCGGTGCCGCCATCTGCGACGCACCGGTCGTACATCGTCTTGGCGTCGTTCTCACAGCGACCCTGGCAAGCCGGCGGCTCACAGGCTTTCGCGCATTCGAAGAAGGTGTGGATCGCCTGTCCGAAGCATGCCTCGCGATCACCGCCATTTGCGGAGCACTCGTCGAAGGCCGCCAACCCGTTGGCCACGCACTCGTCTCGGCACTCCCCCGGTGCCACGCCTTGACTATCGGCAGTGGCGTCGAGAACGGCCGTGAGCTCGCTGTTACCGCTGCTCGTGTCGTTGCTACAACTCTGTAGAATCGAGATGGAAGCTGCGAAAATCATCACTACGGTTGCTGTGAATTTCATGGGAACCGACCTCATTCCTCGCGCGTCCCTGCAGGGCCGCCCGGCGAGGATACATGACCGGATGCCCGCCTGTCATCGCCGTGGTACGAGGCTCCCGGCACGCGGGGCGATTGTGAGTCATCTCACAAATCTCAGGGCATGTCCCCCGCGAACGCTCAGCCCTGATGATCAACCCGGTGATGGACACCGACGTGAAGATGCTAGAATGGCTCGCCCTGCTCGATGCGCTCGAACCGCAGGCGCACGATGCGATGGCGGAGTACTTGAAGTACCGTTGCTTTGTAGTTCCCGACCGGTAGACTGTCTCCTCGTTTCGGGATCCGCGCCAAGGTCGCGATCACGTAGCCCGCAATCGTGTCGGCCTCACTCTCGTCGAGCGATATCCCCAAGAGATCTGCAGCCTCCGGGAGCGGGACGTTACCCGCCAGTTCGAAAACGCCAGACGAAAGTTCAGCGATGTCGACCGCTTGCTCGTCGAATTCGTCGTAGATCGGCCCCACGATCTCTTCCAGCGCATCCTCGAGAAAGGCGAGCCCAATCGTCGTCCCGTGCTCGTCGACGACCGCGGCGGCGTGAGTTTGGGAGCGTTGGAGCTCGACGATGAAGCGCGATAGAGGCTGCATCTCCGGCACGGTCGGCATGGGACGTGCAAGCTGCTCGAGGCCAAACTCGCGGTCTTGAAGCAACTCGGCAAGCACAGTTCGAGCCAAGACGACGCCACGTATGTTGTCGAGGTCGGGATCTCCCAGGGGGTACCGGGAATGGCCGGTTTCTCGCAAGACCTGAAGGTTCTCATCGAAGGTGCTCGCGGTGGACAGGTAGGCGACGTCGACGCGGGGTAACATGATGTGACGCACCTCGAGCCGAATCAACGCCAGCACGTTGTCGCCAATCGAGCGCTGCCGTGCGCTGATGTATCCAGCGCGCGCGGACGATGCGAGGATCGAGCGAAGCTCTTCGACGCTGGCGGACACTTCGTGTTCGTCCGACAGTGAGATCCCTCCGAAGCGAAGAAGCCCGTTGGAAAGCAGATTGATGAAGGCGATGAGTGGCCGGAGCGCGGTAGCGAACCCGTAGAGGGGATACGCCACCAACAACGCGATCGACTCCGCCCTTTGAATCGCCCAGACCTTCGGCGCTTGCTCTCCGACCGTCATGTGCAAGATCGTGATGATCGCAAGCGCAAGGCCTATCGCCACCCAATGCAAAGTCGCCCCCTCATGGACCTCCCATCCGAGCGCGCCGGCGAGCTCGATCAGGAGACGCGCCACGGCTGGCTCGGCAAGCCAACCGAGAACTAGGCTTGCAATGGTGATCCCGAGCTGACAGGCGGACAAATAGAGGTCGAGGCGGGACAACATCCGTTGCACGATGGCAGCTCGTCGGTCGCCTTCGCGTGCCAAGGCGTCGACCCGAGCGGGCCGCACCTTCACCAAGCCGAACTCCGCCGCCACGAAAAATCCATTCAAGACTACGAACACTGCGGTAGCCAGGAGCTTCCAAAAGACGGTAGTGTCTTGCACGCGACAGCGACCCTAATACAGTCGTGTCCTGGGAGCTATCGGTTAGGCCCAGATTCCTCCGAGTGAATCGCAGCTCCTCGATAAACCGCGGCGAAGGGAGCAGCTCCACGGCACCTTGCCGCCGGAGGTGCTGGTCAAGTGCGGTGTAGCCGCGGGCTCAGCGCGTGTTTGTGCTTATACGTCACGGTCGAAGCCGTTCCGGTGTCGACTCACGCCGAGACTTCGCCCGCAAGCAGACAGGGTCGGATCTCATCCACGTGAGCCGATCAAGCCGTAGCTCTTGAGCTTTCGGTAGAGAGTTGCTGAGCCAATCCGGAGCTGCTCAGCGGTGCGCGTCTGGTTGCCGCCGTTCGCCTCGAGCGTCGCGAGGATGTACTCCTTCTCGATCTCCTTGAGCGGCCGAACGGTTCCCGCGCTGGCCACGGGGCTCGGAAACACATGGCGAATCTCCTCGGGCAGGTCTTCGAGCTCCACCCGCTTTCCGCGCGCGAGCGCCACGGCGCGCTCCATGGTGTTTTCGAGCTCGCGCACGTTGCCCGGCCAGGCGTAGCGCATGAGCTGATCGGCGGCGGCAGGAGCAAGGCCCGAGATCGTGCGCTTCATCCGCAGGGCTGCTTCCGCGAGCAACACCCGTGCGAGCGGAAGGATGTCATCTTTGCGCTCGCGGAGCGGTGGCACGTGCAGCTCGACGACCTTGAGCCGATAATAGAGGTCCTGCCGAAAGGCGCCGCCCGCGACTTCGTGGGTCAGGTCGCGGTTGGTGGCGGCCAGCACGCGCACATCGAACGGCCGGCTCTTGTTCTCGCCGACGCGCCGGATCTCCCGCTCCTGGAGCGCGCGCAGGAGCTTGACCTGCATGCCCGGCGAAACCTCGCCGACTTCGTCGAGCAGCAGCGTCCCGGTGTTGGCGGCCTCGAACAGGCCCGGTCGGTCCTGAGTCGCACCAGTAAACGCACCGCGCGCGTGTCCGAAGAGCTCACTCTCGAGGAGCGTCTCGGTGATGGCCCCGCAGTTGACTGCGAGAAAGGGCCCCGCGGCGCGCGGCGACTCCTCGTGAACGAGGCGCGCGATTCGCTCCTTTCCCGATCCGCTCTCGCCCGTGATGAGAACGGTAGAGTCGACCTTGGCTACGCGTTGCGCCAGGTCCACCAGTTGCAACATGGCACGGCTGTTCGCGACGATCCCCATAGGCTGTACGACATCAGGTGCAGCACGGACCAGGGCGCGCCGGCGCGCACGGAGCTTGCTCTCCGCGGCCTTCAACGTTTCGGTGACCCGGTGAAGCGAGACATCAAGAGACTCCTTGAGGTGGCTCGGATCGAAAAAACGCAGCTCCTCTGCGCGTTCGTCACCCCATTCCTCGCGCGTGCGCCCGAAGAGATGGCAGGCCGCATCCCCCTTGCCCATGCAGCGATCCTCGAGGACGTAGGTTTCCTCGCCGGTGGTCCGGCTGAGGTAGCCGCTGATGAGACCGCAAATCGTCCAGCACACAGGTATGTCGGAGCGGCCGAAGTGCAGGAGATGCTGCTCCGCCTCATACGAGGCGACGAGCATCGAGCCCTCGTTGGACAGCGGCCCGTCCCCTGCGGGCCCGACGCGGAAAAGGCCCTCGAGGGTATGGATGCGTGTGCCGGCGCGCCGCCACTCTTCGTCGCTCTCCCAAGTAAATTCGGTCTGCATGGCTTCAGCCATGCGCCAGCCATGGGCAAAGCCAAACTGGGTGAGCACGATGCGGGCGGCCGTGAGGCCGAAGTTATCGACGAGGTACTTTCGCAAGAGCCCCATCGCCACTGCGTCGAGAAGGAGCGCACGCTGTCCGGCGAAGCGGATGACGCCCCCCTCCGGGTCCAGCTCGAGCAGCTCCTTGTGGTCTAGATCATCGGCGCGCGTCAGCTCTTTCAAATTGATGGAATCTCTATATCATAATGAATGAATGAGCCAGCACTCCCCGGCAACGCAGGATGTAAGTGCTCGATTTTACTCATGTCTGATTGTGGCTCAAAACTTGCTTTAGCCAACTCGTGAGATGTCAGTGCGAGTTCAATCGAGAACATGACATTCGAGGAAAGTCACATGAATCAGGATCAAGCAAGAGGGAAGTGGGATCAGGTCCAGGGGCGAGCGAAGAAGGCCTGGGCGGAGCTCACGGACGATGACTTCAAGAAAGCCGACGGCTCCGTAGACAAGCTCTACGGCATCATTCAGGAGAAGTTCGGAGACACGAAGGAAGCCATTCAGAAGCAGCTCGATGGGCTTCACCTGAAGTGAGGCGGAGCAATGCTATGGACAATCGCGGTGCTGTTGTTGGTGCTCTGGGCACTTGGGTTAGTCACTTCGTACACGATGGGGGGATTCATTCACATCCTCGTCGTGGTGGCGGTGATCGTAGTCCTCGTTCAGATCATTCAAGGACGCCGACTGCGTTGAGATCAGAGGCGGAGGGGATAGACAGCGCGAAGGCGCTGTCGCCCTTCCCAGGAAACAGCATGGGCCATCCCGTACAGACCGCTTTCTACGGTCTGAAGCCAACCGACGAGCTCGGAAGGGCCGTCCGCAGTTGGTGCGCGGCGATCTTCAGCGGAACGAAGTGGGAGCAAACGGCCCAATGGTACGTGCGAATCGACTGTTGTTCGAGCCACGAAGGAGAAGTGACGACAACGCACATCAAGCTGCGAGTCCCAGAACGAGACATCCAAGCGGCTGCCACACACGCAGAGCCCATCTCTTCGGTGAGGGACGCTTTTCTGTCCCTTGCACAGACCCTTCGTCGTGAGTCCCCGGTTCGCTCGCATCGTCGGTCGGACGCTTGGGAGGACCACAGAGCGGTCTGATGATCACCCTCCGCAGAGCCAAGGAGCGCCAGCACCAGCGGCGCCGCAAGCAGGAGGCATGGCTCACTTTCCACCCCCAACAAGAGGCTGATACGCTCACCGACGGCTTCGGCGCCCTCGGCATTTTCAGGGAAGGGCGTCTGCCACCTCGAACCGGGACCGAGGAACCACGTGAGGATGCCGAGATCATCACCTACGTTCGTGAGGGCACGCTCGCGTATGAGGATTCGATGGGTCAGTCGGGATTGATCCGAGCGGGCGAGTTTCAGCGCATGACCGCCGGACGCGCCATTCGCTACAGCGAGACGAATGCGTCGCCGACCGAATGGGCGCACGTCTTTCAGATTTCGCTGCGACCCTCGGTGGCAGGGCTCGAACCAGGACACGAGCAGAAACGTTTTAGCTTGGCAGATCGCCACGGAATCCTACGCGTCGTCGCCTCCCCCGACGCTCGAGAAGGCTCGCTCCGAATCCACCAGGATGCGTCCTTGTACTCCGCCGTCCTCGACCGGGGTCAGCACGTCACCCATGCGCTCTCCGAAGGGCGAGGCGCATGGCTCCATATCGTGCAAGGAGAAGTGACCCTCGGCGAAATCGTTCTGGGAACCGGCGACGGTGTGGGCGTCGTCGCAGAACGCGTCGTCTCCATGACGGCGCGAGAGGAGACCGAAATCTTGCTCGTCGACCTCGGCCTCGAACCGGCCGAGCAACTGGCCGACGCAAGGATCGACTGAAATCGCGACCTTGTCACCGAGAGTGTGACAACCGCCCTCCAGAAACGGAATCGAATCATGAAGAATTCAAGTATACGAATCGCAGCCATTTTCTTGGTCTCCTGCGCGCTCGTTCTCTCCGCCGGATGCGTCAAGGTGAAGAGAAAGACCACCGCAAGTAACGACACGCCAAGCGTCTCCGTTCTCATTTGATCCTCACAAGTCGGTCGCGAGTCATGGCGTGTATCCGCGCAAGAATCGTCACTTCGTTGCTCGTCGCCGGGCTCGCGCTTGCCTGGGCGTGCGCCCACGTCCCCAAACGCTCCCCGTTACCACGAGCGGATGTCGAAAGCGCAGAGGTGCTTGGGATTGCACGTGCGCGGCTGTGGGGTGACGAGCCTCCGCCATGGAAACACGACTGGCTTGGCAAGAACAAGACCGAGATGAAGGAGCGCTACCCCGGGGTATACGGTCGTCGTCACAGCTATCTTGCGATTTCTGGGGGCGGCGAGGACGGCGCCTTTGCCGCCGGGCTCTTGCTGGGTTGGACAGAAGCCGGGGATCGGCCGGAGTTCACGACGGTCACCGGCATCAGTGCGGGGGCGCTCATTGCGCCCTTCGCGTTCCTCGGACCCGAGTACGACGACGTGTTGAGGAAGGTCTCGGTGGACGTCACCGAGAAGGATCTGTTCAACAAGCGCGGGAAGATCAGGGCACTCCGCACCGATGCCCTCGCGACCACCGAACCGCTCCAAGCATTGATTGCCAAGTACGTGAACGACGAGACGATGCAGAAGATCGCCGCCGAGCACCGCAAGGGCCGCGAGCTGAACATCGGCACCACGAACCTCGATTCGATGCGGCCTGTCGTTTGGCGCATCGGCGTCATCGCAAACAGCGGCCATCCCGATGCCTTGAAACTGATCCGCCAGATCCTGCTTGCCTCGGCGTCCGTTCCGGGTGCGTTTCCCCCGGTGCTCATCAAGGTCCAAGCAGGCAACAAGAAGTACGACGAGCTCCACGTCGATGGCGGCGCAACCTCGCAAGTGTTCCTCTACCCCGTGGGCATCGACTACGACGAAGTCCTCGACGACCTCGCGGTGCACGGCCGCCCCGAGGTCTACATCATTCGCAACTCACGCCTCGATCCGACGTATGAGGCAGTTAAGAATAGGTTCCTGCCCATTTTGGGCCGCTCGATCGAGTCGATCGTCCGGACCCAAGGCATCGGCGACCTCTACCGCATCTACCTTCAAACGTGCCGCGACGGTCTAGACTTCAATCTCGCGTACATTCCCTCGGACTTCACTGCGGAGTCCGAAGGGTACGTCGACACGGACTACATGGAAAGGCTCTTCGATATGGCCTTCGACCTCGCCAAAGCGGGCTACGCGTGGGAGAAGGCACCGCCCCAGCTCGACACCGAGTCAATCCGCTGCAACTGAATTCAAATGGGACGACGGCCGAGCAGGAGGTTCAACATGACCCTTCCTCCTTCCTAGTCGACTAGCTTCTTGAACGCATCTTCGAGCTGACCAGACACGACAAACACCGGGCACGGCGCCTGCTGGATCACGTTGCCAACCACACTTCCGAACTTGATGGCATCCTGGCGCTTCAACCCGCCGGTTCCATGCGAGGTCATCATCACCAGGTCGATGTGCTCCTCCTCGCAGGCGTGCAGGATGGCCTGCGTGGGGGCCGATTCCTCCAGTCGAGTGTTCACCCCGACGCCCTTCGCGGCAAGCCTCTTCGCTACCCCCGACAGATACTGTCGGAGCGTGTCGGCCCGGGCGTCGTCCTGCGAGCCCTCCGACACGGACAGCAGCGTGACATGGCCACCAAATTTGGAGGCGATCTCGTGCACATGCGGAAGCACTTGCTCGGAGGTCTCGGAGCCGTCCAGCGTGACCAGGATCCGTTGGAAACGTGTTCGTGTGCTCCGCCAGTCGTTGGTCGGGCGGATAAGCAAGACCGGCGGCGTGGTTTGATGGAGCACCTGGGTCGTCACGTGCGAGGCGACCCAGCGGCTCAGCTGCGACTGAGCATGCGTGCTCATGATGATGAGATCGGTGCCCTTGGCGGTCGCCTCGCTGCCGATCGCCTCGGCCGGGCTGCCGCGGCGGATCGCGACTTCAGAGCGGTAGCCCCCCTCGCTCAGATCTTGGGCGACGTCATCCAGATACGCCCGCGCGCGCTCTTCATCCGTCGGCTCAGCCTCGGCTTCCAGCACCGTGAGCAGTCGAATCTTTCCGTTGTAATTCCGAGCCATCGTCTGCGCCTGGGCTAGCGCGAGCTCCGCATTGGGGGACAGATCGAGCGGAACCAGGATGTTGGCGTAGCTCACTCCCGCATACAGGGCGTCCCCGAAGTCCGGGGGCAGGTTGCTCGATGCGATGGCCTTTCCGAGGCGGTCGTCGATCGATCGCGGAGCGCCAAGTCGACGGCGGAAGTGGCGGAACATCACATAGAAGACCGGGATGATCACGAAATAGAACCACGCGCCATCCGTGAATCGTTCCTCGAAGATGATGAGCGTCGCGCCGGAGGTGAGGACTGCAGCGAGCCCGGTGGCGGCGATCGCAGCGACGCCGCCGAAGCTCGGCTTTCGTCGCGTCTCGCGAGTGAGTCGTTTGACGGCTGCCCACCCCGTCAGGCCGAGCAGAATAAACACGCCGGCTGCGTAGAGTGCGAGGTAGATCTCCTCGTCGGCGCCGAATGCCACGAAGCACACAACGCACACGGCCACCTGAGCCCACACCGGGTTGGCCGCCACGTCGTACGCGTTGCGTTCCCCGAGAAAGGGAGGGATGTAGTGACGATAGCGCAGGCCAAGGCTGAGGTTCTGAATCCCTTGCGCGCTAGCCGCCGCCGCGGAGAACAGGACGGCAATGCCGATCAGCGTTCCGATGTACGGCAACGGGGCCGGCAGAACCCGGTCCATCGTCTGGGTGAACACCGACACGTCGTGGTTGCTCGCATCGGCAAGGTCATACACCGCAGGTCCGACGATGAGCATCGTCAGCGCCGTGGTCCCCATGACGATGACCAGGCTGCCGAACGCCTTCCGCGAGCGCACACGCGCCGGACCGTCGTACGCCGCGACAAGGTTCGCGAAGATTTCGATGCCCGTCATCAACGCGAGGATCCGCGCGTAGCCGCCGAGGGTGATGCCGATGTTGGCAGAGGAGAACGCCGCCCAGTCCCACAAGGGTAAGCGAAGACCATACCGCCAGATCGTGGCTCCGATCATCGTCCACAACAGGAGCAGCACCGCCGCGGTGGCGGGCCCGAATATGCGGGCGGCGACCCGTGGTCCGCGGTTGACCGCGAAGCCGATCAACACACTGGCGCCAACTGCCACGCCCGTTCCGAGCGACACGCCGAGGAAGCTCTTGTCGAGAATCGGGAACCGATCCGCCAAGAAGGTGACCAGCGCAGCCACGCTGACCAGAAAGGTGAGCGTGTACTCGACGACGGTGATCCCCGCATTGATCATCACGGCCCACTCGCCGAACTCCTCTTCGTTCAGCCCGGTGCCACCAGTGCCGTCGGTGATCCAGATCATGACGAGGCGGTACATGCCGGAGACGACGACCACCGTGACCACCGCCAGCCAGATTGCCGCCCCAAACACGACGGAGGCCACGCCGGCGACGGCGATCAGCCGGAGAAATGGACCGAAGACGTAGAGAGGTGAAGTCGCCGGATCGCCGCCGCCGGCGAGAGCACCCTCGATGGCCCCGGAGAGCTTGTGGGATGGGATCATGCGACCGGGGTGCTCATGGCAGATAGGCGAAACAAAGGTCCTGTTTCAGTCTCGCAAAGTTAACTTATAGGCGGTTCATTCGTGTTTGGATGAGGAATCGGTGCTCGGGCCGCGAAGCGAACGATTTCGAGTTGGACGGTCGAGCAGAAAATCGGCGACCGCATCCATCACTTGTTCGAAGTCGTCCTCACGAAAACCTGCGCCACTCGTCAGCCAGTCGGTGTGGGTCGAGCCGGGCTCACCGTGGAAATGGCCCAGGATGTCGAGATGGTCCGCCGCTCCCGCCCAAAGAAGATCTCCCCACACCATGCTTGCCGTAGGGACCAAGCCGTCATTGACCTCGTCTGTCAACTCTCGCCCGAGCGCACGCTCGATCATCTCGCGCGCGGTCGCCTCGGGGGACGAGTACGGATAGGTTTTCGAAGCGCGACTCGCGATGATGTGTAGAGTCGAATAGAGCGTAGCCGAAAGTGCAGCCATGGGTGAACGCACGCTCGAAAGAAACCGAAGCGGGTCTGGTGATGGCCCCCAGCTTGCGACCGAGCCATATCGTATCACCGAGCTATCTTCGACGGACGCGTTGAACATGTCCATCGATTCCGGAGTGAGCTGGATGACGCCTCCTTGGTCGTGACGGATTCCGTCGAGCCACTCGCCTACTTCGATTTGCCCTTCCTCTTCGATGAACCGCAAAACGAGCTGAACGCTCCTGTCGAGCAGCTTGACATGCACGCCAAGGGCATCGTCGAGCTTTCCGAGGAATGCGATCCACGAGGAGAACACGGTCAATGAAGGCCCGCCGAATCGCAGCGTCGCAAACGTGAAAAACGACAGCGCGTAAAGAAGCCGTGTTCCCGACAGGGTAGAAAAGAAATAAGCTACGGGCGTACCCTGATGAGGGGTGTTGAGCGTAACGACCGTGCGAACGCGCTCGATCCGCAACGGGACGTCGAGGGTGACGCTCGGCGAGGTCAACAGCCGAGCGTCGAGGCCGCCTGTCGAATGCCCGATCAGGTGAATGGGGCCGTCATCCTTGGTGCAGTGTTCCTCGATCGTGTCGACGAGGACCTGGGTCCGCCGACGGATGGACCCCGTCGGCGGCGCCGATACCACCACGAGCTCCCAAGGCTCGCCGGCAGTCCGCATGCGGTCCTCCAAGGCCTTTGCGATGTGGACGAAGTAGTCATACCCGGCCAAGCGCGAAAACCCGAACATCCCTGGAATGAGTACGATGTGATGGGTAGAGGAGCTCATATTCACCCGAGCCAGCTGATACTCCTGTGTCTTTGTGTGTCAATCGGAGGCCCGTGCTCGACCATGGCAGTCTGCCTCCAGGCCTCGACAGGGCGATCGGCTAACTCTCTCCGTCGTCTGACTCCTCTTCCTGTTCCTGACGCAGCTTGATCGCGGCCTCGAGCTCGGCGAGCCTTTCTTCTAGCTCGCTAATACGGGGTGTGGAGGCCTCCTCGTCGGCCAGGTCTTTTTTGAGCTCGGCGAGCTCTTCGACGACGTCCTTGAGCTCTTGGTCCGCTTTAGATTTGGTTTCGGCGAGCTCGGCTTTGTCGAACATGCGCTCCTCGGGGTGGAGCTCCTCGGCCGCCTGGGGCTCGGGTTTTAGGGCGGGCGCTGTTTCAGGGATGAACACTTGACCGGTGGAGAGCTGACGCTGATTCATGAACGTCGGTGAGACGATCTCGATGCCCCCACGGTGCAAGGTATCCAACATGTTCTCGCGAAGCTTCGATTCCGCGCTGATCAGGTACTTCACTTCCTCGAGAAACCCCGCGGCTTGGTAGGTGACGGAGAAATCCCCGAGCTGCAGAACGAAGGTGAAAGGGTCGGTTAGGCCGGCGTTTTCAGCGGCCTCGAGCAGGTGTTTTTCGACTTTCTCGCGCGGGATGTCGTATCCGAGCGAAACCGTCGCAGAGATGAAGGTGCCCGACGAACGAACCACCGTCACCGGGTTCGTCACGAGGTAGAGATTCGGCAGCGTGGTCAGCTCCCGTCGCTCCGTCTGGATCTCGGTACGGAGGAGTGTGAGCTCCGACACACGCCCCCGGATCCCCTCGACGATGATGAAGTCACCCGGCCTGAAGTTCCGCAGCGACCGCAACATCAGCCCCGCCATGGCGTTTCCAAGCAGCGTCGTGGAAGACAGAGCAATCGCTGCCGCCACCAGAATCCCGAGCAGGCTCAACAGCTGCCCGCGAGCCGCATCTGCAATCGGCAGCGCGAGGATCGCTACGATCACGAAGATCGCTACGAGCGAGGCGATGAGGAGCTGCTGGAACATCCGAGTCCCTGACGTATTGGCCTTACGTTTGATCAGGAAACGGTAGGCGGCCCAAATGACCAGAATGCCAACCAAGATCGTGATCAGAACATACAGCCACTCTTGCAGAGCAGCAGCTAGAGCAGCAGCGAGCGACTTGAGGTAGTCCATGGATAGGCGCGATAGTCGCAGAAGTCACGAGTTGACGTAAAAATCTCGACCTTCGTTCGTTGCGGCCGCGTGGATTCCAGGACCAAGTCGCAGTCCGCCTGCCCTCGAAATTGCAAAAACTGGAAGCTCGGACTAGCTACACCCTTCGAAGAGGGCCTCGTTGACTCATAAACTCTCCGCGTTCGCTCGCCGTTCCTTGCTCCCTGCGCTCCTGATCGGTCTGTGTCCTCCGGTGGCGATGCTCCTGTGGCACGTCAACTCCCAACTAGGCGGATCGTTCTCAGCGCTCTTTCGTGCGTTCTACGATGATGGGCTTTTTGCAACCCTATGGGCGGCGTGGGGACCGTACATCTTCGGCTCGAAGATCGCCTGGACGATCATCGGGGTGTTTGCAGGAATCGAGCTCGCGTTCATGAAGTGGTTGCCCGGACCGACGTACGTGGGTCCCGAGACAACCAACGGCTACGTTCCGATCTACAAAGCCAATGGCAGACTCGCCTACGCGCTCACACTGGTGCTCTTTTTCCTCGGCGGGTTCGTCTTCCAATGGTTCCGGCCTGGCATCGTCTACGACAACTTCGGTGACATCCTCGGGGCCCTGAACATGGCCGCTTTGGGTCTGTGTATCGTCCTCTACATCAAAGGGCGATGGTGGCCATCGGGCCTCGATGCGACAACGAGCAGCAATCGAATCTTCGACTACTACGCCGGAATCGAGCTCTATCCGCGCCTCTTGGGCTCGGACGTCAAGCATTTCGCCAACAGCCGCTTCTCGATGATGGCGTGGGCTCTGATCCCCCTTTGCTTTGCTTCGTGGCAGATCGAGAACTACGGGCACCTCAGCACCTCGATGCTGGTCTGTGTAGCTCTGCAGCTCGTCTACCTGACTCAGTTTTTCTATTGGGAAACCGGCTACTTTCGCACGATTGACATTCAGCACGATCGCGCTGGGTTCTATCTCATCTGGGGCGTCGTGGTCTGGGTGCCGGCGGTCTATACTTCGCCGGCGATGTACCTCGCCGAGCATCCAGTCGAGCTCGGGTGGCCTCTCGCGACGGGTATCTTCCTCGTAGGCGCCTTCTTCATCACGGCCAAGAACCTCGCCAACCGCCAGCGTGCGCGGGTGCGCAGCACCGACGGCCGCACCACCGTGTGGGGCAAGCCCCCGCTGATCATTCGGGCAAAGTATCGGAATCAGAACGGAGACGAGCGCGAGAGCATTCTCCTAGCCTCGGGTTTCTGGGGACTCAGCCGACACTTCCACTACGTAGGCGAGATCGTCGGCGCCTTTTGCTGGAGTGTGGTCGGCGGCTTTTCACACTTCGCGCCGTTCTTCTACGTCACCTTCCTTTCCATTCTCCTCATTCATCGTGGCTTTCGAGACGACGAGAAGTGCCAAGAGAAGTACGGCGCGTACTGGGATGAGTACAAAGCGCTGGTACCGTGGAAGGTGCTCCCCGGGATCTACTGAGGGAAGGGTACCGCTGCGTTCCCCGGGTCTGTCAAGAGCGCCGGGCACTTGTCGTGCCGGTGCCGCGGTCGAGGATCTCATCAATCCATGCGCGAAGCTGCTCACGTCGCTTGGCGCGTCGCTCCTGTGCGAGCCTGTCGAGCGCACGCTGCATCGTCTCGAGTACACGGTCATGGCAGGCTTCGACGTACTCCTCGTCGTGCGCTGCCTCTGGCCCGGACCGCTCGAAGTAGATGGGCTCGAGCACTTCCAAGAGGACCCGGGTTGGCACGGGCAGATAGGGCGGCGCGCCCACCGTGAGCCCCCAGGGCAGCGACAAGGTGATCGGAAGGACGTCGGTCCGAAGAAATCGGTGCGTGTGCAGAAGGCGTGAGAGCCATCGTCCATCACTCAATACCCACCAGCCACTGTGACCACCCGCGGAGACCACGGGAATGATCGGCACTGCCTCCTGGAGCGCTAGCCGAACGTAGCCGCGGCGTGGACCGAAGATGATGCGGTTTCGGTCGCGAGAGGGACGAAAGGCATCGAGGTCGCCGCCCGGATACACCAGCACTTTGAGACCCGCCGCGAATACCCGGTGCGCGTTCTCGGGGCTCGCCGCCAGGGTGCCCCATGACGTGAGTATCTGGTTCGTTCCCGGGGCCTCGATGACGGCTTGGTGGGCGAGCGCGTACGGGATGGCCTCTACGCCGCGCTCACGGAGCAGCGTGATGGTGAAGATCCAGGTGTCGGGCGTCATGAACCCACCACTGTGGTTGCATACGTAGAGCGCGCTGCCTTCGGGAATCCTTTCGAGGCCCCGTACCTCCGGTCGAAACCATCGCCACAGGATGGGTTGGGCGATGTCGGCCCAACGCTGGATCACCCGCGGATCGCGGTTATCCAACGAGTTGACGTCGTGAAAACCGGGAAGGCGAAGCCAGAAATGAATCACGATTGACAGTACTGCGTAACCGTCAATGCCACAATCCCATGGGGATCGGAAAGAGGCCGGCGAGGTGTACCGGAACGAACGAAACCGCGCACGCCATCGTCGGCGGGCGTAACTCCGCCAACCCATGAATGGAGCTGCAAAAGCAGTGCGCCTGGTGCGTGTTGAGATTTGGCGTACATTGAAAATATGGGGGAGTTCACCGAGGTGCGGGCGCGTCTGTGGGACCGAGATGGTCCTGGGGCGCACGCGTATCCAGGTGACCTCGCTAGACTGGCCCGAGCATCTTGGGATGACGTGGCCGTCTCCGCGGTTGCGGGCGCAAGCAGGGTCCCCGCTCCGGATCTGGACGTGCTCGAGCGCCTGCTCTCCATATGCTATCAAGCCAGTTTATTGCGTGAAGAGGCGCGGCCGGTCACGTTTCGGCTGGCCCTCGGGGAGCCCGAGCTGTTCGCAGCCGCTCAGGGGCCACCCGCTGGACTGCATCGCTTGATGTTCACGAAGTTTCGCCCGCTCGACGAGCACGAGTTGCGCCGTCTTGCGCCTGCTGCGGGCTTCCACCGGTCGCTCATTGCCGCCCGGCTCGACGAAGACGATGTCATCCAGATCTGGGGCCTAGTCCATTCGGGAGCGCGGTGGCTTCAATCCGTCCGTGGGGGGCGGCACACTGAACAGTTCATCCCGCCCGTTCCCATGGTGGTAGTCACGGGTCCAGGACGAGTGCTCGTGAGTAGAGGCACGACGACGCTCGCCGCACTGGCCGAGGGCTCGCTCACGGGTGCGGCGATGGACGTATTTTCCGCGCCCTGGCTGTCTGCAGCGTTCGCCGAAGCACAACAGGCCCAGTGGATTGCCCACGTGACCGCGCGCGAGCGATCGGCGGCGCCTTGGGGAGCGCTCGATCCACGCGTCGGCACCGTCCTGGCTCAGCACGTCGTGCGCCGCATCGTCTCGACCATCCGCGAATCACGTCAGGGAGGAACCCTGATCTTATTACCCGACCGATGCGCTCGCGAAGTGCTCGCCGGTAGCGAATATCTCAGCCTCAAATACAAGTTCAGCGACGAGGAGCCGCGTCGTCGCATCATGAGCTTGATAGTCCAGATTATGAACGAGCTCGCGAGGCTGCACGCTGTGGCGGGTCCGGTGGGCTGGGCCGAGTATGAGGCGAGCCCGGCTCCGCAGCTCGCCGTGCTCGATGAGGCGCTGTTCGAAGTAGCACACCTCATCGCAGCGCTCGCCGATGTCGATGGCGCGGTCGTGATGACGACCCAGCTCGAGCTCCTCGGTTTCGGAGGCGAGATATCCGGCGCTCTGCCCGAGGTGCTCACCGTCAACCGGGCCCTCGACGTCGAGGGCGCGACGTATGCACCCGAGCTGACTGAACGAGTCGGAACACGCCATCGGTCCTCCTACCGCCTGTCTCGGCATCTACGTGACGCGGTCCTCATCGTTGTGTCGCATGACGGAGGGGTTCGCTTCGTGCGCTGGCACGAGCACAACGTCATGTGCTGGGACCAGATTGCGACAGGCCCGTGGGAAGTTTAGCCGTCACCAAGACATCCGTACGGTTGCTGCCCGATCCGACCCGGACGATCACGAAGCGGTTCGCGCCTGGAGGCGACCTCTCGGTGGACGAGCGCCCGCGTAGCGAGCGCATTCTTTCGCGTATCCTCGCACTGTCCGAGTCAGAGGCGAGGGCAGCGTTGAGAAGGACGCAAGCCCGGTTCGCCGCGCGCCACGTCGACTTGAGGTCCGTATTCGAGGCGAACTTTGCGGCCGTCGCCGCGGCCCATGTCGCGGGCGCGGGCGAGCTCTCGGAGGAGCGCAAACTACTCATCGGCGCCTATTTCACACAAGAGTACTCTGTCGAGTCCGTTGCGCTAAGCAATCCTTCGATTGTGCAGGCGCCCGACCAACAGGGCCTCGCCTCGGGCGAGCGGCGCTTCGTCTTGAGCCTGCGAGCGATTGGGGAAGGGCACATCTCCTCGATCGAGTTTCGCTCGGGCGTCATCGACGCGGGTGGTCAGATCGAAATGGAAGCGCCGAGTCGGCACGCGGGCACGGCGTTCCACAGAGCTCCGATCTACGAGAAGGAAATCTTTCACGGTAAACTCCGTGAGCTCCACGCATACAACGAGATCGCCGCCACCGTTCTCAACGCGCTTCCGGAGCGGTTTACGCTCGAGCAGCTCGAGAACGTGATCCACGAGGTCGATCAGCAACACGGCCACAGAGTCGACGCAGCGCACACCACTCGATCGATCCACTGGCTCGCGTCCTCAAACTACGAGAGCTCGTTCGCACCCGACTCGGAGCTCGCCGAGCGTGTTCTCTTTCCGGCGGGGCCGGCCGAGAGTCACGGGATGGAGGATGCTCGCTTCGTCCGTTTCACCCATGAAGACGGAACGGTGACTTACTTTGCTCCGTATACGGCGTACGATGGCTATCAAATCCTCCCGCAGCTGATCGAAACGGCCGATTTTCTGACTTTCCGAATTGCGACGCTGAACGGCACGTCCGCCAAGAACAAGGGCATCGCACTCTTTCCCCGGATGATCGACGGGCGCTATGCCGCCCTATCCAGGCTGGACAACGAGAACAACTTCCTGATGTGGTCGGACAACGTCCGCTTCTGGCACCAGAGCGAGGTGATCCAGAGGCCCGAGCGTCCCTGGGAAATCACGCAGCTCGGCAATTGTGGATCCCCTCTCGAGACCGAAGCAGGGTGGCTGGTGATCACGCACGGCGTCGGGGCAATGCGTCAATACGCTCTCGGAGCCATCCTGCTCGACAAGGCGGACCCTGCGCGCGTCATCGGCCACCTCTCCGAGCCCCTGCTCGAGCCCGCGGATGACGAACGCGACGGCTACGTTCCTAACGTCGTCTACTCGTGCGGCAGCATGATATCAGGCGGGCTCCTCGTGCTGCCGTATGGTTTCTCCGACATCGGGACTTGCATCGCAACGGTGCGCCTCGACGATCTTCTAGCGGAGCTCACCCGGGTTCGTTGACGGCTGGGGGCCCTCCGTTCGGCGCGCCCGTCGCTTCGCAGTAGCGTCGGTACAGGCGCCGCAGCTCTGACGAAGGCGCACGGTAAAACTCGCTTGCGTCGATGTCGATCCAGGCCGAGTCCGCGACGGGAACGCCTGCATCGGGGGTGACTCTCTTTGCAAACGCCTCGACCACAACCACCGTCGGCTTCGGAGAGGCGTCGGCGCGCCATAGCCCGAAAGATCGCTCGTGGACCGCTAGATCGAGCGGGGGAAGCCCCCAGATGGCTTCCGCGTAGTCGGAGTAGCACCACAGCATCGCGCCCATGCTGCCGCATTCGAGCAGCGCGCGGAGGGCGCGGCCGACGTACGAAGCAGCCTCTTGCTCATCGACGAGGGAGGGCCCGGACGCGGCCATGGCTCTTTCACGGTCTGGCTCACCGCTCTGGGTGGTTGGTACACCGAACTCTGCGAAGAGAACGTCGGCCCCGCCGCCGAGCCATCGCGTCAACCGAGCGAGGAACGGCAAAACCCGCTCGTCGGTTGGGCCGTCCGCCCACCAGGCGTAATCCGGATATCCGTGCATCTGCAGAAAGTCACAGACCTCGGCGGCCTCCCGCGGGCCGAGCTTTCGGTCGTGCTCGAGGTCTTCCATGTGGAGCCCCAGCGTGACTAGCGCGCCGGCGTCGGCGCCACGGATGGAGTCCGTCACTCGCAAGAGCCACTCACGGGCTCGGCCCTTGTCCGGGGGGACCGCGCAGTTCGAGTTTTCGTTTCCGAGGTCCCATGCCCACAGAGCTGCATGCCCTTTGAGCGCGCCTGCTATCTCATGTGCGAGCGACGACTGCGCCCGGACGATTGACGCGTCGGAGTACCAGTTCGCGATGCGCGACCCGACGACTTTGCCTCCGGAGACGACGCGGAATCGGTCGTCGCCCGCGTCTTTGCCGAGAGCCCATGAAGGGATCCAGTTCACGCCGCTCATGTGGCCCGTGAAGAGGGTAGGCATGACCGAAAGTCCGGCGTTGCGCGCCTGGTCCAGGGTCGATACGAGGCGATCGACCATCGTCGGGTCGACGCGCGAACCGGTTGGCTGGAAATCTTCCCACGTGAGGAAGATACGGACCGAGTCGAAGCCACAGCCTGCGATGCGACCGAAGTCCGCGGCGACCTCTGCCGGGTCGAATGCAGTCCACCAGCTCATCGCCGTCCGAGCCGGCCAGTAGTTCACCCCGAGCCGAAAGGGCGCGGACCGGATCGAGTGAAGGTCGGCGCTCACGCGGGGCTCTTCGACGCGGAGCCGGCCAGGATGCGCCGATAGACCGCGATGTACTCATCGACCATTCGGTCCTTGTCGAAGCGGCGCTCGACCGATGCGCGCACGCCTTCCGCGTCCAATTCGACGATCCCCGCCACGGCTTCCACGGCCTCGGCGGTCGAGTCGACGAGGCGGCCGTTCACGCCCTCCGCGATGATCTCCGGCATGGATCCGCGCCGGTTGGCGATCACCGGGGTCCCGCAGGCCATTGCCTCGACGACGCTGAAGCCGAACGGTTCGTCGAAGCGCACGAGATGGAGCAGCGCGCGCGCACCTCCGAGCAGCTCGCTCTTCCGCTCGGACCCGACCGGGCCGACGAACTGCACCTTGTCGCCGTCGACGTGGGGCTCGACCGCACGCTCGAAGTAGTCGCGATCCTGGACGATACCGGCGATCACGAGCGGCACACCTGCGCGTCGAGCGACGAGGATGGCCTCTTCGGTGCCCTTGTCCGGGTGAATGCGGCCGAAGAACAGGAGGTAGTCGCGTGGTCCGTTTCCGATCGCGAACGCGCCCATGTCGATACCATGGTGGATGGTGGCCGCGTATTCGAGCGAAGGGTGTCGATCGGCGTCGCTGATGGCGACGTAGTGGGTGTGCCCGTTGTACTTCCGATAGACGGGCAGGATTCGCTCCGAGGAAAAACCATGGATCGTGGTGATGACCGGCGTGTCGACCAGCCGAGAAAAGCTCAGCGGCAAGAAGTCGAAGCTATTGTGGATGAGGTCGAACTCGGAGGCGCGCTCGAATACGGCGGAGATATGCAGGCACTCCCACACCTTCGCATCGATGGTCGCGTCTTCGGAGTATCCGCGTGGCGCGATCCCGACGAGCCGAGCTTTGGTGATCGAGTCCGCGGTGGCGAAGAGGGTGACGTCGAGTCCGCGTGCGACCAGGCCCTCGGTCAAGAAAGAGACGAATTGCTCCCAAGGTCCGTAGTGGCGGGGAGGAACGCGCCACGAGATCGGGGCGAGCACCGCCACGCGGAGCGCGGTCGCGGCGCCCACTGAAGCCGACGTCACGCAGAGCCTTTGCGGGATGGTAGGGATGGCGCATTCTCGTCGCGCAGCCGCATCTCCGAGTCGAGCGCGCCCATCTCAGTGAGCGCGAGCAAGAACGAGAGCGTCGACTCCGCCCCCTGGTTTTCGTTCGGTCGATCCGGGTGGAGCCCGTCGAGGCAGCCCCCGGTGGTTGGGTCGTAGAGCGGCGCCTGCAGTTGGTTCTCGCCCAAGAACCAACTAAATGCGCGCCACATCTCGCGCGGCCACTCCTCCTCGCCGGTGACTCGCCACGCGTCGAGGCACGCGGACACCGTGGCGGAGGCCTCCAGAGGTTGCTGGTCGAATCGCGCCCTCTCAGCGTGTCGCAGGTAGAACCCGTTTGAGCCGACGGGTGCGAAATAGCCCTCGTCTGAGCGCTGGATCTCGTTGAGCCATCGAAGGGCCTCGAGCCCGCCCGCGACCATTTCTCGGTCACCCAACTGATTGCCCGAGACGATCAGGGCCTGCGGCAGGCGCGCGTTGTCGTATGCGATAACGTCCTCGCACCACGGCCAGTCGTCGCTGCCGTTGCTCTGAAATCTCGACAAGAGCCCCTCGGATAGGCGCTTCTGCAAAGCCTCGACTCCGCTCTCTCCTTCAAACGCGCCCAGGTATTCGCGGATACCGAGGAGCGCGAAAGCCCAAGCCCTAGAGCTCTCGAGCCCGGAGATCGCCGGCAGCGCGGCATGAAACAGCTCGCGACCGAGGCTCTTTCTTCCGGGTTCCTGCGAGCGGCCCACCACGGCGCCCAGCGCCCAGAGGGCGCGACCTTGACTGTCCTCGCTGCCGCGGTCTTCGACCCATGCCCGGGAATACGTCATGAAGTTCCTGAACCGCGAGTCCTGGTTGAAGGCATGACTCACGAATGCGAGGTAGCGCGAAGACAAAGCGCGAGTCGTCGGCCGGTCGTCGGTGCCCGCGTCCTCGATCAAGGTCATCAAGAGCAGGGCGCGGGCGTTGTCGTCGAGGCAGTACCCGTCCTCGTAGCGTGGAACGGAGAAGACAGCATGCTGAAGTATCCCTGTGTCATCGGTCAGGGCGCGCAGGTGGTGGAGATTGAGCTCCGGCAGGTCGACCAGCCCTCTCGTGACCGTTCTCGCGGCGAAGAAAGAGCTGCGCGAGGTCGCGCTTTCCTGGTATGCGCGCTCGAAGCTCGTGACGTATTGGCGCGCAACGGAGGGCCATACCATGTCGCGACCGTATTCGGCCGCGCGTGCGCCGAGCGCGCGGAGCCCAGCGGGATCGCCCAGCAGCTCATCGAGCGTCGCGCTTATTGAAGCCGAATCCCGCCACGGAACGAGGATGCCGCGGCCGTCAGCCAAGAGCTCGCGCGCATATCGATAAGGTGTCGAAATGACGGCCCTTCCCGTCCCGACCGCGTACGCCAGCGTTCCCGAGGTGATCTGCTCGGGGTTCAAGTACGGGGTGATGTAGATGTCCGCCGCAGCCAAGAACTCGGCGAGCTCGGAGGCGGTCACGAAGCGGTCGTGGAAGATGACATGCGCCTCCACACCAAGCTTGTGAGCACGAAGCTCGAGGCTCCGTCGGTAGGCCTCTCCGTGCCGTTCCTTGACGTGGGGATGGGTTGCGCCGACGATCAGGTAGGTCGCGGTCGGGTGGCGTGCGACGACGGCGGGGAGGGCATCGATGACGTGCTCGATTCCTTTGTCCGGCGACAGGAGGCCGAAGGTGAGAATCAGCGACATCCCCTCGACACCCAGACGCTTCTTGCTGGCTCGGCTGCTCGGTAGGGTGGGGATCCCGTGGGGGATTAGGTCGATCTTTTCGGGCGGCACCCCATGCACCTCGCGCAGGAGCTCGCCGCCGCAGTGACTCATCACGATCAAGCGGCTCGATAGCCGCGCGATCTCGTCCATCACGCGACGTTGTTCGACCGTGGGCTCGCTTAGGATGGTGTGTAGCGTCGTCACGATCGGCATGCGCACCTCGCTGAGGAGAGCGAGGACGTGGCTGCCGGCTTTGCCTCCGAAGATGCCGTACTCGTGTTGCAGGCACAGAACGTCGAACCCGCCTACGTTTAAGAAGTCGGTCGCGCGACGGTATGATGCAAGATCGCTCTCAGCGATCTCGAATCGAACTCGGTCGCCGTAGGCGTGGCGTCTCCCAGCGTCGTTCATGGCGACGACCGCGCACTCGATGCCCGGAAACGTCGACGAGATCGCATCCGTGAGGTCGGTCGTGAACGTGGCGATCCCACACTGCCGCGGGAGGTGGTTTCCAAGCAGCGCTACGCGATGAACTGCGCCGGGGTTTTCTTCTTGGTTCATGCCTCGCCGTCGGCACTCACCGCTTTCCGATGATTGCCGCCTTGGCAGCCGCGACTGCCGCCTCTTGGCGGTGTCTCTCGTCTTTTGTCTGTTGTTTCTGCTTAGCTTTACGCGTCTTTTGCTTCGGGGACTTGTCGCCCATGGCTCACCTCCTTTGCTCGGAAGCGAATCGCAGATGGCGCGCCGCCGGGTAAGCCCACTGTCGCACGAGGACGGGGGCTTGTCTTGCCGATTTCAATCTTGCACGAATCGACCGATCTACTCTTGCTCGGCACTGTCGCACGTTACGTGGTACCGTTCTGGTGTGAGCGAGATACGTATAGCTGGCATTTTGCGAAACGCTTGGAGCACCTTCCGTCTCGATGCAATTCGTGCCGTGGTCCAAGAAGCGATTGGTAACCTTGAAGCATTGACGGCTGGCCAAGTGCTGGGCCGGGAGCCTTCGCAATCCGAGCTCGAAGGAAAGACCGACTCACTTCGTGCCGCTCTCGATGCATGCTGCGACGAGCTCCGCGAGGGCTGCGGGCTACCCACGTCACCGGGACCGTCAGTGCGAGCTCGGTCAATGCATGCCGCCGATGCCGACTGGACCGAAAGCTTTTCAAACGCCCTAGAGGCTTATCGCAGCGTGGCGTGCAAGGAGTTGGACGCTTCCCTTGCCGCGCTGGCATTGACGCCCCGAACCATTCGCAATGTGTAGGTTGAGGCGTGCAAGGAGCGCTGCCAATGGGGCGCTGACTGCGACGATGCCCACCACGAAATCTTCCTCGCGATTCGCGCAAAATCTGCGCTTTCAATTTGGGCACGAGGACGGTAAATGACGCCGGAGCCATGAATCATCGCTACCTGCGCGCATTTCTCCTAGCCTCCCTCGGACTGTTTCTCCTCAGCTGCTCCATCACTCGCATCAAATGGCGCATCAAATGGAACAAGGGCATGGAGGAAAGCAAGGAGGCGTTCATGGAGGCGCCGCTCGCGGTCGAAGAGGAGCGTGAGCCCAACATCATCCTCCTGGTGGCCGACGATCTGGGCCCCTACGAAGTGAGCGCGTACGGAGTGGAGCACATTTCCACTCCCAACATCGATCAGATCGGCGCAGAGGGCGTGGTGTTCGAAGAAGGATATGCGACGGCGCCCACCTGCGCACCCGCGCGCGCCGGACTCATGACCGGGCGCGTGCAAAATCGATACGGATTCGAGACGCAGATCATGGAGTTCTATCCGACGAACTACGTGGAATACATCTCTGGCAGGTGGCTCGTCGACACCGGCGAGTTCGTGGTCAAGTCCAAGCCTTCGTTCCCCTCAGAGTGGCAAGTGCACAAGCAGGGCGTGCCGCCTTCGGAGATCATGCTCTCGGAGATTCTCAAGAAGTATGACTACCACACTGCCCTCATCGGCAAGTGGCACCTCGGTGTGCACCGTACCCAACTTCCGTTCGCGCGCGGCTTCGATTATCAGTACGGATTCTACGGGGCATCGTCGCTTTACACGCCGAAAAAGAATTGGTCCGGCGTGATCAACCACGAGCACAAAGCGTTCAGCGCGCAACACCAGTGGAAGACCGGGCGCAAAGACCAAGCGGCGATCCTGCGCAACGAAAAAGAAATCATCGAGGAGAGGTACCTCACCTACGCTTTCCGCGACGAGATCATGCAGTACATGGAGGAGCACCGAGACGAGCCCTTCTTCATCTATGGGGCGTTTTCCGCCCCTCACGTGCCCTTCCAAGCGCCCGTCGAGTACTACTGCAAGTACCCTCACGTGAAAGACGACAACCATCGCGTCTATTACGCGATGATTTCGGCTCTCGACGACGCCGTTGGCGCGATTCATCAGACGATCAAAGACCTCGGAATTGAAGAGAACACGCTGATCTTCTTCCTGAGCGACAATGGCGGGGCGTCGTACACCCACGCCACGGACAACGGCCCGCTCAAGGGCGGCAAGCTCACCCAGTTCGAGGGCGGGATCCGGGTGCCTTTCATGATGAAGTGGAAGGGAAAGATCCGACCCGGAACTCGATACGAGTATCCCGTCTCGTCGACGGACATTTTCGCGACCTCCGTCGCAGCGGCGGGCGGCGTGCTGCCGGATGACCGCGAGTACGATGGCGTCAACTTGGTTCCCTACGTTAACGGCGAAATCCAGGAACGGCCCCATCAAGCGCTCTTTTGGCGTGCGGACCACATCTGGGCGATTCGCGACGGGGATTACAAGCTCATCCTGAGCACGCGAGACGGCTGGGCGGAGCTCTACAACCTCGCCACGGACCAATCGGAGAAGATCAACCTCAAGGAGCAGATGCCGGAGCTCTACGAGAAGCTCAGAAGCGAGCATGAGCAATGGCAAAAGAACAAGCTCAAGGCGAAGCCCATGTGGCCGCGCATCATGGACAAGAAGTTCGTGCTCGATGGCAAGGAGTACTTGTTCCCCGCGTGACATCTCGCGCTCGGAACTTTGACGACTGCGAATACCATGAAGAAACGACTCTCAGCTTTCGCCTTTCTCGCGCTCTGCGCCTCGGCGTGGCTTGCACCGAGCTCTGCTTCTGCCGTGCCGAAGATGAACGTCAAGGTTGCAGTCGGCGTGGGAAGCACGACGTTCGTGTCCCAGCTCCCGACAATCGACCTCTATGCCCCTATTCCCGATAGCGACCCTCCCTCCGGCCTCTATCTCGGCACGGTTGGCGGACGCCACCCCAAAACCTTTTCCAACTGGGGCATGAACCTCTCGGCGCGTGTTCGGGCCGGCAAGATCTTCGGCGAGATCGGCATCGGTTTTAGTCGCTTCTACTTCACGGTCGGGGACCAGCTAGCGTTGATCGCGGAGGCCGAGGGCAATGACAACGTCAGGCTGCTTGTCGGCGAGACGGCGAGGATGAACTCCCTCGAGATTCCGATGACGGCGGGCTACGTCCCTTACGCAAATGCCTATTTCAAGCTGTTCCTCTACGGGGGTTTGGTCAATACGTTCAACCTGCGGGGCTTCGTCGATCTCAACGGCAATCGCAAGGCACTCAAGTTCAAACCTCACCAGATTCCAGGATACCCGCTTTCAATCTACATCGCCGGCGCGCGCTTCGGAACGCAGTTCGATCTCGGGCCGTTGAACTTCGATTTCAGCTACACGATCAGCATGAACAGCGCCACGTTCACCGACTTCCGCACGAACACCCATGTGTTCAAGTTCTTCCTGGGCTGGCTCTTCTAGAACGCCACCCGGTCATTCTTCCATCTCTTGCGATCAGAAAGAGTCCTTGTGCGTGGCATCGGCCTGCTGAAGCGTCTCCTGCCGTCAGCGCCCCGACGACGAGGTTTCGCCCCATCCCCTCGGAGGAATAGGTCAAACGCTCGAAGAACTCCCTGCCCAGACAGAGATTTTGGTGAAGGCCCTCCATTCCACCTATCCTGTTCGATGGTCGGGAATTCGCCCCGGCCCAGTTAGGGAACAGGGGTTGTGCTGCTTAGAACACGTCTTGCGATACTCCTCTTTGTCGCATCGGGCGCTTCGACGGACCTCGGACCGACGATGGTCGAGGACGAGAGGCCAAGCGATGCGACCATTGACTCGTCCGAGCAATTGTCCGAGGGCATGGTCCGGTTTTCGACCTCAGTGATCGAGGCGTTGAACGACGACGTCACGAAACCGCCTGCGAGCAACAGCTATAGTCACCAGAGGCTCTTAGGCCGAAAAGAGCGGCTGGGTCAGCCACATGTTCAACTGGAGTCGAGCGACGCACATTCCATCTTCGCGTCGACCGACTGCTCCGGCTGGCTGAGCTTTGCGCTCAACACGGTCTCGCCTCTCCATGAAGCCGTCTTGCAGTCGCAGCGGCAACGGCCTGAGTACAACCACGTCTATTCCGAGGACTTCGTGTTGCGGGAAAGTCGGAGGCCATGGGCGCGAGCGTTCGTCGTGACGCACCATCTCCGGAGTGACCACGCCAAAGCGACCGGCTTTGAGCCGGTTTCGAACTTCGAGGACTTGCAGTCGGGCGACATTGGTGCTTACGCGATGGGGCGTTACGCGAAGCCATCCGATGAAAGTCGCCCGACACCCACGGATACGGGACACGTCTTCGTCGTGGTGGGTAGGCCAACCGTGATCGATCCGGCCACCAAAGGCTACGACGGCCGCGGAACGCTTCGGGAAGACGCGGCGAAAGTCATCGCCGTGCCGGTCGTCGACTCGAGCGCAACCGTTCACTTTGATCCCGATTCGAGGAAGAACGGGGAAGGGCGTTACTCCTTGCCCAAGGTCCGTTCTCATTCTCGCATGAGAGCCGGTGGCGTAGGCACCGGTACGATTTGGTTCGCCTTGAGCAAAGAGGGACACGTCCTGCAGCGGCGGCTAGGCCCCAGGCAGAAATATCGTCCCGTACTGGCACGTGCGGCCCGCCTGCGCGGGCACATCTCTTTGGACGAGGCGATTCTAGGTGATGAAGGCGCCCTCCTGGTGCGCGTCTTCGACAACTCTCCTTCTGAGTTCGACGGTGTCTCTTATGGGGAGGTGCCAGTCGATCTCAGCGGAGAGGGCGGAGTTCGTCTCGTGAGCGGACGGCTCGTCTTGAAAGGTCACAACGATTTCTCTGGAGGCGTGACCGTGCAGTCCGCGGACTTGATCGTCGCCTCGCCAACGGCGCTAGGCACCGGCGACGTTGCGGTTCGTGGAGGGTCGATGACGCTTCAACAGCCTGCGATAGCGGACTCCGCCACGCTCACTCTCGTGGACGACCTGTCCGACGGGGCGATTCGTCTCGATTTCGAAGGCCGCGACGTCGTACGATCCCTTCAAATTGGAGAAACGACACACCATTGTGGGACGTGGGGAGGACCCGAGTCTGGAGCCACGTTCGTCCACCCGGTGTTCTCCGGTCCAGGTGTCCTCGAGCTTCCTACCGAAGGAAACGAGACGTGCACACCAACCCCTGAAAAAAGCGCATGCCGAAATGCTTCGGAGTGCTCGAAACACCGCCAAGACTCTACGCGAACGTGAGCGCTTCCAGTGCCCTACCTAGTGCGATCCACCGATCCGAACGACCGTCCGCCCGGTCACCTGCCCATCGATGAAGTCTTGGAAGGAGCCTGGAAGGTCGTCGAAGTCGATGGTCGCATCCGCTCGTGGCTTGCGGCGAGACCGATGCTCGCTAGGCGTGGGTTTCTGGCGGCGTGGGCCTAGGCTTGGCTGGATTCTCCATTGCCTGGGGCGTCACAGCCGAGGCTGAGCCATCGACTTCGTGCTCGGCTCAGAGCCTCGATCCCATCGAGGTGCGTAGCTGCGTGAACCGGGGACAGCATACGAGCGTTGCCGTACTGACGGGCTTGACTTCCGCGCCTCTCATCACGATGCCGTTGGTCTACCTATTCCGACCCAGTCGAGCGGGGCTGGAGCCGCAAGTCGCGGTGGGACGTGGCGGAGCCAGTCTAGCGCTCCGAGGCCAGTTCTAGCAGGCGGACCTGCGGGCAGATTTGGAGGTGGCGCAGCGCGTCGTCACCGAGCATCCTGAATGTTCGAAGATCGCAAACTCCGTTGCTGGTCGAGCCGCGCCACGAAGGCTTCGATCAGGACAGCCGGTGGCGGAAGAGCCAGTTCGCCGAGGCCAGGGTTGCGATGGCGATCACGGCGAGCGGCCAAAGCTGTTGCGCCACCAGGCCGGCCGACATGCCCTCGAGGAAGAGCCCTCGTACGATCACCAGGAAGTAGCGCATCGGGTTGAGATAGGTGAGCGGCTGAATCGCCTCTGACATATTGGCGATCGGCGTTGCGAAACCCGACAGGAGCACCGAGGGGACGAGAAAGAGGAAGGCGCCCAGGATGGCTTGCTGCTGGGTGCGCACCAAAGACGAAATCATGAGTCCCACACCGATGACTGCTAGAAGGTATAAGATCATTCCCACGTAAAGCAGAGACACGCTCCCGATGAACGGGATGCGAAACCAAAGCACCGCGACGATCACGATACCGGTCCCTTCGATGATTCCGATGAGCAACGGCGCCAGAGACTTGCCGATCAGGATGTGGATCGGGCGAAGTGGAGTGACTAAGAGTTGATCAAAGGTTCCGAGCTCGCGTTCACGCGCAACCGAGAGCGACGTGACGACGAGCGTCACGACCAAGGTGAGCAGCGCCACGATCCCTGGCACGATGAACCAACGGCTGTGCAGGTTCGGATTGAACCATGAGCGAACCACCAGGTTCGCTGGGGGCAACGATCTCCCGGAGCGCCGTAGCCAATCGATGTTGAAATCACGCACGATCGCGTTGGCATAGCCCGCTGTGATCAAGGCGGTATTCGAATTGCGGCCGTCGACGATGAGCTGTACGGGAGCTGGAGATCCCAGGCGCAGGTCACGCGAAAACGTTTGTCCGAGGTGGACGACCGCGGTGGCCTTTCGGCCATCGATGACCCGAGCGACGTCGGACTCTTGATGGAGGTGAGCCATGGGACGGAAGACCGCAGAGCCCGCGAATCGCGAGAGGAGCTCTCGGCCGTCGGCGCCCTCGTCCTCGTTGTAAAACGCGATCGGAACGTCTTGGAGGTCATACGTGGCGGCATACCCGAATACGAGGAGCTGGATGATCGGCGGGCCGACCAGGACCGCGCGACTTCGCGGGTCCCTCCAGACCGCGAGCAGCTCTTTGATCATCAAAGCTCGGATGCGAAACCACATGGCGGGGTCAATCCAGTTTCTTGGGCGTCTTGCGCCAGGTCATACCCAGGAAGAAAATTGCCATTAGAGCGAGCGCTAGGGCGTTAGGAATGATCACGCTCCACACGTTTCCTGCGAGGAAGACGGTTTGCAAGATCGCGACGAAGTAGCGCGCGGCGATTACATGGGTGATCCACTGAACGACGACGGGCATGCTCGCGATGTCGAAGATGAAGCCAGATAAAATCAGGGCGGGCAGGAAGGTCACGATGATGGCGACTTGCCCTGCGACGAACTGGTTCTTCGAGACCGTCGAAATCAAGAGGCCCATCCCGAGCGCCACGAGCAAGAAGAGCGCCGATGTGATTCCAAGCACGGTAAAGGAGCCCTCGAAGGGAATGCCAAACAAGACGATGGCCATGGCGACCGAAAGCGCCATGCCCCCCATCCCCAGTACGAAATAAGGGATCAGCTTGCCGAGCAGGATCTCCGAGGTCGAGACGGGCGTGACCAGGAGGGCTTCCATAGTGCCCCGTTCCCACTCCCTGGCGATCACTAGCGCGGTAAGCAGAGCGCCGATCAGCGTCATGATGATGGCGATGAGACCAGGGACTAGATAGTTGCGGCTGCTGACGGCCTCATTGAACCAGACTCTGGATTGAAGCGTCACGGGCAGCGTGAGGGGCAAGCCTTCCGCCCTGGCGACTTGGGTCAGCCACGCGACCCAAGCGCCTTGGACGTATCCGGTGATGAGGCGAGCGGTGTTCGCGTCGGTGCCATTGACGATCACCTGAATCGGTGAGCCCCGGGGATCACGGTAACGGCGAGAAAAGTCCGAGCGAAGTACCACAATGGCGTTCACCTCACCACGCACGAGTAGCTCCTCCGCGTCTTGACGGTGCTGGAGCTGACGCGGCTCGAAGTACGCCGATTGCTCGAAAGACCCCACAAAGCTAGCCGTCTGAGGTGTGGGGGCCTCGACGACGATAGCCACTGGCACGTTGCGGGCATCGAGCGAAATCCCATATCCGAAGAGGAGCAGCAGAAGGAGCGGGAGCAGGAAGGCAATGGCAATGCTGCTCGGGTCGCGGAGAATCTGGAGCGCTTCTTTGCGAATCAGGCCGCGCATTCGCATACGTCGAGCTCGGGAGCTAGAGACCCGACTCACGGCGGGAGCTCCTCGTTCTTGGCCTCGATCATAGCGACAAAGGCATCGTCGAGCGTGGGCTCGGGAAGGTCCGAGGTTCGATAGCGGCTCTTGAGCTCGTCCGGTGACCCGAGGGCGATGAGCTCCCCTTTAAGATGATCCCGATTCGATCGCAGTATTCCGCCTCGTCGAGAAAGTGAGTCGTCACCATGACGGTGACACCTGCCTCCGCAAGCGCGTTGATGCGGTCCCAGAACTCTCGCCTCGTGAGGGGATCGACGCCAGAGGTTGGCTCGTCCAGAAATAGAATTTCGGGTTCGTGCAGGAGGGCAGCGCCAAGCGCCAGCCGTTGCTTGAACCCCAAGGGAAGGTCATCGCTCGTTCGATCCGCCACCTCGTGGAGGCCGAAGTCTTCGATGGTGTCCGTAATGCGCTGGGCGCGACGCGTGCCAGCGAGCCCATAGGCGGCGCCGAAGAACATCAAGTTCTGTTCCACGCTTAGAATCCCGTACAGAGAGAACTTCTGCGACATGTAGCCAATCCGCGCGCGCGCTTCGGGGGCGGAGTTCCGCAGGTCGATTCCGAGGACTCGTGCTTCACCTGATGAAGGTGGCAGCAGACCGCAAAGCATCCTGAACGTAGTCGATTTGCCAGCTCCGTTGGGACCGAGAAGGCCGAAGATCTCTCCTCGCAGGACTTCGAATGTCATGCCGTCCACCGCGGTGAAATCGCCGAAGACGCGGGTCAGGTCGCGTATGCGGATGACCGGATCGTCGCCAGGCGCGTCGTCCGTGCGGCTCGCAGCGACGCTCGATGCGCCGGTGGGGGGCCTGCTAGCGATCGGCAGGCGCGCGGTCTCCGTGCTGGCGCGCAGACGCAGCATGGCGATGAAGGCATCCTCCAAGTGAGGCGCGACCGGGCTCATCCGTTCGGGGACTCCCTCGGTATTTGGAAGTAAGACACGTGGATCCGGTGCAGGCGCGCCTTCGGCGACGAGCACTCGCACGGTGCTGCCTTGGATGACTGCATCGACCACGCCTGAAGTAGCCTTCGCGAGCCGGGCCGCACGACGCCGATCGATCGCAGGCACCGGCATTGCAAACGTCCGGCCGCGCATCGGCTCGATCAGCTTCTTGGGTGATGCTTGGGCTACGAGTTGGCCTTCGTGTAGAAGAATGACGTCGTCGCAGCGCTCTGCTTCGTCGAGGTACGCCGTGCTCCAAATCACGGTCATCTCCTCGCCCACCAGCAGTTGGACGATCTTCCAGAGCTCTCGCCGCGAGATCGGATCCACGCCAACGCTCGGCTCGTCGAGCAGCAAGAGCTCGGGCGGATGGATCAAGGTACATGCCAGGCCGAGTTTTTGTTTCATCCCCCCGGAGAGCTGCCCCGCTAGCCGGTCGAGAAACGGACCCAGGCCCGTGAACTGCATCAGCTCCGAAAAGCGGGAAGCCCTCTGCTCTTCGGGCAATCCGTAGAGGTCGGCATAGAGCGCGAGGTTTTCCTGGACCGAAAGGTCTTCATACAAGCCGAAACGCTGCGGCATGTAGCCGACACGCCCGCGCAAAGCCTGGGCCTGGGTGGTCGCGTCGAGCCCCAGGACACCAAGCTGCCCTGTGTCGGGAGAAAGCAAGCCGGCGATCAGTCGCATCAGGGTCGTTTTGCCTGCGCCGTCAGGCCCGCTGAGGCCCGTAACGCCTCCGCGACGCACTTGCAGATCGAGGTCTTGGAGTGCCGTGACCTGTGCCCCGCGTACTTCAAACGTCTTGCTGAGCCCTCGGATATCGATCGCAAAATCGCTCGGCTCCGGAGCGGCGGGCACAGTCGGATTCGATGCAGGTCCGGCGACTCCGCTCACGGGGGCACCTCGTTCTGTGATGCGTCGGGTGGCGCCTCAGGGGCTGATGCATCGGGCGACCCTTCAGACCCTGACGCGTGGGGCGTCTCCAGCGCCTGTTTGGGGGGTTCATCCTCGAGGAGGGCGACCGTGACTGGCATCCCCTGACGCAGCGTGCGGTCGGGATTGTCGACATACACCCTCAGCCGATAGACGAGACTCGTGCGCAGGTCCGGAGTCTCCACGGGCTTGGGAGTGAACTCGGCCGTTGGCGAGATGAAGCCGACCCATCCGGAGTAAGGGCGGTCGGGAAACGAGTCGCTGGTGACGCTGGCTTTCATCCCGGGGTAGACGCGTCCCAGGATCGTTTCCGGAATGTAGGTGCGCACCCATACGGGATCTGTCAGCGCGATCGTGTAAACCGGAGAGTTGGGGAGAACGACCGCCCCCGGCTCGACGATGCGGGTGAGGACGATCCCTGCTGCAGGGGCATAGAGTTTTGCGTCCCGGAGCCGGTGCTCTGCTAGCTCCAGTGCGTTGTCGTCTGCGCGGAGCTGGGCCTCGGCCGCTTCGATATCCTCGGTGCGTGGACCCTGGATCGCTAGATCGAGATTCTGTTGGGCTGCATCGAGCCGCGCCCGCGCCGTCTGCAGGCCCGCGAGGGCATCTTCGGTGTCCTTCTCGGAAGCGGCGCCTGTCTTTACCGCCTGAGCAAAGCGTGCGGAATTCGATCGAGCATCGCGCAACTCCGCCTTGGCCGATGCCACCTTGGCACGTGCGCGCTGGATCTCCTCGGGACGGCTTCCATGCTGCAGCCTCGCTAGGACCGAGCGCTGCGCTGCGACTCGTGCTTTTGCTTGGAGCATCGCGTGCTCGAGCCGCGCACCGTCGAGCTCTGCCAGGAGCTGACCTGACGTGACGGCATCGCCTTCCTCCACGAGCATTCGCGCAACGCGGTCGCTCTCGTTGAAAGCGAGATCCACTTCGCGCACATCGACGTTGCCGTAAAGCACGAGCTCGTCCGCTGGAGCGCGGCCCCAACGCAGGCAGATCAGCGTGCCAATGGCGGCGAGCGTAACCAACGCGACGAGTGCGACGCGGCGCTTCAGCAGCCTTTTTCTCGTGGCGTGCTTATCTGGGTCCACCATGCGAAGGGTCCTTCCTGGCGGGTGTGCCGACTAACAGGGACTGTGCCTTGGCACAAGCCACAACTCATTGCAACAGCGTCCATCAACAAGGCTCAGCTCAAGGTTTGATCAACGCGACGAACAGCACGAGGGCGGCGAGGGTGTACCGGAACGAACGAAACCCCGCAGGCCATCGTCGGCGCCCGTAGCTCCACATCAACGCAACGGCAGTGCTGATTAGAAGTACGAGCGCGGCGACGATCGACGCAGCTTCGAGGTTCAACGCCCCACCTCCAAGCGTATTGAGGCCGGGACTGATGGGCGACCCGTACAATACCAACAGGTGAACGACGTAGATGACTAGGGTCTCCTGGCCGACCCGTTGAAGGAGGCCCGCCGCGTTTGCATGCCTCGAAGCGATGGCGGGTGGCCGCCAACGTGCCCAGAGCGACTCGAGAGCACAGAGCGCTGCGAACCCGAGCAAGACGAGGCCCAACCGCGTCAAGAAGAAGATAGGGCTCGTCTTCCAATAGTCTTGCTCTCCGAACGGATTCACGCCGGAGTCCTGCAAGAGGCGCGCCGCTACCCACAAGAGGAACCCCGCGGTAGCCAGGCCCCACGCAAGGCGTGCGCGAAGCGAGCCCCGATGAGGATCGATCGACAGGTAGGCGGTAATCACTCCGGCGCAGAGAAAACCGCTCCACGGAAACAGTGGAAAGATCGACCCCGTGTCGATGTTCACGTACGCGGCAATCCCAATCGGGAGCCAGCGTTCGACCGGAAGCCGCCATACCGCGGGCGCGCTCAGCACGAGGACCGCCCCGAGGACCGTGACGTACGCTACGAACAGCCGCTGGGTTTTCGTGAGCCAGACGAGCCCTTGCACGATGATCAGCGAGACCGCGATATTTTCGAGGGCGTCTACTCTGAAAAACATGCGGGAAGTGTCGGGCGACGCGGATGTCCACAGCTCGCGGAAGCTCAGCTCCGGAAGACTCAGCATGTAGCCGATAAAGAGCAACCAACCGTACCGCCCGAAGCGGCGTTTTACCGACGGGCCCCAGTGCGTATGGTCTGACCAGTTGCGGAGGGTGGCTACCCCAAAGGCCAACCCGGACGCAAAGAAGAAGATGGGCGCAGTCAACCCATGAACGTAACTGTGCCGGATATACCACGACCCATGACGAAGCTCTCTGTCGAGGAGCGCAGTGAACACGTGGCCTTGCACCATGAGCACCACCGCAACGAGTCGCAAAAGGTCGAGCGCGCGCCAACGGTCGTTCTCGCGAGGACTCGCCCCGTTGCCCACGTCTAGGGGTCGCATCCCTAAGCCTCGAAAGTACATCAGGAAAGCGCCTTCGCAGCTACCTTTGGTTTTCTTTCGTCTCCGGCACCGTGAAATCCGCCGCCGTGATATAAGTGGGGTAGCCGCGACGCGATCACGATGCCTACTGCCGAAACCCATTGGTTCAAAGACAACGCCCTTTCAATTGGCCACACGCCGCTCGTGCGGCTCAACAGCGTCACGGACGGCGCTCCCGCCACGGTGCTCGCCAAGATCGAGGGGCGCAACCCAGCTTACTCGGTCAAGTGCCGCATTGGAGCCGGGATGGTGTGGGACGCAGAAAAGCGCGGTTTGCTTGGGCCAGGGAAAGAGATCATCGAGCCCACAAGCGGCAACACGGGCATCGCACTTGCATTTGTGGCCGCCGCACGAGGCTATCCACTCACGCTCACCATGCCTGAAAGCATGAGCATCGAACGGCGCAAGCTGCTCGCGGCCTTTGGTGCCAAGCTAGTGCTCACCGAGGGCCCCAAGGGCATGGGGGGCGCAATCGGCAAAGCGGAAGAGATCGCGGCCAGCGATCCTGCGCGCTACGTGCTTCTTCAGCAGTTCAAGAACCCGGCGAATCCGGCGATTCACGAGACCACCACCGGCCCCGAAATCTGGGACGACACAGCGGGCGCCATCGACGTCTTGATCTCGGGAGTTGGCACCGGCGGCACCATCACGGGCGTGTCGCGGTACATCAAGAACACCCGACGAAAGCCCATCTTGTCAGTGGCCGTAGAACCAGCCGATAGCCCCGTGCTCACGCAAACACGCGCAGGACAACCGCTCAAGCCCGGCCCTCACAAGATTCAAGGTATCGGCGCGGGCTTCGTGCCCGACGTGCTGGACCTATCGGTTGTTGACCTCATCGAACAAGTCAGTAACGACGAAGCCATTGCCTATGCCCGTCGCTTGGCGCGAGAAGAGGGCATTTTGTCCGGCATTTCGTGCGGCGCAGCGGTGGCTGTCGCCGCGCGTTTGGCCAAGCGTCGCGAGCATCAAGGCAAGACGTTCGTGGTGGTGCTGCCCGACTCCGGCGAGCGCTACTTGAGCACGGTGCTTTTCGAAGGCGTGTTCGACGACAAGGGCCTCGCCAAATGAGCAGTGATTCCCGGCAAGAGGAACCTCCCTGAAGAGATGGCGAATCAGAGAGGCGATCCGTTAGCGCCCTCTCAATCGTCCTCGTCGAATTCACCTGGGTCCACGTCGGCCATCTCGGTAGCCGGAATCCCACGGTAGCGGCTTCCTGGCGCGACCAGGTTCTCGACGAAGCCGATGCCCCGACGGTCTGCCCACTGGAACCAGCTGTGTTGCTCGTACCACGTCGCCAGCTCCTGTGCTTGTTGCATCGTCTCTTCGTCGGTCTCGTCCCAATCATCGGGAAGTGGCGCGAGCACGACGCTTCCGATTTCCTCGACGTCGATCACGTGCTTGTCACCATCGACTGTTTCGAAACGGAGCCGACGGCGCTTGCCGGGCAACGCGGTCGCCAGATGAGATCCGCCATCAACCCGACCTCGTCGTCTTCGAAGTGGAGCTTCCACATTTCGTGCGGACGCACGATTTCAAATCGATTGTCGCCGTATCTCCCGATCGCGCGTCATGTGGGCACTTCCTACGCCCGTTCGCGGTACGAAGCGAAGCGATCCTTCACCTCCGTGGCGCTGAGTTGGAACATCTCCAAGCTGTATTTGTGGATCCCGTGTTTATTGCGCGGGTTTTGGGAAAGAAATCCGCGCATCCGCGCCCGGATCTCATCATCGATCGGCCAGCCGAAGTGCGCGTAGAGCTGCTCGACCACGGTCATGGGGCTCCGAATGAGCTCGGAGAACCGCAGATCGGCCATTTGGGGCGCCTTGTGGGGCATCGCCGCTCGGGCCTCCTCGCATTGGTCGAGAGCCCAGCTCCATCGCTCGACTTGCTCGCGTCCAATGCGGGCTCGATCGACCGAGCGCCGGGTTAGAAATCGCATGTGGTAGATGAGGCTCGCCATCGACGGCATGATCTCGGTGGGATCGCGGTGGGTGAAGATGATCTCAGCGTCCGGATAGACCTGATAAAGGTCGCGGATGAATGGTAGGTGTTGCGGCGCTTTGAGAAGCCAGCGCTCCTTCTTTGCTCGAAACTGCAGATGCTGAAGATAGCGCCGGTGTGCTTCATAGATGTCGACTTGCGGCCGGTTCACATACCACTGGTGGTAACTCGGAATGTCGAAGACATAGTCGTAGTTCCGACTTTGGAACTCGCGCGCCGTGATCGTGCTGCATTCCTCGGGAAGTTGAGCGCCCACTGGATGGATCGCCTGAAGGTTTGGGGATAGTTTCTGCACCTGCGCATAACGCTGCTTGGCTTTGTCGATTCGCGGGTCGGTCAGATAGCTCTCGGATTCGGGAGGAGGGCACGGATAAATCACTTCCCAGCCGAGCGGAACGCGATGCTTGGGGTCTCGTGCCAGCAGGTTGTACAGCAAAGTGGTGCCGGTGCGTGGCAACCCCACGATGAAGAGCGGTCGTCGAACCTCCTCTTGGTCAATTCCGGGGAGTCGCTTGCGGCACTCGGTCATTTCCAGGCGGGCGACGAGGTCATGCAAGATCGAATCTTTGGCCATGATGCGACCGAGCGTCGACAGACCTGCCTCCTCTTCGAGCGCGGGCAGCAACCGCCCGAGACCCTCGCGAAACAGATCATCGCCAAAGTCGGTCAGGCCAGCTTGCTCAGCCGCTTGGCTGAGGAGACTCCCCTCTTGCATCGCTGGAAACTTGGCTCCGGCGGCGCTCAGCAGACGGCCGCCGGCATTGAGCAGTCGTATCGCACTGGGTAGCCGCAACGTCTCCGACATCGTGGGGCGGATGACCTAAGCCACGATCTGCGCGCGGACGGCTTCGAGGCCCTGCTGTAACCACCCTTTGAAGAGCCAGATGATCGGAATGGCGAGCGGATAGGCGAGGGGGGACGTCAGGCCGAAGGTATAGGTCCAGACGATGCGCGTGCCGCCTTCTTCCTCGGTGAAATCCCAGTTACCCGTGCCGCTCCGAACCAGCAGCGAGAACGGGAATTTGGGCCCGCCCGTCCAACCATAGCGATGCCTTACCGGAGGGTCGTAGTCGAGGATGACCTCATCGAGCACCGTGCCATCGGTCATCGTGACTCGGCGCTTCGAGCCTTTGGCAAGCGTGTGCCCTTCGTATAGCTCGACCTTCGTGATCCCTGCGAACGGCCCGCGCGGCCGCAAGGTCTGCGAGGCATTGGTGCTGTCGGTGGCGACTGCAAATACCTCCTCGCGCAGGCGGGGGATGAGAACCGAGGCCGAGGTCGAGATGTCCATAATTGCGCTCGAGGCTAGCACGCGATCGACGGGGGTTGGGCACTTTCGCAATCGACGCCTCGCCGGCTCTACCGGATCAAGGCTGGTAGTGATAGATGAGCGCCGTGGAGCCGCCCTCGCCGAGCTGTTGCCCGACTGCCCAGACGTCGGTTGATGACGTTCCGTGCACGGCAAGAAGCATTTGCAAGTAGGGCGCGCCGATTCGTTGGTGCGCCACTTGCGCCCAAGAGTTGCCGTCGTAATGAGCGATGGCTCCAGCGCTGCCCACTCCCCACAGATCGTCTGGAGCCGGACCCCAAACCGCCGCCAAGTCACCGACGAAGTCAAACGTGTCGATGGTTTGCCAGCTCGCGCCGTCGAAATGACTGAGCTCGGAGCTATCGCTCATCACCCAGACGTCGCTTGCGCCCGTTCCCCACACCTGGCCATCGCCGCCGCCCGCATCGAGATCGATCTCCGTCCAACCCGATCCGTCGTAGTGAACGAGATCAAAGGTCGACAGCGCGTAGATGTCGTTGGGTCCGGATCCCCAAATGGAGCTCTTGAAGGGGGAGCCAGCGATGGTTCGTCCCCACGCTGTGCCGTTGTAGTGAGCCACGATCGCGTCGTCGCCCACGGCCCACACGTCGCTCTGCGAGGAAGCCCATACGTCGGTGATGCCATTCAGTCCCGTCGGTGTCGATACATCCATCGACGTAAATGTCTCGCCGTCGTAGAACAAGACGGCATCTCCGGCGCACAGCCACACTTCGGTGGACGACAACGCGAAGATACACAAAAGCCCAGCGGTACTGCCCGACTCGAGCGTAGTCCAGCTGCCGCCGTCATAGCGTTGCACTGTCGCGCTGCCATCGATGAACCAAACGTCGGTCGGAGAGAAGGCCCAGACGTCGATCGCCGACATCAGGTCAGGAGCGCCAGATACGGGATTCCAATCATCAGCGGCGCCACCGCCGCACGCGGTGAGAAGAACTAGGCCGATCCAAAAAGTGCGCATGCGGCGATCCTAAAGGTTCTCCCACCCTTTCGTCACTTTGTTGGTGCATCAGCCCGGCTCAGACTCAGGTGGTGTGCAAAACCCTGTAGACATCGACGACGGAGGGATCCTCGGCGCTGGGAGCAGACTCGAAACCCAGAAACCCCATCAGCCCTAGCATCTCGGTGTTGTCTTTGAGGACTTGGCCCTCGATTCGTTTGATTCCCTTGTCCTTGGCTGCGTTCATCAATTGCCGCATGACCTCCGAGCCCACGCCGCGACCCTGCCACTCGTCGGCAACCACTACGGCAAACTCACAGCTTTCACCATCTGGGTTGATGGCCCAGCGTGCCACCGCGATCTCGCGCTCCTCGCCGTTGTCCTGAATGACGGCAATTAGAGCGAGCTCTCGGTCGTAATCGAGCTGGGTGAACCGGACCAGCATCTCGCGGGTGAGCTCGCGCACGCCCTGCATGAAGCGGAAATGTTTGGCCTTGGGCGACAGAGTGCGTACGAAGGCCTGCTCGATCTCGGCATCCTCGGGACGGATGGGGCGGATGGTGATGTCCTGCCCGTCGACGGTCTGAAAGCGATGCACCAGATCATGGGGGTAAGGGTGAATCGCCATGTGCTGGTAACGATCGAGCGCCGGCTCCTGCAGCTCGACGACGATGCGTGCATCGGCGGCCACCACCCCCCGCTCGTCCACCAATAGTGGATTGATGTCCAGCTCTTTGAGGCGTGGCAGCTCGCAGACCATCTCCGAGACCCGCCCGAGGACCTGCTCCAGCGCCGCCATGTCCACCGCTGGCATGCCGCGGTACTCGCCGAGCATGCGCGAAACTCGGGTCCGCGCGATCAAACTGCTGGCGATGAAGCTGTTGATCGGCGGCAAAGCGATGGCGCGATCCCGGTGGATCTCCACGGCGGTCCCCCCCGCCCCGAAGCCGATCACCGGCCCGAACACCGGGTCGCGCGCCACGCCGACCAGCAGCTCGCGGCTGCTCGGGCCGCCGTGCATGCGCTCCACCGTCACGGATTCGTAGTGCTGGCCGGTCTTGGCTGCCACGGATGCCACTAGCTCGTTGTAGGCGGTGCGGACGGCCTGCGCGTTGGCGATGTTCAGACGCACCCCGCCGACGTCGGTCTTGTGGCTGAGCTCCGTCGAGCTGATCTTCATGGCCACCGGAAACCCTAGCGACTCCGCCGCGACCAATGCCTCGTTGGCGGACTGCACCTCGATCGAGAGGGTCACGGGGATGCCGAACGCCCGCAACAGGGCCTTGGACTCGGGCATGGTGAGCAGCGTTCTGCGCTCGGCGAGGACACCGTCGATGATGAGGTCGGCGCCCGCGATATCGGGCTCGCTGAGCTCACCGAGCGGCGGCGGTACCTGCATCAGCAGCCTTTGATTCCGATGGTAGGAGGTGAGATATCCGAACGCTTCCACCGAGCCCTCCGGATTGGCGAAGCTAGGGATGTCGTGGCTGAGCAGCAGCTCGCGCGCATCCCGCACGTGAGCATCCCCCATCCAACAAGTCAGGATCGGCTTGTCGCTGTCGTGGGCCGCTTCAGCGACAGCACGGGCGCTCCCCAAAGGATCGGTCATCGCCTGAGGCGTGAGCATGACCAGCAATCCGTCCACGTTGGGATCCGCCAAGCAAGCCTCGGTCGCCAGCCGGTACCGCTCCGGCGGCGCGTCTCCCAAGATGTCTACCGGATTGCCCCCAGACCAGTTCTCGGGCAGGGCCGCTTGCAAGCGCTGCACGGTGTCTTGGCCGAGCTCCGCGATCTGCACCCCGAGATCGACTGCGCGGTCTGTGGCCATGACTCCCGGACCGCCCGCGTTGGTCACCATGGCCAGGCGGTCGCCGCGGACTCGAGGCCGCTTAGACAGCAGCTGGGCGGCGGCAAAGAGCTGGTCGATGGTCATGGCGCGTACGGCGCCCGCGCGACGAATGGCCGCGTCAAAGACGTCGTCGCCACCGACCAGGGCGCCCGTATGGGATACGGCGGCTTTGAGCCCCTGGCTGTGGCGCCCGGACTTGACGATCACGACTGGCTTGAGCCGGGCAGCCGCCCGCAGCCCGCTCATGAAGCTGCGCGCGTCTCCTACGCCCTCCACGTAAACCAAGATGGCCTGGGTGGCGAGATCCAGAGCGAGGTAGTCCAACATGTCTCCGAAGTCGACGTCGCTAGCGTCTCCCATGGAGACCACGGCCGAGAAGCCGACCCGCCGCGACTTGGCCCAGTCCAAGATGGCCGTGCAGATCGCACCCGACTGCGAGACCAGAGCCAGGTTCCCGGGCTGGGCGTCGTCCTTGCTGAAGGTTGCGTTTAGACCGACCGAGGGGCGAATCATTCCCAGACAGTTGGGGCCAACGATGCGCATACGGTAGCGGCGGGCTTCGCTGAGCATTGCACGCTCGAGCTTGCGACCACGCTGTCCAGCTTCGCGGAATCCTGCGGTCAGCACGATGGCGGAGTTGACGCCGTGCTCGCCGCAACGATGGATGATCTCGGGAACGGTTCGAGCGGGGGTCGCGATCACGGCGAGGTCGACCGGACCCCCGATGCTTTCGATGTCCGAATAGCAGCGATGCCCGAACACCATCTCGTGCTTGGGATTGATGGGGTACAAGTCGCCCTTGAAGCCCTCGTGCAGGTTCTCGAAGACTCGGGCCCCTACCGACTCCGGACGCTCGCTCGCGCCAAACACGGCCACGGTACGCGGATCGAACAGGCGGTCGAGGTGATGTGAAGGCATGTCCAGCTCTCCTTTAAGGCGTTCGGCACTGATCCATGCCCTGATCTACGGTGACGCGAGGTACGTACTGCAACTGCTGGCGTGCTTTGTCGATCCTCAGTGTGCAATCGACCGAAAGGATACACGCCTCGAAGGGGGTGATGGGAGGTTGCTTCTCAATTCGCAGCAGTCGCCAGATCGGGTCGAGAGCTCGTGCCAGACCGCGCACCAGCCACCCCGGCAGCGACTTGTTCGGCATCCGTACACCGGCCGTGCCCAGATACGCAGTCAGGAACTCGCGCAGCGTACGTACTTCGTCATCGGTGATGAAGTACGCCTCGGCACCTCTTCCGTGCTCGAGGGCAAGCACGATCGCATGCACGAGGTTATCGATGTAGCAGCTGGAAGTTCGGCTTCGGCCACCGTCGATCCAGGCGAACTGGCCGGATTCAACCAAGCGCTTGACCCCAGCCAAGACGGTTTCATCGCCTGGTCCCCAGACCATCCGAGGGCGCAACACGAGGGTCGTGAAACCGCTCGCCGCATCGTTTGCCTCCCGCACCGCAAGCTCTGCACGGGCTTTGGTGGCCGAATAAGGGAAGGGCGAGTCCGGGGCCAAAGGATAGCTTTCGTCGATATCTCGCATGGGCTGACCCCGAAAGAGCGCAGCCTCCGTGCCGATATGGATGAATCGCTCGGCCCCCGCCGCTTTGGCTGCGGCGAGCACACGCCTGGTCCCTGCCACGTTCACTCGCTCGAAATCGGACCACCTGCCCCACGCCTCGGCCTTGGCAGCCGCGTGGATGACCGCGTGGCAGCCTTCGAGATGCCGCGCCGCAACACCGTCCAGACTACACCTGACCGCCCGGGCGCCGTTGCGCTCCACCGTCACCGCCGACGCATCCGAGCGCGCCATCGCAAGGACGTCGTGTTCCTGAGCCAGGTGCCGGATCGCAGCGCCGCCGACAAAACCCGATCCGCCTGTCACAAAAACTCTCATCCTATATCCAATTCTCTTTCCGCGTGGCTCAAGGCTCTCGATTGCTCTCACGGGTCAGAGCGTTCCATACTACGTTCTTACCATTCGGTAGCACGGAGCAGAAAATGTACCCAGACCGACGAACGAGGCTCGACGAGCGGCGACATCCGGGACGACAGCTGTGCGCGCTACTGAACTGCCGTTATCCCATTCTGCAAGCGGGCATGGGCGGCGTGGCTCGGTCCGAGCTCGTCACCGCTGTGACTATTGCTGGGGGCTACGGCACTCTCGGCATGGTCCGCGAGCGACCCGAGTTGATCTCGGCAGAGATCGATGCAGTGCGCGGACGTACGGACCGAGGTTTCGGCGTGAATGTCATTCCCGCGGCTACCGATCGGCATCTCCTCGAAGAGCAGCTCGCCGTCTGCTTCGAAAAGCAGGTGCACAGCCTGTCCTTGTTTTGGGATGTGGACGATGGGGTCGTAGGGCAGATCAAGTCGCACGGTCTGCTAGTCGTGCATCAAGTCGGCTCGGTTGCGCAGGCAAAGGAAGCAGCTCGAGCAGGCGCGGACGTGATCGTAGCCCAGGGGTTCGAAGCGGGCGGCCACGTTCACGGGGGCGTTACGTCCCTGACCCTACTGCCACAGGTCGTGCGGGCCGTTGACGTTCCGGTCGTCGCGGCCGGCGGCTTCGCGAGCGGCGAGTCGTTGGTTGCGGCGTGGGCCCTCGGGGCGGCGGGGATTCAATGCGGGACGGCGTTTCTCGCCACGCATGAGTCGTTCGCGCACGACTACCACAAGCAACGCGTCGTCGCTGCCACGGAGGAAGATACCGTGCACACCGAGGTATTCGCCGTCAACTGGCCACCGCATGCTCCGGTGCGCGTCTTGCAAAACAGCGTGACTCAGGCGAAAGAAGACCCAATGGCGGCCCCTCCCAGCCCGGAGCCGATCGCGATGGATGACGGGCGCCCCATCTTACGTACGAGCACGGACTCGCCGCTGCGCACCACGACTGGAGATTTAGAAGCCCTCGCGCTCTATGCAGGCCAGGTTGCTGGACAGCTAGAAACGCTTCCAAGCGTACAGCAGCGAATCGACGCAATCCTGGTCGCCGCCGAGGATACGCTCGACGCGCTTCAGCGAGAGAATCAACCATCGGGCCAGTGCTCAGGGGCGAAACCGCTCGAAGGACATCCTGGCGAGACCCGAGCATACGCGTCGTCCCCCTGTTATTTGCACGAGTTCGAAGAGGATCCTAGCGAGGTCGACTCGTGAACGCGTGAGGCCAAAGACCGGATCGCTTCCCGTTCGTCGACAATCACTGCTGTGCGATCATCGGCGACTCCCTCAGAAAGAAAACGACAGCCGCCGAGATCGTCGACAGAGCGACGAATGCGATCATGAACCCTGGGAGATAGCGATTGCTCTGGATGCTCATGCCGAGGACGAAAATCATGCCGGTGATCTGTCCGACCCAAAGAAGCATGCCTTGGGAGGTCGACTCCGGGGCGGGGTGGCTGACCTCCGCGGCGTATTGAAACCCAAGCGGCCCTGCGCTCATGATGAAGAATCCGAGAACGAACGATGCAGCGAGGCTGATCGCGTAGACGGTCGCGGGATCGGCAGACAGATTTCCGGCAAACGTCAGACCAACCATTCCGGGCACCATGCCGGTTACGCAAATGACCAGGAAAATCTTTCTCTTGCGCAACCGGTCGGAGAGCACCGGCAGGGTCGACGCTCCAACGATCCCTCCGATGAGCATGAGCCCGCCGATGAGCCCGTCGGAATCCTCTACTCCCGCATGGGCGGCAATGGAATCCGTCATCGAGCTCACGGCGTTGAAGATCCCAAGTCCCACGAGAAACAGGTACAAGGTGATCTGCATGTCGCGTTGCTTCAGGATGTGGCGTATGCCCTTGACGAAAGACTGCCTCTGCAGCGTGTCTGTGGATGGGGGCGTGGGCGGCCGTTCCCTGAGGAGCATGAGCGTGATCACGGCAACGCCAAACGTGATCCATCCGTAAGTCCGCAGCATCGCGTCAAACCCAGTTCCGTAGCCGGGCTCGGACGGATCCGATCCGACCATGAACGGCGTCACGACCATCGCGATCAAGATGCCCAGATATTGGGCGAGCGCCGTCAGACCGGCGGCAGTGGCCCTCTCTCGGAGCGGAAACCATCGCACCGAGACCGCGGTGACCGCGTTGAGGATGAACGGTTGCGCGACGGCCAACCCGACCTGTGCCATCACCACCGTCGTAAAATCGTCTGAGAAAAGCCCCTTGGACAACCCACAAATACCCGCGAGCGCAGCCCCAATCGAGATCCCGGCCCGGATGCCAAAGGTGTCGATCACGTACGAGGCCGGAAAGCTCAGCAGGATGAACACGAGCATGTAGACCTCGGCCAGGAAGTCGATGTTCAGAAACGATGTCGGGTCGAATTGTCCTTCATAGAAAACCGCGGCGGGCCTCGCGACGGCCGCGTGGGCCAGCCACTGGATCTGGACCACCATCGAGATCAGCATGAAAACGACCAGGATTACCCATCGGTAGGGGTACACTTTGGGCATCGACCTGGCGAGCGTTAGGGCGCCACGCTGCACATGAACGCCTCGACGGCGGGAACGCTTTGGCCATCGCCGGGGAAGAGCGTCGTGTAGTTACCCTCCTCGACGTGGTCCTCTACGGCATCGGGATCTGCGAGCGCTCCGCTGAACCACTGCTGCATCGTTTCGCCAGCAACTTCACGCATCGTGAATCGATCGTCGTCTACCGAAATCACGTGGACACTCTCTGGAATCGCCGGGAGGAAATACCGCACGCCGGGTAGGTCTTGGGTGTCGCAGTAGGATTGTCGCATCGCGTTGATCCACGTCTCTGTATTGGCGAAGTACGTCGTGCCCACCTGGGTTTGGTCCCATTGATTGGAAAGAATCATGAACTGCTGGGCGGGCACTTCTTTGAGTCTGGGCGAGGTGACCTCCAGTAACCGTGGGCCCGCGGCACATTCCCCGGTGAAGCAATAAGGAGGCAGAAAATTTCTCGCTTGCCAACCACCGCCGGCTGGCGCCCCGGTGATCAAAATGTTGCCCAAACCTACGATACCCACGAGCTCTGCTCCGTTGTCGATTGAGAGCCCGGCGTCTGGAAAGGCGGTCGTGCGCTCCCATTGCAGGTCGTCCAACAAGTAGTGGTAGTTGTAGAGCGTTCCGAAGGCGCCAGCGGAAAATCCCCCAAAGTACACCTGCATGCGATCGGGGCGATAGCCTTCGGGATCGTTTGCATCCATTTCCTTCCAGATCGCCTCACGAACGTAGCGAAGCGCGGCACGAACGTTCACCGCGCCGTAACGTTCTACCGTCACCGCAGCATCGCCTTCGCCAAACACATTCGTAACGCCGCCCCCCACGAAGACATCCTGGGTGCAATAGGGAATGTACACCTTGCTCCAGCTCGCAAAGGGGCTGATGGCCGGGTCGTTGGACAGGATCCCCGCCGTTTCAGGCTGGTCGTCCATCGCTTCGAACAACCCTGGGCTGTCGACGTAACGTGCCTGGCAGTCCCCTCCGAGGATACCAATGCAAACGCCGCCCCCCTGCATTGCGACGATCACGTTCTCCACGGGCTCACCTTCGGGCGCCGGACGGAACTGGAAGGCAAATGGTGAGCCGTCGCCGCATTTCGTGCCCCATTCAGCGCTATCGAGAACGACTTGGGTGTATTGGCCTCGTGGCGGCAGCGTGATCGAATCGCGGGGTCCGCAGTGAAGCGAAAGGGGTGAGGTATCCCCGTGCGACATGGCGATCATGCATTCGGATTGTGACATGGCCCGCTCGGCAAAGACGTCGGCCGAAACGGCGATTGTCTCCTCCAAAGCGGGGCACGATGCCTCCACGGCGCTGACCGCGGTACCAACGATCGAATCAATTTGCGTCCCTAGGTCAGCCAGATCGCAGTCGTCGACGATGCACTGGGCTTGGACTGCATACGCCTGATCGATGAGCATGGTTGCGCTTGCATGTGCATCAGTCAGGCACGTGCGTGTCGCCTCGTCGGCGTCTGCCCAAACCGCGCCTCGAGGCCCGCCATAGGCGCGAGCGGACAATGATTCCGATTCGGAAGCACAGGACTCCTTCAGCTTGCTCACCAGGCCTGACAGCGTTCGATTCGCACCAAAGCCCGAATCGGCCACGCCTTGGTCGCTACTGCAGGCCTCTTCGACTGAAGTCTGGACCGCATCCAACGCCGCAACGACGGTGGCGTCATCATCGGCGCACGCTTCATCGTCGTTCGTATAGCAAGCACGGGTCGCATCATTTAACGCCTTGACGCACTCGCGGAGCGAGCTCACCGCCGCTGCCTGGCACTGAGCGGCATCGACACCGCTATCGTCCCCGCAGCCAGCCATGAAAAGCCCCACGCCCAACACTCCGGATAAGAATCGATTCATGGGGGTGACGCTATCATATGCGGCCAAACCTGGGTGACACGAGACTTTGGGGCTTCCCTGGACAACCCCGGTGGAGCTGCTACCGTAGCTGTCGGAAAGCCCTCGGTAGGGCGTGGAAGCTCGCCGTGAGCTTCCAGCACGTTGTCTGTTCCTGCGAGAACCGCGCCGTGATTCGAAAAAGCGGCGATTTTTGAGGTTCGTAGAAGACACAGACAGGTAGTGGGGAACGCGGAGCTGGGCATGACGCCCGGGCTCCACGGCGCCAGATAAGGCGTCCGCTCTTCAGCTACCCAAACGCCCGGAAACACCATTTCCGGAGCCACTTTTGGTCTCCAATGGAGACTCGAGAGCATAAGAAAAGAGAAACAAGATGAGTAAGAAACTATTTGTAGGCAGCCTGAGCTGGAACACGACGACTGATGAGCTTCGGGATGCTTTTGCGGCTTGTGGTGAAGTGGTCGACGCCAAGGTCGTCACCGATCGCGATACCGGTCGCTCGCGCGGCTTCGGCTTCGTGACCTATCAAAACGAACAGGGAGCGACCCGCGCCATCGAAACGATGAACGGTAGCACGCTCGACGGGCGGTCCATCCGGGTCGACCGAGCGAACGATCGAGGTAGCGATACCCGCAGGTCGTTTAGTCGCTGGTAATGCCGCTGGTGACTTTCGACGACCTCGGACTAATCCCAGAGTTGCTCTCGGCGATCAAACGCGCCGGCTACTCTGAGCCAACCCCGATCCAACAACTCGCCATTCCCCCGGGGCTTGCAGGACGCGACATTCTTGCCTGCGCTCAGACCGGAACCGGCAAAACCGCAACCTTTGCGTTGCCTCTCCTGCAGCATCTGGATGCACGGGCCGGGAACAAACCCAGGCTTCGCGCACTGATCCTCACCCCGACACGCGAGCTCGCGGCGCAGATCGACGCGAGCCTCGGAACCTATGGAGAGGATCTCGACCTGTGGCATACGGTGATCTTCGGCGGGGTGAGCGACAAATCTCAAGTGGCCGAGCTTCGGCGGGGGGTTGATATACTGGTCGCGACTCCAGGCCGGCTCCTCGACCTGATGGGGCGAGGCATCGTCTGTCTAGACGACGTCGAGCTCTTCGTCCTCGATGAGGCCGATCGGATGCTCGACATGGGGTTCCTTCCCGACGTGCGCCGAATCACGAAGGCGCTGCCCAAGGAACGGCAGACCATGTTCTTTTCGGCCACCATGCCGCCGGAAATTTCACGGCTTGCCGAGGGGCTCTTAAACGAGCCGGTCGTCCTTGCCGTCGCTCCGGTTTCTTCGACGGTGGAGCTGACCGAGCAACACGTCTTCTTCGTGGACAAGGCGCGCAAGCGAAAGCTGCTCGCCGAGCTGCTATTGGAGCCGGACGTCAAGCGCACACTGGTCTTCAGCCGCACCAAGCACGGCGCCAACCGCATCGTTCGAGATCTGGCCAAGGACGGCATTTCGGCCGGAGCCATTCACAGCAACAAATCGCAGTCAGCTCGCACTCGTGCGCTCGATGCGTTTCGGACCGGCCAGCTTTCCGTGCTCGTCGCGACGGACATCGCCGCGCGCGGCATCGATGTCGATGGAGTCACTCATGTGATCAACTTCGACCTCCCAAACGTCCCCGAAACGTACGTGCACCGAATTGGACGCACGGCGCGAGCCGGCGCCTCTGGCGTCGCGTGGTCCTTTTGCGATCGAGAGGAGCGGCCTCATTTGGTCCGCATCGAGAAGCTGATCGACAAGCAGCTTGAAAGAACAGGAGCAGAGCCATTTCAAACAAGATATTCATAGGTAATCTCGACTTCGCGGTCACCGATGGAGAGCTCCGAGAGTTGCTCTCCGAGGTTGGCGAAGTCGTGGACGTTCACATTCCAACCGACCGCGAGTCCGGGCGCCCACGCGGTTTTGCCTTCGTTCGCTTTGCAAATGAAGAGCAGGCCGCCGAAGCCGTCGAGAAGATGAACGGCCGTGAAGTGTCGGGACGAGCCCTCCGGCTCGACATCGCCGAGGATCGCCCCCGGGCACCGCGTCCGCGCCGGGACTTCGACAGCCCCCGGCCGAGCTCGTTTCACAAACCCGGGAAACCGAAGGGTAGCCGCAGGGGTTTGCGCGCGAAAAAGCGCAGCTGATCAGGCCTCCCGCCGTTTGCTGCTCGAGGTCGGCAACGGCGGGATCCGCGTCGGGCTCGCAGGGCCTTGCCGTTGTGACCTAAGTTTTACAAACGTCTTCCTCGGCTGACCTTACATTGACGGCATGGTTGGGTCAGGGACATCGACGGAGTCGCCCAGCCGGTTGGTCGACCGGTGGGTCCAGCATGGCGAGGTGCCCTCTTTTCGCGACCTTTGCGCTCGGGTTCTGACGCCACGGACCCGCTATCTGGTCCTCGATCTGGACCGGACCGTTCACCTCGGCCGTGATCTCGGCGAGGAGCTCGGCTGGGAGCTTTGTGCGTATCAGGGCTACGGCGGCGAGCACTTCGGCCGTATCGAGCACCGGCAGCGAAGCGGGGGGTTTCTCCTCGACCTGGCTCATCCACTCAAGACCGCTCGCTACCTCGCTCTCAGCCTGAGGATCTGGGCCTATCCCGGGGCTTACTACGGTCTCTGGGGCAAGGCTGCAGGACGCGTCGATTGGCTCCGGCGGCGAGGTTTCCGCCATTTTGTGGCCGATCCGGTCCGCGCGGCGCAGCGCGTACCCCAACTCACTCTGTTGCGACACCTGCAGACGGCCTCCGACGACTTGCTTCGAAAGCTGGCGCAGCGCATTTGGGATCGCTACGAGCCCGATCAAGTGATCGATCGGGAAGATTTGGCATGGGTCCGCGCCCGATGGCCGCAAATCGAGGTCGTGCTCAGCAGCGCGTCGCCGAAGTCGATCGTCGAGGTCGCCGGCGAAGCGCTCGGGGTCGATCACGTTCACTATTCGACGCTGCGTCACATCAATAGCGGAGAGGGAAAGATCGAGCGCCTAAGGGAGCTCTGTGAGTGTGTGGGAGACTCGAGTGTCGAGATCGTAGGAATCAGCGATACGAGCCGAGGGGAGGACCACTGCTGGGCCGAGTACTTCACCCGCGTGGTCGACATCAACAGCCCAACCCCATTCCCTGCGATCGTTTCGACCCATTCTCCTCTGTTGGAGGTTCACTCCGCGGTCGTCCTCACGAAGAGCGAGCGCAAACGGCGATCCGCTGGGGATGCCACGTATCTCGATCCGCGTCGTGAAAAGCTGGCGCCGGCCCAGACGAAGAGGGAGCTCACGCGCCAAGACCTGGAGCGCCGTCTCGGCTGGCTTCTCGAGCGCGTGAACGCGTTGGCGAGCGCACCGGGCAACCTGAGCGGGGATATCGCGTATCGGCTGGCCGTGCTGCGCGAAGCGTCGACGAGCCTCGTTCGCGCACTGTAGTCTCAACCCATTTCGACTGCGACGATTCGGTCGGTGAGTCGGTGGAAGTCGACCTCCACGATGTCCGGGGTAGGGAGCAGGGGATTGAGCACCATGCCGGGCCGCAGGAGATAGGCCCCGGCGCAACCGGCTGCCATCGCTCCTGCGACGTCCCAGTCGTGAGCAGCGACCATGCGTATCTGTGAGGTCGTAATCCCCAGCGTGGCGGCGGCCATCTCATAGACCTCGCGAGCCGGCTTGAACTTGCCGACGGCTTCCACCGTCATGATCTTCTCGAGCAGCGGAGCGATTCCGGCGTTGGCGAGCTGGTGCTTCGCTGCGTCGGGTGGGGAGTTGGTCAACGCGGCCATTCGAAAGCCTGCCGTTTGCAGGCGCTGGAGGTTGCCGAGCACGTCACTATGAGGTGGCAGGTTGAGCATGGTCTGACGGACCGAGTCCCGTTGGGCCAGGGTGAGCCTGACTCGATGTTGGTCGGCCAGCATGTCCAGACTCGCAGCGCCGACCGTGATGAAGTCCTCATGCGCGCCGGTCATCGTCATCGTCATGGCGTTGCGCAGCAGGAGCCCAAACCATTGCCGCCGGACCGCAGCATCCCCGAATACCTGTTCGAAAATCGGATCGAGTACCCGCAAGTCGAGCAACGTCTCGTTCACATCGAATACGAGAGCCCGCGCCATGCTGATCCTACTGCGACTACGTAGGGTCGTTCGCAAGCCGAGGGCTCACTCGCGGTTGGGACCCACGTTCGCAAGAGCCTATTCGAGTCCCGCGCACTCTTTGAGGAACGGCAATACCCAGGGCTCTAGCAGTGCGCCCGGGCCCGCCTCCTCGATCTGGCGAAGCAGCTCCCGCTGACTATCGGGGCCGCCGGCCATGATCAGCGCGTAGAACCACAGGGTGCGCATGTTGGTGTCGATGCTGCCCGCCGCTTGGGCGCCTTGCCCGAAGAGCTGAGCGGCTTTCGCGTAGCTCCTCTCAGCGAGCGCGCCACGCGCGAGCTCCCACAGCGCTAGTGCATCCGCCCGACCCTCCGCCTGGGCCTTGTGGGCCGCGTCCTGTCTGAGATCATTGCTGCCGAGCATCCAGAGGGGAAGTGTCGTCAGTTGCGTGTTCGTCAGAAACGAATGGACCGTCGGCAGAGTTGCTTGAAGAGAACGTCCGACGGTCGGGATGAGCTGGACGGTGATCTGCCCTTGGATCGGGAAATAGCCCAAGGTCGCCCCTCGAAGCTCGGAAGGCCACACTTTGCCTATCCACGGGTCACGTTCGAATCGTTCCCGCGCCTTGGTGACATCCAACCACGGCACGTAGGACTGCAAGCCTTCTTCCAAGTCGAACCACTCATCGGATAGGCGCTTGGGTCGATCGTCGGTCAAGGGTTCCACCCCAGCCGCTATCTGCGCGAGGTCCTCGGAGCCCGCCATGAAGAGCGCGCCCATCTGTTCCGGGCGCTCGACCCCTATCGTCTTCAAGTCGGCGGCAACGGTCGGGTCCAACCATTGTCGTATGAATCGCATTGCGCTCACGGGCCCCGTAGCGCCGCGCGTGCCGAGCAGAATCCAATCGAACCCGGCGCCACCCCACAAAGTACAATCCGCGAACACCCCGCAAAAGGCTTGAATGACCGACTTGCTGTCATGTTGCGTGAGGAGGTGCGCGGGAAGCCAGTAGCTCACGATTCCTCCCTCCGAGAGACGGTCGCGGACTGACGAGAAGTACTCGCGGGTGTAGAGGCTGACGATCCCCGCGATTTTGGGCGGCGGCGGCTCGCCTGTGATCAGGTCGAAGCGCTTGTCGGTCGTTTCGAGAAAGTACCGGCCATCTTCGATGTGCACGTGTACGCGAGGGTCGTTGAGCGGAAGCTCACTGGGGTCCGGGTACACGATGTCGTTCATCGCGAGCACGTCTCGTGATGTGTCCACCATGTCGATGGATTCGAAGCTTGCGGTATTGGTGAGAGCCTTGGCGGTATTGCCGACGCCGTAGCTGATCAGCAGAGCGGTCTTGGCGTTGGGGTGTAGCGCCACGGGCAGATAGACGAAGAGCTTCATGTATCGAAGGCCGAGGATGTCGGTGCTAGACATCGAGTACCCGTTCGTCAGCATGCGATAGGAGAGGGGCTCTCCAAACGCATCCTCTTCGATGTAGATGGTCGTCTCGGTCAGTCCTTCCCGCATCGCCACGACTTCGGCGTTTCCGCTCGCCAAGTGCGGCCCGATCACGGGCTGAAGGTGACGCTTGAGCGTGACGCCGGGCGCAAATGCAACGACGATGACGACGAGGGCTGCTCCTATGACAGACGTGAACACCATTGCCGCCCCCCCTCGTGGTCGTGCGCCGCCAGCCAGAACGGCCAGTCCCGTCAGCAGATACAAGCCGGACAAGACTTGAATACAGCGGTCGACTCCGAACGACGGCAACAAAAAGAAGCCGACGAATAGCGGTCCAAGCATGGCACCCGTGGTATTGGCGAGAGTCAGCAGCCCGGCCGCACGCGTTTCGTGTTCCTGCTCTCCCTTTAGCGCCGTGCCGATCAAGGTGAATAAGATGCCCGACAGAAAGGCGACCGGGAACATCAAGGGAGCCGCGGCGATCAACGTCTCACCCAACGTGTGGACGGGCGGGCCAGCTGGATAGACTTGATAGAGAACGAGGCACACGACGCCCGTCAGCATGGCCGTACCCGGCAGCAGCCGCTTCGCTCGACCCTCTACGGAGGCGAGGTAACCCCCACAGAGCCCACCGATGCCGATGCCCGCCAGGACGGTAGCCAAAAGAACGGCAAAGGCTTGGCGGCTGCCAAAGAGGAAGTGCAGGAGGAACCGAAACCAGGCCACTTCGAGTCCCAAGAGCGAGAACCCCGCAATCGCCGCCGCCACGAGCAGCCAGCGAGCGCGGGGAGAAAGGGGCGGCGCTGGAGCCACTCGCGCCGGGGCCTCGGTCTCGGTCGTGTCGCCTTCGAACCGTTTGGAGAGCGCGAGGGCAAGGCTCGCCACGGACAAGCTGATGCCCGCCGCAACCAAGCCCGTACCGCGCACGCCCACCGCCTCGATCAAGAACAAATCTCCGGCCAGGGCCCCGATCACCGCGCCAAGTGTGTTCCAACCGTATAGTCGGCCGAGCACCGACCCGAACCTGGCATCCTGTCGATAGAGCGCAGAAACCATCACGGGAAGGGTGGCCCCCATGGCGGTAGACGGAACCAACAAGAGCAGGAATGCAAACGCGAGCCGCAGTGGGTTCGCGATCCATACAAGGGAAAGCACGGGCCCCAAGACGCTCCCGATCAGAGACGTGAGCGCAGGCAATCCCACGACGAGGGCGAACCCAGCGATCCCGATCGCTCCCTCGAGCATGCCGTAGGTCCGAATGGCGCGGAAGGCTCCCGGTCGAAGGCGTGCAGCCAGCGCGTTGCCCAATGCGAGACCTCCCATGAATCCGGCGAGAACGAGGCTGGAAGCCCACACGGAGTTCCCGAACGTAATCCCCGCTTGATAGAACCAGAGGTTCTCGAACAGAAGTGCAGAGCACCCGGAAAGAAAGAAAATCGCGGGGATTAGCGTAGTAATCATCGGGCTAGCCTGGTCGCGACATCGCGGTCTGGGCGCCGGATGACGCTGGCGCGGCCCGGAGGGTAGCACGCGAAAGGGGCAAGCCCATCTTCGGGCAACAACCTAGAAACCGGGGGATTGGCAAACGGAAGCCCCCGATTTTCAGCGGGCTTCGCGCCGAATCCTCACGGCGAGAACCAGCAATAACAACACCAGCCAGAGCGCGCCCTTCGTCGGATCGCCTCTGCCGGCTTTACAACTGCTCGCTGGAACAGCGAGCTCTCGGTTCCAGGTCGCGTCGCTGCAGTCGGGATCACTGCCGAAGTCGATTGCGCCGTCTCCGTCGTTGTCATAGCCATCGCTGCATTGCGGGTTTTCGATGTTTCCCGTAGGCCCAGCGCAGCCCACATCGGCCAAATCGATTGCGCCGTCTCCGTCATTGTCGATTCCGTCGCTGCACGCGCCGACGACACTGCCAGGATTGGCCGCGTCGGTACCCGCGAGGAATTCATCGCGATCGAACACCCCGTCCTCGTCGCGATCGAGCGCGATACGGACACCGGAGCCGGGCGGCACGCAGGTGAACGTGGTCGCTTGCCCGGGAACTTGGGCCAATGTTCGCATGTTCGCCGCGGAGATCGGGGCCTCGGACGCCCAATCGGTGACGTATGTGCCGGTGGACGGATCGTAAAGCGCGCCGCGCGGCCCATTGGGCGACCATCCACGGGCCACCAGATCACACTCGGTGGTCACACCCCCAAGTACCTTGGAAACGAACGTTGCGCCGGCGCGCTGTTCCAGCAACGCGAGGCGGCTGGCTACATCCGCGAAGTTCGTGTCATCGATCGTGACCTGCTGTCCGACGATGGGCGCCAAGTCGGAATCAAATGCGAGGAGCGCCGCCTCGACGTCACGGCGTTGCGGGTCGCCGCCGTTGAATCCCACGTCCGCTTCGTTGAACAAGAGCCCCGGGTTTCGAAAGACCTGGGCCGTGAAAAATCGGAATAGCGTATCGGTCGCACCGTCATGGAGAAATCCGAAACCGCGGACCTGGTCGCCCATGTGGCTTCCGTCGCCGGGAAGGTTGAAGTCGACGTTGGGCATGCCGAACATCCCAACCTTTTGATAGAGGTTTCGAAAGTGGGGGATCTTGAAGATCTGCGGTTCGGCTTCGAAGCTCGCGATGGTTCCGCCACCAAAGAATCCCTGACCGGGATTGTGCGCGTGACAACCTTGACAGAAAAAGCCCTGGGCATCCGCACCATCGGCCAGCTGGCCGGTGCTGCCGTCGAAGAAATCCATCCCAGCCTGCTGGCTGGCGTTCAAGCTATTGTCGAGCGCCCGGATGGGATTCGGTGGCATGGTGATCTGCAGTGCAAACGAGGTGAACTGCCCCATGGCCGTCTGCAGCGCTGGGTCGGTCGGGGGGGTATCGCCTCCGACCAGGCCCGGAAAGGCCACGATGAAATTGTTGAAGGAAGTGACTGCGTCGAACGCATCGACACCGAAGAAGCCATTCGACCGATCGCCGCGCCAGTGCATTGCGCCGCCGTTCGAAAGACCGCGAAGGGTCTGAGTCGTCATCGGACCCTTCATGGGATGAAAATCATCCACGTTCCCGGTGCCGTTGATCCCGGACGTGTCGACTGGGAAAAACTGAAGCACATCGCCGAAGTTGATCGGCAACGTATTTTTGGTCACGACGTCGTCCGGATTGCCGAGGTCCCAGGCCAGGCTGTCGAAATCGCCGAACACGTGACAGCTCGAGCAAGATGCCTCGCCATTGCTCGATGTGTTGAACGCGTCATAGAGCATCGGCCGACCTGCCAAGACCGACTCGGGCTCCGGGTTGTGAAGCGGATAGTGGTTGATCTCGGCGCCTGTCCCCAAGTCGACGACCGAGATCGAGTTGTCGAAACGGGTGAGCACATAGAGCTTCCCGCTGGCTTCATCGAGTGCCAAGCCGCTCGGTCCGCCACCGGACACCCTCAGATAACCCGCACTCGCCACGGTGGGATCAAACGTTCCGTTTTCGAGCTCGGACGTCGAGATGACTCCGACCTTGCTCGAGCCGAACGCCGCGACGTAGAGGGTCGAGCCGTCGCTCGAAACCACCATGTCGAGGGGCGTGGCGAGGCTGTGGTCTTTGACTCCGGGGGGCGCCGGCGTCACCGCGTAGTTGATGTGCGAATTGAGATGGACGGGCGAGACGGTGGACCCTTGCAAAACGGTGATTCGGGCGTGGTGCAGATTGCCTTGAACCGTCGAGCCGCCGAAGTTCCCAGGGCCCTCGAAGCGGGTGAGGTTCTGGGCATCCGTGTTGGACACGTAGACGGCGCCGTTCGTCGGGTTGACCGCCATGTTGAAGTTGATCGTGCCGACGTGGGCGAAGCTCGCGCTTTCGTTCAAGCTCGTCGCATCGATCTCGAACACGTCGAGGTCGGGTAAGAAGAAGCGAATGCCATTACTCCAGTTGCGATCCAATACATCACGCCACTGCCCGGACGCCTCATCGAACTTCACGATGAGACCCACTTCGGGAGCCGGGTCGCCCACAAAATTGGTGGATGGCCCCGGATTGCCCCCAGGGAGCCTTCCGCTGCTGAGGCCGTTGGGCGACCTGATCCCGTCTCCGTTGCACGGACTGGTACCGAAGCCGTCGCAGACGCGGCCTTCATTGACAACGGACGTCATGTTTCCCGAATGAAAGATGGCAGCATAGACGGAGGTTCCATCAGCGCTGACTGCGAGCGCGCGGGGGGTGTCGCCGAAGAGCTCTACGATTTTCAGCGGCACACCGCCCACGGCATTGCCGGGATTGTCCGCATCGAACACCCAGACATCTGCACGTGGCACGCTCGGGGTCGTGAGTTGCGGATCCCCCGCGCCCGGGACTCCCGAAATCGAGGGGTCTGTGCGGTGCTGGCCGCGGTGCGCGGTCGTGATGAAGACGCGTTCGCCGAGCGGACCAGGGCCGTCCGGGTCGGTGATGACGATGTCTCTAGGCTCGTCTCCGACCAACAAGGTCCGAGTCACGGTGCCCGAGGGGAGGTCCACCACACTCACGCTGTCGGACAAATGGTTGACGACCCACGCCTCCGTTCCCCCGGCGCGGACTGCGACTGCACAGGGCTCGAGGCCGACGGCGATCGACGCCCGCCGCCTGATTCCGTTTGGCAGAACGCTGAAGGTTTCCAGCCTGCCGTCGGGCGTGTTGACGGCAGCCAGGAGCGCTCCTTGGATCGCCAGCGGCCTTACGGGCCCGGTCTCGAATTCGATGAAGGAAGGTTGCGCATGGGTTGCAAGAGGGGTGAGCGCGAGGATCGCAGACAGAATCCCACGCAAAAGGACGGTTCGGGGCATGGTCCTCTTCTTCGGGTACGGGTTTCGAAAAGACTACCCCAACAGGAGGCGACGGTCACCCCGCATCGGCCAGGACGTTGATGGCCGCCGATTGGCTGGACATTTCGAGGGCCTCGCCATGACAATGCGGTGCCATGACGAAAGAACACGAGAAAGTGGGCCCTGTGGGAGAGCATAACGGCGATGAGCGAGCACCGTCGGATCAGCCGCCTTCGGCAGGGGTCACACGGCGCTCCTTTCTCGAAGCGGCGGCGGGCGGCGCTGCAGTCGCGGCATTGGCCGCTGGGTGCGGGGATTCTGCGCCGAGCACCGGGCCTCAACAGTGTGGACCGATCAATCCGGCGGTCGACGTGCTGGTCGTCGGGGCCGGGCTCGCTGGCCTCTCCGCAGCGCGAACGTTGGAGTCGAGCGGGGCAACCGTGCAGATCTTGGAAGCGCGAGATCGGGTGGGGGGAAGGATTTTGAACACGACCCTTTCGACCGGAGATCCCATCGAAAAGGGAGGACAGTGGGTAGGGCCGACCCAAACGGAAATCCTTGCGCTCGCGGACGCGGTTGGCGTCGATACATTCCCCACCTACAACACCGGTGACAATCTTTCGCTCTACAAGGGAAGTATCGGTTCCTATCCGGCCAATGGTCTGCCACCCGTTCCCAGCGCCGACCTCGCCGAGACTCTAACCGCCATCGGCGAAATCGAGGCGTGGGCGGCAACCCTTGGAACCGAAGCCCCCTGGGAAGGCGAGCTTGCGCGCGACCTCGACCGTCAGACGGTCGAGGAGTGGATGCGCAATCGCCTGACCACCGAAGGTGCGCTCCACTTGTTCAACTTGATCGTGAAGAGCGTCTATGGGGTAGAGCCCCGAGACCTTTCATTGCTCTTCTTCACGTTTTACGTTGGCTCCGGAGGCGGGATTCTCACGTTGACAGGAGTGACGGGCGGTGCACAGGAGGCCCGATTCGTGCAAGGCTCTCAAGAAATTGCGATTCGAGTCGCCTCGGAGCTGAAGAGCAGCATCGCTTTCGATAGGCCGGTGGTCCGTATTCAGGAATGCGACGGCGGAGTGGCCGTGTGGACCGAGACCGAGCGCTTCACCGCCGGCCGCGTGATCGTCGCGCTGCCGCCGACGTTGGCTGGCCGCGTGCTTTACGATCCTGCGCTACCCGCACAACGCGACCAGCTCACGCAGCGGATGCCCATGGGCAGCATCATCAAGGTCAACGTGGAGTACGAGAACCCGTTTTGGCGCAGCGATGGGCTGACCGGTCAGTTCGTAGCAGACACCGGGCCTGTCCGGTTCGGCTTCGACAACTCCCCCGCGAGCGGAAACGCGGGTGTGCTCAATGCATTCTTCGCTGGCGAAGAAGCCAGGGTATGGGGACTGCGCACCGAAGCGGAGCGAGAGGAAGCTGTGCTCGGTCAGCTCGAGACGTTTTTTGGATCCGACGCTCGGTCTCCCGTGCAGTATCTGGAATCCGATTGGCAGGCAGAGCCATGGACACGCGGCGCCTACGAAGGCTTCACCGCGCCTGGCGTTCTCGTGAGCTACGGACCCAGCCTCCGTGCACCGCTCGGACGGATTCACTTTGCGGGCACGGAAACCGCGGAACAGTGGGCGGGCTACATGGACGGGGCCGTGCGCTCTGGGCTGCGGGCTGCCGACGAAGTGCTGGGCGCTTAGGGGCGGCTCTTGGAACGCTAAATCGACGGCGATTTGGGGGTGCCCACCTTAATCCGTTAGGGTGATGTGTGAATCTCGTTCCGGAGGGGGACCGATGTTCCGAAAATCAAGGGAGCCGACGAGCCTCAAGGCCCGGTTGGCCAAGGCGCTCAAGGCCGAGCGGCTCAATGAAGCGCTCGATCTGTACGAGCTGATCGAGAAGGAGGCGCCGAGCGAACCGCGATGGTCGCACCGAAGAGGCGACCTCTTGCAGCGGATGGGGCGCAAGGCCGACGCCGTGCTCGCCTATGAGCATGCGGTCGACCTCTACGCCGCTCAGGGTTTCGTGGCGCGCGCGGCGGCCATGGCAAAGCTGATCCTCGCCATGGATCCAAGCAAGAGTGACGTGCTCGAGCGGGTGGACCCGAGCGCTGCACGCAGGCTTCATCGGCAGAAGCGAGCGGTCATCGTCACCGCCGACGACGCGCCGACCGCGGACTACGAAGGTCCGCCAACCGATACGCAGAGTCTGATTACCGACGCGCTTCCGCTGATCACCGACCGATCGGCACCAGCTGATGAGACCCGATTCACGAAGCCGGAACAGACCGACGACATCACGATCGACTTCACGGACGTCGAGCTCATCGAACGGCCCATGCCTCCTGAGGCGCTGATAAGCCAACGTCCGAGCGCGGGAACTCTGGCCCAGCTTCCTTCCATGCCGCTGTTTGCCGAGGTGCCGCGTCATATTCTGCGGGTCCTACTGCGAGAATCCTTGTTGGTCGACGTGGAGGACGGACGGCGTCTGACCGCATCGGGAGCCAGTGCCGACGCGCTCTATGTGATCGTCGAAGGAAACGCGGTCGGACACCGAGGCGAGGATCTGCAAACGCTCCTTCTTGGCGAGGGGGACGTTGCAGGGGTCTCATGCCTGTTATCCGACGTGAGCTATGCCGAGGAGGTCATCGCGTGCGGCCGCGTCCGTGCTCTTCGGATCAGCAAGGTCCTCTTGGACCGTCTGGTGCATGAGCATCCGCCCTTCGGCGACATCCTGCTCGAAGTTCTCAGCCGGCGGCTCATTGCGACCTTGCTCCGGACGAATGCGATCTTCACGGGGTTTGACCAGACGACTCGCAGAAGCCTCGCACGGCTGTTCGAGGTACGACGGGCTGTGGAAGGCACACAGATCGTGGAGGCCGGGAAACGTTCGGATGGCATGTATCTTCCACTGCACGGTCGGCTCATCATGAGGACAGCCGATGGCAGGTACCTCGGCACCGTCGAGCTCGGCCGCGCGATCGGCCAAGACTCGCTGCTGACTCGTGAGCCGTCGCGCTTCACCATCGAGGCGAAGAGTGACGTTCTGGTGCTTCGGATGGGCGTTCCCCAGTTCAGTAAGCTCTTGATGAAGCGGCCCGACATCGTGCAACGCTTCCAGAGGCTGAGACTCCGGGTTTGATTGCATATCGCGCGCACCGCGGAGCTGCGGCGCATGGTGGTGATTCGAGTGTCGGGGACATTCGTGCAGTGTGAAGCGAATCACCAAAACAGACCCCAATGCCTGCTCTTCGTTGACACAGGTGCGGCCAGTCGTGTACCCAAAGACGATCCCGTGCGTTCGGTGCGTTGGCTCGAGACCTCGAGGGTCTTTGCGGTGACGTAGTTTTCTTCCCTTGGAGGTCTCATGAATATCGATCGAGTGCTCAGAGCATGTGGCGTGCTTCTGAGCGCAGTGCTGTTTGCAGCGTGCGGTGGAGACGGCGGGGGATCGGGCGCAGGCGGAACGACCGGCGACGAGGTACGGGACAAGCTCGTCAACCTAGGGGTGAACGTCGAGGAAACCCCCCGGTTGGACGACGATTCCGATCCGCTGCCCGACGACTACAGCCCCTTCGGCTCGGCGCAATCCTTCGACACCATCGAGGAAATCACACTCATCGGCCCACAGTTCGAGAACACGAGCAGCCAACTGACGATCTACGAGCTTCAGAGCCAGAACGATCGACCGATCTACGAGAAGGAAGACTTCTTCACGCCCAACCCCAGTGACACGCCGTGGGCGAGCTCGGTCGGCGCAAGCCCAGAGAATCTACGCGCGGCCGCAGCGGCCGATGTCGACGGCGATGGTCTCGACGAGGTGGTGATCGCGTATCGGGAAGGGAGCCAAGGTGACATCAAGCTTCTCACCTATCAGGAGAATGTGTCCGGAGGCGTCATTGGCTTTGCTCCCGATCAAACGCTGACAGTCAGCTCCGATCCAGCGACGAGCCTGTCGCTAGTGGCCGGCGATTTCGATGGCGATGGCTTTTCCGATTTCGCTGTGGGCCTCGGTTTCGCCTCCGCCGCGCGCGTGATCTTCATCGAGAACAATGACGGAACCTTGGCGGTTGCCAACGAGACGAAGACCCTGCCGCAAGCCGTTGCAAATAGCACGATTCAGCTTTCCATGGCCACGGGCAACCTCGACTATGATGCCGGCAACGAGCTGGTCGTGGTGGTGAACGAGCTCTTTCAGTCGAACAACAGCGATGCCGGAGCGGCGAGATATTTCATCATCGACGACGCAAAGGCAGGGTACGCCGACGTCGGCGACAACTTGATTCGAGCCACGCTCGCCCAGGTGAACCGCACGGCGATCGTGGCGGACGTCGCCACCGGGGATGTCGACGGCGACAATGTCGATGAAATCCTCTTTGGCGGGCTTCAGGGTTTTGATCCCACCGGCACCTGCGGCTACCGGTATTTGATGGTCGCGCTCGACGACATCAAACGCGATAACGTCCCAATCGGAGGGTTGGATCTCGTGCCAACCATCCATGGCGGCTGTTCGAGCGCGTCGCCGGGCCAGCTCCGCTTCGTCCACGTGAACGCGCTCGATCTCGATGGGGATGGTTTGCCCGAGATCCAAGCCAACCAGTACGTCTTCGACGATTTCGTGGGCCGGGAGCCATGGACCCAATACGAATGGAGCCTCGACGAAAACGACCAACCCCTCTACGCGGTGATCGACGACGCGAGCCTGTTCGCGAACGATTCGGGTTTTGCCGGTCGTTTTGCGCTCGACAACAGCACGATGATGGCGGGAGACGTGACCGCGGACGGTCGGCAGAACATCGTTTTCTATTCGCAGGCGACGAATCGGCTCGAAACCTGGGGGCTCAGCAATCCCGATTCTGGCGATCCACCCCTGACCGAGCCGATCTTCGATCGCGACTGGCGCATGATGAGCTCGGTGGCGACGCAGGATCCGGGAAGCGAGCCGATTCGCCCCATCATCCTGCCGAGCAACGTGAACTACGACAGCTTGGCGGTGCGCTTCTCGGAAGGCGAATACAAGCTCATCTTCACCGAGCCGATCATCATCGCAGCCCTCGCGGGCGCGCCCTGCGGCACCGATTTCGGACAGAATGCAGACGCTTGTCGCACTTCGTTCGGCAAGGCAACGAGCACCACTGTCACCGAAGAACAAGTGCTCTCGGTGCGCGCCAGTGCAACGGCGGGCTTCGAGACCGAGTTCAGCGCCCTTGGGGTGAAGGTGAGCGGCGTCGAGGTCCTAGCCACACTTCAGGCTCGTGCGAGCTCCATCACCTCGAGCGCATATCAAGTGACCAAACGAATCGTCTACACCACCGGACCGATCGAAGACACGGTGATCTTCACGACGATTCCGCTCGACCAGTACACCTACGAGGTCACCTCGCACCCCGACCCAGAGCTGATCGGATCCAAAGTCGTCATCTCCTTGCCGCGTGAGCCAATCGAAGTCCAAGTCGAACGGGAGCGCTACAACGCGAACGTGGTAACCGGCGGCCCCATGATCGACGCCCGTGTCCTCGGGCATATGCTAGGAGAGCCCAAGTCCTATCCGACGACTGCTGAAAAGGACGCCTTGCTATCGGAGTTTGAGGGGCTGGAGTTCGGGCCCGCCGCAGTAGGGAACTCCGGCGGAAGCAGCGAGCTGTCGATCAACGTCGCAACCGAGTCCGGTCTCGGGACCAGCTATGGCGTCGATTTCGATCTCGCGGTCAAAGGTACGGTGGGTGTGGTGGTGGCCGGCTTTGGGGTCGGTTTCTCGGCGGACAAGTCGCTTCAGATCATCCACGGCGAAGAGTCGGAGTACACCGGCACCGTGGCCGATATGAATGTTCCCACTGAGCAGTACGGTCAGGACCGCTACTCGTGGGGCATCTTCACGTACATCTACGACGATCCGGTATCCGATCAAGATTACGAAATCGTCAATTACTGGGTGGAGTAGACCATGAACCGCGGCAGCAAGCTTTCAGTCATCCTTTTTTGTCTTGGGTCATCGTTTACCCTCTGCGGTTGCGGCAGTAGCGGCGGCGGGGATGGAGGCGGCGGCTCTGGCGGCGGGGGTGGGGACAACACAGCCCCGGTCGCCAATGCCGGGGAATCGATCGAGGTCTCATCGGGCTTCAACGTGACCTTGGACGGAAGCGGCAGCAGTGATGCTGACGGCGACCCGTTGACCTACACCTGGACGCAGACCAAGGGCCCCGACGTAACCGGTGGAACGGGCACGCTGACGGGCGTGGACCCGAGCTTCACGGCGCCTGACGCCGTGGATACTTTGATCTTCGAGCTCGTCGTCAACGACGGAACGGATGATAGCGCGGCAGCCGCCGTGGCCATCAACGTGTTCGAGAACCTCGCCGTCAGCTATTTCGTCGACGGCGACAACGGTGACGACGAAACCGGAAATGGCAGCCGCGACAATCCCTTTGCATCGATTGCGAAAGCCGTTTCCGAGCTCACCACGAATCTCGAGGACATCTACGTCAAGACGCGCACGGGTGGCGCTACGTATGACGAAACGGCGACCAACCTCGACATTCCCGGCGGCACCAGCATCTATGGTGGCTATGACAATGACTGGATGCGCGATCCCCAAGGAAACAAAACGGTCCTCGAAACCAATCATCGAGGCGTGCAGTTCTTCAGCGTGACGCAGGATGCTTGGTTTTCGGGGTTCGACCTGAGGACGAGCGATTCGACGGATGCGGGCGAGGACGTGTTTGGCGTAGCAGGGTCAGGAGACAACTCGGCCGGGCTCTACGTGGAAGAAAACATCATCACCACGGGGAATGTGGAAGCGGGCGAAGACAGCGCGCCCGGAAGCAACTATGGAATTGCGCTTCGTTTTCTCGCCAAAACGGGAGTTTCTAACAACGTCATCACGACCGGGCGAGGCGGCGCCGGGCTTGCTGGCTCCACCGGCGATGACGGGAACCCTGGCGACGACGGTGATGATGGCAATCGAGACCGCGGCAATCGGGCCACTGGCGGCAACACGGGATTGGGCGGTAACGGAGGCCTAGGAGGCACGCGCGGTGGCGGCATCAACGGCAATGGAGGCAATGGCGACCCCGGAGCGGCCACCACGGCACCTCTCGGGGGCACGATTGCGGGAGGCGCGCGCGGCGGCGGCGGTAGCGGAAACAACGCTTCCGGCGGCGGCGGCGGCGGCTCTGGAAATACAGGTGGCCACGGTGTCCCAGGCGATGCCGGCAATGGCGCGGGCTCCCTTGGGGGCTCACTATTCTTCGTCTCGAGCGGTTCGTACGGTGGACGCGGAGGTCCCGGTTCCGGCGGCGGCGGCGGGGGTGGCGGGGAAGCGAACGATGTGGGCGTTGTCGGCGGGGGCGGCGGCGGCGGTGGCGAAGGCGGCGAAGGCGGCTTCGGAGGGCCGGGCGGTCGCGGCGGCGGCGCATCGATCGGAGTCTGGCTCTACGCGGTGGATGACTCCGAGCTCGTGGGCAACACGATCGTATCGGGCCTCGGTGGCGCTGGAGCGAGCGGCGGTTTTGGAGGATCGGGCGGTCCCGGAGGACAGCCCGGCTCAGGAGCAGCAGGAGATGATCTGGGCCTTCTCGGCCGTGGCGGCGGCGGTGGCGACGGCGGCTATGGCGGCTATGGCGGATCCGGAGGCTACGGCGGTGCCGGCGGTGGCGGTCCGAGCTACGGCGTGGTCTTCGCAGCGGGCATGGCGCCGACCCTTACCGGAAACAACATCACCAGCGGCAACGGCGGCGGCGGAGGCGAAGGCGGGCTTCGCGGCAACGGTGGCCAGGGAGGCTACAGCTTCGCGGTCTACGACGCTGACCCGACAGACAACTTCTTCGCGACGCTGAATCAGAACACCTTGACCGCGGGCGCGCCCGGAACTGGAGGCGGCAGCGGAGCGCAGGATACCGCGGAAGCCGGGCTCGACGGAGAGAGCGGCTCCCGGAACTGGCAGTGAGTCGAGCTCAGTCGACCCTCACCAAGCAAACCTTGAGGTAGTTGCCCTCGGGAAACGCACGCAGCGTCGGGTGATCGGGCGCGGCGCCCCACGACTCGAGGATTTTTGCCGAGCGGTCGGCTGCGCGCGCCGCATCGTGGAGCGAGGCCCTGAACATGTCCGAGGTGATGTGGCTCGAGCACGAGGCAGCGAGGTAGAGGCCGCCTTCCCGAATGCGGCGCAAGCAGCTTCGATGAAGCTGGCGGTAGGCGCGGGTCGCATTGGGAACGGCTCGTTTGCTCGGGGCGAAGCTTGGCGGGTCCGCAATCACGATGTCGAATCGTTCGCCGCCTCCGAGCGTCTGCATGAATCGAGGTACGTCGGAAGCCACGATGCGGTGCCGCTGCGGCTCGAGGTCATTGGCTTCCCAGCTCTTTGTCGCAAGCGCGAGGGCGGGGCGCGCGGCGTCGACCGTCACGACTTCGGTAGCGCCGCCTAGGCCGGCAGCCACCGAAAACCCACCCGTATAGCCATAGAGGTTCAGCACCCGGCAACCACCGCTCAGCTGACGAATTCGCCAACGTGATTGTCGATGATCCAAAAAAAGGCCGGTCTTCTGTCCGCGCCAGAGGCTCGCGATGAGCTTCATGCCCCGCTCGGTCACCGTCACCAGCTCGGGCGGCCGCTCTCCCCATACCGGCTGAACGCCAAAGTCCTTTTGCTTAGGGACCCGCGCCAACGCGCCGCCCACTCCGATCCGCTCGAGCTCGGGTTTCAGCACCTCGAGCCATGTCGGCAACCAGGAATAGAGGCCCGCGCTGTCGAAGCTCAGCACGGCGTACGCGCCATAGATGTCGACGACGAACCCCGGCAGCAGGTCTCCCTCGCCATGCACCAGCCGGTACGCGTTCGTTTCGGGCGGCAGGATCCGCTCCCGGAGCGCGCAGGCCGCTGCGAGCCGCTCGGAAAAGAGGCGCGCGTCAATCGGCTCGTCCCGCGTCGTGAAGACACGCACAGCAATCGGGCCGTCGTCCGAGATCCCGCGGCCGATGAATCGACCGTTGCGGCCGTGAAGCGAAACCAGGCGTCCGGCGGTCGTCGGCGGATTCTCGAGGGCTCTCCGGTAGACCCAAGGATGGCCCGACCGCAGAACACGCTCCAAAGGAACCCGGAGCTTCAGCGTCATCTCCTGTGTCACGTTTCAACCATGGAGCTGTCTAGCTTGACAGCTCGGCGCTTGCGAGGTCACCGTCTTACCGATGATGCAATTAGCCGGGCACGAACCGCAGTAGCTTTGTAGTGAACGCCCTCGACCGAAAGCTGTTTCGCGAGGTGCTCAGGCTACGTGGCCAAGCTCTGACCATTGCCATCGTGGTGGCTTCCGGCGTTGCCTGTTACATCTCATTACAGAGCGCCTGGCGGGCGCTTTACGACTCTCGGGACCTCTACTACGAAACGAACCGCTTCGCGGATGTTTTCGTGCATCTCAAACGGGCGCCGAAGGCCGTTGCCGGGCAGATCGGCGAGCTGCCAGGCGTCGCCCGCGCGTACCCGCGGATCGTGAAGCAGATTCGCTTGCCACTGGATGACCTCATCTCGCCGGCTCGCGGCGATCTCATTTCGATCCCATCGAACGGTCGGGCTCCTCTCAACGGCTTGGTGCTTCGCGCAGGACGCAATCTCGAGCCCGGGCACTACGACGAGGTGCTCATCAACGAGCCGTTTGCCAAGGCGCATGGCCTCGAGCCAGGCGACCATCTACCGGCGGTCATCAACGGCAAGCTTCGAAAGCTTCTGATCGTCGGGCACGCACTTTCGCCGGAGTATGTTTTTGCAGTCGATACCGGTCTGCTCATGCCCGATGATGCGCGGTTTACGCCGCTCTGGATGTTGGAAGACTCCATCGCGGCGGCCTATCAGATGGAGGGAGCCTTCAACGACCTGGCGGTGCGGCTCGAGCCGGGCGCCAACGCGGATGCGGTGCTGACCGCCATCGATCGTGTCCTCGAGCCCTATGGCGGCCTCGGCGCGTTCACCCGGGAACACCAACTGTCGAACTCGATTCTCACCAGCGAGATTCAGGGGATCGAGACGCTGGTCGTGTTTCTTCCCGCCGTCTTTTTGGGCGTGGCTGCTTTCTTGTTGAACGTCGTGTTCAGCCGTCTGGTGTCCCTACAGCGCCCGCAAATCGCAGTGCTCAAAGCGATGGGATACCGGAACCGGACGATCGGCTTGCACTACTTCAAGATGGTTGCGGTCATCGTCGTCGTTGGCGCTCTGTTCGGCGTTGGTTTGGGCGTCTGGCTTGGCAAAGGAATACTCGCCATGTATGCGGAGCTCTTCCGGCTTCCGCAAATGCCGCAACGGGTCGATCTCGCGGTCAGCGTGAATGCGATCATCTTCAGCTTGGTCGCTGGCGCTCTCGGCGCATCGCTTTCAGTCCGCGCGGCCGTCCGCCTTCCTCCGGCGGAGGCCATGCGCCCACCTGCCCCGGCGATCTACAAGGTGGCCGCGTTCGAACGTTGGGGCTTCACCAAGTGGCTTGCGCAGCCGACCACCATGATCCTACGCGAGATCTGGCGCCATCCTGGACGGACGGCGCTGTCTTCGCTCGGCATTGCGCTTGCCTTGTCCATCGTGATCTTGGGCCGGTTCGGATACGACGCGTATGGCCCGATGATGGCGTTGCAATTCGAGAATCAACAGCGCGAGGACCTCACTGTGAGCTTCATCGAAGCCATGCCCGAGAGGGGCCTCGGCTACCTCGCGCACGTCCCCGGGGTTGAGGAAGTCGAGGGCCTTCGAATGGTGCCGGTGCGGATGCGATCGAGACATCGTTGGCGCGACACGATGCTGATCGGAGTCCCGCACGGCTCGAACCTGCGTCAGTTGTTCGACCTCGATTTCGAACAGGTCCCAATTCCAGAAGAAGGGGTCTTGCTGACGAGCGTGCTCGCGGAGATCCTCGAGGTGCAGCCCGGGGATCTCATCGACGTGGAGCTGAAGGAAGGAGACCGCGGCGACCGTCAACTGGTCGTCGCCGGGCTGATCGAAGAGGGTTTCGGCTTGCAGGGATACCTCGCAAAATCGCATCTGCACCGGCTTCTGCGAGAGGCCCCCACGTTCTCCTCCGCGCTCCTCAGAATCGACGAGCCCCTGGAGGGCACGGTGCAGGCGCGTCTGAACGAGATTCCTGCCATCCAGGCCGTCTCGAGAAAGAAGGACGCGCTTGCGAGCTTCAAGAAGCAGACGGACGAAAGCATGAAAGTCATGACCTTCATCATGACGCTGTTCGCCACGGCAATCGCCATCTCCATCGTTTACAACAACGCACGCGTCAGCGTGTCGATGCGCGGCCGTGACCTGGCGACGCTGCGTGTGCTCGGATTCACGCGTGGCGAAATTTCGGCCATTCTGCTCGGCGAGCAGGCCGTGCAGATCGCCATCGCCATTCCGGTGGGCCTGGTGCTCGGCACTCTCGGGGCCAAGGCACTGATCGCATCATGGACGGACCCGGAGGTCTTCAGAATTCCGTTCATCATTTCCGACCAGACTTACGCGTTCGCGGTAGTCGTGGTTCTGTTGTCAGGCATCGCGAGCGCGCTGCTCGTCCGGCGCAAGCTCGATCGGCTCGACTTGATCGGCGTTCTGAAGACCCGCGAGTGAGCCACCAGTCGGCCGGAGGGCGGAACCGTCAAATCCCGGCTCCATCCGTGAACGCGCGGTCGCCGAGTGGATCACGCTCCGCGCGTCGGGTAACGCGGCCGGCGGCAATCCCGATGCCTAGCATGATGAGGGCGAACACGATCTGCGGGACGGAGCTCGGCAATGCGGCTTCGGCCGTAGTCACCCACTCGTCTGCCTCGCGAACCAGGATGAAGACCGCCATGATGCCGACGAAGACCGCGAATGCGCGGCGAAGCGAAGCTGGGTCGATTCGATTCGCGAGATGCGACCCAAAAAAGGAGCCTCCAATGGCCATGCCGGTCACCGCACCGACGAGCTGATAGTCGATCACCACGTGACTCACATATCCCAAGAAGCCGGCCATGGTGTTGAGCACGATGATGAGCAACGAGGTTCCGATGGCCGCGCGCATGGATAGGCCCGCCCAAAGCGCCAGAGCGGGAACGATTAGAAAGCCGCCCCCCGCTCCGACCAGCCCCGTGAAGCTGCCCACCGCGAAACCTTGCAGGAGAAGGCGAGGGATGGACCGCTTGACCACCGCGCCGGGGCTGCGCCCGCGGCGTCCCTGCCACATGGCGACTGCGGTCAGGACCATCATCGCGGCAAACAGAAGGAGCAGCAGCGTTCCGTCGAGGAAGGCGCCGACTCGGCCACCGATGTACGCACCGGTCATACCCGCTGCTCCGAAGAGAAAGCCCGTGCGGAAATCCACGTTTCCAGCGCGCCAGTGGTGGAACGCTCCAAATGAGCTGGCCGCTCCCACGATGAGGAGCGAGCTCGCGATGGCCACCTTGGGATCGAGGTCGAACACGTAGACCAGCAACGGAACCGTGAGAATCGAGCCACCGCCCCCGAAAAAGCCGAGGGAAACGCCGATGAGAAGGCTCAGTGCGAGTCCGAGCAGATACATTCAGAAGACCTCCAACCCTAGTACAGCAGCTCGACCCAGCGGCCTCCGGCGGTGAGCTCCGCTTTGCGCCGCTCCCACTTCTCCTCGGAGCCGGCGATCTGCGTGAACGCGTCATCGAGCTCGCCGCGCAACTTCTCGAGCCCTGCCACATACACGTACGTATTGGGTTTTTCCAGAAGCTTCCAGAGCTCCTTGCCGCGCTGCCCAAGAGCGCCTTCCCAATCGATTGGCGCCGCCCATGCCGGACGGGGGCTCAGCGCCTTGAACGCCTGGAACGTCTCGCGGTCGTAGTACTGGGAAAAGTCGTCCCTCTCATCGTTCATGTACAGAAGCTCGAGCCCAGTTTGAGCGCCGTAAAAGAGCGTAACGGTACCCCTCCACTCTGGAACGTTCTTGTACAGGTGCTTGACGAACGCGCGGAACGGCGCAATCCCCGTGCCCGTCCCGATGAGTATCAGGTTCGCATCCATCTCCTCGGGCACCTCGAACGCAAGGCCGTACGGACCCGACATCACGATGCGATCGCCAGCGCTCCGATCGCACAAGTAATTGCTTGCGACGCCGGGGTACTGCTCGCCGCTGTATTTATCGACGTAGCTGACGCGGCGCACGACGATCTTGATCCGGGGAAGCCCGCGGCTTCCGCGCTCCGGCAGGTCCGCCACGCTGTAGAGACGGAAGTGGTGCTCTTGCCCGAACTCCTTTGCAGGGGGCGCCAGCACGCCGACGCTTTGGCCGAGATCGAGCTGGAAGTCGGGCTTGTCGATATCGAGCGTGAGCTCCCGGACTTCGATGTCGGACGCTTCGGGCGTTATCCTCTCGCTGGAGACGACGACCGCCTCGAATCGGTTCTGGGTGTCGAGGTCTTCGAGACGGGTGACCGCAGTATTCATCGTAACTCCTCCTGAGCTTCACGCGCTCTGCTCTCGGTCTGTGGTTGGCATTCCTCCACATGGCCGCAACCTTGGCATCCGGGACGCCCGGCCAGCACGTCGGGGTCGGCACCTACGTCAGGAAAGGATTTCTTCCATGCGCGCTGCACCACGATCCATGCCGCGGACAAGAACACGAACGCTCCGACTCCGATGAGGTAGTGGTGCAGCATCGGTCTAGCCTCCGAGCCCTCCAAACCCCATGAACGCCACGGAGAGCAGCCCGGCAAGCATCAGGGCCATGGCGGTTCCCTTGGTCACGTCCGGAACTTCGGCCAGGGCGAGCTTCTCGCGCAGGCCGGCCATGAGCACCAGGGCTAGGGTGAACCCGGCGCCAGCGCCGAGGGCGAAGACGATGCACTGCAGGAAGTTGTAGCCTTTGTTCGTCTGAAAGAGCGCCAAGCCCAAGATCGCGCAGTTGGTGGTGATCAGGGGCAAGAAGATGCCGAGCGCCCGAAAGAGTGCCGGACTGAACTTCTTGATGAACATCTCGACGAGCTGAACCGTCGATGCGATGACGGCGATGAACGAGATGAGCTTGAGGTAAGGTGCATCGATGGCCACGAGCAAGGCCTGAATTCCAAAGGCACAGATCGAGCTCACCACCATGACGAAGGTCACCGCGCCGCCCATCCGCGTCGCCGTCTCGAGCTTCGAGGAGACGCCGAGAAACGGGCAGATGCCGAGAAAGTAGGCCAAGACGAAGTTGTTGACCAAGGATGCGTTGATGAAGATCGACCAGAGGGATTCGTGGTTCATCGGGCCGCCTCCTCGGTGAGCACCAGCCTGACCGTCTGGTCCTTCTTGGCCTTGCGTTGCTTGATCCAGTTGAAGAGCAACAACCAGCAGGCCAAGGTAAAAAATCCGCCGCTTGGCAAGATCATCACGACCCAATCCTGAAAGTCGTCGTGGAATAGCTGAAGGCCGAAGAACGAGCCGGCACCGAAGACCTCACGTACTGCCCCGATGCTGAAAAGGGCAAACGCAAACCCCAGGCCCATCCCGAGGCCATCCATGGTGGACCGTGCGACCGTGTTCTTCGATGCAAACGCCTCGGCCCGGCCGAGGATCACGCAATTGACCACGATGAGGGAGATGAATGCGCCCAGCGCCTTGTAGAGGTCGAGGCTGATAGCTTGGATCACGTAGTCTACGACGGTCACGAACGTCGCGATGACCAAGATATAGGTCGCGATACGGACCTCTTTCGGGATGAAGTTCCTCAGCGACGACACCACCATGTTGGACATGATCAAGACGAAGGCGGTCGCCAATCCCATGGCAAGCGCATTGCGCGCCGTGTTCGACACCGCGAGCGCAGGGCACATCCCGAGGACCTGCACGAACACGGGATTCTCCCTCCACAAACCTTTGATGAATTCGTCGGTGCTGCTCTTGGGTGGGGCTGCCATGTGCTAGTCTCCTCCCTCGAAGTCGCGCAGGTTGCGCTCGATGCGGGGTATCCAGAGCTCGGCGCTCCGGTTCAGGATGCTTGCGATCGCATGTGAGGAGATCGTGGCTCCGGTGATGCTGTCGATCTCCCATGGATTCGTCTTGCTGCCATGCTTGACGGGCACGATGGAATGCTCGAGCGCCGATTGGTCTGGGGCGAGTGAGACGTCGAGACGTTCGAAATTTGCGAGGAAATCGGGGTCGCTCTCGATCCTGTCGCCGAGCCCAGGGGTCTCCTTGCTTTCGAGAACCTGGATGCCGGTGATGGCCTTTTCCTCGAAAGAGTAGCCATAAATGAGCCGGATCACGTCCTGGTAACCCATGCCGTGCGCCTCGACTGCGATGCCCACCAGCTTCCGATCTGCGTCATAGCCGGCATAGACCACGTCGTCGCCACCATTGGCGCCGCTCGCTGCGGAGAAGCCACCGGAATCGGTGAAGCGAAATGTCGCGCTGGTGGTGGCCTCCGGCAGAACGTGGAAGATGGCGCTCTGTAAAGCCTCTGCTTTGTTGCGCTCGATGACCGGTCGAGTCACTTGAAATGCGCCGACGATGAGCAGTCCGCAGCAGACCCCCACGCCGACCATGGCACGGTACATGTGCCACGTGCTCGTCGAGGCAGGGCCACCGGTCGTCTCGGCGTGGTTCACGAACCTCCCTCCTTGTGCCTGGTGCCGTACACTCTCGGCGTGATCAGTCGATCGAGGTGCGGGGTGACGGCGTTGCCGAGCAGGATTGCATACATGACACCCTCGGGAAGGCCGCCCCAAGTACGGATCACCACGGTGACCGCGCCGATTAGCGCGCCGTAGAGATAACATCCGAGCGACGTCATCGGGGAGCCTACCATGTCGCTAGCCATGAACAGTGCTCCCAGCATCAAGCCGCCTGAAAAGATCATGAACACCGGCGATGCGTAACGTGTCGGGTCCACCAAATGAAGCGCACCGCTGAGGACGAAGACCGCCGCGATGATCGAAACCGGAATACGCCAATTCATCATGTTTCGGGCGATGAGATAGATGCCGCCCAGGATGATGAGCACGCTCGAGGTTTCGCCGGCCGAGCCGCTGATGAAGCCCATCGCCAGATCCCCAACGGGGGTTGCCTCGTGGCCGAATTTCCACAACGCGAGCGGGGTGGCCGTGGTGATTGCGTCGACCGCAGGCTTGGTGAAAGGCAAGGTGAGCGTGGAGGCAGGAACCGAAGAGAAACGGCCTGTCATGAAGCCTGGGATCCACGTGGTCATTGCCACCGGAAACGCTGCCTGCAAGACGGCCCGGCCCACCAGCGCCGGATTGAAGGTGTTGTACCCGAGGCCACCGAACAAGGCTTTGCCCAGAGCTACGCAGATCACGCCGCCTACGGCGACCATCCACAACGGCAAGGAAGGGGGGAGAGTGAGTCCGTACAGAAGGCCGGTGATCGTGACCGACCAATCTCCGATGGTCGTGGGCTTGCCGTTCGCGAGGCAGATGAGGTGCTCGGTGAGCACGCAGGACACCAAGGCCATGGATAAGGTCAGCAAGCCGGCGAGGCCGAAGGCAAAGATCGCAAATGCCGTCACCGGCAGCAATGCCAGGACGACGTTGAACATGATGGAGTCGACGCTGGAGCCGCTCAGGATGTGCGGCGACGTCCGGATCTCGAGCGTTTTTTCCGGTGCCGGCATCAGGCGGCTCCTGTTTTGTGTGCTGCCGCTTTTCGTACGGCAGCTTTGGCGGCGCGAAACTGCTGCACCAATGGAATGTGCGAAGGGCAGACGAAAGAGCAGGACCCGCACTCGAAGCAGTCCATGAGGTTGTGCTCCTGTGCCATCAGCGAAAACTCTTCGTTCGCAGCCAACCGCCCGAGACGGGACGGATCGAGGAAGATCGGACACGCATCGACGCAGTAGCCACATCGGATACACGGATAGACCGGGCTGTGGGTCTTTTGCGCCAGCGAGTCGGTAAAGGCGGTGACCCCGGACGTGCCCTTGGTGATGGAGATCTCGAGGCTCGAAGCGGCCGCGCCCATCATGGGGCCGCCCAGGAACACGCGGTTCACGTCTTCTTCGACACCGACGTGCTCGAGCAAGAAGCGTAGGGGCGTTCCGATGGGGATACGATAGTTGCCCTTCCGCTTCACTGCCGGGCCCGTCACGGTGATGACTCGCTCCTGGATACCGCGCCCAGCGGGCAGCAGGCGGCCGATCTCCGCGGTCGTGGCCACGTTGCAGCACAGGGCATGGACGTCGAGCGGCAGACCTCCCGAAGGTACCTCCCGGCCCAGAAGGGCCGAGAACAGCATCTTTTCGGCGCCTTGCGGATACTTCACTTGGAGCACCTCCACCGACCCGTTTAGATCACTCGGGAACTGGTCGCGCAGGTGAGCCGCCGCGTCAGGCTTGTTGGCTTCGACCGCGATGATGACCTTTTCAGCCCCCGACACCCTGAGGAGGTAGCGAATCCCCAGAAAGATGTCGTCGGTCTGCTCGAGCATGACCCGGTGGTCAGTGGTGAGGAACGGCTCGCACTCCACGCCGTTGATGATCAGCGTATCGACGAACTTGCCCTCGGGCACCTTGAGCTTGACGTGCGTGGGGAACGCCGCGCCCCCGAGACCTACGATCCCGGCTTCTTGGATGGCGGCGATGATCTCATCGGGGGTCGCCGTGTCGAGCGGGCAGGGCACCCCATCCTCGACCTCCTGGGTCGAGGCGGGAAACGGCTCGAGATACACCGCAGGCACCATGCGGCCGCTGATGCTCGGCGCGAGCGCGATCTTGCGTACCACACCGGAAGCGGAAGCATGCATGGAGACCGACATGAAACCGTCGGGGCGGGCGATGCGTTGCCCCCTGGTGATCTCCTGCCCTTCTTCGACGACGGGAATCGACGGGGCCCCCATGTGCTGAACCAGGGGAATGATGAGAAGAGGCGCGAAGGGAAATTGGCGGATCGGGAGCCCGCTCGTCTCTTCCTTCGACTCCGGCGGGTGCACCCCGTGCCGGAAGGTCTTCATTCCCAAGAGTTTCATCGGTCTCGCGTCAGGTGGTGCCTCAGTTGTACTTTTCGCCCCGCTTGATCCACTTCTCGATGCCTTTTTCGCTTCGGTTCCTGGGCAAGCCCGGATGGATGACCCGTGCGGTACACCGCTCCGCGGCCTTCACCAGATCTTTGTAGGACCCGGCATTCGGGTTCTTGATGACAGCCTTCTTCTCTGCGTTGTACTCGAAGATCTTGGCGTTGATCTGGATGCATTCATCGCAGGCGGTGCAGTTCACGGAATCGATCCAGGGCGCCAAATAGTCGCCCGAGGCGCCCGCAGCTGGCGCGGTGGCCGCAGGTGTTGCGGGAGCTGAAGACGGCGCCGGCCCGGGTGCGGCCGCTGCGGGTGCACTCGCCATCGATGGCGGGGGCGCGCCATCCGGAGCGTCCTCGGCCGTGATCAAGGCCGCCAATGCCTCATCGGATTCGGCGGCCAGTTGCATGAGCCCGGACATGATCTTGTTGGCCACGTCCTGACGCGCCTGTTCCTCGATCGACTCGGTAGAAGGCTGATCCTGACCGGCCAACGACCGGAGCATGGTCCAGAAGTCGCGGCGGTCCTCACACGACTCCACGATGGGTTGCGCTACCAGCAACCGCGTCAGGTGTCCTTCCTTGTCCACCATCCACACGTACGGGAAAAGTCCCTCCCGATCGTCCTCGTCCATGTCGAGGAGCTCGGCAAGGGGCGCCATGTTCTCGTTCCAAGTATCTGGCGGCGCGACCCGGAACTGCTTCCGGAACCGGTTCTCGGTCATCGCGAAGTCCGCGAAGGTCAACGGCAGCTCCATTTCCTTTTGGACGCCGTCTTCTTGGTACTTGATCTTGTAGGTGGGCCAATCCTGATCGCGGTCGGGGTTGCCGTCCAGGTCGAAGCACTCTTGGGGTGTCTTGCCCGCGTCGGGGTTGTAGCGGAAGAGAGGATACGCTCTCGATTCCACCGCCAGCTTCGATTGGGCCGAGCTCATGTCGTCGCCGATGCCGTGCTCCGGCTGGCAATTGCTGTACAGGTTGAACAAGGCGGGCCGGCGGGCCTTCAGGCCTTGGATGAAGCCCTCGATCATGTGGTTGGGGTGGGCAATGGTGCTCTGCATCACGTAGGTGGTTCGATGCGCCATCCCGATGAGACCGATCTCTTTTCGAGGCTCTTGCTTGCCTTGGATGGCCTTGCCGTACTGCGCCATGTCCGACACCTGGCCGATGAAACCGGAAGTGCAGGCCTGGCCGCCGGTATTGGAATAGACCTGCGTGTCGACGACGAGGACCTTGATGGGTTTGCTCGATGCCATGAGACGGGAGAGGTTCTGGAACCCGATGTCGTACATCGCCCCGTCGCCGCCCACCGCGACGACCGGAGGGCAAAGCTCCCATTCTTCGTCGGTGAACTTACGCCAGTCGAAGTAGGTGAAGAGCTCTTCGTGCTCGGCGGCGTTGTATTTGCCCGCGAGCTCGAGCTCGGCCATGCGGACCGCTTTGAAACCGTCGGCCATCTTGGCCATGTGTCCTTCGAAAATGCCCATGGCCATCGATGGAGAGTCCTGGAACAGGTGGTTGGCCCAGGGGAACGGATAGGGATTGAATGGATAGGTGCTTCCCCACACCGAGGTGCAACCGGTGCTGTTGATCATGCCCAGGTTGGTTCGACCACGACCCGTGGTTCCCTCGGTGTACTTCCATTTGAGCGTTTCCAGATTGGCTACTAGCTCGCTCATCCGTCGGAGCCAGCTCTGATCGATCGGTTGGCTCCCTCCCATGGTTTCGATGCGTTCGGCGATGGTGGCGAGGGTCACATCCCGGTCGCCGATGTCTTGCATGATCTTGGTCATGACCTTGCGATCGCCCACATTGATCTCTTGGGCCAAGCGAAGTTGGATGTGCTTCTTCAGCCTGTCGATCAGGTCGGTAATGCGGTCGAGGTGCTTGGCGATTCGCGGCTGCATCAGGGCTTCCACGGTCGCAATGAAGAGATGGATCGCGGTCTTTTCGGAGCAGCCGAGGCACGCGCCATCGCCACTGGTGAATGGCAAGTAGTTCGATTTTTCGAGCAGGATCGTCTCGAGCGTGCCGATTCCTTCCTCCAAATCGTCCACCCGGATGTACTTCTTGGGCGTGGTCGGGAGGTCGATCCAGAAATCCCAATTGTCACGCAGCTTCTGCACCGATTCTTCGGTCTGCCTCATGGGGCGTAGCGCGTCGTCATTGCAGACTTCGACACACTCCATGCAGCCCTTGCACGTGTAAGGGTTCACGGTGATGGAGAGAAGGCCCCCGTTCCCCGGCTGATCTTGCTCGGGTAGGGTGTAGTGAGGCCGAGTCAACGCAAACTTGAACCCGTTGAGCTCTTCCTTGAAGTACCCGAGCTCCTTGCGGAGCGCATCCTTGTCGCTGCCTTGGAGCTCGCTCTGCAGGACCGTCTGGTCCACCGCTTTGTCGATGAGGTCGGCGACGGGGTCGGTCACCTGGGCACCCTTGAACAAGGCATGGAGATTGCGCTCCATGACCTTGGCTGCCTTGGGCAGGTGTTTGATCTCGGTACCGTGGCTGCTCTTCCGTACCCGGTTCACGACGGTGTCCAGCACCTGGCCTACCTCGTTCACCAGTCCTGGGATCGCAGTGTCGGGGCAGACCGTGTAGCAATTGCCGCAGGCCGTGCAGTTTTCGGGCACCCAATCGGGGTGCTCGAACCGGATTCCGGTCATGTCTCGGAACAGTGCAGAGGAAGGGGGCATCACGCCGAGCCCGATGAACGGATCGGCGAGGTTGTCGTTGCCCATGCCCCGCGCGTAAAAGCTGCCCGTCTGCTCCCAAAAGCGGTGAATGTCGGTCATCGGGGCTTGGCTCTTGGGTAGGGACTTCATCATGACCGGCAGCTGCAGCCCGGTTCGCCGGCCTTCGGTCTTGGGCTCGGTGATCGGTCCCGGAACGACCTCGCGGACCTCGCTGAAGCCTCGCTTCACCACGCGCATGTTGTCGTCCACGACCCGTTTGCCCTTCGAGCCGAACTTGTCCTGGAGCTGGTCCTCGATAGCCTCCAGGAGCTGTTCATCGGTTAGCCCGGCCTGCTTCATCACGGGCGAGACTGCGAAGAACGCGCCCTGGAATGCGATCCCTTGCATCCGCAACTGGAGGTCGGAATCGGTGGCCTCGTCCCGCGCGATCTGGAAGCCGTCGAGGTAGTAGACCTTGATCTTCTTGTCGCGGATGATCCGTTGATAGATGGGCGGGATGCTCTCCCACATTTCCTTGGGTGACGCCTTGTCGCCCTGGATGATGAACACGCCTCCTTCTTTGAGCCCAGCGAGCGCGTTGGTGTGCGCGAAGACGTTCGGGTCCGGTGACAGCACGACGTCCACGTAGAAGTACTCGCAATTGACTTTGATCGGCTCGGGCGCTGCCGACAGATAGTACGTCGTGGGCTGGCCCTTCTTCTCGGACCCGTATTTGGGGTTTGCCTTGATGTGGTAGCCAAGGAGATCGAAGAGGGTCATGGCGAGATTCTTGCCGGTGGTGATCGCACCCCAGCCGCCAACCGAATGAAACCGCACGGTAATGCTGTCCTTGGGCATCAAGTTGGGGTTCTCCGAGCCTCGGACGACCAGATCGCGCACGTGGGGATAAGACTCCTCGATCGTCTCCTGATGGATCTCCTGTTTCGGCGTGATCGCTTTGTCGCGCAGGAAGTCGATGGAGAGATAAAAGAGCTTCTTCCGGCTCCGCTCGTCGAGCATGTTTTCCACGGCACCTACGAGGCCCTCGGGCTGGAGGTCGCGGCTGCCCATCCCGTACGAGCCGGAGTAGAGGCGGGGTGCGTCCTCCAGCGACGTGTACGCGGCGAGATCGGGGTAGGCGGGGTTCTTTGGCTGCCTTCCGTTTTCGAGGCACTTGCTCACGGTGGCTCGGATTTCCCGCATGAGAGGAAGGTCGACCGCCAACGGTTGATCGAGCCGCTCCAGTACGGTCACGCCTTGCCTTCCCTGGATGATCCGACCGATTAGATCGCTCGGGAATGGACGGAACATCAGCATGTCGACCACGCCCACCTTGAGACCGCGCGTTTCGCGGAGGTAGTCCACGACCGCTTCGGCCGATGGGATCATGCTGCCCTGACCGACGATGAGGTAGTCAGCATCGTCGGCACGGTAGGTCATGACGCGCGCATAACGTCGACCGGTGAGAGCGTAGTAGTCCTCGAATGCGCGATCGGTCAGCGCTTGAATGTGATCGAAGAAGAACGGCCGCTGAGCTGCCACGCTCTGCATGTATGAGTCCTGGTTTTGGACCAGCCCGGCCATGACCGGGTTGTCGACGTCCCAGAGCAGAGGAATGCGCCGGCGTGTCTCCCCGTAGATGATCTTCTGTGCGGGTGTTGGCGTTTCGATGATGTCGTCAGGTCGTCCGAGATATTCTGCGATCAGCTCGCGTTCCGGCACCAAGAGCGACTCGATGAGGTGCGTGGTGAGGAAGCCGTCCTGGGCGATGATCCCGGGGGTGAGGGCCAGCTCCGCGATCCGGTGGCTGATGATGTTGAGGTCGGCCGCGGCCTGCGCGTTCTTTGCGAACATCTGGAAAAAACCCACATCGTCGACGCAGTGGTAATCATCGTGGCCGGCGTGCACGTTGAGGGTGGCCTTGGTCATGGCGCGCGCGCCGATGTTGAGGACGTATGTGAGCCGTTTGCCCGCTGCCGCATAGAGCGACTCGTGCATGTACGCGATACCCTGGCCTGATGAAAAGTTCGCGGCCCGCATTCCAGTCATCGACATCCCTGCAGTGACTGCCGCTGCCGCATGTTCGCCTTCCGGCTCGATGAAAATCAGCGGGCGCCCGGAGATGTTGATGTGTCCTGCGGCTGCGGCCTCCGCCCAGTATTCACCCATTTGCGTCGAGGGGGTGATCGGGTAGGCGCCGGCGGCGTCGGTCGATTCCCGTTCGCACATGATGACTGCGGTGTTGCCGTCCAGCGCTGCGCGGGAGCCCGGATACTTGAAGGCCGCCTTGCTGTCATTTGCATGGGCCTTGTTCTTTTTGCCGAAGAATCGTGGGGACATCGAAATCACCAATCGGGTTCTGGCGCTGACCTCAGGTCGGGGCGTCGCGCAGCGTGCCCTTGCGAATGATCTTTTTGGCCGCCGGACCCTTCACGGGGCCGGCTTTGGCATCGATCCAGACGATAGCCCCTGTGGGGCACCGTTCAATCGGAGCACGCGTCTGGTGTGGCCTGCTGTAGTCCACGACGGGGAGGTTTTTCCGCATGGTAATGAGACCGCTCGGAGCGTCCATTTCGCAGCGGCCGCAGGCCGTGCAGGCAACCTCGCAGTCCTCCAGAATCCCGTCGCCTGCTTCTTGGGAGCTACACGCGACCCATAGGCGATCACTCTGCTTGTGGAGGGAAAACAGATCCTTGGGGCACGCCTCGACGCAATCCCCGCAGGCGGTGCATTTGTCCTCGTCCACCACCGGCAGATCATGGGCATTCATGTGGATCGCGTCGAAATCGCAAACCTCGAAACAGTCGCCGAGGCCGAGGCATCCCCAAAAACAGCCTTTGCCACCACCTGCGACTCGAGCTGCGGCGCGACAGGTCTGCTCTCCGTGATACCTCGCATGGTTGCGGGCCACGTTGCTGCCGCCCGCGCAGGCCAGGCGCGCCACGATCTTCTCCTCGGCGCCAACGTCGACACCCAAGAAAGTCGCGATCTCGCCCCTCTCCTCGCTCGAGCTCACCGTGCATTTGCCGGGCAGGGCATCGCCACGGACGAGAGCTTCGGCAAAAGGACGGCACCCGGGGAACCCGCAGGCGCCGCAGTTGGCGTGAGGAAGCATCTCCTCGACCACGTCGATTCGGGGATCCTCGTAAACGTAGAGCTTCTTGTTTGCGAGCACCAACGCCGTGGCGAGGATGATCGTGAGACCGCTGAGGGCCCCAACCGCCGTGAGGAACAGCATCGCTAACTCATGGGCGCAGCCAATGGCTGAGAATCGCCCCTCCGGGGATCGAGCATAGCGCTTCGCAGTCAGAAGGAAAGGAGCCGTGCTCGATCCATGCGTCAGCTTCTCGAGGCGGTGGAGCTCAGTTCCCCGAGGGGTCGATGCCGGCGAGGCGTGCCACGAGCTTGCGAACCGTGGAAACCACGGCAGCCTTTTCGCGCTCGGCGGCGCTCTTCGACAGGTCCCGTTGCATGCTCTCGAGCTGCGCCCTTTGCTCTGCCTCGAGCTCCTTTTGCAGCGTGGCGCGTGCCGAGATCACGTGAGGATTGTCGATGCCGGAAAGTTCCTGGAGGGAGCGCCACAGGTGCTGGCGCTCCGCGCATTGCCGCGCGATCTGCGGAGAAACGACCTTGCGAACGATGCTGCCGTCCGGGCCCGCGAGCGAGATGAAGGGACGTTTGCCAACCTGTTGCCGTCGAGAAAAGCCGAGATAATCCGTCAGCGGGACCAGGATTTCGCCTAGAGCCGACGGGTCGGTCAGCTCCGCAGCGAGATCTGGCTCGCCGGCCGCGAAGTGAGCAACGGTGAAGGGCTCTTCGATGTCGATGGCCTCTCCTTGTGCGTCGAGACCGGATAGCTTTTCGGTCGTCCACAGGGTCTCGGGCGACGGATTCGACGACAGATCGAAGCACATGACGAAGCGGGCGTCGCGATCCGGATCGTAGGCGCATGCAGGGAAGGCCCGGGCTCGAACGGCCGCTTCGGCGCGGCTTTGGAAGGCTTCGAGCGTCTCATCGTCTCGCTGGCAAAGGAGCGATATCACGGCCGCGCGTGGCGAGGTCAGGGCTGCAGATAGTTGCTCTTGAAAATCAGTTGCAACCGAAGACCTCTGCACGAAGTAGACGCCTCGCATCGCAAGCGGCAGCGTCTCGATCGTCATCTTGGACGGGACGCTCGTGCCCGTCGTTCCCGGGTAGTGTTCGCGCAGGCCCGAGCGGATCGCGATGATCTTGATCGGCATGCCGGTTTCGAGCAGTGACATGATCTCGTGCAAGCGCGTACCGCTGTCGCCGTCGAGACGTGCCACGACCACGAATGGGGGAGACAAGCGAAGCTCACCGGGGCCGAGTTGGCGCCAGTCGAAGCCGGCAAAGGTGGCGTCATGGGTGTTCGCATCGTACTTCGAGCGGACCTCGAGTTGAGCGGCGCGCAAGGCGCCAAAAACTCGGGCGAGCTTGGTGAGATGCGCTTCAGCGCGTCTCCGAACCCCGTTTTCGTCGCCCTCGATCACCATCAGCGCGTCGTCGAGCGGAGCCGAGGACCAAGCCTCCTTCATTTCAGTGAGCGCCGTAATGAGGCCCTCAACTCGCTTGAGTCGCTCGGGTTCCATCGCGCGCGGCGGTGTGCTTTGTTCGAGCACGCGAGACAACGACCCCACATCCAGGTTGGCGGCGGCCAGAGGGCCGAGAGCGCGCTCCAGTTGATCGGGATCGTGCCCATGACGATGGTACTCGTCCACACGAAGGAGGTTTTGCAACTCGCGGATGACCTGGCTGAGAGCATCGTCGAGAGCAGCACAATGGTTGCGCCACACATCTTCGACCGGTTGGCGGATCTGCTCTTTCATGTCGGACACCCCGATCAGCTGACTGTATAGCGGTCCATCGCGGTATCGAGACGCTCGAGGAACGTCTCATGGTCAGGCCGATCCTTGCGCTGCCATCGGATTTCTTCGTATGCGGGGACGTCCGGGTTGCGATAGACCAAGCCCATCGGGGCAGGATCGACCGTCACCGCGACGCGTTGGGCCTCGTTGATGCTGCGATGGTCGTGTGCTTGGGCCGGGCCGCGGCTGAGCAGGGACGGATGAATGGGAATTCCGTCTTCGTTTTCGAGGAAGACGACAGGAAAGTGCAGCCCACCCTCACCGAAGGCTTTCGGCATGAACACGGGGCACCGCTGGAGGATCCGAACGAAGGAAAGGCCGTGATGCTCCCAGGCCCTTTCGATGGTCTGGTCGAGATGAGCGGGCAGCCAGGTCGCAGTCTGGGCGACGAAGGACACGTTGGTCATCCCCATGACCGCGCTCAGGGGATTCAGAGGATGAAGGTACGTGCCTCGCGGGGTGGTGTTGGTTTTCCACCCGTCCGGTGTGGTCGGCGAGGCCTGCATCTTGGTGAGCGCGTAGACCTCGTTGTCGAGCACGAGCACCACTGCATTGATGTTGTAACGGATCGCATGCAACCAATGGTTGCCGCCAATGCTGAAGCAGTCGCCGTCGCCCATGATCACGATGACCGGAAGCTCCGGACGTGACAGGCGTACGCCCGTGGCAATCGGCAGAGCGCGGCCGTGGATGCCGTGGAATCCGTAGGTCTTTAGATAGTGGGGGAGACGGCTCGAGCATCCGATACCGGAAACCGAGACGACGTTTTCCGGCTCGAGGTTGTTCTTGCGCAGGACGCGCTGCAGCGCTGCCAGGACGCCATGATCGCCGCATCCCCTGCACCACCGTGGTCGCTCCGCTTCATAGTCATCGAGTGAATGCGTTTCGAGCGCGCAAACTTCGAGCAGGCTTTCCTCAGCAAGCATCGATATCATCAGTGTACTCCCTTGGCTGCGGTGAGCGTTCGGGCCGGGGCTGCGAGGCCCGGTTGAACGTCCAAGATGCGCTTGGCTTCGTCGTAAATCTCCACCGGCATGTACGGGCGGCCGGGCACTTTGGCATAGCAGTCGATGTCGAGTAGCGTCGTGGCTCGCAGGATCCACGCCAGTTGACCGTAGCGGCGGTTCTCCTCCGTGATCAGGGGATCGTTCCAATCATCGCTGTAGTTGAGCTCGACGGTCATCACGCGCCGAAAACGAGAGAAGATGTCTTTGAGGCCGGGGGGCAGAGGACTCAGGAATTGAATGTTCACCGAGGAAACCGCGAGGCCGTCGGCGCGTGCCATGTCGACGGCTTCCTCGATGGCGCCTCGCGTGCTGCCCCAACCCACGAGCAGAAGGTCGCCCTCTGACGCCCCGTGCACACTCGGCGAATGGAGGATCTGTTGTAGTGCAGCGAGCTTTCGGCTCCGCATCGCGTGGCCGCGCTGATTGCGCTCCGCGTCGTAACAGGCCTTGCCATCGCGGTCGTGATTGAGCGAGGTGGTCACGCCCATTCCGCCGGGCTGCCCCGGAATCAGGCGCTGGGAAAGACCGGTCGTGGGGTCCCAGTCGTACGGCAGGGTCCCTCGGGCGACCGGGCTGAGGTCGAGCGGCGCTCGAGGCGGCGTCTTGGAAATGTCGGGACGATCGAAGAGCTGCTGTCCCGTCGCGAGGTTTGCATCGGAAAGGACGATGACGAGCATGCGGAATTCCTCCGCGATCTTTCGAGCCACGGACAGGATGTAGTAGCATTCCTCGATCGTGCTTGGCGCAACTACGACCTTGGGCGCGTCCCCTGGCGCGCCGTAAAGCGCGTGAAGCAGATCGGCTTGCTCGATCTTGGTAGGCAACCCGGTACTGGGTCCGCCCCGCTGCACATCGACGATGACGAGCGGGGTCTCGGTCATCACGGCCAAGCCCTGGAACTCCGTTTTCAAGGCCATGCCCGGCCCCGAGGTGATCGTGAGGGCGGTCTTTCCTGCGTAGGAGGCGCCGAGCGCCACGCCGATTGCAGCGATCTCGTCTTCCGCCTGATGCACGAACCCACCGAAGGCTTCGAAGATCTCGGACAAGGCATGCGAGGCCGAAGTTGCCGGCGTGATCGGATACATGGAGCACAGCTCGAACCCGGCCGAGATGGCGCCGAGAGCGAGCGCCGTATTTCCGTTCATCGCCACTTTGCTGACGTCGGTCGGCGTCGCCTGGATCTCGAAGCACTGCTCGAGGTTCTCGAGCCCGTACTGATAACCGGCCTTTGCGAGCGTGATCGCCACGTCGATCACTTCAGAGGCCTTGCCCTTGAAGATCCCGCGAATCACTTCGTCGAGCGCGCTCGGGTCCTTGCTGTAAAGCGCACACAGGAGACCCACCGCGAACATGTTCTTGCCGCGCTGGGCGTCTTCCACATAGCGCAAGGTCTGCTTTTCGAGTGGGATCTCGAGGATGGTCGCGCCTCTGGCGCGGAATCGATCGAGCACCTCGCGATAGGAATGCTGGTACTGCACCACCTCGTGTGTCGCCCACTGGTCGTCGATCAGGACGAGAACGTCATCCGCAAGACTTTCCGCCTCGAGGCGGGAGAGGAGGGCCATCTCGTTGAAGGCCAACACGACGTTGGCGTGGTTGCCCGCATTGGTGACCTCGCTGCGTTCGGCGAGGCGGATGCGGTTTCCACTCGCGCTGCCGGTCGTATGCGGCGGGGGTCGGATCTCGGAGGGAATGATTTCGACCGTCCACAGACCGTTTCCTGCTTTGGCGCAAAGCTGGGCAAACGCGATGGCTGCCTTCTGCGCGCCTTCGCCAGCGTCGCTGACGATTTCAACGGTATGCTCTGGGAGGCGGATGCGTCGGGGGCCGGTCATGGATGGGCTCACCTTTCGGGTGCACCTCTTATCATGAGTGCGCTACAGGGGACAGGCACTTGAAAAGCGGACATTTTTGGCCGGAAAATCCTGGGGGCTCCTTTGATGACGATCGTGGTCTGGCCCCCAGCTTGGACCTGCCTCATCTGGTTCAGCATCGGGTCCGGCGCGGTGCACGGGGCCATCATGGCGGTGCAGTGGCGTGAGCTGATCGAGCCCCCGAGGAACGGCTGCGAGATCGCGACGGTGACGCCGCGCGAAGTCTCCGAAGGACGCTTGACATGCGCCGTCTGAATGATATTGAAAGTCATAGTCAAGTTCAGGTGCGTCAGCACTGATGAGGCAGGAGACCGTGATCATTGCGCAATTGTTAATCTTCACCGTGGTGGCGCTAGGGGTTGGAGGCTGCGGCGGCGGGGACGCAGGCGACTCGGGTCAGACGACGGCCGAGCTCGGCCAACAAGCCGCGTCGACCTACGCCCAGATCGCCTACCAAGCGTATGGAGACTCCCGCGAGATGGCCGAGGCGCTCGACGAGGCGTTGACCGCATTCGTCGCAGAACCATCGGAGGTCACGCATGAAGCAGCCAAGACCGCATGGCTTGCCACACGCGAGCCGTATCTGCAGACCGAAGCCTATCGCTTCTACGATGGTCCCATCGACAACCCCGTCGATGGTCTGGAGGGGCAAATCAACGCGTGGCCTTTGGATGAAGCGCACGTCGATTACACGAGGGACGACGCGGACGCCGGAATCATCAACGATCCCGGTGTCCCCATCGACGAGGCCACGCTTCGCGACAAGAACGAAGAAGGCGGCGAGGAGAACATCGCGGTGGGCTTCCATCCCATCGAATTCCTGCTTTGGGGGCAGGATGATCCGGACCCATCCAACGGGCTTCCAGGGCAAAGACCGTTTACCGACTACGTGACGGATGGGAACGGAACCGCGAGCAATCAGGATCGCAGGGGGCAATACCTGGACCTGATCGGCGATCTCCTCGTCGACGACCTGCAGGAAGTCGTCGATGCATGGCGCCCAAACGAGCCGGGCAACTTTCGTGCCGACTTCGAAAGTGGAGACTGGAGCACAGCCGTCGAAAAGATGCTGACCGGTCTCATCGTTCTGAGTGGATTCGAGCAGGCCGGACAGCGGCTTCAGGTCGCGCTCGACAATGGAGATCAGGAGGATGAGCACTCGTGTTTCAGTGACAACACACACCGCGACATGGTGCAGGACGTGCGAGGGATTCAAAATGTCTGGCTTGGACGTTATGCGGCCCTCGACCCCGCCGGTTCGGTCTCGGGCACTGGATTGCGTGAGGTCGTGGCTTCCGTGGATTCCGTGCTGGCCGATGAGATCACGAATCAAATCGAGCAGAGCCTGGCTTCAGCCGAGGCGCTGCGCCCGACGGACGCGGACCCGCCGTTCGATGTCTTGATTTCACTCGGCAACCCCGAGGGCAATGCGAAAGTGCAAGCTCTCATCGACTCGCTCGTCCAACTGGAGGGGCTCCTGTCTCGCGCCTTTGCCGCGTTCGGGTTCGCGGTCCCAGAGCCGCAATGAGTCCGTCCCGCGCTCTTCGCTCGAGAGGATCCCATTGCGGCATGAGGCCCGGCAAGCCGGCTCTGGCGTATTGGTTGGGCTCGTGCATTGCCGCATGCGGCTCCTCAGGGCCGGTTCCAGATTCCGCTGAGGCATTTCCCGGAGGGGAGACGACGACCTTCTTTCTCTTCGCTGGAAACGAGCTCGCGCAACCAGCGGCCAATCTCGAGGACCGAACGCCGTTTTTCACTGGCGATAGTCTCTTCAATCAAGTCTGGGTCACGGCCCCTGCATCGACCGGTGCGCGCGACGGCCTGGGGCCGACCTTCAATACGCGCTCGTGCGCCGGCTGTCATTTCCGAGATGGGCGAGGCCGTCCGCCGCTCGAGAATGGGGGCACGCTCGAGTCGATGTTGATTCGCATCAGCATTCCCGGTCAGGGGCCGCATGGCGGGCCTGTGGGGGATCCCGCGTATGGAGATCAGATCCAAATCGACGCCATCGACGCCGTGGAGCCAGAGGCGGTGGTCCGCGTGTACTGGGAAGAACGAGAAGGATCCTACGACGACGGCACACCGTACTCGCTCCGAAGGCCGCGGTACGAATACGAGGAACTCGCCTACGGTCCCTTGGCAGAAGACCTGCTCGCGTCGGGACGCACGGCGCCGCACATGAGCGGCCTCGGGCTGCTCGAAGCCATTCCTGAAGAGGTGCTACGGAGTTGGGAAGACCCGAATGATGCCGATGACGACGGCATCAGCGGTCGCCTCAACCAAGTTTGGGATGCGGCCGCGCAAGAGATGCGCATCGGCCGCTTTGGCTGGAAGGCAGAGCAGCCCACCGTGCGTCAGCAAGTCGCCGGCGCGCTCATCGGTGACATGGGGATCACGTCGGTGATGTTTCCGAATCAAAATTGTCCTTCCGCGCAAGAAGCATGCGCGGCAGCGCCAACGGGCGGAGAGCCTGAAATCACGCCGGAAAACTTCGAAAAGCTCGTGTTCTACAGCTCGACCTTGGCGCCTCCGACCCGCCCGGACTACGACGAAGCGGAGGTGGTGCGCGGCCGCCAGTGGATGCGAGACCTCGGGTGCGTCGCGTGCCACAAGGAAAGCGTCGAGACGGGGGCGCATCGTTCGATCCCCGAGCTCTCCTTTCAGAAGATTCGTCCCTATACCGATCTGTTGTTGCACGACATGGGGGAAGGGCTGTCCGACGGTCGCCCTGTCTTCGGCGCAGAAGGCAAGGAGTGGCGAACGCCTCCGCTGTGGGGTCTCGGCCGCGTGCAGGCGGTCAATGGGCACACGCTGTTCTTGCATGACGGCCGGGCAAGGGGTTTCGAAGAAGCGATCCTCTGGCACGGAGGAGAAGCGGAGGATGCGAAACGGGCTTTCCGGAGCCTTCCCGCCGAGGAGCGCCGAACATTGGTCCACTTCCTGGAGTCACTATGAAAAATCGGCCGGCCTATCGCGTCCTCGTCGTGGCGATGGCAACGCTGCTGACCAGCTGCTTCCACCAGCCTTTCGACAATCAGGCCATGCTCGAATCCCTCGGCTCGGAGGTCATCATCCCGAGCTATGCGTCGTTCGCGGAAGAGACTGCCGCGCTGGTGAGCATGGCCAGCGCATTTTGCGATGCGCCGACGACCTCCAGCTTGAAGAACCTGCAGAGCCAATGGAAACGGGCGCGTGTCGCGTGGAAGCAGATGGATGTCATCGAATTCGGTCCCTACGTGGATCAGCCATGGCGTTTGGGGCCGAAGATCGATTCCTGGCCCGTACGGGAAGACACGGTCGAAAACAACTTGGCGAGCGAGGAGCCACTCAGCTTCGAGCGTGTGCGCACCCTCGGTGCGTCGAGCCGGGGGCTGCCGGTGATGGAGTATCTGATCTTCGACGCCGGGGGTGTCGACGCTGCGCTTGCAAAGTTCGCCGATGCCAACGGCGCGCAAAGGTGTAACTACGCGACCGCGCTTGCCGAGGACCTCGACGCCAATGCGCAGGCGATGGTCGAGGCCTGGTCGCATGACGGTGACGACTATCTTGGCGCCCTGGTCGCATCGGGTGAGGCCGGTACGCCCTTCATGTCCGTACGTGAGGCCAGCAATGAAATCGTCAATCGAATGATATTCCTCGCGGAAAACGTGATGCAGCTCAAGCTCGGGCAACCACTCGGCTTGGAATCAGGAGGCGAGCCGGAGCCCGGGCAGGTCGAGTCGCGCTACAGCGATCATTCCATCGAGGACATCCTCGCAAACCTCGATGGCCTCGAAAATCTCTACCGAGGACGCTTTGGCGAGCATCGTGGCATCGGAGTGCAACGCTGGGTTCGCTGGTACAATCCAGACGTCGACCGTCGAGTGGTCGCGTCGATGCTGAAGGCACGTTGGGCAGTGGAGGACATCCCAGAGCCGCTCAGCCGCGCTGTCGTCGAGCATGGCGACGCCGTGCAGGCTGCATACGACCAAGTGCGTGAGCTTCGAAACACGCTCGGGGTCGACATGATCAACGCGCTTGCCGGCTCCGTGTCGTTCAACGATACCGATGGCGATTGAGGATCACATTCAGCGCCTTCGGGCCCCGGTCGATGCCGCGAGCTTGGGCATCTTCCGCGCAGGCTACGGGCTCATGATGCTGGTGAGCGTCATTCGGTTCTGGTCCAAAGGCTGGATTGACGAGCTCTACCTGCAACCGACGATGTTCTTTCCCTACTGGGGCTTCGAGTGGATCGCGCCTTGGCCCGGCGTGGGAATGTACGTGCACTTCGCGGTGCTGGGCGTCCTGGCGGGACTGATCATGCTGGGGCTTTGGGCGCGTCCGGCTTTGCTTCTGTTTTTCTTCGGATTCACCTACGTCGAGCTGATCGATCGCACGACCTATCTCAATCACTACTACCTGATCAGCATCCTGGCGCTGCTGATGGTCTTTTTGCCGGTCGAGCGCGCGTTCTCGCTTCGCCGCGTCCTCCCGTCGTCGGAGAGAGAGCCCTCGTGGATCCCGCGCTGGAGTCTCTACGTGATGCGTATGCAGGTGGGCTTGGTCTACGTGACGGCGGGCCTCGCCAAGCTGCGGGCCGACTGGCTGCTTCGCGCCGAGCCGCTTCACACCTGGCTTTTGGCGTCTGCCGACACACTGCTGATCGGTCCCCTTCTTGCCCAGAGGTCTGCCGCATTTGCGATGAGCTGGGCAGGCGCGTTCTTCGACCTGTTCGTGGTCGCCTTTCTGCTCTGGCGCCCGACGCGGCCCTTTGCATTTGCCGCCGTCGTGGTCTTTCATGCCGTCACCGGCACTCTTTTTCCGATTGGCGTCTTTCCCGTCGTCATGGCGTTGAGCGCGACGATCTTCTTCGAGCCGGATTGGCCGCGACGTGTGCTCGGAGGTCGCAAACGCTCGTCCGAGCCAGCCCCGGTCGTTCTGTCCCCGCCGAGCGCGGTGCACCGTCTCGGGTTCGCAGCGCTCGCGGTGTATTTCGTATTCCAGATCGCCTTTCCCTGGCGCCAGTTGCTCTATCCAGGCAACACCTGCTGGACCGAGGAGGGCTTCCGCTTCGCATGGCACGTGATGCTTATGGAAAAGACGGGCCAAGTCGACTTCCGCGTGGTCGATGATCGAAGCGGCAAGAGCTGGGTCGTCTCCTCGAGGGAGCGGTTGACCCCGCTGCAGTACCGCATGATGTCCACTCAGCCCGACATGATCCTGAGCTTTGCCCATCATCTCGCAGAGGAATGGAAGGACCAGGGGTTCGCCGACGTTTCGGTCTACGCGGATGCCTGGGCCTCGCTCAACGGACGCGCCCGGCAGCGCCTGGTCGACCCCGAGGTCGACCTCAGCACCGAGCGTGAGGGATGGGCGCCCAAAACATGGATCGTTCCCCTCGAAGATTCAGCGAAGGAGCACACCAATTTCGTGCGTTGGTGATTTGGTGGACCTTTCGGGCGCGGGCTATCCTTGGGGTGTGGGGGACCATCCTATGATTCGAAATCTTGGCTTTCAGGCGGCACGGACCGCTTGCTTCGTGATCGTCGCTTCGCTCTTCATCGGCTGCGGGAGCTCGGACTCGGGCACCGGCGGAGACGGAGGCACCGGGGGAGGGGGCGGCAATGGCCCCGAATGCACGACCAGCGCGCAATGTACGCCCCCGGCGGTCTGCGAGCCTGTTACGCAGACGTGTGTCACTCCGCTGGCATCATGCACCAGTCATGCCGATTGCACCGGCGGCACCTATTGCGAAACGACTGAGAATGTCTGCCTAGCCTCGTCCGTTGGTGCGCCGTGCGCAGGTCCTGACAACTGCGACGGAGAGTGCATCGATGGTTTTTGCGGTTGCAGCGGCGTGGCGCACGAAAGCCAGCTCGGAAGCAGCCCGCTCGACATCTATCTCGTCCTCGATCGCACGGGCAGCATGGGAACCGACTGCGCGTACGTAGCAGGGAACTCGCCACCGGTGAGCTCGAAGGCCTGCTACGCGACCTATGCTCTTGCCGACTACCTCATCAATGTCTCGCCTGCGGTCGACACGAGCCTCGCATTCAATGTGATGTCACTTTCCAACTATTGCGATGGCACCGGCTATGATCCCGCGCTCATCGGACAGACGACCCTACCCGTGACTCCCGCCAGCCCGCTCGTCCAAAGGATCAGTGACGAGGACTTCAGCGGTGGATACGGGACCCGCATCGAAGGCGCGCTTCGGGGCATTGCCAACTACACGGTCAATCACCAAACGGCCGGACGCGAAATGATCGGCGTGCTCATCACGGACGGCGATGCCACCGATTGCGAGAGGAACAATTCCAATCTCGCGGCGATCATCGCGGACCACCTCGCGAACACAGGGATTCGAACCTTCATCATCGGCATGCAGGGAGCGAGCGAGAACAAGCTCGAGGAGCTCGCCGTGGCTGGCGGCGCCGACGCGCATGATGACTTCTGCGGCGGCCTTGCTCCGCCATGCCACTACTGGAACGTCGGCAATGCCTCCGGTGACGTGCTTGCAAACGCCTTGCAGGCCATCTCGCAGCAGGCCGTGCCGCTCCCGTGCGAGATCGACGTGACCGGTCTGACGCCGCCCGAAGGGGAGGCCCTCGACTACAGTCGGGTCAACGTCACCCTCACCGAGGGCGACGTCCTCACCACGATCCCGCAGGTGGGCAGCCCTGGTGGCTGTCCCGCCGATCAGCTCGCCTGGTACTACGACAACCCGGGCGCACCGACCTCGATTTATCTGTGCCAATACGCTTGCGATACGGTGACCGCCGCGGGCGACGGAGCCAAGCTCAACGTCGTGGCCGGTTGCAGAGACACCGTCATCATCGTGCAGTGAACTCGGAAGCCCCGTAGAAGCGTTCGGGCAAGATTGCCGACCTGACAGCTCACGCGACGCTCAGCTCGGGGGCGCCATGGCGCCTTTCGCCCATCGCTCCTCCAGGCGGTACCAGTCGGCACGGGCGCCGAGCGCTGCCAGAACCGAGAGCAAACCAAAGCGGATTCGAAAGAGAAACAGGAACTCGCCCGGAAGCTTGAGGCGCATGAGCTCGCGTTTGCGCTCGAACACTTCGCGCATGCGCATCGCCTCGCCGAGCTCGATTCGCCGAGCCCCTTCGCTCAGCATCGGACCGTAGAACGCACGCACGAGGTCACGCGCGGTCTCGAAATCATACCGCTGCTCGTCCCGAACCATTCCCAGGTCGAGGAAGGCCCGGTGTAACGAGTCGGGCTCGTCGCGATGGACGGCAAGCGTGAGGTTTGCCAGCTTGCCGATGAAAGGCCGCTCGAACGTGCGCGTGCAGCCGTAATCGAGCATGCAAATGCGACCGTCCTCGAGGAACGAGTAGTTCCCAGGATGCGGGTCGCAGTTGTAGAGCCCATGATTGAAAAGAGAGCCTACGTAGAAGCTGAACAATGCTTCGCCGATGTGGTCGCGCCTCTCCTGCGAAGGCTCCGAGGCCAAGAATGCGCCGAACGACGATCCGGTCATCCAGGTCGAGGTGAGAACGCGCCGGGAGCAGTAGTCCTGATGGATGGCTGGAATCGCGATCACCGGGTGGCCGTCGTAGATCGTCGCGAAACGCCGCTGGGCTGCCGCCTCGTGCCGGTAGTCGCACTCTTCGAGGAAGCGTGCGCGCGCCTCGGCGATGAAATCGTCGATTTTCGCCCCAGGGTAGACCATAGCCGCGATTGCGCTGGCAAGGGCTGCGGGCTTGAAGTCACTCCGGATGGCCTGCTCGACCTCGGGATACTGAACCTTGACGGCCACTAGGGTTCCGTCCGGCAGCCTCGCTCGATGAACCTGCCCGATCGAGGCTGCCGCGATCGGCGTCGTTGCGATGCTGACGAGCAGCTCGGCGGCGCGCTCGGGCAGCTCCTCCCGTATGACGGCACGGACCTCGGTGAACGGCATGGGCTGCGCGTGGGTCTGCAGGACGGAGAGCGCCTCTCTCAAATCGTCCGGCAGCGCCACGTCGATGTAGCTCATGATCTGGCCCATCTTCATGGCAATGCCTTTGAGCTGGCCGATCGAGCCGACGATGCGAGCGATAGTCTCGATGTCGAGCTCAGCATCTCGAGCGCGCCGCTCGGAGACCCCGGCGTGCTGGACACGTAAGACCGTCAGGGCCGTGCGCCCAAGGCGCGAGATGGAAGCGGTCGGCAGCTTCTTTCGACTGCTCGAGAGGCGTCGGATCAGCTCGTCGCGGAGCCCGGGGCTTACGGGGCGACTTGGCAAGGAAATGGCTGGACCCCGTCGATCGCGTCGACGAAGTCTCCCTCTTCGACTCGGCTTTGGATCGTGTCGGGCTCCGTCACCGCCCGCCAGAACCAATCGCGCATCACCTCGCCGTCGACCTCTCCAGCCCAGAGCTCCGGCCGGATCGAGACGACGTGAATGCTCTGATCCGACACGCTGGTGTAGTAGTAGTTGATGCCGTTGAGGTCCTTGGTGTCGCAGTAGGTTTGGCGCAGCGTATTGATGAAGTCGACCACGTTCGGGAAGTAGGAATCGCGCGACTGTGTCTCATCCCTCTGGTTGCTGAGAATCAAGAACTGTTGCTCGGGGACTTGCTTGAGCCGTGGTGAGATGGCCTCGTAGAGGACCGGCCCCAAGGCACAGTCCCCCGAGAAGCAATAGGGCGGAAGGTTCGGCATCGCCTCCCAAGCGGGAATCTTCAACAGCCCGAGCGCGCGGACGCCCAGGGGCAGTCCGTTGTCGAGGGCACCGCCGGCGTCGGGGAAGGCGGCCGTGCGCGGCCACTGCAAGTCATCGAGCAGCCAGTGATAATTGTAGAGCGTTCCGTACCCGCCGGCCGACCAACCGCCGAACAGCGCGATGATTTGGTCGGGGCGGAATCCGTCGCCGCCTTCGGCGTCCATCAGCTTCCAGATCACGTCACGGACCATTTGAATCGCCGCGCGGACGTTTTCCGCTCCGTAACGCGGAAGATCGAGTGCCCCGAGAGTCTCGGTGACGCCGCCTCCCGCGAAGACGTCCTGGTTGCAATAGGGCAAAAAGACCTTGGTCCAGTCCGCAAAGGGGCTCTCCTGTGGATCATTGGACGCGATTCCACTCGAGATGGGCGCATCGTTGTCGAGGGCATTGAAGAGCTCGGGATTGCTGGCCAAGCGGGCCGTGCAATCCTCCTCGAAGACGCATACCCCGCCCCCTTCGAGACCGATGATGACGCGGTCCAAGGGCGCGCCTTCGGGCGCCAAGCGGACCTGGAACGCATAGGGCGTTCCGTCGCCGCAAAGCGTGCCCCACTTGTCACCGTCGACGACGATTTGCACGTACTCTCCGCGCGTCGGTTCGAAGTCCACATTGGACGGACCGCACGAGAGCGCCAGCGAGCCGGTGTCCGCATGACTGGTGGCCGTGATGCAGTCGACTTGATGGGACGCACGGTCGATGTAGATTTGAGGGCTGACCGCGATGAGCGTTTCCAGGTCCTGGCAGGCTCCTTCGACGTCGCTTACGGCGCTTTGCGCCAGCGCTTCGCGTTCGGCTTCGACGCTCGCCTCATCGCAATCGGTGTTCGCGAGGCAGGAGTCGATGGCGCTCAGGGCCCCATCCACCATCGCCGCAGCCGCTTCGTGGGCGCTTGCCAGGCAGCTTTGCTCTTGAGCGCTGACCTTGGGCCATACCGCGCCCTGAGGCCCTCCGTAGGTTCGCCAAGCGAGCGACGACGCTTCCGATGAGCACGAGTTTCGCAGTCGGCCGACGAGCGCGTCCACCGAAAGCGAGCCAAAGTCTCCGTCCGAGCAACTCGTCTGCACGGTCTGTGTGAGCGTGGCGAGCGCCAATGCTGTCGAAGCGTCGTCCGACGCGCAAGGAGCGCCGGTGTCTTGATAACAAGCGCGAACGGCCGCGCTCACCTCACCGATGCACACACGAAGGGCTTCAGGAGCGTCCGTCGCGCAGGCGCTCGTCGCGGCGTCGTCTCCACCGCAGCCAATGATGGGCGCTGTGAGCAACATGACTGCGCCCAAGCGAAGAAGGCAAGTTTGATTTCGCATAGCGCGGGACCCTACCATGGACCGCGGCGACTCGGCTAGTTGCCACGAACCGCCGCCAGGTCGTTGAGGCACTCTGCGCCCCAAGGAATCACCTCGGCGTCGTTTCCCAGGATCCGGCCCTGCAGCACGTCCATCACGCCGGCGCCATCGTAGGCCCAATACATGACCGACTCGTTCGAGATGTCGTGGGCCCCGTGATCGGGGTCGCGATGATCGTGGATCATGGGAATTCCGTTATCGACCAGGCCGATGACGTGGCCGACTTCGTGTGTCCAGATGGTTGCCTCCGCCAGCGGGCAGAGCACATCCGCGAGGCCCACGAAACCACACGTGCCAGCGATTCGTTTCGCGAAGATGGCTACGAACCGCCGGCTCCACGCGACGCCAAGAACGTTTCCGTTCTCATACACTCCATCGAGCCACATGGTGTGAACGTCGATTTCCCCCGCTCCGAGTGAGAGATTGGCGCGCTCGCCTGCGAGTTGCCGGACCTCTTCGAAGGTCCAGACGCCGTCCCCGTCGCCGTAGGTATCCGCCGAAGGGAGGTCGGTCTCATCGATCGTGAAGGCAATGCCGCCGGGCTTGTCTAGAACCTCGTCTAGGCGGCCGCGAACGCTTTCGACGACCCCAGTGCGTGGTGCCAGGTTGGGCACCGTGTCCACTTCGACCACCAACCTCGAAAAACCTTCGTTGCGGATGTAGTCGGCCGGGCGCGATGCAGAGGGAGCGGGCGAGCCCGCCGCGCCCCCGGTATTGGATCCCCCAACGCCTCCCGAGCCCGAGATGGTGTCTTGTTCGCCGCAGGCCGCCCCCGCAGCCGCCAAAACGACGAGCACGCATAGCCCAAGCTTCTTCATGAACCCCCCTCTTGGGGAACCCGAAACCTTCTCTTGCCTTTCCCCACCTCGTTTCAAGTTAGAAAGACGGGGAGTCGGTTTCAATGGTGGCGTCCCCAAGATGTGGCTTAAACCCCTTGCCACGACCCAACGCCCTCCTTAGATCTCGATTCACGGGGCGTGGCGCAGGGCCCGTCCTCGAACCCGTCCGGGAGCGATCAGCCTCGGGCAGTAAGGAAAAAGGCAATGCATCCAGGTTTCTATTATCGATGGAAGCGATCGCAGGAAGATCGCCACGAGGGAGCGCGCCCGTCGGCTTGCGGCCGGGAAGGTTGGCGGCGGCACGGGCACCAACATGCTGGGTATCATGCATCGGACTTCGGCGTTCGCAGGCCGCTTCGCTACATGGCGCACAGGCTCGACCTCGACGACGAGCAAATCGACAAGCTAGCGGCGATCCTCAACACACTGAAGACCGAGCGCGCCCAAGCCCGGCTCGACGAGCAGCGAAGCGTGGCGAAAATAGCCGAAGCAATCGAAGGCGAGGGCTTTGATCAGAGCAAGGTGGAAGAGGCTCTGCAGCTCCGAGTTGCCGCAGCCGAGCGCCTCAAAGCCGAAGTGCTCGCGACGTTGCGCAACACCCATGAAATGCTCGATGCCGAACAGCGAAAGCGGCTAGCCTATCTGTTGCGTTCGGGACAGCTGACCATCTGAGCCAGAGCAGCGACGCGCAGGAGATCGACCCGTCACGACGCGATCCGGTCGTGGCGGGGACGAGAAAAGAACAACGCGATCACGCCGGATGCCACCAGGTGTTGCACCAAGTTGTAAAAAATGATCGGCAGCATGACTTGCGGGTGATCGGCGAGCGCGACCGACGCCAGGACGAGCCCGGTGCCATTGTTGTTCATGCCCAAGCCGAACGTGAGCGAAACCATGGAGTCACGGTCCGTCTTCAGCAGCGCCGCCACCAGATAGCCTGAAGCAAACGCGAGGAAACAAAGCGAGACCGCGATCGCCACCATGACCGTCAAGAAATCAAAGTCAGGCCGAGACAACACGCCGGGGAGGCTGAGCGATGCATTCGCATAGTTGAGCAGGGCGAGCACCGCATAGTTTGCCGCCTTCAGAACGGGTTTGATGAAATTTACGCGCTTGTCGCCCAGTACGCCGTGGACGAGTATGCCGAGCGCGGAAGGAAGGATTACCCAAACCGCGAGGAATGCTCCGACCCCACCCGAGGCAAGCTCATGCAGATCCTCGGAGTAGTCGCCGGTGGTGACGAACCCGACCGCGTGAAGCACGAGCGGGGTCAACATGGGGCTCAGCATGGTCGTGAGCAGAACCAGACCCAGGCTCAAGGCTAGATTCCCATTGGCGTTCTGAGCCCATGCGGTCGACGCGCCCGCAATGGGCATCGACGCAACCAGGGCCAGGCCCACCAAGATCTGCTGTACCTCGTTGGGGTTGTGCCACAGCTTCATCAAGAAGCTCAACCCAATGATGAAGGCGAGGGGCGTCACGAGGTTGGCGACTTGTCCACTCAGCAAAGGCCACGGCCGACGGACCAGATGCTTGAGCTCCCCTGTCTTCACCCCCAAACCGGCGTTGAACAGAAGGGAGGCCAGCATCAGGAGTGGAAGCGAGACGTCGAGTGTATTGTGAAAGACCCGCACCTGGCCCAGGTTCGCGTGACGAATCCACAAACCGAGCGCTGGAAACCCCGCGGCAGCGAAGTAAGACGCAACGATTACCCAGAAGAAGTACCGGTCGACGTACCCCAAAATTGCAGCAAGCATGCTTTTGGGTCGGGTCACGGGTTGCTTCTGCTTTTTCGCTCGGCGACCAGGAACAGGGGTATCGCCAATACTTGCGATGCAACCGAGGTGATCACGAGGGCGAGGATCGAAATGTCGTACAGCCACCCGAGCAAGCTGCTGCCCAAGAACCAGAACACCCCGAACACCATGTTGAATAGGCCGTATGCGGTGCCGCGCAGGCTGTGGGGCGCCATCCCGGCGATCGCGGCCCTCATGACGGACTCTTGCGCACCGAGCCCCAAGCCCCAAAGGACGGCCCCCGCGAGCGCCGAGCCGAATGCGTTGCCGAACGCAAGTGGTGCGAAGAGCGCGGACAGGGCCGTAGACACTGCGAGGACCGCGATACCTCGCCGGTCGAACCAGCGACCAAACCAAAGCGCAGAGACCGCATCGACGGCCATGGCAATCGAATAGAAGATCGGAATCCAAGTCGTCGGAACGGTGCCCTTGACCTGGAAGTGATACGCGAGCAGCGGATAGTCCGCGAAGCCGACTGCGACGAAGCACGTGGCGGTCAGATACAGCCAGAACGCGCGCGAAAACCCCTTTGCGGATAAGTCACGGCTCACCGGCTCGAGCTCGTGCGGTTTCGGATAAGCTCGGCGCGCGAAGAGCAGGACGCTCAACGCCGCAAGCGCGGGCAAGAGCAGAACCGCAAAGGCAGTCCGGTAATCGTGGCGGAGCCACAAGACCCCCGCGACCACGATCGGTCCCAGGGTGGCACCGATCTGATCCATCGCCTCGTGCAGACCAAATCCCCAACCCCGCCCGGCCTCGTGCGTGGCATAGGAAAGCATCGCATCGCGCGCTGGAGTGCGAATCGCTTTTCCGGTGCGCTCGACGATGATGAGCACGGCGGCGGCCGGCCAATGATCCGCGAGGGCCAGGGCTGGCACCGCAAGGAGGTTCACTGCGTAGCCGGTCAGGGTGAGTGCCCAGTAGCGTTGCGTGCGATCGGCGAGGCGTCCGGACCAGAGCCGCAGCGCATAGCCGAACAGCTCGCCAGCCCCTGCCACGATTCCGACGGCCGCCCCCGAAGCGCCGAGCAAAGCCAGGTAGGGCCCGGTCACCGAGCGCGCGCCCTCATAAGTGACGTCGGCCAACAGGCTGACGACGCCGAGAAGGACGACGAACCTGAGCGGCTTGCTCAGACCCTTCACCGGTCGCTCGCCCCAGGAGAAGAAAACCGGGTCACCTGTACGCCTCATGGGGCGTCTTTTCGTCACGCGCAATGCGACCGCCGCAGGGCTCGCGGCTCCCCATCCACGTCAGAAGTGGCAGCGTGACAGAAGCGTTCCAGCTGGATAGGCTACGCCCACTCGTGTGGGAGGTGGCTCGATGAACGGATACGGCAAGGTAGCCTTGGGTGCGCTCATGATCCTCACAGGATGTGGCTCCAGCTCTTCGGAGCCGGTGCGCGTTTGTGCAAGCGACATCGCGGTAGGCGAGGTCCAAGCATTTGGGCCGGCTACGCCCGCGTTTACCGAAGGCATTACCTTCGACGCCAACGGGAATCTATTCGTCTCAGCGCTCTACGATGACCCGGACGACGACGAGCTGCTATCCATTTCGGTTCAGGGGGCCGCGCAAGCCGTGGCCCAAGCGCCATCACTTCTCGGTCTGGCCAGTTCCGAGAACGGAATCCTCGCAGCCGGGGTCGATACGGGTGAGCTTCTTTTGATCGATCCGACGGACGGCTCTGTCGAGGTCGTCGCGGAAGATCTTGGCAGACCCAACTTCGTGGTCACCACGCCCTGGGGAACGGTGCTCGTATCGGATGACAGCCAGGGCGAAGACACGATCGACGAGGTGACCTTTGACGGCGAGGTTTCGACTTGGGTCCAAGGTGTGCCCACGCCGAACGGGATGGTGTTTTCGCTCGACGGGCGCACACTCTATGTGGCGAGCACCTTTCAAGAGCCGGGCCTGTGGAGGGTTCCCGTTTCGGAGGGCGGTCAGGCCGGCGTTCCAGAAAAGTGGGTCAGCTTCGAGCTCACGACGCCTGACGGTGTCGCGATCGACAGCGAGGGCAATGTCTACGTGGCGCTCAACTTCAACGGTCAGGTCGCAAAGGTGGATGCGGACGGCAGCGCGTCCATCATCGCGGAGGGAGTCGATTACGCTGCGAGCCTGGCTTTCGGCCAAGGCGACTTCGACCCGTGCTCGATCTACGTGACCAGCTTGTTTGGGACCCAGCTTTGGCGAGTGGGGACGGGCGTGTTGGGAACAGAGAACTAGACGGACGAAGCGCGAAGCCGCTTTGTCCATACGTAATTCTTCACTCCGCGAAGAAAACGGCTGGATCGCGAAGCACCAGATGCCGTTCGCGCCGTAACATAAATATAGACAATACATAGACAATCGTCCTTATGGACACAATTTAGCGGGCTTTCTGGGCTTGACGACGTGGACATTTGTTAAACACATCCAGTCGGAGGCCCGAGTGAAGATCGCGATAGTCGGAACTGGAATCAGCGGCATGGTCGCCGCGTGGCTCCTGCAGCGGGAGCACGAGGTGACCGTTTTTGAAGCGAGTGACCGGATTGGGGGCCATACGAACACGGTCGACGTCGAGGTCGGGGGACGCTGTTTCGCGGTCGATACGGGCTTCATCGTTCACAATCAGCGGACCTATCCGAACCTGATCCGCATCTTCGAGGAGCTTGGCGTATCGACGAAGCCGACGAGCATGAGCTTCAGCGTTCGAGAGGAAGCAAGCGGCCTCGAATACTCGAGCCAGTCGATCCTGGCGCGCCGCCAAAATGCGCTGAGCCCGCGCGTGTTGCGCATGATTGGAGACATCGTTCGCTTCAATGGTGAGGCCCCGCGCATCGTGGACGGCGCGGGCGAGCGACTGACCCTCGGCGAGCTGCTCCAGTCGAGGCGCTACTCGAAGGCATTCACAGATCTGTACATCGTTCCGATGGGCGCGGCGATCTGGTCTACGGACCCAGAACAAATGATGTCGTTCCCAGCGCAGACTTTCGTACGGTTTCTGATGAATCATGGGCTGACCAGTCTCGTCGACCGGCCTACCTGGCGCGTCATTGAGGGAGGTTCTCGGGAGTATGTGAAGAGGCTCGTACGGCCGTTCGCCGATAGAGTACGGCTCGACTCGCCAGTTCAACGCATCACCCGGCTCGAACGGCAGGTCGAGCTGACCGTGCGGGGCCGCAATCCGGAGCGCTTCGACCGGGTCGTAATTGCGACCCATAGCGATCAGGCATTGCGACTGCTCGCCGATCCCAGCGATGCCGAAGTGCAGATTTTGCGCGCCATGCGCTATCAAGCCAACGACGCCATCCTGCACACCGATATATCGCTTCTACCGCGGCGTCGACGTGCCTGGGCAAGCTGGAACTACCAGATCCCCGCGGACGAGGAGGATCGGGTCGTCGTCACGTACGACATGAATCAGCTGCAGCAGTTCGACGATGCCCCGGTTACGTTTTGCGTTTCGTTGAACGCCGGCCACCGCGTTGATCCAGCCAAGATCCTGTACCGCACCACGTATCACCATCCGGTCTACACGGCTGGCTCGGTCGCCGCGCAGCGGCGGATCGGAGAGATCAGCGGTGTTCGTCATACGTACTATTGTGGCGCCTACTGGCGGTACGGATTTCACGAGGATGGTGTGGTAAGCGCGCTGGCCGTGGCTCGCCAGCTCGGGGTCGAGCTCAGCTCGGCAAACGGCGTGGCCGCCGTGCATTCCGAGGTCGCTGCATGAGGAGCGCGCTCTATGAAGGAACCGTGCGCCACCGTCGCTTCACCCCGGTCGAGCATGCTTTCCGGTACCGGCTCTTCTATGCCTATCTCGATTTGAACGAGCTTCCGCAGGCTCTAGATGCGCTCCCCGGTTGGTCAGCAAGAGGTCCTGCAATTGCGCGCTTTCGCCGCGAGGATCATCTCGGCGATTCCCGCATGCCGCTCGATACGGTGGTGCGCGATCTCGTGGAAGACCGCTGCGGCGAACGGCCAAGCGGTGCGATTCGGCTGTTGACCTTTCCCCGGACGTTGGGAGTGACGTTCAACCCCATCAGCATCTACTATTGCTATCGGCTCGACGAGTCTCTCGGCCACCTCGTGGCGGAGGTCGACAACACGCCTTGGGGCGAACGGCACTGCTACGTCGTCGATGCGGTACGGGACAATTTGGGATCGGCAACCGCTCTTAGGTTTCGAGTCCCCAAAGCGTTCCACGTGTCTCCATTTCATCCACTCGGGCAAGAGTACGAGTGGCGATTCAACCTGCCCGGCCGCTCTCTGGTCGTCCACATGCAGAACATGGAAGCAGGCGTGGTCAAAACCGACGCAACGCTCGTCTTGCGTCGACGGCCGCTCGACCGCCGCCATGCGACGCTGGCGTTGCTCCGTCATCCGGCGATGACCTTGTCGGTGCTTGCTGGAATTTACGGACAAGCAGCCCGACTCTGGTGGAAGGGCGCCCCGTATCACGCACATCCCAAACCGCTTGCTGCCGAAGCCCGAGGAGCCACCCGATGACGGAGCCGACCTCACTTCTCATCGCGGTCGGAGCCGACCCTGGCATCGACTTGCCCGCCCGCGTCTGCCGGCGGCTCGTCATGAGCCGACTTGAACGCATCCCCTTTGGGGAGCTCACCGTCATCGACGACCGCGGCGCACATGCGTTTGGGCTCCCCGGCTCGAAGCCTCGAGCGACGGTGCGAATTCACGACCCGCGTGCGTGGACCGCGATTGCGCTCGGCGGAAGCCTCGGTGCCGGGGAGAGCTTCGTGGACCGCCTTTGGACGACCGACGACCTGATCACCACCGTCCGCATCTTGCTTCGTACGTCCACGCGCCTCAGTGACTTGGACGGCAGCGCCGTGGGCTTGGTCAGGGCCTCACTCGACGGCCTCTATCACCGTCTACGGCGGAACACCAAGCACGGCAGCCGGCGCAACATTGCAAGCCACTACGACCTCGGCAACGATTTCTATCGGCTTTGGCTCGATGAATCGATGATGTACTCGTCTGCGCTTTGGGAAAACGAAGACATGACGCTCGAGCAGGCTCAGCGCGCGAGGCTCACGCGTATTGGCCAAAAGCTCATGCTGAGCCCCGGCGACCATTTGATCGAGATCGGCACGGGGTGGGGCGGGATGGCCATCCATGCGGCCGCGCGGTTCGGGTGCCGCGTGACGACGACGACCATTTCGCGCGAGCAGTTCGACTTCGCTCGCGAGCGAGTGCGAGCGGCCGGCCTGGACGACCGCATCACGGTTTTGCTGGAGGACTACCGTGAGCTACGCGGCCGCTACGACAAGCTCGTGTCCATCGAGATGATTGAAGCGGTCGGTGCGGAGTATTTCGAGCGCTTCTTCGCAAAGATCGGAGATCTCATCGAGCCTCACGGCCTCGGGCTCGTGCAGGCGATCACCATCCCCGATGACCGCTTTGCCGACAGCGTCGGGCGCGTGGATTTCATCAAGAGGCACATCTTTCCTGGAGGCCAGCTACCGAGTCTTCACGCGATGAGCGAGGCTTGGACGAGGCAGACCGACCTCCGACTTCTCCACTACGAAGATTTTGGGGAGCACTACGCGCGCACCTTGCACGAATGGCGCCGTCGCTTTCACGAATGCCTGCCCGACGTCGAAGCGCTTGGCTATTCTGTCCGCTTTCAGCGTATGTGGGATTTCTACCTTGCTGCCTGTGAGAGCGCGTTTCTAGAGCGGCACTGTGGCGTGGCCCAGTTACTGTTTGCACGCCCGGACGCGCGACGGCTCCCCGTGCTTGGACGTCTGGGATGACTAGCGCGCCCCGGCCCGGCCCTCGCTAGAACCAGCCTTTCCTCTTGAAGTAGTAGAGCATCGCTCCCGCAACGGTAATCAGCACGCCCCAAAGCACGAAATAGCCATAGCGGAAATGCAACTCCGGAAGGTACTCGAAGTTGGTTCCGTAGATTCCGGCGATGAAGGTGAGGGGAATGAAAATCGCCGCAAAGATGGTCAACACCTTCATGATGTCGTTCATGCGATGGCTCATCGCGGAGTTGTAGATGTTGAGCTCATCCGAGAGTATCTCGCGATAGGTCTCAATCGCCTCAACGGCCTGCAATGCGATGTCGAGCAGGTCTTTCAAGAACGGTGACGTCGAGTCTTGGATCAGATCGCTATCGACTTTGGACAGTTTGAGAATCGCTTCCCTGGCGGGTCGGACCGCCTTGCGTAGGAAGCTCATCTCCCGCTTCAGTCGCCCGATTTCGGCGATCAGATCTGGGTCGACCGATTCCAGGACTTCACCCTCCAACTCCTCGACCTCTTCGCCGATTCTTTCGATGATGTAGATGTAGTTGTCGACTACGGAGTCGAGAAGTGCATAGGCTAGGTAGTCGCTTCCCGAGGACCGGATTCTGCCCTTGCGATTGCGAAGCCGCTCGCGAACGGGCTCGAAGACGTCACCGGGCTGCTCCTGAAAGGTCAATACGAAGGAGGGCCCGACCACGATGCTCAGCTGTTCGGCGATGATCTTTTGGCTGTCTTCGTCGTAACGGAGCATCTTCACGACGATGAACAGCGTGTCCTCGAATTCCTCGAGCTTCGGCCGCTGACCGGTGTTGAGCACGTCTTCGAGCAAAAGGGAATGCAGCCCGAACGCGTTGCCGATCTGTCGAATCGCTTCCGTGTCGTGCAATCCGTCGACGTTGATCCAGTGAATCCTTCGGGTGTCGGTCAGATCGCGAACGCGTCCGACTTCATCGACTGTTTCCTCGGCTAGGGTCTGCTCATCGTAATCGAAGAGGCGCACTCGGAGCGTGTCTGTCTTCCGCTCGCCGATGAATACCAAGGATCCGGGGGCCAAACCGCGGTTCTCCTCTCTCTTCTTGTAGAATCGTGCCACCGCGAGGCATATAACGTAGCACATGACGACGAGCACGCGCGCTGTCGCTGTCGCGCTTTCGGTCGACGTGGCGATTGCGTCGGCCAAGGCAGCGGCCGCGTTCGTGACGGGTTCGACGGCGATTCTGGCCGAGTTGGTCCACTCGCTGGCGGATATCGTGAACCAACTGCTCCTGGTCGTCGGCATCGTTCGATCGGAACGCGTGCCCGACCGCGAGTTCCCCTACGGCTTCGGGCGCTCTCGATACGTCTGGGCGCTGCTTTCGGCGTCGGGGGTATTGTTCGTCGGCAGTGGCGTGACCATCGTGCGGGGAGCCCAGCAACTGTGGGAGCCGGAACCGCTCGAGCATTTGGGATGGGGGTTCGTCATTCTGCTCGTCTCGCTTGCCGCCGAGAGCGTCTCGCTCGGCGTTGGGTTTTCGTCCGTTCGGAAAGCTGCGCGCAGAACGGGTCAGTCGGTCTGGGGCTATCTTGGAGGCGGACCGGATCCCATGGGCGTCGCGGTGGTGCTGGAAGATGCGTCGGCAGTCGTAGGCGTGGGGCTTGCCCTGGCGGGCATCGCGTTGACCCGGTGGACGGGAAACCCCGCTTGGGACGGGGCGGCCTCCATTGCCATCGGGGCTCTTCTCGGCGCCACCGCAGTCTTTCTGATCGACCGGAACCGGCGCTTTTTGCTTGGTCCGGCTCCACCGCCGGAGGCGATTGAACGGATGGTTGCCGTGCTCGAAGAGGATCCGATCATCGAGCGAATCCGGGATGTGAAAGTCTCGCAGCTCGGAGCGGAGGAGGTGCGCTTCAAAGCGGAGATCGCATTCAATGGGCGTGAGCTTGCTCGGCAGCTGGTGGCATCGAAGAATCTCGACGAGGCATGGTCGAAGCTCGAGAGCCCAGACGATCTCGAACGTCTGCTAACGGACTTCGGCGCGGAAGTGACCGACGCGGTCGGCGATGCAGTCGACCGCATCGAAGAGCGACTGGCCGAAGCCGTTCCTGAAGCCCGGCATGTCGATCTGGAGCCTGATTGAACGATGTCATTTGGACAGCTGCAGCCCATTGGAACCGAGATCTGGATTGCCGACGGTCCGGCGGTTTCGTTTCTAGGTTTCCCATATCCCACGCGGATGGCGGTCGTTCGGCTCGACGAAGGCGGGCTCTGGGTCTGGTCACCCGTGGAGCTGTCCGATGCGCTCAAATCCGAGGTCACGAGTCTCGGCGAGGCACGGTTCCTCGTGTCTCCCAACAAGCTTCATCACCTGTTTCTGAAACAATGGACCGACGCCTTTCCCACCGCGGAGGTGCACCTGCCACCAGGACTCGCGAGGCGGCGGCCTGAGCTCCGGTTCGCTGCGGAGCTCACCGACATGCCGCCGCCTTCATGGGCGTCATCGATTGACCAGGTGATCGTGCGGGGAAGCTTGTTCATGGACGAGGTGCTCTTCTTTCATCGCGCCTCGGAGACATGCCTCGTCGGAGACCTCATTCAGAGGTTCGACCCGAGCGAGGTGAAGTGGTGGCAACGCTGGATCCTCGCAGCTGATGGGCTGCTAGGTCCCAAGGGCAGTGCCCCACGCGAATGGCGCCTTTCGTTCATTCACCGCAACGCCGCTCGAAAGGCTGTACACCATGCAATCGCTTGGAAACCGAAGCGGGTGGTCATCGCCCATGGCACCTGGGTGCGCGAAGAAGGAACACGAGCACTTCGAGAAAGCTTCTCGTGGCTCGGAGTGTGAGCATGCGCGATTCCCGGGGTGACAAAGCGCCGCGTCCGGCAAGCTCGTCCAGGCCCCGCTGCGCGCTGGTCTTATCCGGCGGTGGCGCGCGGGGCGCTTACGAGGCGGGCGTCCTTCGGTTTCTTTTCGAAGAGCTTCCCAAGGACCTAGGTGAGCCGCCGGAATTCGATATTCTCACCGGCACGTCGGTGGGTGCCATTCATGCCTGCTTCGTGGCCGCAACTGCGCACCTCGGTGATGAAAGAGGATACGCCCTTCGTCGCATTTGGGAAGGGCTGAATGGCCGCGCGCTCTTTGGCTCGCCTCTGCGCGAGGTGGCTCGCATCCCGGCGATGATGCTGTCTTTGATGCGGGGACAGACCGCATTAGGCACCTCGAAGCCACCGGACCGCCTCTTCGGCCTTCTCAATACGGAGGGCCTCGAGGCTCTGGTCCAGGAAGTGATTCCCTGGTCTCACATCCAAAGCAATCTACGTGAGGGCCGCATCCAGGCGCTTAGCATCGCCGCAACGGAGGTCGCCACGGGCCGCGTCGTCGTATTCATCGAGACGGATCCGCCAAGCGTTCCACCATGGACACACGATGCCAGCGTCGTGGCGCGTGCCGCCACGATCGGGCCGTCCCATGCTCTTGCCTCTGCGGCCATCCCGTTTCTGTTCCCCGGCGTTCGGGTGGAGGGCTCGTATTATGTCGACGGAGGCGTTCGCTTGAATACGCCACTCGCGCCGGCGTTGCGATTGGGAGCCGATCGTGTCTTGGTCGTCTCGCTGACCGAAGGTCCGAAGCTTGGGGCCGAAGCCGACCAGGAGGTGTTACGCGTCAGATACTTTGGGAATCCGATTTTCCTGGTCGGAAAGCTTCTCAATGCGCTTCTTCTCGATCGTGTCGAGACCGATCTGCGACACATGCGTTTGCTCAACGACGTGCTCCAGCGAGTGCGAGAGACCGGCGGTCGGGAAGCGCTCAAGGCAGTCGCGCAGACCGTCCGGGCCGATCGAGGGCAGCCCTACAAGATCATCGACGACCTCGTGGTGCGCCCCTCGACCGACCTAGGGATCATGGCGGGCAGGGTTCTTGCCGAGGCGGCGCGCAAGAAGGACGCCAGCATCCTCCTGCGGCGGCTCGTGGATACGCTGGGATTCGGGAACGAGCCTCTCGAAGCCGATTTGCTGTCCTACGTGTTTTTCGACTCGATCTATACGAGGCCTCTCATGGAGCTCGGGTTTGCCGATGCGCAGCGAATGCGTGAAGAGCTCGTCTCGTTCTTTCGTTGCTGACGCCGTGGTTCGAGCTGCTATCGTCCGCGAGAAATGGCGCCCAGACCCATCATGGTGCTTTTGTCCGCGCTCATGATCACGGGGGTGGGCACGGCCTGCAATCCCGAGCGCCGAATGCCCCCGGGCTATCAGGGTGTCATCGAGCACGATGACCGGCGTCTTGGGTTTCAGGTGGGTGGAAAGCTCGCCCAGATTCACTATCAGCGGGGCGACGTCATCGAGCAAGGTGCGGTCATCGCGCTTCTCGACGATACGGCCGAGCTTCCGGTTCTCCGGGCGCGCGAGGCCGACCTGGCGCGAGCCAGGGCAAACGCGGCTCTCGTATACGCCGGGCCGCGAGAGGAAGAGGTTCGCGCAACGATGGCAGAGCTCGATGGAGCGCGCGCGGAGCTGAGGGATGCCAAGAGCAATCTGGAGCGCAACCTGGCTCTGCCCGAGGCGGCCGCTACGGCAGCCTCCCAGGTCTCCGATTTGCGCGCAGCCTACGCGAGCGCTCGTGCTCGCGCGCGCATGCTCGAGCAGCAGTTGAAGCAGCTACGCAGAGGGGCCAGACCCGAGGAGCTCGCCGCGGCGGATGCAGAGGTCCGAGCCGCGGAGGCCGCGGTGGCTGCAGAGCAGGAGAGGTTGGCCCTCTATTCGATGGGCTCTGCTTCGCGCGTGACCGTGCTCGATGTGCCCGTTCGGGTGGGAGAAGTGCTTGCTGCCGGAGCCACGGTGGTCACCGTGGCGGACACCACGCATCCGTACGTCGACGTATTCGTTCCGCAACAGGATCTTTCCGGACTTTCGATTGGGATCCCGGCGAAGGTTCGCGTCGATGCAGAAAAGGATGCGTTTTCGGGGCGAATCGAGCACATCGCACCAACCACCGAGTTCACGCCGCGGTTCTTGTTTTCGCCGAGGGAGAGGCCCAATCTCGTGGTTCGCGTGCGCGTGCGCATCGATGACCCCGAAGAGCGTCTGCACGCAGGTGTCCCGGCGTTCGCCTCGTTCGAGCGAAAGGGCCACTAGCGTTGGATCGTCCCGTCGTCGTCGAGCATCTGTCACGCCGGTTCGGCGATCTCGTGGCGGTGCGCGACGTCAGCTTCGAGGTCCGGCGCGGCGAGATTTTCGGCATGCTCGGCCCGAACGGGGCCGGGAAATCGACGACGCTTCGAATCCTCTGCGGAATTCTCGATCCGAGCGGTGGTCGCGCGGTGGTCGTCGGCTTCGACGTGAGCAAAGAGCCTGAGCGCGTGAAGCAGAGCATCGGGTACATGACGCAGCGCTTCAGCCTCTACGAAGATCTGACCGTCGAAGAAAATCTTCGTTTCTATGCAGGCATCTATGGCCTTTCGAGGAAGGAGCGACGGTCGCGTGTGTCCGAGGAGCTGGCTCGCTCCGGCCTCGCTGACCGTGCAAAGCAGCTGAGCGGCACTCTTTCCGGAGGCTGGAAGCAGCGGCTGGCGCTCGTCTGCGCCACGATTCATCAGCCGCCTCTGCTGTTCCTGGACGAGCCGACCGCTGGAGTCGATCCGGTGAGCCGTCGCGAATTCTGGAACCGCATCCATCGGATTGCGAGCGAAGGTACGACAGTCATCGTGACCACGCACTACATGGACGAAGCGGAGCGGTGCCACCGGCTCGCATTCATGTTTCGCGGAATGATACTCGACATGGGCACGCCCTCGGCGGTCGTCGAGCGGCGGCAGATCCGCGTGGCGCTGATCGAAACGCCGGACGCAAGCGCCGCGGTCGGGATCCTCAGCCAGCATTCGTCGGTCGATGAGGTTGCCCCATTCGCCGATCGCATTCGATTGACGACTCGCGGCGGCGTCAACCCCGTCGCTCTTGCGCACGATCTGCTCGACGAAAGCCCCGGGGTGAGTGACGCACGAGAAATTGCACCCAACGTCGAAGATGCTTTCGTGGCCATGGTGCATGAAGATCAGCGCACCACGGAGGGCTCATGACTCGGATGCTCGCGATCGCCTGGAAGGAGCTGATCCAGGTACGCCGGGACCGGCTGACGATGGGTATGATGGTTGGCATTCCGGTTCTTCAGCTCCTGCTCTTTGGCTATGCCATCAATACCGACGTCCGACACATGGCGACGGTGGTCTACGATCAGGATCGATCGGAGGAGTCACGTGGGTTCGTGCGCAGAATGGAAGCAACCGGATTTTACGAGGTCGTCGGGCACGTGCGCAGCTACGATGACATCGGTGTAGCGCTGCGCTCGCGCGACGCCATGGTTGCGCTCGTCGTGCCGCCGCGTTTCGGTGCCGACGTCGAGGCAGGGCGCAGCGCCGAGTTGCAGCTCATCGTCGATGGCTCCGATCCGCAGGTCGTGGCGAGCGCGACCGACACCGCCATGTCGCTTGCCGCTGCTCGCTCTTCGGTTCTCACCATGGAGCGTCTCGGGCGAATGGGTATCCCGCCCACTACGTCGTCGCAGGTCATCGCGATGGAGCCGAACACCTGGTACAATCCCGATCTGCGCACCGCTGTCTTCGTCGTTCCGGGGCTGGTGGGCGTCATTCTCACGATGACCATGGTCATGTTCACGGCCATGGCCATCGCGCGCGAACGCGAACGCGGCACGCTCGAACAGCTGATCGTATCGCCCATCAGAGGCGTCGAGCTCACCGTCGGCAAGATCGTGCCGTACATCGGAGTCGGCTATCTACAGATGACGCTCGTGTTGCTGTTTGGCTCGGTCGTTTTCGACGTGCCCATCGTGGGGTCGGTCCAGTTACTTTACGGCCTTTCTGCTTTCTTCATCGCCGCCAACCTCGCCCTTGGTCTCTTCTTTTCGACGCTGGCCAAGACCCAGCAGCAGGCCATGCAGATGTCCTTCTTCTTCCTGCTTCCGAACATTCTCTTGTCGGGCTTCATGTTTCCATGGGAGGCCATGCCTGCCCCGGCACGTTGGCTCTCCATGGTCTTGCCGCTGACACACTATTTGCGCGTCATTCGCGGTGTGGTCCTCAAGGGATCTTCCCTGGTCGAGCTGCGCTACGAGCTCCTATGGCTGACCGGGATCCTGATCTTCCTCACGGTCGTGGCTTCCCTCCGGTTTCGGAAGAAGCTCGACTAGCCTTGGGCGCACAAGACCCTCCATACGCTGCGAAGCTTCCAGTATGCTAGTAACCATGCGTTCCAAGCTCGAGCGGTCGGTCGCCCGGCGCGACACGGGTATCGGATATCGACGACTGTTGCGGGGATGGAGACAATGAACGGCGGGCCGGCGCCTGCGTGCAATCTATCGCCTCAAGGGCTGAGCTAGTGCCCTATTCGCGCGTCTGCAGTCGTCGCTTGCTGAGTTTCATTCCAAGCTCGTATAGTGCATGTGTGCGTGTTTGCTGCTGGGCTCTCCTGCTCGCGCCGGTGTCCCTGGCGGCAACGAGTGTGCGCGCCCAAGCGACTGCATCGGAGATAGCAACCGTGGATGAGGTCGTGGCTGCGGCCTTGCAGCACAACTTGGACCTCCTGGCCATGCGATTTGACGTCGGCATCGCGGCAGCGCGGATCGTCACCGCCAGGCTCCTGCCAAATCCGTACGTCGCTGGGGGAGCGGACTACTTGGACGTACTCGGGAGTGACTTCAAGAACAACGCTTCCACTGGAGCAGGCCCCTCGGAAGGAAACGTACGCCTCGACGTGCCCATCGAGCTCGGAGGCAAGCGTAGAAAGCGGATCGCCTATTCGAAGGCCGACCGGTCCGTGTCCGAGCTGCTGCTGCTGAACGCGGTTCGAGAGCTTCGATTCGCGGTGCAGAGCGCATGCGTGCGAGTCTTGCTTCAGGAGGCGTTGCTTGATCTCGCGCAGAAGGATCTCTCGATTTTCGAAGGTATCGTCGAGATCAACGAAAACCGTGTCCGCGATGGTGACTTGGCCGAATCCGAGCTCATGCGCACGCGCCTTGCGGCGAGGGAACGCGCCAACATCGTGCGTCTCTTCGAGCTGAGCGTGCGTGAAGCGCGCCTTCGCCTTCAGCTCCTCATGGGCCGCGATCCAACACATCCCGTCGTCGATGTGAGTGGGCCGCTGCCCCGCGAAGATCTCGGTGAGCCGAGCTTCGACCTTCTTCGTGCCGAAGCGCTCCAGCAGCGTCCAGATCTTCGGGCGCTCACCGCGGCGGAGCTGCGCGCGGATGCAGACGTTCAGTTGCAACGGGCCTTGAGCTGGATCGACATGAACGTCGGAGTGGAGTTCCATCATCAATACGGCTATGCCAACGCCAACGCTCTCGGGTTCTTCCTGGGCATCCCATTGCCGTTCTTCGATCGCAACCAGGGCGAGATTCAGCGCGCCCGCCAAACTCGCGAGCAGGCGGTCGTCCAGACGAGGGCTTTTCGCGCCTCCGTCGACAAGGAGGTCGCCGAAGCGATCGCCGAGTATATGACCGCGCGCGAGTTGCTGTATGCCATCGAGGGAGGGATGACCAGCGAAGCAAGCGAAGTGCGCGATGCCAGCGAATATGCGTACCGTCGTGGGGAGGTTTCGTTCGTCGAGTTCTTGGACGCTCAGCGCGCCTTCAACGAAACCATGCGAAGCTACCAAGAGGCGTTGGCCAGATATGCTTTGGCGCGTTATCGGATTGACTGGGTGACAGGACGGTCTCTCGAACCATGAGTTGGTTTCATCTCGTCATACTCCTGATGCTGTCGACGACCGTGGCCTGCAAAGCGAGTCCGAAGCAGGACGAGCCGTCACCCGCCGCTTCGCAAAACGACTCTGCTCGCCGCATCGTGCTTCCCCCCGACTCGCCAATGCTCGCGGAGATCGGCGTCGAACCTGTGACGTCCGCGGAGGTGCCAACCGTGGAGGTCGTGGCCCCAGGCAAACTAAGGGCCGACCCGAATCGACTTGCTCGAGTCGAGCTTCCGATCACGGGCCGGATCACACAGGTGCTGGTTGGTTTGGGAGATGCGGTCGTTCAAGGCCAGCCACTGATGGAGGTCGACAGCCCGGAGGCTGGGGAATTCCAGTCGGCGTACTTGGAGGCGAGGGCATCAGTCGCCGAAGCGACCGCAGCGCTGTCCAAAGCGGAAGCAGACCGCGATCGAATTAGCGACCTCTTCGAGCACAAGGCGGTGGCCCGCAAGGAGGTGCTCAACGCAGAGACAGAGCTCGAGCAGCGCCGTGAGGAGCTCGCACAGGCCCGTGCCGAAGCGGAGCAGGCGGGCGCGCGGCTCAAGATCTTGGAGCTCAAACCTGGGAAGTTCGGGAAGCGCTTCACGCTCAAGGCTCCGCTCGCGGGCAAGGTCATCGAGATGAACGTGGCTCCTGGTCAATTCTGGAGTGACATCAGCGCTCCGCTCATGACGATTGCGGATCTGTCCAAGATCTGGGTGACTTCGAACGTCCCTGAGCAAGACATCTCTAAGATTCGGGTGGGTGCGCTGCTCGACGTGGAGCTCACCGCATATCCTGATCGTTCTTGGCGAGTTGCGGTGTTCCGTATTGCGGACGCGGTCGACCCTCAGACACACACGGTGACGGTTTGGGGCGAGATCGATAACCCCGACGGCCTGCTGCGTCCCGAGATGTTTGGACGCGTCCGCTACGTCGACTCAATCGCCCAGCTTCCCGTCATACCTGCCGCGGCCGTTGTCCAGAGCGAAAGCGGACCGTTCGTGTACCGACAGGTCGCGCCGGGCACCTTCGAGGCCGTCCCCGTCACGCTCGGTGTGCGGCACGGGGATCGGGTTGCCGTGCTCAAGGGTATCGAGCACGGCGATCAAATCGTCGTCCAGGGGACGATGCTCTTAGAGGGCTCCGGGAGCGCCCAGCCATGATCGAACGCATGGTGCGCTTTGCGCTCCAGCAGCGCTTGGTGGTCCTCTTCGTCGCGCTGATCCTGATCGGCACCGGAGTCTGGGCGTTCAAGCAGCTCCAGATTGAGGCCTATCCGGACATTTCCGACACCCAGGTGGTCGTCGTCACCTTGCTTCCCGGGCGGGCTGCCGAGGAAGTGGAGCGTCTGGTTACCGTGCCGATCGAGCGAGCGCTCAACCGCGTGCCCGAGGTCATCGCCCGCCGCTCGCGAACCATCTTTGGCCTTTCAGTCGTGGAGCTCACGTTCGACTATGGGACCAACGATTGGTTTGCTCGCCAAGTGGTGCTCGAGGCATTGAGCGATGCGACCCTGCCCGAAGATGCCACGTCATCGCTCGGTCCACTGTCGACACCGATCGGCGAGCTATACCGCTACACGATCGAGGCCGAAGATCGCGACCCGATCCGTCTGCGTGAGCTCCAAGACTGGGTGATCGAGCCCCGTCTGCTCCAGGTACCGGGCGTGGCCGACGTCACGCCGTTCGGTGGTCTAGTGAAGCAGTTTCAAATCGAGCTCGATCCGCTCAAGCTGGACGAGTATGCCCTGTCGGTCGGCGATGTGGCTGAGGCGGTGGACGCCAATAACAAGAACGCCGGGGGAGCCCTTCTCGATACCGGTCAGCAGTCCTTGGCCGTCCGTGGCGTGGGAGCGATTCAGTCGATCGAGGACCTCGAGAGCGTCCTCGTCACGGAGTCGGAGGGTGTGCCGGTTTTCGTTCACGATCTCGGACATGTGCGAATCGGCGGAGCGCCCCCCACCGGCATTTTTGGGATAGGTGAAGACACCGTCGGGGTCGAAGGGATCGTGCTCATGCGTCGGGGCGAGAACCCTACCGAGGTGCTGACGGGCGTCAAGGAAGCCGTCGCAGAGCTCAATGCTTCCCGTTTGCCTCCCGACGTTCGCATCGTGCCCATCTACGATCGCGCCCAACTGGTCGACAGCACCCTTCACACGGTGACGCACACCCTCACGGAAGGCCTGCTCATCGTCGTTGGTGTGTTGCTGTTCTTCCTCGTGAGCGTCCGTGCCGCGATCATCACTGCAATCACCATTCCGCTTTCGCTCCTCTTCGCGTTCGTCTGCATGCAGTTGACGGGCATTCCTGCAAACTTGCTGAGTCTGGGAGCTCTCGACTTCGGCATCATCGTGGACGGTTCTCTGGTCATGGTGGAACGCATCGTACACGTGCTGAGCACCGGGCAGTCTGCACGGCCTGCCGATGAGAAGGCGACTCGCACGGCTGGCGTGATCGATGCGGTGCGTACAGCTGCGCTGGAGGTGGGGCGGCCCATCTTCTTTTCGATGATGATCATCGTGGCTGCCTACATCCCATTATTCACATTGCAGCGCGTAGAGCGCCGCCTGTTTACTCCGATGGCGTTTACCGTGTCGTATGCTCTGATCGGCGCGCTGTTGCTATCGCTCACGCTCGTGCCAGTGCTAGCCACCTACGTGTTCCCGGGACCCTATCGGGGCCGTGAAAATCGCGCTTTGCATTGGTTGCGTCGTCAGTACGGCCGCGGCCTGACCTTCACGCTGCGCCGAGCAGGACTGACCGTGGGTGTGGCGCTTGCGGTCGTGGCCGCTTCCTTCGTGCTCGGTACCCGGCTGGGTTCCGAGTTCTTACCCCAGCTCGACGAGGGCGTGATTTGGATTCGGGCGAATCTCACTGCGGGAACCTCGCTGTCGGAGTCCGCTGAGGTCGCCAAGCGGATTCGGGCTACTGTGGCGCGACCGTCCGAAGTCCTGCTGGTGAGCTCGCAAACAGGTCGCAACGACTCGGGCACCGACCCGTACGGCCCGAACCGAAACGAGCTTTTCGTCGCTCTGAGTCCTTACGACGCCTGGCCATCGGGCAAACGCAAGGCCGATCTGGTGCAGGAAATCTCCGCTGCACTGCGTGCCGAAATTCCAGGAGCGACATTCAGCTTCACACAACCGATCATCGACAACGTCACCGAAGCCGTCACCGGGTCCGCCGCCGACCTCGCGGTGATCATCCGGGGGCCGGATCTAAATCGTCTCCGCAGCCTCGGAGCCCAGATACTCGAGGCCGTTCGGCAGGTCCCAGGCGCGACGGATCCCGCAATCGAACAGGATGCTGACCAACCTCAGCTCGTTATCACCATCGATCGTCAGGAGGCGGGCCGGTACGGCGTCTCGGTGAGCGATCTCCAAGACGTGATTGAGCTTGCAATCGGGGGCCGTGCGGTGAGTACGGCGTTTGAAGGCGAACGGCGCTTCGCCATTACGGCTCGTTATCCACCTGCCGATCGCGGCGACCCAGCCGCCATCGATAGGATCCTCGTGCCAACGCGCGAAGGCGGCCGCGTGCCGCTGGCTCAACTTGCCACAGTGGAAGTGCGCAATGGTACCAGCATCGTGGCTCGCCGAGAGAACCAACGACAGATAACCGTGCGCACCAACATCCGCGGCATCGATCAGGGCAGCTTCGTCGAGGAAGCGCAGGATCGCGTTCAGAATACCGTCAGGATTCCTGCCGGCTATCACATCGAGTGGGGTGGGCAGTTCGAGAATCTGACGCGGGCAAAGAAGCGCCTGACGTTCATCGTGCCGATCACCATCGGGATCATCTTTGCGCTCCTCTTTTTCATGTTTCGGTCCCCGCTCTATGCGGGCATCGTTCTCATGAATGTTCCGTTCTCATTGGTAGGAGGTCTCGTTGCGCTCTGGTTACGCGGCATCCATTTGAGCGTTTCGGCGGCGGTCGGCTTCATCTCGCTCTTCGGCGTCGCGGTCATGAGCGGCGTGTTGGTCGTCGCGGAAATTAATCGAAGACGAAGGGAGCCGAACGCCGACTTCGCTGGCGCCGTGCTCGATGGCACCCTGGCGCAAATGAGACCAGTGCTGATGATGATCGTGGTAGCCCTGCTCGGAATGCTGCCGGCTGCAAACGCCACGGGCATTGGGTCTGATATTCAGCGTCCCCTCGCCACGGTCATCGTGGGTGGGCTTGGCTCTACGCTGGTTCTCACCCTATTTGCGCTGCCTTCCCTATATCATTTACTGGCGCGGCCTCGTAGGCCGAAGGATAAGATCAATAATATGCAGCCAGCCCTGCCAGAGCGGGGATGACTCTTGGTGACGCGAGCTGAAAGGATGGGCCACGGCGAGGCATGCACATCAAGCATCTCATCACTGCGGCGGTAGCCATTGCGACTTCCGGTTGCAGCAAGACTACGACCGAGCGACTGAACCTTCCCCCGCTCGAGACCGTTCCCGAAGTCGACCTCAGACGCTACCTCGGTACTTGGTACGAGATCGCGAGCTATCCGCAGCCATTTCAAAAGGGGTGCACGCACACGACTGCGACGTACTCGCTTCGCGATGACGGACAGATCGAGGTGCTAAACCAGTGCCGCAAGGGCTCCCAGGATGGAAAGAAGGATGTCGCGCGGGGACGGGCGCGAGTGGTCGACCATGAAACCAACGCAAAGCTCGAAGTTTCGTTCTTTGGTCCATTTTGGGGCGACTACTGGATCACCGATCTCGGCCCCCACTACGAGTACGCGGTGGTGGGGCATCCGAGCCGCGACTATTTGTGGATCCTGAGCCGTACCCCGAAGTTGGATGATGCGACCTATCGGGCGATCTTGCGTCGACTCGAAGAAAAGGGCTATCCGCTCGGACGTCTGGTGAAGACCGATCAGGGTGTGGCCCGCTAGATCTCACGGGCCGCTCCGCCGGAGACGCTACGAGGTGACCCGTCGAAGAAAAGAGCGCAGGCCCGCTGCGGCCAGCAGCAGAAGCATCAGCGTCATCGCCACGAGAAATGCGAGCGGAGGCATATGAGGAACATCAGGCGTGAGGGCGCCGCGCATCCCTTCGCTCACGTAGACGACCGGGTTGATGAGGACGAAATACTTGAGCCACGGGAGGGGATCCAGAAGCTTCCAAGGGTAGTAGACGCACCCGAGGAAAGTCACCGGGATGACGATGATCGAAAAGATGAGGGGTACCTGCTGCGGCGTGAAGATGGTACCGATGACCAAGCCAAATGCCCCCGAAATGAGGCTTGCCAAGATCAGAACGACGATTAGAAGCGGCCAACTCGCCACGTGAATGGCCACCGGGGTCGCCGGAATCACGGAAACGACGGGAAAGACGACGAGCGCCGCGATCATGCTCTGAATCGCACCGAACACGATCTTCTCGGTGGCGATCGCCGCGATGGGCAGAGGCGCCATCAAGCGGTCTTCGATTTCCTTCGTACGCCCGAACTCGTTGACCAGGGGCAGGGCCACGGCGGCGATTCCCTGAAAGATCATCGCCACTGCAACGAGCCCGGGTACCAAAATTGTAGCGAAGTCGGTTTGACCCCCGGTGCGAAAACCCTCGCCGATCTTGGGAAAGACGTAGGCAAACACGAAGGTGAACATCACGGGGTTCATCACCGTGCGAAGGAGGAATGGCACGACGTCTCTTTGAAGAACACGTACGTCGCGTGCGATTAGGCCGACGAAGGCGCGCGCGTACATCTTCAAGCGATCTTCGTCCCCATGGAGCGCCGAATTACTCACGGAGCGCCCTCCCGGTCAGCTCGATGAAAACGGTTTCGAGCGTCGGTTCGCTCACCGAGATGTCTCTCAATGAAAAGCCACGAGATGCTTCGAGTACCCGCTGAAGGCTTCCCTCACGGGTGGACGCGACGACGCGAACGCCCTCGACGCTTTCCGTGACCGAATCGATGTCCGAAAGACCGGCGAGCGCTCGCATCAATGGCTCCCGTGGTCCGTCGAGACGAAGGTCGATGAGGGTCTTCGCGCCGGCACCCCGCTTCAGTCGTTCCGGGGTGTCGCAAACCAGAATTCGGCCGTGGTCGATGATCGCAACCCGATCGCACAGCGCGTCGGCTTCCGCCATGTTGTGTGTCGTCAATAGGATGGTGGTTCCCTCGGCGCGTAACTCCCGAACCATCTTCCACAGCGCGAGCCGGCTCTGGGGGTCCAACCCCGCGGTCGGTTCGTCGAGGAAAAGCACCTTGGGTCCGTGGGAGATTGCGCGGGCCACTTGCAGGCGCTGAGCCATGCCCCCGGAAAGCTCGTCGGGCATCGACTGTGCCCGGTCCCCAAGGCGGAAGCGCGTTAGAAGGTCGTCGGCCTGGGTGCGCGCCTTGCGGCGGGGCAGGCCGAAATACCGCGCGTGAAAGTAGAGGTTTTCGAAGACGCTGCAGGATCGATCGAGGGTGTTGTACTGAGTGACGACCCCGATGAACCGCTTCGCCAACGCAGGATCAGACTTCACATCGATACCCGCGACGCTGGCCTCGCCTGACGTAGCGATGACTCGCGTCGTGCAGACGCCGATCGTGGTCGTTTTTCCGGCTCCATTCGGACCCAGCAGGCCGAAGATTTCGCCTTGGCCGACTTCGAGATCGATACCGTCGACAGCGCGCACCGCGGCGGGTCCGCCGTAGTCTTTGACCAGGCCTGCGACACGAATCGCCGGCAGCGGGCTGGGATCACCCATGGGCAGCTGCGACCTCATGCTTCATTCGGGGAGACGGTCTGTCGAGCCGAACCTCGGAGCATGCCAACGATCGTCTCCGTGATCTGGCCCGGGGGCCGATCGACATCGATGACCCACGCATTCTCGTCGTCGCCGGGCTCCTCGAGGGTGTCGAGCTGGCTCTCCAACAAGCCGGGAGGCATGAAATGGTCTCGTCGTTCGGCAAGTCGTTTGGAGATGAGGGATCGGTTCCCACGCAGATAGATCAGCCGGACTTCGGGCCGGTTCCCGACGATGATTCGGCGATAGGAGCGCCTGAGCGCCGAGCATGTGATGATCCCCGGTTGGCTCCTGGCGCGCTGACCGTCGATCCAGCTGGCCACCGCCTCGAGCCAGGGCTTGCGGTCGGCATCGGTCAAAGGAATCCCCGCCTCCATCTTGGTGACATTGGCGGCCGGGTGGAGCGCGTCGCCTTCCTCGAAGGGCCAGCCAAGACGCGCAGCGAGATCTTCAGCAACCGTCGTTTTGCCCGCGCCGGACACGCCCATGAGCACCAAGAGGGGCGCGCCGCCCCCGTACGCGCGCGTACTGTCGAAGCGGTGGACGCCGGCGGCGTCGGCCACGAAGACGCAATCGGCCCGATCGATGAAGAGGCCGCTTTCGACGACCCCGACGATGCGTCCCAGACGCTCCTCCAACTCTGCCGGATCGGCGATCGTACCAAAGCGACAATCGATGATCTGGTGACCGCCGTCGGTCACCAAGGGCTGGCCCGAGGTCGTGCGGCGCAACTTCGTGGTCGCGCCCAACCTCTCGATCGCTTCCCGTGTCGCCTCGAGACCGAAGGGTACGGCCTCGACCGGGATCGGCGCGTGGGTGCCCAAGCGATTCACCATCTTCGAGCCATCGACGACGATGGTGACGCGTTTGCTGGCTGCGGCGACGATCTTTTCGCGGAGAAGCGCGCCTCCGAGTCCTTTGATCAGATTCAGCGTACCGCGTTCGACCTCGTCTGCGCCGTCGATCGTGAGATCGATGCGTCGGTGCTGCGCGAACGAAGTAAGCGGGATGTCTACGTCCCTCGCATGAGCTGCGGTCTTTTCCGAGGTGGGGATTCCGACGAAACGTAGGCCCTCCCGATGACGCCGGCCGAGAGCCTCGATGGCAAAGGCGGCCGTCGAGCCGCTACCGAGGCCGACCACCATGCCGTCCTCGACCAAAGCCGCTGCAGCCTGTGCCGCTTCCTGCTTGAGGCGATCCCGCCGCTCTTCGGACTTGGATGCTGTCTCGCTCACGCCTGTTCCCTTCCTTGGAAGACTCGTCCTAGCGATCGGCTCGACCGAGGGCAGCGCGATCCAGAAACCAGATCAGCTCTCCGACAGGTTGGATACGTGCCGCAGGCACCTCGCTTCCGCCAGTCCGGATGGTGTTGACAATTGCGGCTTTATCCTCCCCGCTCACCAAAAAGGCCGCATGACGGCTACTCTCGAGCGTGGGGTAGGTCATGGTAATGCGCACCTCGGACCGGCCGTGAGGTACGACTGCGACCCATCGCTTGCGCTCGTTCAAGATTGGCTGCCCGGGCAACAGGGATGCGGTGTGTCCGTCCGACCCGAGCCCGAGCAAGGTGATGTCGAACAGGGGCCTGTCAGGATCGAGCACCGCGGTGCCGTACGCTCGCTGTAGGGTGCGCTCGTACCGCAAAGCAGCATCTTCGGGCGCACCGTCGACCGGCACCGGGAAAACTCGATCCGGCGGCACTGGTGCCTTGGAAAGCATCGCCTCATACGTCATCCGGTAGTTGCTGTCCGGATGGTCATGGGGGACGAAGCGTTCGTCTCCCCAGTACCAGAAAACCCGTTCCCATGGGAATCGCGTCCGAAACTCATCGGACGCGAGAAGCTCGTAAACCGGCTTCGGGGTCGAGCCGCCGGACAGCGAAACCCGAAATGGCCCCGCTGACGAAAGCGCCGAAGCGGTGATCCACTCGGCTACGTGGCGCGCCAGCACCGATGGCCCGGCTAGCACCTCGGTACGTCCTTTCATTCCATCCATTTGGCCCCCTCAGCCCGATTTGCCCAAAATGAAGCGCTCGATTGCCTTTGCAAAGCCCTCGTCGTTGTAAGAGTCGGTCGTCGCATCGGCTTGTGATTTCACCTGGTCGGATGCGTTTCCCATGGCGATGCTAAAACCCGATGGATCGAACATGAGCACGTCGTTCGGCTGGTCGCCAATCGTGGCGATTTCCGAAGCGGGGATACCCAGGTTGCGGGATAGATAGCTGAGGACGGCCCCCTTGTTGGCATCCTCATGTGTAATGTCCAGGTAGTAAGGCTGTGAACGGGTGGCGGTCGCGCGCTCACCGAATGCATCCTGGGCGTCCGATTCGCAGCGCTGCATCTTGTCACTGTCGTCACTGATGCCAACGATCTTGATCGCCTCGTCGAGATGCTCGTCCAGGTCTTGCACGACCTTCGGCCGAAACTCGACCGTCGAAGCCTCGCGTTCGACATGCGGCGCATTGGGCTTCGTGATGAGCCAATCGTTGCCTCGATAGACCCAGGCATCGAGGTCGTGTCCGCGTATCAGCTCGATGGCCTCGCGGGCGAGATCGGGAGGGAGCGTCTTTCGCTCGAGGATCGACAGATCCGGCTGCACGAAGAGACCGCCATTGAAACCAGCAATGGGAGTATCGAGCTCGAGCGGATCGAACAGCATGGACATGCCCCGAGGTGGCCGACCGCTGGTGATGGCAAATCGGATGTTTGCGCGGTGCAGGCTCTGGACGGCGGCTTTGGCGCGCTCCGTCAGGACTTTCTGCTCGGTGAGAAGCGTGCCGTCGACGTCGGCTAGGACCATTGAGATTGTTCGAGGTTCATCCATGCATCGCTCCGTGGCGCGGACCTCAACCGAGGGGACGCCAGATTCGGCCATTGCGGGTCAGCAGCTCCTCGGCTGCCGCCGGGCCCGTCGTGCCCGCGGTGTAGTTCGGAAAATTCCCGGGAGGATTGTCTTCCCATGCGTCCAGGATCGGTTGTACGGCTTTCCAGCCGTGCTCGATGGTGTCGGCGCGTTGGAAGAGGGTCGCATCCCCGATCATGCAATCGTAGATTAGCGTCTCGTAGCCCGTGTTCGGTGCCATCTTGAAGTACGACTCATAGGCGAAATCCATGCTGACCGTGCTCAGCTTCACCCTCGGGCCGGGCTTCTTGGCGGCGAACTGTAGGGAGATTCCCTCCTCGGGCTGGATGCGCAAGCTCATCCAATTGGGGTTCATCTTCTCCACGTGCGTGCCGCGAAAGAGGGCAAAGGGCGCTTGGTGGAAGCGAATCGCCACCTCCGTCCATCGATGCGTCATCCGCTTCCCCGTGCGCAGGTAGAACGGAACGCCGGCCCAGCGCCAGTTGTCGATTTTCAGTTCGCACGCGACGTAGGTCTCGGTGGTGGAGTCCTGGGCGACGTTCGGCTCAGACCGGTAGGCTTGGGCGGACTTGTCGAGCACGGTGCCTGCGCCGTATTGTCCCCGCACGGAATTCTTGAGAGCTGCCTCCTGGTCGAGAGGACTGATAGCCTGGATGACTTCGGCCTTCTTGTCTCGAACCGCATCGGCATCGAAGGAGATCGGCGGCTCCATCGCCGTCATTGCGAGCAACTGGAAAACGTGGTTGGGCACCATGTCACGAAGCGCACCCGTTCTCTCGTAGAACTTGCCACGTTCCTCGACACCAATGGTCTCTGCGACCGTGATCTGCACATGGTCGATGTGTTCGCGGTTCCAGAGAGGCTCGAACAAGCCGTTCGCGAAACGGAACGCCATGATGTTCTGGACGGTTTCCTTGCCGAGGAAATGGTCGATCCGATAGATTTGCTGCTCGTCGAGTGTTTTCAGAATTTCGGCATTGAGAGCCTTGGCCGAGGGCAGATCGTGCCCAAAAGGCTTCTCGATGACGACGCGACGCCACTGGCCGTCCTTCTCGGTGACGAGGCCCGCTTCTCCGAGGCCTGCAACCGCAGTGCTGAAGAGACCATCGGCGATGGCGAGATAGAACAAATGATTGCCTGCGGTGCCCGCCGTGTCATCCAGCTCGGCGAGATGCTTTGCCAAGCGGTGAAAGGTCTCCGAGTCTTTTAGATCGCCTTGCAGATAGCTCATGCGATCGGTGAGCCAGCTCCAAGCGGTCTTGTCGATGTGGTCGGCCTCGAATTCGCCGCCACCCTCGGAAACGAATCCGCTGATGACGTCGGTCAAGCCGCTTCGCCATTGCTCCGTCGACTTGGATGCGAGGTCGACCCCCACCAGCCGAAATTCTTCCGGGAGGCTTTTGGCCTCGACGAGGTTGTAGAGGGCCGGCACGACCAGACGTTTGGTCAGGTCTCCGGCCGCACCAAAGATGACCATCGCGCAAGGCGGCGCTACTGGTGGAGCGCTCGAGCGCTCGAGCTCGTCGCTGGTCATGGGATCTACCTTTCTCTTGTTGCGCGAACGACCGATTACGACTCGGATGACTTCTCGTCATGGCCGCCAAACTGGTGGCGCATGGCTGAAAGCAGCTTGTCCGCAAAGTCCGCTTCGCCACGGGAGCTGAAGCGCTCGTATAAGGCCGATGACAGCACATGGGCCGGCACGGCCTCGTCGATGGCCGCCTTGACCGTCCACCGACCCTCGCCGGAGTCCGAAACCCGGCCTTCGAACTGAGAAAGCGCGGGATCGCGAACCAAAGCCGCAGCAGACAGGTCGAGTAACCACGATGCGATCACGCTGCCGCGACGCCAGACCTCGGCGATGTCTGGCAGGTTCAAATCATATTGATAGTGCTCAGGATCGCGAAGTGGCGCCGTCTCCGCGTCGACGACCCCGGGTTCGTTGCCAATGTTGGCTTCCTTGAGAATTGCCATCCCCTCAGCGTAAGCCGCCATCACGCCATACTCGATGCCATTGTGGACCATCTTGACGAAGTGGCCGGCGCCGCTTGGTCCGCAATGAAGATAGCCCTCCTCGCAGGTCCCGTCCGTGTCTTCCCGTCCCGGTGTGCGAGGGATATCGCCGCGGCCGGGGGCTAAGGCAGCGAAGATCGGATCCAGGTGTTTCACCGGATCTCGCTCGCCGCCGATCATCAGGCAGTAGCCGCGCTCGAGCCCCCAGACTCCACCGCTGGTTCCAGCGTCGATGTAATGGATACCCTTGGGTCGAAGCTCCTTGGCCCGACGGATGTCGTCGATGTAGTAGCTGTTGCCGCCGTCGACCACGATATCTCCGCGCTCGAGATGGGGCACAAGGTCCTGGATGGTCTCGTCGACCGCTCCTGCGGGAACCATCAGCCAGACCGCCCGTGGCTTGGGCAGCGTCTTGGCGAGCTCGGCCAAGGAGTTAGTGCCAGTGGCTTCCGCGTCGTCCTCATTCACGAGTTTCTCCACGGCCTCCTTGGATACGTCGTACACGACGCACCGATGGCCGCGCTTCGATAGACGGCGGACCATGTCTCCTCCCATGCGGCCGAGACCTATCATTCCAAGTTGCATACGTAGCACTCCAGTCGAAAGACGATGTTATGGTCGAGGCGCGGCCCGAATAGGACGCTCGCGTATCTTCGCGGCATCACGTAAATCCTTTGAGCTTGCGGCAACGCCGGATTAGTTGATTGGTCGAGCTATCATGCTCGAGCTTCGGCTCCGTCACGCGCTCGAGCTGCGGAATGACTCGCTCGGCCAAAGTCTTTCCGAGCTCCACGCCCCACTGGTCGAAGGAGTCGATTCGCCAGATCGCACCCTGCGTGAAGACGCTATGTTCGTAAAGCGCCACCAACTTGCCGAGGGCGGCCGGTGTCAAGCGTTGGAGCACAATGGTGTTGGATGGCCGGTTTCCTTCGAGTACTCGGTGCGGGACTAGCCAGTCGGGCGTGCCCTCCGCTTTGACCTGTTCGGCGGTCTTCCCGAAGGCAAGCGCCTCGGTCTGGGCAAAGGCATTGGCGAGCAGAATGTCGTGATGGCCGTCGAGCGGATTCAGGGCTTCCGCAAACGCAATGAAGTCGCAGGGTATGAGACGGGTTCCCTGGTGAATCAATTGATAGAAAGAATGCTGACCATTGGTCCCGGGCGCGCCCCAATAAACGGGTCCCGTGTCGTAGTCGACCCGGGCGCCGTCGAGTGTCACGTGCTTGCCGTTGCTTTCCATCGTCAGCTGCTGAAGATACGAAGGGAAGCGCGCTAAGTATTGCTCATACGGAAGCACGGCGACGGTCTGGGCCCCGAAAAAATTGTTGTACCAGATCGCGAGAAGGCCCAACAACACCGGAAGGTTGCGTTCGAACGGAGCGGTGCGGAAATGCTCGTCCATTTGGTGGAAGCCATCCAACATCGCGCGGAAGTTCTCCGGTCCGATGGACAGCATGGTCGAAAGCCCGATGGCCGAATCCATCGAGTAGCGCCCGCCGACCCAGTCCCAGAACTCGAACATGTGCCGAGGGTCGATGCCGAACTCGGCCACTTCTTCAGCATTGGTCGACACGGCGACGAAGTGTTTCGCAATGCTGGCCTTCTGTCCTTTGAGACCGGTCAGCAACCAGTCTCTGGCCGCGCGAGCGTTGGTCATGGTTTCGAGCGTCGTGAACGTCTTGGAGGAAACGATGAACAGCGTCTCTTCCGGATCGAGGTCGCGTACCGCTTCCGTGAAATCCGTACCATCGACGTTGGAGACGAAGCGGAATCTCAGGCTTCGGTCGCTGTAGTGTTGCAGTGCCTCATGGGCCATTACCGGGCCGAGGGCGGACCCGCCGATACCGATGTTGATGACGTTGCGAATGCGTCTTCCTGTGTGTCCTTTCCAGATGCCGCCGCGCACGGTCTCGGCGAAGTCGGCCATCTTGTCGAGGACGCGATGGACGTCCGGAACCACGTTCTCGCCATCGACCGAGATGGAGGCGCTCCGGGGCGCTCGAAGCGCGACATGGAGCACCGCACGGTTTTCCGAGACGTTGATCTTGTCGCCCCGAAACATGGCATCGATGCGCTCGCGCAAATTCGATTCCGCGGCGAGCCGCAGGAGCAGCCCCAAAGTTTCCTCGGTGATTCGATTCTTCGAATAGTCGAGGTAGACGCCGGCTGCTTCGGCTACCAATCGTTCGCCGCGTTTGGGATCTTCGTCGAAGAGCTCCCGGAGGTGGACGTTCTTCACGGCTTGGTGATGTGCTTGTAGCAACTCCCAGGCCGGGTGGTTACGCAGTGTCGGGTTGCTCATCGCTTCGCCGCCTTTCGAATCGAGTCACTCTTGGACTCGACGCAGTCGATCAGGTCGTTCCAGGATTTGGTGAAAGAAGAGGCGCCTTCCTCTTGCAGCTGCGAGGCCAGCGCGTCGACGTCGATTCCTTCCTTGGCGAACTCTGCAAGCACCGATTCGCAATTGCCACCATTTCGAGGGAGTGTCTCGCCGACCTCGCCATGATCGTGAAATGCCTTGAGAGTGCTTTCGCGGAGCGTGTTGACGGTGAAGGGGGCGGCGAGAGCTTTGACGTAGAGCACATCGGACGCATCGGGATCTTTGGTGCTGGTGCTGGCCCAGAGCAGACGCTGGGCGCCCGCGCCGGCGTTGGCAGCTCGCTGAAAGCGGTCCGAGCTGAGGAGATCTCGATAGGCCCCATAAGCACGCTGGGCCATGGCAATCCCGAGGCGGTTGGCGAGGCGTGGAGGCACTCGATCCTCCACCGCAACGTCCCATCGGCTCACGAAGATCGACGCGACCGATCCGACTGCGGGGTTCAGACCTGCTTCGATTCGCCGCTCGACTCCGCGCAGGTAGGCCTCGGCGGCGGCCACGTACTGATCGCGGGAAAACAAGAGGGTGACATTGACTGGGACGCCCGCAAAGATCGCTTCCTCGATGGCAGGTACCCCTTCCGGAGTACCGGGAATTTTGATCAGCAGATTGGGTTTGCCTCCGCGCTCATGGAGCTGCCGTGCAGCCTCGAGCGTGCTGTCGGTGTCATGCGCCAGTAACGGGGAGACCTCGAGGGACACCCATCCATCCACTCCGTTCGTTCGTACGAAAGTCGGATGAAACAGATCCGCGGCGCGTCTGAGATCTTCGAGAGCCAATCCGAAGAAGAGGTCTTCCGCTGATTCTGCTTTGGGCCCTTTGCGGCGGATCTCGTCATCGTAGCTAGCGCTGTTCCTGATTGCGTGGTCGAATATGGTCGGATTGGAGGTGAGTCCCGCAACGGAAAGATCGCTGACGTAGCGCTCCAAGGTGCCGCTGTTCAACAACTCGCGGGTGATGTTGTCCAGCCAGAGGCTCTGACCGGAATTGTGTAGCTTCCTGGTTGGTTTCACGAGCCCTCCTACACTGCCGCTTCCGACGTCTGATTACCAGCGAGTATCTCATTAGGATAACAGTCAATGAGCGAGAATTATTCTGATCCCGAGCGTGCAAGGCAGCAGGACGCCCCCGAATGGAGGAAGTGGGGGCCCTACTTGAGCGAACGTCAGTGGGGCACGGTGCGTGAAGACTACAGTCGCGATGGGAGCGCATGGAATTATTTTCCCCATGAGCACGCGCGGAGCCGTGCGTATCGATGGGGGGAGGATGGCATTGGCGGCTTCTGCGATGAACGGCAGCGCCTCTGTTTGGGACTGGCCTTATGGAACGGGCGCGATTCCATACTCAAAGAGCGACTGTTCGGGCTCACCAATGCGGAGGGAAACCATGGTGAGGACGTCAAAGAAATTTACTACTACCTCGATGCGACGCCCACCCACTGTTATCTGCGCATGCTCTATAAGTATCCGCAGGCTGCATTTCCCTACGACGAGCTCGTGACCGAGAATCGCCGTCGAGGAAAGACCGAATCTGAATACGAGCTACTCGACACCAAACTGTTCGATGACGACCGCTACTTCGATGTGGACATCGAATACGCCAAGGCAGGCCCGGAAGACGTGCTCTGGCGGATTACCGCACGCAATTGTGGAGCCGCCGAGGCCGAGATCCACCTGCTCCCGCAGGTTTGGTTCCGCAATACCTGGTCGTGGGACGAGGACGCCCCCAAGCCTTCGCTCGAGCTGCAAGATTCGAATGACATCCTCGCTCAGCACCCCGACCTCGGGTCTTTTCGTCTGGAGTTCGAAGGCAGTCCCGAGGTCTACTTCTGCGAGAACGAAACGAATCCACACCGTGTGTTTGGAGCAGAGCAGAGCCTTGGGTATTTCAAGGACGCCATACATGACCGCGTCGTCCACGGCAACGTCGATGCCGTGAATCCTGCCGCGCGAGGCACGAAAGCCGCAGCGCATTACCTACAGATCGTTCCTTCGGGGCGCGCTGTCGTGGTTCGCGGAAGGCTCAGTCGAGTTGGGGAGAACGCGGGTTTCGAGGACTTCGATGAAATTTTTTCGGCGCGCAAGAAGGAAGCGGACCAGTTCTACTCGGTCTTACAAAAGGGGATCGAAAACGAAGATGCGCGTCGCGTTCAGCGTCAAGCACTCGCAGGGATGATCTGGTCGAAGCAGTTCTATCATCTGAACATGTCCCAATGGTTGAAGGGCGATCCGGCGCAGCCGCCCCCGCCACCCGAGCGTCTCCACGGCCGAAACTCCAAGTGGGAGCACATCAACAACGCGGACGTCCTTTCCGTGCCCGATAAGTGGGAGTTTCCATGGTACGCCGCTTGGGATCTCGCTTTTCACTGCCTGCCACTGGCATTGATCGATGCGGAGTTTGCGAAGAGACAGCTCGTTCTGCTCACCCGGGAGTGGTACATGCATCCGAACGGACAACTTCCCGCGTACGAATGGGCATTTGGCGATGCGAATCCGCCCGTTCACGCTTGGGCTGCCTGGCGGGTCTTCGAGATCGATCGAAAGCAGCGCGGCGGACAAGGCGATCTCGAGTTTTTAGAGCGTGTATTCCACAAGCTCCTCTTGAACTTCACGTGGTGGGTGAACCGCGAAGACGTGCACGAGAACAACGTGTTTCAGGGTGGATTTCTGGGCTTGGACAACATCGGCGTTTTCGACCGTGACGCTCCCCTGCCCACCGGAGGTCACATCGATCAATCCGACGGCACTGCTTGGATGGCGATGTATTCGCTCAATCTGATGCGCATCGCGCTCGAGCTTGCCCAACACGACAAGGTCTACGAGGACATCGCAACGAAGTTTTTCGAGCACTTCCTCTACATTGCGCAGGCGATGGACAAGGTCGGAGGTCAGGGCGGCCTATGGGACGAAGAAGACGGATTCTTTTACGATTGGCTCGACCTTCCTGGTGACGGTGGCGCTCCTCGAAAGATTCCAATGCGTGCCCGCAGCATCGTGGGCCTCATTCCCCTTTTTGCTGTCGAAGTGTTGGACGAGGCTCTGCTCGAGAAGCTCCCGGGCTTTAAGGCCCGTCTCGAGTGGTTTCTCAGACATCGCCCCGATCTGGCGGCGCTGGTGTCTCATTGGGACGTGCCGGGCATCGGACGCCGGCGCTTGCTTTCGATGCTGCGCGGCCATCGAATGAAATGTCTGCTCACGCGAATGCTCGACGAGCGGGAGTTTCTTTCGCCACACGGAATACGTTCGCTTTCCCGCGTTCATCTAGCGCAACCCTTTCGGTTCGAGATAGGGGGCAAAGAGCACGAGGTTCGATATACGCCTGCCGAGTCGGATTCGGATCTCTTCGGAGGCAACTCGAACTGGAGAGGACCGGTGTGGATGCCTCTCAACTACATGATCGTGGAGTCGTTGCAGCGGTTCTACTACTACTACGGCGATGACTTTAAGATCGAATGCCCAACGGGCTCGGGGCAACACGTGACGATTCTGCAGGTGGCTGACGAGCTGACACGACGCTTGATTGGACTTTTCGTACGAGGAGAGGATGGCACCCGCCCGGTATTTGGTAGCTATGACAAGCTCCAAAACGATCCGAGATTCCGGGATCATTTGTGGTTCTTCGAGTACTTCGACGGCGATGTGGGGCGCGGCGCAGGCGCCTGTCATCAAACCGGTTGGACGGCCTTGATCGCGAAATTGATTCAGCCGCGACAGTGAGCCACGGATCGATGGCATGGAACACGAATCGGATGAAAGAAGTTGGGCATGAAGCGCACTGGGGTCGCAATCATTCTGTTGTTGATAGCCTGCCGTTCGAAGCCCGTGGAGCCGCCGGAACAAACGAAACCCCCGACGGTGGTCGAGCGGGCGATGGCGTTCTATGAAACGCGTGCGTACTACGAACAGCCGGTGGTTGCTACCGCGGTACCCGAGGGTCTGAAGGATCTGACCGCCGAGACCTGCGGGATCTGCCACCAAGCCATCTATCAGGAATGGTCGGTGAGCACGCATCGCCATGCTTGGCTCGACGACGCGCAGTTTCAGAAAGAGCTCGAGAAGTCGAGGGGAGTCGCCGACCCCACGCACGGCGACGTTGGATGGCTATGCCTAAATTGCCACACTCCTGTGGTTGCGCAGCAGAAGAAGCTCGTCGTCGGTCTGACCAACGGGCAGATCGATCAACCCGAGTATGAGGTAAACCCAACCTTCGATCGTGCACTGCGGCTCGACGCGGTTACCTGTGCAACATGCCACGTGCGCAATGGCATCGTCTACGGTCCGTTTGGTGACAGTAATGCGCCGCACCCGACGGCCAAAGACGAAAACCTGCTGAGAGTCGACGTATGCACGCGGTGTCACCAGGCCGAGCGCCTCTATAGCTCCAAGAATTTGGGTTGCTTTTTCTCGACCGGCCGTGAGTGGGCGACATCGAGCTTCGCGGAAACCGGCCAAACCTGCCAGACCTGCCACATGCCAGAAGTCGAGCGAGAATTGGCCTCCGGCTTCGGTGCGCCTGTGCGCGCAACGCGCCGCCACTGGTTCGGAGGATCGCTCATTCCCAAAAAGCCCGAGTACGAGCCCGAAATCGCTCCGCTCAGAGAGGTCTATGGGAATGGGGTGACTATCACAGTGCGCAAGGTCACGCCGGAGCTGCAAGCGCTCGCGGACGAGGCGCCGGCCCTGGCCCCAGAGGACCAAAAGATCGCTGCAAGCGAGGAGGTCGTCTGCGGCGGTTGCAAGGACCGAATCGCGGTCGTCGTTGCAAACGACCGGGCTGGCCACGACGTGCCGACCGGCGATCCGGAACGACACGTCGACGTGGAAGTGACGGTGCGACGCGCCCGCAAGATCGTCGGGCGAAGATGGACACGCATTGGATCGCGTTATCAATGGTGGCCCGATGTGAAGCTCCTCGCTGACACCCGCATTCCTCCAGGTCAGAAGCGCGTTTTGATCGTGGCGGTTCCATCCGGAGGCACCGTGGAGGTCGCAGCCACCAAGGCCCGCATGCACAAAGCGGCGTTTGAGTACCATCACCTCGAAGGGCAGTATGTGCGTGCGCGTGAGTTTTTTCGAGAAACGGTGAACGTTGCCGACGTGCTGAAGTAGCGTTTGACAAATGCTGCAGGACTCTCGGTCGTTTGGCGAACAGGGATCATGACGCCTGCGTCTCTTGGAGCGCGAATTTCAATAATCGCCGGTAGACGCGCTCGCGTATGCCATGGCGCCGATCGAGTCCCATGCGTCGCAACAATCGGTCGGTCGACGTGTCATTCCAGCGCGCGCGAGGCGATAGAAGCGCCAAGGCCGCTGTGGAAACCGCGCTCCACGGTCTTGTCGTCTCCGTCTCGAGCCACCTGAGCGCCTTTTCGAGAGTGATTTCGTCTTCGGTCAAGTCGCTCCCGAACGGAAACTCCGGTAGCATGTCGCCGTGTAGATCGCCGCCGAGCTCCCGTTCGAGCCGCGAGGGGAAATTATCGCGCCAGCGCTCCGGGATGACGTAGTCCTTCTCGATCTTTCCGGCCTTCTTTGCTTCACGAAGCAGCGCATCTTGAAAGCGGCTATCGGCGATGTTGAGAAGGGCAGCAATGCAAGATCGGTCCGACTGACCCCGTAGATCGGCGATACCGTACTCGCTAACCACGATATCGCGCAGGTGGCGCGGAATCGTGCACTGGCCGTAGCTCCAACGAAAGTTGGATTGGACCTTGCCGCGTTGCGATCGCGTAGATTTCACCACCAGGACCGATCGGGCACCCTCGAGCTCATGTGCCATGGCGACGAAGTTGTATTGGCCGCCGACTCCGCTCACGACGCGGCCGTCGTCGAGGCTGTCCGAGACGGCAGCGCCGGTGAGCGTTACCATCATGACGGTGTTGATGAAGCGAGATTTTTGTCGTTGGAGACGCTTGAGGCGTTCCTGTCCATACAGCTGGTTCACAAATGAGATCCGGGTCATGTTGATGAGGGCGCGTTGCTCATCCGGCATCTCCCTCAGCCGTTCGTACATCGTCCGGCTGCCTACGAAGAAGCCACCGTGCAAGACGAAGCCACCCGGAAGGCTCTCGCCATCGAGAAGTCGTTGCTGGAGCTCTACAGCCGGAAGAACGTGCCGCTTCAGTATGCCCGCATCGAGCAGCGGCAGAAATCCATCGACCACCATTTCGCTACAACCATAGAGGCCTCGTACAAAGGGAAATCGTTCTCTCGTCAGCTCGTGTTGAATGGGGATCGCGTCGAGCAGCGCCGTGTACGTGCTCGGCGTTTCATGTCTCACGATCAACCATCGAGCGATCGCGTCCGCAAGCGACCCGATCCCGATCTGCAAGGTCCCGCCATCTTCGACCAAGCTTGCTGCGTGAAATCCGGCGGCATAGTCGACGAGGTCAATGGGCTCATGGGGAATCGAAAATAGGTTGAAGTAGGGCCTGCCCGGGTCGTAGAGAACGTCGAAAAAGTCGGCGTCCACTTCGGCGTCGTTCAACATGAAGGGCAAGTTCTCGTTGATCTCTGCGACCATCGCGACCGGGCGCCCGTCGCGCGCCGCCCGAGCGCGCATGGCTGGAAGGAGGTCGAGGGTAATCTCGGGGTTGCAGGCCAACGAAAAACGCTCGCGATTCCCCTCTGAACGACGTGCCACGAGCTGCGCGATGACGTTGCATCCAGCCGCCACGAGATCACGGGCCGCGTGCGTGTAATTGACGGACGTATAGGCCTGCTGCACCGCAGGATTGTGCAACCAAGCGCCCGTTAGCAGGAAGAACTCCGACACGTGAATGTTCTCGGGCATTGTTCCTTCCCTGAGGGCACGCACGTAGGCAAGCTCCGGGTAGTCGCCGAAAACACGCGTCAAAAAGGGCTTCAAGAAGCGGCGTTCGAGCTCTGAGCGCCCGGTGGGTCGTTCGAGCGATAGGGCCGTATGAATCTCGAGACGAATCGAAGGGTCTTTGCAAGCGCGGGCGAACATCGCATTCGCGAAAAGGTTGGCCTTGCCGAGCCCCAAGGGCAGGCCGATAATGACCTCGGAGCCCACGGCCGCCAAGACTGCGTCGACCGCGAGTTCTACGTCGACGCATCTGAGGAGTCCTGACGCTTCACGCATCACTTCGACCACGACGGATGGCCATCGCTGGCAAGGGGGGAGGGCGTGCTCTTCGACAGCTCAGCTCTCACCACCTCCCGTACTGCGCGGTACACCCTGCGGCTCGCCTCTGCCCACGGCATCAAGATTGGAAATACGTGGAACATGTTTGGCTCCTCGATAGCCGTCATTTCGATCTCGCACTGCTCGAGTCGCTCTACGAATTCGCGGATTGCGTCGCGAAAGATTTCCTGGCCACCAAATGCTATGAAGGTCGCAGGAAAACCGCACAGATCGGCGTTCAATACGGAAACACGGCGGTCCCGCGAGTCGAGCCCATGAAGATAGGGCTGGACGGGGATGTTCCACGGAAGAACGTCCAACGCGGCGTTTGTGGTCACCGACGGCTCGTCCAGGGTGAGGCTTACCTCCGGCGAGAAGAGGAGGATGCGTGCAGGCGAGGGCAGGTGCTCTGCGCGGGCGTCGAGCATGAGCGTGGTGGCCAGGCCGCCACCGCCCGAGTCGCCGGCCAAAAAAAGTCGGTCAGGCGAGTGCCCTTCTGCAAGAAGACCCTCGTAGACGGCGATGGCGTCGAGGAGACTCGCGGGAAACGGGAACTCCGGAGCTAGACGGTAGTCGGGCACGAACACGTCGCATTGCGTTTCGCGCGCGAGCCAGCCCGTGAACAAGAGATACATCGCCGGAGATGTTCCGATGTAACCACCCCCGTGCAGATAGAGGATCTGGCCTCGCGATCTACCGCGACGAGGTCGACAACAAAGACCGCAGACCCCTCCGACTTCTCTTTGTGCCGCCACGACGTCGAGCGGTGCGAGCAGGGGTGTCAAAACGGCGCGACATAGGTCGTCGATTACGACCTCGAGTGATCGAAACTCCGGGGTCGGAAGGGACATGGTGTAGCCGAGGAAGGAACGGACGACCTGGCGGGTCACCGTGACTCCCAAGCTCTCCAGTCGACTGGACCCGCCGGCCCATGGCTTTCGAAAGGGAATCGAGGCGAGTGAATTGACGAGCTGCGCGGCTAGGCCGGTGACTGCAAAGGCGGTCACTGGTCCCGACGCGGTCTGCACGTCTGGGCGTTTTCCCATTACCATGACATGGTCTCTTCAGATCCCTAGCACACAATGTTTCGAAGACGCGACGAGCGTCTTGGTATCCAATTCCGACGAGGCGGCGCCACTTTGAAGCAACGACTACTAGGGGCCGTACGGCCACTCCTCAGCATCGCCGTGCTCGTAGTAGCGGCCCTGGTGCTGCGTCACGAGCTTCATGAATACCACTTGCGGGATGTGGTCGCCCAAACGAAGAACATCCCAGATAGCAAGCTCGCTCTTTCATGTTTGCTCACCGTGATCGGCTATCTGACCTTGACCGGGTGCGACGCGCTGGCCTTTCACTACATCGGAAAGAAGCTGCCGTATCGTCGCATCGCGCTGACTTCGTTCATCGCTCATGCGCTCAGTCACAATATCTCGTTCTTCGGGGCCAGCGCCATCCGCTTTCGTATGCTCTCGGCGTGGAATATCCGGACGGATGACATCGCTCGCATCATCGGCTTTGTCGCTCTGACTTTTTGGCTAGGCTTCTTCCTGCTCGGTGGAGTCGTGCACGCTGGATGGCCGGTCGCGTTGAGTCTTCCCGGATTCAGGATCGACTCGAGCCGCCCGATTGGGTTCCTCTTCCTAGCAGTTTTCATAGGCTACCTGGCATTGGTGTTGCTGCGTGTGGGCCCGCTTCGCTTGCGTGGCTTCGAGCTCGAGCTGCCCGGTCCGAAGATCACCGTGCTTCAGGTTCTGCTGTCGACCATCGATTGGTTGACGGCTTCGCTGGTTCTGTATGCTTTGCTGCCCGCGTCCTCCGGGGTCTCGTTCTCGATCTTTTTCGGAAGCTATTTGCTCGCGGTCGCGGCGGGCTTGGTCAGTCACCTCCCCGGAGGTGTCGGCGTATTCGAAACGGCGATGGTGCTTCTCCTGGGAGCATACCTTCCGGGGGACCAGATCCTCGGCTCCGTTTTTGCGTATCGGATCATCTACTACCTCCTGCCGATGTTTGCGGCGGTCGTCGCATTGGTTGCATACGAGGCTCTCGAGCGCGGCGCGCGGCTCGGACGTGCAGCGACGATGGTGCGGCGATCGCTGATCGAGGTCGCACCCCGAGCGCTCGCCCTCACCACCTTCATCGCCGGAGTGGTGCTGCTGGTGTCTGGGGCAACGCCGGAGCTCCCGGAGCGCCTAGCCTGGTTGCGGAAAATACTGCCCCTGCCAGTTATCGAGATCTCGACGCTACTCGGAAGTGTTTTCGGCGCGCTGCTTCTGATTCTCGCCAATGCGCTTCGCCAACGTATCGATGCCGCGTACTATGCGACGCTTGCGCTCTTGACGGGCGGTGCGATCGCGTCCCTCCTCAAAGGACTCGATTGGGAAGAGGCAAGCCTGCTCATCGTGGTGGCGCTCATTCTGTTGCCGTGTCGCTCCTTCTTTTACCGCCGAAGCTCGCTTCTCACCCAGCCATTGTCATCAGGATGGTGGATCGCGTTGATTTCCGTCGCACTCGGGAGTGTGCTCGTGCTCGAGCTTGCCTATCGTCACATCGAGTACTCGAACGAGCTGTGGTGGCGTTTCGGCCCGGAGGCCGAGGCGTCGCGTTCGTTGCGGTCTATGGTTGCCGCTGGCGCGGCCGTCCTCGTGTTTGGCGCGGCTCGCCTGCTGCGGCCCGCTCCGCCGGTCCCCGCTCGGCCCACATCCGAGGAGCTCGACCGCGCTCAAGCGATCACGAGTCAGAGCGCCAGCGTGCGCGGCTACCTGGCGCTGCTAGGCGACAAAGAGCTCCTGTTTCACCGGGACGGCAATGCCTTTTTGATGTTCGGCGTGAGTGGTCGGACCTGGGTGGGCATGAGCGATCCGATTGGCTCTGCCGAGCAACGAGAAGACCTTGCGTGGCGCTTTCGTGAGCTGGCCGATCGCAACGGCGGCCGCGCCGTATTCTACGAAGTGTCTGAGCCCGCACTTCCAATCTACCTCGACCTCGGGATGACACTTCGGAAGCTCGGCGAAGAGGGCCGCGTCCCGCTTCGTGGTTTCTCGCTCCATGGCGGATCGCGAAAAGGCCTCCGGCAATCCTACAACCGCATGACGCGCGAGGGGATCGACTTCGAAATCGTTCCTCCCTCGGGTGTCGCTCTCTTGCTCGACGAGCTCGAGGCAGTGTCGAATGCTTGGCTGTCCGAGAAGAGCGCCCGAGAAAAGGGTTTCTCGCTCGGCTTTTTTGATCGTAAGTATCTCGTCCGCCTCCCCGTGGCCGTCGTGCGAAAGGGGGGGCGCGTCGTGGCTTTTGCCAACGTTTGGCCGACCGAGACAAAGACGGAGCTCTCGATCGATCTGATGCGTTACGACCAAAGCGCACCGCATGGAGTCATGGAATACGTCTTCACAGAGCTCATGCTCTGGGGTCAGGCGCAAGGCTACCAGTACTTCAGTTTGGGAATGGCCCCGCTTTCGGGATTCGAGCAGCACCGCCGTGACCCCCTTTGGAACCGCTTCGGCGGCTTTCTTTTTCGTCATGGAGAGCACTTCTACAATTTTCAGGGGCTCCGCGCGTTCAAGGACAAATTCGGTCCCGAGTGGGAGCCGCGATACCTTGCCGTACCGAGAGGCCTGTCGATGCCTTTCGTGCTCACCCGCATTGCGGCGCTCGTGTCGGGTGGTGTTGGTGGCCGATCGGTTGGGGTAGCATCGCGCGTGCGCTCGAGGTGATCAACGTGCATCAGTTTCCTCACGAACGCCTTGGGGGCGTGGACTCACCATCCCGAGGACTGACCGCGCTGGAGGCCGCGGCCCGGTTTGAATGTTTTGGGCCAAACCGAATTCTGGAGGCTGAGAGACACGGATGGGTGACCGTCGTCCGAGACACGCTTCGGGATCCGATGTTGTGGTTCTTGCTTTCGACCAGCGCATTGTTTGCGGTGGCCGGCGAGTGGACCGAGTCCGCCGTTCTCCTCGCGGCAATGGTTCCCTTTTTTGGAATGGACGCGTTCTTGCACCGTCGCACTCAAGCGTCGATTGAAGGGCTGAGCTCGCTGCTTTCGGCCGAGGCGCGGGTCATTCGAGACGGAAAGGAAGTTCGAGTTGCTGCGATCGCTCTCGTTCCGGGAGACGTCGTGCTGCTGAGGGCCGGGGAGTCGTTTCCTGCCGATGGTGTGCTGATCGAAGCCGACCAGATTCAAGTCGATGAGTCTGCGCTAACCGGCGAAGCCCTCCCGGTACGCAAGATCGCCGTGGAAGAATTGCCGCTGAGTCCGGTGGCGGCAAGGGTCGATGCAGACGCGTGGGGTTACGCAGGGACACGGGTCTTGACCGGAAAGGGACGCCTGCTGATCGGGCATACCGCAGGCGAAACTCTGTACGGTGAAATCGTTCGCTCCGCGGTGAGCGGAACGCGCGAGCGCACCCCGTTGCAGCGCTCGGTTGCCGACTTGGTCAAGACCCTCCTGATTGTGGCAGCGGTTTTTTGCCTGGGGCTGGCCTGGGTGAGGCTCCGCCAAGGCCATGGCTGGATGGATGCGCTGCTCAGCGCGTTGACGCTGGCGGTCGCAGCCCTTCCGGAAGAATTTCCAGTGGTGCTCACGTTTTTTCTCGGCGTTGGCGTGTACCGACTGGCCAAACGTCATGCGCTGGTGCGCCGAGGCGTGGTGGTCGAGAACATCGGCCGCGTGAGCTGCATCTGCTCGGACAAGACCGGAACCCTGACGGAAGGTCGGCTGCGGCTGATGCACTCCTTCCCCGCTGAGGACGTGACCGATGCTCGGCTTCTCCTGTTGGCCGCGATGTCGTCTCGCGCCGAGACGAATGATCCGGTGGACCTGGCCATTCTCTCTGCGGGTCCTCCGGTGGCCGGGCTCGAGGTGGTGGCCAGCTTCCCCTTCACCGAGGATCGCAAGCGCGAGACCGGGGTGTTGCGAGAGGGCGACGCGCTGCTCGCCGTGGTGAAGGGCGCGCCCGAAGTGGTACTTGCTCAGTGTGACGTCGGACCTGAAAACGCCCGTAGATGGCTAGAGCAAACCGAGGGGCTCGCTGCGGAGGGTCACAAGGTGATCGCCTGCGCCTGGCAGTCACCGGACTCGAAGATTTGGTACGGCGGTGGTGAGCCGGATAGAGGATTTCATTTCGCTGGCCTCCTCGCATTCGAAGACCCGGTTCGTGCTGACGTGCCGCCAGCCGTACAAGAATGCCTTCGCGCGCAAATTCACGTCATCATGATTACTGGGGACCATCCCGCGACCGCAACCGCGGTCGCCAAGGAGATCGGGCTTGGCGGGAAGGCACCTCAAGTCATTGGTGCGGACGATCTCGACGACCGATTGGCAAAGGAGGGCCCTGGCTTCCTCCGGGAGATCGACGTCATTGCGCGTGCCAAGCCCGCGCAGAAGCTGAGCTTGGTGCGCGCGCTCCAAGGAACCGGGGAAATTGTCGCGGTGACGGGGGACGGCGTCAACGACGTGCCCGCTTTGCAGGCCGCCGATATCGGGATTGCCATGGGTGAGCGCGGCACACGAAGCGCCCGGGAGGTGGCCGCCATCGTGCTACTAGACGACAATTTTCGCAGCATCGTGAGCGCAATCGCGGAGGGACGTCAGCTATTTCGCAACCTGCAGCTGAGCTTTCAGTATTTGCTGATGATCCACATTCCGCTGGTCATCACGGCCGCCATAATCCCGCTGGCCGGATACCCACTTCTTTATCTACCCGTTCACATCGTATGGCTTGAAATGATCATCCACCCGACCGCGATGCTCGTCTTTCAGGATCTTCCGGGACGGGGTACGCTGGCTGAGCGGTCCAAACGAGGCGGCGCGCGGTTTTTCGATCGCCGGCAGTGGATCACCATCGTCGCAGTCGGGGCCTTGATTACGGGGGCCATCGTTTGGAGCTTCGACCGCAGCTTCAGCGCGGGGCAGCACGTGGAGCACGCCCGTGCCATGGCGCTGGTCGTTCTCACGCTCGCCAGCGCTGCGACCACGGCAGTGCTGAGCAGGCTTCGAGGCGTCACCGCCGGCACGGTGATCGGCCTCACAGTGCTGTCCGCGGTTGTCTTCGTGCAGGTCCCTGTTCTGTCGCGGCTCATGCACCTCACCCCACTGCACATCGATGATTGGCTCATCGGTGTCGTCGGGGCGAGCCTGGCCACGCTGCCGCTTCTGGGCGACTGGCTGCTCAAACGAGTTTCATGAGCATCCGTGCGAGGTGTTCACTGGGCAGCAGGATTGACGGCGCCTGCGCCAAGACGCAACTGAACTTCACACAGCGGTTTGCGTCACGTGTGGACAGCTGCCCCGTGCATGCGGCACATGTTCCATGTGCCCTGCGGGAACACGACATCTCGCAGGCCGGATCGCCAGGCCGCTAGAGCTCGTCGATAAGCACGGCGAAACCCACGAAGCTCGACGGCGGCTTGGAGAAACATCTTGATCTGACCTCGCCCCACCGCGAAGGTCGGGTTCCTCCCGACGAGCGGTTCAGGGCTGATGGCACGCCGATAAGGAGAGAGGCGTCGGACACGCTGGGACCCGAGCACATGCAATCCGCGCAGTCGGACGTCCTCCGCTGCGAGTTTTTCTTGATTTTGCAACTCTTGGCTGACTGCCCTGCGAATCTCGTCAGGGCGGTAAGATTGCTCGAGGCTTGGCGGAATCGTGATTGATAGCTCGACCGTCTCCGGCCACTTCGAGTTCTTGGGATCAAAGAAAAAGTCGGGACGCTCGATGCGCCAAGTGCGACGGCCGAGCTCATTGGGAAGCACGGTGATACCCGGCCAATCTCGAGCACGTCGAACGAGGCCGGCTTTGACTGGGTTGGCCATGACGTAGGCGAGCTTTTCGATGATGGCTTGGTCAGTGAGTAGTCGAACCACTGAGGGCCTTTGGTGATCCCAAGTCGAGCCTTCCCATTTGCGTAGCTTCTTGGTCCCCAGCGCCACCAGTCGATGAAGGCGGTGTAGAAAGTCTGGAAGCTGGCCCTCGGGATCCGTCACGACTAGATGCTCGTGTGTGGACATGAGAGTGACCGCGTGGACCAGAACCCCGCATTGGCGCGCGCATACCGCCAAGGTGTAGAGATACAACTGCCGGATAGCAGGGTCAGGGCGAAATAGGTGGTGCCGACGGAGTGTGCGGCGGGTCACCATTAGGGTGTTGTCTCGGAGGATGTAGCGGGGATGGGTCATGCGACCTCATCTCAGCAGGAAACGAGCCATCTGCTCGGAGCAGGATCTCAACGAGTTGCTTCGCTGCATCTGGCGGATTTGACCGTTTCCAACAGCGCCCGCCATCCACGTCGGCTTACAACAACCCTAACCCGGGTCGGCTTGTCGTGTGACGCCAGCCTTTGTGTGGCTCTCATCGTTCTATTCGAATGGACCACGGACCGCCGTTCGCGGGGCCGTAAAAAAGGGTGCCGCTAAACCAGGGAACCGAGTCGATCTCCCCCAATCCCTCCGCTTCTACCAGGAATGTAGAGGGGACCGCGGTTGGGACGAAAACTTCCACCTTGTTGCTTCGGAGCGCGTCGTCGCCAGACGCCTCCAGTAGACCGTCGTCAGGTCTCCAGCGCAACGTCTTGATCGATCCCGGCGCAAAACGGACGACCATCTTGTCAAGCGTTTGGCTCAACGCAGTCCGTGAGCCGGTGATCGTGTTTGTGACACAGTCAACCTCGAAGAAGCCCCAAACCTCGGGCACCATTCCATTGCGAGCCGGTTCGTACTTGTGGGGATCGCCGCAGGCTTCCCGCCAGGTCCAGATCATTGCGCCGAACCGATAGCGATCCTGCTCAGCGAGGTGACGCTCGAAGTAATCCTCGTCCGTCGACCCGGCGCGGCCTGGGTCGGCACCCCACTCGCCGGTTACCACGGGCGCCCCTCCGTAAAGGTCAACGGCATCCTGAGCTGCGCGCGCGAATCCGTCCTCAATCGTGCCGCCGCCAAGCCCCTCCTGGTAGATGTGAGGCGAGTAGACGACTTGGTCGTCGTGCTCGAACGCGGGTGGGGCAGGGAAGCCGAGCCACCAGGCTGCAGTTGGCTCGAATACAAAAATGCGGCGCGGCGCATTGACAGCCCGCTCGGCTTTCCGCATCGCCGAAACCGCATTCTCGTAGAAAGTCGAGAGAATTGCCTGGTCGAGCGGGTCGAACACGTTGGGTTCATTCATCAGGTCGTAGCCAAACACGGCGCCATCGTTCGCAAACCTCCCAACGAGGTGAGCGAACATCTGAACGTAGCGGGTCTGGATACCGACCCCGCCCGCACCTGTCGCGTTGTCCAAGAAGGATCGCCATGCAGCCACCACCGCCGGCACGAATTCCCTAGGACCACTTGCGCATCGAGGCTCCCCACCATCGAGCGTCGCCCATTCCGGCGCTCCGTCCCATCCGCCAGCTGGCACTGAATCGCCGTCGCAGAGCTCGTCGGGCCCCGCGGCCAACGACGGTCCCCACGCGTCCTGGTGCAAGTCGAGCAGAGTGTAGATACCTCGCTCTCGAAGCATGGCGATTGCACTGGCTACCTCGTCGAGATACCCCTCATCATATTCGCCGGGTGCTGGCTCGATGCGGGACCAGCTGACCAAGAGCCGCACGGCGTTCCAGCCCATTGCGGCGATGGCGTCGGCATCGTCGGTGGTGAAGGGGTAGGTCGTGAATAGGTCCTCGTCATACTGCCAATAGTCGACAAAGGAGTTCACGTTGACGCCACGCAGCAGGACCTCTCGGCCGCTCCCATCGATGATTCGGCCGCCTTTGAGCGGATCCGGAACGGCGCGAAGATCGGGAAGTGGATCGGTTGGATCTGGGGGTCCGGAGTTACCGGTGTCTCCACAACTGGCCAGCAAGGAAAGACAGATCAGAAAGCCCAATGAAGATGTATGCCACATGGTGATGCCTGGAAGTGATATGAAGACCGGCATTATGAGATTTTGCCAAAAGGCGCACCCAGAATTCGGTTCGAGCGCCGTGGCAAGACCGCCGGCCCGCTCAACCCGGGACGGTGATACCCGTCGCCACTTCTCGAAAGATTTCATCACGATGAGAGGGGCGCTTGTTGGCTCGGCGGGGCGACCGCGGTTGGGGGAATTGGGAGGGGCGTTGCCAAACTTCGTGGCTGGACCCACATTCTTGCTCCCGGATACGCCGCGGGGAATACTTGAGCCTTAGCGGGGTTAAGCGACTCGAATGACTTCGGAACAGTTCATGATGGGGGATCGACCAGGGGGTTGGTCGATCCGCTCGGGGTCGTTGTTGCTCGTCCTTTGCGGGCTCCTCGGGCTCGGATCGATGGGCGCTACGGCCCCCTCTTGGCCGGCTGCTGCCAGCGTGGGCAGCAGCGCCGTTCCGTCAGCGCCCGTCGCTCACGCGGCGAGCTCCTCGTTCGCGCTTGACTGCTTGGGAGGCTGTTCCGAAGAGGTGCTCGATTCCCTCGAGGACAAGCACGACCAAGCGGCAGCGTACCCGGTTCTGTTTGCGCTCGTAGGTCCGGAAACCGTGCCCCAAATCGGGTCCCTTCCTGCGCCACGAATTCAGACCGCTTCAATCGACTCCGCCGGCGCACGCGCTCCCCCTTCCGCCTGACGAGGTCCCTTTCGGGGCTTCGTCTGCAGGTCGTGCTCGCGCCCCCGAATCATCGGGGCCGCCGTGTTCTAAACGCGAAGGTGGATTGCCATGTCGAAACAATTGTCTGCGGACGGGTCAAGGTTCTCGTTTCCGCTTGCTGACTTCAAAGCCGGTTTCCTAGTCTTCCTGATTGCGCTTCCCCTGTGCTTGGGAATCGCTATGGCCAGTGGATTTCCCCCGATCGCCGGTGTGCTCACTGCGATCATCGGGGGTGTGCTGGTCACGTTTCTCGGCAGCTCGCGCCTGACCATCAAGGGTCCGGCCGCCGGCTTGATCGTGATCGCGATCGGGGCAGTGCAGGAGCTTGGGCAAGGCGATCCCTGGCTCGGCTACCGGCGGGCTCTAGCCGTCGGTGCTGCTGCAGCCTGCTTGCAGATCGCCCTCGCCCTGTTTCGCTCTGCAACCATCGGGGTCGCGATGTCGCCATCCGTCGTGCACGGGATGCTCGCCGCCATCGGGGTCATCATCATTTCGAAGCAAGCGCACACGCTAGTGGGCGTTGCCCCCCAGTCCAAAGAACCGCTGGCGCTGCTTGCGGAGATCCCTCACAGCATTGCCCACGCCAATCCGGAAATCCTCCTGATGGGAGGGCTCTCCCTTCTCATCCTGTTTGGCCTGCCGTTGATCAAATCTCGGTGGTCCCGTGTCCTTCCGGCGCCGATCATCGTCCTCGTCGTCACGGTTCCCTTGAGCCTTTGGTTCGGCCTCGACCATAGTCACGCCTATCAGTTTTTGTCTCACCAGTTCGACGTCGGACCGGATTTTTTGGTGACCCTGCCGGGCTCGCTTCCCGACGCCATCGTGACTCCGGATTTCTCGGTGGTCTTCACCGGCACTTCCATGAAATACGTCGTCATGTTCGCGTTGGTGGGCACGATCGAATCTACGCTGAGCGTCATCGCAGTCGACGCCATGGACCCCGAAAAGCGCACCTCCAATCTCAACCGCGACCTTCTTGCATTGTCCGTCGGAAATCTCATCTGCGCCCTCATCGGCGGCCTGCCGATGATTTCCGAGATCGTTCGAAGCAAGGCAAACGTAGATGCAGGGGCGAAGTCCCATTGGGCGAACTTCTTTCACGGCACGTTTCTTCTCCTCTTCGTTGCGGCGGTACCGGGGCTCCTCCAGGAGATTCCACTTGCCGCGCTTGCCGCGATGCTGGTCTATACGGGTACGCGTCTCGCGTCTCCCAAAGAGCTCGTTCACGTCAAGCACATCGGCATCGATCAGCTGATCCTTTTCGTCACCACACTGGTCACGACCTTGGCGACTGATCTGCTCATCGGCGTTGCCACGGGCATCGTTCTCAAGATCATCCTCCACCGTGCACGCGGCGCCACCTTCAAGCAGCTCTTCCGCACCCGTGTCGAGCAGATCGAGGAGGGAACGGAGTTGCGTCTCAAGCTGCATGGAGCAGCAGCCTTCACCAGCTTCCTCGGCGTCCGCAAAGCCATCGCGAATCATCCCGAATCCTGCGAGAAGATCGTGATCGACGTGAGTGACGTGGTCATCGTGGACCACACGTTCCTCCGCCGAGTCTCGGAGCTTGCGAACGAGGTCCCTGGCATCGAGCTGGAGCTTCGCGGTATGGAGAACCTGACCCCGTACTCTCCGCACCCACACGCCACACGCAGGAGAACCCGTCATGCGGTCGGCCAGGGCTGAAGCCTCTACGGCAGACAAGCCCGGCAGCGTCACGTCGACTGATCACGATTCGGTGTTGGCGGCGGTCGAGCACGCAGCGCACCTGCTTCCCGAGCAGTCCCCTCTTCACATGTTCGTCCACCACAATACGCTGCATGCCTTCCAGCACATGCCTTTCGAACAGGCGGTTCTCGAGGGCGCGGAGCGCTTCGGGACGGAGCCCTACCAGACGGAGGCGGCTTTCGCCGAATGCGTACGAGCCGCTCGCATCAGGGCGTCGGACATCGATGCCGTCGTGGCGGAGGCGACTGTGGGTAGTCAGGACCCAGTCGTCGCCGGAGGCCCGACCCGCAGGGAACTGCGTGCGTTGCGGCTGCGAAACCTCTTTGAAATACCACGCGGAGCGGCTCTGCACTGGATGCTCGAAGAGACGGGAACACTATTCCGCTTCCACCACGACGTACCCGAAGAAGCCCAGGCTGCCATCCTACAGTCCGCTGAGCGTATGTCCGCCGACCCCCGGCCACTGACGCAGCGAGAGCGGGAAGAGCAGGCGCTCGAGTGGCTGTGGAGCGAGCTGCTTGCAGTGGCGCCGACCGCCGCACGACCGGTGCGGGGCCCTCGGCGTCGTGATCAGATCCTGGAGGTGCTGCGAACAGACACGGATCACTTGGTCCATCCACTACTGATCCGTGTTTGCGCTGCATTCATCGATCAGGGAATCGCGTACTGGCGGATGCCAGAGCGCGACCAAGGACTGCTCCACGCGTTCCGTAGCCTGTATGCGATTGGTTCGGGCCCTCTAGACTCTTGGATGCGTGGTCTTTCAACGGAGCTTCGGCGACAACAAAGCGAAAACTGGGATGCGGAACGCACGGCTTGTTGGGCGCTCGAGGAGCTGGGTGTGCCGAGAGCGCGCTGGGACGAGTACGTGGGGGCGACACTACTGTCGCTTCGAGGCTGGGCGGGAATGATGCGCCAACTCGAGATCCGGCCCGATACCGCACCTGTCGATCCACCGCCAGCCCGCTTGCTGGACTATCTCGCATTGCAGCTAGTGCTCGATCTACAGGCGGCACGGTTCGTGATTCGCAAGGAGCGAGGCAGCGCCGCGACGTGGACTGATCTTCCCGCCCGCCGGATCGGCGGCTCGGCTCGAGCCAACCTCGATCTCGAGCTCGTGTACGAGGCCTTTCTGACGGCTCAGCTCGCTGGGCTTGGTCCGGCCGAGATCGCAGGGCCCGCCCAAGCAAGGCGTTGGCTCTCCGAGATGCGAGAGTTTGACTCCAACGAACGCCGGAGGCTTCTCCACCTCGCGTACGAACGAAGGCACCGAATCGGAGTGCTCGACGGAATCGTGGGGCACTGTCGCGTCGGAAACGCGAACCCGGCAAAGCCTAGCTTTCAGGCGGTGTTCTGTATCGATGATCGCGAAGAATCACTGAGAAGGCATCTCGAGGAGGTCCGTTCGGACGCGGAAACCTACGGCTATGCCGGCTTCTTCGGCGTGGCCATGGCCTATCAAGGCATCGAAGACATTCGCCCGAGGCCTCTTTGTCCCGTCGCAGTGCGGCCCACTCACTACATCACCGAACGGGCCATGAACGAGTCGGAGGCAGCCGCGTTCGCCGGAAGGCGGCGGATGCAGGGAAAGATGACCCACTCGATCGGGCTGGGAAGCAAGATGCTGACCCGCGGAGGCTTGCTGTCGACGCTGCTCGGTTTCTTGGCGGTCATTCCACTGATCGGCCGAAGCTTGTTTCCACGGCATACGGAACGTTTGGCGCATTGGGCGCTACACCGAACCGCGCCAGCCCCCGCGACTCGCCTTTGTGTCGAGCGGGTCGAGGGCGAACGGGCAGACGGACTGGCTCCAGGCTACACGCTCGAGGAAATGGTGGGCGTCGTAGGCAACGTGCTTACCACGATGGGGCTGGACCAGCGATTTTGCCCCCTGGTGCTGATCGTCGGTCATGGATCGTCGAGCCTCAACAATCCTCACGAGGCGGCTCATGACTGCGGCGCTACCGGAGGTGGTCGTGGGGGACCCAACGCTCGCGCGTTTTCCCAGATGGCGAACGATCCGCGTGTTCGAAGCGCGCTTCGCGAAGAGGGCCTCACGATTCCGGACAGCACCTGGTTCGTCGGCGCGTACCACAACACCTGCGACGACTCGATGACTTACTACGACGAAGATTTGGTGCCTGCCAATGTCGTGGGAGAGCTCCGCGATGCAAAGCAAGCGCTAGCCCGTGCCTGCGAGCTCGATGCCCACGAACGGTGTCGGCGCTTCGAGTCCGCACCGCTGACCATTGACCCTGAGTCGGCGCTCGCACACGCCGAGTCGCACGCCTACGACCTTGCGCAACCTCGGCCCGAGTACGGGCACGCGACCAACGCGGTCTGCATCGTGGGACGCAGGGAGCGGACTCGTGGGCTATTCCTCGACCGCCGCGCCTTCCTGGTTTCTTACGATCCCGAACGTGATCCATCGGGGTCCATTTTGGCTGGTTTGATGCGCGCGGTGGGACCGGTCGGTGCGGGCATCAACTTGGAGTACTACTTTAGCTTCGTCGATCCCACCGGATATGGATGCGGCACCAAGCTGCCCCACAACATCGTCGGGCTCATCGGCGTGATGGATGGGCACGCCTCAGACCTGAGAACCGGGCTTCCCTGGCAGATGGTCGAAATCCATGAGCCGGTGCGGCTCCTGACCATCGTCGAGGCGAAGACGTCGATGCTGGAGAAGATCATGGCTGAAGAGGAAGGTCTTGCCAATCTCGTCAACAACGAGTGGATTCAGCTGGTCGCATGGGATCCCGAGGGAGAAACGCTTGCCGTCTACCGGAAGGGCCGGTTTCATCCGTACAGGCCGGAGAATCCAACCATTCCCGTAGTGCGCCATTCTGCGGATTTCTATTCGGGTAAGCGGGGTCACTTGGGGCCCGCACACCTCACGGCAGGTCTAGACACGGGGGTGGCGGCATGATCGAGACAATCGTCGACTGGTTGGTGCTCTGCATCGTCGGCTTCCCTGCGCTTGCCGTGTTCATACTCGCGTTGCGGGCATGGTTTTCCCATCCTTGGAGCGAACGCGCGACGATGGTGATCGTCGGTTCGGCGTTCGGCTTGTCCGTCTTGGCCAGTGCGACGACGACCGTATGGCTGCTCGCTGGTGGCCCCGACCAAGTAAAAGTGCTGGTTGGAACCTGGTTTTCCGCAGAGCACTACGCTTTTCGATGGACCTTCGTTGCAGACCACCTTTCTCTTCCCTTTGCGACGTTTTCGTCGGTGCTGAACGGGCTCGTTGCCGCATTTTCCAGGCGCTACCTGCACAAAGAGCCGGGCTTCGCAAGGTTCTACCTGCTGCTGACGTTGTTTGGCGCTGCCGTCAATTTCGTGGTTCTCGCAGGCAGCCTCGATTTGGTATTCCTCGGATGGGAGCTCGTCGGGCTGACCTCCGCGCTTCTCATTGCCTTTTTTCACGAAAGGCGTGGCCCGGTCGAGCACGGCTTTCTCGCATTCGTGACCTACCGTCTTTGTGACGTGGGCCTTCTCGCTGCGATCGTCGCATTGCATTACATGGTAGGAACGTCGGCCTTGGCGCCGTCGGCAAACGACCCCTGGGACGTGTTCATCGTTCCCGGAACGGCCGCCGGCGCGACGTTGGTAGGCTTGCTCATTCTCTGGGCGTCGATGGGCAAGGCGGCGCAACTTCCCTTATCTGGTTGGCTTCCTCGGGCGATGGAGGGCCCGACTCCTTCCAGTGCCGTTTTCTATGGAGCGCTCTCGATCCATCTGGGGCCATATCTCTTGTTGCGGGCGCAATCGATCATCGAGTCGTCCCCATGGGTCTCCGCGGCGGTGATCTCGGTTGGTGCGCTCACTGCGCTTCACGCAACCTTCGTCGGACGTACCCAAAGCGACATCAAGAGCGCGCTGGCCTACGCATCGATGACCCAGGTAGGCCTCATCTACGTCGAGATTGGTTTGGGATTCCCACGTTTGGCCTTGGTGCATACCATCGGTCACACGGCGATTCGCACCCTTCAGATCTTGCGTTCTCCGAGCCTGCTGCATGACCACCATCATCTCGAGCAGGCCATGGGGCGGCAGCTGCCCCGAACTGGGGGCCATCTCGAAAGGCTGGTACCCCAGGCACTCCAACCCTGGCTCTATCGCGTCGCGCTCGAGCGGGGCGGCTTCGACGCGTTGTTGAGGGATAGGGTCGTCGCCCCCTCGCTTCGGATGATCCGTTGGGTCGATCGGCTGGACCGCGCATGGGTCGATTTCCTCACGAGAACGCCCTCGATCAGGAGGGCGGAAGCCCGTCAGCAACGTGACGAGGTGGCGCCATGACGATCCTCTTTGCTGCCCTGGAGCTGTTGGTGCTGCTTCCGGCGGCCTGGATCGTAGGGCGTTCCCCCAGCGCACGGACGGCTCGGCATCGGGCTTCCTATGCCATGGGTGCGGCCGGCGTCATTGCGGTCGTGCAGATCCTCTGGAGGGCTTTGACTTTGCCCAGCTTGGATTGGGCCATGAGCTGGGTGGCGATGGAGAACCCGTACTCGTGGGTTCCCGCGTTTTCCCTCATGACCTGCGTGATCGGTTTCACTGCCGTCGTGCTCAGCCCCATCCGCTCGACTCGTCCCAGAACCTTTGGGCGGATACTCGCGCTAATCGCAGCGGCGCTGGCCTTCTTGGTCATTCGGCATCCGCTTGGGCTTGCAGTCGTCTGGGCGGCGTCTGGATTCATCGCATGGCGTGAGCTGAGGGACCTGCCCCGAAACCAGAAGACCTCTCGCGTGTTCGCCATCTACCAGGCGCCGAGCGTCGCTGCCGTGGCGGTCGGAGCCATCCTGCTCTATCGGGGACAGACCAGCGCGGGCCTCGCGCTGGTCGTGGTCGGCGTTGCGATACGCGAAGCGGTCATTCCCCTCCACAGCTGGTTCGTGCCTTTCGTACAGTACGCCCCGATGGGATTGGTCGTCGCCTTCTTTGCGCCCCAGCTTGGCGTTTATGCGCATCTCGAGTTGGTCCAGGGAGAGATTCCGAGTCAGCTGGCCCACAGCGTCGCTGCGCTCGGCGCCGCCACCGCGGTGATCGCCGCCGCCCTCGGTGTGGCCCAGACCGAGGCGAGGCGCGCGCTGGCATTTCTCGTGATGAGTCAGACCGGCCTCGTTGCATTCGGGCTGGAGACCCACTCGGCGGTTGCCAAGATCGGCGGGCTTTTGACCTGGCAGGTGATCGGCGTTGCGACCGCGGGGTTCGCGATGACCATGGCCTCACTCGAGGCGCGCCGAGGGGAGCTCTCCATGCGCGTGCCCGCAGGCAGCTTCACGCGAACGCCACGGATGGCAGTTTCATTTCTTTTCATGGGGTTCGCCAGTGTGGGTCTTCCGCTCACTTTGGGCTTCGTGGCCGAGGACTTGCTCGTGCAGGGATCGGTCGAAGAGTTTCCCGCTCTGGGTTTCGCGCTCATCGTCGCGACGGCACTCAACGGCGTATCGGTGATGCGCGCCTTCTTCACCTTGTTCAGCGGCTCCTCGAAGCACCTCGGCGAGTGCGATCTGACGCTTAGGGAGGGTGGGGTGATCACGGTGGTGATGGCGATCCTGCTCCTCACCGGCCTCTTCCCTGGGCTGACCGTCCGGGGGCTCGAACGCGTGACCGACGTGCAGGAAGCACGACCGCCGGTCGCAGCAGCCGGTCTCACGACCCATCCAGAACGGAGCCTCGGCGTCCAGGCCGAGCCCCCCGACGGGCCCTAAATGGCTGGTCATGGGGCCCCGTCTTCGCCTTACTCGACAACCCGACCGGGGCTGCTAGAGTTGGCCCCTGAACGCCCTCCGCAGGGCGTGGCAGCCCACCGTGGGTTGTCGGCACGTTGGCTGTTCCTGTGAGAACCCCGTGGCTCGAAAAAGCGGTTTGAGGTTCGCAGAAGCACAGACGACGACCAAGTGAGAGATCTCACGGGACACAGGGTCCCGAGGGTATGCGGTGCATGCCGTCTCACGAATTCAAAAGCTCACGGGAAGGGCATCTTCCTGGGGAACAGAGGAGTCTCCTATGGAGACCGAAAGAACGAAGAGAGTAAGGACATGAGCAACAAGCTATTTGTAGGCGGATTGAGCTGGAACACCACGAGCGAGGCACTGGAACAGGCCTTTTCGGCTTACGGCGACGTGATCGAGGCGAAAGTCGTCACCGATCGTGAGTCGGGGCGTTCGCGAGGCTTCGGCTTCGTGACGTTTCAGGACGATGAAGGGGCTACGCGAGCGATTGAAGAGCTCGACGGCTCGGCCTTGGACGGTCGCACCATCAGGGTGGATCGCGCCAACGACAAGCCCAAGGGCGACCGGCGTCCCAATCGCCGCTGGTAGTGGCAGCTTGAGCTGCTAGCGCTCTGGCCAATCGACCAGAGGCGACCTGAAGAAGTCGACATCACGCGCCTCGAGCCGCGGACCATGCTGCCCGAGGCGCGTTCGATATTCTTCCCAATTGCGTCCCTCTTTGCGGGACCAACCGAGCTCGGCGTATCCAAGCAGCCGGGGAAACATCATGTAGTCGATGTCATCCGGCTCCTCGATCGTTTCGGTCCAAAGCGGGGCCTCGATCCCGATGACATCGGATTCGGCGAGCGGTTCCAACACGGGATCCCACTCGTAGGCGACCTGGACGTCGATATAACCCGCCCAGGACAAACCGATGGGCGTCGATTCGTCGTACTTCATGTCTAGGTACGCGAATCGGGCGGGAGAGGCGAGGATTTGGGACCCCCGATCGCGCGCGGCGAGCATCCGAGTAGCGGAGAGCCAATATTGGGCGATGAAGGGGACGTCCAGGTCTGCACGCCCGATCTCCTCCCATCCGACCATGGTCTTGCCGTGACGCTCCATGGCTTGCTGAGCCATGCGGATGAAGACAGCGTAGTCCTCTTCGGCGGTTGAGAACGCCTCGTCGCCGCCGATGTGCATGTAGGGGCCAGGTACGATCCCCGCCATCTCGCGAACCACGTCGTCGACGAAACGGCCGGTGTCCGGTCCGTCGATCCACAGCGAGGACGAGCCCAGCGGCACCGTCGGGGTCAGCTCGGTACGCTCCCCGCTCTCGTTGAGCTCTGCGTACGATGCGAGCGCCGCATTGGTGTGTCCGGGCATGTCGATCTCGGGGACGACCATGACGTGGCGTTGTTCGGCGTAGGCCGCGAGGTCGGCGAGCTCTTGTTGTGTGTAGTAACCACCTGGGCCGCCGGTCTGATCGGAGGTCGCTCCGATCGCTGTGAGCTCCGGCCACGATTCGATCTCGATTCGCCATCCCGCATCATCGGTGAGGTGAAGGTGGAACCGGTTGATCTTGTAAGACGCGGCGAGATCGATGAGCCGTTTGACCTCATCGGGTTCGAAAAAGTGCCGGGCGACGTCGAGCATGGCGCCCCGCCAGGCAAAACGAGGGCGGTCCTCGATGGTCACCATCGGCACGCGCCACACGGTTGCGTCGGAAACCACGTCTCGCTCCACATCTGCGGGCAGGAGCTGGAGGAGCGTCTGTGTTCCGTAAAACACCCCGGCCGGCGTGGCGCCCCGTACCAGGGCCTGCCGTGCGTCGATGATCATCTCGTAGCCCTCGTCTCCTAGGTCGACTCTCGTCTCGTCGAGCTCGAGCACGATATCTGCGGGCGCCGGTGCGCTGCGTACGACGTCCCAAGCCCATCCGGTGGAGGGCCGGAGCGTATCGGCGAGAAGCTCGCCGGCCGCTTCAGTCTCCACCGAGACCACGATCCGCGACGAAGCATCGAAGTGAAGGTGCCCTAGCTCGCCCGACACGGTGTTTGGTATGGGGATCACGCTCAGCGGGACAATTGGGTCATCGTCCACCGTGGCTGTCGCCGCTTCTGAGCCTGCGCAGCTTACCAACAGGATCGCCGCCGCGAGCAGTGCGGTTGCGGTCGGGAAGGGATCTGGCTCGAGGTCTTTGCGTTGCACGGCCTGCGCGTCGAATCGTACATCGTAGCGCTCACCGTCGTCGAGGTCGCGTTCTTGCTTCGCCAGCTTGCGCGCTGAGTACGAGCAGCCGCAGACTCGCCGCAATCGATCGAACCGCCCGTCGTTGGCCGATCGAGGTCGAAAGCAAGGCTTGATTGACCTCGAGCTCGATTCCGACGTAGCGTGACTCGGGGAACACGCGCCGGAGGTGTGTCACCAAGCCGTCGGCCTTGCCGAGGTAGGGGTAGTTCCGGCGGACGCGAAGACCAGGGTCAATCTCCAATAGGGCGGCCTTCCAATGCTTGCAAAACGACCGCTCGGCGTCTCTCGACGGATCATAGAGCAGGCCGACCTCCGCGCTTCGGATTTGACCGTCGATTCTCGGCGTGAAGGTGTGGACTCCAACGTGGACGACGCGGCGGCCGTTGCGCGAACGCTCGTCGATCCACGACTCGATGGCGTCTCGATGCGGAAAGTAGTGGCGATCGAGCAGAGCGGCGCGATCGGTGGCATCGAGCTTTCTGGAAAACTCAGAAAATAGACGGGGGTGGCCGACCGACCGATTGAGGTCGACCAAAAGACGCGTCACCGTGCTTGCCTCGAGAGGCGCTTTGAGCGCGTGTGATAGAGATCGGGCCAAGGGTAGGGCCCCGAGGTCACATCCTCGATGAGTCCCGAGCGCCCGCCGAGCAACCCGGCTTTCGAAGAGCCTCGCGTATCGTGGGGGCACACGTGCGCCCCCATGCTCGCAGCTGAGCAGCAATACATCCGCGCTCATCGCTCGCTCGTGAAGCTCTCGCCTCGAACGAGACAGTCCGCAAGACGCAGGTACACGTCGCGCAACCGTTCGTGTTTTGGGCTCGGTCCGGCGGCGCGAACGATCCTCCTCGCGAGGCAGCCCTCGCTCAAGACTACCTGAAGAGCTTGCGCGGCGCCTGCATAGTTGGGATCCGGCTCGACTCGGGTCTCGATCACGTGCTGCCAGAGCTGGCCGGCGGTCGCGGAACGGCTATCGAGGCCGAAAGCACGCAGGAAACGAGCGTCGTCGATCATTGTCCGGTCGGCGTCGACGATCGTTTTCAGCAAGATCTGCTCGAGCTCGTTTTCGTGCCACGCCTGCTGTTGCTCGTATCCGGCCCATGTCTCCTCGACGAGCGCTCGAACCGCAGCGATGGTTGCCTGCGCGATGGCGAGATCCATCCGTGGGCACTCCTGCACGTCCAGCAGCCTGATTTCGAGCGCCATGCGGTCGAATCGCGCGATGCAGCCACGGGCGTTGATCCACTCGTGCTGAAGGATCCCCTCCGGATCCAGCGGAGCGAGGTCGCGGTAGATGCCTTGCAGCAACCGCTCGTAGTCTTGCCGCTGGAAGACCGCTTCGGGGATGACCGTGCCCGTTACGGAAGGCACGCGTCGCGCATTGTGTCGATACACTTCCACGCGGGTGTCGAGAAGACCGCTCGGGCGGCCCTCGACGTAAGGAGAGCTTGCGGCGAGTGCGGGTAGGATCGGCAACACCAGCCGGATGGCTGCGTGCAACCGGCCGAGCTCCTCGTCGTTCGCGAACGGCAGGTTGATGTGGATACTCTGCAAGTTCGACCAGCCATGTCCGCGGCAGTCGAAAATCCGATGAAGGCTCTCATAGATGATGTCGTCTTCGTGCGGCCAGAGCCGGAGCTCGTCGGGGTCCATCCAGGGATGCATCGCGGTAGGAAGCAGGCGAGCGCCCATCGGAGCGAGTAGGGATCCAATGGCTTCGACATCCTTCTGAAAGACCTCGTGCAGTTGATGAAGGTCTTTTGCCGGCCCATTGGTTTTGAGCTCGATCAGATGTAGCGCCAGCTCGTTCGACCAGCGCAACACGCCGCGATCGACCTCCATCTCGTAGCTTCCGGCTACCTTCTTGAGGAGCTCGTCTGCGATGGGCCGGATCGAGAGACTCTCCGCATCGACGATCATGTACTCGATCTCGATGCCGAAAGCCTCGAAGAGGTGAAGCGGAGCCAGGTCGCTCACCTTCGCTCCCGCTGCCCTCGCCGTTCCAGACGGTCGTAGAAGCTTTGCATGATGCCGAGGTAGAGCTCGTCCTTGAGGATGGCGTCTTCCGTGCCGGCTTCGATGCTCGGGTTGTCGTTGATCTCCATGACGAGAAGCCGGTCGCCAACCTCCTTGATATCGACGCCATAGAGCCCATCGCCTATCAGGTTGGCAGCGCGCACTGCAAGCTCGACCACTGCCTTGGGGGCATCTTCGACTGCCAGCGTATCCGTGCGACCGTAGACGCGACGCTTTTCGCCTAGGGACTTTTGGATTTGCCAGTGGCCCCGCGCCATGTGGTAGCGGCAGACGTAAAGAGCCTTGCCGTCCAATACGCCCACGCGCCAGTCGAACTCGGAAGCCGCGAATTCCTGTGCAATCACCAGCTCCGACTTCTGCAAGAACTGGCGCAAGTGGGCGCTGAGCTCGGCCTCCGTGTCTGCCTTGACTACGCCGGCCGAAAACGAGCTGTCCGGTTTCTTGAGCACACAAGGAAGACCCAGTTTGTAGGCTACTTCCTGGGCGCTTTCGCGATAAACGACGAGCGTCTTCGGACAGTCGATCTTGTTCTGCTCGAACAGCTCTGCTTGATACACTTTGTTCGTGCAGCGCACGATCGATTCCGGGTCGTCGATCACGACCAGGCCCTCGGCTTCGGCACGGCGAGCGAATCGGTAGGTGTAGTGATCGACAGCCGTGGTTTCGCGCAGGAACAATGCGTCGAATTCGGCGATTCGGCCGAAGTCTTCCTTTCCCACCACCCACGCATCGAAGCCCACCTTCTTGGCAGCACGGAGAAATCGCTGAATCGCTTTTTCGTCAGACGGCGCGTCGACCTCTTCTGGATTGACCAGAATGGCGAGGTCATAACGCGCGCGCTGCACGCCCGATGGTTGGGGTCTGTGAAAAAACCGCTTGGCTTGCTCCATCACGAATTCGCGATGTGACTCCGGAATCTCGTGTGATGCGATCACCCTGAGTTTTTCGAGTCGCCATTGGTCGGCACGTACGAATTCGGCTCGAAGCAGCGGTGCCGGGAAGTGATTGAACAATGCCCGGCAGAGCCGGTCGTATCGTTTGGCCATGTTCCGGCCGAAGTAAATGCTGACCACGAACCGATCGCTCTTGATTGGGGCAAGCGTCTGCTGCACTAGGAGCTCCGCCGATTCCGACGCAATGCGGACGAGCGATGCCTGGCGCAGGTCCTGCATGGTCATGACGGACGGCAGGGGTCTGTGCCCCCGCGCGGCGGCTAAGAGCGAGACGTAGTAGCCAGCGCTTTGATACGCGTAGCTTCGGCAGAGATTGAAGACCTTCGCCCTCTTGAGCTCGACGAATCTGGGGTTGGTCAGATAGTCCGCTGCGGTGACGACTTCGGTTCCGGGAATTTCAAGCGGCCAATTCTCGGGCCGTTCGACGACGATGAGCGCACTCACCTCTCCTTTTCCTTTCGTTTCGGGGCTGGGGTCAAGACGAGCAGGTTGGCATCGTAGGTCATGACACCGAGCGCAATTGCCGTAATCAGACGGTCCATACGAACGCTGTAGCGATGCGTTCGAAACAGCGGGTTGTCGTGTGAGGGATCGGACACCGTGACTTCTCGCTTCTTTCGGTCGTAGCCGCTCAGGATTACGAAGTGACCGACGGGCTCGCCGCGGGTGTCATCGTACTGATCTTCGTGCTCTCGAGCGCAGCGATACAGATACGTTGCGCTCAGTCCAGTGAGGATGGGAATCCCCCGGTTCAAGAAGCGTCGGATCAGCGATGGCCTGAGCTCTTCGAAGCGCACGACGCCCCCTAATCGTAGATATTCGAGGTAAGCGGCGGTTGCGATCTGCAACTTGCGTGTGCGTTTGTGTGTCAGCTGCGCTTTGAGACGCTCGGCTAGGTCGATGCCTTCGCTGAACCACGTCGGATCGAAAATCTGCAGATTGTAGGTGTAGATCTCCGCGAGGTAGCCACGCCGGAGCGCGTGACAAGCGAGTGTGACTGCAAAGGTACCGCCCCCTGGGAGAGGCTCGACCTCTCCGACCACCCCGTCCAGGGTCGTTTCATCGCCCCAATACCGATAGACGGCATGCAGACACGTGGGCCCACACGTGGTGTCGTCGGGCTGGGGCAGGATCTCGAGCTCTAGCTGCGCGGTGAGCGGTTTGGACATTGCCGGAGGCGCACAATAGCCGACCTCTGCCACCGTGGCATGGCGACGGCATCTGACTTGCGGGCGCAGGGCGTCAAGACTCCGGTTTGGGTTCCTTCTGAGAGGTGGTATGGTTGCTTTGGGGTTTCGATGATTACCGTCGCTCAGCTGCTGGAACACAAGGGGCACAACGTGGAGACGATCTCTCCCGACGCGACCGTATACGACGCGATCCGGAGGATGGCCGACCTCGACATCGGCGCGCTCGTCATCGTGGATTCCGGAAAGGTAATCGGGCTGATTACCGAGCGCGACTACGCTCGCAACGTTTTCCTCAAAGGCAAGGCGTCGCCGACGACTCCGGTCCGCGAAGCAATGGCTGCGGACGTGTTGTTCGTGGGTTGTGACAAGACGACGCGGGACTGCATGGCCATCATGACTGGGAAGCGAACGCGCCATTTGGTGGTCATGGAACAGGGAGAGCTCATCGGAATCCTGTCGATTGGCGATCTCGTGCGTAGCATCGTCGCAGAGCAGGACATGACGATCGAGCAGCTCGAGCAGTACATTCTTCGCGGCTGATCGGTGGAGCGTCCGGACAAACGCTGGTTGGATCGCTTCACGACCGAGGAAATCCGCGATCTACGCACGATTCGCGAGGGGAATGCCTGTCTGACACTCGTCGTCAATTACGGGCTAATCGCTGCGTCCATGGGGCTTGTCGCTTATGCGCCTAACGTGTTGACGGTGCTCTTGGCTCTGGCGATCATCGGTGCACGCCAACTCGGCTTTGCGGTCGTCATGCACGAAAGCGCGCACCGGACCTTGTTCCGCAACCGCAAGCTCAACGACTTCGCTGGCAACTGGCTAGCCGGATATCCGATCTACCTGAGCGCCGACATGTACCGCGCCCATCACCTCGAGCATCACGCGAAAACGTGGACTGAGGCGGATCCCGACCTGAGCCTGGCCACCGGGTTTCCGGTTTCGAAAGCCAGCATGGCCCGCAAAGTCGCGCGCGACTTGCTCGGCGTCACGGGGCTCAAGCAGCTAATCGGCACCACCTATCTGGTGGCGCGAGTTGTTCGGCGCCGGCCGGTGGACACGGGCACGTTGCCACTTCGCCTGGAGCGTGGGCCTGCGCTTCGGATGGTAGCGGGCACCCTGGTGACGAACCTCGCGTTGTTCGGAACTCTCTGGGCCCTCGGGCATCCGATGCTCTACCTCTTGTGGGTCGGCGCTTGGTTGACCACCAACAAGCTCGTCGCCCGGATCCGGTCCATTGCCGAGCATGCCATGGTGCCCGACCCGACCGATCCACTTGGACAGACCCGAACGGTTCGCGCAGGATGGTTGGAGCGGTTGCTCGTCGCCCCCAACGGCGTTCAATACCATCTCGAGCATCATCTGTTGATGACCGTTCCGCACTACAACTTGCCAAGGTTTCACGAGCTGCTCCTTCAGCGCGGCCTTCTCGAAGGTGCCTGCGTTGCACAAGGCTATGCCCAGGTCCTGCGGCTAGCCGTGGCTCCTAGTCCGATTGCGCAATGAATACGCGAAGCACGTCCAAACGATCGAGGGGGAGCCCTCCGTCGAGTACAGGAACATCGACGGTACCGGAAAGCATCCCGTGCACTTCGAGCTCGGCGACGCTGCAGGAGGGCTCGATCTGGTTTCCCTCAAATCGGCAGCACGACGCTGGCAGACGTAATTCGTCGCAACACGGCGATCGACACGGAGATCGACGACGACGTGTTTCACGTCAACTGAGGTCGATTCCTTCGCAATGCCCTGGAGGACCGCCAAGACCCGTCGTAGGCTAGGCGGGTCGGATGCAAGGCGGCGTGGCAACTGCATTGTTATGGCTCCTGTTTGGAGGAGCCCACGTGGGATTGACCGCGAGGCCGCTTCGCAAGCGTCTGGTGGCTGTCTTCGGAGAAGCGGGTTTCATCGCCGTGTACTCGGCCGTGGCCATCGTGAGCTTTGCCGTGCTCGTTCACTACGTGGCATTGCATCGCTTCGATGATCCTCAAACCGCGCTGCTGGTCACGGTTCCGCCCGTTCGCGGCGCCCTCGTGGCACTGTCTGTGGCCGGGTTCTCTCTCTTCATTGCGGCGGTTCTCGTGTACCCACGGCTTCCCATGGCCACGTTTCGCCATCGTGTGACCCATGCGCGTGGGATCCAGCAGATCAGTCGCCATCCCTTCTTTTCGGGGATCTCGATCTGGGCCGGAGCGCACGCCATGCTGGCGCCTTCGCTCGTAACCTTCGTCTTCTTCATCGGCATCGTGGTCCTGGCCTTGGTTGGCGGGATGCACCAAGACCGGCGGCTCATGGCCGAGCTAGGGGAGCCGTATCGGGCGTACGCCGCCGCGACTTCGTTCTGGCCGTTCGTGGCTGTGTTGACCAAGCGCCAACGCATTGTCTGGACAGAACAGCCCTGGCTTGCGTATGGGGTCGGCCTCGGTACGAGCCTGGGGCTCTTTCAATTTCACGACCACATATTCGATCATGGCGGATTCTACGTAATTGGCGTTGTCAGCGCGGGCTCGATCATTGCCCTCGTCAACTCGCGGGCTGGAGCGTCTTGACATCGGACCGAGCCTCCCGGTAATGGATTCTACCCCTGTCGAAAGGACGATTTGATGCTTCGCTACCGTCTTCTGGGCACTTCCGGCCTCCGGGTGTCGGAGATATGCCTCGGAACGATGAGCTTCGGGGACCAGTGGGGTTTCGGGGCCGACGAAGCCACCAGCCACCGCATCCTCGATGCCTACGCCGACGCTGGCGGAAACTTTCTCGACACCGCGAACAAGTACCACGGCGGGCAGACGGAGGAGATCGTGGGAAAGTGGCTCGAAGGGCGTCGGGACCGTACGGTTGTCGCAACCAAGTACACGCTGGCGATGGATCACGAGGATCTGAACACCGCCGGCAACCATCGAAAGAATCTCGTTCGTTCGGTCGAGAACAGCCTACGACGCTTGAGCACCGACTACATCGACTTGTTGTGGGTTCACGCATGGGACGAGCATACGCCGTACCAAGAAACGATGCGCGCGCTCGATGATGTGGTTCGCGCCGGCAAAGTGCTCTACGTGGGCGTGAGCGACACGCCCGCCTGGGTGGTATCGGCATCGAACGTGCTGGCCGAGCTGCGCGGTTGGACCGGATACGTGGGTCTGCAGATCGAATACAGCCTGCTTCAGCGCACGCCCGAACGTGACCTGCTGCCCATGGCCCATGCATTGGGTTTGTCGGTCTTGGCGTGGGCGCCTCTGGGAGCGGGCGTCCTGACAGGAAAGTACACACGAAGCTCAGTGGACAATGACTCGTTGCGCGCTGCGAACAACGAGCAGCGCGGCCGAACCTCCGAGTCGAGCCTGCGGGTGGCACGGGAGGTCGACGCTGTAGCAGACGAGATCGGTGCAACGTCCTCGCAGGTTGCGATCGCATGGGTGCGCGCCCAAGGCTATCGGTACATCCCGATCGTCGGCGCCCGCAAGGTCGACCAGATCATCGACAGCTTGGGCAGCGTCGATGTGGTGCTCGACGAAGCCCAGCTGCACCAGCTTCGGAAGGTGAGTCAAATCGAAATGGGTTTCCCCCACGACTTCCTGGCGATGGATGGCGTCCGCGACCTGGTCCATAGTGAGCTACGAGGCCGTTTGGACGGCAGGCCCAAGGACGGCTGAGGTGTTCGACGAGTATCTGCACTACGACGCGCTCGGGCTGGCCGAGCTGATCCGGGCACGTGAGGTGAGCTCCGGCGAGGTGCTCGAAGCTGCCATCTTACGAGCGGAAAAGCTCAATCCCGAGCTCAACGCCGTCGTGACGCCGCTCTACGATCACGCCTACGAATGGATACGGCGCGACCTTGCGGGACCTTTCGCGGGCGTTCCCTTCCTGCTCAAGGACGTTCATCATGCCCTCGAAGGCACTCCGATGAGCAACGGCAGCCGCCTTCACAAAGGGGAGCGTTCCCGGTTCACGGCCGAGATCGTGCGTCGATTCGTCGATGCCGGCCTCGTCGTGTTCGGCAAGACCAATACTCCCGAATACAAGCTTTCCGCTTTCACCGTTTCGAAAGCCTGGGGAGCCACGCGCAACCCCTGGGACGTGACGAGGTCAGCCGGAGGCTCGAGCGGGGGCTCTGCGGCAGCGGTGGCCGCTGGGATCGTCCCGATGGCGTCCGCGACCGACGAGGGAGGCTCAATTCGAATGCCGGCCTCCGCCTGCGGCATTTTCGGTCTCAAGCCAAGCCGGGGGCGCAACCCGGTAGGCCCCGACTTCATCTGGGAGCTCGAAGGGCTTTCCACCTCCCACGTCGTCAGCAGGAGCGTCCGTGATACGGCCGCGATGCTCGACGTGACCCAGGGCCTCGAGCCGGGCTCCCCCTATGCGGCACCTGCGTCTGGGGGCTTCTTAGCCGCGCTCGATCAGGATCCTGGCCAATTGCGTGTCGGTATGTCGACAGTCAGCGAGGTTTTCGGGGTATCGATGGAACCTGGCTGCGCGGACGCGGTACGCCAGACAGCTAGTCTTTTAGGGGACTTGGGCCACATCGTAGAGGAGGTCGAGCTCCCCTACGATGAATGGGAGGTGCTCCGGACGGTCGTCTTGCTCATGGCCGCCCATACGGCGCTGGTGGTCTCCCGGCTCGAGGAACAATATGGGCGGTCCAAGGTCCGCAGCTCGCTTGAGGACGTCACCCTGTTCCTGGCGCAGGTCGGAAAGGCGCTTTCCGCTGAGACGGTAGCCGCTTGCCGCCTGACCGCCAGGCGGGTGGGCGCCGCGCTGGCCTGCTGCTTCGAACGGTATGACGTGCTGCTGACCCCGACCCTGGGACGCGTTCCGGTCCCCTTGGGGCAGACCGAGCCCACGCCAAACGAGCAACGACTGCTTCGCTTCCTGGTCACGCCTGCGGCCGCGGGCCTATTTCGTGTTCCCCAGGTTCGCGACCGTCTGGTGGACACCCAGCTCGAGACCTTGGCGCACCGGGTGCGCCCCCGCACCATGGTTGCAAACCTGACGGGGATTCCGGCAATGTCGATGCCGCTCTATCGCACCGTCAATGACCTTCCCATAGGGGTTCAGTTTCTCGCACCCTATGGCGACGAGGCTCGCTTGCTCAGGCTCGCCGCCCAGGTCGAAAAGGCGAAGCCGTGGCGCGTACGCCACTGACGCAGCACGAGCTCGAGGGTCAGCAGTCGGGGCGGTGATCGACGCAATGGGCTGTGGCTGTGGCGACCGCCACCGGCCGCAAGTCGCCAGGGATCCGCGCTCCGAAGCAATTCGTGACGATGCCTACGCCGAGCTGCCGCTCGGGATCGGCCCACGCGCCCGAGCCCCCGAAGCCAAAGTGTCCGAATGCATGGGGATTGGGAAGCCCGAGGTCGAGGACACGGCCGCCCCAAGCAAGGCGAAGACCGAGCGAAACCGGACGCATGTAGCCGACCTTGAAGCGAAGCGGGAAGGGGATGACGCGCCCCACGGGCGCATTCTGATCTTCAGTCGCTTCGGCCAACGTTGCGGCCGACAACAGACGCACGCCCTCGAGCGTGCCGCCCAGGCTGAGGGCGCCGTAGAGACGGGCCAGCGATCGCGCATTGAACACGCCATTGCCCGACGGAATCGTCGAGGTCAGCCATCGAGGATCTCCCAGCACCCCTCCAAGCCCCGGCGGGATCATGGCATCGACGGCTTGTCCCAAGGCGGAATGCCACCGCACGGTCGCCGATGCGGACCTCCGAACCCTCGCCCGCACTCCGCGAGGACGTCCTTGAAGCGCCCGGCGTGGGATCCGCGGAATCAGAAACTCGGCGACCCTCGGCAGCTCGCTTTTTGGCAGCCCCATGTAGAGTCCGTCGAGCCTGAGCGGGTCGGCCAGATATTCCTTGATGAGCTCTGGAAAACGCTTCGAGGTGACGCGCTGAAGCACCTCGCCGATGATCCATCCGCCTGTCCACGCGTGATAACCGAAGTCGGTGTCGGGCTTGTGCACAGGCCACATGTCTTCGACGACGCGGATCATGTGATCCCAGTCGAACATCTCCTCGGCCGAGTCGATGACACGAGCAATCGAGTAGAGCCCTGCCCGATGAGATGCCGCTTGGCGGACGGTGATGCTTCCCTTTCCGTTACGTGCAAACTCCGGCCAATATTTGGCCACGGGAGCATCGAGCTCGAGGAAGCCGCGATCGACCATTTGATGAAGCAACGTCGCCATGACCCCTTTGCCAGTGGACATGCTGAGCGCGAGTGTCTGCGGCTCGAACGGATCTCCCTTACGATTTCGGGTCCCGCACGCGAGGTCTGCGACGAGCTCTCCGCGATGATACACGGCGACTGCAGCCCCGCCCGGTCCGTGCCACGGGGCGCACCACCGTACGACTTCACGCAGCGCGCGAAAGTCCGGATGGCTATATCCACGAACCTCCATGGCTTTCAGCAGACCACTTCGATTCATCATGGCTGGCTCGGAAACGAGTTGTTCTGGGCGGGATGGAATGCGGTCACGGAAGCTCCGATGCTGGGGCAGAGGTTGCCAAGGCCAGCATGCCTGCAAAGGGAGTGCCGACGTCCTCTAGGTTTGTGCTTTTGTTGCAGATTGGCGACTTTTCGACAGGCGAGGGCGCATAAACTGCGCCAATCGCGCGATCGTGCGCAGCCCTTTCGCCAGGCGCTCTCGAGACCACACATGGAAGACGCTCCTCGGGTAGACTCCGTTGCATGACCGCCGAGCTACCTCCACAGCCGTTCGAAACCTTTGACGAGCTTGCTGCAGTGTTCCGAGCGCACGTCGCTCCGAACAAGCTCGCTTATTACGAGCGCATGGGCCTCCGGCTCGTGATGGGCAAGAGGCAGGGCATCTGGTTCGAAGATGCCTATACGAAGAACCGGCTCATCAACTGCCACTGCAATGGCGGGGTCTTCAGCCTGGGGCATTGCAACCCGCGCGTGACCGCAGCCCTTTCCGATGTCCTCGGAAAGCTCGACATCGGGAATCATCACTTCGTTTCCGGCCTTCGGGCGCAGTTGGCTTTGCGACTGTCTGCCACGTTCGACGATGCGCTTCCGCGCGTCGTCTTCGGTGTGTCCGGCGGCGAGGCCGTCGACCTGGCCATCAAGGCTGCACGTGGGACGACAGGCCGTCTCAAGATCGTGTCCATACGGGGCGGATATCACGGTCATACCGGGCTTGCTCTTGCTGCCGGCGATGCCGCCTTTCGAGATCCGTTTGGTCCGAACCTGCCGGGCTTCGTGCAAGTGCCGTTCAACGACGTCGCTGCGATGGATGCCGCGATCGACGAGGAGACAGCCGGAGTCATCATCGAAGCCATCCCGGCCACGTTGGGCATGCCCATCCCCGAATCCGGATATTTCGAGACCGTTCGTCGCCTATGTGATGAACGGGGCGCCCGATTGCTGATCGACGAGGTTCAGACCGGGTTGGGCCGAACCGGTGCGTGGTGGGGTATCCAGCACGAATCAGTCGTTCCGGACGCGATCATCACTGGCAAAGGCCTGTCGGGCGGCATCTATCCGATCACCGCCACGCTTCTCAGCCGTGAGATGCACGAGATTCTCGACAGTGAGGCAAATCCGTTCGTGCACATCTCGACCTACGGCGGCTCGGAGCTTGGCTGTGTCGCCGCGCTGACCGTGCTCGACATCGTCGGCGAGCCGGGCTTCCTCGAGCGGGTGCGCATGCTCTCTGAGCGATTTGGCCGCGCCTTTGCTCCGTTGCCCTTCGAGCTGCGTCGCCGCGGCCTCTTCATGGGCTTGGTGTTCGGGCACGAGATGGAGGCGCTCGGTGCGCTGTTGCGGATCCTACAGCAAGGTGTCTTCTGCTTTCCCGCGGGCAATGATCGGCGGGTGCTTCAGTTCTTGCCGCCGCTCATCCTGAGCGATGAAGAAACTGACGACTTGATCGCCCGAATGACGAGGGCGCTTGCATGACCGCCTTACTCCAGGCTGCAGAGGTAGAAGGCTTCGAAGAGCGATTGGAGCACGCGGTACGTACGGGCCGTACCGACGGGCTGGAGGTGATCGGCTACGGCGAGGTCACCATTGCGGTCAAGCTCGCCACGAGCCACGGCGATTTTGCGTGCAAGCGGCTGGTTCCATTTTCGACGCGCGAAGCGGCAGAGCGAACGGCCGAGCTCATCGCTTCGTATATCGCTCAGCTCGAGGCCTGTGGCATCGACGTGGTCGAGACGGAAACGCCGATTCTCGAAAGGCCTGAAGGACACGTGCTCTACTGTGTACAGCCGCTGCTTCGCCCCGGCACGCTCGGTCCCGACTTTCTCAAAGACAAGACCGCCGACGACGCCGCGCCGTACGTGCGACGGATTTTCGAGCACATCCGCGCTGCGGTGACGCCATTGCTGGCTCCCGATGGTCAGCTCTCGAACTGGGGGATGGATGGGGCTCGCATTCGCTATCTCGACGTAGGCACGCCGTTCCTCCGAAACGAAAAAGGCGAAGACTTGTTCGACTTCACCGAGCAAACGCGCGCGCTTCCAGGACCTGTGCGCTTCGTCGTCAATCGCTTCTTGCTGCGAGGGATCCTAGACAACTATCACTCCCTTCGGGGACAGGCGTTGGACTTCCTGGGTAACCTGATCAAAGAAGGCCTTGGCGACATTTTTCCGCCGCTCATTCCGGTGGCCAATGACGTATTCGAGCTGACGCCGGCGATTACCGAGCAGGAGGTACGTTCCCACTACAAGAGCGATGCCCAAACCTATGCCTTCGTGCAGGCGGCGCGTCGCGCCGACCGCTGGGTTTACCGCAACGTGCTGCGAAAGCCCTATCCCTATTTGCTGCCGCCGCGGATCGAGCGTTTCGGGATCAAGAAAACGGACGAAAAACGGCTAGGGTCACGATGAGGATCGCAAGGACTGCGATGCCCCAGGCCAAACGGCTGAAGGCGCGGGGGTCTACGTCCTGGCCTTCCGCCCATCGGCGGAGCTTTCCGGTGAGCACGCCCGTCACCCCAGCCAGGACGACCAAGAGAGCCAGCTTCGCATGCATCCAGCCTTGCTTTGCGTAGACCTCCACGAATTTCGGGATGAGCATTCCGAATCCGCCAGCGAAGGCGAGCAGCATCGCGGGCGTGGTCACACGAATCGTCACGGCTCGAAGCGTCCGCGCCAGACCACTATCGGTTGAGGTGGCGGCCGACCCGATCATGGCGACCGCCATGGCAGTTCCCACCCAAAACACGATGCCGACGAAATGAAAGTACCGAAAGACGATCATGCTCATGCCCTGTTCCTCCGCCGGCGGCAGTCTAGCGTCCGTGGACCAAGGGCACAAAGACGCAGCGGCAGAGCTCCTGTGCTTCGAGCTTGCCTCCGATCTTGTGCGATGCTTGCAGCGCTTGGCCCCACCTTCCGCCGACTGGAATGACGAGCCGTCCGCCCTCGCGAAGCTGGTCGACCAGCGCAGTTGGGATGTCTTCCGCCGCCGCGGCTACCACGATGCCGTCGTACGGCGCGCCCTCGGGCCATCCCTTGCGGCCGTCTGCACAGATGAGCTCCACGTTGTCGATTCCCAGCGAGTCGAGGACCCGCCGTGCATTGGCGACGAGCTCCGGAATGATTTCGATGGCGTACACTTTTTTGGCGAGCTTCGACAGAACCGCAGCTTGATATCCCGAACCCGCGCCGACCTCTAAAATCGTCTCGTGCCCCTTCAGCTTGAGCGCCTCGACGGACATGGCGACCATCAATGGTTGCGAGATCGTCTGACCGTGGGACAAGGGAAGGGCGCAGTCCGCGTATGCCTCGTGCCGCAAAGACTCCGGCACGAACGCCTCGCGGGGCACGTCATCCATCGCCGCCAGCACGCGCTCGTCGACGATACCGCGGCGGCGCAGCTGGTGCTCTACCATGTTGGCCCGCTCTTCGTCCGGCTGCATGCCGTGAGGTCATAGCACCGAATCCGTCTCGCCCACCACTCCTTGCGTTCGAGTCCGTCCCGCGTACATTCGGTGCTCGGCGAGCGAGGAAATCACATGGTCAAGACCAATCCAGGCAATTTTTTCGAAGATTTCGAAGTGGGCGCCACGCTCGTTCATGCAGTGCCCCGGACCATCACGGAGGGCGAAGCCGCCATGTACATCGGCCTCACGGGTTCTCGATATCCGCTGCACTGCTCCGCGGAGTTCGCGCGTTCCCTTGGGTACCCGAGGGAGACGATCAATGATCTATTGGTGTTTCACGTCGTCTTTGGCAAGACGGTGAACGACGTGTCTCTCAATGCCGTAGCCAACCTGGGTTATGCCGGCGTACGCTTTCTCGCTCCAGTCTATGCCGGCGATACCCTGCGATCCATTTCGGAAGTCGTGGGCAAGCGCGAGAATAGCAACGGAAAGACGGGCGTGGTTTGGGTGAAGACCGCGGGAACCAACCAGCGTGGCGAGGTGGTGCTCGAATATTACCGTTGGGTGATGGTGCACAAGCGCGATCCGTCCACCCCGACCGGTGCCAATGACCGGCCATCCATGCCCAAAGAAGTCGCCCCGTCGGACCTGGTCGTGCCCGCCAATCTCGATCTGAGCCAATACGAGGCGTGGGCCTCGGGCGGGAGCGCATACTTCGAAGACTACGAAGTCGGAGAGAGGATCGACCACGTGGATGGAATGACCATCGAAGAGTCTGAGCACGCGACCGCAACGCGCCTCTATCAGAATACGGCGAAAGTCCATTTCGACGCGGTGCAGACCAAGGACACTCGATTCGGCCGCCGCCTGATGTATGGAGGCCACGTGATCAGCGTGGCTCGGTCCCTTTCGTTCAATGGAATGGAGCGGGTGCTGGGCATCCTGGCGTGGAACGGCGGCGCACACGCCAATCCAACCTTCGCCGGCGACACGATCTACGCGTATAGCGAAATTCTCGACAAGGGCGACATTCCGGGCCGAGCGGACGTGGGCGCGCTTCGTGTGCGTCTGGTCGCCCTCAAGGACGTCGGTCCGACCGCGGCGGGATTCCCGCTGAAGGTCTCCAGCGATGGACGGGAAACCTATCACGAGAACGTCGTTCTAGACTTGGACTATTGGTTGCTCGTTCCAAAGCGAGCACGTTGAAATCTCAAAGGAGCCACCATGTACTTGAACATCATCCACCGTGAGCGCCCGCCAAAGCGCAAAAAGAGCGCTCGGCGCCATGCCAAACGCAAGGCCAAAAACCGCCGCCGGATCAATCGAATGCACGGACGCAAACTCGGTCACCGTCTCTGATCCGTGTGCCTATGGACGCGAAGATCATCTATGTGGTCAGCGACTCGACGGGCGAAACCGCGGAGCGGGTGACTCGCGCGACCTTGCTCCAGTTCCCAGACCATAGGGTCCGGCTGAAAATCGAGCGGCGCGTCCGCGAGCGACGCGCACTGACCACCATTTTGGAGGGCGCCGCCGCCGAAGGCGCGATGGTCGTGTTCACGCTCGTTCGTCCGGAGCTTCGCGATCATTTCAATGAGGAGGCGGCGCTTCTCAAGGTCCGCTACGTCGACGTGATCGGCTCGCTGATCAGTCAGATCGGCTCGTATCTGCAAGCGGTTCCGGTGAACATCCCGTCTGCCGAAATGCCGCTGACCCCGGAGTATTTTCGGCGCGTGGAGGCGGTCGAGTTTGCCGTGAAGAGCGATGACGGTAAGGAGCCTCGAAACCTCCACAAGGCCGACTTGGTGGTGGTCGGCGTGAGCCGTACGAGCAAGACCCCGCTCTCCACGTACCTCGCGGGCCGCGGGCTCAAGGTCGCAAACGTTCCACTCGTGCTGGGCGTGGAGCCACCGAAAGAGCTCTACGAGCTTTCGGGTTACCGAGTAGTGGGCCTCACCATCGATGTCGATCAGTTGATGGATATCCGAAAGCAGCGGCTTCAGCAGTTGGGCATGCCTCCGGATGCAAACTACGGCTTGCGAGAGCACGTCAAAGCCGAGCTCGAGTATGCGCACGACATCTTCCGACACCACCCCGATTGGATGGTGGTCGATGTGACCAACTGCGCGATCGAAGAAACGGCCACGATCATACTCGATGCGCTGAAGGAACGTGAGGAGTTGAAGGGGCTGACCACTCCGGCGCCGCGGGTTCTCTAACCCGTCTCGACCGCGATCATTGGCGGCGCGGCCCGGAACCGTATTGACTCGACAACGCAGCATAGAACTGCGCGAGGATTCCGTCTGCCACGCGGAGCCGCCGACTGAGCTCCCGCGCGATGTTCATGACGAAGAGCGCATAGTCCTTCATGTCTCGTCGGTACAGGAGGCTTTCGACGTGCTCGGGCGTCACGGAGACGACCAAGGTCGGCGCGACCGCGCGAACGCTGGCCGAGCGGGGCTGAACGTCGATGATCGACATCTCGCCGAACCAGTCACCGGGGCCAAGCACCGCAACGCGCACGTCCCCGCCCGACTCGCCTTTTTTGATCACCTCCAGCTCGCCTGCAACGACCACGAACATCTGCGTCGACAGATCGCCTTCTTCGACGACCATCTGCCCTGCCTCGATGCGGGTTGTCGGTAAGGACGAGGCCAGGACCTCGAGTGTTCCTTTGCTCAATCCTCCAAAGAGGCCGATGTCCGCGAGGTGTTCGGGCGTGAGCTTCGGTGTGGGCGGTCGACTCATGTTTTCAGCATACGCCAACGATTCGTTTACGTCATGGAATCGAGTGCGATAGATTCGCGGTGGGGCGTTTCCATGATCGACACAGGTCAACCGCGGCCCTTCGGCCCCTACGTGCTTTTGCGTCGGCTTGCAGCCGGGGGCATGGCCGAAGTGTACCTCGCCAAGGCCCAGGGCGGAGCGGGCTTTGAAAAACCGGTGGCCGTCAAACGGATCCATGCGCAAAGCCTCGCCGGGGAAGCCAACCAGGAGATGCTCATCGAGGAGGCAAAGCTCTCGGTTTCGCTATGCCACCCGAACATAGTGCAAACCTTCGACCTATCGTTCGTCGAAGGTTCGTTCGTGCTGGTGATGGAGCACGTCGAAGGCTGTGACCTGCAGCGTGTGATCGAGCTCCTTCGAAAAGCCGACCGCTCATTTCCGGTGGACCTCGCGGTTTACGTCCTGGCCGAAGTCTGCCGTGCGCTCGACTACGCCCATCGGATGCTGGATGCAAAGGGCGCACCGGCGGGCATCGTGCACCGAGACGTCTCGCCACAGAACATCCTGTTGAGCCGGGCAGGAGAGGTGAAGATTGCAGACTTCGGGATCGCCAAGACTACAGTTCGAAGAAGCGATCCGGATGCTCAGGTGCTGAAGGGCAAGTACTTCTACATGTCGCCCGAGCAAGCGTCGGCAGAGCCCCTGGATCATCGGAGCGACATCTTTTCCGCCGGGATCGTGCTCTGGGAGCTGCTCGTCGGTCGGCGGCTCTACCAGGAAGGCGACGTCGGCTCGCTCCTTCACGCGGTGAGACGCGCTCGGGTGCCCCCGCCGTCGACTTTGCGTGATGGGGTGCCTTTTGAGATCGATGCGATCATCGCGGGCGCGACCGCGAGGGACCCCGGCAAGCGCTATCCCGATGCCGCGGCCATGGCACACGCGCTCGAGAGGTGTCTGACCCGGAGGTCGTCCGCTCACGCGGCGCGCCGAATCGATGAGCTCTTGGCAGGCTTGCCCTACCAAGAACCCGCGAAAGTTGGATCCGACGAAATGGATCTTCCACAGACGCGTGATCGGTTGATGACGCTGCCGCTGTCGGAGCGTCCGACCCCGCCTGATCCTCCGCTTCGCTTCGACCTGGAGAATGGCGAGCCGACCGTCGCCGGTTTACCCAGCCCGAAAGTCACCCCACAGCGCGTCGAGTGGGCCATCATGCTCGGGGCTGCATTCGGGGTGGCGGCTTGGTTGCTCTGGTGGCTGCACGGTGCTTGAGGCCGCCCTCACGGGCGCGGATCTTCGCCTAGCACGACGTTGTCGATCAACCGCGTCCCGCCCAGGTGCGCCGCCACGGCGATCAGGAGACGGTCCGCAGAGCCCTCAGGACGCAAGAGCGACTCCGGATCGACTGCAGCCACGTAGTCGACCTGATCCACGCCAGACTCGATTTGCTCCGCGGCCAAGGAGCGGATGACGTGTGCGCGGCGCTCCCCTCGTCGCCACGCATCGTGGACACTGCGCAGAGCAGAAACAATCGTGAGCGCCCGCTTGCGCTCTTCGGTTGACAGGTAGCGATTGCGCGAGGATAGGGCGAGGCCATCGGACTCGCGAACGATCGGACAACCCAGGACCTCGAACGGCATGTCCAGGTCTCGAACCATTCGTTCCAGGATCTTCCACTGTTGGTAGTCCTTGCGGCCGAACACCGCCACACAAGGCCCGACCAAGTTGAACAGCTTGGTCACGACGGTGGTGACACCGTCGAAATGGCTGGGACGAAACTCGCCCTCGAGCGGCCTGGTGAGCGCCGTGACCGACACGCTGCTTTGGAAGCCTCGTGGGTACATCGCGTCCCGTTCGGGAGCAAAAACCAGGTCGACATCCCGCGCAGCGCAGATATCCAGATCGCGTTGCAACGTTCTCGGGTACCGGTCCAGGTCCTCTCCCGGCGCAAACTGCAGTGGATTGACGAAGATGGTGGTGACGATGAAGCTGGCGCGGGTCTTGGCCTCCTCGATCAAGGACAAATGCCCCTCGTGCAGCGCACCCATGGTGGGAACCAGCCCGACTCGGCGGCCTTCGGCGCGGGCGTGGTCGCAGGCCTGCCGGAGCTCGGCGGGCATGCGGATGAGCGCGGTCATCCTTTGGGCCCGTAGACCGCCCGGACTTCCTGCACGAGGCTGAGAGCGCTCTTCGGCGCCCCTTCCTCGTTCTTCTTCACGTGCCCAAAGCTGAACGCTTCGGTGGGAAACGCGCCCGCCCGGACCTCGTCGCGGTAACGTCGAGCAGCGGCTACCCCTTCCGCAAAGAACTCTGCGTATCGCTTCACGAACTTGGGCTTGAGGTCGGGAGTGAGGCCCAAGAGATCGTAGCACACCAGAACTTGCCCGTCGCAATGCGGGCCCGCGCCGATTCCAATCGTCGGAATGGAGACCGCTTCGGTGATGCGTTGTGCGAGATCGCTCGGAATGCCTTCGAGCACCAGTGCATACGCGCCCGCATCGGCGACGGCTCTCGCATCGGCTAGCACGCGCGCCGCGGTTTCTTCGGTCTTGCCTTGCACCCTGAACCCTCCCATTGCGTGGACGCTTTGTGGAGTGAGTCCCACATGGGCCATCACGGGGATGCCCGCGCGAACGATGCGTTCGATGGTGCGCGCCGCATCGGCTCCGCCTTCGAGTTTGATCGCCTGAGCGCCCCCCTCGGCAAGGAAGCGCCCCGCGTTGCGCAGCGCATGCTCGGTGCCCATCTGCCAGCTCAAAAACGGCATGTCGCCCACGAGGTGCGCACGCTTGGTTCCGCGCGCGACGGCGCGGCAGTGATAGATCACCTCATCGACCGTGACCGGCAGGGTGGAGTCCTGGCCCTGCACGACCATGCCCAGAGAATCGCCAACGAGCAGCACGTCGATGCCCGCCTCATCGAAGAGACGTGCAAACGTCGCATCGTACGCGGTGACCATCGTGATCCGCTCACCCCGTCGCTTCATGTCGCCAAGACGCGGCACCGTCATGGGCCGCCGCTCAGACGCGTGTCCAGTTTCGGTCATCGCTTGGGTTCGCTTTGGTCGCGGCCAGGTCGATTCCGGGTCCGCGCCTCGACGCCTGATGACCATAGCACCGAATTGGAAATGGTCACCGCTCCGAAAACTCGTCTGAAATCGGACGATTGAGGGTCAGGCCTGCAGCAGTGCGGCAATCTGGGCGCGCAGGCTGGCGTCCTCTTCGGAGGTCAGGGCCTCTGCTCTCGTAAGCATCCGACGCGCTTCGTCGGCGAGGCCGAGCTCGCGCAGCAGACGGCCCGCCTCGTAGTGGTACGAGGCATGGCGTTCTCGGTCGCTTCCTTGGCTGAGCGCCCGATACATGTCGGCCGCCCGATCCAGGCGCCCTTGCGCTTCGTAGAGCTTCGCCAGGCTCCGTGCCGTCGCGGGAGGAAAATCGGTGGTCTGATGATTCGTAAAAAAATCGATGACCTGCTCGAGAAAATTCCTCGCCTCATCCGATTTACCGGCCTGCTCCGCGGCGAGCCCGAGCTCTTCGAGTAGCCGCCAATCGGTGCCGGCGCTGCGGCTCAGCTCGAGCGCGGTCCCGAGCACCTCGAAGGCCTCCTCGGCATGCCCCTTTTCGCGAAGGAATGCTCCCATGGCTAGGTAGGGCCGGTAGTCTTGGGGCAACGCTTGGACAGCCGCTCCGAAGTGCTCCATCGCCTCTTCGAATCGGCCGTCGTCGTCAGCGAGGCGGGCAAGGGTGAGGTGCACCGCGAGCCTGGCCTCGGTCGCCTCTCCTTCATCGACCGCCTCGAGGAAGCGCCCGAGTGCTTCGCGGGCGCCGGTCCCGTCCTCGCCCAGCAAGCGTGCGCGTCCGACTTCGAGCCAAAGATACCTGGGCTCCGGGGCGCTCTCGAGCAAGGATTCGAGCTGCGCGAGCGCGTCGTCGATCTCTTCTTTATGGAGCCTGACCAGCGCCTGCAACAGCTCTTCCCCATAGCCCTCGTACTCCGCGGCCTGGTCTTCCTCCCACTGGCCCATGAGCACCGCGATCCGTTCCTCGTCGGTCATCTCTAGCGTGACCGCCTGCGCGCGCGCGTCCTCGGCCTCCAGACCATCGAGCAGAGCGCTCGCCTCTGCGCGTGTTGCTTCCTCGACGGCCACCTCGAGTGCGCCTTCGATCTCTTGGGCCGCGAGCTCGACCGACCCGGCGGCCAGGTAGGCTTTGGCCTCGTCGATCCGCTGCCGCGCAATCGCATCGAGACAGCGGCGCATCTTGTCCTCCAGGTCGGCGCGAGCCTCATCAGGCGCGCCGCCGAGCGCCTTCTCGTAGACGAGCTTGGCTGGCCCGAAGTCGCCGGCGGCATAGAGGGCGTCGGCCTTTTCTTCGAGTCCCGCGTGATCTGCTGAAAAGAGCTTCTTGAACAGGCTCATGATTCACTCGAACTGTTTGGATCTTCGCTTGGCAGCCTGCTTGAGGGGACTCGGAATCCCGCGGCTTCGCGACAAGGCCCTGAGATCATTGCGGCGTAGGTGAGGCAAGAAGCCCATCGACAACGCCAGTGGGGTCTTCGGGTTGTTGCATAGGAAACGTTTGATTTCGTAACTACGAAGCCACTCGCGTTTTCGGGCGATGAACCGCAGCACGTCCTCTGACACCTCTCGGCTCTGCGCAGCATTTTTGGCTTCACTCTCGCTCATGGCGGGAGACGAGATCGCCGCCATGGCGACGACGCGAACGGGATCTCGGACCAGGATCGAGCGTGCCGCCGCGTTGCCCAAGAGCGCGAGTCGGATCTTCTCCCCGGCGCTCATTCCGCGGATCTTGGTCTGCAGTGGCACGAATTCCTCCTTCGTTTCCTCGGTCCCCTCGACTTCGTCGCGCTCGACGGCGTCGGTGTCGGCGTCTTCTTCGAGGGCCTGCGAAAAGAGCTCGTCTCCGGGCAGCGGCTCCTCGCTCGGCTCCGGGATCAGCTGACCCCTGATTTCTTTCTTGAGCTCCTCGAACATCGGGATGCCGCTGAGCTCGACCTCGTGACGTACGGCGAGCTCCACGAGGCGCTCGGCCGTCGACATGCGGGTATTCCGGTTTTTGTAGAGAGCCTCGATGATTTGCGGAGCGCCGATGAGCCGCTGCTGGTTCACCGCGATGATCTCGGTGATGCGCTCCGGACAATGGGAGGAGATCTCGACGATGGTGGCATCCGCGACGGCATGGTTGGCGGCGAGGCGCGCCAATACCTCGTCATTCCGCGAAAAGCGCAGTGCGAGCTCGTGAAAGACCGCGGCCGGCAGCTCTTGCTCGCACGTCGGTAGCAGCACCCCCTCGGGCAGTCCCACCAGAGTATCGGTCGCTGTCTGGGAGATGGTCTGATCGGAGTCGGCGGTGAGCTGTACGAGCAAAAGCACGAGGTCGCCGCCCTTGATGGGAACCATCCCGCGAGCCGCCATCATCTTGGCCGGCGCGGGTGCCTTGGGATCGGCGAATCGTCTCAACCGTTCGGGGACGGCATCGAGGGATATTGGGAGCGTGGGAATGGTCAGCATGGATGGTTGCGACGGTGCGATCGTTGCGTCTATTGGCCTGTGAACTCCGGTTGTCGTTTTTCGAGGACCGCGGCCACCCCCTCCTTGGCGTCCTCGGTGTCCAGGCTCGCAGCTTGAAGCTTAGCTTCTTCGAGCGCTGCCTCGCGGATCTTCCATCCCAGCCCGCGCCGGATGGAGGCTTTCATCTCCTGTACGGCCTTCGGCGCGGAAGCTGCGATGGCACGTGCGAGGTTCTCGGCTGCGGGCAAGACCTCCGACGCTTCTTTGGCATGGGTCACCAGACCCATCTGCAAAGCCTCGCTCCCGCTGACCAGCCGCCCCGTGAATAGCAGCTCCGAAGCGTTGGCGGCGCCGACCAGCCTGGGCAGCAGATAACTGATCCCCAGCCCAGAATGAATTCCCAAGCGCGCGAAATTAGCACCGTATTTGGCGTCGACGCTTGCGACGCGGATATCGGCGAGCAGCGCCAGCCCAAAGCCGCCGCCCACGGCATGGCCGTTGAGCGCCGCCACGACCGGGACCGTGACTTCCAAGACTTGCAGGAACGGCTCATACATGGCGAAAGAAGCCTCCCAAGAGGGCTTGCCCAAATCCTTCCGCTGGAGGGACGATCGCAGATCGGCGCCTGCGCTGAAGCATCGGCCTCTTCCGGTGATCACCAGGCATCGGATGCCGTGGTCGCTTTGCGCGAGGCGGATCGCCCCTGAAAACGCGTCCAGGAGCTCCGGGCTCATGGCGTTCCGCTGCTCGGGGCGGTTCAGGATGATCTTCCCGACCTTACCCTCCGCTTCGTAAAGCACCGCTGCCTCGCCCATGGTCCGGGACTCTAGCCCTCCCTACAGGCCCGGCAAGCGCGGATTATTGGCCGATTTCTTGCCCCCCGAGCGCTGAACGGGTTAGCGGGACCCTATGCAGGGAACCAAGGTCGTTCGCCCGTTTCCGTTCTTCCGCGCTGGCGCGCGCGCGAGCCAGCCGCAGTTGTCGAAGCCCATTTTGGTGCTCGAAGACGTCTACAAGTTTTTCCGACCGGACCAGCCTACGCTGCGGGGGGTCCATCTGTCGGTCGAGCGCGGGGAGTTCGTGTTCATCACCGGGCCGAGCGGCGCAGGCAAAAGCACGCTGCTCAAGCTCGTCTATCGTGAGCTGACCGTCGACGAGGGCCGCGTCCTGTTTTGCGGTCGGGACATCGGCCGGTTGACTGAAAGCTCGATCCCGTTTCTGCGCCGCAATCTCGGCATCGTGTTCCAAGACTTCCGGATCATCGACCACTGGACCGTGTTCGAGAACGTCGCAGTCGCTCTCGAGATCCTCTCGATACCACAGCGGTTGATTCGCTCTCGGGTGGCCGAAGCGCTCGAGCGGGTGGGCTTGGCAGGACGGGGCCCCGAACAGACGAGCAACCTGTCGGGCGGCGAGAAGCAGCGCGTGGCCATCGCAAGAGCAATCGTGCCCGAGCCGGCGTTGATTCTGGCTGACGAGCCCACGGGCAACCTCGACCCGCACCTCGCCATCGACATCCTGACGTTGTTCGAGGAGATCAATGCCACCGGGACGACCGTGTTATTTGCAACGCACGATCATTCGTTGATTTCGAAGCGGGATCACCGGTTGATCGCAATCGACGACGGCCGTGTGGTGGAGGCGCAGCAGGGGCTCAAACACTGGCCGGGCAGCGGCATTCACACGCTGGTGGGGTGAAGCGATGGACGTGAAGAGCGCAATGACGCGGGCTAGGCGAGGGCTTCGGGAGGAACGGCGGCTCTACGTCGTGGCGGTCACCAGTCTAGCGGTCGCGTTCCTTTGCTTGGGAGCCACGTTGCTCGGGGTGACCAATCTCGATGCGGCCGCCACGCGATGGGGACAGAGCGGACGCATCACCTTGTTTCTGAAGGACGATGCAGATCCCCAGGACATCGCACAGCTTCGTGTCGTGCTGGAGGGTCTGGCTGATGTCAGCGAGGTCGCGCATGTCACCCCGGATCAGGCTCGTGCATCGTTCCTGCAGGAGGCGGACGTGGGCGCCGACCTGAGCTCGCTCCCCCCGGAGGTATTCCCAGCGTCGCTCGAGGTCACGTTGGCGAGCGGCGTAGCGCGCGAGCGCACCGAATCGATCGCCTCGCGGTTGGCCCAGTTCCGCGCGGTCAGCGATGTGGAGAGTTACCGCAGTTGGTTCCAGAAGCTCGATGATCTGTTGTGGGGCGCACGGATGCTGGCCGTAGGCCTGGCATTGCTGGTGGTGTTCTGCGTGGTCGCCGTGATAGGCAACACCATCCGCCTTGCGGTCGCACGGCGCCGCCAGGAGATCGAGGTCATGAAGCTTTGCGGCGCGACCAACGGTTTCGTGCGCGGACCCTTCGTGCTCGAGGGCATGTTTCAGGGCTTTGCGTCTGCGCTCTTGGCGGTGCTTGCTTTGCTCGTCGGCTACCTCGCGATCCATCAATCGGTGGATTCCACACTGGCGGCGCTCACCGGCAGCCGGATCATCTTCTTGAGCGCGTGGACGATGTTGGCGCTTCTGCTGGGTGGCGCTTTGATCGGAGCAGTTGGGAGCGCGCTGTCGGTGCGACGCTATCTCTCGGTGTGACATGATGGCGAAGAGCAGACGTTGGGTGTGGATCGTAGCCGGTCTCTTCGCTGCGACCGCCGGCGCCGAGCAAGATCCTGGGCTTCCCGGTCTGATGGACGTGGCGGCCGTGGAGGGCAAGATCGCCGAAAGCCTTGCGCGGGTGGAGCATGCGCAGACGCGACAAGCGCAAATCGATACCGAGATCTCCGGGCTCGCGTCCCAGCGCGACGATGCCCAAGGGCGCCTGCACGAACGGGCCAGGGCCCTCTACCGGATTCGGCGCGCGGGAATGCTACCGGTGGCAGGCGGTTTCGATGCATTGATGGCTCACCTCGCTCGCGTGCAAAGGCTCTCTCGAATGGTCAAGGACGATCTCGAGATGATGGAGTTTCTCGAGCAGCGCGGCGCCGCGCTTCGCGCGGAGAAGAACGAGCTGGCGCAGGCGCTCCAAGAGGCGCAGGTGACGTTGCAGGTGCTCGAGGCCAAGAAGCAGGAGATCGAGGAAAGCAAACGCAGCGCATCGTTGTTTCAGGGCACGCTCCGAGGCGAGCCACAGGAGGTCGCGAGTGACAGCCTGAGCTACGGGCGCATCCGCGTATCTGGAGACATGGACGACCTGGGGGACGGTTTTGCTCAGATGCGTGGGCAGCTCGCGTTGCCCGTGCAGGGGTCGATGCGGATTGGCGAGAGCTCCAGGGAAGGGGCCCCAGGGCTCGAGTTCTACGGCCGGCCCGGCGGACCGGTGCGGGCGGCCGCCGATGGCAGAGTCGCCTTTGCACGGCAGTACGGGGCCTACGGGCTCATGGTCATCCTCGATCACGGCGGCAGCTTCTACACCGTCTACGGAGGCTTGGGCGCGACCGACGTGCAGGTGGGCGACTGGGTCGGCATGAGCACCCGGATCGGCAGCCTCGACACGGCGGGGCCCGACTCCATCCTCTTCTTCGAGGTTCGCCGGGGCACCCGCCCACTCGATGCCCGCAGCTGGCTCGGCCTCTAGGACCGCCCAAACCCGCGGAGGACCGCTCCGGCTGGCCCGCGCATGGTATGGTCGCCTCCGTTGGAGGCAGGATGAGCTACCGTGACTTCATCAATTGGTTTTCCGTCACGCCGGTCGGACGGTGGATAGCGAAGACGCTCGCAGCAAAGGTCGATCCCGCCCTCTACAAGCTCAGCGGCGGCCGGTTTACCAGCACCGGACCGCTGACGATCCCCCAGCTCACACTCACTACCATCGGTCGCAAGTCGGGCAAGGCACGTGTGGTGCAGCTGGGATACACGGAAGACGGAAAGGACGTGCTGGTGATCGCTAGCAACTTCGGCGGCACGAGCCATCCCGCATGGTCATACAACCTCGATGCGAACCCGCAGGCCAAGATACGCTTGGGCGCGGAGGAAAAAGACGTCGTCGCCACACGCCTCACCGATTCGGAAAAGGCGATCCTCTGGCCCAAGATCGAGAGCACGATTCCGCAGATGAAATCCTACGTGAAGAGGACCGACCGAAACATCAAAGTGTACCGGCTGACCGAGCAGCCGTAAGGCGGTGGCCGCAGGTTCGTGGCGGTACCGGCCCAGCGTGAGGGTCAGCGCCTGGGCCAGCGGCCGAATCGGAGCCCAGTCTCAGCGCCAGAGACCGTGTGAGCGCCGGTGTCGGCGCTCCTACCGGGTGTTGACGTTCAACGTGGCGGTGTAGGCGAGGAGCGCCTCGAGATCGGCGTTGCTGATCTTGTCGGGGCCGAACGCGGGCATGTCCTTGCCGCCGGAGCGCACCTGCCACCGCGTCTTTGCAGGGGGAAGCTCGAGATCGGCAATCTTCGGGCCGTCGCCCTTTTCGCCGCCGGGATGACACCCCTCGCAATACTCGGCGTATACGTCCTGGCCGGTTGCCACATCGGTCGACTCGAGCGGATACTCGAAATCCTCCAGCGAGTATGCGGTCGTGCCGCCGGAGCAGCCGTAGGCAATCGTCAACGTGCCGCTCGCCAAGAGCAGGATCAGTTTCTTCCCCATCTGCTTTTTCACCTTCCTCAGGGACGCCTCTAGGGTCGCGGTGCGCCTTGGTCCCCCTTGGGTCGCAACTGTAGCAGTTTTTCCCCCTGCACCCGCAACGCTTCTGCTTCGTTTCTCACGACATCACTGTGACAAGGAGCCTTGGTGGCACCGCCGACCGCCCCTCTGGTCTTGCTTGCGAGCTGATGAATTTCGTCGGGGGAGAGATGGCCGCGGCTGCGAAGGATTTCCTGTTGCTCTGGCGTGAGCGCGGGGGACTTCATCACTCGCTCGCGCTCGAACCCGCTGGCTTTGCCCGACTCGAACTCGACGATTTCCTTGGAGATGCGGACCGAGCACCAGTCGTGACCGCACATGGCGCAAAAGTCCGTATCGACGTCTAGATCCTCGTCATGAAACGCGCGCGCGGTGTCGCTGTCGAACGCGAGATCGAAGTGCTTTTCCCAGTTGAGGGCAGCCCGTGCCCGGGTGAGGTCATCGTCCCAATCGCGGCTCCCCGGAATGCCCAGCGCCACGTCCGAGGCATGGGCCGCGATCTTGTAGGCGATGCAGCCCTGCTTGACGTCGTCCTTCTTGGGCAGCCCCAGATGCTCCTTGGGCGTGACATAGCAGAGCATCGCTGCGCCGTGATACCCGGCCGCCGTTGCGCCGATCGCGCTCGTGATGTGGTCGTAGCCCGGGAAGACGTCCGTGACGAGAGGGCCGAGCACGTAAAACGGAGCCCCGTGACACCGCTGCCGCTGTAGCTTCATGTTGTACTCGATTTGATCGAACGGCACGTGTCCCGGCCCCTCGACCATGACCTGACACCCCTTGCGCCATGCCCGCTCTGTGAGCTCTCCGAGGCGGTCGAGCTCCCCGAGCTGCGCGTCGTCCGTGGCGTCCGCGAGCCCGCCCGGGCGCAGCCCGTCCCCGAGGGAAAACGAGACGTCGTATTCGCGCATGACGTCGCAAATGGACTCGAAGTGCTCGTACATCGGATTTTCCATGCCGTGATGGATCATCCATTTCGCAAGGAGGGAGCCTCCTCGGGAAACCACGCCGATGAGACGCTTCTTGATGAACGGCAAATGCTCTCGCGCCACACCGGCGTGGATGGTGAAGTAGTCCACCCCCTGGCGTGCTTGATGACGCAGCATGCCGAGGATCACGTCCAGCGTCAGATCCTCGATCTTTCGGCCGATGATCATCGAGTAGATCGGAACGGTGCCGATAGGTACGCGGGCATTGCGGATGATCGCCTCGCGCGTGGCATCGAGGTCGCCACCCGTCGAAAGGTCCATCACGGTGTCGGCGCCCCATCGCTCGGCCCAGCGCAGCTTCTCCACTTCCTCGTCGGTGCCCGACGAAATCGGTGAAGCGCCCATGTTGGCGTTGATCTTCGTCAGGCCCGCACGGCCGATGCACATCGGATCGAGCTCGTAGCCTAAATGCACCCTGTTCGCTGGAATGATCATCCGGCCTGCCGCGACTTCGTCGCGCACCTGCTCGGGCGTGAGGTGATGCTCTCGCTCGGCGACGCGTCGCATCTGCGGCGTCACGATTCCGAGGCGGGCGTGCTCGAGCTGGGTTGCGGGCACGAAGCCTGCCGGGGGATGCCACCGTCCGTTCTGACAGCGCCAGTCCTCAGGCATGAAGTCCCAGGCCGTCTTTTCGCTTGGCTGAGGCATGCCGGGCGTATCGGGTGATGAGAAGGCGCGGGGGCCCCCGATGTCAGGCGCGTTGGCAAAAGAGCCAGGCGACGTCCCCGCGCCTTGGCTCGACGGATTGGGGGCGCCTCGAAGCGGTAATGGAAAATCCTTCATCTTGCTCCTCCCGAAGGGAAGGAGCAGGGTGGCTCGCTTCCCTACGCCGGTCCAAACCGGATCAGGTTCGACGGGTTCCTCTCAGCCCTGGTAGGCGCCCCGAGCGAGTGAGTACCATAGCGCCGTTGTGGCGGAAGCGAAAGCCGGGTAACTAGCAAAACGCGACCCGAATTTCAGGATTGGGCGCCTCACACCATACCCGGCTAGCAAGATCATGAGTCCGACCCCGCTTCATTGCTCCTAGACCGGCGGATCGATCGCATAGGCGAAAACCCATGTGCAAGCCCCCGATCATCGATGCTGTCCTCACCTACGGGACGTTTCCCATGGTGTTTGGGGTCGTGATGGGGCTGGGGATGTACGGCATCGCCCATGGATGGGATCCCGTTGCGACGGCGACGGGCCTCACCGCCTCGGTCGTCGTCGTGCTCCTGGCGCTCGAGCGCCTGCATCCCTATCAGAAGCAATGGCTTCACAGCCACGGCGATATCCAAACCGACTTGCTGCACAACCTAGTCAACTTCTGGATTCCCGAGATTTACACGGTGGTCTTCGTCGGCGCCCTGACCGTGGTTGCTACGAGGTTGTCGGATGCCTTTGGTATGTCGCTTTGGCCTTCGAGGTGGCCGCTGGCCGCGCAACTGCTGTTGGCGCTGGTCATCGGCGAGCTCGGGACGTACTGGATTCATCGATGGATGCACGAGAACGCGTTTCTGTGGCGCTTCCATGCCGCGCATCACAGTGCGCCCCGCCTCTATTGGCTCAACGCGGGGCGGTTTCATCCGATTGATCTGTTTACGCAACAGTTCCTCGCATTGACGCCACTGGTTCTAATGGGCGCTGACAACGGGATCATCGCGCTCCACACCTTGTTCACCGCGGTGCATGGGATGTTCCAGCACTGCAACGTACGCATCCATCTCGGCCCACTCAATTGGTTCTTCAGCATGGCCGAGCTTCATCGTTGGCATCATTCCAAGCGTCTCGAGGAAGCCAACACGAACTACGGAGCCAACATCATCTGGTGGGACGTCGTGTTTGGCTCGAGATTCTTGCCCGGTGACCGCGAGCCTCCCACGGAGATTGGAATCGAGACCCTTCCCAACTTCCCGGGAAGCTACCGGGCACACCTGCTTTCGCCATTTCGCTGGAGGGAGACCGAGATCGCGGCCCGTGCCACGGCATGCTATGGCAGCCGCGATGACGCGCTACGATCCAGCCACGATTGAGCCAAAGTGGCAGGCCTATTGGGACCGGCACGATACCTTTCGAACACCGGCGGAGCCCCGTGGGCCCAAGACGTACATCCTCGACATGTTTCCGTATCCGTCCGGTTCGGGGCTGCACGTCGGGCATCCGGAGGGCTACACGGCGACCGACATCGTGGCGCGCTATCGCCGCGCCGCGGGCAATGACGTGCTCCATCCCATGGGGTGGGACGCCTTTGGTCTGCCAGCGGAGCAACATGCCATCCTGACCGGGACGCATCCGCGGCAGACGACCGCGCAGAACATCGCGACGTTCAAGCGCCAATTGAAGATGCTCGGGTTCAGCTACGACTGGTCGCGGGAGATCGACACGACTGCGTCGGAATACGTCAAGTGGACCCAATGGATCTTCTTGAAGCTGTTTGAACGGGGGCTCGCCTATCAAAGCGAGATTCCGGTCAACTGGTGTGCCGCGCTCGGCACGGTGCTGGCCAACGAAGAAGTCATCAACGGGCTCAGTGAGCGTGGCGGGCATCCCGTCGAGCGTGTACCGCTTCGCCAGTGGGTCTTGAAGATCACGGCTTATGCGGATCGGCTTCTTGCCGACCTCGACGACGTCGATTGGCCGAACAGCACCCGCATCATGCAGCAAGAGTGGATTGGCCGGTCGGAAGGCGCCGAGGTGCGGTTCGACGTCGTCGGACACGATGCAGCCATCGAGGTTTTCACTACGAGACCGGATACGCTCTTTGGTGCGACCTTCATGGTGCTGGCGCCGGAGCATCCTCTGGTAGAGGTCATCACCACCCGAGAGCGCCACGACGAAGTGAGTGCCTACGTCGAGCGAGCAAAGAGCAAGAGCGAGCGGGACCGTCAGGCGAGCAAAGAAAAGACGGGCGTCTTCACCGGCGGCCTCGCCATCAATCCGGTCAATGGCGCCGAGATTCCCGTCTACATCGCCGACTATGTGCTGTGGGGCTATGGCACAGGGGCGATCATGGCCGTGCCGGCGCACGACGAACGCGATTTCGAGTTCGCCAGGGCGCAAGGGATTCCCATCATCGAAGTGGTGAGTAAGACTGGACAACCGAGCGCTTCGCCGTTGGAAGAGGCCATGGTCGAGTCTGGGATCGCGGTCAATTCGGGTCAGTACGACGGACTGCCCACCGCAGAGTTCAAGAAGCGCATCACCGCCGACTTGGAAGCCGCGGGGAAGGGACGGGCGCGGGTCGAATACAAGCTTCGTGACTGGATCTTCTCGCGCCAGCGCTACTGGGGCGAGCCGATTCCAATTTACTTTCCTGTCGAGTGCGATGGAGACCCCAGGGCGGACGCCGACCATGTGATTCGTTATGACCAGCCCATCGCGGTCGACGCCGGCGAGCTGCCGTTGCGGTTGCCCGAGCTGGACGACTACAAGCCGGGCGAGGATCCCGCTGGCGTTTTGGCTCGTGCGAAGGATTGGCGATTTTTCGAAAAGAATGGCCGGTGGTTTGCCCGAGAGACCAATACCATGCCCCAGTGGGCCGGATCCTGTTGGTACTACCTGCGGTTCATCGACCCCCGCAACCCGGAGACGCTATGCGACCCAGAGCTCGCACGACGGTGGTTGCCGGTGGATCTGTACGTGGGTGGCGCGGAGCATGCGGTTTTGCATCTGCTCTATGCGCGTTTCTGGCACAAGGTGCTCTATGACGAAGGCGCCGTGACCGTCAAGGAGCCCTTCAAGAAGCTCGTTCATCAGGGAATGATTCTGGGCGAGAGTGGACAGAAGATGAGCAAGTCGAGGGGGAACGTGGTGAACCCCGACGACATCGTGACCGAGTTCGGCGCCGACGCGATGCGCGTGTACGAGATGTTCATGGGTCCCCTTGAGGCCACCAAGCCATGGAGCACGAGCTCGATTGCAGGCGTGCGCCGATTCCTCGATCGGGTGTATGCGGTCACGCTACGCGCAGATGCAGGGGTGCAGCCGGATGCGTCACTGACGCGGCTGATGCATCAGACCATTCGCAAGGTGACCGACGACATCGAGGCCATGCGCTTCAATACGGCGATCAGCGCGATGATGGTGCTCACCAATGAGCTGATGAGGCTCGACGCTGTTCCGACAGGCCCGCTCGAAGCGCTCGCCCAGTTGCTCCATCCCTTTGCGCCGCACCTCGGCGAAGAGGTGTGGGAGATGCTCGGCCGCAGCCCGAGCATCCAGAATGAGTCTTGGCCCGTCTACGATCCGGCTCTATGTGAGGACGAGGAGGTCGAGGTACCCGTCCAGGTCAACGGCAAGGTCCGGGGCCGAATCACGCTTCCTAAAGACGCTACCGAGGACCAGGCCCTAGCGGCTGCTCGATCGCTTCCAAACGTCGCTGCGCAGCTCGTCGACAAGCCTCTCCGTAAGACCATCTGGGTCCCTGGCAAAATCCTCAACCTGATCCTCTAGGGACACTCTCCACCCATCCAACATCACGTAATCATTGGACTTCTATCCAAAAGATCGCAACGATTCGTCTCCTGGTTTTCAACCCGCCGCCCGCGAACGATTCGGCCGAGTCGGAGCACCCCCCTTCGGCGGCGCGGGATCGTTTTGAACCGTCTCCCAACTGTCGCGCGCGAGGCAGTCGTCGATCCAGTTCTGATAGGCCGTCGCACGTCCAACTCGATCGCGCCCGAGACCTAGGTACCACTCGCTTGGTGACCAAAGCTCGCCCAACCCCGGCACGGAGCAGTGCCGGCCGGCGTGAATGCGCAGCGTGGACCAAAGGTAGCGCGTGCCGTCACCCACGAGACGCGCGCGAACTGGATTCAGATCGATATACGCCGTTGCGACGGCCAAATGGGCCTCCGATTTCATCGGTCTGGAGTAGTATCGCTGCTCGAACAACTTCCCCGTCGTTTGGTAGCGTCTATTGCGGACTTGCGCGTATCTCTGTGCGGTTCGCTTTACGAATCCAGCAAGAGAGCTTTCTTCGAGTGGGGTGAGTAGAAGGTGAACGTGGTTGGGCATGAGGCACAACGCGTGAAGCATGATGTTGGCACTCGGGAGATGGCGGCTCATTAATGAGATGAAGTACAGATAGTCCCGTCGATACGAAAACAGCCTGCGGCGATTGTTGCCGCGCAGCACCACGTGATGGGGCACCCCTTGCAGGACTTGGCGAGCGGTTCTTGGCATGCCGACTTATCGGTCGGTGTCGGTGTCGAATTGCGTAACGATTCGACACTGCGATCTTTTCGCGAGAAAGTCGGTGATTTTGAGGGCTTAGGGGGGTGGAGAGTGTCCCGCTACCGGGCGGCGCCGCGTTTTAGCTCCGTGAGGACGAGCTTGGCGACTGACTTGAGCGTTTCGAAAACGCCTTCGCCGGTGGTGGCGATGGCACTGAAGTCTGGGACCCCGCCCGTGTTGAGCATGTGACGAAGCTCCTCGACGGGGGAAACGTTGGGCATGTCGCGCTTGTTGTACTGGATGACGTAGGGGAGGGTGTCGAGGTTATAGCCTTGCTCAGCGAGGTTGGTGCGAAGGTTGTCCATCGATTCAGTGTTTGCTTCCGAGCGAAGCATCTGCGAGTCCGCCACGAACACGACGCCGTCCACGCCTTTCAAGATGAGCTTGCGGCTCGCGTCGTAGAAAACCTGCCCGGGGACGGTGTACAGATGAAAACGGGTCTTGAAGCCGCGGATCTCGCCAATCTCGAGCGGCAGAAAGTCGAAGAACAACGTCCGCTCCGTTTCGGTCGCGAGCGAGATCATCTTGCCCTTCGCCTCGGGATTCGTGCGATTGTAGATGTACTGCAGGTTGGTCGTTTTGCCGCACAGGCCAGGACCGTAGTAGACGATCTTGCAGTTGATCTCCCGCGATAGGTAGTTGATGAAAGACATCCCCCCAAGCCCTTTTCAGTCAATCATTGAACAAGTTGTCGATGTCGTCATCGGTAATTTCCGCAAACGGCGTCCTCTGAAAGGGATCCTGGGCCTTGGCCATGACCATCTCGAAGATGCGGGTGAGCTGCTCGTTTGCCCTCTTCACGCGTAACCTCACCAGGCCCAAGCTTGTACGATTATCGAAGATCACGACAAGAATGACGCGCCCGCTGACGACCTGAATGTGGACGTTTTGCCGGACGCCCTCGTGATATTGCGTAGCAAACTCCTGCTCCCGCAGCAGTTGGGCAATGCCCCCTGTGGCGGCGATGTTACCCGCTGCTAGCGAGGCGAGGGAGGTCGTATCGAGGTCTCCCGTGTCGCCCGACGCGGTGATCAGCTGCCCGTTTTTGTCGACGACGAAGACCACGCGCGCATTGGCGTCCTGGACCAGCCGGTCGGTCACGGCTTGGACCTGGGCAAACTCCTCCTCGTACATCACCATCTGGGGGGTTGCCATCGTGTTGAGCCGTGCTCCTTCGCCTCGCGCAGTGCTATGAGTTCCTAGCAGAGGGGTTGTCGCCGGTAAAGATTTCCGACCCCCCGCTTCCAGCATAACAAGCCGTCACTATAGGCAAAAACGCCATGCTCCGTTTCATCGTCGTTTTGATCAGGAATCTATTGTGCGTGCCTCTCCTACCATTATGGGCGATCGCGCGCTGGTTGGGGCGCCCCAAAGGTCGATGGATCGTCATTCGCCCCAGGCCGCGTCTGGTCGAAGCCCACCAGCCAATACCTTGGATTTGGAGGATCCTCGATGCGGGATCGCTTCGCAGGACATCATCGCTCGCGGCCATCCGCCGACTGGCTGATTATGCGATCAGCGATGCTCGGATCGAGGGCGTCGCATTCGTCCTGCCGCCACTTCATGCAGGTTGGGCCGTTTGCGCCGGGCTTCGAGACCAGATCACCCGGCTCCGAGAAGGGGGCAAGTCGACCGCGGTGCTCCTGCCGCGCGGAGGCGGACATCGCGAGCTCTACGTCGCGTCAGCCGCTGATCGCGTCTTCCTGGCTCCTCGATCGACGATCACCTTGCTCGGCCTTTCGGCTCAGTCTCACTACGTAAAGTCGATGCTCGACAAGCTGGGAGTCGAGGTCGAGCCCTTCGCACGCAAGGAGTACAAGACGGCCGCGGAGCGAGTGAGCCGCGAGTCGATGAGCGAGCCGCAACGAGAGCAGCTCGAGGCGCTGATCGACGGACACACCGCGGCGCTGCTCGAAGCTCTGTCGCAGCGCACGGGTAAGCCCGCCGACGAGACCAAGAAGCTATTCGAGGTGGGGGTCTTTCGCGATCGAGCCGCAATCGACGCCAAGCTCGTCGATGCGCTCGCGTACGAAGACGAGCTGGCCGATAGACTCGAAATCAATCCGAAGAAGGACATCATCGAGGCGAATCGGTACCTCGGCTTTAAGAAAGCCAAGCTGTTCCGTCCTGTGCGGCGGCCGCCCTACATCGCCGTGGTTCCGATCAAAGGTGCCATCTCGGAGTCTGGAGCACCTTCAGGCCGTCGAGCGTCCATCGTCGGAGCCCTGCGGGACATTCGCCGCGATCGGCGCGCGCTCGGTTTGCTGCTGTGGGTGGATTCGCCCGGAGGCTCGGCTGAGGCTTCCGACCTGATTCATCGCGAGGTGGTCCGCGTGAAGGAAAAGAAGCCGGTGGTCGCCTATTTCGGGGAAGTGGCGGCGAGCGGCGGGTACTACGTCGCGGCGCACGCGAACGCCATCGTGGCACAGCCGTTGGGGCTCACAGGGTCGATCGGCGTCGTATCTGCGCACCTGCTGGCGTCAGACCTTTTCGAGCGTGTCGGCATCCGGACGGAGATTCTCCGGACGGGCCCCTACGCCGATCTGCACTCGCCCCACCGAGCTCTGAGCGACCCGGAACGAGCCCTGTTGAACCGGGAGCTCGATGCGTTTTACCAGTCGTTCGTTGCCCTGGTGGCTGAGGGGCGAGGGCGCTCGGTGAACGACATCGAGGCGCTTGCCCGTGGCCGAATCTGGTTGGCCTCGGACGCCCACCGCCATGGCCTCGTGGATGAGCTCGGCGGAATGGATCGTGCGATCGAGCTCCTCAAGGGCCTGATCTCGGCTCCGGTCCGCGTGCGCCAAAGAGCGCGGTCGACGGTGGTCACCGTGTACAGGCTGGAGCCCCCGCCGCCGGCCGCCCAGTTGCGGTTGCAGGGAAGCCCCCTGCTGGGGAGCCTCTGGGATCTGCTGCTGCTGATTTCGGAGGGCCCTGCAATCCTCTACCACGAGGTTTCCATCCCGCGGATCCGCTGAGCCGCCGAAATTACGCTTTCGCCGCTAGGTCGATTATCGTGGTGAGAGGAGGGACTCGATGAAGGCAACGCACATCGCGCTGGCGCTGGCGCTCGGAGTCGTCTTCGCCTGCGGAGGCTCGCAAAAGCCCAAGGCCGGCACGCTGCCCAAAGGGGCGACCTTCTACGGCGTCTGGGAGTCACCCCAGTACGGCAACATGCACCTGTGCCAGAGTGGCAATCAAGTCGTGGGTGATTACGTGAAGCACGAGCGGGCGGGCAGGATCCAGGGCAACGTCGAGGGCGACCTCCTCATCTTCCAGTGGGAGGACCGACGCGAGCTGGTTGCCGGAAAGCCTCAAGTACGACGAGGCCGCGGATACTTCCGTATCCAAATCGGCGAGGACGGCGACCAATACATTCAGGGCGAATGGGGAATGGACGACGATCTCACCGGAGGCGGCCCATGGAATGCGGTCAAGCTACGCCGCGGTGAGCCCGACCGGTGCACCGGAGCCGAAGAGCCCGCAGTGGTCGAGGAAAAGACCCACCCCTGGGATCAGGACGACGAAGCCACGGGCGGCGAGCCGCAGTAATTCCGGCTAGGCGGCCGATTCCGACCGCGGGCAGAACATCACCGAGCACCGCTTGCGGCGCTCGGCGCTCAGACGGGCACACAGGTCGGCCAGGTTGTCGTCGTAGTCCACGACCAAGCCCGCCGTGGCCTCGCCCACCTCGTTGTACGCGCAATCATCGAGCGCGACCCAACGTCCCTGCCATGTCGACTGACTACAGATGTCTTCCCAAGCCATCGGCACGCAGTCCGATTCGCTTTGAAAGTTGATGAAGGAGATTCGTCGCTGTTGAGTCATATCGAAGCCTCCGCGACTTCGCCTGATTCAGACGCAAGTCTCATGAAGCGGGCCGAGTTTCCACCCGGCAAGTGGGCTGTGCAAGCTCTTTTGATCGTTGTGTTCGGCGACCCCACAGGTCAAGGATTAGTGTCCAAAAGATAATAATTGCAGGTGGTTGCAGACTAAACCAGAGGTCGTTTCAGACGCTTCTGGTCCATGCCGGATGGATTTTTGCAGTCCCTGCGTGTGCGTGCCGAGCGATCCCGTGCCCAGAGCCTCAGTCCGCCAGTGCCTCGAGCAGCCGATCGAGGTCTTCGCGGGTGTGAAGCTCGGTCACGGAGACGAGCAAGTCCTTGCGCCAGGCATCGCGAAAGCGGCCCAGATCGACTCCTGGGATGATCCCTCGCCGCACTGCGCGTTCGACGAGCTCCCGGGCGTCGGGGCCTTTGCTTCGAACCACCATCTCATTGAATACCGGGGCCGCGTAGGGCACGCCGAAGCCGTCGAGCGCTTCGACGCCCATCCGAAGGTAGTGCGCCGCGTTCAGACAGCGCTCGCCTGTCTGCAAGAAGCCGCCCCGACCGAGCATGGCCGTGCGCATGGCCATGGCGAGCGCGATGAGACCATGGTTCGTGCAGATGTTCGACGTGGCTTTCTCGCGCCGGATGTGTTGCTCACGGGTCGATAGGGTGAGCACGTATCCCGGGCATCCATCGGCGTCGACCGTCCGGCCGACCAGTCGTCCTGGCATTTGTCGCACGAACTCCTGGGCAGCTCCGAACAGGCCCACACCTGGGCCGCCATACTGGGGCGGGACCGCCAGCGCTTGCCCTTCACCCACGCAGATGTCCGCTCCGCACACTCCCGGAGCTTTCAGGACCGAAAGCGCGTAGGGCTCAGCCGTCGCGGTGATGAGCAGCGCGTCCCCACTTTTTGCGAGCGCCTTGGCGGCGTCCAGATCCTCGACGCAACCGAGGAAATTGGGGTAACCGACCACCACGGCGGCGGTCTCGGCGGTCATGAGTGCACGGGCTGCCTCCCAGTCGGTGCGGCCGTCGGCGCCCAGGGGGGCGACGGTGACCGCTCCGGGTGAGCCCTCTCCATCGAGCCCGCTCGCGTAGGTCCGAATGGTCTCGATGTATTCGGGATGCAGCCCATCGCTGACCAGGACGCCTGCGCGCCGCTTGATCCGGCGGGCCATCAACACCGCCTCCGCGGCGGCGCTCGCCCCGTCGTACATGGAGGCATTGGCGACATCGGTGCCCAGGAGCTCGCATACGATGGTCTGAAACTCGAAGATCGACTGGAGCGTCCCCTGGGAGAGCTCGGCTTGGTACGGCGTGTACGCCGTATAGAACTCGCTCCGCTGCAGCAGCTGGTCGACCACGGGTGGGACGTGGTGACGGTACATCCCTGCACCCAAGAACGACAGCATGCCGGCTCCCTTGCTCGCATCGGCCAAGGCGGACAGGTGCTGCATGAGCCGTGGCTCGTCGAGAGCCGGCTCGAGATCGAGGGGCTGGCTGAGGCGATGGGTCTCGGGAATGGCAGCAAAGAGGTCGTCGATTCCCCGCACACCGACGCGGCTCAACATGGCTCTGATTTCTTCCTCGGTATGGGGGAGGTATCTCACGGCTCGTGGTATTCCTCAGCCATCGAGCGTGCCCAGGTATTCCTCGTACCGAGCCGCGTCCATCAATCCTTCGAGCTCGCTTTGATCGGAAGGACGGATCTTGATGAGCCATCCGTCTTCGTACGGCCCCTCGTTGACGAGCTCGGGGCTCGATTCGAGCGCGGCGTTGACCTCGACGATCTCGCCGCTCACCGGCGCAAAGAGCTCGCTCACCGTTTTGACGGACTCGATGTCTCCAAAGCGCTCGTGCGCCTGCACGTCCTCGCCTGGCGCAGGCATGTCGACCAAGGTCACGTCACCCAGTTGCTCCACCGCATAGGCCGTGATCCCCACGCGTATCACGTCACCCTCGAGCCGGGCCCACTCGTGCTCTCGCGTGTACTGAAGATCCCTCGGGTACGTCGTCATCATCACCTCTTGTAGAACGGGGTCGTCACTACCATGGCGTCGACCACCTTGCCACGGATCTCGATTCCCAGTCGGGTACCGAGTTTGCTCATCGTCTTGGGCACATAGCCGAGTCCGATGTTCCGTCCAACGGTCGGTCCGACGGAGCCGCTCGTCACCTCCCCGACGCGTCGGCCGTCTACGACGATGGGGTAGCCATGGCGGGCAATTCCACGCCCGATCATCTCGAAGCCGACCAGCTTGCGCTCGGTGCCCGTGGCCTTGATCGACTTCAGCGCATCCCTTCCGATGAAATCACCGGCCTCGAGCTTCACGACCCAGCCGAGGCCGGCCTCGAGGGGGTTGGTCTGTTCGGTGATCTCGTTGCCATAGAGCATGAGCCTCGCCTCCAACCGAAGCGTGTCTCGCGCTCCGAGCCCCACCGGTCGAAGCCCATGCGCTTGCCCCTTGTCGAGCAAGGCGCGCCACAGGGCAACCGCGTCCTCACTGGCGCAGAACAGCTCGAAGCCATCCTCCCCTGTGTAACCCGTTCGGGCGGCCCATAGATCGACCCCGGCCAGGGTGGCTGCGTTCACGTGGAAGGAGGGCAGCGCGAGAAGCTCTGCCGAGGCACCCAGATCCCGAAGCACGTCGACGGCCTTGGGACCTTGCAACGCCAAGAGCGCCCATGAATCGGAAACGTCTTTCCAAGGCGTCCCGAGACTGATGCGCGCGGCAAAATGGGACACGATCTTGTCCCGATTCGAAGCATTGCAAACGACGAGCATCTTCTGCTCCTCGAGTCGATAGACGATGAGATCGTCGAGAATCATGCCAGCGTCGTTGCAGCAGACCGTGTAGAGCGCACGCCCGACAGAGAGCCTCGAGACATCGTTGGTGACGAGCCGGTCGACCTCTGCGACAGCGTTGGATCCCTCGACCAGAATCTCGCCCATGTGGGAGACGTCGAAGAGCCCGGCCCGGGTACGCACCGCTTCGTGCTCGGCTTTGATGCCTTCGTACTGCACGGGCATGAGCCAGCCGGCAAAGGGGATGAGCCGCGCGCCCAGGGCACGGTGCTCATCGGCTAGCGGTGTTTCACGCAGGGGGTCGGACACCTTGCGCGGAGCTTAGGGTCGCCTAGCCGCGACGCAACCACCGCCGCGTCAGGCCGATATGGTCCCCGTGGGCCTGGCCGATGCGTTGTGCTTGAGCCGTGGTGGCAAGCGAATTCGCGTCTTCGCGCTCGGAGAGGCGGCGCTCGAAGTGGGCTCGGACCCCAGCTGCGATGTTGCCATTCATGCGGGCGAGGTACCTGCACGAGCGCTTCTGATCCAGTCGCGGGGAGGGACCGTCTATGTCTACGACTTGGCGAAGCAGCCAGGGCTCGGAGCGCGGTCGCTCATGCCGATCGGCGCGACGCTCGCCGTGGGCGATGGGTATGCGGTGACGCGCCTCAAGACCCATGCGTCCTCCGCGCGCGAAGGGACGACCCAGCTCCTGCACTCGCATCCGCAGGAGCTTCGCAGACTCTCCCTGGTGCAGGGAAGACACTGCGGTGCCAAGGTTCATGACATCGGCGAAGAACCGCTTTCGGTGGGAGGCGCACCGGACAACGTCATCTCGCTGTCCGATCGGACCGTGAGCCGGTACCACTGCCGCATCGAGCCTTTCGTGGGAGGGGTGTGTGTGCGCGATCTCGGCAGCACGAACGGCACTTGGGTCGATGGTACACGCGTGCGTCGACAGCTCCTCCGGCCCGGCGCCATCCTTCGGGTCGGAAGGACGGAGCTGCGCGTGGTCTGCCGCGAAGCGCCGACCGGCTCGGCGCCAGCCACCGTGCTGGCTTCGAGCGCGATGCTGGTGGTCATGGCTGACGTCGACCGGTTCGCAACCCTTCCGTGGCCCGTGCTGATTCGAGGGGAAACGGGCGTCGGGAAGGAGCACGTGGCGCGAGCGCTTCACGATCGTGGACCTCGAAGCCGGGGTCCTTGGGTCGCGCTCAATGCAGGAGGGCTCACGAGGGAGCTCGTCGAAAGCGAGCTCTTCGGTCACGCCCGGGGTGCATTCACAGGCGCCGTTCAGGCGCATCGTGGCGCATTCGAGCGAGCCCACGGAGGCACGCTTTTTCTGGACGAAGTCGCCGAGCTTCCTCCCGATTTGCAAACTCGGCTGCTACGGGTCCTCGAAACGTGGTGCGTGCGCCGCTTGGGAAGCGAAGCGGAGCGCCTCGTCGACGTGCGTCTCGTTTGCGCCACGCACCGGGATCTCGGAGCCATGGTTCGGGAGGGTCGCTTTCGCTCGGATCTGTACTACCGCATCCATCGCCTGGTGGTGGACGTTCCGCCGCTGCGTTCGCGGCCGGACGACGTGGCATCGCTGGCTCGCCATTTCCTCGGACAGATGCAGGGTGAGCTCGGCTCTCGCGAGCTCGACGCCCAAGCCCTCGAGCGGCTGTGTTCGTATCCGTGGCCCGGGAACGTGCGGGAGCTGCGCAACGTGCTCGAGCATGCGGCGGTCGACTCCGACGCTGCGTCGATCGGCCTTGAGGTCATCGAGCGCGCCCTTCGCCGCATCGGTGATCGCTTGGCGACGAAGCCGTCGATTGATTCGCTCCGAGAGGCGCTCGAACAGTACGGCGGCAACGTCTCGGCCGCGGCGCGTGCCTTGGGCATTCCGAGGTCGACGTTCCGAGACCGACTCCGGGATGAGTGAGCGAGAGGCGCTCAAGCGCTGCGCTGCCTTGATTCCTTGAGCCTTCGAAAACGCAGCTCGAGCAGGTCTTGCGAAACGCCATAGATCCGTTTCAAGCCAGTAGACTTGGATCGCCCCGAGTGCCGAGGCCGGCACTCGATCGTCACCACCGTGGTGGGTACGTGCGCCCCGAGCATACGGATGGGAAACTCGAAGTTCAGAAAAAACGTGTCGGGCCTGAGCGCATCCGGATCGAATCGATCCCGCCGGAACAGGTAAGGGCCGTCGCTGCGCATCCGCACGCCGTGCACCAGGAGAATGAGGGCGCGAACGCCCGCCGATAGGACTTTGCGGTGCAAACCGTCGTTACGGTGGTCGTACACGCTGAACACCACGTCGGCCTGGTCTCTTCGCGCGGCTGCTCGAAGCGTACCAATGGCGTCAGGAGCGATTTGGCCGTCGGCAGGCAGGAAAGTCACCCAGGTTCCCTTTGCGGCTCGCACTCCGGTCTTGAGGGCCGCGCCAATTCCGCGATTGTGCTCGTGCGCGAGCAGCTGATGGTTGAATCCATCGAGCGCTTTGCGGGCTTCTGTGGAAGTAGAGTCCGACGAGCCATCGTCCACGAACACCACCTCGGCCGATGGCTCGTGCTCGCTTAGCCAGGCTCTGAGCTCTCGAAGGACCGGCGCGATGTTGGCCTCCTCATTGAAGGCAAAGACCACGATGCTGAGATCGGGATCGCTCATCGAGGACGCTCCCGAGCGATCTTGGCAGGGACCCCCACGGCCACGGAGTAAGGAGGCACGTCCTGCGTGACGACGGCTCCCGCGCCGATCTGCGCTCCCCTTCCGATTCGCACACCCGGCAGAACGATGGCGCCAACGCCAAGATCGCAGTCGTCCTCGAGTACGACCGGCGCGAGATCGATCGGCGAGTTGAGGATCGGTACGTTGCGGCCGGCCTCACGGTGAAACGAAGTGATGATGCGAACGCCGGGTCCGATGCCCACCCGCGAGCCGATGTCGATCCCGCCCGCGCTGTGGAGAAACGCTTGCTGGCCGATCCACGTTTCGTCTCCGATCTTCATCTCGTTTTGATGGTAGCCCTTGAGGATTGCGTAGTGGCCGACGTACACGTTGGCACCGATCTCGATGCTCTCGGGGTGAAATACGAGGACGCCGGCTTCGAAAATGCAGTCAGGGCCGCAGCGCGCGAATTGATCCGCGGTGAAGGTTCCGTCGCCGTGGCTGCGGTGGCGCATCGGTTACAGGTTATCAGGAGAGGCGGGTAGGGTCGTAAACTTCGGCTCCACCGGACCGAGCGCCTTCGACCATTCCAAAAAATAGGACGCGAGACGCTTTGCGCCGGTTGCGTTCGCGATGGTGGCTGCGTAGTGCAGGTTCTGTGCTGGGTGCCCAAGCGCCACACGGGGCCCATACACCGGGTGGGGTCGAAGCGACGGTCGAACCCGGGTGGGCACCGAGGACAGATCGATGTCGTTGGGAAGCTCGGTTCCGGGCACGCCCTCGAGAAGGGTGCCTATCGCCGCGCGCGCAAATCCCTGCGAATAGAGGTCGTGGCCTCGATCGAGGGTCATGAGCGCAATCAATCCGTCGGTCCCCGGCGAGCCGGTGCCAAGCGCGGACAGGGTGGCACCGGCATGGCGTGCCAGGCTCGGCTCCTGCGTTTCGGTCGGGCAGCTCGGGCGCACGTCGAGCAGCCAGGGGCTCGGACAGGTCGGCAGGCCGAGCAGGTCGGCAAGCGCGACGGACTCGACCTGAATGGACCGCTCCGCGTTTGCATGGATGAAGCGCCGGACCCTGGCCACGCGTCCCCCGGGGGCGCGGAGCTCGAATCGGGGTCAGTGCTGGATGGCGTCGATAGAGAAATCGCCAGTACCACTCGGATGCGGAGAGCCCGTACGCCAGCAGCACGACATCGGGACGAACGTGCTCCTGTTCCTGGACGTACCACATGGGCCCGATCCAATGATCCTTGGCCACGATGACGACGGCGCCTTCTGGAGCGCTCTGGAGCGCTTCGACGGCGATGTCGTGGGTGAAGTAGTCGAGATTCCGAGTGCGCTGATGAGGTGCCGGAGGCATGAGCATCACGAAGAGCAGGACCACGGACAGACCTCCCATTCCGAGCCACGCGTTGCGTCCGCCGAGATATGCGATGAACAGGCCCATACCCGCGGTGGCGATCCAGATGGGGACGGAAAGATACGCTCCCTGGTCGAGCACGTCCGGTGCAAACATCCCATCGCGGGCAACGAAGGCGACGAAAAACACGATCGAGAAATTGAAAAAGAAGCGACCTAGACCGCGACGGCGCGCGTAGAGGGCGTACCCGGTGAATCCTGCGAGCAGTATCGCGAGCACGCCGTTGCGAAGCGTCCACAGCATCACCTCGCCCACGTGTCCCCACCATTCGGACCACGATGCAACCGACTTGTAGGTGAAGTCGGCGGCCGTGAAATAGTGCTCGATCGACTTGGCGTCCGTTGGAGCGCCCCACACCACGACGTCTTGTCGGCCAGCGACGACGAAGACGTACGCATAGGTCATCAACCCACACAGCCCTCCCGCCATGATCAGCCCTATCGCGCGTCGAGGCAGCTCACGGCGACCGACCCCGATCAGCAATCGTGGCGTCATGGCGAGGGCCACGCCCGCTGCACACACGATGTTGGAGCTCGCAGCGAGGCCGAGCGCAATTCCGGTCGTCAGATAGGGCCGTGGCGCCGGGTTCCGGGCGAGCACGGCGTTGGCGAACCGGGCCGCAGCCCAAAGCGCAAGTAGGATGGCCAATGGGTACACTTCGATTCGCGTCGAGGGCTCCCAAAGCGCGGGGTGAAGACCGAGCAAGGCGATGGTTGGCGCGACGAAACGTGAATCCGCGGGAGGGGTATCGGATGGTGAAAGGAGCAAGGCTTCGGCCAAGCTGGTGGCGGGCACGACCGTGAGCGCACCGGCGACCGCAGACAGAGCGTTGAGCGCGAACAATGGATCGATGCCCGGCACCCGCGTCAAGAGCCCACCGAGCAGGGTGTGCAGCGGCTGGCCGAACGGATGACCGAGGCCGAGCTGTTCGGCCACCAATGCAAGCTCGGGGCTGTCATACAACGACAGGCTTCTGCTCATCGTGAGGAGATAGACGATGAGCAGGGCAGCGGTGGCGAGGGCTGTTCCGCGGCGCGAACGAACCGGCAAGCCGAGCAGCCGCTCAGTCACCCCGTTCTCCGGAAAGCGGCACCATCAAGTTGATGACACCCCCGACGGCGGCGGTGACTAGCTGGGTCGCCCAGAAGCTCAACGAAGCTGCATATGCGCTTGCTTCGGGCACGCCGACGAAGCCGTAGAGCGCGGCAAATGCCGCCTCCCGCACCCCTGCACCTCCCACGGTCAGAGGAAAGAACGCGGATGCGGCGATCAAGGGCATCAAGACCGCTGATTGCCCAAAGCTCACGGAGGGCTCCAGCGAATGGATGATCGCGTGTCCTGCGACGACATTCGCGAAGTGGATCACGATCGAGAGAAGAATGGAGAGGATGAAAGGCCACGCAGAAAATAACCGGGGAAGCGCTCGGAGCGGCGTGCCGAGCTTCTCGGGCAGCAATGGCGCGAGCCGGGGCGCGATGGCGATGCCGACCAGCGCGCCTGCGGCGACCAGTACCCCGAGACCCGCCCATAAACCCACGTTTTCCACACCGCGGATGGGCCGGATCAGGTAAGCAATCGCTGCGAGGACGAGTAGCGCGGATACGCCGATCACGCGCTCGATGAAGACGACCGCGACGCCGCTGGTGGCGCCCGTCCAGTCGAGATTGCCGAACGCTTTGCGCCCGGCCACGCCGCGGATCACGTCGCCACCCACGCCGCCCGGCGCGTACGTATTGTAGAAGTGGCCCACCAAGTACAGATGGACGATGCGCGGCCAACGCGGCATGTCGATCGCGCCATAGGCTCGCAGAAGGAGCCGCCACCTGACCATTCCGCAGGAGAGCCCGAACAGCACCAAGGTGATGGCGAGCAATGCGGCACCGGGAGACAGGCGCTTGAACGCCGAAAGCACATCACTCGGTTGAACCCGGCTTGCCAGGTAGCCGACCGCGGCCAGCGTGAACGTGATCCTGCCCCACTTGAAGTAACGACGCCGTCTCTCGCCGCTCGTCATGCGTCGTTCCCCCAGCTGCATGTCAGCTTCCAAAGCCTAACCCGTCCCGGATTTCCCGCAGCAGTTCTGGGGTGCTGCCCGCCACCATTTGCTTTAGAGACGGAAGAAAGCTCCCCACGAGCGGAGATTCCTCCTCGCGCAGGGCCAGCGCGGGTCTGCGCCTCAAGCTGTCGGCGAGCGTCCCCAGTACGAACTCGGGCTCTTCGTAGTCGCGAGGGACGCCCCAACGGGACAAGCGCATTTGGAGATCGCTGAACGCCGCGCCTCGATCCTGCCATTCGACGCGACCTCGCACATCGATCTCGAGGGCCGTGAGATAGGCGTCGGCGTGCCTGGGCTCCCGCGCCAGCCAGCCATCGAGAAACAACTCCGTTCCGACGTGCGCCACCGCCCGCGCCGTCCCGCGCCGGACGCCGAGCCCGACCATGCGCTTTAGCGCACGATCGCACAGCGCAAGGAAGGTGGAGCTACGATGAAACGTCTGATCGGTCTTGTGATGAAGATCGATGCCTCGCTGAATGTCCGAATCCCGAACGTGGACCAAGGGCACGCGGACCATCGCTTCGAAGTCGGGCAGCATGCTGCCCAAAAGGTGCTCGGCATGGTCGTCCGCCCAGGCGGCGACGACTGCGTGTCCAAAGAAATTCAAAGCTTCAGATCCTTCGCGATGCGCTCGAGGCTGCGCGGCTCCCGGAGCTCCGCGCCGTGACTCCACCAGCTTACACCGGGCTCACCGCGGAACCACGTTCGCTGCCGTCGCGCATAGGTTCGCGTCGACTTCCGGATTCGCTGGACCGTTTCGTCGACGGGAACTGCGTCGCGGACGTGGGCAAGGACCTCCCGATAACCTACGCTGCCAAACGGCCGCACCTCGTCGCCCCATCGTTCCCGTAGCGCTCGCACCTCGTCGACCCAGCCCGCTTCGAGCATCTGGAGCGTACGGTGCTCGATGACGGCCGTATGCGCATCCCGGTCCATGTCGAGCACCACCAGGACAGTCCGGTAGCGGGACTCGCCCAACGCATGTTGGGCGCGCAGCGTACCGAGCGGGGTTCCGGTCTGTTCGAAGACCTCGAGCGCACGGATGATTCGAAAGCTGTCGTGCGGGTGCACGGCGCGGGCCGTCACGGGGTCGACCTCGGCCAGACGCGCATGCAGCGCGACCGGTCCCTCCGACGCCGCCAGAGCCTCCAGCCGTTGCCGCACCGTGGGATCGACCCGGGGCACGTCGACCAATCCTCGAACCAGCGCGCGGATCCACAAACCGGTTCCGCCCACCACGATGGGGAGGCGACCACGGACGCGGATCTCCCGGATCACTTCGTCCGCCATCCTGGCATAGGTCACCGCATCGATTTCCTGGTCGGGATCGATCACATCGATCAGGTGGTGCCGGACGCCGCGAAGCTCGCTCTTGCTCGGTTTGGCCGATCCGATGTCGAATCCGCGATACACCTGCACGCTGTCGGCCCCGATCAGCTCGCCGTGAAAATGGCGAGCGAGCTCGATCCCAGCAGCGGTTTTGCCGGTGGCGGTGAGACCCGCGATCACCAAGAGAGGTTCGCGCGGCTCAGTCATCGTTCGTCCGATGGCTCGTGGGGGGAAGCGGAATCCGCCCCGTGATGCACGGTCGATACGCTTCCCGATCGGGCCGGAGCCCCGCCGTGAGACGGCGGGCTGTTTCATCGTCGACAGCCTTCCCGTTTGGGACCGCTGCGACGTCCGCGAGAGCGCGAAGCGCAGCATCGAGGGAGCCCTTTGCGCCGGCTTCGAGCGCCCCCAACGCCGCCCGCAACAGCGGGGCAGCCGGTGCATCCGAAAGGAGTGATGGCACCGCCCGAATCACGTACGAGCTTTCGCCGAGTTGGGACCAGTCGAAGCCCAACGAACGCAGCGACGAGGCATGCCGATCGAGTGCCCGTCCGCGGTCCGGTGCGAGCTCGAGCCTATCCGGAAAGAGCAAGCTCTGCCGCGAGATGGCGTCGGAATCTGCAGCTCGGCGTAAACTGTCGTATCGGATGAGCGCATCGGCTCGGGCTCGATCCACGACGAGCACTTCCCGTCCGTTCTCCAAGATGAGCGCGCGATCACCCACCTGCGCAACGAAGCGAAGCCCATTGGGTTGCCGCGGCTCGTAGCGAGCTTCGGCTTCCGCAGCGGTGGGCGGGGTCCGGTGCCGCAGGTAAGCATCGGCCGCCTCGGGGGTGGGCCGACCGCCGCGGATTCTCGACTCCCAATAGGCATCGGCCGATCGAGCGGCCGCAAGCCGCGACGAGATCATGCGTGTGACTTGGTCCAAGAGCTCGGCGGCTCTTCGGAACCGCACCTCGGTCTTCTGCGGGTGCGCATTGACGTCGACGGCTTCCCCAGGGATGCGAAGAGAAACGACGCCGCGCGGGTAGCAGCCCGGCGCCAGCCGGTCGCCGTATGCGAATGCGACGGCTCTTGCGAGGCTGCGGTCCAGGATCGGTCGCCCGTTGACCAAGAGGAACAGATGACGGGCACCTGGCCGCGCCAGCTCGATCGGGGCGAGCACGGCGTCGAGAATCAGTCCTTCGCGCTCGGAATGGATCTCACGGAGCGCGACCTGTCCGAAGATTTGGCGAGCGCGCTCCGCGAGGCTCCGCGCCGGCAGGTAGCGACGCGCGAGCCGGCCGTCGGAGGTCACCGAGAGCTGTAGCTCGGGATGGCTCAGGGCCATGCGTTGACAAATCTCCAAGATTTTCGAGGTTTCCGTTTGACGGGCCCGAAGAAACTTGCGTCGCGCAGGCACGTTGTAGAACAGGTCGGTGACCTCGACCGTGGTTCCTCGGGGGCAGCCCGCGGGCTCGAATCCCCGAAGGAGCCCTCCCTCCAATACCAGCCGAGTGCCCTCGGCGCTGTCCTCGAGGCGGGTGGTGATCGTCATTTTGGACACCGATCCGATCGATGGCAGCGCCTCTCCCCGAAAACCCAGGGTCGACACGTGGAGCAGGTCTTCGAAGGACGCGATCTTGCTGGTGGCGTGGCGCTCGATCGACAGCCTGAGGTCCTCGGCCGACATGCCGGTTCCGTCGTCGCGGACCCGGACCAATGCCCGCCCCCCGTCTTCCAGCGACACCGTAATCTCCCGGGCAGCGGCATCGATGGCATTCTCGACGAGCTCCTTGACCAGATTGGCCGGCCGTTCGATGACTTCCCCGGCCGCGATCTGGTCGATCAACGTTTCGTCGAGCAATCGCACGGTCGGAGCCACGGCCTGCGCCTATCAAAGCTATCGTGGATTGGCAACGAGGCCGCGGCGGCCGCGCCTCCCTTCGTTGACCCTGTGAGAAGCGCGATGCTACCGTGAATTTGGGGAGCTAGCTCGCAATTTGGCGTCATGAAGGTGTGTCCGGCGTGCAGAACCGATTACGGGGGCGGGGAGGTATTCTGCCCGGTCGACGCCACGCGTCTCGTCACCACTTCGCAGATGAGTCTCGAGGCGGTCGACCCGCACGACCCGCTCATCGGGACCGTGCTCGCCGGGCGCTACGTCATAGAGAAGCGGATTGGCGAGGGCGGAATGGGCTTGGTCTACGTGGGCGTTCACCGTGACATCGACAAGCGTGTCGCGGTGAAGGTCCTGCGGGACGACCTGTCGCGGCGGCCGGAGGTCGTGGCGCGCTTCCGCCAGGAGGCCAAGAGCGCATCGAGGATAGGCCATGAGCACATCGTGGATATCTTCGATTTCGGCGAGACCCCGCGAGGCTCGAGCTACTTCATCATGGAATTTTTGGAGGGTGAAGATCTGGGGAACCTCCTCGGTCGCGAAGTGACGCTTGCACCGGCCCGAGCATGCTCGATCGTACTCCAGTGTTGTCGCGCGCTTGCGGCCACCCACGCCAAAGGGATCGTGCATCGCGACATCAAGCCCGAGAACATCTTCCTGACGAGGCGCGACGGGGTAGAGGACTTCGTGAAGATCGTCGACTTCGGCATCGCCAAGATGAGTGACATCGAAACCGATGGAGCGCCGGGGCGAAAGCTCACCAAGACGGGGATGATCTTCGGAACGCCGGAATACATGTCCCCGGAGCAGGCCGCCGGCAAAGATCTGGACCATCGCGTCGACATCTATGCGTTGGGGATCATCCTCTACGAGTGCTTTGCAGGGCGCGTGCCCTTCGAAGGAGACACGTTCATGGGGGTGCTCACCCAGCATCTATTCGCCGAGCTGCCACCGATCCATACGGTCAACCCACAAACCCAAGCAAGCGCCGAGCTCGAGCTGGTGATCCGCAAGGCGCTCGCCAAGGATCCCGAGGAGCGTTACCAGGATACCGAGGAGCTCGCTGAAGCGCTGAGGTGCGCCCTCGAAGGCCGGGTCAGCCCCGCGACGGCGCTCGCGCCGCCGTCCGAGGTCACGCCGAAATCGCTGAGCTATCTGGAGACGGTTCCGCGCCGGAAGAGGTCGCGCTCGGTGTGGGCAGCGTCGCTCGCGGCGGCCCTCGCCGTGATCGCATGGGTTGGATACGGCCAGAGCGCGGGACGGGGAGCCGAGCTCGAACCGAGCGACGCGATTGCGGACGCGCCGGCCAGAGCGTTGGCGGAGCCCCCGCACAGGCCGGAAGAAGCGGCAGAGGCCGAGCTGCCAGAGGTCAAGGTGGACCGAGTGGTGGCCCCGGTCGCGATTCACGTGGCAACTGAGCCCTCGGGTGCTCGGGTCGTGCTCGGCGATGGATCCGAGGCGTGCGCGTACACCCCGTGCACGATCCAGGCGACGCCCGGATCGACGCTCGTGCTTCGCGCCAGGCTCGGAAAGCACAGGGGTCGCGTCGCCATTACCCCCACTCGAGAAGACACGGTGCTGATCGCCCTTACCGCACGCCCCCCGAGGACGCGAAGCAGGCCCAAGGATGCCCATACCTCGAAGCGCACGAGCACGACGCCCGTGCGAGCCTCCGACCTCAAAGTGCCCGAGTGGGCTCAGTGAGCGACGCAGAGCACAAGACCCTGGCCGATCTCGAGTGGGAGCAAGTCGAGCAGGCCGTCGCCGAACGCTGTCACGGTCCGCTTCGGGAAAGCCTCACGCTGCCTCTGGCCGAGTCGTACGACGAGACCGCCCGGGCGCTCTCGGAGTCCGAGGAAGCATGGAGGCTTCTCGCGCGTAGCGACCCGATGCCGCTCGAAGGGATTTGCGATATCGCCCGCTCGCTACACCATCTGCAGCGCGAGGGAGTCCTGGACGGACCGGCGCTCAAGGACATCCGAATGACCTTGCGGGCGGCCGCGGCGCTGCGCCGCTTTCTCGGACAACGCAAGGCCAGCGTTCCGTTTCTGCATCACGCCTGCGTCATCGATCCAACGCTCGATGGGCTCGAGGAAGAGATCGGGATGTCCATCGCGGAGGACGGCACGATTCTGGACTCGGCGAGCGCAGAGCTGGCGAAGGTTCGCGAAGAAGCGGCCAATCTTCGTGCCCGCATCATCCGAAGGCTCGAAGACATCATTCAGAAGCGGGGCGCGATCTTGCAGGATTCGTTCTATACGATTCGGGAAGGTCGATATGTGCTTCCCGTTCGTGCGGACGCGCATGAGCGCTTTCATGGAATCGTGCATGGCTCGAGCGCCAGTGGGGCCACGATCTTCGTGGAGCCGCGCGAGCTGGTGGAGCGAGGCAATCGACTCAAGATGGCGCAGGCCGAGATCGAACGTGAGGAGCGACGGATCCTCGGCGTGCTCTCCGAGCTCGTGCGGCAATACGTACCCCAGCTGAGATCCGCCGCTGAATCGCTCGATCATGCGGATTTACGGAACGCGAGCGCGCGGCTCGCGGTCGATTTGCGCGCGTGCTTCGTAGCCCTGTGTGAGGAGCCGAGGATCTCGCTCCGGGGAGCGCGCCATCCCCTCCTCGTCATTCGCGGCCTGCACGTGGTTCCGAACGATCTCGAGCTTTCCGGCGGCGAGGCGCTCGTCATCTCGGGGCCGAACGCCGGCGGAAAGACCGTCGCGCTCAAGATGCTCGGGTTGGCGGCGCTCATGACCCGAGCCGGGCTTCCGGTGCCGGTGGAGGAGGGCAGCTCTTGCGGCTTCTTCGCGCCCGTCCTGGCAGCAGTTGGAGACGAGCAGAGCCTAGAGCGAGACTTGTCGACGTTTTCTGCGCATCTAGTGACGCTTACGAGCATTCTCGAACGCGCCGGGGAACGGGTCCTCGTGCTGCTCGACGAGCTAGCCGGATCGACCGACCCCGAAGCGGGTGCAGCTCTAGCTTGCGCCGTGGTCAAAGCATTGGTCGATCGGGGAACCGCGGTCGCCGTGACAACGCACTACGAAGCGCTGAAGGCGCTCGCGGCGGAGCGTGACGACATGCACAATGCCGCGGTCGGGTTCGACTTCGAACGCATGGCACCCACGTTTCATTTGACGATGGGGGTGCCCGGCGGATCGAACGCACTGGAGGTTGCGCGCCGCTATGGCATTTCAGAGGCGGTCGTCGAAGACGCTCGCAGGATGTTGCCCGAGCATTCCCGGAGCTTCGAGGCGCTCGTTGCCAAGCTCGAGGCTGCAACCGGCGCTGCCAATCGGGAGCGGGCAGCTCTGGAACAGGAGCGAACGGTCGCTCGCCAAGAGCGGGCGGCGTTCGAAGTGCGCCAGCAGGCCTTGGAGGCGCGCGAAGCCAAGGGGCTCGGCCAAGCGGCGCAGCAGCTCATCGATCGAGCTCGAGAGCTTCAAAACAGGCTCGATCGAGCCAAAAAGGATCTCCGTAACCGGCCCGAGCGGGAGCAGGTGACCGCTGCAAGTGAGGCTGCGCGCGAAGCGGGCACGCTCCTCGGAGCGCTCGACGAGCACCGTCTTTCGCTCGAGCCCAAACCCGTGCAGACGTCGGCCATCGATCCGGATGCCATCAAGATCGGTGATCACGTCTGGGTTGACCGCCTTCGCAGCGTCGCGGACGTGATCGAAGGACCGGCACGAGGCAAGGTGCGAGTCGCTGCAGGCATGATGAAGCTCTGGGTGGATGTCACAGACCTGCGAGCGCTCGAGCGAGTTGCTGAGGCACGGGTCCAGGAGCCTGCTGCCGTCTCGGGCGCGCATCCCAAGGTGCCCCATGCCGTCCGCACGAGCGACAACACGCTCGACGTGCGCGGGTTGCGCGCAGAGGAGGCCGTTGCGCTGACCGAAGCGTTCTTGGATCGCATGTATGGGGCTGCAGAGCCGAACGCATACATCGTCCATGGGGTCGGTAGCGGCGCGCTGCGCGACGCCATCCGAGAGCTCCTCTCGCGCGACGATACCTACGTCGAAGGTTTTCGCGAGGCCTCGCAGGAAGAGGGCGGACCGCAAGTGACCGTGGTGTCCTTGAGATAGCTGCTACGGGCCCCCGTCGCTCGGCTCGCTGTGGGCCATGCGAGGTTTCACCCCCCACTGCCAAACGGCCAACCCGATGCCGAGCATGAGCACCGAAGACCACTGCGCCGGCGTCAACCCGGCGTACCGCACATCACCACCCTCGAGGGGTGGAGCGCGCAGGAAGTCGAGAAAGAATCGGATGGGGGCATAAAGCAAGGGCAAGAGCGCGCAGTAGAATCCGACGGGACGGCGTCTGCGCCATTCCAACCACAGGAACAACGAGATGATCAGGGCCGAAAAGATGACCTCGTAGAGGCCGAGGTCGTGGCGCGGCTGGTAGGGAGGCGCGCCGAAGTGATATTCCGCCACGGCGAGTGGAAAGTCGGTCACTTTGCCGGGGTGGTCGTGTACGACGAAGCAACCCATGCGACCGAAGAGCCAACCGAACGGCAGGGCGAAGCAGATTGCGTTCGCGTAGGGCAAGAGGGCCATCTTCCGGCGATAACGCCATAGGAAGCAGCCTAGGATTCCGCCGAAGAACCCACCATACGACGAAAGGCCGAGCCAGGTCGAAAAGAACAAGGAGGGATGACGCAGAACCTCCAAGAACGTTTCCCGCTCGTAAAACAGGCCGTTCAGAAAGTAGCCGAATATGAATCCGGTCACCACGGCGTAGGTCACTAGATCGCCCGTAGCCACCGGATCCAGGTCGTTGCGTCGAGCGAAGCGGCCAGCAACCCAGGCGCCGAGCAGCACGCCTGTGGCGACCAGAACGCCGAACGGCTGGATCGAAAGCGTGTCTCCGAGGATTGGGAGCGAGACCGGCAGCGGGATGTCCCACGATTCGAGTCGAAACCAAGGAATGAACAGGAAGGCGTGCATGGCGGTCGAGCCTAGCACGACGCCCTTGCGTCGCCCCCGGACAGCCGCTAATCCCTGCGCGAGGTGAAATCATGACGGAGATCATCGGAGTCGCAGCAAGAGAGATCCTGGATTCCCGGGGCAATCCAACCATCGAGGTCGACGTCGAATTGATGGGAGGTGCCGCTGGGCGCGCAGCCGTTCCGTCCGGCGCATCGACTGGAGAGCACGAGGCGCTCGAGCTCCGCGACGGAGATCAGAGTCGCTATGGAGGCAAGGGCGTGCTTCGAGCCATCGACAACGTGGTGAACGAAATCGCGCCGCAAGTCGTTGGCTGTGACGCACTCGATCAGTTTGGCGTCGATCGAGTCATGCTCGACTGCGACGGGACGCCTTCGAAGTCCAAGCTCGGGGCCAACGCCATCCTCGGGGTATCGATGGCAGTCGCCCGCGCCGCGGCCGACGCGGTCGGGCTGCCCCTGTGGCGTTACCTGGGCGGAGCACAAGCGCATGTGCTGCCGACGCCACTGATGAACATCGTCAATGGCGGCGCGCACGCAGACAGCGGTCTCGAGGTCCAGGAGTTCATGGTCGTTCCCGTGGGCTTCGACTCGTTTGCAGAGGCTTTGCGGGCGGGCGCAGAGACGTTTCATAGCCTGAAGAAACTCCTGAAAGATGCCGGGCAGGCCACGGGCGTCGGTGACGAAGGCGGATTCGCCCCGCGCCTCGGGACCAACGAAGAGGCCCTTTCGTTCGTGGCGCGTGCCATCGAAGCCGCGGGTTACCGCCCGGGCGAGCAGATCGCCATCGCCCTCGACTGCGCCGCCAGCGAGTTTTACGACAAGCAAAAGGGGGTCTACACGTTCGACAAGAAGCCGGTCGATGCATCTGGCCTCGTCGAGATCTACGCCGACTATTGCTCGAAGTACCCCATCCTGAGCATCGAGGACGGCATGGACGAGAACGACTGGGATGGTTGGCAGGTTTTGACCGATGCTCTCGGCGAAACGGTTCAGCTCGTGGGTGACGATGTCTTCGTGACCAACACCGAGCGCCTCCAAATCGGTATCGATCGCGGGGTGGCCAACGCGATTCTGATCAAGGTGAATCAGATCGGCACGGTGAGCGAGACGCTCGGCACGATTCAGCTCGGTGCGCTCAACGGATACGCCTCGATCATTTCGCATCGAAGCGGAGAAACCGAGGACACCTTCATCGCCGACTTGGCGGTCGCCACGGGGGTCGGGCAGATCAAGACGGGCTCTGCATCGCGCTCCGAGCGCATTGCAAAATACAACCAGCTTCTCCGTATCGAAGAGCAACTCGGGGACGGAGCCGTATACGCTTCACGTGCCACATTCGCTGCGTGAGCATCGAATCACGCAGCGGCGAATCGCCCAACGGAGCCGCTGTCGTACTGGCCCGCGCGAAACGCGTGATTGCTCAAGATGCGGCGCAGTGCTGCTATGTTGGTCGAAAACGGCGCTACACGCATTTCAGCCAACATTCGGTCCATCGACAACAGGGCCGCATGACGAATCGGCGCGTGGGCTGAGAGCTTTGCAATCAGCGGTCTGTCGTCGCCCGGAAGCGGCATCCCTACCGTGGCAGACGTAGTGGCCCGAACCCTTCCTTGGGGAGCTGGGGCGACCGAGTAGGACTCGACCACTGCATCCTGCTGATCGACGGCGAAGACCGAAGCGTCGAGCGCGTGCCCTTTGGGCTCGAGGATGCTCAACTCCTCGGAAAGCGGCTCGCCGCACGCAATCCCAAGCTGAAGCGCGACCAAATCGACACCGGTGACCATCTCGACGAGCGTATGATGGCGTGGCAGGCCGATGCTCACGTTTGCTACCCATGACCGGCCCCGTGGGTCGACCTGGAACACCACCTCGAGGAGGCCAGCGTAACGGAGTGCGGCGACCAGACATCGCGCGCTTTCGAACAACGCGAGCCGGAATGCCTCTCCGTCCGGCCGGAACAAGAGCTCGGGGGAAGGGGTCTCGTGAATTAGTATTTGATCGGTCGTCGACAGGCTGCGGTCACATTCTGCCAGGGCCGTGATCTCACCGTGAGAATCGGCCGCGACCAGCACGGCCAGCTCCCGCGGGCTCGACAGCGCTCCGGCGTCGAAGACGGTTCGGACGTGGGCGCGGTCCGCGGCCGAATGCACGGTGCTGGGGTCTGCAAGCGCGCTGAGCACGTCGAGGTCCGTGCCGATCACTGCGACCCCAGCTTGCTCCGCTGCGCTCGCGAGCTCGAACACCGCTGGTTGTCCCTGGTAACCGACGTGCACCGCATCGGCTCCGGCTTGGGCTATGATGTCGGGGAGCTGGTCGGCCGGGATGACGTCCGACTCGTCGAAGTCGACCGCGATGCGGTGGTCTGCAGCCTCTACGTGACGGCTCACGGGGCCACTCTTAGGCGCGACGACCGTCGATTCGATACCGAGCCGCCGGCAGCTCCGCGCGACGCGAGTTGCGGCCTCTCCGCGTCTGAGGATCAGGACCTTCTTGAACACCGGCCGAGCATAGCAACGACCTTGCCGTTGGCACCCCGCATGCCTCGCCTTGACCGACGAGGACCTCGATACCAGGAGCTACTCGATGCCCGTGTGGCTCCGTTCTCGCGGTCTGACCCGCCGTTCCGTCCGACACGATGCCCTGCGTTGGCGCGCCGAGGCGATGTTGGACGCGCTGGGCTTGAAGGACACCGAGCTTTCGATTCTCCTATGCGACGACGAGACCATCCGAAAGCTCAATCGCCAATACCGGAAAAAGGACAAGGCGACCGACGTCCTCGCTTTCCCCATGCAAGAGGGCCCTGGCCCGACCGCGCACACCGGCCTGCTCGGCGACGTGGTGATCTCCGTGCCGACTGCGGCACGTCAAGCGGCCGAGGGCGATCGTCCGATCGTCGAAGAAGTGACCTTTTTGTTGGCTCATGGGTTACTCCATCTGCTGGGGTACGATCACGCCGATGAGCGCGAAGAGCGGGAAATGAGGGCCCGGACGGAGGAGCTCCTCGCCTCGGTCCAAGCCGCGCGTTAGCTGGTCAGATCATGTGGAAAACCTCGCAAGATAGATCGATTTATCCCCTTCCGATCTTCATAATGCGTGTGCGATTCCCACTGCAATCACTTGAAACTAGGGTGCTTTTGCCTCGAGGTTGAAAACGGCACAGGTCGCGGGCTTTGGGATCGTGAGCCTTGTGGAAGACTTGTGGGTAACGTGGACGTGGAGCCGTTTACCAGGCGCCACGATGCGGCGGATGCACGAGGCCCGCTCACTTAACCCCGGAAATTTCTCCGCGAAACCGCACAAAGGCCCTTGTCAGCAAGGAAAACCCCAGGCATAGATGGCGCCGTGCCTGCCTGGGGGCTTCTTTTTCGGGGCCTTTCATTTGGACCGAAGGGCAGGCCACGGAGTTAGGAGGGAATTATGGCAGGAGCCAAGCGAATGACCAAGGCCCAGATCATGGGCGAGCTGGCCGACAAGAGCGGCCTTACCAAGAAGGAAATTTCCAACGTCTTCGAGGCGCTTCGAGACCTGGTGAAGAAAGAGCTGGGCCGCCGTGGCCCCGGAGAGTTCGTCATTCCGGACATGATCAAGCTCAAGGTTCGTAAGATTCCGGCGAAGCCCGCTCGGATGGGACGCAATCCGGCAACCGGCGAGGAGATGATGCTTCCGCCCAAGCCTGCATCCAAGAAGATCCGCGCAACGCCACTCAAGAAGCTGAAGGACCTGGTCCTCTAGTCTTTCGAGACGATGGAATCCGCAAAAAAGGGGCCTCAGGGCCCCTTTTTCGCTGGGTTCGATCGGTTCGTCTCGGGACGAGGACGCGTTGCGCCGCCGGCTCCTTGCAAACGTCCTTCCGCGTAGCTGAGGAGAAAGCGAATCTGGTCGGCATTGAGCTTGAAGGAGATTTCGACTCGTTCTTCGTCTGGGGTGAGCTCCATCCGCCGCAGGGTCTTGCCAAAGCCGGCCAGCGTCATGAACAGTTGTTGCGAGTAGAAGGCCGTGACCTTCTTCCAGTACTCGGCTGCACGCACTGCGTCCTCGTGCGAGGCATACGTTGCGCGCACGGCCACCGTTGCTTCGTTGGGTCCGGTTTCGCGGACAGCGACACGCAGTCGAGTCGGTACGTGCTTGATGCTTCCGATGACGAAGCGGTGGACCCCTTCGACCTCTAATGAGATGGCTTCCCCTGGACCCATCGATAGCAGCGCATCGGGTCCATGCGCTTCTACGAGTCCTTCGTCATCGGCGTCGCGAAGCTGGCGTGCTTTGGTCAGCGCGAGCACGCGTCCGAGGTCCTGGCGCCGCATGATGCTGAAATGATGTGGGCTCAGCAACGCAATGGTACGCCGCGTCTCGTCCCGATTGTTCCATGCCGCGATCGGTACGCCGAAGCGCCGCTGCCAACGAACCCTCTTGCCTTGGGAGCGGGCTAGCCGACGAGCGCTTTCGCGCGCAAAGCTCGCATCGTGCCGGTGCTTACCAGCGAGCACGAGCCTGGATCGCTCGAGGTTGGGCGTGGCCACGAGCAATCGATCGAGGTCGGACACCGGGTCGATGCCCGAGCCGTCCAGAAGCAGCTGCCAGTCGGGCACGCCCTGCAAAAACCGGGTAACGTCCGGTCCCAGAGGCGATTCACGGATGCGCTTCATGTCGATCCGCAGTGCCAGTTGAGCTCCGGGCGGAATTCGGGAGGGGCCGGTGATGGTGGGCGAGGCGATGGGGATGGAATCGTTGTCGCGTCGTTTCTCGCGTCGGTTTCCGCGTCGGTTTCCGCGTCCGCGTCCGTGTTGGCGTCCGCGTCGGTTTCCGCGTCCGCGTCGGTGTTGGCGTCCGCGTCCGTCTCCGGCGTGGACGGGACGCCTGCGTCGACGACGGGGGCGGGGAGGTGGGCCCGGGATCCGGGGTTGGCTTTCGAGGCAGCCAGCGCGGCGCCGGACGGCTGAGGGGGCGCTCCCGCCATCGCCATTTCTTCGGTTAGGCCGAACTCCACCTCCGCCGGCAATACCAGCTCGAAATCGAAGTCGAAGCTGGAGGTCACGCTCGTTACGTACGCAAAGAGCGCGAGATGCAGCGCGAGCGATGCCGCCATTCCGAACGTCGCAGAAAAGGCTTCGAGTCGTTGACCGGCACCCATGCTAATGACACTCGTAGCAGACCCCGGCCGTGCGACGCACACGACGAGCTTTGTTCAGGCGTTGCGGTGTGCCTTTCGGTGCCATCGTCGCGCTTCTTTTCGTAGGCTGTAGCCTCGACGAGCCTTTGTCCGTGCTCACGGATCCGCACGAGGAGGAACCGCGCGATCTGGGCCCTCCGCAGCGCGTGTTTGCCAAACGTTTCGTCGCTCCGATCCGGGATGCCCCGAGCCCGAACGGGCAACGCATCGGTTACCTGCGCGCCGGCGCGCTTCTACACTCGACCACCACCGAGCCGATCGGGCGCGAAGGATGCGAGGGCGGATGGTACGAGCTCGACACCGGTGGCTACGTTTGCCAGGGCCGCGATGTCATCGTGTTTTCCGGGGAACGTCTTCCAGAGCTTCGCGCGAAGCAGCCGGACCTCGATGCGGTGCTGCCGTACGAGTATGCCACCGTTCGCAGCAGGACACCCCTTTACAGGCGGTTGCCCAAAGCCGACGAAGTCTACGTGCCGCCTGCACAGGGCGCGTCCGAACACGGCGAGGAAGCTCCAGCTGCCGAGCCCGGCGTCGACAATCCACTCGTGGTGCGCATTCTCGAGCCGGGGTTCTACGTCAGTCTCGACCGCGCTTTCGAACGCGATGGCGAGACCTATTGGCGCACCCAGCAAAACGGGTTCGTCGCTGCCAAGGCCCTCCGGCTGCCGAAGTGGAGCGACTTTCACGGCCAAGCGCTCGACGGCGAAGCTTGGGATCTTCCAGTGGCATTAACCAAGCGGGAGCAGACCACCGCCTACCGTTTGAACGACCGGGGCAAGCTCCGGGCGACTCGCGAGCGGTTTGCGCGCCGAACCTGGCTGTCCGTTCGCTCGCGCCGGCAGATCGACGATCAAGTCTATTTGCTCGTCGGAGATAACCGGTTGGTTCGCGAAGCCGAGGTGTTGGTCGTCGCCCCGAGCGCACCCCCCGGAGGGGTGGCCGAGGGCGAACGCTGGATCGACGTCGACCTCACCCATCAAGCCTTGGTCGCATACGACTGGAAGCAGCCGCGTTACGTCACGCTGATTTCCACGGGACGGCGGAACACGCCGAGCCCCGATCTAGACTACCGAACGCCCAAGGGTCTGTTTCGCATTCGCGGCAAACATCTCACCTCGACCATGGACAGCGATGAGCCCGGTGCCCCGCCGTACTCGCTCGAAGACGTGCCGTATGTGATGTATTTCGAGGGTGCGTACGCATTTCACAGCGCGTTCTGGCACGACCAGTTCGGGCACCCACGAAGCCACGGCTGCATCAATCTCGCCCCACGCGACGCCAAGTGGCTCTACAACTGGGCAGGGCCGGACCTGCCTGCGACCTGGCACGGTGGATCGGCCACGGAGGAAAACCCGGGAACCTGGGTCTATGTACACGGCGAAACGCCGGGAAGGTCGCGCCGTTCCGGGACAGGGGCAGGCACAGCACCAGCGTCAGCGTCGGCGCCAGCGTCCGAGCCTGCGTCGGCGCCAGAGCCAGCACCAGCGCCCGAGTGACCGTTTGCGCCCCGCGGCAGCTTTACTTGGCGAGTGCGGCTCGGACGGCCTTCAGCAACTTCACTCCGGCGGGCCCGGTTTGTTTCGCGATGTCCTCGGGAACACCCTTTTCCTTGTCCTTGAATTTCTGGAGCTCCGCGTCGGTTGGGTCGTGAATGTCGTAACCGTAACGAACGAGGTTTTTCAGCAAGACCGGCTCCATCTTGCGAACCTGCTCACGGCCCCACGTGGTGAGGTCGTAAGGCACGCTCAAGAGCACCTTCTGGATGTCCGCCGGCAACGTATCAAACCACTTCTTCGAGTACACCACGATGCCCGGTTGATAGGAGTGTTTCGAGAGGAACAGGTTGCGCTCACCTTCACCGAGGCCCTGGTACCAGGTCGTGGCCATCGCAAAAAGCGGGGTGTTGTCGAAGCCGTCGACGACACCCGTCTGAAGGCTGGTCATCGTGTTAGCCACGTCGATGGTCACCGGGCTCGCACCAAGCGCCCGATAGGCCTCGACGTGCGCAATGGCTTCCTGGGAGCGGAAGCGAACGCCCTTCATGTCCTCGGGCGTGCGAATCGGCCGGCGGCTGAAATACGACCGAAAGCCGTTTTCACCCCACAGCCCGAACACGAGCTGTTGCTTTTCGAGGATCTCTCGCACCTGCCTTAGCACTTCGGGGTCGTCCAGGGCCTTGTCTGCCTCCTGAACCGTGTCGAAGACGTAGGGGGCCTCGAGCACGTTCACCTCGCGGACGATCGAGCTCAGCCCGCCTGCAGACCCGGCGAAGCCCTGCTTGCTTCCCATCTGGGCGCGTCGAGCCAGCGAGCGTTCGTTCGAGCCGCCCAGCCGGAGCTTCACCTTGACCCTCCCGCCGGTCTCTTCTTCGATGTACTTCTTCAATCTCTTGAGCTGGAGCGCCCACGGGCTGCCCGAGGGGACGACCGTCCCCAACTCCAATTCGAATTCGTGTTCTTGAGCCGTTGCCGGCGCCAGTGCGGCAAACAGGAGGGAAAGGGCGACGAACGCCGCGACAAAAGGAACGGAATTACGCATTGGATTCTCCTCGGGCTAACCTCGTGGACGAGCTCGCAGCCGACACTATTCAGCTCAGAAGTACTCGTCGATCTCGGACATCAGCTTCTTGGCCTTGCGCTGCTCGCACTGGTTCTCCGGCTTGATCGCAGGAATCACGTTGGGATCGCCACTGATGACGTAGTTCAAGAGCTCCTCGAAGAGCGCCTTGTTGTCTTCCTTGATCGCCCACTCCTCGGCCATGAGGACGCGGGTACCCCAGTAGTTGGGCTGCGCATCGATGGAGACGTTGAAGTGCTTGGCAGACTTCTTCATGTCGCCACCGGCGAAACCCGGAGCCCGCGCATAGAAGACGCCAAAATATCGGTCCGGACCCTGATACCAGTAGGTCGGATAACGCTCCAGGCAGAACTCCATGATCTCGCGGACCTGGTCCTTGTAGGAAAGCAGAGTGGCAAAGCTCTCCAGAGTCGCCCAGCGCCCGAGGTTCGACGAGTACCAATACAGCGCCGGTACCGCGGACTTATCGAGAACGCTGATCGCATCCTCGACCAGCGCGCCAGCCGCCATCTCCTTGGCGAACGCGGGGGACAGAGCCGATAGGGCGCGCTCGGCCGCCTTGGTTCCCTCCTCGTGCGTGTTCTTCCAGAGGTCTGGATTGTCCTCGTCGAAGCGCAAATGACAATCCGCGTAGAAATAGATCGCGTGGGTTAGGTCGGTCAGCGCTTGCCAGTTCGAGGGGTCTAGATCGGTCGCCGCTTTGTAGTCGTCGACCGCGGCCTTGGCCTGCGTTGGGTCTGCTCGGTTTTCCCACTCTGCTTTGGCATCCGCCAGCAACTGCGCCACCTGGGCGCGGGTCGCGTCATCGAGCTTGACGGACCCTCCGGTGGTGTCCCAGGCCGTCTCGCGGGTCGAGCCACAACTGGCCACCAGGGCAGCCAAGCACATCAGGGCAACCCAGTGCCCGAACTTCAACGAACGCATCATGCTTTCCTCCTGCTCCCACGCCCGATCGGGCGGGGTTACTGGCGGGGCATACCAAGAGCCCTTTCACGCTGTCAACGACGCAAATTTCGCCAGGGGTGGTTTGCTTGCAGGGAGACGGGCGCTGTGGTAGCTGCTCCGGCGAAAATTGGGTTTGCCTTTTGATGGGTGGGCCGCCGCGGCCCGCCCATTTTTCGTTCGGGGGCGCAGGTCCACATTGACCCACCAAAAAAGACAGCTGGAAAGCTCGTTGGAGCAACTGATCGACCCGATTTGCCGCGCGCACGGCGTCGAGCTCGTGGACGTGCGCTATTTGCGTGAGCCCGGCGGCGCCGTGATCCGGGTCATCATCGACCGGGAGGCTCCCGGACTGGATATCGGTAGCGGGGTGTCGCTGGAAGATTGCACCGCCGTCAGCCGAGATGCCTCGGCGTCCCTCGATGTCCATGACGACCTGCTTCCGCCGGGCGGGTACCGGCTGGAAGTCAGCTCCCCGGGTCTCGAGCGCCCTCTGGTGAAGCTCACAGACTTCGAGCGATTTTCCGGGCGAGAGGTCAAGGTGCGGACCCGGACCCCAATCGAGAGGCAGCGCCGCTTTCGCGGCAGGCTGCTTCGCGTGGTCGATCAAAGCATCGAGATCGACCAAGACGGCAAGGTTCTTTCGATTCCCCACGAGGACATCGCCCACGCGAACCTCGTGTACCGATTCTCGAAATAGGTGGTTGGATGGCAATGCAACAAGGCGCGCTTTCACTTCAGCACGTGATTGAACAGGTCAGCCAGGAAAAGGGCATCGATGCCAAGATTCTGGTCGAGGCCACCGAGCAGGCGATTCTGACGGCGGCCAAGAAGACGTTCGGTCCCGATCGGGAGCTTGAAGCGAGGTTCAACACCGACACCGGTGCGGTGGACTTGTTTCAGTACATGACCGTGGTGGAAGACGTCGACAATGCCGAGCAAGAGATCTCGCTCAAGGAGGCGCAGTCGCACGGCCTCGAGGCGGAAATCGGCGAAGAGCTCGGGTTTCAGATCTTTTATCTGCCCGAGGACCGCGATAAGGCGAGGGAGCAAGACAAGCAGTTCGGAACGCTCCTGAACCTCGAGCAGAGCCGCAGCCGGTTTGGCCGCATTGCCGCGCAGACCGCGAAGCAGGTGATCATCCAGCGTGTACGTGATGCGGAGCGGGAGCGGGTCTATGCCGAATACAAGAATCGCAAGGGGGAGATCATCACCGGTGTCGTTCGGCGGTTCGAGCGCGGCTCGAACATCATCGTCGACCTCGGGCGCGGCGTCGAAGCCGTCTTGCCGCCGCGAGAGCAGACCCCACGCGAAAGCTATCGTCCTGGCGACCGGATCGTGGCCTACCTGAAGGACATCGATCGCGAGGCGCGCGGTCCCCAGATCATCCTTTCTCGAACCGATGTCGGGTTGCTCGTGAAGCTGTTCGAGATGGAGGTGCCCGAGATATACGAGGGCATCGTACGGATCGTCGCCGCGGCGCGTGAGCCCGGCGCGCGATCCAAAATCGCGGTGAGCAGCCGTGACTCGGACGTCGACCCGGTCGGAGCGTGCGTGGGCATGAAGGGCTCTCGCGTGCAGGCGGTCGTACAGGAGCTTCGGGGCGAGAAGATCGACATCGTTCCGTGGGATCGCGATCCGGCGCGTTTCGTTTGCAACGCAATCGCGCCGGCAGAGGTCGTGCGAGTGGTGATCGACGAGACGAATTCGAACATGGAGCTCGTCGTACCCGACCCGAAGCTTTCGTTGGCCATAGGCCGGCGCGGGCAAAATGTCCGACTCGCGTCCCAGTTGACTGGGTGGCGTCTCGACATCGTCAGCGAGTCTCGCTTCAAGCAAATCGAGGAAGAGGCCATGGCGGCTTTGTCTCGCTTGAGCGCGGACGAGGAGGTTTCGCGGTCGCTCTACCGGATGGGTTTCCGGAGTCTTGACGAGGTCGTCGACGCCAGCGCGGGTGAGCTGGCATCAGTTCCTGGAATTTCGGCCGAGCAGGTGCCGACGCTGCGCGAGGACGCCGCCAAAGCCATGGAAGAGGTGCGCAAGGAAGCGCTGGAAGCCACCGCGGATCGTACCGAGGCACCATCGGAGCGCGACAAGCTGCTCTTGGTGCGCGGCGTGAATGCGCGGATCGCAGACCTGCTCGAGCAGAGTGGCTACGGGTCGCCCGAGGCAGTGGCGCGCGAGGAGGACACCGATCGTTTCGCGATCAAGTCCGGGCTCGGTGCGGCGAAGGCGCAGGCGGTCAAGGCTGCCGTTGCGCGATTCTTGGAAACCGAGTGGCCGCCCATCGAAACCAGGATGGAGCAGAGCATCGCAGCGGCCCGGGCCGAGGCTGCCAAGATCGAAGCCGAGGAAGCGGCGGCAGCAGCGGCCGAGCTCGAGGCGCAGGCCGAGGGTGGGCCTCAGGAAGCCACCTTGGGATCCGAGCCTGGCGCAGAGAATGTCACGGCCGCAGGCGTGGAGACCGAGGAGATCAAGCAGGGATAGACCGTCGATGTTGAATGTGATGGGAAAAGCGGAGCGAGACAGGTCTTCGAAGCGAATGTGCGCCGGGTGCGGTCGCCGCACCGAGCCCGAGGCGCTCGTGCGTCTGGTGGTCGGGGACATTCCGCCGTTCCTGGCGGTGGATCTGGGGCGCCGGCTCGGCGGACGCGGCGTGTCCGTCCATCCTGCTCGGGCGTGCATTCGGTCTGCCGCCTTGCGAGGCGGGCTTGCTCGAGCGCTTCGGGGCGCGGCCCAGGTCGATCCCGAAAGTGTCGAGCGGATGATCGTGCAGCAACTCGATCGGCGTGTGGTCGGATTGCTGAGCTCCGGGCAACGCAGACGCAGCCTGGCACTCGGCGCCGAAGCCGTTCGCTCGGCCCTGCAGGCAGAACGGGGTTATCTACTGATCCGCGCGAGCGATTCGCGCGGTCGGGTGATGGAGCTCTCACGCGCGGCGACTGCGCTCGGTTGCGCAACGGCCACGTGGGGGACCAAGGCAACGTTGGGGGACGCGTTTGGCCGTTCGGATCTCGGTGTCCTCCTGGTGATGGATCGGGGCATCGCTCGTGCCGTGGCGGATTGCCTGTCACGCATTGAAGCCTTATCGGAGGATGGATGAGCAAGGTTCGAGTCTACGAGGTCGCACGTGAGCTGGGGGTCGATAACCGCGACCTGATTCAGCGGATTGCGACCTTGGGGATCCAAGTGCGCAATCACATGAGCGTTCTCGACCCAGTTGAAGTGGACCGTATCAAACGATCACTCGAAAAGGACCGAGGGGCGACCATGGTCGAAGAGCGCATTCGACCGACCGTCGTGCGGCGTAAGCGGCGCAAGGCCGTCGAGCAAGCGGAGCCAGCCGAAGCCGCTGCTCCGCCTCCGGCTCCGACGCCGTCGGCCCCCTCGCCGCAGCCTGAGATCGAACCGGCCCATGAGCGAGCGGCAGTCGAAGCGCCCGCCGAGACGGAGGCCGCATCGCCACCTGCTACCTCCGAAGCGCTCGCCGAGGAGCCGCGTGTCTCGGAGCCCCCGCCGCCTCCGGAGCCTACCGAAAAGCCCGGAGAACGGGGACGTTTCTCCCACGACCCGCTTCCGCCTGGGGTCATGCGCCGCGGCAAGGCGAAGGCCCCGAGCGCCACACCGCTTTCGGAAGGAGCGCGGCGTCGCATCGTCGCGGAGCATGCTGCGCAGCGAGAGCAGGCGCCCCGCCGGCGCGAGATTCGGGGACGTTCCTCGATAGGGCCTACTGGCAGGCCGCAAGGACGTCCCGGCAAGAAACGCCTGCAACCCGGCAAGAAGCCGAAACAAACCGAAATTACGGTGCCAGGTGCTCAAAAGCGCGTGATCCGGATCGAGGACAACATCCAGCTTCAGGCGCTTGCCCAGCGCATGAGCCTCAAGGCTACCGACGTCTTGATGAAGCTGATGGAGCTCGGTGTCTCGGGAGTCCACATCAACAGCACGCTCGATGCGGATACTGCGTCCGTTCTGGCCAACGAGTTCAACTACGAGGTCGAAAACGTCGCGCGGAGCGAGGATGAAATCGTCGGAGACGCGCGAGGCCAGTTCGAGGACAAGGCAACCGACCGAGCGCACCGTCCGCCAGTCGTGACCGTCATGGGTCACGTCGACCACGGCAAGACGTCGCTGCTCGACAAGATCCGCCAGAGCGATGTCGTTGCCGGCGAAGCGGGCGGAATCACGCAGCACATCGGCGCATATCGCGTCGATACCAAGCAAGGTACCGTCGTATTTCTCGATACGCCGGGTCACGAGGCCTTCACGGCCATGCGAGCTCGGGGAGCACAGGCCACCGACATCGTCATCTTGGTGGTGGCTGCAGACGATGGCGTGATGCCCCAGACGAAAGAGGCCGTGAACCACGCTCAGGCGGCGGAAGTTCCGATCGTGGTGGCCGTCAACAAGATCGACAAGCCCGAGGCCAATCCGGAGAAAGTGAAGAACGAGCTCGCAGCGTTGGGGCTGCAGCCCGAGGAGTGGGGCGGAGACACCATCTTCATTCCATGCTCTGCGGTCACGGGCGAGGGTGTCGATGAGCTACTCGAAAACGTGCTGCTCCAGGCCGAGGTTCTCGAGCTGACCGCCAATCCGCAAATTCCGGCAGAGGGAATAGTCCTCGAGGCATATCTCGATCGTGGACGAGGTCCTGTGGCGAACGTGTTGATTCGAGACGGTTCTTTGGATACTGGTGACTACGTGGTCGCGGGGGGTGCTTGGGGTCGAGTCCGCGCCATGACCGATGACCGGGGCAAGCAACTCTCCAGTGCCGGGCCGGCCACACCCGTCGAGGTTCTCGGTTTGGCGGAGCTTCCGGCGGCCGGCGACCTCTTTTACGAGGTCACCGACCAGCGCAAGGCACAAGAAGTAGCCGGGGCGCGCAAGAAGCCCGGGACCCCGAGCGCCGTGCCAGCCGGAGGCCTTCGCGGCCTGGATCAGCTTCAGGCCCTCATGCAAAGCGGCGACGTTCAGGAGCTGCGGTTGGTGGTCAAGGCCGACGTACAGGGCTCGGTGGAGGCGCTCCAAGGAGCGCTCGCGGATCTCGGCACGGAGAAGGTGAAGGTCAACGTCATCCATACCGGCGTGGGGGGCATCACCGAGAACGACGTGATGCTCGCAAGCGCATCGCAGGCCATCGTCCTCGGCTTCAACGTCCGTCCCCAGGGCAAAGCTTCCTCGACGGCAAAGAAAGAAGGCGTCGAGATCCGGACGTACAACGTCATCTACGAGGCCATCGACGAAGTGAAGGCGGCCATGAAAGGCCTCCTCGCGCCGAAGGTGGTTCAGGCCGAGCTCGGCAAGGCCGAGGTGCGGCAAACCTTTGGAATCCCGAAGATCGGCACGATCGCGGGCTGCATGGTGCTCGAGGGCAAAATCAACCGCGGCGCCAGGGCACGACTGGTGCGCGACGGCGTCGTCGTGTGGGAGGGTCCGATGGGCTCGCTCCGCCGCTTCAAGGAGGACATCAAAGAAGTGCAGGCGGGCATGGAATGCGGCATTGGCTTGCAGGGCTTCAATGACATCAAAGAGCATGACATCATCGAGTGCTACGAAGAGCAGCAAGTCGAGGCGACACTCGAGTGAGCCGAGCACTCTGAGAGCCCAGACATGGTCGTCGGCGTTTGCCAGATTTCGCTTTCACTGCCGGGCGTGACCTCGCTGAAGGCGAAACGATCGATCGTTCGAAAAGTGCTCGATCGGGCCTCAAATCGCTTCAACGTGTCCGCCGCGGAGGTTGGATATCAAGACGTGCACCGGCGCGCATTGCTTGGCTTTGCGGTGATTTCGGGGGACCGACGGCACGCCAATGCGATGCTCGATTCGATTGCTTCGTTTGTCGAGTCCTCGTCAGAGGCGGTGGTAATGGATCGCACGATGGAGTTGGTCTCCTTCGGGGAGCCCCAAGCTTGGGTGGGCCGATAGATGCCACAGCGGGCTTTTCGTAGGGCAGACCGGGTGGCAGAGCGCATACGAAGCGAGCTGATGGATCTGTTGCTCCGCGGCAGCGTGCGCGATCCCGCAGCCAGTGACGTGGTGGTCTCGGCCGTGCGTGTGACCGATGATCTCAGCATTGCCAGGGTGTATGTACGCGTGCTCGAGGAGATCGGTCCCGACCGCCAAGACGCGGTGGTCCGTGCCCTTGGGCGCGCGACGGGCTTTCTTCGCAGGGAGCTCGGACACCGGCTGCAACTTCGTCATGTTCCTTCCCTCGAGTTCTACTGGGACGACGTCGTGGATTCGGCGCTTCGCATCGAGTCGATCTTGGACGAAATCCGTGACGAGTCCGGTGGAGGGCCAAAGGAATAGGCATGATTGAACGAGCCGTGCAAATCGTCGATGAGGGAAAGCATTTCCTCGTAGCGTGCCACCGCCGGCCGGACGCGGATTCACTGGGTTCGGCGCTTGGTCTGATCAAGACACTTCGAGCGGTGGGCAAAGAGGCCACGCTCTTCATGCCCGAATCGATTCCCAACTCCTTGGCCTTCCTCATGACGGGAGAGCAGAGCGTCGATGTGGTGCCCGACGGAGTGCGCTTCGATGCGACCTGGATCATGGATATTGCGGCAAAGGCCCTCATACCGCCTAGATTTCCGGGGCCCGAGGTGACCGGCCCCGTGGTGGTGGTGGATCATCACCATGCTCACGACGATATCGGCGACGTGGTCGTCCGGGACACGAGCGCAGCGGCGACTGGCGAGGTCGTGGTTCGGCTCATCGAGGCCTTGGGTTTGAAATCGATCCCGGAAGGGGCGGCCACTCCGATTTACGCGGCGATCGTATCGGACACGGGCGGCTTTCGTTATGCGACGACTCGGCCCGAGACCCTTCGACTCGGCGCACGATTGCTGGAAGCAGGCGCCGACCCATGGCAGGTCGCCTCTCATCTGTTCGAGCGGTGGGAGCCGGCGCGGCTTCGGCTGCTCTCATCGATCATCGCGACGCTCGAGATGGCGTTCGACGACCGGGTGGCGATCATGCGCGTAACCCGGCAGATGCTTCAGATTTGCGGCGCGGACGACGACATGGTCGAAGGCATGGTGAATTACGCGCGCAGTGTGGAGGGCGTCGAGATCGGGGCGCTCCTATGGGAGTGGCCGGTGCGGGGTGACGATGGCGATCACCTAGAAACGAAGATCAGCCTTCGCTCGAGTGGAAATGCAGACGTGTCCGTCATCGCCGCTGCGCTCGGCGGCGGCGGGCACCGGGCTGCTGCTGCTACACAGCTCAATGTCACGATTGACAAGGCGGACGAGTTGTTGCACGCCGAGCTCGCCAAGCACTTCGCATGAATGGCATCGTGGTCGTCGACAAGCCTGCGGGGTGCACCTCGCACGACGTGGTGCAGCGCGTGCGTCGGACCTTACGCCAGCGGTCGGTCGGTCATGCAGGCACGCTGGACCCCCTTGCGACAGGCGTTCTCGTGGTCGCCCTCGGCGAAGCCACCAAGCTCGTCTCCTACCTTCAGGCCGACGACAAACGCTATGACGTGACGATCGCCCTCGGTACGGGAACCGATTCGTTGGACGCAGACGGCGAGGTCGTCGCCACCGCGGAAGTCCCGCCCCTCGACGTGGCCGCAGTGGACCGGGCGCTTCAGCGATTCATCGGGCGTCATCCGCAAAGGGCGCCGGACTTGAGCGCTGTCAAAGTGGCAGGCACCCCCCTGCACCGCCGGGTGCGCCGTGGCGAACAGATCGAGGCGCCCGTCCGGGAGGTAGAGCTCTTCGAAGCGACGACCGTGGAAGCCGGCCAAGACGAACTGCGTCTGCGCCTACACTGCGGCAAAGGCTTCTTCGTGCGCGCCCTGGCTAGGGACCTCTGCACCGAGCTCGGGACCGTCGGGCACGTGACGTCGCTTCGGCGCACCGCAAGTGGGAGGCTTTCCCTCGAAAGCGCCGTCGATGGCGACGACCTGACCGCGCTGGGGATCGCCGAGCGCCTCATTCCGCTTCGCGAGGCCTGTGGCGGAATGCGCCGTGTAGAGTTGACCGAAGGGGGCGTCGTCGACGCACGCCACGGCCGACCGGTCGTCGCGGAAGTCATCGCCGGGGATACCTGGCGCGATGCTCGGGCCGAGGAGCCGCTCGCGTTGTTTGGCCCCGATGGTGAGCCGGTGGCACTCGGACGCCGCGTCGATGACGGGATCCGCATCGTCCGGGGGTTCACGACCGCGGCGACCGATGTGGTAAGTCCCTAGCGTGGAGCGCACCCGTACCCTGATCCTCGGCGCTGGCATCAGCGGTCTTGCCTTTGCGGATTCTCTCGCCGACGGCGACTACCTCGTCGTCGAAGCCGAAGACGAGATCGGAGGCTATTGCAGGACGATCGAGCGGGATGGCTTCGTCTGGGACTATGCTGGACACTTCTTTCACTTTCGTCATCCGGGAATCGAGCGATACCTGCTCGACCGAATGGGAGGGCAACGCGTCCTGCGCGTTCAGCGCGAAAGCCGTATCTGGTACGCGGACCGGCTGATCGATTTCCCCTTTCAAAAGAACATCCACCAGCTTCCAAGCGGCGAGCACGAGGAATGCCTCGAAGGATTGCGCAATAGGCCCCCCGGCGAGACTACCAACTTCAAAGACATGTTGTACTCGCGGTATGGACGGGGCATCGCCGACAAGTTCCTGATTCCGTACAACGAAAAGCTATACGCGACGGACCTAGAGCGCCTGGACGTCGAAGCGATGGGCCGCTTCTTTCCGCACGCCAGCATGGAAGAGATCTTGGCCAATGCGCACACTCCGACCAACGAAGGTTACAATGCGACGTTCACCTATCCGGCGGGCGGTGCCATTCAGTACGTCCATGCGCTCGCGAAGGACGTGCGCACCGATCGCATTGCGCTCGGCGAGCGCGTTACGCGAATCGATCGCGCACGCAAGGTTGTCGTGACGCGCAAGCGCGAGATCGGATACGAGATCCTCGTGAGTAGCGCGCCACTCGTCTCCCTGATGGACATGTGCGGGATCGACTACGACTCCAATGTGTTCAGTCACAACAAGGTTCAGGTCTTCAACCTCGGGTTCGATGCCAAGGGTCTATCGGGCATCCATTGGATCTACTACCCGCAGCGCGACCTGTCTTTTTATCGCGTCGGCTTCTACGACAACATCTTCGGCGCGAAACGAATGAGCTTGTACGTGGAGGTCGGCCTGGCCCGCGATCAGCGGCTCGCCGACCAGGATCGTGCTCGGCTCGAGTCCAGGGTTTTGCGCGGTCTCGAACGCTGCGGCGTCGTGACCAACCAGAGGCTGGTGGCCTCGCACGAAGTGATGCTCGACCCCGCCTACGTCCACGTCACCGCCGAGTCCGATCGGCGGGTCGCAGAAACCAAGAAGCTGCTCGGCGCGCAGGGCATTCACACCATAGGTCGGTATGGCTCATGGACGTACTGCTCGATCGAAGACAACATCGTCGAGGCGCGTGAGCTTGCCGCCCGGTTGGGATTGGCAGCTCAATCCCCGTCGTAGCCGATTGCGATGATCACGCCGGAGGCGTCGCTGGTCACCAAGAGCTGCCCACTCGCACCGATGCCGAGGCCAACCGGGCGATGCGGCCACTGGGGGTCGGTATCGCCGGGATTGGCAGATTCGAGTAGCGGCACGGGCTCGCCCGACGGCATGCCGTCGGCCCCGAACGGCACGCGAACTACCTTATACCCGGTGGCCGGCGTACGGTTCCACGAACCGTGGAACGTGATGAATGCGTCGCCTACCACGTCGGCCGGGAACGCGTGGCCCGAATAGAACTGGAGGTCGAGCGGTGCCGAGTGGCCCTGCATCACCAGCACCGGCGGGAGCACGTTGTCGGTGTTCTTGCACCACGCGTCGTCGTGCGTCGTGTTGTCGGGATCGGCCCATTGTGTGCCGGGGCCGCTGCCGGTGTCTGGCAGGTTGAACTCCGACCAGCAGTACGGGTAGCCGTAGAAACGACCCGCGTTCTCCTCAAGGAATAGGTTCAGCTCTTCGCCGGGATTGTCCTGGTGGATGTCACCGCCGAGGTCTTCGCGATGGAGGTTGTCGCGGCCGTTCTCGACGCCCCAGATTCGGCCCTGGCCGTCGAGAGCGAGTCCTACCTCGTTGCGCAACCCGTCTGCGAACAGCTCACCTTGCGCGAAGGTCGAGCTGGAGCCGAGCGCCTCGGTCGGATAGCGGATGAGGCGCGCGCGGCTCGAATCACCATCGACGTTGCTGGCCGAGCCGACGCTGACGTACAGCCTGCCCTGCGCGTCGAACTGTAGGGTCCGCGTGGCGTGCCCGCCGCCCGGAATGCCCGTGACGACTTCTTGTGGATCGCCGAGCGTCCCGCGGTCACCCCCGTACGGCCAGCGGTAGACGGTGGTGGGGGTCGAGGCGTACAGATAGCCGTCGTGGATGGCGATGCCGTGGTTCAGTCCGGCCTGCGCCCGAAGCTCGATGCGCTCGTCCTCGTCGGAGACGCCGTTGCCGTTGTCGTCGTAGAGCAGCACGATGCGGCCATCATCGATGACGAGAACGTCGCCGTTGGCGTCCACCACGATGCCGCGTGGGTGATTCAAATCGCTAGCCCACGTGTAAGCGCAGTAGCCCGCCGGTACCGAAGCGCTGCCCAGGGCCATTGCCTCGGGAAACACACACGTATCGAGGGATGCACTGCCTCCCGTGCCCGCGCTACCTCCGGCCCCTGCGAAGCCTCCGGTGCCACCTTCACCGGCCGACCCTCCGATGCCCCCGCCGGAGCCGCCAGTGCCGTCTGGGCCTGTACCGTCGACAATCGTCTCGCCGCACGCGCCGAGCACGACGACCGCAGCGGCCAAGATCAGTCCACCCGTCTTCATGCCCAGATCCTACCGCAAATCAGCGCGCATAGGGACCTGTCGAAGCCGGGCACGAACTGTCTCCGGTGCATGGGCGATCAGCCAAGCATGGAGGAGCTTGCACAAGCGCGCGCCGAGCTCGACCGGCTCCGCCAGCCAAACAACCCCGACCCGAGGGCCGAGGCGCTTCTCGCGGCCGTGCTCTCGAAAGCGGCCTTGCCCGATGCGCTCGCCTTGTTTCAGGTCGAGCGAAACGGCCCGTCCGCCATCTCCCAGCTAATCCGAGAACCGGGATCAACCGACTCTGCCCTAACCGTCATGGTGGTCGCCCCGTTGAGCCACACGTTGTAGCCAAGGACGGCAGTGTCGAAGCCCACGATGCGATTGATGCCGCTTGCTTCGAGCTCGAGCGAAACCAGGTTTGCATTTCCTGTCTTGTTGCAACTGCTGTAGAGAAGCGCAGGAGACAACGCCACCGCCAGCAACATCGGCGACCAGTAGACGGCACGACTCATGACAACCTCCACCGAGAGGACAGGACTCAGATCAAGCAGGCGATGGCCGAACCTACACCTAGGCAAAGGTGAGGATCCAGACCAGATCTAGCTTGGCGAGCCTTGTGTCACAGCCATGTCCGAAAGCGGCATACGTAATTCTTTACCTACTCACTTTGGAAGTTGACAACGCGAGGCTGCAAGCGCGCCCGAGATCCTATATCGGCGCCGGTCGGCGTGACGGAGGATCTGCGGAGCGCGGCGGGACCGGGCTGTTTCCGCTTGCTTGCAGAAGCCGGGGCGAGATAGCTTCAGCCTCGTGAAACACGCTCATTGGGCGTGGCCCTCAGCCTTCGTGTTGCTGTTTCTGTGGGGCTGCGGCGATAGCGCTAACGCCAACTGCGAGGTCCGTAACATCCCCGGCCACGCGTACGGCTGCACGGCCGCATTGAGCAGCAAATGCGACCTCTTCGTCGTTTGCTCATACGTATGCTCGGAGGCGGGAGGTGATTCAAAGGGCGCCGCATTCTGCGACATCGACACGGCGACATGCGTCTGCCCCTGCCACTACTGCGACGAGTAACACGCGCTCGCCCGATCCGCTCGAACGCACGTGAGAGCCCGGACGCCACGAGCCCGTGGTCGAGTATCGGCGGCGGTGCGTGGCTTAGCGTCACGGTGAGGCTCATTGCTCGAAGCAGTAGAGGCGCAACAAGGTCGAGCAGGATGGGGTGATGTTCTGAGTCCAGGTCGAATTGGCCGACGAGCTGGTACCGCAGAGCGCCACGCCAGTGGTGCCATTCGTGAAACCGTCGCAATCGTTGCTTAGATAGGAAGCGCCCGTGGCGAGGGTTCCGGTCCAGACGTCGCCCGTGCGGGTTTGTCCGCTTGCATCCACATTGATGGGCGCCGAGATGGAACCATCCACGAGGTCGTCCCAATCGTTGGCGATCACGGTGCCGCCGACCAGGACGTAGGGTCTCGTCGAATGAGTCATCCGATCCGCAACAGAAGACGACGCCGCCGACAGCCACGCCTTGAAGACGCCTTCGAGTCCTGCCGCGGACGCTTCGTTGGCGCAGAGCTCGTCTGCTCCGGAAATGCCGCCAAAGTCGGCGGTTTGAGCCCTGTTGGTGATGAAGACGCGGCTAGGCTCTCCATCGCCCGCTCCTGCGGTTCCACCGATCCCGCCAGAACCGGCTTCGCCGCCCATGCCCCCAGCACCACCGACACCGCCTACGCCTGCGGTCCCGCCCACACCACCGACACCGCCACTACCGGCAGCGCCACCGGTTCCGCCTTCGCCGCCAGAGCCACCCGTGCCAGACGCACCACCGCTCCCAGCCATGCCGCCGGAGCCGCCAGTCCCATCCGCATTCACGCACAGGTTTGAAAGGCATTGCAAGCCGGTAAGGCATTGCCCGAGGTTACAGACACAGCCTTCGTACCCAGGAATGCAGTTATAGCCGCTGCCATCGGTGCCGCACGCGGCGACCAAAGCAACCACTGCGACCAAGACCAATCCTACTGCTTTCACGTCTCTTCCTTTCGACTTGGTCCGCTACTCCGCCGGGCAGATGACATTGTCACATAACGTCTTTGTGCACGCGCCATCGGTGGCATCGACACAGATTTCTACTGGACCGGATCGGTCGCAAATGTAGGTCGCGTTCTGGCCTACGACATTGGACGGCTCCTGAATATTTTCCGTGTTTTCAAAGCTACCCCAGAGCGCGCTCAAGGTGAGTTCGAGAGGAAGGGGGAAGCCGTCGGTGTCCTGCCCACGAGTCTGTACCTGCGTTGAGGTTTGGCCGGATGGAATCACACGGGGAATGGCGTTGATGATGAACAGCTGCGGACAGATATTCGCCGGAATATCGCTCGGGCATTGCACGGTGATGCAGCTCGTCTCATTGCACTCAGGATCCCCATCATTGGCTTTGACGCAAATCTGCACGGGACCCGAGTCACCGCAGGTGAAGGTCGTATCGCTCGCGAAGCGGTCTTCGAATACGCCTGTCGTCGCGCTCCAATCGATGCGAAGGGGCACAGGGAAATCGTCTGGATCCGTCGCGTCGGCCGCAACTACGCTCGTCGTCTCACCGAGAGGAATCGCCTGGGGGGTTGCCGTGACCGATTCGATGATCGGACAGGTGTTTCCGGCGGAGCCACCTGAGCCGCTACCGCCCATGCCACCCGATCCGCCATTTCCAGCAACGCCGCCAGCGCCAGCCGTACCGCCCGAGCCGCCGCTACCTGCGGAGCCACCGATGCCGCCGCTCCCGCCCGATCCTGCAAAACCGCCTGTGCCACCATTGCCGCCCGCACCGCCGGAGCCGCCCATGCCTCCACAACCGAACTCGCCTACGCCAAAGCACGCATCGGTCGCCCCGCAGCTGAACGAACCGCCATGGCAGGAACAGACCGTCGAGGGGTATGTTTCGCCACAACACGTCTCCGTGCCGTAGTTGCATGCGATGTCGCCCCTACACGGGAAGTCGACGGTAAATGGCTCTTCACTCGGGCAGTTGCCGTTGATGCCTCCAGCGCCACCCGTGCCGCCTGTGCCCCCGGAATTGCCACCGCCGCCTCCTGTTCCTTCCGGCGGATAGCTGTCAACGATAGTTGTTCCGCACGCGCCGAGCACGACGATCGCAGCAGCCAAGATCAAGCACACTACTTTCATGGCCCAAACCCTAACGCAAATTTGTGCGAAGGTGGCACTCGGAACACGGGATCAGCGCCATGGCTCGCTCTGAACTATCACGCCAGCGCGCCGAACGGCTAGGGCCGACTGCAATGCATGGTCGCGACCTCGGTCAGTGTCATTCGATCGCGCACACCGAGAAGCGCGCTCGTCGGCTGTCACCCCGCGAAGTGACAGTGCACAACTCGAAATGATAGCGTCGTCGGGAAAAGTACCAGAAGAGGTACCAGGAGCGTCGAGGGTTTCGGGTGGAGGCGCGTTTCTTCCGGTTTTTTCGGAGGCGCCGACTGGATTCGAACCAGCGAATGGAGGTTTTGCAAACCTCTGCCTTACCACTTGGCTACGGCGCCCGACGGCTGCTCCATGTAGCGCTTCTCCAGGCGCTTGTCACGCAGCGATTTCAACCATAGCCGATGACCGGGCTGACGTGCCAGAGCGCTCGTGGTAGGCACTGCTCCATGGCATCACAGGACTCCTTCGAGAGCCGTGTCACCATCCAGACAGCCGGCCGTGAGGTCGTCATTCATCGTCTGGATGCTCTGACCCGGGCAGGCTTCCAGGGTATCGACACACTGCCGTATTCCATACGGGTCCTGCTGGAGAACCTACTCCGGTACGAGGACGGCAAAACCGTCACTCGAGAGGACGTCGAAGCGGTGGCCAATTGGGACCCAGCAGCGACGCCCGAGACGGAGATCGCGTTTCGTCCCGCCCGCGTCCTGCTGCAAGATTTCACCGGAGTGCCTGCGGTCGTCGATCTCGCGGCCATGAGAGACCAGTTCGCGAAGATGGGAGGCGACCCCAGCCGCATCAATCCACTGCAGCCCGCCGACCTAGTCATCGACCACTCGGTGCAGGTCGATTCATACGGCTTGTTGCGCTCGTTCGAAGACAACGTGAAACGAGAGTTCGAGCGCAATCTGGAACGCTATCAGTTCTTGAAATGGGGGCAGAGCGCGTTTCGGAACATGCGCGTGGTGCCTCCGGGCACGGGAATCGTGCATCAGGTCAATCTCGAATACCTCGCGAGCGTGGTGTTCACCCGTGAAGTCGATGGCGAGGTGGTCGCCTATCCCGACAGCCTCGTGGGCACCGACTCTCATACGACCATGATCAACGGCCTCGGCGTGCTCGGTTGGGGGGTGGGCGGCATCGAAGCCGAGGCAGCGATGCTCGGTCAGCCGATCAGCATGCTCTTGCCGCAAGTCGTCGGCTTCAAGCTCACGGGGAAGCTTCGGGAGGGGGCCACGGCGACCGATGCCGTGCTCACCGTGACACAGATGCTTCGCCGCAAAGGCGTGGTCGGAAAGTTCGTCGAGTTTTACGGCGAAGGCATGGAAAGCCTCGCGCTCCCCGATCGCGCGACGATTGCGAACATGGCTCCCGAGTACGGGGCGACCATGGGTTTTTTCCCGGTCGACAAAGAGACCCTTGCCTATCTGCGTTTCAGCGGACGCGACGAATCGCACGTCGAGCTCGTCGAGCGTGTGCTCAAAGAACAAGGCTTGTTCCATTCGGCGAGCGCCCCAGAACCTCGCTTTACCGACACCCTGGAGCTCGATCTCGGCGACGTGGTGCCGTCGATCGCCGGTCCCAAGCGTCCGCAGGATCGAATCCCGCTGACCGAGTCGAAACGCGCGTGGCACGAAGCGCTGCGTTCCTTCGAAGCATCTCCGGACGATTCCGTGGAGGTCACGCGAGGAGATGAGACGTTTACCTTGCAAAACGGAGCGGTCGTGATCGCTGCAATCACGAGCTGCACGAACACGTCGAATCCCTCGGTCATGTTGGGTGCCGGCCTCGTCGCGAAGAAGGCGGTAGAAAAGGGCCTTCGCACCAAGCCTTGGGTCAAGACCAGCTTGGCGCCGGGGTCACAGGTGGTGACCGAGTACCTGGACAAGTCCGGGCTGATGGAGGACCTCGAGAAGCTCCGGTTCAACCTCGTCGGCTACGGTTGCACCACGTGCATCGGAAATTCGGGTCCTCTCGATCCCGAGATTGCCGAGGGGGTCAAGGGGAAAGATTTGTTGGTCGCCTCCGTGCTGAGCGGCAATCGCAACTTCGAAGGTCGCGTCAATCCGCTGACCAAAGCCAACTATCTCGCTTCGCCGCCACTGGTCGTCGCATACGCGCTTGCCGGCACGATGGACATCGATTTCGAGACGGATCCAATCGGTCAGGATGATGAGGGCAACGACGTATTTCTTCGCGACATCTGGCCCACGCACCGAGAGATCACCGAAACTCTGCGCGCATCCGTGAAAAAGGAGCAGTTCTTGGAACGCTATGCCGTCGTTCTGGACGGGCCTCCCCAATGGCGCGACGTTCACTTCGCGAAAGGGGATCGATACCGCTGGGACCCCGAGTCCACCTACGTGCGACTCCCACCATTCTTCGAAGGCGTGGAGCCTGGAGACCCCGAACCACCCAAGGACATCGTGGGCGCACGCTTGCTGTGCATGCTCGGCGACTCGGTCACCACCGACCACATTTCTCCCGCGGGGTCGATTGCGCTCGACAGCCCGGCTGCTCGCTATCTGCAAGAGCACGGCGTGACTCCTCGGGACTTCAACAGCTATGGCAGCCGCCGCGGCAATCACGAGGTGATGATGCGGGGCACATTCGCCAACATCCGCCTTCGAAATCTATTGGCGCCAGGCACGGAAGGGGGCATCACCCGTTACCTACCCACCGGCGAGCAGATGAGCATTTATGATGCGGCGATGAGATACCAGGAGGACGGAACTCCGCTGTTGGTCATCGCGGGCAAGGAGTACGGCACGGGATCGTCGCGCGATTGGGCTGCCAAGGGCACGTTGCTCCTGGGGGTTCGTGCCGTGATCGCGGAGAGCTATGAACGCATCCACCGCTCGAATCTTATCGGAATGGGCGTTCTTCCTCTGGAGCTCGCGGCGGGCACCAGCCGGGAAACCCTCGGTTTGACCGGGGAGGAGACGTTTTCGATCTCCGGCATTTCGGAGGGCCTGGCCCCTGGAGCGACACTTTCGGTCCAAACCGATACCGGGAAATCGTTCTCGGTGAAGGCACGGGTGGATACGCCGCAGGAAGTCGAATACTACGTGCATGGCGGCATCCTTCAGTACGTGTTGCGTCAGCTCGCGGCGCGGGAGTCGACCACCGCCTAGGGTGCCATGTCGTTGATCTTCGTCATTTCGCCTCCGCGCGCCGGGTCGACGTTGCTTCAACGAATGATGGGTGCGCACTCGGAGATCTTTACGCATCCCGAGCCGCATCTGATTACACCGATCGCCCACCTCGGCGTCTTTTACAACGTCGACAAGGCACCGTATGATCACATCAACTCCGCCGAGGCGACCAAAGCGTTCATCGAAGATTTGCCCAACGGTGAGCAGGACTATCTGGATGCGCTCCGCTGCTACACCGATACGTTGTACGGACGAATGCTTGAGACGAGCAATCGAGCCTATTTTCTCGACAAGACACCGGCCAATGCGTTGGTGCTGCCATTTCTTCAGCGTCTATACCCCGACGCGAAGTACGTCGTGCTGACGCGGCATCCGCTAGCCGTCTTCAGCTCCTACGCAAACAGCTTCTTCAATGGGGACTGGCAGCAGGCGCATGCCTTCAATCCGATTTTGGAGCGCTACGTGCCGGCCATCGCGGATTTCCTGGCGTCACGCCCGGTGCCTTTGCTGCAAGTCGCCTACGAGGATCTCGTCTCCAGCCCAGAGTCGCAGCTGGAGCGAATCTTCGCTTTCCTCGGGCTCGAGCACGAGCCAGAGGCCGTCGATTACGGGCGAGCCGGCCCTTCGAAAAAGGGGATGGGCGATCCCATCACCGTCGATCGCCAGGACCGCCCCGTGACTGGGAGCGTGGACAAATGGGCGACTGAATTGGCCAGCGACGCACAAAAACGTGCGATGGCAGAGGACATGATCGCACGAATCGAGCGTCGATCGCTCGAGATCTGGGGATGGCCATGGGATGTTTTGTGGGCGCCGGTGGAGGCGGCCGGCGGAGGTCCTGCACCCAAGCCGCCGCGCAACAGCTACACACTGCAGCGCCGGATCATGCTCGCCCTCAAGAAAGACATTCACAACCGGCCGCACGGAAAATTGGTCAAGCGCGTCAAGTACTACTGCGACGTGCTGCTCCGCGAGTAGGCCGCCGCAAACGTGCCACGATGACCTGTGATTCGGTCGTCGCAGCGATGGGAGTGTCTTCGAAGTCACCGGTGTGCGATTCGACGATGAACCCATTGTAGTGAAGCAGTGACTCGAGCTCCGCGGGAAAGAATTGCCGCTGAGTCAGTGGAGTACAAAAGGAGCGGGCGTCGTCGTCGGGATGCTGGAAGTCCATCATCACGGTTTGAATTTGAGTCATCGGGTCGTAGCTGAAGTATTCGCTGTAGAGATACCGCGCACCGTCGCGGGGGTGGGGGACTCGACCGCCCCGGTAGCGTTTGGACGGATCTCGCCCGAGGCTCGCGGGATCGGGTAGGAGCACGTCGAATACAAAACGCCCGTGTGGTTCCAGGTGATGTCTCACCGTGGCGAATCCCCGTTCGATTTGCTTGCGCGTATAGAGGTGCATCCACACGTTGAAAGGAGCAATCACCAATGGAAAACGGCGACGAAGACGGAGGCTTTCCAGAGAGCCTCGCCTGAGCTCTACACGATTGCGCGTCTCATCTGGTACGCGGGCCAATCGTTCCTCCGCCCGTGCCCGCATCGGCTGCATCGGTTCTACGCAGACGACCTCGATGCCCGATTTGGCAATGGCAAGCGCCACCCGCGCGGTGCCTGCGCCGAGCTCGAGCACCGGCCCGCCCGACTCTACCGAGAGCGTGGTGTAATACCGAACGTCGTGACGACGGCGGCGATACGCTTGGTCGTAGTACCGTCCATCGCGATAGTGCGCTTCGGATCCAGTCTCGGAGGGCGCTTTGGTGCGTCTAGGCACGGCCGCCGACCAAGTGCGCGGCAAGCTCGGCAAAGCCAAGACCACGATCCGCGTCGGTGACGTAGCGAGGAGAAACCGGGAGTCGGTCCAAATGACGCCGCACGTTGGCGACGCCCACGCTTCGAGGAAAGCGTGCGAACGCCGCGGCGTCGTTCCCGCTGTCTCCGACGAATACCCATCGTTCGAGCTCGGTCTCGACGCGACTTTCGAGCACCTCGTCGAGCGCGCGCAAGACTCCAGCCGCCTTGTCCCAGGGTCCCGGAACCGCGTGCGCGTGTACCGTCGACATCGACGCCCGGCAACCAATCCGCTCGATGATGGTCGTCAAGGCGTCGACGTCTGCGCGAGGAAGAGACACCCATTCCCCGATGTCGAACGCGAGGTCACATCGGCGCGCGCGGTCGTCTTGGGTGACTTGCACGTGCGGCATGGCTACGTCCACCTCTCGTCGGACCCTGTCGAGGAGCTCGGCCTGCCGAGCCCGTTCGGGTCCGCTGCTGAAGTAACCCTCGTGCACGCCGCGCCGATCGACCCACGTCCAACCCGCCCCGTTTTCTCCAACCGCAACGCGAACCGGCCATTGCCGGGCAATGACGTCCGTCCACCCCAGGGGCCGCCCCGTCACCGCGACCAAGTGAAGGCCAGCGGCAGCCAGTTGGTGCATCGCGCAATACGCACCTGGCTCGAGGACGCCGTCTCGGGTCACCGTGTCGTCGATGTCGAAGACCACACCGCGAACGCCCGCGGGATCGAGGTTCCGGTAGCTGTCCATCGTGCGCCTTCCCATACCACACCGGTGGGCTTGCGGACTCCCGGAGACGGGCGTACCGTGGATCTAAACGGAGGGGAGTACGTGCCCAACCTCGGATTTGGCGAGTTAGTCATCGTTTTTCTGATCGTGATGCTGATTTTCGGCGCCGGACGGCTGCCGCAAATCGGCGAAGGGATCGGGAAAGCCATTCGTAACCTCAAGCGGGGTCTAAACACCGATGACGACATCGACGTGACCCCCTCTGATAAGCAGGTGCCGCCCAAGGCTGCCTCGAGGGCGGAGGACGCCGAGGTCGTCGACAAGGTCGAGACCAAGTAGCGTTCGATCAATCAGGGGCTTGCACGCCGCGGCCGTCGCGTAGCTCCAAAATCTCCTTGCAGCTCAGGCGAAGAGCAGGGCCGAGATCGGACGCGCTCGCGGCCTCTTTGAGCTCGCCCTGACGGAGTAGCGGCGCAAGAAGCAGGGCAATGTCGATCGGTGTATCGGGGTTGCGCACGATGGCGTTACGGGGGCGGTAACGCACGACCCAGCGCCGATGATGATAGATGGCTCGCAATACCTCTGGATCGTTGGGGCGCAGGGCGCAGACACGGACCACGTCCGGCTCGGTCAGTGAAGGGTTGTCCAGAAGAATACGGATGACGTGCGGGTGAGGGTCGCGGACGACGCGCTGAATCAAAGAGCGGTCGTGCGTGCGGGCAAGCGACTTGCGTTCCCCGAGTGTCAGTGGTCGTCCGCGCCCGAAGTCCGGGATCCGCCGCTTGTCCTGTGCCGGCGAATCGGATTGGAGCGACGGCGCAGTGAAGTCGGCAACCTGGTGAAGGCCTGCATCGCGTGCCGCCGCACCCAGCATCGGTCGCCTTTTCACGAGGCTCGGTTCGAATAGCGCCCAACCGAGCGCGAGAAACACCGCTCGACCTTCGGCGGCTCCGAGCGAAGCACTCCGATGGGCTTCGTGAGCGAATGCGATGACTTGCTCGTCCGATAGCAACTGCAGGCGTTCGCAAATCAGCCCCGCGCGCATTTCGATTTCGTCCACGCGAGCCAGTCGTTGAAACAGCTCCTCGAATTGCGCCGCGCCCGCCACCGCCCTGGACCCCACCGGTCAGCCTAGCCAGCGAGCCGGAAAGCGCCAGCTTGACGCGGTGCGTCGCCACGCTAGCCTGAATCGTACCCATGGCTGAGACAGAACAGGCTCGCGTGATCAAGCGCTACGCAAATCGCAAGCTGTACGACACGCGCGATAGCAAGTACGTCACATTGGATCGTATCGCCGAGCTCGTTCGCAGTGGTGAAGAGGTCAAGGTGCTGGACAACCGGTCGCAGCGCGACATGACCAAGGTCACGCTCGCCCAAATCATCTACGAAGAGCAGAAGAGCGGAAACGCCACGGCGTGGTCCGTGCAGAGCCTGCGAGACTTCATCCAGCAGGGTCGGGATAGGCTCGTCTCTTCGTTCAAAGACAGCCCAGTCGGACGGTTCGTCGGGCGCGCCGAAGAGCTCGGTGCGGAGGTGTACAGCGCCGCCGACAATCGTGTCCGCGCAGTGCTGGAGAGCGCCACGGCCCACGTCAGACAGCTGCAGGGCGAGGTGCTCAGGCTTCAGGCTCGGATCGAGGAGCTCGAGACCAAGCTCAGACACGGCACCCCCAAAGACAGCTCCTCCAAGAGCCAGACGCCCGAAGACGGGGAATAAAATCCGTTTTCGGGGGTTGTAGGATCGAGCATGCCCAAAAACCAGAAGGAAATCGCGGCGACACGGCGTCTTTTCGAGGTTGAGGTCCGCCCGCATCTGGACGCGCTCTATTCGACGGCGTTGCGGCTCACCCGTTCCCCCGTAGACGCGGAAGATCTCGTGCAAGATACACTGGTTCGCGCCTATCGCTTCTATGATCGGTTCGAAGCGGGCACCAACTTCAAAGCTTGGCTTCTCCGCATTCAAATGAACGCTTTCGTGAATCGATACCGCCGGACGGCTAGGGAACGGCAAGTATTCGAAGGACCGATGGCGACGCCGGTCGGCGAAGGTGTGATGAGCCGATCGACCATGCGCGGCCTCGTCGATCCCGTAGGCGACGCGCAGCGGAGAATCATCGCGCAGGAGATCAATCGTGCTTTCGAGGAGCTCTCGGACGACGCGCGAGCGATGGTCCTGCTCGCCGATGTCGAGGAGCTGTCGTACAAAGAGATCGCCGAGGTAATCGGTTGTCCCATCGGGACGGTCATGTCCCGGCTGCATCGCGCTCGAAAGCAGCTTCAGAGCTCTTTGCAACAGCACGCCGTCCAACTCGGGATCATCGAAACGGAGGACGAGGACCCGGCAGACGATCCGGTTTCACTCGAAGCATTCCGCTCGAGAAAGGCGGTGAAGTCATGAGTTGCAAGCTCGTGAGACGTCATCTCGGCGCCTTTGTGGATGCAGAGCTCGACCCCGCCACGCAGATCGAGTTCGAGCGTCACCTCGAGGCGTGTCCGGGCTGTCAGGAACATTTGACATTCGAGCGATCTTTCCGTCAGCAGACACGCGACGCGGTCGGTCGGGCGCATGCGCCTGAGCATCTCTGGGTCCGGACCCTTCAACGCTTGGATGAGATCGACGAGGCGAGGGCGGAGCACACTTCCTTGATCGAAGTGCGCCCGATGCGGTGGCGCCACACTTGGCTGATCGCTGCAGCTGCGGCCGCGCTCCTGATCATCGGTGGCGTGGTGGGCCTACCGCAGCGCGGAGATTTCCAGAGCGCTGGCATGCTCGAGGACATGGTGAACTTGCACTCGCAGCTGCTTCCCTCCGACGTCCAAAGCGAAGCGCCGGCCGAGGTCGTACGGTATTTTCAAGGCAAGACCCCATTCCCGGTGAAGCCGGCACAGTTCGAGGAACCCAGCGTCAAGCTCATCGGCGCTCGGTACATCACGGTTGGTGCACGACCGGCGGCGGCGCTCTACTACAGCCAGAATGGGCGGCGGCTCACCCTACTGGTCTTTCAGTCGCCCGAGATCGTTCGCAATGCGCAGCACACACATGTCGGGGGACATGAGGTCTACTATCATGATGTCGGCGGCAACGTGATCACGATCCGTCAGCACGGCGGCCTCAACTACGCCTTTTTCGGAGACCTCGATCGCCCAATGCTGTTCCAGCTCGCTGCGAATGCGCGCGTGGCTTACTGAGTCACGGGCAGGCCGATTTTTCGAGGGTTTCGTCGTTGACAGGCCCCACCGCGGGGGCCTATTCTTTTTTTGATGCAGGCATAACTTTGCATGCATTTAGACTGATTTGGACGCACTTTGGTTCAAACGGTGCGAACGCTGGTAACCTGGCCGCGGGGATTCAAGGGGAAACCAAATGTCGGATGACGAAATGCCGAGCGATGTGCCAACCAAGAGCGGCGATCCGCAGGGGATCGACGATGAAATCGATGAGTTTGCAGAAAGCGCATTCGATGCCCTCATGATGGGCGAAGACGGAAAGAAAAGCGTAGAGGAGGCAGTCGCCTCCGAGCCCGTCGACCGTCAGACCGGCGAATACGAGGATGTGGAGCTCGATGACGTGATCATGGTCTCCGACGTTCCTCCGGAAGAGCTTTCCGCCTCGGCGCCACCCTCGGCGCCACCGCCCTCGGCGCCACCGCCCTCGGCACCGCCGCCTGCTGCGGCTTCGGAACCGCCGGCCTCCGTGCCGCCTTCGGTATCGGAAGTGCCCGTGACGAGCGGCGTCGAGGTGGCTCGGTTGCGTTCCGAGATCTCGGAGCTGAAGGCGAAGCTGGCCCAATCCTCCGGTGGCGTCTCGAGCCGGCAGTTTTTGGACCTGCGCGAAGCGCTCAACAAGAAGGACAAGGAGATCCTCGAGCTCCGCGACCAAGTCAGCGCTCGCGACAAAGAGATCCTCGAGCTTCGCGACCAAACGATTGAGCTGGAACGTTCGCGCGAAGATTTGAACGAGAGAGCAGCAGGCCTGGAGCGTTCCTTGTCGAAGGCACAGGAAGCAATCGCCAGCCTTTCCGAGGACAAAGAGAACGCGAGCAAGCGCTATGAAGACGTCAAGAGCCGCTTCGAGCGCGAGAAGACGAAGGCCGACGCCCTCGAAGGCGAGCTCGGACGTGAACGTGAGGCGCGCGCCGTCGACATCGAAGCCTTGAAGGGAACGCATGACGCAGCCATGGCCAAGGCGCGCGCGATTCATGAAGAGGCGCTCGAGCTGTCCAAAGCGGAATCAGCTGCTTCTTTGGCAAAGGCCCGCGAAGACCACGAAGCCGCGCTTCACGCCGCCTCGAGCGAGAAGGAAACCGCATTGGCCGCCCTCCGTTCGGAGCTAGCAGACGCGCAAGCGGCCGCGTTGACGCAGGCCGCTGCTGAGGCGGACGCAGCAAGGCAAGCGGCGCTTTCGGCTCTGCGCGAAGAGCTGGAAAGCGCAGCCGCCGGCAAACTGGCGGAAGCCGAATCCGAATGGCAGCGGACCTTGGCCGAACGCGAAGCCGCGCTTCAGGCCGAGAAGCAACTCGAGCTCGACACGCGCGAGCAGGAGCACTCCAAGCAACTGGCAACCCTCGGGCGAAAGCTTGCCGACACGGAAAGCGAGCTAGCGGGCACCCGCGAGCGCGAGAAGGTGAACGAAGAGCGCGCCGTCGATCTGGAAAGCCAGCTCGAAACGACACAGGCACGTCTTGCCGCTACCGGCGCTCAACTTGCGGAGACGCAACAGACGCGCGAAAGGCTAGAGTCGGAGCTCGGGCAGACAACGGAGGCCCGCGACACGCTGCAGCGCGAGCTCGAGTCCAGCCAGGCGAGCGTCCAGACGCTCACCGCAACCAAGCGCGATCTCGAATCACGCGTGGGCTCCCTCGATGCGTTGAAGTCGCAACTCGAATCGAAGCTTTCGATGACCGTCGAGAAGATCGCAACCGACGAGGCCTTGCTGGAACGGGTCCGCAAAGCCATGGCGATCGGGCTCAGCCTCCTCGAAGAGCAACAGAGAAATACGTACGGGGAGCTCAGCCCCGAGAGCGAAGGCGCTTCCGAGGACGCCGAGTAGGCGCCGGACGCGTCGACGCCAGACCGGGTCCGGCCGAGATGGCGCCGCTTTCGGTTGCGCAACGAACCAATAGGCCGAGATCCCGATGGGCCAGAGGTGGAGGCCCGACCTCGGCGAGCTGCAGCAGAAAGGCCCGTGCGTGCGGAGGCCGGTCCGCCGGATCGGGACGAAGGAGCGATTCGACCCCATCGACCAGCGGTCCAGGTGCGTCCGGAGCAAGGGCACGGATCGGTTCGTGTCTTCCGCGCCGAGCACGATCCAAGGTCTGTAACTCGTTGTCTCCGTCGAAGGGTCGACGACCCGCTAGACACTCATAAAGTAAGACCCCGAGGGAAAACAAATCCGACCTCGGGCTGCAAGCGCGACCAAGCGCGTATTCCGGCGCCATGTAGGCCACTTTGCCTTTGAGCGCTCCGCTCTGGATGCTTCCGGGAAGGTTCGTGGCCTTGGCGATGCCGAAATCGGCGAGCTTGATCTCGCCCGCGTTGCTGAGGAGCACGTTCGAGGGTGAAACGTCGCGATGGATGATCCCGGCGGCATGACCTTCATCGTCGGCCGTGTGCGCGAAGTCGAGCGCCGAGGCGAGCGCATGGGCGAGGTATGAGGTCAGGCCCGAACCGAGCCTGCGCCCAGATGACTGAAGATGCCGCAGCAGCACGCGCAGATCGGTTCCCTCGATGAGCTCCAACGTCAGGTTTTGAACGGCCTGATCGGAGCCTGCCGAGATCATGGCGCTTTTCCTCCAAAGCCTGCAATTCCAGGCTGTTGGAAGATCCGTACTGAACGGCGGAGAAACGCACACTTGCGCGGATAATCAGTAGCAGCAATAGTAGCAGCGCAGCTTTTGTAGCAGCAATCGTAGCAGCGCAGGATCAGAACCGGCGCATAGGTAGTGAGGGGGCAAATGGCACATAAACATCCGGGCGTGACGCTCATGAAGGAGCAGCCAGCACGCGAGTGGGTCGACCCCCAGACGGGCCGGAGGCGCCAAAGTGGCGCTATCTATTTCCGGGCGCGCTATCGCGATCCGGCGACGGGTAGATACCGCTACGAGACGCTTCCGCGGGAGTTCGTCCACGAGAAGCAGGTCTACGACACACGCCTGAAGCATGCGCGGGCGCTGTGGGCAAAGTTGAAGGCGGATAAGCTGCTCGTCGAAGGAGCGAAGCATCGGGTCAAGCCGTCGCCTGTTGGACAGCACGCGATTCCACTCGCGGACGCGATCGAACGATACTTCGGAGACAAGCCACGATTGAGCGCTAAGACGGTTGAGCAGAAGCGTCGGAGCCTCAACGATTTTCTCGCATGGTGCGCTGATCATAAGATCCACAGCACGGACGAGCTTACAGCGGCGGCGCTGCGGGACTGGCGAACGCATGTCGAGTCGCGCGGCCTTCGCATACCGGCCAAGGGAGCTGGCGTCGGACACACGAAGAAGCAAACCGACAAGCCTCGGGCGGATTGGTCGGTTGCTACTGAGATCGGCCACGTGGCGACGGCGCTAAAGCATCTTCGGAGTCAGCGAGAGCTGTTTCGGCATATCGATGCGGACGACTTCGCCGAGCGTCTTAAGACCTTCAAGGTCACGACGCGACGGAAGAAGAAGCCGCTTAGTCGGAAAGATCTTCCACGCGTCGTCCAGGCGTGTATTGAGCGTGATGCGGAGACGCAGCCGAACGGAAGCCCGCGTCATCCGGAGGTCGCACCCTTCTTCGTATTTTTGCTTCTGAGTGGTTTACGACCAGGCGAGGCGTTCGACCTGAAGTGGGACTCGGTGGAGCTTGACGAAGACGACGAGGGCAAAGGCGTGATCTACGTCCATGCGAGCAAGACCGGCGTCGAACGCATGGTCGAACTCTGGGTGAGTCCCGCGTGTCGACGCTTGTTGATCGCGAAGAAACAACGGGATGGTGGCGAAGGCAAGGTGTGGTCTCTGACTCCGGTGCAGATCTTGAGCGCCTACACTTCTATCCGGCGCAAGACGCAGCTGAAGCATTTCAGCCCCCAGGTGTGCCGGGTGACGGCGGGTTCGTATTTAATCAACTCCGCGATATACCCCCGATCTGTGGAGCGACGGACGGCGGAGCAGCTTGGCCACGACGAGCGAACCGCGCGCGCGTACTATTGGGGGACGGTGCGAGGTCTCGACCAGGATGCGCGGACGATTGAAGAGGTCATGGGAATCAAGGCTGAAATGGAGCAGATCCTCGAGTCGATCCAACCGAAAGCCCGGCGATGACGACGCCGAAGAAGCGACCGACGAAGCGCGCGCCGAAGAGTGCGAAGGCGAAGAAGGCCGCGCCGAAGAAGCGTGCGCCGAAGAAGGCCCCGGCGAAGAACGGCCCACTATTGCCCCCCGACCATCCTCTGCGAGCGAAACTTGAAGGCGTGCTGGGATTGGTTTTTATGAGTGCGCACCAAGAGCGCGACCTTGGCCTGCTCGAGCTATACGAAGGACTACGAGAGCTGATTGAGTCGGATTGAACTTGGGGCTCGCAGAAATGGGGGGAGACTAAACTAGCTGTGCACAAGTTCTATGAACGAGTCGACGGCATGGTGGCGACGTTCGTTAAGGAGGAAGCGAGCGAGCGCAATAAGGTCGGGGCTGATTCGTGGTCGGAGGACCGCGCCAAGATCCGGGGATATATCGCAAACCCAATACGCGTGGCTGAAGCCTACATAACCCTTCTAAGCTTCTCGGACCTCCGGTTCGGGGTTCCTTTGTCCTGCTCGGGTCACGAGATAGTTGCGGGTCTTTCCGGTGAGGACACCGAGGCGGCGGAGCGGTTCCGCGTCGCTGTCGACAAGGTGTATACGGAAATCGAGCCGATGCTCAAGGAGGCCTGGACCCCCCAAACAGGCAAGGCGATTATGCGGGCGGGCTTGCTTGCCTTGGGTCTGCCAAAGAAGCGCAGTGAGTATCTGATCTCTCTCGTGCCCAAAACTGATCCCAATTTGGGGTAGCGGGCTCTTTGCGTTTTTGCGTGCGCCATTCTCTGCGCATGCGTTTAAGACATAACCAGGCGCGGGACTCGGCCGTCGAAGACACCGACGAGAGTTCCGCAATTGAACAACTGATCCGCCCGGCAATGGAGGCCGCCTACCCGGTCAACCTCACCCGGGCGATGCTCAAAGAGGCGCTTCAATGTTCCGATCGGTTCATCGACGAACTGACCGAAACGGGGGAGCTCCCATCCATCCAACGCAAGCGCGGTAAGTCCGGTTCTCGGCGCATCTACCCTCGCGAAGGCGTCATTCGATATCAAATCCGTAATGCGAAGTCGGAGGGACGCTATCATGCATAACCCGTCCGACGATCAGCTCTACGAGCTCGTACTCGAAACCCTCGTCACCGATGGCGTCCTCGCGCGCACCGCTTGGCGCACACCGGACGGCCACGTGATCTACGTCCTAAGCGAGAGCTTCGATGTAGCCGTCCACGACATGCCGTGCGTGGTCGAAGAGGGGCGGCTGGTATGACGATGGTCGCTACCACCGTCACGATCGAGCGCCATGCGCTCCGTGTCGCCGTCGAGACCGCCGCAGTGGCGATGAGCACCGACGATCTTCGGTCCCACCTCGCTGGTGTCCACTGCGAGTTTCGTGGCGACGCCTTGATCACGTGCGCAAGCGATGGGCACCGACTGGTCCAGACCACCGTTCCGGTCCTCGAGCTCGAAGGTCAGGCGGCGGCGGCCTTCATCCGACGCGAAGACACGAAGCGCCTTCTGAAGACGTTGCGCTGCAAGAAATCCCAACAGTCCGAGCCGGTCAGGGTGGAAATCGGAGAGACGGTGAAAGTGACCGGCACCTTCGAGACGGTGGAGCTTGAAAACGGTAATGACGAGCCGACGCCTCCATACGGCAAGGTGATCCCCCCACGTCGCGAGCCCGACGACAAAGGTCCAGGTCTCTTCGCACTGAATCCGACGTACTTGGCCGATCTGGGTCTGCTCGGTCGGCTGCTTCCATCCGCCAACGGCGCTGCGATCAGCACGACGTCAGCACGTGAGCCGGTTCGCATCGACGTCGGCAACAAAGAGATCTCCTCGATCTATCTCATCATGCCGATGCGGATCTGATCGTGCCGCACCGGAGCAATCAACCCGACCCACGAACGGCCGCGATTGTCGTGGGCTCGGTCAACCCAGCGGCTGAAGGAGGTGCCCATGGGCATCATTTTTGAAAGAGGCGGGTCATCATGTTGACGCCCGTCGAGTCAGTGAAACGAGGCGATCGTCTCATGCACCCGCATAGCGGTTGGATGGCGGTCAACTACGCACCCGAGCCCGTCTTGGGTCGGGACGCGTGGGAACTTGAGGTCATCGACGACCGGAGTGAGATTCGCGAGCTTTGGTTCTTCGAGGGCGACCTCATCGAAGTGGAGGAGCGCCATGACGGCTGATCGAGAGAGTGGGCTCACCACTACGTCCGGCCTGACGGGGTTCAATAACGTACAGCCAGGCGACGGGTTCTTGACGATCACCTCACCGACGACCGGCCTACACGCCGTGATCGACGCCGGAGATATTCTCGATATCGAGGAGATGCTTCAGGGCATTCGCCTCACGGTGAAAACCGCGAGCGGCTCCGAAGCGTTCGAAGTGGACGGCGACCCGCGCGTCCTGCGTGCAAACCTCAACACCGCCTTGGTGTTGGCGAACGCTCGCCGTGGTCGACGAGAACCGACACAGCTTGGATTTTCAGAGCGTGTGTTGGAGGTGACCTATGCGGAGGACGACGATGCATAGCCCCAAAAACCAGAAAGGCCGGCGGAACGCCGACCCAGCTGATGACAAGCTCCCGGTCAAGGAGAATGACTCGAAGGAGTCTACCATACCGGCCAAGGCGTCCAAGCCTAGGTCTGAATACGAGGCGGCCGTCGATGCGTTCGACGATCTGATCTCGCTCCCGGAAGTCTCCGGAACCGGCCCCATCAAAGGCGTTCCAGAGCCTGTCGAATACTCGATCTCGACCTATCTCGACCCGAGTCGCTGGACGATGGTTGATCCTCGGGAGGAATACGCGCGCGTCGTGACGCTCCTGCGAGATCCGAATCGGCTCGCGACACGCAAAGGCGAGCGAGGTTTCAACCTCTACCTCGTGACCGCCCCCATCGCGCTTCAGCTTTTGGAGACATATCCAAACCTGCGGCGCAATCTTCGCAAGTACGATCTCCGGGTTGCCAACTACAGGCACACTCACGAGATCGTCATCTACTGCATCATGCATCCCGTTGACGGGAATGAGATGAGCGAGGCGGCCTACCGGAAGAAGCTCCTATGCGTCGCCGACTGCCAACGGGATTGGCATATGGTGGGCCCAACGCCCGACGGCGAGATCGGCACATTCCCAACGGAGCTACCGAATCGCGACCCGGTCAACTTTGACAAGCTCTATCGCGGAGCGCCTATGAAGGAGATCCTTTACAAGGCGTTTCGAGATCGGGTGATCGACGATTGGGACCACGCCGTCATTCGAGAGATCCGAGGCGTCTAGCTTATGAATCTGGAGGCGCTGCGCCACGAACTCGATCTCGTGGTCTACGACACCGAGTTTCGTGTCGACGAGTCGGAGGGTGAACGACCCTACCCATGGTGCCATTCGTGGATGAGTCTCCGCGACCGGATACCACACAAGGAATTCCTTGATGGGGTTCATCCTTCGGCTCGGCGCCATCCGGGCTTTCACACGCGACGTATCCCGGTCGCTTACAACCTCACGGCGGAGGCGAAGGTAATGTTGGTCGAAGGTCGGCCCCTGCCTCCATATGGGATCGATCTTTATGCGGAGCATCGTTTGCTCACGAATGGCATCGAATGCGGCAACCGCTTGATCGATGCGGCGAACTTCTGGGGCGTCGATTGTATGGAGTCGATGTACAAGGATCAGTGGCACAAACGTTTCATCGAGACGGAGCCGCCGTTCCCGCAGGAGTGGAAGGAAGGAGCACTCGACTACAACTTCGAAGACGTGGAGGTCACCACGAGGCTTCTCGAAGTCATGGCGTCTCGGATCGACCTTGGCCATGCGTTGATTCGTGGGGCGTACATGCTTGCGCTCGCCGAGATTGAGCACCTCGGGTTTCCCGTCGACGTCCCGCTCTACCTTTGGATGCAGGAGCATTGGGACGAGATCAAACAGCGCATGATCGACGCCTGCCCATACGCTGTATTCGAGGGCCTTAGCTTCAATCACGAGAAGTTCGAGAGGTTTCTCGAGGAGGAGCTTGGCGTCACGTCATGGAAGCGAACCCCATCGGGTCGGCTGCTCCTTCAAAGCAGGTACTTCGCGCAAATGGCGTACGAGTATCCGCAGCTCGAAGGCATCCACCGAATCAAACGCCAGCTCGATACCTTCGACACATTCACGCTCGGCATTGACGTGAAGGATGCACGCAACCGCGCCGCGTGGTGGCCCTTCAAGAGTAAGACCGGCCGCAATCAGCCCAAGGCGCTGAACGTCTTTAGCAATCATTCACGGTACGTCCGCGGACTCGGCACGCCACCACCGGGGCGCGCGCTATGCGAGCTCGACTACGAGCAACAGGAGTTCGCAATCGTCGCCGCGCTGAGCGAAGACCCGAGGATGATCGAGAGCTACCTCAGCGGCGATCCATACATGGCGCTGGCGGTACTGGCGGGAGCCGCACCTCCTGATGCCACGAAGAAGACGCATAAGCTGGTTCGAGACCGGTATAAGGTGACAGCGCTCGCGGTTCAGTTCGGTAGCACCGGAGCCGGAATCGCACGACGCCTGGGCGAGCCTCATGCCGAGGGCGCGATCCTGCTCCGACAGTATGATGAGACGTACGAGGTCTTTCGCGAGTGGCAACGGCTGAAGCGCGCAAACGCTCGGTACGGCGAACCAATGGTGCTCTCGCACGGATGGCGGCTGTTCGGGGGCGAGGACATCGGCTGGCGCACGATCGACAACTTCTGGGCGCAGGGTTCGGGTAGCGAAATGCTGAGGTCGGCCGTGGTCAAGATACGGCAGGCAGGGATCGACATCGTGGCGCTGGTCCACGACGCGATCATCATCGAGGCCGAGGTCGACGACATCGAGGACGCGGCGGCTACAGCCGCTCGGATCATGGGCGACGTCAGCGAGAAGATCCTGCTAGGCCGGCTCCGGCTCCGGACCGAGGCGAAGTTCGTCGGACCCAGCGATCGCCTGCTTTGCGAGGAGGCCATGTCCATGTGGAACCTCGTCACCGGTCCGTACTTCGCCGAGCTCAGTGGGAACGGCATTCGCCCCGCAGCGCGAATCCCAGGACGTTTCAGTGCGAACCTTGGGTCGCCGCAGTGCGAACCCCAGGACGTTTCAGTGCGAACGCCGTTCGCAACAGGGTAGTCCTTCCTAGTCTTTCCATAGTCCATCCAGAGTCTTTCCCTTTAAGTCTTTCCGTGAGTAAACCAACACCACCTCCGTTCATCGCCAACGCCCCGCTGACCTGGCTCCGCCGGGCCCAGGAAGCAGGGGGCGAGCATGGGCTTTGCCTCGCGTTGGTGATCTGGAGAGAGTGTCGACTCGGGCACACCCGACGGAGGCACAGCCGAGGGACAATCCCGGGTTTCGTGAAGCTCCCGTACGGAAGGGCCGCCGCCTTATTCGATCTCTCGCGCCGCACGTTCGGCCGGAAGATCGACCAACTCGAAGAGGCCGGCTTGATCGCGATCCGACGTCCTGGAGGGAACGCCGCCTATCAGGTGCGGGTTCTGGCGCTCCCCGGCGAAGAGCATTGGACGAACGTGTGGCTCGGTCTGCCACCACCACCTGAACAGCTCGACATCGAGTTTGCTGGGCCTAGCGGTCGGAACTAACCGCGTTTCCCAAATTGGGCACTGACGCCTAATCTTGTTGAAGACTCGCTTCGCGTGGTGGTGCTGTAGAACGGGAGGCTGCGGCGTTGCTAGAGCCGTCGATCAAACTTCAAGAAGTAGGGCTCGGGTGGGACGCCCTGCCAGTCGGCGGGCCACTCCAACGTCTTGATTCCGCAGGGGACCCTAGCATCGCTGCTAGTGTTGAAGGGCTCTGAAATCTCAAGGCAGTTATCTCCGATTTTAGCGCTGAAGATAGTCACATCAGGCCCCTCAATGCCGTTGAATCCGTAACGGACGGTGTTGGGCTGGTAGGTCCCAAACGGAGAAACTGGCTGCCACGGCAGCGTGGATGGGTCTGGATGTTCGGGTATCGCTTCGTCAATGCACGCGCCGTCGTCGGCTAGGTAGACGGGCTCGCCTTGGCAACCAGGTTCGAGGAAAAAGGCAGGGATGGGGGGTGAGCCTTCGGAGGGCGTTGGGTCGATCCGCGTGAACTGCCACGGCTGCTCATAGCGCGGGTCGTCAGACTTGATCACCTGGACGTGCACAACCCAATCAAACTCGGGCATGTAGAAAGAGGCGCTGGTCCCACTGAAGTCCAGTACCTCCCATTCGGCACCGCTGCCATCGACGATGTAGAGCCCGCTCCGTTCAAGCGGCCTCGGCCGTACGTCACAGGTGTAGCCAACGATCGCGATCAGCCCGATCAGAAGAACGACTCTTCGTAGCATCTCAACCTCCTGTCGCAGCCTGCGCCCGGAGCTGGGGACTGCTCACGGTTTCAGCGGAGTCTCCCTTGAATCACGAATCGGGGGTCACTGTCTAGGGCCGGACGAGTGGATATGATGACACTACGCGCCCGTGACTGCCGAAAGCTGTAATATTATCATCATAGATACAGCGACAGTGCACGATGCGGAGTGGGACTGGTCGCGGAGCCAGCACGGAGCACGTCGCGCGCTCGGGTTCTCTCACGCGTGTGCCGATCCGAGCCCGGAGCGAGCCCGGAGTAGCAGCGTTTCGTAGCAGCACGCCGTGTTCGGCAATGATTCCGGGTGATTCCGAGCCCGGACCACCACCCTCAATAGGTAGAGACCCACCCCGGTCTAGGCAAAAGGTACCGAAATGTGGGTGGCGGTGGTCACGAAACGCACCAAATTCCGTCCAAATAGCGCCCCATCCCCAAATGGGGTCACTGCTCCCTCCCAGATTCGCCATAACGGCCCCTAGCTGCCCGTCTGAGGCGTTTATCCGGTTCGCAGGTACCTGACTAGCGTCTAGTACCGTTTAGGGACCGTCTGGTTGACAGGATGTAAAGTTGGCCGCCGCCTACGGCTGCACCTCAAACGCACCCACGTCGCTCAGAACACGAATCGCGATCGTGCAAGGTCCCATTGCACGCGGTGCGGTGTCGCGTTGTCGTGCGCTCGCTTCAGCTCGCGCACCTGTCGCTTGCGGGCGCGCCATCGGCCGCCTGAGATGGCCATCCCCAGGACACCTCCGAATCCTACAAAGCCCCCTGCCAGCGCAACGCTGGCCCCGGCGACGCCCCGGTCTAAGTCAGACCAAGGATCGCTTCCGATCGACGCTGACGCCATGGTCGCGCCGCCGGCTATCATAAGTACTGCCCCCACACCGAAAAGAACGGAAGAACCGACAAGGCCGTTTCTTGCTCGCTGGACGCGAAGCTGCATCTCCTCAAGCGTGAACCCATCGCCTGTGCGCGGCGGACTCGGCTCAACCTCAACTCCAGCAGTGTACTGCTCGAGCTTCAGCGCACGATTGGTATCTTCTTTTGCTTGTGCGCTCGCGCCTTGGGGCAAAGCCGCCACCATCACACACAACACGCTTCCCAGACGCCACACGACAACCTCCCGATATGGCTCGGCATTGGTCTAGCGAGTCTACATCAACGATTACCGGGAGTGGAAGGCGGGTGTCACCGGCGATGAAACCAATTGTCGGCTCACTGCTCTGTCTCGTTCTGGGTTCACTCATCGTCGTGGGGATGCGGGGATTCCAACGGTACAAACGGCCTTGGCGGCGATCTTGTCTGCGCCTCAGACGACCCCGAGTATGGCAACACGATCCCCTGTCCGGGTGGAACGGAAACCCTCGACTTCTGCGTCAATACCGGCAATGGCGACTGCTACTACGTGCTCGGTGGAGACCAAGGTCGGCTGCGGCAACTGCATAGAAAACAACTTCAACCTCGGCAGACTGCGGCTCGCGCAAAGCAATGGGGGCGCCAGCGCGGAAGGCTGTAGCCGCCGGTGTTGACGCAGTTGTTCCGGTTGACTCTGTTGACACAATCGGCGAAAATTACCTACAGGCGCGGACCTTGGCGAAGCGACTTATCAGCTTTCGAATTGACGACGAGTTAGCGGCCGAGCTCGACCGCGATATGGCACACGCCAAGCGCGAAGCCGAGGCACGGGATAGCGAGTTTTCGGAGCCGATTTACCTCCGGATGCTGCTCCGCAAAGGCCTCCGGTCGCGCGAGCGCCAACGCAAGGTCCGCAAGAGCAAACCTTAATCAAAACCCCCAATAGGATCCCGATGATCAAAGCCCCAGATGGTTTCAACTATCGCTTTACAGCAGCAGCGCCGGTCACCATCACCGATTACGTTCTGCCCCACCGCACCGACAGTGCGAAGCACCAACGGATAGCGGACAAGCTCGACACCATGATCGCGAAGATAGCCGAGCTACATCAAAGGTTCCTCGAGATCGAGGAGCAAGAGCGCAAAGATGCCTTCGGCACTTGGTGGCGCGAGGAATGCGACCCAAGCACGATGAAGCCGGAGAAGCTGCGTAGGTCCAGGCTTGACGCGTTTGCAAAGCGAATCGCGAAGAGCGCCAGCTTCCGGCAGCGTTTGCTGGAGGACGCATGAGTCAGCCGGTCACTGTGCGCGAAACGGGGAAAGCCTCGACTCCTAGGAAAGCGGTCCCGCCGAGTAAACTAACTACTGCCGCGTTTGAGGTTCCAGATCCGGCTGAGCCGCGAGCGGTCGCCACGTTGAACCCACGAACCAAGCTCGATCGTTTCATTGCAGCTCTTGATTCGGTTCCGTGTCTTACGCCGCTGCTCGAGCGAACAGGCTATCCGGTTGTTTCAATTGACGGGCGGGGTCCTGGCGTTGTCGGCTTTCGCTGTCCCAAGTGCGGAACGAGCGTCATCAGCGCAAGCGGCCATCCCAACGTTCGGCTTACGAGCGGGCGTTATGGTACCGACCTTCAACCCCAACGCCTCGTCTGTCTGGTCTGCCGGTGGGATGCAACAGCTTCAACCGTAGCGCCGATCGTGCTTGGCGGAGACGCAGTATGACTCAGTACGAAACTTTGCGAATGGTTGCGCCCGAAGCTGAGCCGAAGCTGAGCCGATTCACTGCAGCACGTTACGACGGTACGATCGCGGTTGACGTTTTGGCTGAAGAGGCATTGGAAAAGATCCTACCGGCAGAACACAGCACAACGGCCGACCTGCTATTGATCGAAGCCTTCGACCTTGGCCAAGCCGTTGTGATCGCCAAGAGCGGTGACGAACGGTTGCCGTGGCGCAGGACGCGGATCACACGCGACGGTCAAGTGGCTGAGAAGTGGCACCGGCAGCCGATGAATGCGACGGAACGAAGCCGACTCGACAGGGTGCTACGGGCCGAACGCTTGAAGCGCGAGGACCAGCTACGGCGCGAGGTTATCTCGTTCGAGCAGCAGCGACGTGCCGAGCTTGGTTTGTGACGCACCCTTGGCAGAACCAGGACTACGCGCAGTCGCAGCTCCTCGACATCATCGCGCAAGTGCTAGGAGCTCGACCGGACGAAACCGGGGAGACTGCGTATCCCGAAGAGAGCATCAACGAGGCAGTCATTCGCATTGCGGACGCTCTCGAGCGTATTGCTTCGGTGATGGACAAACAGCCGGACTGATCACGGACAGGTTGAAGCGCCAGGGAGAATTCGTGGCATTGGTGCCACCTTGGGCGCGGCTTCCTGACCCAGAGCTAGCGTTTCCCTCCACTCTTGTGCGGTTAGGATCGCGGGCTCCGACGTAGCCAGGTTCGTTTGGGTTTCCTTTCCCTGAGCGAGCCTGTGCTAGGTCGTTTTCCCTTTGGCTTACCGATTTTCGCATTCTGCCGTGGGGTCCCTTACCCTGTGTGATGGGGGCACCATGGGAAGTTGGTTCCGGCTGTTTCTGTTTGTCGTGTGTCTGGCGGCATGTGAGACGGAACCAGACGCGCCAGAGCCGCCGAAAGAAGCATCGAGCGGGGAAGAGAGTCTGTGTCGCACACTGCAGCACGAGCGCCTGATGGAAGATCTCGGCCCAGGCGACGTTCTTCTTTGGCCTGCGCGCCCGAGAATGCCCCCCCAGCGAGAAGGCGATTGTCGCATAGGGCTGGATGGCCTTCAGGCCACGCCGACCCCAACGGAACGGGCCACCCCTGTCCTGGAGCAGGACAAGCCGTCTCGAACCGCTCACTCAAGGACCAGTAACGCAGAAGAATAGGGTGTTGGAGATGATCTGTCGCAGTGAAACAAGCGAGCCGAATCGAGTCATGGGACGGGGGTTGATGAATGTGATCGCGCCCTTGACCTTCCTCGTGCTCTCAACCGCGTCCATCGCAAGCTCGCAATCACTCAGTGCGCTTGTCCAAAAGGAGGTGGCACAGCACATCAAGAATGCCGAGCTGACGATCGGATCGACTCGTTCGTTCTTCATGGAAGCGGCGATGGCGGCCGATATGTCCTGCCAGAATCTCAACGACGAGGCTACGGCGGTCGCTTGCTTCCCATCAGGGGCAAAGGGTTTAACGTGCAACACGGCACGGTTCGGCCCCAAAGATCTGATAGCTTCATACTCGCTCGACTTTGGCCTGCAGAGAATGTGCTCGGTTGCTAAATCCTACATGTTTTCCAAGTATGGGAAGCCTCATCGCTCGGAAACTGCCGGCGGTGGCTCATCCGTATTCTATTGGAGTTACCCGCAATTAAAGAACAGACTGCTTAGCTATCAGGAGTTCCCACCCGTCACTCGCACGACGCAATGGGGAACCACCGAAGTCGCACAATGGTGCCATGTAACATACGGCGTCGGTCAGCTTGTCCGCCCCTTGCGGCTTCCGTGAGTGAGTTTTGCGCCTTCGATGCTGCGCGCTAGTTGAATCATCGCTCCAACAATCGCTCGAAAGTTTGCCACGCTGCATAAAGGGCCCCGGCGACAAAACCAAATATGATCCATCCAATCGGACCTTTGTTGAGTAGGCCGAAGAAACCGTCCGAAAACAGGCCGTCGCGCGATTCAACCGGTTCCGCCTTCCTTGGAGGGGGCGCCGACCGCTGTGCTTCAAGGCTCAACTCTCCACCCACACGGATCAACTCCTGGAGTCTGCCGATCGCGGTGCCCCGAGCCTCTCCGTTCCCTCGCTTGTATCCGATACATGTGGCTGACTCGTAGGAAACTTCGCCGCGGTCCAGCATCGTAAGCGCGGTCTGTTGTTCCGCACTCATACGATCGACATCGCTGCTGGCGATGATCAACACCAATGGAGCGCCGACGCCGGACTCGTCAGTCGCCTTCGAGATAAGCGCGCGCGCTTCGTCGGCGTTTCGGGCCTTCGTGCGCCAGATCGTCGCGAACTCCAGCTCGCTCCTCAAAGGATCGCGACCGCTGGGGAAACCCTTCCTCAACACCGTGTAGTTGGAACGCGAAGCCTCGGGCAGACCCCTCAGGGCAGCGACACACACAAACGGCCGCCCGTCCTTTTGGAGCTTCTTATTCTCAAAGTAGCCGATGAGGGTCCAACCGAGCCCAAAGAGCAGGAAAACACCAGAAAGCACCAAGAAATATTCCATGGCTCCTCGCGGCAATGGGCGAGCCTACCAGACATGATGGGAAAGGGCGTGTCAACCGCTTGCTTCAGTCGCAGAGTGAATCAATCCGGTAATTCCGGAGACTCACACCGAGTGTGCGGACTCGAGCACGTGGGAGCGGCCGCCGTACTCATGGAAGCTCAAAGAGCTGCGCAAGCAATACCGCAATGCCGACGCCGATAGTCGAGCTCGAATCGTGCAAGTTGGCAGAGCGATACGACGGATGCAGGCGGAGTGGCCAGAGCGCGCGACCGATCACGTCCGGTGTGTTTTAGAAGCGGTTCACAGATTGTGATGGCTAGCGTGAAAACGGTAGCAGCAAACAGTAGCAGCGCCGGATGTGGTCTCAGCCAAGTATTTGGAATCGTAAGATTATATTGCCTAGGATAACCAGGCATCCTATACCAACGTCAGGTAGTGAGCGCCATCGGTCACGCCAAAATCGAGGACGCGCGCGATGTGGCCATGGTGTAGGAGCGCAGACAACCGAGCCTCCCGCAAGAACATCTCCACGAAATCGGGGTCGCCTGCGAATGCCGGTAGGATGCGCTTGAGGCACACACGCTGCTCGAAGCCCTCGGGCCCCCGCTGCACGGCCACGAAGGTCTCGGCCATCCCACCGATCCCGAGCCGCTCAATCAACTCATAGCTGCCGAAGCGGCGTGGGAGCGGTGAAGACATCCGCTGGGCAAGGTACCACAGCCCGGAGCGCCTCGACTCTCAGGACGTTCACCGGAGCGCGTCTTGGAGCGCGTCCAGGCAGAGCTTCACGTGTCCCGGCGTCGCCGAAGCGCCCATCAATCCGATTCGCCATGCCTTTCCTTTGAAATCACCCAAGCCCCCGCCAATCTCGAGACCGTGCTCTTCGAGCAACCGGGCTCGCACGACGCGGTCATCGACGCCCTCTGGAATACGGACCAGGGTGAGGGGAGGGAGGCGCACTGAAGGCTCGACGGGAAGTTCCAAGCCGAGCGCGCAGAGACCCTGCCAAAGCGCCTCTGCCTGCTCCCGATGACGGGCATAGCGATGGTCGAGCCCTTCATCGAGGGCTAGTTGCAGCGCCTCGTGCAATGCGAAGATCATGTTGACCGGGGCGGTGTGGTGATAGACACGATCCCCGCCGAAGTACTGGCCGATTAGATTCAAATCGAGATACCAGCTCTGCACGGATGTCTTACGCTGTGACAAGACGCGGCGGGCACGCTCCGAAAACGACACCGGAGAGAGCCCGGGAGGGCACGAGAGACACTTCTGCGTCCCCGAGTAAGCGGCATCGATGCCGAACCGGTCGACCTCGACGGGCACTCCGCCAAGTGAGGTCACGGTGTCGACAATCAAGAGCGCACCGCACGAATCCGAAATGGCGCGAAACGGAGTCAGGTCTTGGAGCACGCCCGTGGACGTCTCGGCATGGACCAGTGCGAGCACCTTGAACGAATGCCCCTTGGCAGCCTTCGCGACCTCGTCGGGATCGAGGGCCTCTCCCCACGGCGCATCGACGAGGGTGACGTCGGCGCCGCAACGGCGCGCAACCTCCGCCATACGTCCCCCAAAGACTCCGTGACGACAGATCAGCGCCCGGTCTCCAGGCTCGATCAGGTTCACGAAGCAGGTCTCCATGCCCGCAGAGCCCGTCCCCGACATGGGAAGCGTCAGCGCGTTGTTCGTGCCGAACACCTTCCGCAGCATGCTTTGCGTATCGTCGAGAATCTGCAGGAAGACGGGATCGAGGTGACCGATGGTCGGCAGCGAGAGCGCTTCGAGCACCCGCGGCGGGACATCGGAGGGGCCAGGCCCCATCAGCGTACGCTTGGTCGCTTTCACCCGCGCAACCGAGAGCCTCAGTGAAGGCGGCGATAGACGCCCACCACGACGCCGAGCACCTGGGTGCTACGCCAATCGTTCTTCGGAATCAGAATCGGGGCCATGTCCCTGTTCGCAGGCTGGAGCCGAACGTGCTCCCGCTCGGGATAGTAGTACTTGCAGGTGGCTTCCTCACCGACCAGGGCGATGATGATCTCACCCCGATTGGCCGTGAGTTGCTTTCGAACGAAGACGAAATCGCCGTCGAAAATTCCCGCCTCGATCATCGATTCTCCGGTCACCCGCAGGCCGAACACGTCGCGCTGGCCGCCGATCAGCATGCGATCGATCTGGACCGTGTCTTCGGGATGCTCGATCGCCTCCGACAGAGCGCCGGCGGCAACGCGCCCGATGATTGGAATTTCGATCAGATTGTCATTGGCAGCCGGTGGGCGGCTGCTGGGCCTGCCATCCGCGGTCTTCATGAGGCGCAGGGTCCGCGACTTCATGTCCTCTCGTGTGAGATATCCCTTGCGCTCAAGCGCCCTCAGGTGATCATTGACCCCGTTGGTGCTGCGGATGCCCAAGTGATTGCCGATTTCCCGTAGGGTAGGCGGATATCCCCGGGCATGGATCGAGTCCGAAATGTACTCGAGAACCGCCTTTTGCCGTGCTGTCAGCTTCTGCATGCTCTCCCCCGCTCGCATATCTCACCGTCCTTGGCTTGTGGTCGAATCCTGCACAAATGTCCCCTGTAAAACTGGACAGGTGGGATAAAGGTACAGATTGTAGCCAAGGTTGTCAAAGAACAGGCGACCGAGGTGCTTTTAGCCGCTGGGGTCTGGGTCTTGCTCGTCGTCTTCGTCGTCCGATGCGCGGTCATCGGCCGAAACCCTGTCCAGCGCCTCCGAGAGGACTTGCGTCGGCGAAAAGCCGAGCAGGCCCTCCAAGCCCCTGCCGTCCGTCAGTCCTTTCCAGAAACCCTGCGCAACGCTTGCGATTTCCTCCGAATCCACCTGTTCGAGGGCGTGGAGCATTTGCTGGGCGGCGCCTCCGACCACATCGAGGCCCAGGGCCGCCCCGGCGAAGGCTGCCAGAGGATGGATCAGCAGATCCCGGGCCATGAACGCCATCGCCCAGTCTCCGGCCCTCTGGCCCCTGAGCAGCCTTTGCGCGGTGGGAACCTCCATGAAGAGCCCGAGGTGAACCGGACCGAGCTCTCGCGCGATCGATCGCACCAGCACGCGATGGTCGCGACGCCACTCTCCGCCGAGCGGACCTGCCCATTGCGCCATCGCGAGCGGGCCTGCCAACACGTCCATCTCGCCCGCCTCCCGGTGGAGCACCGCTCCCGTCCAGAGATCCCCGTCCGCCGTGAAGACCCCGAGCACGATGCAGTGCCCGCCAGGCAGCAGCCAATCGATAGCGGGTTTGGCGATGGGCACGGCCGAGAGAAACAGGTCGGGCAAGGGATTCGGCCAAACGCGAAGCCAGTTGCCGTTCCCGAGCTCCTGCACGACGCGAACAAAGCGCATCACGCGCGTCACGAAGTCTTGGTTGGAGTCGAGAGGCTCGGACAGATAGAGCTCGACGCGCGCCATGGCCCGCTCACGCATCACGATGCAAGCCGCCGCTTGCTGGGTTGCGCAGAGCGATTTCAGGTCGGCCACCCCGGGCGTCAGCGTTGCCGGGTCGATCGACCCTTTCGCCGTGTGGAAGCTTGCGACCGGCGCGCCGGCCGCGTCGACCACCACGATGAGCACGCCTTGCGAGCCTTCCAGGTCGTCGCCCAAGAACAGCGACACGAGGCTGCTCCAGGAGGCATCGTCGAAGCCGAAAAAGGCAAAGTCTTCGCTGATCACGCGGTGGACCTTAGCACGCTCTCACTAGGGCAGCGTGTCCGTCGCGGCCGGGTAGGCGTCGACCATGAGGTACGCGCGAAGGCTGGCGGGAACATCGGCCACGTCGGTCAAATGGAGGGTGACCGTCTCGATGGGTCCAGACGCCGGAGCCTGCTCCGTCCGGGCGGTGTAGTTGAGAGCGACCGGGACGCGCGTGCTCGCATCGAGAATGAGGATCCCGAAGTTGTGCTCCTCGCTCCGGAGCGAGGTGCCGCTGAACGTGGCCACGACCGACTCTGCATTTCGAGTGATCTGCACCGTCCCGATCCCGGCCGGCGCGGTTTGTCTTCCGTCGCCAAAAGGACGGAACTCCGTGCCGCCCACCGCTTCCAACAAGCCGGTGTCGCGATTGCAGAAGCCTCCAATCTTCAGAAACACCCCGTAGGTCTCGATCTCGTCGCAAATCGTCTTCGCATTGAGCCAGGGGCTATGGAGCGCGTTCCCGTCGGCATCGAGGGTAGTGGCCACCCGGAAGTACTTGAAGGGGAGTGGGAATCCGTTGAACTCGATGGTGAAGCCCTCCTCATTGATCATCGTCAGCAGGCCGTCGTCCCATCGGAAGAACAAAGGGAAGCGAACGTCAGAGCTCGGGTCGACGATGGTGTTGCCTTGTCCATCCAACGTCCCGCCGACGCCCCACGCAACGATTTCATCGCCTTCGCGCTCGACCAGACCGACTGCGTAGTGAATGGAATCGAAGCCGATTTGGTTGTAGCTCGGCAGAATCGTGGGCAGAGGCGCGGCCACGCGGTAGAGCTCCACGATGCCGGTTGGGTCGCCGGGAGACTCGGCGACGGGGAAGGGGAACGCGGTGGGGCTGCGGGCGGAGACTTCGAAGGCGAATGTCTGGTCGAACGTGCCTCCGACGCCCTCTTCGAACTTGAACAGCAGCCCCGTTCGGGACACCAATTGATCGAGATAGTTGCCTTGGACGCGGACCTCGATGGTGCCGCCGGCGTCTCCTACCCAGGGTGCGGACGGGATGACCGTGAGGTAGCGCTGATCGCCCGAGACGTCGACGACGGCATCGAGCTCGGTCCCGCTGTCATTGGTCACCTCGACGCTTGCCGATTCAATCGCGGCCAGCTTGGTGTGGCCGTCTTCGCGCACCGAGAGCGTGAAGGTGAGTGGTTGATTGGCCGTGATCGTGCTTGGGGGATCGATCTCGATCGAGCCGAAGCTGGTGGTGAAAACCACGGACGCACCGTCGCCGAGACCGGCCTCGCCCGGACCGATGGTGCACCGCGGGTCTTCGAGCCCAGGTCGTAGACAATAGTCGTAGGGGATCCCAAAGACCTCGCCGCTTTCTCCCGAAAGCACCACGAGCTCCTTGCCCAGAGCGGGCGAGGAGTTGAGATCATCGCGTTCCTCGTCGATGAGCTGCATCGACCAACGAAGCGAACCGTCGGGGTTGAGCACGAACATCTTCCCCTCGCCGGAGCCGACGTAGATGTTGCCGTCGCCGTCGATGGCCGGGGAGGATCGAATCGGCTCGCGCGTGTCGTAGACCCATCGGACGGATCCATCCGTCGGGTCGATGGCATAGATGGTTCCATCGGCAGATGGCTGGATGATCGTTCCATCCTCTGCCTGAGCGGGGCTCGCGTAGATGTGATCCCGCGCTCCGAAATTCCATTGCTCCTCACCATCGCTTTGGCGCAAGCCGTAGAGAAAGCCGTCGAAGCATCCCACGGCGACGAGCCCCTCGGGGTCGGTGGTCGCGAGCACGGGGCTGGCAGGAACCGAGCCTCGAATCCCCGATTCGGGAGCGCCAAAGCCCCATGCCTCGGACCCATCGGCTGCTTCCATACCGAAGACGACGGCCGTCAGAGGAGAGTTGCTTCCCATGAAGATACGCTCGGTGTCGGGGTTGAGCGCGGGAAGGGACCAGGTTTGATCGCGCGTCACAAAGCACCATTGGCTGGTGCCGTCGTCGCGACTGATCGCGTAGGTGCAATGGTTGTCGTTGGGCACGAAGAGCGTTCCGTCCAGATCCATCGCGACGTTGCCCTCGAACCAGTTGATGAGGGCGCCCTCGTGCGCGGATGGTGGATCGGCCTCGAATCTCCAGATCTCCGAACCATCATCGCGGTCTAGCGCATAGAGGATGCCATCTCCGGATCCGAAGTAGACGACGCCGCGGTCATCGAGAAGGGCCGACGAGTCCACCACTTCGCCCGTGAGCACGGACCAGAGCTCGTTGCCCTTTTTGTCGAGCTTGTAAAAAACCCGATCGCCGGAGCCGACGTACACGTTGTCGTCACCGTCGATGACGGCTGTCGAGAATACGCCTTTGCCCGTCGGAAACACCCAAGGGTCCGCGTCCGTATCGACCGGAATGATCGGGCTGCGACCGGTCTGCATCGCCGTTCGCCTGAACTTCGGCCAAGGGCTCGCGGGGTCCATCGGGACCGCGTACTCGTACTGAAGCGGTTGTGGATCACTGCAGCCCGCCAGACACGACAGGAGACACAACGAGCCGAGCATGGCGACGGGGATCGTAGCGCGTTTACTCATGGGACCACCTCCCTTGCCCAGGACACGCTAAACGCGTGTTTGGTCGTGGTCAACGCCATCGAGCATGGATTTCGTCGATGTCACGCGCAAACCTTGCGCGCGCGCAATCATGTCGTCTACAACGCAGCGGTGAGCTTCGTTTGGGTCGCTATCGGGGGCGCTGCAGGGTCGTGCCTTCGCTATTGGGTCTCGTTGGTGCTCGGGCCCGTGACCGCCGCGCATGATTTCCCTTGGGCGACGCTCACCGCCAACATCCTCGGCTCGCTCGGCCTCGGGCTGGCGTTCGTACTCGCCGAAGACAGGTCGTGGCTCGGCACGGACCTACGGCTGCTGCTCGGCACCGGCGTGATGGGAGGCTTCACGACCTACTCGGCGTTCAATCTGGAGAGCATCGGGCTGATGCAAAATGACGAATGGGGTCGAGCACTGCTCTACATGGGCGGTACCGTCACGGCATGCTTGCTCGCGGGCGCGGTTGGGCTGATCATCGGGCGCGCGATTCGAGGCTAGCTCAGGGCCCAGGGCTTCCGAGCAACCAGACCCGCGCGGTATGCGCGAAGCCGTAGAGTGCAGCGGCGCCGAGCATGAGCCCGCCCAACCAATACCGATCCTGCGAAAGCAAAATGGTTGCACCGACGATCAATGCGCCGACGACGATTCCGCTGAAGGCGCGTCGCCCCAACCGGTCGGCTGCCAGCTCGAGCTGAGACTGCTGTGTTCGAATGCTGAAGGCGCCGTTTCGGAGGTCGTCTAGAATTTCCTCCAGCTGCAATGGCATCTCCGAGGCCGCCGTGCCCAGGCGGCGCAACCCGCGGAGCGCGTCTTGTGTCATGCGTTCTGGCGAGTAGCGCTTCTGGAAGAGGTCGATGAAATAGGGGCGAACCTCTTCGATCAGGTCTAGCTCCGGATAGATCTCCTTGCCGACGCCCTCCACCGTCATGAGGCTCTTGCCGAGCATCAAGAACTCGGACGGAATCTCCACACCGTATTTTCTTGCGCCCATGATCAGATCACGCAGCAGGGGTCCGATCTCGATCTCGCTGAGACGCCTCCCGAGATAGCGTTGTGCCAGCGTGGTGACCTCGGCCTCGTAGGCGTCACGATTGATCTTGCGGGCGGGACGCCCGATCGCGTAAAGCGCATCGGCAATGCCGCCATAGTCTTCTCGGACCGCAGCCAGCATCAGATCGACGGTGCGGTCCCGCATCTTCGGCGTGAGACGGCCCACCATGCCGACGTCGATCATCCCGATGATGGGATCATCTTCCGCTCCCATGATGATGATGTTTCCGGGATGAGGATCCGCATGAAAGAAACCATCCTCGAAGATCTGCTGGACGATGATCTCGACCGCACGCTTCGCGATCAACTCGCCGCTGACTCCAGCTCGACATGCGGCGTAGAGCTTTTGTCCCTCGAGGTATTCGAGGGTGAGCACGCGCTTTGCGCTGGCGCGCCGATAGACCTTCGGGAACTTGGCTTGCGGGTTGTGAAGAAAGTTCGCGGTGAACCGCTCGTGATTGTCGGCTTCGAGCAAGAAATCGAGCTCCGCAGACACCGACCGATCAAACTCCTCGACGAGGCTGATCGGACGGTAGAGGTGCGATTCGGGCATCGATCGAACGATCGCTTTGGCCAGCCAGTAGAGCAGGTCCACGTCGCGCGCCATCAGGGCCTGCACGTGGGGACGCTGGACTTTGACGACGACGTCGGCGAGCTCGTCACCATCGCGGAGGCGGGCGCGGTGCACCTGGGCGATCGAGGCGGAGGCCAGAGGCGCCTCTTCGAAGGACGAGTAGACGTCCGAAAGCGCACAGCCTAGCTCTTGCTCGACCTGTTCCCGAATGAGGGGAAAAGGCTCCGGAGGCACGTCGTCTTGCAACTTCTTGAGCTCGACCAGAATGTCCTCGGGAATCAGGTCCGGACGCGTCGACATCAGCTGGCCCAACTTCACGAAGGAGGGTCCCAGGTCTTCCAGAACCTTGCGCAGGCGGATCCCCGCCGGCATGCGTCCTCCGTCTTCGCGTTTGCGGCCGGGGATGAGGGTGCTCAGCCCGGTGCGGTCGACCACTTCCCCGAAGCCATGCACCGCGAGCACGCCGGCGATCTGCCGCAGGCGCTCCAGATCACGCACCGTGGTCAGAAGCGATGCCATGGGCACGGCAGCGTAGCACGCCGAGCGCCCCAGTCAGTGCGCGCACCGCGAGGATTTCGGGGCGAATTGCGGCGCGGTGTCATCTCGATTCGAGGCTACGGCCGGTCCGTAGATGGGCGGGGGTCGATGCAGTGGAAGCTTATTGGGGCGTGATCCCCGTGATGCACGACTCGGGACCCGACATCGCACGCTCGGCGGCGACTTATCGCCCTCACCACTGCCGTATTTACGGCCACGAAACAATCCGGAAATAATCGGGGGCTACACCCATTCGCATCGGCGGTTCTCGTTGGGCTGCTTGAAGTTCGGAGGTCCCATGAAGAAGGTGGAAGCCATTATTAAGCCTTTCAAGCTCGATGAGGTGAAGGATGCCCTCAACGAGGTAGGCATCAAAGGCATGACCGTGACGGAGGTCAAAGGATTCGGCCGCACTGGCGGGAAGCGAGAGGTCTATCGGGGGTCTGCGTACGTAGTCGACTTCGTTCCCAAGGTGAAGGTGGAGATCGTGGTGCCCGATGCGCTCGTCGTTTCGGTCATCGAAGCCGTCGAGAATGCAGCCAAGACCGGCCGCATTGGCGATGGGAAGATCTTCGTCTCACCCGTCGAGGAGTCGGTACGCATCCGTACCGGCGAGCGCGGCGAAGCGGCGGTATAGAATCCTTTCGATCCGGGTGAACGCCTCGCCGGCGGGGGTTTCCGGCGGGGTGTTCTTGTCTTTTGAGTCCTAAAATCGTTGGGATTTCGAAGACTTGTCGCTTAGCAGAGGTTTGACGCGGCGTTGTCCAGTCAGATACCATTTGTGGACAGCAGCGATTCATGGGGACGAGCGCTTCACGGTTGGCCGCGCAAACGGTTCGTGTTTTGCCGCGCAAGCGGCTCAGCAGGGCACTCGGCCGGCTTGCATCCGCCCGCGCTCCCCGGCCGATGGTCGACGCGGCGGTCGCCGCGTTCATTCGTGCGTACGACGTGGACCTGAGCGAGGTCGAAGCCCCTCCGAACGGCTTTCGCACCTTCGACGAGTTTTTTACGCGACGGCTTCGAGAGGGGGTCAGGGTGGTGGACCCGGACCCGAGGGCGCTGGTGTCTCCGGCGGACGGCCGGCTCGAGGATCTGGGCGAGATCACGTCCGCAGGTCAGCTCGCGATCAAGGGTCAGTCGTACACAGCCGCGGATCTGCTCGGAGATTCCGAGGTCGCGGCTTCGTACGAAGGCGGTCGGTACTTCGTCGTGTACCTTTCGCCCAGGGACTACCATCGCGTACACGCACCGGTATCTGGCCCCGTGCAGGCGGTCCGGTACATCCCGGGCACCCTCTTTCCGGTCAACCGGATCGGAAGTCACATCCCCAAGCTTTTTCAACGGAACGAACGTCTTGCTATCTTTCAGGACAGCGTCGTACACGGGGGTGTGGCCACGATCATGGTGGGGGCGATCGGAGTAGGGCGGATAGGGTTGAGCTTCGACCAGCTGGAGACGAACCGCGGGCACGCGCCGGGGCTTCGGAGCTATGCAGACGCATCCATTTCCCGGAATCGAGGCGAGGAGCTCGGGGTCTTTCACATGGGGTCGACCGCCATCGTGATGGCTCCGCCCGAGTGTGATTTGAAGATCATCGTGTCTGCGGGCGTCGCGATCCGCATGGGCGCCACGATGGCCGTGGGGGGAGCGCCATGAGCGGTGAGCCAGCGGACGAGCCTGGGAGCCTTCCCCCGGAGTCACCGCGTCGCCGACGTCCGCTTCGAGTACCCATCTCCGGCATTTCCGCGATAGGCGCGAACGACGAATCGGTGTCGTGGCAGTACGAAGGCAATGGCGAAGACGACGGTCTGTCGAACGTGATCGAGTTCGACCCACCGAGTGGGGTGACTGCGGCGGTCGAGATCGAGGACGACCGAGACCCTACGGAGCCCTCCTTCGTGACGGAACCCGATCCGCTTGCGGGGGACGAGCCGGAGATGGAACCGTCGGACCTGTCGGAGCCTTCGATCGACGTGCATTTTAGCGACCCTCCGGCGGTGCGACCGTCTTTGACGCCGCCTTTGGAGATGCGGCACAGCGAGCCGCCCGAAGAGCTGTTCCTCGAAGACGCGGAGGTTCTTTCGCGCAGCGACATCGCGCCCCCAACCGACCATGCCGCCGAGATGATGATTCCGATCCCCAAGCCTCCGCCTCCGCCGACCGAATCGGCGGGCGCCGGGACGCCGGAAGTCGAGACCGACGAGAACGGTCCATGGTACGAGCGCTTCTTCGGCGAGGCCTACCTGCGCACCGTACGAGCCACCACGCCGAGGGAAGTCGGAGTCGAATGTGACTTCATCGAGCGTGCCTTGCGCATACCCGTCGGATCGCACGTGCTCGACGTGGGCTGCGGGCTCGGCGCCCAAACCGTGGAGTTGGCCTCCCGCGGCTACCATCTCGTGGGCTTGGACATTTCCCCAACGATGGTCTCCCGAGCCAACGACGAAGCCGAGGATCACGGATTGCACATCGATTTCGTGCGTGGCGACATGCGCGAGATGACGTTCGAGGAGCCGTTCGACGCGCTGCTGTGCTGGGGGACTACCTTTGGCTACTTCGACGAGGAGGATAACGAGCGCACCGTTCGTCAGTTCCATCGTGCGCTCAAGCCGAGTGGCGTTCTGTTGCTCGATGTCGTCAATCGCGATTTCATGATTGGATCGCAGCCAAACCAGGTCTGGTTCGAGGTCGACGGCGCCGTCTGCATGGAGGAGACCGATTTCGACTACGAGAAGTCGCGGCTCCGCGTCAAGCGGCGCGTGGCGAGCCATAGCGGTCAGCAGAACGATCGTCTGTATTCGATCCGGCTCTATGCGTTGCACGAGATGTGCTCGCTCCTCGAGCGCAACGGGTTTCGAGTCGACGCCATCAGCGGACGGGAGGCCACTCTCGGGGTCTTTTTCGGCGTCCACTCCCCGAAGATGATCATCCGGGCCGAACGTTTGCCCGGGCCTTTCTCCGAGGAAGGCAACACGCCGCCTCCCGTCCCAACGCCGCAGGTGCCAAAGGGAGCGCTGAGGCCGTCCGAGTTTCCCCCGGGCGGCGACCGAGACGAGTAGAGCGGGGTCCGAGAGGGCTACTCTAGGAGCTCGCCCGTTCCCGTGAGGACGTACTCGACTCGGCACGGCAGCGACAGGAACGAACCCCCGCCAGCGGTCACGGCGGGCAGGCAGTCGGAGCCCGTCACAGGCACGATCTCGGTCGTCTGGGAGCCGGTCAATGTCAAAGGCGCGGCAACGGCCCCCGCGTCGGCATCCGTCTCCGCGCTCGCCGCCGCGTCATCCGATTTCTCGACGACGAAACGGAACTCGTCGCGCTGGGTTACAGAGCAACCGACGTAGCCCCGGAATGGATCGGGGTCGACGACCGTCCAGCTCTGACTCACCTGGAACTCGTACCCGCCGTCCTTTTGCACCCCGACGAAGAGCGAGCCGCCCGCCTGCTGCCAGTAGGCCCGTCCCCCCGCCTCGACCCGGAGCTCGAAGACGAGCTCGAGCGGATCCGGCGCCGGAACCGCTTCGCCACAGCTCTGCTGGACCATCAGACCCAACGCTTCGAAGGTGCCCACGGGGTCGCCCGGAGGCTCTTGGCCCTGGTTCCAACAGCCGGCCACGAGCACGAGCAGGACAAGCCGCATCCACCGCATGTCTACGAGGTACAGTCCGCCCTCCGCACCGGTCAAACAAAGTGCTAGAAGCGGATTTCGAAGCCGCAGCGGAAGGTGACGCGCGTCGTGACGGGTTTCCCATCTTTGCTGATCGGAGGCTGCCATTTCTCCCCCTCGAGGCTCTTTGCGCAGGCGTTGCCGAACTCGTAGCCGACAGGGCTCTCCGACACGATCCGGATCTTGGCGGGCAGACCATCGGGGCCGATCTGGAGCCGGATCACCGCCTCACCTTCGACCCCCTCCTGACGCGCCTTCTTCGGGTAGAACTTTTCTAGCTTTGGCTTCAAAGGTGGCGGAACCGGTCGCTTCGAAAGGTCGCCCACATCGACGACCAGCCCAGACCCCGTGCCGCCTACGACCCCGCCGGCGACCCCGTCGCGGCTCCGTCCGGTCACCACGGCATCGGGCCGGCCGATCGGTCCCTCGCGGCTCTCGCCCGATCCGGGCTCTATGGCCCAGGACGACGGCTCGTCACCGTCGTTGGTCAAAACCAAGTTGTCGAAGGCCACCGGCGTCTCCGGAGCAGCCGCCGGCGGCTCCTCGGGCGCCTTTGGCGGCTCCTTCGGGGCCTTGAAGGTCTTCGGCGCAGGCGGTGGCTCGACCGGCTCCGGCGGCTCCTCGGGCGGCGCTGGCTCTTCTTTCGCCGGAGCCTCCGGCTCGGCAGACGGCATCTCCTGATCGACGATCGCCACTGCGACCGTGTCCGAAGAGGGGCTGGGTCGGTTCTGCCGAGGTGTGGGCGGCATGACACCGAGGAAAGCGGCATGCACCGCGATCGCCAAAACGACCCATCCTGTTTCGAGCGCCCACGAGGGCAGATTCTCGAGGGAGGCGGACATCGGTTCAGCGGCAGATGGGCTCAGCGTCCGATCTCTTCGGGACGTACGTTGATTGCGAACTTGGTGATCTGCTCCTGGCGCAAGATGTCGATCACCTGCACTACGTTCGCATGTGCGATGCGCCCATCTGCCGCGATGACGGCACGGATGTCTTCATCGGCTTGTCGCGCCGCGCGAACGCGCGTCCGCAGCTCTTCCAGTGTGACCGGGATGGTGTCCAGAAAGATCTGCCCGTGTTGGTCGATGGAAACCGCCAGCGTGGCGGGGGTTTGCTCGCCCGTAGAAGCTTTTGGCAGCTCCATCGGAATCGTCTTCGACACGATGGCCGTGGCAGTCACCATCAAGATGATGAGAAGCACGAGCACGACGTCGACCAACGGCGTGACGTTGATGCCCGTGATCAAGTCCTCGTCGTCACGGGAGCTGCCTGCACCAGCCATGCTCAGCCTTTCTCCTTCTTCTCGGCGCCCTTCAAATAAGCCAGCAGGTCTCGGCCGAGGGCGTCGGCCCAGGTGAGTCGATATCGAATCAGTCGCTGGAAGTAGTTGAAAAAGGCGACGGCCGGAAGGGCGACCAACAGCCCGATCGCCGTCGCCACCAGAGCTTCCCCGATCTCGGTCATGAGCCCGCTGGTGACCTTCCCCGCGCTTTGATCGAGTACGTGGAATGCTTTGATCACACCGATGACGGTGCCGAGCAAACCAACGAAAGGGGCATTGTTCCCAACCGTGCCGAGGAAGCCCAGATTGCGCTCCATCTGTGTGCGGGCAACGGAAGTCTCGCCCGCCAGACGTTCCTCGACGGCTTCCGCTCCATCGTCCGCCACTTCGATGCCCGAGTAGAGGATCTTGGCCTGAAACGATCGCGACTGGGAGAGCCGCTCACGTGCACCGGAGACATCGTTCTTGGCGAGGAGCAGCCGAAGATCCTCCTGCAACTTTCGGACGTCGTCGCGGGAGGCGAAGAAGTAATAGATGCGCTCGAAGATGATCGCGACTCCGATTATGGACAGGAGAATCAGAAGCCACATGACCCAGGTCGCCCCGAGCATTGCAAAGGCGGTGAGTCTCGCTTGAATGTCGATCATACGTTGCCTCGGGTAGAGGGGCGCTTGTAGCCGGTCTGGGGCGGGGACGCATCCCGCTTGAGAATTTCTCGAATCAGTATGGTGGCGTACGACCCGGCCGGTAGGGTGAAATCGAGGTCCGCCGTGTCCCCGCACACACTTCGGACCACTTTTCCAACGGGGACGCGCACGAAGCGCCTCGTTCCGGGCGCGACACGCTTCCATTTCTCAAAGTGAGCGGAGCTCAGGCCTGCTGGCTTGAGCAGCGCTTCCTCGCGGGCTTTCGCCTCTCCTTCAGGCCATCGCATCTTGGCCCCGAAGATCGGTCCGGTGGCGCTGATTTCCCACGCGTCCGCGCGAGCTTGAGCGCTTTCGATGTCGTCGGGCACGAACAAACCTCCTGTGTCGTGCTTCTTCATCAGATCTCCTGGTTGGACCGTCCCGAGCGACGACTCTTGCACCCGTTGGGTCACGCATTGATTGAACAGCTCGGATTGAAGCGCCGACATCTCGAGCTTGCGTTGAAATCGAGATCGCGGGGCACGCGCGTTGCCGACCACCCAGGCAAGTGCCCGATGTGCGTTGTCGCGATCACGGCCGAACCGCTGCTCTCCATAGTAATTGGGAAGGCCTTGCGTCTCGACCCCATCCAACACCGCGTGAAGGTCATCTATTCTCGAGGGGTGCAGGTTCCGAAGCCGGACCCGGAACCGGTTGGCCCGTAAGTGCCCCGTGCGAAGCTTGTGGGGATGAAGGCCGGCTTGCAGGACTTTCAAGCCCTCTGTCGACACCTGGCGCACCTCGTCGGGCGTCGTGCCCCAGAGGCTGATCCACTGCCGGGTGACGCCGTGCTTGTCTTTGAGGCCGGCCCACCCGGCAGCCTTGGGATCCGTGCCGGTGCCCTCGCACAGCGACTTGACGGCGTCTTGCGTCGTGAGCCCACGCTTCTCGATGAAGACGAGCACGTGCTCCCCAGTGCCGCTCGGCACGTACGCTGGCACCTCTTCGACTTCGAAATCTTCCCAGGTGGATCGAAACGCAGCCTCGATGGGAGCGATCGAGCTGGTGAGATAGGGGAGCGTCATGAGAATTGTGCGCGCTAGACCATCGACCCTCGATTGGGTAGACCCGCACCGTGATAGCCGACGCGGCCCAGCGAATCGAGCGCATCTTGGCGCAGCGCCTGGAGAGGGGCCGAAAGGCAGGCGTCTTCCCGGGAGCGAGCGCATCGGTCGCCATCTGGACGAGTCGGGCCTGGACCTACATCGACCAAACCGCGGGCGCTTTGATCGCAGGGGGCTCAGAGGTCACCCGGGACACGATTTATGATCTCGCCTCGCTGACCAAACCCTGGGTGGCCACCGCCGCCCTGCACATGCATCATCGCGGCACCTTTTCCCTCGATGCGCCGGTGCACGGACTGATTCCCGAAGCACGTGGGCTGGCCGTGGGTGACCGCACCTGGGAGGCCGTGCTCAGCCACCGCGCGGGGCTGCGGGCGTGGGTGCCCTTTTACGAGGCGCTTCCTGAAGCACCGGGCTCGACCGCTTCTCTCAGGTGGATCGTTGCGGAGTTGCTCGAGCACGGCGACGCGAATCCCGAGGGCACAGCGGTCTACAGCGACCTCGGCTACATCCTGGCGGGCGTTGCGATGAGCCGTGCTGCAGCGACGGGGCTCGACGAGATCGTGGCTGCCGAGGTCAGCCGACCGCTCGGGCTCGAGGATTCTGTTTTCTTTGGCGCCGCCCGTTCAGACGACTCGTGGAAAGCACGTTGCGGGCCCACCGGCCGCTCGGCATGGCGCGGTCGCGATCTGCAGGGTGAGGTTCACGACGACAATTGCGCTGCGCTCGGCGGCGTTACGGGGCATGCAGGAATGTTCGGGACCGCGCGCGGCGTCGCGTGCTTCGGCGCGGCGTGCATCGGCGCCTGGCATGGAAGACGAGGCGCCTCGGAAGAAACGCTCATCCGGCACGCCACGGCGCCCCGCCCCGGCGGCACGCACCGGCTCGGGTGGGACGGAAAAGCCGAGAGAGACAGCGCCGCCGGGATGCGAATCGACGCTCAGGCGTTCGGACATCTAGGATTCACTGGGACCTCGATCTGGTGCGATCCGCGCCGGCAGCTGGTCGTCGTGCTGCTGACCAACCGCGTCGCCGTTTCCGAGGACAACGCCGCGATCCGCGCCTATCGTCCCGCGTTTCACGATGCTGTGGTCGATGCTTTCGACGGACGTCAAGCGTGAGCACGGAGCCGATCGAGAAGCTTCGAATTCGTCTCATAGCTGTGGGCGTTTCGCGCGGCCCTCGCCATGGCCCTCGGATCGCCGACCAGCACCACTAGCTTCTTGGCCCGGGTGAGCGCCGTATACAACAAGGCCCGGTTCAGCAACATGAAGTGGGCGTGGTGCAGCACGATCACTGCCGCCGGAAATTCGCTTCCCTGCACTTTGTGCACGGTGCAAGCATAGGCGAGGGAGATCGCATCGAGCTCATCGCCGGCATATTGGACTTCCCGTCCATCGAAGCGCACGAAGGTCACACCGCTTTCGACGCGATCGACCTCGCCCAAATCGCCATTGAATACGTCTTTGTCGTAGTCGTTTCGAAGCTGCATCACCTTGTCACCGCGGCGGAACTGAGAGGGCGCATCGCGTGGCTGCGTGCTCGGATTGAGGGCATCTTGGAGAACTTCATTCAGTTTGTTCGTTCCGAGCGGACCGCGTCGCATCGGGGTCATGACTTGCACGTCGGCGATCGGATCGAAGCCGTACGCGGGCGACATTCGGCGCAAAGCCTGGATTACACGTTCGATGATCGTGTCTGGATCGGTGGCCGCGATGATGAACAGGTCGCCGTCGCCGCGGGTGCCGGCGGGTGTCGGCTCGGGGATCTGCCCCTCGAGCACGGCATGGGCGCCGCGCACGATGGCGCTTTGCTGTGCCTGTCGAAATACCTCCTGTAGGCGGATTGTTTTGCAGATTCTCGACGCGATCAGATCGCGTAGAGGCTGGCCTGGCCCGACAGGTGGTAACTGGTCGATGTCTCCCACCAGTACCAGGGTTGCGTGCACGGGGATCGCTGCGAGCAGCTGTGACGCGAGCCGCATGTCGAGCATCGAGGCCTCGTCGACGAGCACCAAGTCCGCTTGCAGTGGGCTGCGCGAGCTCCGGTTGAAGTGCCCGGTTGCGGGGTTCCATTCGAGCAGGCGATGAATGGTCTTCGCTTCGATTCCAGCCGCTTCCGACAGCCGTTTCGCCGCGCGTCCGGTCGGCGCACACAAAGAAACGGTTCGCTCGAGGACGGCGTGCGCCTGCACGATGGCGCGCACGGTCGTCGTTTTTCCGGTGCCCGGACCCCCGGTCAACACGAGAAGGTGTGTGCCGAGCGATGCCTCTACCGCGCTTCTCTGGGCGTCGGTGAGCATCGGATCACGTGTCTTGACCGGCAGCGTCACCTTCGGACGACCAGCGAGCGCGCCGAGCGCCGCGCCGACCGCAAGCTCCGCGCGGTAGAGTGCTGGAGGATAGATGGCATCGTCTTCCATCGTGACAAGCGCGCGCGCTTGAAGTTGGGACAGTGCCGCGTCGAGCGCGTCGGCAGGAACATCGAGTTGGTCCAGCCCAGCGCGCAACTGCTCCCGGGTGGCGAACACGTGACCCTCGTCGACCGTCCGGCCGATGAGATGCAACGCCCCGCCTTGGACGCGTCTCAGATCGTCGCCTTCGATTCCGAGGGCTGCAGCGATACGATCGGCAGTACGAAATCCGATTCCGCGAATTTGTTCGGCGATGATGTATGGATCGTCGCGCACGACCCGCGGTGCATCGGTACCGTACTTGCGCATGATCTCGCGCGCGGCGGAGGGACCCAACCCGAGACCGTGCAGAAAGCTCATGGCCTCCGCTTCCGCGCGGCGCTGCCGCACGGCCTGAGCGATCGATTCGGCCCGCTGTTTTCCGATTCCGGCGACCTCCCGGAGGCGAGCCGATTGGGTGGCGATGACGTCGAGGGTGTCTCGCCCGAACCGATCGACCAACCGGGCAGCGAGCGCTGGGCCGATGCCGGGAATGAGCCCGGAGCCCAGGTAGCGGACGATGCCCTGCTCCGTCGAAGGGATGGTTGGAGTGAAGGAGGCGATCTGAAAGCGCCGCCCGTACACCGCGTGCTCGGCCCAGCGTCCGACGAGCCGGACGTGCTCGCCGGCCGCGATCTGCCCCAGATCCCCGACCGCCGTCTGGAGGGGCGACGACGGGTCGGCCTGGTCGACCCCAAGCCGGATCACGGCAAACTTTCCGTCATCACTACGAAAAAGTACGGCCTCGACCACGCCTTCGAGGATCTCGTCTGCGTCTTTGGACCCCACGATTGGCGTGAAACCTACCAAGCTTGGGCCTCAAAAGCTCTCGATGTTGTGCCTTGCCAGCCCGCAACCGCTAGTGTTAAACGGAGCACGGATTGGATCGGGGGGGATGAAGACCCAACCACGGATGAGCGCACCCATCGGAAGGATGCGGATCGGGACGTCAGAGTCTCGGACGCGGCGCGACTCGGGAACTGGCCGATGGCGCCCCGCAGATCCGCCGACGGAAGCCGACGTCACCGAAGCCACCGAGGCCGGGCAAGAAGCCGGCCCGCCTCGTTTCTATCCATTTCCATTGCGATCGACCGACTCGACGGAAGGCTGAGCACCGGCCGAACTCGTTGCGCGGCAAAGCAGCGATTGGTAAGAGCGCTCGATGCCCCCGACGACGATCGCGATTCTTGGGGCCAAAGGAGGAGTCGGAACCTCGCTCTTGAGCGCCAACCTGGCGATCTACCTGGCCACGATCGGAAAGCGTGTGCTTGCGGTGGATGCCGACCCCTGCGGCGCGGACCTTCATGCCATGATCGGCATGGGCCCGCAGGTGGCGCCGTACGTGGCGCCCACACCGGCATTCGGAGCAGAGGGCGTGCTCTCGCGGCTCGGCCTCGAGCTCGACCACGAGTCGATCAACACCCTGCCATCCCGCGAGCCGATCGAGGGACCGATCTCGAGCTTGCAGTTGATGCATGGTGGCTTGAGCGAGCCCCATCGAGGCAGCGCGCGCCGTAGCTCACTGCGGGAGCTGGAAGCACGCTTGCAGAAACAGGACGCGGATTTTGCAGTCGTCGATCTAGGCTCGGCCGCGAGCGATGCGGCGGTTCGCTTCTGGTGCCGCGCACCCCATCATCTCGTCGTGACCATGCCGGAGCCAAACGCCCTGAGCGGGCTCTACCGCTTGGTGCGCAAGGCCTTTGCGGCGGTCGCGCTCGAGCACGTGCGGGACGAACGACAGCAGAGCGCGCTCCACGCATCGTTCGCCAAATCCGGATATGCCCCTGCGCCTTCCGACATTGCGGCGCTGGTGCAGCTCGAGTGGCCGGAGCTGGGGCATGCGCTCGAAGAATGCATGCGCACCTTCGATTTTCCCTTCATCGTGAGCCAAGCGCGGCTGCGAGCGGACCTCGAGCTCGGCGACCAAGTCACCGTGGCCGTGCGCCGGCGGTACGGAGTACATCTCAGGTATCTCGGCTACATCGAGCACGATGATGCGGTTCGCTCTTGCTCGCGAAAGCGCCGTCCTCTTCTGCTGGAGAGCCCGGGCAGCCGGGCCAGCCGCAACATCGAAAAGATCGCGCGACGTCTCTTTTCCGCGCACGAATCGCGCCGGGAACGAGAGCCCTGGCGAGAGGTCCCGGCCGGCTCTCATCACGACGTGCTCGAAGTGGAGCGCGGCGCAACCGATGAGGAGATCCGCAGGGCGTACAAGCGGATGTGCGCGGTGTTCGATCCGGAAAACCCCGTGACCTTCGGCCTCTTCGACCAGGAAGGGCTCGATGCGGCCCGAGCCCGTATCGACGAGGCCTATGACGTATTGCTCGATCCGGCCCGGCGGCGGCCCTATGAGATCTCGGTCTTCCCCGACGCCTTAGAAGACGTCCGTGAGGCGGAACGGGACGAGCGCCCGAGCGGCGAGCTGCCGCCGGCGCCGAGCATTACACCCGACACCGAGTTCAGCGGGGCGCTGCTGAGGGCCGTGCGCGAGTCTCAGGGCACGAGCCTCGATCAGATCAGCGAACGCACGAAGGTCGGCACGAGCTATCTTCGGTCCATCGAGGAAGACGAGTTCGACAGGCTCCCCGCTGCCGTGTACGTGCGCGGGTTCGTCACGGAGTTCGCCAAATGCCTGAAGCTGGATCCGGAGCAGGTGAGTCAGAGTTACCTGCGCCGTTACAAAGCAACGATGGAAGACAAGGGAGCTCGTTCGTGAGAGTGGGACAACGCCAGATCATCCTCGGATCTGCATCCCCGCGCCGGAAGGACATCCTTGCGCGCCTCGGCGTCGCATTCGAGGTGCATCCGAGCCGCGCCGACGAAGCCTCGCTTCGCATCGAAGACGATGTCGAGTTCGTACAGGCGGCAGCGTTGCTCAAGCTGCAGAGCGTCATGGGCGCGAGCGGACGGGCGGCCGCCTACGTTTTGGCGGCGGATACCACGGTGTCGGTCGGAGGCGAGCGGCTTGGAAAGCCAGATGACGATCGCGAAGCGCTGCGAATGCTGACTCTCTTGGCGGGCCGTGATCACATCGTGCGAACGGCCGTAGCACTGGGCCTGGTCGGCGAAGGCGTGTGTGGGACCCGCATCGTCGAGACGCGAGTGTGGTTCCGCCGCGCCTCAGCCGAGGAGCTCGGCCGATACGTGGCCGCTGGTGAAAGCCGCGACAAGGCAGGCGCCTACGGCATCCAGGGGCTCGCCAGCGGCTTCGTCACGCGCATCGATGGGTCGTACACCAACGTCGTGGGACTACCAGCGGCGGAAGTAGTCGAGTTGATGATCGAGCACGGAGCGTTGGATCGGTGGCCGTGAATCACGACATCGTCGGTGCCATCAGCCGCGTTCGCGAGCGCATCGAGCGGGCTTGCGCCCGTGCGGGCCGCGACCCGGGCTCCGTGCGGCTCGTCGCAGTGTCCAAGGGGCACCACGAGGACGCGATTCGCGCCGCTCACAGCGCGGGCTTGCGAGTCTTTGGAGAAAACTACGCCCAGGAACTGGCTCGGAAGGCATCGGCGCTGAGCGATTTGCAAGACGTGACGTGGCGGTTCATCGGGCATCTTCAGCGCAACAAGATCAAGCTCATCGAGCGTGCTCGCGCCACCGTGGATACGGTGGATTCGCTTCGCTTGGCCGAGGCCATCTCGTCCCGCGCCGTGGAGCGAGATGCCCATGTCGAGCTGCTCCTCCAGGTCAACGTCGGAGACGAGGCGCAGAAATCGGGCTGCTCGCCGGAAGAGGTGCCGTCGCTGGTCGAAGCCGTCGGCAGGCTTTCGAACGTGACGCTGCGGGGTCTGATGACGGTCGCACCCTACTTCGAGGACGTCGGTTCCACGCGGCCCGTATTTGCAGCGCTCCGCGTCTTGGCGGAGGCACATGGCTTGCCCGAGCTGTCGATGGGCATGACCCACGACCTCGAGCCCGCGGTCGAGGAGGGGGCCACCATGGTCCGGATCGGAACGGCGATCTTCGGGCCTCGTCCAGCGTCAGGCTAGTCCCCGCCGTTGCCTTCGGCGATCTTGCCCAACTCCGCCGAGCGGCGGGTGGCAGCGCGCACGGCTCCCCGTAGCGCGTCGGAAAAGCCGGCCGCGTCGAGTGCATCGAGGCCCGCTCGCGTGGTGCCGCCCGGGCTGGTGACACGCTGCCGCAGTGTTTCTGGCGACTCGTGTTGTTCGAGCAGAAGACGGGCTGCCCCAAATACGGTTTGCGTTGCGAGTCGAAGCGCCGTCTCTTCGGGCAGACCTTCAAGCGTACCTGCGTCGCGCAACGCCTCGATCATCGCGAACACGTACGCTGGGCCCGAGCCGCTGAGACCCGTCACTGCATCGATCTGCTCTTCGGGCACACGCACGGCGATACCCACGCTGCGGAACAACGTTTCAGCGAGATCGAGGTCGGCGCCTGTGGCGTGAGCGCCGCCCGCGATGGCAGTCGCGCCCGCGCCGACGAGCGCGGGGGTATTGGGCATGGTCCGAACCACGCGCGTGCCCCGTGGGAAAGCACGCTCGACGAGCCGCGTGGAAATACCCGCAGCAATCGAGATGACGAGCGAGTGCGCGCTCAAAGCAGGCGACACGGTCGGTAGGACTTGAGCAAACACCTGCGGCTTCGTGGCCAGTACGACAACGGTTGCCTGCCGCGCCACCTTCGTGTTGTCGACGGTCACTCCGATGCCCAGCTCCGCCTCCAAGCTGTGGAGCCGTTCCTCGTCGGGATCGGCTGCCAGGATTTGCCCCGCAGGGAGGGTGCCCGTACCGATGAGCCCACGGATGATGGCGCTTGCCATGTTGCCAGCGCCGATGAATCCGATCGTCTGATCGATTGCCATGCGAGTGGGCATACCACACAAAACCCGGCGCCAACACGCCGTGAGAGCTCAGGCGCAGGCGGCTTCCACTTCGTCGATCTCTTTGGGAATGCCAGCCGTCAGCACGTCGCAGCCCGTGGCTTGTACCACCACGTCATCCTCGATTCGGACGCCGATGCCGCGCCACCGCGCGTCCACGTCTTGCGCGTCGCTGGCGATGTACAAGCCGGGCTCGACGGTGAGCACGAACCCGGGCTCGAGCGGTCTTTGTTTACCCTGGACGTAGTATTGGCCGACGTCGTGCACGTCCATTCCGAGCCAGTGTGAGGTTCGATGCATGTAGAAAGGTTCGTGCTTTTTTTCTTCGATGAGCGTATCGACGTCCCCCTCGAGCAGACCGATGCCGACCAACCCTTCGGTGAGCGTCCGGACGGCGCAGTCGTGGATGTCCTGCAACGTCACCCCGGGCTCGACCAAATCGATGCTGGCATTCTGCGCCTGCAGAACCACTTCGTACACTGCGCGCTGCTCGGGCGAAAACTTGCCACTGACCGGGATCGTTCGCGTCACGTCGCTCGCGTAATAGTCGTATTCGCAGCCGGCATCGATCAGCACGAGCTCGCCTGCGCGCAAGATTCGATTTCCCGCCCGGTAGTGAAGGATGGTCGCATTAGGACCGGAGCCGACGATGCTCTCATAGGCAGGCCGTTCGCTGCCGTGCTTGCGAAAGACGTGGAGAAGCTCCGCGTCGATCTCGTACTCGTGCATTCCCGGACGTGCCATCTGCATGGCGCGCAAATGAGCCTCCGTCGTGATGGCCGCCGCCTCTCGCATGATCTTCAGCTCGGCCTCGCTCTTGCGCAGTCGCATCTCGTGAAGGTGCATCGACGGATCGATGATGGCTTGCGGAGCGCTCACACCTCTTCGCGCGCCCCGGCGGAGGAGGTTCAAACAGTCGAAGACCTTCGCATCCGCGTCTTCGTTTTGTGCCAATCGGTAGTGCAGCCGCTCCACGTTGCCAATGTAGTCGGGGAGCTTGCTTCCGAGCTCCTCGATGGGGAACGCATCATCGGCGCCGAAATCCTTCACTGCGCCTTCCACGCCAGCCCTCGGCCCGTCCCAGATCTCCCGTTCCGGCTTCCGCGGCCGCACGAAGAGGACCATTTCGTGCTCCTCGTGCTGATTGGTCAGTACCAGCAAGCTCTCTGGCTCGCTGAACCCCGTGAGGTAATAGAGATCGCTATCTTGTCGGTAGGGATGCTCGACGTCGTGGTTGCGCAGCGCGAGGGGCGCGGCTGGAAACACCGCCGCGCCGTCTCCGATGGCTTCGAGGAGCTTTCGACGGCGCTCTGCAAACTCCGGCATGCCGCGAGCCTAGCAGTTACCTTTGCGGCTGCATCTGGCCGCTGGTGTAGCTTTCCCAGTAGCTTGTGAGCGCCGCCCGGACCCGTCCGCTCAGGAGCAACGCACCGAGGATGTTCGGAAACGACATGCCGAGGATCATCAAGTCCGAGAAGTCGATCACGTTGCCGAGCTTGAGCACGGAGCCGAGCACGACGAAGCAGAGGAAGAGCACCTTGTAGACGATCGAAAGATGAGGACCGAACAAGAACGTCCAGCAACGCTCGCCGTAGTAGCTCCACGAAATCATCGTGGAGAATGCAAAGAGAAAGACCGCCAGGCTGAGCACTTTGGGAAACCAAGGCAGGACCGTCGCAAACGCCTGCGAAGTCATCAGCACGCCTTCTTCCCCGCCGCCCTCGTAGGCCCCCGTGATGACGACGACCAAACCGGTCATCGTGCACACCACGATCGTATCGATGAAGGGCTCGAGCAGCGCAACGATTCCTTCACGAACCGGCTCGTCGGTTGCGGCAGCGGAGTGCGCGATCGACGCGGAGCCGACACCAGCCTCGTTTGAAAATGCTGCGCGCCGAAAGCCAGTGATCAAAACGCCGAGCATCCCGCCAAAACCCGCTTGCGGGCTGAAGGCCTCCGAGACGATGTGCTCGAGCGCCGGCACGACGTGATCGACGTTCTTGATGATGATGAAGAGACCGGCCACCAGGTAGATGCCGCACATCACGGGTACGATGAAGCCCGCGACCTGTCCGATTCGCCGGATGCCCCCGATGATCACGATGCCCACGAGAAACGCGAGAATGACTCCGTAGACGAGCGAGCCCCAGCCCCCGGAGAAGACCGGCAAGACGTCGGCGACCTGAGCGTAGCTCTGGTTGGCTTGGAACATGTTCCCGCCGCCAAAGCTCCCGCCGATGCACATGACGGCAAAGAGGATGGCGAGGAACCGACCGAGCCGCGGCAGACGGAGCTCACCCAGGCCCTCCTCGAGGTATCGCATGGGGCCTCCGAGGATGTGACCGTCCTTGCCGACCTCACGATACATCTGGCCGAGCGTGCATTCCGTGAACTTGGACGACATGCCCAGGAACCCGGCCGCGACCATCCAGAAGATCGCTCCGGGCCCGCCGACGGCCACGGCGACGGCCACGCCTGCGATGTTGCCGAGGCCCACCGTCGCCGAGAGGGCAGACGAAAGCGCTTGAAAGTGGGTCACCTCACCGGGGTCATCCGGGTCGTCGTAGTGGCCTGTGGTGACTACCCAGGCGTGACGAAACGCCCGGATGTTGATGAAGCCAAACCGCAACGTGAAAAAGGTGGCCCCAGCGATGAGCCAGACGACGATGAACGGAAGCTGGATCGGGTCGCCGGAACGGTTGTCCCAAAAGGCGAGATCGAAGAACAAGACGCGAGCGATGGGGGCGACGATGTTCGCGCCAAAACCCTGATCGAGCGCCTGAAGAAAAGCCCCGATCTCGGTGGTTCCGGGCTGCTCGGCTTGCGCCAAGGCGACGCTCGGGCACAGCAGCACCAACCAGGCAGAAACCATTCGCAGGGGCTTGGCCATCGGCGAGCGAACCATGGCACAAGCGCGAAGTTGCCTCCAGTTTTGTCCAAGTAAGAATATTCGCGTCATGATGCATCCGCGCGATCGGTCGGAACGTCGTATCGGCTCGGGCACACCGAGGTCCAGCGAACCGTCTTCTCCGAATCCGCATCGCCTTTCGGCGAGCGTCGAAGAGCGTTCTGCCAACGCCGCCGCGACCTTCATTGACACCCCCAGGGGGTGATACTAAGAAACCAACGATCGGGGGGATTCAACCCACCGCAGAGCCGATCTCGCCATGTTTCCAGCCTATTTCCCCGTGTTCCTGATGCTTGGCGTCGCGGCCGTGCTCGCGGTGGCCGTCTTCGGCCTGACCAGCGTGCTCGGGCCGAAGAACATGACGGCCGAAAAGGCGATTCCGTACGAGTCGGGCTCGGAGACCACCGGTGCCCGTCACATTCGGCTCAGCATCAAGTTCTATCTCACGGCCATCCTCTTCGTCGTATTCGACATCGAGGCGGTATTCCTCTATCCGTGGGCGAGCCTGTTCCACAAGCTCGGTTGGTTCGGCTTCATCGAGATGACGTTCTTCCTGGTCGTTCTGGGTGTGACGTTGGTCTACGCGTGGCGAAAGGAAGCGCTCAAGTGGGAGAGCTGAAGGTCCTCGGCGAGACGGAGGTCGCGGTCACGACGCGCTTCAGCGATTTGCTGCAGTGGGCGCGGAAGTGGTCGCTCTTCCAGTACCCATTCGTGACCGCTTGCTGCGGCATGGAGTTCATGGCGACGGCGGCGCCAAGATATGACATCGCCCGGTTTGGCGCCGAGGCACCGCGCTTCAGTCCCCGCCAATCGGACGTGCTCTGGGTCGTGGGAACGATCAGCCAAAGGCAAGGTCCCGCGGTGCGCCGCATCTGGGAACAGATGACCGACCCGAAGTGGGTCATCGCATTTGGCACCTGCGCCTCATGCGGAGGCTTCTACGACAACTACACGACCATTCCCGGCGTGGACAAGGTCATCCCGGTCGATGTCTACATCCCCGGTTGTCCCCCCCGTCCGGAAGCGGTCCTCGATGCGCTGATGCTCCTGCAGGACAAGATCCAGGCGAACGACCGCAAACCGATCGTGGTGCCGCCCCGGTTGGTGCCGGAGCGGGCGCCTGGGCGCGAGAAGGAGAGCAAGGCATGAGCCAGGCGGTCCTCGACCGGCTGCGCGCGCATTTCGGTGAACGCATCCTCGAGACGAGTGACGCGCTCGGCGATGATGAAGCCGTGGTCGCGCTCAAAGACTGGGTGGAGACGGCGCAGTTCGCGAGGGACGACGCCGAGTTGCAGATGGACCACTTCATCGACCTGACCGCCATCGACCACCCCGAGCGCAAGGACGCCCGGTTCGACCTGGTTTTGATGACCCGGTCCTCCGTCACGGGCTCCCGACTTCGCCTCCGCACCCGCGTCAAGCAAGGCGAGGAAGCCAGCACCCTGAGCCACGTCTGGTCAGGGACAAACTGGGCCGAGCGGGAGGTCTGGGACATGTTCGGGATCAAGTTCAAGGGCCATCCCGATCTGCGACGGATTTTGATGTACGAGGAATTCGTCGGTCACCCGCTGCGCAAGGACTACCCCATCGACAAGGCGCAGCCACTGGTACCCTATCGCAACGTCGATGACATCCAGAAGCTGCCGCCATTCGGCATCGAGGAAGGACAACCCTTCGCGCGCATCGACTGGGAAGCCCGTCTCGCCGGCCGCGATGAGCAGGTTTCGCCCGCCATCGCGATGCAGCAGGGGCAGCGCCGAACCCTGAGCGATTCGGAGGCGGCTCGCGAGATTCAGGCGAAAATTGCGGCTCGCATCCAAGAAGAAGAAGACGACGCGAGCAAGCCCGAGGAATCCGAAAAAAGTTCGGGGGCCTGAATGGAACCAGCCGACGACCTGCAGAACGAAGAAGCCGCGCTCGAGCTGCACACGGACCCGATGCGCCTCAACATGGGCCCCTCGCACCCTGCGATGCACGGCACGATTCGGATGGTGCTCGACCTCGACGGTGAGAACGTCATCAATCTCGACGTCCAGCCGGGCTATCTCCACCGCGGCTTCGAAAAGTCCTGCGAGCGGGGCACCTGGGCTCAGGTTTTCCCCTACGCGGACCGGCTGAATTACGTCTCGCCGATGCTCAACAACGTGGGGTGGTCGCTCGCGGTCGAAAAGCTCCTTCAAATCGAGGTTCCAGAGCGCTGCCAGTACTACCGCGTCATCCTGGGCGAGCTGTCCCGGATCGCCGATCATTTCACCTGCAACGGCGCATCGGCCATGGAGCTCGGCGCGTTCACCCCGTTCCTGTGGCTGCTCAAAGTGCGCGACTGGGTCTGGGACATCCTCGAGCGCGAGACCGGTGCCCGGATGACCCACAGCTTCGGACGCATCGGTGGCATGGCGGCGCCTCCGACGGCGACGTTCAAAGACGACGTGCGGCACGTGATCCCCGAGATCTTCAAGGTGGTGAAGGAGACGGAGACCATGCTGATCCGCAACCGTATCTTCCTCGATCGGATGCAGGGGGTCGGCATTCTCACCAAGGCGCAAGCGCTGTCCTATGGCTGCACGGGCCCCGTCGGACGGTCCACGGGCTTGCCCTACGACGTCCGCAAGGACCATCCGTACCTAGTCTACGATCGCTTCGATTTCGACGTGCCGATCGGCGAGGACGGAGACAACTGGGATCGTTTCATGGTGCGGCTCGAAGAGATCCGCCAGTCCGTGCGAATCATCGAGCAAGCCCTCGAGCAGATGCCCGACGTCGGTCCCGTCAACGTCGACGATCCGCGAATCGTGTATCCGGAAAAGCAGGCGGTCTATACGACCATCGAAGCCACAATCGCGCACTTCAAGCTCGTCATGGAGGGAGTGAAGGTGCCCAAGGGCGAGACCTACAGCTTCACCGAGGGCGGCAACGGCGAGCTCGGCTTCTACATCGTCTCCGACGGGAGCGGCACCCCGTATCGAGTCCGAGTGCGTCCTCCGTGCTGGTTCAATCTCGCTGCTTCGCGAGAGATGCTCCTCGGTGGAATGATCGCAGACATCATTCCCACTTTCGGATCCGTCAACATGATCGGCGGAGAATGCGACCGATGAGTCATGCCTAAGTTTACGTTGAACGGTAAAGAGATCCCCTTCGAGCCAGGGGAAACCATCATGCAAGCGGCGTGGCGCGAGGGCATCGAAATCCCGCACTATTGCTGGCATCCTGGTCTGTCGGTCGCTGCGAACTGCCGCATGTGTCTGGTGCACATACAGAGTGGCCGCCAGATGGAAATGCCCCAGCTGGTATTCGACTCCGCAAAAAACGAATACGTTCCAGCAACAAAGCCGAAGCTACAGCCCGCGTGCCAACTTGCTGCTGCCGATGGCATGGTCGTGTCTTCCACGGACGAAGAGGCGAAGACGGCGCAGGCGTCGGTACAGGAGTTCTTGCTGCTCAACCACCCGGTCGATTGCCCGATCTGCGATCAGGCCGGCGAGTGCAGGCTGCAAGACTACTACTATTCCCATCAAGCCACGCTCAAGCGCAAGCTCACCGAGCCGGTGCACAAGCCCAAGGGCGTTCGTTTTGGTCCGACCATCGTCTACGACGCCGAGCGCTGCATCATGTGCACCCGGTGCATCCGCGTGTGCGACGAGGTCGCCAAAGACCACGTGCTCGACATGCGCGAGCGGGGGAACAAAAACGAGATCATTCTCGCGCCTGGCCGTCAGCTCGATCATCGATACACGCTGATGACGGAGCACGTGTGCCCTGTCGGCGCGCTGACCAGCCGTGACTTCCGTTTCAAGGCGCGCGTTTGGTTCCTCAAGTCGGGGCCGGGCATCTGCACCGGCTGCGCGACCGGGTGCAATTCCCACATCGACTACGACCCGCGGTATGGCAAGGTCTACCGTTTGCGTCCGCGCGACAATCCCGACGTGAACAAGTTTTGGATGTGCGATGACGGGATGATGACCTACATGCGTCACGAGACCGATCGGCTCGACATGCCGACCGAGGGTCGGGCGCGGGATCGGATGCCCATCGGCGAGCGAGAGGCGCTCGAGCTCGCCGCCGACAAGATCCGCGCGGTGGATCCAACGAAGCTCGCGTTCGTGCTCAGCGCGCAGCACACCACCGAAGACAACCTGGCTCTGGCGAAGCTGGCAGGGGCCCTCGGCGCGGACCATCTCTATCTGGCTGCGCTTGGCGGCTGGGAAGGCGATGACATCCTTCGAAGCGCCGACAACAACCCGAACCGGGCAGGCGCGACCCAGGCGGCTGGTGGAGTCGAGCTCGGGTCCGTGGCCGACCTCTTGAACGACGTGCAATCAGGAGCCGTTCAGGGCGTGGTGGCCCTTGGGTGGGCGACCGCCGAATCCCTCGACGATCTCTCGCCATTGACCTCGCTCGACAGCTTCGTGTCTCTGACCAGCCACGTAGGAGCGCTTCCGGCGGTTGCTGCCGTGGCCGTTCCGGTGGCGGACATCTACGAAATCGAAGGCAGCTTCGTCAACGAGAAGGGCATCATGCAGACCTTTCCGGTGGTGCTTCCGCCACCTGTCGGGATCGAACCGGCTTGGAAAGTCGTCGCAGACCTCGCCGCGCTCCTCGGCACGGACGCCGGCTTCCAGGATCTCCAAGGCCTGCGTCGGAGCCTCACCGATTCCGCGGAGGCTGCGCAATGAGCACGACGTTCCTGGTGGTGTCGTCGCTGGTCAAGGTGGTGGTGGTCTTGGTGATCACCGTCGGCGCGTTCGCACCCGTGCTCATCTGGGCCGAGCGCAGGCAAAGCGCCATGATCCAGGATCGGCTGGGACCGAGCCGCGCGGCCATCGTGCTCCCCGAGTCGGTCGTGGGCTGGCTCGACCGGGCACGACTTCCGCTTTGGCGCTTGGCGGCGGCCTCGGCGATCGTCTCCATCGTGGCACTGATCGCGCTCACCTTCGTGGCGCTGAAAGGCAGCAACCCGCTGCTCATGTCGACGGCGTCACTGACGGTCACGTTCGTCGGGTTCGGTGTGGCGTCCGTGCTGCTGCGCGTCGGCTACGGGGTTCACGGCATGATCGTACGCAATCGCGGACGAATCATGTTGATTGGATTGCTGCATCCAGTGGCCGACGCCATGAAATTCATCTTCAAGGAAGATTTCGTCCCGCCCAAGGCCGATAAGCTCCTCTTCGCGGCTGGCCCGATCATCGCGTTGATTCCGGCGATTGCCGCCTTTGCCGTCATCCCATTCGCGAGCACCCTCCACTGGGACTACCTGAACCAGGTTCTTCCGAGAACCGGAGAGATCCCTGGTCGGGCGATCCCCATGCAGGTGGCTAGCATCAACGTCGGCATTCTGTTCATTTTTGCCATCACCAGCACCGGAATCATCGGTGCAGCGATATCCGGCTATGCGTCGGACAACAAATACTCGCTGCTCGGGGGCATTCGCGCGGCGAGCCAGATGGTGAGCTATGAGGTGGTGCTCGGGCTCACGCTCGTTCCCGCCTTCATGGTGTATCGATCCCTTCGGCTCGAGGACATGGCGATGTGGCAACACCAGCACATCTGGGGTGTTTTCATTCCGCCCCTCACGCTGGCCGCCATCAATTTCTTCGTGGCCGCCGTGGCCGAAACCAAGCGCGTGCCTTTCGACCTCCCCGAGGGGGAAAGCGAGCTGGTCGGAGGCTACCTCACCGAATACTCCGGCATGAAGTTCGGCATGTTTTTCATGGGCGAGTTCGTCGAGGTGGTTTCGCTCGCCGCCATCGCCACGGTGTTGTTCTTCGGCGGCTGGGACGTGCCGTACCTCTATCGGGACGGGTTCGAATTCAGCCTGCCTTTCATGGCGGCGAGCTATTCGGTCCCTCTCGTCCACTGGCTGGTCGTGGCCATCCAGTTCGCCGCGTTTCTCTTCAAAATCATCGTGCTCATTTGGTTCCAGTTGATGATCCGGTGGTCGCTTCCGCGCTTCCGTTACGACCAGCTCATGTCGCTCTGTTGGAAGGGGTTGTTGCCGGTTTCGCTGCTCAACATCCTCGTGGTAGGAGCGTTCATGCTGTCGGGCTGGCTCGACGGCTGGGTAGCTTTCTGGGAGAAGATTTTCTGAGGACGCGTATGGCAGCCCAAGTCAAAGTGATCAAGAAGCCTGGACGTACCGTTGCCGAGCAGGTGTACATACCGGAAATCGCCAAAGGCATCGGCTTTGCCATGGGCCGATTCTTCAAGAACACCTTCGGCCCCAAGAGCAGCAGCGAAATCGCGACGGTGAAGTATCCCGAGGAGCGGATCGAATACCCCGAGCGCTTCCGGGGCATCCATCGCCTCACTCACCGCACCGACGGCTCTCCTCGATGCGTCGCATGTCTGTGCTGCAGCACGGCGTGTCCAGCGCAGTGCATCTACATCGAGCCCGCAGAATACGAGCCGGACGACCCGCGATACGGTTATGAGCGCTATCCGTCGGTGTTCATGATCGACGAGCTTCGATGCATTTTTTGCGGATACTGCGTCGAGGCTTGCCCCTGCGATGCCATTCGGATGGACACGGGCATGCACATGCCTCCCTCGACAGACCGAAGGCACTTTCTGTTCGACAAAGAAACCTTGCTTTCGATTCCCGGGCGGGACGGCACCTACCTCACGGCGAACCCACGCCACGAGCCGGGGGATCCCAGCCATCCAGGCATCGATCGCGAGCACGGGCACTGAGGTGAGAGAGGCCCGCGCCGCGAGCCGAACGGCGGTCATGGTCGCTGCCTACCGCGGACGTGCGTCGAAGGCGGCCGATCCGATTTGCGATGACCCCTGGGCACTCGCTCTCGCGGGACCAGAAGGGGAGGCCCTGTCGCGGCGTTGGGACCACCACTCCTCCTCGATGGAGCTCTGGGTCGCCTTGCGCACGCGACACATCGATGACTGTGTGATCCGTGCTCTCGATCGCGGGGTTCGGCAGGTGGTCATCCTGGGAGCCGGCCTCGACACGAGAGCAGTCCGGCTCGCGCGGGACCGAGTTCGCTTCTTCGAGGTCGATCAGCCCGCAAGCCAGCGGGACAAACGTGAGAGATTGTCGAGGTTAGAGCACTATCCACTCGATGCTACAGCATTTGTCCCCTGCGATTTCGAGCATGACGACTTCGTGCAGAAGCTGGGTATCGCGGGCTTCGATCGCAATGAGCCGGCCCTGATGGTCTGGGAGGGCGTCATCTATTACCTGGCCGAGCAAGCTGCGAGATCGACGCTGCAGCGATTGGCGGCCGACCTCGACCCGCGCTCCGTCTTGGTCTTCGATTATCTGAACACCAACATGGCCCGATCGAGCCCTCGTCTCCGGCCTGAGGATCGTGCGATGAAGGGAATCATCGAAGAGCTGGGAGAGCCCATGCGGTTCGGCATCGACGACGCGACGCCCTTGATGGCGCAATGCGGCTACCGCTTCCTGAGAACCGTGTCCTTCGACGAGATAGCCCTTCAATATACCGGCACGTACGTCAGGGAACGCTTTTTTCGGTTTCAATCGATAGCGCTCGCAAGCCCGAGTCCGGAGCACGCCTTGTGGTAGGAGCCGGACGAGTTGGCGGACGTGCCGTCACGTTCCGGCACGAATCGGGGAGGGCGCCCGCGTTGGTATGCATCCATGGTGCAGCGGACAATCAACATGTCTACGACCGTCTGATCGACCTGCTGCCGGACCACGCGAGCTACGCGATCAACCTTCCTGGACGGGCCGGGACCGAAGGTCCGGCGGCTGAGTCGGTCCAGGAGATGGCACACTTCGTCGGCGAGCTCGTTCGGTCGCAAGTAGATGGCGGCTACGTGGTGGTCGGCCATTCCCTCGGCGGTGCGGTCGCGATCGAGCATGCGCTCGCATCGCCGCCCGACGAGCTCGAGGGTCTCATCTTGTTGGCGACCGGTGCACGCTTGCGGGTTCATCCGATGATCCTGACGCTCTTCGACCAGGGCGAAGCGTCGGGCAAGCTGCCCCCCATGCCTTCTTGGATTCACGAAGAGGGAACCGGGCCCGACTTGCTCGCGGAGGCGGCGCGCAAGCGCGAGCTGACACCGGTTTCGACGGGCGCGGCGGATTGGCGCGCGGCAAACAGATTCGATCGAATGGAGGCGCTCGGGGGCATCGAAGTCCCGACCCTCGTGATCGGAGGAACCAACGATGCGCTGACGCCGCCCAAATATGCGGAATATCTCGCCGCGCACATTCCTCGGGCCGATCTCCACCTCTTGGAGGGGGCGGGCCACATGCTGGTCATGGATCGAGCTGCGGAGGTTGCTAGCGCGATCGAACCTTTCGTATGTGCGCTCCGCTCCGGAGGTCGCTCGTCGTGACCAACGTTGCCATCACTTCTGCGAGCCTGTCCGCCCTGGGCGTTTCCGCGATGCCTCCAAGGCAAGGAGCGCGGCTCCAATGAAAAGCACCCAGTCGATCGAGACGCCGAGATACCACGCGCCGAAGATCCCATAGAACAAGCCGAGCCCGGAGAGGGCAAGAGACCAGGGCGTCGAACCGAGACCATCGCCCAAAAGCGCCAGGCCGATGACCACGGCCAGGGTGGGGCAGGGAATGACCCCCACCGGCGCCTCCCACAAAGCGGCCCACCAGGATGTCGCACCCTCGAGCTCCGGGTAAGCCCAACCAAAGACGATCAGCAGCACCCCAACGGCGGCAGCTGGAAAAGCGGCGCGGCCCGCCCGGTGTGCCGACGGGCCGTAGGCGCCGAGCATGGCGAGCAACGCGGCAGCAAGCCCGAACATGGTGCCGTTGAAAGGGTTGCCGTAGCTCCACGCAAAGACGCTCACCGACGCAAGCGGCGCGACGAGCGCAACGCGAGCCTGATGCTGCCGCGGTCTGAAACCGAAGATCAGTGCCAAGACCAGGGCGAGCAGGGCTCCATGCCAGAGGATCGCGGCGGAGTGTTGCTCGTCGCGCATCTGGGAGAGCCCCTGCAGGATGTCGATGGCGCTCGGCATGGTGGTATAGATCTACCGATGTTCGAGACGAATACCATCGCCAAAATTCTGGTGGGCATCGGTCTTGGAATTGCGGCGGTTGGGGGACTGGTCTGGCTTTCGCAGTATCTTCCAGGCAACGTTCGTCTGTTTCGTCTTCCGGGCGACATTCGTATCGAGCGTGATGGGTTTACGTTCTATTTTCCGATCACGACGATGCTTCTGTTGAGCCTAGTCGGAACGGGCGTCTTGTGGCTGGTGCGTCGCTGGAAGGGTCTTTAGTCGTCGGTCGACCCTGGTGTCCGGGAAACGCGCCTCCGCGGTGGCCGATAGCTGTGGCATGCAGCCTTTCCCCACACTAGGGTGCCTTGCCTTCATGCACGACGTCGACTCGGTATTGCGGGAGCGTTTCGGGCTCTCCACCTTTCATCCGTGGCAGAGGGAGGCAATCGACGAGCTTCTCGACGGGCGCAAGAAGGTGCTGGTGATCGCGCCGACCGGCGGTGGCAAGTCGCTCTGCTACCAACTGCCGGCTGCCGTGCTGGACGGGACTTCCGTGGTCGTCTCGCCTCTGATCGCGCTGATGGAGGATCAGGTGCGTGGGCTGGCGCAGCGCGGCGTGCCTGCCACGTATCTCGCGTCGACCCTCGACCCACAGGAGTTGCGCCGGCGCGAGCTCGCGATTTCCCAGGGCAACTACCAGCTGGTCTACGTCGCACCCGAACGCTTGGAATCCGCACGCTTGATCGAGCGGTTCGCTGCCCTCCGCCCTCCGCTCGTCGCGATCGACGAGGCGCATTGCATCTCGCAGTGGGGACACGATTTTCGGCCTTCCTATTTGCGTTTGGGCGAGGTCATCGCCCACTTGCAACCGCCGCGCGTCATGGCCTGCACGGCCACGGCGACCCCGATCGTGAGGCGGGAGATTCAGGCTCGTCTACGCCTCGCTACGGACGATACCGCGGTGATTTTGCGCGGCTTCTCACGGCCCAACTTACATCTCGCGGTGATCGAGAGCGAGAGCGCTCAAGAGCGGCGCAAACGCATGCACCAAGCCTTGCGCGACGCGCTGGGGGATCCTTCGCGCCCGCGCGGAGGCGCCATCGTCTACGCCGCCACACGGCGCAATACGGAAAGGGTTGCGGAGGCCGTCGCAAAGACGGGTTGGCGTGCCGCCGCGTACCATGCGGGGCTTTGTGCAGACGTTCGAGAAGACGTGAGCCAGCGCTTTGCGGATCGATCCCTCGACGTGGTCGTTGCCACGAATGCCTTCGGCATGGGAATCGATCGTGCGGACATCCGGGCTGTCGTTCACGTACAGGCGCCAGGCTCGGTCGAGGCGTACTATCAAGAAGTGGGGAGGGCCGGGCGCGACGGGCAGCCCGCATACGGTTTGCTCCTGACCGGCTCGGGCGACTTGGGGCTGCGGCGACGATTGATCGGCTTGAGCAGTGGGCAGCCCGATCACGGATCCAACGACGATTATCTCCGGCAGCAGTGGCGGCTCTTTTTGGATTTAATGCGTTACGTAGAAGCTGGCAGCTGCCGGCACGACTTCATTCTTCGATACTTCGGCGACGATCAGGAGACGTTGGGGGGGTGCGGACATTGCGACATCTGCGAGTACCTCGAGGCATCGGCCGAGGATCGGGCGGACCGACATGTCTCCGAGGAGGAGGCGCTAATCGTCCGAAAGGCGCTTTCGGGCGTCGCGCGAAATCAGGGTCGCGCCGGTCTCACTGCTGTCGCTGAAATGCTTCACGGTGCCGACAACGATCGGTTGCGCCGGCTCGGGCTGACCGAGCTCAGCACCCATGGGCTGCTGCACGACCGGCCCACGCCTTGGGTGCTCGCGCTCTTGAGGCGACTGATCACCGCTGGTCTGGTCGACATCACCCACAGCGAGTTCCCGGTCCCGTTTCTGAGCCCAGCCGGCGTAGCCGTGATGAAGGGTGAGGAGCCGGCGCGCGTTCGGGTGCCGCCCAACCAGGTGCGCATTGCCCGCACACAAAAAAAGGAGCGAAGAAGCGCTCCCCTGGAGATTCCCGAGGGCGTCGATCGATCTTTGTTCGAGCGTCTGCGGGCGACCCGGCTCGACATTGCACGGCAAAAGGGGGTCCCGGCGTATGTCGTCTGTCACGATCGAACACTGCTCGAAATCGCCGCGCAAAAGCCGGCATCGAGAGAAGCCCTCGCCGATGTATATGGAATGGGCCCGGCGCGTATCGAGAGCTATGGTGAGCCATTGTTGGCCGTCGTGAGCGCGCATGAGTGCGGAGCGATGCCTCCGAACGGGGCTCAATGAGGGAGCACCTGTTGCCAGCGGGCTCCGCCGTGCGCATCGTATGAAGGCATGGACCAAGCGTTGGCATCGACCGTCCCCACGCAATATTGGAGCCGCCTCGAGGATGGCCGTGCCGTGTGCGAGCTTTGTCCCCGGGAGTGCAAGCTCGCAGAAGGGCAGCGCGGCCTTTGTTTCGTCCGTGCCAACGAGGAGGGGCGAATCGTCCTCACGAGCTATGGGCGTTCCAGTGGATTTTGCGTCGATCCAATCGAGAAGAAGCCGTTGAGCCATTTCCTGCCTGGAACCCCCGTGCTGTCCTTTGGGACGGCCGGCTGCAACCTGACCTGCAAGTTCTGTCAGAACTGGGACATCTCCAAGTCCAGGGAAATCCACAAGCTGGCCGACTCCGCGAGCCCCGAGGCAGTCGCAGACGCTGCACGACGCCTTGGCTGCCGAAGCGTCGCCTTCACCTACAACGATCCCGTCATTTTCATGGAGTACGCGCGGGACGTAGCGGCAGCCTGCCACGAGCGCGACATCAGGACGGTCGCGGTCACCGCGGGCTACATCAACCCAGAGCCTCGCACCGACATGTTCGGTTTCATCGATGCAGCCAACGTCGATTTGAAGGCTTTCGACGAAGGATTTTATCGCAGAATCGCCGGAGGCCACCTGCAGCCCGTGCTCGACACGCTGCGTTACCTTCGACACGAGACGGACGTGTGGCTCGAGATCACGAATCTGATCATCCCGGGATACAACGACGCCGACGATGACGTTCAGCGTGTGAGTGACTGGATCGTAGAAACGCTCGGCCCCGATGTTCCGTTGCATTTTTCGGCGTTCCATCCGAGCTATCGAATGCGCGGCGTAACCCCGACACGCAGGTCCGCCCTGAGACGTGCCAGGGACATCGCAAAGCGGGCTGGCGTCAATCACGTGTACACGGGCAACGTTCACGACCCCGAAGGGGAAACCACTTATTGCGCCGATTGCGGCGATGTGTTGATCGAGCGCAGTTGGTATGAGCTGCGTTCTTGGAGGCTCGAGGACGGGGCCTGCCCGAGCTGCGGAGCTCGATGCGCGGGGATTTTCGAGCCGACAGCGGGCGCATGGGGCGCGCGGAGGTTGGCTATCAAGCTAGGCCAGGGCGGCATGATTCTTTCCTAGCGTTCGTCTGCTCAAGCAGCCGAGACGCGCTCGTGCGTCGGTGCAACGACCTCTCCGACGAAATCGAGCACAGCGCGGATGCGTGCGCTATCCCGAAGGTCTTTATGGACCGCTTGCCAGATCTGCCTCGGCTCTGGAGCGCCTTCGAGCGGTACGCGAACCATGTGCCGATCATGGTCTGCCACCAAGCAAGGAAGCAGCGCAATGCCGGCTCCTGCCGCGGTGGCCGAGTAGATCGCCGACACACTGTCCGATCGGAGCGCGACATGGGCTCCGTCCATCCGGGCCGCGAGCCAGTCGTTTTCGCGCCGAAAGGGGCGGGTGTTTGCGAACAGGATCAGCTGGTGGCCGGCCAGGGACTCTTTGGGAAGGCCATAGCGGTCGATGTAGTCCAGTGATGCGTACAGCCCGAGATCGATGAAAGAAAGCCGTTTGATGATCAGATCATCTTGAGTCGGCCGCGCTAGGCGCAACGCAATGTCTGCCTCACGCCGCGCGAGGTTCACGTCGAGATTCGTGCATTGCAGCTCCAGCTCGATTTCCGGGAAACGCTCACGGAAGCGGCGCAGATGCGGCGCGATGAATCGTGTCGTCAGCATCTCGGTGGCGGTGAGCCGGACCACGCCTTCGAGCTTCTGGTCTTCGCCTGCCACGTCGCGCTCTACGCCCAACGCTTCGCGTTCGATGCGCTCCGCTCTCGGCAGCAAACGATGGCCCGCCTCGGTGAGCAGGTAGCCATTGGGGGTTCGGTCGAAGAGCCGGGCACCCAGCTCTTCCTCCAGCTTGGCCAGCCGTCGGCCCACCGTGGTGGGGTCCAGCTTGAGCGCAGCGCCCGCTGCAGCGAGGGTGCCGTGACGGTGAAGCGTGAGGAAATACCGAACATCGTCCCAGTTAAACATGGGCTGCATCTTCGCAGCATAGGGCTGGTTCTGCAACTGCAAAATTGCGCTGCAGGCCTGCGCCCGACCGGCGTCACGGCGCGCTAAGTGACTCATATCACTGCCGAAAGGAGCTGGATCATGCACGCAGGGCAAATAGACATGCGATTCCATGGAGAGGTCGCGAGGCGGCGAGCCCGGGTGTGGGTGGAGTTGCGAGAAGCACTGGAAAGCGCCTGGGAGCTGGCTCTTGAGCTCCCACCGGCCGTGACGTGCGCCCCGATCTCGATCGAAGAGGTGATGGAAGACCTCTCCTACGGACGGGACTGAAGCATCTCGGCTGCCAAGGAGGTGTAAAAATCTGCTAACATAGGAACCGGAGGCTCAACCGAGGTGAGGGGACCGAAGCGTGTGTGGGCGGCGGCGGCTGCCGTCTGGATGGTGGTGGCCGGATGCGGACGCGGACTGACGCCCAACGGCGCCATGGCACCGCATATCACCTCCACGCCACCGGCCACAGCCATTGTTGGCGTTCCCTTCGACTACATGGTGACCGCGGTCGGCATGACGCCCATGACGTTTTCCGTCGTGAAGGGCCCGCCGGAGCTCACCATTCATCCCGGGTCGGGCCTGCTGACTTGGACCCCGCAGAGCGCTGACACGGTGTCGGTGGAAATCGCTGTGCGTAATCTTGCGGGCGCGGACACCCAGTCATTCGACTTGCAGGTGGAATCGATGAGCGGGCCGGTGTTCGTCACCGATCCCCCGACCGAGGCAGCCGTGGGCGCTCCCTATTCGTACGACCCGTTGGTCGTCGCGCACGGAGAGGTCTCGTGGAGCATCCCGGTGGCCCCCGACGGGATGGGCATCGATCCGCAGACGGGCGCGGTTCAGTGGACTCCAGCTTCCGGGCAAGCAGGCGCGCAAAGCGTGACGATCCGAGCGACGGAGGTTGAGAGCGGCTTGTTTGTCGATCAATCATTCACGGTCGATGTCGTCGATAGCGGCGGACCCGCAGTGATTACCTCGATGGCGCCACAGCGGGTCTACCAAGGCGAGCTCTGGCGCTACGATGCAGCCGCCGCAGGCGCTCCAACGATCCAGTGGACGTTGCAGACGGCCACGGACGCAACCCCAGCCGCAGGCGTGACCATCGTCACCGATCCTCCGGTGGGAAGCGCGGTGAGCGTCGAATGGGACACCACGGGGGTTGCGCCGGGCGATTACGGTGTGGCGGTGCAGGTCGACAACGGCCTCGGAGATCCGAACGTTCAGCAGATCGTCGTCACGGTCGATCCGAGACCTCCGGTGCCCGAGATCGATCTGGTGACGTCCCCGCCGCCCGATTCGGTGTTCGTCGGCTCCAGCTACCACTACGACGTCGACCTCACGCCACAGAGTGAAAGCGTGGGCATCGTTTGGAGCATCGTTGGAGCCACCGAGCCGCCTGACCTGGCCATCACGATCGACCCGGACACCGGAGAGGTCGATTTCATCGCTTCGGAGTCCAACGGCTCGAGGGAGTACAGCTACCGGGTTCGCGCGCAGAACGTGCTCGGGGAGGCTGACGAAGCCACGATTGCGGTAGAAGCCGTGTTCGCGCCTGCGGCACCAGTGCTGACGGTCTCGCCCGGTACGGCGTTCACGTTGCAGGTGGGTGAGTCCTTTGGCGGAGCTTCTGCGACAGCCACGGGCCAACCGTCACCGGTGTTGACCATCTCCGGGACGCTCCCAGATTTCCTTGCCTTCGATCCGTCTACCGGCTTGCTGTCCGCGTCGACGAGCAAGCCGGCACCCAACGAAGCGGACATCGGTTCGCATGCGTTCGACATCGTGGCCACCAACACCGAAGGGGTGGACCGTGTGACGATCGACGTCACGGTGATCGCGCCCCCGTCGGAGGTCGATTCGATTACGCCCGCAGCGGGGCGCCGCCAGTCCGACGTACCCGTGGTCGTCCGCGGCAGCGGCTTCGTCGCCGCCGCCGGGCCAACCATCCGCTTGGAGCTCGGCGCTTACAGTGAAACGGTTCCCACCACGTTCGTCGATGCGCAGACCTTGATCGCCACGGTATCCATCGATGTCGGCCGTCCGCCTGGTGTCTACGACGTGATAGTCGATCAGGGATCGGTGACCAGGCTGGCCAAGCGCTTCACCGTGACCGACGGCGCCGGCACGACGCTGAGCGGCAGCATCGGCACCGACACGACGCTCCGCGCTCGAGACAACCCCCACGTCGTGACTGGCGACGTCCGGGTCGAAAACGGCGCCACGCTGACACTGGAGCCTGGTGTGGTCATCATGTTTGCAGGCGATAGCAACTTGCGCATCGACGTCGGCGCGACCACCGCAGGTGCACTAGTAGCGGATGGTGGCGAGCCCGGCATGGGTGACCAAATCGTCCTCACTCGGTACCAGGACATGGGCGGGGCACCGCCGATGGGGCACTATCGAGGGCTGCGTTTTGGGGCCCAAAACATGACGGCGGTGACCGAGCTGCACAACGTGGTCGTGGAGTTCGGCGGGAGAAACAACGCCGCGACCGAACGTGGGGCGATCGAGATCTTGTCTGGATCATCGCCATCCATCGCTCAGTCGATCATTCGCGAGAGCTTCAATTATGGACTCTACGCGCAATCTGGAGCTGGCGCCGAGACGATCGACTGGTTTCACGACAATCAGCTCCCGGCCAACGCACGCTCTCCGATCAGCATCGGTTCCGATGATGTGTCGACACTCGGCGACAATCTCGACCTGCGTGGAAATGGGCAGGACCGGATCTTCGTGCGCGGCGCGGTCGTCACGCACGCTTCCGCCGATTGGAAAAACTACGGTGTGCCCTATTACCTGAGCGCAGGGCTGGTGGTCCGAGGGGGCGGCACCTTGACGCTCGCTCCTGGTACGGAGCTCCGCTTCGCCCCCGGCCGGGTGCTCAGAGTTTCCACCGACGCCGAGCAAGCGACGCTGGTTGCGTCGGGCACACCGCAAGCACCGATCCGCATGCTTCCGGATAGCGGCACCTGGAACGGTGTCCTGTTGGACGGCCTCGTGGGCGCGGGTACGGTTCTGCGAAACGTGCGGGCCACCGGGCTCAGCGCGAACGCCAACGGAGGTCTGCGGGTCGACAAGCCCATCAATTCCGGGGACCGCACCGTGATCGTCGAAGGGTCTCTTTTTCAAAGCCCAGAGCCCGGGGCGGTAGGCGTCTACCTGGCCGCAAACGCTCGGCTCCTGTCGTTCGAGGGCAATGTGCTCGACGTGCAGGGATTGTCGGTGAATGCGCCTCTCGGCGGTTTCGGCGACGTACTGCGCGCCTCGAACCGATACGAAAGCCCGCTGCGCGTGAGGGGCGGCAGCATCGGCGCGGCCGACATGGTCTGGACCAAGCCGGTGTCCAGTGCTTTGACCACCGAGCCCATTCGTCCTTCGGGGAACCTGTTTGTCTCGGGTGGCTCACTGTCCATTCGGGCCGGAAACCGAATCGAGATGCCCCTCGACGGTCGGCTTGCTCTGACGGATGGCACGCTGCGGATCGAGGGGACGGCAACTGACCCCGTCGTGTTCACGCCGGTGAGCGGCGCGCCGTACTGGAGCCACATTCGGCTGCGTGGTGAGGGCAGCGCAGGGGTTTCCGAAATCGCCCATGCCATAATCGAAGCGGCCGGGTCGGATCCCGCGCTCGATGCATCGCCGCGGCGTGCCGCCATCGTCGTCGAGGCCAGCGCGGGCAATCCCGCGACGCCGGCGATTCACGACACCCAGGTCGTCGATAGCAACGGCTACGGCATGACCTTTGCCGACTCCACGCACTGTGCAGCGCAATGCAACGGCAACACCATCGTGGGCTCGCGGTTTTCGGCCATTCGGATTTTTGCGAACTTCGTGGGACGGTTCGGTACCGGTAACGCCTTGGCAGGCAACGATACTTCCGGCGCTCTCGGTCACGAGGGCGTGTGGGTCGTTGGAGACGCGGTGGATACGACCGCCACCTGGCCTGCCAACGTCGTTCCGTACGTGGTGCAGGGAAACATCGAGCTTCGGCAATCGAGCCCGCTGGATCCCATCCCGGTATTGACGCTACGTCCCGGCGCGGAGCTTCGGTTTGCCAACGGCCGTCGTTTGCGCATCGGGGAAGGCAACGACGGCGTGCTGGATGCGCAGGGGACCCCGGCTGCACCGATCATCTTCACCAGCATCGATTCCAGCGGTTCCGTGTTTTGGAGCGGAATCGATTTCAACCAGGGCTCCGACGGATCGGTGCTCGACCACGTGATGGTCTCTCGTGGTGGAAGCGCTACCGGGACGGGCAATCTCAATTTCCGTTCGGGCTCCATCGTTGATATCGGCGCCGTACAGATGACCTACGGGGCGAACTACGCGGCCGTGATCTACGCGGGCTCCGCGCCGATGTTTGTAGGCCCGGCCACCGAACGGTATTACGCGTCGAACGGGCAGGTTTCGGCTCCCGGCCCTGGAGACCCATCGTTCGATTGCGTCCGCGACGTGGCGGCCGACATCTGCACCCAGCGATGAGCCCTCGTGACCGGAGCGGGCTACTGCGTCATCCATGTCGGGGATGAGCTTGCGCCGCCAGATCGGCTCTCCTAGGCTCCGGCCTCATGTCGGACGATGAGGACGTCTCACAGAAAACTCTGGCGGTTCACGGTGGTGAGCCGCGGACGTATCCCTATGATGCGCTGGCGGCTCCCATCACGCAGACCGCAACCTATTCGTTTGCCGATACCGCGGAGCTGATCGCGTATTTCGAGGGGCGCAAGGACCGCGAAGAGTACGGGCGCTACGGAAATCCCTCCGTTCGATTGGTGGAGGAAAAGGTCGCGGCTTTGGAACGGGCCGAGGACGCGGTCGCCTTCGCAAGTGGGATGGCAGCCGTCACGTCGGCCATTTTGGCGCTGGTTCAGTCCGGCTCCCACGTGATCTTGTTTGCCGACTGCTACCGGCGGACGCGACAGTTCGTCACGACTTTTCTGGATCGTTTCGGCGTGTCCAACACCCTGATTCCCCCCGCGGACCTCACGGCGCTGCGAGACGCGATTCGCCCCGAGACGCGACTTCTCATCGCCGAGGCGCCGACCAATCCATATCAGACCATTCCGGACCTGGAGCAGGTGGTCGACATTTGCCGAGGCACCAGAGTCAAGACCCTCATCGACAGCACCTTCGCTACCCCGATCAACTTCCAGCCTGCGAGCTACGGCATCGACCTCATCGTGCACAGTGCGACGAAATACCTGGGTGGCCACAACGACGTGCTGGGCGGGGTCGTTGCAGGCAGAGCCGGATTGGTGTCACTGGTGCGTGATCTGCGGAGCGTGTTCGGAGCCTGTCTCGATCCCCATGCCGCTTACCTGATCCATCGTGGCATCAAGACGCTGGCGTTGCGTGTCGAGCAGCAAAACGCGTCCGCCCAAGCGATGGCCGAGCGCCTACAAGCGCACCCGCGCGTGCGTCAGGTTTGGTATCCAGGGCTCGCGACACACCCGAACCACGAGACCGCGAAGCGTTTGATGACTGGCTTCGGCGGTGTGGTGACCTTCGAGGTCGATGCGGACCTTCATGGGACCAGTCGCTTCGTCGATGCCTGCAGGATTCCGCGGATCGCGCCGAGCCTCGGAGGGGTCGAATCCCTGATCGAGCAGCCGGCTTTGATGAGCTATTTCGAGCTGAGCACCGAGGAACGAGAAGCGATCGGCATCAAAAACAACTTGGTCCGATATGCGGTGGGCATCGAAGATACCAAGGAGCTCATCGACGACCTCGTGGCCGCCCTCGACAGTACCGGGTGACATATCAGCCCCCGTAAAGCGATTCGGCTTACCAAACGGGGCTGCAACTGTGCCCCGTCACTGTCGAGCCTCTGAGCGGAGATCGTCTCCGTGTGGCGCAAGTGCCCGAAATCGCTATTGACGCGCCTAGGTCCGTAGATATACTTGGCGCCCAAATGGGGAGAGAATCGATGACGAAGTCGGAGCTCATCGACGCTGTGGCGCAGCGGACGAAGATCACCAAGAGCCGAGCTGAGCAAGTCGTAAATTGCGTCTTCAACGCGATGACGTCTGCGCTCGAGCACGGCGAGGGGATCGAGATCCGCGGCTTCGGGAGCTTCACGGTCCGCGAGTACAAGTCTTACAGTGGGCGCAATCCTCGAACGGGAAAGCCCGTGCCGGTGCCGGAGAAGCGCCTCCCGTTCTTCAAGGTGGGTAAGGAGCTCAAGGAGCTCGTCAACAACGGAGCCGGCGAGGCTCACGAGTAGGGGCCATCCTGTGAAACCAGAAGCCCAGCTTGCCGAGCTGAAGCGCGGCGTCGTGGACTTGCACGTCGAGTCGGAGCTGCTGGAGCGTTTAGCCACGGGAAAGCCTCTCAAGATCAAGGCGGGGTTCGATCCCACGCGGCCCGACCTGCACCTCGGACATACCGTGCTGCTCAACAAGATGCGACGGTTCCAGGACCTGGGGCACCAGGTGGTCTTCATCGTCGGCGACTTCACTGCGCAGATCGGCGATCCCTCCGGAAGGAGCAGCACGCGGCCCGTTCCCACGCGCCAGGAGATTCTGGAAGGGGCGCGAACCTATGCCGAGCAGGCGTTCAAAATCCTCGACCGAGAGCGGACCCAGATCGTCTACAACAGCGAGTGGCTCGGCAAGATGGAATTCGATGACGTGATCCGGCTTGCTGGCAAGTACACCCTTGCCCGGATGATGGAACGGGACGACTTCAGGCGGCGATGGGCAGAGCATCAGAGCATCTCGTTGCACGAGCTGCTGTATCCGCTGGCACAGGCATACGATTCGGTGGTCCTCGAGTGCGACGTCGAGCTCGGCGGAACCGACCAGTTGTTCAACCTGATGGTGGGCCGCGAGATCATGCGCGAGACGGGACAGCAGCCACAAATCGTGATGACCACCCCGATCCTCGAGGGCATCAATGCAAAGCTCGAGGGAGGTAAGATCGTCGGGGCCAAGATGAGCAAGTCGCTCGACAACTATGTCGGTGTCGCCGAGCCGCCAAAGGAACAATTCGGGAAGCTCATGAGCATTTCGGACGACCTGATGTGGCGATATTACGACCTGCTTTCAAGCGAGCCGGTGAACGAGATCGAGCAGCGCAAACGCGCGTGCGTGTCGGGCGAGATGAATCCGCGTGATGCCAAAATCGCGCTGGCCAAAGAGATCGTGAGCCGCTACCACGACGCAGCGGAGGCCGACGCAGCGGAGCAGTCGTGGCTCGCGCAGTTCTCCAAGCGCCAGGTTCCTGACGACATGCCCGAGCACGAGGTGCAGCTCGGGGACGAGGCGATCTGGGTGCCCAAGCTCCTGAGCGACCTCGGCCTCGTGAAGAGCTCCAGTGACGGGCGCCGCCGTATCCAACAGGGCGGCGTGGAAATCGACGGCGAGCGCATCACGGATCCCCAAGCCAAGCTCTCCAAAGGCCGCTACGTCATCAAAGCCGGCAAACGCGCATGGGCCTCCGTCACCCTCAAGTAGCGGGACACTCTCTACATCCTCAACCCCGCACGATGATTGAGATATTCAGGCAAAGATCGCAGCGACCCGGCGCGGCGCTATTTCCGCCGCGAGGGTGGGAATAGCGTGGTACGCTGAGGAAACTTCGGAAACAAGTCACTGCGATCTTCGCGTCCAAAGCGGTGTGATTCCGGATGGTTAGGAGGGTGGAGAGTGTCCCGATCTTACAAGCAGCATCGGGATCTCAGCGATCGGTGGGATGCGATCGTCGTGGGGTCGGGGATTGGCGGGCTCTCGGCTGCGGCGACGCTTTCGAAGCTTGCCCACAAGCGGGTGCTGGTGCTCGAGCAACACTATCGCGCCGGAGGGTTCACTCACACGTTCAGGCGGCCGGGCTACGAGTGGGACGTTGGGGTGCACTACATCGGCGAGGTTTCGCATCCCCGAGCCATGGGCCGGCGTATGTTCGACTTCCTCACCGAAGGGGAGCTCGAGTGGGCCGACATGGGCGACGTCTACGATCGCATCATCATCGGGCCAAATGCATACGACTTCATCAAAGGCTTGGAGCGGTTCCGGGAACGCATGCATGAATACTTTCCGAGCGACAAGAACGCCATCGATGCGTATCTCGGCAAGGTCGTGGCAACCGCCAAGAAGGCCCAGCTTTTCTTCGCGGAAAAGGCATTGCCTCCCTTGGTGTCCCGGCTCTTCGGAGGCATGATGCGGCGACCGGCTCTCAAGGAAGCCACCCGCACCACGCGCGAGGTCCTCGAAGAGATCACGTCGAACCAGGAGCTCATCGGCGTGCTCACCGGTCAGTTCGGTGACTATGGCTTGGTTCCTGCCAAGAGCAGCTTCTTCATTCATGCGATGGTCGCCGGCCACTACTTTCGAGGTGCGGCCTATCCAGTGGGCGGGTCGTCCAGAATCGCCGATACGATCGTCCCGGTCATCGAAGCATCCGGTGGCGAGGTCGTTACGAATGCAAGGGTGGCCGAGATCATCGTCGAGAAGGGGCGGGCGGTCGGGGTCAAGCTGTTCGACGGCCGCACGCTCCGTGCCCCGATCGTCGTGAGCGATGCAGGCGTCGCGAACACCTTCGAACGGCTTTTGCCCCCGGAAGTCACCGGGGCGACGAGCTTATTGCCGAAAATCCACGAAATCGGCGCGTCCGTTGCGCATCTGTCCCTCTATGTAGGCCTGAAGGGGACCGCCGAAGAGCTCCAGCTAGAAAAGACCAATCTCTGGGTCTACCCGAATCACCAGCACGAGGAGAACTTCGACCGGTTCATTTCCGATCTTCGTGCACCCCTTCCAGTAGTCTACCTCTCGTTTCCGTCAGCAAAGGATCCGGACTTTGCACGACGTCACCCGGGCCGATCCACGATCGAGGCCATCACGTTGGGTTCCTACGATCAGTTCAAAGCGTGGGAGCACACCTCGTGGAAGAAGCGCGGTTTGCAGTACGACGAGCTCAAAGCGAGCCTCTCGGAACGACTGCTCGACACGTTGCACGCCCACGCCCCTGCCACGCGAGGGAAGGTCGAGATCGCAGAGCTGTCGACGCCGCTCAGCACCCGAAACTTTGCTGCCCATCCGCGAGGCGAGATCTACGGGTTGGCACATACCCCGAACCGCTTCGAGCAACGCTGGCTCAGACCGCGCACGCCCATCCCGGGCTTGTATCTGACGGGCGCAGACGTCGCCTCCTGCGGCGTCATGGGAGCCTTGTTGGGGGGGATGATGTGTTGCTCGGCTCTGCTCAAGCGAAACGTTTTGGGCCAAGCACTCAAGCACGAGGACCGAGCGTTTAGCGATGCCGCACGATCCGATCGCGAGCCCGTACGGGCGTGAATCGCGTTCCACTCGCGGCGTTCTCGCGATTCGGTATGCTAGGAGGGTCATGATTTCCCTCGATTTGCGGCATCCCGTCTGGGAGCAGGTCTACATGGTCGCCCCGCTCACCATCGTAGGCACGCGCGAGCCCGACGGAACGTACGACCTGGCCCCAAAGCACATGGCGATGCCCATGAGCTGGCAGGACCACTACGGCTTCGTGTGCACATCTTCGCACGCCACATACATCAACGCGCGCCGTGAAGGATGCTTCACGGTGAGCTTTCCGAGGCCCGAACAGATTGTGCTAACCAGCCTGGCTGCCGGCCCCCGCTGCGATGACGATCACAAGCACTCCCTACGAGCCATCCCCACCATCTCGGCATCGACGGTGAATGGCGTGCTCCTACAGGACGCGTATCTGCAGCTCGAGTGCGAGCTCGAGCGCGTCGTCGACGATCTTGGCGCGAACAGCTTGATCATCGGGCGCATCGTGGCGGCGGCCGTCGCCGAGGACAGTGTCCGCGAAGCGGACCGCGATGCCCGGGAGATGATCGCCCGCGCACCCATGCTCGCCTACGTTCATCCGGGTCGCTTTGCGAAGATTCACGACACCCATGCGTTCCCCTTCCACGCCGGTTTCAAACGTTGACGCACCGGTCATGAGCGAGGATCTGCCAAAGCGCATCGTAGAGTACCTCCAACGCAATCGTGCCGCGATGATCGAGCTGCTCGAACGGCTGGTCGCGTGCGAATCTCCCTCTCAGGATCAGACCTCACTGCGCGGGATGCTGAAGCTGCTGGCTGCTGCATTCGAGCAGCGCCGTTTCCGCCCCGCCCTCCTGCCTGGAAAGCAAAGCGGCGGGATGCTCTTGGCGATACCCGAGCGCCGACCCCGCAAGCAGCCTTATCAGCTCGTTCTCGGTCATTGCGACACGGTGTGGCCCGTTGGAACGATCCAGTCGATGCCCGCCAAGACGGAAGAGGGGACGTTTTGGGGACCTGGGTCGTACGACATGAAGGCCGGACTCGTTCAGGGCTTGTTCGCAATCGATGCCTTGGCCGCGGAAGGCATCAATTCGCAATCCGTAACGCCGGTCTTCTTCATCAACTCCGACGAGGAAACCGGCAGCCACGAATCGACCCGCGTCATCACCCGACTCGCCCGTCATGCAGACCGGTGCTTGGTACTCGAGCCGTCTCTCGGTCCGGAGGGAAGGCTCAAGACGTCACGGAAGGGCGTAGGAAGATTCAACATCACCGTGAGGGGAAAAGCGGCCCATGCGGGTCTCGATCCGGGGCAAGGGGCGAGCGCGATTCTCGAGCTGTCACTCGTGGTCCAGAAGCTCTTTGCAATGAACGATCTGGAGCGCGGCGTCACAGTCAACGTCGGCACGATCGACGGCGGCCTCAGCCCGAACGTGATTGCACCCGAGAGCCGCGCAACCGTCGACGTACGGGTGCCCACGGAGGCGGACGCCCGGCGCATCGAATCGCTGATTTTTGGCATCAGAGCGCAAACCCCGGGAACGCAAATCGAGGTCCAGGGCGGGGTTGGTCGGCCGCCCATGGAGCGCACGGAGAGAAATCAGCGGCTGTGGCGGCTGGCAGAGAAGTGCGCGGAGGAGCTCGGCATCCAAATTGACCAGGCGGCTGCAGGCGGCGGCTCAGACGGCAACACGACCAGCCAGCTCGCCCCAACGCTGGATGGGCTGGGCGCAGTCGGTTCAGGCGCACATGCGGTCAACGAGCACCTGATCATCGACAAAATGATCGAACGGGCTGCGTTGCTTGCGCAGCTGCTCTCATGCCCGCCTCTCGATATCGCGGTGCCTGCGGTACGGTAGCCGGCGGCTAGATGCGAGTCGCGTCGATGACCGCCTGCGGTGAGGGAGAGTCATCCTCCACCTCTTCCAACAACGGGTCCGCTGGACATTGGGCCCGTTCGAGAAGCGCACGCAACGGCCGGAGCAAAGCGGCCTCGTCTTCACCAGCTTCGTTCTTGTCGCTGATTCGCCGCAGACCGGCTTCTGCAAGCTCCACGATCTCTCCAGCCCAGTCGACCGCATCACGTGCCATGAACTTCGCTTGCACGCCGCGGCGCGCAAGAGCATCTCTTTGTTGCTGTACCTCGGGAAACGACCATGGATCGACTAGGCGCTCGAGGCCGCGAAAGCTTTCATCGTCGTAGAGCAAGCCCTTCCACAAGGCAGGCAGAGCAAAGACCATGTCCGGTCGCTGTTGGTCAGCTCCGCGGTATTCGAGCGTGCTCTTGAGCCGCACCTCGGGAAACAACGTTCTTAGATGCGCTACCCAATCATCATGGATCGCCCGAACCCCCTGAAAGCCCGCTTCCATGAAGGAGCGAAAAGTCTGACCGGTATTGTAGTAGGCTTTGCCTCCCCGCTTTACGAGAAACATTGGCACGTCGAGGGCCCACTCGACGTAGTCGACGTACGACGGGTGATCCTTCCAAGCGAATGGCAGCAACCCCGATCGGTCCCTGTCCATGTGAAGCCAGACGAGGGCGCGGTACGACTTGTAACCACTTCGTTTGCCTTCGTTCCATGGGCTGTTGGCAAATATCGCCGTGACCAGCGGCTGGGCCCGAAGCCCGACGCGCAGCTTGCGCATGGCGTCTTCTTCGGATGCATAGTCCAAGTTGGCCTGCACCGTGCAGGTCTTGGTCATCATGTCACCGGCCATCGGGCCACGCGTGGGCATGTATTTTCGCATCACCTCGTATCGCATCTTGGGCACCCATCCGAGCTGTTCGACGGACGCGAAGGGATGACTGCCCAAGCCGAGCCACACCAACCCGAACTCTTCGATGACCGGCTGGAGGTCGGCCCAGTGGGCGTCCGACTCGGCCTTGGCCTCGTGGACGGAACGATAGGGTGATCCCGAAAGCTCGATCTGCGAGCCGGGCTCGAGCGTCACCGACGCGTCGCCGCGTCGAAGCGCGATGATGGGGCCTTCAGAGGTCTCTCGCTCGGGCTCCCACCCATGCTGGCGGATGAGCTCGCGAAAAATGGCTACGACACTGACCGGACCGTCATACGGCAGGTGCGCTCCGTCGTTGGCGCGCACGGCGATTCGTTCCGCCTCCGTGCCGACGCGCCAGCGGTCTCGCGGCTTCTCCGCATCGTGAAATAGCGCGAGCAAATCATCCATCCCGCGAAGGGGGGCATCGGGTTTCGGCAACGTGTCCTCTAGATCCGCTGGTTGGGCGCGGGACCCTACCACGAAGCCTTCATGCATGCTCCCAGACGACCCATCGGTTCGAGGTTGCGCAACCGGCCCAGACGTGGTGGAACACGCGCGTGGATCGACTGCTCGAGCTGCTCCGAGAGCGAGGATTCCGTCGCGGCCGCTTCGTGCTGAGCTCCGGACGAGAGAGTGATTTCTTCATCGACTGCAAGCCAGCGATACTGCTCGCCGAGGGACATGCGCTGGTCGGTCAGGCACTGTGGAAGCGAATTCGCCACTTCGCAGGTCCCGTTTCTGCAGTGGCCGGTGTGGAGCTCGGCGGTTGTCCGCTCGCCTCGGCCACGGCGCTGGCCTCCTGGTATGAGCAGTCGCCGATCGATGCCGTATACGTTCGCAAAGCTACCAAGGACCACGGAACGAAGAAGATGCTCGAAGGGGCCGACCATCTCTCACCCAACACGAGGATCGTGGTCGTCGAAGATACCGTGACGACCGGTGGCTCCACGCTGAAAGCCGTCGGGGCAATCCGTGACGCCGGCTTCGAGGTGGCAGCCGTGATCGCGGTCGTCGATCGCCTCGAAGGTGGCGCCGAAGCGATCCGCAATGCTGGCGTGCCGTTCAGCGCCCTCTACGACCGCTCCGATTTCATGGGGGATGCATGAGATCCCAGTGCATCGTCTTGCTCGCGGCGGCGGGCCTTTTGGTGTCGTCATGTAAACCCCCACCCATCTCGATGCAGCCGGGCCCACGCACGTTCAGCCCAGACTCCTATTCCCATGTCTGGGAGGCGTGGACCCGCGACAAGGAAGAGTTCTCGTGGAAGGAGCTGGCCCACGAGATCTTCGTATCGGCCACCTTCGAATCTTGGGAGTTCCGCTGGGCGTACGTGGTGCGCTACGCCTACGATTACAGTCTCACTCCGGAGACTCGAAATGAGATGCTCCAAGCCAGCCTGGCAAGCTCGAGGCAGGAACACCGGTTTTTCGTCACCCTGTCCGGAATGGACTTTCGAGAGTCCAATCTCGCCGGCGACACCTCGGCCTGGCGTGTCCTTTTGATCGATCCCGAGGGCCACCAAACCTCGCCGGTGCTCGTCGAACGTGTGAGGAGGCCCACAGCGGTGGACCGGGTCTACTTCCCCCAGGTGAGCCCGTTCCGCCAGACATTTCGCCTGACGTTTCCGGCAGTTGACACCGATGGACGTCCCACCATTCCAGACGGCGCCCGATTCGTCGTGCTGCGTTTTACCGGCGCCCGAGGCCGCGCAGACCTACGCTGGGATCTCCGCCCGGCCACAAACGGTTGACGAAGGTTTGACAGGCCCGATCTCTGGTCGCTATCATCTTATCGTCGCGTAAGCCTTCGGAACAAATGGGGAAACGGGCCCGCGGGGGAGGTTTGGAATGATTGTGCGCCACAGGGGGTGGGCGGTTGCAGCTTTGATTGCAGCGCTCGGGTTGGGTTGTCACGCAGCCAAGGACGATCCGGAGGGACAAGCCGAAGAGCTTTCCGATCCGGTTCGCCGGGAAAACGCGATCTTCAACATCAAGGAGATCTACACGGAAACGCTGGCCGCCAATGGCGGCGATCGCGACAGCGACCAAGTGAAGGCTGTGGCCGACATCATCGTCGCTCCACTCAGTCAAGCCTACCTCGACTATCCGGAGGATCGGATCAACGGTCTTGCGATTCTGGACTTGCTCTACGAGATGCGCGACCCGCGAAGTCTACCTGCGTTGATCGAGGCACTGAACTGGAGACTGCAGGTATCGGAGGATCACGCGATTCGCGCGGCGCAGACCATCCAGAATCTGGATGTGCCTCCAGCCGAGCGACCTAAGGTGATCGAGGCACTGGCACGCTCGCTCGACCGCATCACCGGCTCGCGGCCCGAGGACAACAAGATGCGCGTGTCGATGATCCTCGCACTCGGATCTCTAGATGATCAAGGCGCGACCGACATCCTCACCGGCATCGCAACCCGACAAGACGAAAATCAGAACTTTCTCATCAACCGGCTCGCAGCGCAGCAGCTCGGCGAGCTCCGAGATCCCGACGCGGTTCCAGCGCTGATCAAATGCTTGTTTCTATTCGCGCCAAATCAACCGGATCTTCGAATGAATGACGTTGCGGCCGAGGCGTTGATTCTGATCGGTCGACCCTCGCTTCGCCCCTTGCTCCAGGTGCTCGAAGGCAAGGACCCCACGGCCAATGCGATCGCGCAGCACTACATCAATGCGGTGAAGGCCCGACGCCCGGATCTGGCGACCAAGATGACGGTCCGTCAGGTCACCGGCGGTGAAGCAAGCTTCGCGCTTGGCGCTCTCGGCTTCTCCGAAGCGCTGGAGCCTCTTTTAGACGAGGCCGGCTCTTCGGACATTCCTCGCAAGCTGAACGCCGCCATTGCGCTCGTGCGCATCGACGTGCCGCCAGCGCAGAAGGATCGCGTGCGCTCCACTTTGCAGAAGATTTACGGCGAGCTTCCCAATGGATTCGAAGGCGTTGCCATGCGCGGACAGCTGCTCGCCGCGATCGCGCACACCTACGACGAGGAAATGATGCCGTTCATCTATGAGCAGGTCATCGACAAACGCTCCAACCCCGAGCTCCGGCTCATCGCTGCGCAAAACTACGCGCTGCTTGCGAACAAAGCTGAAGCACAAAAGCTCGCGAGCGTGATCGAGCGCGAAGCACGTTCCGAGGATGGCGGCTACCGGGAAAAGTTCGAAGAGCACAGGCCATTTCTCGCACTTGCCGAAGAGTGTGATACCAGCGTCGATTGCTGGATCTCGAAGGCAGCGAGCCCAGATTCCAACAAGGCACGCAAGGGCTCGTACATGCTAGGCCGATACGCGAAAGGCAATCAAAAGGCGATCGACGCGCTGGTGGGCCAGCTCGGCAGCGCGGACCTCGGTGTGCGCTTGTCGGCACTGATGGCGCTCGATCGAATCGCCAAAGACGGAAGCCCAGCCGCCGTGGCGAAGATCGACGAGCTTCGCACCCGGGAAGAGGGTCAGTCGGTTTGGACGAGGTTCCGTATCGAGGCATTACCCGTCCAGGCACGGCTTCGCGGCCGGGCTTCGGACGCCGGGTAGCGCAGCGGGCGAGCGAGCGGTGAGACAGGCCGTTGCAGTCTTCGTGCTGTGTGGACTGGCACTTGCCGCCTGCTCCCACGAATCGGCCGATTCGGTGACGACGGAGCGAGATGCTCGCGTCGTCACCGACGTCGTCGCCCGCGTGGACGGCCACGCCATTGGTGTCACCGACGTCGAGGCACGAATGAAGGCCGATGGCATCAGTGCCCGCGCTGCGCTCGAAGCATTGATCGACGAAGAGCTGCTATTGCAGGAAGCGATTCGTCAGGGCTTCACCGAGGCCCCGGAGGACGAGCGCGCCATCGAGCGCCTCATGGTCCGGGCGATGCTTCACGACATCGAACGGGAAACCACGCCGCAATCGATTCCCGACCAGGAGGTCCGCGAGGATTTCAGTGCCCACGCCGACGAGCTGCAGTCCCCGGAGCGGCGACGTTCGTGGCACATTCTGGTGAAAGAACCAAGCGAAGCTGGAAAGGAGCTCGCCGAGTCCATCCTCGAAGAAGTGCGCGATGCCGACGATCCCCGCAAGGTGTACGAGCGCTACGCAGAAGAACGCGAAGCAAAGACCCCGTTCCCCGTGAAGGCCGAGGAGCTACCCGCCATCACGATGAAAGCGAGCATCGAAAGGCCTTACAAAGATGCGCTCTTTGCCGCCAACTCCATAGGCCCGCTGAAGAGCCCCGTGAAAACCTCGTACGGATGGCACGTGATTTTCCTCGAAGAGATCATCCCGGCCGAGCACGAGACGGTCAGCGAAGCCGAGGAGGAGATCCGCGAGCGACTCAGCCAGAAGAAGCGCTTGGAGCGCGTCGTCTCGATCATCGACAGGCTACAGGCGCAAGGCGTAGTCGAGTACAACGAGCCGGGCGTGAAGCAACTGCTGTCCATGTCCGGCTTGCCCAAACGCGCGGAGTGAGCTTCAAAGGCAGCGTTTGGGGGGGCAGCGCCCCGTCCGCTACCATGAAATTGCATGGGGGCCCGGATCGGCGAGCGACTTGGGGCATACGTCACGACTGCCCACTTGGCAGGCGGAGCAATGAGCTCGGTCTACCGAGCGGAGCATCACGACACGCATGCCGCGGTCGCAATTAAGGTTCTGCGGCAAGAGGTCGCGCGAGATCCGGTGGCAGCCGAACGTTTCCGTCGCGAATACGAGACGGTCAAATCCCTGCTGGGTCAGCACATCGTCGAGGTGCTGGACTTCGGCGAAACCTCCGATGGCGCGCCCTTCATGGTCATGGAGCTTCTCGAAGGCGAAACTCTGAGCTCACTCCTGGCTCGCGAAGGGTCCATGGCGCCCGCCCGTGCTGCATGTATCGTTTGTCAGCTCGCTCTGGCCCTTCGCTGTGCGCATGCCGATGGGGTGGTTCACCGGGACCTGAAACCCGGCAATGTCTTCATCTGCGACACCCAGCGCGGAGAGGACATTCGAATCCTCGATTTTGGCTCCGTCAAGCTACAGGTTTCGATGGGGCCCAAGCTCACCGCGCTCGGCACGACGCTCGGTTCTCCTCGCTACATGTCCCCCGAGCAGGCGATGGGGCGTCTCGACGTGGATCCGCGAAGTGACATTTTCTCGCTCGCGGCGATCCTCCACGAGATGGCCACGGGTGAGGCCGCCTTTGCAGGAGACACCGTCGGCGAGATTCTCGCGAAGATCATCGAGGCCCAACCACCGCTGGTGAGCGCCCGCAACCCCGACTACCCACCTCGATTCGATCATGTGGTGACCAAGGGGCTGCGCAAAGACAAGGCCCAGCGGTTCTCGAGCGCCACCGAGCTAGCCGAGGCCATGCTCGCGGCTCTCGGTTTGCCTCCTGATGTCGAGCGTTGGGCTCGAACGGCGCCCGACGACATCGAACGTGCGCTGCCGGCCGTCCCAGACGTCAGTCCACGCTCAGCAGGAGCTCCTCCTGGACTTCATAGAGCTGCGGCGGACGAGCGGGGCTTCGGTCCGCGGACAACGATCCCACCGAAGTGACCGTGCCGACGCCGGCTCCCGCTTCCAACGCATCCACGAGCCCCTGGCGCGTCTGGTTTCCGGTCCGCAGCGCGGCCGAGATCATCCGATAGGCGTCGTATCCGTAGGCGGCGAAAGTCGCAGGCGGCTCGCCGTAGCGCGTTTCATAGGCCGTTCGAAAATGCTGCACCAGGGTGGCCTCCGAGCCCTCGTAGAAAGGCAACGCGATCAACGTCCCTTGCAGGTATCGATGGGCGCGACGAAGCAGGTTCGAAGACCAGCTCGGGCTCGGAAGCAGAAAGTGAACCTCCCGCTCGGCATGCCCGGGAGATCCTCCCTCTGATGCGCTCCACGCACCCTCCGCCGCGAACGTCGGCGCGATCAGCGCCACTTGCTCGCCGACATCCGCCAACAGCACCACGTCACAGCTCGTCGACAGCACCGTTCGCACGTACTCGACGAACGATTTCGTCCCAGGGGGATAGGGCACGCCCTCACAGTAGACCCCTCCCGCCGCAGCGACCTCTTGATCGAAAAGGCGCTCCAAGGTGCGGCCATAGCCGTGGTCCGGATACAAAACGACGAACCGTGACCAGCCGCGCTCGCGAGCAGCGCCCACCAGAGCCTCCAACTCTTCGCGTGGGCTGTAGAGGAAACGGAAAACCTGATCTCCGGCGCTGGTGACGTCCTCCGAAGCGGAAAAGCTCAACAGTGGCACGCCGGTGCTGCGGGTCGATTCGGCGGCCGCCTCGGTGGTGCGGGCGCCGACGGGGCCGAGCAGCGCGATCACCCCCCGGTTCCCGATGAGTGATTGGACCGCGGCCTTGGCTTTCGATGGGCTGTCGGCGGTATCTTCCACGACGAGCTCCGGGCCACCCTCGTCGAGCTGGGCAAGCTGCATCCCTTGGAGCAGCTGCCGTCCCACCTCCTGCCCACGGCCGCTCAACGGAAGCAAGGCACCCACGACATACGGATTGCCGTAGAGGAACTCATCGGCGCGTGCGACGAGCATCGAGACCTCGGGATCGTCCATCCGGTCGCTCGTGCGCAAGGCATCCGCGGCCCTGGCCACCCAGTCCGCATCCTGCACCTCGAGCGCGTGGCGGAGCAGGCGCATCGAAATCGCCACGTGGGGCAGGGCGCCAGCCCGCAATTCGTCGAATAGCGCAACGGCTTCCTCGACGGTGACCTTCTGGGCGAGTAGCTCGATCGCGGCATCTCGCCGTTGCGGGTCGGGCGGCGCGCCGCCGTATTGAACCAGGGTGTCGAGCACCCGCAATCCGGTGGCCCCATCGGTGGTCTGCTCGGATGCAATCACAGCGGTGTCCCAAAGGAGCGGCTCCTCCTCGCTCGAAAAGCGCTCTGCGGCGATCGGCTCGAGCGTCGTCAGCGCCCGTTCCGGGTCTCCCAGCTTCAATTGGCACATCGCCAGATGAAGCGAGGCGCGTAGCCCGATCGCGCGGTCCGCGCTCTGTTGCGCCTGCTCGAGGTGCGGTACCGCCCGTGGGCACTGGTCGAGGTCCGCGTCCAGCATCCCTAGCTCGAGTCGGGCCAGATCCGCTTCGACGGTTCCTTGATGTCCGATGATGAACGACTCGTAGGCATTTTGCGCCCCCCGAACCTCTCCGTTCGAGGCAAGCTCGCGCGCCTGGGCGATCTCGGGCGGCGGCGCTTTTTCGAGTGGGCTTTCGATCTTCTTGGGTGCGCAGCCGATGAAAAGGATCAGCGCTGCGCACAACGACGCGCTTCTCGGCATGGAGCCGCAACGATACATGGCCCGGCGCGGCCTCGCCACGTGGCCTCGACTTACCGCCCAGCGTCCCAATGCTGAGCCAGGCGCGCGAATTCCTCGATCGAGAGTGTTTCTCCGCGCCGCGTGGCGTCGATTTCGGCAGCTTCCAGGGCCCGTGCGGCACGGTCCGCATCCCCCAAGGAGCGCAACGCGTTGCGCAAAGTCTTGCGTCGCGTTTGAAACGCGGCTCGCACGACGGCCTGAAACGCAGCGGTCTCCTCTGCCCGGGGCGTGACTCGCGGAATCAGCCGAACCACGGCGCTTTCTACCTCAGGCGGCGGATAGAACGCGCCCGGTCGCAAGCGGCACACGGTGTCGATGTCGAAGGCTGCCTGCGTGAAAACCGTCAGCGCTCCATATTCCTTCGACCGGGGGGAGGCGATCAGCCGGTCGCGCACCTCGCGCTGCATCATGAGGACAGCTCCGGTCAGCACCGAACGGTGCGCGATCACCTGTCGCAGGATGGCGCCCGTCGACTGGTATGGAAGGTTTCCCGCGATCACGAGCTTCGAGGCGCAATGGCCTGAATGTTTAGTGAAATCGAAGGCTGCCGCATCTGCCTGCACCACCTCCAGGCGGGTGTCATCGCCAAGCTCGTGGCGCAGCACCCGCACCATGTCGCGATCGAGCTCGACCGCGAGCACACGGCATCCGCGCTCGAGCAACGCGTAGGTGAGGGCGCCGAGCCCGGCGCCGAGCTCGACCACCTCGCGGCCCAGAGCGGCTGCGGCCTCTGCGATCTGCGCGATGGCGCCCGGCTGGATCAGGAAATTCTGGGAAAAGGAACGCTTGGGCGCGAGGTCATATTTCCTAAGGAGATCCCGTGCATCGGGAAAGGGGCGGCCGTACTCGCTCATGGATTCAACTCCCTAGAATCACAAAGGTTTCTCCATTACACCAGCACATTGACGCCCGTAGTACCCCACCGTTGCTAGCGAAGCGCGCGTTATTATATTGGTCAAGCAGGTCGTTTGACCTACGTTAAGAATAGGGGAATCCAATGCTTCCAGGCTTCATCATCGAGCAGATCAAGCAGCGCGAAGAAGATGCGAAGCGTCAAGTTCCTCAGCTTGAGCTTCCCCTGCCCATGCCAGAGGGCTCTCGCGCACCCGAGCGCGAAGAGGAGCCGACGCGCGGTGTGGTGATCATCGACCTCCGGTCCGACTGACAATCCGCTAGACTCGGGGTGTGTCAAACAGTGCCCTGATGGGCCTCGATGAGCTAGCGGAATCGCTCGAAACGGCTTGGCGAGCCGCCGAGGGTCCCGACAAGGCGGCCATCGAGGCAGACCTGGCCTGGTGCCGCATCGACAGGGGCGAGCTCGACGAGGCGTTTCGCGTCCTATGGAAGCCTGCGAGCGGCAATGATTCCCAAGCGCTGCGACAGCTGACGCGGGCCGAGATTCAGGCCTACTGCGGCAATGAGGATGCCGCGCTCGCGCTCCTCGAAGGTGCGGTGGCCGGCTCAGCCGCCGACATGGTGCGAGCGCGCGTGGCGGCGGCGCGTGGCGATTGGGAATCGGTTCCCCGGTTGCTGGGCAGCTGCCTGCAGGCTCCCCAAGGCAACACGAGGGCTTTGCTCTTGGCCGTACGGGCCTCGGTCGAGTGCGACCGGCGCGAGGATGCGTCGAACCTGCTCGCACGCGTCGAACGACACAGTGTCTCCGATGTCCTAGCCGCGTCGGTTTTGGGGGCGCGAATCCGAAATGACGACCCCGCCTCAGGGCTTGTGCGCGTTGCGGAGGAGGCACGTCGGCACGGGGCGGCGCGCATCCAGGCCGAGGCATGGGCGGACCTGGCGCTTTGGTATCGCTCCCGTGCGCAGCCCGAGGAAATGCACGAGGCCGCGGTGCGCGCGGTCGTGCTTTGGGACGACATGCTCATGTCGCTTCCGCCGCCGTTGCGTGCTGGTTTCTGGTGCGACGCGCGACGAGATGCCGTGCGGGCCGCGGCGAAGCGCTCCAAGCGATCGGGCGCTTCGCGGGCTCCCAACAGGCTTGCGCCGCTGCTTTCCAATCTGCGGCGGCTAAACCGCGAGCGCGATCTCGAAAAGTTGCTCTCCGTGATCACCGACGGTGCGATCTTTTTGACCAGCGCCGAGCGCGGCTTCGTGTTGCTGGTCGACGAGAATGGGGATCTCGAAGCCAAGACGGTTCGGGGTGCCGAGAGCCAGCTTGGAAAGGAGACTGCGGCCTTCAGTCGATCGATTGCCGAAACCGTGTTGATCGATGGAGAGCCCGTCATCACGGTGGACGCCGCGCATGATGCCCGCGTCCAGGACTACATGTCCGTCCACCGCCTGATGCTCAAGTCCGTCGCGTGCGTCCCGATCGAATCGCGAGGCCGAACGTGGGGGGTCCTCTATCTCGAGCACAGAAGCGCGCGCGGGCGATTCTCCGACGTCGATTTTTCGTTGCTTCGTGCCTATGCAGACCAAGCCGCCATCGCCATCGAGACATCGCACCTATTTGCCAAAGTCGAAGCGCAAAGGCTCGAGCTGGAGCAGGCGAATCGCGCATTACGAGAAGCCAACGCTCAGCTGGTGCAACGCCTTCACGGCCAGGCCGCAGCCCTGGAAAATACGAGGCGGCAGATCGAGCGCCTTCAGGGATCGACTGCCCGGGGGGAGCGCTGGGGGTTGGTCGGCGCCAGCGAAGAAATGCAGCGCGTCTACGAGGTGCTCGATCGGGTCGCGCCCGCCGACGTGCCGGTGGTGATCACCGGCGAAAGCGGGACTGGCAAAGAGCTCGTCGCGCGTGCCATCCATCGGGGCAGCCCCCGCTCCGGCGCACCCTACGTTTCGATCAGCTGCGGGGCGGTCCCCGAAGGACTGCTCGAGAGCGAGCTGTTCGGTCACGTGGCAGGAGCGTTCACCGGGGCCGCTCAGGCGAGAGACGGTGTCTTCGTGCAGGCTCACGGTGGCACGTTGTTCATGGATGAAATCGCCGACATGCCGCCCCGGATGCAACTCGATTTGCTGCGGGTGCTCCAGGAGCAGCGGGTTCGGCCGCTGGGTGCTGGCGAAGAAAAGCCGGTCGATGTGCGTCTGGTCACCGCGTCGAAGCAGCCCCTCGGCGTGTTGATCGAAGAGGGCAAGCTACGCAAGGACCTCTATTACCGATTGGCTGTCGTCGAGATCCGTGTGCCGCCGCTCCGAAAGAGGCGCGCCGACATCCCGCTCTTGTGCGATCACTTCCTCGGACGGATTGCAGAGGGGCGCGCCCAAGCCAAGAAGCGCCTGAGCGCCGACGCGTTTCGTCGTCTGTACGCCCACGACTTCCCTGGCAATGTTCGCGAGCTCGAGCATCTGCTCATCAACGCGACCGTGTTTGCTACGGGCGACGTCATCGAGGCGGATGACCTCGCGATCGAAATCGGCTCGAGCCTCCCGACCTCGGTTGGCGAGGCGAGCAACTACCGAGACTACAAGGAGGCGGAGCGGGATCGCATCCTGACAGCGCTCAACACCCATGACTGGAACCGTGCGCGGGCGGCGCGAGCGCTTGGGATGGCGCGCCGAACCTTCTACCGCCGGCTCAAGGAGCACGGCATCGAGCTCCCCAAAAGCGGCGGCTAAAGGCCCGCCGGCGATGCGGCGGTCGAGGTCCCCGCGTCGTATTTTTCGGGTGTTTCCCCAGGTGGCAAATACAGTGGCGGCTCGCCGGGCCGCGACCAGTCGACCCAGTACACGGCTCGCTCGCGCACGTCGATGTGAACGAAGCTCCCACGCGGATAGTAGCCCACGCCGACCTTAGAAAGGGTGAGGCAGTAGTCGCGGAGCGTCTCGTTGGGAATGCCCTCGATGCGGATGTCGAGCGCACGGCCCTTTCCATGGCGGCTGGATTCGTTGGCATCGGAGCGGAACGCGCTGAGCACGACGATGGTGCGACCGTTGAAGTGATCGGCCAGGTATGCCAGGACCCGCATGAGACGGGCATGGGGACGGGTTTCCTCATTGGTCTCTCGGTCTCTCAGAAGATGGGCGAGGCGGGCGCGCGCCTTCGGATCGGGTCTGCCGGCTGCGTCGAAAAGGCGAGCGCGCAGGGTCTCTTGAAGGGCGGGCCTCTCCAGGGTCACCACCCCGCGCAGAACCGCGTTTCGCGCCTTGGTCTCCTTTGCGCTGTCGCTGTAGCCGGGAAGCTCCAAGCGCTGCCCGACGCGCAAGGTCGCGTCCGGGCTGAGGCGGTTGGCTTTGGCTAGCGCCTTCAAGCTGACCTTGTTGAGCTGCGCGATTCCCGTCAGCGTCTGTCCCGGGTAGACGTAGATGACCCCCTTGGGAGGAATCCGCAGCACCTGGCCGACCCGCAGGGTGGACGTCTTTTTGAGCTGGTTGGCCGCCGCCAGATTCGTAACCGAGACCCGGTAGCGCTGGGCAATGGCCCCCAGCGTTTGGCCCTCCTGCACCGTGTGCTTGCGCTGGGCATGCGCCGGCGCATGCAGAAAAAAGAGCAACAACGCCACCGCGGCGGCCCTCCACACCCCACTCGAGCTCATCATGACCTGACGACTATTGTTGACGAGTGGGGCGGCGGGGCAACTATCCGGACCCATCTCTCGCTTTTTTTGCCTTCGGCCTCGACCATTGCGACCATGAAAAGCGACACGTTCGCTCGTTGACAATCGGTGGGTTCGCGCGTCGAGCACAAGCAGTGCGCGGCGATCGCGGATGTCTGCGTTCGGCTGACTAGGTTCATATAATTTACATGTAATTAATAGTTAATTTAGGCCTGAATTTTTCTAAGTTGCTTGACCCTTGGGAGGTTCGGTCATAGCTTTGGAAGGGAGCGAGGAGAGGTTCCGCACTCCCGCGGTGAGCTGATTCATGAGCTACGATCCAGAGGCGAACGAAGCGATGCAAAAGCCTGATAGGACGGGTGCGTCGCCCTCTGAAGCGGATGCGCGCGAAAGGGCTCCGAAGCCCAAAGCGAGCAAGAAAAGTGGCAACAAGCCCAATAATGTTCGCAAGATTCGGATCGAACGCATGATGTCCAAGGCTGAGTTGGCTCGTCGCGCGAACCTATCGGTGTTGACGATTGATCGTGTCGAGAAAGGTTTTGGATGTCGGATGGACACAAAACGAAAGATTCTCGAAGCTTTGGGTCTGAGACTCGCCGACCGGGTACGCGTGTTCGGTGAGGAGGAGTGACGTGCCTGCATGGCATCCGAGGGGAAGAACTTAATCGGCGTCGACATCGGTTCGAGCTCGATCAAGGTTTGTGAAATCAAAGAGGGACGGCGGGGGGCACGAACCATCACCAGGTTCGGGTTTCACCCTCTTCCTGCAGAAACCATCGTCGATGGTCACATCATCAACTCGGGCGCCGTCGTCGAGGGCCTCGAAAAGCTCTTTGCGGGCTCGAAGCGCCGCAATGTGGCGCTGCGGGCGAGCGGTCACGGCGTGATCATCAAAAAGATCGCGATGCCTCTGATGACGGCGGCGGAGCTTCACGAGCAGATCAACTGGGAAGCCGAGCAGCACATTCCATTCGACCTGGACGAGGTCCAGGTCGACTACGAGGTGCTGCACGAGCGGCCTGATCACGGCCAAATGGACGTGCTGCTGGTCGCCGCAAAGAAGGAAGAAATCACCGATCTCATCAACCTGGCGATGGAAGCTCGACTTCGTCCGATGGTCGTCGACCTCGACGCGTTCACCGTGCAGAACGTCTTCGAAGCTGCGTACGGTCCGGCGGCGATCGACGAAACCACCGTGCTGGTGCACTGCGGCGCTGCGACGACCACGGTGAACATTTTGGCCGACGGTACGACGGCGTTCACCCGCGACATTGCCAATGGGGGCAATGGCATCACCGAGGAGATCCAGCGGCAGCTCGGCATCGGACGGGACGAAGCCGAGGCGTACAAGTGTGGGGGTGAGGGGCGCGGAATCGTCCCGAGAGAAGTCCCGGAAATCGTCAACCAAGCCGTCGAGCAGTTGGCGGGTGAGATTCAACGCTCGCTCGACTTCTATCTCGCGACCAGCGGCGACCGAGATTTGAGCCGTATTTGTTTGTCGGGTGGAACGGCCAGCATCCAGACGTTCTCCGACATCCTCCAGACACGAGCCCAGGTTCCGGTCGAAATTCTGGACGCCGCACGGGTCGCGGACATCGACGAGAAGGCCGCGGCGGATTTGCAGGGCCGTACATCGCAAGCGGTGGTCAGCATTGGATTGGCGCTGCGCAAGGAGCGGGAGCGTAACTGATGATCCGCATCAATCTGCTACCGACCGACCGAAAGAAGCGCGCGCGACGCGCCCCTGCTGCGCTGCCCACCGGTGACCTCGGTCTAGGTACATGGGCAGCGATTTACGGAGGGGCCATTGCCGTCTGGCTGGCCATCCTCGGTGTCCTCTACTTCGTCCAGAGCGGGGAGCTCGAAGCGATGGCCCAGCAAAACAAGACCCTCGAGGCCCGCCGGGACGAGCTTCAAAGCAAAACCAAGGGTCTGGCGGACGTCGAGGCCCGATTGGAGAAGAGCCGCCGCCTGGAGCAGGTCGTGCAAGAGCTCGAGCGCGCCAGGCGAGGTCCCACGCGGGCGGTGATGGAGCTGTCGAAGGTCCTCAGCAGCCCGGGAGGCCCCACCATCGATCCAGTCGAGCTTCAGCAGATGCGGGAGGAGAACCCGCTCGCGGGATACAACGAGTCGTGGGACGTTCGCCGGCTTTGGCTCACGCGTTTCGAGGAAGTGGACCGAGAATGCAAGATCACGGGTATGGGGCGCTCGAACGAGGACGTGGCCGAGTTCTTGCGCCGCCTCACCCTCAGCGAGATTTACGACGACGTGACTCTTCAGCGAACACGGGCGGCAAGTGATCCGCAAACCGGCCTGCAGATGGTCGGCTTCGACATCACCTGCAAGGTGAGATACTGATGGCGGGCATCGAAGAGACATTCGTGGGCTTGCCGAGCTGGGGCAAGGCGCTGGTGTTGGTCGGTGTCCTCTTGCTGCTCGGCGCTGCCTACTATGCGGTGATCTACAGCGGCATTTCATCCGACCTCGAATCCGCACAGGCCAAGAACCAGCAGCTCGAGGATCAAATCCGCGAGGCGGAGCGACGGGAGAAGCAGTATCTCGAGCTCACCCAAGAGCTCGCCAACCGCGAAACGGACGACCGCCAGAATCGCCGCATTCTGCCCGAAGACTCCGAAATCGCGGCTTTCCTTCAGGACCTCAACCGAGTGGCAGAGCTCAGCGGGCTCACCATCCGCCTCGTCGAGCCGCGGCCGGAGCAGCGCCAGGAGCTCTATTCGAAGATTCCGGTCGTGCTCGCGCTGACCGGCAGGTTCCATCAGCTGACGAAGTTTTTCTACAACGTGAGCAAGTTGGATCGAGCCATCAGCATGGAAAACATACGGATGACCCAACCGAAGCAACTGCCATCAGGAGAAGTGGTGATCAACGTCGACGTGCGCGCGACGACATATCGTCGTCCGCCAGACGGGGGGAACTAACCGGCCATGTTTTCCAAGATCCGAATGTTGCCTTGTTGGATGCTCGTGGCTGCCATGGTCTTTGCCGGATGCGGCGGAGACGACGAGGTTGCAAGCTCGAGGGGTCTCGGCTCCGATGCGGGCGGTGGCGGCGCGAAGGAGGAAGCGAAAACCAAGGCTGCGAATGCCGGCGGTGGCGCCGCCGAGCTCGCTCCCATCGTGTACACCGACGAGGACTTCGTGGAGCTCGACATCCAGAATCGAGACCCATTCCGTTCGTATGCCACGGCTTTCAAGGCGCAGGCTGCCGCTCCTGCGCAACGCCGGGTGCTGATGCCGAGCACGAGCCTCGATGAGATGAAGCTCATCGCCATCGTCACGGGTATTGCCACGCCCCGCGCCATGCTCACCGACACTGCGCAAGTCGGGCACGTCGTGCGCCGTGGCGACTACATCGGTCGCCCGGAGGTAGTACAGACCGGAGGTTCAGAGGGTATGCCAGTCACACTGAACTGGCGTGTGGATCGCATCCGTCCAGGCTCGGTCGTGCTGACCCGAGAAGATCCAACCTCACCGGATAAACCGCCTCTGACGCGCGTGATGCCGCTGCATGAAGGCGGAGAACCGACGCTGCTCACCGAGTCTCCCTGACGCGCGATACGTAATCGGTCGTTTTCTTGCATCGCCCGTCGCTGGCGTTCGATGATTAACGTCAGCTGGCAGAGGAGTCAGGAATGCGTATTCATTGGGGTCTCGCAATTGCCGTAGGGGCAGCTTTCGCATGGGTGGATATGGCTCATGCGTTAGGGTCGCAAATCGACCGTGTCCAAATCGACGGCGAGCGCGACGGAGCATTCATTTCGATCGAAGGTGCTTTTGAGGATCCGCAGTACGCGGTCCGCGCCCATGAAGAGGGGAGACTGATCACCATCGACATCGAAGGCGCTGTACTGCGGGCGGGGGGAATCAAAACGACCGGCACGAGCTCGTTGATCGCGCGCACGGTGGCGAGCAACACGGCAAGGGGCGCACGCATCGAGCTGAAGCTCACGGACAAGGCGACCTACCATGCCCGGGCGAGCGGAAATCGAATCACCGTGAATCTACAACGCGGTGAAACGACGGCCCGGGCCAAACCGAAGAAGTCGTCGAGCACCAGCGCACCCGAGATCGAGCAAGTGCGCCTCGAGCAAAAAGACGGCCGCGACCGCGTGGTGATTTCCTTGGTGGGTGACGCGCAGTTCCGCGTATCCACTCGGGCTGGCTCGCCACCTCGGTTGGAGGTTCTTGGAGCGAAGCTCGGCCCGAACGCCAAGCGCCGCCTGGAGGCGCCACGGGGTTCTCTCTTCGGCTCGGTCGAGCTCGAGCAAAGAGGGGATCGAGCCGTGGTCGAGGTACACGGCTCGGAGGGCGCGGCTGGCACGGCCATTCGATCTGGGGACCACATCGTATGGATGTTTTCGCCGACCACTACCGAGACCCGGCCTCATTCCCGAACCATCGCGCGGGAAGAGGACTACGCCGCCGAGGTGGATGGACCCGATGTAGCAGGCTTTCTCAGTCAGCTGCCGATGCAAGTCGGGCGCAAGCCCGATCAGCGCTACTCGGGCCGCCGCGTCGACCTCGACTTCAAGGACGCCGACATCCACAACATTCTTCGCCTGCTCTCGGAGGTCGGTGGCGTGAACGTGGTCACCGCGGACAACGTCGGCGGCACCGTGACGATTCGCATGCGCGACGTCCCATGGGACCAGGCCCTCGACGTCATCCTCCAGGCCAAGGGTCTGGGTATGGTACGCCAGGGCAACTTGCTTCGCGTCGCGCCGTTGGCTCAGCTCGAGCAGGAGCGCGAGGCCGCCATCGCCCGACAGAAGCAACAGCAACAGCTCGCGCCGCTCGAGACGCGTCTCGTGCCGGTCAGCTACGCGACCGCGCAGGAGCTGCAGCCGCGGGTGCGTGAGCTTCTCACCGAGCGTGGCTCGGTCTCGGTGGACAGCCGCACGAACATGTTGATCGTCCGGGACATCGTCGGGCAGCTCGATCAGGTCGAAGATCTGGTACGAAGCCTCGACACGCAGACGCCACAGGTCTTGATCGAGTCCCGCATCGTCGAGGCGAGCAGCAGCTACTCGCGCGACATCGGCATTCAGTGGGGCGGCACCGCGGTGATGAGCAGCGCGACCGGCAATCCCACCGGATTACGGTTCCCCTCGGACATCGGAATCGCCGGTGGCTCTCCAGTCGGCCAGGCCCCCACGCAGGGCCTCTCTCCGTTCACCGGAACCGTCCAGAATCCCAATTTCGCGGTAAACCTTCCCGCGGTGACCGGTGCCGGCTCCGGCGGCGCGCTTGGTTTGACCATGGGGAGCCTGAGCGGCGCGGTGAACCTCAACGTCCGTTTGAGCGCCGCGGAGGCCGCGGGCTCCGTCCGCATCATCAGCTCTCCGCGGGTATTGACCCTCGACAACAACGAGGCGTCGATCTCGCAGGGCACGTTGATCCCGTTCTCGCAGGTTAGCGCTCAGGGCGTCAATACGGCGTTCCAAGAGGCCAAGCTCGAGCTCAACGTCACCCCGCACGTCACCAGCGACGGCGCGGTCGCCATGGACGTGAAGATCACGCGTAACGAGCCCGACTTCGGGCGAACTGGCGCGAACGGACAGCCCACCATTCTCGAGCGTGAGGCCCTCACGCAGCTCCTCGTCGACGACGGCGACACGGCGGTCATCGGGGGCATCTACACCCGCAATACCGGCCGCAACGTGGACCAGGTCCCCTTCTTCGGGGACATCCCCGTGCTAGGCGTTTTCTTCAAGCGTCGCCGTTTCCGCGAGGATCGGAACGAGCTGTTGATTTTCCTCACACCGCGTATCGTGAACCGGGCGCTGGCGCTTCCCGAATAGTCGGGCTTCGGGGACCGTGACTGAGCCTCAGGCGGCCCGTATGATCCCGGGCGTGCGGGTATATCTGTCAGGGCCGATGGGGTCGGGGAAGTCGATGGTGGCCGGCCTGGTCGCCGACCTGCTGGGTACCAAGACCATCGATCTGGATACACGGGTCGAGGCACTGTCGGGTCGATCGATCCCCCAGATCTTCGCGGAGCGTGGGGAGCGGGCCTTTCGCGCGCTCGAACGGGAGGCGCTGCGAACATTGCCCGAAGAGGCGGGCGTCGTGTCGCTCGGAGGAGGCACGCTCGTCGATCACGAGACCCGGCAGAGGCTGCTCCGCGAGGGGATCGTGATCACGCTCACGGCGGACCCTGCGGTGCTGGCGGCGCGCGTCGGCCGCGGCGAGGGTAGGCCCCTGCTCGGAGATGACCCGCAGGCTGACCTCGAGCGCATCCTGAAGGAGAGGGCACATGCATACGCCGAAGCGCATGCCGTGATCGATACCAGCACCTTGGACCCGGAAGAAATCGCCGCCGAGATCGTAGCCGCACGAAATCTGGCTCCCATCGTCGTGCCTCTGGGCTTGCGCACCTACCGGGTCGAGGTGGGCCGAGGCGCTCGACACCGGATCGGCCTGCGTGCAAACGAGCACGCGCAGGGAGAGGCCATCGTCGTGCTCGACGCAGATACGTCGCGCCCATGGCCCGTGGAAGTCATTCGCGACCTGACGTTGGCAGGCAAACCTCCACTCGAGGTGAGACTAGCGGGGGATGAGGCTCACAAGGACATCGAGAGCGTGGAGCGGATTTGGGATGCGGCTCTCGAAGCCGAGGTCGACCGGCGCGCCATCATGATCGGGGTCGGGGGAGGCGTGATCGGCGACCTGACGGCCTTCGCGGCCTCCACCTTGCTTCGTGGAATCGCGCTCGGGCAGGTGCCGACCACGCTCCTTGCGATGGTGGACAGCTCGGTGGGCGGAAAGACCGGCTTCAACCGCCCACGCGGCAAGAACCTGGTCGGTACGTTTTATCAACCGAAGTTCGTCCTGTGCGATGTGGAAACCCTATCCACATTGCCGCAAAAGGAACGCATCGCCGGCTTGGCCGAGGTGGTCAAGAGCGCATGGCTCGACTGCGAGCAGTCGGTGGCCATGCTCGAGCGGAGTGCCGAGGCGCTCGTCGGAGGCGACGAGGACGCCACCATTGCCGCCGTGCGCATGTCGGTGATGCTCAAGTCGCGCATCGTCCACGAGGATGAGCAAGAATCCGGGCGACGCATGCTCCTCAACCTGGGGCATACGGTGGGGCATGGGCTCGAGGCAGCGACCGATTACCGGGGCATACGCCACGGTGAAGGGGTGGCGCTCGGGATGATCGCCGCTATGCGGGTGGCCGATCGGCTCGGCGTGGGGCGCGCGGAGGAAACCGAGCGGTTGACGCGGCTCCTCGGGAGGCTCGGCTTGCCGACCGACCTCAATCGGCGCCTGAACACCCGTGCGCTCGACTTCGTCGGCTCGGACAAGAAACGCCGGGGGGAGAGAATTCACTTCGTAATTCCGAGGGCTCCAGGGGAAACCGAGATTGCGCTGCTCGACCTCGATGTGGTTCGGCGTGCTCTTGGCTCATCCTAAGCCTCGGAAATTTGGCGACTTCGGTGGGGGCCCGATACCATGAAAGCACCCTGGGGAGGGGAGTTATGCGTCGATTCATCCTCGTGGCTCTGATGGTGGTGACGGTTGCCGGGTGCGACCGCTTTCCCGACCTCTCCATCCAGGTCGTGGCGAACCTGCCGCCGAGCGCAGGCGATTGCACGATCATGGCTAGTCAAACCGAGGTCCTCTTCGGAGGCCTCTTCGATCTGGCGCCATCAAATGCACGGCCCTACTTCATCAACCCGAAGATCGAGAGTTTCCTGTACAACAACAGTCTCGATTTCCAAGGCGCGCAGAACATGCAAATCGAAAGCTTTGACCTCACGATCCTGCTCCCGGACCACAGCCAGCCCGATTTCGGCTCCGATCTTCCCAATCCGTATCGACAACCCACCAGCGCGGTGATTCCGCCCGCCACGTCGCCCGGGTCGAGCACCTCGGGGGTGGCCAGCGCCATTGGCATCCCTGCAGCCTACTACGGCGCCCTGCAGGATATCGAGAGCACCACCGGATTCGACTCGATCCTGTTGGAGATTCGCGCCAATGGAACCACCTCGGGGAACTTTAGCCAACAGTCGCCATCGTTCTTTTGGCCGGTCTCCTTCTGCAACGGCTGCTTGGGCACGACCTGCGAGCCGCCGCTGGAGGCAGGGAGCCCTGCCCCGGACTCCTGTTACCCCGGGCAGGACATCTGGGAGTACTGTGCGGCAATCGCGGCCACACCCTAGCGCAAGGTGAACGCGTAAGGCGGCACCAGCGCGAGATGCTCTCGTGCGACCACCTCGAAGGCACCCAACCAAGGGTCTGCCGGCAGGACGGTCGCGAAAGGCGCCTGCTGTCGAAGCCACCGCGTTTTCAGAGTGCGGGCGCTGTCTCCGTCCCCGCTCAGGAAATCCCCGATGGCGTCGAACAACCCTTTGTTCGGCGGCCAAACCTCGACAGGCGCGTCAGGCCCGAGACCCGCGGCAGTACGGGCCCGATCGAGCGCCTCGCTGAGGCCTGCCATTTCGTCGACGAGGCCGAGGTCCTTGCCGTCTTGCCCGGTCATCACGCGGCCTTCGGCGGCTGCCAGCACGGCCTGGCGATCCATGTTGCGCCCCGTGGCCACGCGGTCGATGAAACGGTCATAGGTATCGCGAAGAAGCCCTTCAAACGCCTTCCGTTCGGTCTCATTCCACGGACGTACGGGCGTCGACCAGGCCGCGTGCTTCCCGCGTTGTAAGACATAGGCATGGATGCCGATGTCCTCGGCAAGACCAGCAAGACTGAACTTGCCGCCCACGACGCCGATCGAGCCCACCAGGCTGTTCGGATGCGCGAGGATTTGGTCGGCCGACGACGCGATGTAGTAGCCCCCGCTTGCGGCGAGATTTCCCACGCTCGCGATTAGTGGCTTCGTCTCGGCGAGATGGCGAGCCGCCTGCCACATGCGGTCGCTCGCCAGGGCCGAGCCGCCTGGCGAGTCGATGCGCATCACCACCGCTTTGACGTTATCGTCTTCTTCGAGCCGTTCCATGACGCGCACGAACGGTCCGGCCACCGCGTCGCCCATCCGATCGGATTCCCCATCCTTGATGGTACCCGTCACGAAGACCAGGGCCACCCGCTCGCCGCGGGCTTCGGATTTTCCGGTGTCCCCGCTCAGGAGATCCAAAAACTGACCCAGGGTGATCTCCTCGGCTTTGGGGAGCATTCGCGTGCGTTGGACCGTCTCGACGCCGGTGGCCTTTTTGATCTCTTCTCGGGCGTCGCGGACGAAGCCGATCGCGTCGACCAGGCCGCGCTTCATCGCGTCGGTCGACACGTAAGGCCCCTGATCGATGAGCGCCTGAGCCTCGGCCGCATCGTCGTGCGTCCGCCGCTTGGTCGCCGTCACGAGCGCGCTTGAGAGGTCGTCCAGGATCGCATCCATCGATTCCTTGGCTTCCTCCGGCATGTCGTCGCGAATGAACACGTCACCGGCGCCTTTGTATCGACCCATGTGGACGATCTCGGCTTTCACGCCGACCTTGTCGAGGAAGGAGCGTGCATAGACCATCACTGCGGCCGGTCCGATGAGGTCGAGCACGCCCGCGGGCGACATGGTGATCCGATCGCAGGCCGACGCGAGCAGGAGATACCCGACATTGTCGGCCGTCTCGAAATGGCAGTGCACGGGGCGTTGATCGGCCCGGAACGCGTTGAGCGCCTCGACGATGTCCTCGACGCTCCCCCAGGCGCCCTCCAAGGGTCCCACCCGAACGAACAGCCCCTTGACGTGCTCGTTCTTCGTCGACTCCCAGATTCGGTCCAAAATGTCGTGGAGCGTCGGCTGGGGAAGCTCGAAGAGCTCGTGCTGCGCGCCATCGGGGAAGGGCTCCAGGATGCTGAGCTCGTGAACCACGGGTTCATCGGAAGCCGGCTCTTCACCGCTTCTGCAAGAGGTCGTGAGGAGCGATGTGACCATCGCAGCGAGTACAAGCGCGGAACGACGCGCATCTTGGTTCATGGCAAGGCCGGTCCTGACTCCTGTGTGGGCTCTGTGGGTTCCGCGCTGTCGTCTGGCGAAGGCTCGGGCTCGGGGAGCTTTGCGCGTGGCTCCAAAGTCTTGATGGCGGCCCGGGCGACGGCAACATGGGTACCGCTCGGATTCCGCTTGATGTAAGTGTAATAGGCGGAGACCGCCTCTTCATTCCGTCCAAGCCGCTCGTACGCTCGGCCGAGTCGGAAATAGCCGTCGGGGTGCCCGCGCTCGGCCGCGACGCGAAAGTAGCGCAAAGCCGAGGCGAAATCTTCCGTGCCCATCGCTACCTTGCCGAGGCCGTCCATCGCATCGGCCGACCCCGGTTTCACCTCGAGCGCGCTTTCGAAAAAAGCCCTCGCGCGCAGGTAGCTCCCCGCGGCGAGCTCGTCCCACCCGCGGTTCATGTACCACTCGTAGTCCCGAACGGGCGGGCGGCCGTCGACGAACGCGTCGTTCTGGGCGGCCTTGTTCAGCTGATCGTATTCGTCGTATTGGGGCTTCTTCGAGGCCGCCGCCTTGCGCGGGGCTTCCGTGGGCGGCGCCCGCGGCGGGGCCGTCGGTGCTTTGGGAGCTGGGGGCGCCTTTTCCTTCGTGGTCGCTCGCTCGGGCGGTTGCGCAGGCGCGGACGCCTTCGCGGGCTCAGGCGCGGACCCTGTCGCCGACGCGGACTCTGTCGCCGGCGCGGACCCTGTCGCCGGCGCGGACCCTGTCGCCGGCGCGGACCCTGTCGCCGACGCCGACTCAGTCGCCTTCGCCGACTCAGTCGCCGACGCGGACTCAGTCGCCGACGCGGACTCTCTCGCTGATTTGGCGGATTGGGATTCCTCGAGCTCTGCAAGGAGCTTGGTGGCGACCGGGTGCCCAGGGTGCTCGGCGAGGATCGATTCCAGTGCCTCCTTGGCCCGGCCGTCGTTGCCCGCAGCGCGCTCTGCGCGGGCTAGCAACAACTGAAACCGGACTCCGTCCGGCGCAAGCGCCACAGCTTGTCTCGCGCTCTGCAGGCCGTGCTCCAAGCCGCCCCCCGCTTGTGCGGCGGTCAACCTGGCATCGATCCGGAAGGTCTCTGCGGTGCGACTGAACGACATGGCCCGTGCTTCGTCGAGAACGAGCCGCGCCGCGGCGTACTGGGAGGTGAGTCGTAGCGCGTCCGCCTCGGCGAGCTTGGCACCGATGTCGTGCGGATCGAGGGCTGTTGCATCTCGTGCGTAAGCGAGCGCTGCCGCTTCGAGGCTCTCCACGAAGCTGCCCGTCTCGCCGTCGTCGATTCGCGCTTGGGCGGCAAGCGCATAGGCGCTCGAAAGCTTCGCGATGATCGCGGGATCTCGATCGCCGCCGGCCTCGACCGCGCGTCGGTACGCCTCGATGGCACTGTCGTATCCACTGGGCTCGCCAAGCCCCATGCTCGCATCGCCCTCGGTGACCGCGGCCGCGATGGTCGCGGGATCGCCGCCCATGCCGACCAAGCGGCTCACGCGCTCCCACTGTGTCGCGATCAATGCCAAACCGCCCACCAGCACGATCAGCAAGAGCCAGCTCAGCGGGGACCAGCCCCGCCCCGGCAGCTCGGGAATGTCATCGTTGTCGTCGAAATAAGGCGGCGGGGGGACGTTGCGAGCACCGGCAGACCGCGGCACATCCTCGAACTCCGCGTCCTCGATGCCTGCGGACGAATCCCGTAGCGATTCCAAATCGGGGGCCGACGAATCCCGTAGCGATTCCAAATCGGGGGCCGACGAATCCCGCAGTGATTCCAAATCGGGGGCCGACGAATCTCCCAATGATTCCAATCCGGCGCCCGACGAATCCCGTAGCGACTCGAGCCCGGGCTCGGACGTAGATGCCGGCGCTGGCGCGGGCTCTGACGCTGCCGCTGGCTCTGCCGCTGGCCCTGACGCTGGCCCTGACGCTGGTCCTGGGGTTCCTCCATGGACGGGTGAGACACCGAGGAGGGTTGGTTGGCGGGGGCGCCTCACGGGCGGCGTGCTCGACTCACGGGACGCAGCGGGTTGGGGGGCCGGCGCGGGCGGGATCGGCGACCGCAGCCTCGGCGAAGGAATCTGGACGCCCGCAGCCTGGAAGAAGGTTTCGAGCTCGGGAATCGAGCCGAGCTTCTTCCAGCCCTCCTCGCCGCGGGCGATCTGGTCGTCCGGCGTCAGCTCTCCGGTACTGATTCGTCGCTGCAATTCGCGCAGTGAGTCGATCGCATCCGTCGTGCCGTCGGGGCGCTTGAGCCTCCAGCTGGAAGCGGGTCCGCCCTGGCCTTCGCCCCGCGGGTAGACCTTGAAAACGTGGCCGCAGTTGGTGCACTTCACGCTCGTTCCTCGAACGGAAAGCAAGGTCTCGTCGAACTCGTATTCCGTGTTGCAGCGTTCGCAAATAACGTCCATCAGTGGAGAAGCCCCCCCGGCTCGCTTGGTGGTACGGTTGGTGGGTCCCCGTCGGCAAACGGTTCCCGATGCGTCACGACTTGGCCCCATTCATCGACCACACGTTGCTTCGACCTGATGCGATCGGCTCGGATTTCGAGCGCTTGTGCAAAGAGGCAGCCCAGTACCGCTTCGCGGCAGTTTGTGTCAACTCGGCCCACGTCGCGTTTTGTACCGCACTGCTACGAGACTGCCAGTTGGCGGTCGCAGCCACGGTCGGGTTTCCGCTCGGGTCGAGCTCCGGCGCCGCCAAGCGGGCCGAGACGGGGCAGGCCATCCTCGATGGCGCATCCGAAATCGACGTGGTGTGTCGCATCGACGCGCTGAAGGAGGGCCGCCAGCAGTCCTTCATCGACGACATCGCCCGGGTGGTCGATGCGGCCCAAGGCCAGCCGGTCAAAGTGATCTTGGAGACTTGCCTGCTCACCGACGATGAGAAGCGCCGTGGCGCCCAATGGTCTCGGTCCGCTGGAGCCGCGTTCGTGAAAACGTCGACGGGGTTTGGCCGTGCGGGCGCCACCGAACGCGACGTTCGTCTGCTCCGCGCCGAGCTGGGCCCCGACTTCGGTGTCAAAGCGGCAGGCGGAATCCGCGATCCGGCCACTGCCGACCTCTTGATCGCAGCGGGGGCCAATCGACTCGGCACGAGCGCAGGAGTCGCGATCGTGACAGAATCGCATGGGGAGCACAGAGGATATTGATATGACGGTTCATTCGGTTACCGATGCCACATTCGAAGCCGAGGTGCTGCGTTCCGACTTACCGGTTCTCGTCGATCTGTACGCGGATTGGTGTGGTCCGTGTAAGCAGCTCTCGCCCATCGTTGCCCAGGTTGCCAACGAGCTCGCTGGGAAGATCAAAGCCGTGAAGGTCGACGTCGACCGGAACCCGATGATCGCACAGACCTTTCGCGCCACGTCGATCCCGATGCTGCTCATCATCGCGGAAGGGAGGGTGGTTCAGCACCACGTGGGCGTGCTCGACAAGCCCTCGTTGCTGAAGCTGCTCGAGCCGGTCTTGCCCCGCTCGGCGGCCGAAGTCCGTCCAGAGGAGCTCTCACTCTGGATCCAGCAAGGCAAGGCGCTGCCGGTCGACATTCGTGACGCGGTTTCGTACGGCCGTTACCGCATTCCAACCGCCATTCACATTCCGGCCGATCAGCTCGCGAGCCAGGCCAAGGAGCTGCAGCCCTTCGACGGCCGGATCCGGGTCCTCTACGGGCGAAGCGAGGAAGCGAAGGAATGGAGCGAGCGCCTGCAGGCAGACGGCGTGCAGGTGGGATTCCTCGCCGGCGGATTTCTACACTGGGAAGCCGACGGTCTCGAGGTGGAGCGCGGTTGAGGCGGCCGCTTCGAGTGTTCGAGGGTGCTGCTTCCGAGGAGCCACCGCCGGTGCTCTTGCGGCTGGGCACCCGCATCATATCGGTCACCGATACGGGCGACGGGTCGGCGGCTCGGCGCTTTGCGGAGCTGCTCCTCGGTGGGGGCGCACGGTCCCTGACCCGTGAGGGCGCGCCACCGGCCGACCACCGGATCGTGATCCGAGCCCCTCTGCCGGCCGCACGATGGCGGCTCCGCGCCGTGGTCCTCGAAGAGAGCGCAGATGTGGTTCTAGGGTCGGTTCGCCCCGCATTCGCGGCTCTTTTCGCCTCGGCTTGCACCGTTGGGGTGAACAGCTAGCTTGCCGGCCCACATTGTAGCCCGAAAGTGAAGGATATGGCGGAAGTGCCCGAATACATTCCAGGCTTGGCGGGTGTCCCCGCTGCCCGAACCAGCATCTGCTACATCGACGGCGCCGTCGGCAAGCTTCAATATCGGGGCTATCCCATCGAGGTTCTCGCAGACCGCTGCTCCTACGAGGAAGTCACGTACTTGCTGGTCTTCGGCCGCCTGCCGACCACCTCTCAGTTGGAGGAGTTTCGCAGCCATCTGATCGCCGAGCGTGGGCTGAAATTCCGGATCATCGACCTCCTCAAGACTCTCCCCGAAAGCGGTCATCCCATGGACGCCCTCACGGCCGCCGTGGCGGCCATGGGCATGTTCTACAAAGGCGACCACATCGCCGACCCTGAATTCCGCCGCCTCACCGTGATCCGTCTGATAGCCAAGCTACCCACGATCGTGGCGGCTTGGCACCGGATACGGCGAGGCGACGATCCGATCAAGCCGAGCAGTGAGCTCGGCCACGCCGCCAATTTCCTCTACATGCTCGAGGGGGAGGTGCCGACACGTTTGGCGGAGCGCGTCTTCGACGTGGCGTTGATTCTGCACGCCGAGCACTCCATGAACGCGTCGACGTTCACCGCCCGGGTGACCGGATCGACGCTGACCGACCCGTACGCGGTCGTCGCCTCCGCCATTGGAAGCCTCGCCGGCCCGCTTCACGGCGGAGCCAACGAGCAGGTCCTCGCAATGCTCGAGCGCATCGACGATCGCTCCCCTCACGCCGTGCGCAGCTGGGCGGAAGACCGGCTCGCACGCAAGGAAAAGATCATGGGATTTGGCCACAGGGTCTACAAGGTCAAGGACCCGCGCGCGACCATCTTACAGGACCTTGCCACGAAACTGTTCGCCAAGTTTGGAAGCACGCCCGACTACGATCTGGCCCTCGAGCTCGAAGGTCAGATGGCCGACCTGGTCGGAAGCAAAGGCATCTACCCGAACGTCGACTTTTACAGCGGCATCGTCTATCAGAAGCTCGGTGTCCCCATGGATCTGTTCACGCCTATTTTTGCGATTTCGCGCGTGGCCGGTTGGCTTGCCCATCTGCTCGAGCAGCTGGAGGGAAATCGCATCTTCCGGCCGAGTCAGATCTGGGTCGGGGAAACGGATCGAACCTTCGTGCCCGTCGAAGAGCGGGGCTGACGCTCACCCTCGCGTGCTCGATCCATCGTCGATCCGCCGCTTAAGGCTTGCAGTGGGGTAGTCGTCCGTCCACCAGGTCGACGGTCCAGCGGATTTGCTTTTCGGCTTTCGGCGTCATGTAGACTTTGCAGTCGGCGCCCACGATGACGGCCTCGGCAGGATATGCCATGCGGCTGAGCATCCTGAGGGCCTTTTCCGGCCCGAGCACGAACGCGGCCGTGCTCAACGCGTCCGCGTAGATCCCCTCGGCCGTCATGATCGTCACGGAGAGCGACTTGTCTGCGGGTCGGCCGGTCTTTGGGTCGATGATGTGATGCCAGCGTCTTCCAGAGCCATCGAACACTACGTGCTCGTAGTCGCCCGAGGTGGAGAACGAGGCGCCGGTCGACTCCAATGCGGCAAAGTAGGTGGTTGGATCGCGGGGATGCTGAATTCCCACGCGCCAGGGACGTCCGTCTCGCTTGCCGTGCACCTGCACTTGGCCTCCGCCGAAGATCATGTAGTTGTTGATGCCGCCGCCGCGAAGGATCGCGCCCGCGTGGTCCAGAGCATATCCTTTGGCGATTCCGCCCGTACCGATGGCCATGCCGCGCTTCTTCAAAAAGACGGTATTGTACTTCGTGCTGACTCGAATGTTCTTGTAGTCGATCAGCTTCAGACGCGGCTCGATCTCTTGCATGGTCGGAATTTTGATCGAGTCGGGACGAAAGTCGTAGAGGCCCCAGAGCGCGGCCCAAGAAAGATCGAACGCACCACGCGACCACATGGATACGTCGAGACCAGCATCGATGACTCGAAGAGTGTCGTCGCTCACCTTCACCGGCTTCTTGCCAGCGCCTGCGTTGATTTTGGCGATGTCGCTGTCTTCGCGCCATTCGGAAAGCAGAGACTCCAAACGCTCGATCTCGAGGAAGGCCTGTTGCACCACCTGCTCCGCGCCTTCCATCGGTGACTGCACCTCGATCCGAAACACCGTGCTCATCAGTGGGCGCGTCCGGGTCAGTAGGGGCGTGGCGGCGCTCGACGCGACGCCGGATGCCTGAGCGTCGTCCGTATCTCGCTGGCTTTCACAACCAAGGCTCAATGCGAGCAACGCGATCACGGCGCATGCACGAGGCACGGCGCAACTGTCGTCGTGAACTCCGGCCTCGTCAACCCGGCTTGCGCTTTGGCCCGCGATTGGTACGTCTCTTCCGATGCGGAGCGTCTTGGCGATGCTTGGGGGCCGCCTCTTGCTGATACTGGCCTGCCTTTCAGTGTGTCCGGCCCATCGCGTTGCCGCATTCGGGGACGCCACTGGGGTGGAGTTGGTATCTCTCGATTTCAACAAAGACGCGGCCGATTCCCAGAGCGTGACCGAGCGATTGGCTTGGGAAGTTCGAAAACGGACGAGCGTCGAGCCCATCCTCGAACCGGGTCGCGCACGGCTCGACAAGGCTTCGCTCTTTCGGAGCCCGTTCCTCTACTGGCGCGGCAGCGAAGACTTTCCTCCGCTCAGCGAAGAAGCGATCGATGGCCTGCGAAAGTATGTTCATCGAGGCGGCTTCATCTTGATTGACGATGCCACGGCAGGTGGAGAGGGGTTCGATCGCGCCGTTCGCCGCGAGCTCCTTCGCGCGTTTCCAGCGCTTCCACTCAAGCCAATTCCATCGAACCACACCATTTATCGTTCGTTCTATCTCCTCGACCGACCGGTCGGCCGTGTGCAAGGTCCCCCCTTCCTCGAAGGGATCACGTACGGTGATCGAATCGCCATCGTCTACTCACGGCACGACCTCGGCGGCGCGTTGGAGCGGGACAAGCTCGGGGCGTGGAGCCAGGCGGTGGTGCCTGGCGGGGAAGGACAACGCGAGCGCGCGATACGATTGGCCGTCAACTTGGTGCTGTATGCGCTTTGCACCGACTACAAAGACGACCAAGTGCATGCTCCGTTCATCATGCGGAGGCGGGGCGGGGGGCCCTGAGGTTTTCGCGTGGAGGATTGGCAGTGGCAGCTCGGTATTTTCGGCGGGAGCACGGCCGCATGGGGCCTGGGCCTTGCCTTGTTCGCTCTGTGGTTGTTCGAGATCCGTTCGATTCGTGGTGAGTCCAACCGGCGCCGGCGGATTGCGCTCGGCGCGCTTGGCGGTCTCGGCATCCTGGCGGTTTATCTGCTCGCGCTGCAAATCACGCTGGTTCGCGAAACCTTCGAGGAAGTGGCGGGTGGAACCGCAGTGCTCGTCGACAACTCGCGGAGCATGACGCTGTCTGGCGCAAACGGCGAGCGAAGCGATGCGGTCCGCGCGCTGATCGCGAAGTGGCAGAAAGACGACCGGGTGAGCCCATCCGTATACCTATTCGGCTCGAGCACACGCGGCACCGCCTGGCAGGGGTTACGCCAAAGCTATGCGCCGACGGACGACGAAACGGACATCCGTCAAGCGCTGAGCTACGTGCTCGGCAAAAGCGCTGACCAAGATTTGGGCTCGATCATCGTCGTCACCGACGGTGCTGACGAGCGGTTTTCTGCCGCCGCGCTTGGGCTCGGCTCGAAAGCGCCTGCGATTCATGCCGTCGTCGTGGGAGCTGACGAGCCGCTCGATGATCAAGCCGTCGTCTCGCTTCGCGCCGATGCGACTGCATACGTGGGCGTTCCCGCGGTGATTCGAGCCGAAGTGCGCGCGATTGGTGGGCTACGCCAAAGGGACCTTCGTGTTCAGCTCTGGCACGAGAGCCAGCTCGAGCAGGAGACCCTCGTGGTCCTCGACGAGAGCGGACGGGCCAACGTCGCATTCGAGGTGACACCGAAACGGATGGGCCGGACGCTCTACCGTGTGTTGATTCCAGTCGCGCCCGAGGACGAGGTGCCTGAGAACAACGATCGAGCGGCGCTCCTTCGCGTGGGCAGGGAGCGGTTGCGAGCGCTGCTGGTGGCGGGGCGACCGAGTTGGGACGTGCGGTTCCTGAGAGACTTCCTCAAGCGCGATGGATCGATCGATTTGGTGTCTTTCTTCATCCTTCGCGCCGCCGCCGATCTCACGGCTGCCCCGACCAACGAGCTCGCACTGATCCCATTTCCCACCGACGAGCTGTTTCGGGAGCACCTGGGGAGCTTCGATGTCGTGATCTTCCAAAACTTCGACTACGCACCCTACGAGATGGCCACCTATCTTCCTCGCATTCGGGACTACGTGCAGCGGGGAGGATCGTTCATGATGATCGGCGGCGACCGCTCGTTTGCCGAAGGGCGTTATTCGGGAACGGCGATCGAGGAAATCTTGCCGGTGAAGCTAGGAGCCGCCGGAATCATCAAGGGCAGTTACAAGGCCGAGGTCAACAAGGCGTTGGCCAGACACCCCATCGTGGCACTAGGGCCCGATCCTGCGCTCACCGAGGAGACTTGGAAGTCGCTTCCGAGCCTGTACGGCGCCAACGTGGTGAGCGCCGTCAAAGACGAGGCCCAGGTATTGTTGAGACACCCGCGCGCACGACTCCGCAACGGAGCTCGATTGCCAATCTTGGTGGTTGGCGAAGCGGGAAGGGGACGCGTCGCCGCGTTCATGACCGATGCGTCTTGGCGTTGGCGCTTCGCGGCAGACGACGCCACGGTCGGCTCGGACGAATACGAGCTATTCTGGGATCGCATGATTCGCTGGCTCACCCGTGATCCTCTCCTCGAGCCAGCACGCCTTTCAACCGACCGGGAGCGCTACGCCATGGGCGGTGAGCTGGTCGTCTCGGGCCGGCTCCGGGACGAACGCTATCGTCCGATGCGCAACGCCGACGTGGAGCTCGATTTCTCCCCCACCGAGGACCAAGAGCCTGCGTTGCGGACGAGCACGGACCAGGACGGTGAGCTCCGCGCGACCCTACGCGCACCCAACGAGCCCGGGGCGTACGAGATCATCGCCTCGGTCGAAGGCAAGGAAATCGCGCGCGAGGTCTTCGTAGTCGAGCAAAGCGGTGACGAGCTGGCCGATTTAGAGCAGCATCCCGAAGAGCTCCAGCTCCTGGCCGAACGCACCGGCGGGCGATTGTTTCTCGGCATCGGGAGCGTTCCGGCCTTGGCAGAGCTCGCATCGACCAGCCGACGCGCCGCCGGCCTGGTCTCGAAGCAGCCGCTTTCCAATCCCTGGTTCATCTCGCTGACGATCGCGTTGCTCGGCATCACCTGGATCGTCCGCAGACGCTGGGGACGCCGCTAATCGCAGGTCCTGCGTCGATTTCGGGGCCTTCGCTGGACATCGGCCGATGCCATCCTAGAAATAGCGCTCCCCTTCATGCAGCCCACCAAGCTACGCGGCGCGCGCACGCACAACCTCCGTTCGATCGACCTCGACATCGCGCCAGGCACCTATCTTGCGATCGTCGGCCCATCGGGGGCGGGCAAGTCGTCGCTTGCCTTTGGGACGCTCTACGCCGAGGGGCAACGCCGCTACGTCGAGAGCTTCAGCGCATACGCGCGCCAATTCTTGGAACGGCTCGCCCGACCCCCCGTCGAGGAGCTCGACCCGGTTCCGGTCGGCATTGCCGTCGATCGACAGGCGCCTGTCCGGACCAGCCGGTCGACCGTGGGAACCATGACCGAGATCTCGGACTACGCGAAGCATCTGTGGGCGCATGCTGCCGAGCTTCACTGCCCGAGCTGCGGGCAATTGGTGCATCGAGACGCGCCGACGCGAGCCGCCCAGAGCGTGATGACCGAGCTCACGGGCAAGAAGCTGGTGGTCACCTATCCTGTGGCGGTCGCCGACGCCGAGCACTTCCTGGGGGTTCGAGAGGATTTGTTGAGGCATGGATATCGGCGCGTACGGGTGCAAGGGCAGGTGCGCGACCTCGACGAGGTCCGCCCGAGCGAGGTGACCAACGGGCGCAGCACCCATTTGGACGTGGTCGCGGACCGGACCATGGCGCGCCCTTCGGACCACGCACGGCTGGTCGAGGCGCTGGAGGATGCGATGCGACGGGGCGCGGGACACGCCAGCGTGTGGTCTGCGGATGGAACAGAGCTCGGATTTTCCGAGGGGTTGCATTGTCCCACCTGTGACCGGTCATTTCGGCGGGCGACGCCGGGGCTCTTCAGCTTCAACAGCCCCATAGGCGCATGTGAGACCTGCCGGGGCTTTGGACGCACCATCGAAATCGATCTGGATCGCGTGATTCCCGACTACGATCGATCTCCGGACCAAGGCGCGATTCGGGCTTGGCAGGGCAAGGCCACGGCATGGGAGCGCCGGGAGCTCAAGAAGCACGCCAAGGCGGCCGGCATCCCGCTCGACAAGCCACTGCGACAGTGGAGCCCTACCGAGGTCAATTGGCTGATCGAGGGGGACGAGGTCGGATACCCCAAGGGCTGGTGGGGGATCCGGAGCTGGTTCAAGTGGATGGAGTCCCGTGCTTACAAGATGCACGTACGGGTGTTTCTTTCGCGCTTTCGGAAGTACGAAACTTGCCACGACTGTCATGGGACCCGGCTCAAGCCTGAGGCGCTTGCCTGGCACATCGATGGCCTAAGCTTGCCTGATCTCTACGCGCTGCCCGCATCGGATGCGCTCTCGTTCTTGGAGAGGCAAGAGACGCGCTTCGTCGGAGACGCTGGCGCGGCGCTCTTGTGGCGCGAGGCCGTGGGACGCCTTCATGCGTTACACGATGTCGGGCTTGGCTATCTCTCGCTGGATCGCACCTCGCGTACCCTGTCCGGCGGCGAAACGCAGCGAGTGGCGCTGACCAGCGCGCTCGGTGCCACCCTCAATGGTGCGATGTTCGTGCTCGACGAGCCGACCGTCGGTCTTCATCCGCGGGACGTCGAGCGTTTGCTCGGAGTCGTGCAGGCGCTTTCGCGGGACGAGAACGTCGCCGTGGTCGTCGAGCACGATCGGGAGATGATCCTCGGCGCGGACCGGGTGATCGAGCTCGGACCGGGAGCTGGGGAAAGCGGAGGGCAAATCGTATTCGACGGCACTCCGGCCGCACTACGAAAGGCCCCGACGGCCACGGGCGTTGCGCTCAAAGCCAACGGCGCAGTCCGCCGAGCGCGCCGCGAGCCCACGGGCTGGATCGAGCTCGAGGGTGCAGCCGGACACAACCTTCGGACGATCGACGTCTCGATTCCGCGCGCGGTGCTGACGTGCGTCACCGGAGTCAGCGGCTCGGGCAAGAGCAGCCTCGTCCTCGAAACGCTGCTGCCTGCGGTCGAGCGCCACCTCGGCGTGAAATCCGAGAGCACGCCGCTCTCCTACCGCCGACTCAGCGGTGCCGACTCGCTCCGCGGGGTGGTGGGCGTGGACCAGGCTCCGCTGGGACGAACTTCGCGCGGGAACGCCGCGACATACTTGAAGATTTGGGACTTGTTCCGCAAGCGCTTCGCCGAGCAGCCGTTGTCCAAGGAACGCGGCTACAAACCCGGGTTCTTCTCCTTCAACGTGCCTGGTGGGCGATGCGAGGCTTGCCGTGGTGACGGAGCAGAAACCGTAGAGATGCAGTTTCTCGCCGACGTGGTGTTCAGCTGCCCCGAGTGTCAAGGCCGGAGGTTCGTCGGTCCCGTGCTGGACGTGCGGTACCAAGGACTGCACATCGCCGACGTCCTGGATCTGACCGCCCACGAGGCGGCGGAGCGTTTTGCCGGTGACAAGTTGATCTCGCGCGCCCTCGAGCCGCTGCTCGAAGTCGGCCTCGGCTACGTACGGCTGGGTCAGCCGCTCAATACGCTGTCGGGCGGCGAGGCGCAGCGGCTCAAGCTCGCCGAAGCCCTGGTGCGCGCGACGCCAGAATCGCTTCTCGTCTTCGACGAGCCGACGGCGGGTTTGCACGCCAACGACGTCGCGCCCCTCATGAAGGTTTTGGATCGCTTGGTCGAGCGCGGTGACACGGTCGTCGTGGTCGAGCACGACATGCACGTCGCGGCTCACGCCGACCACGTCATCGATCTCGGGCCTGGCGCAGGTGACGAGGGCGGCCGGATCGTCGCCGCGGGTCCACCCGAGAAAGTCGCACGAGCCAAGCGTTCTCAGAGCGCGCCCTATCTCGCACGCGCTCTCGGGAAGGCCGGTAAGCCAAAGCCCGCCAAGAAAAGCAAACGGACCAGCGGAGCCTCCGGCGCGGATACGCACGATATCCGAATCGTCGGAGCACGGGAGCACAACCTGAAGAATGTGACCGTGCACATTCCCCGCGAGCAACTGGTGGTGCTCACGGGACCGAGCGGAAGTGGCAAGAGCACGCTTGCGTTCGACGTGCTGTTTGCCGAAGGCCAACGGCGCTATCTCGAAACGCTGTCGCCGTATGCGCGCCAGTACATGCCGCAACTCCCGAGGCCATCTGTCGATCAGGTGTTGGGTGTTCCACCGAGTGTCTCGCTCGAACAGCGCCTGTCGCGCGCCGGGGCGAATTCGACGGTCGCGACCGTGACCGAGGTCTCCCACTATCTCCGGTTGATTTGGGCCCGAATCGGAGTTCTGCACTGCGTGGACTGCCAGGTACCCATCGCCGCTCGTCCACCGGCACAGCTGGCGCAGGATTTGAAAAAGCGTTTCGGCGCCAAACGGGTGACGCTACTTGCTCCAGTGGTACGCGGAAGAAAGGGGATTCACCGCGAGTTGCTCAACAAGGCCCAGAAGAACGGCTTTACCGAGGCCCGTATCGACGGCCAAATCCGCACGCTCGAGCCTGGAATGAAGCTCGACAGATACATCGAGCACGACATCGAGCTCGTGGTCGGCCGCGTGTCCGCAAAACGAGCCGAGCTCTCGGAGCTGCTGGGACAGGCGCTCGAGGTGGGGGAGGGCGCCGCCTGGGCGCTATGCGGCGCCCAAGAGATGCAGCTCTCGAGCAAGCGCGCATGTCCGAGTTGCGGCCTCGGGTATCCAGAGCTCGACCCGAGATTCTTTTCGTTCAACACCCGGCAAGGCCAATGCCCAGCATGTGAAGGACGCGGCGAGATCATCAAAAAGACGTGGCGCGGCCGGCGCAAGAAGCGCGCCACGGACAAGCGCGATTGCGATCAATGCAACCAGACCCGCCTTTCGCCCCTGGCGCGGGGTGTCACCGTGAGCGGAATGTCGATCACCACCTTGTTCGACCAGAGCGTCTCCGAAGCGGTGCAGACCCTCCAGTCGCTTCGTCTCGAAGGCCGCGATGCGACGATCGCGAAGGCTCCACTCCACGAGGCGCTTCGGCGACTATCGTTTCTCGAAGAGGTGGGGCTAGGGTATTTGGGCCTCGGGCGCGCGGCTGACACACTGAGCGGGGGCGAGACGCAACGCGTTCGCTTGGCCGCGCAGCTCGGCAGCGGGCTTACCGGAGTGCTGTATGTTCTCGACGAGCCGACAATCGGGTTGCATCCCCGCGACACGGGACGACTCCTCAAGGCTCTACGCGGCTTGGTCGACCGCGGGAATTCGGTCTTGGTCGTCGAGCACGACGCCGATACGATTCGGGCAGCCGACCACGTGATCGACGTCGGGCCTGGCGGCGGCAAGCACGGGGGGCGGATCGTGGCGCAGGGCAAGCTTGGCGCCCTCAAAGGCTCGGTCACGGCCACAGCTCTCGCCAGGCCGCCTCGCTTGCCCGTCAAACGACGCCCCACGAGGGACGCAGCCTGGCTCGAGCTCTCCGGCGTGGAGCACCACAATCTGAAGAATGTCGATGTGCGTTTCCCTCTTCAACGCTTCGTCGCCGTGACCGGCGTGAGCGGCTCCGGCAAGAGCTCTTTGGTCCGGGAGGTCCTGCTACGTGCGACGCGGGACGCGGTCGGCTTGGTCAATGATGCGCCGCCGGGTCGCTTTCACTCCATCTGCGGCTTCGAGCCGCTGAAGCGCGCCATCGAGATCGATCAGAGCCCGATCGGCCGTACGCCTCGATCGGTGCCGGCCACCTACATCGGCATCTGGAACGCCGTACGGCAGCTGTTGGCCGGAACACCCGAAGCGCGAGCGCGCGGGTACACGGCAAGCCGTTTTTCCTTCAACGTCGAACAAGGCCGTTGCCCCGAATGCCACGGGCAGGGCTCGATTCACGTCGAGATGGCGTTTCTACCAGACGTCGACGTTCCTTGCGACACTTGCGGAGGCATGCGCTTCACGCCCGAAACGCTGGCGGTACGCTGGCAAGGTCTCAACGCCGGAGAGCTCCTTCAGCTCGAAGTCTCCGAGGCGGTCGAGGTGTTTTCACCCATCACGGCCATTCGGGAGCCTCTTGCGCTTCTCGATGAGCTCGGCCTCGGATACCTGCACCTCGGGCAGCCTTCCAATACGCTGAGCGGAGGCGAGGCGCAGCGCATCAAGCTCGTTTCCGAGCTTGCAGCAGGTCTTCGCGCTGGGCCGACGCTGTACGTGATGGATGAGCCGACTACGGGGCTTCACCGCGACGATGTCGATCGATTGCTCGGTGTGCTCGATCGTCTGGTCGAGCGCGGCGACACGGTGGCCGTCATCGAGCATCATCCCGACGTGATGTTGGAAGCCGATTGGATCATCGACCTCGGTCCGGAAGGCGGGGTCGATGGGGGCCGCGTAATCGCCCAAGGGCCGCCCGAGACCATCGCCAAGCGCAAGCGGAGCCACACTGGCGAGGTCCTACGCCGCGAGCTCGGGCGCGCGAACAATGCGGTTCGTCCCAGCTAGTGGGTGCCGAGCTCTTTGAGGTCGGGGCCAGACCAGAGCCGGACCGGTAGCTGCCTTTGAAGATCGGCGGCAGTGAGGCCGTGCTTGAGCTCACGTACACGCAGGCCCTCGGGCGTGAAGTCAAAGACCGCCACCGGGCAGATCAACCGCGAGACGGCTACGCCGTCCGGGCCTGCTGATCCAAAGAGAGATGAAAGCTCTTCGAGCCCCGCGGTGCTGAGACCGATGACCGAACACGAGGAGCGGAGGGGCGGCTCGGTCACGTGGGCGCGCCCCTGTGGAGAGATGGCGCTCACTTCGACGAATGCCACCTCCGCAGGACGCTCCCCGCGCGCGCCAACCTCGTTCTCCGCCACGTGCCGCAGAAGCTGAGGCAGACCATCTCCGAACCAAACTGCCTTGGACTCGCACTCCTGAGCTGCGCGCCAAAGCACGCGCTCGAGCTCAGCTGCGTGCGAGGCTGATGGCATCGGTGAAGCGCCGGAACAGATAGCGCGAATCGTGGGGACCCGCGGCGGCTTCGGGATGGTACTGAACGCTGAAGGCACCTGTCTCCATGTGCTCGATCCCTTCACAGGTACCGTCGTTGAGGTGGAGGTGCGTGAGCTCGCATTTGTCTTTGAGCGAGTCGACATCGACGCAGAAGCCGTGGTTCTGGGTCGTGATCTCGATGCGTCCTGTCTTGAGATCCTTGACCGGCTGATTGAGGCCGCGATGCCCAAACTTCAGCTTGTAGCTCTCACCGCCGAGCGCGAGGCTCATGAGCTGATGGCCAAGGCAGATGCCGAACATTGGGCGCTGACCGAGAAGCTCGCGCACGGTGGCGATACCACTTCGAACGGCAGCGGGGTCACCCGGCCCATTGGACAAAAAAATCCCATCGGGATCGTGAGCGAGAACGTCCTGCGCGCTGGAGGCGCCAGGCACCACCGTGACTTTGCACCCTTCGTCGACCAGGCAGCGCAGGATGTTGCGCTTGATGCCGAAATCCATCGCCACCACGTGCCAACGGCGCGCGTCTCGACGCGGTTCCGACCATATGCCGCTTCCCTCGGTCCATTCATAGGGTTCCGAGGCGCTCACCTCGCCGGTGAGGTTTTGGCCGATCATCGGCGGAGCGGCCTTGGCTCGATCGTGCAGTGTCGGCGCGTCCTCGGTACCGAGGGCGGCCATCTGGGCTCCGACGTCCCGGATGTGCCGGGTCAGCGACCGCGTATCGACCCCCGTGATCCCCACGATTCCGTGCCGCTTCAGGTAGGCATCGAGCGACTCCTTGGCCCGCCAGTTGCTCTCCACGGCCGACAGCTCACGAACGACGAAGCCACGTAGAAAAGGACGCCCAGCCTCGCAATCTTCCCAGGTGATGCCGGTATTTCCGATTTGCGGAGCAGTCATGGTGACGATCTGCCCGCAGTACGATGGATCGGTGAGCACCTCTTCGTAGCCGGTCATCCCTGTCGTGAACACCACTTCGCCGGTCGCAGCGCCTTTGGCGCCAAAGCTCGTGCCCACGAAACGCGTTCCGTCTGCGAGTACCAGATTAGCTTCTTCGGTCATCTTTCGAGCTCGTACACGATCTGCCCGCCAACAATCGTCAAAGAGGGCCTCCCCATCAGCTCACGCCCCAGCAGCGGCGTGTTGTGTGATTTAGAGCGTAGCGCTTCTTTGTCGAGGATCCATCGGGCTTCGGGGTCCAGCACCGTGACGTCCGCGCGCCTGCCTTCGCGCAGCGACCCGCCCTCGAAATCCGGGATCAGCCGGGCGGGGGCCGTGGAGAGGGTCTCGACCAGGCGCAGAGGCCGGATGACGCCTTCGCGGACCAAGTGGAGCATCGATGCCACCGCGCTTTCGAGCCCATTGATCCCCACCGACGCCGCCTCGAACTCACAGTCCTTTTCGAGGTCGCTGTGAGGCGCGTGATCGGTTGCAATGCAATCGATAGTTCCATCCGCCAAGGCCTGACGCAGCGATTCACGATCTTCCTCTTCGCGGAGAGGCGGATTGACCTTGCAGTACGTGTCATAGCTGAGCAGCGCTTCGTCTGTGAAGAGCAGATGATGCGGCGTCACCTCGGCAGAGACCCGAAGCCCGCGCGACTTGGCCTCACGGAGCAGACGCACGGCACCCAGGCTGGAGATGTGCGCAACGTGGTACCGAGCGCCCGTGGCCTCGGCAAGAATCAAATCGCGTGCGACGATGATGTCTTCGGCGGCTCGGGGCCAGCCGCGCAATCCGAGCTGGGTCGATCGGGCGCCCTCGTGCATCTGCGCGCCCTCGGTCAAATGATGGTCTTCGCAGTGTTGACTGACCAGAAGATCGAACGTGCGCGCGTATTCCATTGCGTGACGCATCACTGCGGCGTTCATGACGCAGCGCCCGTCGTCGCTCACACCGATCGCGCCCGCATCGCGCAGGTCGGCCATTTCCGTGAGCTCAACTCCCCGTTGACCCCTGGTGACTGCGCCAAATGGTAGCAGTCGGGCGCCCCCGTGCTCTTGAGCGCGGGCAAGCATCATTTCGGTAATGGCGCGCGTGTCGTTGGCCGGCTTGGTGTTGGGCATGGGACATATGGCAGCGAAGCCGCCCGCCGCAGCGGCATCGAGGCCCGACGCGATGTCTTCTTTGTACTCCTGGCCAGGCTCGCGTAGATGCACGTGCAAGTCGATGAAACCAGGGCACACCCATTGTCCGGAGAGATCGATGATCTGCGCCTGCTCGCTCGACGCCGAATAGGCAGCTCCGGCACCCACGCCCACGCTCCTGATGCGTCCTGCCTCGATGACGACGTCGGCGGTTTCATCGAGGCCTTGCGACGGATCGAGAACGCGCCCGCCCCGCAGGACGATCAGCTGGCTCATCATAGCGGTCCGCGCTTACGTGACGGACCCGGGCCAGTCAACCCGCTCAGCCCGCCTTGCGATGAAGGTCATCGTCAGCGGCTGCGACGGTGCCCACCGACGAGGTTTTGGCTTCCGTTTTCTTCTCCTCGACGCGCTTCTTCATCGTCATCACCTTGCGGTAGACCGACGCGAAGTCTTTGTTGCGCGTCGCCATCGATGGGGTGCCGCCACGCAAGAGGGTTTGCAGGATGAATTCGAGAACTTGAATCTCGCCTTCGGAGAAACTGTTGCTGATGCGCATGCGATCGGATCTACCACCGGCGCCTGTGCGTGACAATCCGTGACGTGCAACGTAGGGCCACAAGATGTCATGTGCTTTCTAGCTTTGGGTCCGAAGCTTTGGAGTTGGAGCCCATTCTCGATGCGCCAATAAGCTTATCAACGATCGGAGTTTGCGCTTCCGAGCGCGGTCCGAGGTTGACAAAGCGGGTCGACGCCCCGTCCGGTTCGTCGTGTCTTACTTGTCCGCAGCCGTCACGCGCACGACCTCGTCGATCGTCGTGACGCCGTGCAAGACCTTGTTGAGCCCTGCCATGCGGAGCGTCGAAACGCCTTCGCGGATCATCTCGTCCTTGAGCTCTGCGGTCGAACCGCCCTGCAGCACGATCTCTCGGAGCCGCTCGGAAAAAGGCATGACCTCGTAGAGCGCAACCCGGCCTTTGTAGCCCGTGTCGTTGCACACTTTGCAGCCGGTGCCCCGGAACGCTACGACGGTCGGAATTTCGCTCTCGGAAAATCCCACGTCGAGCAGCACCTGGACGTCGGTGGGCACCTGCACTTTGCACTCCTGGCAGATCTTGCGCGCGAGACGCTGCGCGAGAACGAGGTTCACGGAGGCGGTCACCAAGAACGGCTCGATGCCCATGTTGAGCAAGCGCGTCACGGTGCTCGGTGCGTCGTTCGTGTGGAGCGTCGACAAAACCAAGTGGCCGGTCAACGCGGCTTTGACTGCAATCTCCGCAGTCTCGAAGTCTCGAATCTCACCGACCATGATGATGTCCGGATCTTGCCGGAGAAAGGAGCGCAGCGAGGCCGCAAAGTTCAACCCGATGTCCTCGTGCATTTGAACCTGGTTGATGCCCATCAGATTGAACTCGATCGGATCCTCGGCGGTGCTGATGTTCGTTTCGACGCTATTCAGGTCGGACAAGGCCGAATACAGCGTGGTCGTCTTACCCGAACCGGTCGGACCGGTGACGAGCACCATTCCGTACGGCTGGTGGATCGCATCGCGGAAATCCGAAAGCGGCTTGTGCTCGAAGCCCAGCTTGGTCATGTCGAGCTGCAGGTTCGATTTGTCCAAGAGACGAAGGACGATCTTTTCTCCCCACAACGTCGGAACGGACGAGACGCGATAGTCCATCTCGCGGCCCTTGCCGAGCTTGAGCTTGATGCGCCCGTCCTGCGGCAAACGCCGCTCGGCAATGTCGAGCGAGGACATGATCTTGAGACGAGACGCAATGGCGTTCTTGAGCTTGATCGGCGGCGTCATCTCTTCGTGGAGCACGCCGTCCACGCGGTACCGGACGCGCAGAACTCGCTCGTAGGGCTCTACGTGAATGTCGGAAGCGCCTTGCTTGATCGCATTGAGCAGAATCGCATTACAGAGACGGACGACTGGCGCATCCTCGCTCGCGCGCTCCAGATCGAGAACGCTTTCGTCATCGTCATCGATGGCGACTTCGATCTCCGATTCATCGAAGCCCTCCATGATGTCGTCGTATGAAATCTCCGGCTGCGCATACGCTTTTTCGAGCGCAGTCAGGATCGCGCTCTCGGACGAAACGACCGGCTCCACGTTGTAGCCGGTGAGGAACTTCACATCATCGATGGCATTGAGATTGGAGGGGTCGGCCATCGCCACGATGAGCGAGCTGCCGGCGCGAGAGACAGGAATGATCTTGTGCCGTTCACAAACCTGCGGGCTGATCAGCTTGAGGATCTCCCGATCGATTTCGTACTCCGACAAATCGATGGCTTGGACCCGATATTGCTCGCTAAGGAAGTCGGTGATCTCCTGATCGGAGATCGCCCCGAGCCGCGCGAGCGCGTAGCCGAGACTTACGTTGTCGTCCTTCTGCTGCTTCTGTGCCTCGCGGAGTTGCTCGAGGCTGATGCGCTTTTCGCGCACGAGAAGCTCGCCCAATCGATTTCTGCTCATGCTCGTGAGTTCCCCTACCGAGATCCAGTCTTAGTATATTAATTCATAGATTCGGGTTAAGCTCAAGTCGCACGGGGCGAATAGGGAGAAGAAAGCATACCGCAGAGGCCGCCGAAACCGGAAGTATGCGAGCTGGCTCACATCTGGCAAATCTCCTCGGTCACGCAGTATTTGTCCTGCGGTTCTCATGCCTTCCAGTCCGTGCGGGGTCTCTTGGGTTGCCCAGCGGTGGCCATCGGAGTACCGAGCGGGGGTGGCGAAGCCAAAAAAGCAGATCACGGCTGCCCCGAAGGACGCGGGCGAGGCATTCGAGCAAATCGAGCAGCCCAAGATGAACTGGAAGGTGTTGGGGCTCATCGGCTTGGCCCTGGCGGTGATTTGGATCATCGCGGGCATTTTGCAGCCAACTGTGGGGTACGTCGGCCTGATCGTCGCCGGCGTGCTCACCGCCGTGGCCGCTGGGTTCCTGTTGTGGGTCTGGCGGCTCACCCGGAAATCGGCCGACATCGCGGCGATTCTGCGAGGCGCAACCGACAAGGAGAGTCGCCTGGCCGCGCTCGAGCAACTGCGCGCGAGGCAGAGCCCAGGGGGCAAAGACGCGCTCAACGCGGTAGCCCAGGCGCAGCTCGTTGCGCAAGAAGACCCCGCAGAAGCAATTCGGGTCCTCGAGGCGATCGACATCAAGAAGGCACCCGCCGTCGTTCAAGACGACGTGCGCGCGAACCTTGCGATGTTCTACCTGGTTGCTGGCCGCGCTCGCGACGCCCGGGAGCTCGCCAACGAGATTCGTCTCGACCGTCAGCCGCAGGCCAAGGCCAAGGCCATGTACGCCGCGGTGGTCGCAGAGTCCTTTGCCCGAACCGGTGACCCCGAAGAAGCGCGTAAGCTGATCGAGACCTACGACCCGAAGGACAAGGAATACGGTCAGGTCGCCGGTATGCTTCTTCGTGCGCAGGTGTACACGTACGCCGCGACGAAGAAGCGCGGCCGAGCGCGCGAGGCGATGGAGCAACTTCTGGAGGTCGACCCAAACATGGTCGCAGCATTCGTTCAGAAGGGAACCCGCCCCGAGCTGGCCCGGCTCGCCAAGCAAGTGCTCGCGGGCGCGGGCGCCCTGCCGAAACAAAAGATGCGTGTCCGCACGCGCTAGACGCTGGTGAGCTCGCGCATCTGGACAATCCGTGAAGTCCTCGACTGGGCCGCCGAGGATTTCGCCCGCCGTGGGATTGAAAGCGCCCGTCTCGATGCCGAGCTCGTCGTGGCCAAGGCGCTCGATATCGACCGCGTGGGGCTCTATCTGGACTTGAACCGCCCGCTCCTCGAGGACGAACGGAGCGCGATTCGTCCGCTGGTGACGCGGCGCCGCGACCGAGAGCCCGTCGCGTACATCTTGGGCTACAAGGATTTTTACGGCCGCCGGTTTTTGGTCACGCCTGAGGTTCTGATCCCCCGTCCCGATACCGAAACGCTGATCGATCATGCGCTCGAATGCATTCCTGCGCGCGCGCCATGCCGCGTGCTGGACGTGGGCACGGGCAGCGGAGCCATCGCGATTACGATCGCCTTGGAGCGGCCGCTTGCGAGCGTGATGGCAACCGACATTTCACCAAGCGCGCTCGAAGTGGCCGCCGAAAACGCCGCGAGGCTCGAGGTTGCAGGCCGCGTTCGCTTCGAGCAGACCGACCTCGTCGTCGAAGGGGACGCGTACGACGTCATCGTGTCGAATCCGCCGTACCTCTCGAGCCGAGACCTCGCAACCGTGCAAGCCGAGGTCCGCGAGCATGAGCCGCGGATCGCCCTCGAGGGAGGGGAAGACGGCCTGGACGTGGTGAGGGCGGTCTTGAACGCCACCCAGAAAGTCACGGCGCCCGGCGCTCAGTTGCTCATCGAGATCGGATTGGGGCAAGCCGAGGAGGTGCTGGAGTTCGCAGCTGCCGAAACGTCTTGGCAGCCGGTTGCCTCCTACCGGGATCTCGACCGCATCGACCGCGTGATTCACCTGCGGCGGATCTGACGAAGCCACAGCTCGCTGAACAGAAGGACGAGGGCCGCCAGCAGCAGCCATGGCCCGAGCGGTTGCTCGATTCCCTGCGATACGCCTGCCGCGGCCAAATCGGCGTCCCGTTGCTCTTCAGGCAGTGCGTTCGAGGTCAGATCGCTCTCGGCAGCCGGGGCATCGACCACGAACGCGAATCGATCGCCGCTGACACCGTTGACCAGCACCCGGTAGGCGCCGACCTCACCCGTGTCTCGGAACGTGACCCGATCGGCCTCGGCCAGATCCACGGTACGGCCGGTCGGGGTCACTACCTGGATGCGCTGGCTCGACGTGGAACCGGGTAGCGACACCGGCTCGTAGGGCTCGATGGCGTGATCGGTTCGACCTGCAAGCCGAGCCAAGGTATCGAGGACGAAAGGAACGAAGACCGGTTGATAGGGTAGATCCGTCCATGCATCGTCTATCGTGGTTGCCAGCATGGCCACCCGGCCGCTTCGATACCGGTGCTCCACCATGGCGGGCGTGCCATCTTCGAACCGGGCGGTCACCACGGCGTCGAGATCGGTCTCCGCAATCGGGGTGCGGGCCCACACCTTCGCCTGCGCAAGCTCGGGTAGGGTGTCCGACTTCAGCCCTACGGGTTTGCGTTCGGCGCGCGTGGCTGTGTACCGCCCTGGTAGCAGATCGCGAAGCAAGCTTCCGTAGACCCGCGGGTTGATCCGATCACCGGCGGTAATCCAAATGCTTCCACCCCCGCTCACGAAGCGCTGCAGGAGGGGCAGCCACTTCTCCTCGAGCGATGCGTTCGCCAGCACGACGACGTCCGATCGGATGATGGCGCTCTCGGAAAGATCCTGGGCATCGAGGGTTTCCACGGCGAAGGAGCGTCCGACCAGAGGTGCCACGCCTAGGGCATGGCTCAGGAATGCCGTCTCGCGCTTGCGCGGGTCCGGATGTGGATCTCCGTCGACCAGGAGCACATGAACGGTGTCCGAGCCGAGCAGGACGCCCCGCACGTTGTCGGCGGGAAGCACGTCGTCGGGATCGAGCCTCAGCTCGACGACGGCGTCCATGGAGCCAGGCTCGATCGTCAAGATCGCCTCACCATGGTCGCCCTCCCATCGAACCGGGACCCTTTGCGTTTCCTGTCCCTTCTGCCGCAAGCGGACCTTTTGTGAGGCTCGGGTAGCGGTCCCGACGATGCGCACGTCGAGCCGTACGCCCTCGGTCGGGTCGGGCCCCGAAACCACGTCGACGCCGGCGATGCGCCGGTTGTCGGAATCGGGCGTAGAAACCAACTCGAATGCGGTGCGGATCCCTCGGCCCGGCCATTCGCATTCATCGGCGCGCGCGCCGGGCGTGAAGTCCGATACGACCAGCATCCTGCGGTCTGCCAGCTCGCTTTCGAGCAGCAGCTCCAGCGCGTTCTGCACTGCATCGCACAAAGCGCCCGCTCGAGTCGAGCGCGTGTCGATTTCTCGGAAGGCGGTCTCGATCATGTCCAGCTCGTTACGCTTCCGAATCCACACTCGCGCAGGCTTGCCGGCGAGAACGACCGAGACCTCGGAGCCCTCGGGGAGTCGGCGGATCTGTTCGATGGAAAGCCCCGCGGCCTGTTCGATCAGCGTCTTGCCCTCGTGAATGGCCGCCATCGACATCGAGTCGTCGAATACGATGGCCAATGCGTGCTTACGGTCGAGCAAACCCGACCGCACCACGCGGTACGGTGCAGAAGCCACGAGCACCAGGACTCCCACGAGCAAGACACGGAGCGCGAGAAGCAGCCAGTCGACCACGCGCAAGCGTGCGGCCCGCGTCGCATGAATGCGATGCAGAAACGCAATCGTAGGAAGGGTTTGCAGTGGCAGCTTTTGTCGCCGCAACAGATGCGCGACGATGGGAATTCCCACCGCAATCATTCCCGCGAGCGCCCAGGGAAGACCAAACCCCACCGATCAACCCTCCCGAAGCAACTGAAGTAACGTATGCTCTGGCGGCGTATCCGTTCTGGCGAACAAATAGCGCGCACCTGCGGCCACGACCCGTCTCTGGCACGACGCCACAAACTCGTCGATCGCCTCCCGATAACGCCTTCGAACGCCTTCCGGATCCACCTCGAGGCGACTCTCGCCCTCGAGCCCTTCGAAGCGCATGGGTTGCTCGTACGGCAGCTCGATCTCCGCCGGGTCGAGGACGTGAAGCACGACGGTCTGATGACCGCGAGCCTGAAGTCGGGCGATCGGGTCGAGCGCGGCCGCATCGAGGTCGAGCAGGTCGCTTGCGACGACGACCAGGCCCATTCGCCCTGCATGCTCGAGCAGCTTGTCCAGAGAGTCGTGTAGACACGTATTTCCTTGCGGTGCCGAGGGCTCGGCCAAAATGCGCATCAGGTACTCGAGATGCGCGGCCCCCGAGCGCGCGGGTACGCGATCGCGCACAGCCTGGTCAAAGGTGATCAACGAGACGGCGTCGCCTTGCCGCGTCAGCACGTAGGCGAGGGCGGCCAACAGAGTCGCCCCATGATCCAGCTTGCTCACGTCCGTGCTCCCCCAGTGCATGGAAGGGGAGATGTCGAGCGCAAGGGTGCCCCTAAGCTGTGTCTCGTGCTCGAAGTGCTTGATGGTGTAGCGGTCGGATCGTGCGTAGGCGCGCCAATCGATGAGTCTGGGATCGTCACCGGGCCGATAACCGCGGTGTTCCTTGAAAATCGCGCTCGCGCCGCGATGGGGACTGCGATGCATGCCCGCCAACAGCCCATCGACAGTACGCCTCGCACGAAGGGTCAGCCCTGCCAGGCGTACTGCAAGCTCGGGTTCGAGCACATGGGTCACGGCTCGATGCTTTGCCTCACGCCTTCGATCACGTCTGCGGGTGTCACGCCTTCGGCCTCCGCACGAAAATTCATGACCAGACGGTGAGTGAGGATGGGCTCCACCAGGGCACGCACATCTTCGATTTCCGCAGCGTATCGCCCGTGCAAAATGGCGCGCGCCTTGGCGCCGAGGACGAGCCCCTGACTCGCTCGTGGACCAGCTCCAAACGCGACGTTTTTGCGGACGATCTCTGGCGCTTTAGGGTCTTCGGGTCGCGACGCGCGCACCAGCGTCACGGCGTGCTGGACGACGTGATCCGCAACTGGAACGCGAGGCACCAGGTCCTGAAAACCGATGATGTCCTGCGCGGAAAGCACGGGCGTGACCGTGGTCGGCATCGGCGAGGTCGTTCGCTTCACGATTTCGATTTCCTCGTGCTGGCTCGGATATCGAACGTCGATCTGGAAGAGGAACCGATCGAGCTGTGCCTCCGGCAGAGGATATGTGCCCTCCTGCTCGATTGGGTTCTGCGTGGCGAAAACCAAGTACGGCTGCTCCAGAGCATAGGTGTTGCCGCTGGCCGTCACCTGTCCTTCGGCCATCGATTGCAGCAGCGCGGCTTGGGTCTTGGGCGGAGCACGATTGATCTCGTCCGCTAGCAGAATGTTGGTGAAGACCGGGCCGGGGATGAAGCGAAAGTGACGCCGTCCCGTGCTCGAATCCTCTTCCAGCACGTCCGTTCCGGTCACGTCGCTGGGCATCAGATCCGGCGTAAACTGAATTCGATTCGAATGAAGAGACAGCGCATCGGCCAGCGTGGTGATGAGGAGCGTTTTGGCGAGGCCGGGCACACCGACGAACAAACCATGGCCTCTGGCAAACAAGGCGACGAGCAGCAGCTCGATGACCTCCTCCTGTCCGATGATCCGCTGCCGGAGGCGGGCGACGATCTCGTCGCGCGCCCTTGCCAGGTGCTGCACGCGGATGACGTCGGAGGGGGCGCTATCAGGCGCCGCGGATTGAGTGCTGCGTACCGGTTCGCTCACGAGGACCTCTTAGCGCTTGGGCACTGTGACTGCCACATCACTCGCGAAACCCTCCGAGCCTCGAGCACAGCGTGTCCTCGTGATCGGCTTGCGGAAGAGGGAGCTTCGACAGAATGCAGTGCGGTTGGGGATCGAACGGATTTTGGGCGATGGCTTGCTCGGCGGCATCTTTGGCTGCCCCGAAATGGGAAATACGGAATTCGGCCGTGGCGAGGCTGGAGAGCGCAGGCTCGTGCGTCGGGTATCGTTCGAGTGTGCGCATGAGGGGCGCCAGCGCGTCCTGCGGACGGTTCCCTGCAATTGCAGAGCGGGCATACCGAGAGGCGACGACCGGATCGTCCGGAGCGACCTCGTGCGCCTTGGCGTATTCGACCGATGCAGCGGCGGGTCTCGAGCGAGTCCACAAGAGGTCGCCGAGACGAAGATGATTGCGCGCGCGCTCCAGCTCTACTCCGGCCAGCTCGTCCTGTTCGGTGGCCTCACCGCTCAGGTAGCGAGGCATCAATCGTGCCGGCGGCAGCGTGGGTTCCTTAGCAAGCTCGGCTTTCCAGCGCTTTTCGAGGCCCTTCCACGGGAGATGGGCCACATGCGTCAGTGCTTGTCTCGCATCTTCCCCGCCACTGATTCGAGCGAGGGACTTCTGGATGCCGTCTCGACCATACGCCTCGTAGTAGCTCGCCATGAACGACGAAACCTGTGCGAACGCCAGAGACGCAAGCTCCTGGGTCGGCAAAAGCGCAATGGAAGGATGCAGTTGATCGAAATCGAGCAATTGGTGCGACTCCACGGCGGCATGCAGTAGTTGGCTCGAGGCGGGGTCCCGCCGCAACGACGGCTCGTCTTGCCGCCAACGCGTTTCCAAGAACTTTGCAAGACCTTCCTGCAACCAGACGGGCGCCCGGTCGAGCGTCGCCTTGGTGAGAACGAGGTGAACGTACTCGTGCGCAATCGTATCCAGCCACGGGTAACCATGCATCAATGCACGGGGCGACGCGATCATGAGCCGGCCCCATTTGCACAGCGCGACGGTTCCGGTGTTGCGAATCGCCTCGACGGACAGGGTCGAAACCTGCGCCAGCGACTCGGCATCGGGATAGATCTCGAGTCGAACTGGGCTCACCATCTTGACGCCGAGCTCCGCTTCGAGCGCCTCGGCCGCCGCTTTGAGCGTGTCCACCGCGTACGGAACGAGAATCTCGTCGTCTCCCGGGGAATAGCGAACCTCGAAGTTTTCGTACTTGAACGTCTCGTAGCCTTTGGTGGTCTCATACGTTTGCACGATCACGTCCGCGAGCGCGCCGAGGTTGGTGGGCGATCTCGGATCCCTGCGGAGCTCTGCGACCCCGGCGGACGCAGCTTCGTAATCCCCCGCGAAGTAGTCGGCCAGCACCTGTAGCTCGACGATCCGCGACGTTCGTGGATAGTGATCGAGGTACCGCCTCACCAACATTTGGGCAGGGGCGCCTTCGCCCGCTGCAAGCGATGCTTCGAGCAGATCCAGGACCTGCGTGCGGGTCGCTTCTTCCGCAGGAGCCGAAGCGGGCACGAAGCCCAACAGCGCAAAGACCACGAGCAAGGTCAGGCGTCTCATCGCAAGAGCCTTTCATAGTAGTCATCGACGGCCTGCTGGTAACCGTCGGGCGGCCTGCCGTTCATGGCGTCGAGGACCCGGCGCCGCCATGCGAGCTCATCGGCTTTGGAGCGAGCCGTGGGAATCTCCACTCGCTCGTGGTCGCGCATTCCACTGCCGCGCTCCTCACCACCAGTCCCTCTTGAGCTTCGTCGTTGAGACTCCAGGTGCTGCCGCAAACGACGAAGCTGATCGGCCGCGGCCTCCTGTTGTTTGTGGGCCTCGAGCGGGTTGCCCTCCTGCAATGCCTTCGCCGCCCGGCGCATGGGGTGCTCGATGGACTCGAGCTGCTCCGCTGCCTGCTCCGAGACGGGAACGCCACCAACCTCCTCCCGAAGTCGGCGAGCCAGCTGATGCGTGGCTTCTTGAGCTTCTTGCTGAGCTCCTGCCTGCCTCTCGAGCTGCTGCCGATCCCGCTCGGTAAGCGACCCTCCGATATCCGGAACGGACCCTTGTGCCGCCTGCCGCAGGTCCTCGGCTCGCGCGGACGCTTGTCCCGCCTGGGCTGCTGCCTCTGCGGTTCGGCCGCCACGCCCTCGGAACATCATCGCGGAAAGCTCCAAGTCCTTGGCAAGCTCGGCGGATGCCTTGGCCAGGCGATCGGCCATGGACAGGGCTTCACCGAGGTCGCCGGCCTTCAGAGCCTCTTGGAAATCCCCGAGGCGCTCTTGTGCTCGTCCCTTGAGGCCCGTCTCGTAAGGTCCGAGCGCCTGGTCGTTCAATCCGCCGAGCAGCTCCGACACTTCTTCGGCAATCTTTTCGAGCTGCTCCCGAACCTCGTCCCCAAACGAGTCTTTTTGTGCCGATGCGCGCTCGACCGCCCTGTCCCCGACCTTACGTGCTTTGTCGGCCATGCGCTTTTGCTCGACCTCTAGGTCGCGAATCGTGTCCATGGCCTCCATGAGCGCCCGCTCTCGCGGGCCGAAACGTGCCTCGACCAGTGACTCTTCGCTTTGCGCAAGCGCTTGGGCCATCGCTTCAATCGTCTGGTCGAGCTTGCGCAAGGCATCCTCGGCCGCATCGAGATCGCCTTTGGCCAGCGCCTCCCGGACGCTGCGCAGGGCATCGGTCGACTCACTGGCCTGCCTGGCTTGCCGATTGACGAACTCGCCTGGAACGTAACGCATCGCTTCGCGAAGGCGTTGCTTGAGCGCCTCCATCCGTCGCTCGGCCCGATCGAGAGCCGCCATGAGAGCTCTCTGGAGCTCCGGCGTCTGTCCCCTGCGCAGCTCGCTGATCAAGGATGCAATTTCGCTCCGTAGCTGCTGCATCTCGCGCGCAATCTCGGCCGCGTCGTCGAGCCGAGCCTCGCTGATGAGGTCGGCGACCAACAAGCTGTCCTTCTCGAGCTCTGCGATGATGGCATGATCGAAGCGTTCGCGCTGGCTCGGTTGCACCCCTTGGCGGTAGGCATGCTGCTCGCGCTGGACCTTGCGCTCCAGTCGCTTCTTCATGTCGAGAAGCAATGGAATGGTGCGTGGCCCACGATGGTCGCCCAGATTGGAAAGGATCCCCATGACGCCGCGGTACGAAGTCAGGCTCAGGTTTCGCCGTTGTCGCGCCTCGGGCAGCCCTTTTGGAAGGGGACGTTCGAGACGCACTGCAAGCGCCTCCAACAACGTGTCCAGCAACTTCTCGAGCTCGGCGATCCCATCGCGGCGCCGGGTGATGTCGGACGCGAGGGTCAGGGTTCTCACCGCGGAGCGACCGACTCCCGGACCGTCCACCAGGTTTCCGTCCTTCGCTTCCAGCCAGACCGTCACTGCATCCGCCGGTGCAAGCGAGAACTCTTCCAGGCGCAGCACGATTTCGCCGTAGCGCTCGGTCCGCGCCTCATCGACCGTGGTGAGGATCGGCCGTCGCAGATGCTCGCCATTGGGTAGCTTGATGATCAGGGTCAGCTCCTGAACCCCATAGTCGTCCGTGGCGTTGTACTGAAGGAGGATCGGTTGGCTCTCTTCGGCGGTCAGGTCTTGCTCGGGCGCGATCATCTTCACTTGGGGCGGCTCATCGAGCTGCACCCGGATCGAGCGTGCGCGGTAGTCCACCCGTCGTTCGCCACGAGTGGACTCGACATAGATCTCGAACGGTCCATCGCTGTCTGCAACGAACGAGGCAACGAAATGATCCCCGCTTCGACTCGCTTCGACGTGGCGCCCCGGCAGCTCCACCACGACGCGGGCGGCGTCTGCAATCAGCATGATTCCGAGCTCCACCGCGGTCCCCCGCGGCACCACGAGGTGGTCGGCATCCTCTGCACGCTCGTTGGGGCGTTCCATGTAGTCGGGATAGTGGAGCCCGGCCTCGGTGCTGGCGACCACGTGGCTGACGCGCGCGCCTTCGATGACGCCGGGGTCGGTGTGGAGCAGCGCATAGCGCCCTGCAGAGGGGCGATCGAAGCCGAGCGACCACCACGCGACCGCGGCGAAACCCAACGCCACGGCGAGCGCCGGCTGACCGAGCCAGCGCCACGGAATGAACGTGCGCGCCGGTGATCTATCGAGCGCGCGCAGTAGCCCGAGCCTTTGCGCCACGATCAGCTCGCGGGAGAAGGCCTTTTCCCCTTGGAGCTCGTAGGCGGTTTGAAGCGGGGATAGCAGGGAGGGCTCCTGTGCCGCGACCAGGCCGAGGGCGCCATGCCCTCGAAGCCTACGCAGGGGCTGGATCGACCAGGCCACCGCGCTGGCAACCATCCCGAAAACCACCGACCATCCTATGCAAAGCCAAACGAACGGCGTCATCGGTCCAAGGAGCCACGCCATCAGTACGAATGAAACCAAGCCCACAGCCATTGCAGCGGCGGTCATACGGACCACCAGCACGACAGCCGCGGCAACGCGCAGCTCTCGACGATAGCCCCTCAACTTGTCGGCGGTCGAACCCACCTCGCAATCCTAGCAGCCGAACCAAAACGTACAGGTTCCTTTTTGGCGCGGGTGATGAAACAGAAAAGCCGGGGCTCTGCAGCTCCCGGCTCTCCGTGTTTTCGGCTCTTGGCGAAGGGTTAGAAGCCCATGCCGCCCATGCCGCCGCCCATGCCGCCGTGCTCGTGACCGCCCGCCGGAGGCTCGTCCTTCGGAAGCTCCGCGACGAGGGCCTCGGTGGTCAGCATGAGTGCCGCGACCGACGATGCGTTTTGAAGAGCGCTCCGAACGACCTTGGTCGGGTCGATGACACCGGCCTTGACCAAATCCGTGTACTCTTCAGTCGCGGCATTGAAGCCGAAGCCGCCCTTGCCGTTGCGAACCTCGTTCACGACGATGGAGCCTTCGAGTCCCGCGTTGGCCGCGATCTGACGGAGGGGCTCCTCGATCGCACGCCGAAGAATCTCGACGCCTACCTTTTGCTCACCGCTGACGTCGAGCTTGTCGAGCGCGCCTTGTGAACGAATGAGGGCCACGCCGCCTCCAGGCACGATGCCTTCTTCGACGGCTGCTCGCGTTGCATGAAGGGCGTCCTCGACGCGCGCCTTCTTCTCTTTCATCTCGACCTCGGTGGCCGCGCCGACCTTGATGACGGCAACGCCGCCCACCAGCTTGGCCAACCGTTCTTGCAGCTTCTCACGATCGTAGTCGCTGCTAGTTTCGTCGATCTGCTTGCGGATGGTTTCGATGCGGCCCGTGATGTCTTTCTTCTTGCCCGCGCCGTCGACGATGGTGGTGTTTTCCTTGTCGATGGTCACACGCTTGGCACGGCCGAGATCGTTGAGCGTGACGTTCTCGAGCTTGATGCCCAAGTCCTCGCTCACCACGGTGCCACCGGTGAGGATGGCGATGTCCTGGAGCATGGCCTTACGGCGATCACCGAAGCCCGGTGCCTTGACGGCCGCGGTCTGCAGCGTGCCCCGAAGCTTGTTGACCACCAACGTGGCCAGCGCCTCGCCCTCGACGTCCTCCGAAATGATGATGAGCGGCTTCTGCTGCCGCGCGATCGCCTCGAGGACGGGGAGAAGATCCTTCATGTTCGAGATCTTCTTTTCGACGATGAGGATGTAGGGATCCTCGATCTCGGCAATCATGCGCTCGGGGTCGGTCACGAAGTAAGGCGAGAGGTAGCCTCGGTCGAACTGCATGCCCTCGACCACGTCGAGCTCGGTCTCGAGACCTTTGGCCTCTTCGACGGTGATGACGCCTTCCTTGCCGACCTTTTCCATCGCATCGGCGATGATCTCACCGATCGTGCGGTCGCCGTTGGCGCTGATGGTGCCGACCTGCGCGATCTCCTTCGGATCTTTGGTCGCCTTGGAGAGCGACTTGAGCTCCTCCACGACTTTCATCACGCCGGCTTCGATCCCGCGCTTGATCTCCATCGGGTTGTGGCCCGCGGCGACCATCTTGGTGCCCTCGCGGATAATCGCCTGGGCGAGCACGGTAGCCGTGGTGGTGCCGTCACCGGCGATGTCGGAGGTCTTCGATGCGACCTCGCGCACCATTTGGGCGCCCATGTTCTCGAACTTGTCGGGAAGCTCGATCTCCTTGGCAACCGTGACACCGTCCTTGGTGACGGTCGGCGCGCCAAAGCTCTTTTCGATCACGACGTTACGGCCCTTCGGACCGAGCGTGACCTTGACGGCATTCGCCAGCGCATTGACGCCTCTCAGAATGCGGTCCCGCGCAGCGGTATCGTAAATGATTTCTTTCGCAGCCATGTTTCCCAGTCTCCTATTCGATGATTCCGAGGATGTCGTCTTCGCGAAGGATCAGATGCTCTTCACCGTCGATCTTGACCTCCGTGCCTCCGTACTTGCCGAACAGCACCAGATCGCCCTTCTTCACGGCGAGAGGTTGAACCTCTCCGTTTTCGAGACGGCGGCCGGCTCCGACCGCGACGACCTTGGCTTCAATCGGCTTTTCCTTAGCGGTATCCGGAATGATGATACCGCCCTTGGTTTTCTCTTCTTCCTTGACTCGCTTGACCAGAACACGGTCATGCAATGGACGAATGGCCATTTAATCCCTCCATTTCGGGTAATTAGGCTACCCGGTAGCTTGTTGGCACTCATCGGCCTAGAGTGCTGATGGGGCGCAACCTAATCCCGAAAACCGAGGAGTCAACCGCCGTTGGGGAGCTTTCTCGGGGCTCGGATGCAGGCGTTTGCCGCGATGGAGAGGCCCTGCTAGCGTCCGCGCCCTATGGCACGCGTTACCGTGGAAGATTGCTTGGAGCACGAGGAAAACCGCTTCGCGCTCGTCATCCTGGCTGCCCGCCGCACCCGGCAGTTGCTCAAAGGCGCTCCGTCGCTCGTTCACAGCAAGAACAAGCCCATCGTGACCGCGCTGCGCGAGATCGCCGATCAGAAGGTTTATTTTGCGCGGCCGGTGAAGTCGGCCGTCGAAGAATACATCGCCGAGACCAAGGCGAACGATCCGTCGCTCTAGGTCCTCGGGTAGCGCCCCATCTTTGCAGCCCGAGGAGGCCCCAGGTAGCCTGAAGAGGGGGGTCATGGCGCGCATCAGCATCATGGGGCCGAATGGCCGGCAGGAGCGTCAGCTCTTCCGGCACAATTCCCTCGGGCGTCACCCCCGCAATACCCATCAGGTTCTCGATCGCGTGGTGTCGAAGGAACACTGTCACATCGAGCTGATCGATGGCCACTACGTCTTGCGTGATCTCGAATCGCTCAATGGAACGTTCGTCAATGGGCAACGCGTCCAAGAGCACCAACTTTCCCCGGGCGACGAGATCACGATTGGCTCTACGCGCATCGTCTTCGAGCCCCCGTCGCGCAATACCAACGTTTCCCTCGACAGCTTGTTGAGCGAAGCACCGCGGGAGGCGACCAATCGATTCAAGATCGGCGACTCCGACGCGGGCCCGCTGATCCGTGCCAAAGTTTCCGTGCTCGCGGAAAAGACTTTCTTTGCCGAGGAGCTCATCGAAGACGAAGTGTCCCTTCGCCGCGACTACGAGAAGCTTCGGGCGAGCTACGAAGTAACGCGAGCCATCGAGATTGGGACGAGCATCACGGCCTTGGCCAACAAGATCCTCGAAGTCGCCTTTCGCCTCGTTCCTGCCGACCGCGGCGTGATCCTGCTGCACGACGACCAGGGCCTTCTCGAGCCCGTTTCCGTGCGCACGGTCAAGGACGTGGATCCGGATCAAGAAGTGGTCGTGTCCAGGACGGTGTTGGACACGGTCGTTCGGGAGAAGGAGGCGGTGCTATCGCACGACGCCTCCTCGGATGCCCGCTTTCAAAGCGCGCAGTCCGTGATCATGCAGGGGATTAGGTCGACGATGTGCGTCCCCTTGATCCACAACGACACGGTGCTCGGCGTGATGATGCTCGATTCGAAGCTCGCTACCCACGCATTCACCGAAAAGGATCTCGCTCTTTTCGAAACCGTCGCCAGTCAAGCCGCCATTGCCGTGCAGAACACGTTGTTTGCCAGAAAGCTCGAGCAGGAAGCGGTGATGCGCGAGCGCTTTCGGCGGTTGCTCTCACCGGCCATCGCCGAGCAGGTACTGTCCGGCGAGCTCGAGGTCGAAAAGGGTGGCGAGCTCAGGGAAACCACGGTGCTTTTCGTGGACATTCGAGGCTTCACCTCGATCAGCGAATCCTGCGAGCCGCAGATCGTCGTCGACGCGCTCAACGAGTATTTCGAACGCATGGTCGAAATCGTATTCCGTCACGAAGGAACGCTCGACAAGTTCATCGGCGACGAAATGATGGTGCTCTTTGGCGCGCCCGTCTCCCACCAAGACGATCCGGTTCGCGCGGTGCAGGCTGCCCTCGAGATGCAGGAGGCCACGGCCGCGCTCAATCGGGGACACGAGGCCCGGGGCTTGCCTCCGTTCGAAATCGGGATCGGCATCAATACCGGAGAGGTAGTCGCAGGGTACATCGGGAGCAGCCAGGCGCTCGAGTACACGGTCATCGGGGACCCGGTAAACACCGGCTCGCGACTCTGCGCGATTGCAAAGCCCGGCCAGACACTGATCAGCGAAGGCACCCAGGACCAGCTCGGGGGCCAGTTCGAGGTGAGGGAGCTTCCCGAGAAGCTGCTCAAGGGCAAGGCACGGCCGACCCGAGTCTTCGAGCTCCTAGGCCCGAGCGAACGCGTCTAGCCCGGGCCTTGCCACCCCCCTCAGATGTGCGAATCATGGGTACGCGATGGCGCATCTGGACTTCGAGGAGCCCTTGGTCGAGCTGGAGGAGCGCATCGCGGCGCTCAAGACGCTGACCGAGGTCGGAAGCCCGGAAGCCGCAGAGATCGACGAGGAAATCCAGGCGCTCGAAGCACAAGCCGATCGCTTGCAGCGCGAGCTCTACGCAGACCTCGACGTCTGGACGAAAGTGCAGCTGAGCCGCCATCCGGACCGCCCCTACCTGCGCGATTACATACCACTTCTGTTCGAGGACTTCGTCGAGCTGCATGGGGACAGGACCTTTCGGGATGATCCTGCGCTCATTTGTGGATTTGCACGCTTCGAGTCGGAAATCGTGGCGGTCATGGGTCACCAGAAGGGCAGAACCGCCAAGGACAAGGCCTATCGAAACTTCGGCATGGCGCACCCGGAAGGCTATCGAAAGGCCGTGCGCATCATGAAGCTGGCCGAGCAGGCCGGACGTCCGTTGCTCACCTTCATCGACACGCCTGGTGCCTATCCGGGAATTGGCGCCGAGGAGAGGGGACAGGCCGAAGCGATCGGTCATGCGATCGAGACGATGAGCCGGCTTCGGGTGCCTATCATCACCACCATCGTGGGAGAGGGCGGCTCAGGAGGCGCGCTCGCCATCGGCGTCGCCGATCGCGTGCTGATGCTCGAGTTCGCAACCTACAGCGTGATCACACCGGAGGGCTGCGCCTCGATTCTCTGGCGAGATGGAGCTCATGGCGCGGAGGCCGCAGAGCAGCTGCACCTCCTGGCGCACGATGCCAATTCGCTAGGAATTGTCGACGAGGTCGTGCCCGAGCCGACCGGAGGAGCCCATCGCAAGCCCGAGCATGCGGCCCGATTGTTGCGGGAGCGGATCGGCTCCCATCTGCGCGAGTTGCTGGGGCGTTCAGGCGACGCATTGGTCGCCGGGCGATATCAGCGATTTCGGGCACTTGGCATCTGGCGCTAGGTACGCCTTTTTTGACGCGGGTCCGCTCGGCTCCCTACGATCCAGGTGCGGGGTTATGCCGTGAACAGGCTCGTAGCAACGGTCGTCGTGCCGACTTTGGTCGGGTGCAGCTCGGTGGGGGTGCACTCGCAGCCACCCAACCATGCATCCGAAGAGGCAACCCGCGATGCAGAGCTCACAGCGCTTCGCGTCCAAAACGAGGAGCAAGAGCAGCAGTTGCGGGTGCTTCGCAGCCAGCTGGCGCTCGCTCGCTCCGAGGTGCAGGAGCTCAAGGCAACCGAAGACCGGGGCCCGGCGAAGGAGGCGAGGCCGGGCGGTGATGCGCCGCCTTGGGCCGGAAGCGAGTCCGAGGTGCCGCCGGTGCTCGAGCTCGACGGAGCGAGCATCGATGAGCGCCTTCCGACGACGGCAGATGTGCCCGATCTTCCGGCATTCGAGGAGCCTCAACCAGCGGAGACGTCACCCGACACCGATTCGAGCGTCGAGGGATACCGCAGGGCGCTGAGCCTGATCCGGGAAGAACGGTTCGACGACGCCCTCGTCGAGCTCGATGCATTTCTCGCCGCACACCCGAGCCATCCGTATTCAGACAACGCGCTTTTTTGGTGTGGTGAGATCCACTACCTACGCCACGAATACGGCTTGGCTCAACAATACTTCGAGCGCATCGACAAGCTCTATCCCTGGGGAAACAAGGCTCCGGACGCGCTCTACCGTCTCGGACAAATCTACCTGAGACGCGGTGATAAGGCCCGCGCTCGGTCTTATTTCGACAAAGTTAGGGAACAGTTCCCAAATACCGCGGCGGCGCGTTTGGCGTTGCGGGAGGACGCATCATGAAGTTGGTGGGATGGACGGGCATGGCAACGGTGCTGGCGGCAAGCACCGCCGTCGCGCAGGTCGACATGGTCACGAACGACCAGGGGGCTGAAAAACAAAAGGTCGAGGTTCCGGCGGACATGCCAGAGACGCATGCGGTCGTCGAAGGGGATACGCTTTGGGACATTACCGCGCGGTACTACGGCGACCCCTACAAATGGCCGCGAGTCTGGTCCTACAACCCGGACATCACCAATCCCCACTGGATCTACCCAGGCGCCGTGATCCGTCTTCGGCCTGGCGATGAGGAGGTGGTGAAGGTCGCCCCACACGGATTCAAACGGTCGAAGGCCAAAGGAGCTGCCACGAACGCCATCTACATGGCCGAGTACGGCTTCCTGAACAAGGATGCGCTCGAGGACGCGGGTTACATCATCGCCGCCAACGAAGAGCACATGATGCTTTCCGATTCCGACATGACCTACGTGCGCTTCAACGAGGACGTGAAGCCCGAGGTGGGCAAGGCCTATACCGTCTTCCGCACCATTCAGCCGGGCGAGCGAGAATCTCTCGAAAAGGGGACCTTGGTGCGCATCCTAGGCGAGGTCCGGCTTCAGGATTACGATGAAGACCGCCGCGTGGGTCACGCGGTCGTGATCGATTCCATGGACGCGCTCGAACGCGGTTTCCGGCTCGCTCCCATGGAACGGCGGTTCTACTGGGTCGATGTGGTGCCTGCGGATCACTCGCTGCGCGCGACGGTCGTCGCGAGCCTGTACCCCCGTAAGCTCCCCTCCACCAACCAGATCGTGTTCGTAGACGTCGGCGCAGAGCAGGGCGTGGTAGTCGGGAATCGCTTTTTCATCGTCCGGCAAGGAGACGAGTGGCGGCGCAGCGCGGAAGGGCGGATCGGCCGCGAAATTCAAACGACGGTCCCGCTCCCCGAGCCGCCCGAGCACTATCCCTGGGAGGTCGTGGCGATCGGCCGGGCGGTCAACGTGCAGCCGAAAACGACCGCGGTCTTGCTCGAAAAAGCGACCCGCGCCGTCCGAATGGGCGATCGGGCCGAATTGCGCGAAGGGGAATAGCCCTGGGCCGAAGGTCGTTGCTTCTAGGCCCGGATTCGGGGGAGTATCGGCCTCACAATGGCATCGGACGGGGATCGGGACGGTCAGGAAGCGCTGCGGCTCCAAAACGTGGTCGAGCGGGAGCGGGCCAAGCTGCGGGCGCTCCAGGACATCAGTGCGGCCCTCGGATCCACCCTCGACCTCGGCGAGCTGCTCGAGATGATCCTAGACCGGATCAGCGAAGTCATGGAGGCCGATCGATCCACGCTCTACCTTCTGGACGAGGAGACCGACGAGCTTTGGTCGAAGGTCATCCAGGGCGAAGAAGTTCACGAGATCCGCCTCCGCCCAGGCGAGGGTTTGGCTGGCACCGTGGCCAGGACGGGCAAGCCACTGAACATCAAAGACGCCTACCAAGACGTCCGTTTTGACGCTGAATGGGATCGGAGGACGGGGTTTCGGACCCGCTCGACCCTTTGCGTCCCGATGAAGAATCAGCACGGCCGAACCATCGGGGTGGTGCAGGTGCTGAACAAGCACGAGGGCTACTTCACGGTCGCCGACGAGGCGTTGCTGACGGCGCTTGCCAGCCATGCCGCGGTATCCATCGAGAACTCCAAGCTGTTCCTCTCGGTCGTGGGCAAGAACATCGAGCTCCTCGAAACCAAAGAGAAGCTCGAAAAGAAGATCCGCGAGCTCGACGTGCTCTTCGAAATCACTCAGGTGGCCGCGAGCGCGATGGAGCTGGACGATCTACTGGCAGGCGTGCTCGCCCGTACCATGAGGGCAACCGACGCAGAAGCGGCATCGATTCTGTTGGCTGACGAGCACACAGGCGACCTGACCTTTCGCGCAGCCGTCGGCGGCGAGCCCGACCGGGTCAAGAAGATGAAGATCAAAGCCGGACAGGGTATTTCCGGATGGGTTGCCGAGCACGGCCGGCCGCAAATCGTCAATCAGGTCGACGAGGATCCTCGGCATTCGACCCATATCTCGGACGAAGTGGGCTACCACCCGAAGTCGGTCTTGTGCGTCCCGCTTCGATGGGACGACGGCTCCGGAGCACTGCAACTTCTCAACAAATCCGGGGGGCGCGCGCCGTTCACCGACGACGACCTCAAGATGGCCACGGTGATCGCTGGGCATCTGTCGACCGCCATCTCTCAGGCCCAATCGCGAGCGCTCAAGGCCCGCCAGGAACGCCTGACGACGCTGGGCCGGTTCCTATCGAGCATGCTGCACGACCTGAAGACGCCGCTGACCATCATCTCCGGATATACCCAGATGCTCGTCGAAGAGGACGATCAGGAAAAGCGCCGTCAGGTTGCGTCTTCGGTCCGGCGTCAGGTTCAGCTTCTCAAGACGATGATGGGAGAGACCCTGGCCTTCGCCAAAGGCGAGCGTCGCATCCTGATTCGCCGCGTGTACCTGCACAATTTCTTCGAAGAGCTCGCAGAGCAGCTGAGGCCGGAGCTCGCAGAACGGGGAGTCCGTCTGGACCTCGTCTTGCGCGATCGGGGCGTAGCTCACTTCGACGAGGAAAAGATGCAGCGTGTATTCCACAACCTCGCCCGCAACGCGGCAGAGGCCATCGGTGATCGCGGCGGAGTCTGCCGACTGGAGGTCGATCGGACCGAGAACGAGAACCTGATGCTGACGTTTTCCGATGATGGTCCCGGTGTCTCCGAGGAGATTCGCGGCCGGCTGTTCGAGTCGTTCACGACGCACGGCAAACAAGGGGGCACGGGCCTCGGCCTCGCCATCGTGCAGAGCATCGTCGAGGACCACGGCGGAAGCGTCTCGGTCGACAGCGAGCCGGGACGAACCGCCTTCACCATCGTACTGCCCCAGCCCAGATCGACCGCCCGGCCCGCAGCCGCGGAGTGAGGGAGCCGGAGCCGTAGGGCCGGGGCCGTAGGACCGAGACGGTGGCCGGGCGCTGAGCCCCGCGCGGGCGGGGCTAGGCGAAGTCGCGCTCGGTCCGCTCTTGGTCTTCCTTGCAGCGGATGCACAGCTCGGTCTCGGGACGCGCCTCGAGCCGCTTGATCCCGATCGGCTCCTCGCAGTCCTCGCAAATTCCGAACACGCCTTCGTCCAGCTTCTTGAGCGCCTTGTCGATCTTCTGAAGGAAAACCCGCTCGCGCCCCCGCAGGCGAAAGGTGAAGGATTGCATGTATTCGCTCGATGCCAGATCCATCTCGTCCGGCAGCTCAGAGGCATCCAGGGTCATATCCTGGTCCATCGTTTCACGGGCTCGTCGAATGACGGCCTCCCGCTTCTCTTCCAGGATCGAGCGAAACCGCTTCAGTTCGGCTTTCTTCATGCTGGTTATCCCTGTTTTGAGGGAGCGCGAGCATAGTGATCGCGCCCCGCTAGTCAAGATCACAACGTCCCAGGGACCGAAATTACGAAAAAAGGCAATCAACCCCGCCCTTTGAAAGAAGAGCGTGCCGAACGGAGACCTGGACCCCAGAGGATGGCGTCGACACGGTCCCCGGCCTCCAGCTCGGCCTGTTCGGGGGGAAGAATGACCAGGGCGTTAACCCCGACGAACGAGGGCAACGAGCCCGATCCCTGCTGCTCATGCAACGCGACCCAAATTTCCTCGCCACGCCGCGTCGCAACCCCCCGCGCAATCTCGGTTCGACCCGGCCGCCGACGATACGAAGCGCTCAGCCTGGCGGGGACCGGCTGCGCATGGGGCTTGGGATCGCCAAGCATCTTCCGTAGGCAGGGCGCCACCAGCACCTCGAAGGTGACCATGGCGCTGATCGGATTGCCCGGCACGCCGATGACCGGTTTGCCCTCGAATTCGGCGAACGTGAGCGGCTTGCCGGGCTTGATCCGGACTTTCCAAAATGCAGGCTCGATACCGACGCGCGCGAACGCTTCGTGAACCAAGTCGTACGCGCCGACCGATACGCCGCCCATCGTGATCACGACATCAGCCTCGAGGGCCCTCCGCAGGGCCGCTTCGATCTCGGCCACGTCATCGCGGGCAGCCGGCAAGGGCAAGGGAAGGGCACCGAGGGAGCGGACCATCTCGCTCAAGACGTAGACGTTGGAGTTGACGATCGCCCCGGGCTCGAGCTCAGCCCCTAGCTCGCGGAGCTCGTCCCCGGTGGATAGGATCGCCACCTCGGGTCGGCGGTACACGTGTACCCGGTCGATGTTTTGGCTGGCCAAGAGCCCTATCTCTCCGGGCCACAGCCGATCGCCGGCCCGCAACAGGGTCTCGCCGGCACGAACGTCGGTTCCCTGGGCCCGAATGTGCTGGCCCACGGATGCGGCGACGCGAATCCGGACCGTGCCCTCGATCCTGTCGGTGTCCTCCTGGATCACGACCGCATCGGCGCCGGGCGGCATGGGAGCCCCAGTGAAGATGCGGCACGCAGCGCCATGGCTCAGTGGCGCCGGAAGCTCGCCCCCCGCACGCGACTCGCTCCGCACCGGCAACTCGACTGGCGACGGTACAGAGGCGCCCGCGACATCCGCCGCGCGAACCGCATAGCCGTCCATGGCGCTGTTGTCGAAGGAGGGAGAGTCGAGCGCGGCCGCGATATCCCGCGACACGTAGCGGCCGGCCGACTGAGTCAGGTGCGCCGTTTCCTCACCGAGAATGCGGAATGCAGGCCACATCGAAGCCAGAGCTTCTTCGATCGATCGCATGGATGCGGGAGCGTAGCATGGACTGGGACGGCTCACGCGCGGCGTGGGTGCACTTGGTTGCGTCCCGCGCGCTTGGCTTCGTAGAGCATCCCGTCGGCGGCTTTGACGAAATCGTACGTTCTCCAGCGCGGATCCAGCTCCGCAACGCCGCAGGAGACGGTGACGTCGATGTCTTCGTCCTCGAACACGAAGGATGCCGTGGCGATCATCTTGCGCAGCTCTTCGGCAATCAGCCTGCCTCCATCCAAATCGGTCTCCGGAAGAATGAGAGCGAGCTCCTCGCCGCCGTATCGCGCGATGACATCGTCGGGCCTGAGGCGGCTCTTCGAGATTTGGGCGACTTCTTTCAACACGTAGTCGCCGGCGAGATGACCGAGCTCGTCATTGATCGCTTTGAAATGATCGATGTCGCACATGACGAGGCTCAGTGGACGGCCATGTCGGATCGCGCGGGCTAGCTCTCTCTCGAGCTGCTCCACGAAATAACGCTTGTTGTGGATGCCGGTGAGGCCGTCCATGATGGTCATGCGGTAGATGGTCTCGTGGTACTGCGATTCTAGATCTTCACCACTGAGGAACTTCAGGATCGTATCTCCGACCTTGATCTGGTCCCCGCGGTGCAGCTTCCGTTCTTGGACCAGCTCGTCGTTGACGTACGTGCCGTTGGTCGAGTGCATATCGAGGACGCGGTACCCGTCCGCTCGACTTTCGATTCGTGCATGCCGCCTCGAGACGCTATCGCTGTGGAGGACCACGTCATTCTCGCTTCCGCGTCCGATCATCACGGTGCCGTCGGCCAAAGAGAACCGTTTGCCCAACTGATTGGAGCTGGGCGCGTAGATCACCACCACGCAGTCCTGGCTGCTCTCGAGCGAGATATGAGGCTCCGAGAAGGGCGTGACCCTCGTCTTGATTTCGCTCTCCACCGGTTTTGGTCAGCGTAGAAAGGCACGCGAGAGGCGTCAATCCCGCTTGAGGAACATCATATTGCGTTGATTGATCCAGACGTGCGCCAAGACCGGACCCCAAAGCACCCCGGTGAGCTCGAAGATCGAGCCGAAGAGGAGCCCGATGACGAACGCCCAAATCGCCCAGGCTGGAAACACCTCTCGCGGTCCGAGGTGAAACGCCCCGAAGATCAACGAGGTCACCAAGAGCCCCAACACGGGCTGCATCGCCCCGCGGAAGAAGATCTCTTCGGCAAGACCGCTGGCAAGGGCCAGCACGGTGATCTCCGCTGGGGAGAGCGGTGCGATGACCTCCTTCAACTGCGAATGAAGCGCACGGGCCCATTCTGTCCTTTCGACGAGCCGTGGAGTCACGACCACCACTGCGAGCGCCGATGCGAGTCCCAACGCCAACGAAATCGTGAGCTGAATCCAAAAAGGCGCAACGAGCCACGGTTCATCGAGCGACCACGCCCAGCGGCCGCCTGCGACTTTGGCCCACAGCAATCCGCCCACGGTCAGCGGCACGTAAATCAGCAACGCAAGCGACGTGATTCGGCTAGGTGATGGCAAGGTTTGCGGCGATGTATCAAAGTGTGGCTCTGGCGGCAATGAGGTCGGGATGCACATTTGACATGTCTGCGCCGAGCAGAGTACTAGCCAGGGCGTTACAGGCATGAGCGTTCCGCTTGGGGAAGACGTCGCGAAAATCCTCGTGGTCGACGACGAGGAAGTGATTCGGGAGATTCTGGCGGACTTCCTGAGCATGGAGGGCTTCTACGTCCGCACAGCAGAAGATGGCAGCAGCGCGCTGGTGGAGCTGTCGCGTGATCGATTCGACCTGGTGCTGAGCGATCTCAAAATGCCCAACATGGGCGGCCTCGAGCTTCTCAGCGCCATCCGCAAGCATACGCCCCACGTAGTGACCATCATCATGACGGGCTTCGGGACGGTCGAAACGGCCATCGAGGCGATGAAACAAGGCGCATACGACTACGTGCTCAAGCCATTCAAAGTGGAGGAGGTCGTGCACACCATTCGGCGGGGGCTCGAGAAGCAGCGCCTCCAGGCTGAAAACTTCCGCCTCAAAGAAGCACTTTCTCTCTACAAAGTCAGCGAGGCCATTGCGGCCAGCCTTTCCCTCGAGCAGGTGGTCCACACGCTGAGTCGCGCTGCGATTGACGAGGTGGATTCGGACCTGGTGGCGGTCCTGCTGAGCGATGGAGGAGGTAGCTTCTACCGCCGTACCACCGAGGTAAGCCCAACCTTTCGGCTCAGGCGCGAGCCCGATACCCTGAGCATCCGAGCGCTGAGCGAGCATTTCGCCGAGACGCCAGCTCTTCTCGAGCATGCCGAGCGATGCTGGCGCTATTTCGAGGACGTGGGGGAGGATCCCTCGCCGCAATCCCTGGCGGTGGCGCGTCTCGCGGCGCGCGGCGACACCATCGGGTTCTTGTGTGCGGTGAGCTATACCCATGGCAAGCGTTTCGACGAGGGTCAACGCAAGCTCTTACACGCGACCGCGGATCGGGCCTCCGCTGCGATCGAAAACGCGAGACTCTACGAGGACCTGCAAGCAACCTTCAAACAAACCATCCGTGGCCTGGCAAGTGCCATCGACAAGATGGACCGCTACACGGCGGGGCACTCGGCCCGAGTCGCGGCCTATGCGCAGATCCTGGCGATCAAGCTCGGGCTCAGTGACGAACAGATCGAGATCGTCCGGCAATCGGCGCTCATGCACGACATTGGCAAGATCGGTTGCGTGATGAACCTGAACAAGCCTGGCAAGCTGTCGCAGCAGGAATACGAAATCTTCAAGCAGCATCCGGAGCACGGACGTGACATCCTACAACCGATCGAGTTCCTTCATCCCCTGATTCCCGGCGTTCATCTTCATCACGAGCGCTGGGACGGGCTCGGCTATCCACTCGGGCTCCGGGGAAACGACGTGCCCCTCATTGCCCGCATCATCGCAGTGGCGGACACGTACGATGCAATGACCAGCGACCGCGCCTATCGCAAAGCGCTCGCGCACGACATCGCGATCTCAGAAATCCATCGGTGCGGCGGAAGCCAATTCGACCCCGATATCGCCCATGGATTCTTGCAGTCGCTCGAAGAGTTCCGAGACGAGGGCCGGAGCCTCGAAGAGTTTCCCGACGTCAGGGAAACGCGTTCCGGCCTCATGGCACCAAGGACGTGACGGCACTCACGGGCGGAACCGGCAATGCAAATGCCGCAGTCCAATGACGCGATGTGGCCGGAGCCGCCCACCTGCGCACCATCGGGGCACGATCCGGGAGCTTCAGGATGGTCACGAGCGACAAGGTCGGACCGCGCTGCACGCGAATCCTCCGCGGCGCCACGAAGACCAAGGTGAGCGTTTCGGACGGACCGATGGATGGGTCGGCGTAGTCGAGGTCTTTCAGGCCCTCGGAAACCAGCCGCCGGATGGTCTTTTCGTTTCGAAAGGACCGAGTGGTCGTCACCAGCTCGCCGTACTGGTCAGCCCACGCGGTAGGCCCCGTGGCGTATTGATCGGGGTTGCCTAGCTGCTCACAACCCAGGAGCAAGCCCACAAACGCCAAGCTCATCAATGAAGGCAATCTAGGTCGAATCACGGCTCCGCTCCCGTGCCACGTCTTGCTCGGTCGCGACGCCCGGTACGGGTAGCGCTGCCTCGCCGTCTCCAGACTTGTCCTGCCAAGGATACTTGATCCGGTTGTGGTAGGCATTGCATAGCGTGTCCGTCAGGGTGCTCTGAAGCACGCGAAGGTCCTCGACGGTCAATCCGGATTCGTCGAGCTGACCCTGCCTCAGCTTGATGTTCATCACGCGCTGTACAATCGTTTCAAACTTCTCCCGCGAGGGCTCGTCGACGGTGCGCGCCGCTGCCTCGATCGCATCGATCAGCATCAGGATGGCAGTCTCCTTTGTGCGAGGCCGCATGCCCGGATAGCGAAAGGCGGTCTCCGACAGCCCCTTGGGGTTTCCTGCCTCCAAGCACTTGTGCCAGAAGTACTCGATCACGCTGGTCCCGTGATGTGTGTAGGCAAACTCGACGACCGGCTCGGGGATCCCCCCTTCGCGCAGAATTCGAGCTCCCTCCACGACGTGCGCCATGATTGCATCCGCGCTGACGTCGGGGTCGAGGTCGCCATGCGGCGTAGGCTCACCCGGCGTCAGATTCTCGACGAAGTACTTCGGTTGAATCGTCTTGCCGAGGTCGTGATAGTACGCGCCGACCCTGGTCAGCAGGGAATCGGCGCCGATGGCCGCAGCCGCACCCTCGGCCAGATTCGCCATCGCGCGCGCATGTTGCCAGGATCCAGGCGCCTCACGGGCCATCTTTCGAAGCAGAGGATGGTCGACGTCGGTCAACTCCTGAAGCCGACCACGCGTCACAACCCCGAGCGTGGCCGTGGCGACCCACTGCAACAACACCGCAAGCACGCCCGAGATCATGCCGCCCGCGACCGTCGAAAGCACGATGGAGCGGTCGAGTAGAGCGACGTCCCCAATCACGTCGATCCCATTACCCGCGGCCAGCGCCACGCTGATGAGCACCAATGCAGCGAATACGCCTGCGGCGGTTCCCGCAACCAGCATGTGGGTCGCATGCTTGCGATCGTGGAAGAAGATCACGATACCGAGCGACGTGGCGAGGTAGACCACGATCACGGGCATGGCAAAGTGCACGAACGATGCACAGACCAATGCGATGACGAGGCCGCAAGCGGTCGCGGTCCCGCGGTTGAAATAGAGCGCCGCCCAAAGCGGCACCGTCGCCAGGGGGAAAACGAATGGCGTCAGACCGGTAAACAACAAGAGCGCCTTGGCCACGAGGCAGGTGGCGCCCACCAGCACGAGCAGACCCGCCTGGGTTCGTAACAAGCCGCCGCGACCACCCGTCGCTAGTCTCAGATAGGCGAGGAAGACGTAGGCCATCAGGAAGTAGCTGACCCATACGCCGAGCAACATGCCTCGGTCCGGAGGGCGCCGCTCCCGCTCGAATGCTCGAACCAGCCGCTGCTCCTGCGGATCACTGACGACCTCCCCACGCACGATGACCAGGGGTTGCGGAGGCCCGCGCCGCTGGCGGACCAGTTCTTTGGGCAGATAGCTGGCGGGGATGCGGAGCGTGACGGGGGCGGGTCGGGCCGGATCGACCCGCAGGGGCTCTAGAACCACTTCGACGTGACTCGCGAGCATCATCACGGAGGCGAAGACGGCGCTTAGAACCAATCCCGAGGTGCGACCAGCGATGAGGCGTGTGCGAAGCATCGTGTGCGGATCGTCCCGCCGAGCGAGACCCTAGTGAGGGGCTCCTGGTGATTCAAGTCCTTCCGACCCCTCGAAGGTGAGGCTACCGAATCGGCCCGGAACGTGGAAATCACCGACACCCAACGGGGACCATGCGGCCGCTCGTTGCCCATCCCGCCCAAGGTCGAGGACATACAGGTTGACGCGCCATTCATCACCGAGGGCCGGCGGCCGAGCTTCCGCACCTCCGGGACTGAACGCCTGCCACGGGATTGCCATCTCGACGCCGTACCCCCCGTCTGGCTCGTCGTCGTCGATCTCGCCGCGCGGCTTTGCGGCCGCCCGGATCCCGCTGTCCCAGTCAACGTGTCCAAACGGGGCGGGCGAGCGTCTCGAATCGTAGCGCGTGTCGAACACCACGCCCCGAGGCGACACCTCGATCTCGAAGTAGCCGGTGGCGTCCGGGCGTGGCGCGATCATCAGCTCGACGCAGTCCTGTTGCCAAAGGTGGGCGTCGCGGTCGGTGTCGCTTGCCATCAGAAGATCGTCCCTCACCGCGACGGCCACGTAGAGATAGCGATCATCCCACAACACCTTGGCGGATGCCTCGACGGATGCAAGGCCGCCCCCCCGCGTTTCGACGAATGGGCCCGTGGCGTCCGCCAATCTCCAGGCCGCGTCCGTGAGGATGCCGTCGATCGTGGGCGGTCCCGCAATCCGGACCGCCCCGAGCGTCGGGGTCTGCGACGGACCGAGTCCCCCCGAGTTGCGCTCACATGCCGCCACCAGCAGCGCGAGGATGATGCAGCGCACGACGCTCATTTGCGGGACTTGCGCCGGGACTTCTTTTGCATCTTTCGCTTGGACTTCTTCTTGCCTTTGTCGACGGAGCGTCTGGGTGCCTGACCGATCCCGGGATGGCCGCCTCCCTGCTCGGCGATGGCCGCCTCGAGGAGGCTGTCCGCCAAATTGGCCATCATCGGGTTCCCCTCGAGACCGCCGGTCTTCACCGCGTCCCGGAGCCTGTTGGCGGCGGCCAGCTGCTTCATGCCGGGGATCTTCGACAACATGCCCGCCTGCGAGCCGATGCTGCCCATCATCTGCTTCATGAAGGCAAAGCGCTGCAGGATGTCTGCAACTTGTCGTTCGCTCGTTCCCGAGCCTTTCGCAACGCGAACGATCCGGGTCGGCTGCTTCTGGAACAGCTCGGAGCGGGCACGCTCCTGTCGTGTCATCGAGCTGACGATTGCCTTGATCTGTCCGATCTCGCGCTCGTCGACCTGGAATCCGTCGGGGACGCTGTCGGCGAAGAAGGGAACCTTGTCGAGCAAGTCTTGCAAAGGCCCCATGGACTGAAGTGTCTGCAACTGCTCGAGGAAATCGTCGAGCGTGAACTGTCCGCGCAGCATGCGCTTGGCGTCCTGCTCTGCCTTCTCTTCGTCGACGACCTCTTCGAAGTCTTTCATCAGGCCGACGACGTCGCCCATGCCGAGAATCCGGCTGGCCATGCCCTCTGCCCGGAACTCTTCGAGACGATCCAGCGACTCGCCGGTGCCCACGAATTTCACAGCCGTGCCCGTGACGTTCTTGATGGAAATCGCGGCGCCCCCGCGCGCATCGCCATCGAGCTTGGTCAGGATCACCCCGCTCAGGCCGAGCAGATCATGGAACGACTTGGCGGTCTTGACCGAATCCTGACCGATCATGGCGTCGACCACGAGAAAGACGTTTTGCGGCTCGATCGACGAGCGAATCGCGTCGAGCTCTTGCATCAGCCGCTCATCGATGGCCAAGCGGCCCGCGGTGTCGTAGATGACGGCATCGCACTTCAGCTTCTTGGCATGTGCGAGACCGCGCTTGCAGATTTCGAGCGGCTGTCCTCCGGGGATCGAGAACACGGGCACGTCGATTTGCGCGCCTAGGATCTCGAGCTGCTCGATGGCGCCTGGCCGAGCCACGTCGGCCGCCACCAACAGCGGCTTGCGTCCGTGGTCGTTCTCGAGCAGCCGGGCCAGCTTGGCTGCCGTCGTCGTCTTACCGGATCCCTGCAGACCCACCATCATGATTCCGGTGGGCTTGGGCTTCTTGGCGAACTCGAGGGGCTCGCCATCGAACGCCATCATCGACTCGAGCTCGTCCTGACAGATCTTCACGAACTGTTCGGCGGGACCGACCTTGATTTTCCGGCCCTTCGACTTGGCTGCCGTATCGACCACCTGGCCGACCGCTTTTTCCTTCACTTTTGCGAGAAACGCCTTCGTCACCCCCAGCTCGACGTCCGCCTCGAGAAGCGACAGCCGTACATCGCGGAGCGCCTGGTCGATGTTCTCTTCGGTGAGCTCGGTGACCCCGGCCAGACGGTTGCGGGCGTTGCGAAAACCTTTGGTGAGCGTTTCAAACATGAGGGTCGATACGACTTCGTCTGCAGCTGCTGCGCGTAGCATGGGCCAAAGCGGGCATGCAACCTGCTTCCCTCCTTGACCTGCGGTTTACGCCATTGGATGGTCCCAGCCCATGCTGGAGGAGCTGCCGGAGAAGGGAGATGCGAAGACGATTTACGTCGTCGACATCAGCTCCTACGTGTTTCGAGCCTACCACGCACTTCCCCCTCTTTCGAACAGCAAGGGCGAGCCCACCCATGCCGTGGCCGGTGTGTCCAGCATGCTGCTCAAGCTGCTTCGGGAGCACGAGCCGAAGCGGCTCATCGTGGCGATGGACTCGAAGCAAGGATCTTTTCGCAAGGACATATACGACGCCTACAAAGCAAACCGTCCCCCCGCGCCTCCGGATCTGAGACAACAGATGAACAGGGTCCGAGAGATCGTCGAGGCCTGGGGCATGAACCCCATCGAGGCCCCGGGGTTCGAGGCAGACGACATCATCGCAACCGTGGTGAAGCAAGCTCGCGAACAGGGCCTGCGCGTGGTGATCGTGAGCGCGGACAAGGACCTTCTGCAGCTCGTGGGACCCGAGGTCCTGATGTACGACACGATGCGGAACAAGGTGTTCGGGCCCGCGGAGACCAGGGAGAAGCTGGGTGTTGGACCGGATCAAGTCCGCGACCTGCTCGCGCTCATGGGAGACAGCTCCGACAACATCCCAGGAGTTCCGTCGGTGGGGCAAAAAACCGCTGCCAAGCTGCTGCAGGACTACGGCAGCCTGGATGCCATCTACGAGCACATCGACGACATCAAGCGCAAGGCGCTCAAAGAACGCCTGGAGACCCATCGCCAGGACGCCATGGCTTCCCTTGCCTTGGTGACGCTCCGGAACGACGTGCAGATCAGCCCGCAAGCCGTGGTTCGGCCCTATGACGGGGGCAGCGCGGCCGCTTTGCGCAACATCTTCAGCGAGCTCGAGCTCACGCGGCTGTTGGCGCAAATCGAGCCAGCACCTGCCGTCGAAGGGCACTACGAAACGATCACGGATGCGGAGGGGTTGAAGAGAATCGTGAGCGCAATTCGGGACGCGGGCACCGTGGCAACGTACTCGGTGCTCGACATCGACGATCCCATCCGCGCCGAGCTCGTCGGCATTGCCTTCAGTTGGCTGGAAAGCGTGAGCGCGTACGTCCCCCTGGCCCATCGTTACATCGGCGCTCCGGAGCATCTGAGCTGGAATGAAGCGAAACCCATCTTGCAGCCGCTCCTAGAGAATTCCCTGATTCCCAAGCTGACTCTGGCCAAGCGTGAAACGGTTTTGTGGGCTCGTCGCAGCGTCACGTTGCGGGGCGTTCGCTTCGATCCGTCGCTGGCGAGCTATCTCCTGGACCCTGCCCGCCACGCACATCGTCTCGAGGACGTTGCCAGACAGGAGCTCGATGGAGAGCTGAGTCAAGAAGAAGCTTTTCTCGGAAAGGGGAAGAAGGCGCTCACGTGGGATCAGGCCGAGGTCGACGCTGCGGCACGATACGCCAACGAGCGGGCGGACTTCACCTTCCGGCTGAGCCAGCTCCTCATGCCTCGAATGCACGAAGGCGAATTTCGGCGACTCTTCTACGACATCGAGCTACCGCTGGCAGGCGTCCTGGCGACGATGGAGCTCACCGGAATCCGGATCGACACCGCGATGCTGGAAGAGCTCTCGAGGGAAGCCGAAACCCTACTCGGCACATTGCATGCCCGATGCACCGAGCTGGCGGGCCACGACTTCAACGTGTCTTCTCCGCGCCAGCTCGAAACCATCCTGTTCGACGAGCTCGGCCTGCCCGTGGTCAAGAAGACCAAGACCGCCCGATCGACCGACCAAGGCGTGCTCGAAGATCTCTCCCTGCTGCATCCGCTGCCTGAGGCAATTCTCGAATATCGCTCAGTTTCGAAGCTCAAGAGCACGTACTTGGATGCTTTGCCGCGAGAGGTAAACCCTGAGACCGGCCGCATTCACACGCGCTACAACCAGCTCGTTGCGGCGACCGGCCGCCTTTCCTCGAGCGAGCCAAATCTTCAAAACATCCCGATTCGAACCGAAATGGGGCGCCGCGTGCGCGATGCGTTCATACCAGCCGAGGGATGGTCGATGCTGTCGGCGGACTACTCCCAGATCGAGCTTCGGGTCTTGGCTCATTTGAGCCAGGATTCCGCGCTGGTCGAAGCGTTTTCCCGCGGCGATGACGTGCACGTACAGACGGCCTGCGCCCTTTTTGGCGTCCGCCCCGAAGAGGTCACCAAGGTCATGCGCGGCCAAGCCAAGACGGTCAATTTTGCCGTAATCTACGGACAGACGCAGTTCGCCCTCGCTCGGAACCTCAAGATCGAGCGCAACGAGGCAAAACGATACATCGACGCCTTCTTCGACCAGTACGCAGGCGTCAAATCCTTTCTCGATGCGGTGGTCGAGGAAGCGCGGGCCAATGGCTTCGTCACCACCCTCCTCGGTAGGCGCCGTACGCTTCCGGACATCCGAAGTCGCAACCACAATCTGCGGGCGGCCGCGGAGCGCATCGCGCGCAACACGCCGATCCAGGGGACGGCGGCCGACATCATGAAGGTGGCGATGGTGCGCATTCAGCAGGACTTGGGAAAGCGGGGCCTGACGAGCCGCATGGTCTTGACCGTCCACGACGAGCTCGTCTTCGAATCCCCACCGGTCGAGCAGGAGGCGCTCGAGCAGCTCGTGCTCGACCGAATGCAAAACGCGGTTCCGCTGTCCATCCCGCTCCCGGTCGAGTCGGACTGGGGACCGAGCTGGGGCGCAGCGCACTGACCGAGGCTGCGCCAAGGCGGTCCGCTGCGTCTGCATCTCGAGAGCTTGAGCCTTCTGCTCTCACGGGTTCTGCTCTTGACATGCGAGCGACGCTGCAAACGTCGCGAGCACCATGTCGAATCGAAGTATATCGGGGATCCTCATCATCTTTGCACTTGCCTCGCACGACCATCGAAACATAGCCCGATCCCTTCGAGCACAAGCGGGCCAGACGAGGTCCTTCCGAGCCTGACGCGCGGAAGTAACGTGTTATGCTCATCACAATGTGAGCCAAAACGAGGAGTGAATCCGCCCCGTGAAAAGCGAGGCGTGATCTGAGAGCCCGTGCATCGATTTCACAAACGACCTGTCATCTTCGGCGAGGTGCTGTTCGATCATTTTTCGGACGGAAGCCGCATCTTGGGCGGAGCGCCCTTCAACGTCGCATGGCACCTCAGAGGGTTCGGTTCCAATCCCCTCGTGATCAGCGCGGTCGGTGACGACGCGGAAGGGCGCGAAGTCCTAGAACGGATGACGAGCTGGGACCTCACGACCGAGGGCGTGCAGACCGACACCAAGCATGCGACCGGCCGGGTGACCGCCGAGGTCGTCGAGGGGGAGAATCGCTATGAGATCCCGAAGGGCCAGGCCTGGGACTTCATCGAAGCCGACCCGTCGATCCGTGCAACGTCCGAGGAGCCCGTCGGCCTGCTCTACCACGGGACGCTCGCCCTTCGTTCCGAGCAGAGCTGGAACGCGTTACGAGCTCTGCGTGAGCATGTCGACGCCCCGTGCTTCATCGACATCAATCTTCGCGAGCCCTGGTGGACCAAAGAGAAAGTCGACTGGTGCTTTTCGACCGGCAACTGGGTGAAGTTGAACGACGACGAGCTCACCGAGCTCACCTCAAAGCCGGCGTCCTCGTTTGAAGAGTGCCGCGACGCCGCCATCGACCTCGCGAGGACCCATGACATCGAAGGGGTGATCGTCACCCGAGGGCAAAGCGGTGCGATCTCCGTGGTCGATGGGGAGCAAGTCTTCGAGGCACAAGCATCTCCCATTACCCGATTCGTCGATTCGGTCGGCGCCGGGGATGCGTTCAGCGCCGTCATGTGCCTGGGCTTGCTGCAACGCTGGCACCATCGCACGACGTTGGAACGAGCCGCTGCGTTTGCAGCCGATGTGTGCGGTATCCGTGGGGCGACCACGACCGACTTCACGCTGTACGAACGGCATCTGAACGAATGGGCCAAGGACACCAGCGCGGGAACCATCCCCGCTCCCGGTTCCCAAGATCTGTACATCGTGTCCCTCACGATTCACGGATTGGTGCGCGCAACCGACATCGAGCTCGGCCGCGATGCAGATACAGGCGGCCAGGTGTCGTACGTGATCGACCAGGCGAGGGCGCTGGCACAGCGCCCCGACGTGTCACGTGTGGACGTCATCACCCGGCTGATTCAGGACCGCCGCGTCGACCAGAGCTACTCCGAGCCCGTGGAGCCCATCTGCGAAGGGGCGAAGATCGTTCGAATCCCGTTTGGCCCCCGGCGGTATCTGCGCAAAGAAACGCTCTGGCCTCATCTGGACAGTCTCATCGATCAGCTGACGCGGTACGTTCGGATGCAGGAGCGCACGCCGGACCTGATTCACGGCCACTATGCAGACGCCGGTTACGTGGGCGCGAGGCTAGCCAAGCTGCTCGGAGTCCCCTTCGTCTTCACGGGGCATTCGCTCGGCAGAGTGAAGAAATTGCGTCTCGAATCCAAGGGCGAGGCCAACGAGCAAACCTATCAGTTCATGGCCCGAATCGAGGCCGAGGAGCGCGCGCTCGAGACTGCTGCGCTCGTCATCGCGAGCACGAATCAGGAGGTGCGTGAGCAGTACGAGCTCTACGACCACTATCAACCGGACCGCATGCAGGTCATTCCGCCTGGGGTCGATTTGTCCCGCTTTGCCCCGCCCGAAGCCTCGTGGGAGCGGCCTGCCATCGCGGACGAGCTCGAGCGCTTTCTCACGAACCCGGCCAAGCCGATGGCTTTGGCCCTGGCCCGAGCGGACGAGCGCAAGAACTTCGAGGGACTGATCCGCGCCTTCGGCGAGACCCAAGGGTTGCGAGACCTCGCAAATCTGATCATCATCGCCGGCAACCGCGACGACATCAACGAAATGAGCGCTGGCGCCCGCCGTGTGTTGACGCAGATCCTCACCCTCATCGACCGGTATGACCTATACGGCTCGGTCGCATATCCCAAGCACCACCAGTCGGCGGACGTTCCCGAGCTCTACCGCCTCGCAGCACGGACCCGCGGAGTCTTCGTGAATCCGGCTCTCACCGAACCCTTCGGCCTCACGCTGCTGGAGGCAGCTGCCACCGGGCTTCCCGTGGTCGCCACAAACGATGGGGGTCCACAGGACATCATCGAGAGGTGTGAAAACGGCATCCTGGTCGATGCGCTCGACGACCAAGCCATTGGAGAGGCCGTCCATGACGCGCTGACAGACGACGCGCGTTGGTCTGAGTGGTCGAAGCGAGGATTGGAAGCCGTCCATGAGAGCTACTCATGGAGCAGCCACGCCGCCCGGTACATGCATGAGGTAGCCAAGGTCATGAAGGGCACGCGGCCAGCGCCTGTCTTCCGGCGGCGCACGAAGCTCGCCTGGATGGATCGGTTGCTGGTCACCGACGTCGATGACACGCTGACCGGCGACGACGAGGCTCTCCAGAGGCTGCTGGAACGCTTGGAAACCACCGAGGCGAGGGTCGGCTTCGGAATCGCGACGGGCCGGACGCTAAGCGAGGCAATCGAGCTCTTGGAGGAGCTCGACGTGAGGGTGCCCGACGTCCTGATCACGGCCGCAGGCACCCAGCTCCACTACGGAACGCATCTGCTTCCCGATCGATCGTGGGAGCGGCAGATCCGCTACCGATGGGACCAGGACGAGGTCGCACACGTGGTCGGCGCGATTCCGGGCCTCGAGCCGGTCGCCCATGCGACGACTCCGTACCGCCTCCGCTACCGCTTGGACGCCGGGCGCGCGCCGAGCTTGAGGGATATCCAGCGCCACGCGCGAAAAGAGGGACTTCGCGTCACGACAATCCTCGATCACGAGGTGTATCTGGACGTCGTCCCCAATCGGGCATCCCCGGGTCTCGCCATTCGTTTTTTCTGCTTCAAGTGGAACCTCGAGCCACAGCGTCTGCTGGTCGCAGGCGATTCGGGCAACGACTGGGACATGCTTTCCGGAGACACGCTCGGGGTGGTTGTGAGCAATCACACAGCGGAGTTAGACCGTCTTCGGGGTCGCTCCCGCGTCTACTTCGCGGAAAGTCCACATGCGTGGGGGATCCTCGAGGGGATCGATTGGTATGATTTCTTGGGAGACATCCGAATCCCTGCCGAGGAATCAGAATGATCGAAACGCTTCAAGAGCTCATCGATGCGCACCGCGAGCCCATCTACCTCCTGTTCAGACGGCTGAAGGCTTTCGATCGTCGCTTTCTGCTGTGGTCCGACTTGGTGCACGACCTCGAGGCCTACATCGAAACGGACGTGGGCAAATCGCTGGTCGATACCAAGATGCCCTGGATCATCCGGCATTGTCAGGAGGCCGTGGTCGACGATCCATTCATTTGTCTCGCGGTGAGAACCCGCGTCGGACGTTGGTATTACATCCAGGTGCACACGGAAGACATGCGATGCCGTGAGCTGAGCGTCACCGAGTTCTTGGACATGAAAGAGCGCCTCGCAGCTGGAATTCCACCGGGCGAACGTTACGTTCTGGAAATCGACCTCAGCCCCTTCGAACGGAGATTTCCCAAGCTCAAAGACGCCCGGAACATCGGGAAAGGAGTCGAGTTCTTGAATCGGCACCTATCGGGCCGACTATTCGTCGATGGGGGACACGGTCAGAAGCTGCTGTTCGACTTCTTGCAGGTTCACCAAGTACGCGGCCAACAGCTCATGCTCAATGGCACGCTGCGTGACGTCGACGAGCTGCGCGAAGCGCTCGACAGGGCAATGGAGCTGCTGGATGGCCGAGATTCGGAAAACGGGGATGTCCATAGGGAGCTTCGCCGGCTGGGATTCGAGCCCGGTTGGGGCCGCACCCCGACCCAAATCCGCGAAACGATGACGCTGTTGCTCGACATCCTGGAAGCGCCATCCCCCACGAACCTCGAGCGTTTCCTCGGCCGAATGCCGATGATTTTCTCGATCGCGATCGTCTCGCCTCATGGCTACTTCGGCCAATCCAACGTCCTCGGCAAACCGGATACCGGTGGACAGGTCGTGTACATCCTGGACCAGGTTCGCGCGTTGGAAAGCGAGATGCGCGCTTCGATTCACGATCAGGGGCTCGACGTCGAACCGCAAATCGTGGTGCTGACGAGATTGATTCCCGAGGCGGACGGCACCACCTGCGATCAGCGCATCGAGCCCATCTTGGGAACGCAAAACGCACGCATCCTACGCGTCCCGTTTCGCACCTACGACAAGGGAGAGATCATTCCCCAGTGGATCTCCCGGTTCGAGGTATGGCCCTACCTAGAGCGCTATGCCATCGACGCCGAGCGGGAGCTCCTCGCGGAGCTCGGTGGGGCGCGGCCCGACTTCGTCATCGGAAACTACTCGGACGGAAATCTCGTCGCGAGCGTGTTGGCGCACAGGCTCGGGGTCACCCAATGCAACATCGCGCATGCACTGGAGAAGACGAAATATCTGCTCTCCGACCTCCATTGGGACCACCACGAATCGGAGCACCACTTCGCAGCTCAGTACACCGCCGACCTGATGGCCATGAACACCGCGGACTTCATCATTACCAGCACCTACCAAGAGATTGCAGGGACGGCCGAGGCCGTGGGGCAATATGAAAGCTACAGCGCCTTCTCCTTGCCGCGCCTGTATCGGGTGGTCTCGGGCATCGACTGCTTCGACCCGAAGTTCAACATCGTGTCCCCGGGCGCCGATCCGCGGATTTTCTTTCCCTATGATCACGTCGATCATCGTCCCGCGGAGCTCCGAGACGAGATCGAGACGATGGTCTATGGCGCTCCCGAATGCGCCTTCCGTGGCCTGTTGCAAGACCAGGACAAGCCTCTGTTGTTCGCCATGTCCCGACTGGATCGCATCAAGAACATGGCCGGGCTGGTGGAATGGTACGGTCAGAGCCCGAAGCTGCGAGAGATGGCCAACCTGCTGGTCGTTGGCGGCAGGCTTCGCGTCGAAGAGTCCCACGATCGCGACGAGCGCGAGCAGATCGAACGAACCCATTGGCTGTTCGAGGAGTACGATCTGGAGCGCAACGTGCGGTGGATCGAGATGCAGACCGACAAGACCAAGGTCGGGGAGCTCTACCGTTTCGTCGCCGACCGTCGGGGAGCATTCGTACAGCCAGCTTGGTTCGAGGCCTTTGGCCTCACCGTAGTCGAAGCGATGAGCACTGGGCTTCCCACCTTTGCTACTCGTTACGGCGGCCCTCTCGAGATCATCGAGGACGGCATCTCTGGGTTTCACATCGATCCGACGCAAGGCGCGGAAGCGACCCGGAAGATGGTCGAATTTCTGCAGCGATGTGAGACGACGCCGGACGCCTGGGAGTCGGTGTCGAAGGCGGCGATGCAACGGGTCCAAGAACGCTACAACTGGCCCTTGTACGCTTCGACTCTGCTCAAGCTCTCACGAATCTACGGATTTTGGAGATACATCTCGTCCCTCGAACGCGATGAAACGCGTCGTTATCTCGAGATGTTTTACGGTCTTTTGCTGCGACCCCTGTCGAAGCGTGTGCTCGAGCACCATCAGCACTGAGGGCGGTCGCCCACCGTGAGCGTGACTCGGTCTCCGTCACGTCCTCGCGCGCGAAGGACGCCGTGATCGGTCAAGACCTCCACGATGAGGGCTCGGGAGGGTCTTGGCCGCGTCCCCTCATGGCCCGCAATGTCGACCTGAAGGACGCCGCCCGCCAGACGGGCTTCGTAGGCCGTATCCAGGAAGTCCCCTTGCAGGTAGTCGAAGCCGTCGCCTGCATCTTCGTACAGGCGTCCCGCGGCCCGTCCAGTCTGGTCGAGGGAAATCACCAGCGTCAGCGGGCCTGAAATAGCCTCTTCCACCGTTTGGCCGCCCGCGCCCAGCGGAAGGATCGCACCCGGCCGTAATCGCAAGGTCGGATGGGCACGCTCGTGGGCGGGGTCCTCGTCCGCGAGAGAAAAGGAGCGCCAACGGCCTTTGGGCTCCGGAAAGCAGCGGGTTTTGCCTTCGAGCAATTGAGGCTGCACCATCACGTCGCTCCCGAGCAGGAACGCGTGCTGCTCGGCCCGTAGTGAAAGGTCGGCGGGGTCGGCGTAGAACAACGGACGCGCCACCGGAAGCCCGGTCACGGCGGCCTCTCGGAACAGCGTGTAGAGATAGTGCAACAACCGATACCGTCGCGCCAAGGCCACTTTGGAGATTTCCTCGACCTCGGTGCCAAACGACCAGGGCTCTTGGTCGCCTGTCAGCGAATTGTGAGCTCGGCAAAACGGAAGAAAAGCGCCGACGCCGATCCAGTGGGCAAAGAGCTCGGGGGAGGGAGTGCCGGTGAAACCCCCGATGTCAGGGCCGCTGAAGGGTTGTGCGGACAAGCCGAGGTTCAGCACCATGGGCACCGACCAGCCCAGATGCCGCCAACTGGCCACGTTGTCGCCAGTCCAGGTGGCGGCATCGCGCTGGCCCCCGAGGTAGCTCGAGCGGCTGAGCACGAAGGTACGCCGGCTTGGTCGTGCCTCGCGCATCGCCTCGTTTGTAGCTTTCGCCATCAACATGCCGTATATGTTGTGGTATTGGGCATGGCTCCCGGGCTCGATTTCGCCTCCGCCACGGTGCCGGAGATCCTCGGGAAGCTCCGCGCCCATCGGTAGAATCGGGGAGGGCTCGTTGAGGTCGACCCATACGCCGTCCATGCCCCGCTCCAGAAACTCGGCGGTCAGGCGCTTCCACCAAGCCCGCGTCTCGGGCCTGGTGAAATCCGGAAAAGCCGCGTCGCCAGTCCAGGTCCACTCGTGATGTTCGTGCCCCTCGGGGTCGCAGAGGAAATGTCGCCCCGCCACACCTTCGTCATAGACCGAATATCCAGGTTCGGCTTTCACGGCTGGGTCTAGGATCCACACCGACTTGAAACCGAGGGTATGCAGATAGTCGTTGGTCTCTTTGGGATCGGGGAAACCGTCCGGATCGAACGTGAAGATCTTGTACTGGTCCATGTAGTGGATGTCGATCCAAATGACGTCACAGGGAATCTCACGGGCTCGAAACTCGCCTGCTAGCTCACGGACTCGCGCATCCGGATGGTACGAGAACCGGCACTGATGATAGCCGAGGCTCCAGCGCGGTGGCAGATCGATGCGGCCAGTGAGCATCGCCAGTCGTTGCGCGACCTCCTGCGGTGACCTGCCGTCGATGACGATGACTGGGAAAGCATGCGCGCAGCGCAGCCGAATTCCGGTACGCAGATCGATCTCCAACCGGTATGTGGTGTCGGCCAGCACCCCAAATGCGCTCCCATCGGGCCGGACTGCCAACACCCAAGGATGCGCCTGATACAAGCTCTTCGAGTGGTCGTCGTAGCTCGGCACCGGCGTGCCATCTTCCTCGATTCGAAACGGTTGCTTCGCCCATACCTCGGTGATGAAACCGTTGCGCAGCAGTGGACCCGCGACCTCTCCGGTGGCGTAGAGGCTCGTGTCCTGCTCGATGGCAATCGTGGCGGTGAAACCATCGGGTCCGCGCGCGAAGGTCGGGGTAACCCTCCATGAGCTCGAAATCGGAGCGCTTGCTGCAAGAGGCTCGACCAACGCAAAGGAGCGGGGCAGTGCGGAAGGATCGATACCAGGGGGCACGAAGCGCGCCACCCCGTCATCGAGCATTCCCGGGTCCTGAAACGACGCAGCAGCCATGGGGCCACGTTAGCGCAAGGCGCACCAAGTCTCACATCTGGGCCAGCGCTGGCGCGGTCACAGGTGGAGCGGCATCGTGTAGCAGAGCGCGTTTCCTTCGAGCACGACCGTCCCGTCGTCGCGCCTCACCTCGGTCTTGAGCTTGGTGATCGGCTTGTCGCGCCTCACCTCGAGCACCTCGACCTTCCCGGTGATCTCGTCGCCCGGGCGCACGGGCGCCTTGAAGCTCCAGTCGACGTGAAGAAATACCGTGCCGGGGCCCGGCAAGTCCTCGGCGACGACCGCGTTGAGAATCGCGCTAGTGATCCCCCCTTGCACCACGATTTCGCCGAAGCGGGTTTGCTTGGCGAGCCTCTCGTCGTAGTGCAACGGATTGCGATCTCCCGAGATTTCGGTGAAAAGCTCGATGTCGCGCTTTGCGACGAGACGGCTGCGCTCCGCCCGCTGGCCCACGGCGGGGGCACCTCGCGGCCAGACCGATTCGTCTTTCGCGTTCATGGTCTTCGGACCTCGCGCGATAGTCACCGCAGACGCTGTTTTTCGCAAGGCTCGATATCGCGAGGGCTGCTCTTCGCCACCGCCGCGCCCGCAACGCCCCCGAGAATCAAGACGGAAGCAATGGCCAGCCGGGCCGTCGCGTCCTCGGCCAGAAAGACGATGCCGCCGGCGGCGGCGATGAGGGGCACGGCAAGCTGAACGATGGCGGCGCGCGTTGCGGTCAGACCTTTCAACGCCAGATACCAGATCACGTAGCCAAGCCCCGATGTGAACGCACCCGAGACGACGGCTAAGACGAGACCTTGAGGAGCCGCTTGCAATGAGGGCCATGAAAGCAGGAGAGCGATCGCACCAAAGGGCAGGGTGCGTGCGAAGTTACCAGCGGTGGCTGCCACGGGGTCTCGACTTTGCTTTCCCCGGAGCGAGTACACCCCCCATGCGGCGCCCGAGGCGATCATCAGAGACGCGCCGAGCGGGTCCGGAGCGCTAATTCCCGGCCACACCAAGTAGACGAGCCCAGCCATGGCGACAGCCAGCCCCAGCCACTCCTGAAGCTTCGGCCGTTCGCCCTGCCACAAGCCGACCCCGATCATGGTGAGCTGTACCGACCCGAACAGGATCAACGCGCCCATCCCCGTCTCGAGCGATACATAGGCGAGCGAGAAGGCCATCGCATAGACGAAGAGAGCCGCACTCGATCGCCAAGATCCCTGAGGGCGCCTTTGCTGGCGTGGCTCGCCGAGGAACATCGACAGCGGAACCAAGATCGCGACTCCGCTCGTAAGACGGATGACCGTGAACGCCACGGGATCGATGAGCCGAGGAGCCAACGCCATGCGGCAGAGCAGGGAATTGGCCGCAAAGGCCACGAGCGTGACCGCCGTGAGCAGGATGACGCCAAGCCTGCTCACGGGCATCCACCCACGCATACGCGATACTCGCTTTCGCAGGCCGCGGCGCAGTGCTTGTCCTTGATCTGGCAATAGCTGTTGCAAGTCTCCCAACGATCGTCGCACAGCGGATCACACGAGGAAGTGGGATACACGGTCGGCGGGCGGCGCGGGTAGGGGTGCTCGCGCTTCGCTGCCGGCTCGGGCTCGGCGTCGGGCAGGGGCAGCGTGGACCCATCGAGCGACAGCTGCCGCAGTCGCGTTTCGGCGTAATGAATCCGCTCGGGAGGCTGATCTTTTGCATGATCGGAAAGCCAGCCGCTCCAGCACGCGCGTCGCTGATCAGGGGTCAACGCCGGGTCGTAATCGCCAGCGTAGCACCTCTCGTACTCCTCAAGCGTTCTTTGCGCTTGTTTAAGGCTCGGTCCGCATGCAATTGAAGCAAGCAGCCCACATGCAAAAATGGAACGAGCCATGAAGAGGGAAGGTAACACCGGCCCCGATCCACACCAAGCGGCTGTCCTGGGCTGGGGCACCTTCGAAGCCAGCGGCCTGGGAACGCTGTGGCTTGCATGGACGCGCCTGGGCTTGCAGCGGATTTCGTTCGACCGCTTGGATGACGTCGGCCCCTCCGACGCTCCGGTCCCGGCCGTCTTTTCGGAGCCGCTTCAACGCTATTTCGACGGCAAGCGGGAAGAATTCGGGAGCGTTCCTCTCGACCTGCGCGGCACGGACTTTCAGCTGCGTGTGTGGGCCGCGCTGCGTGAGATCCCCTGGGGTCACGTGCGCACGTACGGAGGGATCGCGCAGCAAATCCAGTCTCCACGCGCGACGCGGGCCGTCGGCCAGGCCAACCACCTCAACCCCGTGCCCATCATCGTGCCGTGTCATCGAGTCGTCGAGGCGGGCCACCATCTCGGCGGCTACGGCGGAGGCATCGAGCGCAAACAGATCTTGCTCGAGCTCGAGGGCGTTCGCCTGCACGAGGGAGTCGTCCAGCCAGGGCAGCTCGAGCTCTTCTGAGCTACCCGTATCGGGCCGCCAAGAGGCAGACGACTACCAGCATCCCGGCGACGAGACTGACCCGATCCTTGATCGCGAATAGCACCGGATCATCGTGCATCTGATCACGCGCAGCCAGGAACCAGATTCGCATCAGCCAGTACACCAAGACCAGGCAGATTCCCCACAACGCCTTTGGGCTGGAATAGAAGATCATCGTCGCCGGACTGTTGATGTAGAGCGCGAACACGAGCACCGCGAGCAAGCCGGCGGCTGGTCCCGCCGACGTGATGATGGGAATGTCCGCCTGCACGTAGTTCCTGCCCCGCAGCGACTCCATGGGATCACCGCGCAGCTGGATGAGCTCCGAATACCGCTTCACGAAAGCCAAGCTCATGAAAAAGAAGATCGAGAACGCCAACAACCAAGGCGAGAGCTCCACGTCGACGGCGACGCCGCCGGCCACCACCCGATAGGTGAAAAGAGAGGCCAGGGCCAGCACGTCGATGATCATCTTCTGCTTGAGCACGAACGTGTAGGCCGTGGTGAGCGCGACGTAGCCGAGGACGACCAGCACGAAGCTTCGATTCACGAACAAAGCGGCAACCACGATGGCCACGGCGAAAGAAGCCAATGCAAGGACGGCTCCCTCGACGATCGAGACCGTGCCTGCGGCGAGAGGCCGCATGCGTTTGGTTCGATGTTGGCGGTCTGACGCAAGATCGACCAGGTCGTTCAACACGTAGATCGAAGACGCGCAGAAGCTGAACGATATGAACGACATCAGCGCGGCGAACACCAGGCTCAGGTTCGTGTATTGGTGAGAAAAATAGAGCGGGACGAACAACAATACGTTCTTGGCCCACTGATGCGGCCGCAGCTCCTTGACTGCGGCTCTCCATTTGTTGGGCCGATCCAACAGGACCGTCACTTTCGGGACCGTGTGCTCGGCGTCCTGGCGAGTGGTAGCGCTCGGAGCGACCATGATCGCCTCGTTGGCCGCTCTCCAGACCGGCAGGTCGGCACCGGAATCTCCCACGTACTGGAAGCCTTCCGGTCCGAACCGAGACACGAGGAAGTCTGCCTTGTTCTGCGCCTTCAAGTTACGAACGCCATCACTGCCAATGGCTTCGTCGAAGAGCCCCACGTGGGCCGCTACGGCATCTGCCGTAGCCTGATCGGATGCGGTCACCAGCATCACCTGGCGGCCTTCTTCTCGGGCCTGGCGCAATCGAAGCAGGACCTCCTCGCGGTACGGAAGGGTTGCGGGCTCGACAGGCGCGATCTGGGCCAACTGACGCTTCAGCCTGGGGCGGCCGCCCGCTGCCATCGCGGCCAAAAGCCCAAAGAGCTTCCAAGGAGCCGTCTTCATCAGACGCAAGAAGCTCTCGGCAATCGTGTCAGTCGCCACCAGGGTTCCGTCCAGATCCACGCAAAGCGGCCTGTTGTGGGAGACGGCGTTGGGGTCGGGTGGCATCGGGTCCAAGGCTGGTTCTCAAAGACTATTCAATGCGGCTTCCAATCGCTCGCGTTTTTCACGCAACTGGGACGCATCCCGTCGGGACTTTTCCACCACGTCCTGCGGAGCGCGTTCGAGGAAGCTAGGGTTGGCGAGCTTTTTCTCGACCGCGCCTAGCTCCTTTTCGATTTTCTTCAGATCGCGCTGCAACCGGTCGCGCTCCTTTTCCGTATCGATGACGCCGGGCACGGCCGCCCGCACGCCAGGATTCACGAACACGGCAGCGTTGTCGAAATGCGCGGTGGGATCGTCGAGCTTGGTTGGATCCGCTTCAAAGCACATCTCGCACCGGGCTAGGCTCTCGATGGTCGGGCGCTGGGTCTCGAGAACCTCCCGCGTCGGCCCGTCGCCCGTATGCCAGTGAATTCTCATGCTCTGGCTCTTCGGGACGTCGTGCTCTGCGCGTATGGTCCGGGCACTTCCGACGAAGGCTTGGACCACCTGGAAGTCCCTCTCGGCTCCACGATCGATCTTCCCATCGATCAAAGCCGACGGGAATCGGCTGATCATGATGCTTGGAGGCGCGTCGGCCCATTTGGGAACTCGCTGCCAGATCTCCTCGGTGATGTGGGGCATCATCGGGTGCAGCGCGCGAAGCACCGTCTCGAGGACGTGCGCCAACGTCGCCTCCGTTTCTTCCACCAGCGTTCGCTCGCCACCGTCCAAGGCCGGTTTGCTGACTTCGAGATACCAATCGCACAGCTCGTCCCAGACGAAGTGGTAAAGCGCACCAGATGCGTCATCCAGCCTGTATGCGTCGAGACCCGCGGCACTGACGTCGAGCGCTTGGTAGAGGCGAGACAAGATCCATCGGTTGGCGAGAGCTTTCGGCTGAGGACGCCGCTGCGTGGCGGCAGTGCCCGAGCCGTTCAGTCTCATCAGGGCATAGCGAGAAGCGTTCCAGAGCTTGTTGGCGAAATTGCGGTAACCCTCGATGCGCTTGATCGAAAGCGCAATGCGGCGCGACTGAGGCGAGTAGCTCAATAGCGTCATCCGCAGCGCATCGGCGCCGTACGCGGCAAAGCCGTCGGGGTAGGTGGCCTTCAGGTACTTGATACCTGCCTTCTTCGCCCCTGCCTTCTCGGCCTTGGCGACGAGCTCCTCGATGGTCGCGCCCGAAATTACATCCAGCGGATCGATGACATTGCCCTTGACCTTGCTCATCTTCTCACCGCGCTCGTCGGTGACCAAGCCTGCCAACAGAACACGCGTGAAGGGAACTTCATCCATGAAATGCAAGCCCATCATGATCATGCGGGCGACCCAAAAGAACAGGATGTCGTAGCCAGTCTCCATGTCTTGGGTGGGATAGAAGCGTTCGAGCGCACGGGTCTGGTCGGGCCAGCCGAGCGTCGAAAACGGCCAGAGGCCCGAGCTGAACCACGTGTCTAGAACATCCTCGTCCTGCCGAATCGAGTGGCCGCCGCAGCCCGCGCAGGCTGCCGGATCCTCGCGCGAAACGGTTACGTGCGCGCAGTCGTCGCAATACCATGCCGGGATGGGATGGCCCCACCAGAGCTGACGCGAAATGCACCAGTCCTGAATGTTGCGCAGCCAGTGGAAATAGGTCTTCGTCCACTCGCCGGGAAGGATCTGAATCGTTCCGTTCTCGACCGCCTCGATGGCAGGGCCTGCCATCGGCTCCATCTTCACGAACCACTGGGTCGAGATCATCGGCTCGACGATGGTGCCTGAACGCTGCGAGCGCGGCAGCGTCATCATGTGTTTTTTGCGACCGCGTGCGAGCCCGAGGTTGGCAAGCTCGATCTCGACGGCCTTGCGCGCATCGAAGCGATCGAGACCCTGGAAGGGCCCTGCATTTTCGTTGAGCGTGCCATCCAGGCTCAGGATATTGATTTCTTCGAGCCCATGCCGCTTGCCGGTTGCGAAGTCATTCGGATCGTGCGCCGGGGTCACCTTCACGACTCCGGTCCCGAACTCCGGATCCACCAGCTCCGCATCGAGGATCACCGGGATCAGCCGGTCCACGAAGGGATGCCGGACGTACTTGCCGTGCAGGTGGCGATAGCGGGGATCGTCCGGATGAATCGCCACCGCGGTGTCTCCCAGCATCGTCTCCGGCCGCGTCGTCGAGACGATCACTTCCCCGTTCCCATCGGCGAGAGGATATGCGAAGTCGAACATCATGCCTTCGACGTTCTCCTCCTGTTCCACCTCGAGGTCGGAGAGGACCGTCTGCGACTCGACATCCCAGTTGACGAGACGCGTATCCCGATAGATCAGATCCTGCTCGTACAACCGTACGAAGGCCTCTCGCACGGCGCGAACCATGTCCGGGTCCATCGTGAACTTCGTCCGGGCCCAGTCGCACGAAGCCCCCATCTTTCGCAGCTGCTGGAGAATCCGGCCGCCGGACTGCTCTTTCCACTGCCACACCCGCTCGATGAACTTCTCGCGACCGAGATCGTGCCGCGTGAGACCTTCATTCTTGAGCTGTCGCTCGACGACCACCTGGGTGGCGATGCCCGCGTGGTCGATCCCAGGAATCCACAGCGTGTTGTATCCGGACATCCGCTTGTAGCGGCACAGCACGTCTTCGAACGTCGTCCTGCAGGCGTGCCCCATGTGCAACGACCCGGTGACGTTGGGCGGGGGAATGGCCAGCGTATACGTAGGGCGGTTGTCGGCTGGGTCCTCCGAAGCGGCGAAGAAGCCCGAGCTCTCCCAAAATTCGTACCAACGCGTCTCGCTCTCGGTCGGCGAGTACTGCTTTGGCATCTCGTCGGATTGAGAGGTCATCCGACCGACCGTTTGCGGTGAAATTGCGGGGCAGTCAAGCCTCAGTCGCCGACGATGCGATGAAGCTCCTCGCGGATCATCGCCTCGGCAAGCGTGGGCACGACCTCCCACACGACGCGCTCGACGACCTCTGCAGACAACTTGAGCACACCCTCGACTTGGTCGGGCGTGAGCCCGAGCATCTCGAGTCGTTCCACCACCGATTCCGAAACCGCTGCATGCGCAGCACCCACCGATTCGGCGGGCACGGGGGAAGAGACGGGTCGAGCCGCCGGGGATGGCTCGGAGGGCGGCAACGATGACGCAGCGACGGGCGCCACGGAAACCTGAGCGCCTGTCAGTGGCGCGCGGCTCATGGGCGCGGGCGCCATGGGCCGCGCGGAGGCACCACCGATGGGCAAGGGGGGCGGCGTCGGGCGGCGGGAGGGTTGCGCCATGGGCCTCGGAGGCGAGGTCGCCGGCCGTGCCACGGGAATCGAAGGCGCCTCGTAGAAGGCATCTGCCGCGCCCGCCAGACCTGTGGCCTTTTCGATTGCCTCTTGCGTGTCGAAGGGCTTCAGAATGTGATCGTCGGCACCCACTTCGGACGCCCGCGCCGCGTCTAGCGGACGATGCTGGCTGGCCATTATGATCACCGCGGTCCCCGAAAGCTGCGGATCGGATTTGATGGCTCGGGTCACCTCGTAGCCATCGATGCCCGGAAGCGACGCGTCCACGAAGGCCACGTCCGGACCAAAATCACGCCCGCGTTCGAGCGCGAGCTCGCCGCTTTCGACTGCGAGCAGCTCCGCGTCCTCGCCTGCGAAAGTCATTTCCATGACTTTGCGCATGGTCACGCTGTCTTCGACGACTAGAATCCTCATCGACATCAAGCCCCATTCACGTAGATGTACGCTCGCTGGCATACGCGATAGGCACCTTCGCGGTCAAGAAGGAGCGTATCCGGTTTGACCCGCCGAGCCCGTCCCGGTAGGCACCGCGGATGTCGGATCCGGACCCGCGCCGGCTCTACCGCGAGCAAGCTCCGAGAGCTCCCGAGGGACGGTTTTCCCTCGAGGAAGTGCTCCAAGGCCCCGGAGCAATCGAGCTAGACATCGGTTTTGGCCGTGGTTTGTCGCTTTTTGAGCGCGCCGAGGCCTGCCCGCAGAGCCGTATCATCGGAATCGAGGTCAAAGCCAAGCTCGTCTACAAGGTCGATCAGCGTCTCCGCAAGCACGGCGTCACGAATGCGGCCGTCCTGCAGGGGGATGCGCGCGAAATCTTAAAAAGGGCCGGGCCGAGCGGATCGGTCAGGCGGGTGGCGATTCATTTCCCCGACCCCTGGTGGAAGAAGCGCCACGACAAGCGCCGCGTGCTCGGTGACGCACTCTTGACGGAGCTCGCACGGCTCATGCAACCCGGAGGCGAGCTCTTCATCCAGACCGACGTCGAGCACCGGGCTACACAGTACGTCGAGCAGCTACGGCAGCACCCCTCGTTCACGCTCGCATCCTCCGATGGCTACGTGGATGAAAATCCGTTCCGTGCTCGCTCCAATCGCGAAAAACGGGCCCTGGAGGACGGGCTTCCAATCTGGAGGATCATGGCGGTTCGGAACTAGCTAGCGCGACGCCAGCCCACCACAGTCTCGCCTGGCTTGCGCCCTGAGCCCCGCTTGCCGCTCCTCGAATGCCTCGTCTGGTTGATAGCCGGGGATGAAGTAGCCTAGGTCGTCGACGATGTCGTAGAGCTCTTCGCCCTTCTTCAAGAGCTCGCAGTTGCGCGTTCGCAGGGTGCGAACCAGCTCGGGCAGCGCCTCCAGGCTATGGGCCTTGGTATCGTGCATCAGCACGATGCCGCCCCGATCTCCGTTTTCCCGTTCTCTTCGCTCGAGCACCCGAAAGAACGTGTGGACGACCTCCTCGGGGGTGTGAACCTCCAAATCGCCCGGATAGAGGGCCCACATGACGCTCGTGTAGTGATGCGCGGCGAGCAGCCCTTCGACTCGCTTGGATATCGCGCCCCCAGGCGGGCGGATGAGCCGGGGCGTGCGACCCACTGCCCAGGCGATTTTGCGCCCGCTGAGTGCTATTTCGGCCTCGATCTCGGCATTGCGCAGCAACGGCAGCTGGCGATGGGTCTCCGTATGGCTGCCGACGGTATGTCCTCGGCGAACGATCTCGCGCACGATGTCGGCGTGCGCCCGTTCCCAAGGGTTGCCGTTGCCAAAGCTCTGGCTGGTCACGAAGAACACCGCCTTGATGCCCAGCTCGTCGAGCAGGTCCAAGAGGCGCGGCGTCGTGCGCTGCGATGGGCCGTCGTCGAACGTGAAGAGGATCATGCGCCGTTTACTGGCCCCCGATAGGGTCAAGCCTGCTGGAAAGCGGGACCCGGTCGGGTCCGGGTTCCTGACCACGCCGATGCGGGAAAGGAGCTCCGGGCCTGGCTCGTCGTGCCGGGGCTCGACGACGCGCATGGCTGGCTCGGGCGGGCGCGTCGCCACGGTCGCTTGAGGACGGACGCTCACCTCCGAAGCACCGACGAAGGAGCCACCGGCAACGATCGAGAGGGCGCAGCAGGTGAGCCGAACCTTCCATGGAATCCAGGGCATGTGAAAAGGGATCGTAGGGAAGGGCGGCGCGCGGAAGCGAGAAAGCCGCAGGACCTGCACAGGTCTCCAGTTGCAACACTCGATCGCATCGAGTACCTGGGTCGCCCAGACGGGCATCGTGTGATCGAAGTCGAGGCGCTAAGCAGACGATACGGCAACAGGTTGGCGGTCAGCAACGTGTCCTTCCAAGTTGCGCGCGGCGAGATCGTTGGCTTCCTGGGCCCGAACGGCGCCGGGAAGACCACGACCCTGCGCATGCTGACTGGTTACCTCGCACCGACGTCTGGAACCATCGTCATCGATGGAGTCGATGCCTTGGAGCATCCCATCGAGGCCCGCAAACGGCTCGGATACCTGCCCGAAGGCGTTCCGCTCTATCGCGAGATGCGAGTGTACGAATACCTGCGCCATCGAGCGGCGCTCAAAGGGGTCCGCGGCGTCTCCGACGCCGTCGAGCGATCGCTCGAGCTCGCCGGGGTGTCCGATGCGCGAAGGCGAATCATCGGGCAGCTATCGAAGGGCTATCGGCAACGCGTTGGGCTTGCCGAAGCGCTGGTCGCCGATCCTCCGATCCTGGTCCTCGACGAGCCGACGTCGGGGCTCGATCCCAACCAGGTGAGACAGTTTCGCGAGCTGGTGCGCAGCTTCCGCAAGAGCAAGACCGTGTTGCTCTCGACTCACATTCTTTCCGAGGTCGAGGCCGCGTGCGACAGGGTGATCATCATCCACGCTGGCCAAAAGGTGGCCGACCTCGAACCTGGCGCCGGGGATAGGAACCTGGAGGACGTATTTGCCACTCTGACTTCGCCGGACATGCGGGAGCTCGGATGATGAAGAGCACGTGGGTGATCATGAAGCGCGAGCTCGGCTCGTTTTTCGTTTCTCCGCTCGCCTACGTCGTGCTCACCTGCTGGCTCGTGTGGAATGGCGTGGTCTTCTGGGTGCTCACCGAATTCTACGCGCGCAACGCCGTCGCATCGGGCGCGGCCACTCCCTTGTCCGCCTTTTTCGGGGGCAGCGCCTTGTTCTTCATCCCCTTACTGGTCTTCATTCCGGTGCTCACCATGCGGCTCGTCGCAGCGGAAAAACAATCGGGCACCATCGAAACCCTGATGACCGCGCCCGTGTCCGAGACGTCCATCGTGCTCGGTAAGTACGCGGCATCGGTCGTGATGTGGTGCGCATTGTGGGTGCCGACGATCATCTACGCGTGGATCATCAGTCGCCACGGGACGGTCGATTGGGGTGCCACAATGGCCAGCTACTTCGGGATTTTGTCGCTGGGGGCGTACTTCATGGCCGTCGGACTGCTCATGAGCACGCTGGCCCCCAATCAAATCATCGCGGCGGTGCTCTCGTTCGTGGCGCTCGGAGTCCTGTTTGCCTTCGGCATCGGCGAATTCGTATTCGATGGGACGATGCGGGAAGTCTGCGCGTATCTCAGCATGTGGAGCCACATGCAAAGCTTCTCGAGGGGCGTGATCGACACTCGGTACCTCGTCTTCGACGTTTCGGTGGCGGTCTTGGCGGTGGGGCTGAGCATCGGTGCCCTGAAAGCCCGGAGGTATGCGTGACCTCGCAACGCCGAACGCGGCTGAGCTTCGTTCTGACCGCCATCCTCGGTGTCTTGATCGTGGTGTTGGTCAACTACATCTCCGCACGGCACTACGCCCGATGGGACTGGACATCGGAGGGTCTCTTTACGCTTTCCGAACGGAGCCAGCAGGTCCTGCGCGATCTCGACCGAGACGTCCGGGTCTACGTGTTCCTCGGCCGTGACGAGCAGGATTTCGCGGATATCGAGACGCTGCTCGAGCAATACAAAGCGGTCAGCGACAAGATCTCGGTCGAATGGGTGGATCCCGACCGCGACCGTGCCCGATACCAGGTCCTGGCCGACAAGTTCGGCATCGATACCTGGCTCGCGGGCGAGGTAACGCTTTCTCAGGTCCCCGTCGTGGTGACTAGCGGTGACCGCAAGTGGAAAGTCGAGCGTCACCAGTTGATCGTCGAGGACTTCGACAGCTTCGACGACCCCGGCGGGCACAAGCTCGACCTCCAGTCCGAGCGCGCCCTGACCGGCGCCATCTTGGAGGTGACCACCGGAGCCCCCACCAGGATCTGCCTGGCTTCGGGGCATGGCGAGTGGGAGCTCGGCACGTCCGGTGAACGCAGCTTCGACCCGGTGGCGCGGGAGCTCGAGTGGGAGAAGATTCAAGTCGAGCCTTTTCAGGTGGCTCGAGACGACGTACCCGACTCGTGCGACGCCTTGTTCGTCGTCAGTCCCCAACGGATGTTCTCCGAGGACGAAGTAAAGGTCGTCGACCGGTATCTGGCTTCGGGTGGGAATGTCCTGCTGGTGCTCGATCCTGTGCTCAAGAAGGAAGCCCTGACCTCCACGGGCTTCGAGGACTCCTTGGAGGAAAGGGGAATCCTGCTCGGGCGAGATCTCGTCATCGAGAACGACCAAGCGCAACAGCTTCCAGGCAACCCTGGCGACCTGTTCATCGTCACGCGATTCGGGACGCACCGCATCGTGGAGACCATTGGCAAGCGAGGGGGAGTCGTGCTCGTGGTGGTAGCCCGCTCGGTCGATGTGGCCGATGGAAGCGACACCGAGGTGCTCATGCAGACGAGCCCCGATGCCGTCGCAGAAACCGACCTCAAGCGAGTTCTGCAACCCGGCTCCAAGGAACAGGCGAGCCCGACGGGTTCTGTTCCGCTTGCGGTGGCATGGGAATACGTTCCGCCGCTCGGCGACGACTTGAAGCCAGTCGAGCCTGAAGGTCCGACCCCCGGGCGCCTGGTGGTGGTGGGCGATAGCGACTGGATGAGCGGCGAGTTACTAGACAACCCGCAGCTCGCGAACATCGACCTGCTGTCCTCCACCGCCGGCTGGCTCACGCAGCGCGAAGCACTGATCAACATCGCCCCGCGCAAGACCAACGCGCAGGCGGTGATCATGAGCGACGCCGACCTGCAAAATCTCCTTTTCCGCGTGGTGTTGCTCCTGCCACTGGCAGCATTCATAGGGGGCTTCGGCGTCTGGTGGTCGAGGCGATCATGAGCATGCGAACGCCACTCGTGCTCCTGATCATCGCCGTCGTGTTGCTGGCCTACGTATTGACGTTCGAGCGGGGCCGACCTAGCGCGACTGAGATCGAAGCGCGGTCGGGGTTGCTCCTCGAGTCGCTCATCCCCGAGCGGATCAGCCGGATTCGAATCGCTTCAGGAGACCAGCGAGTCGTGTTGCGGCGCGAGGGGGAGGGCTTCGACGAGACGTGGTCCCTCGAGGAACCCAAGGACGCCCCCGCCGATCCCGAAGCCGTCGAGGACTACCTACGGGCCTGGGAATTCGCCATTCCAATTCGGACGCTGGAGGCGCCGACGCCCGAGGACTTGCACGCCTTCGGCCTGGACGCGCCCAAGGCCGACATCCGCTTCGAAATGGGGCCCGCCGAAGTGAGTATTTCGCTCGGGTCGGGAGCTCCGGTCGACGGTGGTGGCTACGTGCGCATCGGTGACGGGCAAGCCGTGACCGTGGTGGGTAAAGACGTCGTCGAGCTCTTCGACCGTACCGCCAAGTCCTTCGAGCTTCAGGGCGACGGCGGCGTCGCATCCCTTCCCGAGCTGATCGAAGCGGACGCCGGGCCGGACGCGGACGCCTCGGCGCCTTAGTCGTTCATTGCAGTGTCGGCTTTGCCCACCGTCTCGTGGGAAGCGTACTCGACCAAGCCATTGCTGGTGTTGAAACCGCCAGACGAAATGAGGGTGAAGTGCCCTTTGACCCGGATCTTGTGGCCGACCTTCAGGTCCCTCGGCACGACGACATCACCGGAGATGGTGGTGGTCTTTCGGCCCCGGCGTGCCCGTTCGAGCTGCTCTTGATTGTCCGCATAGCCCACCACGATCAACTGCTCGGCACGGTCGGCTTGATCGGCCGTGTCCGCGATGAACAAGTGCGGCGCAGCCGCTTTCGGACACTCCTCCTTCTTGCGCTTCTCACAAGGCGGAGGCTCATAGATCTCGACGATGTATCCAGTCACGGCCAGATCGGTGTCGAGAACCTTCATCAAACGGCTTCTGAGGCCGTACACGCTGTATGACTCATCGTCGTACGTCGTAGGAAATGGCGGTGGCGGTAGCGTCGGAACCTCTGGAAGGTTCGGTACGATTTCAGGTAGTTGTTCTACCTCGGCTTCCGAAGCGGAAGTCACTTGCTCACACCCGGCGCCCAACAGCGCTCCGCCCAAGATCAAGCCTATGAGACGAGCTCTCATGTTCCCCCCTGTCCAAAACAACGTAACACGCCCGATTCGCAAGCGACAATCTAGCGGCCGGACTCCGCGCAACGTTCGTCCTCAGGCAGGGGCTGCTCGAGGGCCAGTTTCAGCGTGGGCGGAACGCCCTCGGTGCGCCGCAGTTGCTCGATCGCGTTTTCGGCCTCCGGCGTCTGAAGGGCTCTGAGCGCTTCGATCGCGCGGGCCGCGTTGTTGAGATCCTCGGTGCGAGCGTTGCTCGGGGCTGCTCTTTGCACGACCCGGAGCAAGGAGTCCACGGCGTCCGTCCGGCAGCGCGCGATCACGTAGCCGATGGCCGCGGCGGTCACGTCGGGCCACTCTCCACGATCTCTCAGCCTCTCGTGAATCCGGTCCCAGCCCTGCGCCCCGGGCCAGTCGGCCAGCGTTCCGATCGCTGCTACCCGAACCACGGACATCGGATCGTCCACGGCAGCCACGACGACGGGCAAGGCCTCCTCCTCCCGCCGAAGGCTCTGGACGGCGGCGGCGCGCACCATCGGCCAGGTGTCGCGGCGCGCCAGCTTGGCCCGCTCGAGCGTGGTGCTCGCGTCCGCGGTCAACACGGCCGCCGCGTGTGCACGAACCCTGGGGTACGAATCGGACAGCAAGCCCCGCGCTCGATCGTCGTGACCGCGCATCGCCAGCGACTCCAGCGCGGCATCGCGCAGCATCCATTCTCGTTCTTCACGGAGCTCCAAGTCGAGCCAACGATCGATCCGCGCACTGGGGCCGGCACGACCAGAGCTCCGTAGCAAACGCCAGCGTGTGGCAAAATCGGATGTCTGCCCGAGCGCCCGCTCGATGAGCTGCGCTACGGTGGCGCTGTGAGCATCGAGCGCGCTGAGCCCCAGCGCCGCGCTGGCCAAGGCGGACGGCGGCGGATCGGCCTGCAGCCATGCTGCGAGCTTTCCGGACGAGCCTTCCGCGCGCTGTGCCGCAACGGCAAGCGCTTCTCGCAATGCGGCGCGGTCCGCACCGCCATCGCGGGTCATCGCCGCAAGCAACGGATCGATCGCAAAGCTCGGCTCAGTTCGGGCGAGCGACAACGCCGCTCGGTCTCCGACCCGCGGATCGTCGATTAGCGCTGCCAATCCCTCGCCTCCCCGCGGGGTTGCTTTCTCGAGCGCCGAAAAGCCAAGCCTCTGTAGCTGTTCGTCCTCGGATCGAGCAGCGTCGACCAACGCCTCGACGGCCGGAGCATGCTCACGCGCCAGCCGCGCGAGAGGCTCGATCGCCCGCTTCTTCGCGAGCAACGACAAGGACGGCCAGGCGTTTCGCAGGGCTTCAGCGGCCGGTTGCCCGCCGGCTTCGAGCACATACGCCGCAGCTGCCGCACGGTCGTGATCAGCTTCGAGGGCCTGAATCGCGGCTCGGATCGCGGCTGGATCGGGGGCGGCGAGCGCGAGCCCTGCCAAGACGGTCCCAACCATGAAGGCCACTAGTGCAATGGTACGTTTGGCGATCGTCGGTCCCACTCGATCAGCGTGCCCCCCCGATGCGTTTAGCACGTGCCCTGCTCCCCGAAGCGCAGCCGCGCCCCGGCAACGACCGGCAAGGGGACCGAAGGACACGACGACGAAGGCCTAGGGTGGCTAGTACCCTATCCACCTCGGGGGCCTTATGGCTAGTGCGGTAGCCACCCATGGGCTTCGCACAACCGCGAAGACGGCTGGCGAGGCGATCTGAGCGCATCCCATTTCGAGGCCCGTCCGCAGCAGGCGGCAGCCCATGAAGACCCAGACAGGGCGACCAGCGGGCGAAAAGCGAGGCGCAAGTGCCTAGATTCCAGCAGAAGCGAAGATCGGCCCCCTCACTGGAATCTTGCATCAAAAACACGGGCAATGGCCCTTCTCAACGGGGAGCAACGACCCATATACTCCCGGTTGCTCCAACGACAAAGCCAGTCGCCCGACTTATGTTCCATGCACCGGTGTTTTCCGGCACGGCGCATGCATTGGAATCCGAGTAGGACGGGTGGTTCGAAGGTCCACGGAAGGATCGGGGAGCCATCGGTGTTCAGCCAATGAGCGGGGTGCCACACAGTCAGGGGCGCCACCGGAAGGCAAGAGGAAAAATGGCACGACAGGCAGCGACGAGACAATCCACGAGGAAGAGCCAGGTGAGGGCCAAGGCATCCAAGCAGGCGGAGCCGGAGGTCACGACCGAGGTTCGCGAGGTGGCGAAGGCTGGCGCGGCAGCGGCCGAGACGTACGAGCCGAGCAAGGAGCAGCTCGAAAAGGCCCGCGCGGATAGCGAGAAAGCGCTCAAGGAATTCGAGCGGCAGGGCGCGGGCGATTCGACCCTCACCAGGTACTTCCGGGAGATGATCGGCCATCGCGTGCTGACCCCGCAAGAGGAGATCGAGGCTGCCAAGGAAGTCGAGCGGCTGGAGATCGCCTACTGGCAGGCATTGCTCGGCTATCCCCCTTGCTTCGAGACGGTCGCCGCCGTCATCGACGCGCGGGTCGAAGAACAGCCGCTTCCAGAGGTCGCTTCCCTTCGCAGGCTCTGCAAGAGCGCCAAAGCGGACAAGCTCGGCAAGCGCCAAGAGACTCGTTGGAACGATCTGGTTTTGCAGCTGTCGACCAAGATGCGTGAGCTCGATAGCGACCGACTCTTCGTGCAGGAAGCCGACCGGGCCGTGCATCGCCTCGCCGGTGATTTTGCCGACGAGCGCGACATCGTCGGCGACCACGTTCGCATGACGCCAACCTTCCGCCGCTATCTGCAACACGTGCGCCGGGCGCAAAAATCGCAGCAGCGCGCAAAGAACCGCTTCGTGGCCGCAAACCTGCGTCTCGTGGTTTCCATCGCTCGCCGATACAATCGCGGGCGGTTGCCGCTCATCGACCTCATTCAGGAAGGCAACATCGGCCTCATGAAGGCCGTGGAGCGCTTCGACCACAACCGCGGATATCGGTTCAGCACCTATGCGTCGTGGTGGATTCGACACGCGATCAGCCGCGCTCTCGCGGACAAGGGGCGTGCAGTTCGCATCCCGGTGCACATGCTCGACACGTATAACCGCGTGGCGCGTGCGACTCAGGCCATCGCCACCCGAACCGGCAAGGAGCCGACTCCCGAGGAGCTCGAAAAAGAGACGGGCATCGCAGCGGAAAAGCTCGAGAAGATCAAGGGCTACTGGGCGGAAACCCCATTCTCGCTGGATCGGCCAGTCAATGACGAGGACGGCCGCAAGTTCATCGATTTCCTCGAGGAGGAAAACGTGCCGACGCCGTACGAACAACTGGTTTCCCGCAAGTGGAGCGACGAGGTGCGGCGGCTGCTCGATACCTTGACCCCGATGGAGGCGCGCATCTTGCGCTGGCGCTTCGGCCTCGACGACGAGGACGAGCTCACGCTCAAGGAAATCGGCGATAAGTACAACCTGTCACGCGAGCGAATTCGCCAGCTCCAAGAACAGGCTCTGGGCAAGATCCGCCGCCAGATCAAGGAGTAGGGTTCGGGACCGCAAGCGGTCTCGGAGGTACGAGGATCCACCCGGAACCTCAATCCCCTACCGACCGTGGTCGCGCAGCTGCGTGAGGATGAAGGCGTAGTCGAATGCGGTTTCCCGGAGATAGTCATAGCGGCCCGATGCACCGCCATGGCCGGCGTCCATGTTGGTCTTGAAGACGAGGGGGTTGCCGTCCGTCTTGTGGGCACGCAGCTTCGCCACGTATTTGGCAGGCTCCCAGTACATGACCTGGCTGTCGTTCAGCGACGTTCGCACGAGCATCGCCGGATAGCGCTGGGCGCCGACGTTGGTGTAGGGACAGTACGACTTGATTCGGAAGTAATCCTGGCGCCGATTCGGATTCCCCCACTCCTCATACTCGCCCACGGTGAGTGGAAGGCTCGGGTCGAGCATCGTGTTGAGCACATCGACGAAGGGAACGAGCGAGACGACCACCTCGAACAGCTCGGGACGCAGATTGGTGACCGCGCCCATGAGAAGACCCCCTGCGCTCCCGCCCATGATCGCCAGCTGGTCACTCGAGGTGTACCCTTCGGCGATCAGGTATTCAGCGCTGGTGATGAAATCGGTAAAAGTGTTCATCTTGTGTGCCATCCGGCCTTGGTCGTGCCAGGCCTTGCCGAGCTCGCCACCGCCGCGGACGTGCGCGATGGCGTAAGTCATCCCGCGATCCAACAAGCTCACCCGCGCGTACGAAAAGGTGGTCGGATACGAATACCCGTATGAGCCGTATCCCACCAGCAGCATCGGAGCCGGCTCATCCTTCAACACGTCCTTCCGAGAAACGACTGAGATGGGGATTCGAGCGCCATCCTGCGCCGTTGCCCACAGTCGCTCGGACCGGTAATCCGACGGGTCGTAGCCGCCCAGCACTTCGAGCTGCTTCACGACCTGTTGGCGCTTTGATTCCACGTCGTAGTCGACCACCGAATCGGGGGTCGTCAGCGATTCGTAGTGGAACCGGTAGGTACGACTGGTGAACTCTTCGTTCTCACCGGGATAGAGCGAATAGACCGGCTCTTCGAAAGGGATCCGGTATGAAGCCTCATCGTCGAACCTCGCTATTCGTATGTGAGGAAGACCCGCCTCACGTTCGTGCAACACGTAGAAATCTTGGAAGACCTCCAGGCCTTCGATCATCACCGAGTCACGATGTGGGACCACCTCTTTCCACGATCGAGGATCGGGGTCCTCGATGGGTGCCCGCACCACACGGAAGTTCCGGCCTCGGTCGTTCGTACGGATCCAGAGCTCGTCGCCTCGTTGCGCAACGTCATATTCGTGATCGTGGCGGCGATGAGCCACCAGGCGCCAGGCATCGTCCGGCCGATCGGCGCGCAAGAAGGAAACCTCGCTCGTCGTATGACTGAATGATCCACGGAACACGTATTGTCCGCTTCGGGAACGCCAAACCATCACCTCGAAACGCTCGTCATCCTCTTGATAGAGCAGCGGATCCGCGCCCGAAGCACCGAGCCGATGGCGCAGCACCCGATAAGGACGCTTGGTTTGGTCGTCGACCGTGTAGAAGAACGTCTGGCTGTCGGCCGCCCAGGTAAGTGATTTCACGCGTTCGATGCGATCGCCGAGCAGCCTGCCGGACCGCAGGTCCTTGATCTGGAGCGTGTATCGTCGAAATCCGGTCTCATCGGTGGAAAAAGCGAGATAGCGGCCGTCTGGCGACACCTCGTAGAGGCCGAGGCCTAGAAACGCCCGTCCCTGTGCGAGCGCATTCATGTCGATCAGCACCTCCTCGGTGGCGCTCTTGCCGGGCTGACGCCGGCAGTAGATGGGGTATTGCTTTCCCCGTTCCGTCCGCTCGTAGTACTCGAACGCCCCCTTTCGATAAGGCGCGCTTTGATCGGTTTCCTGAATGCGCCCGAGGATCTCGTCGTAAAGCGTTTGCTGAAGCTCGGCGGTGGGAGCCATCACCGTATCCGCGTAGCCGTTCTCGGCTTGCAGATACGCCTCGACTTCCGAAGAACCTTTGTTTCGAAGCCAGAAGTAGTCATCGACGCGGGTGTCGCCATGGAGGGTGACGGCGTGTGGATGCACCGGCGCGAGGGGCGCCTGCGGCGCCGCGCTTCGAGCTTCCAACGACGACTTCGGCCCCCCCGCACAGGCCGAAAGCGAAAGGAGCAGCACGAAAAGCAAGCGCATGCCTGGGCAGCCTGCCGCACGCCCGCGGCCCGTGCCAGCGTCAGCGCCAGAGACGGCGTCAGCGCTCCGCGCCGGGGTCCCGCTCGGTCACGTCGTCTGCGAGGACTCTCACGATGTCGTCTGCGAGCTCTCTTGCCGCCCGTTGTTTCCCTGCGACTCCGTTGGCCAAGAAACTGAAGGCGATCGAGCGCTCCGGATCGCCGAGCACGTACCCGGAAAGCGCGATCACGTCCCGGAGCGTGCCGGTCTTGGCGCGCACCATCCGTGGACGGGGAAGGTCTTGGAGGCGTGACTGCAAGGTCCCATCCGAGCCCGCGACGGCGAGGAGCGAGACGTACTCTGGGGCGATGGCCGGATCGTGATAGGCGGCTACGAGGGTCTGGGTGATGTGGCGCGGCGCGACCCGATTTCCGTCGAATAGACCCGAGCCGTTCACCATCACCAGCCCCTCGGTGTCGACGCCCATTTCCTGCAGCTCCTCGAGCACCACGGATACACCGCGCGCGGAGGTTCCCGGTCGCTGCGCTTGCGCCCCCATGATCTTCAGGATCATCTCCGCGGTGAAGTTGTCGCTCCATTTGCCCATCGAATAGAGCAGGGTGCTGAGCGGCGCGGAGGGCATCTGGCCGATGAGAGGCAGCGGCTGCTCAGCGACTCCGTAAGCCGCGGTCAGCGCCCCGCCGATCCCGGCTTTCTTCAGCGCCTGCACCAACAGGCTCGCGGCGTAGGCTTTCGGGTCAGGCACACGGCGGCGGTAGTGCAAGGTGCCAACCCGTTTGGGGATGGCGCCCTCCACGACGACCGACAAGTGGCCGTCGGGTGTGATCTTGTCGTCGATTCGGGGTGTTGGTGGGCCTGATGCCGTTGTGACGGTTCGGTTGTCGACTTGGACGTAGTCTTCGGACAGCACCCGTACGCGACCAGGAGCATCGACCTCCGGCCCAGGCCCCAGATGTATGACATAACTGTTTCGGTTTACCGCAAAAGCCGAGATCGCGGCGCGGAACGCCGCGGCTTCCTGGGGCTGTTGCTCGAAGGCGGGAGGAAGGACCCGATCGTCGAAGTAGGTGTCGTCGATCACGACGCGATCGACTCGATCGACGCCTCGAAGCCGGATGCTTTCGGCCAAGGCAACCAAGCTTGCATATCCGAGGCTTGGGTCCCCCGAAGGTCGGATCACGAGCTCGGCCACGTGACCATTCGCCTGGATCTTTCCCTCGACACGGGTAGAGGCGGTAAAAGACGGCCCGAGACGTCGCAGAGCCGCCGCCGCCGTCAGTAGCTTCTGATTCGACGCAGGATTACGGGGCTGATCAGGCCGCATGCGGTAGAGTTCCTCGGCATCGTGCAAACGGACGACGTGAATTCCGACGCCATCGCCAAGGCCCGCTTGCCGCACCAAGGTTGCGATCGTGCGAGCGAGCGGTTGTGGCCCCTTGGCCTGCACACCGGGGTTGGCGACCCAGAGGCCGATGAACAGAAACCAAAGAAGCGCCCGCTGCGCCATCGTACGCACCCTAGCAGCGCCCTCGTCCTGCTCCTAGTGATCGGCACGGCATGTAGCCGCGTGTCGAGCCACGACGCCGATGCGCTGCTCGTGATGCTCCCTCGCGATGCGGAGCAACTCGATCCCAGATTCGTGAGTGATCCTTATGGCCTTCGAGTTTCCCGCCTGCTCTTCGCCTCTCTGGTGACGATCGACCCGATGACCCTCGAGGTGATTCCCGACCTCGCCGAATCCGTCACTGCGCGCAGCGCGACCGAGATCGAGGTGAAGCTCCGCGAAGGGCTCCGCTTCAGCGACGGCAGCGCGCTGACCACGGACGACGTGATCGCGACCTTTGAGGGCGTCGTCGATCCGAAACTCGGGAGTCGATATGCGCACAGCTACCGACGAATCGCCGAAATGCGCGTGACTGATCCTCGCACGATTCTGTTCGTGCTGCGCGAGCCCCACGCCACGTTCCTGACCGACTTGGAGCTACCGATCGTGCGAAGCGAGGACGCGCATCGGCGCATCGCCACGCCCGAGGACCCGTTTCCCATAGGCGCCGGACCCTATCGTCTGGTGAAACGTGAGCCTGGGCTTCTGGAGCTTCGCCCCAATCCTCATTGGCACCGCGGCCCCCCGAAGCACCCCAGCTTGCGATTGGTCGTCATCCGCGACGACAACACGCGAGCGCTGCGGATGCTGGCGGGCCAAGGAGATTTGGCCATCGGGTCCATTCCGCCTCTGCTGCTCCCGATGTTCGAGGACGATCCGAGATTCGAAATCAGCGCCGCTGCGGGAATTTCAACGATGTATCTGGGGTTCCAGACGAAGTCGGCAAAGCTCCGCGACGTACGGGTCCGGCGGGCCATCGGACATGCGATCGACCGGGACCTGCTGGTCAGGGCAAAGTACGACGGCTTGGCGCAAGTGACGGAGAGCTGGATACCCAAAGGTCACTGGGCGTACGCCGACACGTTGAGCCCGCTCGATTTCGATCCGGGCCGTGCCAAGGAACTGCTCGACGCGGCGGGATTCATCGATCCTCCGGGCCCGGAGCCACGGATGCGCTTGGCGCTTCGAACCACCTCCGACCGATTCCGTCAGTCGGTGGCGCGTGCGATCGCCGCCATGCTCAGAGACGTGGGTATCGAAGTCGACGTGCGGCCGTCGGAAGCGGCCACGCTGATCGCCGACCTGAACGAAGGAAGTTTCGAGATCACGCTGCTTCAAGTGCCCGAAGTGATCGAGCCACACGTGCTCAGTTGGTTTTTCGATTCCTCGCGCATACCCGGTCCAGGGCGCGAGGGGGCCAATCGGTGGCGTTACGAGAACCCCGAGCTCGACGAGCTATTCGAACTCGGACGAACGGAGATAGAAGTCGACCAAAGACGCGAGACCTACGAGCGGGTCCAGGAAATCCTCGCTCGGGATCTACCCGTTCTGCCGCTTTGGCAGCCCGACACCGTCGCGGTGATGCGCCATGGCTTAGACGTGGCGGCGCCGAGGGACGGACGGTTCGGAACGCTGGCATTCTGAACACCCGGTGGTAGCGTTGAGCGTGATCCTCAGGGACCCGGTTCACGGCTTGATCGCCTTCGAAGGCATGGCGGAACGGCTGGTGCGGTCCTTATTGGACACCCGCGAGGTGCAACGCCTTCGGCGCGTCCGGCAACTCGGGTTGGCATCGCTGGTCTTCCCGGGCGCCGAGCACACCCGCTTCTCCCACGCCATCGGGGCGGCGCACGTCATGCAAGCGCTTCAGGATCGCATCGATGCATGTTCGGGCGATCTGCCCCCGGACCAGCGGCTCGACGATGCGGCGCGGGCAGAGGGCCTTGCCGCGGCGCTGCTTCACGACCTCGGTCACGGACCTTTTTCGCATTTGTTCGAGGAGGTGCTTCCACACGCCAAGCACCACGAGCAATGGACTCAGGAGATCATCTTGGATCCAGGGACGGAGGTTCATCAGACCATGGAGTCGATCTCCGCAGGAATGTCGGAACGCGTCGCGGGGCTACTCAGCGGGAACTATCGACTGGGTTATCTGAGCCAAAGCGTGAGCGGAACCCTCGACGTAGACCGCGCCGACTATCTATTGCGAGACAGCCACATGACAGGCGTGCGCTACGGCCTCTACGATCTCGACTGGCTGCTGCGCGCGCTGACCTTTGCGTCCGTGAGTGACCGGTGGGTTCTTGCAGTGCAGGGCCGCAAGGGCCTGCCTCCAGCAGAGAGCTTCTTTCTTGGACGTCACTTCATGTATCAGCAGGTCTACCACCACAAAGCGACGCGCGCGGCCGAGGCCCTAGTCCGTGCGATCTTCATTCGGGTGAGCGAGCTGATCTTCGACGGAACTCCGCCCGAGCCGCTTCTGCCGGCTTTCCGTGCAGCCGCGCTCGGCGAATCGCTCTCTTTGGGCGAGTATCTTCGGATGGACGATGCCGAGTTGCTGACCTGTCTGAGCGCGTGGGAGCACGGAGCCGAGCCGACGCTGGCCGAGCTCAGCAGGCGGTTGCGCTGCCGCGCACTCCCGAAAACCGTGCCGCTACCGGACCACCGGCCCGACCGCTGGAAGGAGGCACTCGAACGTACGCAGGAGCTGGCCGCCGCACGCGGGCTCAGGCCGGATCTGACCGTCTGGCTCGATGTGGCAGAGGACGTGCCCTATTCCGAGCCGACCGACGGAAGTCCACATGGGCTCTGGGTCGCACTGCGCCATCAGCCGCTGCAGCGACTCGGTGATGCATCGTTTCTCCTAGGCCAGCTTCGAAACAAGCGGATCGAGCGGCCGCGTCTGATCTTTCCAGCGGAGCTTCGTGCTGAAGTGTTGGCGGCGATTCACGGCATTCTCGAGTGACTCGTGTGAGCGCGTAGACCAGAATTGCGGTAAGGTCATGGCTGGACGGAGCCGGTTGGGGGATGGCTAGGATTCTCATCGTCGACGACCACGACAGTGCGCGCAACATGCTTTCGGAGATGCTGGTCGCCGAGGGCCATGAGGTCGATCAGGCCTCGAACGGCGAGCGAGCCTGCAGCATGGTGGGGAGCAACGGCTACGACCTGGTCATCACCGACTTGCGCATGGGTGACGTCGGAGGGCTCGAGGTCCTACGGCGGACCCGAGAAACCTCACCCCACACCGAGGTCATCGTCATGACCGCCTTTGGAACGATCGAAGACGCGGTGGAGGCCATGCGATTTGGCGCACACGACTTCGTGCAGAAGCCCTTCGTCGAAGAGGAGCTTCTCGTCAAAGTGGCCCGTGCTTCACACGCTCGGCAGCGGGACGAAGGGGCGTACGCGATCGCCGCCGACTTCCGAGAGCGGTATAATTTTGGAAACATCATCGGTCAGTCTGCCGAGATCCGGGATGTTCTGGGCCGCATCGTGCGGATCGCGCCCACCGACGCCACCGTGTTGATCACGGGCGAGAGCGGCACGGGCAAGGAGCTCGTTGCGAGGGCCATCCATGCAAATTCGCTGAGAGCGGAGCGGCCTTTTGTTTCCATCAACTGTGCAGCCCTTACCGAGACGCTGCTCGAGAGCGAGCTATTCGGGCACGTGCGCGGCTCGTTCACTGGTGCCGTGCAGACGAGGAAGGGGCTGTTCGAGGAAGCCAATGGCGGCACCTTCTTTTTCGACGAGATCGCCGAAACGCCCCCCTCGCTCCAGGCAAAGCTGCTCCGCGCCATTCAGGAGGGTGAGATTCGCCGGCTGGGCGACAACAAGCCGATCAACGTGGACGCCCGAATCATCGCCGCGACCAACCAGGACTTGCGCCGACTGATCGAGGAGAAGCGGTTCCGAGAGGACCTCTACTATCGTCTCAACGTAGCCCGATTCGAGCTGCCTCCGCTCAGGGAGCGCAAAGAGGACATTCCGTCGATCGTGCAAACCTTCCTCGAGAAGTATGGCCGAAAGATGGCCCGGCAAGCCCGGCTCGGCCCTGGGGTCATGGACCACTTGATGGCCTATGACTTCCCCGGCAACATCCGGGAGCTGGAGAATCTGATCGAGCAGGGCGTCGCCTTGGCCCAGGACGGCCAAGTCCATCTCTCGGACATCATGCCCAACTCGAACGGCAATGGTGGCGGGGCGCTGCCCGAACGGCAGTCGCTAGCCGACATCGTCCGGGAGGTAGAGCGGAACGCCATCGTCCGTGCGCTTCGCCAAGTGGATGGCAACAAGGAGCGCGCCGCAGAGCTGCTCGGTCTGAGTCCCACGACTTTGTGGCGCAAGATGAAACGCCTGCACCTGGAGTGGCCGTAGGGTGCGCTACTGCGCGTCGTGCTGACGCTGGCCTTCGATGCGCTGCTCGCGATCGTAGGAATGCCCGACGATCGCGTGAAACCGACTCGAGACAGCCTCGGGAACCTCGGAAGCCCCCGCATCCTGTGCTGGGGGCTTCGTCGCGTCGTGCACCTGGGTGCCGATCTGCTTCGCGATGCGCTCCGTCGCGGCACCGACCTCGCGCCCAAGCTCTTGGGCCTCATCGGTGTGGATGACGCGCATCAGGTGCTGAAATGCGGACCGCTCTCCCAAGCGGACGAAAAACAGCACATAGGCCAGAAATGCCAGAACGGCGCCCGTCCACACCAACCTGATGGATCGACGGATCATGTCTCCTCCCTCCGGATGCCATAGCTCCGCATCTTCTTGTGAAGGTTGGTGCGCTCGACCCCGAGTATCGTGGCCGCGCGCGAGATGTTCCAGCCAACCTCTTCTAGTGTCTGAAGGATGTAATCCTTTTCGGCGCGGCTTCGATACTCCCGCAAGGTCAGGCGTTCGCCCGACCCGTCGAGGACTGGGGGCACGGTCGACGGTGGCGCGGATTCACGGCGTCCCGCGCTGAGCACCCCCTCCTCGGGCAGATCGTCCAACGTGATCCGGTCGCCGCTTAGGATCGCCATGCGTTCCACCACGTTGCGTAGCTCGCGCACATTTCCGGGCCATGGTCGCTCCGCAAGCGCCTCCAACACCTCGTCGTCAATCGGCTTTTCACGGACCCCGTTCGCAACGCAGAAGTCGCCGAGAAAACCTTGGGCCAGCAACCGGATGTCCATGCTCCGATCCCGCAAGGGAGGGCTGACGATGGGCACGACGTTGAGCCGGAAATAAAGGTCTTCGCGGAAGCGTCCTTCCTTGACCTCGACCTCCAGGTCCTTGTTGGTCGCCGCGAGCACACGCACGTCGACCGCGATGGCCTTCTCGCTACCGACCCGCGATATCTCTCCGCTTTGCAGCGCGCGCAAGACTTTGGCTTGTGCACTTGCGCTCATGTCGCCGATTTCGTCGAGGAACAAAGTCCCCTCGTTTGCCAGCTCGAACATGCCTTTCTTGCGGCCCTGCGCACCGGTGAACGCTCCCCGTTCGTAGCCGAACAGCTCACTCTCGATGAGCTCGGCGGGGATCGCGGCGCAATTGACTTTGATGAACGGTTTGCCCGCACGGGGGCTCAACCGATGAATGGCCCGAGCGATAAGCTCTTTGCCGGTTCCGCTCTCTCCGGAAATGAGAACACGGCCGCTGGTGGGAGCCACTTTCTCGAGCTGGGCGAAGAGATCGCGCATGACTGGGCTTTCGCCGATCATCTCGTAGCGCTGCTCCACATCGGCGCGGAGCTGTTCGACCTCGCGCTGTAGTTGCCAGGTCTTGAGAGCGTTGCGAACCGTCACCAGCACCCGATCTCGATCCAGCGGTTTCTCGAAAAAATCGGTCGCGCCGAGTTGAACCGCTTGGACGGCTTCCGCAACGGATGCATGGCCAGACACCATCAAGACAGGTAGCTTGCGCGTTTCGGGCGCGCTGCGGATTCTCTCGAGCGCCTCGATTCCGCTCATTTTCGGCAGCCGGACGTCGAGGATGATGAGGTCCACCTCGTTTTCTTTGAGCATCTCGAGACACTGCTCCGCCGACGAGGCCTCCAACGCATTGAACCCCGATCCCTCGAGGACCATCCGTAATGTACGCCGGATGTTCTTTTCGTCGTCGACGACGAGGACCGTGGCCACCATGCCAGTCGCTTATATCACGAACGATTCAGCCGGCCGGAAAGAGTGGTAGAGTCAGGCGATCGTGAACGAGGCAGATCCCGCCATCGAGCGCTTCGAGGCCCTTTTACAGGACTCACGGATCGCTACCGGCGGCTTGGTTTTTCGGGAGCTGGCTGCGGAGTTCGTCGCGGTGTTGTCGTTGCTCGCTGAGCTTCCTGCGACCGAGCGTGCGAGCGGAAGCCTGGAGTCCTTTGCGTTCCGCGAGTGCTTCACGGCTCTCACTTTGCTCGGCCGCCGTCTCGCGCTGCTCGACCTCACCCCGACCTCGACGCTGCAGCTCGTGGAGCTTGCCCTCCGCGCCACCGGCGGCCGTGAGTGGAGGTCCACGGGAAGCTTCGAGCAGCGGGCGGTGGCGGCTGCGATCGAGGGGTTTGTCATGGGACGTGAGGAGCGGGTCACGCAAGCAGCGGAAGCCCGGGCGGCCAAGACGCTCAAACCGCTTCGACTCGACGACGATGTGTTTGCGCTGTTCGTAACAGGAATGCACGACGCAACCGTGTTGAGCGAGTGCGTGGACGCCCTCGGACGCATGATGCTGGACGCGGGCGCCGAGACCGCGATCGTCGATTTCACCCAGCTCGGGGAGCCGAACCGGGAACGTGCGGCGGCGATGTTTGCCGCAGACGAAGTGGCGCGGATGCTCGGCGCCGTCTGCTTCTTCACCGGGCTCGATTGGCAATGGAAAGCCGCCGCGCTAGAGGCGCACGTTCCATTGGAGGCGCTGCACGTCGTGCCGACCGTGGCTGAAGCGCTCAGCGTCGCGCGCAAGTCAACACGCCCGAGGCGGGGCGGAAGCTCACGTTGGGCTTCGTTCCTGCGTCGGCTGGGCCGCTGAGCTCGCCTCGCGCGTTCATTCGGGGGAGAGCGCGCGCAGGGCGCGCCGTGCCCGCAACCTGGTCTTCGGATCTTTCGCTGCTCGCTCCAGCCAAGCCCGGGCCTCCTGCTCGTTGCCGGCCTCTTGGTAACACCGACCAATTGCCAAGGCCTGTTCGGGTGTGACCTCTTCGTCCGCGGCGTTCGGGCTACGTTCCTCGATGCGGGCGATTCGCTCCCGACAATCCTCGGAAAGCACCGGCGGCTCGGCCGCCAAGGCCCGTGGAGCTGGAGCCTTCGCAGCCGTGGCAAGGCCCGCGGCCTCGTCGGCGACCGCTCCCGATGCCTCCTCGGTACGCACCGTTTGGGAAGCCGGTTTGGAACGAAGGACGGAGGTGTTTGCTCCTTGGCGCTTGGCCTTGGCTCGATGTGTTGAGGCGTGATCCGATTCCCGCTCGGCCACCGTGCTCGTTTCATCCGCGACGACCCCGACCGCTGCCTCATCCTGATCCGCGGACTGCTCTCGTGCTGGAGCCGGCTTCAGCTCCGCTTGCACCAGGGCTTCCCGCGCCTCGTCACGACGTTGCATCGCCTCCTTCTTTGGGATCGCCCAGACGCCGAGCCCGATGGCAAGGAGCGCGATTGCCGCCATCGCCCAGGGCGGCGCCTGCAACCACGGCTTTGCATCCGGTCGGTGCTTGCGCTGACGCGCCGCTGCCGCACGCAGGATAGCCGCATCGACCGCGGCCGGTGGCTCCTCGAGGGGGAGTTGCTGCGCGCTCCCGAGCGCCGCCTTCATCTCCTCGAAGAGCTGCCGGCAGTCCGGACACGCCGCGAGAATCTCGCGTACGCCTTCCGGATCGGACGCTTCACGTTCGATGAGCTCGAAAACCCGATCTTTGCACTCGTTACAATTCATGCTCTCGCAGGTCGCCGAGCGCGTGCCTCAAGCGCTCCAAGGCATAGCGCATCCGGCTCTTGACGGTGTTGGTGGGAATGCCGACGATTTCGGCGATTTCGTGGAACGGTAACCCCTGGAGCTGGCGTAAAAGAAAGACCTCGCGTTGGTCCTGCGGCAGCGCTTCCACGGCCCACGCGATTCGATCCCGGGTCCGGCGCGCGATCGCAAGCTGCTCGGTCGACGGGCCGGGATTGACTAGGCGCTCCGTCGCGGAGGGGCCCCGACCGGGGCGGGGCGCATCGAGCGACGCATGGGCTCGAAAGCGCATCTTGCGCTGGTGGTCCACGCAGAGATTTCGGGCAATGGCATACAGCCAGGTCGAGAACTTGGCGTCTCCACGGAAATCGTCGCATCGCTCGACCACCTTGATCCAGACCTCCTGGTACAGCTCCTCGGCGGGGGCGCGCTCGTTCACGAATCGGAGGACGAAATTGAAGACCGGCCGGCGGTAGCGGTCCAGCAGGGCTTCGAACGCTCCCCGATCGCCGCCGCGGTAGGCGTGGAGCAAGGCTTCGTCCGAGGGCTGGCTCAACGAGGGCCCCCAACTTCGAGAAAACCGCAATGCGACGGATCACCACACATCGATCGACGTCTGAGACTGCGAGACGATCTACCCGATCGGCCCACCGCAAGCGAAGGACAATTCAGCGGTTCTCAAGGATCGAGAACCGCCGAAAAGGAACCCGGGGTCAATTGACCCGCCCGCGGACGCTGCGGTATAAGCGCAGAAACCATCGGGGGGCAATTTCGCTTCAGATGGTGGTGACTTAGAGGGGAATCACGATGCGCAGGACAGTTGCGCTCCTTGTCGTGGCCGCATGCATTGGCGGTGGGATCGTCGCCGCGACGGCTCGCGCCCAAGATGCGGGGGCCACACAACCCACAGTGGAGGGCTCGGCCTCACCGAGCAGCGCGGTGCGCCCGGCACCGGCGGCGACGATCGATGCAGGCACGTACGCCGTGCGCCTCCGCGATCTGGAGCAGCGGATCAACGAGCTCAAAGAGCAGATCTTCCGATCCAAAGCCAGGCTCTCGCTGCTTGCCGAAACGGTGTTGGAAGGCGTGGTCGGAGGAGGGCAGGCGGTCATCGTTCACGAGAACCGCATGACCGAGTCGTACAAGCTCGTACGTATCGTCTACGCCCTCGACGGTGCCCCCATTTTCACGAAAGCCGACGAGGAAGGGAGCCTCGATGAGCAGAAGGAGTTCGAGGTGTACAACGGGAGCATCGTACCCGGCGAGCACACCTTGACGGTCAACCTCGAGTACCGAGGACACGGCTATGGCGTGTTTGCCTATTTGAAAGGGTATCGATTCAAAGTCCGGTCCATGTACACATTCACCGTCCCAGAAGGCCGCATCACCACGTTGCACGTGGTCGGCTACGAAAAGGGCGGTCCCACGACGCCCCTCGAGGAACGTCCCGCGGTGCGTTACATCGAGCGGGTAGAACGCCAAGCGCGGCCCGAAGCAAGCGGCGAGGGCGACCGGTAATGCGATCTCGTGGGGCGACATCCTCGCCGCCCACACCGACACTTGGCATGGGGCGAGCGCAGCGGATCGGGGTTTTGTGCCTGTTGGCTGCGATCGTTTGCGGCGTTGTGACGCCACGCGCGCTAGCCCAAGAGATCGGCGATGCCAGCCGGGAGATTTCAGACTTGGAGTCCGACGCGCAGCGGCTGGTGGCAAGCCCCGTGCCGGCTCACGATCTCAAGAGCAGTACGTTCGTCGAAGAACGACTGACAGACGGTGAGCTCTACTTGCGGCTCGGGGACTATCTGCGCGCCGCCATTCTCTTTACGGACATCGTCGAGCACTACCGGACGCATCGGGCATACCCGGAAGCGTTGTTCCTCTTGGGTGAGTCCCTGTTCTTTGCGGGGGACTACTTGGGGGCACGGAAGCGCTACGCCGAGATCATCGAGCGAAGTAGCGAACCCGCGTTCTCCGAGTACCTGCAGCCTTCGCTGAGCCGCCTGATCGAAATCGCCATCCATACGCGGGACTTTCGCGACATCGACGAGTATTTCGCCCGCCTCGAGGCCCTCCCGCCCTCGGCGCTGTCCGTCGGTACCGCGTATTTTCGAGCAAAGTACTTGTACAACCGGGCCGTCCCCATCGAGGACGTGCTCAACGCTCCACCCGATGCCGTGCTTGGCGGAATCGACCAGGCCCGCCTGGAGCAGGCCCGCCTCGGATTTCTCTCCATCCCGAGTGGCACCGCGTTTTCGCTTCGGGCCAAGTACTTCGTGGGCACGATCCACACGCTTCGCAAAGAGTACCTCGATGCCATCGCCGCCTTCCGCAGCATCCTCGGCCAGGAGCCCGCCAACGACGACGAACGGAAGGTCACCGAGCTGACGTATTTGGCACTGGGTCGGCTCTACTACGAAACGGAGCAGCTTCCGCAGGCCGTGGAGGCCTACCGCGCAGTGCAGCAAACGTCCCCGCACTTTGACGACGCGCTCTACGAGCTGGCCTGGACGTACATCAGAATGGGCGATGCGGTGCAGGCCGAGCGGGCGCTCGAGGTCTTGTCGGTAGCCGCGCCAGAGAGCGCCCTCAACGCAGATGGAAAAGTACTGCGCGGGGAGCTGTTGGCTCGGGCGGGCCGATACCAGGAAGCGGCGGTGGTGTTCGACGAAGTCCGGGAAACCTTTCTTCCCATCCGCAACGACCTGGTGCGAACGCGGAACGAGCACCCCGACCTTCACGCGTATTTTCGGAAGGTTGTGAGCGAAAATCTGGACGATTTCGACATTGACGATTTTCTCCCCGAGTCGGCCCGCCAATGGATCGATCTCGAAGGCGACTACGAGCGCGCCCTAGGCGTGCTCTCAGACCTGAGCGAGTCCAAACGGCTCGTGCGGGAGACACAAGAGCTGGCTGCGCGGATCACGGCCGTGCTGAGCGCGCCCAATCGCGTCAGCGTCTTTTCGGACCTGCGTAGGCAGCGGGAGCGCACCACCGGACTCCGAAACCGCGCCGCCAAGCTGCGTGGCGCGCTGATCGAAAGCGAAGCTCGGACGCTCGGCGACGGCCAGGGTGAGCTCGCCCGAGCCCGTGCGCGACGGCGGGAGCTGCAGGCCGAGGTGATCGGCATGCCGGTCGAGACGGAGGACTTCATCGACCGTGACATGGAAAGGCTCGAACAGTACCGGAAGGCAGAGCGTGATTTGCAGGCCCTTCGCGTCGAGATCCTCGGGCTCGAAGCGCGCATCGTGGCGTCGCAGACGGGCTTGGCCGTGGCCGATCCGAACAAGGTCGACCGCAAGGCGCTACAGGCCGAGCTCGCGGCTCACGAGCAAGAGGTTCGAGACTACGAAGAGCGGCTCCTCGAAATCCGCCGGGCTCTCGAAGTGGGCCGTCTGCACGTAGGCGTTGGAGACAAGCGGTACCAAGCCGACGAGCGGGAGCAATCGAAGTTCCTCGACTTGGTCGAGCGGGAGCGACGTCTCGCCGGCTCGGCAGGCCCCAACTACGACAGCGCGTACCGCCGGATCGCTACAGTCGAGCGGTTGCTCGAGCAACGGGACTCCGACGTGTCGACCGTCGTTCAGCGGCGCGCGGCCGAGATGCTGACCGTCGTGAACGAGGAAACGGCGAACCTGGCTCGCTACCGTAGAGCGCTCGGCGCACTCGAAGGAGAAACGGTCGACGTCGTGGGGGCGATTGCGTATTTGAACTTTAATCGCATCTACGATCGGTTCTACGAGCTCGTGCTGCGGGCCGATTTGGGGAAGGTCGACTTGGCCTGGGCCAGACGCGAAGAGCACCGTCTCCGCGTCGACGCCTTGACCCGGGAGCGGGCGCGCGAGCTGCAGGCTCTGGACGACGAGTTCCGCGATGTCATGGATCAGGGCCGGGGCGCCGAGGGAGGGCCGTGACCGTGCGGGTACGCTGGGTGCTGGCAATCGCAGGGCTCACCGGGTCGGTCTCCGCGGCGGCGCTCGCTCAACAGCCGGCGAACGAGGACGGCGCCGCGGAAGCCGAGCCCGTGCCCTGGGAGGGAACAGCGGATGTCACCTTGCCGCCCTTCCTGCAGGACACCGGCAAACGAGTTGTCGAAGAACGTCCTGCGCCCACGCCGCAACAGCTCGAGGCGCTGCGCCAAATGGAGCGCGAGGTCGATCGCTACATTGAAAGCGGCCAGACATTCGATTCGACGGTGAGCTCGTTGGTGCGCCGCGAATACCTGCAGCGACGGCAGGAGCGGAATCGCTTTTACGGAGCCCGCATCGAAACCGAGGAGCACGCCCTCGGTGAGGCGCGCCAAACCTCGATCCAGGCCCTCGAAGAGTTCATCGAACGATACCCCGACCACCCGAAATACACCCCGGACGCGATGTTCCGCCTCGGCGAGCTCTATTTCGAGCGGAGCTCCGTGGAGTTTCAGGCGCTCTATGATCGCGCGCAGGCTGCACGGGAAGAGGGAGAGCTGACGCTTGAAGAGAGCTTGCCCACCTCGCCCGACTTCACACCTACGATCACGCTCTACAAAACCCTTGCCACTCGATTTCCCGCCTACGAGCGGTCCGACGGTGTCTACTACCTGATCGGATACACGCTCAACGAGATGGGCCACCCCGAAGAAGCGCTGGCCGCTTGGCTCGCACTCGTTTGTGCCAACAAGTACGACTACGATCCCGACTGGCGTCCGCCTCCCCTTGATGCATCACAGGCTGCAAAGGCCCGATACCCCGCGCTGACTTTGAACGGGCAGCCGCTCGGCGCATCGGTGCGGGGCGCGTTCGTCGATCCGTACAAAGACTGCCGACCCATCTCCCCCCAGGCCCGTTTCGTGAGCGAGACCTGGTTCCGGGTGGGTGAATATCACTTCGATGATTTCGGCGGAGAAAATGCGCTCGATCTCTCGATTGCAGCTTACAGCCGTATCCTGGAGGATCCCAACGACCGCAACTACAACTTGGCGCTCTACAAGGTAGCGTGGGCGTACTATCGGGCCAGCCGATACCCGGAAGCGATTCGGAGCTTCGGCCGGCTGGTGCAATGGTCCGACGATACGCAAGCCGAAACGGGAAGGGCCGGGTCGGAGCTTCGCCCTGAGGCCATCGAATACCTCGGCATCGCATTCGCCTACGACGACTGGAACGAGAACCAAGTGCCCGATGCAGCGGAAGGTCGGCCTACGGGCATCACGCGTGTTCAAGACCCGTCACTACTCCCGCAGGACCGACCGTGGACGCCCGAGGTGTACTTTCAGCTGGGGCAGGTCTACTTCGACGAGGCGAAGTATCCACAGGCCATCGCGGCCTGGAGGCTGGCCATCGACAAATGGCCCCTTCATCCGCGCACACCCGAGATTCTCAACGACATCGCGGTGGCTCACCAGATGTACAACGAGTTCGATCAGGCCATTGCTGCGCGCACGGAGCTCACGCGATACGTGGAGGGTAGCCCGTGGTGGAAGGCAAACATGGACCGGCCCGCGGAGCGCCGAAACGCCGAGCAATTGGCTGAAAACGCGCTCATCGTCACCGCGATCCACCACCACCAGCGCGCCCAACGTCTGCGCCAACAATGCGTCGAGGAGCGAAACGTGCGTCTTTGTCGGGACGCACAAGACGAGTATGGGCTCGCCGCGGAAGCTTACCGCGGATACCTCGAGCGCTATCCAAACAATCCGCAGGGCTACGAGCTGCATTACAATCTCGCCGACGCGCTCTACTGGTCCAAGAGCTACGAGCAAGCAGCAACGGAGTACGCGGAGGTTCGGGATTCGAACGTGGACGACAGCTACCTGGCCGAATCCGCACGGCGGGTGGTCGAATCGTTGAAGCGCATTGCCGACCGCGACGTCGAGGAGGGGCGTCTGGTCATTCGTGACGCGGCGCCACAGCCGAGTGGTCAGCCGCCTGCCGTCCGGCCGGTCTCCATGCCCGAGACCGTCCAGCGGCTCGCGCGTGCCCGCGAGATCTATCTGACCCGTGTGAGCCCCCGCCGCGACACCGAGGGCGTGCGCGCCGCGTATGACTACAACAATGCCCTTCTCCTGTACTGGTACGGCTATTGGCCTCAGGCAGAAGCTCGTTTCACCCGCATCTACGAGGAGCGGTGCTCGGGCGCGAGCGCCGACGCGACCGGTCAAATCGCATGGGAGAATCTGCGTGCCATGGCCATGGCGCGGGAGGACACCGACGAGATACGTCGCCTGGCAACCGACATTCAAAAGCGCGGCTGCACCTTCTCGACACGAGCCGAACGGATCGATTGCAACGTCGCGGCGAACCGTGACCAACCGATCTGCCGGGCCGGGGCCGATCTGAACGCGCTGGTCTACCAGGATGCGCTCGACGTCTACAGGCGTGCAGCGCAAGCGACGGGCGCCGAGCAAACCGCTCTATACGAACAATCCGCGACGATGCTGCTATCTGCGGTCAACAACAATCCAACCGACAGGCAGGCGCCAATCGCCCTCGAGTATGCCGCGCTCGCGCTCGAAGCGACCAACCGTTTCGACTCGGCTGCGCAGCTCTATCAGCGCATCATCGACGATGTGGGACCTCGTGAGGCAGAGGATGCGGAGGAGCAAAAGAGCCTCGATGCAATCCTCGCGAATGCACACTTCAAGTTGGCCTACACAGCGAGCCGCAACTTTGATTTCGATCGCGCGGTCGAGAACTACCGCGTTCTTGCGGACTCCGAGCGCTTTGCCAAATCAACCGATCCCGAGGTCCAGAGGAAGCGTGCCGACGGTCTCGTGAACTCGGCCATTCTGCTCGAGCAGCTGCAGCGCTACCCGCAGGCCACGCAGTACTACCGCCGCGTCTACGAAACCGTCGACGATCCGGCAACGAAACGAAACGCGCTCTATCGGATCGCCGAGATGGCGTACAAGCAGCGTCGCTACCCACAGGCCATCAGCGGCATGCAGGACTTCATCAGGCAGTACGGCAAGGACGGCGAGGCAGGCGAGTTGGTCGTACAAGCGCACTGGCGGATCGCCCAATCCTACGAGGCCCGGGGCCGAAAGCAGGATTACCGCGCTGCGCTCAAAGACGTGATCACCGCCTACGAGCGAACCGGACAGCCGCCGGGATCCCTCGCCGCCCTTTATGCAGCCGAGGCGCGATTTACCCTGGTGGACGACCGGATTCAAGACTTCGAGAAGTTCCAGATCAGACCGGGTAAGCCCAAGTCTGTGGAGGCCTACGTCGATACCATCACCAAGCAGATCGCCGCCGGATCGAAGCAAGCGCAAGCCGTGTCCGAGGGATACGAGCAAGTTCTTTCTTATCGACGTCCACGATGGACCATTGCCGCATACGTGCGTCAAGGGCGTGCCTACGAAATCCTGGCGCGTGCAATCTTGAACACGCCGATCATCGTGCCCGCCGAGCTGCAACGAGCCCTCCGGCAAGCGGGTCCTGACGAACGTGAAGAGTACCGCCTCGACTTCGAGGACAAGATCCGGCAGGTGCTCGATGCCCAAGTGCGGCCGGTCGAATGCTTCGCGGTTGCCCGATACGCTCTGGCTGCCCGTGCGGGAAGAGCTGGCAGCTTCGACACCCAGTACACACGCATTGCCATCGACAGGCTCCAGGCATACGGCGATGAACGGATCGCCGAGTGCATCGCAGAGGCGCAGACGCGAGACGCGACCTTCGAAGGGTATGTGCCCGGCGAGTTCACCCGGTCTCCGAGGGGTAAACCGCTCGAGATTCGACCGGGTGTCGCACCTCCTGCTATCACCAAGGAGGATCAGTGATGCGAAGGGGGGCGGCGGCGACGATGTGCCTGGGAGCGGCGCTCCTGACAGCGTACGGTTGCGCCCGCAAGCCCGAGTCTGGCACGACACAGGAACCGACCACGGGCGGAGAGTCGCTGAACGGGGCGGCGGCGGGCAGCGAACGGGAAGGTGCGACGCCGAGCGCCGATGCGCCGAGCCCTTGGGGCGCCACCCGCGCCGAGCAGTGCCGCCAGCAGCCGCGCCCTGCACTGTCGGCCAAGGCCGAGAAGACCCTCGACGAGGGAGCTCGCGCTGCCGCGAAAGGCGACACCGCGACCGCGGAGGCTAGCTTCCAGCAAACGCTCAAGAGGGACCCGAATGCCTACGAGGCGCTCTACGACCTCGGGGTGTTGGCCGACCGGCAGGGCAACGAGCGCGTCGCAATGGATTACTATCGCCGAGCGCTCGGCGTCCTACCAGACTACGAGCCCGCCGCACGCGGCATCTCTACGATCTTGCTTCGTCGAGGTAAGGTCCAAGAGGCCTTGGCCGTCGTCGAGCCGCTTGCCGACGCGTCCCGCGCCAACCTCGAGATGCAGGCCCTCTACGCCGAGCTGCTGGTAGAGGCCCGACGCCTCGAAGAGGCCTGGCTGGCGGCAAGGCGGGCTCTCAAATGCGATGAGCGATTCGTGCCGGCGCTGATCGCGCTGGTCAAGGCGAGCCAAGCACAGGGGCGTGATGAGCTTGCCGATTCGATCCTCGACCAGGCCCTGCAAGTCGATCCGGACGTGGCCGAGCTCCATTTCTTGAACGGGGAAAGGGCCAAAGCCGAGCCCGGACAGCAGCGAGAGGCGCTTGCTGCGTACGAGCGGGCTGTACAGCTGCGACCCGACTATGCGGAAGCCCGCATGGCGCTCGGCATCCAGCTTCTGGCGAGCGGCAACTATGCGACAGCGCTTTCCCACTTCCAGGCCGCCGCGCAACTCGTCCCTACGCTTCCTGCAGTCCACGTAGACCTCGGCGATGCATATCGCGCGACCCGACAATGGACGGAAGCGGAGCGCGAGTACCGGCGAGCCCTCGAGCTGCAGCCCAAGCTTCCCGAGGCCCACTATGGCTTGGCGCTCCTCTTTCTGACCTCGGCCGGAGAAATTCCGGGCGTCGACGAGCTCGCGGCGTATGAAAAAGCCGTCGACGAGCTCAAGACGTATCGCGCACAGATGGGACCTCGGCTGGCCAAGGGCGACCAATCCGAGGAATACTTGCGTGATCTGGACCGCTTGATCGAACGCGCTCGGCGTCGTGTCGAACGCGAAGGAGGCACCTGATGAAGCGATGGGCTCTCGCTGGGTTGCTCGCATGGATCCTAGTCGCTGTCCCCATGACAGCCGCGCGCGGGCAGAGCACACCGAAGAAGCGTCAACCACGAGTGATCCAGCTCGAGGAGATCGTCATCGAGGGGCGCGTTCAAAAGCCCAACGCGTTCTACATCCTCAACCGATCCAACTTGGGCTACGAAGTGTTGGAGCTTCGAACGAGCTTCCTGCGCGAGGTGGTTCGTAGCGTGCAAAAGGAACCTTTCTGATGGCGCAGCCACAGACACCGAGCGACAGAGCACGCCCGGGCGCGATGACCATTGCGATGCAGGCGGTGCCCGCAAAGCATGCAGGACCCAAGGTGCTGCGCGTCGGCCTTTTCCGCGACAAGAAGATCGTTGAGGAACGAATCGTGCGCCGGAGGGAAACCGTCTCGATCGGCACGTCGGCCAAGAATCACCTCATCATCAAGGCGGGCACCCTTCCGGCAAAGCTCGAGTCACGATTCGAGCTCTTCCAGCTGGTCGGTGACGATTACATCCTGAATTTCACCGAAGATATGACCGGGAAGGTCGCCCTCCCCGGTGGGGTACAAAAGCTCGAGCACCTCCGTGAAACCGGCGCGGCCCGCAATGCAGGGACGCACTACCAGATCAAGCTCGCCGACACGTCCCGGGGCAACATTCGGATGGGCGACTTCACCGTCTTCTTCGAGTTCGTCTCCGCCCCACCCATCACCCCCAAGCCGCAGCTTCCGGCCGCTGTGCAACGAGGGTTCGTCAAGAACATCGATTGGACGTTCACGACGTGGGTGATCTTTTCGTACATGCTGTTTTTCGGCTTCATCATCTACATGGAGAACGCCGATTGGGAAGTTGAAAAGGGAACCGAGGAGGTTCCGGAAAACCTCGCGCGCTTGATCTTCGAAGCACCGGAGGAGCCTCCCACGGTCGAAGAAGAGGTCCAAGAAGGTGAGGGCGAAAAGGAAGAAGAAGCCGAGGGCAAAGCGCCGGAGAAGAAGCCAGCCAAGGCGGAGGGCCGGGAGGCGCCGGGAGCCGAAGAAGCTGGCGCGACGGCTGAAGGTCGCGCACGGCTCGCGCAAGAAGCTGCAGCACAGGCCGAAGCGATGTTGCTCGGTGCGCTCGGCGGCGAAGGGGGCGCCCTCGGAGACGTGTTGGCGGGAGGTGCGGTGACGGGCAACGCCGCCGACGTCCTCGCGCAGGCAGCCGGCGTGGGCGTTGCGAGCAAGGGCGAAGCCGGGACGCTCCGGACGCGCAGCGGTGGCGGGAGCGGCCAGCAAGCAGGGCTAGGCTCCCTCAAGAAGAGCAAGCGCGCTGGCACGGCCGCCAAGGAAGGCAAAGCCGTCGAGGAGCGTGCCGTGCGCGGCGATGTGGGCGTACGCTCAGGCGGCGACATCGGCGGCAGCGGCGAGTTCGACGCGGCGCTCGTCCAACGACAGATCAAGCAGCGGATCAAGTCGATCACGCGATGTTACGAGTCAGAGCTCCGAAAGAATCCAACTCTCGCTGGCAAGGTGACGGTTACCTTCACCATCCAACAGCGAGGCAACGTCACCGACGCGAAGGCAACGGAGAATACCACCGGAAGCCCCGGGGTCGCGGAGTGCGTGACCCGCACGATCAGCCGCTTCCGGTTCAACCCAGGGCCGGAGGGCGGGAGCGTGACCTTCCGATATCCCTTTGTCTTCCAGCCGCAAAATTAACCTTCGACAGAAACGCATTTATCTTTTTTGACTGCATAGTGCACGCATTGACACGAGAATCTTGCGGCGTATAATCGCCGCAAGTAGAAGGGATCGTTGATGTTTAGACCGATGGGGACCGTGGTGCGGGCGCTCATGGCCGCGTTGGTGGTCGTAGGAGGCCTCGCGTACGCGGTGGCTCAGCAAGAGGGCGACACGACCGTGGAGTTGATTCAGGTCGAGCCGATGGGCGCCGAAGCGACTGAAACCGAGCCGTTGTCACCCGAAGCACAGAGCAAGGCAGCCGAAGCAGCCGTAGAGAGAGCCGAGAGGAGTTGTGCGGCGCAAGGGCAGGCCCTTCAAAGCGCCAAGCGGGAACAGGACATCATTCGGGTGACCTGCCTAGAAGACAAGCTCAGTCAGTGCGACGCGAATCTCCAAAACATCAAGCGCCGACAGGTTGCATTGGGGGAAGCCATCGACGAGGGCGACTCCGGACGTCGCAACCACGAGTTCACCGTCATCGGGGTGCTTTCTGAAAAGTTCAGCATGCTTGCGCAAGCGGCCAATCAGTGCGTGGGCCAGGATCTGTTCGACACGGGGGACACCCAGGTGCGGGAAGAGGTCGGCCTTTTTGCACCCGATGAGAATCCGGCCGTGGTCACCACCGTCCCGGAATGGCCGATCCCGTTTATTCCCCCTCCAGTCAGCGGAGTGAACTAACGAGAGGCACGGGCTGGGAATGCGTGGGGGGAACACGGGATCATGCACGACTACCGGAAGTTAGAGCTTGCTCTGGCTCTGGTGGCTGGTTTGGCCGCGGTGCTTTGGCCCGCGACCGGTGACGCCCAAGCTTTTTTCGAAGACCGAGCCGGTCGAGAGGGGCCGGGATTCAAGACGGGACGCCTGGTGCTGCACCCCGGCATGTCACTCGCGGGCGGTTACGACTCCAACCTCTTCCTTCAGAACACGGACAGGAACGACTCGTTCATCCTGCGTTTGGCGGGTTATCTCGACGTGGCGACGGAGGGCGCCGTGCGGCAAGCCGAGGGCGATACGAACCAGGCCGAGCCGCAAAAAATCGAGTTTCGCGGGGGCATCGGCGGCGCCTACTATCACTTCTTCACCAATCGACTCTCCGACAACGTGGCCGCCGATGCGCACGTCGACTTCTCCTACAACCCATCCGTGGTGTTCTCCCTGCAGGTCCGTGACCAGTTTCGACGCTTCGTACGTCCCTTCTCGAACCCCAATACGGTCGAGGGCACGACCATAAGCTACGGACGAAACTACAACACGGGCTCGATCGACTTCGTCGGACGAAGCAAGAGCCAAGTGCTCGAAGGCCGGGTCGGCTATACGAACCTGATACGTCTTCTTCGACTCTAGCATCTACCACTACGCCGACACCATGACGCACCGGGTGCCCGCGTCCCTCAGCTGGTCCTTCTTTCCCACGTCCGCGCTCGTCTACAGCTTCGGCTATGCAGGGCCAACGATACTCGTCAGGCCCGCATCGATACGTCTCGCCACGCTGCTTTCAAACAGCAATCGAGTCTCCAACTGGATCGGCTACAACGGAGCCCTCACCGAACGCTTCTCGCTCACGGCCTCCGTTGGATATGCGGTGGGCTTTTACGACCTCGGCAGCGACTTCGATGGCGTCATCGCCCGCGCCGAAGCGCGCTGGCGCCCGCGTCCGACCATCACACTCTCGCGGCGGCTATGATCGCGACTACATGCCTTCCTACATCGGCAACTTCTATCTGATGAATCGGCTCTACCTGAACACCGCGTTCGTCGTCTCGGGTGCGCTCGAGCTCGGGGTCAAAGGCTGGGTCGCGTTTGACAAATCGGGCCTGGCCGTCACGCCCGATGGCACGTCTTGCTCGGCAATCAGCCCTATCGAAAAGACATCCGCGTCTGGGCCGGGTTTTTCGCCGAGTACCGCTTCAGGGCTTGGCTTGCCCTATTCGGCGAGGTGGGGTACCTGGCGGATTTCACCGACTTCGTATACCTGGGTGTCCAGCCACTCGTCACACCCGAACGCGAACTACCAAAAATTTCAAGCATGGCTCGGCCTTCGCGTCTTTTATTGATCTCGATTGCCGTCTTCATGGCGCTCGGCGCTGCCGCTTGTAGCCACCGGGGACTGAAGGCCACCGAGGTTCCGCCTGCCGCCACCGACGATACGACGCTCGGACCGGGCGACACGTTTTCGGTGCGTGTCTACGGGGAAGATGCGATGAGTGGAAGCCACCAGGTCGCGCCCGACGGAACGATCAACTTTCCGCTCCTCGGCCCCGTCGAGGTCGCGGGCCTCGAGCCGCCCCAAGTCGCCAAGGAGCTGGAGACGCTCCTCCGCGAGCGAGACTTGCTACGCAATCCCCACGTGTCCGTGTACGTCGATCAATACGCCTCGAAGCGTGTGAGCGTCATGGGCGCGGTGGCCAATCCCGGCACGTTTCCCCTCGAACCGGGTATGACCGTCGTGGAGGCGATCACAAGGGCGGGTGGATTTTCTGCGCTGGCCGACCAAGACGGAACGATCGTGACCCGTCGCCTTGGGGACGAGACCTTGCGCTACCGAGTGCCGGTCGCGCGCGTCACCAAGGGGCAGGCGCAAGACATCGAGGTGGCGGCCGGAGACATCATCTATGTCCCGGAGCGATTGTTCTAGGTCCGAGCGTCGGTCTCAGAGGCTCCAGTAGCGCAGGTCCCCTCGGACGTCGGCCGGACCGAGGACCGACTTCACGTCGATGAAAAGCCCTCCTCGACGCAGGCTCGACACGATGCGCTCCAGCTGATCGAGGTATTGCTGGTGCGCCACCGCCAAGATCACGCAGTCGAGGTCGGTCAGTGCGTCGAACGGACGAAGATCGATGCCGTATTCCCGACGCGCCTCGTCGCTCGACGCAAGCGGGTCGTGAGCGATGGGATCGATGCCAAATTCGCGAAGCTCCGCGACGATGTCCGGCACGCGGCTGTTCCTCAGGTCGGAGACGTTTTCTTTGAAGGTCACGCCGAGGACGCCGATGCGGGCGCCTTTGACCGGATGGTCTTGCTTGCGAAGAAGCTTCACGGCCTTCTCCGCCACATAGCGCCCCATGTTGTCGTTGATGCGGCGGCCCGCGAGGATGACCTCCGGATGATATCCAAGCGCTTCGGCTTTCGCAGTGAGGTAATAGGGGTCGACTCCGATGCAGTGCCCTCCCACCAAGCCGGGAGCGAATCGGAGGAAGTTCCATTTAGTTCCTGCGGCGTCCAATACGTCCTGTGTTCGAATCCCCATTCGATCGAAAATCAGAGCGAGCTCGTTCATCAAGGCGATGTTCACGTCGCGTTGTGTGTTCTCGATGACCTTAGCGGCCTCGGCGACTTTGATCGAAGGGGCTCGATGAACGCCTGCCTCTACGACCGTTTCATATACCCGAGCAACGCGTTCGAGCGTTTCGGAGTCTTCGCCCGACACCACCTTGATGATCTTTTCGAACGTATGCAGATGGTCCCCGGGATTGATGCGCTCGGGCGAATAGCCCAACGTGAAATCCCGCGACCGAACCAGCCCCGAGGTTTCCGCCAAAAGCGGCCCACAGCGCTCCTCGGTCACCCCAGGATAAACGGTGGACTCGTACACGACGACTGCGCCCGGCGCCAGCGCGCTGCCAACGGTTCGCGTGGCTGCCAAAAGCGGTCCCAAGTCGGGGCGCCGATCGGGATCGATGGGTGTCGGCACCGCAACGATGAAGAAGGTGCAACCGCCGAGGTCAGCGGGATCGCTGGTGAGCTGCAGGGTGCTCTTCCGAAGCTCCGCTTCGGGGATCTCGCCCGTCCAGTCGAGGCCGGCGCGGAGCGCGTCGATGCGGGCTTCGGACAAATCGAAGCCCACCGTACCGTTGAACTTTCTGGCGAAGGACAACGCGACGGGCAGGCCTACGTAACCCAAGCCGACTACGGCGATTCGCTCGCTCATGATGCCTCGGCGCGCTCGCGAAACCACTCGGCCGTCGCGGTCAGCCCTGCCTCGAGCGGTGTCGGCTCTCCGAGAATCGACACCATCACCGAGGGGTCTAGAACCGAGCGCTCGAGGTCGCCTGGACGACGGCTGCCGTCGCGAACGACCGACGGCTTATCGACTGTCGAAATCAAGCGTTCGGCGAGCGTTCGGGTGCTCGTACCGACCCCGGTGGCAATGTTGATGGTGCGGCCGTCGAGCGCCCCCTCGAAGGCAGCGAGGTTCGCCCGCACTGAATCGCGTACGTAGACGTAGTCGCGCACGCACCCATCGTCTCCTTGCTGGGTGCGGGCGTTGATCTGAATGGGCTCACCGCGCAACAGGCGCTCGAGAAAGATTGCCACGACCCCAGCCTCGCCGTGAGGGTCTTGGCGGGGCCCATACACGTTGCCGTAGCGAAGGATGGTGTACCGCAACCCGGACACGGTACCGTAGGCTCGAAGGTACAGCTCGAAGCTCGCCTTGCTGCACGCGTACGGGCTCAGAGGAAAGGCGGGCCAATCTTCGCCCGCTGCTTGCCCCTCGGGCACCTCCCCGTAGAGCGCCCCGCCCGTGCTCGCGAAGATGAGCCGGCTCCCGCATTGGAGGGCGGCTTCCAGCACGTTGATCGACCCGAGCACGTTCACCTCGGCATCGAGGGTCGGTTTTCGCACGCTGACGGAGACACTTGCTTGCGCGGCATGATGGCTGATCGCATCGGGACCAAACTGGACGATGAGCTCGTGCAGAGCCTCCCGGTTTCGGATGTCGAGGGGGTGGAAATCGGCTTCGGCTGGCACGTTGTCGGCGCGGCCGGTGCTCAAATCGTCCACCACCAAAACGCGATGGCCTGCCTCGATCGCGGCCTCGGCCACGTGGCTTCCGATGAAACCAGCGCCTCCCGTGATCAGGATCTTCACAATCCCTCCATGGGCTTCGCCTCGGCGACGGCGCGCTCGGGCCGCGTCGGCGGCTCGCTGTCGCCGCCGTCGTCGGCAAACTCGGGAACGAGCTGTGCAAGGGCTTTGCGTACCGAATGCATGCTGGAGGTCTTGCAGAGCTCAGCGAGCGTGTCGAACTGGGCACGAAGCGCAGGCAGGTGGGGAGAGTGGTAGCTTCCGTTGAATATCTTTGGATGCGACGTTCGCTGGATTCCTTCGCTGAGCGTCGAGAGCTCCTCGAACAGTTTTTCGCCGGGGCGCACACCAGTGAAGCGGACCTCGATGTCCTTTTCGGGCTCGAGCCCACTCAGCCGGATCAGATCGTAGGCGAGGTCGAGAATGCGGACGGGCTGGCCCATGTCCAAGATGAACGTTTCGCCGCCCATGCTGAGGGCCGCGGCCTGCATGACGAGCTGCACCGCTTCCGGAATCGTCATGAAGTATCGCGTCATGTCGGGGTGGGTGACGGTAATCGGACCGCCCTCTTCGATTTGGCGCCTGAAAATCGGGATGACGCTGCCTGCAGAACCAAGCACGTTACCGAATCGAACCGTGGCGAACTGAGTGGCACTCTGGCCGGCGAGGCCCTGAATGTATAGCTCGGCGGCACGCTTGGTCGCGCCCATCACCGAGCTCGGGTTCACGGCCTTGTCGGTGGAGATCATGACGAAACGCTCGACCGCCAGGCTGTCCGCTAGGTCGGCAACCACCTGCGTCCCGAGGATGTTGTTCTTGACGGCTTCCGCGGGGTTCCATTCCATCATGGGAACGTGTTTGTGCGCCGCGGCATGGAAGACGACGAGCGGCCTGTGATCTCGGAAGATCTGTGTCATGCGCGAAAAGTCGGTGATGTCGGCGACGCACGGCGTAACCTCGAGGTCGGGGAACCGGGTACGAAGCTCCAAATGGATCTCGAAGAGGACGTTCTCGGCGCGTTCCACCAACACGAGCGAGGAGGGCCGGTAGGCCGCGACCTGCCGGCAGAGCTCGGAGCCGATGCTTCCCCCGGCCCCGGTCACCATGACCGGCTGCCCGCGAACCACGTGGGACACGGCCTCGCTATCGAGCTTCACCGGCTCGCGGCGCAACAAATCCTCGATGGCGACCTGGCGGATGCGGGACAGGTTCACCCGGCCGCCGACGATCTCGTACGCCCCTGGAACGATCTTGGCGGTGAGACCCGCCTCGTTGCAGGATTCGGTGATGCGCCGAATCGCGGTTCCTGGCGCATTGGAAATGGTGATCACGGCTTGCTTGGCGCCAAATCGATGCGCGAGATCGGCCAAGTCTTCGGTCGTGCCCATGACCTTGATCCCGTGAATGACGGCGCCTTGTTTGACCGGGTCATCGTCCACGAAAGCCACCGGCACGATGCCGAGATCCGGCCGACGTGCGATTTCTTGGGCGATTAGAACACCCCCTTGGCCTGCACCCACCAGAAGCGTGGGCTCGTGGGGCTTTTCCTCGTGCCGATGACTCCTCGACGCGACTCGCTCGCCAAGCAAACGCCGAATCGCTCGAACACCGCTCAGACCGAGGAAGGCCAACACGAAATCCCCGAGCAGCACGCCGAGGGGAACGAGGCCGTAACGGGCGAGCGGAAAGGAGTCGATCAGCCTGGGGCTGGCAAGCCGAAGCCCGACCAGAAGCGCCCCCGCAGACGCCACCGCGACGAAGATCCGGACCGCATCGCGCAAGCTGATGAAGCGCCACGAAAAGCGCGTGATCCCAAACACGGACAAAAAGGCATACTGCAGCAATACGACGTAAGGCAGCACGATGATCAACTGCCGAAACATCGCTCGGGGAACGTCCCAATCGAAGCGAACCAGCATCGCCAACAGGAAGGCCAGCATCAGAACGCCCACGTCGATCAGAAACTGCGTCGTTCGATTCTTCAGTCGGCTCATGACCGTTCCACCTTCAAAACCCCGTCCTGATACCAGCGCCAAAATGCCTCCACGCCTTGCTCGACCGTCACCGTCGGCGAATAGCCCAATAGGTCGTGGGCGCGATCGATGCTGGCGTAGGTGTATTCGATGTCGGCGGGCGGCATCGGCCTGCTCACCAAGCTGGCCTTCCGGCCTGCCTGCTTCTCGATCAGCCGTACGAAATCCGCAAGCAGCGTGGGCTGCCCCCGTCCGAGGTTGAGGATCTCGTATCCGAGAGGCTTGTCCGCGGCAGCCAACACTCCTTGGACGATGTCATCCACGTACGTCCAATCGCGGTGCATTTGCCCGTCGTTGTACAGCGGCACCTCGATGCCTTTGAAAATGTTGTCTAGGACCTTGTAGGCCATCATGTCGGGACGTCCGCGCGGACCATAGACGGTGAAAAAGCGAAGCGCCGTGAAGCTCTGTCCAAACAGGTGGAAGTACGAATAGCCCAAAAGCTCGGCGGCCCGCTTGCTTGCGGGGTAGGGAGCCAAGGGCCGGTCTGCTCGGTCCGTCTCGACGAAGGGGATCACCTCGGTCTGTCCGTACACCGATGACGTCGATGCAAAGACGAACAGCGGTTGGCCGTGACGCTGCGCGGCTTGCAGGAGATTCAAGGTGCCTCCCAGATTGACGTCGAAGTAGAGCTTGGGATCTTCGATCGAGGCGCGTACCCCGGCCATGGCAGCCAGATGGATGATGACGTCGCAGCGATGCTCGGTGAACAGCGCCCCGAGGCCTTTCTCGTCTCGGATGTCGGTCTTACGAAAGACGAACTTGCCCGGCTCCGGGGCACACGCGCGGACTTCCTCGAGGTTCGCGAGCTTGCGCGCAGGATCGTAGTAGTCGTTGAGGTTGTCGATGCCGATGACGACGTCCCCGCGCCGCAGCAGCGCGGACGCGGTATTGCTTCCAATGAACCCGGCGGCTCCAGTCAGCAGGATCGTCTTCATCGCCCCCTCGTGCCCACGGCCAGTATAGGACCTCTCTACGCTAGATTCCTGGTTCGATTGCGCGTAGGCGCTACGATGCCTGCGTGCAAGCCATGCTCTTAGCAGCCGGTCTCGGGTCGCGCCTCCAGCCGCTGACCGAGCTTCGCCCCAAACCGATCGTCCCCGTCGCCAACAAGCCCCTCGCGGCTTTTGCGATGGAGCACCTGGCTCGCATGGGGGTGACGGCGATCGTGGCCAACACGCATCCGCGCCCACACGCCGTGGAAATGGCGTTAAAAGCGGCGTGTCCGCGCGACGTGGACCTGCGGTTCTCCCGCGAGCTCACGCTGCTCGGCACCGGCGGAGGGCTCCGCAAGGCTCGGCCTCTGTTCGATGACCCACAGGCTTCCGTGATTGTCATGAATGGGGACACCCTCTTTGCGCCCGATCTCGCGCGTGCCTATGAAGCGCATCGCTCACGCGGCGCTGTTGCAACTATGATACTTCGACGGACCTCCGATCCGTCCCGTTACGGGGCGATCGGGATCGACGACGAGGGCTGGGTCCGCACCCTTCTCGGACGACCCGAACGCCGTCGCGTCGCCGAGGAGCTGATGTTCACCGGCGTGCACATTTTGGCGCCCGAGGCCTTCGCGGCGTTGCCCGAATCGGGGTGCATCATACGAACGGCGTACCGTCAGTGGGTTGACCAAGGGGCACCGGTGCTCGGCATCGTCGACGAGGCTCCATGGGCAGATTTGGGCACGATTACAGAGTATCATCGGCTGAATCTAGAGCTCGCGTCAGGTTCGTTTGCCTGGCCAGGCGTCACCCCTGAGCATGGCTCGATCCTGGCGTGCGCGACCGAGGACCGAGAACGCTTCCGACACTGCGTCGTCGGGGACGATGTGCGGCTGGAGGAAGGCGTGACGCTCGCGCGCTGCGTCGTATGGGCAGGCACCCGGGTCCGCCGGTCCGCGTCGAACGCCGTGCTGACCCCCGCTCATCGTCTCGAGATCAGCTGAGCCCCATGACCTTCGCCAGGACCACGGTGATGTTGTCGGGCCCGCCTGCCTCGTTTGCGCCTTCGATCAGCCTGTTGGCAGCCGTCTGAAGATCTTGTTGCGAGGTGACGATGCGCTGGATCTCGGCATCCGACACCGGCCCGCACAGGCCGTCGCTGCAGAGCACGTAGATGTCGCCGATCTCCGGCCGGTCCAACAAGGTATCGACCTTGACCGTCGATTTCATTCCCAGCGCTCGTACGATGACGTTCTTGAGGGGGAAGTTTTCTATCTCCTCGTCGGAGAGCCGCTTCATCTTGATGTAGTCGTTCAGCAGCGAATGGTCGCTAGTGAGCTGCTCCATCCTTCCATCGCGAATCCGGTAGACGCGGCTGTCCCCTACGTGTCCGATCAGCACACCGTCTTCGACGACCAGGATGCCGACCACGGTGGTACCCATGCTGTGCATGTGGGGGTCTTTTTGCGCCGCTTGATAGATTCGCAGGTTCGCTAGCTTGATGCCGGTGATCAGTCGGTTCTCTTCGTAGCCACGTGCCTTGTCCATTTTGTATGGCCAAGTGGCTTCGGGGTCGCCGCTGGTGGCGCGGAAGAATTCGCGCAACGTATCGATCGCCATTCGGCTGGCCACCTCCCCAGAGGAATGACCGCCCATCCCGTCGGCAACTACGTAGAGGTTGTCCTCGTCGGCGAGCATGAAGCTGTCCTCGTTGTGGGTGCGCTTCATCCCGACGTGGGTATCCCCGATGGCCAAGACTCGAGCCCGCGACATGTTCCGCTGCAAATCCCCCTTGGAACACGAGAGTAGCGACCCGCCAGCGGCCAAGTCAATGAAACCGGCCTATACTTGCGGCAACGTGCCGGGGGACCCCGAAAACGAGCTGGCTTCGGTTGCAGCGAGCGCGCAGGAGCTCCTTCATTGGGAGGAAGCCCTCGGAGGCGCCGGCTTTCCGGAGCCGGATGGCCACGTCAAGGCGGAGTTGGGCTCAGAGCGCGGCCACCTCGGCGAAACGAAGGGCGATCTGCACGCGCGCCTCGATCTGCTCGCAACAGAAGCGGCCAAATGCACGCGTTGCGAGCTCCACCGCAACCGCACCAAGAGCGTCTTCGCGCGGGGCACGCCCGACACCGATTTGGTCTTCGTCGGCGAAGGTCCTGGCTATCACGAAGATCAACAAGGCCTCCCCTTCGTAGGGAAGGCAGGTCAGTTGCTCGACCGCATGATCAGCGCAATGGGCTACGACCGCGACGGCGTCTACATCTGCAACGTGGTCAAGTGTCGGCCGCCGGACAACCGCACCCCCCTGCCCACAGAAGCACGCGCATGCGCGCACTTCCTGGTGCCTCAGCTCGAGCTTGTGCAGCCAAAGGTCATCGTGGCATTGGGCCGATGCGCCGCCGAAAACCTCGAGTGCGTACCGCCAGCAGGCAAATGGCGAGGCATCTGGGGACAGTGGAGAGGCATCCCCGTCATGCCCACCTATCACCCCGCCTTCCTCTTGCGTAGCCCCCAGTTCAAGAAGCCCGTATGGGAGGACCTGCAGGAGGTGCTGCGCCTGTTGAACCGACAACCCCCCAAACGCTGATGCGGTCACCCACGCTTACCGGGGCACCGGCTCCGTCACGGACACCGCGCCTCGGAACAAAGCCCGAAGCCACCCTTACTGGCGGCGGCAGGTGCCGAATGCTTTCGGGCTGTCACTTGGGGAGTCGTCGCTGGTTTCCGCTTGCTCGGTCATCCCGGGACCCACGCTGATCATCTGGGGCGGTTGCGGATTGGCGTCCGTCCACACCGAGCACTGGAGCCAGTAGTCGCAGTCATTCCGGACGTACACCACGTGCCGGTACCTGGAGCCTTCTTCCTCGGCCTTGGCCCAGATACTGTAGCAGTCATCAGCGGCCGCGACGGCGGTGTCGAGCGGCTCCGGTGCGGCTGCTACGAACCACGACGCTACCCATACAGCCAACAACCCTAAGCGCAGGGCAGACATGATCGAACGCTACCACGGTGCCGGGGACGGGCAAGGCGCTACGGGTGCCACTGCTCGGGTGCGAGCTCGAAGCGCTCGAAGTCGAAAGCCGGCGATACGGTGCATCCGATGAGCGTCCAGTCCCCGAGGGACCGAGCTGTCTGCCACTCGTAGGGGCTGACACGGACCTGGGGGCGCTGTCCGTCGAAAAGGTCGGGGCCCAAGACCTGACGCTGTACCGTCCGACCCTCGATGTAGGTCGATAGCTCGAGCGCAGCGCCACGATAGAAGTGCCAGATCTCGGTTGCATCGAGACGGTGCCATCGAGAACGTTCGCCGGCCTGGAGAAAGTAGTAGATGGCCGTTCCCGCACCACGGCCGGAGGCCACCTCATCTCGCCAGGTTTCGCGGTAGTGACCGCCTTCCGGATGCGGAATTAGCCGGAGGGATTCGATGATCTGTGCAGGGCTCACCGGCCGAGCATAAAGCAGAGCCCACCCGAACCGCGAGTGACATCCTCGGTTCTCGCAGCCCTGGAAATTCCAGCAATTGAGGACGCAATTGGGGGGTGCACCGCCGTCCTGGCTATCTTGGAACGTAACGTGGCGCACCACGACGCAACCAACATCAGGGATCTCGAGCTCTGCTTGCGGGAAGGCATCGCCGGGAACGAGACCGTCGATCCGCGCGAAGCGCTCTGTGTGGCGCCGGATGTGGACGATACGCGCCTCGCGCGCGCGCTGGTCCGAGCGATCGCACATGACCACCTCGAACACATCGGGGCGCGCGGGATCGCTCCCGAAGCAGCCCGTCACCCGTCGGCCAGGCCGCCGACCGAGGTTGCGGCCGATCCTTCGTTTCTGGGCCGCCTGAGCACTGCAGGCCCGGCCGAGCTTTCAATCGACCGGATCGACGACGTGCCGACCATTCTCGCGGTTCTCCGGGCCGGCTCCCGGCGCCAGCGGCGCGCCGCGCTCGAGACGCTTCGATCTCGCCTGCGAGATCGACGTTCCGTATCGAACGATGCGCAACGCCAGGCCGTTCAGACGCTAGTCGAGCTTCGTGACGTCGAGCTCGGCGCGGAGCTCGCACAGATAAGAGCCGAGCTTCCCGGCACCCAGGGACGCGAGGCCAGGAACGAGCGTGAGCAGTGGAAGCGCCTCGCTGCGCGCGTCGAGAGCTCCATCGTGGCATTCTGGGACGGGCAGTCGAACCTCGAGCCCGTCGAGGCATTGCCTGGCGATCAGCGTGCTCTCCTGCTCATGCGAATTACCGACCTCTCCGACTTGGTGATTCGCCATCTCAACGCAATCATCGAAGGCAGCGACGGTTGCTCCACGCTCGAGTCCCGAATTGGGCTCGTCGCCTCCTTGCGCTATGCAACCGATCCCCGTCTGGTTCCTGCCCTGATCGCAATCATCGAGGCGGAGCGCGGAGAATTGGTCGCACGGGCCGCCCGCGTGCTCGGGGGGATTGACGATGCCAGAATCCATCCGGCGCTCGCAGAACGTTTCGAGCGCAGCTTCGTGGAAGAGGAACGGGTTGCCCTTGCAGCCGCGCTCGGCATGCTCGGTGACCACCGTGGCGCGGCCGAGGTTCGAAGCGCCCTCGAAGAGGACCATCCTCGCCTACTGCTTCAGGCGCTCGAAGCGATGGAGAGCCTGGGTTCTGCCGAGCACACCGATCTCGTTACGAAGTTTCTCGATCACCCGGACGTGGTGATCGCAACACAGGCAGTGCGGGCCGCTGGCCGCATCGGGGACGGCCGCGTGCTCGACGAGCTCACCGAAAAATACAATGCCACCTCCGTGCCGGCGCTGCGAGCTGCGATCGAGGACGCGATGTCCGCCGTGGCTGCGCGCATGGAGCTTCGGGGCGAGGAGTCGACGAAGATCGACTGGTCGGAGGTAGGCAACAAGCCGGTCCCACGCAAGAGCAGGCGGGACCGTATTCCCGCCGTCGTGTTGAGCTGGCGTGACTACGCGATGGGCAGAGTCTGGCTCTTGCTCGGCAGACTGAGCTGGGCGATCGCCCGTTTCGAGTCCGCGTCGGCGCGACGCAAGGCGTGGGTGGTGCCCCTCATTGCGATCGGGATGGCGTTCGCCCGGCGCGAGCAGTACGCTTTGGCGCTTCCCGCGTTTCGGCGCGCCATCGAGATCGATCGACCACGGATCGAGCGCAATCCGATCCTCGTGCGCGCCATGGCAAAAGCCTTCTTGCATCGGGCCGAACAGGTCGAGCGGGAAGGGCGAAGCGACGTGGCTCGAGGGCTGGTGGGTGAGGTCTTGGCGCTCGATTTGCGACGAGCCCCCGGCACCGTGCGCTTCGAGCTCAAGCGCAAACACGAAGCGTTCAGACGCGAGGAGCATCCGCATGTCGATTCTGCTGCGTGACGCTGCGCTTCGATACCTTCATGGCAAGGGGCCATTGTCGGAGGATGGCGCAGTTCACAGACTGAGCATCGACATCGAGCTAGACGGCCGTATCGAAACCGTCATGCTGAGCTTTCGAGATGGCTCGCTCTGCTGCGTCTCGAGCGACGGCCGAAGCGATGGTCCTCATGTTTTGGCCGCCCTACGCTTCATCGCAGCAACAGAGGGGGACCCCGCTTCTGCGCGGATCGCAGCTGGCCAGGGGACGCTGACAACGCAGCAGGCCGGCCAGCCCCGAGAGCTCGCAGCGGCACTCGATGATCTTCTCACTGCGGTCGCACGAGTCGGAGTCGAAAAGGCGCGCTATGCACCTTCGGTCGACGCAGCAGTCGAACGAGTCGTGCACGCGGCGCAGCAACCTACGCCGGCTGGCCTGGCTCGCTTCATCGGCCGATTGCAGCAAGAGATCCTCTCCGCGGAGCTTCCGCGCATCGCTCGCATCCTCGAAGGTTCGTCTCAGTTGGTGGACTCGCTTCGAGCGGAGCAGGCAACGACTGAATCGGAGCAGCGTATCAGCGCGTGGCTCGGGCCACTCACTGCGGCCAAGCCGAAGGTGGAGCTCCTCTACGACCGCACCATGATCGAGGTCGGCCGAGAATGGCTCAGGGGAACGGACCGCGCTCGTGTGGAGCGGCGATACTTGATCGATGCGCAGTCGGGCGCTGTCTATCGAGAGGACCGGCCAAGAAACGCGACCGCCTCCCTCGGGCCGTGCCCGCGAGAGTTGCGAGTGGGTCTCGCCGAGGTCGAGGCCGGGCCCATGCCGAAGCGCATTCGCGTTCTCCAATACGAGGTCGAGCCCGACGTTCCCGACACCACGTGGGAGCGCCTTCGACAGGTGGCCAGCCGCAGCATCCCGCAGATCACCGACGCCTATCGCCGCTCGGTGCGCGAATACCCGGCGTTGGCGGAGCCGTTCGGTGTCATTGCGCCCTACCGGGTCGAAACCCGCGACATCTTCAAGGCCTTCGACTCCGACGGGCATCAGCTCGTCCTGGACAGAACGGAGCGTCGAGGCGCCGTCCTCGCGTTCTACGAGCTGCTGGCTCGAGGCGAAGAACCCACCTGGCTCGCCGGCCGACTCACGGACACGGGAGCTACCCTTTGTTTGGTGCCGTTTGCGTTGGGCACCCGTAGCCGACCCTACATTCGCCTCTAGCCTGCGAGCCGCGACCTTGGCGCTCCAGCCACAGCGTTCGGCCGACGAGTGCGGGCGTGCTATGAGAACGGGCCTAGGCCGATGACATCGACTACGCAGACCAGCGCTCCTTCCAGAGGCTCCCTTCGATCTCGCCGACTGCCCCTCGCCCACGGCGACGAGCAGCGCGCCCAGCTCCAGGTGCTGCCAATCGAGCGGGAGTTTGGTGGCTTTTTGGCCGGCCAGGGCCTGTGGCCGCTGCGACCTACCTCGATCGAGGTCTTGCAGGTCAACGTAGGGAAGCTCTGCAACCAGTCCTGCCGCCACTGTCACGTCGACGCGGGCCCCGATCGAACGGAGATCATGACACGACGGACGGCACAACAATGCGTGGACGCGCTCAGTCGCTTTGCAATTCCCAACGTCGACATTACTGGCGGCGCCCCTGAGCTCAATCCGAGCTTCCGTTGGTTCGTCGAGCAGTGCACGTCCCTCGGAAGTCATGTGACCGATCGTTGCAACCTCACCGTGCTGGAAACGGGCCCGCACCGCGACCTGCCGGAATTTTTCGCGAAGCATGGAGTCGAGCTCGTCTGCTCGCTGCCTCACTACGAACAACCCTGTACCGACGTGCAACGGGGCGACGGTGTGTTTGCGAAGAGCATTCGGGCGCTCCGGCGCCTGAACGAAGTAGGCTATGGCGACGGCGAGTCCGGTCTGCGACTCGTACTGGTGACGAACCCGATCGGCGCGGTTCTTCCTGCAGCGCAGGCGTGTCTGGAGCTGGAGTGGAAACGCGAGCTCAAGCGGCTACATGGGGTCTCCTTCGACGCGCTCTATACGATCACGAACATGCCAATCAGCCGCCACCTGCAATGGCTGGTCGATTCGGGCCAGCTCGAAAGCTACATGCAACTTCTAGTCGATTCCTTCAATCCGGAGGCCGCCCATGGATTGATGTGCCGCAACACCATCTCCGTCGGCTGGGACGGTCGTCTCTACGATTGCGACTTCAACCAGATGCTCGAGGTCGCCGTGTCCGCCGAGGCTCCTCAGCACATCGGCGATCTCGATCTCCCGGCGCTCGAAGCACGAACGATTCAGACCGGCCGGCACTGCTTTGGTTGCACGGCAGGGACGGGATCGAGCTGCACTGGCGCCACGGTTTAGTCAGGAAGCCCACATCGGGCTAGGATACATCAGAATGAGAGCCATGCCCGACGCGACGACGCCCACGCCGATCATCGACTCCGACCACCCCGCAGTGATTGCTTTTGCGGCGGAGCACGCCTCCGGAGCGCATGATGCGACGGAGCGAGCCGTGCGGCTCTATTATGCGGTACGGGACGGGATTCGCTACGACCCGTACTCGCTGGTGATGACGGTTCCCGGCCTCAGAGCAAGCACCACGCTGCAACAAGGTCGTGCATGGTGCATCCCCAAGGCCGTCTTACTCGCGGCCTGCTGTCGCGCCCAAGGGGTCCCGGCTCGGCTCGGCTTCGCCGACGTGCGCAACCATCTGTCCACCGAGCGATTGCGTCAGTTCATGAAGACCGATGTCTTCTATTGGCATGGATACACGTCCATCCGACTCGATGGACGCTGGATCAAAGCAACCCCTGCGTTCAACGTCGAGCTCTGCGACAAGCTTCGAATCAAACCGCTCGAATTCGACGGGACCGAGGACTCGATCTATCACCCCTTCGATCTCGAGGGCCGGCGACACATGGAATATCTGCGTTTTCATGACGAATACGATGACGTGCCAGTGGAAGAGATCACGGCGACGTTCGTCGAGCACTATGCAGGCATGGCCTTCGAAGCCTTCGGAGGCGATTTCGACGAAGAAGTCGACCAAGAGGCGAGCCTGGCGCGGCCGGATCGCGAGACCGCGGACCAGCCCTGATCATCACGCATCGGCGAGCGACACGTGGACCGGCAGGTGATCGTCGCCGAGCTCCACCACCGCATCGGCGCGGCCCGGCATCTCGTCCCACATGAAGCGCGTCAGTCGCTCGAAGTGCATGACGAACCGGCGCACGGCACTTGGCGCCATGACCGACTCGCCACCGCCGCCGGCGCGCAACCTGGCTTCTTGTTGTTCACGCCATTCGTAGACGCGTTCGAAGTCGGGAGGGCGGAGCATCACAAGCAGATCGATCTCCGCGAAAAGCCGCTGATAGGGGCCTCCCAGCTCCCGATTGACGTACCAGCGCCACTCGCCCGTCGGATCCTCGAGACGTTCGAGGCCGTTGATGGGTCGCTCGAGATCCTCACCGCGCTGGGGGCGCGCACCGACGCACCAGCCCTCGAAGATCAGCACGTCACAGGGTCCCTCCCACCGGGGCCATTGCTTCGGAGGAAATCGTTCATCCGTGGCCTTGTCGAATCTCGGCAACGCGACGGAGCTGCCTTCGCGGAGCGCGTCAATCACCCGGACGCCGAGATTCACGTCGTGGGTTCCAGGCACACCGCGGGTTGCCAGCAGCGGATGAATCGCCCGCGCGCGCCGCACCCGCTCCGCTGCAGTCAAGTACAGATCATCGAGCGAGAGCAGCGCCGTCCGAAGCCCTCGCATGCGGCCAAGAAGCCGTTGCAGGAGCCGCGCGAGTGTCGACTTGCCGGTGCCTTGGGCCCCGTTGATTCCGAGAACCAGGGTACGGCCCTGCACGTGGCCAGCCACCCATGCCGCCATGGGCACGTAAAAGCTCGCGATCAGCGCATCGGAGGGACGCACGATCCCTTCCTCTGCGCACCAGGCATCCACCTCCGCGCGCATGTCGGGAAGGTCAGGACGCAGCCCGCCTCGCTGAACGTTCGGCCAAAGCACGGGGGGAGCATAGCACTGGTGGTGCTGGCTCTGACGCCGCTCCGCTGCTCACGCCTCGAATGATCGCGGCTTCACGTGGACGCGGATCCACGCGACGATGTCCTGCAACTGCGTCCCCGGCGTGAAGATTGCGCCGACACCTCTCGCAAGAAGGTCCTTTGCGTCTTGCTCTGGCACGATGCCCCCGCCAAAGACCATGATGTCGTCGGCACCCTGAGCGGCCAGCGCATTGATCACGGCCGGAAACAGCGTGTTGTGCGCGCCTGACATGATCGAGAGCCCGACTGCGTCCACATCCTCTTGAACCGCCGCCACGGCGATCATCTCCGGGGTCTGATGGAGACCGGTGTACACGACCTCGAAGCCCGCATCGCGCAACGCCCGCGCCACGACCTTGGCGCCACGATCATGGCCATCGAGCCCCGGTTTGGCGACGAGAATCCGAATCTTGGGATCGGGCATGCGTGGAGATGTACTTCACGGCCCGGGCCGGTGCCACCGTCGGCGTCAGCGTCCGCGTCAGCGCATAGCTGCTCAGCGCTCCACGGGCGGGAGCCCGTGGCCGGGAACGATGATGGTTTTTCGGTACGCCTCATAGTCGAAGAGGTCGCTGTGCTCCTGGTTGTGGCACGTGACGCAGGTGGACTCGGGGGTGTCGCGCACCAGCGGCACCTCCGGGTCTTTGACGTGCGCGGCACCGGGTCCGTGACAGCTCTCGCAGCCGACGTTGACCAGCGCTCCGTCTAAATTGTGCGTGACGGTCGAGCCGCCTGGACGTTCGTAGCCGGTGACGTGGCAGCCAACACAATCGAGATTGTACTCCTTGCTGCGCTGCTGGAGCGTCAGATAAGCCACGCCGTGCGCATGATTCCTCCACCAGGCGTACGCCTGCGCATGGCAAGCGGCGCACGCTTCGGAGCCGACGTACGCCACGTCGTCGGGCCCTAGCGGGGGTGGCTTCAGGTTCGCGAAGGCGATGCGATTTGCCTGATTGACGGCTTTGTCGTGCTCGCGCATCAGTCTCGCCACTTCCTCGTCGCGAGGTGCTTTTTTGGTGAGCTCGATCCAACGAGCGGCAAAGCGATTCTCGTTCGTTGCCGCCACGGGAACGTCCAACTCGTGCCGCTGGTTCTGGAGATCCCGCAGCCGCGCGCGTTGTGCTTGAAGGTCGGCGGGATCGACGTCACCGGCGCGCTCCCAGGCTGCGATCCGCGACGACAGCTCTTCGATCCGCCGCTCCAGTTGCTCGGCACGGGCTCGGCGAGACCATTCGCTACGATCGACGAACGGCTGATCCTTGCGTGGTTGGTATATGTCGACCACGGTGAGGCCCTGTCCTTGGCGGCCCGCATGCAGCACCCAGGCCTGGCCGGCCTGGTGTGGCGGTAACGGTTCTCCCTCGTCGAGCCCGCCTTGGATCACAAAGTCCACGCCCTCGATGGCGCCAGCGCGATTGGCGTCGCGGCGCGAGCCGTCGACTAGAACGATGGTCAGATCGGACCCTTCGTGTGCCGTTTGGGCAATTGCTGCGAGGTCTTGGGGCGCGGCTCCTCGGCGGACGCCGATGACGGCCAACTCGAGACGGCCCACCTTGGTCTTCAAAGCCTCGATGTCAGCGTTCATCGCCAGCCATGGAAAGCTGGATTGTTTCCTCAGTGCCTCGAGCGTGTCGGACGGCTGTGCTCGGTCTTGGGAACCGGGCAGCAGCGCGACGACCTCCAGCCGGTTCAAAATACGCGCCAGGGTTTTGGCGTTTCGCTTGGCCTGATCGACACGCGCCGCCGGCACCTCGCGTGCATTGAAAAACGTATCGCCCGCGACCAGCACGACCACGGGGGCTTTTTCTTCTCGAAGCATCCGCACCTGCGCAGCGAGGCGGTCGATGCCGCCAAGCGGGTTGCTCGTGCACCCGCACGGCTCGAGGTAGCCCTCGAGATCGGTGACGACCACGAGCCGGAGATCGGGCAGATCTGGGGCCGGGGACTTCTTGCCGCCCTGGCCTCGGCTGCAGCCAAAGAAGAGCGCCAGGCTCAAGATGGCGAGAAAGCATCGCATCCCAGTGTTTCTAGCAACCGCGGAGCCACTGGCAAAAATCCTCGGAAAGCCCGCCACTTGACGCGGAGGCGCCCTCTGACTAGCTTCCGGCGTCTTTTGGGTGGGCTCGGCCCACTGATTACGAGGAATCCATGGTCAAGGTCCGACTGGCACGCGCCGGAGCCAAAAAGCGTCCCTACTATCACATCGTCGTCACGGACAAGGAAAACGCCCGTGACGGCCGGTTCATCGAGCAGATCGGCACGTATGATCCAAGCCGTCCCATCGAGGAGGCGAGGGTCGACTATCCGCGCTTGGACTACTGGGTAGGTGTGGGAGCGCAGGTTAGTGACCGCGTGCGCCACGTCGTGAGTCAACACAAAAAGACCGCCGCGGCTGCCGCGTCCGCGTCCTAGACGAGCATCGAAGTGGCTGGAGACAGGCTGCAGGACTTAATCGCGTACATCGCGAGCTCCCTGGTGGACGATCCGGATGCGGTCGAGGTGAACGTCGTCGAGGAGGACCGAGCGATCGTGCTCGAGCTCACGGTGGCGCCCGATGATTTGGGCAAGGTGATCGGCAAGGAAGGCCGCACCGCCCGCGCGATGCGGACGCTCCTGGCCGCGACGTCGGCTCGCCTGCGCAAGCGCGCCATCCTCGACATCCTCGAATAGCGCGGAGGCCGCCCCTGCGGCCCATCGCACTGTTTGGGCGGCAGCGCGCCGTCCGAGGCGCTATGAACGCAGTCAGTGACCCGAGGTGCCGAAGCGGTTGACTGGATCGAGCTCGGCGTGGTGGCACGACCCCACGGCGTCAGTGGCGAGCTGCGGGTTCACGTATTCAACCCCGAGTCGACGCTGCTGCAGGAGCTCGGCGATGTTTTTTTGATCGCCGGCGAAGAGGAGGAGCCCGCGCTCGTAGAGATTGCGTCGACCAGGCCCGGACCGAAGTGCTTGCTGATGCGTCTCGCGGGGGTGCGCTCGCGCGAAGCAGCCGAAGCTCTCAAAGGGTACCTGCTCTGCGTTCCCCGATCAGCGCTCCCGGAGCTCGCAGAAGGAGAATTCTACCACGCCGACCTGATCGGCCTCGAAGCCTTCGAGGGCTCCGAGCCCATCGGCAGGGTGGTCGAGGTGATCGATTATCCGAGCGTCGAATGCCTGAAAATCGAGCGCGACGACGGGTTCCTCGAGGTGCCCATGCTACGCCCCTGGCTCGAGCGCGTGGACATCGAAGCTGGCAAGGTGCACCTCAATCAACTCGAGGAGATTCCCTTGCAGAGGAAACGCTGATGCGCTTCGAAATCGTCACGCTGTTTCCCGAGCTCTTCGATGCCACGCACATGGGGCTGTTGGGCAAAGCTCAGGAGGCAGGCACTCTCCAGGTCCGCACGGTCAACCCCCGCGACTTCACGACCGATCGTCATCGATCCGTGGACGATGCGCCTTACGGGGGCGGTAGCGGGATGGTCCTGATGGCTGGTCCTTTTGCGGCGGCGCTCGAGCATCTGGACGAGGCGCGGCGTGGCAGAGCTGCCCATAAAATCTTGCTCACGCCGCAGGGCGAACGGTTTTCGCAGGCGCACGCTCGACGCTTCTCGGCTCTGGGGACCCTGACGCTGGTGTGCGGCCGCTATGAGGGCTTCGACGAGCGAATCCGCGGGCTCGTCGACGAAGAGATTTCACTCGGCGACTTCGTTCTGCTCGGAGGTGAAGTGGCTGCCTTGGCAATCCTGGAGGCCACCGCTCGTCTGCTTCCGGGCGTGCTCGGAAACGCGCAATCGGCAACCGAGGAGTCCCACGCGCAGGGGCTGCTCGAGTATCCGCAGTTCACGCGGCCCGAGGTGTTCCGCGCTCAGCGCGTGCCCGAGGTGCTCCTATCGGGCAATCACGCCGCCATTGCTCGTTGGAGGCGAAAGGAATCGCTGCGACGAACGCTTCAGCGCCGACCCGACCTTCTGCAGGGTGCGGATCTCTGCGACGAGGATCGAACATTGCTCGACGAAATCCTCACCGAGCAGGGAGACGACGGAGCATAGTAGTGGTACAGGCACTGCCGTGCCCCCCGTCTACTGCGCGCTCGTCCATCATCCCGTCCTCGACCGACAGGGAACGGAGGTGACCACCTCGGTGACGAACATCGACGTGCACGACATTGCGCGAAGCGCACGTACCTACGGGGTTCTCGGCTATTTTATCGTGACCCCGATCGAGGCGCAGCATCCGATCGTCGAGCGGATCGTCGATCACTGGCGCAGCGGCGCTGGGGCGACTCGAATTCCGGAAAGGGCCGAAGCGCTCGAGTTGGTCCGGCTCTCCGCGTCGATCGACGCGGCGATCTCCGAGATCGAGGGCCTAGAAGGGCAACGTCCGAGGCTCATCGCCACGAGCGCGAATTCAGGGCCCAATCGCACCCCTTGGGCCGAGGAAGCGGAACGACTGCGGCATGACCGCCAGCCGGCTTTGCTTCTCTTCGGCACGGGACACGGTTTGAGTCAGCGTGTGCTCAACCGTGCCGATACGCTGCTCGAGCCGATTTCCGGGACGACCGACTTCAATCACTTGTCGGCGCGAGCCGCCGCTGCGGTCACCTTCGATCGGCTAATTGGCCGCGGAACGTGAGGCGGCCGCCCTCATTTGACCCCCTTTTGCGGCCATGCTACCTCCGGGCTCCGTTTGGGATGAGGCTTGGCAATGAGTGGAACCGTTCCTGAAATCGATGCGATCGAAAAAGCACAGCTGATCGAGCGTCCGCGATTCCGCGTCGGCGACACGGTCAATGTCCACTTCCGGATTCGGGAAGGGGACAAGGAGCGGATTCAGGTCTTCAAAGGCGTCGTGATCCGCAAGACCGGGGGCAATGCGAGCGCGACTTTCACCGTCCGCAAAGTCTCCGCGGGTGTCGGCGTGGAGCGTATTTTCCCGCTGCACTCCCCGCGAATCGAGCTCATCGAAGTGACCGCGAGGGGCCACGTCCGCCGTTCTCGCCTCTACTACCTCCGCGGTCTGCGCGGCAAGAAGGCACGTCTGCGCGAGCGGCAGCGCCAGACCAACGACTGAGCGCTCAGCGCTCTCGGATCGCGAGCGTGGACTCGCGGAAGCGATTCGTGCCGGGCTCATGGACCCAAAGACGTCGGTCGACCACCTCGCCATTCATGACGCTTACGACGATGTAAGCGCACGGCCACATGAGCTGGCCTTCGTTGGCGAACGTCGCCGCGTCCTCGTCGGAGAAATAGGCGCCTGCGTCGCAATGAGAATGATAGATCACCTTCACCGGACGACCCTCGCGCTCCCCTTGCTCGAAGGTTCTCGCGGCGCGTAGCTCGTTGATCTTGAAATAAGTCTTGGAGGTTCGCGGAAAGGTCGCGGGGTCGAGCCGGTGGTACTTGTCCGCTTCGTTCTCCTCGCGCTTCATCGCGTCGAGAAGCGCCGGTCGGTCGGCAGGACCCAGCACGAAACCGCAGCTTTCGCTGGGGTAGCACTCCAGCGCATGCTGCTCGATCTCGTTCATCACGGACCGTGTGATCTCCAAGTCCCCCGTAATCCACGGAAACGACTCACCACTCATAGTGCTTCTCCCATTTCATCGGAGCGAAATATCGGTCACCTCGATCGCATGCGATGGCGACGATGCACCCTTCCTCGATGCGCTTGGCCACTTCGAGTGCGCCGGCCACGTTGGCGCCAGTCGAATGACCGACGTGCAGGCCTTCCTGCGCTGCCAATCGATCGGACATGTCCCATCCGGCCTCGGTGCCGACGGGCAGAATCTCATCGGGCACTTTGGGGTCGTAGATCTCGGGTACGATCGAGCTTCCCATGTGCTTGAGGCCCTCGAGCCCGTGAAGCGCCTCGGCCGGCTCGATCGCAATGCATTCGATCCTTCGATCATGCTCTCGGAGACGGCGGGTGGTGCCCATGCACGTCCCACTCGTTCCGAGGCCTGCTACGAAGTGTGTGATCTGATCCCCGACTTGTTCGAGGATTTCGCGCCCCGTTCCGAGATAGTGTGAACGAGGATTGGACGGATTCGAATACTGGTCGGGATAGAAATAGCGGTCCGGCTCTTCCGCGACGATCCTTCGCACTTGGCGGATGGCGCCGTCGGAGCCCTCCATGGGATCGCTGTAGATGATCTCGGTTCCGAATGCTTGCGTGATGTCCTTGCGCGCTTTCGAAACGTTCGAGGGCATCACCAGTTGGATTCGGTAGCCCATCGCAGCACCGAACAGGCTGTACGCGACGCCCGTATTTCCACTGGTGGCGTCGATCAGGATCTTGTCGCGGGTGAGCCGGCCATCTTCGATGGCATCCAGCATCATCTGGCGGGCGGGGCGGTCTTTGACGGAGCCGCCTGGGTTCGCGTACTCGAGCTTGAGATAGAGCTTGACGCCGGGCGTGTCTTTTTCGAGTGACCGCAAGCGGACGAGCGGTGTGTTTCCCACCGCCTCGACGATTGACTCCATCTTGCGAAAGCGCATCAGCCCTCGTCATGCAGGCGAAGATCGGCAGGAAGGTCACGTGCTTCCGCGATGCCGAGGACCTCTTTGAGATGCTCGACGGCAGCAAACGCCCCTGCGATCACTGCCGCCGGCTTGCTGAGCTCGGCCGCACCCGCCAATCGCACCACCGACTGCGGATCAGCCACCTTCACGTGCTCTGAATGCGCGTCGAAGCACAACCCAGCCCGTTCGAGGTACTCGGCAGCGACGGCATACGCGTCGGGATCGCAGCCGCGGCCCGGCCGGAAACGAGCCGCAAGCAAGCACTGCTGGCCCGGCTCGCCGATCTCAGCGAGGAGAACCTGACGTGCGTAGCGGCGCCGTTGTGGGGCGTCGAGGCTCAACGCCTAGCCCCGCCTGCGATGGCAGGAACGATGCTGAGGGTATCTCCCTCTTTGAGCGTCGTCTCGAGATTGTCGAGAAAGCGAATGTCCTCGTCGTTGGCGTAAATGTTCACGAATCGGCGCACACCCTTTTCGTCGCACAGTCGATCCTTCATGCCCGGATGATTCGTTTCTAGGTTGTCGATCACCTCGGCAACCGTGCCACCGTCGGCCGAGACTTCGTCTGCTCCTCCGGTCAAGCTTCGGAGCGGTGTTGGAATGCGTACCGTTACAGCCATGTTCGTTCCTTTCTGAGTCCCAACAAATGCGAGCTTCGGTCAGGCGGCGCAAGCCGCGGCATATCGCTCCGCCTGCAGGTCCTTGATGTCTCCTTCGCACAACGGGCATCCCTCACGCGGGCGCACGAACGTCCTGCGCAGCACGCCCTGAAGGGCCTCGTAGTGCCAAAGCTCGCCGCCGGGACGTTCACCCTGCAGCAAGCGAAAGACGAAAGCGGCCTGCAAACCGCCCAGAACCCCGACCACCGGTCCGATGACACCTGCTTCGGCGCAGGTTTCGATCCGATCGCGAGGAATGTCCTCGAACAAGCAACGAAGGCACGCGGAGCCCGGAAGGGAGCAAAACGCCCATCCCGCCCATCGGACCGCGCCCGCCTGGACAGCCGGCACTCCGCCGAGGCGTGCGGCGTCGGCGACCAAAAACTTCGTGGCCAGGTTGTCGGCGCCTTCGACGACTACGCTGTGCCCCGACAACAGATCCATCGCGGTGGCCGGCACGAAGCGGCCTTCCACCACGCGTACCGAAAGCCGGGGACACGCCTCGCGCAGCACCTGGGCGGCGCGTTCGGTTTTGGGACGACCGACGTCGCCGTCCGCGTAGAGCGTCTGACGGTGCAAGTTGCTCTCCTCGACCAGGTCGTCATCGACGATCGTGACGTGTGCTGCGCGACTGTGGCAGAGCAGTCGCAGAACAGGGGACGCCAGGCCGCCAGCCCCGACGACCAGAACTCGCGGCGCCTGACTCACTGGAAGTACTCCCCCAAGCTGAAATATCGTTCGCCCGTGTCGCAGAGCACCGTGACGACGGTCTTGTCGGGACCGAGCTCTTTGGCGACCTCGATGGACGCCCACACGTTGGCCCCCGCGCTGATCCCGAGCAACAAGCCCTCTTTTTTGGCGAGCGCAAGCTTGGTATCCCATGCGTCCTGATCGGTGACTCCGATGACGCGGTCCACCACCTTGGGATCGTAGTTCTCGGGGATGAAACCCGCATTGAGCCCCTGAATCTTGGTGGGCCCGGGCGGGCCTCCGCGGAGCACGGGGCTCGACGCGGGTTCCACCGCGAGGATACGCGTCTCGGAGCTTCGGGCCTTGAGCGCATGCCCCACGCCGCTGACCGTCCCGCCAGTGCCCACCGCAGCGACGAACGCATCGATGCGCTGCTCCCCAAAGGCGGTCAATAGCTCGGGCGCCGTGGTCGTCTCGTGAACCTCCGGATTGGCAGGATTGGAAAACTGCTCCGGCATGAACGCGCCGCGTTCTTCGACGATGCGGCGGGCGGCTTCCATCGCACCCTGCATCACGCGGTCAGGCTCGGTGAGGACGATTTCGGCCCCATACGCCTCGAGCAGCGCCCGCCGCTCGAGCGACATGCTCGCCGGCATCGTGAGAACCAGCTTGTAGCCCTTGCGCGCACAGACGAGCGCCAGTCCGATCCCGGTATTGCCGCTGGTCGGCTCGACGATCGTATCGCCCGGCTTGAGACGTCCTTGCGCTTCGGCCGCCTCGATCATCGCGAGGCAAATCCGATCTTTCACCGAGCCGCCGGGATTCAGGTGCTCGCACTTGCCCCAGATGGTCGCGCCGCCTTCGGGCGAGAGTCTTCTCAACCGAACGACTGGGGTTTCACCAACGAGATCGAGGACGCTATCGACGACGGGTGCGGACATCAGATCGAATATACGTAGCGTCGGGGAGGCGCGCGCCGCTGCTCGTGCGCGTCCGCCCGTTCACATAGATCTTGGATCGTGAAGGCATCGAAGCACGCCTCGATGTTGTCGGAAAGCTCCGAAAACGCGCTTTCGGTGACGATGCGGCTGGTCTCGTCCCCGTCGCCCTCGCCATCGGTGCTCCCTACGGACACCGGGCCCTCGAGCGCCCGGACGATGTCCCCAAGCCGGATCGCGCCTGGTTCTACGGCCAGCGCGTAGCCGCCACGCGGACCCCGCTTGGACGTCACGAGGCCTGCCTTCTTGAGGTCTTGAAAAATCTGCTCGAGAAAGCGCGGGGGAATCGCCTGGCGGCGCGAGATGTCCTTGATTTGCGTGGCCTTCCCACCGCTATGAAACGCGATGTCGAAGATGGCGCGAACGCCGTATCGGCCTTTGTTCGAGAGCTTCACCGCGTGGGGTATATGGTTTCCCACATCGGAATTGTCAACAATCGCTATTCGGCGGGTCGGATTGGAAGCGAACCATCATGCCCTCGGGCATGCTCCCCCGGAACACCAGAGAGACCTTCACCCACCTGGAGCGCCGCCCGCGCCAAGATGGCCTCGCAGAGGTCGCCGAAGTCATAGCCTGCGCCTGCAGCGATCTTCGGGAGCAGGGACGTCGGGGTCATTCCTGGCAAGGTGTTGACCTCCAGCACATATTCGTTTTCGTCCGCGGTGACGAGGAGGTCGACGCGCGTCGCCCCGCTGGCCCCGACAGCATGCACGGCGCGCTCGGCGAGATTGAGCACGCCCTGATATCGAGTCGGCGAAAGACGCGCGGGGAAATGATACTTGCTCTGTCCCTTTTGGTACTTCGACTTGTAGTCGTAGAACCCGCCCTTGGGCTCGATCTCGATCGCTCCGAGCGCGTTGCCGTCGAGCAGACCGACCGCCACTTCGCGGCCGTGGATCAGGCGCTCCACCAGAATCCAGGGGTCGAAACGCCCCGCGTCCTCGCAACGTTGGCGGAGCTCGCCGAGACTTTGAGCCGGGCCCGCGCCCACGCTCGAACCGCCGCTGCGCGGCTTGACGAAGCTCGGAAACCCGAAGGAGCTGTGGATCTGCTCGAGCCGGCCCAGATGGTCCCGGCTCAAGACGTAGTAGGGCGGCGTCGACACGTTGTAGAGCCGAAACAGCTCCTTGCTTTTGAGCTTGTCCATGGCAAGCGCGCTCGCGAGCACACCGGAGCCGGTGTAGGGAATGCCCATTGTTTCGAGCAAACCCTGGATGCACCCGTCCTCTCCGTAGGTTCCGTGAAGAGCGATGACCGCGACGTCGATGTGGCTCTGCCGGAGCACCAGATCGATATCGGCGTCTACGAAGAGCTTTTGGACACGGTAACCACGCGCTTTCAGCGCTTCGAACATCGCTTCGCCCGTCTTGAGCGAGATGTCGCGCTCTGCGCTGACGCCCCCGAGCAAAATGCCGATCTCTTTTTCCTTCATTGGAATCTCCTCGACTCCGTTGCCCATGCGAAGAGTGGGCCAACCCCAAATTCACGCACGAAACGCCGGCAGCAGCATCCGGGCTCGTGTCTCCCATGCCACAAAGGCCGAGCCTCCGTGACACGGCCATTCCCGATCGGCTCTAACAGCGGCGATCGGGCAGAGCCAATTTGCGGCAGACCCGCCTCTTGGGCCTCAGACCGCCCAAAGTCAAATCCCCAGGGATAAACGGGGCCTTCCGGTGGTTCGTGATGGGCCGTCGAGAGCCGGGGAGGTCGATTTCGGCGGTTTCACGGGGTCGTTTCGTTGCCTCACGCCCGCCGCAATGGTACCGAGGAAGGCAAGCGCGCGCCGTTGGGCGCGCAGAGCATTCAACAACGCTTTTGTCCGGTCGGAGTGCGAACGAGCATGGCTGATAGCCCTCAGGGCAACGGGGCGATGCGCGGGTGGAGCGAATCAACGCTCCCCGTCGCCATCGCCCAAACCGAGCCCGATATCGCCCACCGGAGTGACAGGAACGACAAACAAAATGACATTCACGGAAGCAGCCGTGGAGGTGCTCCGCAGCGTCGGCAAGCCCCTTCACTACAAGAAAATCACGGAAATCGCGATCGAGCGAAATCTTCTATCGCACGTCGGTAAAACGCCGGAGACCACGATGAGCTCGCGGCTGGCGACGATGGTCAAGAAGGACCGTGGCGATGCCCCCATCGTCAAGGTCAAACCGGGTGTCTTCGCGCTCCGAGAGCTCTCCGAAGAAACCGGCGACGAGCCGGAGGGCGAAGACGAGACATCTCAAGAAAGCGATGCGCCTGATCAGGCCGAGCCCGAGCTTGAGGACGAAGCGGCCAACCGGGAGACGCCGGACGAGGAAAAACACATTTCGGCGCAAGAGCATCCCGGCGCGGACGTGTTCCCGGAGGAGGAAGACGACGACGAGCTGATCCTCGCAAACCTGGAAGGGGATTCCGGCGAAGGCCGAAAGCCGCGCAAGCGCCGTCCACGCCGCAGGCGGGAACGGGACTCCGACGGTGGCCCGAGCGCGGAATCCAGGCCTGAGCGGCGGACGCCGCCTCGCGACCGGCCTCGCAGGGAGCCGGAGGCACCGGCGACGCGGGCAGCCACCGCCGGGGAACCGGTGGGTCGGGACCTGTCCGATTCGATCGAGACGGCCCTGCGGGCGCGAGGACGCCAGTCGAGGACCCTGACGCAAGTCGCCGAGCATCTGATCGATTCGGGGCGGCTCGAGGGAAGCCCTACGACGCTTGCCCCGACGCTAGCTGCGGCGATCCGCGGCGACAACGCGAGACGCCGCGCATCTGGCCGGCGCCCTAGATTCCGGGAGGTAGGCGGCGCGGTCGCCTTGCTCGAGTGGGAGTTGCCAAACGACGCGGTCAATGCCGAGCGGGATGCCGTCCGGGCCGCCGACAGGCAGCGTCAGGGTGTCCAGCGGGCGCTGGTGAAGCGCATGCGCGACCTTCCAGACGGCGCGCTCCTCGAGCTTCTCGCGACCTGGCTCAATGCGGTCGGTGTGCACTCTCTGCGCGCGGTCAGAGCCGATGCGGGTGACTTCAGCCTCGCCGGAGTCCTGCGACGCGGCCCCGAGGAAACGCCTCTTGCGATCACGATCTACCGAGGCAATCAGCCGATCGACAAGGAGGCCGTCATTGCGCTTCGTGGCGGGCTTCATCGCTTCGACCATGCGCGCGTGGGCTGGGTCATCACGCTCGGACAAGTGCAAGGCGGCACGCTCGAGGAAGCCCACGCCGAGGGGGCTGCTCCTTGCGCGGTCTTTGACAGTGATGCGCTGGCCGCATCGATGGAAGACGTGAACGTCGGCATCGTCCGGGCATCGCTTCCGTTGGCGGTGCTCGACGTGGACCTGCTCGACGCACTAGGCGGTGGTGCCGCGCGTACCCCGAGCAGCAACCACGGCTCAGCGAGCACGGAAGAGTCCAACGAGGCGGGCGGAAGCAGCAAGCGCCGCCGCGGCCGGCGGCGTGGCCGGAGGCGCAGCTCTCGGGAGGAGACCAACGGCGAGGGCGGCCGCGAGGACAAAGCTGCCGCACAGACCGGATCGACCGAGTCGGACCGGCCCGCAGCGAAGACCAAGGAAACCGAGACCGTTTCGGAGTCTGCTCCGGAGGCCACCGAAGACATAGAGAAAAAGGCTGTGTAGACGATCCCAGCCACGCCGGGACCAGCAACCCGTCTGTATCTATTTCGATACAAACGTGCGGGCATGGGGGTGGCGTGAGGTGCGCAGATGCCCTACGTTCCGTAGCGGTTGATGGTGATCGGGATCACAGCATGCGAATCGCTCTATTGGTCATCGGCGTCGTATTGGTCAGCGCGTGGCACTCGCATTCCGAAGCGGGTCTTTCGCTCAGCGAGCGTGCGCCCAGTGTCGCCACCGAGAACCTCGACTACCGCGCGGCCCTCGGTGATCACCCCACCTCTCTAGCGCTTGCCCGCGCCATCGACGCGCGCCTGACGGTGCGTGAGAGCAGGAGCGGCGAGCCGATCTACGTCCAGCATTGCCGCGTGAGCGAGGGCGGGTGCCGTGCTCGTATCGCGACACTCGCGCGACTGATCACCGAGGCCAGCAATCGTGCAAACGTCGATCCCTTCCTGACCGCCGCCATCGCCATGCGCGAGTCCGGGCTCAACCCACTCGCCGTCAGTCCGGTCGGCGCACGGGGCGTGGTGCAACTCAATCCGCGCTATCGGGGCAAGACGGTCCCATTCGTCTACAACGAGCGCTATCGCGAGCAGTGCAGCGTGCGTCCAGGCGCCTGTCAGCGCGAGGTGCTCGATGCCGGGCTCGGGTTGTACAAGTGGGCGCTCAGCCGGTGCGGCGGCGACGTCGAGCAGGGGCTCGCTTGGTACAACTCCGGCCGGTGCGACAAGCAGAACGGGTACGCATCGTCGGTCTTGAGTGAGCGGCGTCGCCTGTTGAAGCTCGCGAAAGAGGCCGACCCGGGTTATTCGACCGTTTTCGTGAACTAATTCCGGGACTTACGGGATATGATCAGCCGCTCGAAGGCTTCGGCCAAGGCTTGGCCCACCCGCTCGATGTCACTGATCCCACCGGCCGGATCGTCGGCGCACAAGACCCCGACCATCCGGCTTCCGATCAATACGGGCACCACGGCGACACCCCGCCCGCGACTGCCCATCGCGGCGCGAAACAAATGGTCGGCGGCGGTCTCCCCGTAGGCTCCTTGGAACGCCTCACCGCTGTGCAGCACCTCGTTGAGAATGGAGGGGTTGCTCGCCGGAACCCACAAGCTGCGGATCCCCGCCCGGGTGACATCTTCTCCGACGCCATCCCAACCGCGAAAGACACCTTTGCGAAGCGCTAGAAACGCCCCGCCACGCGCGAAACACAAGCAGGCGCGGCACGCGATTCGTACGGCCTCATCCCGGGTGGTCGCACGGGTTAGCGGGGCAAGCTCCGCGTCGAGTGAATCCTCTTCCGCCAGCGGTGGAACGGGCTCAGGAGGCAGCCCGGAACGAGGAATGGTTGGAAGGTCGCGCTCGGTGGGCGAAGCATTCCAGGCCCGGTCCCAGACCGGGCTCGCGGTCGACGCGAGGTCCGACAGCGGAGGATCAGACCAAGTTGGATCGGGGCTTGCACCGATCTCCTGCCGTGACAGCGACACCACGCCGCTCGGCGTCCGAGCGCCCACGAGCGCCCGCGGATCGGTGACCAAGGTAGGGCGGTCGGGCGGATAGGCGCGATCGATCGCATCGAGCAGATCGGAAAGCTTGGCCACGGTGGGCAAAATGCGCGGACCAAGTGATTCGCGAAGCCTTTCGACCGCCCGCTCATCGGTGGGGTTTGCCATGGCCACGATAGCGCCCGCGGGGCTCGGCCGAAGCGGCATAGCGCACAGATCGTGCGCGTCGGTCGCAGGTAGACGGCGGACCAGCTCGCGGTCGGCACGCCCGAGCTCGGCAGCATGAAGGACCGGGCCGAATCCCTGTGACACGAAGAAGCCTGCGAGGATCCGCTCGTCGAGCCCCTCGGCGACCAGGTTCTGGATCACACGGCTCGGAGACACCAGCGGATCGTCCGCGTCGCTCGCGCGCGCCTGCTCCCCGGTGATGAGTCCGGTATCGAGAAGCTGCTCTACCAATCGACCTGGCATGCACGATTCCTAGCCACCCTACCAGCGTGCGGCAAGCACGAGAGGCTGATAGCATCGCAGCCGCATGGCCAGGGTCCTGCACATCGAGGACGATCCCAACAATCGGCGCCTCGTACAGAAGCTGCTGGGGGCGGCCGGCCACGAGGTGATCGAGGCAGAAGGAGGGGTCGAGGGCATCCAGCTCGCCCGCGAGACATTGCCCGACCTGGTGCTGGTGGACATCAACATCCCCGACTTGGACGGATACGAGGTGACCCTGCGTCTTCGCGGCATCAGCGCTCTGCAGGACGTACCCATCGTGGCCATCACGGCCGAAGCCGACCGTGATTCGACGCTTGCAGTCGGATGCGACGGCTTCATCGCCAAGCCCATCGACGCGGCTCATTTTGCGGAGACGATCGGGCAGTTCCTCGGGGGACACCGCGAGTGGGCCGACGACGCGAGCGAACGCCTCCTGCGGGAACGAACGCAGAAAATCGTGGAGCGCCTCGAGAAGAAGATCGTGGAGCTGTCAGAAACGAACCGGCGCCTCGAAGACGTCGCGCGTTTGCGCCGCGAGTTCATGCAGAACGTAAGTCACGAGCTGGCGACGCCGATGACACCGGTCGTGGGCTACCTGCGGCTGCTGCTCAACGAGGAGCTCGGCCCCTTGACCGACCTCCAACACAAGTGCCTGAATTCGATCGAGAAATCCACCCAACGGCTTCGCGCAGTCGTTGACACGTTGCTGGACGTGAGCTCGCTCGAGACGGGAAGGATGCACTACTACACACGCGACTACGACTTCGGCGAGGTCGCGAAAAATGCAATCGATCAAATCCGCGCGAAGCTCGAAGAGCGCGATGTGACGCTCACGGTGCATCTACCTGACGATCCGCTGCCCGCCCAAGGCGATCCCGACAAGCTGTTGCGCGCCATGGTTCACGTGCTCGACAACGCGTCGAAGTTCACTCCGATCGGAGGGGAGGTTGCGGTGGAGGTTCGGGCCGAAGACGACGAGCGATTGATGTTCGGCGTCGCGGACAGCGGACCTGGGGTTCGGCCTGAGCACATCGCGCGCATCATGGAGCCGTTCTATCAAGTCGACGGCTCGGTGACGCGCGACCATGGAGGCGTAGGCCTGGGCCTGGCCTTTGCCCGTCGCGTGACGGAGGCGCTCGGTGGGGGGATCGAGATCTCGAGCCCTCCGGCCGGGGCGGTCGCTGAACGTCAGCTCTCGGGAACGTTGGTCGAGCTCCGTGTGAGCCGCAGTCCGGAGCGTCCCGAGGCAGCGACCAAGTGATCTATCTGGACCATCATGCGGCAGCACCCATGCCGGAAACGGTTTGGCGAGCCATGCAGCAAGCGGCAGCTGCCGCCTGGGCGAATCCATCGAGCACGCATGCAGCTGGCCGCGCATCGAAAGAGCTTCTCGAGAATGCCCGAGAAGCCGTGGCAGACGCCATCGGCGCATCCGCTGCCGACGTCGTGCTCACAGCGGGCGGAACCGAGGCTTGCAATCTAGGCATCCGCGGAGTGGCCGGAGGACGCAACCTCGTGCTGTCGACCGCGGTGGAGCATCCTGCGGTCGCCCAAAGCGTACGCCGCCTCGGCCGCGAGGGACGCCAAGTGGCCTTTCTCCATGTTCGATCGGGTAGGCCACCCGAACCCGGGGAGCTCGCTAGGCACCTCGGACCCAACGCGCTCGTCGCGATCCAATGGGTGAACCACGAGACGGGGACGGTCTTCCCGATCGAGCAGTACGCCGAGATCTGCCGCCAGCGCGGAGCGCTCCTGTTCGTCGATGCCACGCAGGCGCTCGGCAAGCTGCCCATCGACGCGAACAGCCTCGGGGCGGATGTGATCGCGATTGCGGCCCAGAAGGTGGGTGGACCCGCAGGTGCCGGAGCCTGCTGGGTTCGGCGGGGACTCGATGTCGAGCCCGTGCTCGAGGGGGGGTCGCAGGAGAGAGGCCGGCGTCCGGGCACGCCAGACACGTTGAGCATGGTGGGATTCGGCGCTGCGTGCCGCCTGGTGGCCGAGCGCCTCGCGGCCCAACCGAGACTGGCCACGCTTCGTGAACGCATCGAAGCGGACCTCGTGGAGCTCGGCGCCGAGGTCAACGCTCGGCCTCCTCGCACCGCCACGGTTTCCAATGTGAGCTTCGCGAGCTGGGCGGGTCCGGTCTTGGTCGCCGCGCTCGACCTCGAAGGGATCTGCGTGTCCACCGGCGCCGCATGCTCCTCGGGGCTGCAGGAGCCCTCAGCGGTGATCCGCGCCATGTATCCGGATGAGCAGTGGCGCGCTGGATCGGCGGTCAGAATCAGTCTAGGTATGGAGACGACCGCGCGGGATATCGACGGGGCATCGCAGGCGTTTCGGCGCGTGCTCGCAAGAGGTAGCGCGTAGAACCTCAACTAAATTGGAAGTCTGATGAGATGAAACTCACTTCATTTCTAATTTATCCAGATAACTTATTGATTTTACATATATATATGGTGCACAAATTGGCTGAGCTCGGTTTTCCATTAAGTGGAACGCCCCACGGTTGATCTGTTCAGTATGGCAATTCGATGATTCCGATAAGGCGTGTTTTGGTGGCGATGAGCGGCGGGGTGGATTCCTCGGTGGCCGCAGCCTTGCTTCGAGATGCTGGGCACGACTTGGTCGGTGTGACCCTCCATCTATGGGATGCGGAAGGGGACCAGCAGGTGGGCCGCTGTTGCGCGCCGGAGGACCGTGACGACGCCCGGCGAACCTGTACGCATCTGGGAATCTCGCACTATGTCCTCGACGAGCGCGAGGCGTTTCGAAGGCACGTGGTCGAGCCCTTCGTCGCGGACTACCAGGCGGGCCGGACGCCAATCCCTTGCGTCAGCTGCAATCGGACTGTGAAGCTGACCTATCTCGCCGAGGTCGCCCGTCGCTTTGGCGCGACCCACATCGCCACCGGTCACTACGCCCGGCTTGAGCGGGCTCCACAAGGGCACCTACGCCTGCTGCGCGGGAGAGACGAGGACAAAGACCAGAGCTACTTCCTCTTCGGCCTCCCTCAGTCGACGCTCGAACGCCTGCTGTTTCCGCTCGGAGAGCTCACCAAGAGCGAAGCCCGTGAAGCCGGCCGGCGTCTCGGGGTCCCGAACGCGGACAAGCCCGAGTCACAAGAGCTTTGTTTCGTGCCGGATGGACGCATCAACGAATTCGTAAAACGCCATGGAGACCCGGCCCCGGAGGGCCGCATCGTCGATTCCGAGGGCGCCTTGCTGGGCACCCATGACGGAGTTGCGGGCTTCACCCGCGGCCAGCGGCGAGGGCTCGGTCTGGGAGGCGGAGGGGCGAGGTACGTGCTGCGGATCATCCCCGAGTCGGCCGAGGTCGTGGTCGGGGACGAGTCCGAGCTGTACGCCGGGGATCTCCGAGCGACCAACGCACACTGGATCGCCGGTCGTCCGGCACGTCCGTTTCAAGGCGAGGTTCGGATCCGGTACCGGCATCGCGGCGCACGCGCAGACATCGTTCCGCATGCAGACGGATTCCACGTGCGGTTCGCCGAACCCCAGAGGGCGATCACCCCGGGGCAGGCAGCGGTGGTATACCAAGGCGACGAGGTAGTCGGTGGCGGCTTCATCGCGTAGGCTGGTCGCTGCGATTCTGTGTGGGTGGCTCATCGCGGGCTGTGCCAAGGGAAGTGGGGAGGGCAATGCCGTCGGCCGGGTCTGGGCCCCAGATTGCGGGCTGGACGGGGAGGTCTTCGATCTCAATCCGACGTTCTTTGCCATGCAACCGAGCCGCTCGGTCGAAATCATCGACATCATCGTGCAGCGCGGAGACCAGCTCCAGAGCTTCAGCGACGGCCTCGCCGTGTTCATCCGTGATCCAGGGCTGCTCAAGGAGTCGATGCTGGGTACCGAGATCAATATCCGGTTGCTGGATTCTCCCGTCGAGATGACGCTCTACCTCAACGCCACCTGTCCGGGCATCGTGCGTCTCCCGGTGGTGTACGCTGCTGTATCGGGCACCATCCGGTTCGAGTCGCTCTTCGTCCCGTGGCTCGAGAACGAGACCAGGGAGACATCCGCGGTCTTTACCGACGTGGAGCTGGTCGACACGGACGATCCAGAGCGACGCAGGGCCGTTTTAAGCGGCGATTTCTGGTTTCTTTTCGAGCGTGGCCTGCCCGCGCAACTTTTCGAGTATTGATGTCTGGGCACCGCTCGGTCGAAGGCGAGGTTCGCGCAATCGCCCGCGGCGGCGACGCGGTGGTCGACACGCCGCGTGGTATCGTCTTGGTGCCTGGCGCACTCCCCGGTGAGCGAATCGAGCTCGAGCCGACACCCTCGAAACGCGGCGCAGGCCGCGGCCGCTTGAAGCGCATCGTTCGCCAGTCGGACCTGCGGCGAGATGCTCCCTGCCCCGTAGCTTCCCGATGCGGAGGCTGTCCGCTCATGATCGCCGGTGCATCCCTGCAGCGTGACATCAAGCTCGGCTTTCTCTCCGACGCGTGCAGGGATCTCCCTGGCGCCGAAGACACAGTCACAGAGTGGGTCGAATCTCCCGAAGACCTCGGATACCGCCGCCGGGCGAGACTCGCTTGGCACCGTGGCACCATGGGTTACCGGAGCTTCCGTTCGACGCGCGTCACGGACGTGGCGGACTGCATGATTCTCAAAGAGCCGTTGCAAATGGCATGGAGCACAGCACGACGATATCTGGCATCGTCTCTGCAAGGGGAGGGCGAGCTGCAACTCGAGCTGACCGGCACCGATCGAGTGGTGGTGAGCCTTCAAAGCGTGGGCCATCAACCTCCGGCCGCGTACGAAGCGTGCGAAGAGCTAGCGAAGTATCCCGTCATCGCAGCGGTTTCACTTCGGACAGCCGATGCAGAACACGCCGCCCGTTGGGGAAATCCCGAGATCGTCTTCGAGGGGCACGCGGGCTCGCTTCGAGGCCCGGCTGGCGGTTTTTTCCAGGCGAACGACGGCGTGAACGTCGAGCTGGTTCGCAAGGTCCTCGAGCTTGCAGAGCCCGATGGGAAGCGTGTTCTCGAGCTCCACAGCGGTATCGGCAACTTCACGCTCGGCCTTGCAGCGAGGGCCGCCGCACTGGTTGCTGTGGAGCGAGATCCGCGGGCCGTCCGAGCGTGCCAGGCCAATTTGAGGCGTCTCGGGTTGCGCGCGCGAGTCATCGTGGGCGATGCGAATCGACCGCCCAAGGGCCCCTTCGACGTGGTGGTCCTCGACCCTCCCCGACAAGGTGCCAAAACGTTGTTCGAGGAGGGTGGCTTGCTGCCGGGCCCGAAGCGCGTGATCTACGTGTCGTGCGACACTGCAACGTTGGCGCGCGACCTGCGGCTCGCGACATCCAAGGGCTATCGAATCGACAAAGTCATCGCATTCGACATGTTCCCGCATACGGCTCACTTGGAATCGGCCGTTCGGCTCGTGCGCTCCTGAGCCTGGCGCGATGCATTGCCGGGGGTCGCTGCCAGCGCTAGCTTCAGCGAAATGCGCTGCCCTTACTGCGGAACGTTGGAGAACCGCGTCATCGACTCACGCCTCTCGCAAGGGGGTGAGGTGACGAGGCGCCGGCGTGAATGCGAGCATTGCGGACGCCGTTACACGACTTACGAGCGTGTCGAGCAGACGCTGCCTCTCATCGTGAAAAACGACGGCCGCCGCCAGCCGTACGACCGCGACAAGCTCCTTGCCGGCTTGCGGCGGGCCTGCGTGAAGCGCCCGGTGTCTGCCGACGCGCTCGAACGTTTTCTTCTGCAGGTCGAGCGTTGGCTCGCGGACACGGGCGAAGCCGAAGTATCTTCCGCACGGCTCGGCGAGCACGTGCTGCACGAGCTTCGAGGCCTGGATCCCGTTGCATACGTTCGGTTTGCGAGCGTGTACAAGGACTTTCAAGACGTCGGGGAGTTTCTCGAGGAGCTCGCCAAGCTCAAGGGCTGACATGTGGTCGGACTCCGAGCGCCGCGCGATGGGACGCGCAATTGAAGAAGCCAAGCGGGGCCGGCCGAGCCCCAATCCTCGGGTCGGAGCGGCACTCGTCCGCGACGGTGAAATTGCCGCTCTCGGCTACCATCACAAAGCAGGAGAGGCGCACGCCGAGGTCGACGCGATCCGGAACGCGGGCGAACCGGTCGACGGCACCACGCTCTACGTGACCTTGGAGCCGTGCAATCACCATGGCCGCACTGGACCGTGCACCGAGGCGATTATCACCGCGGGCATCGCACGGGTCGTCATCGGCTGCCGCGACCCCGCGCCTCATGTTCCAGGCGCAATCGACCGGCTCGAAGGGGCTGGCGTGAAAGTCGACGTCGGGCTGCTCGAAGGGGAATGCGAAGCGCTCGTCGCGGATTTCACGAAGCACGTGAAAACCGGGCTTCCTTTCGTGACGTTGAAGGCCGCGGTGACCCTGGACGGGAAGATCGCAACTCGAACCGGACATTCGAAATGGATTACGGGACGGACTGCCAGGACCGAGGCGCATCGACTGCGCGACGAAAGCGATGCGATCCTGGTCGGGGTGGGAACCGTCCTCGTCGACAATCCCCAGCTGACGGTGCGCCACGTCGAAGGAAGGAATCCGTTGCGCGTCGTGGTCGACGCGGATCTGCGAACCCCGACGAATGCGGCCGTTCTCGGACCTCACGGCAAACTGGACCAGGGCACCGTGATCTTCTGCGCACGCGACGCCGATGCAAGTCGTCTCCAGCCGTTAGTCCGTCCCGGTGTCGAGATCATCCGGGTCGCGCGGCACGCAAGGGGCGTCGACATGCTCGAGGTGTTGAAGAAATTGGCCGCTCGCGACGTGGTGCGATTGCTAGTCGAAGGTGGCGCGCACGTGAATGGAACGTTCTTGGATCTGGGGCTTGCAGACCGCGCAGCGATTTTCGTAGCCCCCCTAATTGTCGGCGATGCGACAGCACCCTCGTTCGCCGCAGGGGCGGGCGCCGAAACGATCGAACGGGCGTGGCGCGTGGTCCGCTCCGAGCTTCGACCCGTAGGGTCGGACTGGCTTCTCACCGGCGATCTCGAAAGGATGGAATAAATGTTCACGGGACTGGTAGAGCAAGTGGGAATCGTCAAGAGTTTGACCCGCCGGGCAGATGGGCTCGTGCTCCGCATCGCCTGTGCTCTTCATCCGTACGAGCTCGGTGAATCGATCGCGGTGAACGGAACTTGCCTCACTGTGAAGTCGTTCGACGACGGGCACTTCGATGCCGATGCGTCTCTCGAAACGCTCGACAAGACGAATCTCGGAGACCTGGCCGAAGGGGACCGGGTGCATCTGGAGCGGGCTCTGGCGCTCGGGGATCGTCTGGGCGGCCACTTGGTCACCGGTCATGTCGACGGAGTCGGGAAGATGATCGACCGCGTCTCCGACGGAGACTACGTGCGGACGACCTTCGAAGTGCCCGAACGCCTCGCGCCCTTCTTGGCACCCAAGGGCTCGATTGCGGTGAACGGCGTGAGCCTGACCGTGAATGCGGTCGAGGGCAGGCGCTGCGACGTGATGCTGGTTCCCTATACCCTGACCCACACCACGTTCGGAGAAATGCCGCCCGGCTGCCGGGTCAATCTGGAGGTCGACATCCTGGCCAAATACGTTGCGAGCCTGATGGGCAAGCCCGGCGTCGATGGCTCCGGCCACTGAGCATTTGCAGGCTTCAGCTGGAATGCAGAGCGCTTTCGCGTCATGGTGGCGGCCGTATGGCGAGCGCGATCGAGCGGGTCGTCGCGGCACTGGACGACATCAGGCAAGGCAAGATGGTCGTCCTGGTCGACGATGAGGACCGCGAAAACGAGGGCGACGTATGCATGGCGGCCGAGAAGGCAGACGCGGAGACCATCAACTTCATGGCGCGCCATGCGCGCGGCCTGATTTGTCTGAGCCTTACCGAAGATCGGATCCGCCAGCTCGATCTACCGATGATGGTAGATGACAATCGCTCCTCCCGCTCCACCGCGTTCACGATCTCCATCGAGGCCCGCAGAGGGGTCACGACGGGGATTAGCGCAGCCGACCGCGCTCACACGATTGCGACTGCCGTCGCCGACGATGCCCATCCAGCAGACCTGGTGAGCCCGGGCCACGTGTTCCCGCTGAAGGCGGTTCCTGGCGGGGTCCTGCAACGAACGGGTCATACGGAGGGGTCCGTGGACCTGGCGAGACTTGCAGGATTGAAGCCCGCCGGCGTCATCTGCGAGATCATGAAGGACGACGGCACCATGGCTCGCTATCCAGACCTGGTCGTGTTCGCCGAGGCGCACGACCTGCGGCTTCTGACGATTGCCGATCTGATCCAGTACCGTTTGGCGAGGGAGCGACTGGTGACTCGGATTCGACAGACGCCGGTCCAGATGCCGACCGGACGCACCTGGATTGCGTCCGTTTACCAAGTCGAAGTGGAGGACGAGCATCAGTTCATGGCCCTGAGCTATGGCGAGATCACCGCGGAGCCCACGCTGGTTCGCGTCCATCGCGGTAGCGTGCTCGGCGATGCTTTCCAGGTCCGCATGGGTGATCGGGTACACCTGGCGGACTGCGCCGCCGCGATCGAGCGCGAAGGCCAAGGAGTGATCCTGTTCCTACCTGGCCATCCCGACCCGGAAACCGACCTCGCGTTCTATCTGAACGAGCCCATCGCGCGCCCCCCGGAAGAGCCGGGCGTCGTGTTGCGAGAATATGGCTTTGGTGCGCAAGTGCTTTCGGATCTCGGCCTGCAAAAGCTTCGGGTTCTCACGAACAGACCCAGACGCATCCCGAGCCTCGACGCCTATGGCCTCAACGTCGTCGAGCAGCTCAAAGTTTTTCCTGGCGGCGAGCTCTCTTCCGCGACTCCTCAACGGCCAAGGAAGGGCTCATGAGCGACGATCCGAACAGTCCGACTGCCGAGGTCGAGGCTCCTCCGGGAGCGCGCTTTGCCATCGTCTGGTCGCGCTTCAACCGCCCGGTGGTCCAAAAGCTCCTGGATGGCGCCAAGGCGTGCTTTGCCGAGCACGGCGTATCCGAGGACTCGATCTACGTCGTCGAGGTGCCCGGCGCGTGGGAGCTCCCGTACACGGCCCAAAAGCTCGCCCGGAGCGAGCGCTTCGACGCGATCGTCGCACTGGGAGCGGTGATCCGCGGGGGTACACCCCACTTCGAGTACGTGTCGGAGGGCACTGCACTCGGTCTGGTGCGAGCGGCGCTCGACACCAACGTTCCCATCGTTTTCGGCGTTCTCACGACCGATGACGATGACCAGGCTTTGGCTCGTGCAGGTGGCGCCCATGGGAACAAGGGCCGCGACGCCGCCTTGACCGCAATCGAAATGACCTTGCTCGATCGCAAGCTTGCCGAAGATGGGATCACGACGAAAAGGCCGTGAAGCTGCCGTCCGCATCCTGTACTTCATGGATGTAGCCGGTGTGAGTGGCACCCAAGCGATTCGATCGTATTGGGGCCATTTGGCCGAATCGGACGAGGTTTCGGACCAGGTCGAATTTGCGAACGCGATCGTGCGCGGATACGCAGACCACCCGGAGAAAGTCGACGACATGATCCGAGCGGCAAGCCATCACTGGCGTCTCGAGCGCATGCCCGTCGTGGATCGCAACGTCATCCGCGCTGCCATCGTGGAGCTGAAGGAGATGAGCGACATTCCGAAACGAGTCACCCTCAACGAGGCCGTCGAGCTCGCCAAGCGTTTTGGTTCCGAAGGTAGCGGCTCATTCGTCAACGGGATCCTCGACCGCATCGCCACGGAGCTTGGAAAGCCTTGATCACGTACGATTTCGTTTCCGCGTCGCTCGACAGCTTGGACGCGCTGCAGGCCGAGATCCTGGTGTTGCCGTTTTTCTCCCAGGAGCGTCCGCTACGAGGCGCTGCGGGTCTCATCGATTGGCGCTTGTGTGGAGCGCTGTCGAGGAAGCTGATGGCCGGCTATCTGGAGGGGCGGTTCGGAGAAAAAGCGCTAATCGCGTCCCCCGGCAAGATCCGAGCGAAGGATCTGCTCGTCGTGGGCCTTGGAAGCAGCGACGACTTCGACATCGAAACCGCCGGGCAAGCGTGCGCGGTGATCGTGGAAGCCCTGATGCAGGGCAGCTTCTCCACGGCTGCCATCGCACTGCCCGGGCGCAGCATGGACCTGATCACGTCGCTCGATGCCATGCAGACGTGGTTGACGAAAGCTCCTGCACAAAGCGGCATCGAGGAGATCTCCATCGTCGAAAAGGCGGAAGAGCATCGTGCTCTCGAATCGCTTTTCGATGGGCTGCGACGACAAGCCGAATCGCCGCTCGGCTAGCGCTTCCGTTTGGGCGAGCGGCCCTTGGTCTTCTTGGCAGGCTTCTTGGAGGCCGTTTTTCGCTTCTTCGATCCGGTTTTCTTGGCCGCGCGCTTGGAAGTGCTCTTCTTGGCTGCTCTCGTCTTTTGGGGAGCAGCCTTCTTCTTGGCAGCGGAACGCGCTTTGCGCGCGGTGGAACGCTTCTTCGGGGCAGCCTTCGTTCGGATCAATCTTCTCTTGGCCGACGTCTTCTTCTTGGCCGACGTCTTCTTCTTGGCCGACGTCTTCTTCTTGGCCGACGTCTTCTTCTTGGCCGACGTCTTCTTCTTGGCCGACGTCTTCTTCTTGGCTGACGTCTTCTTCTTGGCTGACGTCCTCTTCTTGGCGGCCGCTTTCTTCTTGGCGGCAGCCTTCTTCTTTGCCGAGGCCTTCTTCTTTGCCGCGGCCTTCTTCTTCGCCGCGGCCTTCTTGCGCGCAGCCTCGGCCCGTTTCTTCGCGGCAGCCTTCTTCTTTTCCGCAGCCTTCTTGCGCGCGAGCTCGACTTTCTTCTTGGCGGCGGCTTTCTTCTTGGCTTCGGCCTTCTTGCGCGCGGCCTCGGCCTTCTTCATCTGAGCCGCCTTCTTCCGTTCCTCGGCCTTCCGCTTGGCCTCGGCCCTCTCGAGGCGCAGCTGCTCGGCCTTCTTCTTGGCTTCGGCCTTCTTACGTGCAGCTTCGGCAGCGCGACGGACAGCCTCCGCTTTCCTCTTCGCTTCTTTTTTGCGACGGGCCGCTTCCTTGCGGGCTTCGGCTTGGGCGCGCGCCAGCTCCCGAAGATCGATCGCCTTGGCTTCGGGGCGCTTGCGCGCCTTCTTCGGACGCTCTGCCTCAGCCGTTTCCCCTTGCCCTTCCTCCTCGGAAGGCGGCGGGGCCGGAACGAAAGGACGCCTTGGCGCGGGCCGGCTTGCCTTGATCCCCGAAAGAGGGAGATGCCCCGCTTTCTTTGCCGCCGTATAGGCCTCACGCATGGCGCCGGGCTCCGCGAAATACGTCGCCATGGGCTCCAAGTAGAGCTTCTTCCAAATGGTCTGGCAGGCCTTGCCGAGACCAGGAGGAATCTTCGTATGGGTGATCTCCACCTTCGTGCCGCCCGCCACCGGCTCGAAGGTGATGTCGACCTGGGAGTCGCTTGCACCCTTGGGGAAGTCACGGGTTCGCCAGGTCATGGCGATCCGGCTTCCCGTGACCAGATAGACGTGCGTGGCATCGATGAAACCATCGCGCGCGACGACGCGGCCGCCTACCCAGGGATCCACCGTGGCCCGCGCTCCCGTGAACGCGCTGTGGTGGCGCTCGTCCATCCACGCAGAATAAATACGGTTTGGACTCGCGGGTATCACGGACGAGACAGTGAATTCTTCCGTGTCCATCGTCCTCAGTTCCTTGACTCGCTGGCCTGTATAAGTCCAGGAAACCCGTTTGAAAACCAGAAAATTGCGACGCGCCTGCGTATACGCAGGTTCTTTCCTCGATGCTTGTAAGCTCTTTGGGTGATTTCCAGAGCCCTACGGGCAGATCGCGTGGGGTCTCTTGACCGCGTCTGCGACCGTGCTTCGATGCAAAGCTCGATGCAAGAGCCAGGCCCCCGGCACCAATTCTGGATCGACCGTGGGGGAACCTTCACGGACTGCATCCACCGCGATCGGACTAGCGGTACCCTCCGCGTCACCAAGGTCCTCTCCTCGGACGAGGCCCCGATCACCGGGATCCGGACGCTGCTCGGCCTCGGGCCGGACGAGCCGATTCCACCTTGCGAGGTCCGGATGGGGACGACCCTCGCCACCAACGCGCTCCTCGAGCGCGCCGGCTGCCCCACCGTGATGGTCACGGACGAGGGGCTCGGCGATCTGATGCGCATCGGAGATCAGACGCGGCCCGATCTGTTTGCCCTGGACATCGAAAGGCCCGAACCGCTTCCTCAGACCGTGGTCGAGATTGGGGCGAGAATGGCCGCCGATGGGACGCTGCTTCGGCTCCTCGACCAGGGTGCACTTCGGCAGGCGCTCGACCGGGCACGCAACCGCGGCATGCGATCCCTCGCAATCGCGCTGATGCACGCATACCGGGACGGCGCGCTCGAGCGCCAAGTTGCGGCGATCGGAGAGGATCTCGGTTTCGAGCACATCTCGATCTCCAGCGAGATCGCCAACGAGCTCGGGCTGCTCGGTCGCGCGGATACGACCGCCGCCAACGCATATCTCACCCCACTGCTGACCGGCTACATGCAGCAGCTCGAGACGGAGTTGAAAACCGGCCGGCTCCGAATGATGCAGAGCAACGGCGGACTGGTGGACGCAGCGAGCTTCATTGGGCGCAACGCGGTCTTGTCGGGACCCGCAGCGGGCGTCGTGGCCACCGGGGCGGTCGCGGACGAGTGTGGACTATCGGAAGCGATCGGCTTCGATATGGGAGGCACCTCGACCGACGTGTCACGCTACGATGGCGAGCTTTGTAGAGTGTTCGAAAGCCAGATCGGTGGCATTCGCATCCGGGCGCCGATGATCGAGCTTCACACGGTCGCCGCGGGAGGTGGGTCCATCTGCAAGCTCGAAGGCAAACGCATGACCGTGGGGCCTGAGAGTGCGGGCGCCGATCCCGGACCGCTCTGCTACGGCCGGCCCGAAGCGAGCGCGCTCACCCTCACCGATGTGTCGCTCCATTTGGGACGCATCGCGGCAGATCGCTTTCCGTTTCCACTGAACGAGGATCGCATCGAGAGCAAGCTCGGGGAGATCATTGCGTCCTTGCATGCGATGGGGATTCAACGAAACGCCGAGCACGTGGCAGACGGATTTCTTCGCATAGCGGTGGAGAACACGGCCGCCGCCATTCAGAAGGTGTCCGTGGGACGCGGCCACGACGTGCGTACGCATGCAATGGTGGTTTTTGGAGGAGCCGGCGGTCAGTACGCATGCTTGGTCGCGAGACGTTTGGGAATTCGGAAGCTGATCTTTCACCCCTATGCAGGTGCGCTCTCTGCGTTCGGCATGGGAGTGGCCAACTTCGAGTGGCATGGTCAGCGCGACGCCGGCCGGAGGAGCCTGGCTGAGCCGATACCAGAGTCGTGGGAAGAAGCGTTCGTCGTGCTCGAGGCGCTCGGGCAGGACGTGCTCCGGGCTGATGCAGGAAGCGATGCACGTTGGAACGTTCGCCGTCAGGTGGCGCTTCGCTATCGCGGAACCGAAACGGAGCTCGCGGTGGACTGGGATGCGCCCGATACGATGCGGGCGGCTTTCGAGCGGCTCCACCGACGGCAGTTCGGTTACGTCCGAGCCAACCATGCAGTCGAAGCAGCGACACTTCGGGTTGCCGTCGAGCTTCGGAGCGTCAAGCCCGAACTTCCCCTCGTCGAGGAAGGCGGCGGCAGACCCATCCGTCGTGTTGCACTGTGGTCTGGCGGCGCGAGGGTCGAAGCCCCGGTATATTTACGAGAGGATTTCCCCATCGAGACCGAAATTCGCGGACCTGCGTTGGTCTTGGATTCGACCGGAACCATCGTCGTGGACCGGGGTTTTACCGCCTTTCGGGATCGGCACGACTACCTGATCCTTCGCAATGCCGGCAGCAGCGTCGGCGCTGCTGCCCGGGCTTCGGGTGCGCGTCCGGACCCGGTCTTGCTGGAGGTGTTCCATAATCAGTTCAAGTCAATCGCCGAACAGATGGGGATCGTGCTTCAGCGCACGGCCATGAGCACGAACATCCGCGACCGGCTCGATTTTTCGTGCGCGGTTTTCGACGCCGAGGGCGGCCTCGTGGCCAACGCGCCCCACATTCCGGTTCACCTCGGCGCGATGAGCGAATCGGTTCGGGCGGTGCTCCGAGCGCACCCGTCATCGAAGCCTGCAGAGGTATTCGTCACCAACGACCCAGCAGCGGGCGGATCGCACCTGCCGGACATCACGGTCGTCACGCCCGTCCACGATCGGAACGGCACGTTGCGGTTCCTCGTGGCATCGAGAGGGCATCACGCAGACGTGGGCGGCGTCACGCCTGGATCGATGCCCCCGTTCTCGAAGACCCTCGACGAAGAGGGGGTGGTGTTCCGGAATGTGAGAATCGTAGAGGACGGTGTTTTTCTCGAAAGCCGCATGCGCGCAATCCTCACTGCTGGCCCCTATCCGGCACGAAATCCGGACGAGAACCTTGCTGACCTGCAAGCCCAGATCGCGGCGAACGAAAAGGGCGTATGGCTCCTCGATGCACTGCTCGACCGGTACGGCCTCGAAGTCGTAACCGCCTACATGCAACACATCCAGGACAACGCAGCCGACCTGACGGCGCGAGCCATCGCTGCGCTTCCCGACGGGGTCCATGTTTTCGAAGATCGACTCGACGATGGCGCGCGCATCGCCGTCCGCATCGAGGTTCGGGGAAACGCGATGGAAATCGATTTCTCCGGCACAGATCCCGCACTCGACAACAATCTCAACGCCCCGAGAGCAGTCACTCTGGCGGCCGTTCTGTACGTATTGCGGCTGTTGGTGGGCAAGCCAATCCCATTGAACAGCGGGTGTCTCCGTCCCGTCAGGGTTCACATTCCCGAAGGGTCGCTCCTCGCGCCAGAGCCTCACCGCGCTGTGGCTGCAGGCAACGTGGAAACCTCCCAGCGCATCGTCGACGTACTGCTGGGCGCGCTCCAACTCGCGGCCGCTAGCCAGGGGACGATGAACAACATCACGTTCGGCAACGACCGATTTGCGTACTACGAAACCCTGGGAGGCGGCGCCGGTGCCACCGCGCGCAAACCGGGCGCGTCGGGGGTGCACACCCACATGACGAACTCCCGCTGCACCGATCCGGAGGTGTTGGAAACCCGATTCCCGGTACGAATTCGTCGGTTTGCTCTGCGAAAGGGGTCGGGCGGCAGAGGGCTCCATGCCGGGGGCGACGGATTGATTCGAGAGCTCGAATTCTTGGCGCCCATGCGCATTTCGGTGGTTTCCGAGCGGCGCGTCTTCCCACCCTATGGTATGCGCGGCGGCGGCTCTGGTGCGCCGGGCATGAATCTACTCAACGGCAAGCCACTCGAACATCGTGTCTGTGTCGACGTGTCGCCTGGCGACATCTTGCGCATCGAAACGCCGGGCGGCGGGGCCTGGGGTCCCTATCGATGAAGCTCAGCGGCCTGTGGCGACGTCTCCAACAGATCGTCATCCACAACATCCTACATCTCGACGATACGCCTCACCGAATCGCGTGGGGTGTCTTCATCGGGGCGATGGTCGCCTTCACGCCCACACTGGGCTTCCAAATCATGATTTATCTGGCTGTCGCCGCCCTTTTGGGCGCGAACAAGGTGTCGGGCATACCCATTCTCTTCATCAGCAATCCATTTACTGCCGTCCCCCTCTACTATGCGACGTGGCAGCTCGGAGCAGTCGTTCTGCGTCCGGAAAAGGAAATTACCCGGGCCACCATCAAAAATTGGCTTGGCACCACCGGGCGAGCGTTGAGAGATGGCGGCGCAGGGCGGCTTCTGGAAAGCGACTTCTGGGCCGATGCCGGCCAGCTGCTGGCGAGCACGGGAGCCGAGCTTTGGGTAGGTGGCCTCATCTGCGGCTTGGTCGTGGGCATTCCTTCCTACCTGCTGACGCGATGGGGCATCAATGCAGTTCGTCACTTGCGCGAAGGCCGGCGGTTGCCCCACGGGCCGGTGGATGGTTAGGCGAAGCCCGACCACGACGATGGATTTGACCGACCGGGACCGCCTGTTACAGTCGCCGGCCGTGACTCGCCAACCCCGCTCTGCGAAGGCGCTCGTCGTATGCATGGTCGCCATCGCGGCTCTCGCGGCGATCGACCTCGGAACCAAGCATTGGGCGCTCGGCGAGCTTTCCCAGCCGTCGCCGTTCGGCATACAGCCAGTGTGCGCGGCCGATGCGAACGGAAGGATTCAACCACAGCGGGTCCAGCGATCGACTGTCGTGTTGATCGACGGCTATCTCGAGTTTCGGTATGCCGAAAACTGCGGCGCCGCTTTTGGTTTCATGCGGGACATGCCGACTAAGGTCCGAAAAGGAGTCTTCTACGTCGCAGCAGCCGGTGCAGTCGTGCTTCTACTCTGGATGTTCATCACGGGTCGGGGCGGCGCGCTGTTTGCAGTGAGTGTGCCGATGATCATCGCCGGTGCGATCGGCAATTTCGTCGATCGGGTCCGTTTCGGATACGTGGTCGACTTCGTGCGGTTTCACATCCACGATCGCTGGGCGTATCCGACTTTCAACGTGGCTGATGCATGGATCACCATCGGCGTCACGTTGATTTTGATCGAGGGATTCATGGACAGCCGGCGCGAGAAGCGAGCACGTCGCGAACCATGATGGGTCACCATGCCTAGTCAGCTCGCGGCGATGGAAAGTGCGAGAGGAGCACCTTCCACTTCGGTATCGTGCTCGCTTGGCGCCTGTGCGTCACCTCGATCGAGCGCGGTCGCCAGGGTTTCGGCAGCGATCCGGTCGGCATGCTCCTCGATGGCTTCGGCGAGCTCCCCGGCGGCATTCCATCGCACCTCGATCCGCGCCTCGTAGGGAAGGTCCATCGCCTTGCGCGCACGCTGAATCCGGTTGATCACCTCCCGCGCAAGACCTTCGCGGCGTAGGCTCTCGTCCACCCGGGTGTCGAGCACGACGACCTGCCCAGCTCCCGAAGCCGCTGCAAAGTCCTCGCGCGCTTTCAGCCGCACCTCCACCTCCCGTGGCGTCAGCTCAATGGCGCCACCGGGCAGCTGAATCACGATCCGTCCGTTTTGCTCCATCTCGGCGTACAGGGCCGACCCGTCGGCCTCGGCAAGCGCCTTCTTGCAAGCGGGCACCTGCTTGCCGATCTTCGGACCGAGCACGCGAAAGTTGGGCACGAGCTCGAACTCCACGTACTTGCGGGGCTCTTCGGTGAAGCCGAGATTCCGGACGTTGAGCTCCTCTCGAATGGCGCTCGAGAACCGGTCGATGGCCTGGCGCTCGGCATCGTCCGCGACGACCACGATGGCCTCGGCCAGAGGCTGGCGAACTTTGAGCTTATTTTCGTTTCGGACGCGCTGTCCGAGCGTCACCACGTTCCGGACCCGCTCCATGGTGCGCCGGAGCCCCTCATCGACCCGTGCTTCGTCGGGACTCGGAAAGGCCGCCAGGTGCACCGACTCGGCAGCGGAAGGATCGCTCCTTCGAACGAGGTTCTGAAAGAGCGTCTCGGTCATGAAGGGAATGAACGGCGCGGTCAGCTTGGTGAGATCGACCAGTACTTCGTAGAGGGTGCTGAATGCCGCACGTTTGTCAGCTGAGTCGTCAGCCGCCCAAAATCTCGCCCGGCTGCGCCGTACGTACCAGTTCGACAGCCCATCGACGAAGCTAAGCAGGTGACGCACCGCCATGTGGCTCTTGTAGTCATCGAGCTCCTGCCGAACGGCGCGAACGGTCGCATCGAGCTCAGCGATGGCCCAGCGATCCATGTCCGGGCGCTCGCCCAATGGTGGACGATCCGACTTAGGCAACCAGCCGTCGATGTTGGCGTAGGTGACGAAGAAGCTGTAGACATTCCAGATCTTCAAAAGGAACTCTCGTACCGCGTCGGTTGCTGATTCGTCCGAAAAGCGGGTGTTCTGCCCGGGCACCGTCCCCACATAGAGAGCCCAACGCACCGCATCGGCGCCCACGCGATCCATGAGCACCAGCGGATCCGTGTAGTTCTTGTCGCGTTTACTGAGCTTTTTGCCCTTGGCATCGGTCATGAGGCCGAGAACCACGCAATTCTTGAAGGGGTGGGGCGGAGGTCGATCGGGAAACATGAGCGAGCTGATGGTCATCAGGGAGTAGAACCATCCGCGCGTCTGATCGACGGCCTCGGTGATGAAGTCCGCCGGAAAGTTGCGTTCGAATCCTTCGGCGCTCCGATGAGGGTAACCCCACTGCGCGAAGGGCATGCAACCCGAATCGAACCAGCAGTCGATCACCTCGGGGACCCGCCGGTAGACGCCTCGCTCGCCTGGCGCCGTCCAGGTGACCTCGTCTATCCACGGCTTGTGCACCATGAGATGGTCTTGCAGCGTCGGATCCTCGGCTTTGGCCTTCTCGAAGTGTTCGAACGCCTTCGGGTTGCGCTCGAGAATCTCCGCTGCCGACCCAACCGAAACGACCGCGCCTGTTTCGTCGTTTCTCCAAATCGGGAGGGGAGTCCCCCAGAACCGTTCTCGCGAGAGCGCCCAGTCGACATTGGCTTCCAGAAACTGGCCCATCCTTCCGTTCTTGATGTGCTCCGGCTCCCAGTGGACCTGCTGGTTGTCTTCCTTGACTCGATCGATCTCCTGCGTCGTCCGGATGAACCAGGAGCGGCGCGCGTACTGGATCAAAGGGTCCTGCATCGCCCGCCAGCAGAATGGATAGTCGTGGCGGTAGACTTCTTCTTTGAAGAGCAGGCCGCGAGCGCGGAGGTTGCGGATGATGTCACGATCGGCTTCTTTACAGAATCGCCCCGCAAAGTCGGTGACCTCGGGCGGAAAGGTTCCGTCGGGATCGAGCAGCTGCACGAAGCCCATCCCCTTGTCCGCACACACTCGAAAGTCGTCCTCGCCGAAGGCCGGAGCCAGATGGACGAGCCCGGAGCCGCTCTCGAGAGAGACGAAGTCCGCGTCGATCACCCGCCACGCCGGGCCGCCGTGGGGCTCCGCGTAGCGGAACGGCGGCTCGTAGCTCATCCCCACTAGCTCGGATCCTTTTCGGATCGCCACGACCTCGGCATCGTCGCCCAGGACTTTGCCGACGAGGGCGGCTGCCACGATCAGCCGCTCGCCGCCTTCGATTTCGACCGTCGCATATTCGGTGTCGGCATCGACAGCCAACGCAACGTTCGAGGGGAGGGTCCATGGGGTCGTCGTCCATGCGAGGAACGAGGTGTTCGACTCGCCTTGCACCGGGAACCGGATCATGACCGATGGGTCATCGACGGTCTGATAGCCTTGTCCCACTTCTCCGGCGGAAAGGGCCGTGCCGCCCTGAGGCCACCACCACACGACCTTGTACCCCTGGTACAGGAGCCCTTTGCGGAACATCTCCGAGAGCGCCCACCAGACGCTCTCCACATAGCTCTTGTGGAAGGTCACATAGGCTGAATCGAAGTCGACCCAGAAACCGATACGCTCGGTCATTTTCCGCCACTCACCGATGTAAGTGAACACCGACTCGATGCACTTGCGGCTAAACGCTTCGACGCCGTACGCTTGGATTGCTTCGCGACCGCTGATCCCGAGCTCTTTTTCCACTTCCACTTCGACGGGGAGACCATGGGTGTCCCATCCCGCGCGGCGCGGAACGAAGTACCCGCACATCGTCCGATAGCGCAGAAAGACATCCTTCATCACGCGCGTGAGCACGTGCCCCGGATGTGGCATCCCGTTGGCGGTGGGAGGGCCTTCGTAGAACACGAATGGCTGCTTGCCCTCCGCACCCTGCAGGGTCTTTTCGAAAATGCGAGCGTTGTCCCAGAATGCGAGCTGGGTCGCGTCCAGCTCGGGGAACGAGACCTGGGGGGAGACGGCATCGAACATAGCCACGCGGCATACCACGACAGGCCGTGATTTCCACTGGGAGGACGCTGGTTTGAGGAGCGGCTCCGCTCCTGTTAGACCCCGACCATGGCACAACTGATCGACGGCAAGGAGCTCGCCAAAGAGGTGCGGGCGGAGGTCAAGGCACGCGCAGAAGCCTTCAGAGCTACCCACAATCGAGCGCCGGGTCTCGACGTGGTGCTGGTCGGGGACGATCCGGCCTCACAGGTTTACGTCCGAAACAAAGAGCGGGCTGCGTCGAAAGCCGGAATCGCAGGACGGGTTCACCGGCTACCCGCGGAAACCTCGGAAGCAGACCTGCTTGCCTTGATCTTCGAGCTCAACGGAGCGGACGAAATCGACGGCATTCTGGTGCAGCTCCCGCTGCCCGACCACCTTGACGATCAGACGATCGTGGACGCGGTCGACCCGGCCAAGGACGTCGACGGCCTTCATCCATTCAATGCGGGTTTGCTCATGGTGGGCCGCAAAGGACTGCGTCCTTGCACTCCGAGCGGTTGCATGCGGATGCTGCAGCACATCGGCTGCGACCCTAAGGGCAAGCGCGCCCTGGTTCTAGGCCGAAGCACGCTGGTCGGAAAGCCGATCGCACTGATGCTGCTCGAGAAACATGCCACGGTTACGATTGCACACTCGCGCACGGTGGAGCTCGCCGATCGGGTCCGTGAATCGGACATCGTGGTGGCCGCAGTCGGCCGGCCCCACCTGGTCAAGGGCGACTGGATCAAGGAGGGCGCCATCGTGATCGACGTCGGAATCAATCGACTCGAAGACGGAACGCTCACGGGCGATGTCGAGCTCGAAGGTGCGAAGGAGCGCGCATCGTTCATCACTCCGGTCCCGGGCGGGGTCGGGCCGATGACGATTGCAATGTTACTCAGCAACACAGTCGACGCCGCCGAAGCCCGGATTCTGTAGAGATCGAGGATCGAATCTCAAACCTCGGACCTCAGTCCCCTACTTCGTGAGCTTTTCGATGATTCGATCGAGCTCGTCGAAGCTTGCGTAGTGGATTCGGATTTGGCCGCGCTCTTTGCTGGTCTCATAAACGACGGTCGACGATCCGATCGCGCGCGAGAGGCGCTGCTCGAGGTCGCGTACATTGGTGCTCTTTGGCGCCTTTTTTGCGGGCGTCTCACTGGGTCCGTCACGAGACAACCGGCGGGCCTGACGCTCGGCTTCGCGCACGCTCCATCCTTTAGTCACCGCCATCTGCGCGAGCTTCTTCATGCTCGACACGTTGGGTGCGGAGAGCAATGCGCGGGCGTGTCCCTCGCTGAGCGCGCCATCCTCCACGAGGTCCATCACGTCTTTGGGAAGCTTCAGTAGCCGCAACGCGTTGGCGATGGTGGACCGCTCTTTGCCTACTTTGGATGCGATGGTTTCTTGCGTGTACCCGTAATCATCGACGAGTCGCTGGAACGCTCGTGCAGTTTCGATCGGGTTCAGATCCTCGCGCTGCAGATTCTCCACCAAGGCGGCTTCGAACGCCGCTTCATCGTCGAAGTCATGAACGAAGATCGGCACCTCTTTGAGGCCCGCGAGTTGGGCCGCACGCCATCGTCTCTCTCCCGCGATGATCTCGAAGCCTCCGGCCACCTGCTTGCGCACCAGGATCGGCTCGAGCACGCCATGCTGCCGAATCGATGCGGCAAGCTCGGTCAGCGACTCCGCCACGATGCGCCCACGAGGTTGCATCCGGCCGGGGTGCAGATCCTCGATTGCCGCGTTGTTCTTTGCCGAACGTTCGGGGGCAGTCGGCGCTGCCGGAAGGAGGCCGTCCAACCCACGGCCCAAGCGTCGACGCGCCACTATGCCGCTACCTCCAGATCGTCGAGCAACTCGCGCGCGAGGCTCAAATACGTGTACGAGCCCCGGGAGGAGGCATCATACAAGATCACGGGCTTTCCGTGCGAAGGCGCCTCAGCGAGGCGTACGTTGCGCGGAATGATCGTCTCGTACACATGAAAGTGACGGCGCACTTCTTCAGCCACCTCGTTTGCCAGATTGTTGCGGGAGTCGAACATGGTCAGGAGGACCCCATGGATCTCGAGCCGCTCGTTGACGGAGGCCCGAACCCTCTCGATCGTTCCCACCAACTGCGACAGCCCCTCGAGCGCGTAGTACTCGCACTGGAGCGGCACGATCACCATGTCGGCTGCGGTGAGGGCGTTGATCGTCAGCATGCCGAGCGATGGCGGACAATCGACCACGATGAAGTCGTAGTCGTCTCGAACCGAGTCGATCGCGTCGCGCAACCGCGTGGCGCTGTCGTCCGCTTGTAGCAAGTCCCGCTCCGCGCCCACCAAGTCCTGTGTCGCGGCGATGACATGCAGGTACGGCATCTCCGTCTCGTAGATCACGTCGGCCGCGTCGACCTCACGCAGCAACAGCTCATACGAGCCCTCGATGTCCTCGTCGCCGGGACTGCAGCCGACGCCCGTCGAGGCGTTGCCCTGAGGGTCGAGATCGATCAACAGAACGCGCTGCTCCGCAACGGCCAGGCTGGCGCCCAGATTGACCGCAGTAGTCGTCTTTCCGACGCCGCCCTTCTGGTTGGCAATCGCCACCACCCGACTCATGGACTGCGTCTACCAGCGGCGGTCCGCGGTTTCAATCTCGTCTGTTTTCTTGCCATCTCGATCGCGACAGGTAGGGTGTGCTGCAGTGTAGTACAAAGTGGTTACCCGGCATACCAGTCTTCGGATGACGAGCCACGAAAAAGGGAGGGGTCATGCGCCCTAAGGGACCGAAGAGCTATCAGTCACTGGCCGAGTTCGAGCGCGAGGAGCTTCGCCGCGATCATAAAGCCGGGTGGTCTTTGGACGATCTCTACTCCGAAGCCACGTTCGATCCTGGAGAGGACGACTCGCTCGCAAGGGATGAGCCCCGCGAGCTCGATTTCGACTTCTGAACAAACACGATAGTCAGGGTCCCCCGGGGGCTAGCCGCAGGGTTGGGTCGGGTCGTCGGGTCAGTCGAGCGGACCCCCGCCCGGCTGCAGGAAGTGCAGCTCATGGCCGTAGTCGGCATTGTGTTGAGTTGGGCCGATGACACCCTCGGCCATCAGCCAGAGCAACGTGAATACAACCGCCAGCGTCGCGAAGCTCAACACGATGAGCTTGGGTCCCGTCCAAAAGACGTCTTCCTTTTCGGTCCGCGCCGCCATGGCGTCGCTCATCGGCACGTTGTTGTAGCTGTCTGACATGACAAAAGCCCTCAAAAAGTCCCTTGGGGCGGCTACTTAGTGCCATCGGGACTCTGGGTCAAACGTCGCGCTGTGCGGCGTTCGCTCGACAATTGCCGGCATTGCCTTACAACAATGTCCGATTCGTCCGAGGTTTCGCTTGTCCGCCATCGAGCTCATGACCCCCCGCATGGTCCAAGACATGCGGCGTTCTTGCCAGCTTGCCGCCGACTGTCTCACGGCGGTCGGGGAGATCATCGATCCCGGAATTACCACGGGTGACATCGATCGTTTCGTCCATGAGTACATCGTGTCGCGAAATGCCTACCCATCGCCGCTGAACTACAAGGGATTCCCGAAGAGCGTCTGCACGAGCGTCAACGACTGCGTCTGCCACGGCATCCCAGGCTCGCAGGTTTTGAAAGATGGAGACATCGTCAATGTGGACGTCACGACCTACCTCCCCAAGGAGCACGGTTACCATGGGGACACCAGCGTGACCTTCTACGTGGGGACTCCGAGCGACGAAGCGATCCTCGTGGTCGAGACCGCAAGACGCTGTCTCGAGCTGGGCATCGCGGAGGTCGAGCACGGAAAGCGGATCGGCGACATCGGGGCCGCCATCCAGGAGTACGCCGAAGGGAGAGGCTGCTCAGTGGTGCGCGACTATGTCGGCCACGGCGTGGGCCGCGAGTTCCACATGCCCCCTCAGATTCCCCACTTCGGACGGCGGGGAAAAGACAAGCGCATGAAGGCCGGCATGGTCTTCACCATCGAGCCCATGATCAACGTGGGCGGCTATCAAACCGAGGTGATGGATGACGAGTGGACCGTCCTGACCATGGACCGCTCGCTTTCCGCCCAGTTCGAGCACACGGTGCTGGTCACACGCGACGGCTGCGAGGTGCTCACCGCCCGAAAGGAGGTCGTCCGTCACTGCGAGGACAAACCTTGGGCAGACGTGGGGCCGCTTTCCTCCCCCGCGGCGTGGGCGGCGCGGCAAGGCAAAACGGGCTAGCGCTGCGTCGTCGTTGCGCGCGCATCCGATACGTAGAGATCGTCTCCCTCCCGCCGCAAGCGCAGCGGGTGCAGGGCAAGCCCTTTGCACGGACCGTCGATGCAGAGCCCGTCGCGGAGCCGATAGGTCGCGCCGTGCGTTCCGCACACGAGGTAGGTCCGGTCGTCGCTCAGGAGCCGGTCCGTTCCGCCATCGAGAGGCACGGGGAGATGCCGGCACATGTTGCGATAAGCGACCGGGACGCCATCCTCGTTGCGAAGCACGAGTGCCGTGAAGGGCCGTCCTCGCTCATCGGAACCGAGCTGGACCACGCGAACGGCCCCCGGCGCCAAGTCCTCCTCGCGGCAGACCCAGACCTCCATCCCTCAGTCGCCCCCAGGTCGCGCATAGCTGGCCCTCGCCGGCACCGAAACCAGATCCCGGTCGGGGAGCCAGACTCCCGTGAGCCAGCCCCCATAGACACATCCCGTGTCGAGGCCGATGGCATGGGGATGCTGCTGAAGCCCGCGAACCGCGTCATGGCCGAACACCACGAGGCGCGGGCCCGGCCAAAGGGCGGCCCATGGCGTGCCTTCCTCGTAGGTCCGCGACGCGGTTCCGTCGGCCAACACGCTGCGCATGTTCATCAAGTCGTACGGCTTCTGCTGCTCCAGGGGCACATCGGGGAGCAACCCCGCGTGCACCACCAGCGCATCATGCGCCGGGAGCTCGAGGTAAAAGGGCAGATCGGCGAGCCACTGCCAGTCCTCTTCGCCGAGCGTCTCGACCACCTGGCGATGCGCAGGCTTGAGCTCGGGCGGCGGCTCACCGGCGCGCGTGGCGTTCCACCATCGTAGGCAATGCTGGTCGTGATTTCCGCGGGCTGCTCGAGCTCCAACGTCGCGCATGAGTCCAATAACACCCAAGGAATCCGGCCCCTTGGCCACCAAATCTCCGACTGCAACCAGCTGATCTTGCTCGTCCCAACCCGAGTGCTCCAGCAGATCCTCGAGCTCCTCCCGGCATCCATGCACGTCGCCCACGATGAAGGTGCGAATCGTCATGGTGTGATCTTGGGCGCGTCGCTCGGAGAATCCAAGTTCGGGGGCAGGGCTACGCGTTGACATGCCGCCAAAACCCGCAATACAGGCTCATTCATGATCCAAGAAGGCCGGAAAGCACCTGCATTCAACTTGCCCTCATCCACCGGCGGCAAGCTCGCCCTCAAGGATCTGGCGGGCAAGTACGTCGTCCTCTATTTCTACCCGAAGGACAACACGCCCGGTTGTACGACCGAAGCCAACGACTTCAACAAGGCGCTTCGGAAGCTCAAGGCGCGTGAGGCGGTCGTCGTCGGAGTCAGCAAGGATTCGATCGAATCGCATTGTAAGTTCGCCGACAAATACGATCTCGACTTTCCCCTACTGAGCGACCCCGATGGCAAGATGCTCGAGAAGTACGGCGCTTGGGGCGAAAAGAACATGTACGGCAAGAAGTCGATGGGAATCATTCGATCGACCGTGCTGATCGGGCCTGATGGCAAAGTCATCAAGCACTTCCCCAAGGTGCGTGTCAAAGGCCACGTCGATGCCGTGCTCACCGCGCTCGACGAAGCCCGCGGCAATTGACACCGGGGAGCCCGGCGGCGCATGGTTCCACTGCGATGAGCGAGCCCAGTCCCATGCCGCCAACCGACGGACCGGAGGCGCTCGATCCCAACTTTCGAATCGAGCTACCCAACTTCGAGGGCCCGCTCGACCTGCTCCTGCATCTGATACGTACGCACGAGCTCGACATCCTCGACCTTCCAGTCGCCTTCATCACCGACAAGTACTTGGAATACTTGGCTTTGATGCAAGGCCTCAATCTGGACGTCGCCTCAGAGTATCTCGTCATGGCCGCCACGCTGGCCCACATCAAGAGCAAGATGTTGCTGCCGCGACCCCCCGAGGGTCAGGACGAGGAGGAGGTCGATGAGATCGATCCGCGGGCGGAGCTCATCCGGCGGTTGCTCGAGTACCAGAAGTACAAGACGGTTGCAGAGGATCTGGGCGAGCGGGCGATCGCCGGCCGAGACGTTTTTTTGGGAGGCTCGCCGCCTCCTGCTGCCGAGGGGCCGCCGCCGCTGGCGCAAGTCAGCGTCTTCAAGCTCCTCGACGCGCTCAAGAAAATCGCCGAACGGGTGAGCTCCAGCTTCGCCCTCGAAGTCGATGCCGAACGGATTACGATTCAAGAGCGCATCGGCGAGCTTGTAGACATGCTGCGGGTGCGCCGGAGGTGCCGCTTCGACGAGCTGTTCGAGGACGTCAGCACGTCCTACGATCTGGTCGTCACGTTTCTCGCGTTGCTCGAGATGGCGAAGATGAAGCTGGCGAGCATCTATCAGACGGATCACGAGGAACCCATTTATCTCGAATACACGCTCCTCGACGCGTCAGGCCAGCCCATGGCGCCCGCAGAGATCCAGCAGACCACGAGCGACGTCTCTGGCGAGGAGGCTGGGCTCGGCACGATCGGGCCACAGGACGAGCGGCGCGAATCGGTGGTCGTGCCGGCAGGCACTTCCGCCGGATACGCTTGGACCGAAAACGAGCAGGAGCCATGACCCAGAGCGATGTCCAATCCCAAGAGACGATCTCCGAAAACGGGGCCGGTATCGTGCCCAGCGGCGACTCGCTGAAGAACGTTCTCGAGAGCCTGATCTTCGTATCCGAGGAGCCCGTCACTCCCAAGAAGCTCGCCCGCGCGGCCCGAGCGACGCTCGCGGAGGTGCAGCCTCTCCTCGATGAGCTCGTCGCCGACTACCAGCATCGCGGGGTGCACCTCTATTTCGTCGCCGGGGGGTATCAGTTCCGCTCGGCACGCGAGAGCGCAGACTTCGTCAAGACGCTGGTCGCGCCCAAGCCGATCCGCCTGACGCGCGCGCAGCTCGAGACTCTGGCCATCGTGGCGTACCGACAGCCGATGACGCGCCCCGAGATCGACGACGTACGCGGCGTGGACTCCGGCTCGTCGCTCAAGGCGCTGACCGATCGGGGTCTCGTGAAGATCCTCGGGCGCAAGGACGAACCCGGCAGGCCTCTGGTCTACGGAACCACGGCCCACTTCCTGGAGTTCTTCGGCCTCGGCAGCCTGCGAGATCTTCCCACGCTTCAGGAATTCAGCGACCTGACCGATGAGCACAAGGCTCTGTTCGAACGGAAGACCGGGGAGTCGATCGACATCGCAGCGGCCGAGCTGGCAGCAGCCGAAGCGTTGGAGCAAGCCGAAGAAGAGCTATTGGCCGAGGAAGAGGCCGCACGCGCGGCCGCGGAGGCGATGGACGACGACGACGACGACGAACGACGACGACGACGAGAAGGAGAACGAGGACGAGGAGAACGACGAATGACGTTTCAGGAGCTGATCCTCGCGCTCGAGCGCTTCTGGGCAGACCGCGGCTGCCTGATCGTGCAGCCGTACAACTCCGAGGTCGGCGCAGGCACGTTCAACCCGCACACCTTCCTACGAGCCATCGGCCCCGAGCCCTGGAACGTCGCATACGTGGAACCGAGCCGGCGGCCTACCGACGGACGCTACGGTGAGAACCCGAACCGCCTCCAGCAGTTCCATCAGTACCAAGTGATCCTCAAGCCGTCGCCCCTCGATATCCAGGACCAATATCTGGAGTCGCTTCGCTCCCTCGGCACCGATCCCCGCCGCCACGACATTCGCTTCATCGAGGATGATTGGGAGTCACCGACTTTGGGGGCATGGGGCCTCGGATGGCAGGTCTGGCTCGACGGGCTAGAGATCAGTCAGTTCACCTATTTTCAGCAGTGTGGTGGCATCGACTGCAAACCGATCAGCGGTGAGCTGACATACGGGCTCGAACGCATCGCGATGTATCTGCAGGACGTGGATGACGTATACGAGCTGCAGTGGGCGCCCGGTATCCGATATGGCGATCTCTACAAGCGCGCCGAGTGGGAGTGGAGCACGTACAACTTCGAACAAGCGGACATCGAGCTCCAGAGGCGACTCTTCGAGGAGTACGAGCGACAGGTCGCCTCCTTGCTGGGTCTTCGTGGGGACAAAGGGAAGGGTGGCATTCTCCAGTTCGAGCGGGAGCCCCTGGAACGCCTTGTCCTTCCTGCCTACGACGCGGTCATCAAATGCAGTCACTACTTCAACGTCTTGGACGCTCGTGGCGCGATCAGCGTCACCGAACGGCAGCGCTACATCGGCCGGGTGAGGCTCCTTGCGCGCGCAGTCGCCGAGTCTTGGCATTCACAGCGGGAGGCCCTCGGCTTCCCTCTGCTTCGCACCGCGGCTGCAGCTGAGTAGGCCTTTTCGTCCCTCGGCCCATTGCGCTGCTGGATCCGGTCTGGTAGCACCGGCTCTCCCATGTCCTCCGAGTTTTTGCTGGAAATCGGTACCGAGGAGCTGCCGTCTTCATTCGTGACGCAGGCGCTGCACTCGATGCAAACAAGCGCTCTCGAGGTCCTGCATCAGGCGCGGCTCGGCACCGGGGCACTGCAACTTCATGCCATGGGCACCCCGAGGCGCCTGGCGCTTCGGATTCGAGAGCTTCCATCGAGCCAGCCCGATCGCGACGAAACGATCCTGGGCCCTCCATGGTCGGCCGCCTTCGGCACCGACGGCACCCCCAAGAAGGCGGCCGAGGGCTTCGCGAAAAAGCACGCGGTGGACGTGAGCGCGCTCCGCAAACGGACCACCGACAAAGGGGACTACGTCGCTGTCCAAGTCCACGAGCCCGGCAAATCGACCTCCCAGGTACTGACCGAAATCCTTCCCGAGCTCTGCAATCGAATCTCGTTTCCGAAGTCCATGCGCTGGGGACGAGGTGAGATTGCGTTCGGCCGCCCGATCCATTGGATCGTCTCGTTGCTCGGGGACGAAGTCGTGGAATTTGAGTTCGCAAACGTGCGAGCGGGCCGAACCACACGTGGACATCGGTTTCTGTCCCCAAACGAGTTCGAGATCGATCGCGCCGACCGCTACGAAGAGGCCCTTGCGGTCGCACACGTGGTCGTGGATGTAGCCAGGCGCAAGGATCGCATGATGCAAGAGCTCCGCGCCGGAGCTGCCAAGCTCGGCGGAACCCTCGAGCCCGACCCGTTTCTCGCGGGAGAGTGCGTCTCGCTCGTCGAGGAGCCTTTCGTGGTGCCAGGACGATTCGACGAAGACTTTCTCGCTTTGCCCGACGCGGTCGTCATCTCCGTGATGCGCAACCATCAGCGATATTTCGCCGTGCGCGAATCCGCCGGCGGCCCTTTGCTGCCTGCCTACCTCAACGTGGTCAACACCGCGCTCGATCCCGAAACGATCGCGAGGGGAAACGACCGAGTTCTTCGAGCGCGGCTGGCCGATGCCCGCTTCTTCGTCGAAGAAGACCTCAAGACACCGTTGGAGGATCGGCTCCGCAAGCTCGATTCGGTCGTCTTCCAGTCGAAGCTCGGGACCATGGGGGCGAAAGTCCGCCGGCTCGAAGCGATCGCGCGTGCGCTTGCCGAGCGCAGCGGCGCGGACGTGGAGGCATGTGCCGAGGCGGCGCGCCTGTGCAAGGCGGACCTCGAAACGCTCATCGTGTATGAGTTCCCGGAGTTGCAAGGTCAGATGGGCCGGTGGTATGCGCTGCGCGAGGGCGTCGATCCCGCGGTGGCGGATGCGATTCGCGATCACTACCGGCCGCAGGGTGCCGACGATCAGATTCCACAGCACCAGGTCGGTGCCATCGTCGCCGTCGCAGATCGAATCGACACCCTCGTCGGGTGCTTCGGAATCGGACTGGTGCCGACCGGCTCTGCGGATCCGTTTGCGCTGCGCAGAGCGGCGCTGGGCATCATTCGGGTCGCCCTCGAGGGCCCTATCGACGTGGACCTTCGTCAGATCATCACCGACGCATGCGAGGCCTACGCTGGAGATGCCCAGCTCGCGCAAGCCGATGAGCTTCGCGCGACGCTCGACGACTTCTTTCGGGGACGCATCCGGGCCATGCTCAAGGAGCAGCACGGAGCCGATGTCGTGGATGCCTGCCTCGGCGCCTGGGACGGAGCTTCGCTACGCGACCTTCGGGCCCGGATCGACGCGGTGGCGGAGCTGCGCGATGCGCCGGAGTTCCAAGCGCTTGCCATCGCATTCAAGCGCGCCTTCAACATCACCAAAGACAGTGCTCGCGGACCGGTCGACCTGAATATGCTCGAAGAAGGAGCGGAGAGGGCGCTGGCGGACCGCTTTGCGACGGTGCGAGATCAGATTCGCCAGGCGACTCGCTCGCAGCATTACGTCAAGGCGCTGAAGCTGGTGGCCAAAGAGTTGGGTGCGCCGATCGATCGCTTCTTCGACGAAGTCTTCGTGATGGTCGACGACCACGCGGTGCGCGAGAATCGACTTCGTTTACTCGGTGAGATCGCGGACGTGGTCAACGGCATTGCGCACTTCCATCAGCTTGCGACACAGGTTCAAGGCCGTGACCCTTCTGTATCCGCTTGACGCAGCGTTGGACCTGGACGTCCGTCGACGACTACTCGGAACCAAGGCGTCTGGACTTCACGCGCTGACGGCCCTCGGCATCCCGGTCCCGCCCGGCTTCACAATCACCACCGAGGTCGGTGCCCACCGACGAACGACGGGCTCCTGGCCCGCGGGGCTCCGCACAGCGGTCGAGGAGGCGCTGCGGCAACTCGAGGAACGCCTTGGCCGAGGATTCGGAAATCGAGACAACCCGTTGCTCCTGTCAGTTCGTTCCGGAGCATCCGTCTCCATGCCGGGCATGATGGACACGCTCCTCAACGTCGGCCTCAACGAGCAAACCCTCGGCGGGCTTGCCAAGCGGTATGCAAACGAGCGGTTCGCGCTGGACGCCTACAAGCGCTTGCTGCAAATGTATGGGACGGTAGTCCGTGGTATCGGGGCAGACCGCTTCCAGTTCTTGCTCAGCGAGATCAAGACCGCCCGGGGGCAGCCTCGCATGCTCGACTCCGAGCTTCCTCCAGATGCGCTCGAAGAGCTCATCGCGGCCTATCTCACCCTGATCACCGAAGCATCGGGATCGCCGTTTCCTCAGGATGTGGACCGCCAGCTCTGGGACGCCGTGGGGGCGGTCTTCGACTCCTGGAACAATGCCCGCGCCGTACGCTACCGCCGCATGCAGGGGATTGACGCCGATACTGGAACCGCCTGCACGGTGCAGGCCATGGTGTTCGGCAACACAGGAGCCCTGAGCGGTTCAGGCGTTGCATTTACCCGAAACCCTTCGAATGGAGACAAGCACCTCTACGGAGAGTTCCTGCCCAACGCGCAGGGCGAGGACGTCGTAGCCGGAATTCGAACACCCGTATCACTCACCATCGCTGCGTCTGCACCTGGGAAAGAGTCGGCGAGCCTTGAAGCCGCGCTGCCCGAAGCATTCGAGACCATCTCGCAGCACTGCTCCATACTGGAGCGCCATTTCGGTGACATGCAGGACGTCGAATTCACCATCGAGGACGGGAAGCCGTACCTGCTACAAACACGGACGGCCAAACGCACCGCGCGCGCCGCGGTGCGCATCGCGGTCGACATGGTGCGGGAAGGGGTCTTGTCCAAGAGAGACGCCTTGCTCCGCGTCGATGCCCGGTCCCTCGAGCAGCTTCTGCAAGCTCGCCTTCCGGCCGAGGCCGATCTCGCCGCTCGGGGCATCGAGCCACTCGTCATCGGGTTGCCCGCGAGCCCAGGGGCCGCCTCGGGACGCATCGTGTTCGACGCGGACGATGCCGTGCGCTGGGTGGCAGAAGGGCAGGAAGTCATCCTCGTACGCCAGGAGACCAGCGCGGAGGACATTCACGGCATGAAGGCCGCCAAAGGCGTCGTCACCGTCACCGGCGGTATGACCTCGCACGCGGCGGTGGTCGCGCGGGGCTTGGGCAAGTGTTGCGTGGTCGGTTGCGGCGGGCTTCGGATCGACATGCACGAACGCACGGTGAATCTCGGCGGCCCAGGGTTGCGAGAAGCGCCACTTCGTGAGGGAGATTTGCTGACACTCGATGGAAGCACCGGCCGGGTCTATCCCGGCGCGCTCGATATGGTCGCCTCGGCCACGGTGGACGAGCTTCGAGAGCTCATGGCTTGGGCCGACGGCGTGCGACGAATGCGGGTGTATGCAGAAGCAGACACACCGCAAGCGGCGCGAGCGGCTCTCAGCTATGGCGCGGAGGGCGTCGGGCTTTGTCGCACGGAGCGGATGTTCTTTGCAGCCGACCGGTTGTTCGCGATGCGATGTGCGCTGCTAGCTGCCGAAATCGATGAGCGAGACCGATGGCTCGCCGAGCTGGAGCGCGCCCAAAGAGAGGATTTCGTGGAAATCTTCCGCGCCATGGAGGGGCGTCCCGTCACAATACGGCTCCTCGACCGCGCTCTGCAGGAGTTTCTGCCGTGCGAAGAGCGGGCGCTTGGGCCGATTGCCGACGCGCTCGATGTTCCCCTTGACGAAGTGACCAAGGCGGCGGAGCGGCACCACGAGTCGAATCCGGCATTCGGTCACCGCGGCGTGCGCGCGGGGCTCACCGTGTCCGGGCTCTACGACATGCAGCTTCGGGCGATGCTGTCCGCCGCGCGGGATTGTACCGACGAGGGTCTGCGGGTCGAGCTCGAAGTGTTGATCCCGATGGTGTCCTTTGTTACAGAGATCGAGGCGCTTCGCACCGTGCTCGACCGAGTGTACCACCAGGTGTTCAGCCGGCCGTCCGATCTCTTCGCCTTTCGCGTCGGAACCATGATCGAGACCCCTCGCGCTTGTCTCGTTGCAGACGAGCTCGCACGCCATGTGGACTTCTTTTCTTTCGGCGGCAACGACCTCACCCAAACCGCCCTCGGCATCAGCCGCGAGGACGCAAGCCGGTTCTTGCCGGCCTATTTGAACGACCTCGGACTGCTCGCGCGCGACCCTTTTTCATGTCTCGATGAAGGGGTAACCGAGCTGATGCGGCTGGCCCTCGAGCGCGCCAGGGCGATCAAGCCAGACCTGTTGGCGGGCCTGTGCGGGGATCAGGGAGGCAGCCCGGCATCGATCGAGGCCTGCGAGCGCCTCGGCCTCGACTTCGTCTCCACCCCGCTCCCACAGCTCCCAGGGGCTCGCCTGGCTGCGGCACAGGCCCGGCTGCGCTGAACGGGCGCTCCCCTTTTTTGCGGTTGCTGGAGCGCGTCCGGCGTGTTGGAATGTATGAGTCTGCAATATTGTGGTATTGATGTATGTCCGATGAGGCCAGAGAGCTCGACGGCGCGGGAGTGAGCAACCGGCCTGGCACGTCCAGGGCGCCCGAGGCGCTCGTCGGCCGGACCATCGATCAACGCTATCGAGTCGAGGAAGTGATCGGTGAGGGAGGCATGGGCCTGGTCTACCGGGTCACCCACACGCGCCTCAACAAGACCCTCGCCATCAAAGTCATTCGCCGCGAGAACACCCGCGACCAAGAGGTGATTGCGCGCTTCCGGCGCGAGGCCGAAAGCGCATCGGCCATCGGAAACCAGCACATCGTCGACGTGAGCGACTTTGGCATGCTCGAGGATGGCTCCACCTATTTCGTCATGGAATGCCTCCACGGCATGGATCTCATCGACGCGATGGACATCGCGCAGCGCATGCCCGAGGAGCGCGCAATCCGAATCGCCATACAGCTCTGCAAAGCCTTGGGTGCCGCGCACCGAGCCGGCATCGTGCACCGAGACCTCAAGCCAGAGAACGTCTTTCTCACGCAGCGCGAGGACGTCGACGACTTCGTCAAGGTGCTCGACTTTGGAATCGCCAAAGTGGCGAACGGCCACAAGCGCATCACGCGCGCTGGCGAGGTCCTCGGCACGCCTCATTACATGTCACCCGAACAGTGCGAAGGAGAAGACGTCGATCATCGAACGGACGTCTATGCGCTCGGGGTCCTGCTCTACGAAATGATCACAGGCCATGTTCCGCACGACGCGGATACCATGATGGGCATCCTGACGAAGCACATGTACGAGGATCCGATTCCGCCCAAGGTGCGGGTTCCGCAGATTTCGGATGCGCTCGAGCAGGTCATCCTGCGCTGTCTCGAGAAAAAGCCCGAGCAGCGCTATCAGACGATGTCGGAAATCGAGGCTGATCTCGTTCGGATCGAGGCGGGCCAGCAACCGGTGGGACCGGACACCGTGACGCTGACACCGACCAAGCCTCCCCGCGGGGCGCGCGTCCGTGTGTCCCCGATCTACCTCGGCGGGCTGGGCATGGCCCTCTTGGCGCTCGCTGGTGCCCTTGCCATGAGCGTTTGGCTGGAGCGCGGAGCGGACCAGTCCGCTGCCAATTCACGGCAACTTCCAAGACCCCCGAGCGCGTCATCGGCGACAGAGACCGACGATCCGAGCATGGCGCCTCCAGATCGCGATTCGAACGAGGCATTTGCTTCTGCGGACGAAGCACCTGCGCCCGAGGACAAGGCACGTCACGCCAAACCGGCTCGCCGCAAGCCAAAGCTGCGCGCGGAGCCGCAGAGACACGACACCGCGATCCTCGATCCCTGGGAATGATGGCGCTGCCGGCGGTTGCTCGCCCAGGGGCGAACGGCTAGGGTGCCGCCCCATGGGGTCGCGATTCGGCCCGCAGAGCGCCTCGGTTCGCCTGGCTCTGGGGTTCTTGCTTATCTCCGGCACTACCTCGACTGGCTGCGTCAACAAGACGGGCGAGCCGTTGCCACCGGGGCTCATGTCCTTTCCGATCGCCATCGAGCTGTCGCCCGATGTCGATGGGGAAGGCAAGCCACGGTATCTGTACGTGGCCAGCTCGAACTTCGGGCTTCAATACAACTCGGGAAACGTGCAGTCCTATGACCTCGAAAAGATGCTCGAGGGAATCCTGCAGGGCTGCGTCGGCGCAGGCGTGACGTCTGCCTGCCTCGATCCGAGCTACGAGGGCAACGTCAATGACCCGGCGTGTTACTGCGATCCGGCCACCGACCCCAACTGCGTCGCCGTCCCGCCGGACCGCTGCGCGGTGATCCCGGCGAGTTTACAGTTTCGCGACCAGGGCGCTGCGCTGAGGCTCGTCAGGGTCGAGGATCTGATTCCAGGCGAGGTTCAAATCGGATCGTTTTCGGATGGGCTTGGCATTGCGCCCGACGGCAGACGCCTGTACTTGCCCGTTCGCAGCGATGCCAACCTGACCTACATCGACGTCAACGAGGAAGGCCAACTGCGGTGTGGTGGCGAGTTCGGAGAGGTTCACACCTGTACGGCGTCGTATCGATCCGGAAGTGAGGAACAGGAGAATCCGAGCTACCCGCTCGTCCTTCCCGCGGACCCGGTCGACGTGTACGTGGGAAGCCTGGCCGAGGACTTTGCGCCACCCGGCTCCGAGGACGATCCCGTCTTTCGCGGCGACTACATCTTGATGGCGCACCGCGAAGGGTTCGCCAGCTTGTTCTACGACCAGGAACGCCCAGGCGGGCCGCCGCCGCAAAAGCGCCCCCGTCTCGTGGCAACGCTCGGCGACCTCGCGCCGGAGCAGGTGACCATCACGTACCAGCCGGGGGCTCAGCTTGCCTGGATCCCGAGCGCGCTCAGCAACGAGGTGATTCGCCTCGGCATCGCCATCGACGGAGATCCCAGCCAGGCATTCTTGTTCAATGCGGGAACGCTGTTCGTCACCGGGCTCGACACCGGAGGCAGTAATCGGGACATCGCCTTCGACCCGAGCTCCGATCGCAGCCTCGCGTACATCGTTTCACGCGCTCCTCAGGCCCTGGTCGTGGCCCGCACCAGGATCCCTGGTCTCGAGCTCAACATGGTCGATCAGATATCGACCTGCCAAGACCCTTCTCGTGTTCAGCTCGCGGAAGCTCCAGCGCGTGGCGGGTCCGTTCTGCTCGCTTTCGTCAGTTGCTTCTTGGCACGGCAGGTTCAGATCATCGATACGGATGCGCTTCAAAACGTCACCGTCTTGAGCAACATCAGCGGAGCGTTCGAGTTCGCCATCGACGTGCCGCGACGTTTGCTGTACGCGGCAGACTTCAGCACCTCGGTGTTGCGTGTGGCCGACCTACAGCCCCTGATCGACTGTCTGGAAGGGGGCAGCAATGCGCCTGAAGAGTGCTCCCCGAGGCTCATCGGTCTCGTGGGGCTACCGCAACCCGTATCGGAGCTGCCCCGATGACACGTTGGCTCACCTGGATCGTGCTCGCTCTGATGATGACCTCGTGCCGCAGAGGAGGGACCAACGTAGTTTTGGCGTCGCTCGATCGGTCCGCGAAAATTCAATTGCTCTGCGCGGACATCGATCTCGTCACGGGCAACTTCTATCAGTTCAACGAGCTGTTCCCGCTCGCGCTCTGCAACTCCGACACGACCTTTGCGCAAGACATCAATGCACAGCTTCTCGGTGCAGTGACCCAGGCACAAACCGGAACCGTGGCCGCGGTCAACTTCACCCAGTCCGTCATTCTAGACACCAATCGCACGATTCCGGGGGTCACTGCGCTCATCGTCGGGGAGCAACCCACCGGGATCCAGATTTCCCCGGTGGAGCCGAGCTACACGTACGTGAGCAGCTACACAGCGAAAAGCGTGCAGGCGATCCCGACCGAGGCGGTCATCGACGGGGTATCCTTGCTCCCCATCCAGCAGGTTCGGTTCGATGAAGGACCGACCGACCTCGCTTTGCAGGAATCCGCGGTGGCCACGCCCACGACCGACGCAGATGGCAATGTGACCGGCGCAACCACCGCGATTCTTTACCGCTACCTGTATGCTGCAGTACCGGAGCTCGGGCAGGTCTTCCAGATTCCGATCGAGACCATCACCACGCCGAGCGGAGACCAACACGGATCGCTCGGCACGCCGCAGCCGCTGTCCCTCGGCACATATGACTGCAGCTCCGTCACGCCGGTAGAGTCTCCACCCTCGACTCCGGACGACTACAACCGGATCTGCCCCCAGAGCTTCGACAACATTCCGGGCCGCTTCATCAAAACGGTCGAAACCACCGACACCTGCGTAGATGGAACGGGCGACGGTCCGGCTCCCGTGGCCTTGGCCGTCGACCTCGGGCTCGACCCCACGAGTGATGAAGACGATGTCTTACTCGTCGCCGATGCCAATCAACCGGTCATTCACCGCTTCCAGCTCACCATCGGCGGCGCAACGCCAATGGACCCGATCGTGAGCGGCACTCCGACGATCGATCTCGCCCTCACGCCACTCGTCCCGGCCTCTTCCGACCCGGCGGATCGCGATGCGACCGAACGTTATCTGTACGCGGTGAGCACCCCAGACAGCAGCATCCTCGCAATCGACTACACCGAGTCCCCGGACGCGACGGACAGGTTCGGCGCGGTCCTTCCGGTCATCGCCGGCCAATCGCCGCGGGCCAACGAGGAAAACGTCGAGTCCCGCAATCGGGTTCGCTCCGGGTTCTCGAACGTCCGCGCCATCGAGGTCATCTCGCCTTTCTACGACCTCGCGACGGACTCCGCCTCCACGACGCCCCGCGTCCCGGCAGATGACATTTGCGACCCGAATGACGACCAAGCGTTCGCCCAGGCCCAGAGTGCCAACAACATGCGAGGGGTGTTCTTGGCGGTGAGCCTTTCCAATGGCACCATGTTTTTCCTCGACGTCTACGACCTGAACGCGCCCTGCCGAGGGGGTCAAGGTGCCATCGCGTGTACGCCGGCCGAAACGGGTCCGGATCGGTATGCGAGCATCCGCCGGCATCGTCGGCGCTTCGGCTTCACTCCGTCCACGTTCATCTCCATCGACGGCAGTCCCTCGCTCCAGTTCAACACAGTACCCGGTCAACTCGACGAAACCACGGGAAATGCCGTCAACTCCGACGGGCCTAGCCTGGAGTTCGTCACCTGCCCCCCGTCGATGAACGACGTGTTCGGTATACCTCCCGACAATCAAAGCGACGGGCTGATTTGCGCCTCCTCTCAGGTATGGAGCAGCTTCAACCAGCGTTGGGACGCCCGGTGGCAAGGTTTGATCCCCAACACCGAGGGGGGGCTGGGCCGCTTTGCGGACCAATCGTATCAAGGCCAGCCCGGCAACTGGTTTTTGGCCGGTGACGTGCCGTTTTGCCGGGTAGGCGTCCTCGGGCGCCAGTCTGGTGTCGCCGAGGACACCGGCCTGAGCATCGACCGGCTGCCTGGCTACGGCGGCGACCGTCTTCTGATCACCGGGGAGCTTCCGCTCAATCGCCGGGACGATCCCGCATGCGCTCGTTACGCGGCGTTGCCCGATGAAATCGACGATTTCCCCGTCTGGTTTCCGGTCCTAAACGCCTTCCAAGACCAACTCGAGATCGGTCCGTCGCCCAATCCAAACCGATACACGCTCGAGCAAATTCGATTTTGCTTCGATCAATACACCAACTACCAAGTTCACACGCGCGGCGTGTATACCGTGACCGGTACGACCTCAGGCTTCATACACCGGGTTGTGCCCGATCCTTCCCAGGACGATAAGTGCGTCTTCGATGACGAAGGTGCGGACGAAAATCCCCGTCCCATCGATCTCGCGGACGTCGACACGTTCCTCACGGCACGCGCTTTTCCAAACACACAGTTCATCAACCCCTTGGTCAGCTTCGAGATCGGCCCCTTCAATCCAGACGTATCGCTCACCGATACCACCGTTGCTTTGCTGAACTTCAACATTCTCAATCAATTTCGGGTGCAAGTCATCGATACTGGGGGCGCGTCGCTCTCGCTGCCCTCCTCGATGCTATTCTCGCCCGAAGAGGACCAGCTGTTCTTCGTAGACCTCGCGGCTGGCGTTCGGCGGATCATCTTTTCTCCACTTTCCATCGTGCAGAGTTTTGAGTAGACCCGACCCATGGGTCTGAGGGGGACCGGTCGAAGCAAGGACCACACGCCGGTCATGCGCCAGTTCCTGGGCGCCAAGGAGAAGCATCCCGATGCGATCGTCTTCTTCCGCCTGGGGGATTTCTACGAGATGTTTTACGAGGACGCGATCCGCGCGGCCGCGATTCTGGACATTGCGCTGACCTCCCGCGGGACCGGTCCCGACGGCCAGAAAATCCCGATGGCCGGCGTGCCTCATCACGCGGCCGCCGGATATCTCGCAGCCTTGCTTCGCCACGGCGAGAAGGTCGCGATCTGCGAGCAGATGGCGGATCCGGCGGGCGTGCGCGGCGTGGTGCCCCGAGAAGTCGTGCGGGTCGTCACCCCCGGGCTCTGTCTCGAGCCCGATGCTCTCGATGCGCGCCTGGAGAACTTCCTGGTGGGGCTCACCCCAGAGGGCGGCATAGCCGCGCTCGAAGTGTCCACCAGCACCCTGCGAGCGTGCTCGATCGAGCCGGGCCCGGCCTGGGTCGGTGAGCTCGTCCGTCTGGATCCGGCAGAGGTTGTCCTCGAAGCGGGGGCGACCGAGCTGGAAACGCTTTGCAGGCAGAGCTTGCCCCATGCCGCCGTGCGGATGGCCGAGGCGCCCGCCGACACCGCCGTGTTGAGCGAGGCCCTCGACGCAGAGCAGGCGAAAGACCTCGGGGCCGAGGGTCCCATCGCCCGGGCAGCCGCGCTAGTTCTCGAGTACGCGCGATCGCACCAGGCTCATCTGCAGATTCACCTGGCTACGCGTTACGACGCATCCGGGCGGATCGTGCTCGACGATGCCGCGGTGCGGAATCTCGAGCTCGTCCGCACCCTCGATGGTGAGCGCCGCGGCTCGTTGCTGCACCTTCTCGACGAAACCAAGACGCCCATGGGCGCGCGCGCGCTCCGTGCACAGTTACTGGAGCCGCTCACAGACATCGACCGCATTCGGCGGCGCCACGATGCAGTGGAATTGTTCGTATGCGACCCGCAGTCGCGCGAGCAGACACGGGCCGGTCTCGGGGAAATCGGCGATCTAGAGCGGCTCGCCGTGCGTGCTGCAGTGGGCTTGGCAAGCCCTCGCGACCTCGCGGTCATCCGCAACAGCCTCTCGAGCGCAGCGTCGCTCCACGACCAACTGTGCGCTCGTCCCGGTCGCGACCTAGACGATGCTTTGACCTCCTTGCAGGAAGCCGATCTGTGCGGTGACGTGCTGCAGCTGCTCGAGCACTCCCTCGTTCCCGAGCCACCGGCCATCGACCGTCAGGGGGGGATCTTTCGCGACGGACATCTCAGTGAGCTCGACGAGCTTCGCAGCCTTTCGACCACGGCCAAAGACGTGATGCTCGATCTCGAGCGCCGCGAACGCGAACGCACCGGCATCGCTTCGCTAAAGATCAAGTTCACCAGGGTGTTCGGGTACTACATCGAGATCACCAAGTCGAATCTCGATTCGGTACCTAGCGACTACGTCCGCAAGCAGACCATCGCCAATGGCGAACGTTACATCACTGCAGAGCTGGCCGAGCTTCAGGACCGCATCCTTCACGCCGAGGAGCGCGCCCGTGCTCTGGAGGCGATCGCCTTTGGAGAGCTGCGCAGGACCGTGGGCGACCAAGCCCCGAGGCTGCACCGGCTGGCCCGAATCATCGCTTCCATCGACACGGCCGCCGCGCTGGCCGAGGTTGCGCACTGCCGTCGGTACGTCCGACCCATCGTCGATGGCGGCCTCGCCCTGTATCTCGAAGACAGCCGTCATCCCACCGTCGAGCACTACGCCGCCAAGGACGGCTTCGTCCCCAACACCATCGAGCTCGACCCGGAGGGGACGCGCTTCATGTTGCTGACCGGTCCGAACATGGCCGGCAAGTCCACCACGATGCGTCAGGCCGCGCTGGCGGTCATCATGGCGCAGGCCGGTGGATTCGTCGCTGCCAAGAGCGCGCGGATCGGGGTGGTCGATCGTGTGTACACCCGCGTTGGCGCCAGTGATCACCTCGCCCGGGGGCAAAGCACGTTCATGGTCGAAATGATGGAAGCATCGAGCATCTTGCGGGGCGCGACCGAACGCTCCTTCGTGATCTTGGACGAAATCGGACGTGGAACGAGCACCTATGACGGCCTCGCGATCGCCTGGGCAGTCGCCGAGCATCTTCATGATGCCACCCGATGTCGCGCGATTTTTTCGACCCACTATCACGAGCTTTGTGAGCTGGCCGAACGTCTGCTTAATGCGAGCAACTACAACGTTGCCGCAAAAGAGCATGGTGACAGTATGGTATTGTTGCATCAGCTGGTGCCTGGGGGCTCCAATCGCAGCTATGGTCTAGCCGTGGCAAGGCTGGCCGGAGTGCCGCCGGTCGTGCTCGCACGAGCCAAGGCCAAGCTATGCGAGCTCGAGGCGCGCGGGGAATGCGCACAGGCGCCGCAGATGCCGCTCTTCGAACCAAAGCAGCAGGCGGAGTCCGAGCTGGAGGACACACTGGTCGCGCTCGACGTCGAACGGATGACGCCGCTCGACTCCCTCGTCACGCTCGCACGGCTGCGCGACCTCGCGCTCCGGCGCAAACAATGACGAGCGTGGCGGGCGCTATACGTGAGGGCGTGGCCCTGTTACCATCACGGTCATGAACGATCGTCTCCGCCGGATCGCGACCGAGCTCCAGGAAGCAGACCGGCAGATCGTCGCAGCGCTCAATGCGCGTGCGAAGGCGATTCGCGAATACATCGCTTTGCGCGAAGAAACCGGCGAAGAGCCGCTTCGCTTGCCGAAGAAGGCAGCGGTCATCGAAGGTGCCCGCGCACTGGCCGACGAGTTCCCTGCAGCCAGCATCGAACCCGTCTTTCGAGAGGTGCTGTCGGCGTGCACCGCTCTCATCGCGCCCGACGTCGTAGCCTACTTCGGCGCGCCCGGTGACCTCGCGCACGCCGCGGCCCGTGACTACTTCGGACACGCCCCGAGCTTCCGGCCCACCGAATCGGTATCTTCGGTGCTCGAAGCGGTGCTACACGGTCACGCCACCTTTGGTGTAGTGCCGCTCGAGACATCGACCGATGGCGCGATCACGGCGACTCTGAAGGGACTCACTGCCACCGATGCCAAGCTCTGCGCAGAGCGTGTGGTGCCCCTTCGCTACCAGCTGCTGTCGCAGTCGGGGGATCCTGCGCAGGTCCTCAAGATCTATGGGGCGGCTCCTGCCATCGCGGCGTGCGAGCGTCAGCTACGCTCCCGCTATCCCGACGCGATTTTGGTCGACGTACAGTCTGGAGAGGCGGCCGCCCACTTTGCCCTCGGCGACGATCAGTCCGCGGCGCTCGGTTCTCCCTTGCTTCGCGAGCTGCACGGGCTCACGCGAATCGACGACCGCCTCGAGGACGACCCGGACGTGATCACCCGGTTCGGCATCGTGGGGAACCGTCTGCCGTCCCGCACCGGCCAGGACCGCACGGTATTGGCGATGGCGCCGGGCGACGAGCCTGGCGCGCTTCACCGCGCGCTCCGCCCCCTGGCGGATCGTGCGATCAACCTGACACGAATCGAGTCCCGGCCCTCGACCGGCACCGAGTGGCGGCACGTCTTCTTTCTCGAGATGGACGGGCACATCACCGACCGGGCGGTTCTCACGGCCGTGGAGGAGCTGCGCCGCACCTCCCGTTATGCCAAGGTCCTCGGAAGCTATCCCCGTCCGAGCTGACCGGCCCCATGAGCGACCTCGCGGCACCCCACATCCTCGCGCTGACCGCGTACGAGCCTGGCAAGCCAGCCAAAGAGCTCGAGCGGGAGCTCGGCATCCGCGACGCGGTGAAACTCGCTTCAAACGAAAATCCCTACGGGCCTTCGCCCAAGGCGATCGAGGCCGTAGCCGGCGCATCCCTCGACCTTCACCGTTATCCAGACCCTCAGGGGTACGACCTGAAGCAAGCCTTGGCCGCCCATCACGGCGTCCCTGCGGAGGAGCTGGGTCTCGGCAACGGCTCCAACGAGCTCATCGACTTGGTGTGCCGTGTGTTCGCGAGCCGCGGGGAGCATGCGGTGTTCGGGCATCCATCGTTCCCCTGCTACCGAATCGGCTCGATTGCCCAGGAGCTCGACTACACTGCGGTTCCGCTCCGAGATCACTTGCACTGGAACGTCGACGACCTGCTGGAGGCAGTCACCCCCAAAACGAAACTGCTCTTCGTCGCAAACCCGAACAACCCCACCGGGACCTACATTCCCGGCGAAGAGCTCGAACGCCTCTTGCGTTCGCTTCCCGAGCGTGTGCTCGCCGTGATCGATGAGGCATATGTGGAATACGCGGACGCGACCGACTTCGCACCTGCGACTCGGCTTCGCCACACGCGCCAGAGAATGGCCATCCTGCGAACCTTTTCGAAGGCGTATGGACTGGCGGCGTTGCGCGTGGGATACGTGATCGGAACGCCGGATCTGGTGGCGCACTTGGACCGGCTCCGTGCCCCGTTCAACGTCGGGACTGCCGGTCAAGTCGCAGCGCTGGTCGCGCTCGGGGACCAGGCGCACCTGCGCTCGAGCGTGGAGGCGACGATCCGGGACCGCGCAAAGCTCGTCGAAGATCTGGAAGCATCCGGGCTCCGCGTCGCGCCGAGCCAAGCCAACTTCGTTCTGGTCGACGTAGCTCGGCCGGGCAGGGCCGTATACGACGCCTTGCTGCAACAGGGGGTCATCGTGCGGCCGATGCCTGCGCCGCTCGACTCTTGGATCCGCGTCACCGTGGGGCTAGCCGACGAAAACGAGTGTTTCCTCCGGTCGCTTCGTGGCGTGCTAAAAGAGTCGCGTGGCTAGCCCGCCCAAGCGATATATGGTCCGTCGCTCCGGGCCTCTGCGCGGCGTGGTTCAAGTGCCGGGTGACAAGTCGATCGGTCACCGCAGCCTGATTTTCGGCGCGCTGGGGCGCGGGATCTCCCGCATCGTGGGGCTCTCCGAAGGCCTCGACAACGCCGCCACCCGACAGGCCTTCCGCTCCATGGGCGTGGCGATCGAAAGCACGGAAGAGGGCACCACCGTGCACGGGCTGGGGCTTCGCGGGTTGCAGATGCCCCAGGACGTGATCGATTGCGGAAACTCGGGCACCACGATGCGCCTGCTCGCGGGTCTGTTGAGCGGCCAGCGGTTTGGGAGCCGATTGATCGGTGACGAATCGCTCAGCCGGCGTCCCATGGGGCGTGTCATCCAGCCGTTGCGCGCCCGCGGCGCCCACATCGCGGGAACGTCAGGCGCCAAGCCTGATGAGCTCTATCCCCCGATCTCCATCGCACCGCTGGTCGAAGGCGAGACGTTGAAGGGGATCGAGTACGCCATGCCGATTGCAAGCGCGCAGGTGAAGAGCGCTCTGTTGTTGAGCGGGCTCTATGCCTCCGGTCCGACCGCCATCGAGGAGCCCGTCCTGTCACGGGACCACACCGAGCGCATGATGCTGGCGCTGGGAGTTCCGCTACGAACCGCGGGGGCATCGGTCGTGCTCGACCCGAGCCAACCGTGGGCAGGAGGTTGGGAGCCCTTCGACTGGCAAGTGCCCGGAGATCCTTCGAGCGCGGCCTTCCCACTGGTGGCGGCCGCCATGGTGCCGGGTAGTCAGGTCAGCGTGCGCGACGTGTGCGTCAATCCGACCAGGACCGGACTCTTCGACTGGCTTCGGTTGTTGGGAGCAAACGTCGCCCATCGGCCGACGGGGCACGGTGCGGGTGACGAGCCGATGGCCGAGCTGACGGTGACGTACGGCCCGGTGCACGGATCGGTCGCCGGTGGCGAGCTCATCGTTCGCATGATCGACGAGGTGCCGGCCGCCTGCGCGCTCGCAGCGGCGTCCAAAGGGCGGACGGAGATCCGCGATGCGGCCGAGCTTCGGGTGAAGGAAAGCGACCGTATTGCGACCATGGCCGATGTCATGCGCGCCTTCGGTGTGCCTTGCGAGGAGCTCCCCGACGGGCTGATCGTCACCGGCGGAGCGTCCCTTCAGGCTGCTCACATCGACAGCCGGGGGGACCATCGGATCGCGATGGCCGCTGCCTTGCTCGGCCTACTGGCCGACGGGGAGACGGTCATCGATGGGGCTCAGTCGGTCGACACGAGCTTCCCCGGCTTCGTCGGGCTGATGCGATCGCTCGGAGCGGACATCACGGAGCAAGCATGAGCCGCGCCCGTCCCGTCATCGCCATCGATGGACCGGCCGGGGTCGGCAAGAGCACGACCGCCCGCACTCTGGCCCGGCGTCTCGGATACACCCTGGTCGATACGGGCGCGCTTTACCGCGGCGTGGCCCTTGCGGCCCGGGATCGCGGCATCCCCTGGGATGACGAAGCTTCCGTCTCCGCGCTCAGCCGTGAGATCGACCTTGGTTTCGTCTCACAAGAGGACGGAACTCCTCGGCTTTTGATAGACGGGCGAGATCGGGCCGACGAGATCCGCTCCTCCGAGATGTCCGCCGGCGCGAGCCAGGTGAGCGCCTATCCGGGCGTTCGGCGAGCGCTCCTCGGCATTCAGCGGGAGCTCGGCAAAGAAGGCGGCGTCGTGCTGGAGGGCAGGGACATCGGCACGGTGGTCTTTCCCGACGCCGAGGTGAAGCTCTTCCTCACGGCCTCGGCCGAGGAGCGGGCGCGGCGGCGGGTGACGGACCTACAGGAACGGGGCATGTCCGCGAATCATGAGGAGATTCTCGAACAAATCCGGGCCCGCGACCAAGCCGACTCGACCCGGGCGATCGCGCCGCTGCGTCCCGCCGAGGACGCGGTCATCCTAGACAGCACGCGCCTGGACCTGGAAGCGGTCGTACAGCACGTCCTCGAGCTGGTCGCTTCCTGCGATTGACACCCTGAGGGTCCCCTGCTACCCACGTCGTCCCCTGCAGTTCTGGCGACTTTGGGGAGGACGGACTCTTGCGCAGACCGCTCCCGATCGCGATGGACGCAGTGATTCATACATGACCGAAACCACAGAAATTCAAAAACCCGAATCCGAGAGCTTTGCGGCTCTCTTTGAAGCTTCGGTAGCTCAAACCGACGACCTGCGCGAAGGCGACATCGTCGAAGGAACCATTCTCAAAGTCGGAAAGGACTCTGTCGTCGTCGACATTGGCTACAAATCCGAGGGAGTGATTTCGCTCCACGAGTTCCTCGATGCCGAAGGGAACATCTCGGCGACGCCTGGAGATCGTGTCGATGTCCTGATCGAGTCCAAAGAGAACGAGGATGGGCTGGTATCCCTCTCCAAGGAGAAGGCGGACAAGCTCAAGGTCTGGGACGAGATCAGCGCAGCGTGCGAGCGTGACGAGCTGATCGAGGGCACGATCACCCAGCGCGTCAAGGGCGGTCTTGCCGTGACCATCCGAGGCGGCGTCAAAGCCTTTCTTCCAGGCTCCCAGGTCGATCTCCGCCCCGTGCGCAATCTCGACCGCCTTCTCGGCCAGACCTTCCAGTTTAAGGTCATCAAGTTCAACAAGAAACGCGGAAACATCGTGCTGTCGCGACGCGTGCTGCTCGAAAAGGAGCGCGACCGGCTCAAAGAAGCAACCCTCGAAAACCTCGAAGAAGGCCAGGTCGTCACCGGCACGATCAAGAACATCACCGAGTACGGAGCCTTCGTGGATCTCGGGGGTATCGATGGGTTGCTCCACATCACGGACATGAGCTGGGGACGCGTGAATCACCCCTCGGAGGTCTTCGAGGTGGGTGACGAGGTCACCGTGAAGGTGCTCAAGTACAACGCCGACACCGAGCGCGTTTCGCTCGGGCTCAAACAGACCACCGAAGATCCGTGGAACGTGGCCCACGACGTGTACGTCCCGGGCAAGAAGGTCAAGGGCAAGGTCGTTTCGCTCACCGACTACGGCGCCTTCGTGGAGCTCGAACAGGGCGTCGAGGGCCTGATTCACGTCAGTGAAATGACCTGGGCCAAGCCCAAGCATCCTTCGAAGGTGCTGGAGGTAGGCCAGGAGGTCGAGTGCGTCGTGCTGGACCTCGATGCGCAAAACAAGCGCATCAGCCTCGGTCTCAAGCAGCTCGAGCCCGACCCCTGGACGGTATTCACGCAGAAGTACAATCCCGGCGACATCATTCAGGGCCGAGTTCGCTCGATCACCGACTACGGCGTATTCGTCGGTATCGAAGAGGGCGTCGACGGCATGGTCCACAAGTCGGACCTCAGCTGGACCCAGCGCATCAACAACCCCGCCGACCTCTATCGCAAGGGCGACGAGGTCGAGGCCATCATCCTGTCGATCAACCATGACGACCGCAAGGTGAGCCTCGGCATCAAGCAGCTGTACGAAGATCCGTGGAGCTTCATTCCAGATCGCTATCCCGAAGGAACGGTCGTCGAAGTGCGTGCGATTGGAGCCGACGAGTACGGCATTCACGTGGAGATCGAGCGTAGCGTGGAGGGTGTAATCCCGCGGGGCGAGATCAGCGCGGACCTCAGCCAAGAGCCGACCGACATCGTCAAGACCGGCGACATCGTCAAGGCGCAGGTCATTCGCATCGACGACGAAGACCGCACCATCACGCTGTCGCTTCGCGCGGCCGAGGGTCAAGAGGTCGACAAAATCGATCGCCCTGCAGGCGGCGAGAAGCGGATCGCACCACGCAAGGTAGGCCCGAGCCTCGGCGGCGCCCAGGCGACTCTAGGGGACGCTCTCAAGGACAAGCTCGGCTCCCTGTCGATCGCCAAGAGCGAAGAGGCGAGCCCAGACGAAGAGACCGAGTAGTCCTCTCCCTGGGCTGGCACCGGCGCTGACACTGGCTCTGTCGCTGGCACTGGCATTGTCGCTGTCCCTCGCGCTGACGCTGACTCCGCCGCTGACACTGGGCGCTGACGCTGCCGCGCGGCGGAATGTGATGCGGGGCTGGGTCCAGCCACGCTGCCCATCCCGACCCGTCCTCCTCGGTACAAGTCGACGTGCGGAGGGCTCGGAAAAACGCGACATGGGGTGGAGAGGGCGTGCGAAGTGCCAATCGGCATGACTGCAAACCCCTCCGATTGGCGCGCCGCCCGAGGGGCGGGTTGCGTGGCCTCAGCTCCCCTGTGCACCGGGCCACCTATGCAGCCCGCCCCGTCCCGCGAAACCGCGTGTCGCGTTTTTGCGAACCCGTCCTCACGCCACCGCGCATCCGGCCACCTTTGCGAGCCGAGCCGTTCGACTCATTCCGCGGCGCCCCCGCATGCGTCGACTTCTCGAAGGATGCAGCCGCGCAACGTCTACAGGACGTTGACCACTATGGCGGTGATGTTGTCGCGGCCGCCCCGCGAATTCGCAATGTGGATGAAGCGCTGCGCGGCGCCCTTGGGCCCTATCTCAATCACGTCTGGGATCTCCTCGATCTGCAAGTAGCCGTGCAGCCCGTCCGAGCAAAGCAAGAATGCGTCCGAGGGTTGTACCTCGAAGAAACCAGTGTCGACTTGGACGTACTCGCGGCTTCCAACCGCGCGTGTGATCACGTTGCGATGGGGTGAGCGAGCCGCTTCGGCCTCGGTGATGATGCCTTGCTTGAGCTGCCATGCGACCAGGGTGTGGTCCTCCGTGAGAGATTCGGCTCTGCGTCCCCGGATCAAATAAATCCGGCTGTCTCCAACCTGCGCGGTGATCCCGTAGTCTCCGCACATCGCCAGCACGGAGACCGTCGTGCCCATCCCCTGTTGCTCCGGGGTATGCTGTGCGAGACCGAACACCATGTAGGTCGCCGCTTGAACGGCGCTCTCGACCACACGGATGGCCTGGCGCAGTGAGTCTTCCGAGGTGTCGCCACCCGCTACGCGTCGTAGGGCGCCGTGCCCCCGACTGACCATGCCGTGCACGGTATCGACTGCCTCCTGACTGGCGATCTCCCCCGCAGCATGGCCGCCCATGCCGTCCGCGACGACGTACAGACCTAGGTCGTCATCGATCAAGAAGGCGTCTTCGTTCAGCTTTCGGCGTTGACCGACATCGGTCAGTCCCGCACTGTGGTATTGCAACTCATCCTCGCTCAGCAGTGGCGGCCGCCGACCGGCCCTGGTCCCGTCAGATTAGCGAAAAACACGCCCCTCCACCAAGAAGAGCGCGCAAATCGGGATCTCTAGGGGCTTCTCGACGCTGACAACGAATAGTGGGCTGCTAAGCTCCGCCGCCATGGGCGTCGCGAAAGCCAACGAAGACCTGCAAAGCACCTGGGAGGCGCTTCTACCGAGGCGCAGTCAGTTGAGCTCGGACCGAAAGCTCGCCGAGCTTGCTCTCGCCTTGATTCGCGAGCTGGGAAACGGCCCAGATCACCGTGAGGTCCTGCAACAGCTCATGGATGCCTGGACGGCAGACTGGGGCCTCGCTCTGGCCACCGCCGGCCTGCTGATCGAGCAAGCGGGACGACGCGGGATGGACGAGCCACCCCTTACGGACGACGGGCCTGCGTGGTGGGCCGCCGCCGGGCTTCAACGGAGCTTGAACACGCTCGATGAGCATGCTCTCGAAGACGCGGACATTGCGGGCAACCTGTATGCCATGCTGGGCAACGCATTGCGGCTATGCGGCCCTGGCCGCGACGCAGAAGCTCAGGAAGCATTTACGCGCGCGATCGAGCTCGACGCGGAGCGGGGGGAGTGGTGGTACGACGCGGGCCTGCTCGACAAATGGCGCGGCCGCTTTGCCGATGGATTCGCCGCCAACGACCAAGCGCGCATGCGACTCGGGCCGGAGCGACCCGTTCTTTGGAATCTCGCCATCTGCGCGACTGCCCTCGGGAAGGGTGAAGCTGCGGTGCAGGCATGGGAGGCCCTGGGAGTCGAGGCGCGTCTCGATCAGTCTCGTCAAACGCCGTACGTCGCCGGCTTGCCACCGATGCTGGTACGCGTGCTCTCGCGGACGCCACAGACCGATGCGACCTCACGCCTGCCGAAGGACGCAGTGGCATTCGAGCTGGTTTGGGTGGCGCCGCTGAGCCCATGCCACGGCGTCGTGCAATCCCCGACCTTCCGCGATGCGCCGATCGACTATGGAGATCTGGTTCTATGGGATGGCGCGCCCGTCGCCGCACACAAGATCTCCGAGCAAGAGACGGTGCCAGTCTTTCCGTTGCTCGAGATCCTTCGACGGGGCGCCGAGCGGCGTTGGTCCTTCGTAGCCCTCGAGCGGGAGGAAGGAGCGCTCGAGGGGCTGAAAAAAGCGCTGCCGGAGGGCGCTCGCGTGTTCATCCAACACGAGCGCGTGGCACACCATTGCGCAGCCTGCGAGGCAGGCGAGCCGCACGAACACCGGCCGCCAGGGCCAGCCTCAGCTTCGGCGGCGGCGCCAACCTCCCTTGTGCGCGGAAAGCTCATCGTACAGCCCACGCAGGATCTCGCCGAGCTCCGCGATGCGTGGGAGAAGGCGACCGAGCCCCGAGCCCTGTCCATCTCGCTTCCGGCGCTCTACGAGGAGATCGGAGACGCGAAGCGGGCCGGACAGGAGCACCAGGCGTGGCGCGGCATCGAAGGAAAGGCGCTGCGTCAAAAGGCCGGTTCGTGACCGAGCGCGGCACCGAGCTTCTTCCATCGGAACAGTACGCATTCGATGGGCTCCCCGAGCTCGATGAGGCCATGGTCCAAGAGAGGCGCCAGCTGGTGTTTCTGGTCTTGTCCGGATTGTTCCTCGGCACCCTGGCAATGCTCAACATTCTCGGGGTGACTCGCTTCATCGATCTGAGCTTTCGGCTGCCTGGCACCGACGTCACGATTCCGATGCCGCTCGCCGTGGGCGTCTTGCCGTACCCGATCACGTTCTTGTGCACTGACTTCATCTCGGAGCTCTTTGGACGTCATCGTGCCAATCAGGTGGTGTGGATGGGCCTCGCGCTGAATTTGTGGGTGATGTTCATTTTATGGATTGGCGGAGCGCTTCCAGGCTTCGAGCCTCCGGATCAACCACACGCCGGCGTCTTCTTTGAGTTGAGACGCCTCGCGTTCAGCGCCGTCACCGCCTCCATGATCGCCTACCTGGCGGCCCAGTTCATCGACGTTCAGTTGTTCCACTTCTGGAAGGATGTCACCGACGGCCGCCACCTGTGGCTCCGGAACAACGGTTCCACCATGGTGAGCCAGCTGGTGGATACCATCTCGGTCATTCTCATCACGCACTTCCTCGCCAAAGGCATCCCGCTCGACGCGTCGCGGCCGCTATGGCCGCAACTTTTGACGTTCATTGCGGCTGGTTACAGCTTCAAGTTCGTGGTCGCGCTACTCGACACCGTGCCGTTCTACATCGGCGCCAAGCACCTGGGCCAATACCTACGTATTCACCCTGTGCATGGCACTGGCGCGCCCTGAAACAACACGTCCGATCGTGCGGAAAATACGACGCCTGGGGCCGAGTATCGGATCATTGGCCGGTGGACTCGTCTGCGCGTTTCCTAGGCCCATACCGCCTGCTTCGACCTTGGCGCGACTGTGACGTGGGCAACGTCTATCTGGCGAGACGGGTCGGAGCCGCTGGCTTCGAAAAGCCGGTCAGGGTGTGGCAAGCGGATTGGGGCACGCGTCCCGATGCAGGTTTCCTCGACGCGGTGATCTCCGAGGCGAAACGAGCTGCCCCGTTGTCGCATGCCAACATCGCCCACGTTCTCGACCTCGGCGTGCTCGACCACGGCTGCTTCGTCGTCACCGAGCTCGTCTCGGGAGCGACCCTGGGTGGGGTGCTTCAAAAAGCAGAGACCCTTCCGTGGCCTGCGGTGACGAGGATCGCCAGGGAGGCGGCTCGAGCGTTGCGCTACGCGCATACCCGGCGCGCACCGAGCGGGCAGTTCGTACGCCTGATCCACGGGCGTCTATCCCCAGGACGAATCGTCATCGGCGAGTCGGACGGCGTCAAAGTCACCGGATTTGGAACCTCACGAGCGTGGAGGCCGCGGGACCCTTATCGCGCGCCCGAGCTAGACCGCCGCGAACCGGTGGACGGAAGGGCCGACGTATTCTCGTTGGGCATGATTCTGAAGCGCTGCCTTGGGCGCGATGCAGGGCCTTCGGCTCTACGGCGAGCCATCACACGCGCGACCGAGCCTTACCAGGAGCACCGCTTCACGGCGTGCGAGCTCGAAGAGGAGCTCACGGACATCCTGCACGGAGCTACTGTGCTTCGGGCGCAGGCGTCTCCGTAGGCTCGGTCGCCTCGACGTCCTCGGGCTCGTTCGTCTGCCCCGCTTCTTGGGTGGCCGTTTGCTCCCGGACGGCGCGCTCGAGCGCCTGCTCCCCCGTGGTCGAGAGAAAAGCAAGCCATACCGAGAGCCCCATGAACGCGAACGCGAAAATCGCCGTCAGCCGAGTGAGCAAATTGCCGGCGCCGGCGCCGCCGAAGATCTGCTGGCTGGTGCCACCACCAAACGCCGACCCCAAGCCGCCGCCTTTGCCCGACTGGAGAAGAACGACGAGGATCAGAAACAAGCACACGAAGACGTAGATGATGGAAACGAAGGTATACATGGGCTCAGCTTTCTGCGCGGCGAACGCCGGCATCGATGATCGGGATGAAGTCTTCAGCGGAAAGTGAGGCGCCACCGACGAGCGCGCCGTCCACGTCCGGCTGGGCGAGCAGCTCATCGGCGTTGCTCGGTTTCACGCTTCCGCCGTAGAGAACGCGGACTGAATCGGCCCAAGACGAACCCTTCAGCGCGGCCAGTCGGCCTCGGATGGCTTGATGCACTTCCTGCGCATCCTCGGCCTTCGCTGTGCGGCCAGTGCCAATGGCCCAGATCGGCTCATACGCCACGACCAAAGGCGCCAAGGCCACTGCATCGAGACCATCGGTCGCGGCTTGCACTTGGCCAAGCACGATATCGAGCGTCTTGCCCGCCTCGCGCTGCTCCAAGCTCTCGCCGATGCAGACGATGGGCACGATCTTGTGCCGCAACAGTGCCGCGACCTTCTTGCGTACCCCAGCGTCGGTCTCTCCAAAGTACTGGCGGCGTTCCGAATGGCCGACGATGCAGTAGCCGCAGCCCGCGTCGAGCAGCAGCGCGGGACTGAGCTCGCCGGTGAACGCACCGGAATCCTCCCAGTACGCATTCTGTGCACAAAGGCCCACCTCGGAGCCAGCCACTGCTTCCCTGACCGCACAGAGCGAGGTGGCTACGGGAGCCACGACCACATCGCATGCCACGCCGCCGCCGACATGTGCTGCAATCGCGCCCGCCAATTGCTTGGACTGGGCGATCGTGTTGTGGAGCTTCCAGTTGCCCGCGATCATCGGCTTGCGGTGAGTCATATCTTCAGAGCCTCCACGCCTGGCAGCGGTCGGCCCTCTAGATACTCCAGGGAGGCGCCACCGCCAGTGGACACGTGATCGAAGCGGCTAGCGAGATTGGCTTGCATGACGGCAGCCACACTGTCGCCGCCGCCGACCACGCTGAAGCCAGGACAATCCGCGGCCGCGCGAGCCACAGCCAACGTACCCTCGGCGAAGGCTTGGTTCTCGAACAGTCCCATCGGGCCGTTCCAGAACACCGATTGCGCTCGCCGAAGCCTTTCGCGGAAGCGCTTTTCCGTTTCGGGCCCGATATCGAGCACCATGGCGTCCGGTGGGATCGCGTCGATTGCGGTGACCCGGGACTCCGTTGCATCCGTCGATTCACCCACGCGAACGTCGACCGGCAGAAGCAAGGCGACCCCTTTTTCTTCCGCGGTGCTCATGAGGCTTCTGGCTAGAGCGAGCTTGTCGGTTTCGCAAAGGCTCTTGCCAACCTGAAGCCCGCGCGCCGCCAAGAAGGTATTGGCCATCGCACCACCCACCAGGAGTGCGTCGACCTTTCCGAGGAGCGCTTCCATCACCCCGATCTTGTCGCTCACCTTCGCTCCGCCCAACACAGCAACGTAGGGACGTGGGGCATCGGTGCGCAGCCTGTCGAGTGCCTTGAGCTCTCGTTGCATCAACAGCCCGGCCGCCCGCTCCTCGATGAGACCGGGTAGGGCGCTCACCGATGCATGGGCACGGTGCGCGGCGCCGAAGGCGTCGTTGACGTAGGCCCCGCAGGAACCGCCAAGCTCGCGGGCAAAGTCGATGTCATTCGCCTTTTCACCAGGATGAAAACGCAAGTTCTCGAGCAGGGCGATCTGCCCGTCGCGAAGGTCTTGGACGACTTTGCGCGCTCCGTCTCCGATGCAATCGTCGGTCAGCCGAATCTCGACATCCTCGAGAAGCTCGGCGAGCCGCACGCCGACCGGCTCGAGCGAAAGCTCGGGCACGACTTTACCTTTGGGCCGACCGAGATGAGAAGCGAGCACGATCCGAGCTCCCTCGCCCAACGCATACTGGATGGTGGGCAGGGCAGCGCGAATCCGCGTGTCGTCGGTCACCTGTCCGTGACTCAACGGTACGTTGAAATCGACGCGAATGAATGTCGTGACGCCTTCGAGGGTAAGCTCCTCGATCGAACGAATCGAAGAAGCCATGGATTCATCCTGCGTTCGCGGCGATCCGTACCAGGTCGACCATGCGGTTGGAGAATCCCCACTCGTTGTCGTACCAGCTCTGCACCTCGACGAGGTCTCCGCCCACGACCTGCGTCTGCGCGGCATCGCAGATCGAGGAGTGCGAGTTGCCCATGAAGTCGACCGACACCAGCGGTCGTTCTTCCAGAGCCAAAATGCCGCGGAGCGGGCCCTCGGCTGCATCCTTGAGGGCACGATTGACTTCGTCCCGATCGGTGTTGCGAGCGACCTGCGCCGTCAAACAGGTGAGAGATACGTTTGGGGTTGGGACGCGAATCGCCGTCCCATCGAGCTTGCCCTTGAGCTCGGGCAGGACGAGGCCGATGGCCGTCGCCGCACCCGTCGAAGTTGGAATCATCGACACCGCGGCCGCGCGGGCGCGGCGCATGTCTTTGTGGGGTGCGTCCAGAATGTTCTGATCGTTCGTGTATGAATGGACGGTGACCATGTGGCCCTTCACGATGCCGAACGAGTCGTGCAACACCTTGGCCATCGGGGCCAAACAGTTGGTGGTGCACGAGGCGCAGCTGATCACGTGGTGCTTTTGGGGGTCGAACTGGTCGGTATTGATTCCAACCACGAACGTTCCGTCGATGTCGCTCTTTCCGGGCGCGCTGATGATCACGCGCTCCGCACCTGCCTTCAGATGCCCCGCCGCCGACTCCCTCGTGCGAAACAGACCCGTGCACTCGAGCACGACGCGTGCCCCGAGCTTTTTCCATTCGAGCTTCGAGGGATCCTTCTCGGCAGAGACGGGGATGCGCCTGTCGCCGATCCAAATCGCGCCCGCCTCGGCTCGGACGGGGTGCGAAAAGTGCCCATGGACCGAATCCCATTCCAGCAGATGCGCGAGCATCTGCGCGCTGGTGAGGTCGTTGATTCCGACGATTTCGACGTCGCTTTGGCTGTCGGCGACGATCCGAGCGACGCAACGCCCGATTCGTCCGAAGCCGTTGATTCCGACTTTGATGGCCATCGTTATCGACTCCCCTGTGATCCTGGCAACGCCGAGTTGCGCCGGACGCGGAACGTAGCCGCGCCTCCCGTTGGGGTCAAGGAGCCAAGGCCGCGAATCGTTTGCGCTTTTGCATCAACGGCAGCCGGCGGCGACCGTCACTCGGCTGCTTCTTGCGCGTCACGAAGCTCGGAGGTCACGAGCTCGAGGACCGCGTTGGTGAACGCAACGATGTCCGACCGGCTGTGCCCGCTATTGCGGAGCTCGCGGTAAACCGATTTGGCCAGGATCCGAACGCCGCGGTTATCGGCCGCTGGAGCCTTCGGGACTTGTGTGATTGGTGCCCCCATCCTGTCGCGAGCATGATGCAGTTTGCGTGCCATCTGAAAAAAACGGCGAAACGTCGTACTTTCGAGAGCCGCTTTACAGCGGAATTGACAGGAGACCGACGCTTTTGCCACAGGTGACTCCAAAAACGGCACACCCCCGGGCAAGTGCGTAGCCCGGTTCGCAATTGGGGACCCAAGCGCGAAGCGCGATACGCGCGCAAACCCGCGACAATACCGTGAAATCGGCCGGCCGGCCGGTTTGGGCTCATTTCGGCTCGACCGCAACCCGCAGCTGCTGGAGCGCTTGTGTGTGGAGTCGGCTTGCCCACGATTTCGAGATGCCGAGCTCCCGCGCCATCGCATCGAGGGAGCGCCCTTCGAAGTAGTGTCCACGCACGAGCAGCCTTTGCCTCGGCGAAAGGGCAGGGATCGCCGCCAGCAGCCGGCTGAGGGCTTCGCTCCGCAGCAGCTCGGCCTCGGGCGACTGCTCCCCATAGCGTCCTTGCAGCGGGGTCGCCCCGGTCAGGCTAGCGCTCATGCGCTTGAACGCTTTGTCGAGCTCGGTCGGCGCAGCGGTGGGGCGCTGTTCCTCCGCCGCCTTGAAGCGCTCGTGCGCTCGACGGGGAAACAGTGCCATTTTTCGGACGCCGTCGAGCATGGCGCCTCGAATCCGGTGATAGGCAAAGGTCTGAAAGCGAATGCCGCGTGTAGGATCGAAGCGGTGCTGCGCTTCTAGAAGGCCCCCAAATCCAAACGCGATCAGATCGTCCAACTCTCCTCGGAGGCCGAGCTCGCGACGCAGGCGGCAGGCGAGTCCGAGGACCATTTTCTCGTGCCGTGCGATGAGCTCGTTCCCGTCCATGGCAGCTCCTGAACGGAATGTCCTTAGCCAAGTGGGTTAACGAAGTCAAGTAGAATACATAAACCTACATCAGGCTTGTTCTGGTGAAGCTCCCTGCGATCGGTTAGATGGGAGCGGGTGGAGGTCAGGCGCCCCGGCATCGCAACGGCCGATCGCCCGCGAGGGGGCTCCCTCACGAGCCTGCTCCATCGCGTCGAAGAGGATCGGGAGGCGCTCGATGCTCTGATCTTCGCGTATCTGCGGCTAGCCAAGCCGGAGCGATGGGCGCTTGCGCACGCCGCGCTCCAAGATGCAGCCAATCCGTCGGGTGCGCTGGCCGCGCTGTTGTTGGCGGAGGACGATCACGGGCTTCGGAAGCGGCTCGCCCAGCTCCTAGGCGACCAGGCGCCCATCCACGCGTCCGCATGGTCGAGGGGAACGCCGGCGGAAGGAGAGGCCTGCCTGCGCCAGTCGTTCGCCGGTCGGTCGGAGACGCTGTGCATTCGCTGGAGCGGCGGGGAAATCAGTCATCTCGAGATCAAAGCGAGTGAAGATTCGAGCTTGGAAACCGCGCAGGCAGCCGAGGACACGGCTTGCTTGATCGACACGCTCACCCCGCTCCTGTGGCGCTACATCCGGCGAGGAGGCGAGCTTCCCGAGGGTGCGGATCGTTTCGCCCGATTCTTCTCCGTCACCTGAGCGAGCGTCGCTCAGTGGTAGCCGTTGCCATTGGCAAGGAGCGCGCCTTCGAATTTCTTGGTTTCCATCAGGGAGCCATCCTCCGCGTCCCGACGCACCACGAAATAGTGACGGGTCACCGAATCGTTGTCCTCGCGCGCGACCACCATGATGGTGTTGAGCCCTGGATGGACGGGAACCTCGGCATCGAACGTCAGCTCGCCGGGTGTGGCGCTTCCCTGATTGGACTCGTAGTAGACCTTGTGGCCGCTGGAAGAGATGTACAGGTCCCGTACCCGCTGTTGGTCGGTCGCCTTGCCGCGCACTCGAATGCTCTCGCTCCGCGTCACGTAACCATCCAAACCCGCAAGCTCGATTTTCGGTGGTGCATTGCTCACCACCCAGGCCAGGGTCGGGCTCTTCGTGAGCTGCCCCGCGGCAGGGGAGGCATCATCCGCCCGCACCCAGCCGGGCCGGCCACCTCCGAGGTCGAGGCGAAAGAACGCACCGCTGGTCGCCGTGTGCAGCAATCGCACCGCATGATCTGCGCGCGCGATGACGGGAGCGCTTTCCTCGGGACGGGCCACGATCTCGGTGCCCGGCTGCAAGCTCACCACGTGTCTGGCCGATAAGGTTTCCACGGGTTTGTTCTCTCGGTGGACCGGAACGTTCAGCTTCTGACCGACGCCCACCCCGAACTCAAGATCGCTCACGCCCAACATGAGCGTGGCTTCGTCCTCCGCGAACTTCGGCAGCACCTGGAACGTGAACGGAACGACCCATTCCTCGCCGACCTTCAGCTCGTCCTTCTGGAAGCGCCCGTCGTTGAGCAACACGCCGCTTCCGCTCTTGTTCTGCAGGTTTGCCTGCACGTCCGTGCTTTCGGCGCGTCCAACGTTCTCGACGGTGAAGTAGAGCGTGGCCTGTTCACCCGGCTGGACGAAACCATCGCCGTTGCCTTTGATGTTGTCGGCGACTTGCAGCCCGTACGCAAAGCGGGGTTGGGGAAGGGCGCGAATCAAGGTGCGGACCTCCACCGGCTTGGGTACGTGGCCGTGGGCCTCCTCGAACTGGACCTCGATTCCGTCGGCTCGGTCGACCATTCCACGCGGGATGCGACACACGCGCTTCTCCTTTTCGGTGACGCATACGCCGAGCGTTGTGGTCCAACTGCGAGTCTCGCCTGCCTCGAGCTTCCCGAATACGAGCTCGCGGCCGTCGAACAAGCGATTGTCGCTCTCGGTCGTCGCACGAAGCTGGTAGAGCGGGTTGTCGCCCTCGTTCGTGACCTCGACGCGTAGTGAAAGCGGATCGCCCGCGCGGGTCGCTTTGTCACCGGAGCTCGTCGTCGCGACGACGCGCACCTGGCTAGGCCCCTTGTCCGGGCCGACGCTCCAATCGATTCCGAGTTTTTTCAAATCGCGCACGACTTTTTCGGTTTCTTGCTGCTCCACGCGCTCGATGATCGGCTCGGATTCCGCCAGCATTTGCGGCCGTTTCGACGATTGCGCGTTGGCCACCAAGTTGCGCGCGAAGCGAATCAAGAAGTTCTCCTGCGCCTCGTTTTCCTGCTCCTCGGGCTCCGCTTCGAGCAGCTTCTGGCGCAATTCCGCATTGAGATAATACCCGATCACCACCGAAGGCCGCTGCGCGTCGCTCGCGCTTTCGTGGGTGAGGTGTGCTTCGAGGTCGGCTTCTCTCGGAAAGATGTCGTCGACCTGAAGGTCCATGTTGTCCTTGTCGACGGTCATCGGGCTGATCGCGATGTCAGGAACGATCCCAACGCCTTGAATCGAGACGTCACCCGGGGTCAGATACTGCGCGACGGTCAGCTTCAACGCAGAGCCGTCCGGCAGCGGATAGAGGACCTGCACCGAGCCCTTGCCGAAGCTCTGCTCGCCGATGATCAAAGCGCGATCGTGGTTTTTCAAGGCTCCCGCCACGATCTCGCTGGCCGAAGCGCTTTGCCCGTTGATCAGAACGACCATCGGATAGCGCTGCTCGGTTCCTGGGGACCTCGCAAACTTCTCTTCGCGTTGGCGCGGGTCCTGAGAGGAGGTGGTGACGATCGCGCCCACGTCGAGGAACGTGTCGGCCACCTGGACGGCTTGGTCGAGGAGACCTCCCGGGTTGGCACGAAGATCGAGCACCAAACCCGTCATCTTCTTCTTGTGAAGCGCTTCGAGAGCTTTCTTGAGCTCGCGCTCAGTATTGCCCTGGAAGTTGTTGATCTTGATGTAGCCCACACCGTCTCGCATCATGCGGTGCTCGACCGAGTCGATTTGGATGTTCGCGCGCGTCAGCTCGACGGGGCGGGGTGCACTCCACGTGCGGGCGGGCGTTTGGCGGCGAATGAAAATGGTCACTTTGGAGCCCGGTTTGCCGCGAAGCCGATTGACAGCCTCTTGAAGGGGCATGTTCAGCGTCGATTCGTCGCCGATTTTCACGATGCGATCACCGCGCTCGAGCCCCGCTTTGAAGGCGGGGGTTCCGGGCATGGGCTTGATCACCGTGAGGTTCCCATCGCGAATTGAAATCACGATGCCGAGGCCGCCGAATTCCCCGCGTGTGCTCGTCTGCATTTCCTTGAAGGTCTCTGGGTCCAGCAAGACCGTGTGCGGATCGAGAGTTCGGAGCATTCCATTGATCGCGACGTACTCGACCTCTTGAAGGTCGACGTCGTCCTCTGGCTGCAGCTCTTTTTGAATGAACGAGAAGATTTCCCGATACCGGCCGATCAGATCCCACGGGCTCGATACGTCTTTGACGGCGAACTCCTTTTCCGCGTTGTTGACTTGCACCTCGAGGTCGTCGGCACCGTCTTGGTAGTGCACCAACACGGGAGCGACGTCCTGCTGAATGGCATCCAGACCTGCCAACAGCATCCGCTGATAATCAACTCGGCTCGGGTCGACGTAATCCTTGTTGACCTCGTGAATCACCCGGTTCATGACCTGGAGCTTGGTCAGGTCCCAGGGCGTCTTCTGGCGTGCAGCGAGGGCCCTCGGAGAGGTGTCGATGTCGATTTGAAGGCCGTTTTCAACGGGCCAGCCGAAAGAAACGGTGAACGCCGCAAGGACGACCACCAAACCAAGCACGGGCTTCCAAAGTCTTCTCATTCGATTGTGGGGGGCAGGGGGGAGATTCAGGAGTGTAGCCTTGTTGGGCCGCAGGGCCAATTGCACTTGATGAACCCTAAGGTTATCGAAGCGAGGTGCCACACCGTATTCTTCGGCAGCAAATTGCAAGGCCGGTGCTCGAGATTTGTGAGGAGCTCCGCAATGCGGGGGAGCGCGCCTGGGTGGTTGGCGGCTGTGTCCGAGACACCCTTCGCGGCGAACGGGTCAACGATTGGGACGTAGCCACGACCGCCCGGCCCGACAAGGTGCAAAAAGTCTTTCGCAGGGTGGTCCCCACCGGCGTCGACCACGGAACCGTCACCGTGCTTTGGAAAGGAAGCGGGTACGAGGTCACCACCTTGCGCGGGGAGGGCGCCTACAGCGACGGCCGCCGACCGGACCACGTGGAATTCGTCGATGACATCGAAAGCGACCTCGCGCGCCGCGATTTTACGGTCAACGCGATTGCGTACGACCCGGTGGAAGGCCGAGTCGTGGATCCCTTCGGCGGCATGTTGGACATGCGCGACAAGCTGCTGCGTGCCGTGGGCGACCCCACGAAGCGCTTCCAGGAGGACGGGCTCCGTATTTTGCGTGGTGCGAGATTCGTGGCGACGTTGGACTTCGAGCTCGAATCCAAGACGGAGGCCGCATTTCGAGGCACGCTCGATACGTTTCGGAAGGTCAGCCCGGAACGGGTCCGCGAAGAGTGGCTCAAGGCCATGAAGGCGAGGGCGCCGTCACGGGCATTCGAGGTCATGCGCCGGACGGGTATCCTGGAGGTCACGTATCCGGAGCTTCTCGAGCAGGTGGGCTGCCAACAGAATCAGTGGCACGCGTACGACGTGTGGGATCACACGATGCGGGTGCTCGACGAGTCGGAGGGCGCGCCGATCGAGCGCGTGGCAGCCCTGCTGCACGACGTGGCGAAGCCGCGCACACGTGCGTGGTCGGACAAAACCAACGACTGGACCTTCTATCATCACGAGAAGGTAGGCGCGGATATGGCCGATCGCTGGTTGCGCGACTACCGCTTCTCGAATCAAGAGCGCGATCTGATCGTAGGCCTGATCCGGCATCACTTGATCTGCTACAGCAGCGAGTGGACGGATGCGGCCGTGCGGCGCTTCATCAAGCGCGTCGGACCCGGAAAGATCGACCCACTGCTGCGTCTCGGAGAGGCCGATGCGCTCGGCAAAGGCCGCGACGTCGAACGAGAGCTCGCCGCCCTTCACGAGCTGCGCAGACGGATCGACGGTGCGATCGAGCAGGGTAACGCACTGACCACCCAGGACTTGGCTGTCGGGGGCGACGATGTCCTGGAGTACGTTGACAGCCCGGGTCCGATCGTCGGCGAAATCCTCCGCGGCCTTCTCGAGCGCGTCCTCGAGGACCCGTCCCTCAATACGCGCGACAAGCTCCTCCCACTCATCGAGGAGCTTGTCAAAGAGCATGCATGCTCCCCTCGGAACTAGTCGCCTTCCGACGACTTCCAACCGAAACCGTGAAAAGGTAGAGATCGGTGTGCAGTCCAGGTAGAGGCCCGCATCCTGAGCGATCGCGGATGTGTGCACGCGTGCGGGTGTCCCCTTTTTTGACTGGGGATGGAGGCTATGTAGCGTGGGGCGGATGAGGCTCTGGGCTACTTTGCTGATGGTGGGAACGCTGCTCTTGCCGGTGACTAGCCAAGCGAAGAAGACCGAGGACTTTCGGCACAGCTACGAGCAAGTGTGGGGCGCGGCCATCCGCTTGATCCGCGTCGACCAGGGTTTTCCGATCAAGGATCGGGACGAGGGCGTGGGCTATTTTCTCTTCGATTACCGGGACGAAGGCCACACCTATCCGGGCAGCGTCGAGCTTCTTCGCATCGAAGACAAGGGCGCAGGCTCGGTCCGGGTCGTCATCCAGATCCCCGCGATGCCCAGCTACATCGAGCGTATGTTGCTCGACAAGCTCGAAAAGAAGCTCATCGACGAGTACGGAGAGCCTGCTCCGCGGCCGAGCAAACCAGCGGGCGATCCTCCCTCAGACGAAGAAAAATGACCGTCTTGCAAAACTACGGAATGGGATCTGCGAGGGATTGCTCGACGCAATAGATCCGCAGGTTGTTGGTCCCGCAAGTCCAAAACGCTCCGTCGGTCCAACCTCGACTGATGCTGGTGATCTTCCCCGCGGTGGAGGGTCCGAACACGCTATTGTTGGTCGTGAGCCCGAGACAGCCATTGTTGTTTGCGAGTGCGGCGACCTGTCCCTCGACGTTCGTGTTGGTCCAGACGAAACAGCCCTGCGGCGGGTTGACGGAACCTGAGCATTCCAACGTCGTGGCAGGGATGTCCCCGTTTTCGTCGATGTTGATGACGTGATCGAGGTAGCCTTGGCCCGACGGCGGAGGGTCTATGGTCAGGCGGCTCCAACTGGTCGAGACCTCGGTTCCATCGAGCAAGCGATAGGGAAGAGTCGATTTCTCGAAGCGTTTGAAGGGGGACGTACATGGATCGGAGGTCCACGACATCCAGTGGCCGCCGAGACCCGCAGCTTGGGCGAGGTCAGCGCAGGTCATGTCGGCCCCACGCGGGCCACCGAGCGCCGCGTCGGACACCGTGCTGCTCACGAAGACGAGCGCTGCGGCCTCGCAGGCTCCATCGACGCAGACCTCCATGGCCCCGCAGGATACTTCGCCACAGGGTCGGTTGATCGCGGGGCCGGCCGACTGCGCACCGCCATCGGGAACGCACTCGCCAGTGCCGCCCGTGCCACCTGTACCCCCGCTGCCGCCCGTGCCACCTGTACCCCCGCTGCCGCCCGTACCACCGGCTCCGCCCGTGCCACCTGTACCCCCGCTGCCGCCCGTGCCACCTGTACCCCCGCTGCCGCCCGTGCCACCTGTACCCCCGCTGCCGCCCGTACCACCGGCGCCGGCTGTGCCACCGGTGCCACCGCTGCCGCCCGTACCACCGGCTCCGGCCGTGCCACCTGTACCCCCGCTGCCGCCCGTACCACCGGCTCCGGCCGTGCCACCGGTGCCACCGCTGCCGCCCCCCGTACCACCGGCTCCGGCCGTGCCACCTGTACCCCCGCTGCCGCCCGTACCACCGGTGCCGCCCATATCGTCGACGCAAGTGATATCGACCGACCAGCTACAATCACAATACTCGAATCCGTCATCGGAGACCGTGATGGTGATCGTGTGCTCGCCGACCTCTTCACACGTGTATTTGGTCATGGCCGCCGAGGGATCGGCAAACGATCCGCTCGTCGCCGTCCAACGGTACTCGATCGGATCGCCATCGAGATCGGCCGCGCGCGCGTATACATCGATCTCGTGACCGATGGAGGTCTGAAGCGGAGAGACCTCGACCCAGGGCAGCCCCGCGCAGAAGTTGAACTTCCCGTTGACACGCACGCCCCCAAGCCCTTGCGGCCGCTTGCAGTTGAGCATCACCGCCACACCGGTTACTTGCCCGACGAACACGTTGAAGACGGCCGAGCCGGAGCAGGTGGTCTCGCCATCGTTGGCCACCGCCGTCATCTGGATCACGTAGCCCATCGCCTCGGAAAGGCCGTAGATCTCGATCGATGCGGTCGAACCAGGGCTGGCGGTGGCGATCGTGCCGCTGTCGAGCTCATCTCCAAGCAATGAAATGACGTAGTTGACCTCGTCGATCTGGGTTCCGTCGGCGAGCTCGAGCTCGACCATGACACCACCAGCTCCGCCCGTGCTCGTGTCACTCGCACATCCTGCGGAGGCCAAGGCAACGGCCAGGCCGCCAATGAGCCAGCGCATGCGAATTAGAACGGGCATATTCTCTCCTGAGGGGGCGCCGACGATATCACATCTCGAGGAATCTCAATCGACGTTTTTGGGAGGTCCCTCAACGATTGTAATCCGTCTCACACACGGACCCCGACGAAGCCAAAGAAACCGCGGCGCTGATGCTGGGGCTGTCGCCGACACTGGCGCTCTCCCTGACCCACACCGGCTCCGCCCGGCTACTCCTCCTGCGCCTTGCCCGTCATCGGGACGAACCGCACCGGAATCACGGACTCTTCGCGGAAGCCGTCTTTGGTCCGCGTGATGCGCAGGAGGCTCTGGAAGTGCTTGCCCACCGGAATGACCAGCCGACCCCCGACGACGAGCTGCTGCTTGAGAGGCTCTGGAATCTTCGGCGGAGCCGCGGTGACGAGGATGGCATCGAACGGTGCGTGCTCTGGCCAGCCCGCATAACCGTCGCCACGCCGCAGCTCCACGCGCTTCCCATAGCCGAGCTCGTCGAGAACGGCCTTGGCGCGGCGGGCAAGAGGCTCGACGATCTCGATCGAGTACACCTTCACGCCCATCTGGGCGAGCACTGCAGCCTGGTAGCCCGATCCCGTTCCAACCTCGAGCACCGTATCCCCGGGTTTGACGCCGGCGAGCTCGGTCATCAACGCCACGATGTAAGGTTGGCTGATCGTCTGTCCCTCGCCTATGGGCAAGGGCCGGTCGTCGTAGGCGTAGCCGCGTTGCGATTCCGGCACGAAGCGATGCCGGGGCACCGAACGCATGGCGTCGAGGACGCGTGCATCGCGGACGCCCCGTGCCTCGATCTGCTTGCGAACCATGTGCAAGCGCTCCTGCGCGCGCTCGTCGTCCTTGCCGGGGCGGGCGCTTGCCGATCCCGGGGTTTGCGTGCAGGCGCCGACGACGAGGAGCGCCACCCCTGCGGCTCGCAACATCTCGTTGAGGATAGCACGAAAGGACCGGCGCGCGCGGCAGCGGTTGCCCGCCACCAAGGCGCGGCTATGTTTCGCGGCCCGATGAGCTTGGTCGTTCAAAAATACGGCGGGACCAGTGTCGGCTCCCTGGATCGGATCCGCATCGTCGCCGAACGCGTCGCCGACACCTACCGCCAGGGCCATCACGTCATCGTCGTAGTGAGCGCGATGGCTGGAGAGACGGACCGTCTGCTTCGCATGGGCCGCGAGCTGTCGGTGCATCCCGCCGAGCGCGAAATGGACGTGCTCGTGGCGAGCGGTGAGCAGGTGAGCGCTGCGCTCCTGGCCATCCAGCTCAACGAGATCGGTGTGCCGGCACGATCCTTGCTCGGGCATCAAGCGCGCATCCTAACCGATGCAGTGCATCAGAAGGCCCGTATCCGAACGATAGACGGGCCCGCGCTGCGCTCGACTCTGGAGACGGGACAAGTTCTGGTCGTGGCGGGCTTTCAGGGCACGGACGCCTATGGAAACATCACGACCTTGGGTCGTGGGGGCTCGGACACGTCAGCGGTGGCGATCGCGGCGGCGGTCCAGGCTGACGTCTGCGAGATCTGCACCGATGTGGACGGTGTCTACACGACCGACCCGAGCATCTGTTCCAACGCGCGGAAGATACCGCGCATAAGCTACGAGGAGATGCTCGAGCTCTCCTCGCTCGGGGCCAAAGTCCTACAGATACGTTCGGTGGAGCTCGCCATGAAGCACCGAATGCCGCTGCATGTACGCTCGAGCTTCTCAAACGCGGAAGGAACGATCGTGACCGACGAAGAACACTTGCTCGAAAAAGTCGTCGTCGCTGGTGTTGCAGCAGACAAAAAGACGGTGAAGCTCACCCTGAGAGCGCTTCCTGATCATCCCGGTGTGGTGGCAAGCGTATTCGAGCCCCTAGCCGACGCGAACATCTCGGTCGACATGATTATTCAGAACGTGTCGAAGCAGGGCCAGACCGACCTCACCTTCACCGTGAGCCGGGAAGATGCAGACCGCGCCGAAGCCCTGGTCGAGGAGTTGGCTGCTAGCGTAGGCGCACAACGCGTCACGAGGGATGACGACGTAGCCAAAGTCTCCATCGTCGGCGTGGGAATGCGAAATCATGCGGGCATCGCAGCGAGGATGTTCCGGCTCCTGGCCGACAACGACATCAACATCGAAGCGATCAGTACGAGCGAGATCAAGACCTCGTGTCTGATCGCAACCGAGCATGCGGATCGGGCCGTGGTCGTGCTTCACGACGGGTTCGAGCTCGGCCGTTCCTCGAGCTGAAAGCAGGCGCAACCCGCGGTCGAATCGTCCGATGGGGTCACGTGCGCTCCCGTTCCCACGCACGGTCGATTCGAGCCGGCGCTGCCGTGGTGCTGCTGCTCGCCAGTCGGGCGACGGGCGCCATGGAACCCTTGTGGATCGGGCTGCGTCCCTACGCGCCACAGGGCAGGGTCGTCTCACCGGAGGTCGAAGCGAAGACCGACGCGCACCGCGACCGTGAGGAAGAACGCATCGAGCACGCTCTTGGCGTTCGTCGCCACCCAGTAGCCGCGCGCGTCCGCGCCGATGAGCCACCGCCGGTTGATGAGAAAGTCGAACCCTACCAAAGCATGCAACGCGAAGTCTCCCCGGGCGGCCCGATCGCGCACCGTCAAGAGCCCGTCGAAACCGAAGCCGAGTAGCGGTACGAACCGGACGATGTCGAGCGCGTAGACCGTCTCGAGCCCAGCCATGGACACGTGAAGCGGGGAGTCGTCGGGCAGCACGTTGTAGCCGAGCAGCCCCTGGATGCTCCAGGCATCGCCGATCCCCGCACCGCCGCTGAGCGCGACATCGATGCCGTTGCGCGGCGGGGACTCCGCCCGGGGCATGCCGGCATACCCGACCGCCAGGCCGAGCGTCGCTTGGCCCTCGTAGGCCCGTGCCCCGGAGGGCATGGAGGCGAGCAACGCGAGGCTCCCGCATATCCCGGCCAGGCAACGCACTGCGGAGCCGTCTAGCACGCGCGGAACGTCCCGTGCGAGGCTACGTTGACTGCCAAGGGGCCGCGTGTATAGTCCCGACCCGATTTACTCGGTTTTCCCTGCCTTTTTGGAGGAAGCTTTGGCCAACGACTCTGCCAAGAACGAAAAATCAGCGCCCATGACGGCGGGGCAACGCCTCGCGGCCCAGCAAGCGGCGAAGGCCGCTCGCAAGTCAGCGCAGCGGGGTCGTGATGCGGAGCTCGTGGAGGAAAAGGCGCTTGCGCAGGCGGCGGTGGCCAAGGACTGGCTCGAGGAAAACCTCAAGCCGCTCGGAATCGCCGCGGGGGTGATCCTGCTGGTGGCAGCGGTCGGAATCGGTTGGTCCTCGTTCAGCAAGAACCAAAACGAAGCCGCCGGAGCGGAGCTCACCTCCGTGCTCGAAGGCGAAGCGAAAGATCCAGAAGCGCAGGCGAGCGCGTATGCGGCCGTTGCGGAGCGGCACCCGCGCACCCTCGCAGCGGCGTGGGCACGAGTCAGCGAGGGAGCTGCCCTCTACGAGCAGGGCAAATGGGAGCTTGCGCGCAAGGCCTACGAGGCGGCGCTCGAACAGACCGATGACGAGGGCGTGCGTTGGGCGGCGCTCGAAGGCATGGCGTACACGCTCGAAGAAGAGCATTCGTACGAGAGGGCCATCGAACGCCTCGAAGAGCTGCGGGCCCTGGACCAGACCATTGCACCGATCGCCGGCTACCAGGAGGGGCGAATTCTGCTTGCCCAGGGCAAGCTCGAGGAAGCCAAGATCAAGTTCGAGGCCGTCTTGAACGACCTCAAAAGCCCCGAGGCCCCGCTGCTCCCGTATACGCGGGAACAGACCGAGGCACGGCTGGCCCTGATCGACCCGAGCGGGGCACCGGCGGCAGGCACGGACCCGCGCAGGGCGGAGGAGTTCATGCGGCAAATGAACGAGCTCCTCCAGCGGCAGCCGCCGCAGGAGTAGGCTCGGATTGATGCAAGCGCGCCGCGTCTTGGTGTGGGCCGTTTTCACGTCGTCCCTCGCCGTCTTAGGTTGCGGAGCCGCGGGCACGCCGAGCACGAACTCCGACAACTTCGGCTGGGTGCAGCAAGGCGATGCCTACGCGCGCCCCGGCGAGGGCGGATTCGACGTGCGCTGGTCTCGTCAGCTCACTGATCGGTTCGAGGCCCGCTTTCTACCCGTCCAGCTCAGCTCGGCCGAATTCGATCTGCGACGCAAACGAGTCTACATCGGGACGACCGAAGGCAACATGTTCGCCTACACCGAAAAGGGAGAACGACTCTATTTTTACGACGCGGGCGCGCAGATCGAATCGAAACCGGCCATCGATAGCATCTCGGGGGAGATGTACTTCGCGTCTGTCGATGGCACGGTGCACGCGCTCACACTCTCAGGTGAGCCAAAATGGAAGAGTAAGCTCATCGGGGCGATGCGGACGCAGCCGCTCGTGACGCCGGACGCCATCTATTTGGTTGCCGAAAACGACTCGATCACTGCGATGGCGCGGGATGACGGCCGGATCCTCTGGACGTACGAGAAAGAGCCGGTCGAAGAGATCACGATCGCTGGGCACGCGGGCCTCTTGCTCGAGGACGGCCGGCTTTATGCAGCGTTCACCGATGGTGCGGTCGCAGCCATCAACCCGGCGGACGGACGCTTGTTCTGGGAGATCGAAACCGCGCTCGACGTGGAACGCCGTCCCGGCAACGTGCCGCAGTTTCTCGACGTCGACACGACGCCGATCCTCGTTCGAGACACGCTGTACGTCGCTTCGTTCACCGCGGGTCTCTACGCGCTCAACCCCGCGAACGGCTCGGTCGAATGGAGGGAGGCCGATTTTCAGGGTGTCACCGGGATTGCAGCCGCAGGGCGCATGCTCGTGATTTCCTCCGCACGTCGCGGCGTGTCGCTGTTGGATCTGAGAACACGCGAGGTCCAGTGGGAGAGGGCCCCCGAGCGGGGAGCGCCAACACCGCCCATCGTCACGGAAACCGGCACGGTCATCTACGGTGAGACGCAGGGTTCGCTGTTGGCGCTTTCGTTGTCGGATGGCCACGAGATTGCGCGGGCCGAAGGCGGCGCGGGGTTTTCCGCGACGCCATCGGTCGCCGGGGACCTGGGAGGTGCGCTTTCCAATGGCGGGCGCTTCCTTTGCCTTCGCATCAACTGAAAGGGGCAGCCGATCGTCTCTTCAGAAGCACGCTCGCAGGAAATCGAGCTGCGCTTCGATGCTTCGTTCGAACCACTCGCCTGCGTAGGGAGCGAAGTGAGAGCAGTCGAGCTCGATGAGGCGAACATTGGAGATTCGTGCGGCGGTCTTGCGGACCGCCTCGATCGGAATCAGCGAGTCCTGGGCGGCGGCCACGATCAGCGTGGGCACACGGATGCGGGACACCTCCCGGATCGGCCGGTACAGGGGAAACGTCAAGGCAATGCGGGCGGCGCAACGGTTGTCGAAGGGCGCCCCCGGCGGCACGAGTGCCATGACACCCTCCCAAGCGTCCTCGGTGCTCATGACCGCGACCTCGCGTGGGCGGCCGACGGCGGGGACGTAGTAGGGCTCTCGAAACGTGGCGGCCCGCAAGCCGTCTCGTAGCCCTGCTGCGACCAACTTCAGCAGCTGCGCGGGGCTGGTGGCGCCGCCCGCGAGGGAAGCCACCGCATCGACGTGGGGCACGTGTGCGATCACCGCCGCGCACCGAACCCGGCGTGAGGCGAGGGTCAGCGCGTGGCCGCCGCCAAGCGATGTTCCCCAAAGAACGAGTTGTTCCGGGTCGATATCGGCAAAAGCTCGAACATGCTCGACAGCTGCTTCGAAATCCTCGATGTGGCGGCGAGGGCTGACGATTCGCCGCGGAGAGCCCGCGCTGTCGCCGAACCCGCGATAGTCGAACAAGAACGCCGCAAAGCCTGCTCCGCAAAACCGCTCGGCGAACGAAGGCAGTCCCCAGGCGCGCTCCGCCCCGAATCCGTGACCCATGACGATGCACGGTGGGCGCAAGACACCGTCGGGTCGGTACAGCGTGCCCGCGCATCGCACGCCGCGGCTCGAAAAGTCACGATTGATTCGAGTCGTCAATCCCCGTTCCTCTCGTCCACGATATGGATACGCGACGCTTGGCACCGTGCCAACACAAACCCCATCTGGAGGCTGCACGGCATCCAGGCGGTCCGTCGCCCCCGGATCTGACGTGGTATAGTCGGCTGCCTGGTCCCTCTATCAGACGAGCCTCGGTTTGCGGGACTCGTCCGCGCGCTGGGTAGGACTCCGCGCCCCTAGCGGAGAGGATCGAATGGACCCGCTGCCCATCAATGAAAGCTTGACCATTCCTGCGTGGGATCTCTCTTGGCGGGCCGCTCGTGCCTCGGGACCGGGCGGTCAAAACGTCAACAAGGTCGAAACCAAAGTGACGCTTCGTTTCGACTTGGAAGGCAGCAAGGCGCTCACCCGAGAACAAAAGCGCCGCCTGCGAGCGCTCGCCGGTCGGCGTCTGGACGCCGAGGGCGCGGTTCTCGTCAGCGCGCAGGCCGAGCGTTCCCAGCAGCAAAACCTCGAACGGGCACGGACCGCTCTGCGCAGCTTGGTTCTCCGCGCGCTCGTCGTTCCCAAGCGACGCGTCGCCACCGCACCCACGAAAGCACAGAAACGGAGGCGACTTCAGGACAAGCGCCGGCAGAGCGAGAAGAAGAGCGCGCGTGGACGCGTCACGGGCGCGGACGACTGAGCCGGCGCCGTCGGTCCATGCGGCTGCCCGAGCTCTACGGGAATTCGGCGAAGCAAGCGTCGATGACGGACTGGCTCGGCAGGACGGAGGGGGCGAGCTCCGGCGGCTCCATGAAAGACGGGTTGTCGAAATCAAACATGTCGAGAAGAGGCCAGGCGTTCGCATCGCGGCCGGTCAGCGCGGCAAGCCCAAAGCGGGTTTCGATCAACCGAAGCACGCTGGTCGCATCGGTCGTTTGGTCTGAAACGTAGCCCGGCTTGGAATACGGAGAGACCACGACCAACGGCACGCGAAACCCGAGACGATCGAACGCGCCGGGTTCGTCACCCGCATTCAAATCAGGGGGACGATCGTCGGGAGCACAGGCCGACGGTGGCGGCACGTGGTCGAAAAAGCCGCCGTGCTCGTCGTAGGTGAGGATGATGGCGGTTTGGGGCCATAGGTCGCTCGACATGACGGCACGAATGATGTTCTCGACCCATGCCTCGCCGATTTGCGGGATGGCGGGCGGGTGCTCGTCGGTTTCGGTCTCAATCGTCCCAAAGAACGCCGGATCGACCCATACGACTGGAGCGAGCGTTCCTGCGTCGAGATCGGCGAAAAACTGATCGATGCCGCCGACGGTGACCTTGTCTGGGGCGCTGTACGTGGGCAGATACGTGAGCGCGAAGGGCGCATCCTCGCCGTAGATATGCCAGTCGACCCCTGCGGCGTCGAGCTCCTGCATGATCACGAACGGCTCTCGATCCAAGCGATCCAGGGGGAGGGCGTCGTTGGTGATCATGCCAAACGAGGTCCCAGACATGAAATACCAACGGTTGGGATAGGTTCCTGCCAATACCGAGCAGTGATGATGGTCGCTCATGGCAAACGTCGAATAGAGGTCCCAGTAAAATGGGAGGTCGCTGCCATCGAAGTAGCCAAGAGCGCGCTCCCCATCCGGATCGTTCGTGACCACGAATCCGTCGTTCTTGCCGTCGTCATACTGCCGATGGCTCGCGTTCCAACTGTGCGCGACGTCTTCGATGCAAAGCTTCGTTTCGTGAAATGGCGCGACGGGCGCGCCGTCTGCATCGGGATTGGTGTAGGTATCGGGAAAGCCTTCGACGCCGCTCATGGTGCCGAAGTAGTGATCGAAGCTGCGGTTCTCTTGCATCAAGATCACGAAATGATCGATGGGGATCTCGTCGCCGACCGGCTGATCCGGACCGAGCGTATCGATGGGAAGCGCACCTCGCTCGAAGGTGCACGCTTGACGAAGCTGCGCATACTGATCGCTCGAATCGCCGCCCATACCGCCGACGCCGCCCATACCGCCGGCGCCACCCGTGCCGCTGTCACTGCCGCAAGAAGCAGTGAAGACGAGTGTAGCCACGATGGCTAGCACGAACGTGACACGGTGACTCTTCGCTTGCTCCATGATGAACCCCGATGGCCATATGCGTACCACAAATCCCGGGCCATGGGGGAGCGCTTCTTCTGCGTCTCAAGTACATCATCAGCGGGTGCGAGCGCGGGATTAGCGCGGACGATCAGCTGGACCGTTAGGTGCCGGTTGCCGGTGACGGTGTAGCGTTCGGTCACGGCGGAGTGCACCACGAGGACCGCTTCGGGATCACGCGGGCGAATCGCGCCCGCATCCGATTCGCATCACGTCCGAGGACCCAAACGAGAACGAGCGCAGACACTGCGTGCACCATCGGCACACCGCTCCGCGCCTTCATCTTCGCGCCCCTGAGCGAACCAGCATATCCGTACTCGCGGAAGCCTTCGCCGTGATTGAGACTGAAATTTCGCAGAAGCTATATTATGTAAACTTTTTGCTCTGCCTCGGCGAAAGTTCTAGTCCTGCGGCGCGAATACGAACGGAAATGTAAATCGAAGGCTCTTCCCGTTCCGTCGGCTGGGAAAGCGGATTTTGCCGACCACCCGGGCCACGCAGCGTTCGACCGCGGGATTGCCCGTCGTGTTCTCGAGCACCTGGACCCCCTGCACGTAGCCCTTGCGCACGACGGCGAAGCGCACGGAGACCTTTCCCGCCAGCTCAGGCTCGTCCCGAAGCGCCGATTGGTAACAGCGATGGATCCGCGGCAGGTCCCGCCGGATCGTCTCCCGAACCACGAATGCGTCGAGCTGGCCGCTCGATCCGGCCTCTGCTCGTCCCGCTGTCCCCAATAGGAGCAGCGACGCGGCCAGCGCCGCGCGCGCCGTCGGATTGCAGCCTCGCATCAGCACAGCTTTACGCCGGCTCCGTGCTGACGAGCAAAAAACACGCGTCCCCTCGGCCCACACGCCGACAATCCGTGCCTGGGAGCCGGACGTGATATCATGAAAAAATGCCCCGGAAGCTCTCTGAGATGTCTTGTCTTCAACGCACTCGAAAGCAGCTTCGGCGGCACGTCAACACGGTCGTGGGCGAAGGCTTTTTCGGGAGCCTTTCGCGCCTCGGGCGCCTTCACCCGATGGCCAATCCGGCCAAGCATGGTGTTCAAGTGATCAGGGACGTGGAATACCTTCCGGCGAGCCATCCACGGCACCGGCTGGACGTCTACCGGCCCGCAAGGCGCGCCGAGCCCTTGCCAATCGTGATCTACATCCACGGCGGCGGTTTTCATCTGCTGTCGAAAAACACCCACTGGCTGATGGGTCTCGCCTTTGCCCGCGCGGGCTACTTGGTCTTCAATGTCGATTACCGCTTGGCGCCCGAGAACCCGTATCCAGCCGCGGTGTCCGACGTCTGCGATGCGCTTGAATGGGTCTCACAAAACGCCGAGGCCTACGGCGGCGACCTCAGCCGCTTGGTGTTCGCCGGCGAGTCGGCAGGAGGCAATCTCGCCACGGCGCTGACTATTTGTTGTTGCTATCGGCGACCCGAGCCTTTCGCGCAGCGCGCATTCGAAACAGGCTTGGTCCCAACGGCAGTGGTTCCCGCATGCGCGCCGCTACAGGTCACGAACCCCGGGCGGCTCAACCGCAAACGCAAGCTTCCGCGATGGGTCAACGACATCCTCGAAGGCATCAACGATGCGTATGTGGGCAGCCTCGATGATCCGAGGCCGGGCGAGCTCGACCTCGCGGATCCGCTCCATGTCTTCGAGCGCCGCGAGCGTCCCGATCGCGCTCTGCCCGCCTTTTTCGTCCCGATCGGCACGCGCGACCCCTTGCTGGACGATACGCGTCGCCTCGATCGCGCGCTCAAGACGATGGGTGTCGAGTGTGAGGCCCGCTACTACGAAGGCGAGCTGCACGCATTCCACGCTTTGGTGTGGCGGCGGCAGGCGCGGCGATGCTGGCGTGAGCAGCATGCATTTTTGGCCCGCGCCCTGCAGCACCCGCGCGAGCCGCGGCACGAGTTCGTCGCGCAGGCCTAACCGCCCGTCTGCCTCTCGGTATCGGCGGGAAGAAGCCCGCCGCCACTGCGCTTGAACGTCCTGCGGCGCGCCAGCCCGAGCTCAGTCCTCAGGTGAGCCATGAGCGCAGGCCACACGCCGAGCGCGAGATCGGGTTCGCGGTCCTCGCTGAGGGCGATGAGCTGACGGTAGAACCAGGCGACTTCCGCTTGGCCGTTGAGCGTACGCAACGCGCGAATCGGGCTAGCACGATCGAAAATGCCTGGGCCCAGACGCAGCTCGCCTTCAGGTGATGGCAGCGCGTCCAGCTCGTCTGAGAGCAGCGAGTCCACGAGCCCGGGTAACACACAAAACGGGCGCGCGATGCCGATCACGTCGACGTCACCGGAACGAACCGCTTCACGCATGAGCCGCGGCGTGCGAAAACCTCCGGTGACCATGAGCGGCATGCCCCGAACCGAAGCCCGCATGTCGCGCGCGTATTCGAGAAAGTACGCTTCTCGATTTCGAGTGCTGGCGGCCTTGCGCTCCTTTGCCGGATCTGCATGTCCGAGCAGCGCCATCTGTTCGTAGGTCCCTCCCGAGATCTCCAGCAAGTCCAGACCCCGCTCCGAGAGCCAGCCCGCCACGCGTGCCGACTCCTCCTTCGTAAACCCGCCCTTTTGAAAGTCGGCGGAGTTGAGCTTGACCGAGACGGGAAAGCTCGACCCCACTGCTTCGCGCACTGCCCCGTACGTTTCCAACAGAAATCGCGCCCGATTCTCGAGCGAGCCACCCCACTCGTCCGTCCGATGGTTGGCCCGCGGCGACAGGAACTGGCTCGCCAGATATCCATGCGCGGAATGGATTTGCACGCCGGTGAAACCACACGCTTTGGCCGTGCGAGCCACCTCGGCGAAACGTCGAATGATGTCGTGAATCTCGTCGACTTCGAGCGCGCGCGGCGGCGCAATGAGACCCATCATGCCTCGCATCCTCTCGGACGAAGCCGACACGGGATGATTGCTCGACATGCGTGTGCACTGTCGGCCGGGATGATTGATCTGCATCCAAAGGTGGTTGTCTCCGCGCGTGCCTTCGGTGGACCATGCGCGAAGCGCGTCGTGCCCGCCGTTTTGGTCGATCACGACGTTGCCCGGACGTTCCAAGTAGCGGCGGTCGACCATGACGTTGCCCGTGAGGTGCAGCCCCGCTCCTCCCTCCGACCAGCGCCGGTAGAGGGTCGCAAGACGCTTCGAGGCGCGATCGTCTGCATCGGCCAGGCCTTCGGTCATCGCTGCTTTGGCGATGCGATTGCGGAGAACGGCGCCGCAAGGCAACGTGAGGGGCTCGGCAAGACAATCCATGGCGTCGGAAGTGTAAATCGATTCGGGGAGGATGCGAATCGCGCTCAGCGCTTGTCCGAGCCGCCGAGGAGCACGCTCATCAGTGGGCTTCCATCGACTTTGGCGTCCTTGACCAGCGTGTCCAGAAGCTGCTTACCCAACCTCGCCAAGTCGAGCAGCTCGCGTACCCTCTCCTGCTGAAACCGCGCCCTAGCCCGCGCGTGGGGCTCTTTGGCCTTGTCCCTGAGAAACTCAATCGCGTCTTCCATGACATCGATGGCGTCGAGCACCTCGACGCGCTCCCGCTCGTTGAATACCCGCGAGATCATCTTCCAGAAGTTGCCTTCCGCCGCGTAATGATCGCGCCGTTCACCTTGGAGCCAGACCTTTTTCACCACGCCCCAACGCATCAGCTCGTTGAGCGTCATGGAGACGGCGCCGCTGCTCAGTTGGAGCCTATCCTGAAGCTCGGGCGCGCTGAGCGGACGATCGGAGAGATACAGGATGGACCATAATCGCCCCATGTTGCGCTTGAAGCCCCAAAACTCGATCAGGCGGCCGATCGAATCGCTGACTAGGACCTCACTTTGCCAGAGCTCCTCCTCGTCAGTGCCCACGACATCGCCCTAGCCCGAAGGCCGACGCTTGACCAGCCGCCCGCGTCCATCAAAGCTCCTGCGCATGGAACGACCAACGCTCGAGGCGATGCTCCAAGCGGCGATCGGGTTGGAGCGCAAGGGCGACGTGTACACGGTGGCCGAAGACCACGGCCTGTCCTTGTACATCGGAGAGCCAGGCCAGGCGATGGAGGTCTCCGAGATACTCACCGTGAAACTTCACGCGACGTTTTGCGAGGCGGCTGCGCGAGAGCACGATGCCGTCTATTTGTTGGAGTACACAAGCCTACACGGGCTTTGTGTACGCCCCCCGAGCGGGGGCGGCGGAAGACGGGCGGGCTTCAGCTGAGTGCTGTCAGTCTCGTGGCCGCATCGCGGTTTTGACGTAGGATGGTAGCGGGGGTGTACGGATCATGTCTGCGCGCATTCTTGTCTGCGACGACGAAGCTAGCCTTCGTGAGATGCTGCAGATCCTGTTGCGACGCGAAGGCTACCGGGTCGACGTCGTGGATGGCGTGCGTGCGGCATCCGCCAGGCTCGCTAGCACCGACCCCTACGACGTGGTGATCACGGACCTGGTCATGCCCGACGGCACGGGCATGGAAGTCCTCGACGCCGTCCGCGCGCGCTCGAAGGACACGCAGATCCTGATGATTACGGCCTACGCGACGACCGAACAGGCGGTCGAAGCGATGCGCAAAGGGGCGTACGACTATGTCCAAAAGCCGTTCAAGAACCACGAGCTTCTGGCGACCCTCGAAAAAGCCCTCGAAAAGCACGACATCGTCGTCGAGAACGAAGCGCTTCGCGCGCAAGTCAAATCGCGGTGGACCGAAAGTCAGCTCATCGGCAAGAGCGAAGCCATGGAACGGCTTCGCGACTTGATCAAGCGTGTAGCCAATGCGACGACCAGCGTGCTCATCACGGGCGAGAGTGGAACTGGCAAGGAGATGGTCGCCCGGGCCCTACACTTTCAGAGCCCCCGCGCCAACGATCCGTTCGTGGTCCTCAACTGCGGCGCAGTTCCGGAGAACCTCATCGAGAGTGAATTGTTCGGACACGTGAAAGGTGCGTTCACTGGCGCGACGGCGTCAAAGGATGGTCTCTTCCGCATGGCCGACGGCGGGACGTTGTTCTTGGACGAGGTCGGCGAGCTTCCCCCCCCTTTGCAAGTGACGCTCCTGCGGGTCTTGCAAGAGCGAAAGGTCCGGCCGGTCGGTGGGAGCGGCGAGGTGGCAGTGGATGTGCGCGTCCTGGCCGCCACCAACCGGGACGTCGAGCGCGAGGTCGAAGCAGGCACGTTTCGGGAGGATCTGTTCTACCGCCTGAACGTCATCCGGATCGAGGTGCCTCCCCTGCGCGACCGCGCCGAAGACATCCCCATTTTGGCGGAGTACTTCCTGCACAAGCATGCGGCGCTGCAGGGCCGGCGTCTCGAGTTTTCGGCCGAAGCCATGCGGTGGCTGGCGCAACAGTCGTATGCGGGCAACGTGCGCGAGCTGGAGAACATGGTCGAACGCGGGGTCACGCTGGCCCGGGGCAATACGGTTCATCGCGAGGACCTCGGGGACACGCATCCTTCGCGAAAGTCGGCGCAGATGCCCCACATCCCGGAAGGAACGTTCAACCTCGACGAATATCTGACGCAAGTCGAACGCGAGCTTCTCTTGCGGGCACTCGATCAAGCTGGGGGCGTCCGCAAGAAAGCCGCAGAGTTGCTTGGAATGAGCTTTCGGCAGTTCCGATATCGTTTGGCAAAACACATCTCGCCCGAAGTGGGCGATGCGGCCGGCGATTGATATAGTAGGCTTTGGAGATTGAACGTGTCGCGTGACTTGCGAAGTGCTGGCTTTACCCTCATCGAGCTGATGATCGGCGTCGCCATCGTCGGCATTTTGGCGGCGCTCGCCATACCCACGTTCAAGAGCTACGTGTACCGAGGGCGTGTGAACGAAGCGGTGACGGTTCTCAACGAGATCAAGACCCGCCAGGAGGCTTACCGAAGCCGTTTTGGCAACTATGCCGCGGTGAGCGGCAGCGGGGATTGGAGTAGCGCTACGTACACGCCCTCTACCGTGCCGGGGGTCCAAGCGGTCGCCTGGCCGAGCTCGGCTGAATGGGAAGAGCTCGGCCTCAGCCCGCCGGGGCCGGTGCGGTTTCGCTATGCCACGGTCGCCGGGATGCCGGGAAGCACGCCGCCCACGAACAGCAATCTCGACCCCACGACGTTCTGGTATGCGGCGCAGGCCGAGGGCGACCTCGACGGAGACGGCACGACCTTCATCCTGGAGGTCTATTCAGACTCGAGAGTCATGTACAACAGCGCCTCGGGAGCAGGAGGCTGGGAATGAAGCGCAATCGAGGTTTTACCATCACGGAGCTGATGATCGCGGTCGTGATCATCGGGGTTTTGGCGACGCTGGCCATTCCGAGCTACACGTCGTACATCTACAAAGCGCGGGTCACCGAAGCATCGAACTTCCTCGGCGAGATCAAGCAGCGTCAAGAGGCATACCGCAACGAGTTCGGACAGTACTGCGCGGTCAACGGCAGCGATTGGGGCACCTACAATCCGTCGAGCATCCCGGGCATCGATCCCGTGGTGTGGGAGTCCACCACCGCGTGGGATCAGCTGGGCGCCGAACCGGACGGTCCCATTCGCTTCCAGTACGCCACCGTGGCCGGCTTCCCCGGTGACAGCCCACCCTCGGGAACCAACCTCGACAGCGATGACCACTGGTTCGCCGCGCGAGCCCAGGGAGATCTCGACGAGGATGGCGATACGTTCTTCCTCGAGATCTACTCTCAATCGACGCACATTTATAACAGTGCCACTGCAAAAGGCGGCTGGGAGTGACACTTTACGTCACCTTGGGGTGACGAGATCTGTCGTTTGGCCGGGGGCGGGGGAACCGACGAACCTGGATTCGTCAATAATTTCAGCTTTCGCGGGGGTTCCCGGACAATCGGCACGCCAGTTGCAGAGTACGCAGAGCAACTCTGGATAAAGCGGGCACTGGGCCCGGGGGAAAGGGAAACGAAACAATGAACAAGCTATTCTCGAAGAAAGAGGGTTTCACCCTCATCGAGCTGATGATCGTCGTCGCCATCATCGGCATTCTCGCCGCGATCGCGATCCCGGCATTCATCAACTACGTGAAGCGCTCCAAGACCTCGGAGGCGGGTTCGAACCTCAAGTCGCTCTTCCAGGGCGCCGCAGCGTACTACGAAGCCGAGAACTGGCAGCAGGGCATGGTGACCGCAGGTGGCTCCGTTGCGGCTTCGACGCATTGCACCGTGGACGACGCCAATCAGAGCGGTAGCCCGAGCGATGCCAAGCGCGTCGTCGACTGGAGCTCCGAGGCCGATGCGGCATCGTTCACCGCGCTCAACTTCGCGCCGGCCGATCCGCTCTACTTCGACTACAACGTCACCGAGACCGACGGCACGGGCAATTGCGGTCACCCCGCCAGCGAGACCAACACGTACACCTTCACCGCCAACGGGGACCTCGATGGCGACACTAACGAGTCGACCTTCAGCCTCGCCGCGGGCACGAATCCGGACAACGCGCTCTACCGCGCACCGGGCATCTTCAGCAGCGATCCACTCGAGTAATCGCAGGGGCGCAGACAACCAAAGAGGCCGCGACAGATGTCGCGGCCTCTTGCATTTAAGGGGCCTCCCCGGTTTTTCGATATACTTCCGAGGTGGCTGCCTGGATACGGGTCGTGGTCGTCGTCGTGATGCTTGGATTGTTCGGAGGAATCTGGTCCCTTCGGACTCGCTCGATGGACCATTACCTGGCGACCCAGACCTACGAGGACATCTACTACCTGCCGCCTCCCAACTGGCTTCAGGTGATGAGCCTCGGCTACCGGCGGGCGCTCGCAGACCTGATTTGGCTTCGCGCTCTCATCTATTTCGGCGACGAGTTCGAGAACAGAGGCGCCGTCAAGCACGTCTTCAACTACGGAGACTCGATGTTGGCGCTCGACCCGGACTTCCGGCGCGTCTACCGGTGGGTGGGTGTGGCGGGCGTCTACACACCGACCGGCAGCCCTCCGGAATTCATCGAACGGGCCATCGATGTGCTGCGGCGCGGCGCCGAGCGTTTCCCCAACGACGGGCAGCTCGCGTGGGATGCGGGCGCCACGATTGCCTACGAGCTGCTTCCGAACCTTCCCAAGGATGACCCGCGGCGGGGGCGGCTCGAAGCGGAGGCCAACGACTACATGTTGGCTGCCGCGCGCCTCGGCGCCGGACCCCCATGGTTGGTCCTCACCAACGCCACCTCGCTTCGAAAGCTCGGCGAAAAGGATCGAGAGCTCCGGCATCTCGAGGAGATGTACGCCATCGTCCGCGATCCGCGCGTCAAGTCCCAGATCGAGGTTCGACTCTCGCAGCTCCGCAGTGAGGCGTATGCAGAGGCCTTTCGACGCGCCAACGAGGAGTTCGAACAACGCAGGCGCGAGGAGTTTCCGTATTTACCCCCGACCCTGTATCTCTTCGTCGCCGACCCTATCGAGGCCGCTCAGGGGCTCGACGACCAAAGTTAGTCAGCCGTTTGCCAAAGCGGCGAGTGCCTCACACAGTGTCCGAGCCTTGCCCCGTGATCGTCCGCGATTGAGCCTGCTCGAAGCCGCGTTGTTGCTGTGCCTCATCGGGATCGTGCTCGCCATCTTCGTGCCGACGTTTTTGGGTCGGGTGCGGACTAGCAAGATCAGCGAGGCATCGGAGCTTCTACGAGAAATGAGCGCGCGCGCCGCTGCGTACTATGCCACCTCTTGGGATGGAAAGAGCCACTGTTTGCCGCCCGCTGCAGGCCCGACGCCGGCCGAGCCGTCGGTCGAGCCTCAGCGGGTTGATTTCTATTCGCCTGAGGCAAAGGGGCATGAAACCTGGAAGGCGCTTGGCTTCCAGCCCGACCATCCGGTGCGTTACAGTTACACCTTCACACCCGCCGTCGACGGATGCGATCTGGTGGGTCGGGAAGATCTGGGCACCGTGTCGTTTCGCGCCGTTGGCGATCTCGACGGAGACGGCGTGGAGTCGACCTTCGAGTGGCAAGCAACCCTCGGTCGCGATGGCTGGGAGCAGGCGGACGTTTTGCACGTACATCAGCGGATCGAATGAGCGTCAGCCGGCGCGCATCGCGATCGTCGACTCGGCCTCGACCAGCGCGGTCACGATTTCTCCCGAGGCGCGCCTGAGCTCGGCCGGAGCGCCCTCGCCAAAGCGGTCGGGATGGAGATCGGCAACGAGCTTGCGGAGCGCCAGGCGAGCGTCCCTGCCGTTCGCGCCCTCCGGCAAATCGAGCAAGGTATGCGCCGGGACGTGCCGGCGCAGCTCACGCCGCTTGCGGAGCAGCAACGGATAGGATGATCCGCCGGCTTTCGGCGCGGCGGCACGTAGCAGCTTGAGGATCCAGACGAAGCGGCACGCTGCGAGCTCCCATCCGGCCAGTCCGGGAATCTGCTCGGCCTGCACACCACGCCGGAGCCACGGTAGAATCGCGGCTTCCTCGGGCCTCAGCGACGCCCCGTCGAGCAGCAACTCACCCGGCGGGGTGAGGTAGTACACAGCCCCTGCAAGCTCCGCTCGAATGCCATTGACATCCGCGGAGGCGGCCGCGGCCCGCATCGTCTCGAGCGCGAGCAGCCGGGCCGGAAGCGGCTCGGAAAGCTTCCACCATGTCGCTTGGGTCGGCTCGCGCGCCAAGCGAAGCACCAGCCGGTCCCACCGACAGATCTGCAGCACTCGATCGAAGACATGACGGTGCGACGTCGCCACACGGCGGTCGACATTGGCGGCGATGACCTGGCCGGCCTCGAGCGAGATGGTCGCAGCCCGCCCCTCGCCATCGAGATGAAGCGTGCCACTCGCACGCGTGCGGTCGAGGCCGATCAAGACACGACAAACCATGGTCGCGCTGGGAAGCGCACGCATGTTCGACCGATAGGCAATTTGCAGCGCAGTGGCCAGTTTTCAGCGTGACGCCGCGTATCGCGGATCACCTGGACGCAGGGCAAGCGCATTTCGGATTTGCGCGAACCTCGCAGACACCGACGTGGGCGCCACGCCGTACCTGCGGGCGACTTCCGCCTGCGTGCAACCCGGCCGCCGATCGACGATCGCGATGGCGTATTCCAATGCTGCCGCCAGGACCTCCGGCTTGGTGACCCGAAGCGCACAATGGGCCTGCATGTCCGACCAGAGCTGTGTGGCGCGCTCGATCTGCGCACGCGAAAAGCCCGCTTCACCCATCTTGCGCTGAACCGTCTCCGCAACGCGATCGGTCGGCGGGCGGCGGACGTTGGTGGTGGCGGTCGGCGCGTCGGTTGCGCCGCCCCGGATCCATTCCAGAAGCGCGCGATGATCGGGATTGCAGGGACCCTTCTCGTGAGCGAGCTCAGCGAGGTGTTCTGCCTCTGCGAGGTCCCCCAACCGTGCCACGCAGTGCGCTAGCGAGCCGATGATCTCGTCATGCTCGGGCTCGAGCTGGTAGGCACGGCGGAGGTGGCGTTCGGCACCGGAAGGATCATCGAGCGCGACGTCCATCAAATGACCCAGATTGTGGTGATACCAGGGCGTCTGAGGGGCGAGGTGTGACGCTTCTCGGTACGCGCTGACCGCCACTCGATAGTTCCCGAGCAGCGCGTGACAAAGACCCATCAATGCGTGCACGATGTCATCGTCGTCGGAATGCACGAGCAACCGCCGCAGATGCAACGCAGCTTTCCATGGATTCTTCTCCAGCTCGAGCTCGGCCAAGTGACGGTGTGCGAAGAGCGAGGCGTCGCTGCCCTCCTCCGCTATCGACACCAGTTGCGTGAGGAGAGCCTCGGCGCGTTTGGACGAGGTCTCGAGCGCTTCTTCGGCCCGCGCCCAGAGCTCTTCCACCGTGCATGGCATTCGACCCATTTGCATTCGTATAGCCGTTCGCATTTTTGAAAGCAAGACAGGCGGCATACGGAAAGGCGACGGGCAGTGGTCGGATCTTCGTCGAAACTGCACTCCTCACGGTCATGGGGTATGCTCTGATGGCCGGACCAACGATGGTCCGGGAATGGTGCAAGGGTGATGCCTGACGAATTCGACGAAGCGATGCCTTCAGACAACGAAAAGGAACGGGAACGTCGCTGGTCTGAAGGCGTTCTTCGTGACGCGCTTCGAAAAGCCGTCGAAAAAGGCATCGAGGCCGGAGTGGGCACGCTTCGCAGCGCGGACAGCGCGCTGCGCGGTGTCACGCAAGATGGTAGGCTTCCGAAGGAGCTGATTGGATACATCTTTGCATCGGTCGACGAGACCAAAAATGCATTGGTGCGCGGCGTCGCCAAGGAGGTGCGCGACTTCCTGGAGGCCACCGATATTGCGAACGAATTCTACCGAGCGCTGACCGCGCTTTCGTTCGAGGTCAAGACTGAAATTCGTTTCATTCCCAACGACGCCGGTGGGATCCGACCCCAAGTGCGAGCTCGCGCGGTGCAGAAACGGAAACGGCGCGGGGGCGGTATCGAGACCGAGCAGATCATCCCGCCCAAGGGTCCGGACGAGACCTGATCGGCATGACCGCGCCCGGTACAGTCTACTTGGTCGGTGCCGGCCCTGGGGATCCGGAGCTGATCACCGCACGTGGGCTCCGAAGGCTTCGTGAAGCCGATGTCATTCTATACGACGCTCTCGTGCATCCCGATCAGCTGGAAGCCGCCAAACCCGGATGTGAGCTCGTCTTCGTCGGCAAGCGCGCCGGTCGCGTGAGCCAACGCCAAGCCGAGATCAACGAGCGGCTTGTGCGCGCTGCGCGGGAGGGAAAGACCGTCGTTCGCCTCAAAGGCGGCGACCCTTACCTCTTCGGGCGCGGGTCCGAGGAAGCCGAGTTGCTCGCCTCGGAGGGCATTGCCTTCGAGGTTGTGCCCGGAGTGCCCTCCCCGCTCGCTGCGACGGCGTACGCGGGGCTTTCGTTGACGCATAGGGAGCTGTCCTCGAGCGTGGCCTACGTCACCGCCACCGAATCCGTCGAAAAGGACCGCACCGGCCACGATTGGTCCAAGCTGGCCACCGCAACGCAGACGCTCGTGATCTTCATGGGCATGCGAAAGCTCGACTCTCTTGCAAAGCTATTGATCGACCACGGCAGGCCCGCCGACACGCCCGCCGCCGTCGTGCAATGGGCATCGTTGCCCAAGCAGCGCACAGTCGTTGGAACGCTGGCGAACATCCACGAGGTGGCATCCCAGGCCCACATGGGACTGCCCGCACTGACCATCATCGGCGATGTAGTGCGTTTGCGCGAAAATCTCCGTTGGTTCGACACCAAGCCCTTGTTTGGCAAGCGCATCCTGGTCACCCGCGCCGCACATCAGGCCCGCTCGCTTGCCTCGCTCCTTCGTGACGAAGGCGCCCAACCGGTTCTGGCACCGACCATTCGCATCGCACCGCCCATTGACCAGGGACCATTACGGGAGGCGGCCACGCGGCTGGACCGCTATGGTTGGTTGCTGTTCACCAGCGCGAACACCGTCGATGCCGTGTTCGCAGCGATCGAACGGGAAGGTCTCGACGCAAGAGCAGTCGGTAGGGCACGGGTCTGCGCCATCGGTCACAAGACGGAGTCCGCGCTGCGGACCCACGGTGTGCGAGCTGACCTGGTGCCGGATGAAGCGCACGCCGAGGGCGTCATCGCAGCGCTCCGCCCGATGCTCGGTGCGAACGAGCGCGTGCTGCTGCCTCGCGCAGAGGTCGCCCGGGAGATCCTGCCCGAGGCGCTCCAGCAGGCGGGCGCCAAGGTCGATGTCGTGGTGGCCTATCGTACGCTGGCGCCTGCACCTCGTGATCTCGACCGAATTCGAAGCCTGGTCGACCCCGAGGAGGCCGACATCGTGCTCTTCACGTCATCGTCTACCGTGCAGAACCTGGCCGACGTGTTGGGCGATGACGCCGTGCCGCGTCTCGACGCCCTCGATCTGTTCTCGATCGGTCCCGTCACCACGCGAGCGGCGGAGCGTCTGGGCCTTCGAGTGCAGGGCACCGCCGCCGACCAGAGCATCGAGTCGCTGGTCGCAACTGCGCGCGCATACTATGCGAAGGGTACCAATGCGGATGAGTAGGCTCGCAAAACACTGGGCGCCGGCGCTCGCTCTTGTGGTGAGCGCGGGGTGTGGCGATCCCTGCGGAGATTCGGAGGACCGGCTGGTGCCCCTGAGCGAGATCCCTTGCAACACGACCGACGCCCAAGGTGTGTGGCAGTCGCACCCGATGCCCCCGATCGCCGATGAGCAATGCTACTGGCTCGAGTTCCGGGGTTGCAGCCGATACGAGATCGAGCACCCTCTGGGCACGGTCCCGAGCGTCGTGCTCGGCTACCTCTCCTTCGACCAAGATGGCTCGTTCTCGACCTTGGGCTCGGGCAACATCTTTGTCCTGGAGGAAGCAAGCGACCAGACCATCACGATACGAAACACCCAGAATCAGGTCTTTTTCCTCCGGCTCGTGCTGCAGTAACCCCCTAGCGCATCCCGGATGGGGGCCTTAGGTTCATGGGAAGCGTAGGTGGCCAGCAGTGTGCCGGCCGGGTGAACGCGCTAAAATGGGGTATGCCCGAGAGGTTCGAAGAAGACGCTGAGACAATCACCGAGATCAAGCCGCAAAAAAAGCTCAAGCGGCCCAGGCTTTATCGGGTTCTTCTGCACAATGACGACTACACGACCAGAGAATTCGTGGTGCACGTCCTACAAACCGTGTTCCACTTGGGGGAACAAGACTCGATCCGGGTCATGCTCCACGTCCATCACAACGGGGTCGGCGTCGCCGGCGTATTTACCCGTGAAGTGGCTGAAACCAAGATCAAACGGGTCGAGCACATGGCCCAGGAACACGAATTTCCGCTCCGCCTGACGATGGAGCCCGAGGAACAGGAAGACGCGTAGAGCATGGCTGGCCCCGTCATCGACAAAGAGCTCCAAGCGACCCTGCGAAAGGCGTTCGATCGTGCCGGGCTCATGCGCCACGAGTATGTGACGCTCGAGCACCTGCTGCTGGCGCTTACCGAGGATCCGAAGGCGTCCAAGGCCCTGCGCGCCTGCGGCGCCGATCTGCGCCGTCTGCGGCGGCGCCTCGAGCAATTCGTCCAGGAGCGCCTGTCCCGCGTCCCCGAAAACGTCACCGTCGAGCCCCGACAGACACTGGCCGTGGAGCGAGTGCTTCAGCGGGCCGCGATTCACGCAATTTCTTCGGAAATGAAGACGATCGACGGCGGAAACGTGCTCGTTCAACTTCTCAAGGAAGAAGAATCCTTCGCCGCCTTTCTGCTGCAGGAGGAGGGTGTCAATTCGCTCGACCTCAAGCGGTTCGTCTCACATGGCGTGGGGACCGACATCGTACCCGGCGAAAACGAGGGCTACACCGAGGCCGACTTCGACGAGGACGACGGCGATGCGGCGCTCGGACGCGATCCCTTGGAGGCCTTCGCGACGGACCTGATCGCAGAGGCCGCAGAGGGCCGAATCGACCCCTTGATCGGGCGCGACGAAGAGCTGGATCGGACGGTCCAGGTGTTGTGCCGTCGCCGCAAGAACAATCCCGTTTTCGTCGGCGAGCCGGGTGTCGGCAAAACCGCCATCGCCGAAGGGCTAGCGCGGCGCGTCTACGAGGGCCGCGTTCCGGAAATCCTGGAAGATGCGCAGATCTACTCGCTCGACATGGGCGCGCTTCTCGCGGGCACCAAGTTCCGAGGACAGTTCGAGGAACGCCTCAAGGCCGTCATGAAGCGCCTGCAGGAGCTCGAAAACGCGATCCTCTTCATCGACGAGATCCACACCATCGTGGGCGCGGGTGCGACGACGGGTAGCTCGATGGATGCCTCCAACATCCTCAAGCCCGCCCTAGCCTCCGGTCGGCTTCGGTGTCTGGGCTCGACGACCTATACCGATTTCAAGCATCTCGAGCGTGACCGGGCCCTGGCTCGGCGCTTTCAGAAGATCGACGTGCACGAGCCGAGCCTCGAAGACACCATCGAGATCCTCAAGGGATTACGGCAATACTACGAAGAGCATCACGACGTGAAGTACGACGACGATGCGCTCGAAGCCGCCGCTCATCTCGCCCACAAACACATCGTCGAGCGCTTCCTGCCCGACAAAGCCATCGACGTGATCGACGAGGCCGGGTCCCTCGAACGCATGCGTCCGGCTGACGAACGTACCCATCGCATCACCATCCGCGAGATCGAGAGGGTCGTGAGCAAGATGGCACGCGTGCCGGTCGAATCCGTCAGCGCGAAGGAACGCGATCAACTCAAGGAGCTCGCCCCCGAGTTGCGCAAAGTGATCTTCGGACAGGACGAGGCGGTCGACAAGGTGGTCAGCGCCATCACGCTGTCACGTGCCGGCCTTCGCGCGGACGATAAGCCCATCGGTTCGTTCTTGTTCGCAGGTCCTACGGGCGTCGGCAAGACCGAGCTGGCCCGCCAGCTGGCGCGGGTCATGGGCGTCGAGCTCATCCGATTCGACATGAGCGAATACAGCGAAAGACACTCCGTGTCGCGGCTGATCGGTGCGCCCCCCGGTTACGTCGGGTTTGACCAGGGCGGCTTGCTCACGGATGCCGTCCGCAAGCACCCGCACGCCGTCGTGATTCTCGACGAGATCGAAAAGGCGCACCCCGAGCTCTTCAACATCTTGTTGCAGGTGATGGACCACGCCAAGCTCACCGACAACAACGGTCGTGAAGCGGACTTCCGCAACATCGTGCTGGTGATGACCACCAACGCGGGAGCATTCGAAGCCACCGAGAAGGTGGTGGGTTTCCTCGGAGACGACTCTCCGAAGGACTTTGCCACCGGTCGCGCTCGCCAAGCCATCGAGCGCATCTTCACGCCGGAGTTCCGCAACCGGCTCGACGCCATCGTCTACTTCAGCGGTCTTCGCAAAGAGATCATCCGCAAGGTGGTCGACAAAGAGGTCGACCAGCTGCGTACGCTGCTTTCCGAAAAGCAAGTGCGGCTCGAGCTCAGCGACGCCGCCCGCGACTGGCTCGCCAAGCACGGCTACGATCCGCAGATGGGCGCGCGACCCATGTCCCGGCTCGTCGAGCAGAAGCTCAAGAAGCCGTTAGCCGAAGCGATGGTGTTCGGCAGCCTCAAAGAAGGCGGCGCTGCGTTTGCAGACGTGAAGGATGGTGAAATCGCGCTTTCTTTCCACGAGACCAATGCGCCGCCTGCAGAAGCTTGATCGCCTGAAACGACCCTCGAAGCCCCGCGTGCGCTAGGCTTCGACGCTCGTCCATGCCGGTCTACCTACTCGACAAGGAGTTGTCGTTCCCGGCACCCGAAGATGCAAACGAAGAAGGCATCGTCGCGGTGGGTGGCGACCTTTCCCCGGCACGACTTTTGCTCGCCTATCGGCACGGCATCTTCCCATGGCCCGCGCGCGGCTATCCGCTGCTGTGGTTCTCACCCGATCCCCGCTTTGCCCTCGAGCCATCCCGCGTCCACGTCTCACGCTCGCTCCGGAAGGTGATCCGCAAGGCTGAGTTACGTGTCACGGCCGACACCGCCTTCGCAAAGGTGATCACCGCCTGCGCTGCCGTTCCGCGCCCCCATCAGCGCGGCACCTGGATCACTGACGAGCTGCAGCAGGGCTACCTCGGGCTGCACGAGCTCGGCTACGCGCATAGCATCGAGGCTTGGCGCAACGATCGGCTCGTCGGCGGCCTGTACGGCGTGGCCTTGGGAACGACCTTCTCCGGTGAATCGATGTTCGCTTCGGAGCCCGACGCATCGAAGGTCGCGTTCACAACGCTTTTGGCTCACTTGGCGATCTGGGGCTTCCGGATCGTCGACTGCCAGGTGCACACCGAGCATCTCGCCCGCTTCGGAGCGACCATGTGGCCCCGCGACCGCTTTTTGTCGACCTGGCGCGCGGGCGTCGAAGAGCCAAGCCTGATGGCCCCCTGGCAACTGACGATGCCTCCGGCGCAGGTCTTGGAGCAGCTCCGGCCCGGCCGCTGACCGAGCTCCTCCATTGTCGGAGTCACGGACAGCGGTTTCGTGCCTCGACGGCAATGGCGGCAACCCATAGATCACGGGCGCCCTGCGGATCTTGAAGGAGCCGATCGAGATGGCGCCTCGCCGCCGCGCGTTGCGCCTGGTTGCCCGTGCGCAACGCTAGCTCGACGGCCACCAACGAGGTCTCACGGGTGTCTCCCGAGTACTGCGCCCGCCCTAGAGCCTCGCGTGCTTGCTTTGCATCGCAGGCCGCCATCGCGGCCATGGCGCGATAGAGCTCGATCGAGGTGAAGCCCGGATAGATTTCCGCTGCCTCGGAAAGGGAGCGGTAGGCCGCCTTGGCCCGTGCCTTCTCTTCGGGGGTCGTGTATTTGTGAATTCCAGCGCGCGCGCCATCGCGAGCCAGAGGCCGAAGCAAACGCAGACCTCGAACCCAACCTTGGATCGCGTGGGCATTGGCATGATCGCCAACCCGCTTTGCCTCGCGCTCGATCTCGGCCTCGGACACATCGGGATCCAGGAGACGTCCCACCTGGAATCCAGGCCCAATCACCTGAAGAGGGGCGATCGAGGTTGCGCTTCCGGCGCGTACGAACAGCGATTGCCGATCCTGTACCTGGTCCAGTTGCCAGTCCGCAGACCGCCAGAGGTACTGCACGGCGGGGGTCTGCCCGGCCCGAATGTGATCGACGACGACGACGTTGACGTCGAAGCGCTTCAAAAGCGCCTCGAACGCGCCCGGGTCGCTGAAGCTATTGGTGACCTCACGAATGAATTCGGGTCCGTAGAAAGGAACGCGGCCGTCGATGAGGAACCGGCCTTTGGGCACGGCAAACATCAGCGGCCAGCTATCCTGGATGGGCGCCAAGATCCGCGGATCCTCGACGTGCTCGTTGATCACTTCCGCCGCCGCGAACGCATGACCGAGCTTCGGCTCTCCAAAGCCAATCGGCACGAAAGGCTCCAGCCGGGGTGAGGCGAGCAGCGCCCAGATCAACGAAAAACCAAGCATGACCGGCGCCCCCCGGCGCAAACCTCGAATCCACCCGAGCTGTGAAAGGCCTGCCGCGATGAAAGGTGCGGTGAACAGAAGCTGGTGTGCGATGAAGCGCAAGGACCGAAAGGCCATGATGCTCACAACCACACACAAAACCCCGTAGCCGAGCCCGTAACGGCTCGACCGGGTCACTGGGCGCATCGCGACCAAGACCAGCACGGCCGATGCCATCGGCGCGAGCAACAGATAGAGCGGATGCTCAGGAGACCACGCGGCCCATTCGATCACCACCTCGCGGTATTCGGGTCGCCACACGTGCGCCACCGCGTCGGTCACGATGCCGAAACCGAACGGCGTGAAGGCCGTCGCGACCAGCTGCAACGCGACGAGCGCGGCCATCGAGCGAAACGTGCTCGTGCGGATCGAGAACCCGAGAAACAAGACGGCGATGAGAAGGCCGAGCAGGTGAGAGCCGTGCAAGTTGACCCAAAGGATTTGTAACAGGCCGAGACCTGCGACGATCCAGCGTTTGGTGCGGCCGGGGATGCGCTCCGAGAACAGCGCCCCGATTCCGATCAAGAGGATCCCCGGGAACACCAACCCGATGATCTGCGGTCGGACCGTGAAGCGAATTCTCGCAAACGGCGCGAAGAAAATCGCGAGAGTCGCGGTCAGGACGGCGGCTGCCTCGGCGCCCTGGGCCAGACGATGACCCAACAGAACCAAGACGTAGCCGAGCAAGGCGAGCAGGAGGCACTTGACGGCGATGAGCGCGTTGGGGCCCAAGTGATCGTAGACAAGCCATGTGGCGAGATCGTAACCCCACTCGTAGTTGCTCCAAGGTTGGGGGTCCGGTTTCCAGAACGAAAACAGGTCGACGTCTGGCACACGGCCGAGCTCGGCGATCTGGCGACCCTGGGCAAGATGGCCGTATGCATCGACGCTGTAGAGCGGAAAGGCGCCTACCACGAAGAAGGCGGCCGCACAGATCCACGCGCTCCAGGTCCGTGACACGACGCTCATGTTCTTCGGACCTTCGGAGTGGGTCAAACTTCACTCCGGGGAACGGACGATGATCGTACCGACATCGGATGCGAGCAGGTGAATCGGAAACACGCCGTACACTTGAAGCTCGCCTTGAAGACGGGCCGTGTCGGTGAAGCCAGCAGGAGAGTCAGCAAGGCCCCGCGCCCGGACCAACGGATCGCGGATGAGCGCGTCCACCTCCGGCGGGGTGTCCCAGTGAAACAGCCGATCGCCTTTGTAGAGATAGACCCATACCGGCGCGCTCCCGGCCTGCTCAACGCGGAACTGGCGGCTCAACCGCTGCGCCAACCGCGACAGCGGAATGCCGGCCAGCACCGCGCCGACCACCTCGCCCTCGCGAAAGGATGGCGCTGCAAAGAGGATCGACCACGAGGACGGCTCTTTGGGATCGCTCGCGTAGAACTCGCCGAGGCCGGTCGCGGCCGTGCCCCCGAGGGCCCGTTGAACCACCTCGAAGCGCGATCGATAGTCCTCACCCGCCATCCGATCGGGCTCGCGATCGCGGGCAATCACCACGCCATCGCGCCCGATGGCCGCTAGAAACGACATCGGCGACGCGACAAATTCATCAATCCCTTTCTTGGGTTGCTGAAGAATCTTCAACGCGGCCCGCACTTGAGATTCGCGCGCCGATGGGTCGCTCACGACGAAGCCGGGCGCTAGCTTTCGTGCAGCCTTCACCACGCCTGCCTGATGGCTCTGCAGGTCTTGCTCGATCAGGGCCTGCACCCGCGGCAGGTCGGCCTCACGAAGACGCGTCTGTGTGCGCTCGACCGCGGCACGGCTCTCGCAGCCGCCGAGCACGGCGATGCTCAACAAGAGGACTCCCCCACGCATGGGGTCAGTGTAGCAGTGGTGGCTTCGAAAACCTCAGGACCGACGGCGTCCGAGTGCGACCGCGAGCAGCGCCGCCAAAAGCCATATGGCTCCAGGTGCGTCCGGTGCAGGCCCAGCGGAACAGCCGCCACCAGCCCCCGTCGCCTCGGTTTGCGTATCGAACTGTGCCGTTGGATTCCTACGCTTGTTGACCGCTTGATACCGCTCCGCAAGGGTTGCCGCGCGCGCCTGGGCGGTGATGGTCGGATGGTCCTCGGGCAGGTGAGCCCGAATCTCGTCGAAGGAGACCAACGAAACGCTGGGCTTTTCCGGATACGCGTCGTCGGAGGGGCTTTGCCAACGCATGAAGATGCCCCCCCTCGGGTGGCCGGAGATGTCCAGCCAGTTCGGCACGCCCGGATCCTGGTGCGCCAGCACGTAGCGGATCATTCCGTCCGAGTCGGCGACCGATTGAAACCAATTGAGCGAGGTCTGCCTGGTTTGATAATCGAGGGATTCCACCCACACGTTGCCGAGCTGGATGCCTCCGTGGATCACTTGCGGGACGGGGGTTTCGATGATCAGCGCTTCGTCTTCTCCAATTTCATACCGCCCTGCACTGCTCACCGCGCTCGGCACCCCGGCCCCCGGGATTCCGAATGCGTCTGGGTCTGGGTCGTTCAAGTCGTTGAGCGGCCATCCATCGCGGGCGTTCTGGATGGTCGCCACGATGGTCGAGAGCCGGAGCGAGAGGACAGCCAAGTCGGAAACGAGCTCCGGCGGGGTCAGATTCGGAACCGGCCCGCTCATCGGGCCTTCGAGCACTTCGACCTGCACGCTGGCTTCGATCTCGTGGTTCCAGTCGTAAAAGCCGTTGCGCAAGATGAACCGCTGCGCCCCCGGCTTGAGCTCCATCCAGTTGCCGTCATGCGGCGTGGCGCTGAGGATGATTTCATAGCTCCCATCCTCTTCTACGATCAGGTCCTCGGAGGTCATGAAGACCTCTCCTCCCAGGGGATTGTCGAAGATTTGCATGCTGATGTAGGGCACGGTCCCACGCTTGCCGTAAATGCGGTACGTGTACTCGGCGCTGATCGGCGCGACGTTGATGTAGCTGAAGTCGGGGTTGTCGAACCCAAGCTTGCAGACCACGCTCGGGCAACGGGACACGTGCGGGTGGGCTGCATCGTGATCGTCGGTGGCCGGCGCATTTTGCATTTCGATCAGCCGGATGATGTGCCGGAGGCCCTCAGCTCGATCGGTGTCATCGTCGGAGGTGCGCCGTAGGACCACCTCCCGTGAGGCCTGCAACGCGTCTAGAAACCCCTGGAACGCTTCGTCGCTGTCTTGGCCGTGCGCGACGGGGGTCGCCATCGAGGCGGCCGCGGCGGCGAGGACCGTGCCGTACAAACGACTCATGACCCGGTCTTAAGAGCAGGCCGCCACGAAGTGAAGCACAAAGTCCTCGCCTGCCGCCGCGCTCGCCCATTTGGCGGATGCAAAGCTTGCATCGGGCCGCATGAAACCTTTGCGCTGCGGCCCGTGCGCACCCGTAGTCGGGTCATGACGCTGCTCCGAATATGCGAGTCGTTCGATGGGCCGGCGGAGCCGCAGCAGGTCCCGTTCGATGGCACGAAAGATGCTTATGGCGCGTTTGGTCCTGAACCAGGAGAGTTGGAATGCCGTCTGATGTAGTCGTACTGCGGGGCGTCGTCATGTGGTCCTTGGTGGGTGTGTCTCTTTGTCTGTCGCTATCCTGCAAGTCGTCGTCCGAAAAAACCGGCGCCGAAGACCGCGTGCAGCGTGGCGCCTACTTGATTTCGATCTTGGCCTGCGATGATTGTCACTCACCGAAGGTCTTCACCGAACAGGGGCCACAGCCCGATCCCGAGCTGCGGATGTCGGGTCATCATGGAGGCACCGACCTTGCCGCAGTGCCTGACGGAATGATAGGGCCCGATCGATGGGGTGCGCTCACCACCAATGACATGACGGTTTGGGTCGGGCCTTGGGGAACCACCTTCGCCATCAATCTCACGCCCCATCCCGACGGCTTGGGGCTCTGGACCGAAGACCAGTTCGTCCATGCGATCCGCACGGGACGTCATCTCGGAGTCGGGCGGCCGATTTTGCCCCCCATGCCGTGGCCGGCCTATGCGCACCTGAGCGACGAAGACCTTCGAGCGATCTTCGCGTACCTCCGGACGCTGCCGCCCGTGGCCAACGTCGTTCCGCAGCCTCTGCCGCCCCAGCTCGCGACGAACACCCCGTCGCCTGAGCCCTCGCACCCGTAGATCACTCGACAAAGGCCTCCGTCAGGGGTAGCGGCTTGAAGAGGAGAAGCGCTATGTCCGAGCCAGCAAGCCAAGCCCATCTTCGCCAGACGACCTCGAAACACACGTCCATCGAGCTGCGCATGATGCCCTTTGATCGGATCGTGGCTCTCTATCACGAGCTTCCCGCGCCTCGCTTCGAGGAGATGCACGGTGAGTTCGCCGCGTGCTTGATCGATCAGGGCAGCGCCTCGGCATATTTGCAAGCAGCGTTTACAGTGAACGCGAAAGGCCGATGGCTGTGTAAGGCATTCGAGCCCACCGGGCCGCGCGAGGGCCACGGCTACAATAGCTTCATGACGCCGCGCGGGATCCGGCGCTCGGGGCGAATGCGAACCCGGCTTGGACCTTCCAAGCTGCCCGGCGACACGAAAGACGCTTTTCATCTCGAGTACGCGGACTACAACGACTTCAAACGCGGTGGCTTGGGTGGCGCGCTCGTGCACACCATGTTCGACGAGGTGCGCAAAGTCGGCCCGGGTCTCTACCTCGGGATTGGCCGCGCTGGGTTCACGCCAAAGCAGCGAGCGCAGCTTCACCCATTCCTCTTGGAAGGACCGGTCGCCCCGTATCAGCTTGAGTGAGCCTCGAAGCAGATCGGACCCTCGTCACGAGAGTCAACCGCCCGAGCAGAAATGCTCGTAGTCGATGTAGTCAGTGATCGTCGGGTGATCGCCGCACACCGGACAGTCCTTGTTGCGACGCAGCTTGAACGTGCGGAACTGCATTTGGAGCGAGTCGTATTGCAGCAGACGCCCCACGAGGGGATCGCCGCGCTCCAGGACGATCTTGACGGCCTCGGTAGCCTGAAGCACCCCGATCGTCCCGGGGAGCACCCCGAGCACGCCCGCTTCGGCGCAGGACGGCGCGAGGTGCGGCGGAGGGGGCTCCGGGTACAAGCAGCGATAGCATGGGCCGTGCCGCGGCCAGAACGTCGTGACCTGGCCATCGAATCGGAAGATGGATCCGTGTACCACCGGGATGTCTTTCCATACGCTGGCGTCGTTGACGAGATAGCGCGTGGCGAAGTTGTCGAGGCCATCGACGATGACGTCCCAATCTTGGTCGAAGATGCGATCGACGTTCTGCCGTGTCAGACGCTCGTTGAAAGCGATGACATTGACGTCGGGGTTCAGGTTTTCGATCGTGCGCTTTGCGCTTTCGACCTTGGCCTGGCCGACGCGATCGATGCCATGAAGCACCTGACGCTGCAGGTTCGATTCGTCGACCGTGTCGCCGTCGATGACACCGAGCGTTCCAATGCCCGCTGCGGCTAGGTAGAGCGCCGCCGGGGAGCCCAATCCGCCGGCTCCGAGCAGGAGCACGCGACCCTGAAGTAGCTTAGCCTGCCCCTGCTCCCCGACCTCGGGAAGCAAGAGGTGACGCGAGTAGCGATTGAGTTGCGCGTCGGTGAACGCAAAGGGCTGGGTCGTGGGATAGCCCTGATCCTTCCACTGATTGAAACCTGGATTGGCTGATTCGACGCTCGTGTATCCGAGGTCCTGAAGCACTTTGGCGGCAAACGCCGATCGGATTCCCGCAGCGCAGATGGTCACGATCTTGGCGTCCTTGTCGGGCAGGCGTGAAGCCGACTGCATCTCGAGGAAGCCTCGCGGGATGTGCACCGCGCCGGGAATGTGGCCCTGCCTCCACTCGTCCTTTTCGCGCACGTCGAGCAGAATCAGGTCATCTCCCGTATCGAGCCGATCTTTCAAGTCCTCGAGGGAGACCTGCCGAATGGCAGCTTTCACCTCCTGGAGCATGTCAGCGTATGTCCTTGCCATGCCCGCCACTATGTAACTTTGCCGCGTTTCGTCAAGGCTCCCGGGCCTTTAGAGGATATCTGCTGGTTTTCACATCGGTTTTGTCGGGTATATATTCCCCGGCGCTCTCATTAGGCCGCCGGACGGACCACACCCTGCTCGAGGGCATAGCTCTCGAGCACGCTGCGAAGCCTCCTTCGGCCCCGATGCAGCCGCGACATGACCGTGCCGACCGGACACGCCAGTCGCTTGGCCGCGTCTTGGTAGGAAAGGCTCCGTAAGTCTACGAGCTCGACCGCTTCTCGAAACTCCGGCTGAAGCGCCTGCAGGGCGGCCACCACCTCGTCGCCGAGCCCATCGTGTGCGGGCCGGGTGCTGCTGGGGCTCATCCCGCGGAGCTCCTCCAGCGCCAGCCGCTCGCGCTTTTTCTTGCGGTAGTGATTGATGTAAGTGTTGAAAAGGATTCGGTGCGTCCAGGCGCGGGCATTGGTCCCGGGTTGAAAGCTCGCGCGGGCTTGCCATGCACGCGCCATGGTTTCCTGCACGAGGTCGTCGGCGAGCGCGGAGCCGCGGGTGAGCCGGAGCGCCGTCCTCGAAAGCTCGGGTAAACAGGGCAAGATCTCTTGATGATACTGCTGGTGTTGCATTGGGGGCTTCTCCGACCGAGCACCGTTGCAACGCCAATGCCAGCCGAAAAAGCCCAAGCATTTCAAGGCCGCGGGCCGGGGACAGGCGCCAGCTTGTCCCCACGCTGACATGCTGTCGTGTCAAGCTGTCCCACTGGGCATTCCGCTCAGGCGTCGAGATAGCTCGCCAACACGGTGGGTACCTGGTCGGCCACCTCGGAGGCGATCAACCCCCGATCTCCGTGGGAGGCCTCAATCCCGGCTACGGCATGGAGAAGCGCTCCCGCAATGGCCGCATCGAAGGGTGCGAGCGTCAGAGCCAAAGCCGCCACAATACCACTGAGCACGTCGCCCGTGCCAGCCACGCCCAGTGCCGGGGTGCCCTCGCCGCAGACACGTAGCTCCCCGCCGGACGCCACGATGGTCCTGGCGCCCTTCAAGATGACGACTTGCCCCGATTGTGCGCAAAGCGACGCGGCGGACGAGAAACGATCCCCTTGCACCTGCGCCGTCGAGATTCCGAGAAGGCGGGCGGCTTCGCCGGGATGCGGAGTCAGGATGCGCGCCGCCTCGGCGTGCTTGAGCGACGCCAGGCCTTCGTCGGCCACGTGGGTCAGCGCGTCGGCATCGATCACCGTGGGGATCGGCGCGTAACGGCTGACCGCGCAGGCCCATGCCGCGCCCACCTCGTCCAATCCCAATCCCGGCCCGAGCACCGCGGCGCGCTTGCCCTCGCAGAGCGATTCGACCGCATCGCGGCTCGCCTTTTCGGGCAAAGCGGTGGTCATCAGCTCGATGACTTTTTCTTCGAGCGCAGCGCGCGAGTCCGATCTCGCGCCAATCGTCACCAGCCCAGCGCCGGCACGAAATGCGGCACGGCCCGCAAGCACGGCGGCTCCGGTCTTGCCCGGCGAGCCCCCGATGACGAGCAGGTGTCCATTGGTTCCTTTGTGTGCATCGGCCGCGCGGGGAGCGATCAACGTCCGCAAGTCCTGTCGCGTCCACAAGCTGGCCGGTGGTGGTGGGCCTTGGACCGGGATGCCAATGTCGGTGAGGCGGACCTCCCCGGCGTGCTCGACGCCGGGGTACTGATGCAGGCCACGTTTGTGACCGGCAAACGTGACGGTCAGCGCGGCATGCGGCGCGGTCCCGAAGATCGCGCCCGTATCGGCATCGAGGCCGCTCGGCAGGTCCAAGGCGACGATGGGCGCCCGAGCGTTGTCGATGATTTCGATCACCTTCGCGTACCCACCCGCAATGGGGCGATCGAGTCCGGTTCCGAAGAGACCGTCCACCAAGAGCGTCGCCTCGGCTACCTGCTCGGCGATGGACTCGGCAGAGTCGGGGCTCACTTCGAAGGATTCGATCCCGAGCTCTTCGAGGAGCAACCAGTTGACCTTGGCATCGCCCCGGAGTCGCCCCGCGTGTCCGATCAACAGAGCAAGCGGCTCGTGGCCGAGCAGCTTCAACCGGCGTGCCACGACCCAAGCGTCTCCACCGTTTTGCCCGGGCCCTCCCACCAGGACCACCTGCCCCAGCCGCTCCGGGAAGACGTCGACGATTGCATCGGCCGCGCCGCGTCCCGCATTCTCCATCAAGACCAAGCTGACGACACCGAGGTCGTCGATCGCCGCGCGATCGACGTCGCGAGACTCCTCCCGTGTAAAAAGCAACTGCACCACGGGATTATGCCTTTAAACAGGATCCAAGACACCCTATGCTCCCGCCGATGAACGCCAAGCGCCCTTCCGAGTCATTTACGGAAATGACCGAGCTGGTCTTGCCGCAGCACGCGAACGCCATCGGCACCGCGTTTGGTGGGGTGATCATGAGTTGGATCGATATCTGCAGCTCGATCGCCGCCAAACGGCACTCCGGTCGTGTGTGTGTGACCGCCCGGGTGGATGCGCTCGAGTTTCGGGAGCCCATCAAGGTGGGTGATGTCGTGTGTCTCACCGCTCGGCTCAACGCGGCATTCCACTCGTCGATGGAGATCGGCGTTCGGGTGGAGCGTGAAACCGCTGGCACCACCCGGACTCTTTGCGCCGATGCGCGTGCGACCTTCGTCAATGTCGGAGAGGACGGCAAGCCCCGTCCAGTGCCTCCGTTGCTCGCAGAGACCGAGGAGGATCGGCGCCTGGCGGAACAAGCCGCCGAGCGCCGCCGACAGCGACGCGCTGCGGAGCGCGGGTCTTAGCGGTTCACAACCCTTGCCGTATCCGCGAGGCTAGGCCGCGAGCGCAACGTCGATTTCGTGGGAACGCACCGGCTGGTAGCGTGCGGGTCCGGTCACGTTCAGCACGTCTCGTACTTCGGCAATGGGTCGATCGAGCCATTCGTGCCACGGCACGTCCACGAACCACCGCATTTGCTTCGCGCGGCGGCGTCCGTCGCGAACGATGCGACGAGCCTGGAGGCTTGGCGCCGTCACCCGTCCGAGCTTGTACCAGGCAAGGCTCGCGATCATGCCGACACCCCAGTTTCCAGTCTGATAGTGGCTGAATGCCAAGATGGCTGCTTCACCGATCAGGTCGCCCTGGTAGCCGAGCACGGTATGCCAGAGATCGTGCGTATCCCGTAGCCAGTTGCGTAGCCAGGCGAGGTCGGCCGCCTCACCATTGCGACGCGCACGTTCCGACGCATCGACCAAACCTGCCGCCGTGATCCCCTCGGACTCGACGAATGCGAGATAGGCGCGGGCAAGGCTACCCTCGGGCATCGCGCGCAGACGCTCCCGGTCATTGAGGAGGGGTAACAGATCCGGCTTCTCCGCGAGCAGCCGCCTTCCTTGCGTGCTCCGTTGAAGACGGCGGTACATCCGACCAAGCGCTGGCCCCTGGAGTGCGTCGATGATCTCGAACACGTGGTGCGTTTCGTCGGGATTGGCGAACAGCTTTCGGATGGCGCGAAAGGCGCGAAGAGGCTGAAGCGTTCGGGTAGTCATCGCTTTGAAATCTAGCACCGGCGGCGCCTGCCACTAGGGATCAATTTTCCTGCCCCGGAAGTCGAAGACTTTTCCGGTATCCCGCACGGTGACGGCATCGAGAACGGCAAGGAGGAAAGCCGCCGATCGTTGTGGGGACAGCAATTGTCGTGGTGGCACGCTGCCCTGAAAAGGCTTGGAGAGATCCGTGTCGACGGTGCCGGGATGCAGCCCAATGACGATCGCTCGAGGTGCAGTCCGGCTGAGCTCGATCGACAACGTCTTGGTAAACATGTTTTGTGCAGCTTTCGATCCTCGGTACGCGTACCAGCCGCCGAGCCGGTTGTCGGAGATGCTGCCCACGCGCGCCGAAAGGCTTGCAAAGACCGAACGCTCCTCGTGCCGCAGGAAGCCGTGAAAATGCTTGGCCACCAAGAGCGGACCAAACGCGTTGACCTCGAACACCCTACGGAGCGCCTCGGGCCGCACGTGATCGAGCTTCTTTTCCGGGCCGAAATCTGGGCCGTGCAGCACGCCCGCCACGTTGAGGAGCAAGTGGAGCCGATCGGTGTGTTGCCGCAACTGCTCGGCAGCCCGAGCGATGGCGTCTTCGTCAGCGACGTCGAGCTCCATCAAGTCGAGCCGATCCGGGTACCTGGAAGCGAGGGCGACGAGCTCCACCGCTCGCAGCGGGTTTCTGGATGAGGCGACGACGCGGTAGTCCGCCCGGTCTGCGAGAAGCTGCCGCGTGAGCGCCAGGCCGATTCCCCGGCTCGCGCCCTGAACAAGCGCCACCGGACTCATCGGACCCCCCGGAACCATTCGAAACCATGGGTATTGTCTCCAGCTCTGGGTACCCACCTCCTGTCCATATTTTGTCTATATAAACATTGACAGTACATAGACAAGACCTAGAACCAGGAGTGGAGGAAGCAATGAGTGAACTTTCCACCCCATCTGCACGCGCTCGGCTGGAGTCGCCGGGGGCAACCTCGCGCCTAACGAGATCGAAGACCCTGTTTTTCGCGGCTGCCGGGCTCTCGTTTTGCCTATCGATTTGGCTCTGGTTCTCGGGCGACCGAGAGCGCGGGGTGTTCGTGGGCCTTTGGGTCCCGTCGATTCTGGCCGCGGGCGGCTTGCTCTTGAGCGGCGGCCGTGATGACTGACCTCGACCTCTTGATCAGTGGAGCGGTCGTCACGTTCCTAGCGATCGCAGGCGCCTACGAAGCGGTCCGTCATCGGGCAAACGAGTCGCCCGTCGATTCCTACGAAGACCACCAGCAAACCATGGGGCGCTCGTCCGAAACATCACCGCGTGCCGAGGCATCCCGATGACGACCAACCAGATTCACGCTCTACGAGCCGATCTCTCTCCTCTGACCCGCTCTGGCCAATGGAGCAGCCTTCTCAAAATGACACCGGCTGCGCTCGACTTGGTTCCGCCGATCCAAGCTGCGCATCAAGGTCTCGAGTTGATCTCGAACGCAGCCCACCCGCATCGCTTTCAAGCAGCCATGACCACCATGCAGGCGCAACTTCGCGATGCCTGCGTTCCCGTGATCGTCGCTGAGAAGAACCGCGCGCCGGAGCTGGAACGACCCGATCGATTGTCGCGACCTCAGCGCCGGTGGCTCGGGCAGGTAGCGCTCGAGCTTTATTTCACGCAAGTCTTTCGCAGCGAGGTCGCTATCGTCGACCTTTGGCCGTCCCGATTCGGGATGGATGCCGCCGGGGACGCGCTATGGAGCCCGCGTCCGTTGTATGTGCGTTGGGATGCTGAGTTCCGCGAAGGCTTGCGCCGAGTCTACGCCGGTTTCTTCCTCGACCAGCCTGAATGGCTCGACACCGGCTTGCGCCAGCTCGGTCTCGGTCGATCCGGAGGACCTTTGCTGCAGCACTTCGGCGAAGGGAACCAACGAAGCGTACGCTTCGATCGGAGCGAGCTCGAATCGACGCTACGCGCCATGTCCGTCGGCCGACGCCCGGAAGATCCTCCGCTACATCGGAACTTCATCGCGTTCGGACTCTTCGTGACCTCCCTGCATGAGTTGCTCGGCTCGCTCGATCTCGCATTCGACGTCCGTAGCGCTTTCATGAGAACGTATCCACGGCCGTGACCTCAACCCCGGATCAGGACGAGATCGAGCATGCTCGAACCCAGTGGGCGCATCGCGGCAAGCAACGGCCCCCATGGGCCGTCGAACCCGGGCCGGGACAAGAATCGGTGTGGGACTATCCGCGGCCTCCACGCCTCGCGCCCGATGCACGGCTAGTGCGCGTAGCTCATGGCGGGATTGACGTGGCCGAATCGCGACACGCCGTACGGGTGCTCGAGACGGCTAGCCCACCGACGTTTTACCTCCCCGAGCAAGACGTCGACACCGACCTGTTGGTCCCCGGGGGGGGAAGCTCGCATTGCGAGTGGAAAGGCCGCGCCAGCTATTGGTCGCTGAAGAGCCGCGACGGCCTCGTCGAAATCGTAGCTTGGAGCTACGAGGAGCCCTATCCGGCGTTCGATGCAATCCGAGGCTACTTCAGCTTCTACCCCCGCAAGGTGGAATGCTACGTCGATAGCCAGCGGGTGCGGCCCCAACCGGGCGGCTTCTACGGCGGCTGGATCACCGATGAGATCGTCGGTCCTTTCAAGGGGGACCCGAATACCGGCGGTTGGTGAGCTAGGGAAGCTCCCATCGATAATGGGAGACGAACCATTCCGAGCCGCTCCGGTACCCGAACAGCTCCGCGCACGCCATGAAGAAGAGCCGCCAGCGGTGAAGCCAACGCGTGGCATCCACTCCATAGCAGCTCCTCAGAATGGGCATCACGATTTCACGATTCCGGTCGAGGTTCTGGAGCCAGGCATTGGACGTCTGCTCATAGTGAGCACCGCCCACGCGCCACTGTTCTTCGAGCGAAAGATGCTGTTGATATCGGCTGAAGAGTGATTCGGAGGGCATCATGCCACCGGTGAAGAAGTGCTCGGCCATCCAATCGCTCGAGCTGGCGACCTCGTAGGTGTACGCGCGAGCGCGGTGACAGAAGACATGAGCGAACGCCATGCCGCCAGGCGCGAGCCACCGCGCGATACGTTCGAACAGCGCCGGGTGGTTGCGCACGTGCTCCATCATCTCGATCGAGACGACGCGCTCGAACCGCTCCTCGGGGTGGAAGCCGTTGATGTCGGCGGTCTGTACGCGGATGTTGTCGAGGCCCCGCTGGTGCGCGCGACGCGTGATGAGCTCCCGCTGCAGCCGAGAGTTCGAGACCGCCAGGATGTGGGCATGGGGAAAGCGCTCGGCAGCCCACAATGAAAACGAGCCCCAACCACAGCCGAGGTCCAGAATCCGCATACCGTCCTCGACACGTGCTCTCGATACCGTGAGGTCGAGCATCGCCTCTTCGGCAGCGGCCAGATCGGCTGTGTCCGCGGTCCAGTAACAGCAGCTGTATTTGAGCCGCGGCCCGAGCACGTGCTCGAAAAACGCCGCGGGCACCTCGTAGTGCTGCTCGTTGGCGGCATCGACCGACATCGCGATCGGCCCCGCCTGCAGCTTTTCGACTAGCGCGGCTTCTTCCTGGTCGCGCAGCGCCGAATCTCCCCATACGCTCCGGCGCAGACGAGCCTCGAGGAGATGCCCGATACCGTAGCGCACCAGCGGATCGGGAAAGAGCCCGGCCTCCGCGCACCTCGCAGCCCACCCTAACAATGGCGGTTCCTCGTCACGGTCTGCACAAGATAGAGCGGGCCGCGCGGCCGGCAAGAGGCGTGACGTCAGGGATCGCAAGAGCGCTACGCGAGAGGGTCCTTGCCCGGCGTCCCCCGGAGCGCAAGTCTTGCTTTCCTGGCCGAAGGCCAAGCGCCAGCTCGGGATGGAATACACGCCGCTTCGGGTCGCCCTGCACGAAGCGGTGGACGAGATCAGGGCCGAGTCCCGCTGAGGGCAGCCGCAAAGCGAAACTGGAGGCTAGGCGTCGACCTCCGCCTCAGAGCTGCAGCTTGACCCCGATGGTCTTCGGCTCCCCGGTGAAGTCGAAAGTGGCGGCTTCGTACTTGGGCGGGCCGAATCGCTCTGCGGGCACGTTGTTGGAGACGCCCCACCATTCTTTGGGGCGTCCGACGATGTTGGTCTCGAGCTCGCCGTCTTTATCTTCGTCGTGAATGACCGAAACCGCGTACTTGCCCGGCGTCACACTCTTGAACGTGCAGGTCGCCCTTCCATTTTTCGGCGTCATGAAGAGGATCTTCGCTGCTTTTTGCGGATCGGAGGGGAAGCCGTCTTTGCTGGAATACAACGAGCAGCCGATCTGGCCCTTGTCGTTTGGGATGTTCGAGATTTCGACCACTAGAGGTGCCGTGGCAGCCGATGGATCGGTTTCGGCAGCGGCTGGTGCAGTGAGGCCAACCGCGACGATCGCGATCAAGTACCAGGGAAGCGGTCGTTGCGGCGCCATGCTCGATTCCTTTCCTATCACGGATGGGAGGAGTGGGCCGGTGGGACGATCGGAATCGAGCCGACTACCTGATCTTCCCAAGACAAAAGCGGCATCCATGCCCGTCTTGCGAAGTCCTCTAGCCCGGCGAAGCGCGCCGTTGGCCCTCCTGCTTTGGCTCATCGCTGCGGACAAGCCGGGCGCCGATGGCTCAGCGGGAATCGGGCGGCAAGCTCCGCACAAGTGTTCACCTCCGAGGGCCGGCCTTCCCCACCTCCCGCGCCGCCTTGGCGCTGCAGCAAGTGTTTGTTGTGCCCGTGGCGACCGCTCTCGACGCTCGCTCTTACAGACGACTGATGCGAAGGCTACCGATTCGGTGTAGGCTACCCGGCGATGAGAGGAAAAACCGGTTGGGCTGTCGGCATTGGCCTCGTGATCATCGCGGGCATGCTGCTTTTTTTCTTGAGCCCCAAGGCGGAATTCGTAGTCGGGGGAGCGATGGTCAACCTGGGCTATCGACTCCAGGACAAGCTATCCCACTATGACTTCGCGCGTGACGAGTCGATCACGCCGAACCAAATCTGGGAAGAGCTGAGACACCAGAACGAGCTGGCGGCCAAGGTTCGGGATGAGTTCCCGCGCACGGTGCGACACCCGGTCGTGGCGCTCGTGGCGTGTATGGATGCGCGGATCGACACGAACGAGCTCGTTGGGGATACACGGCGCTACTACTACATCGTTCGAACGGCTGGCTCAGTGCTCTCGCAGGCCGAACAAGAGATGCTCGAGCTCGCCGTCGTCAACGGTGTGCGGCTCGTGCTGCTCACGACCCATACGGATTGCGCAGCCGAGGCAGCGGCGGCCGATCCCGAGATGCACGACAAGTTCCCCGCGATGACCAAATTGGTCGACGAACGGGAAAGAAGCATCCAGGAATTCATGGCGCGCCCGATCATTCGGGATGCGATTGCGGCAGGGACCTTGAAGGTACAACGTGCCCGGATCGATACGGACACGGACCGGTTGATGCCAATCGACCACGAGGATAGCCCTTCTGATTGACGCGGGTAGTCAATCGTATCGGGCGTCGATGAGCGCACCAAGGGCAACCTTGACGCTCGAACGCTGGTAGCCGTACACCCCGATCAAGACCTGCAGCGCTTGCTGGGCGGCTTCTCGGAGGTCCGCCTCGAGGCCGTCGTCTTCGTCGAGGATCGCCATCATGGCGCGGCCGATCTCACCCACTTGGCCTCTTCGCTCGTCGAAGTACGCCTGGCGGAGCCGCTCGATGTAGTGTGGAAACAGACTTTGGTAGTCCACGTCCCGATCTGGATGATCGATCGCCCACGCCGCGATTGCGCTCAGAAGCTCATTGCGGAACTCTTGCGGCTCGTCACCGTCGAGCTTTTTTTCGACGCTCTTCATCAGGTCGATGTCCGGCTCCTCGTCCTTGCCGGTCACCGGATTGTAAATCCGCTCTTTCTTGACCCAGTGCGAGACGTGATTCACGTATCGATCGAAGAGGCTCATGGGGCTTTGCTCGTTGATCAAACCGCTGGCCGCCCGAAGCTCACTTTCGACGATGTCGAGCCACCTTTCTCTGACCTGATCGACGAAGGCGCGGTGGTCGCGGTAGGGCCCATCGGCCTGCGCTTTCAAGAACTCGTAGTCGTCACGCTCGCAAAACTCGGCTATGCGATTGAGTAGCGTCACCGGGGAAACACAGGGTTCGCCGAAGTCAGCGGCAGAATCGAGGAGCAGCATGCGCACTTCCCTGGGCGACGCGCCGCTGATGCCCTCGTAGTCGGACGCTGTCACCCCCTCCTCCAGCACCTCGGCAATTCCGCCCGCCAGAATCTTGGCCTGGTCAGCATCGAAGCGGGCCGGAACGATGCCGTCGGCCAAGAGCTCCGCCTTCTCGAGCGGCGTCAGGGAAGCCACGATGGTGCCGAGCTCGCTGCTGGCAAACCGCGAAGCATCCGGCCTACGAAGCCGCGTCAACACCGCCCACAGCGCCGCGACATACGTGGTGTGGGGAGCGACGTGCTTTGGGATCTGCGGCACGATTTGGCCGTCGTAAATCTCGCGCTCGTGGTGCACGTCGAGAAGGTAGCCCATGCGGATTCGGACGATGCGGCCACGAAACGAGTTGTATTCGGGATGCTGGCGAAATGCGCTCAGGTGCAACTCGTTCGAGCTCGCCACCATGACCGCGTTGATCGGAAGATTGGACATCTGGAGTGAAACCTCGCCATTTTCGATGGCCAGCAGAAGGTACTTCCACGCCTCGAGCGGACGCTTCAGCAAATCGCTGTATTCCACGATGCCCCCCGAGGCGTCGACGAGCTCGCCGAACGGCTCGAACAACGTCAACGCGCTCAGCGATGCGGGTAGCGATTCGATTGACCGGTCTGCCGTGATCTGCCGTTCTGACGCGTCCACGGACATCTGAGGCCCGATGGTGACTGCGCCGACCCGGTAGCGGCGTGAGATGTAGAAACGCTCCACTTGGATGTGAGCGAGGACGCGGTCGAGATCCCCGCGGTACGCCGTGAGCAGCGCTTGAAAGATCTGTTGGTTCTTGCGCGCGAGCTGGCCCGCCCATACCCAATCGGGCGCGGCCTCGGACACCCCGGCCGCCTCGTACGCACTGGCAATCAACTGCTGGCGCACGTCGCGGGGCAGGAGCAAGAGCGGATGCTCCCTCACCGAGCTCTGCAATTTTGCGATGATTCGCTCCTCGGGAAGATGGGCGAACGAGTCCGCCTGCCAGAGCTCGTCGGAGGCAGTGGTGAAGCCGATGCCACCGCCCTCACGCGATCGCGGGAAGATCCAGGAGAACCGGTAAAGCGCGCCCTCATCGGCCTCCGAGTAGGCTTCGAGCCCGCGCATGAGACAGGCCACGAAGGTCGACTTGGCGCTTCCGTTGGGGCCGTGCAGGAGCACCAACCGGTTGGCCCGCCCCTCGCGCTCGAATCCGTCCACGATCCTGTAGAAAGCCGCTTGCGCCGCCTCGTGTCCGGCAAGGCGGTCACGTAGCCGGAGCTCGACCTGGCGTCCTCTGTCCTCCCGGCCGAGCTCGAGATCGAAGAGCTTCCATCGCTTGAAGCTCCCGGTGGGCTTGGTCACCTCGTAGGAGCCAAAGAAGTCCATGCAGTCTTTGAGATACCGCGCAGCGTCGCGCGTGTACCGGCGAGGGCTCGCCTGCACGAGATCGAAATACTCCCTAAACGAGAGCACCCGCTTCTGGGACTCGAACCGCGCTTTCACCTCCTCACGAAGCGTGTTCAACGCAGCGTTGAGTCCCCCTTCACCCATCGTTTACTCCACCTCGAGCTTTGCGGTGACCGTTCGCCTTTCGAGAATACAGTTTTCCTCCGTGCACATGGCAAAAGAAACGTCGCAGCTCACTTCCTGCTCTCCCGCAGCGGACGGCTCGAGCGCTGCCACGAAACGCACTTTCTTTTCGCCAAACTCCTTGGCGTCGTCCTTGCCCAGTTCCTCTTGGTCCAGCTTCACCGACGACCCGGCGTTCAACTCGACGCGGATCGGATACTCCTGGTTCACGTGCCAAGGCCCCCGACTCTCCAGTGCGATTTCGACCTTGCCTGGTTTGCCGACGCGATACGTGGATTGGGAAGGGGCAACGGCGAGCAGGAACGAGCCCGTTTCGATGCTCGGTCCCGCAGGCCCTTCGTCCTCGACATGCTTCACCGGGCTTGCTGCTCCATGATCGTGATGGACATGCTCGGAATGCTCTTGCGCGGGGGCGGGGGCGGGGGCGCCACGGTCGCATCCGCCGACTACGACGAACGAGGCACAAAGAAAAATCCACAATGCAATGGGCATCTGCTTCACTCCTCGGGTAGTGTACGACGCGACCCGTGGTCACGTCGAACTCTGGGTCAAGGCTCGAGCATCTCGAGCTCCGTTTAGGCGTCCGGAACCGGTTTACGCAGGAAGATCTGTACCTGCTCGCGGGTGGCATCCGATGCCGGAGACAAATGCCAGTGGCTCACCGGCTCCGAGGAACCAGCGTCCGTCTCCCACTTCACGAACGCAATGAACGAATCGCGCAGCAAGCGATCCTCGTTCACCTGCACCGTGTGGTATCCGGGTTCGTCGTCCTCCACACGCAGGACCAACTCCCGAGCAGAGCCCCCTTTGAGCCTATCCTCGATCCGCACGGCGAGCCGATACGCGGAGCGCCGCCGTACGAGATCCGAGCTCAGCGATTCCACACGGACGACCGCGATGAGATCGGCCCTCGCAACGCGGCGCTCGAACGTTCCCCTCGTCCCCTCGATCATGAGGGGAGCGTCCACCAGGTCGACGGCATCGTCGAACAGCGCGGCATCGGAAGCCCGGAACTCGCTTCCAGGAGAGTTGGACGCCGTGCCTGCGCATTGGATCGTGCAGCAAGCGATGAAAACGATGAGCACACGCACGATGGTGACCCTAGCACGCAGCGGGGTCGACTAGCTCGGACTCTTCCAAGGCGCCACCCCACAGTCGCAGGAGGTCATCCGGCAGCGGCGCGCGCAATGTCATGGCTTGGCCGTTGGCAGGATGATTGAACTCGATCTCGAAGGCGTGCAGGGCATGGCGGTGATGCCCAAGGCGCTCCAGGAGTCCGTCGGTCATTCCCGTTTCGATGTAATCGAGAAACGTTTGAGACCCTTCGGGCCCATAGAGCTTGTCGCCGATGATGGGGAAACCATTGGCACTCAGGTGCACTCTGAGTTGGTGCTGGCGGCCGCTTTCGGGCGCAAGCGCGAGGAGTGTCGCGTCCTGGCGGCGGGCGATGACTCGGTAGCGCGTCACCGCAGGATAGCCCTCTCCCTCCGGCGTGACCTCCATGAGTAGGTGGAGCCCTTCCCTGGCCCGGTCCATCGGCAATTCGATTCGGCCCTGGTCGTCGGGCATGACCCCACGCACGATCGCGAGATAGCGCTTGCTCACTCGCCGGTTTTCGAAGTCCAGCTTGAGCGCACGCTCGGCGGCTCGGCTGCGGCCGCAGAGCAGCAACCCGCTGGTCTCTCGATCCAACCGGTGTGCGATCTGAGGAGCTGCATCGCCGAAACGCTCCCGCAGCAACGTAGTCAGCGTGTTCTTGTGATAGGTCGCGGATGGGTGCACCGGGAGTCCGGCCGGCTTGTCGATCGCGACGATGTCCTCGTCTTGATAGAGGACGTCGAAGTAGAGCGGCACATTGGGCTCCTCGAAGGGAGGCCTCACCAGCAGCACCGTCTCGCCCGCCCGAACGCGCTCGCTAGCCCGCCTCCGGGTCCCGTCGGCGCGGTAGGCGCACGCTCGGACGACCTCCTGTGCGCGCGTCCGCGAAAGCCGTGGAATCCGATGCTGGATGAAGCGGTCTAGCCGCTGGCCAGCATGCTCGGGGGCGACGGGGAAGGTGAGAATGATCGAGGCCGGATCGCAACCCGGAGGAAGCCGGGCCTCGGGGCGTCTACGCGGCCTTGACAACCTTACCCGAGCGAATGCAGCGCGTGCACGCCACGACACGCCGGACGCGGCCGTCCACGACGGCCCGAAGCGACTGGAGGTTCGGTTGCTGCCACTTCCTCGTCTTGATGTTCGAGTGGCTCACCTTGTGCGCTTTGTGGCGGTTCTTACCGCAGAAATCACATGTTTGTGCCATGTCCGGTTCCGGTCTCTTTCGGGACGCGCGATGTAGCACCGGTCTCCGCACCCCGCAAGAATGCTGCCTCGCCCGGGCGAACGATCGAAGATAAAAGCATTCGAGATGCGGACAGCGGGGACCATTACAGGCTTGCTGGTGCTGTCTACCTTCCTGATTCCAGGTAGTTACAGCTCGAAGCGTGAAGAAGCACCAAACCAGGCAGGCACATCGATCCGCCGAGGGGCTCCGCCCGACGAAGGTCGCACCAGTGAAGCGACGCTCGATGGTCGCGTGTACGATGCGGCGGGGCGGCCGGTCAGCGGAGCGACGATCTCGCTCGCGGGCAGCGGATTTTGGCCGGGCCGTTCGGTCCAAACCGACACCGAAGGCCGGTTCCACTGGCCTGGGATCCCGTCCGGCATCTATGAGCTCCGGGCCTCTGCGGGCCGCTCGGTGGCGCCGCCGCTCGAGGGTCTAATTCTCGATCCGGGCGCGCAACGCGCGTTTGCGTTCCGGCTGGAGCCCGGTTGGACGCTGGCCGGACGGGTGCTCGACCGTGAAACCGGCCGCTCCATCGTTCGCGCCCAGGTCACGCTCGTGGCCGGGGTGCTGGGGCTGAGTATCCGGCAGGTCGAAACCGACGGCCGCGGAAGATTCGAGCTGCCGGGCGTGGTGGGAGACGAGCACAGTCTCTACGTGCGGGCGGAGCGTTACGTCGCGGAAGGACCGTTGCGCTATCGCCAAGAGGACTCACCGATCACGGTGCGCCTCGATCCGGCGGCCATCATCGAGGGGCGCGTCGTCGACGATCGCGGCCGACCCATCGAAGGAGCGCTGGTGGGCGTCCTTGGCGAAGAGCAAGCCATGGAAGCCACCGTTCCGCAGACCGATGGGTTGGGTATAACCCCGGGGCCCGTGCCGCCCATCTCGGCGGCAGGAGGTGGCCCACGAGCTCTTACGGGGGGCATCGTGACACGAAGCGATGGCAGGTTCGCGGTCCCGAGCCTCCGCGCGGGCAGCTACACGCTCGTGATCAGCCACGAGGACTACGCCCCTGCGGAGTCGGGCCCCTTCTCCGTAAGCGCTGGTCGTGCGCGCCCGGTCGCCGACATCGTCATGCAGCGCGGCGCCGAGCTGGTCGGTCACGTCGTGGATGGCATGGGCCGCGGGCTCGAAGCCATCCCCGTGGAGCTTCATTCGCGACCGGACCGTTTCCCGCGCCTTGCCATGACTGCGGACGACGGCTCTTTTTCATTTCACGGCGTTCTCGGCACGGTGAGCGTCACGGCCTTGCCCTATGACCTTCCACCGGTACGTGAGACGATCAGCATTGGCGACGACGCCCTCGTCACCGTCGAGTTGGCGCTCTCGAGCAGCCTCCTCACCCTCCATGGCCGGGTGGTCGACGAGTCGGGTTTCGGGGTGGGAGGAGCTCTGGTGACGGTTTCGTCGAACAACCCTGAGACCCCGGTTCGTCGCAGCGCCAAGTCGGAGCCCGATGGCACCTTTTCGGTGCCGGCCTTGCCCGAGCCGCCTTTTACACTGCGAGCAGAGCACCCCTCGTTCAGCCCTACCCGTGTGGCCGAGGTCGATGAAGTCGACGGAGTCCGCGTGGTCTTGTCCGCGGGCGTCACGCTTCTGGGCCAGGTCGTCGACGACTGGACCGGTGAAGGACTGCACAACGCCGGGGTGAGCCTTCGAGGTTCCTTGCAAAGCGATGCCAAGACGCGCTCCGATGGCACCTTCGTTTTCGACGCAATTCCAACCGGCACCTATGAAGTCACATTTGCGCACCCGGAGTACGAGTCGCAGATGCGCCGAATCGTCGTCGAGCCCCCGCGCTACGTGGACCGCCCGCAAAGACTGGAGACGATCCGTTTGGAGCCTGGAGGCACGATCGTCGGGGAGGTTCTCGACCGATACAACCAGGCCGTTGCGGGAGCCGAAGTAACCTGGGGCGAACCACCCAGGTGGGACCTCTCCGTGTTGACCGACGCGCGCGGCCGGTTTCAGTTGCGTGGCGTGCCTGAAGGCTCGATTCGTCTCAGCGCGCGGCACTCAGTCGCGGGGCAAGCCTCGAGCTTCGAACCGACGACAGTGAAGCCTCGGGAAACCTCGAGCGGCGCGTACGTGCGCCTGCCCGACTCGGTCCGCGAGTGAGGCCGGAGGAGCGGAGCGTTCGGGCCGGTCAGGGCGCTGGCGCCCAACGATCTCCCTCTTTGAGAACGCGCCCTTCCCGCTCGAGCTTGATCAGATGAGCCTCGATCGAGCCGAGCGCCAGGGGCCAGAGCGCCTTGGGGGTGTCGTCATACGCGCTCGCGACCAGATGCCGGGGCCTCGAAGCGGTGCCCCGGGCTCTGAGGGCCTCGAGGACCTTTCCCTCACGCATCAAACGATGCTCGATATAGAAGCGCAAAATCGCTTGCGGATCGCGAATCACGTCCCCATGCGCAGGCAGCAGCGCGACCGGCTCCAAAGTCGCCATCGTTCGCAGCGATTCCAGGTAGAGGAGCATGTCACCGTCGGTCGGCTCGACGATGATCGTCCCGACCGAGGCGACCATGTCACCCGCGATCATCATACCGCTGGCTTCCTCGATGAAGCACAAGTGGCCCGGTGCATGCCCTGGCGTGTGCAAGGCCGTGAGCGAGGTGGGGGTGGGACCTTCGAGCTCAATTCGCTCGCCGTCTTGAATCAATCGATCCACCTCGACGATCCCGTCGAGCCGCTGCGCCGTCATGGCATGGGACCAGAGGGGAAGTTGCAGCCTCTCACGCAGCGCCATCGCGCCCCCGACGTGATCGGGATGATGGTGCGTCGCGAGAATCGCGATGGGCTCTAAGCCGCGAAGGCGCGCTCCTTGCACCCATTCGGCCATCGCGTCCTGCTCCTCGCGGTACGGCGTGGCCGGCTCGACCAGCACGGCCTCCCCGGTGCCCACAACAAACGTATTGGTATGCGTCGCGGGAGGCAGCGTGGGCGTGCGCACGGGGAGCATCTGGATCGTGGGTGCGACCCGTTGAACGCGACGAGACACCGAATCCGGACCGGAGGCCTTCATGGCCTCAGCCGTTGTTCACGAGCTCGATGTCTTCGAGATCGAGCTCGTGCTCGGGCACCAGCGCATGAATCATCGATACGGGACCGCTCGGACGGAAACGATCCCGCGGCTCGGAAAGCAGGCATTCGGCGCGGCCTTCGCGGTGCGCGCTCGGATCGCCCAGCTCGTGCATACACAAGCGTATGACCGTCTTGACGGTCTCGAACACCCCCCAACCTTGCCGGGCCGAGGCGACCAGCTCGGGCACTCCGTGGGGAACGCCGAGGCGTGTGGCCAGCTCTTCGACGTCGAGAATGCCAGGCAGATCACGCTTATTGTACTGGACGACGAGCGGAATGCGATCGGCGTCGACGCCGTGCAGCCTCAAGTTGTAGTCGAGGTTCCGAATGCTGTAGTTGTTGCCTTCGATGGCATCGGCCTGGCTGTCGATCACCAGCACCACGCCATCGACGTTGCGGAGCACGACTTGGCGCGTCGAGTCCTGGGCGATCTGTCCGGGAACGGACACGAGGTGCAGACGGATCGTGTATCCGCGGAAGGTGCCGAGCTCGAGCGGAAGAAAATCGAGGAAAAGCGTCCGCTCGGCTTCGGTGTTGACCGAGACCAGCTTCCCTCGAAGCTCCGGGCGCGTCTGCGCGTGCAACGCCTCTAGGTTGGTGGTCTTGCCCCCCAACCCCACGCCATAGTAGACGATCTTGAAGGTCACCTCGCGCTGCGCATGATGCACCAACGGCATGATCAGCAAGTACCTGGGTCCCGGCAGAGCGTCAAGAAGCTGGCAAACCCGCGCTCCGGCCCTCAACCCGCGTCTTCGCGGACCGCCGCGTTGCGCTCCCAGCGATCGACCGCGGCCCGTGCAGGCCCATGTTCGGGCGCTCCGAGGTCGGGATCGGCCGTGATCATGCGGTCCGCCAAGACCCCGGCCCGTTCGAGGAGCTCGCGATCTCGGCTGAGGTCTGCAAACTGTAGGCCGCTTGCCCCGGACTGCCGGTAGCCGAAGAGGTGACCGGGACCTCGCAGCTCGAGATCGCGCTCAGCCAAACGAAAGCCATCGTCCGTTTCGCAAAGGGCCTCGAGCCGCGCTTGCCCTTCCTCGCTGAGAGGATCGCCGAAGGTGAGCAAGCAGGCGCTTCGCTGACCGGCGCGACCGACGCGGCCCCGCAGCTGGTGTAGCTGCGCCATGCCGAATCGCTCGGCTTGCTCGACGACCATGATGTTCGCCCGTGGCACATCGACCCCGACCTCGAGCACCGTGGTGCCGACCAGTACGTCGATCTCGCCTCCCGCGAACGCGCGCATCGATGCGCGCCGCTCCTCGTTCGACAGGCGCCCGTGCACCTCACCCACCCTTGCATCTCCGAAGTGCGTCTTCATCTCCTCGAGCGTGCGATCGACCCCGATCAAGTCCTCCGTCGACGAGATCGCGGGACACACTACGAACGCTCCTCCATCGGCTTCGAGCGCACGTTCGATCTGTCGAAGCACGGCGGCTCTCCTGCGACGGGAAATCATCTTCGTCGTACATGGAATACGACCCGGAGGCTTGGTATCGATCGTGGTGAGCTCCAGGCCTGCATACAATACGAGCGCTAGGCTTCTGGGAATCGGCGTCGCCGTCATGACCAGAAGATGGGGACGGCGTCCGGGCCCACGAGTCCCGAGACGCAGACGCTGTGCGACGCCAAACCGATGCTGCTCGTCGACGATGACCAGACCGAGGTTGGCGAAGCGGACGTCCCCGCTCAAAAGCGCGTGTGTGCCGACCACCAGATCCAATGCGCCGGTAGCCAGACGATCGAGCACCGACCGACGTTGATCCCTGGTGAGCGTCCCCGTCAGCACGGCCAGACGAAGGCCAAGCCTTTCCGCCGTGGTTCGAAAGGTGTCCGCATGCTGGTCCGCCAGCAGCTCGGTGGGCGCCAAGAACGCCGATTGGCCGCCTCCCGCCGCAACCTGCGCGCACGCCACCATGGCCACGGCCGTCTTGCCGCATCCGACGTCCCCTTGGAGCAACCGGCGCATCGGGATCTCGCTCTGCAGCGCCGCACCGACCTCTTCGACCGCCCGTTGCTGCGCCGGGGTGAGCTCGAACGGAAAGGCGCGGCACGCAGCTTCCACCGCTGGGCCTGCGCCAAAAGCTTGGGCGAGCTCTCCTCGCTCGGATGTGCGCCGGGACCGGAGGGCAAGCTCCCACAAAAGGAGCTCCTCGAGCGCCAGTCTATGCTGGGCGCGGAGCACCGCATCGAGATCGTCGAAAGTCTCCGGGTCGGGCGCGTGGATCGCCCGGAGCGCCTCACCAACGGTCCCCAGTCCGACCTCGGCGCGGAGGCCGGATGGAATGAGATCCGGGACTTCTGCAGCCGCACGATCGACCGCGGCGCGGACCGCGCGCCGCAGCACTTTGCGCGCGACGCCAGCAAGCTCTGGATAGCGGGGCTCGACTGTGCCTCGTGCATCCTCGGCAAGCGTCTCGGGATGCGCCATCGTGGCAACCCCCCGATAGTCGTGAACGCGTCCGGCCACTCGCACCGTGCGGTTCTCCGAAAAGCGGCGTGAAAGCCCGGGGACAGATCGAAACCAGACCAGCTTGAGCTCGGCATACCCCTGCGGGCTAGCGGGAGCTTCCAGGGGCGCCAGCCGGACCTCGAACCCGATGCGACCGCCACGTGGAAATGACCGAACGCTTCGAACGCGGCCTTCCACCACCGCGTAGTCACCGTCGCGAAGCAGGTGAATCGGCGCCGGGTGGCGCTGGTCATCGTAGCCACGCGGTAGCAGCCACAATAGATCGCCCACCGACTCGTAACCGCGCTCGCGGAGCTGTGTGCCGGTTGCCGGCCCGATCCCGGGCAACGATTCTACCGGGTGATCGAGCAGCGAAGCCATCGGCGTCGTGCCTCGAGTTCCCCGCGGCTCAGCTCCAGCGCACGTCGCTAACCTCGTAGTTGCGAACGCCACCGGGAGTCTGGACTTGGACCTCGTCGCCGACTTCTTTGCCCACGAGCGCGCGAGCGACGGGCGAGGTAATCGAGATCTTGCCTTGTTTGAGATCGGACTCGTCCGGTCCGACCAAGCGATAGGTCATCACCTTGCCCGTATCCATGTCTTCGAGCTCGACGAATGCCCCGAACTTCACCTTCGCGCCCCCCAAGGTGGAGGGGTCGATGACGTCGGCGCGTGCGAGCCGGTCTTCGATCTCGGCGATGCGCGCCTCACACAAGCTCTGCTTTTCGCGGGCCGCGTGATACTCGGCATTCTCCTTGAGGTCGCCATGTTCACGAGCGACTCCAATCTCCTGCGAAATCTTGGGTCTCTCGGCCTTGAGGCCGGCGAGCTCCGTCATGAGGGCAGCATGACCCTCGGGTGTCATCGGTACCCGGTCCATCGCATTTTGTTAAGCCGCCCCTGCAAAAGAGGCAACCCGAAGCTAGTGCCCCGGCGGCCGAAGCGTTTCGAGCTCACGGGTCCGCGCGTGATATTCCTGCAGCGAACAAACCGACGGAGGCCTGTGGCGCCTCGCTTCGATGGCATCCACGGTGGCTTGGGCGGCCGCGATCGTCGTGAAGTAGGGAACGTTGCTGAGCACGGTTTGACGGCGCATGGACCGGCTGTCCCGGATGGCCTTGGCACCCTCCGTCGTGTTGAACACGAGCGCGATCTCGTCGTTCTGCAGCCGGTCCACGATGTGCGGACGGCCTTCGCCGACCTTGTGCACGTGCTCGGCCTCGACCCCTGCTGCCTCCAGCACTGCCCGCGTTCCTTGTGTCGCGATGATCTCGAAGCCGAGGTCTCGCAAACGCCGAGCTAGCTTTGCAGCGGCCGGCTTGTCCCTCTCTTTGACGCTGATGAAGACCTTGCCTCCATCCGGCAACTCGGAATGTGCGGCGAGTAGTGCCTTGTAAAAAGCGTCGGGGAAGTTGTCGGCGATGCCCATGACCTCGCCGGTGGAGCGCATTTCGGGGGTGAGAATGGTGTCGACGCCCGGAAATTTGGTGAAGGGAAAAACCGACTCCTTCACCGCAATGTGGTCGGTGACGATCTCACGCGTATATCCCAACTCGCGAAGTGTCTTTCCGGCCATGACCTTGGCCGCGATCTTGGCGAGGGGCACACCGATGGCTTTGCTGATGAATGGTATGGTCCGGGACGCACGAGGATTGACTTCGATCACGTACACCGTGCCTTCACGAACTGCGAATTGAACGTTCATCAGCCCAATGACCCCGAGCTCGAGCGCCAATGCGCGAGTCGACGCACGCAAATTCGCGAGAACCTGGGCCGGCAGCGCATGTGCAGGCAGCGCCATGGAGGAATCTCCCGAGTGAATGCCCGCCTCTTCGATGTGCTGGAGCAACCCGCCGATCACCACCTCTTTTCCGTCCGAGACGCAGTCGACATCCACCTCGATCGCGTCTTTCAAGAATTCGTCGACCAAGATCGTTTGGGTCTCGGCGTCCTCGACCGCTTCGAGCGCCACGGTCATGTACCGCGATAGCTCCTCGTGGGAGTGGACGATCTCCATCGCGCGTCCGCCGAGCACGTAGCTCGGGCGAACCACCACCGGGAAACCGATCTTCTCCGCGACGGCAAAGGCGTCCTTGGTGCCTTTGGCGATGCCGCCCCGGGGACGCTTCAAATCCAGCTTGTTGAGAAGCTCTTCGAAGCGCTCGCGGTCCTCGGCACGGTCGATGGCATCGGCTGAAGTTCCCAATATCGGAACACCTGCACGCGAGAGAGAAACCGCCAGCTTGAGCGGGGTCTGACCGCCGAACTGCACGATGACGCCGTCCGGCCTCTCCACTTCCATGATATTCATCACGTCCTCGAACGTCAGCGGTTCGAAATAGAGCTTGTCGGACGTGTCGTAGTCGGTGGAAACGGTTTCCGGATTGCAGTTCACCATGATCGTCTCGAAACCGATCTCCTTGAGGGCGAACGAAGCATGCACACAGCAGTAGTCGAACTCGATGCCCTGACCGATTCGGTTCGGGCCGCCCCCGAGAATCATGACCTTCTTCTTGTCGTCCCGGCTGCGCACTTCGCTTTGCAGACCCCATGTGGAATACATGTAGGGCGTCAGCGCGGGAAACTCGGCAGCGCACGTATCGACGCGACAGTACACCGGCTCGATTCCATGAGTGGCGCGCGCCGAGCGGATCTCCTGCGCACCCACTGCCCGAAGCGCTCCGATCTGGCGATCACTGAAACCCATCTCTTTGGCTCGCCGGAGGAGCTCGGCTGGCAGCGGCCGACCGGCAGATTCACCAAGGACCTTCTCGACTGCGATGATCTGCCGCATCTGCTCCAAGAACCAAGGATCGATGTCCGTGGCCTCGTGGATCTGCTCGACGGTGAGACCGACCCGCAAACCGTCTGCGACGTACCAGAGCCTGTCAGCCAAAGGAGTTCGGATCAGGTCCAAAATCGACTCGCGCAGCGCCTCCTCGCTGGGCTCCGGCAAATCGGCCAGCATCGGCTTGGCGGTGTTGATGCTTTCGCCTGTTTCGACGAGCCTGCGCACCTGCGCACCGAGGTCTCGGTAGTCCACCTTGTTGAGCAAGGACGTCAACCCGTCGCGACCGGTTTCCAGTGACCGCGCAGCCTTCTGAAGCGACTCCTTGAAGGTGCGTCCCATCGACATGGCCTCACCCACCGACTTCATCTGGGTGGTGAGGCGGGGATCGGCACCAGGGAATTTTTCGAATGCGAAGCGCGGGATTTTCGTGACCACGTAGTCGATGGTGGGCTCGAAGGCGGAGCTGGTTCCCGTGATGTCGTTTCGAAGCTCGTCCAGACGGTAGCCAATTGCGAGCTTCGCTGCGATCTTGGCAATGGGGTACCCGGTCGCCTTCGAGGCCAGCGCGCTCGATCGCGAAACACGCGGGTTCATCTCGATGACGATGACCCGCCCGTCAGCCGGATTGACCGCAAATTGAATGTTCGAACCGCCGGTATCGACGCCGATCTCCGTGATGATGGCCCGCGCGGCATCACGAAGACGTTGGTACTCGCGATCGGTGAGCGTCATGGCCGGAGCGACGGTGATGGAGTCGCCCGTGTGCACGCCCATCGGGTCGAAATTCTCGATCGTGCAGATGACGCCGAAATTGTCCGCGTGGTCGCGAATCACCTCGAGCTCGTATTCCTTCCAGCCGAGTAAGCTTTCTTCGATCAAACACTCGTGAATCGGACTGCATTGAAAGGCCCACCGAATTGCGGTTTCAAACTCGGCCTTGTTGTAGGCCACGCCCCCGCCCGAGCCGCCGAGCGTCAACGAAGGCCGTAAGATGACTGGAAAGCCGATCCGTTCGGCGACGGCATGTGCGCTTTCGATCGTGCGAGCGACCTCGGCGCGCGCGCTGTCCAGGCCGATCTTGTCCATGGCTGCCTTGAACAGCTCGCGCTCCTCGGCCTTCCGAATGGCCTCGACTTTGGCGCCGATCAGCTCGACGCCGTGCTTGTCCAAAATCCCCTTGTCAGCGAGCTCGAGGGCCAAATTCAGCGCGGTCTGTCCTCCCAAGGTCGGCAGTACCGCGTCCGGTTTTTCACGCACGATGATGGCTTCGAGGATGTCCAGCGTCAGCGGCTCCACGTAGGTCCGATCGGCAAACTCCGGATCCGTCATGATCGTTGCGGGGTTGGAGTTCACCAGGATGACCCGGTAGCCCTCTTCCTTGAGCGCCTTGGCGCCTTGCGCGCCAGAGTAGTCGAACTCACAGGCCTGCCCGATCACGATCGGCCCCGACCCAATCAGAAGGATGCTTTCGATATCATCGCGGCGGGGCATCAGGTCAGTTCGCTGAGGGCGTTCGGGGCGGCTTACCAGAGGGCATGAGGGCCCGCAACCGGGAATCCCATCAGTCGCCGAAGCGCTCTGTCAGCGCGCGGACGATCGCGTCCCCCCGGTGGCCTTGGGGGCGCAAGCACACCCGCCGTCGATGCTCCGAGGCGATGTCCAACTCCACCCATAAGACCGCACGCTCGGCAATTTCCTCGAACCGCCGGCCCCATTCGACGAACAATACCACCCCCTCCTCGAGCAGCTCCTCGAGCCCCAACTCCTCGATCTCCGCTGCGTCGCCCAGGCGATACAAGTCGGCATGAACGATTGGAAGCCGGCCGCGATACTGATGCAGCAGCGCGAACGTCGGGCTGGTCACGGGGACGTCCTCGGGAACTCCCAGACCGTGCAAGGCACCGCGCGCGAAGGTCGTCTTACCAGCCCCGAGACCGCCTTCGAGCCCGATCACGTCGCCGCCCTGCGCCTCTGCCGCGATCAGTCGCGCCAACGCCAAAGTGGCCGCCTCGCTTTCGAGCTCGAGCTGCAGCATGCCCAAGCCCTGTCACATCCAAAGGCCCGGTGCACGCTCGCTCGATTCAGACCTTGATTTGAATGCCCAACTGCTCGCGAAGCTGGAAGTAGCTTTCCGAAATGCTGTAGAGCACGATCTCTTTGACCTTGTCACGAGGCGCCAAGTCCGCGGTCGACTCCGACGGGATCTGTTGAATCATCCGAACCGCCGTGTCCACGTCGTCGCACAACAGCAGACCGGCACGAAGCGAGGTCACTTCGGTTGCCTGCATCCACCGCTTGACGTCCGCCTGTCCGCCAGAGTCGACGAACTTGCGTACGACGCGCTTGAGCACATCGACGTGTGACTGATCCATGTACTTGGCAAGCTGCTTCGCAGTCGAATCGACGCTCGCATCGCCACCTCCCATGTTGACCAGGCGCATGGCCGCAAGAAGGAGCGTTCTGAGCTCCGTGTGCGAGTGGTACATGGTGCGAATGAAGTGCTCGGCTCGGTAGTACGTCAGGTGGCGCCCGCACACGAAAGCGAGGTCGACCGGGCGGTACCCGGACAGCAGGGTATAACCCGTGATGATCGCCGGCGGGTTGCTGCGCGGCTCGTCACGCAAGGCTCCCGAAAGCTCCTTCTGAATGAAAAGACGCACGGGGATGGTGACGTTGAGCACGTCCTGCGCCAGCTTGAATTGGCGCGCCAGAGCCAAGCTCGGGTTCGCCAGATCCTCGGGCTTGCGCTTGTGGAGGTTCAACTTCTTGTCCGGCACGGCCAACGAGGCGCGTACCGCCGGAGCAATCACCTCCATGATCTTGGAGATGTAGAGATCCTGGTCCGGATGCATCAGATCCTTGACCCAGTTCTCGTTGCTGAGGCGCGTCTTGGGCTGGATCTCGCGATCCTGTCTGTACTGCTGGTAGAACTTCTGCTGTTCCTCGTCGGCCTTCTCGAAGTACGAAAGCGTACGAGCGATACACCATGCCTTGTCATAAGCCCGGGCATCGAAATAGAGCTTGTATAGCGCCCTGTAGGAGTCTAACCGGTTCGGATCGTTGGACAGAAGCCACTGGTGCTCCTCGATGGCCTCCACGGTTCTGTCCGGCATCGTGGCATACAGCTCCGCGAGGATCTGATGCTGAACTGCGTCGTCGGGCTTGAGCCGGGCGGCCATCTTGAAGGCCTCGGCTGCCGCATCGAAGTTGCGCTGCCGATCGCGGTAGATGATGCCGAGGGTGTGCCACAAGTTGTGCTCGAGATCGGTATTGCCGTGGCTGATGATGCGATGGAGCATCTTCCGGTATGCCCGCTCCAATGCCTTCCAGTCCTTGCGCGTGTTCAACAGCTTGTTGATCGCCTCGAATGGCTTGAGCTGAGTGCTATCGAGGTCGAGTGCCTCGTTGAATCGCTCGAGCGCTGCATCTTCGTCCTCCAGCTTATCGCGCAAGATGACACCTATCGTGTAGGTGTACTTGGCCTTCGCTTCGGCGCGCTCTTCGATTTCGCAGATCCGCTCGATCGCGTCGATCGCTTCCGACCATCGCTCTGCGGCCTGGTAGGTCACCAACAACTTGTGCAAGACGACGTGATTGTCCGGATCGAGATCCAGGGCTTCGGTGTACGCCTCGGCTGCCGCATCGGGCTCGCCGAGCCTCTCCTGCCACAGGTCCCCGAGCTCGATCAAAAGCTTGGCACGAGCCGCAGGCTCGTCCGTCACGTCGAGAATGCGCTTTTTGTACTGGACGACGGAGTCCCAATCGCCCTCGGCGCTTTGCAGCTCCACCATGGCCTCGAGAGCCGGCACGAAATGCGTGTCCTCCTCGAGCGCCTTGTCGAACATGTTGCGCGCCTTCTTGTCTTCCCCTTGCTCCCGCTTGATGATGCCGAGGCGATAGAAGACTTCCGTGATCTCGTCGCGACCCAAGGCGTCACGGTGTTGGACGAGAAGCACCTGATGGTGCTTGAATGCGTCGTCCCAGCGCTGTGCCCGGAAATAACTTCCCGCGAGACCCTTGAGTGACACCGGATCGTCGTTGTCGAGCGCATAGGCTCGCTCGTACGCGCCGACCGCGTCGTTCGCGTGTCCTAGCCTAGTCGCGGTCTCCCCCAACAGCAGAGCGAGACGGTGGCGTTCGTCGGCCTCGCGCTTGTCGGAGCGCTGAACGAGAACTTGAAGCAGCGGGAAGGCATCCTGGTGCCGCTCGGCCGCGAGGTAGGAGTCGACGAGCGGCATGAGGGCTTCCTCGTTGTCCGGGTCGGCCGACGCTGCTGCCTCGAATGCTTCGACCGCACCCGCCTCGTCATCGAGGCGGTCGGCCCGAATTCTGCCCATCTCGACTAGCAACGCAGCTCGAGCGCGATCGCTCTCGGTGTGCTGGACCTCGAGGCCAATCGTCTTCGCGGCTGCCAGCCAATCGCCCGAATCGACATGTATCCGCCGCATCGCTGCCAGCGAGGGCAAGTGCGACGGATCCAAATCGACGGCCGCCTGGAACTGCTCCAACGCGGTCACGCGGTCACCGAGCTCCTGGTCGAGAATGCAGCCCATTCGGTGCTTGAGGCGCACTCGGTCCGCCGGCTCGTCCACGACGGCCGCCAACTGCCCCAAGATGTCGAGCGCAGCGGCATGATCGCCCTTGCGCTCGTAAAGCTTCGAGAGCGCGCGCAGGCTGATCACGTCCCGGTCGTTCAAATTCAGAGCATTGAGATAGCTATCGATCGCTTGCTCTACCTCGTTCTTGTACGTGCCGTAGACTTCGCCGAGCTCGCGGAAAATGCGAAGGCGCTCCTCGGCGTCCGCAGTTGCGCTCGCGTGACGATCGTAGGTTCGGACCAGATCATCCCAGCGTTGCATCGTTCGGTAGAGCTGCTCGAGGCGGCACAGTGCTTCGTCGTGCAGCGGATCGATGTCTAGCACCTGCTCCAGGCGGTCGGCCGCATTGTCGGGCTTGCGGAACTCCTGTTCCCACATCTCCGAAAGACGCGTCAGAATCTCGATTCGCTCGCGCTCGGTCGCTACGACTTCGTACTCGCGCTCGAGGATGCCTACTAGATCTTGATAGCGACCCTCTTGCTGATAGAGGCGCTCCAGCCCCCGGAGGGCACGGAGATCCGAGGGCGCCAGCTCGGCTGCTTTCTCGTAGTTCTCGATCGCAGCCCTCGTATCGTCGAAACGCTCCTCGTATGCCTCGGCGACCTGGAGCAACGCGGCCACGACGCTGTCGACGTCTTGTACGGCCTCCGCCTTGCGCTCGAGGATGTTGAGCAACTTGTTGGAGCGTCCCTCTTCTCGATAGATGCGCTCCAGGGCTTCCAAGGCACCGACGTGCTTGTCCTTCAGCTGAAGGGCACGGCGATAGTAGTCCTCGGCCTCTTGCCGCATGGCAAACCGGTCATCCGCAAGGTCGCCCATGCGCACGTAGGTATCGGCTTTGACGTCGTCGTCACCGGTGAGCTCGACGAGCTTGGCGAGCGCTTGTGCGAGCTTGTCCCACTGGTGCGTGGTTTCGTAGAGATCCCCGAGCTGCCACCAGGCTTTCGCATTGCTCGGATCGAGCGCGCGAATCTGCTCGTAGTAGGGGATCGCATACTCGGGATGACCGAGATCCTGCCCATACCATTTCGCACAGCAGAGGCAGATGGCGATCTGAGTCTCTGGATTCTCGTTCTCCTGGAGCACGTGGTTTGCCGAAGTCAGCAGCTCGTTCCACTTGTCATTGGCCGCCGTCACCCGCTCGAGGTCGACGGCCGTGTTCTTGTTGGAGAAATCCTCGGTCCACGCGATGTAGAGCGTATGATAAGCCTGCTCGCCATCGCCTAGCTGCTCCTCGTATACCCGCGCCGCCGCACGCAAGAGCTCGATGCGCTCGTCACGGTCCTCGGTGGATTCGATCCGAGTGACGTACAGGTCGATCAGCTCGTCCCAGCGCCCGGCCTCCTTGTGCAAGGTCTGCAACTCGGAAAACGCGTACTCGTGCATCGGGTCCACTTCGAGAATGCGACCGAATGCACCCGCACCGCGATCCTTGTCGCCGACCCGATGCTCCCACAGCTCCGTCACCGCGATGAGTTGCCGGACCTTGTCGTGTGGATCGACGAGGGCCAAAGCCCGTTGCTCCATGACCCCAGCGACCGCTTCCCATTCCCCTTCCTCACGGTGGATGAGCTCCAAGGAATCGAGTGCTTCGAAGAAGGCCGGGTCGATGTTGAGGACGTTCTGGTAGGCGTCGACCGCGTCGCTTGGTTGCCTCAGCTCGTTTGCATAGATGTGGCCGAGCTGCATGTAGACGGTAATTAAATCCGCGTCCTCCAGCGTGGCGGCTCCGACGTCGATGATGCGATGAAGGGTGTCGGCCCGCTCGCGAGACTGCCCTCCTGCACGCTGAATCTCGGCAATGCTGAATAGCGCGTACGTATTGGCGGGGTCGATGTCGAGCACCCGCTCCCAGTTTTCGATCGCATTGCGTTCGCGCTCGAGCTTTTCGTACCAAACCCTCGCTAGATCGGAGTAGACTTGGACCCGGAACGCGCCATCGGTGGCAACCGCAGCCTCGCGCTCGAGCACGTCCACCAGATCACGCCAGTTGCCTTGCGAAGCATAAATGTCCCCTAGCGCGTTGAGCGCCTCTGGGTCCTCACCCCGCAGGTCGAGAACGCGCTGCCATAGCCCGATGGCCTTTTCCGGGTCGCGCAGCCGATTCGACGAAAGCCTCGCCATGCGGGCAAAGACCTCGGCTTGCTGCGAATCGCCCAGCGCGATGCTGAGCTCCTTTTCAAATGCCGAAAAAAGCTCGGGCCAGCGCTCCAAGTTCGCATAGATGCGCTGGAGCGCTTGGATGGTGGGTGCGTGCTCCGAATCGTGCTGATCGAGGAGCTTGTGGAAGACCTCCAAGGCCTCCTCGGTGCATCCGAGTTGGTGGTCCAACACGGTTCCCAAGCGATACTGCAGGTCGATGAGCTCAGAGCTGTTGCTGGAGCCTTCGATGCGCTTGCGCAGCACCTGAGCCAGGGCACGGTACGCCCCGTGCTTGCTGTAGATTCGGTCCAACGCAGCAAGCGCCTTTTCGTCGTGATCGTCGACACCGAGAACGAACCGGTAGGTCTCCTCGGCACGCTCCAAATCCTGCAGTTGCTCTTCGTAGACCTTGGCCAAGCGCCGGCCGAGCTCGGCTTTGCTGATCGGGTCTCCGGCGTGCTGAATCCCATTGGCATACGTGCTTGCAAGCTCGGTCCACCCATCCACGATCGCCGATAGGCGCTCCGCCTCTCCTATGGAATGATCGTGGCTTGGATCTTCGAGCACCGCCTTTTGCATCCACGAGAAGGCGCGGGCGTGGTCTGATGCCTTGTCCTCTGCAATCTCGGCCAGACGGTGCATCATCACGACGCGCTCGATGGGGTCGTTCTGATGCTCGACCTGGACCTCCTGCACGCTGAGGAGCCGATTCCAGTTGCCTTGCATTCGGTATAGGGGCTCGAGCACCTCGCCTATTTCCAAGGGTCGCACCCCGTGGGCGAACAAGTCTTCCAGCGCAGAGACAGCCGGTTCGTACTCTGGCGCGGCAGCGATGATCTCCCGGTATTGGGCAATCGCCGAATCGACGTTGTCGAGACGGTTTTGAAAGATCTGGCCCGTGCGGAACTGCAGGTTCAGGACGTCCTCGGGCGTCGTGGCCACGGCGGCTTCAATCCGCAAAGTGGCAGCCAGGTCATCCCATCGCTCGGTCTGCTCGTAGAGCCTATCCAGCGCCTCGATGGAGGTGACGTCGGACGGCTCGATGTCGACGACGAACTGGTATCGCGAGATCGCCGAATCGACGTCGTCCAGCTGCACCTCGTTGATCACGGCAGAGCGCCTGGCCAGGTGGATTACTTCTTCCGGAGATTCGTCACGCTTCTTGTTGACTTCCTCGTCGAAACGAGAAGCCACTTCGTGCCACTTGCCGGTTTGTTCAGCCAGGCGCTCGAGCGAGGCGAGCGTCAAGTCATCGCGCAGGTCTAGCGGAAGCGCACGGATGAATGCTTGGAACGCGCCAACCAGGTCCTCGAGCTGGATCTCGTAGATCTCCGCGAGCTGATGGAGCATCTCCACCCGGTCGCGGGGGTCTTCGGTGAAGCGCACCTTGACCTCACGAGCCTCGGCCAGCTTTCGGTATTCGCCGGCGGAGAGATACACCTCTTCCAGCACCTCGGCCGCCGCCAAGGGCTCCACTGCGTCCTCGGCCATCGTGCGAAGTGCTTCCAGCGTCGGCCGATGATCAGGCGCTTCGGAAAGAATGTCGCGATAAATCTCGATCGCCCGGATCGGGTCCTCGAGATGGCACCTCCAGAGCTCCCCGATGCGAAAACGAAGCTCGATGCGAGCATCGTCTTCGGCCACCAGCTCGGATTCGCGTTCGAGCACTTGCAGCAGATCCCGCCACTGCGCCGTCTCCGCGTACAACGCGTCGAGGTGGCCAAGCGCCGTCACGTCGTCTGGATCGATCTCGAGCACGCGTTGATAGGCGTCGATTGCCTTGTCGGAGTCTTCGAGCTGACCCTCGAAGACGCGCCCCATCGCAGTGAATAGGTCCTTGCGAAGCTCCGGGTCGGTGACGACCTCTGCTTTGCGCTCGTAGGACTCCAGCAGCGGCGACCACTTGCCGAGTTGCATCTGCAGCTCGATCAAGCGGTCCAGCGACTCGATGTCCTCGGGATCGATCTCCAAGACTTGCTGATAGACGGCAATTGCTTCCGATGGCTTGTCGAGGATGTCCTCGTAAATTGCCGCCGCCTTGACGAGCTGCTCGCGCTGCTCGAGCACGGACGGCGCCATTCGCGCCTTACGCCCGTAAATCCCGGCGAGGTCCTCATAGCGCTCCGTTTGCTGGAACAGTCGTTCCAAGGCATCCGCCGAAGCGTGATGGAGCTCGTCGAGCTGCAGCACGCGCTCGTAGTGCTCGATCGCACGATCGAGCTGTCCGAGGTCCTCTTCCCGGATTTCCGCGGCGCGAAGGAGGAGCGTGACGGCGAGGTGCGGGTCATCTGCCGACGCCACCACCTGCTCGTAAACGCTGGCGAGGGCGTCCGAAGCCCCCACGGCAGCGCTCAGACGTTCCAGCTCTTCTTTGGACCTCGGATGACCCGGATCCTCGCGGAATGCTCTTGCGTAGCTTTCGAACGCGCCGTGCAAGTCGCTCAAGGAGAACTCCTGCAGCTTCGCAATCTGATGGAACAGCTCGAGGCGGCGCTCGGGAGACGTCGCGTGATGGGCCTGAATCTCGTAGACCTCGACCAATCTTGCCGATGCGTTGGTGTCCTCGTAGATCGGTTCCAGAATGTCTGCGACTGCAGCCTGATGCTCGGAGGACTCCAAGAGCCGCTCCAGGGCCCCGAGCGCGGCCGGATTGCTGGCGTCGTTGGCGAGCACGTCGCGATAGATCTCGATCGCTGACTCGGTCGAGGCCATCCGTCGCTCGCGGATCTCCGCGAGCCGAAGCAACAGTATCGTGCGTTCCTGCGACTCGTCCGCCAGCGACAGTTGGCGTTCGACGTTGTCCGCAAGGTCGCTCCACAACCCCCTGCGGGCGAGCAATACGTCGAGCGTGCTCAACGCCTCGCGGTTGGTCGGATCGATCTCCAGGATCTCGTTCTGTAAAGCGATGGCTTGGTCGGGCTCGTCGAGAACGTCGGCATGGATTCGAGCCATTTCAGCCAAGACCGTTATCTTGTCGTCGGGATGGGACGACGCCTCGGTGCGCGATCGAAGCGCGCCGACGAGGTCATGCCACCGCTCGGCCCCGCGATAGAGGGCCTCGAGAGCGCCGAGCACCTCGAAGTCTCCCGCATTGACCTCGAGCACCTTCCGATAAGCAGAGACCGCAGCTTCGAGATCTCCGAGCTGTGATTCGTGAATCTGCGCGGTCTTGATCCAGAGCGAACGGCTCAGGGGAATGTCCTCGACGCTAGCGGCGAGATCGCCGGTCAGCTCGGCCACCGCCTCGAACATGTCGTGCTCGGCAGCCATGAGCTCGAGACGCTTCAGCGTCCCGACATCCGAAGGCATTTCCCGGAATGCCTCGCACAAGGAAGCGAACCCTCGCTCGTCATCGCCTATGTGCTGGAAGTAGGTGTCAGCCACGCGACTCAGCAGATCGAGCTTCTGACGCGGCTCGTCGCTCAGACGGCTTTGCACTCGCAAAGCGTTCACATAGGACGACCATTCCTCGTTCATTTCGTAGACCGGCTCGAGGACTCGGGAGGCCTCCGCCGCAACCTCGTCGTCGTCGAGCAGTTGCTCCAGGCGCTCCTTGGCACCGTCGTGCTCGGAGAGCAGCGACAGCACCTCACGGTAGAGATCCACGGCGCGACCCTTGTCTTGAAGGCGGGACTCACAGACTCGCCCCAAGCGGAACTTTAACGATGCCAGCTCTTCGTGGCTCTCCGGTCCCGCTTCAATTCGCCGTTCGAGGAGCTGGCTGAGCTCGGCCCAACGCGATCCCGACTCGTAGAGCCGTTCGAGCTCTTCACAGGCGTCACTCTGATCGACGCCGTATTCGTCGACGATGCCCTCGAAAGCTCGAATCGCATAGTCGGTCTCGCCAAGGTCCTCCGCAAACAGTCGCGCGCGGCGGTAGGCCACGGCAAGACGAGCCTCCGGGTCTTCTTCGAGCTCGAATCCGTCGAGCATAAATGTCCAAGAGCTCACGAAACCGTTGCGTTTGAAGATAGAGATCGCCGAGGGCGGCGATGGCCGTCAAGCTGTCGCTTTCGAGCCCGTACACTTGCTCGAACTGAGCGATGGCCTCGTCGATCCGGTCGAGCTGTACCAGCGTCTGACCGTAACTCAGACGAATGGGCACGGCTTGGAACGAGTCTGATACCGCTTCGATGGCCGATTCGAAGCCCGACACCAGCCGGTCCCAGCCGTTGAGCTCTTCGGCCAGCCTCTCTACGTCCGCGCGGGCATCATCGTGCGTGGGCGCCAGAGCGAACGCCTCGAGGTATCGTTCGAAAGCCACGTCCGGTTGGCGCAAACGCTCCTCGAAGACACGCCCGATCTTTCCGAGAAGCTCGACCTTGGATTCCGTCTCGACGGCATGGGCGAAACGCACCTCGAGGACCGAGACGAGCTTTCGCGCATCGTGCGCTTCCTCGTAAATGGGCGTGAGCGCCTCTGCGGCCTTCACGTTGTCCGGGTCCGCGGTTAGAATCTTTTCGTAGACGCGCGCTGCTCGATCGGGCTTGCCTTTTTCGTGCTCCCAGAGCCGCGCCGCTCTGAAGAGCAGCGGAATCTTGTCCTCGGAGGCAGTTTCCTGGGCCTCCGCCTGGCGTTCGACGATGCGGATTAGCTCGTCCCACTTCTCGTTTGCCGCATAGAACGCCTCGAGCTCGTCCCAGGCGCCCAAGGACACATACCGGCGTTTCAACTGTTCTTGCGCACGCCGATCCGAGGGTTCGAGCTCGAGCAGCTGCTTGAATGCTCGAATTGCGCCTTCGTCGTTGCCGATCTTGTCGGCATAGATCATTCCGAGCTTCTGAAGCTGCTGCTTCATGGAAGCGACATCCGTGTCGGCCGCCACGAGCGTCTCCAGCACCTCGGCGAGTGGCTCCCACTCGCGAGCCCGCTCGTAGAGTTGCGCTAGGTTTTCGAGGGCGCTCGGATTGCTTGGATCGTCTTCGAGCACCTTTTGCCAGAGCTCGATGCATACCGCGGGCTTACGCAGCCGCTGCGTCGCGAGATCGGCCATCTCGTGGTAACGAAGCAGCCGCTGGTCCTGCGGAAGCAGCTCGACCTCGCGCTGCATCGTCCGGATGAGCTTCTCCCAGTCGCGGCGCTTCTCGTACATTTGCTTCAGCTGCTCGATTGCGTCGACATCTTGCGGCTCGTATTCGAGAAGCTGCTCGAAGCACTTGATCGCCTCGGCCTGATTGCTCGATCGCTCCAAATAGAGCTTGCCCGCCTGTCTGAAAAGCTCGACTTTTTCTGCCGGCGATGGAACGAGCTCGGCTTTGCTCAGGATGGATCGGATCATGTCCGACCATCGCTTCTGCTCCTCGAACTTCGTGATCGCATCGTCGAGCTTTTCGAGCTCCGCCACCTGGTCAGCCGTTAGCTCGCGGCCCTGATCCCCCGACTTTTCTTCCGACATCTTGCCTTGGCCCCCCTACGGCGATTCGGTCCTCAACTCTGCGAGACGATCTCGGGCAGCTTTGACGTAGTGCTCCGGTGCGTCTGTCCCCGCCATCATCACGTACTTGTCGAGGTAGCGTTTGGCTTCCTCATCGTTACCCTGCAGCCCGTATGTCCAACCGAGCGAAAACAGCGCGTCGGGCATGCCAGGCACGATCCCCAACGCCGCCTGAAACTCCCCGATCGCCTCGTCGAACTTCCGCTGCTGCTGATACACCGTACCGAGGAGGTGGTGAATGTTTGCCTCCTCTTCGGTTCCGGGCATCGCGACCTTGAGCGCCTCGGTCAACACCTGCGCGGCCTGTTCCGGGTATCGAAGGTCGGCGTAGAGCCGCCCCAATGCCGAATACGATGGCAGAAACCTTGGTCCGGTCTTGATCGCATCCGTGTACTGGTAGAGAGCGTTCTGCGGGTCTTCGAGCTCCTCGCTGCAGCGTCCCAGCTTGAAGTGCGCCTTGAACAGGGTCGGATCCAGCTCGAGCGCTTTTTGGAACGCGGCCTGGGCGCCCTTCCAGTCCTCGAGCTCCATCAACACCGTGCCGAGCTTCTCGTGGTAGCCAGGCACGTCGGGCTTGGCGACGATGGCGCGCTCGAGCGCCTCCCGTGCGGCCGAGAACGATCGCAGCTCGATCCGGACGATAGCCAGGTTGAAGTAGGCCTGATGATTGGTCGGATCGATCGCAGCCGCCTTTTCCAGGCTATCGGCCGCCTCGTTGAACCGCTTCATCTGGGCGAGCTCGACCCCCGCGTTCATCTCGTTCATCGACTCGACGCGGGCGCGCGAACAGTTGCCGCCCATCAGGATTAGACCCAGCAGTGCTAAGCCGAGTGTGTAAGCTCGCATCCTTGCCTCCTGCGCTTGCAAATTCACAAGCACTTCAATCCTACAGCATTTGTCGCATTGCCAACAACTGTAAACCCAGCTCTTTTTCAGCTGTTTTCGCCTCCGTGGCCAGTTTCAGGCCAGCCCGGTCCCGCTGAACGCGGGAACAGGAGCTGGAAAGCAGGGAGATCCGAAGGAAATCTTGCCTACGCTGGGGCCGGAGCGTCACTGGCCCGCTGCGTCGAGCAGGAACGGGTAGTTGACGACCACCACGCCGCCGCCATCGGGCGCCGGGAAGGTCCATCGCCGAACCGCCTGCACGATGCAGCTCTCGACCGCCGCATTGCGCAAGCTCGAGTCGGCCACCATCGCGGACTGGACCGAGCCGGTCGGCGAGATGACGAACCGGGTGGTCACCCGGCCCTGTAGATCGGGCCGCGCGTTGAGCTGTTGCTCATAGCAGAACTTCACTTCGTTGATGTGGCGTCGCACGACCCGCCGGATGACTTCCTTCGACAGCGATCCACGAACTTCGGCCCCGCCGCTACGGACCTGAGGAACGCCAGCCGAGCGCCCGCGGAAGCCGCCGACACCGCGACCGTAGCCGCCCTCGCCATCGCCGCGGCCGCCCCCTCGGCCGATGGTGCCGAAGTTACCCATGCCGATGGTTCCCTGCCCGAGACCGCCGCCCCCTCGGCCGGTGCCTCGCAATCCGAGGCCGCCAAAGCCGAAGTTCTGCCCGATGTCGTTGCCGGTCATGGCACCGAGCGCGCTCGTGGGATCGTTGCCCAACGCGAAGTCAGCGCCGTAAGGCGAAGTGGGTGAGTTGAAGGAGCCCTGCATGGCGGCCAACGTCCCGATGATGCCGGCCGTGCGCGCTTCTTCTTTGGCCTGCTCGCGCGCCATCACGGGATCGGGGTTGTCCTCCGGTCCCTGAATGCCGTACTTGTTCTTGGTCTTTTCCGCGGTTTCATCGCCCATTTGGCCCTGCTCGCCTTCGTGGGCTTTGCCGGTGCCACCGCCCGACGAATCCTCGCCGTTCAGCCACTCCGGCTCCGGCTCCTCCAGCTCCTCCGGCTCCATGAGGAACTGGATCAAGCGCGAGTCGGTGCTCAACAAATCCGAGGAAAGCCCCCGCGGACGCGGCGGCTGAAAGTAGAACATGGTGAGGACCAGGCTTGCAAAGAGCGCCGCCCCGGCCACGTAGATCATCGGACGCACGTCGAGCTTGGCATGACCGGCAACCTTCTTGCCGGCTTTGACGTCCTTGACGATGAAGGTGAAGTTCCGGTGCTTGATGCGAACCGAGCCGCCTTCAGGCACCGGGAATTCCTGGGCGCCTGCAACCCGCGAGCTCGGGCGAAAATCTCCCTGCCCGCGCATCAGGTCGAAGGAGCGGGTCTGGTGCCCGATCGTCGCCTCGCCTTTCGCGCCTTCGGGCACGATGGCGGTCACGCCCGCACCTTCGGCGACGCAAAGGGGCATTCGGTCCATACCGATCGCGTCGTGACCCAAGATGAAATCGACGCCGTCCGTGTCGGGCTCGCCTACGTAGTAGTCACGCGGTGGATTCAGGTAGTCCACGTTGAGGACATTGCGATCACCCCAAAGCACGGAGACCTCGATGGCGCGCTCGTTGGTTTCGATTTCATGGGATGGCACCGCAGGCGCCGTAGCCACCAAACCGTACTCGGGCCCATCTTCTTCGGCGGCAGCCCCAAACGGCGTACGCGATTTTCGCTTGGCGCCGACCTCGAATGGATTGAACTTCGGACCGGATTCGTCGTCCCTGCTGGCGCTTTGCGGAACTGCCTTGGTCCGCGGCTCGGACTCTTCGTCCATGATCGCGCTGATCGCGCGTTCGTCCACCACCGGAGTGGCGTGCTCTGCTCCTGCAGCCATCGCCACGGGCGGCGTCGATGCGTACGCGACGGTGCCGGTGATGATGTCGACGTGCAAACGCTTGTTGCCCATCTGGACGACGTCGCCCGTTTGCAGCTTGCGCTTGTTGACCTTCTCCCCGTTGACGAGCGTCCCCGCTGCGGACCCGAGGTCGATGATGAACACCTCCCCGGGCGCAGTGACCTCGATCACGGCGTGCATGCGGCTCACCTTGTCGTCTTCGAGGCGAATGTCGCTCGTCTGAAGGCGGCCTATTTTGATGATCTCTTGGCTCAGCGTTTCGGTGTTGACCAACTGGTCGCCATCGTAAACGGAGAACGCGACCGACGTATTGTGGCTCGACTCACTCACCCGGATCCCCCATTTACAAATCTTCCACAGATTTCAGCATCTCGGGAATAAATTGCTCCCGAATCTGGATCAGCGAGGATCGGCGCCCTCGGCGACGCACGATCAGTTGCTCTCCATCAGGTCGCACCAGGTCACCGGTGACGAGGTCGTCCTCGAAGTCGTACGTCGTCTCTGCGGGCGGCGCGTCCTGCGCCCGCACCTGGGACGCCCACACCGACAGCCCCCCAACTAGTGAAGCAATCACGAGGGCTTGCGAGATGAAATTCGAAACTTTGTTCGGCATGTTTCCTCCTTAACCCTCGACCTGCATGGCCTCGATGGAGATATCGATGTTCTGCATGCGGCCGGGCCTGCATCTAGCAGCGCCGCGCTTCTTGCTCCCGCCATCGGCGCACCGATTGCTCACGTCCTTCACACTCGAGCGAAATTCCGGCTCGCTGCCGGCACGCTTCAAGAACTCGCTGAAGTAGTTTTTCGCTTGCCGCAGGTCGGCGACCGAGCCGGACATGTAGTCCTGGTACAGGACGCCTAGATTGAAGTACGCCTCCGGACGCCGGCCGTCGAGCTCCTTGGCTCGCTCGTACTGGCTTTTGGCCTCTGGGAACTGGCCGAGCCCTCGTAGCGCGGTACCCAACCCGATGATGGCGTCGTAGTTCTTGGGGTCGAGCTCGACGGCGCGGGCGAAAGCCTTGCGACCGTCCTCGTATCCGCGGAACGAGATGGTGACTTCGCCAAAATTCATCTGCGCCTCGAACAGGTCTGGGTCGAGGGTGATGGCCCTCTCGAAGTATCGGAGCGCCATGATCACGTCTCCCTTGTAGACTTTGATGAGGCCCCAAGTGTTGTAGATCGGGGCGTAGCTCGCATCGAGCATCTGGGCCTGCCGGCAAACGACCTCGGCGAGGTCGAGCTCGGCAGGTTTACCCTGGCGGCCGCGATCATAGTGCAGCAGCGCCATTTGGTTGAACGCGGCGAGATAGTCCGACTCGATGGCGAGCGCGCGGCGTAGATTCTTCAGCGCTTCGTCGCTGTCGCCTTGTGCCCTCTGAACGATCGCCAGATTGGTGTACCCCGAAGTGCACTGCGGGTCGTCCTTGATGGATTGCTCGAATGCGTTCTTGGCGTCGCGGATGTTCCCGGCGTTCAGATCGCGAAGCCCGAGGGCCACCCGGGCCCTGCACAGCTTGTCGTCGACTCGCAGCGCATCTTCGTAATGGGCATACGCCCCGTCGTCGCCACACCGGGAGAGCGCAAGCCCAGCCATGTAGTCTGCTTCGGCAAATCCTCCGCTCTGGGCCTCGGCAGCGCGCTCGAACGCTTTTTCGGAGCTGTTGCACTTGGCGGTGGTCCAACCGCTCTTTTCGTTCGCCTCGAACTCTTCGAGCGCTTCCTCCCACTTGCTGTGTGCCTTCTTGCTGACCGCATTTCCGTCCGCAGTGGTGATGGCTTCGCCTCCGGAAGTCCGCGCAACGTCCGCAGCCGGAATGCTGGGCCCGCTTCCGCCGCCGCTGCAACCCACGATGAGCGCGACGGCCAACGATGCTACGTGATGGTCTCGCATTACAGGTCCTCCCTCCGGGCAACCGCGTCTTTGGTGTCGAGCCTCTGCTGTTCGATGGCGCCGAGATCGACGACACCGGGATCACCGACCGTCGCCTTGACGTAGTTGGGCTCGCCGCGAAGCTCGGCCGCAACCGGGTACTTCCTCGGATTGAGGCCGTTCAGCTCTTGCTCACAGGACCGAGACCACTCGTTGAACCACCGGACCTGCGTGGCGGTCTTCAGACAGAACTCGAACTTGTCGATCGCCTGCCGTTGAAGCGGTTCCGAAACGTCATCTAGCGCACCTACGTAGATGTCGAAGAGCTCCGGATCTTTCTCGATCTCCCGCGGAATGGGCGCATCTCGGAACTCGTCCACGAAGCTTCGATACATCTCTCCGGTGCGAGCCGCGGCCGCGATTTGCCAAGGCGCGGACTTCATTTCGACCCCACCCGCGTTCGCAGTGATGCGCGCGACCTTTGCATAGTCCGACTCGGCCGAGCGAAGCGCCGCCTGTTTGCGAGTCACCCACTTCTTGAACTCGGTGTTCGACCACTTCTTGACCTTCGCCAAGCTCTTGCCACCGCGATACTGCGGGAACTGAACCTTCTGGAAGTCGGTAAACTCGTACTCGGCCAAATAGAACTGGGACTCGGCTGCGCTATCGAGGGCTTGCCTCAGATACGAGACCTTGCTGTCCTTCGAAACGTCTTTGAGCGCTGCGATCTGCCTCGGCGCGCCGGTGGTCCATTCGCGGACGGCCGCCTCGAAGTACTTCCTGGCGTCGCCCTTCTTGTTCAGCTCCCAAAACGCCCTACCGATGGCCGTGTTGGCCTGGATCACCTGGTGCGGCATGCCGACTCGGCCGTACTTGGTCAGGTAGTCGCGATAGTGAGAGATCACCTCGAACCATCGCTTCTGCCGCTCATAGATCGACCCGATGGAGAACATGACCTGGGAGGTCTGCCGAGGAAGCCTTCGCCGGTAGTTTTTGGCAAAGAGCTCCGCGTCTTCCATGGCCGTCTTGTCGTCACCGAGGCCGATTCGGAAGAACGTCGCTTGCTCGAGGCCTTCGATCGCATTGGGGCAGATCCCACTTTCCTTGTCCTCGGCGGAGCACTTCTTCCCATCCTCACCTGGGAATTTTCGAGCAAACTGCTCGTAGTACTTCGCAGCCTGCTCATAGTAGGCGAGAGCCTGGAAGTTCTGGCCGATCAAGTAGATCGCCTTCTTCGAAAGTGGGCTTTCCGGATAGCGCTCCACCAACACCGTGCGCACCTGGATAGCCCGGCCCAACAGATGTGCGGCCTCGAAGTTGATCGCGGCGTTGTAGAGCATCTCGTCCATCTCACCGCACTCTTCGTGACGCCGGAATATGCGAACGTACGTCGCTGCCGCCTTCTTGAACTCCTTGGTCTTCTGGTAGGTTTCCGCTTCCTTGCGGCGCACTTGGCACTGCAAGGTGCCCAGCGTCCCGCATAGATCGGGGTGTTCGTCGGACAGCTGTTCGTTCCCGCAAAATGATGCCGACATGGGATCGATCGAACGACTCAGCTCTTGCACGCATGCCACACGGGGCTCCGGAATCTGCGTACCGAGAACGTTCAAGCAATCGAGATAGAGATTCGCGGCGTATTCGGCCAGCTCACTGTCCTTGTGATTGAACGCAATGTCTCGGAAGAGCACAGCCGCCTCTTCGAAGCGATTGGCCTCGTAGTAGATGCGAGCACGGCGGTACTTGATCGTCGCCAGATCCTCGGCCTGATCGACGTAACAAACGTACCGGTTGAAAGCCTCCAGCATGCCCTCCTGAAGGGGCGTGAGCTTCTTCGGCGAGAACTCGTTCCTGACCGGAGCCTTTGCCTTTTGCGCTTTCTGGTCGGTCTTGCTGACGAAATTCGTCTCCGTCTCGCGCGGCACGTACTGCTGCTGGTAGAGGTTGTTGTAGCAAAGGACTGCCGCGTACGCGGCGTCGCTCGTGTACTCGCCCTGAGAGTTGAGCTCGACCACGTGGTCGAAGGCCGGCCCGCACTGCCCCCACTCCTCCATCTTCCAGAGCAGCTCGGCATAGAAATACGAGATCTTGTATTCCGTCGGCCAATCCCGCTTGTCGATGTTCGGGAACTGCATCTGTTCCATGTCGGGGAATTCTTTGAGGAGCGTGCGGTAGAGCACCGCCGCCTGCGACATGGTCTTCTTGTCACGCGTGCCAGGCGCATCGTCCGTACCCACCGCCTCGCGGTGCCAAGAGGTTCCGAGCCAAAGCATGGTGGTGGCGGTCTCCACCTTGCACTCTTCGACCTTGTCCGCGGGCCGATTGCCCTTCTGGAAGGCCCGATAGACGTCGACGAGGCGCTTCAGCTCGACGATCTGCTGGTCTTTGGAGCGAGACGAAATTACGGCATTGGTGACTTTGGTCTGCCAAGTACACAGCGAGTCGCTGCGCGGCCGATCCGCCATCAGCTTGTGATAGACCGTGATCGCTTCGGGCCACTGGCCGGTGTCGTAGTAGAGCTCGGCGAGATTTTCGAGCATCTCGTGGGCTTCCTCGTCGTTCTTGGCGTAGCGGCGGAAGAAGTCGAGCGCCTTGCCCGGCGAGCCGTAGTGAGAATACGGAAGCACGAGCTCTTTGCGTGCTTGACGGGCAAGATTCTGGGCATCGTTTGCGTACTTGTTGGTGCGCGCGAACTCGAGGATGTCGACGAATCCCTGAAGGGACTGTCGATAGCGCTCCCGGTTGTACTCGACCCATGCGATCTTGTAGAGGGCGTAGCCATAGACCGAATTTCGCTTGGGCGGGAACTCGATCACCTTGCGGTAGAACTTCGCCGCCGCCTCCATGTCGCCGTCGTTGAAGTAGAACTCCGCAAACGATAGATATGCGTTCGGGACGTAACGGCTCTGCGGATAGTCCTTGATCAGGCGTCGATACACCGAACGTGCCTTGTCGAACTGATTGAGCTCTTGCAGTGCGAACGCCAAGGAAAACAGAACCTCGTCCATGCGCTTGAACGTCGGGTGGTCACGAACCAGCGTTGCGTAGGTCCGAATGCTCTCTTCGCGAATCTTGTCGAGCTCCGCCTTGGCGGCTTTCTGTCCCTCGCGGGCTTGCTTGCATCGGTCCTTGTCGTTGTCCCGGGTGCAAGCCTCGTAGATGGGATCATCGAACGAACGAACCTTCGCGTTCTTGGCGATTTGCATCTCGAATTGGGTCTCGGCGAGCCGGAGCAACACTTCGGGCCGGCGCGGATCGTCCGCTGCCGTGTTCTTGACCAGTCGCTGTAGGATGGCGATTTCTTTTTCGAGCAAGCTCTCGGCCCTCGCGCGCGTCTGCTCCCGTCCGAGCCGGGTGCTCATGTCGATCTCGAGCGCCGGGCCGGTCGCGCCTTGGCTCCGCGCCTTCTTGGGCTCGGTCGCCTTCATCCGTGAAACCGGCGCATTGCCCGCCTCCTTGGCGACTTCTTTTTGGGCTCCGGCGGGACACGCTCCGATGGCCCGTTCCGTGCTTTCCGGAATGCACATCGGGGCCGTGCTGCTGGGCGGCGCTTGCTCCGCTGCGGCCTTGCCCGCAATCATCGCGGCAAGCACTCCGAACAAGAGGCTTGCACCGTGCTTCGATTTCATTAGCGCGTGCATAGGTTCGTTACCTGTTGTCGATAGAATCCGAGCTCGTCTCGCCACCACTCCCCATCGAATGGCCAAAGCTGATGCTCCTCATCCACATTGACGTTGCCGCCCTTCGACTGCTTGGCGAGCGACATCTGTTGTTGGAGCTCTTGGTCGATCTGGCCTCGGCGAAAGGTCGCGATCTCGAGCTCCACCGTGTCGACCTGGTTGCTGAGGTCCTGCAGCTCGCGAATGAGCCGCTTGTATCGCCCGCGCGCTAGGTCCCCGGCCTGATCGACCGCAAAGGACTTGGCGAGCGCGACGTCCTGAAGGATTTTCTCTCCGACGGGCGAGCTCCGGAAGCTGTCACTCGATTTGGCGAGCCTCGCCTCTTCTTTGTCGAGCAGCTCCACGTACTTCAGATGCTGGAGCACGGTTCGGTCGCTCAGCGCAGTGGAAACGATGGGGCGGACTCTCGGCGAGAGGTCCGCCTGGTTGCTTCTCACCTCTTTCAAGAATTCGAAGAAGTCCGCGTTGTCTTGACGCTTCCGCAGAACCGCATCGAGCTCCTGCTTGACCGGATCATAGCGATCGTGGAACTGCGCAACGGTGGCATCGGCATTGTCGACCTGGCAGTTCACGAAGAACGTGACGGCTTTGAGCACCAGCGCTTCTGGGTAGAAGGAGTTCTCGAAGTACGGGGAGTACAGCGTGTGGACGTTGCCAAGCGCTCGTGAGTATTCATCGGCGAGGAAGAACGCCCAAGAAGACTCGAAGAGCGAGTCGAGCCAGTACTCACTCGATTGCTCGACTCGGGTCCATGATTCCACGGATTGACCGAGTAAGGTGCCGTCGATCTGGCCGTTGGCGCCCTGGTTTGCCGCCGTGTAGTACACGCGCGCCAAAGAGATCCATGCCAGATTGCGCATCCGATCTTCGTTCACGCCCTTCACGTCACCGGCATCGATCGCTTCGAGAATTGCACGGAACGATGCGATGGCCGGACGCGCTTGCCGCATGCGCACGAAGGAGATTCCCTCGAAGAACTTCGCATACGTGTACTGCTTGGCCTTTGGATCGACCTCCTGGAAGACGTCGATTGCCTGGCGGAACGATGCTTGCGCGTAGAGATGCCGGCCCATCAGGTAGAGCAGATGATTGTAGAGCTTCGGATCTTCTTCCTTGAACTCTTCGAGCGCACCGATTCCGTAGCGGCCGACCTTGTCGATGATTCCGGATGCCTCGGGAAGCTTGGATGCCAAGAGGCCGAGCCATTCGAGGGTGTCGCCAAAGAAGAGGTGACGCGGACCTTGCGCGCTGATGTCATCGAAGACGTTGAGCGCGGATTGGTAGTACTTCATGTGATAGAGCGATTGGCCCAACAAGAACTGCGCCCGGTTGCGATTGCCGCGACCGTCTTTCGATTTGCCCGAAGCCACGCGCTCGAAGCCGATCGCGGCTTCCTCGTAGCGCTTGGCTTCGAATGCGCTAAGCGCTTCGGCCAACTGCTTGGACGGTTTGCCCAACTTCGTCGGCGCGTCGGCTTGCCCCGTTTCCTCGAGACCGAAGCTCATGTCTTGCGCGCTTGCCGGCGCGCCCGTCCACGTGCCCCCGATCAACGCGGCCACCGCCCACAAGCGGATCCACTTCATACAGCGCTCCTTGTCGCGGAAGCTTGGTTTTCCAAGTTTCCCCCTGACCCCCAAATTTCGAACGAAACCAGCCCCTTCCGGCTCGCTCGCGTACCATCATAGAAAGCAGCCGAAGGGGTCGTCAAGGTATAGTCGCATTGAGCTTTTGGTGGGCTGACTGCAATTGATGCTGGAAACCTTCGCATGGACCTGACAAATTCGGACGGAGGAGCGGGCTTGTTCCCACTTCTCCCTCATCTGACCCCTGACGGCGGGGGAAGTTTGGGTCCGATGTGTGATTGCCGTTATGCTGAGAGCGAGTGGGGGCTCTCAGGGGGGCACGATGGGTAAAAAATTGCTTGAATTGATGGGGTTCGTGGCGATTTCGCTATTCTGGCTGGCAGGAACCGGGTGTTCCAGTAGCGCGGTGGGCGATCCGTGCGTGCCAGAGCAGGTGCCGGAGGGCGGGTTCTTGCCTTCGGAAACCTATCTCGAGACGAGCTCGGTCCAGTGCGCAACCAGGGTCTGTCTCGTCCGAGAACTCCAGGGAGGCAATCCTGGAGGTGACCCGAACAATCTCCAAGAAGACGACTGCCCGCAAGGGGAAGCCACCTGCGTCAGCGCGGCCGAGGTCGAGCGCAGCGTCTATTGCTCCTGCCGATGCGCCGCACCGGCCGGAAGCGATCTACCGACCTGCGGCTGCCCAAGCGGCTTCACCTGCGAAGAAGTCCTCGAAACGGGCGGCGACGGGCTGCGCGGAAGCTACTGCGTCCGCGACCCACTCGTTTCAGTCCAATCGATGTGAGCTCGCACGACGCGGCGAAGCGCTCGTCGCGGCGTTCTTGGAGAGGCAGGGCTTTGCGATTTGCGGCCGCAACGTACGCGTCGGCCGCTTCGAGCTGGACGTCATCGCGAGACGAGACGCGCTGATCGTCGTCTGCGAGGTGCGCTCGCGCCGACGGGCTCGACCGGTATTCCCCGCGGAGACGATCGGCCCAGGCAAGCTCGCGCGCATCAGGCGGGCGACGGCCATGTGGCTGCGCGATCAGAAGCTCGGTCGTGTCCATGCCCGCATCGACGCAGCCGCCGTGGTCTTCGAACCCGGCAGCGAGCCGCACATCGAATACTACGAGAACGTGTCGTTCCCCCTGCGCTAGCGCGCTGTCGCCTCACGGCCGCGGCCCTACGGCACTCCGTGACACCTGCGCTCGCAGGCAGTTCGGATGTCCGTCTGCTGGCTGGGGGCCGGTGGATACGCCGTGTTCGCCCTCCCCGGCGCCCCGTCGTTGCATTGCCGCAGACAGTTGTCGATGCGTGCCTGGCGGTCGGGATCGTTCGGGTTGGGCATCGTATGACAGGCAGAGGCCAGGCTGAGCCCGCACGCGATGACCATGAAGAGAGCCATTCTACCGTCTGACCGCATGGAGGGCTCCTCGAGCGGATCGACCGTAACCGCCACATGGCCTCAGCGCCAGTGACAGCGGCAGCCTCAGCTCCAGGCGACCGCCCGCTCGCTGTGCTGCCCATCCCGACCCGTGCTCCTGCGTACAAGTCGACGTGCGGAGGGCTCGCAAAAACGCGACATGGGGTGGAGCGGGCGTGCGAAGTGCCAATCGGCATGACAGCAACCCCCTCCGATTGGCGCGCCGCCCGAGGGGAGGGTTGCGTGGCCCGAGCTCACCAGTGCACCGGGCCACCCATGCAAGCCGCCCCGTCCCGCGCAACCGCGTGTCGCGTTTTTGCGAGCCCGTCTTTACGCCACTGCGCATCCGGCCGCGGACGCTGACGCCGGCCCTGGCGCCGTCGCGGGCGCTGGCGCTGACGGTGCGCGAGCTCGGACCCGTCATCCTCGGTACAAGTCGACGTGCGGAGGGCTCGCAAAAACGCGACATGGGGTGGAGCGGGCGTGCGAAGTGCCAATCGGCATGACAGCAACCCCCTCCGATTGGCGCGCCGCCCGAGGGGAGGGTTGCGTGGCCTGAGCTCCCCAGTGCACCGGGCCACCCATGCAACCCGCCCCGTCCCGCGAAACCGCGTGTCGCGTTTTTCCGAGCCCGTCCTCACGCCGCGGCGCATCCGGCCGCCTTTGCAAGGCGAGCCGTTCGACTCATCCCGTGTCCCGTTCCGCCCCGTCCGCAACGAACAGCTATCTCAGCAGCGTCATCGTCGGCGTCTAGTCGACGCTCTTACGGATTCGCTCGAGGAGCGTTCGAAGCTCGGTGAGGTACGCCGATTGCACGCCGGCGGCCTCCATCTTGATCAGCGTCTCCTCGAGCCGCTCGATCTCCTCGGTACGTTGATCCCGCAACGACTCGACCATTTGGGCGAACGAACGATAGAGATCCTGGAGCTCGTCGCCTTTGCGAATGCCCGTGGTGACCTCGAACCGGCCCTCCCCCACGTGCTCGAAGAGGCGCCTCATTCGGTAGGCGGGACCGACTACACGATGGGTCACGATGATCCCCGTAACGCCCAAAGCGAGCGTCAACAGCATGACGCCGAGGATGATCGCGTTCCGGATCTTGCGGTCCTCCTGCTGCGCAAATCGCTCGAGGTCGCTGGCGGTCGTGCCATCGAGGTCCGGTTGCGCGGCGATGTGTGCGGTCAGCGCCTCGGTCTGCCCCTTCGAAAATCGGTAGGCCACGTAACCGAGCACGCTTGCGACCGAGATGGTGACCACCAGCACCATGCCCGTGTATTTCAGCTGGAAACGCCTATCGAGCAGGTAGTTTCTGACCTTTCTTTGTTTCTTTCGGGCCATCGAGTCACTCACTTCCTACGCGCATGGTTCTTCGCCGGTCAAAGGCTTCCTTTGTGTTTCATCGTTTCGAGCACCGTGGGAAGACGTCGGAGCGCACCCACGAACGCGCCCTGGATGGCCTGCTCCGCTGTCTCGGCGCTGTAGCGACCCGAGGCAGTCGCCGCGCCGCGCAACATGCCACGCATCTCCCGACCGGGGTGGGTGAGCACGATGATCGACACCGATGCCCTGACACCCCCCCCCTTGGGCTCCAAAGTGACCACCGAGCTCTCCAAATAGACGCCCCGAATCCCACGCGTGGCCAGCTCGCGCTTGGCATCGGCAGGGCTCAGATCGTCGGGAGCCAGCTCGACACCGCGAAGCTGCTGCAGCTGCTCGGATAGAAAAATTCGTGCGTCGAACAGCATTTGCCGAGACACGCGCTCCGCCTTGGTGCCCGGCATCCCCAAGGCGACCAAATACTCGGTCGGGCCCGGTCCCCGGGCGCGCTCTCCCACCGCCCGGAGCGCCTCGACGGCTTCGGCCGCGGCTCTGCGCACGGCCTTGTCCCGATCTCTGGCGGCCCGCTCGACCACCGGAAGAGATTGTCTCGCCTCCAGTCGGCGGAGCGAGGAAATGGCGGCGACCCGAACCGCGGGGTGGTCGTCGCCCACGGCCCGTTCGAGCGCGGCGATCGATCGGGGCGTCGATTGCCTTTCACCGAGAGACAGCGCGGCTTGAGCCCGCACTCGGAACGCGTCCGAGGTTCGCAACAGACGCAAGAGATAGTCCTCGCCCGCATCCGCCGCCGCACCGTGCGCGAAGAGCAGCGTGATGGCGGCGAGCGTTCGCCACCCACGCCATCGGCCCACCTGTCCCGTCAACAATTCTCGCCCTTCCCCACTGGGCTCAGTATCACAGCTCCTGAATGCCTACGGCAACCGCTCCGAGGCCGCCGCGTTGACTCCCCGGGGCTGACCTCTCTATATTCCATCGACCCCAGCGACCATCGGGGGAGAGAGGTCGAATGGAGTCTCTGGATCTGACCAACCCAACTACGCTCGCGGTGATCGGGGCCATCGCCCTTTTGATCGTCATCGGCATCATCATCGGGTTCGTTCGTGCTCGAAAGAAGCACGAGCTGCGTCCGGGACCACCTCAACCCCCGCCCGAAGCGCTCGCGGAAGAGCGCCCCAAGATCAAGGTCGAGCAGGAAGCGCAGGCCGAGCCCACACAACCGATTCGGATCGAGGACTTGGTGCCGCCGCTGCCGCGGGCGCCCGAAGCCCCGGTCACGCCCAAACCCGAGGCTCGGGTCACGCCGCCCCCCGCCCCGCCGGATCTCGGCGCATTTCGCACCGGCTTGAAGTCGACGAGGGGGAACCTCATTTCGCGCCTGGCGGGCGTGTTTCGCAAGGGGCGCGAGCTCGACCCCTCGATCCTCGACGAGGTGGAGGAAGTTCTGATCACCGCCGACGTGGGCGTCCACACCACCGAGCGCATTCTCGAAGCGCTTCGAAGTCAGATGAACGGGGGACATCTTTCGTCAGCGGAAGAGGCGTGGGACGCGATTCGTGGAGAGGCGCGCACCATTTTGGCTTCGAGCGGCCGGGGCCTTTCGCTCGACCAGAAGCCGACCGTCATCCTGGTGGTCGGTGTCAACGGCGTCGGCAAGACGACGACCATTGGAAAGCTTGCAAGTCGCTTCGACCGTCAGAACAAAACGTTGCTGCTCGCTGCCGGCGACACCTTCCGCGCAGCAGCGGTGACGCAGCTCGAAGTATGGGGCCGACGCGTCGGCTGTGAAGTCGTCAAAGGCAAGGACCGCGCCGACCCCGGCTCGGTGATCTTCGACGCGATTCAAAGAGCCAAAGACGAAGGAATCGACATCGTCATCGCTGACACGGCCGGACGTCTTCATACGAAGGTCCCGCTCATGGACGAGCTCAAGAAGCTCGGGCGCACGGTCGAAAAGGCGCTCGGACGACCCGCTGACCACGTCCTGCTGGTGCTCGATGCCACCACCGGACAAAATGCGATTCAGCAGGCGCAGCTCTTCAAAGATGCGCTTCCGCTCAGCGGGATCGTCCTCACCAAGCTCGATGGCACCGCCAAGGGCGGGGTTATTTTGGCAATCGTCGATCGGCACGAGGTCCCGATCGAGTTCGTGGGGATCGGCGAAAAGGTGGAAGATCTGAAGCCCTTCGACGCAGAAGCGTTCCTGCAGGCGCTTTTCGAGGCGCCCGAGGCCGCCGAGCCTTCGCAAGAGGCGGCAAGCCTCAGCTGAGGCGCCGCGTTCACGATGATTTCGTCGAAAATCACTACCGGATTTGGTAGTGCGATATTCGCCATGGTATAGTCTTGTCGTCCGATTGAAACCGGATACTTAGTGCATGATTTCAGCGAGTTGCCGCGGTGGGGGCCGGGGTGCTCCAGGGGGGAAGGCCAGAGGCCGATGCGAGTTTTAGGGGGCATTGCGCTATTGATCACGGCGCTTTTGACGGCGTTTCCGACGACGGCCCGGGCTCAGATGGAATTCTCGCTCGACGAGGTCGAAGGCGAGCAGCCCAAGAAGGACAAGGAGCCGGAAAGCCGTGGGGACCTCATCGAGGAGCTGGCTTCGGACGAGGGCGCTGCCGAGGGCCCGGTCGAGCCTACGCCTCAGCAAGAGGAGGTCGTCGAGGAGATCTATGCCGTGCAGCAGATCTACGCGCTGAGGTTGAAGCGCCTCGAGCTAGCGCCATCGGCAGCGTTCACGCTCAACGATCCATACGTCAAGCGGTATGGCCTCGGCCTTGCGGCGAACTATTGGTTCACCAACGTCCTGGCCGTGGGGCTCAACTTCATCTGGTACGACTGGGGGACGAATCCGTTCGAACGGGGCACGAACTTCATCCCTCGGATTCAGGATCAATTCCGACTGGGCGTTCCGATCAACGACTGGCAGTTCGGGCTGTGGGCCAACTTCACGTACGTCCCCTTCTACGGAAAGTTCAAGGTGGGCAAGAAGAAGCTCTTCCAGTGGGATTCATACCTCATCGGGGGCATCGGCTTCATGCGTACGCAGCCGATTCCCGTTTTCGATCCCGAGATACGCAGCTTCGATTGGCAGACGGACGTTGCGTTCAACGTGGGCATCGGGTTGCGCATCTTCCTGACGCGCTACCTCACATTCTTCACGGAGTTCCGGGCCTACATGTGGCCTGAGAAATACGAGAACGTCGACGTGGCTCCGGGCGAGGCACGAAACGACCCGTCGACATGGCTTCAGTCCGGTTCTTCGTTCGTGGCCAATACCTCGATTCAAATCGGCCTGACGCTCTTCCTACCGACCAAGTTCGAGTACCGGTTGCCGAAATGATGACTCTCGCAAGACAGACGCTTTCGCGAATCAGCCTCTGGGCAGCCTTGGCTGCATGCCTGATCTTGGGTGACGGCCTACGCAATGGCGCGAGCCTGGCGGCTGCACAAGAAGTCCACGTCAGCGGGCCGCTCGCAGGGGCTCCCGCGGTCAAGAAGCTCCGGCTGTGGCGCGATATGCGTCTGCACGTGGAGCCGTTCTTCGCCTTCACCATTGGCGACGAGTATGCGAGATCGCTCATTGTTGGCGGCGAAGCTCGTTTTCACTTCTTGGATTGGCTCGGCATCGGCGGCTGGGGCGGCTATACAGTCGGGAAGCTCGACACCAACCTGACCAAAGAGATCCAATCGAGGGGCGTCACTACGAACGCCAACCGCCTGGACCTACCCAGCCGTCAGAACTTTCCCGATCAGGTCGGGCGGCTCAACTGGTGGTCCGGCGTGGAGGTACATTTCGTGCCTTTCCGCGGCAAGCTCGCCATGTTCCAGAAGATCTTTTTCGATGCCGACCTGGACTTCTTCGTAGGCGCGGCATTCGTCGGGGTGGAAGAACGAGCCGACGCCGTTGGCCGGCCTTCTCCAGGCAACGTCTCGTCTTGCGAGATCGACGGGAATCCGAACGATGCGGGCTGCTTGGAAAGCCAGCTGGCACGGTCCAAGCGAACCGCCGTGGCTCCTTCATTTGGTGTCGCGTTCAGCGCCTTCTTCCGCGAGTTCATGGGCATCGCCTTCCGCTGGCGAGGCATACCCTTCAAGTACAACACGAGCGGCACCGACAACAACAACGACGGTCAGATCAACAGCGACGATCGCCTGCGCCAGTTCAACAACATGTTCACCGTCGGTTTCATCTTCGTCCTTCCGCCGAAGATCAAAACGACGGACTGACGAGCTACTTCTTCCGGACTTCGCCCTTCTTACCAAGCGTGTAGCCGGAAGGAAGTTGCTTCGATGCCTCATCCTTGACCTCGTCGAGCGTCCAGCCGTGCTGGATGAAGCCATCCAGGATGCGCATGCGCACCCGCACGCTTTCCTCCTTCAACAATGCATTGGTCAGCGCCTGGCGCGCGACCTCGGCCTCGTCTTGGTGCAGAATCGCGCCGACGGTGTGAAAACGGACCGTCTCGTTCATGTCTTCGAGGAAGCGGGAAACCGCCTCGGCAATGCGTGGATCCTTGCACTCCTCGAAGCTGGCGATGAGGTCGATCTTCTTCTGGGGGTCGCGCTCATACTCCGTATCCATCTTGGAGAGCAGCTCGAGCAGCGTCGTGGTGACCTCTTCTTCGCTTTGTATCTCCCTCAGGATCTTCAGCGGCCAGGCCAGCGTCTCCGACGACTGCAAAAAATCACGTACGGGACCGAGAGCGGCTTCTCCTTGTCGGACCACACCATGGAATGCCTCGTTCTTTTCCTCGCCGTCGGTGATGCTCGGATCGACCTTGATGGTGAAGCGAGTCAACAGTGCCCGGATGGCCTCCTCGGATCCATCGGCCGCGAGCACTTGAATCGACTCCCACCGCTCGTGCTTTTGGGCACGCTTGTTCGCGACGCGGGCTATGTGCTTGTTGAGCCCACCTCCACTACCTTTGAACACATCGAAAAGCCCCATGACATTGACTCGTAGGCCCATCTGCCGGTGCATGCAACGGGAGGCAGGACTGGCTTAGTGGATGACGACGGGCTTCAAGTTCACTTGCCCGCCGATCGTCTCCACTTTGAAGCGCACCATTTTGGCGCCGTGCTTTTTCACCAGGTGCTCAGCGTTGCCCTTGATCCGGTCGACGAATCTCGCTTCGGGAATGTTGGAGACATCCTCGCCGACCGCTTGCTTGGCGGCGACGTAGTCGACAAAGAGCTGGGCGTAGTATTCCGCCTCGGGAAGCGCTGCGATCGCCGCCGCCTCGGGATCGTCGCTTGCAACGATGCTCAGCGAGCTCGGGCGCGTTCCCAGCTCAGGGCCGCTCGCGCTCACCGCCTCCCAGCCGCCACTGCTGGTCACGGCGCGGCCCTCTTCGTCTTCTTCGGCGACCCCGGTGAAGAGATTGATCAACTGGTTGATCCGGTACGAAAGACCTCCCAGCTCAGGGGTCTCGACCTCCAAACGGACGTCGCTCCGGCCGTTGATCACGGCCAGGATGTCGTCCTCCATGCGCTCGATCGGATCCATGATGTTGTTGGCCACGATGAATCCGTAGATCGCAACGCCGATGAGCCCGAGGAGTGTGAGCCAAAGGATCACGCTCGCGACCGATGCCAAGGCCATGTGCTTGCCCCGATGCGCCAACACCACGTAACCCGCATCCACGCCGCGGGCCATGGGTAAAGCAGCGGTCATGCCGAGATACGCTTCGGAGCCCAGGGTGGCGCTCCACGGCAACGTGGGTTTGCCCTCGAGAGCCGCCTTGGTTCCGCTGTCGAGTGGGGCCGAGTACAGCGCCCGCTGCAAGGCATCGCGCACCTCTACCGAGGTCGAGGTGCTGTAGATGTCCTCGGACGTGATGAAAAGGAGCTCATGGCCCAGAACCGCTGCCTGTTTCTTGGCGAACCCATTGGACAAATCGTACCCGACCACGAGCGCCCCGACGATGCCTCCTTGGTCGTTGCGCACGGCCGCGACACCGACCTGCAGAAGCTTATCCTCGTGTTTCCAGACACCGTAGCGAGAGCCGCCCCGCCTCAGGACCCCGCGAAGCGCCGGCGCATGGCCGACCAAGAGCTCTCCGAACATCCGGTTTGGGTCGGTATCCCGCGCGATGACGTGCCCCGTCTCGTCGACGAGCGCTACGATGTGCGGGGGCTCGGAATGCCCGCGCGCCGGATCGCTGAACCATCGCGAGACCTCTTGCGCCGCCTTGAAGGCTCGCCGGCGCCGGTTGGCTTCGCCCGAGGCAGTGAACACGTTCCGCACCGTGTTGCTGGAGGCGCGGTTGGCTACCCCTTCTGCCAGACGGGCGCCGTCCGCCCGCCATGACCGGGCCAAGAGCTCAGAATCGTCCCCGATACGTTCCTGTAACTCCCTCGAGAGCTCGCTGCGCAGCTGGTTGCGGACCACCAGGTAGGAGCCCAATCCCACCAGCAGCACGATGACCAGATTGCCTGCAATCAGCTTCAGGCGCATGTCCCCACTCTCCTCAGCTCGACCCCGTGACGGATTCCCCCCTCCGTTCAGGGGGTTACACCAACCGAGCCCGGATTATCACCGTGCCCTTCGAGCCGTCAAGCTCGCGCCACGACCAACTTCGAACGGATCCGACGTTTGGGATCGACCTTTACGGGTCCACACGGCAATTTCGGAGGGGATCCCCATTCGAGGAAGTGGGCCCCGTGCGGATCGAAGGGTATCCTTGACCTCTCGCAATGCCGAAGGCGTGGAGTATCTTCTGTGACTGTCCGGAGCTGGCGGTCGATGTGGCGCGGGATGCCGAACGGATTGGCCTTTCCGTCGAGCCCGAAGTGGACGATCGTGCGTGGGAGGCGGCGGTCAGCCTCACCGGGCGCGATGCCCCCGCCGCCGTGGTGCTCGAGCAGGGCCTCGAGCCGGACGCAGCGGTTCGGCTGTCCGATGCCGCACGGGCCGCCAAGCGCAAGATCCCCATCGCCGTGATCCGATCGCAACCGCTCGACCTGTTGCACGATCTCGGCCTGCCCGCGGTTCGCGAAACCGGGCCCCTGGTGGCCGTAGCCGCGCTGCTGGATCTCGCGACGGAGCGCCCCTGGGCGGCAGCCACCAAGGACCTTCCGTCGGTCGACCGGGTGCGGATCGGGGAAAGTGTCAGCCACCGGAGCGACGGCCGCCTCGTTCGCATCGGGGACGGGCTCATCGCCCACCAAGGCGCAGGCTCGCAAACCGTGCCCATTGGGGCGCCACGAGACGTCGCGGCCGCGCTGCGGGCGATGCGCGCGTCGCAGGACGTATCACGGCCCAAAGTGCCCGTCGTGGAGGGTGTCGAAGAGGAGGCGGTGCTCGAGGTGATCCTCGGACCGAGGCGCGCGCTGTCCGATCCGGCCAGCAAGGCGGCGCTCGGTCCCTATGACATCCCTCTACCGATCGAGGAGCTTTGTGCGACACCGTCGCGCGCTGCATCCGAAGCCGCCCGCATCGGTTTTCCGGTGCGTGTCGCGCTCGCGTCACCCGATCTGCGCCTGTGGGATCATCCCGACTTGTCCGTCGAGGTCTTCTCGGCGGGGCAAGCGCGCGACGCGTTTCGGCAGATCATGGCGGTCGCCAAGAACCGCTCGGCCGAGGCCCGGCTTCTAGGTGTCACGGTGAGCGCCGCGACCATGGCCCGCACGCTGATACGTGTTCGGATGGAGCCATTGCCATCGGGCCCCGTGCTCACGGAAATCGGTTTTGCGGACCCTCACGGCCGAGCGTCGGCCGACGCCACCCAAACGGTGCTTCCCGCCACTGCCAAGGCGCTCGAGCGAGTCCTGCTGCGGCTCCGAGGAAGCTCCCTACTGCTCGCGGGGACGCCCCAAGAGCGAGCGGAGGCCGTGAGCGCGATCGGCGACGTGCTGATGCGACTGGCGGCGTTCGTGCATCAATGGCGCAAGGAGATCGACTTGGTGGAAGTGAACCCCCTCGCGATTCTGGTCGGCGGGCAGCTCGAGGTTCGCGAGGCCTGCGTCAGCGTCGGGGATGCTTTCAGCCGCTCCCTCAAGGCGGGGACGCGCTAGCCGTCCAAACGGGCCGCGTGGCAGCTCAGAGGTAGGCGCCGGTCGCAGAGCCGCTCGCTCTCACCTCTTCCGGGGTTCCAACGGCGACGATTCTGCCGCCGTCCGGGCCCGAGCCGGGTCCCAAATCCACGACGAAGTCGGCGTTCCGGATCACGTCGAGATGGTGCTCCACCGCGATGACGGTGTGGCCGTCGTCGACCAACTGATGAAGGATCACGACGAGTTGCTCGACGTCGACGAAGTGGAGCCCGCGCGTCGGCTCGTCGAAGACGTAGAGCGTCGGCTTGCGCGCGGGCTGTGCCAGGTCGCGAGCGAGCTTGATCCGTTGCGCCTCACCGCCGCTGAGGGTCGTCGACCGGCGCCCCAGCTCGAGATAGCCAAGACCCACGCGTTGCAGGGCCTCGAGACGCACGCGAATCGCCGGCACCGCCTCGAACAATGCATGGGCATCGTCGACCGAAAGCGCCAAGACCTCGGCGATGCTCATTCCGCGATACCGGATGTGCAGCGTCTCGTCGTTGTAACGCCGGCCTCCGCAAACCTCGCACTCCACCTCGGCATCGGGGAGCAGTTGCATGGCGATGCGCTGAACTCCCTCCCCCTTACAGGCCTCACACCTCCCACCTTTGACGTTGAAGCTGAAGCGCGCCGGGCGATAGCCTCGAGCCCGTGCCTCGGGGAGCGCGGCAAACAATTCGCGGAGAGGTCCGAGCACACCGAGGTACGTCGCCGGATTCGATTGGGCGCTCCGTCCGATGGGCGTCGAATCGACGAATGAAGTGCGCGCAATCTCCCGGCCTCCCTCGACCGACACCCCCATTGGTGGCTCCGAGCTGAGCCCGATCCGTCTGCGCAGCGCAGGCAACAACGCATCGACCACGAGGGAGCTCTTGCCGCTTCCACTGACCCCGGTCACGCAGCAAAAGCGACCAAGAGGAAACTCCACGTGCACATCACGTAGATTGTGGAGAGCTTCGACGTGAACACCGAGAACGCTGCGGGTCGAGCCGCGATGCCGGTCGGGAACGGGGATTTGTCGGCGCCCAGAAAGATAGGCGCCTGTCGACGAGCTTTCATTCGCCATCAGAGCCTTCAGGTCCCCTTCCGCAACCAGATATCCTCCGCGCTGGCCCGCACCTGGGCCCAGCTCCACCAAGTGATCGGCCGCCCGCATCGTCTGTTCGTCGTGCTCGACCACGACCACCGTGTTGCCGAGATCGCGGAGCTGCTCGAGGGTGCGCAATAACCGCGTCGTGTCCGCAGGATGCAGACCCGCGGTCGGCTCGTCGAGGACATAGAGCACACCGGATAGACGAGCCCCGAGCTGGGTCGCGAGATGGACGCGTTGCGCCTCGCCCGCGGAGAGCGAGCCGGCAGATCGATCGAGGCTGAGATATCCGAGACCGACTTGCTCCAAGAACGTGAGACGGTCCGCGATCGACTGGATCAAGGGGCGGACGGCGGCTTCGAACGACTCGGCAAAACGAAGCCCACACACCCAATGCTGCAACTTCCGAGCTTCGAATGCGTTGACCGCGCTGATGGGCAGACCCCCGACGCGCACGGACCGGGCGTTGTCGTTGAGGCGCGAGCCTCCGCAACTCGGGCACGTCTCCATGACCGCAAATCGTCCGAGCTCCTCCTCCAACAGCTCGAGCACACGCTCTTCGTCGGCTTTCTCGGCGAGCTTGCGCCTGGTGTATTCGCGCGCTCGGCGCTCGAGCCCGGGGAGAATCCCTTCGAAGCCTGCCCCCCCGTGAAGCGCAATGCGATGCTCCTTTTTCGACAGCTGATCGAACGGCGTGTCGAGATCGACGCCCGCCCCAGCGACCTTTTCCAACATGGAGCGGTAGTAGGCCAGATTGGCCTTTCCCCAGGCGGTCACTGCGCCGCGACGAAGCGAAAGGCTCGAATCGGCCACTGCAAGCTCCGCTAAGAAGCTCCGTGTCTGCCCCAATCCGTCGCAGGTCTCGCACGCGCCAAGCGGCGTATTGAACGAAAACAGCTGTGGGCTGATCTTGGGAATCGAGGCGTGACCTTGAAAGCAAATGTGACGTTCTGAAAACCGATGCCTCGCGCCGCCCTGCTCTTTCAACTGAACGATTCCGTCGCCCAGCTCGTATGCGAGCTCGACCGCTTCCGCTAGGCGGGAGCCGATGCCCTGGCGAACGGACAACCGGTCGATCACGACGTCGACCGATGTCCCCGGAGGGATCGATTGCACGTTTTCGAGGTCCACCTCGGAATCATCGAGAAGCAAACGCACGAACCCCTTTTCGCGAAGGTTATCGAGCAAACGTGTTGGAATTGGCGCTCCGGCCCGCACGATTGGAGCGAGAACCGAGAATCGCGTGCCCTCGGGAAGCTGCATCGCGTGTTTGACGACCTGCGCCGCCGAGTCCGCATGGAGCCGTTCGCCGCAGACGGGACAATGCACTTCGCCCGCCGTCGAAAAGAGAACGCGAAGGTAATCGCCGACTTCGGTGAGGGTGCCCACGGTGGATCGTGGATTTCGCGACGGCTCTCGCTCTCGGACAGCGATAGCCGGGCAAAGACCTTCGATCACGTCTACGTCTGGACGACGCAGCTTGGTGAGGATGCGGCGGGCATGCCCGCTCAGAGACTCGACGTAGCGCCGCTGCCCCTCTGCATACAGCGTGTCGAATACCAGGCTCGATTTTCCGCTGCCGCTCGGTCCGGTGACCACCGTGAACCGTCCTCGAGGCAGGCTCAGGGTCAGATTCTTCAGGTTGTGCTCTCGCGCTCCTCGGATGACGATATCGGTCGTCATTCCTCGATCCCGCCGCTCAGGCGCTGTGCGGCCGAAATGGCGGCAACCATCCCGCTTTCCGAAGCGACCCCGGCGGCCGCCGCATCGTAAGCGACGCCGTGATCCACGCTCGTCCGCACGAACGGGAGGCCCCACGTGACGTTCACGGCCTCGCCCCAATCGAGAAGCTTCGACGGGATCGTCGCCTGATCGTGAAACATGGCGACGACTCCGTGCGCGCGTCCGTCAGCTGCATAACGGAACGCCGCTTCGGCCGGCGTCGGCCCGAGGAGCTCGATCTCTCCGGTGCAATAGGGAGCCTCTTCGCGGAGCGCATCGAGCGTAGGCCCGATGATCGTCTCCTCCTCGGTTCCGAGAAGGCCCCCTTCCCCAGCGTGGGGATTGAGCCCCGTCACCTCGATTCTGAGCGGCCTCGTTTCGGGCTGCCATCGGATGAGCGCGTCAGTCAGGTGGCGGACCGTTCGGTCGATGTGCGGAGCCGTCACGGTCGAGGGAACGCGCTTGATCGGCCAGTGCGTCGCGACGAGCGCCACCTTGAGTCGCGGCCCGAGGAACATCATCGTCACCTGCTCGACGTGAACTCCGGCGCGTCGGGCGAGGTGCTCGGTCTGTCCCCGGAAGCTGATGCCGGAAAGGCTCACGGCTTCCTTGCTGACGGGCCCCGTGACGATGGCTCGCGCCACCCCCGCAATCGCTGCGTCACACGCGGCGTCGAGCGCCTCGCGTTGCACACCGCCACCTGCAATGGTGGGAGCACGCGCCTGAATCATCGTGACGGGCCAATCCGCGACCTGCACCAGTCCGATCTCGCCAGGGGCGAGCCGTTCGGCGTCTTGGGTGGTGAGTCGCCGGAACGCCCTGAAACCATGCCGCCCGAGCGCATCTTCCATCCACGCGGCATCCCCATACACGAGCGCGCGATCCGAGCCGAGCGAGCGAGCCAAGGCCGCCGCAGTGACCACGGGGCCGACCCCCGCCGGATCACCGGTCGAAATCGCAAGCGGGGGGCGCATCACGGCTCTTTCATCTTGTAGCCGACGCCCCGAACCGTCTCGAGATTGTTGACCGAGTGGCCGAGCTTCATCCGCAGACGCCGGACGTGAATGTCCACGGTGCGGCTGCTTCCATAGTAGTCGACGCCCCACACGCGCTCGAGCAGTTGCCGTCTGGAAAAGACCCGCCCGCGGTTCTGGCAAAGAAAGCTGAGAAGCGCGAACTCCTGGTGGGTGAGCTGGCGCGGCCCGCCATCGATGGTGACTTCGTGAGCAGCGAGGTCGATGCACAGGGACCCCATCTTGATGCGTTCCTGTTGCGCGAATTCACTTCGGCTCCATTCCACGCGCCTGATTCGCATGTAGAGCTCGGCAGGGACGTAGGGCATGAGCGCAAAGTCGTCGAATCCATCACCTGGATCGAGACGTGTCAAAGCGCGCACGGTGACCCCGATGATCACCGGCACCTCTTGCAGCGGTTCCGCGGCTCGCACGCGCACCAGAGCAGCGCGTCCGGCGTCTGCCTCGTCTCCGGCCTCGATCAATACGACCGCGGGAGGGTTCGCGGCCAGCTCATCGGTATCCAAGCGATCCCAAAGATTTGCGGTCTGCACCTCGCAGCCGAGGTCGAGCATGCACCCGACGGCGCTGCCAGGGCGCTCCTCGATGCCCTCCCGTCCTATTACGAGAATCCACACGGGCCGTACCTACAACGGGCCCGCAAGCCATGCCAGTCGGAGATGCGACTTCGCCAGCAATCCCGGTTATCATGTCGAGGCGCACCAACGGGATTACGTGGCTACGAGGTATTGGAAAGTCGAAATCAGTCGGCTCGGCGCGTCGGAGCCGCTCTTTGTCGGCACCGTCGAAGCGCCGACGTGGCCGGGTGCGCTCACCGTGGTCCGCGCAAAGATCGGTGAATCCGGGGGAGTCCCGGCAGGCGCGAGCTGCAAGGTCAACCCGAACGGCACCGTCACGATCCAAGACGCGCGAGAGCACCGCCGGTATCAAATCGTTCCGGTCGAGCGAGCCGCGCCACCTCCGGGCACGAAGAAGCCAGTTCCGAGCAATCCCGAGGTGGCCAAGCTGGCCGGACCGATGGCAGTCCCGCCGCGTGCCCGCCCCAATCCATCGATCCACCGGGTGCCTCCACCGGCCCCGGTCCGAAGCGAACGCGGGTCGAGCCCGCCGCGCCCGAGCAGTCCGCCTCCAGAGAGTGTCGAAAAGAAGCTCATCTTGCTGGCGTCGCGGGACGAAAAGCCACGCGCCTCGAGCCCAATCCATTTTCGAGAGCGAATGTACGCAGTTCCCGTGTCTTTCGAGACGGGAACCGGAGAAAAGCTGGCGGCGAGCTTGCTGCGACGCGTGCAAGACGAAATTCGAAACGAGCGCGGAGCCAAGTTCGTTCGCATCGAGCTCTTCGATCACGTTTGGAGGCGCAAGCCGCATCATCCCCCCGTGGTTCGTCTCGAATGGAAGGATTGGAAGAAGAGCATCGATATCGAGTTCCCACTGGAGGAGGAAGGGCAGGAGCTCGAAGCGCCGCGGGTCAGCAGCATACCGCCGCCACCCACCGAAGATCGTCTCGCAGCCGCATTCGAGGCATGTCACGACCTGCTGTTTCTCGAAAACCGCGCCGAGGCGCTCGAGTTCGCCGTGCATTTGCTGGAGGAGCTGGTTCCGTCAGAGGCCAACGCGGCGTTTCTGCTCGACGTCAACACCGACGAGCTCCGCGTGGTCGCAGCGAGGGGTACGGGGGGCGGAGAGCGCCGCGGGCGCGCCTATCCATCGTCGGGCGGACTGCTGGGCGCAGCAGGCGGACTGGCCGAGCACGCGGTACTGGTCCTGGCGGACGCCCCAGCCGACCCACGCTACGACGAGGAGATCGACGGGGTCCCCGGGATGGACGTACGCGCGCTCTTGTACCGGCCGCTCATCCATCGAGGCCGTCTATTCGGTGTGCTGCAACTCGCCAACGGGGTCACGGGCGGAATGTTCCGCGAGTCGGACTGCGAGATCGTGGACTACATCACCCAGCAACTGAGCGCATTCGTAGCCCGAGGCGCATCCGTTCCGAAAACGGCAAGCGCCAGTCGCTGACGCTGTCACTGGCGCCGACACTGACGCTGGGCGCCGACATTGGCGCAGACGCTGCCGCGCGGCGCAACGTGATGCAGGGATAGGTCCAGCCACGACGGCCCGCTCGCTGTGCTGCCCATCCCGATCCGTGCTCCTCCGTAGAAGTCGACGTACGGAGGGCTCGGAAAAACGCGATATGCGGTGGAGAGGGCGTGCGAAGTGCCAATCGGCATGCGAGCAGCCACCTCTGATTGGCGCGCCGCCCGAGGGGCGGGTTGCGTGGCCTGAGCTCACCAGTGCACCGGGCCACCGATGCAGCCCGCCCCGTCCCGCGCAACCGCGTGTCGCGTTTTTCCGAGCCCGTCCTCGCGCCCCCGCGCATCTGGCCACCTACGCTGGCGCCGACAAACCGCCCTACGGGCCCCAGCCCCTCACTCGGCGTTTGGGCTCGGTTTTTCCGCGAGTAGCGTCTTGATGTGCGACTCGATCGTCGCCGCGTCCTTCTTGCGGAAACCCTCGTGGATGTAGCGGATCTTGCCGTCGCGACCGATGAAATACGAGGAGGGCATCGTCGCTGGCTCGTACCTGGAAGCGACCGCGAGCTTGGGATCGTGCACGATGCGAAAACTGAGAGGTGTGTTCTCCAAGAAGCTGCGCATCTTCTTCTTATTGCGATCGATGTTGACGCCGATGATGACGAGCCCCTGCGATGCGAGGGTCTGGTGCAGGGCCTCGAGCACGGGAAGCTCCTGTCTGCACGGCCCACACCAAGAAGCCCAGAAATCGACCAGAACGACCTTGCCCCTGAACTCGTCGAGATCGACCTCGTGGCCTTCCTGATCGACAATTCCGATCGGTGGCGGCACGTCACCTGGAGCGAGCGCGGCTGCGCCCGTGCAGACCAAAAGGGCCCCGACAGTCACCAAGAGCCAACTCTTCTTCAATCGTGACGGCCGAGGCTCCAGCCCTAGCTCAACGATCGAGCTCTTCTTTGACGTAGGCATCGAGCTGATCGGGGGGGAACACGAAGCGACGGTCGTTGACGAAGATGGTAGGAGTCGAATCGACCCCTACCGCCTCACCCTCGGCAATGTCGGCTTCGATTTTCTTTTCCGTTTCTTTGGACTGCATGTCCGCCTTGAAGCGCTTCATGTCCAGTCCGAGCTTATTGGCGTAGTCGTCGAAATCGGCTCGTTGAAGCTCGGCCTGGTTTTCGAAAAGCAAGTCCTGCATTTCCCAGAATTTGCCCTGCTTGTCAGCCGCCACGGCCGCCCTTGCTGCCTCCCGAGCCTTGGTATGCATCGGCAGCGGGTAATGCTTGAACACGAGCCTCACCTTGCCGTCCGACTCCTCGACGACCTTCTTGAGCTCCGGCGCAGCCATCTTGCAATGGGGGCACTGAAAATCGCTGAATTCGTAGATCGTCACCGGTGCCATCGGAGAGCCGCGCATCGGAGAGTCGGCTGTGGTCAGCCGAGTGACCTTGGTGTCCTCCCCGTAGCGGATCCGATAGATGTCCCGAAGCTCGTCGCGGGAGTAGCCGTCATTCACCAGGCGCGCCACGTAGCGGGCGGCGGGCACACAGCGCTTGCACTTGCGCTCCTCGGAGATGCAGCGCGCCACGCTCACGGGCTCGCCGCAAGGGGACAAGAGCTCGTTGACCATGTCAATCCAGATGCCCTTGGCGAAGTCGTCGAGGGCGCTGGTGTCGACCTGCGGCAAATCGCGAATCGGCTCCTTCGAGCTGGGAGCGGGCTTGGCCGCCGACGACCCCTCTTTCGAACCGCTATCAGCCTCCGTGGAGCGTTCACAACTGGCCAGCACGAGAGCCAACGAGAGGCAGAGTGCGATCTGGCGCATGAGGATGCGAATCCTAGCAGACATTGCCGAGCACGCCGTGAGACTAAGACTCGGCGTAGGTGATGAGCTGTGCCTTGACGATGTCCTCGTTGATTCCCGTTCGGATGTATTCCTTCAGACAGTCGGCAATGGTCACCATCAGGTCGTCCATTCCTTCGTCCTCGATCAGCCTGGACAGCAGGGCCCTCGACTCGCGGCTGTCTTCGTCCCGCAGAAACTTCCGGACTTCCTCGATCGTGATTCCGCCCTGAAAGTCTATGTAAGCGTTTTCCATAAGGTACCGCGCCAGCTCGTTCACATGACCCTCCATCGTACTGATTTGAAGATCTATTAGACACCCGAACGCCCCGACGGCAAGCGATAATGCCCCCAGAATCAGCCAAAGCCTGCTTTTCTACGCCGTCGGCTCGTGCCATCGTGGCCGCCCATGGAGGCGAAGACCCATCTCCGCGCCGATCCCGGCTTGTGCGGACGCCTGCTCGATCTCGGCCGCGGCTCCGCACGGGTGACCCTCGATACGACCGATTCGATGGCGGTCGACGATCGAGGCTTGGTCCACGGCGGGTTCCTCTTCAGCGTGGCGGACTATGCGGCCATGTTGGCTGTCAACGACCCGAATGTCGTGCTGGGCGCGGCGCACAGCCGGTTCCTGAAACCAGTTCGGAGCGGCGACCGAGTGATCGCCACGGCCCGGACGGTCCAAACGGACGGAAAAAAGCACGAGGTGCACGTCGAAGCCGCGGTCGGTCCGGCAAAGGTCTTTGAAGGGACGTTCACCTGTATCGCGCTCGAGCGGCACGTGCTCGACCGCGCTGGGGGCAAGTAATGGCAGACGATGGCGGCGCAATCATTGGACGAGTCCTCGCATCCCGCGGCGTGAAGCACCTCTTCACGCTCTGCGGAGGGCATATCTCACCCATCCTGGTGGGGGCCGAGGCGAACGGCATTCGTGTGGTGGACGTTCGGGACGAGGTCAGTGCGGTGTTTGCGGCGGATGCGGTCGCGAGGATGACGGGTGTGCCAGGAATCGCGGCCGTGACTGCTGGACCGGGCGTCACCAATACCGTGACCGCGGTCAAGAACGCGCAGCTCGCTCAATCTCCGGTCCTGATCTTCGGCGGTGCGGCCGCAACCCTGCTCAAGGGGCGAGGAGCGCTCCAGGACATCGATCAGATCTCCTTGATGGAGTCGATCACCAAATGGGCAGTGTCCGTGAAGAAGGTGAGCAGCATCGAGCCAACCGTCGAAAAGGCCTTGGACCTCGCGCAAGAAGGCGTGCCCGGTCCAGTGTTCATCGAGATGCCCATCGACCTGCTCTACCCCGAGGACATGGTGCGCGACATGTTCATGAAGGAAAGCGGGGTTCAAAACAGCAAGAGCCTGAGCTCGAAAGCGCTCGAGCTGTACATGCGCGGCCACCTGTACCGTCAATTTCACCAACCCCACGTGAGCATCGCGCCTCCGATTCGGGACTCCCTGCCGCCAAAGCCGAGTTTCAAGACCCCGCACGTGCAAAAAGTGGCCTCCCTACTGCGCGAGGCGAAGCGGCCGGCTCTCGTCATCGGAAGCCAGGCGCTCGTCAATACCCGCGACCCCTACCCGCTTTCCGAGGCCGTGCAGGTGCTCGGCATCCCGACCTGGCTGGGCGGAATGGCTCGCGGGCTGCTTGGACGCTACAGCGACATCCAGTTTCGGCACCAGCGAAGCGCCGCGCTGAAGGAAGCGGACATGGTGATCGTGGCAGGCTTTCCTTTTGATTTCAGGCTGGGCTACGGACGAAGCATCTCCAGCCGTGCCACGCTCGTCGCCGCCAACTTGAGCTCGAGCGAGATGCGCAAGAACCGACGACCCGAGATTCCGGTTCACATGCACCCGGGCGAATTCCTACGCGAGCTCGCCGATACCGCCGGCGGCGGTCTCGGCCCCTGGAGTGAATGGTACGACACCCTTCGCGCCCGTGAGCTCCAACGGGATGAAGAGATCGCCGAGCAGGCGGACGCACCCACCGACTTGGTCAACCCGCTCCTCTTGTTCCAGCGCATCGAAGACAAAATGGCCGACGATGCGGTGCTCGTGGTCGACGGCGGCGACTTCGTCGGGACCGCTTCTTACATCTTGCGGCCGCGCCAGCCGCTGTCATGGCTGGACCCCGGTGTTTTTGGCACGCTCGGAGTGGGCGGTGGCTTCGCCGTGGGCGCGTCGCTCGTCGAGCCGGGCAAGGAAGTGTGGCTCATCTACGGTGACGGCTCGTGCGCGTATAGCCTAGCCGAAATCGACACCTGCGTGCGTCATGGTCTTGCCCCGATTGCGGTGATCGGCACCGATGGATCGTGGGCTCAGATCGCCCGCGAGCAGGTTCCGATGCTCGGCACGGACATCGGAACGGTCTTGAACCGAACCGCGTATCACGAGGCTGCTCGAGGCTACGGCGCAGCTGGTCTGCTCCTCGATGACCCAGGCAAAATCGACGCGACGCTCCATGAAGCCAAGACGATCGCCGCGTCAGGCAAACCCGCGGTGATCAACGTCCACATTGCACGCACCGATTTCCGCAAAGGCTCGATCTCGGTTTAATCAACATGGCCAGTTGGCTCGAACGGCGAAGAGCTCATAACCGGCTGAGGGATCGAATTGGTCTCTGGTACCACCCGCAATATCGGGCGGATTCGCTCGAGCAGACCGCGCGCGTACCCGGCATCGAAGTCGCGCGCGGCGAGATGATCCTGGGTGCCCTGGCGGCCGAGCGGCTCATCGGACCAAAGCAGGTCCGGTCATCGCCGTTGATCGCGTTGGCCGATCTCGCTCTTGCGCACGCCGAAAACTATCTCGGTCGGACCGCCAGGCCCGAAGCGTTGGGTCGAATATTCGGACTCGAGGATCAATACATCGAAGTCGATCCGATCCTCATTTCACAGCGCCGCCAGGTGGGTGGCACGGTGGAGGCTGCACGCTGGGCCGCGATGCACGAAGACCGGGTTGCCTTCAACATCGGAGGTGGGTTTCACCACGCTGAGCCCGAGGCGGGAAGCGGCTTCTGTGTCTACAACGATATCGCGACTGCCATCGCGTTACTGCGGGACGGCGGGTTTGCCGCACCCATTGCAATCGTCGACCTCGACTATCATCAAGGCAACGGCAACATCGTGGCGTTCGAGGAAGACACCACGGTGCTCACGTACTCGATTCACGGTTCGGTCTGGAGTCACGTCGAAGCCGCGGCTGACCGGCAGTTCCTCTTGCCCTCCGGTACCGACGACACCACCTATCTAGCGAAGCTACGAGAAACGCTTCCCGCGGCGCTGGACGAGATTCAGCCCGGGCTGGCCTTCTACGTGGCGGGCAACGACGTCTTGCAAGGGGACCGGCTCGGGGAGTTCATGCTCACCCGGCAAGGTGTATTGAGTCGTGACTGCTCCGTCATCGAGGCGACGCGAAAGCGTCGGTGCCCCGTGGTCGTTACGCTGGGAGGCGGATATAGCAACGAGGCTTGGCGCGCCTCGACGGATTTCATTCGCTGGTTGCTGACCGATGACGCGTCCGTCACGCAGGAGCCCGAAAAGAGCCTGTTCGAACGATATGCACAGATCGCCCAAGAGCTCAATCCACGAGAGCTTCAACGCGCAAGCGGTGAGTGGGAGCTGACGGAGGCCGATCTCATGGGAGACCTGATCGGACCGCGTTACAAATCGACGCGGATGCTCGACTACTACTCCAAACACGGGATCGAGTTTGCGCTCGAAACCTACGGGGTGGCGGCGGAAATCAGAAGCCGCGGGTTCAGCGACCTCCGACTGACCATCGATCCAACCGACCCCGAGCGACAACACTTGACGCTCCACGCAAAAAAAGGAGGCACGGAATACCTGCTGGTCGACCAGATCCTCCGCCGCGTCACGCGCCCAGCGCCCGAGGGTCTCGAACCGCCCGATGACTTGGAGCTCTTGTACCTCGAATGGTTGCTTCTCCAGAATCCAACCGAAGAGTTCTCGCTACGCTCTCCGCAATGGCCTGGCCAAGAGCACCCCGGCCTTGGCACGGGCGAGCAGACGATGCACATGTTGTTTCAAGCGGCCAAGCGTCTGAATCTCGATGGGGTGGCGCACCATCCATCTCGCTATCACATCGCGTTCATCGGCGGTGGTCAGTCATTCTTCTTGGACCCGGAGGTGCAAGGCCGTTTCGACGCCATCCGAGAGGTGCTTGCGCCCCTCGATCTCTCCGATGCTGCCTGGAAGATGGAACGGCAGGAAGTGCGATGGTCGGATGGGGAGCCGGTAACGTGGATTCCTGAGGACGTGGTGTTTCCCGCGAGCGAACGCCTGTTCACCTACCTGGGCTCCCCGTACTACCAGGAGCCCCGGATGGCGGCGCTCAACCGCGCGAGGGAACGCGGCATCATCGTGGAAGCTACCGACGGGTCGTAGCGGCGGGCTTCCGTGCGAATCGCGTGGCACGCGAACCGGGGGCGCCCATTAAACAGCACGGCGCCCCGCCGAAGCGGAGCACCGTGGTCAGAGGGTTCGTAAGCCGAGTTCTGTCACCGCGCCTCGTCACCTCGGGCGCGGTTCGTGATCATTCTTCTGGGACCATTGTCACCAACGGCCTCGAGCGACGTCACCCGGAGACTCGGGCGGGACCACCCTCGATGCCTCCCTATTTCGTCTTGCTTCGGATGGGGTTTGCCGTGCGGCCGACGTTACCGCCGACCCGGTGAGCTCTTACCTCACCCTTTCACCCTTACCACGCAGCCTTGCGGCGGCGAGGCGGTTTACTTTCTGTGGCACTTTCCTCGGGGTCGCCCCCACCAGGCGTTACCTGGCATCCTGCCCTACGAAGCTCGGACTTTCCTCCCGTGTGCGAATGCACACCAGCGATCACGTGAACCTGTCTAACCTCGGAAAGGTAAGACCGGTGCCAGATACACGCAACTACACCGACGGATTGGGTGCCGACGCCGGCGAGGATTCAGGCAAAGGCTTCTGCACGACGTCCAGCAGGATGTACAGCAAGCCCAGCAGCACGGCGACCGTTTCCCAGATGTATTGCTCGTCGTACCAGCCGATGAAGAACTGCAAAATCAAGCCTGCAATGACCACTGAAATCAAAGCCACGGTATAACGCAAACGTTCGATGGCTAGAGGCGCCAGCAACACGACGAAGCTGTAATAGTAACAGGTGAGCTCGAAGAACCCGACGATTAATATCGTGCTAGCCGCCAAGACCGCCCATCCCGCCAGCCGGCGGCCGGCGAGCGCGAGCAAGACGAACATACCGAGTAGAATCAGCCCATGGAGCCATCGCCTATCGTGCTTGGTCTCCTTGCGAGCCTGCTTCCACTTGGCCCACGGATCTTCGAGACTGGAGTCCTTGGTGAAACGTCCGACCTTGCTCGGCTTGTACGAGAGGATGGTCGGAAGCCCCATGTGATTGGTCAGCGGTGTCTCCGCGTGCTTCAAGGTATTGGCTAGAAACTCGGGATGTGCCTTCCAACCGTTGATCGCAACGCTCGCGCCCACGAGCACCACCAGGCCCAGGATGCCTCCGGCGATGAAGCGCTTGTCCATCGAATCGAGCCATGGACGCGGGATCGTTTTGCGTCGGACGTAGCGATCGATTGCGGCTGCGATGGGACCGCCCGCGAGCGCAGCGGGGAACAGGCGCAACAGCGCGCTCCAGGAGAGCGCAAAGCCCGAGAGGAGAGGAAAGCCGCGCTTGAGCAGGCACACGGACGCTACCGCCATGAAGAACCACGGCACCCGGGCAAAGCTGCCGCCCGTCCAGAAATAGGCCCATGGATAGCCGGTGCCCCAAATCAGAACCGCCAAGGCGCATGCTCGCAATCCGAAGGCCCACAGGATCAGCGCGAACGCGCCCGCATAGAGGGCGAGGTCTATCATCGAGTAGCGAAGAATTCGGGTGCGAAAGCTCTCGAGCTGCTCCGGATTCAACCGATCCGATGAATTGACCCGGATCTGATCGCGCCACCCGATGTTCGTGAGGAACGAGGCGACCATGTTGGAAATCGGGCTCGCGTTGTACCCGTGATCCATCAACATGTCTTTCCACCAACTCGAACCCATGACGGCGCGGAATGACCGTGCATCTTGCTTGAACGCCTCCCAACGCTCCGGAGAAAAATGCTCCGCACAGTCCTGCTGATAGCGGAGCACGTCGTCCTCGCTGACGTAGTGCAAGCGGTTGTCGACGAGGTCTCTGATTTTCCGCTTCTTGAGCTCCGCCTCGCCTCGATCCTCGTAATCCGCAGCCAGCACACACTCGTAGAGCCGCTCGTACTCGTTCTCTTCGAAGTACTTCGAACCGACGTAGTAGTGGAACGTGTCCCAGTAGTGAACGATCCTTGCGCTGTGGAAGACTCCGAAATTCACCCAGGCAGCGGCGCAAGCGAGAATTACCCACACGAGAGCGCCCCGCTCCCACCAGGAACGAGCGGCAAGCTCGTGACGGCGGAGCGAAATTCCGCGCACTGCCCAAGCCAGCACGGTCAGGCCCAACACGTATACGCCCCATCGTGCGAACCAGGGCGCGAACCTCGCCTCATGCAGCCGGTAGCTCGCGATCCCCAGCATCGCGAGTGAAACGGCGGACGCCACCCACAACGCCTTTCTGCTCCGCCCAACCTGGAAGAGCGAGACGAAGAAGAGCATTCCCAACGCAGCGAGACCGAGGCGGTATCGATGGTCGCGCTTTTCGAGGATGTTCTTCCACCACCATTTGGCCGTGCTCTTGACCTCGACACGCGGCGGCCACTCAGACGGGGTTTGGCAGAAAATCTGCACCTCGCCCAGGCTGTAGTAACCGTCCCCCCCTTGGGCGCGCAGTCGCACGTATCGTCCCTCGCCCTGCAGGCCACGAGCACTGCGGCGCCGCATGCCTTCGCCTCCCACGGGCTCACCCACCCACAGTGGCGTGAAACCCTCTGCGTCCTCGGATACGTCGACGATGTACTGATCGTTGTTGTCCCCTTGCAGATCGACGGCAGTCACACCCGTGACCGCCCCGAGGTCGTACACGAGATAGCTCTTTGGCTCTGCGAGCACGGCCGTGAGCTCGCTCTGCCAAAGGTCGCCCTCTGCCGCCATCACGCCGTCCGTGACACGAGAGGCATGCGTGACCCCCGGGCGCGCGATGGGAGACTTGCCGGCCAGCAAATTGCCGCTTGGACACTCGACCTGCTGCGCTGCGGCAGGAACTGCCCCCGCGAGACAAACCAAGCAAAGGATGATGATTCTACCCACGACCGCGCGAACCGTACGCAACGGACTCCAGGCTGACAAGTGCTCCTCGAGCAGCACCGTCCCGGCACCCTCGTTCCGAGGCAACGGGCGTTTCGCCGCCAACCTCTGGACTTTGGCATGAGTCGGACTTACTGATCGGACAATGGGTGCAGGGTCCTCGAAAAAGGCTCTTTCCAAGCCCGATTCACGGGACGTCGTATTGGTCTATGGCCAGTCCGAAGACGGTCGATCGTACGAGGTCCTACGGCAGCGTGATGACGAGATACAGGCCGGAACGATGAGGCCGCTCGACCAAGGCAAGCCGATCCATGGCGAAGTCGTGCGTCTCAGACCCCGCGAAGAGGCTCCCTTTGTGTTCGACGTCGAGGTTCAGCACGACGCGCGAACCTCCCCGGGCCGCCCCGCCAAGGTCGCCACGGACCAATATAGAAAGGGCTGGGAGTCGATCTGGGCGAAGAAACCGACTTCGAAGGCCCTCAACTAAAAAAAGGGTGTCGCCTGTGGGCGACACCCTCCCCCCTGCTGCCCTTGGAGTGGCTCTCAGGTCACGTAGTCCTTTAGCTTGTCGACGGCGCGGTAGTCCTGGAGACGAGCCAGGCCGGCGGTTTCGACCTGGCGAACACGCTCCCGCGTGAGGTTCATGATTTCGCCCACCTCTTCGAGCGTGATGCCCCCGCGGTCTGCCACGTCGAGCGCGCAGGTCTCCGTCATCTCCCAGATCTCGACGTCCGGGAAGTTGAGCTTGATGGAACCGCGCACCGGATGAACGTCGATGTACAAGTGGTATTTGCATGAAACGAATGGACACGGCCGATCCATGTCTTTGCATTCGGATCGCGTTTTCGGCTTCCAATAGTCCGTCTCGGGAAAGAGCTCACGGCCGCGATTGAGCTCGGCTTTGCTGAGGCGCCGGATCGAGATCGTCCTGGCGCGGGCGCGCGAGCGGCGCTTCCGACGGCCCCTGCGCTCGTCCGAGTCAGGACTCGCCTCCTGGAGCGCCTCGGCGAGAGACTCGCGCTCCTCCTCCCCAGCATCGGATTCCTTGTCGACAACCTCTGCGCTTGCTGCGTCCTTCATCGCTTTCCCCCTCAACTCCCTCAGACGGCCGCCCGAGCCATGCGAGCTCGCATCGTCAGGCGCCGCTCAATGTCCTCGAGCTTCCGAACGAGCTCCCTGCCGAGCTCGCGAACTTCCTTGAGCGCCTCGTTGGCGCCGACCTCGTCGCCTCCCTCGCGCACCTGGTCCTGCACGGCGTCCTCGATCGCCTGGTAGACGCGCTTGAGTTGCCGCCGCAACGCATCGATGTCGCCTCGAACGAACAGGAACTCCTTTTGGATTTCCTCCATCGTGAAGCCCTGGCTCATCAGGCGGCGGATGTGGTCGATTTGGCGAACGGCGGTCGCCGGATAGAGCCCCTGGGAACCTCGGTGCTTGCCCTTGCGGCCCACACGCACGCTGCGCGGCAGGAGCCCGAGCTGCACGTATTTCCGGAAGGTCGCCTCGGTCAGCCGCGCTCCACGGCTGGTGAAGGCATCCACGATTTGCTGGACGCTCATCCCCTCGGCGTGCGCCCGCTCCAGCGCGTCGAGCTCTTCATCGGACCAGCCTCTGGCTTCCGTTTCCCGATCTCGGCGCTGCTGTCCCATCGATAGAGTCATTTGAATAGCTTATAGAGAATGTATTCTATTCAAAATAAACACGTCAACAGCAAAGTGCACAAAATCGGAACTCTTTATGATCATTGAACTTATTGAAGAAATCACCGCGAGTTGGAGTCGCGGCACCCTCGATTCGACGATCCCTCATTTCGGCCCGAGATCGGTCTGACAGGGGGAAATTGACGGAAGGCTCCGGAGCCAGTACGTCCCTGCCAGCGCATGGATTCGCGAGCATTTCGACGGTTCCGGCGAAACAAGGGGGCGCTCGCCGGCCTCGCGTTGGTGATCGTGGTCACGGCCCTGGGCATCGTGGGGCCCTGGGTGGCGCCCTACGACCCGGTCGAACAGTTCACCGACACCCTGCTCCTCGACAATGGCCTTCCCGCCGGCCCGCGCATTGCCCCAGGCCATCTGCTCGGTGGCGACATTCTTGCCCGTGACGAGCTGAGCCGGTTGCTGAGCGGAGCACGGGTCTCGATGTTGGTAGCCTACCTGGCGACCGCGCTCGCCGTGCTGATCGGCATCGCCCTCGGATTGGTCTCTGGTTACCTCGGCGGACGCGTCGACACGGTCTTGATGCGGCTCGTCGATGTCGTGTTGTCGATGCCCTTTTTGCTACTGGCGATCGTGATGCAACGGGTCTGGGACGCGCCTGGGATCTGGACGATCTGCATCATTCTCGGGGTGCTCTCCTGGACGACCTTGGCCCGGATTACGCGCGCCAAAACGATGGAGGCTCGCGAGCTCGACTACATTCAGGCGGCTCGAGCGCTCGGCCTTCGGCACTTCCGGATCCTCGCTCGACACGTGTTACCCAACGTCATGGGTCCCGTCGTAGCCCTCGCGACGATTTTGGTGGCTCGCATGATCATCGCAGAAAGCGCGCTGTCCTTTCTCGGGCTCGGGGTCCGGCCGCCCACGGCGAGCTGGGGCTCGATGCTCAATGACAGTCAATCTCTGTTGTTGGGTGTTCCGAGATTGACGCTCTATCCCGCCGTGCTCATCAGTCTGGCGGTTTTCGGGTTCAACCTGTTTGGAGAAGGCTTGCGCGATGCGTTCGATCCCAAGGACTGAGCGCCGAGGCCCTGATCGCTGGCTTCGCCGCACTGCAATCCTGCTGATCGCAGCGGTGCTCGTGGGCTGGGTCATCACGCACTTTCCGAAAGCGCCCATCGGACCTCGCTACGTGGGCGCCGGACACAAAATGCCGCGATCCGGCGGCACGTTCGTGTTCTCGGCCGGCAGCAACATTCATACCCTCGATCCGCACTTCGCGTACGACACGCTCTCGATGACCGCATGCCGACTGCTATACGACGGTTTGCTCGACTACGATTACGACGGCCACATGATCCCGAGTCTTGCCGCCTCTCTGCCCGAGGTATCGGCAGAAGGCCGGGTCTTTCGCTTCAAGCTTCGCGACGGCATCCGTTTTCACAACGGACGCGAGATCACCGCGGATGACATTTCATGGTCGATGCACCGCCTATTGTCTCAACGAATCGGCTCACCAGGCTATCCCTTCTACAAGTCGATCGTGGGAGCTCCCGCGTATCACGAGGGCAAAGCCGATCACATCGAGGGGATCGTGGTGTTGGATGAAAAGACCGTCGAGTTCCGCTTGGACGAAGCCGATCAGACATTCCTCAACGCCCTAGCCATGCCCTTCGCGTATCCCATTCCGCGCGAGCACGTGGAACGGATGGAGCGGGAAGAAGGTGTCGACGCCGTGGGACGATATCCAGTCGGTGCGGGTCCCTTCGTCTTCGTCTCCTGGGAGCGTGGTGTCCAAGTGCAGTTCGAGCGCTTCGACCAGTACTGGGCGCCGAAAGCCCGACCCGACCGCATGGTCTTCCTGGAAAACATTCCTGCCGATGTGGCGAGCGCGCGCTTTCGCAATGGCGACCTCGACATCCTGTATCGCCCCAGCAAAGTCAATCTCTTGTTCCTGAGGCAATCGAAGGCCTGGGCTCCCTATACGGCTGAGATGCCAAGCGCCTCGGTGTTTGCGCTGGGCCTCAACTGTGAGCTGCCCCCGTTCGACAACGTCCACGTGCGACGGGCCGTCGCTTTTGCCATCGACCGATCCAAGCTCGAACGGCTCGAGCCTGGACAGGTCATCGCCGCGACTCAGATCCTTCCGCCCATGCTGCCGCCTTACGATCCCAACCTTCCCACGAGACAGGTATTCGATCTGGAACGGGCCAAAGAAGAGATGCGCCTGGCCGGATTTCCGAACGGCCTCGACGAGCCGGTTACGCTTTGGGTGCGGGGCGAAGGGGAGGTTCGGCTCGCGCAGCTATTTCAACAGGACCTCAAAGCCATCGGGATCGACATCGAGCTCAAGTTGGTATCGTTCGCGACCTATCTGAAGGAGACCGGACGACCGCGCGTAGCGCAGGCGGCTTTCACGGGCTGGCACCAGGACTTTCCCGATCCATCCAACTTCATGGACATCCTCTTCCACAGCCGTTCGATCCATCCGGAGAACTCGGAGAACCGCTCCTTTTATCGCAATCCAAAGCTCGATGCGATTCTCGATCGTGCGCGCGCCGAGGTAGACCGCACAGAGAGGCTCGCGCTCTATGCCCAAGCAAACGCGATCATCGCGGCGGATGCACCCTGGGTGTTCCTCTACTATCCGGTGGAGATGTTTGCCTGGCAGCCATACGTGAAGGGATTTCGCCCGCACCCGGTTTGGCTGAACGAGTATCGAGACGTCTGGCTCGACTTACCTCGCGAGCGGGTGAGCCAGGTCATCTACGATCAGGATCAAAGCCCATGATCCGTTTCATTGCGCAAAGAGCTTTGTGGGGCGTACTCGTGGTGCTGTCCGTCGTGACACTCGTGTTCTTCCTGATCTTCGTGGCAGGCGACCCCGCCGTGACCATGCTCGGCCCGCAAGCGAGGGCTGATCAGATCGCGGACTTCAAAGCGAAGAAAGGGCTCGACCGGCCCGTCCCGGAGCAGTTCCTGGCCTACCTCGGTGTCATGCCCTGTATCCGCAAGGATTCTCCGAAATATCGGCGGGACGACGGCTCGCGCGGCTATTGCGGAATCCTCCAGGGAGATCTGGGTGAATCCTACTCGCATCACGAATCGGTCTCTGCCGTCATCGGACACCGCCTTCCGCGCACGCTCCTGCTCGCCTCGATGGCGGTCTTTTTCGAGCTGGCCCTCGGTTTGACTGCCGGAGTCATCGCCGCGCTTCGACGCAATCGATGGAGCGATACGTCGATCATGTTTGCAACTTTCGTCGGCATCAGCTTGCCCACCTACGTCACCGGTCCGATTGCCCTGCTGGTCTTTGCGTTCTTGTTGGGCTGGTTCCCGTTCGGCGGGTACGGAGTGGACCCGTTCGACCACGTCTACCACGCGCTGCTGCCGTCGCTCATCTTGGCCATCGCAGGTGCTGCGACCTACGCGCGGGTGATGCGTGGGGAGCTGATCGAAACCCTTCGCCACGATCACGTCCGTACGGCGATGGCCAAGGGAATGCCGATGAGCCAAGTCGTGATCAAGCACGCCATTCGCAACGCGCTCCTTCCCGTGGTCACGCTCATTGGCTTGAGCCTGCCGTTCTTGGTGGGCGGCGCGATCATCACGGAGAAGATCTTCGCTTGGCCGGGCCTCGGTTTGCTGACCATCGAATCGATCGAGTCGCTCGATGCACCAGTCATCATGGCCGTCGTGCTGATGTTCGGCATCGCCGTTCAGGCTGGCAACCTCTTGGCCGACATCGCAGTCGCAGCGCTCGATCCGCGCATTCGTTTGGGAGACTAACCCCTCGACTTGCTCTTGACCGGAAAGATCTTGCGCCCATCGTCGAGCCTAGGCGCGAGAATTTGCATGGCGTCGATCTTGATCTTCTTACGCCGCGAATCGGGCAGCTTGATGATACAGACGCCGTCGCCAGAGAGCCCCTCGATCTTGCAGAGCCCAAACTTCGCATGCTCGATCCAGTCGCCTTTGTCTGGGTGGTGCTCCTCGATCGGCTCGGTGCGTGAGGAGACCTCGGCAGCCATCGCCCACGTCACCGGGGCAGCTTGCCCAGGGAGGGCCTGCGCTGATGCATCCCCACGCGGCGAGTCGTCGGGATCGGCCCAGAGCTGAAGACCCGTGGCCGGGTCTTCCTCGCGCCGGAGCGCGAGCTCATCAAAGCAATCGATGCGAAGCTCGAGGGCAAAGACCACTCCGTCGACTACGTGTCCACCATAGGTGCAGTCGCGTCCGTCTTCACGGACGGACAGGGTCGCATGAAGGTGCCAAAACGGCATGCCCTCACGTTCGGATAGGTTTCCTTGCATCGAAAGCAGCTCGCACCGCTCGAATCGATGGGCTTGCTCGTACCTCCGTTCCGCTTGGTTGTACTCGGTTAGCTCGATCCACTCGAATGCTCCCATCGCGTGTAGCCACGCCGTCCGGAGCCCATGATCCTCCGCCAAGCTCCGCAAAGCTTCCTGAAGGCTCTGCCCACGAAAAATACGGCCTACGACGCGTCGCGACGCCTGTGTCTCGACCGATAGCGTTCCCTTGCGCTTCGTCACGACGCTTCTTGGGTCAAGCGCTCTTCCTTGGCATCGACCGCGTCGACGAAGAGCTTGAAGTATTCGCCCCCGCTCAGCAGAGCCAATGCAAGGCTCAGATACAGCAGCACCAATCCTGCCTGAGCAAAGTCGAGCTCCGTCTGGTAGAAACCAAAATGGATGACGTAGCGGTGGTGCACGATCAGCATCAAGATCGCCACCATCTGCAGCGCAGTCTTGTCCTTGCCGGCGCGCATTGCGGCCATCACCACACCCTCACTCATCGCGATGGTCCGTAGCGCGGTCACTGCGAGCTCGCGGCCGAGCATGATGATCACCGCCACGACCCCGAGGAATGGCAGACGCCCCAAGTAGGCAAGAAAGATGAGAGTGGCCATCACCAGAAGCTTGTCGGCGAGAGGATCGAGGAATTGCCCGAGCACGCTGATCTGGCCCCATCTGCGCGCGAGGTAGCCGTCGATCAGGTCCGTGAGCGCCGTCGCGATGTAGAGCATCGCAGCCCAAAAATTGGCCCTTGGGGTGCCATCCCAAAGCAGCCAAAGCACACCCGGTATCAGAGCGATGCGAAGCATGGTCAACAGGTTGGGCAAATTGATGGCGTCGTCGCGAATCGACCGCCGCCTGGGAATGGCCTCTTCCATGCCGTCAGGTGTACCGCAGGTTGCCCGTCGCGTCCGCTACCCTGGATCATTCGCCTTTGGGCCTAAACTGCGCGTGGGGGCGTCCGCTGCCAGATGGTTGCAATGAAAGCCCTCTCTCGACACACTTCGAGGATCGAGAGCCTGCATGCTGGAAGTCACACGCCATGTCGCCGGGCGAGCCCGGACGGCGTTGGGAATCGCGGCTCAGAACCTCGCCACGCAGGACGTCATTGCGCTGGCTTTCCATGGTTATCTATTCCTGCGTATCGAGCTTGCGCCCGATAGCCCGAACGCCACCGTCGCACGCCGGCTCGCTCTGGCCCTTCTGGTCATCACCGCCTGCTCTCTCATTTTGACCCGTGGGGAGGTGATTCGGGGCCAGCGCGCGCGGGCCCTCACCTACCGCCTCGGCCTCCTCATTCCAATGGTGTTGTCATATTTCGAGATGCGAACGTTGTTGCCAGCCCTCCACCCGGAGCTAATGGATCACAAGCTCTATGCCATCGACTTGTGGCTGCTCGGCACCACGCCCTCGGTCTGGATGGAAGCCTGGAACGTCCGCCCCGTCGTCGAGTGGCTCTCGTTTTTCTACTACGGTTACTTCCTGGTGCTCGTCTTGATGCTGATCCCGTCGCTCTTCCTGGGAGGGGGAAGGCGCCAGTTGGAGCTGCTCACGGGCGCCATGCTCATCGTGGCGACCGGACATTTTCTCTACACCATCGTACCGGGCGCCGGTCCCTACGCCACGATTGCCTTCGATGAGCCGCTACACGGCGGATTTTGGTGGCAGCAGGTCGAGGTCACCGTCGCAGCGGCCGGTGCGCAGCTCGACATCTTTCCCTCCCTCCACACCGCCTTTCCGACGTATTTCACGCTCCACGCGTTTGCCTTCCGGCACACCCAGCCCTTCCGCTGGCTATGGCCGATTCTCGGCCTGGTGGCGCTCAACATCGTGATCGCCACGATGTTCCTTCGGTGGCACTGGTTCATCGACGTAGCGGTAGGCCTCTTGTTGGCCTTCGCTGCGCGTCGTTTCGCGATCGCGGTGGCAGACCGCGAAGAGCTTCGGGGCGGGTTTGATGACCCCCGACAGCCGGTCTGGGAGCCTCTCTAACGACTCTTGGAAAACCGCCCTACGTCCCGCAGGAGGCTTTGCGGAACGGCGATTTCGGGCGCCTGCTCGAGCTCCCGGGTCCTGCGGCGAAGCCACCACACGAAGCCTCCGAGCATCGTCAGCGGAAGCACGGTCAGGAGAATCGTCGTATCGACGAACGCCTGGCGATTCTCCTCGAGGGGAGACGCGCACGAGGGGCACGCATGGGCCAGGTCGGCCGTCCACGCCACCACCACCGCCAACGCGCTCATCCAGGCTCGCATCACAGGTACACCTGCCAGTACAGAATGGGCCATACGCCCACCACGAAATACCAGAAAATCTGGGCGGGCCAAAATGTGAATCGATCGAGGTCGCCGTGAGACAGCTTTTGATACGTGTAGAGCAGAACGAGAAAGCCTGCCACGACGTGTAGGGCATGGGCCCCGACGATCAGATAGAAAAAGCCACCGAGCTGACCCGAGGTCAGCGTCAGGCCCTCGCGAATCAAGGCCACCCATTCTGCACCTTGAAACACGACGAAGAAGCCACCGAGCGCAATCGACAGCAGAAGCAAGCCTTTCGTGCTCGCGGCGCCGCGACGGAACGCCCGGTTGGCGAAGTACAGAGCCACCCCGCTCGCCAAAAGCGCGGCGGTGTTGAGGGCGGTTTCCTCGACCGGCAGGCGCGGCTGCCCAGGCGGCGGCCATCCTCCGATGGCATTGCTCTTGCCGATGACGAACGCGCTGATCAGACCCGAAAAGAACATGATCTCCGTGGCGACGAAGATGAGCATCCCGAGCACGCCGTTTGGCAGAATCGCCTCGCGTCTTGCTGGTATGCCGTAAGGGCGACCTAGTGCGTCATCCGCCATTCGCAGGCTCTCCTTCCGTCAGTGCTCCGCGCCGCCGTGCGCCCCGCCATGCTTGGCGCGCGCTGCTTCCTCTTCCAGGCCGCGCTCGATCTCATCCTTCGCGGCGACGTTCTCCCAGTTCTGACCCTGGTGCTTCATCACGTCGGGTGCCACCCCTGCGAAGAAGAGCAACATGAACATCAGCATCGTGGCGAGCAAATACGAGATGTATCTCTTTTCGATGTTCAGATGCATGAAGTTGGCGGCGACCATGTAGGCCTTGACGACGGCAATCCCGAACGCGGTCATCAGGGTGATCATCCAGGCCTTCAAAAATCCAAAGGCGACATGAGGCGCCACGATGGGGCCTAAAACGCTGATGATGAGTAGCACCACGAGGATCGCCCAGATCCTCACGTAGTGAGCTTGCTCGTGGTCCTCATGCGTATGCTCAGCCATGCTCTTCATTCCTCACTTGGCGATGTAGAGAAGGGGAAAGAGGAAAATCCACACGATATCCACGAAGTGCCAGTAGATGCCGATCAGCTCGACTCGATGGAGCTCCAGCCCCCGGCGAGCCTCGTTGGCGATGATCAACATGATGATGGCGCCGGCAATGACGTGAAGCGCGTGAAGCCCCGCCGCCGTGTAATAGAACTGCCAGAACCCATTGGACGTGAGCGTGAACCCATGCCGGATCTCGCCAGTCCATTCTACCGACTTGATGGCAATGAAGACGAAGGCGCCGCAGGCGGTCGCGACCAACCACTTGGCGGCCTTCTTTCCATCGCCGTGCTCCGCCGCATGATGTCCTAGCACCGCAAACAAGGACGAGGTGAGCAGCACGAACGTATTGGTGCCGCCGAACCAGATGTTGGTGTGGGACGCGTACTCTGCCCACTCGGGATGGCCGATGCGATGCATGATGTACGAAGCAAGCAGGCCGCCGAAGATCACGATCTCGGAAGCGATCACCCACCACACGGCCAGCTTTCCGGTGGCAATACCGGTTGCGCTGCGGGTGGTGGCTATGGGTCTGGTCGTGCTCATATGTCTCTCGTCACTCAGCCGGTGCGGTGTCGGGTGGAAGGTTTTGCGGCCAGTAATCTTCCTGGCGTCCTGGCACGCTGTACTCGTAGGGACCCCGGTAACAGTTCGGCAGCCCTTCGGGCCAGTTCCCATGGGGCGGAGGAGACACCGTCGTCCACTCCAGGCTGTTCGCCTTCCATGGATTCTTTCCAGCCGGCTTACCCCTGATTAGGCTCATCACGAAGTTGAAGAGGAAGACAGCCTGGAAGAACAACATGACGACCAGAGCCGTCGTGGCCAAAATGCGAAGGTCTTGCAAACCAGCGAGATCCGGAAAGTTCTGGAAGTCGTAGATGCGACGGTGCTGACCCGCCGCGCCCAATATGAAGAGCGGGATGAAAATGAAGTTGAATGCGATGATCGTGCCCCAAAAGTGAATCTTGCCGAGCGTGTCATTCATCATCTTGCCGAACATCTTGGGGAACCAGTACGTGATCCCCGCAAAGAAGCCGATGATGGCGATGGGGAAGAACGTGTAGTGGAAGTGGGCCAACACGAAATAGGTGTCGTGGAAATAGATGTCCGAGCCGCTCGCCCCGAGGAAGATCCCGGTGATACCCCCGATGATGAACTCGGCGATGAACGCCAAAGCCCAAAGCATTGGAGTGGTCAATCGAATCGAACCGCCGTAGAGCGTGGCGATGTATAGAAACACCATCTCTGCGATGGGAATGGAGATGATCAGCGTGGTGATCGTGAAGATGTTCGCCATGCGCGGATCGATGCCTGCGACGAACTGATGGTGCGCCCAGACGAAGAAGCTGATGATGCCGGTAGCAAATGCAGTGTAGAGAATGAGCTTGTAGTTGAAGAGCTTCTTTCGAGCGAAAGTCGTGATGATCTCGGCAACGATACCCATGGCGGGCAGGAGCACGACGTACACCTCCGGATGCCCGAAGAACCAGAACAAATGCTGCCACAAGACCGGGTCACCACCACGGTCGGGATCGAAGAAACCGGTGCCTATCACTTGATCCATGAAGAGCATCACGGCGCCCGCGATGAGTGGGCCTACGGACGCCATGAACAGGATGTTCGCGATGATGATGAACCACAGGACCATGGGAATGTCGTGCATCTTCATGCCCGGCGCCCGTGAGTTCATCAGTGTAGTGATGAAGTTGATGCCACCCAACAAGAACGCAACGAACTCGAGGGCTACCGCCACCAGCCACATCGGCGCCCCATATGGCGTCAGATTGTAGTCGGCGTTCGCCGATAGTGGCGGATACGATGTCCATGCACCGCCGAAGCCACCTCCGGGAGCGAAAAAGGAGGCAATGAGAATGAGCGCGCTCAAAAGGAAAATCTGATACGAGAGCCGGTTGATCCGCGGGAACACCATGTCGTCCGCTCCGATCATCAGCGGAATCAAGTAGTTCCCAAAGGCCGCGATCAACATGGGCATGGCCACCCAGAAGATCATGATGGTGCCATGGTTGGTGACCAGCGCGTTGTACTGACCCTGTGTCACGACACCGTAGAGCGGCACGCTTTCGCCGGGATATGCCAACTGCATCCTGAAGACGTAGGACATGTAGCCGCCGATCAAAGCCATCGCGATGCCGGTGAACATGTATTGCATCGCGATGATCTTGTGATCGGTCGAGAAGACGTACTTGCTCCAGAAGCTCTGCTCGTGATGGGCGGCGTGCGATTCTGTTATTGTGCCTGCTTCAGCCATGATTCTTCCATTCAGCGGGAAGCGAGCTTGCCCGCCTTGTTTTGCGTCATCCAAGCCGCGTGCTCTTCGGGTGTCTCGACGAAGATTCTTGCGCCCATGATGCCGTGCCCAATTCCGCACATCTCCGCGCATTGGATGTCGTACTGACCTGCCTTGATGGGCTCGAACCAGCCCTTCATGACGCGGCCGGGAATGGCATCCTGCTTGAGACGGAACACAGGTACGGAGAAATCGTGAAGAACATCCTTGGAGATGAGCTCGTAGTGATAGGTCTTTCCTTGCTCCACGTGAAGCTCGTTGAAGGTCACGATGTCATCGTCGGTATCGAGCTGATTGTCGGGGCCCGGATGCACGAAGTTCCACGCCCACTGCTGCGCGACGACGCGAACCGTGCTGTCCGCTTCGGGAAGGCGCTGCTTGATGTTGTGCCAGACCATGATGGCCATGAAGACGATCACGAGGTCGCACACGATGATTGCGGCGTGCGGATAGCTGATCCAGCGCTTGAGATTTTTCTCCTCGCCAGTGACGTATTGTCCCCGTCGGCCCTCTCGCTCGCGGAAGCGAAAGATCAAGAAGAAAAACGCTGCGTAGGCGAGCAAGGCCCAAAAGCCGACCAGGGCGGTCACCAGCGCAATGAGCGCATCGATGTCGCCAGCGAACGACGATGCGACCGGCACGTTGGAGCCGATCAGGTAATCGCCCAACGGCTCGAAGATGGCTTTGATGAAGTCGTAAATTCCTTGTAGCATTTGACCCTCTAGACGCTCATTCGAGAATGAAAGCAAAGACGACGCCCACGTAGACGAGGGCGCCTATCATCGCCCACTTCCACCAAAAGAACGCTTCTTTGTCTGGATCTCGTGTTTTTCCAGCCATCGTTTATCCCTCGCCACCTACTCCGATAGGGTCTTGATGTATGCGATCACGTCTTTCATGGACTGCTCGCTCGGCAGCGTCATGGAGAAGGGTCGCATTTTCGCGCCGGTCACGTCACCAGGATGCGTGCCTCGGATGCCGCCTTTGAAGTTTTGGAGTTGTCTCAAAAGGTACCAATCGCTGGCGCCAGCCAACGGAGGACCGAACTGCTCGACGTTCCCCCCTGCATCCGGGCCGTGACACTGGACACAGACGCCAAAGTAGATCTTTCCGGTTTCAGCGTTTCCGCCCTCGAGCGTGGGCGCAGGATGCGTAGAGGGCATGCTCGCCACGTAAGCCGAAACGAGATCGACCTTCTGGTCGGTATCCAACGCGAGCGCCATCGGTTGCATCTTCTTCCCGTTCATGTCTTCGGGATGGAATCCGCGGTAGCCTCGCTTGAAGTGACGGAGCTGTCTCTTCACATACCATTGGGTCAGGCCCGCGATGGCTGGCGCGCCGATTTCCTGGTTGCCCTGACCGTTCTGGCCGTGGCACGGCACACAGCTGGCATAGAGCTCTTGGCTGTACTCGAGGCTCTCCGTATCGGGAGTGCGCGCTTGGCAGCCCGCGAGCAGGATTGGAAACACCCACGCCCAACACTTCCGAACACCGATAGGTGCAACGGTCATCATCCACCCTCCCCGAGCGACTTGATGTAGGCGACCAGCGCGTCGACTTCCTTCTGAGAGAAGTTGTAGGGGGGCATCACCTTGCCGTATCCCTTCACGATCTGGTCCCAGGAGTTTAGGATCGAATGGGCGAGGTAAGCCTCGTCGGCAACCACCGTTTCGCCGCTTTCCAAGGGCCGCTCCTTGCCGAACAGACCCTTCCAATTCGGGCACGGTTGCTGAGTGACGCCATCGACCGAGTGGCACGCCACGCACCCTTTGCTGTTCCTCAGCTTCTCCCCCCAGCACGCCATCGGGTTGGCGGCTCCGGCGCAGTCTGGAGGCATGGTCACCTCTCCAGGGGCAACGGGCGCCGCACCTTTGAACGCCCATCCACTGATCGCCGATTGGTCCTCAGACGGCTGAGGCGCAACGGCCGCGAGCTGGTCCCGAGGCGTCGACGCGTATTCCGCAATCGCCTGGTCCAGTGGCATGGTGCCGTCTTGAAGTGCCTGCTCTTCGCGCTTTTGGATCAAGTCGTACTCGTCATCGGGCGTCGGGGCTCTGGCTGATTCGGCCTGGCCGCAGCCCGCCGCCAACGCCGTCAGCACGGAGCAGGCCACCAGAAGGCGACGAGAGGGTGCAAATCGTGTCTTTTGGGTCGTGTTCATCCCTGCGCGCTCAGTGGGTTTGATGGTGGTGAAGGCTTTGCGACAGCCGCGGATCTCCGACCGGGATCAGCGGGACCCGGCCGAGCTGCCAAAAGACGTATGCGAAGAAGATGCCGGCCACGAAAAGGAGGGCACCCACGTCCGCGGGCGACACGCTGAATCTGCCGGCCTGTGGCAGCACGAACCAATAGATGTCGATGATGTGCATGAAAATCACCCAAAAGCACATCACCTGCAGCCAAGGGAGCGCCCGCTTTTGGACACGAGAGATCAGCAGGACGAAGGGGGCGACGAAGTGGCCGAAGATCAGCAGCAGGGAAACGAACTTCCAGCCGTGCTCCCAGCGCTTGTGATACCAGGTAGCCTCTTCGGGGAGGCCCGCGTACCAGATCAGCATCCATTGCGAAAATTGGACGTAGGTCCAGAAGCAAATGAAGCCAAACATGAGCTTCGCCAGATCGTGGAAGTGCTCGGGGTTGATCGCATTGCCGACCAGGCCGCGTCTGTAGAAGCTCAATCCGATCAGAATCGTGAGAGCCAAAATCGAGACGGCTGAGCCGGCGAAGATCACCACTCCGAAAATCGTCGAAAACCAAGAGGGCTCGAGTGACATGAGCCAGTCGAACGAAGCGAAGGTCAGTGCCAGTGCGAAGACGATGAGCGCCGGAGCGGCCAGGCGCTGCATCTGAACCGTGTGCTTGGGATCGTGATCCTCGTCCTGGCGCCTCGACCAACCGAAGTACGCGAGGGCGATTAGCGACCACAAAACGAAGTATACGATGGCACGAATGACCCAGCCCCTGGTGTTCAGGTAACTAGTCTTCTCGCTGAGGATCTCGTGGTGAAGGGCGGCCTCTTGCGGGGTGTGCGGATGCCCTTCCTCGACAGCCACGGCGAGCTCTTCCTCCACGTGAGCGTCAGCCTCCTGTGCATAGGCGGTGCTCGCACCGATCGAGAGCGCTCCGTGCTCGCCGGAGCCCGCTTCCGACGCGGGCTCGGTGTGTTCCTCTGCGGCGCCACCGTGATCGGCATGGGCTGCGGCGTTTTGCCACTCTTGATAGAGGTCCACCTTGCCGAGCGCGACAAACACGATGAACGGAAGGGCGAGCAAAGCGACCACGGGCGCCCCGGACATGATCACCTCTGTGATCCGACGTGAAGAAACCCCCCAATGGGCCGCGGTCAAGAACTGGATGAGCACGAGGAAGATCCCGCCCAGCATGAACGTCACCGTGGTGAACAGCGCGAACAAGTAGGCGAATCCGAGTCGATCGGGAGAAGCGGTCAACACCGCGAGCAAGCCCCCGGCGATGGCCAACACCAGCGGCGCCAGCCAGGCGCGCGCCCACATGGCATCGTTCCCTATCCGATAATCTTTTTGGTTTGCTTGCGTCACTTGGACTGCTCCGTGTCATCGACCTTGGCAACCGGTGCTTGGCTCAGCTGCAATGCGCGCACGTAGTGCACGATGGCCCAGCGATCATCGACTGGAATGTTGTGAGCGTAAGATGGCATGTTGCGCACGCCATTGGTGATGGTGGCGAATAACTGACCGTCGGGAATGTGGCGCAGCCGATCATCATGGAGGTTGGCTGCGACCAGCCCGGTGGCGCCAAGAGAAAGGGCCCGCTGCGAGACCATTCCCTTCCCATCGCCGGAGACGCCATGACAGGGGGCGCAATAGATGTTGAAGCGAGCCCTGCCTCTTTCGACCGCCGCCTCGACGCCGCCGAGCCTCTTGGTCATCCCTTCAGGCACCTTCTCTATCCAGGCGTTGTCTTGCGCCCCGAGCCCGGTCGCGGTGTCGTAGCCCTTTTCCATCTCGCGCGAGATGGTGCCCTCGACCTGCGGACGCATCGAACGCTGATCGGCAAAGAAGGGCCTGCGCTCCTGCGTGTCGTAACGCGGTTGGTTGTACATGTTGCGAATGCCCACGATGGGGGGGTCGCTACTCTCGGCTCCGATGGTGCACCCAGTCACCCCCAGTGCCAGCGTCAACGTGACCAGGAGAGCGCGTATCACTGGACCTCCTCCTCGATCAGCTCGATATGGCTCGGGTTGGTGGATTCCAAGAGCACCTTGGTGCGCTCGAGGTCGAACTTCTGATCATCGGCTTCGATGGAGATGAAGAACTTGTCGTCCGAGGCCGCTTCGAAGCGATCCGACTCGAAGATCGGGTGGTTGAAGCGGGGCAGTCTGATGAATTGAAACAGACCCAGCAGCGTGGCGATCCCACAGAACAGCACGCCGAGCTCGAACATGATCGGCACCATCGAGGGGAACGCGCCGGGAGGCTTACCGCCGACGATCAGCGGATAGCCCCAACCGATGTTGGCTAGGTTGAACGACCAGCCGTTGGTGTACTTCATCATGAACGCGGCAGCCCCCACACCGAGCATGCCGAAGATGAACGAGATGAACCCGATACGGGTCGGCCTCAGGCCCATTGCCTTATCCATGCCATGCATCGGATAGGGCGTATGGCAGTCCCAGTTCTGGTACCCCGCGTCGCGGACTTTCATCGCCGCCTGCGCGATTTCATTCGGCGTGTCGTATTCGGCCAAGTAGAGGGCGGGTCTTTTCGTTGCATTCGCCATGATTCGCCTCACTCCGCCGGCACCGGCGCGGCGGCCGCTCCGGGTTCCTCTTCATGTGCCTCGATGGCATCCAGATCGGGATGCGCCCCCGGCAGCGTTCCTTTGACCTCCGCCATGGCGATCATCGGTATCCAACGAATGAAGAGCAGAAACAGCGTGAAGAACAATCCAAACGTGCCGAGATAGGTCAGCATGTCGATCGCGGTCGGGTGGAACATGCCCCACGCCGAAGGCAAGAAGTCTTCGTAAAGCGAGGTGACGATGATCACGAACCGCTCGAACCACATGCCGACATTGATCAACACGCTGGCGACGAGCATGATGGGGACGCTGGTGCGAGCCCGCTTGATCCAGAACATCTGTGGCACGATGACGTTGCAGAAAATCATCGTGTAGTACGCCCACCAAAGCGGCCCCCAGTTGCCATTGCTGTCGAGCTCGCCCCAGCCGAGTCGGTTGTGGAAAAAGACCCACTTCTCATATGGATTCGAGGAGTACCAGGCGATGAAGTACTCCATCGCGTAGGCGTAGCCGACCATCAACGCCGTCCCGAGCATGAACTTGTTCATCAAGTCCAGATGCTTGATCGTGACGATGCTGTGGAGCTTGAAGACGGTGCGCGCGATCAACATCAAAGTCATGACCAACGCGAAGCCGCTATACACGGCGCCGGCGACGAAGTACGGCGGGAAGATGGTCGTATGCCAGCCTGGGACGACCGCCGTGGCGAAGTCGAAGGACACGACCGAGTGCACGGAAAGCACCAGGGGTGTCGAGATGCCTGCGAAGATTAGATAGGCCCGCTCGTAGTGCTGCCAGTGCCGATTGGCCCCCCGCCAGCCCAGAGCGAAGAACCCATAGGCGCGCTTCCGGGTCAGGCTTCTGGCGCGGTCACGCAGCGTGGCGAAGTCGGGAATGAGCCCCACGTACCAGAAGATCACGCTGATCGTCAGATAGGTGCTGACCGCGAACACGTCCCACATCAGCGGGCTCTTGAAGTTCGGCCACATGTCCATCTGATTTGGGATTGGGAACAGGTAGTAGTCGAACCACGGACGGCCAGTGTGAATCGCCGGAAAGAGCCCGGCACAAAGCACGGCGAAGACCGTCATGGCCTCGGCAAACCGGTTGATGCTGGTCCGCCACTTCTGTCGGAAGAGAAACAAAATGGCCGAGATCAGGGTGCCTGCGTGGCCGATACCGATCCACCAGACGAAGTTGGTGATGTCCCAGGCCCAGTAGACGGGCACGTTGTTACCCCAGACGCCGACGCCTTGATAGAACAGGTACGCCAGCGCGCCGCCCATGATTCCGAGCACGGACACGGACAGGAGGAACAAAAGCCACCATCCGCGGGGCGCGGCATTTTCAGGCACGCGTGAAATCGTCTCGGTGACGTCGTGCGCGGTCGTTCCCTTCGGCAGAAGATACGTTTCGCCGATTTCCTTGATGGGTGCGTCGTAGCTGCTCATCGATTCTTACCCACGTCCCTTCAACTTGGGGTTCGGGTTGCGGATGCGCGCCAGGAACGTCGTCCGGGGCCGCGTTCCTATTTCGGCAAGGAGCTTGTACCCGCGATTCATGCCCGCGAGCTTGGACACAATGCTCTCCGGATCATTGAGGTCACCGAAGGTGATGGCCCGCGTCGGGCATGCTTGCTGGCACGCCGTCACGATGTCGCCGTCCTTGACCCGCCGGTCTTCGCGTATGGCCGCGATCTTGGCCTCTTCGATGCGTTGCACGCAGTAGGTGCATTTCTCCATCACACCGCGCATGCGCACCGTCACGTTCGGATTGAATTGAAGCTTCCGCGACTCTGGGAAGTCCTTGTACCACCCGAATTTGTCATCCAGCCAGCCATGCCAATCGAGGTAGTTGAAGCGGCGCACCTTGTAGGGACAGTTGTTACCGCAATAGCGTGTCCCCACGCAGCGATTGTAGACCATGTCGTTGAGACCCTCGGGCGAGTGCACGGTCGCGTTGACGGGGCATACGTTCTCGCAAGGCGCCTCTTCGCACTGTTGGCAGGTGAGCGGCTGAACTGCCACTTCTGGATCGTTCTCGTCCTCGCCGACGAAGTACCGATCGATCCGGAGCCAATGCATCTCCCGTCCGCGCTCCACCTCGATCTTGCCAACGACCGGGATGTTGTTCTCCGCCTGGCACGCAACGACGCAAGCGCTGCAGCCGGTGCAGGTCGTCAAGTCGATGTTCATGCCCCACTTGTATCCCTCACTGTAATCCTGCTGCTTCCACAGAGGTGGCGTGCTCACAGGGCTCACCGAACGATAGGAAGCGAAGTCGGGATCCTCTTGGTATTCCTGAAGGGTTGCATCGATGGCGATCGGACGCCCTTCCATGCGGTGGTGGGTCTGGGTTTGAACGATGTTGTAGCTCTGACCCAGAGCCTCGACTTTCACGCCGTCCATGAAGTCCATCCCGTCGGTCGTCCGGAGCGGATTGACATCGAAGCCCTTCCCGTTGCCGTACCGGCCGGCTGCCGTGCGTCCCCAGCCAAGGGTGAGCGTGACGGAGTAGTTCGCTTGCCCCGGCACGATCCAAACCGGAACCTCAATCTTGGCGTCTTCTTTGGAAAGGCGCACCATCTGACCGTTTTCGACTCCAAGCGCCTTCGCGGTCGCGGGGGAAACCCAGGCCGCGTTGTCCCAGACGATCTTGGTGATCGGGTCAGGAAGCTCGAGCGCCCAGAGGTTGTTTGCATGCTGGCCGTCCCACAACGCGGGGTCTGGCCGGAAGCTCACCTCGAAGTTGTCTTTGGAGACGGGCGTTCGATTCTCGGAGGCCGAAGCGAGCGCCTCGACGATGGAATCGACGAGCACCTTCGCGTCGCCGTACTGGGGCTCAAAGAAGACGCCGTTGTGAAGGCCCCCGCGCCAAACGGCGTCGGCGCTCATGGCATTCGGCGGGAAGCCGACCGTCAGGAGCGAGCCGGCGGCGTCCTTAAGCGACTCTTGGTGGGTGTCTCGAACCAGGTCGTGGGCGTTGGTGCTCTTTTCGCCGGCGAACACGGCCAAGATCTCGATGGGGTTGCGCCCGCCGTACAAAGGCGCGATCAGCGGCTGCTGAACGGCGGTCGTGCCGTCCAACGCTTGCTGATCGCCCCATGCTTCGAGCTCGTGTGCCAGCGGCGCATGCCACGTGCTGCGCTCCGTGGTTTCGTTTCGATGGCTGGCAACATGGACCGAAGTGAGACCTTCGCGGCCCAACAGCTCCGCGAACTTCACGTCTGCCGGGGCGTCGTACACCGGATTGCCCCCAAGGATGAGGAGGGACTGAACGGTTTCGATTTCCGAAGCAAGCGCGGCGATGCTCTCGCGGCTGGGCTCGTCCTTTTCGTCAATGACCGGACCCACACCGAACGTCTTGTTCTCGTTGCCGAGTGCGGCGTTGATCGCATGGACCAGCGCGTGCACTCGCGGCGACTGGCCGGAGCCCGGCACCACGAGCGAGCGGCCCTGGTTTGCTACGAGTTCATCGGCTGCTGCCGCCACGAAGTCGCGATCGATACCTTCGGCATCGAGGCCCCCAGGAAGCTTCGCCACGAACTCGCCGAGCACCAGCAACCCGCTCACACCACGGTTGGCAAGCTCCGAGACGAGGAGTCGCGTGAAGCGCTCGATGTCCCCCGATGGTAGCCTCAACCGATGGTCAGCCATCCCACCGGTGACGGTGTAGCTCGACTCGATCACGTACATGCGGCTGATGGGCTGGTCCGGCGAGCTGAGCTGGCGCGACCAGGCAAAGCGATAGCCGTTGGCCACGGATCCGGGCTCGGAGCCCAGGAAGTCGGCTCCAAGTGAAACGACGACCGCCGAGCGTGCGTAGTCGTAGCTCGGATAGACCGGCCGACCGAACGCGATCATCGCGCCTGCCCGTGCGTTGTCGTCGTCGATCGGGCTGTACGTATGGAAACGAGCCTTCGGAAACCGCTCCACGACCTTGTCGCGTAGGCGACGGAAGGTCGGGCTGTTGGAAATCGGCGCTAAAAAGCGAAGACCCGCCCCTTGATCTTTTTCGTGCTTGGCGATCAGGTCTTCGAGCGCCTTGTCGAGCTCCTCGTCTGTCGCATCGACCAGGCCGTTGCCCTTGCGACGCGCCGGTGACCGAGAGCGATCCGGGTCGTACAGATCCCATACGTAGGCTTGCGCTCGGATGTCGGTCCCGCCGAAGCTTTTCGAGTGATGCTCGTTGCCTTCGACCTTCGTCGGCCTCCCATCGTGGCTGGTCACCACGACCCCGAGAGAGTCACGCCCCCGCGCAGTCACCGTGGCAAAGTGCGACGCGATTCCGGGAATGAGGTACTCCGGAGCCTTGCTGTACGGCAGGATTTCGTTTTCGGGACGGCGGACGCACCCCTGCAGACCGGCCGCGAGCGCCGCGATCGATGATCCCTGAACGAAAGACCTCCGGGAGAACAGCGCTTTGGGGCTCAAGAGATCGGTGACGAAGCCGCCTGGCTGCTCTTCCTCGGCGATTCGCTCGAGCTCCTCCGGGGCGGTGTTCTTGTCCTCGAGGCTCCGCCACATCGTAGGACCTTTGCCTGAGCTCAACTGGTAGGGCTTTCTACGGGTCATCGGTGGCACCCCGAGCACTGCATGGGTGGATTGAGGTTCGCAGCCACTTCCGCGCGTTGCGCGAGCCACGCTTCGTCTGGCTGCCACTTCATGTTGGTGATCTCACTCTTTGGGCGGATGTACGGTTCCGGATTTCGGTGGCAGTTGAGGCACCACTGCATGGCGATCGGCTCCACCACGCCGACGACCTCCATTTGATCGATCCGGCCGTGGCACGATGCACATCCAACCCCTGCAGCAAGATGCGCGCTGTGATTGAAAAAGGCGTGGTCGGGGATCTGGTGCACGCGAACCCAGTGAATCGCAGCGTCTGTTTCCCAGCTGTCACGCACGACCGCCAGCTTCTCCGACTCGGTGCGCACGACCGCATGGCAACCCATGCACGTTTGCGTGGGAGGCACCATCGCCTCGTGCGAGCGCTCCACCTGAGAATGGCAGTAGCGACAATCCATCCCGAGCTCCCCTGCATGAAGACGGTGGCTGTATGGGACGGGCTGCTTCGGCGTGTACCCCACCTGAAGGTTGGGCGGCGTGAAGTAGAACCAGAACAAAATGAACACGCCTACCCCGAGACCGCCGGCCACGAGTGCCAGGGCGAGGGGCAAGTAGTTCAACTCGCGGGGGAAAATCTGCATGCTGCGTGTTTCTCTCGATTCGTCTCAGCGACCGGCCGCCATTTAGGCGAAGCTCGCGGGTCGGACAAGCCGCTTCGTCATTTTTCGGCAAACAACACACCAAACGGCGCTGGCGCAGGCTTGCTGTGCTCGGCTTCTCCTCTCCCTGCGTGCGGCTAGGGCCGCACCCAAACCAGGTCAAGCCCAGGGTGATGCCCAACGCGGACGCCTATATCGCCTAGAGGACCCAGCGCGGTCAAGCGCTCGTATCGAAACGTATTCCCAAGGCGAGCCCATCGGGGGTCGGAATGCACACCGAATGGTAGCTTCGGGCCATCTCCTCGTGAAAGCGGCGCATCGCCCGGGCGTCGTCGGAGTCTTCGAGTAGGCGGCCGAACAAATAGGCATTGTCGCCGATCAGCAAGCCCCGAGGCCGCAGGTTTTGGGTCGCCCAGCGTCCATAGAGGTCGTAGCGGCCCTTGTCCGCATCGACGAATACGGCGCAAAACGGTCCGTCATCCGAGAGGTCGGGAAGCACTTCGACCGCATCGCCCACGATGACGGTCACACGGTCTCCGAGACCCGCCTGGTCGAAGACCTCGGCCGCCACCGCGGCGTGGTCCGGATCCGACTCGATCGTCCAGATTCGGCCGTCGGGCGGCAGCGCCCGCGCCATCCACGAAGCCGAGTACCCGGCAAGCGTGCCCACCTCCACGACCTTCCTAGCCCCCGCCAGGCGAAGGAGCAGCTCGAGGAGCCTCCCCTCGGCCCGGCCCACCTGAATTTCAGGCATCCCATGCTTGGCGGGCGCCTCGAAGGCGCGGCGCAGAGCCGGGTCCGGTGGATGGTGAATTCGCGCAGCGTAGTCGAAGATTTGTGCGGTGGCATACCGCTCGCCGGCCCGTGAGGCTTCGTCGGCCATGAATCACTCCTAAATCTCGTGAAGTTTTTACCTTGGTATCGATATTTTCCGTTGTGGTAGTTACAATCGCAAGTGTGCCAAGACCGTCGTCACCGCCACCGGCACCGCCACCGAATACCCCGTTGGGAACCTATACCTTGGTCGACCGTATTGCGGTTGGGGGAATGGCGGAAGTCTTTCGCGCGCTCGAGCCGCGCGCAGCCGGTGAACCGCGCGTCGTGGTGTTGAAACGCATGCTTCCACACATCGCCGATGAGTCGAACGCGCATCGAATGTTCGCCGAAGAAGCCCGCCTAGCGAGTCACGTGGTCCACCCCAACGTGGTGCATGTGCTCGGCCATGGCGAGATCGAAGGAAAGCCCTACCTCACCCTGGAGTACGTGCCCGGTTGTGATCTTTGGCGGCTCAATCGCCGTCTGACGCTCGAGGGCAAGCGGCTCGAGCACGATCTCGTCGTGTATATGGTGCGGCAGATCCTGAGCGGCCTCGACGCGGTCCACAACGCCAGAGACCGGCATGGAAGCGCCCTGGGCATCGTGCATCGAGACATCAGCCCCTCGAACGTGCTGATTTCGATACATGGAGATGTGAAGATCGCCGACTTCGGCATCGCGCGATCGGGGCTCAACCCCTTCGACGCAGACACAGCCGCACGGGCCAACGGAAAGCTCGGTTACCTCGCCCCAGAGCAAGTTTCTGGAGGAGTCATCGACCCACGCGCGGACCTGTTTTCGACGGCGGTCATTGCCGCCGAGCTATTCATGCGGCGGCCGCTCTTTGCAGGGGGCAGCGAGCTCGCGGTGCTTCTCGCGATTCGCGACGCCGAGGTCCATCCATTCGTCGAGTTCATTTCGCAGCTGCCCGACGGCTTGGGCTCGGTCATCCTGAGCGCGCTTTCGGTCAAACCGGGGGAGCGCCCCCCGACCGCGAGAGCATTCTGGGCGGCGCTCGAGCCATGGCAAAGCAGGCCCGAGGAAGTCCTTCGGGCGGAGCTCGCGGCGCTGGTGGCGACGATCGCCGCGGAGACCAGGACCCGCAAGACATCGGCGGACACGGTGCCCAGGCAGACCATGCCTCCGACGCCCATGGTGTTGGCGAGCGAGCACCCGACGACCACGAACGTCACCCCGCTCGAGTACAAGATTCGAAAACCCAATGGAGCGACCGTGGGCCCAATCGCGTATGCCAAGGTGGTCGAGGCGGTGGCCACCGGCCAAGTGGATGGCAACGACCACATCAGCATCGCTGGAGGAGACTTTCAGCCGCTGTCGGCGATCAAGGATCTGTACCGTCACGTGCCTCCGTCGCGCATGACGCCGACCACCACGCGGGTCGAGTCGGCCACTGCTGCGGACCGGTGTGTCGAGTTCGAAAACGGCGGGTTCGTCGACGCGCTCGCTCGCACGCTGGTGACGCGCCGCACCGGGCTGTGGCTCTGTGAGCAAGGAGGCGTGCGAAAAGAAGTGTACGCCAAGCAAGGCGTGCCAGCGTTCGTGACCAGCAATCTCGCCGGAGAGCTCTTGGGTGAGTACCTCGTCAAGAAGCTGGTGATCAATCGGAGCGAGCTCGACATGGCGCTTGCGGTCATGCCGCGATTCGAGGGGAAGCTCGGAGACACGCTCGTGGCGCTCGGCCTGGTCGAGCCCCTGGAGCTCTTCCAGCACATCGCCGAGCAGGTGAGGGAGAAGCTGCTCGATTTGTTCACCTGGTCCACCGGCACGGCGACCTTCTACGAAGGGGTCGACCCGCCTAGCAGCGGATTCCCGCTTCGCCTCGATGCCTGGGAGATCCTCGACCGGGGCCTTCAGCGCCGGATCGCCGGGGGCCTCGAAAGCAGGCTGATCCTCGAGCGAGGAAAGGACAAGGTCGTACAAGCCGATCGGATCGACACCGCCGTGGCGACCGCAGCGCTGCCCGACGACGTTCGTGCCGCATTGCGCCTCTGCAAGACGCCCCACAGCATCGAGGAGGTGTCGCAATTCGTCACCGACCTGCCGACCAATGCCGACCCTCAACGGGGATATCGCGTCGCGGCGCTGCTTCTGAGCTTGGGCGCCGTCCATTGGACTTGATCGACGCCGACGCCCCTCCTTGACCCTCCGGTGAGCTGCTGCTAGCTCTGCGCCGGCCTTTTTGGGCCGAATTCCATAGGAGCAGTCCATGTCCAACGTACGTGTCCTCGTGTCTGACAAGCTCGCCGAGGCGGGACTCAAGGTGATGCGCGAGGCGCCGGGCGTCGATCTGGAGTTTCGACCCGGCATGAGCGAGGACGAGCTCTGCAGTGTCATCGCAGACTACGACGGGCTCGTGATTCGCTCCGCGACGCAGGTCACTCCGCGCGTGATCGAATCGGCAGAAAAGCTCCGCGTCATCGGTCGTGCCGGGATCGGCGTCGACAACGTCGACATACCCGCCGCAAGCCGCCGCGGCATCGTCGTCATGAACACCCCCACCGGCAACTCGGTGACGACGGCCGAGCACGCGTTGGCGCTCCTTGCCTCACTCGCAAGGAAGATTCCGCAGGCGGTCGCATCCATGCGCGGCGGGCAATGGGAAAAAACCAAGTTTCAGGGGCGCGAGATCGCCTACAAAACGCTGGGTGTCATCGGCCTCGGCAACATCGGACGCATCGTCGCCGACAGGGCCCAAGGCCTCAAGATGAAAGTCGTCGGAGTGGACCCCGTCATGAGCAGCGATCGGGCGGCCGATCTCGGGATCGAGCTTGTCGAGCTAGAAGAGCTATTCGAGCGCGCGGACTTCATCACGATTCACGCACCGCTCACCCCCGAGACCAAAGACATGATCGACGACGAAGCGTTCGACAAGATGAAGAGTGATGCGTTGCTCATCAACGCGGCACGCGGCGGCATCGTCGACGAAGCGGCGCTGGTGCGCGCGATCAAGGGCGGCAAGATCGCCGGCGCTGCGCTCGATGTCTTCAGCCAAGAGCCAGTCGACCCGAAGAGCCCGCTGCTCGCTCTGGACAACGTGTTGTGCACTCCGCATTTGGGAGCGTCGACCTCGGAGGCGCAGGAACGAGTTGCAGTCGAGATCGGCGAGCAGGTCATCGCGTACCTCCAACGAGGGATCGTCAAGAACGCGGTGAATGTGCCGGCATTGCCCGAGGAAATCGCAGAGCGGCTCACACCTTATATCGAGGTTGCACGCGCTCTGGGCAGCCTGGTCGGGCAGCTCGATCCGATCGACGTCCGCGAATTGCGCGTCACATGCACCGGTGAGGCGGGCGAGATGGGAGTCACTCCAATCGCACGCGCTGCGCTGGCGGGCTTTCTCGAGCAACACCTCGAGGAGCCGGTCAACCCGATCAGCGCCCCCTACGAAGCGCAAGAACGGGGCATTCGGCTGGCCGAGGTCAAGGAGCCGAGCGATCGATACTCCACCACGGTTCGAGTGACCGTGACCGGAGAAAAAGGGATTCACACGGCCACCGGAACGCCGGGACGCAAAGGTGAGCCGCGGCTCGTCGGCTTGGAGGGCTACGAGATCGATGCGGTCATGGAGGGATGGATACTCTTGATGCGCAACCAAGACCGGCCCGGCGTCATCGGGTCGGTTGGTACCCTTCTGGGAAGCCGTGGGATCAATGTCTCGCGGCTCCAGGTGGGGCTCGACGAAAAGAGCGGCCAAGCGCTTGCTCTTTGGAACGTCGACACGGCGGTCGGCCCCGACGCGCTCGATGATCTTCGCAAGATCGACTACGTCAGCAGTGTGCATACGCTGAGGATCTGACATGCCCCTTTCAGTGCGAAAGGGGAGCTCGGCGCCCCTCGCCATGGCGGGTCCCGCTCTGCCGATGACTCCCCCCGGAGGAATGCGCGATCTGCTGCCGCCTGCGTCCATGACGCGAACGCTTCTTTGGCAGCGACTGATGGAGACGTTCGACCTCTACGGCTACCAGCGGGTCACGACCCCGCCCGTCGAGTATGCGGAGGTCATCGAACGTGGGCTCGGTACGGTCGACCGGCGCGAGCTGGTTCGTTTCATCGAACCCGATTCGGGCGAAGTCGCATTGCTGAGGCCGGACATCACGCCTCAAATCGCACGCATCATCGCGACTCGCTTGCAAGACAGGCCCCCTCCGTGGCGACTTTCGTACGAAGGAACGATCATCCGGCGCCGAAGGGGCCGCGCGCGCAGGCAGCACCAAGTCTTGCAGTGCGGAATCGAGTGCGTGGGGATGAAAGGTCCGGAGGCCGATGCCGAGGTGATCGAAGTGGCCGTGCGCGCCTGCGAACGGGTTGGCCTCGATGCATTTCTCGTCGAGCTCGCGCAAGTCAAGATCGGGTCGGAGGTGCTCGATCACGTCCCGGAAGCCGCACGACCTGCAGTCATCGAAACGCTGGCCGCCAAAGATGCAACAACACTCGAAAAGCTCCTCAAGGAGGCAGGCGTAGTCGCCGCGGAGCGTAAGCGACTGCGAATGCTCTGCGACCTCTATGGGGACCGTTCGGTCATCGCGGACGCACGCCGGCGTCTCCAGAACGCAGCCGCGCGACGCGCGCTCGACGAGCTCGAGCGGGTCGTGGAACGGCTCGAGTCGGCGGGCTTGGGGCGCCGTGTCGCCATCGACCTCGGCGACCTGCGCCGTCACAGCTATTACACCGGGGTGAGCATGACGCTCCTGGCGGAGGGTCCGGGGGAGCCGCTTGGAATGGGCGGACGCTATGACGACCTCCTCGGCCGATATGACGCCCCTTCGCCAGCGACGGGGTTTGCCTTCGAAGTGGACAACGTGGCGTGGGCTCTGACCGAGGCGGGCATCTCGCTTCGTGCGAGCTTGCCGGTGCGCGTCGTCGTGGCGGGAGGAACTCCGGCGCGGCGCCGGGACACGGCCGAGACGTGGCGCAACCGAGGGGCCCGGGTGGCGGTGGTGCCGTCCAAGACCATCGAAGCGGCCAGGGACTACGCGAGGGCTTGGGACTACGACCTCTTGGTTTGGCAGCGAGGGAAAAGCGCGCACCTCACGCGTCTGCGGGACGGCCGATCGCGGCCGCTCCAGGGTGCGCCCGATGAGGCGTTGTTCTCCTGGGCGCGGGTTGGGAACGAAACATGAGCGCAGTCGTGGTGGTGGGTGCCCAATGGGGCGACGAGGGCAAGGGCAAGGTCGTCGACCTCTACGCCCCTTATGCCGATCTGGTCGTCCGATACGCCGGTGGAGCAAACGCCGGACACACCTTGGTGGTGGGGGGCGAGAAGCTGATCCTCCACCTGATCCCGTCGGGAATTCTGCACGAGCAGACGCGTTGTATCATCGGGCAGGGAACGGTGATCGATCCGAGTGTCTTGATCCGAGAGATCGTGGCGCTCCATGGGCGCGGCCTCGCCACGGCCGACCGGCTTCTCGTGAGCCAGCGGGCCCACGTGGTCCTGCCGCATCACAAGTTGATCGACGAGCTCCGCGAGAAGAAATCCGACGGTGCCATCGGAACGACGAAACGAGGAATCGGACCTTGCTACGAAGACAAGGTCGCCAGGCGCGGCATCCGAATGGGCGATCTTCTGAATGCCGAAGGCCTGCGTGACAAGCTCGAGGCCAATCTCGAGTGTTGGCGTCCGGTCGCCGAGGATCTGGGCGGTAGCCTCCCGAGCGCGAAGCAGATCGCCGCCGAGTACGCCGGATTCGGCGATACGCTTCGGGACACCGTCCGCGACGCGGGTGCGGTCATTCGCGCTTCGATCACGAATGGCGACCACATCCTTCTCGAAGGCGCGCAGGGAACCATGCTCGACATCGACAACGGCACGTACCCTTTCGTGACGAGCTCGAGCGCCGTAGCGGGTGGCGCCTGTGCGGGCGCCGGGATCGGACCCACCCACATTCGGCGGGCCGTCGGAATCGCCAAGGCCTACACGACGCGCGTGGGTGGAGGCCCGTTTCCAACCGAGCTCGAGGACGACACCGGCCAGCAGCTACGTGACGCGGGCGCCGAGTACGGCTCCACCACTGGACGGCCTCGCCGGTGCGGATGGCTCGACCTGGTCGCGCTTCGCCATGCCGTAGCGGTCAATGGCCTGGACGAGATTGCTATTACCAAGCTGGACGTCCTGACCGCGCTGCCAGAGCTCGAGGTCTGCGTCGCGTACGAGCTGGACGGACGGAGGCTCTCCTACCCTCCGTACGACCGAATCGACGAGGTCGTCCCGATCTACGAGACGCTCGAAGGTTGGGACGAGGAGCTTGCCGCCTGCCGGAGCCGCCAGGAATTGCCGCCGGCCGCACAGCGCTACCTCGAGCGCATCGAGCAGGAGGTCGGATGCCGGATCGGTGTGGTCAGCGTGGGACCCGACCGCGAGGACACGGCCGACCTTCGCAATCCGTTTGCCGGCTAGCGCTCGACGTGCGCGACGAAGTCGATTTCCACCCGCGCCCCTTTCGGTAGCGCTGCGACCTGTACCGTGGCGCGCGCGGGGGGGACGAGACCGTCGAAAAACGCCGCGTAAATCTGATTCACCTTCGAGAATTCACCGATATCTGCAAGATAGACGGTCGCTTTCACGACATCTGCCCGGCTCGCGCCGGCTTGCTCAAGCACGGCCGCGAGATTGTCCAAGACCTGCCGGGTCTCGGCCTCGACGTCTCCTCCACCGACCAGCTCGCCGCCTTGAGGACCGAGGGCGATTTGTCCCGAGCAGTAGATCCAGGGCCCCACCATGACCGCCTGGCAATACGGACCGATCGCGGCGGGCGCTCGATCGGTTTCGACTCGTTTGTTCGTCATGATTCCATGCTACTGCATCAGACGATGAAGGTCGCCACGTGGAACGTGAACTCCATCCGGGCGCGCCAGCAGCATGTCATCGACTGGCTCGACGCCGTGCGGCCGGACGTCCTGTGCCTCCAGGAGCTCAAGGTGGGCGATGAGGACTTTCCTTTCGCGGCGCTCGAGGAGTCCGGGTACCAGGCTGCCGTATTCGGGGAAAAGACCTACAACGGGGTCGCCATCGTGAGCCGCTACCCGCTGCATGACGTACGCAAGGGGCTCGAGGACGGGCACGACGACGCGCAGGCGCGCCTGATCAGCGCGAACGTGGAGGGCATGACGATCTTCAGCGCGTACTTTCCGAATGGAAGCGAGGTCGGATCCGACAAGTTCCAATACAAGCTCCAATGGATGAGACGGCTGCACGCGCTGCTCGTCAAGCGTTTCGATCCCCAGACCGATGAGGTCGCCCTTTGTGGGGACTTCAACGTCGCGCCGTTAGACGACGACATCGCGAGACCGGCTCAATGGCGCTCGACGGTGCTGGCCTGCGACGCGGTGCGAGAGGCGCTCAGCGACCTGGCCTCCTTTGGCCTGCAGGATGTCGTCCGCCCATTTCATCCGCAGGGCGGGCTCTACTCTTGGTGGGATTATCGGGGCCGCGGGTTCGAACGGGGCAACGGGCTTCGAATCGATCACATCTATTGCACGCCGAAGCTCGCGCGGCGAACCATCGGCGCGATCGTAGAGCGTGAAGAGCGAGGCCGAAAGTCGCCTTCCGATCACGTGCCGGTGATGGTGGAGCTCGCATGAAATCCTTGGCGCTCCTCGGTGCATGCGCGACGCTTCCCTGGCTCATGTGCTTGGCGATGCGTCCCTCGCCGAACCCCCGTGCTTCGGGACCCGGGGCCGCTCACGACCGGAGGCTCGGCCGCTTCCGCCGTCACACGCTCTTTTTGGGCGGTGTGGGGATCGTGTGTGCGGCGGTCTTGGGCGCATGGTGGGTGGATCCGGCCTTGGCCACACGGTCACCTACGGCAGGCTGTTGGTTCTTCTCGAGCCTCTGCGCGACGACGGCCTGGGCCAGCCTAGCCTTGGGCCGGCGAACCCCGGACGAAGCCCGAGCCATGCCCACGTTGCCGATGATCGGGCGAACCGTGCAGCTGGCCTTCGTCCCCGTCATCGCCGCCGGCCTCTCGCTGGTCGTGGTGCGAGCGCTTCCGCAGCTGCTGTCCCTCCGGCCGATCGCGGGCGCGCTCCTCAGCGCCTTGCTTTCGGTGGCAGCCGCGCTCGTGGCGAGCCCATGGTTGGCGATGAAGCTCGGCGTCTGGCGGGTGCTCCCCCGGGAGGTCGAAGCCGACGGGGCCTCCTGGCGGCTGGTCCATCTGCCCGTCCCCGCCCCATTTTTCGTTCACGCGGCCGCGATGCCATGGCTCGGCGCGATCCTGGTGAGCGAAGGGCTCTTCCACTACGCACCGGTCGAGCACTGGCAAGCGCTCGTGCAATACGAAGGCAGCGGGGCGTTGAGCTCACGGCGAGACCGTGCGATGCGATGGGCGCTAGCGATTCCGCTTTGTGTGTCCGCCTTCGTGATTGCGTCGGCCATAGGCGCACGAGGCGCCCATGCGATGGTGGCGGCGACCGTGATCGCGGTGTGCTTCACGCTGGCTTCGGGCTGGCTCGCCAACCGGCAGCCGGCTTCGAGGGTCGTGCTCGGCGCCAACGGGCCCTCCATGCGGGAGCTGGCGCAAACCCTTCGGAGCCTTCCGCCGCCTTACCGGCAGGCGCTCCCGCGCACCTCGCACCACCCGCTCGGATCCGCCTTGTACGACCGGCTTTTCTCTCTTGGACACGATCCGGGACCGAGACCCGAAGCATGAAGAACCGCCTCCGCAACGCCGCCCTACTCGCTCTCGCCTGCAGCATGGCGCCGGCATGCGGCGGGCATCGAGCGCCGATCGAATCGACGGCCACCGTCATGGAGCCGCCGCAAGGCCGGCTCCCCGAGGGCGTTCGGCCCACGGGCTATCAGCTGAGCCTCGAGGTCATCCCGGAACGCGACACGTTCTCCGGGCTGGCCGCCATCGCCATCGATCTCGAAGAGCCGGCATCTGAGATTTGGATGCACGGCCAGGGGCTCGACGTCATGTCGATTCACGCAGAGCACGCGAAAAGGCGCGTCGAGGCGTCCTGGCAGCAGCGAACCCCCGATGGCGTAGCGCTCGTCGCGCTTGCCGAGCCGCTCCCGGCCGGCACGAGCACTTTGGTCGTCCAGTACTCGGGCCGTCTCGACACTCCCTTGCAGGGCCTCTATCGCGTTCGATCGGACGGCCAGACCTATGCCTTCACCCAGTTCGAATCGATCAGCGCGCGGTCGGCCTTCCCATGCTTTGACGAGCCCCGGTTCAAGACGCCGTTCCAGATCACGCTCACCGTGCCCGGGGACCAGATCGTCGCTTCCAACACGCCGGTCGACCGCGCCGTGCAGCTTCCCAGCGGGCTTCAGCGGGTGGCGTTCCTGCCGACACCGCCGCTTCCCACCTATCTCGTGGCTTGGGTGGTGGGTCCCTTCGATGTCGTGAGCGGCCCCGAAGTCCCTCCAGCTGAAGGCCGGCCGCTTCCCATTCCGCTTCGCGGGATTGCTGCCAAGGGTCACGGACGCCAGCTTCGCTATGCGCTCGAACATACCGGCCCGTTCGTGGAGGCGTTGGAGCGATACTTCGCCATCCCCTACCCCTATCGAAAGCTCGACCTGGTCGCCGTGCCCGATTTCGCCGCAGGTGCGATGGAGAACGTCGGGCTCATCACGTTTCGCGAGTGGCTGCTATTGCTCGACGCCGAACGGGCCACCGAGGGTCAACTCCGCGCCTTTGCTTACGTGGCCGCGCACGAGCTGGCTCATCAGTGGTTCGGCAACCTGGTGACCATGCCGTGGTGGAACGACATCTGGCTCAACGAGGCGTTTGCGACCTGGATGGGAGACAAGGTCGTGGAGCAGCTCTACCCGCAATACGAGTCGGGTTTGTCGAGCCTCGCCTCGGCGCAACGTGCCATGGCGCTCGACAGCTTGGAGAGCGCCCGAAGCATCCGGCAACCGATCGAAGGCAATCACGACATCAAGAATGCGTTCGACGCGATCACGTACCAGAAGGGTGGCGCCGTGCTCACCATGTTCGAGCACTGGATCGGCAAACAGACCTTCCGTGAAGGGATTCAGCTCTACCTGCGCCGCCATCAGTGGCGTACGGCCACCTCCGAGGATCTCCTGGCGGCTCTGGACGAGGTTTCCGAGCGCGAGGTCACCGGACCATTCCGGTCGTTTTTGACGCAGCCCGGGGTGCCGCTTCTCTCGGTGAGCGAGCCAACCCCGGCCTGCGCGTCCGGCAAACGGCGACTCGAGCTCCAACAGCAACGCTATCTCCCCATCGGATCCCATGCAGATGAGACGGAGACCTGGCAAGTCCCGTTCTGCATTCGCCACGCCAAGGGCGAGACCTGCGGTTTGTTGACCGAACCCGAGGGCCACATCGATTTACCTGGGTGCCCTGACTGGTGGATGCCGAACGGCGACGCGTCGGGTTACTTTCGTTTTTCACTGTCGCCTTCCGGATGGACGAGCCTGCGGCACAAAGGCTTGTCGAAGCTCTCCGACCGCGGAACGATGGCCGTGGCCGACAGCGTGCTGGCGGAATTCGATCGCGGCGCAATGGGCCCTGACGCCATGCTCCCATGGTTCTCAGTCTTCGTGGCGAGCCGGGCGAGGCCGGTCGCGACAGCGCCGATCGATCCGCTGGTGTTCATGATGGATGAGGCCTCGTCTCCCGAGACCCGAGTGCACGTGCAGTCGTATGCACGGCAGCTCTATCGTCGCCGCTACGAACGGCTCGGATGGCGGGCGGGAAAGTCGGACTCGAGTGACGTGAAGCTGCTTCGGGAAGCCGTGCTTCGATTCATGGTCATGGACGTGCGCGATCCGCAAGCGCGGACTCGCGCGGCACGACTCGGTCGAAGGTACTTAGAATACGGAACCGAGGCGAAGCCCGAGATTGTCGACCCGCAGCTCGCAGGCCTCGTATTGGCAGCCGCAGTCCAAGAAGGCGATGAGGGTCTCTTCAACCACTTGGTCGACTTGCTCGTCCAGAGCCAGGATGCGACCACCCGCAATCGAATCCTCGCTGCCCTCGGACATGCCGAAGAACCCGCTCTGTCTGAGCGAGCTCTCGACCTCTCCCTCGACCCGCGACTTCGCATGAACGAGATCTCGACCGTGCTTGGGCCGCAGTTTCACAATCCGCGAACGCGAGATCGAGCCTGGCAATGGCTCACCGACCACTTCGATGCGCTGTCCACACGCCTGGGGGCCAGCCAGGTCGGGTACACACCCTGGTTTGCAACTTCGTTTTGCACCGACGAAGCCGCAACCGAGGTCGAGCACTTCTTCGCGCCGAAAGTCGCCGGCCTGCCCGGTGGGCCACGCAATCTCGCAAGCACCATCGAGGGGATCTCGCTCTGCGCCGAAAAGGCAAAGGTCTATCGACCGGCGGTGGAGGCCACCTTCGCGCACCGCTAGCGATCTACTCGATGCTCACGCGCCCTCGAAAGACGGCGGACGTTTTCCGAGGAATGCGGTCATGCCCTCGCGCTGGTCTCGCGTTCCAAAGGCGTGGCCGAAGGCAACCTGCTCGAGCCGGTTGGCTTCCGGAAGCGGCATGTCCACCCCGTCGCGAATCAGGTGCTTGGCGGCGGCCACGGCGAGCGGGCCCTTGGTTGCGATCTCCTTCGCCGTCTTGATCGCTTCGGCGACGAGCGCGTCAGGCTCGAACACGGCATTGACCAAGCCAATTCGGAGCGCTTCCTCGGCGTCGATCATCTTTCCCGTATAGATCAACTCGCGAGCGGTCCCCGAGCCCACGCGGCGCGGGAGCCGCTGCGTGCCGCCAAACCCTGGAATGATCCCGAGGCTGACCTCGGGCTGGCCGAACTTAGCCTTGCTCGACGCATAGATGAAGTCGCAAGCGAGCGCGAGCTCGCAACCGCCACCGAGCGCAAAACCGTTGACCGCTGCGATGACGGGCACCCGTAACCGTTCGATCGACTCGAACACGCCGTGGCCGAGTGCGCCAAATGCCCTGCCCTCGACCTCGGTCATGTTTTTCATGGCTGCAATGTCCGCGCCTGCGACAAATGCCTTTCCAGTCCCGGTGATCACGGCTGCGCGAGCATCGCTTCGAGCGCCGAGCGCTTCGATTGCCGTACGAAGGTCTTCGAGCACTTCTCGGCTGAGCGCGTTGAGCTTGTCGGGCCGGTTGATCGTCAACGTGCTGACGTGGCCGTCGTGCGTCACTTCCACAAACGAGGTCATGGCGCGCACTCTAGCCTACGACGAGGAGGCCGGCACGACGCGGCTACGACTCGGCTTCGCCCATGGCTTCACGCACCAGTGCCGCGGCGCTGGTGTACGGGTCGACCTCGCCTTCCAACACCTCCCGGAGCTTTTCACTGACCCGGCTCGCGAAGCGCGCGTCGACCTCGTCGATCAATGCCTGCACCAAGATTGCACGAAACTCGGCGGCGCGGCGCTGCTCGGTCCGCAGATTGCCAGCTTCGGTCGTCGCCAGAAACTCGCGGTGCCGCTCGAACGCCTCGACCAGCGCGTCGAGGCCTTCTTGACGAGGCGCGACGGTTTTGATGATGGGCGGCACCCACTCGCCAACTGCGGCCTCTGGGCCTCGATTTAGCGTTGAAACCGCGGTGTGACCTTGCATTTTGCTCGCGCCGGTGGGCACGCGCCGAAGCGACAGCATCTGTTGCAGGTCCTGCACGCTCGCATCGGCCCCAGCACGGTCGGCCTTGTTCACGGCGAACACGTCGGCCACTTCGAGGATCCCGGCTTTGATGGCCTGAATGTCGTCACCGAGCCCTGGGGCCATGACCACCAGCGTCGTATCGGCGAGACGGGTGACGTCGAGCTCGTCCTGGCCGACGCCGACCGTCTCCAAGATCACGATGTCGAAGCTCGCCGCATGCAACACGTGAAGGACGTCTCCCGTCGACCGCGAAAGCCCGCCGAGGTGGCCGCGCGTCGCGATCGAGCGGATGAATACCCCTTCGTCGGTGAAGTGTTGTTGCATTCGGATACGGTCGCCGAGAATGGCGCCCCCCGAGTAGGGACTGGTCGGATCGATCGCTAGCACGGCCACGCGCTTGCCTTGCTCCCGGTAGAGACGAATCAAGCCGTTCACCAACGTGCTCTTGCCGGCGCCTGGTGTGCCGGTCACGCCGATCACGTAGGCATGCCCTTCGTGGGCAAAGATCTGCTTCAACAGCTCGAAGGTGCGCGGATCGCGCTCGTCGATCAGGCGGCATGCGCGAGCGACCGCGCGCGTGTCCCCACGTTGGACTCCTTGGACGAGGGAGGAGAGGTCAGCCACGCGCTTGTCCTACGAGGGCGGCCCCAGCGGGCCGCCCCGATGGTGGGCGATGCTGGATTTGAACCAGCGACTTCAACCGTGTGAAGATTGCACTCTACCCCTGAGTTAATCGCCCGAAAGAACCGGTTGTATAGCCGCGCCTCGAAACCATCGCAACCAAGGGACGCCGGCTCTGGCGCTGTTGATCAAACCGACCACCGGCATCGCCATCCCTTTCGTGCAGACCAGACGCAAAAAACCCCGGCCGAAGCCGGGGTTCTTTGCCTTTTCGAACGAGCTGCCTAGTCGAGGTCTACGGTGACCTGAAACGTTAGCACGCCGCTCTCTGCGCTTCCGGTGCCCTCGTAGGTACCGGTCGCGCCCTCGAATCGCCCGCGGCCTCCCACGACCTCGCCTGCCAGATCGCAAGCGAAGGCAACGCCGTCAGTGCAGCAAAAACTGCCTGTGAAGCCGAGCTGAAGGATCGATCCGTCATCATAAGTCAAAACGTTCGAACCGGTCACGTCGCCTCGGAGCGGCATCTCCTGAGTGCAGTTGGTGAGATCCGGAGTGAACTGCTCAGCGAAAACGGGTTGCGCCAAGAAGACAGGGCTCCCGCTTCCTTTCGTGATCCCGTTCGCCATGGAGGTGAAAGGTCGTCCGTCGAGCGGCGTGGGCGTTCCGTTCTCCGAGCTGGTGACGAAGATGCCTCCGAAACCCCTCAGACTGATGTCCGGCTTTTTGTGCCACCAGGCGTGGGCGTCTGGCATGGCGAAGACGGCCAAGACCAACGCAGCGAATACAATAGAAATTCCGGTTTTCATGTTTGAAGTCCTCCCTTGATTCGGAAACTGCGCGCGGTGCTTACCGCCGCACGCTTCTTGCCGAATGGCGAAAGTCCCACCGCCGACGCTGTTGGATCTATACGTAATTCTTCAGGCGTCTCTTTCGCGCACCAAGCTCCTTCGAAGCGGACCCAATCAGGTCCCATCCCAGGGACATGGTGTCGCTGATACTGACCTAACACTGGGACTGAGGTCGACGCCGTGCCCCGTGAGCGATGAATGCCCGGCATCGCCTTTTCGGTGACGCTGATGTCTCAGTCCGACGATTCGCCGAGCTTGGCTTTAAGCAGGTCGCCGAATGTTCCGAGCCCCTGCTTGGCGGATTCCTTTCGGTAGTCGCGCACTGCTTTACGCTCCTCGTCGAGGAGGCGGGCGCGCACCGAGCAGCGCAACGTTCCGTCGCGCTCCGTGCCGACGATCTTGACGTCGATTACGTCGCCCTGCGAGGGGCCTTTTCGCCTCTCGCCGCGCACGTCTTGGAGCTCGCGATTGGGAATGAATCCACGGCCGCGCTTTCCGAGCACGCCGTCCACCTGCACCTGGGCGCCGTTGTGCTCGACTCGCTTTACGATGACCGAGATGTGTGAGCCGGGCTTGAGCGAACGGGGTCTCTTGCCCACTTCGATTTCGCCCGCTTCGATGGCTTTGGCGTCTGCCTCCGACAGCTTCGAAAGCGAGATTCGGCGCTGCTCGCGGTCCACCCGCTCGACGACGACGTCGATCTCGTCGCCTTCGCTGACGGCCTGCTTGGCGTGTGTGAGCTCCCGGTTGCCGCCGAGCTCGGAGATGTGGAGCAGGCCTTCCACGTTCTCTTGCAGCTCGATGAAGGCCCCGAAGTCCGTGGTGCGCACCACCTTGCCCTTGATGGGCACGCCGGGTCGAATCGCCTCCTGCGCGGCCTCCCATGGATCGGGCTGGCACGCACGCATCGACAGGGACACGCGGCCGTACCGGTCCTTGCGAGTCGCCGGCTGGACCTTCATCACTTGCACGTCGACCTCATCGCCAACCTGCACGACATCGTGTGGTCTAACGCCCCGGCTCCAAGAGACCTCGCTCATGTGAACGAGCCCATCGAGCCCGCCGCCGAGGTCGACCAACACCCCATAGTCGCGGACATCGAGCACCTTGCCACGAAGCTTGGCGCCCACCTCGAGCTCTTCCATCCGCTCGCGAGCCCGTTTGCGCGCTTCCTTTTCGAGGATGTTCCTGCGGCTGACGATGATGCTCTTCTTGCCACCCTTGTCGCGCGGCAATGAAAACTCACATCGTTGCCCGAGGAAGACCTTGGGATCCTCGATCGGGGTAAGCGACATGGCGCTCGCCGGACAAAACGCGCGAATGCCCCCCACCAACACGTCGAACCCGCCGCGGTTGTAGCCATACACGACGCCTTGCACCCGTTCATGACGCTCGCGCGCGGCACGAAGCGCCTTGCGAACTGCCGCCTTGTCGACGAGCCGGTTCACGATCGCGATGTGCCCACTCTCGGCGACCGCACCGATTCGGCCGCGGTAGATCGCGCCGAGTTGCAGCTCCTCGAGCTCGGGAAGCGGCTCGAGAAGGCTGAGGTCGGCGTCGGCGAGATCCTCGTCGGCTGTGGCCTCGTGCTCGTCTTCGTGCTCGGGATCGTGCTCGTGACCATGATGCGTCTCGGGCTCCGAGGTCGCGGAAGCCTCAGTGCCGGACACGGTTTCGGACGTGGCCTCCGTGCCCGTCGCAGCCTCGGCCTGCGGAGCGGGCTCCGGCGGGACCGTGGGATCGTAGGCGGGAGCGCCGACCACCGTGTCGGCCTCCGCGAGGTCGTCGTCTGGAACGGCGGTCACTTCGGTCGCCGAAAACTCCCAACCCGCGGCATCGCTCAAGGAGACCTCGGGAACCTTGGGCTCCGTTTGCATTCCCGGGGTCGGCACCTCGACGTGCGCATGGTGAGCGTGCGGGGGCTCGTGAATGACGATCGGGATGTCACGAGGCTCGTCCACGTCTGCGATCGCCGTCGCCTTGCCAAACAAATCGACCACGACGACCCCGTGCTCCACGCGTTCAACCCGTCCCGCGATCACCTCCCCGACCGAGAACGCGTGCTTTCTCGCGGAGCCTCCTGTGAACAAATGCAGAAACGGCGCGTGGTGGTGCGCGGACCTCGCATCGGGCGGCGCATCGGTGCCGCCCGGTTGGGCGCCCTTCTTCTTGCGCCGGCGCCGGCGCTTCTTCTTGGCAGGCGCAGTCTCGCCCGCCTCCACGTCCCCACTCGCTGTCGCGGACTCTGGCGCCGACTCTGGCGCTGGCGCTGACTCTGCCGCCGGCGCTAACTCTGCCGCTGGCGCCGACTCTGTCGCTGGCGCTGACTCTGTCGCTGGCGCCGACTCTGTCGCTGGCGCTGACTCTGCCGCTGGCGCTGACTCTGGCGCTGGCGCTGTCGCCGACTCTACCGCTGGCGCTGACTCTGTCGCTGGCGCTGGCTCTGGCGCTGTTTGTGCCTGGGTCTCGGGGCCGGTCACGGCCTCGGCCTCCTCGCGTACGGAGCCGGGCGGCGATTCCGCCGGCGCGACCTCTTCGGTCGAGGTCTCACTGGTTTTGGAATCGGGTTCAGTCATGCGCAATCCTCGCGCGCGAAAGACGCTCGACGCAGCTGCGGAACGTCCGGGTTTTAGGGTTCCGTAGAGTAGGCAGCAGCCCTTTGGTCGTCAAGTGTTGCCCCTTGGCCTCGGCCCCTCTACCCTCGCGTGCGGGGCATGTCACGAAGAGACGGCGAGCGTCGAGAGTCCGGCCGGGCGCCGATCCAGCTGCCCATCGAATACGATCGCCTGAATGCCCTCCTGTCGGACTACACACACAACATCAGCCGAGGTGGGACCTTCATCCGCACCCATCGCCCGCTCGTGGTCGGAACGGTGGTCCACTTCACGATTCGGGCTCCGGCACTCGGCGAGCCCTTGTTGCTTCGCGGGGTGGTCCGCTGGGTCGTCGATGCCCAGCAAGCTGGCGAGGACCGGCCCGCGGGGATGGGCATCGCCTTCGTGTACGATTCACCGGCTCAAAAAGAAGCGATCGAGGCCCGTTTGGATGGGCTGATGATCGAATCGCTCGGCGAGGCCGCCTTCGAGAAGCTGATGCGCCGCGGCGCGCCCGACAAGCCCTAAAGAACGGCCTTTCCAGGCTTCTTGCGCTGTGGCATAGCTGTATTTAATTACTTATCTTGTAACCATGCAAGAGACTGCAACCAATGCCTTCGTGGCAGGTGTGCTGGTGGGCAAACCCATCTTCCGGGCGCCGGGAATCGTCGTGCATGGGGGGCTCGACGCGGAAGACCACGAGGTCGCGGTGATCGTCCTGCAGGCGGTGACCACGGACGGCCAGAAGCTGAGCTTCGAAAACATCGCCCGCTATGCCGAGACCTCGGGCATCGAGATCATCAAGCAAGAGCCGCACGTGATCTTGGCGACCCCCGAGCCCAAGGGCATCTTCCGGGACCTGCCATGGAGCTCGTGGCGTCTCGAGGAGCGCCTCCGGCACTTCGGCGAGGTGGCGCGCATCATCCAGCGCTTTCATGCCATCGAATCCCCGGTGGGCACGCTCTCGCCGAGCCACATCGCGGTCGACGACAAGCTGAGACCCCTCGTGCTCGGACCGCGCCTCGCTCCTCGCAGCGGCCCGTACGTCGCTCCCGAAACGGCAAGCGACCGATTGCTCGATCTTCGCTCGGACATCTACTCGCTCGGAAGGCTGCTCTACTTCGTGGTCGCCGGTGAGGATCCGCCACGCGAGGCGCGCGCCACACCGAAGCTCGAAGAGCTCGGTAGCTACCCGGCCGGCATCGTACGCATCATTCGCAAAGCCACATGCCGCAATCCGGACGACCGGTATCAGTTCCTCGATGAGATGTTGGCGGATGTCGGCCGGTATCGCGAGCACGGCGACGTGGGCATGGTGCATCCCGAGGTCGAAGATCGGAACACTGGCATTCTGAGCGTCGTTCCCGACGCCCCGGAGCAGCCGGCAGCACAAGCCGCCCCCGAGACGGAAGTCCCGGAGCCGCGGAGGCAAACGACTACCCATGTCTACAATCCGGTGAGGTTGCCGCGGCTTTTCCGTGGAATCGGTTTGGCCCTTGCCTTTGCAGGGATCGCGTTCCTGGTGAACGACTACGTCGAGGCGCACGGGGCTCTCAAGCAGTTGACGCCGCAGGACTCGGCCGTGCTTTCGAGCTTCATCAGCAGCGCATCCATCACCGAGGACGATCCTCCGGTGCTCTTTGCACACGTCGACGAGTCATGGGAGCTGCTTTCGGAGCAACGCCGCCGCGAGGAGGCCGAGGCGCTGTTCGACGCGGCCAAATCGCGCTGGGGGATCCGGGACGGGTTCATCCAGCGCGGTAACGCGATGGTGGCTCAGCGCTGGGCCAACCAACTGATCATATTCGGCAGCCTTCATGGAGAGACCCGATGAACGTCCGAGCTCGACAAGCAAAGCGCACCGGCCGCCAAGCTGGCTACACACTCATCGACATGATGGTCGTCATCGTGATCATGGGTGTCCTGGCCGGGTTGGGCTTCAATCAATACAGCAAGTACGTGGCGCGAGCGAGGCGGCCCGAAGCGGTCATGGCCTTCCGGGCGCTGGCCGCAGCGCAGCGCGAATACATGCTCACCCAGGGGAAGTACTCAGGTACGTTCGACGCGCTGGGCTTCCGCATGGAGGGCGGTCAGCGGATCTCCGCGACCGAAATCCAGGGACGCCGTTACAACTACCGGCTGATCCAAGATGACGGGCCCCGGTCTTGGTACTGCATCGCGACGGGCAACATCGACGGCGATAACTTCATCGACGTCATCGCCGCCAGCAACCCGCGATAAACTGAACAGTCGGTAAGATACCCCACTTGGTGACTGTAATTTTATCCTTATACTGAAATATGAAAGGGGTGCCTATCATGAAAGCAAAGCGTTGGACTCTAGGGGTCGTGCTTGCGGCGGTTGTAAGCCTTTGGGGGCTCATCGAGGCCGACGCGAGCCCATTTTCGTCACATGTGTTGAGCGATGACCTGTCGAATCAGGTCAACGGCGTCGCTCCCGAAGCGAGCGCGTCCGATGGAAGCTCGGATGGGAGCAGCGGCTCCAGTGCCGATAGCGGAAGCGGCTCCAGCACCGACAGCGGCGGCAAAGACAATAACGGTCACGGCAACAACGCCGATGGCGTCGACTCGAGCAACCCGGGTAAGGGTGGCGGCGGCCCGAACGGCGCGACCGACGCGTCCTGCACGGATCCGAACAACTGTGTCGACGACGAGACCAAGGGCGGCAGCAAAAAGAAGTAAGCTGTCGGTTCGTTGGACCTGATCGAGGGCGCCTCAAAAGGGCGCCCTTTTTCCTTTGAGTGCTCAGAACTCCGGCTGGATGAGCACTCCGGGATTCATCACGCCCTCCCGGTCGAACACGCCTTTGACGGCGCGTAGCGCCTCGCCAAAGAGCGCCGGGCGCTGCGCCTCGTACCAAGGCCGGTGAACCCGGCCGACCGCGTGATGGTGGGTGATCGTGCCACCGTGGGCCAGCACCGCATCGCAAGCCGCCTTCTTGATCATCATCCACTGCTCGGTCTCGGCACCGTAGCGGCCTGGTGCGATGAAAGTGAAGTACGGCGCGGGCCCGTCGGGATAGACGTGTGTGAACCGGCAGCTGATGAAGCCTGCTCCGCACGCGTCCTTCATGGCCTGGCGCACCGCGCCGATGACGCTGGCATGGAGGCCCTCGAACGCGTCCCAGGTGCATGCGGTCTCGAAGGTGTCCGCGATCACGCCCATCGAGGCCATGATGTTGAGCAAGTAAGGCGCATCGATGAAGGCGTCGCGCCATGCACCCGCACCCCCGGTGCCTCCGGTCCGCTCGCCAGCCTCCCGGTAGACCGGCCCTTTCGGACAGGTCCCGCCGTGGTCGGACACGAGCTCGAGCGCCCGCTCCATCCAAGGCGCCACAGGGTGATCGGCGGACTCGAAGCCGACGATCAAGACGTGGCTCCCATCCATGGTGACGGCGTTGAGCGCGGCCTCGCGCTTGTCGAGCAGCCGGCAGTTGCTCGGGTAAAGCCCGGATTGCGAGAGCGCACGCACGGCGTCGACCGCGCGCCCGTAGTCGTCGAAGTGCGTCGTCGCGGTGGCGCGGAACGTCGGCCTCGGACGCACACGCATCCAGGCTTCGGTGATCACACCGAGGATGCCCTCGGAGCCGATCATCAGCCGGTCGGGGCTCGGTCCGGCGCCCGATCCCGGCAGCCGCCTCGATTCCCAGAGCCCCCGTGGCGTGATGGCGCGCGTGGACTCCACCAGATCATCGATGTGCGTGTAGAGCGTTGCAAAATGACCCCCGGCACGGGTGGCAATCCAGCCCCCGAGCGTCGAGAACTCGAATGACTGCGGGAAGTGACGGAGGGTCAAACCGTGCTCACCGAGCTGCGCCTCGAGGACGGGACCGGTCGCGCCTGCTTGAATCCTGGCGGACGAGGAGCGCTCGTCGACCTCGACGACGCGGTCGAGGCGGCGCAGATCTAGGCTCAAGACCCCACGGTAACGCTCATCGACGTCCCCTTCGACGCCGCCGACGACGCTCGTGCCGCCGCCAAAGGGGATCACCGCCACCTTGGCGCTGCTGGCCCAATCGAGGACGGCGGCGATGTCTTCCTCTCCCTCCGGCCTGGCGACGAGGTCGGGCGCCGGAGCGAAGTCGCCCCGAAATCCCCGCAACACGTCGCGATAGCTCCTACCGTAGGTATGCCGGACGCGCGTTTCGTGCTCATCGCTGACGAAGCTCTTCAGCGTCTCAGGCGCCCTCACCCGCGGGTCGCGAAGCGTGATCGACTCGACCGATGGCGGCTCGTCGCAGCGCTGCGGGACGAACCCGAGCATGGCTCCGGCTTGGGCTCCGAGGGCCTTGCGCGCGGTCGCCTCGGGAAACTTGTCTTCCCAGCCCCACCCCCAAAAGCTTCGTTTTCTAGTCTCTGTCATGGAGGGCGAACCTTCCACCATAGCCCGAGCCTCTGGCAAGCGCCTTGACGCGTCGACCGATCGAGGCTTCTCTGCGGCCATGTCTTTCCCCAAACCACTGCGAGCGATCGTGACCGGCGCGGGCGGCGGGCTCGGCCGCGCTTTGACGCTGGACCTCGCCGGCCGAGGCGCCTCGTTGATCGTCTCCGACATCGACCCTGCATCGGCGGAACAAACCGCTGCCGCGGCTCGCGAGCTGGGCGCCGAGGCCGAAGTGTTCGAGTGCGACGTCACCGATCGCAATGCCGTGTTCGGGCTGGTCGACGAGGCCGAGCGGCGGCTCGGCGGCATCGAGCTCATGGCCAACAACGCGGGTGTGGCCGTGGGCGGCCCCTTCGACGAGATCTCGATCGAGGATTGGCGTTGGGCATTCGACATCAATTTGTGGGGCGTGATCTATGGCTGTCAGGCTGCGATTCCGCGAATGAAGGCGAAGCGACGCGGCTACGTGCTGAACGTCGCTTCGGCTGCGGGGCTCCTGGCGCCGCCCAGCATGGCTCCTTACAACGTCACCAAGGCAGGCGTTGTCGCGCTGAGTGAAACGCTCTATGCGGAGTACAAGGCTGCAGGGGTTCGTGTGTCGGTCCTATGCCCCACATTCTTCCGCACGAAGATCATCGAAGCAGGGCGCGGAGCGACCACGCCGAAAGAAGACGCACAGGTCATCCGCTGGATGGAACGCTCCCAAGTGCAGGCCCCCGAGGTCGCAGCCGCTGCGATCGATGCGGTCCGAGATGGAAAGCTCTACGTGCAGCCCATGCGCGATGGGCGCGTGGGCTGGCGTCTCAAGCGGCTGGCCCCCCAGCGCTTCTATGATTCGCTGAGCAAAGCGCACGAAAAATACCTCCGAGGTCATTACGAGGCCTGAATGGCCGTGCCCGCCCTGCGCTGCTATTCCCCGGCGACGCTCATGCGATTTATCTCGATGCAGCCTTCGATCCTCGCACTGATTTCGATCATTGCGTGGCCAGCCCCGGCGCTTGCGCAAGACACGACCAGCAAGCTCGATCTGTCCGCACAGAGCGATGTCGAGATCATCGCGCAGGAGCCGCTCACACCGGACCGTGATTCGCTTGCGCACAATGCCGAGCTTCTCGACGAGCTGCTGACGCGATCGACCGAGCAGACCATCAGGGAGCAGAAATTCGCAGCTGCCGCAGGCGTCACGGGGGGCGCGATCCTGATCGGTCTGGCGGCATGGCGCTTGATCGAAGACAATGCGACCAATCAGTACACGCGAGGCCTCGGCGTGATGTTCTTGACCTTGGGCATGAGCGACCTCACGACCGGCATTTTTGCCGCCACACGAATCCCGCACGAGAAGCAGAGGCTCGACCGCTGGCAAAGGGCCCGCAAGAACGGCGTGACCGCAACGGAGCTGGCGCACTTCGAGGGTGAGCTCCAATCAGCCAACGAAACACGAGAAGGCGAGCGCCTTTTGGTGCGCTGGAACGGCTTCACCCACGCGCTGGCGGGGATCCTGGTGATCGCGCTCACGCCGTTGCCGGCCAGCTTGAGCCGGGGCGACAAGGTCGCCGGCTATGTCATCGGCGGCGTGTTCACGGTCACGGGCGCTGCGGCCTTTGGTCTGTCGTTCCGCAAGACGCCAAGCGAGAAAGCATGGCGCGACTACAAAGCGCAAAAGGCCCCGATGCCCGGGCACGAGCTCACCTGGCGGCTCTCGCCGGCGCTCTCGCGGCAGGGGTTTGGGGTGTCTTTGCAAGGCACGTTTTGAGCGCAAGCGGCTTGCGCCCTAGGGCGCTCTGCGATTAGGAAGCATCCTCATGGAGCTCGACCAACTCAAATGCATCGTGACGGGCGGCGCCTCCGGGCTCGGAGAGCACTTCGCCAAGCAACTCCTCGCCGCCGGGGCGACAGTCGCGGTAGGCGACGTCAATGAGGAGGGTCTGGCGGCCCTGCCCGAGGGCATTCATCGCCGCCGTCTCGACGTTTCCAACCCGGACGACATCGCCAGCTTCGTCTCCTGGGCAGCGCAGCAGATGGGCGGCCTCAACTCGTTGATCAACAACGCCGGGATCATCCGGGACGGTCTATGGGTCGGCAAGAGCCGTAAGACCGGTGAAATTCGCCGCATGCCGCGCGCGGATTGGGACGCGGTCATCGCGGTCAATCTCACGGGCGCCTCCTTGATGGTGCAAGAAGTTGTGGCTTACATGATCGAGCATGGGGAGCCCGGAGTCATCGTGAACATCTCGTCGGTCGCTCGCCACGGGAACCGAGGCCAGACCAACTACGTCGCCGCGAAGGCCGCCCTCGCAGCCAACACGCGCACGTGGATGAAGGAGTTTGCGCCCTATGGAATCCGCGTCGGCGCCGTCGCGCCAGGCGCCATCGAAACACCGATGACTGCCGGGATGAACCAAAAGGCCCTCGACATGATCAGGGCCGGAATTCCACTCGGCCGAATGGGAAAGCCCGAGGACATCTGGCGCGCCGTCAAGTTCATCTTCGACTGTGATTACTTCACGGGCGAAACCATCGACGTGCATGGCGGCGCTTCGCTCTAGTCAGCCGAGCACCCGCATGATGGCACGGTGCACCAGGTACCCTACCGGTAAGAGCAGACATCCGAGCCCATAGGCGGCCCAAAACGACAGCCGATCCCGCATCAGAAACGGGACGAAGAACAGCACGGTGATCGGAAGCGCGACCAAAATGCTACGCGCCATCTCGAACGCACTGGCCGCATCGCGATGCTGTGCATAGGCAAGCGGAAGCGCCAGCATGGTCGCCAAGGGCATCGCGATCAAAAAGCCAGCCGTCACCGGATATCGGCGCGAAATCCACGCCGCCACGCCGATGACGATCGCGGACACGAGGGTGTTCAACGCGACGATGACCATGGCTACTTGCCGTCGACGGCCTTCTGCACGGCCTCGAGCAGGCTCTTGCTGTACACCCGCCCGGTCAGGTTCTGGCGGGTTTCAGTCGCGATCTGATCCCAGGCGGCACGATAGGCCGAGGTGTCGACCTCGACCATGCCGCGGCTCACGAGCGAGTGGTATGCCTTGTCGTCATCGCGCCGCGACAGCGTATCGAGAGCCCGCGCGGCGCGTTCGCTCGTATCCATCAGCACGCGCTGGTCCGCTTCGGACAGCTCCTCGAACTTCTCCTGCTTGATGATCGATCCGCCGATGATGATGCCGAAGTTGTCCTTCGCCATGTAGTTGAGGCGCGTGTACCATTGCAGCGCCACCGCAGCGATCGCCGACGCGGGAACCGTATCGACCATCCGTGTCTGAAGGCCCGGGTAGACCTCCGGAATGCCGAGCCGCACCGGATTGGCGCCGATCGCGTGGATGAACTCCGCGAAGATCGGGTCGTCTTTCCAGGCCCACGGACGCCGGCTCTTCAGGTCGGTCGGCTTGGCAAACTCGTCGACGGAAAACAGACGGTTCTTTCCAGCCTCTCCCCAGGCGAGCAGCTTGAACCCGGCTTCGTCGAACATGTGGTTGAAACGCTCGCTCAGCTGGGTGCGGGCTCGCTCGAGCTGGTCATACTCCGTGATGAGACCCGGCGCCGACAGCACCAGCACGGGCCGAACGACCATCCCGAGGCCCGTGGTGGTCACACCGGCAGCATCCATTTGCCCGGCACGGACCTTGCGGATGAAATCGCGCTCATCCCCCTGGCTGCCCCCCGAATAGAAACGCAGCTCGACCCGGTTCTGCGTTTCCTTCTTCAGGCTTCGGTTCCACGCTTGCATCACCTTCATGAAGGCCGAGCCCGCGGGCGCCAACGAGGCGAACCGGATCACGGTGGTCTTTTCCGCCTGGGCCTTGGGAACCGTAAGCGCGCCGGGCACGACGAATGCGCCCGCGGCCAAAAGCACCACGAAAAGCTGTTTCCAACGGGGCAAGACGCTACTCGCTCAGATCGCTGAAGAAGTATTCGATCCGGTTCAGGTAGCGCTCGGCGCGGCGCCGGGCGAGCACATTGTTGAGCCGTGCTTCGGGCAGCACGTCGCCCGCATCGAGAACCTCGTTCAGTAAATCCCGAAAGAGCTTGGAGTCCCCCACGTTGACGGCGTAGTAGCGGGCCATGTTCATCTGGACCATGAGGTTTCGGCGCTCGGTCTTGTCGAGAACCTCGTCAAACAGCCGCTTGGCCCGATCCATGTCCGGCGGGAACTCCGAGGCGGCCAGTACGGCCATGGTCATCTCGCCCGTCATGAACATGAAATCGGGATCGAGCTCGACGGAGCGGGTGAGGATCACCTTGGCGAGCGGCAAGTCTGCGACGGTATCGATGTCCTCCATCCCCATGTTGATGCGCGCCCCGAGTGACGACCCGGCCCACAGCAGGATGGCCGCATCTTGCTTTTCGACGAAGACCTCGTGGAGCCAGGCGTCCAGGGTGTCTACTCCGCCCACCAGGGCAGCATCGAGGCCCGGATCGCGGTTTCTGAGGAAGTGCTTCGACAGCTCCCAGGCACGCGTGTACATCACGAGCGCGCGGCGCCGTAGGTGCTCGGCGGTCTCCCAATCATCGGCTGCGTCCGCAACCTCGACGCGGTCCTCGATCCAACCCACGCCGTAGCCAATGTAGGCGCCAACCAGCGAGAGCCCGATGACCTCGTTGTCCGGGACGACCCGAAGCAAGCCTTCGAGCTGCATGATGCTCGCCGGAAAGGCCTTGCCCACGACCTCGTAGTCCCAGTGCTGCTCGACTCCCGGGGCGGCCCGGCTGAATAGCGCGGACGTGGAGTCCGCGGCGAGCTTTGCCGTATCGCAAGCCGTCAGAGTGACTGCCAGCCAAACGAGCACACCGATACCCAGAGCCCTGGAACGCCGCATGGCGGCCAAGTGAACCGGAAAGCTCTTCTCAGCACAAGCCAAAACAGGCGTGACTTTCAAAAAGGTCGAGGCATTTTCTTTTGGCGCACAGCACGTGCCTTTTGACAGGGGACAACGGGCGCGGTACGTCCGGCGCGAGGGGCGATGACACCAGGGGAAAGCCGCGAAACACTCCAAGACCTCGCACAGCGCATGGATGCGCTGGGGAGGTTTCTTTGACCTCGATGGCCTCCGGCACACCATCGACCGCTTGACGAACCTCAGCCTGGCCGAGGATTTCTGGGATGATCAGCAGAAGGCGCAGAAGCTCATGCGGGAGCGCGCCGCCGCCGAGGAGACTCTGAATGAATTCACGCGGGTAGACGCTGAAGTCAAAGATCTGCTCGAGCTATTGGACCTCGCGGTGAGCGAGGGCGACGAGGGGGTCGCCACCGAGGTCGCACAAAGGCTGCCTTCTCTCGAATCCGAGGTACGCGGTCTCGAGCTCAAGCGCATGCTCACTCCCGACGACGACACCGATGCGATCGTCACGATCAACCCCGGAGCGGGCGGCACCGAGGCACAGGACTGGGCGGACATGCTCCTGCGCATGTATTTGCGCTGGTGCGAGCGGCGCGGTTTCCGCACCGAGCTGCTCAGCAAGCAGCCAGGCGACGAGGCCGGTATCAAGGACGCAACTTTCGTCGCCCGGGGCCCCAATGCCTACGGCTATCTCCGCGCCGAAAACGGGGTCCACCGGCTCATTCGGATCAGCCCGTTCGACGCCAACAAACGACGGCACACCTCGTTTGCCGGTGTGAGCGTGGTTCCGGACCTCGGCGACGACCTGACCGAAGGCGAAATCGAGATTCGCGACGAGGACCTCGAGGTCACCACCATGCGCTCCGGGGGTGCAGGCGGCCAGCACGTCAATCGAACGGAATCGGCGGTGCGAATGAAGCACGTCCCCACCGGCTTCGTCGTCCGTTGCGAGGCAGAGCGCTCTCAACATCAAAACCGGGAAACCGCGCTGAAGATGCTGCGCGGGCTGCTCTTTGAAAAGGCGCGCCGCGAACGGGAAGCCGCCTTCGAAGAGGCATTCTTGAGCGACCGCGCCGACATCGCATTCGGCTCCCAGGTACGAACCTACACGCTCCAACCCTACACCATGGTCAAAGACGAGCGTACCGACCACAAGGTGACCAACGCAGACGCGGTCCTCGACGGCGAGCTCGATGACTTCATCGAAAACTATTTGTTGATGAGCGCCGAAAAGCGACAACAGAAGAAGAAGGCGGGCAAAGCCCGGGGGAATTAGCAAGTGGCCACCGAAGACGAGCTGCGACAAACACGGCGGAACAAAGCACAGCGTCTGCGAGAGCTCGGCGTGTTGCCCTACCCGAACTCCTGGCGGGCCACGGACGATCTCGAAGAAAAGCGGCGGGACCTGGTCTCGTTGGCCAATGACGAGGACGCCCGGCAGGAGCTTCCGCTCGAAGAGGAGCTCACCGACGATGCGCCCCAAGTGGCACTTTACGGACGCGTGATCGCCAAGCGAGGACCCTTCGTCGTGATCCGGACGCCGTACGGCGACGCCCAAGCGTTGGTGCGCCCGGAGAAGCTGAGCGAACGGGACGCAGCGGTGCTCAAGCTGTCGGACCTCGCCGACCACGCACTGGTGCAGGGGCCGGTCATCCGGACCAAGACCGGTGCCCTTGCCGTCAGCGCGCGGCGTTACGAGCACCTGGGCAAGGCCATGCTGCCGCCGCCGGCAAAATGGCACGGCCTCAAGGACGTCGAGACGCGCTACCGGGAGCGCTACGTGGACCTCTTCGCCAACCCGTCGGTCGCGGAGGTGTTCCGCGCACGGACCCAAGTCATCCGGTCTCTTCGAAGCTTTCTCGACGCCCATGGCTTCCTCGAGGTCGAGACGCCGCTGCTGCACGCCATCCGTGGAGGTGCCAGCGCCAAGCCCTTCGAGACGCATCACAATGCGCTGGACCTGTCGCTGATCTTACGCATCGCGCCCGAGCTTCATCTCAAGCGTCTGCTCGTCGGGGGCTTCGATCGCGTTTACGAAATCGGCAGAGCGTTTCGAAACGAGGGAATCAGCACCAAGCACAATCCCGAATTCACCATCCTCGAATTCTACATGGCCTACGCCACCTACGAGGATCTGATGGACCTCGTGGTCGAGATGATCCGCATGGTGGACGCCGATCTGCACGCACGCTTTCCAGATTTGATCGGGGAGCGCACCTTCGATCTGCAGGCCGAGTGGCCACGGGTGCGGATGCGAGATGCGATCGCCGACCGCCTCCGACGCGCTGGCCGCGAACGTGTCGCGAAAACCGCATGGAAAGAGGTTCTGTCGCCCGAGGCTATCGACGACGAGCAGGCGATGAAGAACGCGTGCGAGGCCATGGCAAGCAAGCTCGATCCGGCTGCGCACAAGCAGCTCAGCGCGTGCGAAACACACGGCGAGCGTGTATTCGCCGTGTTCGAGCTCTTGGTAGAGCCCGACCTGACCGCGCTCTATCGAACACCGGACGGTGCCAAGTCGGTCCCCGTGTTCATCACGCAGTTTCCCTGGGAGGTATCGCCCCTGGCTCGACGCAACGACGACGATCCGGACTACGTCGATCGCTTCGAGCTGTTCGTCGACGGACGCGAGCTGAGCAACGCCTTCAGCGAGCTCAACGACCCGGACGACCAAGCGGCTCGATTCGAGTCGCAGCTTCAGGCCCGCGCGCGAGGGGACGAAGAAGCCATGGACTTCGACGCGGACTTCGTCCGTGCGCTCTCCCATGGAATGCCGCCGGCCGCCGGCTTCGGCTTGGGCGTCGACCGGCTCATCATGCTGCTGTGCAGCCAACCCTCCATTCGAGACGTGCTCCTGTTCCCGCTGCTGCGGCCGGAGGCTGAATGAGCGAGCGGCAGCCGCTCGGCATGTGGACCGCCGTGCTCGGGGTGCTCGGGGTGTTGCATGCCGCAGCGGCGTGGATCTTCGCCGCCCAGAGCTCGGAGTGGTTCCAGGCGCAGCTCGACGACGACTTGCTGTGGGTGCGGTTGGTCATTGGGTGGACCACCGTCCAGCTGATCTTGCTCCTACTGAGCTTGGGAGTCCTTCAAAGAGCCGCCCGGTTGCCCCGGGGCAACCGGGGCCGGGCGCGCATCGTCGGCCTGTCGACGGTCGGCATGCTTCATGCGGCGATCACCACGGCCTCGGTGGGAATCCTGCTTTGGGCAGCGCGCGTGTCGGCCGGTCACGTGCTCGGTGGCACGGTGGCGAGCCTGCTTTTCGGGCTGAGCCACTTAGCATACGGCGATCTCGACCTCGACTGGGTGCCGACGCTCTACCACGCCGCGGCCACCCTCCAGACGGCCAGCGGCGTGTTCATCGTCGTCCTCAGCACGTCCTGCTGGTTTCTCGTTCCCCTCGAGCGGCGTCGACGTTTTTGGCTCGGCTTCGACGCCGCGTTGCTGATCGGGTTCGTGGCAGTCACGGCTCTCTTGCCCCTGTCCGCCGCCGAAGGCGACGACGCGAGCCTGCTGCGCGCGGTCATCCGGGTCAGCATCACGACTTTGTTTGCGATACGGCTCTCGCTCCGACTGGTAGGCCCACTTCTAACCGCATTGGAGCGAGTTGGGTTTCGAACCATGATTGCCGCACGGCACCTTCGCGCGAAGAAAACCGGCTTCCTTGCAGCGAGCGGCACCTTGTCGGTCTTAGCGGTCGCGGTCTCGTCCTGCATGTTGATTTCCGTGCTCAGTGTGATGGGTGGCTTTCGCGCCGACCTTACGAAGAAGATTCTGGGTAACCGTGCACACATCGTCATCGACAAGGCATCGGGCGAGCTGGACGACTGGAAGCCCCTGCTCGAGCAGGCGCGCCACACCGACGGGGTCGTCGGCGCAACACCCTTTCTTCAGGCCGAGGTGATGGTTTCGAGCCTCTCGAATCGCGGTGGCGCGATCCTACACGGGATCGACCCCGATACCGTCTCGGACGTCACCGACCTCGCTCGAAATATGACGCACGGCAAGCTCGAGTATCTGAAGCACCCTGAGCAGATCCTCGACTCCTCGGTCGACACGACCGCGGCCGGCCCAATCGACGCCATGATCGAAGGCGCAGAGCACGCGGCCGCCAAAGGCCTACCGGAGTCCAAGCGCGACGATGCCCTGCCCGGGCTGATCGTGGGCCAGGAGCTGGCCAGGGCGCTTCGGCTCGTGGTCGGCGATCGGGTCACGGTCATCTCCCCGCAGGGCGATCTCGGTCCGAGCGGACCCATCCCGAGAACCCGGCCCTTCCGGATCGCCGGCATCTTCTATAGCGGCATGTACGAGTACGATATGAAACACGCTTACGTCGACCTCGCTACCGCACAACGCTTTCTTCGGATGGACGGGCGCATCAGCGGCATCGAGGTCAAGGTGAAGAACGTCGAGCGCGCCCCTGCCCTCGCCGCCAAGCTTGCGGCGAGCCTAGACCGTGACGATCTGCGCGTGCGCGATTGGAAAGCGATGAATCAGCAGCTCTTCGGCGCCCTCGCGCTGGAGAAGCTCGCCATGTTCATCACGCTCGGCATTGCAATTCTCATCGCGGGCTTCTCGGTCTTCGGAACGCTCACCCTGCTCGTTCAGGAGAAGCGCCGTGAGGTGGGTATCCTGAAAGCCATGGGCACGTCGGCGCGGGGCGTGATTCGCATCTTCGTCATCGAGGGCCTGTTGATCGGCACCGCGGGCGGTTTGATGGGCCTCGGGCTGGGGTTCGTTCTGACATTTGCCGCCGAACACTTTGGAATCAGGATGAATCCCGAGGTCTACTACATCGACAAGCTGCCGGTGCATCTCGATCCGACCGAATTCGCCCTGGTTGGCGCGGCCACCGTGGTGATATGCCTGGCCGCAACCCTCTTTCCCGCGTATCAAGCGAGTCGAGTCCGGCCCGTCGATGCGCTCCGGTACGACTGACCGTCTGCACGATCGATGTCTGATCCGCTCGTCACCGTCCAACACGTGACCAAGACCTTCGAGCACGAAGGCCGGCCACTCGAAGTCCTCAAGGGCATCGATCTCGAAATTGCGCGTGGCGAGATGGTGACCATCGTCGGTCCGTCCGGCGCAGGCAAGAGCACCCTGCTTCACCTCATCGGCACCCTCGATCTGCCCACGAGCGGTCGAATCCTCTACGAGGGGCAGGACGTCACCCGTCTCGGTAGCTCGGATTTAGCCGAGTTTCGAAACAAAAGCATTGGTTTTGTCTTCCAATTTCATCATCTGCTCCCGGAGTTCACGGCGCTGGAAAACGTGATGATGCCGGGGCTGATTCAGGGCAGCCGGCGGCTCGAGAAGCGTGCACGGCGGCTTCTCGACGAAGTCGGCCTCACCGATCGCCTGACCCATCGTCCAGGGGAGCTCTCCGGTGGTGAGCAACAGCGCGTGGCGCTGGCAAGGGCGTTGCTCATGGAGCCAAAGCTCGTCCTCGCGGATGAGCCGACCGGCAACCTCGACAGTCAGACCAGTGCCGCCGTCCAAGCCCTCTTCTTCGACTTGAACCGGCGACATGGGATCACCTTCTTGATCGTGACCCACAGCCGGGACTTTGCCGCCATGATGCCGAGGCAAGTTTCCATGAAAGACGGACGCATCGATTCCGATGAACGACGCGTCCAACCCCTTGAAAACCAAGGAAAACCAGCTTGACCCCCCCATAGGGCACGGCTATAGCCGCCCGGATCGCTACGCCTGACAATGCGCCTTTCCGCCCCTGCCATAGCCCTGACGCTCGCAGGGCTCGCTTCCGTGGCGGGCGCTCAGAGTAGCGACAACATCCCCGAACCACCGGCGCCCGCGACCCGGCCGATCCGCACCTCGCCCCAGCCGCAGCAACCTCCGGAGCCCATCACCCGCGAGGCGGAGCCCGCCGAAGGGGCGGCGGCCTATCAGCCGGTCGAGGATGCCGACGCAGGCATCCAGGTGCCCCGGACGAGCTGTCACGGCAAGGAGATCCGGCGCATCGTCGTCGTCGGGGCGCGGCGGGTCGACCCCGATGACGTTCGAGCGACGATGAAGCTCCGGAGGGGAGACATCTGCTTGGATCCGGCCGTGACGCGCGATGCCAAAGCGCTCTGGAACATGGGGTACTTCGACGACCTGCAGATCGAGGCCGACCCCCTGGGCGACGGAATCAAGCTGACGATTCGGGTCGTGGAGCGGCCAGCGATCCGCAAGGTCATCTACGAGGGTAACGACGAGGTCGACAAGGACGACATCGACAAGGCGATCACGCTCGAGGAAGGCACCATCCTCTCGGTTCCGGAGGTCGAAAAACAAGCCACTGCGATTCGCGAGCTCTATTCGGACGAGGGTTTCTTCTTGGCCGACATCAAATACGAGCTGCGGCGAGTCGGCGGCGATACCAATCAGGTCGACGTGATCTTCAAAATCGACGAAGGCGCGGAGGTCGAGGTTCGCCGGATCAGCTTCGTGGGCAATGACCAGATTCCCGCCCAGGAGCTGCTCAAGATCATGAAGACGAGCGAGACCGGGATGTTCTCGTTCCTCAGTGACCGCAACAAGTTCAGCCGTGCCGCCTTCGATGAGGACCTGACCCGCGTTCAGGCTTGGTACTACGATAAGGGCTATCTCATGATGCGGCCGGGCCGGCCCAGGGTCGAGCTCACCCCAGACCGCGCCTTCGTCGACATCACGATTCCGGTCGAGGAAGGTCCTCGGTTCCGAATCCGCAAGCTGGACGTCATGGAGACCGACGGCGCAGGCAACGAGGTCGAGACCTTGGCGCCCAAGCAGGAGCTGCGGGAGATGGTCGAGCTCGATTCGGGCGACTGGTTCAGTCGGACCAAGATCGCGGAAGGCATCGAATCCATGAGCCGACTGTACCGCGATGCCGGATATGCCTTGGTCGAGATGGTACCGGGAACCGACCTGGACGAAGCCAACCACCTCGTCGACGTGACCGTCAACATCCTGCGAGGACCGCCGGTCTACATCCAACGAATCCACATCCGTGGCAACACCAAGACCCGCGATGCGGTCATACGAAGGGAGTTCCGGATCAGCGAAGGCGACCTCTACAGCCAAAGCAAGCTCGAGGACGGACGCGCGCTCGTGAACCAACTGGGATACTTCGAGCGTGTGGACGTGTCGGAGGAACAGGGGACGGCGCGGGACCAAATGGTCATCAACGTCGAGGTTGCCGAAAAACCGACCGGCACGTTCCAGGTCGGCGCAGGCTTTTCGTCTCTCGAAAGCTTCATCGTCACCGCCCAGATCCAGCAGCAAAATCTGTTCGGGCGTGGTCAGAGCCTCGGCCTCAACCTGCAGCTTTCGGGGATTCGCCAGCAGATCGACCTGAACTTCGTCGAGCCCTGGTTCCTAGGCTCCGAATGGAGCTTGGGCTTCGGGGTATTCAAACGCATCCGAGACTTCCGGGATTTCCGTCAGGACTCCACCGGCGCGAACATCACCACCGGACATCCGTTGTTCAATCCGCGTTTCCGCTTCTTCCTTCGCTACGAATTCGAGAACGTGAAGATCTCCCAGCCACGCGGCAATCTCTTGGGTGTCGGCGGACAACTTCAAAACACTTTCTCCAACATCTTCATTGCCAACGCCTTTCGTGACGGCATCACCAGCTCGCTTCGCGCCACGCTCAACTGGGATAGCCGCGACAACCGTTTGTCGACCACCGAGGGCATCTTCGCAAACTACGCCGTGCAAGTCGCTGATCAGTACCTCGGCTCCGACAACACGTTCATACGCCAAACCGCGTTCGCCCGCTTCTACAAGAAGGTTCTTGGACCGGTCATCTTCAAGGTCAACACCGAGCTCGGCATGATCACCTCCCGCAAAGAGGTCCCGGTGTTCGAACGCTTCTATCTCGGCGGAATCTACACCATCCGCGGCTATCGTCTGCAGTCCGTAGGCCCTCAAGCCGGGATCGCTTCCGCCGGTGATCCGAACCTGCCCATCGCCTTCGAAGGCCGGCCCATCGGTGGTGATTTCCAGGCCTTCTACAACATCGAATTCGAGTTCCCCATCATCACGGCAGTTGGGATCCGGGGCGTGATCTTCACCGACGGCGGCAATGCGTGGAACCTGTTCGCGTTCAGGGACCAGTTCGGGAACTGCCAAGCACCGGTAGCGCCGGAAGCCGATCGATCGTCACAGCCTTGTGGCATCAATGGCTTCCTCCGCTACTCGGTTGGCTTTGGCATCCGATGGTTCTCTCCGCTTGGACCGCTGCGTTTCGAATGGGGCATCCCGATCCGCCGGCGTCCGCAAGACGCCCAAATTCGTTTCGAATTCACCATTGGGCAGTCGTTCTAGAGAATGCAGGCCACGCGTGCGACGTATAACCCCTGCGGCTTGACCTGGTCGCAGCAAACGGCTAGCTAGGCCGGGCCTGAAAGGATGCTCTACATGCGCTTTGCCAGAATCGTGATGTTCACCATGGCCGCCGTGATGCTGGCCGGGTCCGCGTCGACCGTCCGTGCGCAGGTCAAGATCGGAGTCGTCGATCTCCAGCGCGCCATCAACGAAACCGAGGACGGCCGTCAGGCCAAGCGCAGGTTGAAGAAGCTGTTCGACGAGAGGCAGAAGTCGCTCAACGAGAAACAGGAAAATCTCAAGGCGCAAAAGGAAAGCCTCGAGCGGCAGCAGGAGGTCCTGAGCGAGGATGCGCTCAAGAAGAAAGTCGAAAAGTACCAGGCCGACTTGATGGAGCTTCAAAACGAGTACGTTCAGTACCAGCAAGAGCTGTCCCAGAAGGAAGGCGAGCTGACCCAGAAGATCCTCGAGAAGATGCAAGCGATTCTTCGCCGCATCGGGCAGACCGACGGGTACACCCTCATTCTCGAAGCCAATGAAGGCGGCGTCGTGTGGGTGCCCTCGAACCTCGATCTCACCGACGTGCTCATCCAGCGCTACAACAAAGAAGCCAAACAGGGCAGCGCGAGCGGCAGCAAGAAGTCGAAGTAGTCGCACATTCGTGGCTCAGACGTCGGTTTCCAGCTACAAAAGCGCATGGTCAGGTCCCATGCGCTAGCCGTCGTGGCGTTGGCGATCCTCGGTATTGCGCCAGAGGGGATCGCCCAGAACGCGCCGGCCGAAGAGGGAGCGCCGACCGAGGACAAGGCGCCGAGCCCCCAGCGTGTGCACCACATCGACGAGTTCACTCGGGCAGCCATCACGCGCTACCCCGGGCTCAAAGCTGCCGACGCCGACATCGATGCTGCCCAGGCACGACTGGACGAGGCAAAGCTTTCGCCCTTCTTTCAGTTCGAGGGACAAGCGAAATTCTTCGTCGCCCCGGGCGCCCGCGGCACCCCCACGTTCAGCCCCGACCCCCAAATTCCCTGGGCCAATCGGTGGGGCCCCGGCGGAGAGGTCGGGATCGAAGGCGGGATTCCCATCTACACCTTCGGAAAGTACCGAGCCGGCAAAAAGGCCGCCCGCGCCGGCATCGCCGCCTCCGAGCAAGAGCGGGATCGCACCTTGAACCGGGTCGTCTTCGATGTTCGGCGCGCGTACTTCGGGGTGCAGCTTTCCCTGGACCTGCAGGCGATGCTGACCGAGGGCAAGGAAAAGCTTCGGCGCACCGTCGACAAGCTGCGCCAGCGCCTGGAGGCCGACGACCCGCGCGTCAAACAGACCGACTATTTTCGCCTGGTTGCCGCTCTGTCCCAGATCGAGTCTCGTGAGTCCGAAGCGTTGCGACTCGAGGCATCTGCCCGGAGCGCGCTCGAGATCCTTTCCGGAATTGCACCTGCGGCCGTTCCCGAATGCGCTCTGGAGGTGGTGCAAAGCGAAATCGTCGAGCTCGGCGAACAAATCGACCGCGCCCTCGAGAGCCGGCCCGAGATCCATCAGTTGGAAGCGGCGCAGTCGGCCAAGGACGCCAACCTGACGGTCAAGCGCTCCGCATACCTACCGGACATCATCCTCGCACTGAGGGCGTCGTTCGCCCGAACTCCCGTGATTACCGACATCAACAACCCGTTCATCATCGACCGCGGCAACTACGCGGGCGCCTTCGTGGGCCTGGTGGCGCGGTGGAAGCTCGACTTCGCGGGCACCAATGCGCGAGTCAAGGCTGCCAAAGCCGAGATCGCTTCGTTGAAGGCCAAGACCGAAGAAGCCAAACAAGGCATCGAGATCGAGGTCAATGCGCTCTATGAGCAGCTCCAAGACTCCAAGCGCCGCGTCGGCAGCTGGAAGCGTTCCGAGAAGGAAGCGCGCAAGTGGTTCGTCTCGGCGGCCCAGGGTTATGAAGTCGGCACGATGGACGCCAGGGAGTTCGTCGATGCGATCACCGCATACTTCACCGCACGGTCCAACCGGCTCATGGCCGTGGCCGAATACAATCTCTCGATTGCAGGCCTCGAAAAAGCGACCAACATGCCATTGGTCTCGGAACAGGGCTGGCGCCCAGTCGACTGCGACGAATAAATCATCCCTTCTTCTCGTCTATGAGGAATCCATGGCTCGTCTTGCGATCATCACAACCTCCCTCTTTGCGTTCTTTTGGCTGTCCATGCCCGCGACTGCACAAGAGACGCCCGGCGGCTCGGCAACCGTCGCAATCTCCGGGGCGGATGCAGCCAAGGCCGAGCGCTTCATCCGCACCAAGCACAACAAGGTGCGTCAGGTCTTGCGTAAACCGGACACGCCGAAGCGCGCCGAAGAGCTCACCGACTTGCTCGGTGAATTCCTCGACTACGACCGATTGGCGAAACTTTCGCTCGACAAGGAGTGGGACAAGCGAACCCCGAAGGAGCGCCAGCGCTTCGTGAGCCTGTTGCGCCAGCTGGTCGAGCGTCAGTACCAACGCAACATGGAATCCACGCTCGACTACAAGGTGGCCTGGGTCGGAACCGAGCCCATCGACAGCGGCGTGAAGGTGAAGTCGTCCGCGCGCTCGGTGAGCAAGAAGCGGCAACCTCCCATCACCATCGACTACAGCATGAGCCCGGCAGGCGACGAGTGGAAGGTCTTCGACATCTTCACCGATGACGTGAGCTTGGTAAAGAACTACAAACGCCAGTTCCGCAGAGTCATCGCAGATGAAGGCTGGGACGGCCTAATCGGTCGAATGGAAAAGAAGCTCAAGGAGCAGGACCAGCTACTGTAGCGCGATAAGAGCCGGGGCTCGGACGCCGACTCCGGCCCTGTCGCCGGCTCGGATACCGTATGGAGGGGCTCGGAAAAAGCGCGACATGGGCTGGAGGGGGCGTGCGAAGTGCCAATCGGCATGGCTGCAACCACCTCCGATTGGCGCGCCGCCCGAGGAGCGGCTTGCCTGGCCCAAGCTCCCCAGTGCACCGGGCCAGCTATGCAAGCCGCTCCGTCCCACGCAAGTCCGTGTCGCGCTTTTTTCCGAGCCCCGGCCTTGATCGCTGTCGCTGACCCTGGCGCTGTCGGTGATTAAAAAGTCCGCCCGGCGGCGGCCCCCCCAGGCCGCGCCGTTTGGACAACTCCCCGTTTCTGTTAGACCCTCTTTCGCAGTCCCGCTACGTCTCTGATGACGACGCGCCGATGATCGGTCGTGATCAAGCCCCCTCGCTTGAACGCGCCTAGCACCAGAGTGACCGTTTCCCGTGTCGAGCCTACGTAGCTCGCAATTTCCTGATGGGTGAATTTCACACCCACCAGGATCCCCCGTGAATCGGGAATCCCGTGCCGTGAGGACGCATCGAGTAGAAATTCTGCAACACGCGACTCTACGCTTCGCGTGAGCAGGGCATCGATTCGCCGTTCTGCGAGCAGACGGCGTTCCCCCATCAATCGATGCATCGCGGAAGCGAATTCCTGAGCCTCACCCATCACCGTTTTGATGAGGCGCGGCGGAATGCGTAGCGCTTCCACGTAATCCAAGACTACCGTCTCGAGGCGCGCTTCGGGATCGATCAACGACATTTCGCCGATGAGATCGCCGGGGCCGTAGTAGCCGAGCGTCAGCTCTCGTTCGGGTGTGCGGCGCACGCGCCGGACGCGACCGCTTCCGATCACGAAGACCGCTGGGTCGCTGGGCATGCACAGAGATTCCCGCCGGTCGGCATCGACCAGCGCGCTGCCATTCAACACGACATCGCGGAGCTCGGAGGAGAGCCCTTCGAAGACCCTGCAGCGTCCGAGAATTCTCGAGCGCCGTTCCTCAGTCGTTCGAAGTCGCCGCGCGCCGGAGCCGTTCTGAAGTGCGGGAGCGTTAGAATCCATACTTACAGCCTTAACGGTAGGGTGCACCCGCACGGGATTACCGTCAAGACGTAGTTTCACAAAATTAGCTGAATAGGGCATTTCTTCATCCGTGTTGACCGCAACCCAGGGCTTAGCTAGTGTCGGCGCATCGGGACGGGTTTTGTCCACGGTCGAGGGCCGGCATTATAACTATGCGACTTTACTCAGGAAAAATTGGCCCTATCGTCGATGACCTGGTCCGGGAGCTGACTGCCCAGGGAGACATCGAGGTGGAGGACGCGGCGGAGGTCCGGCTCGATCTGGAGGCTGTGCTCAAGGAGTTCGTGCGCAGGGAGCGCCAGATGATCGACGAGGCGAAGGACCGCATGCAGCGCGAAGGCCTCAGCTACTCCCAACTCGGCCGTGTCCGACAGCGAGTGGCCAAGGAAATGGGCTTCCCCCAACAGGACGAAACCCTGCCCTATTTGATCGATCAGCTCCTCAACATGCTCTTCCACAGCGCCAACGTCGCGGAGATCTACGCAGACGACACGACGCTCAGAAAGAAGATGACACCCGTCCTTCGCCACCACATGGAAGTCGAAAGCGGTCTCGACGCCGAGGTCCGCTCGAAGATCAAGAACCTCCAAGAGGGCACCGCCGCGTTCGAGGTCGAGTACGCGAAGGTGATGGATCAGATCAAGCACAAGCGCGGGCTCGAATAGGATCGCATGCAGAGCATGACGGGATACGGTAGCGGGCGGGCATCGCTCGGCGAAGGACACGTCGTGCTGGAAATGCGAACCGTGAACCATCGCTACCTCGACATCCGCGTCCGCCTTCCCTCCCGCATCCAGAACCACGCTGCCACGGTGGAACGCGAAGTTCGAGCGCGCCTGACGCGAGGGCGTATCGACGTGGCGGCCCGTTTGGAGGGACAGACGCTTCCGCGAGCCACGCTCGACGTCGAGCGCGCCCGCGCGATCTTCGCCGACCTGATCGGGTTGCGGGATGCGCTGAGCCCGGCGGACCCCGTACCGCTGTCCTTGCTTTCCATCGTGCCGGACTTGTTCGTCACCGGCACGGACATCGACGAAGACGCGCTCGACCACTCGCTCCAACGAGCGGCCGCAACCGCCTGCGCTGCGGTGATCGCCATGCGCGACAAAGAGGGAGAGGCGCTGGCCGCCGAGCTCCGCAGTCGATTGGGGGATCTCGCGTCGAGCCTTTCGGCGCTCGGGGCTGCGGCTCCCGAAATGGTCGAAACGCGCCGTACCCGCCTGCGGGATCGCATCCAGACGTTGCTCGCAGACGTCGATGCCGAGATCGAGCCCGCCCGCCTCGAGCAGGAGATCGCATTGCTCGCGGACCGCTCCGACATCGCCGAGGAGCTGGTGCGCCTGGAGAGCCATCGAAATCAAATGTTCGAACTAATTGAGAATTCGGACCAACCGGTCGGGAAGCGCATCGACTTCCTGCTTCAGGAAATGGCACGGGAAGCGAATACGATCGGCTCCAAAGCGCAAGATGCCGCGATGACGAGCCACGTGGTGGAGCTCAAGGCCACCATCGAGCAAATGCGTGAGCAAGCGCAAAATGTGCTTTAGATGCCCGAGGGTGCAGGGTAGAGGTAGCAGCGAAAGGGTATTGGAATGAGCGTCGCCGCCTCGACGGATCCAGATCTCATCTTACTCATCGTGAGCTCGCCATCGGGAGCAGGGAAGACGACGCTCACCCGCCGGCTGCTGATGGAGTTCCCCGAGTTCCGGTTCAGTGTTTCTCATACCACCCGCAAGCCACGGCCCAACGAGGTCGACGGTCGAGACTACCACTTCGTCACGGAAGAGGCCTTTCGCAAGATGATCGCCGACAATGGTTTCGCGGAGTGGGCCGAAGTACACGGAAATCTCTACGGCACGAGCGTAAGCGAGATTGGCCAGGCGCGCGACGAGGGCAAGAGCGGGGTCTTGTTCGATGTAGACTACCAAGGCGCACGTCAGATCAAGGAAAAATTCCCAGATGCGGTAGGAGTCTTCATCCTGCCTCCCTCGATGGATGAGCTACGCCGGCGGCTGGAGAGTCGCGGCGCCGATGATGAGAGATCGAGGCGGCGCCGCTTCAAAAAGGCGCGGGAGGAGATCGAGCACTATCCTTTCTTCGACTACATGATCGTCAACGACGACCTCGAGCGCGCACTGAGCGACCTGCGCGGTATCGTGCTCGCGGAGGGCTGCAGGCAGTGGCGAGTCGCCGCCAAAGCCGAGGCCTTGCTTCAGCGCTGAGCTCAGAACTGGATACCGAGGACGAGCCGCATGGTGAGCGGAGTGCGGGTGCCCAGCCCCTCGGTGCCTGGTTCTCGAATGCCATCGACGCTTAGGTATTTGAGCCCAGCCAGGGGAAAGAGCACCCCAAATTGAAAGGCTGCGAAGAAACCATCGGTGAACTGTGGACCGTTTTCAGTTCGATAGTAGATGGAGATGTCGAGCTCGGCGCCGAGGTTGGGCTCGGAGGAATACGTTTGCTGCTGGTACAGAGCACGGCTGTAGATGAAATCGAGGCGCGCGCCGAGGACGCGGCCGAAGTCGCTCCGCAGAATGTCGTAACTGATCGCGGGCGCCAGGTAGTACGCGCCCGAGATGCGTCCCATGATCTGCCGCCAAAGGATCAAGTCGATGTTGTAGTTGGGATGAAACGAGAAATTCGAAACGGTCTTCTGTCCCACGGGTTGGGTGGCGAGATCTTCGTATTGAGAAAGACCGACCACGTCGGGATCACCCGAAGCCGCACCGGTCTTCAGGTGGACGCCGAGCTTCTTTTTGAGGAAACGAAACTCGCTTTCGAGCGCGACACCCCACTGACGCAGCTTGAACGGTGCGCCTTCGGAGGTGGGCGGAAACTCGCCGGGGGATATATTCTGGATCTTTCCGAAGATGCCTGCGAACTCCAGCTCGATACGAATGTCTTTCCATAGGGCCTGGAACCAACCATCGGGGATGTAGACCTTTCCGTCACGACGCACGAACGAGCTTTCGATGTCGATGGGCGTCCCCAACAGAGGCGCAGTCGAGGTGGAAAGGTACTGGCTTCGATAGATGAAATAGGCCCCGCCGTTGACCACCCACTTGCCCCGCGCCAGGCGCTTTTCTCGACTCAACGGATCGAGCCGCCGCGCCACCAGGAAGCTCCATTGGCGGGTATCGTCTTTGGAGGTGGCGTCGCGCGGAATCGCCTGGATGTCTTCGACCGGATCGTAGATGTAGCCCTTGTTTGCAAAATCCCACGAAACGCCGAAAAAGACGCCTTTGAACTTTCCGATCAACTGAATCCGATCGACGTCCGACTGAAAGTCCTGATCGAGCACGGTGCCTAAGATGTTGGTTGCTTCGCCCGCGTTCCAGAGCATTCCAAGGCCCCACTGATTGCCCATCCGCCCGAACCGAAGCTGGCCAATGGTGCTGTTGGTCACTTCGCCCCAGGCGCGTCGAACGACCAGCGCATCTCCCACGGTATTGCGGAAGGATTCGGGTGGTGGCGAGGTGCGAGTCAGCGTGTCTACCGGTACACCGGGGGCGCGACCGGGGATTTGCCCGAACTGGTCGACGGACTTGACCTCGGGCGTCGAGCCAAGCACCAGGTTGTCGAACGCGTCGACCATCATGTGGAGTCGAATGTTGTCGTTGAGAGAAAGAGTGGGCTGGAGCCGAAGCCGCATGTTGGCGAACTGCGTGACGGAGCTGCCACCGCATCGTTGGTCTTGTCCTGCGGGCGAAGACGGCGGACCCGTGCAGCCGCCCTGGGGCAACACACCGCCACCGCCGGAAGCAGGCGCGTTGTCGATCGGGATCCAGCGGGCAAAGGGATCTCCGGGAGCCAAACGGTCGACCGGGACTCTGCCCAAGGAGAAGTTCTTCATCCACTCGCCGCGAACCCGGAAGTACCCGTTCAGCGAAAAGACGGGACGGGGGCTAGTCCACGTGGCAAGCGTCGGATCCGAAGCCGGAGGCTCGGCTTCACCGAGCAGCGCCGCATCGGACGTGCCCTCTTGTTCGCTCAACGCACTCTCGTCGAACTCTTCTTCCGTGTCTTCATCGGGTGGGGGTGGCTCCGGGAGCTGAAGCCCCTGGATGCTGGGCGCTCGCAGCTGCGGGGGCAGGTCTTGCTCTTGGGATGGCTCCGGATTGGCCGTCTGGGCCTCTTCCTCGGAGATCGCTTCCTCCTCCTCGGTCGCGTCCACGCGCTGAGCCGTCGATGGCGTCGGCTGCGCCGCACCTGATGTTGCCCAAAGGGCAACAATCCCCAGAATCGCGAGAAAACGGCGCATGAAACCCGTGCGGTCGGGGGCGTAGCATGCGGAGATCACACGGGTCAACGGGGCAATCGCTACCTTGACGAGAGCCCCTGCGACCTTTAGCCCCGGTGCCGAGAGTCCCGTGACCGATACCGTGCAGTTCATTGCCCTAGGCGGGCTCAACGAAGTCGGAATGAATTGCGCGGCGCTGATCTGCGGAGACACGATGATCGCGATCGACTGCGGCGTGACGTTCACGGACGAACATGGCGCGGATTTGGTGCACCCAGACTTTGGTTGGCTTCTGCGTCAGCGCCTCAGGGCCGTCGTCATCACCCACGGTCACGAGGACCACATTGGAGCCCTTCCCTATCTGCTGAGAGAGGTCCGCGTCCCGATCTACGCCCCACCCTATGCCGCGGCGTTGATCGAAGATCGGATTGCGGAGCACCGTCTGAAGGACGTGGATTTGCGCGTGAGCCCCGCGGGGAGCCGCGAGCGCATTGGCTCGATCACGGTCGAACGCTTTGCCGTCCATCACTCGATCGCCGATGCCACCGGACTCATCTTGGATACGCCGGCTGGCACGATCGTGCACACCGGAGATTTCAAGATCGAATCAGATCCGTGTGAAGGGCAACGATTCGACCGTAGCCGACTCGAGCAGCTTTCGGCCCAGGGGGTGCGGCTCTTGTTGAGCGATTCGACCGGCGCAAACGTGGGTGGACGCGCGCGCCTGGAGCGGGACGCCGAAAAGGCGCTCGAACGATGGATCGCGGGGTCTGCGCATCGGGTCGTCGTAGCCACCTTTTCGTCGAACGCCTTCCGGCTCAAAGCCGCCTTGCGGATCGCGCGTGAGCAGGGACGCAGGGTTTGTTTGCTCGGCATGTCGGTCAACAAGCACACCGAGGTCGCACGGGCGCTACGGCTCATTCCTCCGATCGAGAGCTTGCTAGTCGCTCCGGAGGAGGTCGATGCTCTGCCGCGCGACGAGGTCTTGATCATTGCCGGCGGAACCCAAGGTGAGCCGGCCTCGGCGCTCACCCGGTTGGCGCGCGATGAACATCCGAGCGTCCATCTCGAAGCTGGCGATACGGTGATTTTTTCGTCGCGCATCATTCCTGGCAACGAAGTCGCCACGTTCGACGTCGTCGACCGCTTCGAGCACCGCGGCCTGGAGGTCATCACGCGCGATGAGCACCCCGAAGTCCATGCAAGCGGTCACGGAAACCGCGAAGAGCAGCGTGACATGATTAGAATCGTCAAGCCTCGCGCGTTCGTTCCCGTGCATGGGACACATCATCACCGGCAAAGGCATCTGGAGCTGGCCGAACGAGAAGGGATCGCCGAACGACAGCTGATCGAAAACGGCAGCGTGCTCGAAGTCACGCCCGACGCGATACGGGTGGTCGGCTCGGTACCCGTGGGCCGGGTATACGTCGATGGAACCGCACCGCTCAGCGCACAGGTCATGAACGAGCGCCGTGCCATGGCGGCCGGAGGTCTGGTCACCATCTTGCTGTCCCTTCGCGCAGGCCGCCTTGGCCAATGGCCGCGGGTCGTCTCACGGGGCGTCTTCGACGCAGGCGATCGGGCTCGGTTGGAGCGCCGGATCGCCGAGCACATCCGCAATCGGCTCAAGGGAATGCGTTTCGCCGAGGCCGAGGAGGCAGAAGATGCGGCAATTGAGGCCGCCCGCCGCTTCTTGGTGCAGAATCACCGCAAGCGTCCGTTGGTGACGGCGGATGTCGATGGAGAGCCATGAGATTCTGGGTTGCCTGGCTGACCGCTGCGCTGGTGATCAGCGGCTGCCACCGGCACGCCAAACCGAACCCGATTCCGCAGGTCGTCGCCGCCGAGCGCGTGGACGTCGCTGCCGATCGTTCGCCGCCCGAGCCGGCTCCGTCGCCCCCACCGTCGCGGGGAATCGCACGGTCGGCCACGCCGGCGGAGCGCTCTGCGATCGCCGAGCTGGAGCGGTCTGCGGAGTCGGTTCGCCAGTTGCGGCTGAAGCGGTCCGTCACGATTGAAATCGAAGATGGGGACGCCGTCGTAAGCAGCCTTCGCGCCCAGATCGAAGAATCGGAGATCGAGAGGGCCAGGCTCATCTACGGCGCGCTTGGATTGCTGGATCCCGACGAAGACCTTCAATCCATTTTTTCGGGAGTGCTGGGCGAGCAGGTGATCGGCTACTACGACCCGGACACAGGCAGGCTCGTCATTCGCGACGATGTGATGGAGGGTCTGACGGGGGCGTTCGGACCCGAGCAGATCCAAGAAGCGCGGCTGGTGCTCGTCCACGAGCTGGTCCACGCGCTTCAAGATCAACGATTGGGCCTCGGAGAATCGTACGAGAAGGAACGGACGGCGGACGCCGACAATGCATTCCGGTCGGTCGTCGAGGGCGATGCGACCCTTGCCATGTTGGCCTACGCCCTGCGCCAACAGGGAATTCCACTTTCCGCAGCCACGGCCGGCATCCAGCAGATGGGCGATCTGGTCGACATCGACGCGCTCGTCCGCGGAGAAAAGCTCGACGAAGCGCCTCCGATTCTACGGGTGACGCTGGTCGCCCCGTACGTGCGCGGGCTCCAGTTCATCGCCGCAGTGCAGGGACGAGGCGGATGGCCCGCCGTCAACAACGCGCACCGCTATCCACCGACGACGACTGAGCAGATCCTACATCCGGAAAAATTCTTCGCCCGGGAGCTCGGGGAGGAAATCACAGTACCGGACAATGATGCGGTTCTCGCGGCCGGCTTCGAGCGAGCCGATGAAGACACGCTCGGTGAGCTCGAGCTGAGTGTCTATTTCGGCCAAGAGGAGCCCTCGGGAACCAACGAGCCGGCCGCCGAGGGATGGGGGGGCGATCGCCTAGTGGTCTACGTGCGCGGCACGGAGCAGGCGGTGGTCTGGTGGACGACCTGGGACACGGATGCGGACGCGGAAGAAGCCTATGAAGCTGCGCGCACCGTGTCGAACCGCGACAAGACGGTACACGTCGAGCGCAAGGGCCGCTCGGTGCTCATCTCGCGTGGGCTCCCGGAGAAGTTGGAGCGGCAGGTCAAGGGCGACTTCGTCGAGTTCGCACGGCGCACCCGAAACCTTCCCGCACCGCCCTTCGTCCCACCGCCGCTTCATCGGTGAGCTTGTCCCCCCGAGCCCGTCACGCTAGGAAGGCCGGATGGAACGCGCGTCCTGGGACGAATATTTCATGGACATCGCCGTGGTCGTGGCAAGGCGCTCCACCTGCCCCCGCAAGCACGTCGGCGCCGTCATCGTCGGCGACCGAACGATCCTTTCGACGGGATACAACGGCTCCATCCGCGGGCTGCCCCATTGCGACGAGGTAGGCCACATGATGGACGATGGGCACTGCGTCCGGACCATCCACGCCGAAATCAATGCGATCATCCAGGCTGCCAAGAACGGCACGCGCGTCGATGGTGCCTCGATTTACGTCACCGCTTCCCCTTGCTGGAACTGCTTCAAGGCGATCTGCAATGCGGGGATCCGACGCATCGTGTTCGAGGAGTTCTACCGCGACGAGCGGATATTCGAAGTCTCTCAGGCGCTGGGAATCGAGTTGGTCGAGCTCCACCGAGAGCGAGCCGCTTCCGAGGCTGCACCTTGACGCATCCGGCCGCCGGCAGTACGAACCGCGCCTGGCGGCTCAGCCAAAAATCCAATGCAATCTGAAATTCGCGAGATCAGCCCGGTCCTCGTCGAGGTCACGGTCGAGGTGCCCTGGGACCGCATCCAAAAGGACCTCGACGAGAGCTACCGAGAGCTAGGCAAGACCGCGCGGGTCCGCGGTTTCCGTCCGGGGAAGGTTCCCAAGAACGTCGTGAAGCAGGTGTACGGGCGACAGGTTGCCGCGCAGGTCACCGGGACGCTCGTCGAGCAGGGCTTGATACAGGCGGTGCAAGAACACGAGTTGCACATCGTCGCGCAACCGGAGATGGAAGAGGCTCCGCAGCTCGAGCAGGGCAAGCCGCTCACCTTCAAGGCCAAGGTCGAGGTTCGTCCGAAGATCGACGAGGTCCGCACCGAAGGCCTGGAGGCTTGGCAGCAGCCCATCGACATCCCCAACGAAGACGTGGACGCCGAGGTGCAAAAGCTCCGCAACGAGCACGCCGAAATACAAGTCCCTGAGCCGATCCGTGGAGCCGAGCCAGGCGACCTCCTCACCATCGACTACACGGTCTCGGTGGACGGCGAGCTCAAAGAAGGGCTCGGCGCCGAAGACCGGCAGGTCGAGATCGACGACGAGCATCTCTTGCCGGCGCTCAAGGAGGGTCTGCTGGGAATGAAACCGGGTGAAGAGAAAACCGTCGACGTCGCGTTCGAGGAGGACCACCCGAACCCGGATCTCCGCGGCAAGACCGCCCAGTTTGCGATCGCGGCCAAAGCGCTCCACGAAAAACTCTTGCCGGAGCTGGACGACGAATTCGCCAAGGATTGCGGCGACTACGAAACCCTGCTCGAGCTTCGTCTCAAGATTCGCGAGGGGCTCGAGGAGTCCGCTCGACGACGCGGCCAGGCCGAGCTCAAGGATCAACTGATCGACAGTCTGATCGCACACAACGACATTCCGGTCCCGCCGTCCATGGTGCAGCAACAGCAGCAGATGATGATGTACGAGATGGCGCAGCTCATGCAGTACGCAGGGCAGCAGGGAGCGCCGGGCGCCGATTTCTTCGCAGGCATCGAGGACAGGGCGAAGCGCCGCGTGCAGGCCGGTATTCTCCTCGGGTCGCTGGCCCGCCAGGAAGGGATTGAGGTGACCGAGGCGGATCTCGAGGAGAAGCTCCAGGAGATCGCGGATCGAACTGGCAAGCATGTCGCCAAGGTCCGAGCGGACTACCAAGAGGCCCAGCGGGATGCCCTCGAGTCGCAGCTCCTCGAGGAGAAGGTGATGGCGTGGCTCTCGGAGCGTGCCAAGGTCCATGAGGGCGAGCGGCCGCCGAGGATCGAAGAAGACGAAGCCGCACCAGACGAGGGGGACGAGCCATGAGCGAGCCAACGACCGCGCAGATGTACATGCCCTGGGTCGTCGAGACGACGCACCGCGGCGAACGCCAATGGGACATCTTCAGTCGCCTGCTCAAAGATCGAATCATCTTCCTCGGCACCGAGGTCAACGACGACGTGGCGAACGCCATCATCGCGCAGATGCTCTTCCTGGAGAGCGACGACCCGGACAAGGAGATCACGGTTTACATCAACAGCCCCGGCGGATCGATTACAGCAGGGCTCGCGATTTACGACACGATGCAGTACGTGCGGTCACCGGTCTCGACGGTGTGCCTGGGGCAGGCCGCGTCGATGGCAGCATGGATTCTCGCATCGGGGACGCGCGGGATGCGCAAGTGCTTGCCCAATAGCCGCATCATGATTCACCAGCCGCTCGGCGGCATTCGCGGGCAGGCGTCGGACATCGAGATTCACGCACGAGAGATCCTGAAACTTCGTGAACAAATGAACACGATCCTGGCCAAGCATACAGGCCAGACCGCCGATCGCATTAAGGAAGACACCGAGCGCGATCGCTACCTCTCGGCCGAGGAGGCAAAAGAGTACGGCCTCATCGACGACGTCATCGAGCCGAAGCGGGAGCGCTAACACGCGACAAAACGCTGCGGATGCGGTCCGCCTAGTCCTTGCCGTGAAGGGGGCAGGACGCTAGACTCCGACGAGTAGGTACATGGTGGATCGCAGGCGAGACGACGGACACGGCAACCTTCAATGCTCCTTCTGCGGCAAGTCGCAGAAAGAAGTCAAAAAGCTCATCGCCGGTCCGACCGTATACATCTGCGACGAGTGTATCGGGCTTTGCAACGATATCATCGCTGAAGAGGTAGAGCGCGAAGAGTCGCTCACGACGACCACGCCGCTCCCCAAGCCTGCCGAGATCAAGTCCATCCTCGACGAGTACGTCATCGGCCAGGAGCGAGCGAAGAAGATTCTCTCGGTCGCGGTGCACAACCACTACAAGCGAATCGACTCCAAAGTCAGCGCGGATGAAGTCGAGCTTCAGAAGTCGAACATCTTGCTGCTCGGACCGACTGGCTCGGGCAAAACGCTTCTCGCCCAAACGTTGGCTCGCATCCTCAACGTGCCTTTCGCCATCGCGGACGCGACCACGCTGACCGAAGCTGGGTACGTGGGCGAGGACGTCGAGAACATCATCGTTCAGTTGTTGCAGAACGCCGATCACGACGTCGAACGCGCGCAGCGCGGGATCGTCTACATCGACGAGATCGACAAAGTCGCTCGTAAAGGCGACAACCCTTCCATCACGCGTGACGTGAGCGGCGAAGGTGTGCAGCAGGCCCTGCTGAAGATCATCGAGGGCACCATCGCGAACGTGCCGCCCAAAGGCGGTCGCAAGCATCCGCAGCAAGACTTCCTGCAGATCGACACCGCGAACATCCTCTTCATCTGCGGCGGTGCGTTCGTGGGTTTGGACGACGTCATCGAGCGGCGCATCGGCGAGAGGTCTCTCGGTTTCGGCGCCGACATTCCTTCCCGCAAGGACAAGAAGATCGGCCAGCTTCTCGAGCGCGTGGAACCCGAAGATTTGCTTCGGGCAGGTCTGATTCCCGAGTTCATCGGCCGTCTACCAGTCATTGCCACGCTGCACGAGCTCAACGAAGAAGCGCTCGTCGACATCCTCACCCAACCGAAGAACGCGTTGGTCAAGCAATATCAAAAGCTGTTCGAGATGGACGGCGTGAAGCTCAAGTTCTCTGGTGGAGCGCTTCGGGCAGTGGCGCGCGAAGCGCTCAAGCGAAACGCGGGCGCCCGGGGTCTTCGCGCCATCATGGAGAAGTCCATGCTCGACATCATGTACGACGTCCCGTCTCAGGCAGACATACGGGAAGTCGTGGTGAGCGAGGAAGTGATCGCGTCCGGCGAAAAACCCCTCATCGTCTACGCAAAGGAAGAGGCGGAGCTCGCGTAGCGGGTCCGGTGTCGCGCGTTCCGGCTTCGGCCGGGTCTGAGTAGACAGATGTTCTTTCACCGTAACGAAAACGACGATCGCAACGACGGGCAGAACGCACCGAGCGGCGAGAGCTATCCTCTGCTCCCCCTGCGTGACATCATCGTGTTTCCGCACATGGTAGTGCCCCTCTTCGTGGGTCGTGAGAAGTCGATCAATGCGCTCGAAGAAGCGATGAGCCGGGACAAAGAGATTCTGCTCGCCGCACAGAAGAAGGCCAAGACCAATGACCCGACCGCGGACGACATCTTCGAGGTTGGGACGATTGGCACCATCATCCAGCTGCTCCGGTTGCCTGATGGGACCGTCAAAGTTCTGGTAGAGGGCAAGCGGCGCGCCCGGATCACCCAGTTCCTGCCGAGTGACGAGTTCTTCCTCTGCGCCGTCGAGCCGGTCGAAGAGCTCTACGCAGCCAACGTCGAAATCGAGGCGCTGATCCGTTCCGTGCAGTCGGCGTTCGACGTGTACGCGAAGCTCAACAAGCGCATTGCGCCCGAAATGCTGATGACGGTTCAGACCATCGACGATCCGTCGAAGCTGGCAGACACGGTGGTGGTCCACTTGACCAGCATCAAGCTGTCGGACCGCCAAGAGATCCTCGAGACCATCGATCCCGGCAAGCGACTGGAGCGGCTGTTCCAACTGCTCAACGCCGAAATCGAGATCATGCAGGTCGAAAAGAAAATCCGCTCCCGCGTCAAAAAGCAAATGGAGAAGACGCAGAAGGAGTACTACCTGAATGAGCAGATGCAGGCCATTCAGAAGGAGCTCGGCGAGCGCGACGAGTTCAAGAGCGAGATTCAAGAGCTCGAGCAGCAGCTCAAACAAAAGAAGCTCAGCAAAGAAGCACACCTCAAGGCGCGTAAAGAAATCAAGAAGCTGAAGATGATGCAGCCGATGAGCGCCGAGGCCACGGTCATCCGGAACTACATCGACTGGGTTCTTGCGCTTCCGTGGTCCGAAAAGAGCGAGGAAAACTACGACATCGACGCCGCGGAGCAGATCCTCGACGAGGACCACTACGGCCTGAAAAAGCCCAAAGAGCGGATCGTGGAATACCTCGCGGTGCAAGCCCTCGTGAAGAAGCTCAAGGGGCCGGTGTTGTGCCTGGTCGGACCGCCTGGCGTGGGTAAGACATCACTGGCCAAGAGCATCGCGCGCTCCACGGGTCGCGAGTTCATCCGCCTGTCGCTTGGCGGCGTTCGGGATGAAGCCGAAATCCGGGGGCACCGGCGCACCTACATCGGTGCCCTACCCGGTCGGTTGATCCAGTCGCTGCGCAAGGCCGGAACCAACAACCCCGTCTTCTTGTTGGATGAAGTCGACAAGATGTCCTCCGATTTTCGTGGAGACCCTGCGTCCGCGCTGCTCGAGGTGCTCGATCCGGAGCAAAACCACAGCTTCAACGACCACTACCTCGACCTCGATTACGACCTGTCGGACGTGATGTTCATCACCACGGCCAATACGTTGCAGGGCATTCCACTCCCACTGCGGGACCGAATGGAGATCTTGGAGATCAGCGGGTACACCGAGTTCGAAAAGCTCAACATCGCGATGCGATATTTGGTGCCTCGTCAGCGGGAAAAAGCCGGCCTCCAAGACATCGACGTGGACATCACCGAGAATGCCGTCCGCCAAATCATCCACTACTACACGATGGAGAGTGGTGTTCGGAATCTCGAGCGGGAGATTGGAAGCGTCTGCCGCAAGATCGCGCGTCAGGTGCTCAAGGACAGCGAGGACACGAAGGTGAAGGCCTATCGCGTCGAGGCCAAGGATGTTGCGCAGTACCTCGGCATTTCGAAGTACCGGCCGGACAAGGCCAACGAAAAGGACCACGTCGGTCTCACCAATGGTCTTGCGGTCAATGCCTTCGGAGGATCGATCCTCGAGTGCGAGGTTGCGGTGGTTCCCGGCAAGGGAAAGCTCAACATCACCGGCCTGCTCGAAAAAGGCATGCAGGAGTCGGCCCAGGCCGCGATGAGCTACATCCGATCACGGCAAAAGGTGCTCGGGCTGGAGCCCGACTTCCACTCTAGCTACGACGTGCATGTGCATTTCCCGAGCTTCGTGCCCAAGGATGGCCCGAGCGCCGGTATCACCATGGCCACCAGCATTGCGAGCGCCCTGCTGAAAATTCCCGTCCGGAAGAACGTCGCGATGACCGGCGAGATCACGCTGCGCGGCCGCGTGCTTCCGATCGGCGGCCTCAAGGAAAAACTCCTGGCAGCCCACCGCGCCGAGATCAACGTCGTCCTCATCCCGAAGGAAAATCAAAAGGATCTGACCGAGATCCCGCGCCGGGTGCTCAACGATCTTCGCATCGTGCTCGTGGAGCACATGGACCAGGTCCTTCGCGAGGCCCTCGCCCTGAGCGACCCCGACGCCCTCTTCGGCGATCATCAACTCCGCCCCGCCGAGTACCGCGCCGGCGAGCTCCTCACCCCGGACTCCCCCGACACCGACGACGTCCCCGAGCCCACCGTGGACGCCCCCGGCGCCCGACAATAGGGACACTCTCCGGGTCGCTAAGCCCTTGTTTTCAAAGGGCTTGCACGACAAAGATCGCAGCGATTCGTTGCGAGTCTCTCTCAGGGACCGCGGAAGGCCTTCGAAACCTCGGGTACGAACCGTTGCGATCTTTCTCTGAGATCAGTTGTGATTTCAGAGGGTTGTGGGGGTGGAGAGTGTCCCGGTTGGACATGGGGTGAGTCGGCGGTCATGCTCGCGGCCACTTTGGGCGGGTAGCTCAGCGGTAGAGCGCTGGCCTTACAAGCCGGATGTCGCAGGTTCGAACCCTGTCCCGCCCACCCGGTGCCTTTTTCGCCGCTTTTTTCGGCTTTCCTGTTGGCCACGGCCACCGCGGGCCCTAGGCTGAAGACTGCTGGTCAGACACTGACTGTTAGTCAGTATGCAGGAGCGGGGTGATCGTTGGCCGTAGCGGCACGTAGAAGGCGGGAGCGAACGGCGCGGCGTGAGGCGATTCTCGACGCAGCGCAGGAGCTCATTGCTGCCGAGGGCTACCATGGGCTCCGAATGGACGCCGTCGCAGAAGCGGCGGAGCTCAGCAAGGGCACGCTCTACCTCTACTTCGAGAACAAAGACGCGTTGTGTGCGGCGGTTGCCACGCGCCTGATCGACAGCCTAATTCCCACGGTCGAGGCGGCGCTGCAGGATGCGGCCACCGGTCTCGATGCAGTTCGACGCCTTCTGCAGAGCTACTACGAGTTCACGCGAGAGTACCCGCACCACTTCCGTTTCGCGCTTGCGTGGCTAAACGTAGGGGAGCGCATGGACGACTCGAGCGAGGCATTTCAGATTTACCGATCACGCGTCGGACACATGCTCTCACTGGTCACTGCTTCCCTCGAGCGCGGCCAGGACGACGGAAGCATCCGGGCCGACATCGAGCCCCTACCCCAGGCGCTTCAACTCTGGGCAAGCTTCATCGGCGTGGTACTGATCGGGTTGAACCGCGAAGCCATGGCGCAAAGGATTCCTGCGGCCGTGGATTTGGCCCAGTTGCTGACCCTACACTTGGCTGCCGTGACCAGGGCAATCGAAAGCGAAGGAGCTTCATGATGCGTAGCTCGGTGCTCGTCCTGCTGGCCTCGGTTGCGGCTGCCGGATGCAACTACAAGAAGACGACTGACATTCCGCCCCCGGTCGAGGTACCAGAGGCGTACGACGAAGGCGACGAGGCGCCGCCTCCGCCATCGCCCGAGCCGGAGGCGGTTCGCGACGTACGCTGGTGGAGGCACATGGGCGATCCCACGCTCACGGCGCTCATCGAAGAGGCTCTTCGCCGCAACCAAAGCGTACGTGCCGGTTGGGCGCGGGTACAACAAGCACACTACATCGCCAATCAGGTGCGCGCTGCCCGAATGCCGCAAATCGGTGCGGCGGCTTCGTTCACAGCGGCTAAGAACATCACGCCGTTTGCGGAAACCACTTCACTGAACGCCAACGGGTCTCTACCGGTTTCTTACGAAGTCGACCTGTTCGCACGCCGCGCGCGCGAACACCAAGGCGCCGTGCTAGACGCGGAAGCCGCACGGCTCGATCAAGAGGCTTTGGCGATCGCGATTTCGGCCGAGGTCGCCGAAGCCTGGTTTGACGCGATCAACGCGCGCATCGAAGTTGCCGTCGTCCAAGAGCAACTCGACACCGATCTTCAATTCCTCGAGCTCGTCGAGCTCCGCTACCGAGAGGGCCTCAACTCCGCGGTGGACGTCCATCAGCAGCGGCAACGCGTGGCAAGCCAGCGCGCCCTGCTCGCGCAAGCCGAAGGCCAGATCGATCTCACCGACCAACGGATTTCAATCCTGCTCGGTGAGGCGCCGGGCAGGCCCTTCCCTGTCGAAGGGAAAGTCATGCCAGACATCGGTCCAACCCCTGACATTCAAACCCCGGCCAGTCTTCTCGAAGCGCGCCCCGACATCCGTGCCATCCAAACGCGCGTGGAGGCCGAGGATCGCCGCGTCGCAGCTGCGGTCGGCGCGCGGCTTCCACAGCTGACGATCGACTTCACCCCATCATACACCTGGCTGCGATCCAAGCTTACCTCCACGGGCGCTATCGGCGGCAGCGCTGGTCTGCCGACCGAACCGGTGACGGCCAAGGGCTTCACTTGGAGCGCCGGTGCGGGCCTTGCGGTGCCACTGTTCGACGGGCTTCGCGGCGTGTCCGAGATCAGGGCCCAGCGAGCGGCCGTCGACGCGTTACTGGAGCAGTATGCCGAAACCATTCTCACCGGACTGGTCGAGGTCGAGAGCTCCCTGGTGCTCGAGCGCCAAGAGCGCCTCCGCATCCAGTATCTCGAAGACGAGTTCCGCCTGGCAGACGTCACCTTGGAAGCCACGCGCGACCGCTACCGGGCCGGTTTGAGCGACTTCCTGCCCGTCCTGACCGCTCTTGCGACGCGGCAAGTTTCCGAGCTCCAGCTCGTATCTGCGAGACGTCAGCTGGTTTCCTATCGCATCCAGCTCTACCGGGCCTTGGGTGGAGCGTGGCCGAAGGAGTTTGGGGAGCCAGAGGATGAGTAGGTCCAGCGATCGCCGCCTCAAATGGGTCCTTTCGATCGGCATCCTCGTCGCCTCCATCATAGCCGCGCTTCTCTTGGTCGCGACGAAAGCGGAACCGCCGCGCGCCGAAAAGCCGCTCGAGGGAACTCTCGTCGAGGTCGCCCGAATCGACGCAGGCCGCCACGACGTGGACCTCCATGTCAAGGGTACGGTCGTGCCCGCCAAAGAGGTCGTGTTGCAGACCGAGCTCGGCGGCCGCGTCGTCTGGCAAAGCCCAGAGTTGGCTGCCGGCGGTCGCTTCGACGCCGGAGACCCAATTTTGCGCATCGATCCTCGGGACTACGATCTCGCAGTCGAGTCCTATCGGTCGAAGGTGAACGCGGCGAAGCTCGATCTCACCCTCGAGGCGCGCCGTGGCGATGTGGCCAAGCGCGAATGGGACACATTTGGCGAAATGGATGTCTCTGACGATCAGAGTGCGCTCGCCCAACGCAAACCGCAGCTCGAGGCTGCCCGGATCGCACTAAAAGCCGCGCAAAGCGAGCTCAAGAAAGCAGAGCTCGACCTGAAGCGAACGGTCCTCCGCGCACCCTTCAACGCCATGGTGGTCAGCGAGGACGTCGACCTCGGACAACTGCTCAGCCCTCAAAGCGTGGTGGCCCGACTGGTGGGTACCGACGAATATCACGTCCAGGTTTTGGTGCCGGTGAGCTCGCTTCGGACGGTTCGCGTCCGCTCTGAGGACAGCCCCGGCTCCGAGGTCCGCGTCATCCAACGGGCTGGCGAAGAGACCATCGAGCGGCGGGGAGAGGTCATCCGGCAGCTTCCGGACCTCGATCCAGGCGGCGCGATGGCCCGTCTTTCCGTGCGCATCGACAACCCGCTCGGCGAAAAAGGCGATCTCCCGCTGCTGCTCGGCTCATTCGTCGACGTCGCCATCACCGCGCGACCGATTGAGGATGCCATCCGCCTCCCTCGCGCCGCCCTCCGCAACGGCCGCGAGGTGTACGTGATGAACGACCAGGACCTGCTCGAGATTCACGAGGTCGAGATCGCTTGGACCGAGCCGGACGCCGTTCTGATCACCGGAGGGCTCGAACCGAACGAACGGGTCGTCATCAGCCGCATCGCCACCCCGGTCCCAAACATGCTGTTGCGCACGGCAGATGCCTCCTCTGCCTCTCCGCCATCTGAGCCGAGCGCACCCGAAGCACAAGCTACTCCATGACGAGCGCCGACGACTTCAACCCCGACCAGGAGCGTGGTCCCGTCGCATGGATGGCGAAGAATCGAGTCGCCGCCAACGTCTTGATGCTGATCCTCATCGTCGGCGGCCTCGTCACCCTCGCTTCGGGGATCAAGCAGGAAGTGTTTCCCGAGGTCGAGCTGGACATCGTCTCGGTCCAGGTGACCTACCCAGGCGCGAGCCCAGCAGAAGTCGAGCAAGCCGTAATCCTGGCCGTGGAGGAAGCCGTTCGCGGCATCGACGGCGTCAAGAAGGTCACGTCGACCGCAATGGAGGGCGTGGGCACGGTCAATGTCGAGCTCCTGCTCGGGGCCGACAAAGATCGCGCGCTCAACGACGTCAAGAGCGCGATCGATCGAATCACTTCCTTCCCAGAGGACGTCGAACGGCCCACGGTCAGCCTGATATCGAATCGCCAGCAAGTGATCTCGCTGGTCTTATACGGAGACGTGGACGAGGCCACGCTTCGCGCCGTCGCGGAGAACAGCCGGCGCGAGCTCCTGCGCGACCCGCGAATCACCTATGTAGAGCTATCTGGGATTCGCCCGCTCGAAATCAGCATCGAGGTGCCGCAGGCTCAGCTCCGAAAGTACGGTCTCACGCTGGACGAGATCGCCGCTCGTGTGAACGCCGCTTCGGTGGAAGTTCCCGGCGGAGGCGTCAAGACGCAGGCTGGAGAGGTGTTGCTCCGCACCACGGAGCGACGTGATCGAGGCGACGAGTTCGACGACATCATCGTACTCAGCAAGCCAGACGGCTCCCAGGTCCGGATCCGGGACATCGCAACCGTCAAGGATGCGTTCCGCGAAGTCGACAAGGAGGCCACCTACAACGGCAAGCGCGCGGTCATGATCAACATCTTCCGCGTGGGCAGCGAAACCCCGCTCACCGTGGCCGCCGCGGGCAAGGAATACGTCCAACACCTTCAAGAGACGCTGCCGGAAGGCCTCTATTCGGCCACGTGGTTCGACACCGCAGAGATGTACGAGCAGCGCATCTCCCTGCTCATGAGCAATGCACGGATCGGCCTAGTCTTGGTTCTCCTGACGCTCGGCTTGTTTCTCGAAGCACGCTTGGCTTTCTGGGTCACCCTCGGCATTCCGATTTCCTTTGCCGGGTCGCTGCTTTTCTTTCCGGTGACCGACATCTCGATCAACATGATCTCGCTTTTCGCGTTCATCATCACACTCGGCATGGTGGTGGATGACGCCATCGTCGTGGGCGAAGCGGTCCACAAGCAGCGCCAGGATGGAAAGGGCCGCCTAGAAGCCGCAATCGAGGGCACCAAGGAGGTCGCCCAGCCGGTGATTTTCGCGGTTCTGACGAGCTGCGTGGCGTTTGCGCCGATGCTGATGGTGCCCGGGCCGATGGGCAAGTTTTTCCGCGTGGTCCCGATCGTGGTCATTTCCGTGTTGCTCATCTCGCTGCTCGAGTCGCTTCTGATCTTGCCCTCGCACCTATCGCATCCGATGCCTTGGTGGCTCCGGATGTTGCTGTTGCCGTATCTGTGGCTCATGCGGGTGGTCAACAAGATCGACATGCAGCACCGGCTGCAGCACCACGTCCAGCACGGCTACATCCCCGTTCTAGAAAAGGCACTACGGTGGCGCTACTTCACGGTGACCGCCGGCGTGGCTGTCCTCGTCATCACCATGGGCTACGTCGCAGGCCGTATTCCGTTTACGTTTCTGCCCAAAGTCGAAGGCGACATGATCACGGCGCATCTAAAGATGCCGGTGGGCACACCCGTCTCGGAAACGGAGCGCATCGCCGATGGGATTGCGTCGGTCGCCCAATCCATCATCGACAAGGAGAGCGCGGACCTCGACGGCGCCACCATCTCTCGCGGCTTGTACGAAGAAATCGGAGCGATGACCCGGCTCGATTCAGGACCCGAAGGCTCACTCTCGAACGAAGGGAGTCACTTTGCGACCGTGATGATCTACCTGGTCGAAGCAAGCCGGCGCGACCTCACCACTCAGCAGTTCGTACAGCGATGGCGCGATGGAATCGGCGAGATCCCCGGCGCTGAATCACTGACATTCTCCTTCGAGGTGGGCGTCCAGCCGGGCAAGCCGATCGACATCGAGCTGATCCACGACGACGTACCGACGCTCGAAGCGGCCGCTGAACGCCTCGCATCCGAGATCGGCTCCTACAGCGGCCTTCGAGACATCGATAGCGGGGTGACCAAGGGCAAGGACCAACTCGATTTTCAGATCACCGATGCCGCACAGGCCCAAGGGCTGACCGAGCTCGATCTGGCGCGCCAGGTGCGAGCTGGATTCTTCGGCGCCGAAGCGGTACGGCAGCAGCGGGGGCGCGACGAGGTCCGGGTGTACGTTCGCCTGCCACTCGAAGAACGTAGCTCGCTTTACAACGTCGAAGAGCTCGTCGTGCATACGCCAGCCGGCGGCGAGATGCCGCTCGACCAAGCCGCCATCGTCACGCGTGGACAGGCTTATTCGGTCATTCGGCGCACCGATGGACGTCGCAACATCAGTGTCACGGCCGACGTGGCGAACCAGGACGCCAACGCGAACGAGATCATCGCTCAAATCCGGCAACGGGAGCTCGCCCAGCTGCTCGCGGACATCCCCGGGCTCGCCTACAGCCTAGGCGGCGAGCAAGAACGTCAGGCGGAGACGATGAGCGCGCTCGGGCTCGGCTTCATTTTGGCGTTGATCGTCATGTTTTCCATGCTGGCGGTGGTCTTTCGAAGCTACGCGCAGCCTCTGCTCGTCATGTCCGCCATCCCGTTTGGAATGGTTGGCGCGGTCTGGGGCCACGTCATCATGGGTTGGTTCCTGTGGGATCACGTCAGCCTGAGCCTGATGAGTATGATGGGCGTGGTCGCTTTGTCCGGGGTCGTCGTCAACGATTCGCTCGTTCTCATCGACGCCATCAATCGCTTTCGCAAGCAAGGAATGGGCCTTTGGGAGGCGGTAGTCTCAGGCGCGGCACGCCGCTTCCGTCCGATCCTCCTGACCTCGCTCACCACGTTCTTCGGCTTGGCACCCATGATCCTCGAAACGTCGGTCCAGGCACGCTTCTTGGTCCCGATGGCGGTGTCCCTCGGCTTCGGCGTTCTCGTCGCCACGGGGATCACGCTGCTCATCGTGCCGAGCAGCTACATCATTCTCGAAGATGCGAAGCGACGCGCCGGGAACTTCTTCGCACGGCTGCAAGGCCGGCCCACCGTGCCGCCGCCTCCACCTACGGTGCCGACCGACGCGGACGTGGAGCTGCTGACGGCCGAGTAACCGCCGCGGGTCAAGCAGCCGGCGCGAGTGTCCAAGTCCCCGGCGCCGCCTGGTTCCGGTTCAACTCGACAGGCTTGCGCAGCAGACCGAGCGCACCCACGGTCGCGTGCAACCAAGTCCAGTTGGCGAGGCTGCCGTAGGCTTTGACGGGGTGACGTACGGGGTGGCGACGCGCGTGATCACGCGCCACTTCGAAGACCTCGAGGTAGCGCTGCACGCACGCTTCGGGATCGGACCGATCCTTGGCATTGCGGGTGGCGTTCTCGGACATCTGCCGACGCAGAGGTTCCTCGATGAGCAATCGCTCCACGTACCGTCCGAACTGCAGATTGGCATCCTCGGCCTTCGGATCGACCAGGAAGCCATCCTCGCCGTCGGTCACCTGTCCGGCGACGCCCATGCCGTCGTTCATCGCGACGACCGGAAGCCCGCACCAAAGCGCTTCGCTGACCACTTGTCCGTAGGTCTCGGAAAGGGACGCATAGACGAAGAGATCGGCGTGGCGATACCAGGCCGGCATCTGTTGCAGGCCCTGCTCCCCGACGAAATAGGTGCAGTGGTCGACGCCGAGCTCCTTGGCCAGCTCTTTGAGTGTTTCGTGCTCGGGCCCATCCCCGACGAGCGTGAGGGTCGCGCCCTCGACATTTGGAACTACGTGCTGCGCGAAGATACGAATGACACGGTCTGCTTGCTTCTCGCGTGCATGCCGACACACGACGACCAACCGGGCGCCGCGCTTGGCTTCGGGGGCAAAGGGGTCTTCCTGCCCCGTCTGATCGAAGATGCGCCTCTCGATGGCGCGGGGAATGACGTGAATCGGAACCTCGACGCCGCGCTGCCGCCAGTACCCCTTGAGCCCGGGGCTCAAGCAGACGAGCGCATCGCCACCGTTGTAGACGTCCCGCGAGTGAGCCTCGACCATCGGAATCACACCGTCCTCGAACAGACGGTTCACGGTGTCGGTGTGGTTGAGCGCGTCGGGAAGCAGGACGTTGTACACGCTCGGCATGTGCAGTGTGTTGACGCAGACCAGCGGCACGCCGTGCTGCTGGCGCAGCCAGGCGCCTGCGTAGAGCAACCCGCTCGGGCTCTGCACCAGCGTGATGTCGAAATTCGCATCCCGGAGCTCCTCGAGGGACGACTTGGACGGCATCGCGAGATAGAAGCCCGGATGGTTGCGCAGTGGAATGCTCGGCAGCGAAATGTGCCGCGGGGGAAGCTCGCCCAGCTTCGCGTGGGGATCGTTCGGACCGATGACGGTCACGTCGTGACCACGGGCCGACATCTCCCGGTAGAGAAACTGCGACGCATAGGACGACCCGTTCGCGTACGGAACCCGCACGTAATCATTTACAATCGCCAACCGGCGCAGCCATCGTCGCTCATGCGAATACATCGGTGGGTCTCATTTGTGAGACTGTCAGTGGTGAATCAGGTTCACACCATGTGAAAAAACCCGTGGCGCAACTACTACATACAACCACACAAACCCGCTTTCCCGCTGTTTTCCAACAGGATTTGGGCCCCACGGCCACAGGGCTCCTGGTGACATCTCCTTTTGCCCCTCTGACATGCGAGAAGCGGGCCAACCCTGTGCTTTTCATTTCGGCAAGAGGGGAATTTCCCTGTGTTTGCGGCATTCGTCCGTCGACGACAGCACGCTCACCGTAAACCTCTTGTACCACCACGCAAACCACGCCCTGGTCTTGGCCGAGCAAGCTGATCAGATCGGCCTCGAGAACCTCGCGTACATAAAGGCACGCGGCGTTGCCGATCCGAGCGGCGAAGACTCCGTGGAGTTCTCGCTCCGCCAGTTCGGACTATAGCGTCGACGGCGCGACATGCAGTTCTTTCGTGGCGCTGAGACGAAGCGCAAAACCTGCGTGCCAAGCTCAGCGTTTTTCTAGCAAAAACACGCGTCCAAGCTGGCATGGGGGATGCAGTCGAACGAATCGACGCCGCAAGGTACCCGCCGTGCGGCAGGGGGTCATCATGAGTCGCATCACCACAGGAGTCGAGGAATCCCTCACCGGCATCGTGGGTCCCGATCGCATCCGCACCGACATGGTCGAACGCACGGTCAACTCGATCGACATCGGGGAGATGCCGCCGGCGATCAAGTCGATGATCCCGGCTGGGATCGCCGGCGCGGTGCTGCGCCCGCGCACCGAGGAGGACCTCCAGGCGCTCGTCGTCCTGGCCCGAAACGACCCCAAGCATGTCCGGCTCGTCCCGCGCGCCGCGGGCACCAGCGGCTACGGCGGCGTGCTGCCCGACAAGGGCGCGGTCGTGCTCGTCATGACCGACTGGAGCACGGTACTCTCCATCGACCCGGACGCGATGACTGTGCGCGTGCAGACGGCGGCGATCTGGCAGGACGTCGACGCGGAGCTCGCGAAGCACGGGCTCACGCTCCGCCTCTACCCGTCGTCATACCCGAGCTCGACCGTGGGCGGCTGGCTCGCCCAAGGTGGCGGCGGCCACGGCAGCACCGAGTACGGCGTATTCAAGGACAACGTCGTCTCAGCGCGAGTGGTGCTGCCCACAGGAGAGATCCGGGAGTTCAGCGGTGAGGCGCTGCACGACTACGTCGCCGGGGCCGAGGGCACGACCGGGATCATCACCGAAGTGGAGTTCCTCGTCCGCAAGCTCGAACCCGAGTTGCACCGCATGTGGGCCTTCCACGAGGCGCACAGCGCCGCCGAGGCGATGCGTGCCGTCCACGACGCCGGCATCCCGGTCTGGTCGGTGTCCTTCGTGAACCCGGCCAACGTCGCACTGCGCAAAACACTCCCCGACGACTACCTGCACGCCTACGAGCTTGCCGAGGCCGGAGCGGAGGCGGTGATCCCCAACGCGTTCCTCGTTCTCGTCGCGTACCCGGAGTCACGCCGCGAGTCCGTCGACGAGCCGCTGTCTGACGCCATGCACACATGGCACGGCACCGAACTACACCAAGAGGCGGCGGAACGGGAATGGGCGGAACGCTTCACGACGATGCGACTCAAGAAGCTCGGTCCGTCCATGATCCCCGCCGAGGTCCTCGTGCCCCTCGAGAAGGCGAGCGCCGCGCTCGCCGACATCGAGCGCGAGATCCACCAAACCGTGATCCTCGAAGGGATCGTGGGAAAGGCGGGGACCCTCACGCTGCTCGGCTACATCCTGCACGACGACCGGTCGCTGCGCTTCAATTTCGCGTACGGGCTGTCGCTTTCGGTGCTCGAGATCGCCAAGCGGCACGGCGGCAGCGCGTATTCGACGGGCCTCTACTTCCGGGGCGAGGCGGACAGCGTGTTCGGCAAGGACTGGGTCGACAAGTACCAGGAGTTCAAGGACGAGGTGGACCCGGACGGCTTCATGAATCCGGGCAAGGTCACGGGCAGGGGACTGCTCGGCGTAATCATGGAAGGCGCGCAGGCCTTCGAGCCCGAGATCCGGCCCTTCGCGAACATGGCCGTCCCGCCCGCGCACGCGGTCGACAAGATAGCCGCCAAGCACGGCATCCCCGCCGATGTCGTGCGCCCCGCCTATGAGTGCGCCCGTTGCGGCTACTGCGTGAACACATGCGATCAGTACAGCGGCCGGGGTTGGGAATCGCAGTCTCCTCGGGGGAAGTGGACTTTCCTGCGCGAGATCGTGGAGGGACGGGCGAAGTTCGACGATCGTGCGGTGCACACCTTCCTCGTCTGCACGACGTGCGAGGTGTGCGACACGCGCTGCCAGCTTCAGCTCCCGATCCAGGACAGCTGGATGACGATGCGAGACACGCTGGTCGGCAAGCAAAAGCACGGCACACTCCCCGCGTTCGAGATCATGGCCGCATCCCTAAGGGGAGAGAAGGACATCTGGGCCGGCAAGACCGAGCACCGTGCCGACTGGGTCCCGGACGGCGCGCGACGACGCCTCGAGGACAAGGCCGAGGTTCTGTACTTCGCCGGCTGTACGTCGAGCTTCGTCGACACATCGATCGCGCAGGCGAGCCTCGAGCTGCTCCTCGATGCCGGCTACGACGTCGCCTACATGGGCACGGACGAGATGTGCTGTGGTCTCCCCATGAAAGCGGCCGGGAAGTGGGACCTGTTCGAGGAATGCTACGACCACAACGTCGCTGCGGCCCGCGAGCGCGGCGCCAAGACAATTGTGACGTCGTGCCCGTCGTGCGCCTACGTGTGGCGCGAGTACTACCGCCAGATTGCAGAAGCGCGCGGCGAGCCGTTCGAGTTCGACGTGCGCCAGTACTCCGAGCTCCTCGCCCCGAAATTGGCCGACGGTACGCTGCAGCCGACCGAGGCGCTGTCCGGAACGTACACGTTCCACGACTCGTGTCATCTAGGCCGGGCACAGGGGATATACGAGCCGCCCCGTCAGATGCTCAAAGCGATCCCGGGATGCGACGTAGTGGAGATGCGGCACAACCACAGTGACAGTCTGTGCTGTGGGTCCGTGCTCACGCTGGTCGGCGACGTCGACATCGCGCCCGACCTTGGCAAGCTCCGCCTCGATGAGGCCAAGGAGGCGGGCGCCGACACGATCGTGACGCTGTGCCCCTGCTGTAAGATCCAACTACGCAACGCGAACAGCCACAAAAACATGGATGTCGACGTGAAGGACCTGGCCTACCTCGTGTCGCGGTCGTGCGGCCACGACATCGAGGACGCCACGCCGGACGCCGCTTACCAATGGGGCATCTTCGAGAAGCTGATCCGGCTCCTCGAACCAGCGAACATGGCGGAGCTCATGACGAAGGTGTTCCCGCAGATGGTCGAGGCGATGCCGAAGGCCGGGCGGACGATGATGCTCGCGAGCCAGCAGGTGCCGGGCGGCGCGCATCTGATGGAGAAGCTCATGCCCCAGATGTTCGCCCACATGGCGCCCGACCTGATCGACAAGGTGATGCCGGACCTGCTCGAAGAGATCAAGACCTACGTGGGCGAGATGCCCCCGGACATGACCGCGCTCATGCCGGACCTCCTGCCCGACGCCATGCACTCGCTGCTCCCGACCTATCTGCCCCAGCTCATCCCCGAGCTCGTGCCCCGATTCGTCGGGTTCCTGCAGACCTACGAGCGGCCCATCGAGGGAGAGTAGCAACACCCCAAAACAACAAGACCCGATAGCCGCTAACTATCGGGAATCATTTGCGCGGCGGACCGCTAGGTCTTTTGCTTAGCTTTACGAGTAGTTGGTTTTCGCGCCGTCAGAAATGCTGTCGGAAAAACCAGAATCCCTAAGTCACTGCTGCCGTAGAGCTATTTCAGCGTACACTACAGAGCGCATGGGGGGTTTGGCTTGGGGCAAGCTGCCAGACTGCTAGTAGAGATCGCGATTCACGAGGCGGGGCACTTCGTCGTGGCGCATCACTTCGGCTATTCAAACGCCAACCTGATCACCATCGAGCCGAATGGTGACACCTTAGGTGAGATTATATCTGAGGGCCTGGACTGGGATAACCCAGACGACGCGTTTGCAACACTTGTGGAGCTGCTCGCCGGTTACCGTGCCCAGATGCGCATTGCCCCCCTCGGACGTTCTCTGCACGGTGCTGATCACGACCTCGAGGTGGCGCTTCGTATCCTCCGAAGGGCGTTCGCTCAAGACACGAGGTTCGCGGCGTTTTTCAGGGCAAGGCGAGAAACGGATACGATCCTAACCGCCCGATGGGAACATATCCTAGGCATCGCCGGATTGCTTTTGGAGTGTGGATCGATCGATGGGGAAACTGCGGACATGTGGCTCGACTACGCAAGCGGAGCGGAAGGCGTTGATGCCGCGGCGGTTAGCCATTACCTCACCATGCAAGCGGCCGTGCGGCACGAAGACCTCGATCGGGAGAGCATTCCAACCCCCGAGGATGTCGTCGAGCAGTGGAAGCGTTACGTCGAGATCGGGCGCGAGGCGTGCGAACCAAAACCCAGCTCCTCGCAGACGCGGCTTCGGGCCGCCCCAAGCGCAGACCCAACCGAGGAAAAGATCCGAAAACCGGGCTGAGCCTGCACTGTTAATCAAACAACACGATGCCCTCTTTTGCGCGGCGGACGGGACTCGAACCCGCGGCCTCCGGCGTGACAGGCCGGCGTTATAACCAACTTAACTACCGCCGCATTGACCTCAAGGCGTGAGCCCATCGGGACGGGCCTTGTAGCCTGGCCCTTAGGGACTGTCAAAGCCCTGACATGCTGAAATTAATCCTTCTTGCCCGCCCGCGCCGCCAGCAGGCCGGCCCGCGCCTTGTTAACGGTTTCCTCGTATTCCTTGTCGGGATCGCTGGCCTCGACGATTCCGGCCCCCGCCTGCAACCACATCTCGCCTTCACGGGCCACGATCGTCCGGATGGCGATCGCCACATCCATGTTGCCGTCGAAGCCGATGTAGCCGACGGCCCCTCCGTATACCCCCCGCCGCTCCGGTTCGAGCTCGTCGATGATCTGCATGGCGCGGACCTTGGGGGCGCCGCTCAGGGTGCCAGCAGGAAACGTCGCACGGAGCACGTCGAGCGCGTCACGGCCGGGCTCGAGCTCCCCCACGACGTTCGAGACGATGTGCATCACGTGGGAATATCGCTCGATGACCATCCGGTCGGTCACCTGCACGCTGCCGGCCTTGCTGATCCGGCCTACGTCGTTGCGGCCGAGGTCGACGAGCATGACGTGCTCGGCCCGCTCCTTCGGGTCCGCGAGCAGATCTTCTTCGATGGCTCGGTCTTCCGCTTCAGTATGCCCGCGATGACGCGTGCCGGCGATCGGTCGCACGTGCGCCTGGCCGTCCTCGAGGCGAACCAGGGTTTCCGGGCTGGCTCCCGCCACGACCCGATCCGGGAGTCGCAAGAAATACATGTAGGGGCTCGGGTTGATGATGCGCATCGCGCGGTACACGTCGAAGATGTCCGTGTCGCCGAGCGGAACCCGAAAGCGCTGCGACAACACCACTTGGAAGATGTCTCCCGCGCGAATGTGCTCCTTGGCCTTTTCCACCGCCGCGCAGAAGCCAGAGCGATCGAACGACGACGGTGGTAGCTCCAAATCGCCCCCGGCCTTTGGCGGATGCAGCCGGCGAGGAGACGTCGGGTGATCGAGCGCGTCGAGCGTCGTCTCAATTCGCGCCGTAGCGGCTTCGTACGCACGCCTCACATCACCGTCGACGCGCACTGGCACCACGACACGCACCGTGCCCCGTACGTTGTCGAAGATCAGCACTGTTCCGCCGATGGCGAAGCAAAACTCCCAATCGTCGTCGCGCCCGAGTGCCTCACCCACCGTCGGCTCGAACGTGCGCACGGCGTCGTAGCTCACATACCCGACGGCGCCGCCCCAGAAACGCGGAAGCCAATCGACCTCGGGCGGCTTCCACTCTGCGAGAGTCTCGCGCAGCCGCTCCCAGGGATCGACGCCGAGCTCTTGGTACACCTCACCGTCTAGGACGCGCTCGAACTTGTCCGCGACCCCACGCACGATCACCTCCGGAGCGAAGCCGACGAAGCTGTACCGCCCCCACTTTTCCCCGCCGACCACGCTCTCCAGCAGGTAGCTACCCGCGTCTTTGCCTACCGTGGCTTGCGCGAGCACTGGCGTCAGCCGATCGGCAATGACTTCGCGGTGCACGGGGACCACGGTCGCGTTCTTGCAGTGGCGCTCGAACTCGTCGGCGCTTGGAAAGTACTCGCTCACGGCACTCCGAATAACACCGTTGTGACAAACGTGCTAAGGGTCCGACCCGGAGAAAAGCATGGCCGACCTACCCCTCATCGAAGCCGATCCCGAAATCGCCCAGTGCATCGCCGAGGAAGAAAAACGCCAGCACGACAAGCTGCGCCTCATCCCGAGCGAAAACTACGCCAGCAGGGCCGTCATGGAGGCCTGCGGGAGCGTCCTCAACAACAAGTACTCGGAGGGCTACGCCGGAAAACGGTACTACGAGGGCCAGCAGAACATCGACACCATCGAGCGTCTCGCCATCGAGCGACTCAAGCGCTTGTTTGGCGTGGACCACGCCAACGTGCAGCCCTACTCTGGCTCGCCCGCCAACCTGGCTGTCTACTTCGCGTTCTGCAAGCCCGGCGACACGATCATGGGCATGGGGCTCCCGAGCGGCGGGCATCTCACGCACGGCTGGAAGGTCTCGATCTCGGGCAAGTACTTCAATGCCATCCAGTATGGCGTTCGTCGCGATGACCACCGGATCGACTTCGACCAGGTGGCCTCGCTCGCACGCGAGCACAAGCCCAAGCTTCTGTTCTGCGGTGCCACCGCGTACCCGCGCATCGTCGACTTCCCGAAGTTCGCTGAGATCGCCCGGGAGGTCGGCGCCATTCTGGTGGCCGACATCGCCCACATCTCCGGGCTTGTGGCCGGAGGTGCCCACCCCTCGCCCGTCGGCCATGCCGAGGTGATCAGCAGCACGACGCATAAGACGCTGCGCGGGCCGCGGGGCGGGATGATTCTCTGCAACGAGGAGCACCGGAGCGCGATCGACCGCGCCGTGTTCCCAGGGCTTCAAGGCGGGCCCCACAACGGGACCACGGCCGCCATCGCCATCGCGGCCAAGCTCGCCATGACCGACGAGTTCAAGGCCTACGCAAAGGCGATCGTCGACAACTCGCGGACCCTCGCCGAGGGGTTGCTATCGCGCGGCTTCGATCTGGTCACGGGCGGAAGCGACAATCACCTCATCTTGATCGACCTCACGAACAAGGACGTGCCAGGCAAGGTTGCCGCCCAGGCGCTCGACCGCGCAGGCATGGTCGCCAACTACAACTCCGTGCCGTTCGATCCGCGCAAGCCCTTCGATCCGAGCGGCCTTCGGCTGGGAACCCCGGCCATCACGAGCCGTGGGATGGGCTCCGACGAGATGAAGCGGCTGGCCAACTGGATGGCCGATGTCGTCGAGGATGTCGAAAACCAGTCGCTGATCAACCGGGTGGCCGGCGAGATCAAAGAGCTATGTGACCAGTTCCCAGCTCCCGGAATTTCAGCGCACTGACGAGCTATTCCGCTCGATACCAGCATTCCGTTCAGTCCCGACGGGCCACAAGGCACGTCGCCAAAGGCCCTACCCCTGCTAGACTGGCCCAAAGATGTCCCTGCAGGGAAAGCGCATCGTCGTTGGACTGGGCGGCGGGATCGCCGCGTTCAAGGCGGTGCATCTCGTGCGCGAGCTCATGCGCCGTGGTGCCGAGGTTCGCGTGGCGATGACCGAGGCGGCTACGCGCTTTGTGGGACCGATTACATTTGCAGGGCTCACCGGGAAACCGGCCGTCACCAACTTGTGGGCCGAGGACTACGCGGGCGAGGTGCACGTCGAGCTCGGCGAGTGGGCCAATGCCCTCGTCATCGCTCCTGCCACGATGAACCTCATGGCGCGCGCCGCGAGCGGCCAGGCGGACGACGTGGTCCTTGCAACGCTGGCCTGCGCCCGCGGCCAGATTTTCTTCGCGCCAGCGATGCATCACCGTATGTGGACGAATCCGGCCATGCAGCAAAACGCCGAGACGCTGCGCAGCCGTGGGGCCATCCTGCTGGGACCGGTGACCGGCCCTCTCGCGAACGGCGAAATCGGCCTCGGCCGCATGATCGAGCCCGAGGACATCGCGGACGCCGTAGAGTCCCATCTTTCCCGCGCGAACGACCTCGAAGGCGTTCGGGTCCTGATCAGCGCGGGGCCTACACACGAAGACCTCGATCCCGTGCGTTTCATCGGGAACCGCTCGAGCGGGCGTATGGGGTACGCGCTTGCGGCCCAGGCGCTCCGGCGCGGCGCTGAGGTCACCATCGTGAGCGGCCCGGTTCACCTCTCCCCTCCCTCGGGCGCGAATGTAATCGCCGTCTGGTCAGCTCAGGAGATGCACGAGACGATCATGGCGCGGTTTGATTCGTTCGACGTCGTCATCATGGCCGCGGCCATCGCAGACTATCGCCCTGGCCGACGTGCCGGTCAGAAGATCAAAAAAGGTGGCAGTCTCCAGCTCGAGCTCGTCCGCAACCCCGACATCTTGGCCGACCTGGGCGCCAAGCGAGCGCAGCGGCCCGCGGTGCTGGTTGGGTTCGCGCTCGAGACTGAGAACCTCGAGCACGCAGCGCGACAAAAGCTCGAGAAAAAGGGAGCTGACCTCATCGTCGCAAATGAAGCCGATGAAGGACTCGGTGGCGACACCAATCGCGCAACGCTGGTGGACGCAGCATCTGCCACCCCCCTTCCGCAAATGAGCAAACGTGCCTTGGCTGACCAGATTCTCGACCGCGTGCGAACGCTCCTGCTCCATGCCGCTCAGTCCTTGCTGCGTGAGGCAGAGCGAGAGGCTCCCAACTAACCGGACGGCACCGTGACTCGCCCCCTCATCGATGCCCTTTTCGCTCATATCGACGGACAGACGTCCCGCGAGTCGGCTCTGCTCGCGTATCGGGAGGCTGAGAACAAGCACGGGATTCGCATTTACGACGACCATGATGCGCGCGTCGCCCCGGGCGCCTTCAAGCCGCACATGCCGATCTCCGAAGAGCGCGTTCGCACGCTGACTCGTAGCTGGGAGCAGTTCGATCGCGCCCTCGAGCCTCTGGGGCGGGCGGCGGAGCGGGAGCTCGTCATCCGAAGCCTCGGTCCCTTCGTCTCGGACACGGGCCTTTGGATCGCCGGGGCCGATCTCGCTGAGGACCATCTCTTCATCTTTCGATCCGGCGAAGTTGGCTCTTGGACGGCCGAGCAGTGGGACCAGCATCTCGCCAACTGGGCAGCGGTTACGCAATACCAGGGGCGCGACGATTGGACGGCCGAGCGGATCGTCGAGCAAGCTCGAAAGGGGCCCCGCTATCGCGAATGGACGAAGCTCCTGCGAAGCCTCATCGCCGAGGTTCGTGGCGCTTCGGACCGAGGCTGATCACGCCACGTCGACAGGTCCAGCGCCTACGCGGAGCACGATGGCCTCGTCTCCGCTCAGATCGATTATGGTGGACGGCTCGATGCCGCCCCACCCCGAGTCGACGAAGGCGTCGACGTGCCGGAATCTCGCGTGGAGCTCGTCCGGATCATTGAGCACCTGGCCATCGATCATGGCGGAGGTCGATACGATGGGGCTGCCGAGCTCGTTTAGGAGCGCGAGGGCGACCTTGTCGTCGGGGACCCGGATTCCGACCGTCTTTTGCTTTCGAAGGAGCAGCTTTGGAACATCACGCGTGGCGCGAAGCACGAACGTATAGGGTCCCGGCACCAGGCGCTTCATGATGCGATAGGCGAAATCGTCCACGTGTGCGTAGCGAGCGATCTTGCTGAGATCCGGACACATGAAGCTCAGGGGGTGATCCTTTTTGAGCCGCCGGATCTGATAGATCCGCTCGACGGCTTTCTTTTGATGGATGTCACAGCCGAGGCCGTACACGGTGCCGGTGGGGTAGACGATCACGCCCCCACGACGCAGCACCTCCACCGCCTGGTGGACCCGACGGGGTTGAGGATGCGTGGGGTGAATCTCGATGCGCATGCGAGGGAGGTCCAGCTACTGACCCGCGCGGGCGGCGTCAAGGCAACGAGGGCTACCCAACCCGTTCTAAATGCGCTAACAAGACCGCCGCAAATGACGGAGAGACCAGACCCAAGGCCTTATTTGGTCATTACCGTGCTCCTGGACGGCTCGGCGCGACCCGCCGCGGTGAGCCGCAGCCACGGCGATGCCTACGAGCGTTCCCTCAAGGCCGTCGACGGACACGACGTAGCTGGTATCGAGCTCGTGGAGCTTCCCATTGCAGCTCCCGTGTTCAAAGCGCTGCGTCAGCCGCTCGCTGTGGCCCCCGAAGCGGTAGGGCTCTACGACGTATTTCCTTTGGCAAGCCATCTCAAGGCCGAGTATCGCAAGATCGCCGCTCAGTTTCTCGCAGCCGAGGCGCTGTGGACCATGGAGGAACAAGGTTTGCTCGGCGGCGTTCCCGTCAACGTCAAGCTCGACGTGCCCAAAGGATGGCAGAGCGATCCCAAGCAGATTCACCAGCATCTGGTGAGCGAAGGGGCGCTAGACCTCAGCGAAAGCGGCATTGAAACCTACAAAGCCATCAAGGCAGCCTGGGACCGCGGCACCACCTGAGCCAAGCGAGTCGCGTCTTCGCTCAGTTGAGGGAGTAAGGGCGTTCGAGTAGAAAGGGCGCGATTTGCGCATCGAACTGCGCCCCGTCCGCGCGGTGCATCTGATAGGTGCCTTGCATCGTACCGCGCTCGGTCGGGAGAACCGCGCCACTCGTATAGCGGAAGCTGTCGCCGGGGCTTAGAATCGGTTGCTCGCCGACGACGCCCGGACCTTTCACTTCCTCGCTCTGACCGAGCGCGTTGGTGATGATCCAATGACGAGAGCGAAGTTGCACGACTTCCTTACCGTGGTTGGTGATGGTGATGGTGTACGCGAATACGAACCGGCGGCTCGCTGGATTCGACTGGTCATCGAGATACTCGCTCTGGACCTCCACGAGGATGCCCTGCGTGTTGGCGCTCGAGGTGGTGGACGGACCGCTCATCATTCGGAACCTCGAAGCTGGGCCGCGTGGCTCACCCACGGGGAGCCAGCGATCGCCAGTCGCCACTCGGCATGCTGATGTTCCGGCTCCGCGTAGCCGATGCCGATGCGCGAGCCGACCGCAATCCGTGCCACTCGCGCCCCTTCGCGCACTTCCAAACCGCCGCGGCGGTACAACGGATGTCCGCTGAACGTCGCATCGAGACCCAATGCCTGGCCCACTTTGCCAGGTCCCGTCAGAAGAGCCGGCCCGTCCTTTCCGCCCCGGCGCTTCCGAATGATGGAATGACCCGCAATGGGCTCGCACGAACGGATCAACACGGCAGCTCCCTGCCCCTGCCGGTTGGTCACCAAGTTCAGCATTTGGTGCAACCCATAACACAAATAGACATACGCATGACCGGGTGGGCCCCACATCGGCGCGTTGCGGACCGTCAGGCCGGCGCGGCAGTGGTTCGCGCTATCGTGCGGGTGCCGATAAGCCTCCACCTCGGTGATGCGCAAACCGACCTCCCCATGCCAGATTTCCTGGCCGAGCAGGTCTCGCGCCACCTCCAGGGCATCGCGCGCATAAAACTGCCGGGGAAGCAAGCGTCCGGGCACGTTGCGGAGTTTGCGCCGCGATCGGCGGGTGTGCCACCCCGTCGAGCTCGCCAAGACTACTGCCGCAGCCACTGGCGGGCTGCTGCCTCATTCCCCTCTTGGAAGTACTTCACGGGCGCCTTGAAGAACGCCTTCGAAATTTTGGTGCCCCATTTTTCCACCTCGTTCTCGCCCACGACCGCGACTTTTGCGAGGTCGTCCTGATGCTGGATGTCGAACTTCACATCTTCCCACAACGCAGTAGGCTCCCAGCCCTTGAAGTCGTGCAGTGAGATCAGAACACGCAAGGGCCCCTCCTCTTTGGCCGCGGTCACCATCTTGGGGATCAAGTCCTCGTAGTCTTGCTTGGTCAGCTTGCCGCGTGCATCGACGGCAAACATGCCCGGTTTTTCCTCTTCTCGAATTGCAAACATGATGTCCTCCTTGCGGCCTGAGCATGGAGCACCTTCCATGCCAATCCCCGACCGATGCGTGCCTCGGGGGATCGGCCACCCGCGGAAGCACAGCGGCGAGGCATCCTGCCTCAGTGAGACGTTTCGTCCCGGCAGCGCCAAAGGATGGTCGTGCTCGTGCCGAGCGTCCGGGTCAGGAAGCCGTTTGCAGAACCAAGACCCAGTCCCCGGCGCCGGGTGGAGTGAAGCTCCGAGCGCCCATGTTCGGAAACGTACCGATCGTCATGTAAGTCGCACTGTCCGGTTTGAACCAGAGAGCCAAAACGTTGGGGCCGGCAAGCTCGGACATGTCGATGGTCAGCTGCCTTTGGCTTGGTGTGTAGACGATGACCAACGTGGAGTCGTCGGACTTCGCTGCGTATGCGGAATTCGAACTGCTACCTTGACCGCCCGTGAGCACGGCATCGGACCGGTCGGGCACGAGCGCGCTCCAATCGTACGTGCTGAAGAAATCGCGAAAGCGGGTGCGATCCTGCGAGCCGTTGCTGCCTAGATTCGACTGCCAGGTTCCGCTGTACGGATAGAGCGCATTGTTTTCAAAGTTCCAGATCGGGTTATTGCCGAAGAGCACACCGATGCCGCCGGTCACGATCGACCAATATGCTTGCTCGCGAAGCGTGAGGCTGGACACGGGGGGATTGGGCTCCTGCTCGTACCGTGACTCGAAGAGAAGGAAAGGCAGGGTCGGGTTTCGTCCGTAGTCCTGCTCGAACTGCGTCGGGAGGCCGGGATTCTCGTACGCGTACGTGGCGTTGAGATTGAGCCAATCTTCACCGCCGACCACTTGAGACGAAGACGTGTCGGGACCGGTGTGATACGTGAAGAGCCAGTCCGCGCGGCCCGTGTTTTTTAGACCCGTGACGAGTGACCGGGTCCGGCTCAGGACTTGCGGATCCCAGTAGTCGCCGCCCATGACCCACACGATGTTTGGAAGCGCAGCAAATTTTCCACCGAGGTAGGCGCCGTAGGCTTGCACCTCGGAGGTCGTTCGTGCCGCCAGCGCCTGCCACCAGCCTTCGTCGCCCCCGCCGTATCCGAGATACGCCGGTGTCATCATCACCAGCATGTCCCGATCGAGCGCTTGTTGGACGATGCCGGCACAGCGGTCGAAATAGGTGTCGTTCGGGGTACGGATGTCCTCCGAGGTCGAGAACGGCGCGACGCCATAGACGTTTTGCGGTGGGTTCTTGGCAAACCGATGCTCGATCAAATTCACCAGAATGGTGTCAAACCCGCGGCTCTTGCGGTCATCGAGATACTGGGTCACCTCGGAGTCGTTCAAAGCGACCAACAGTGACCACGGCGTGTCGCCGCCGATCAGGAACGGCCTGCCATTCGAGTCGACCAAATGGCGTTGATCCGCGCCCACCGTGAGCGGAAACACCGCCGAAGGCTCGACCGCGGTGACTTCGACCGCAGCACGATCGCTGGCACTTCCCTCGGGCCCCGTGCAGTCGAGCGTGAAAGTGGCCGTCTGCGACAAAGCGCCGGTGGATTCGGTGCCCGAGGGCGGGCGGTCGCCGGTCCATCCTCCCGAGGCCGCACACGAGGCCGTGTCGGTGCTGTTCCAGCTCAGTGTGGCGCTGCTGCCTTGCGGCACGCTGCCGGGGCTCGCGGTCAACGTCACCGTGGGTGGGAGAGGAGAGCCCGCGACCGCGACGGTGACCATCTGGGAATCGCTTCCACCCGGCCCAGTACAAGTCAGGGTATAAGTGCTGTCGATGCTGAGTGGACCCGTCGACGCCGAGCCGCTCACCGCCTGGGAGCCGGCCCACGCCCCTGAGGCCTCACAGGAGGTCGCGTTCGTCGCAACCCAGGTCAGCGTCGATGCAACCCCTTCCGAAACCGCGGTGGGGTCGACGCTGAATGAGATCTCCGGCGCCGGTGTCAGCCCGGAGCCCCCAGTTCCACCTGGTCCGCCAGAGCCGCCAATGGACGAGCCGGAGCCGCAGCCATCGGCCAGCAGACCAATCGTCAACAAGACGGTGCAGCCAATGCGGATATGCGTTCGCATCACGAATGCCCTCTTACGGCGTCTCCAGATACCGCCACAAGTCGTGATCATGGGCCACGGCCATGCGGGGCACAAACCGCTAGGCCTTGCCGTCGCGCGCCCTTGCGAAGCCGCCTCGCCTAGGGCGTGATCTCGCCAGAACCACCCGTGATGGTGTCGCCGTCGCTATCGGTTCCCGACGGTGTCGGAGAGCGGTCCGGTGATGCTGATCGAGCCAATGCTCGGATCGCTCGCCGACATCGTGACCGTGCAACCGGTCTGGACGATATCCAGTTCTGTCACGGGGGCCGGGTCGCCCCCGCGTATTCCAAGGTGATGTCCCACGTGCCCGGGCTCGTCGCGATCGAGACCGAAGACCTGAACTCTGGCTGCGGTGCAGGCGAGCCCCGCGCGCAGTAAGTATCGGCTACTCCGGCCCGACCGTGATTTGCAAAAGCTGGCTCGCGCTCGACGTGACCGCTTCCGGATCGGAGGCGTCGGATGACACCGTCACGCCCACACTCGAGGCTGCACCGCCAACTCGGTATTCGATGCCGTCCAGGACAAGAATGAACTGGATCACCTCGCCCACCTTGCGAAGGCCTTCGTGCTTCTCGAGATTTTCGGACAGAAGCATCGTGTAGACGTCGTCTCCTGCGCTCTGATCACCCGCGGTGCCGTCGTCGACCATGGTGACCTCGCGGTAGCCACCCACGCTCGTCTTGATTGCAACCGTCGAGAGTGTTGTCCAATCGCCGAAGCTCGTATCGATGCTCGGCAGGTCGAGCTCCCATCGAACGTCGATGGTCCCGAACGCGGGGATCGTGAGCCCTAGAGCAGTGATCTCTTCACTGTCCGGGTTGACGACGACCGAGCCATTCGTGCCAATCCATATCCACTCGCCGTCCGAGCCGTTCACAGAGCCGCGAATGGCGCCGTACTCGAGCGTGAAGGGAGCGCTTGCAGGCTCGGTCCATGCGGTGATTCCCCAGATCCCATCGCCCGCGGTCGCTTCGCGCGGCTCGTGCCCGCCTTCCGACCAGGGCCCATCATCGTACAATACGGCATACGGGCCGCTCCACGTGGCGTCGTAGAAGAGCTGGCGGGTCGCAGTGTCGAAGTGGAAGGAGCCTTTCCACGCCAAGCCGTCGCTGATGTCGTAGGTCGTGTTGGCCGTATCATCGACCGAGAAGTTGATCAGGATGGCCCCCGAGGGAAAGACCGAAGAGCCGCCTTGACCGCCCTCACCCCCAGCACCCGAAATGCCGCCGGCCCCTGCGGCACCGCCCTGACCACCCGCGCCGCCCGAACCCGAATCGCCGCCTGAGCCCCCGGCACCCGTGTCACCGACGCAGGTAATGTCGACCGTCCACTTGGAATTGCAGCGGACGAATCCGTCGTCCGACACCGTGATGGTGACCGCGTGGTCGCCCGCCTGCTCGCAGGTATACGACGTTTGCGCGCCCGCGGCGTCCTCGAACGAACCCCCTGTTCCCGTCCATGCAAATTCGATCTCGTCGCCCTCGAGGTCGATGGCCTGAGCGAACAGGTCGATCGAGTTCCCGGCAGAAGTCTGCAGCGGTGAGACGACCGCCTTGGTTAGCTCCGCACACAGGTTGAGCTTGCCGTCCACGCGCACGCTGCCAAAGCGCCGCGGCGGCTTGCAGCTCAGAATCACCATCACTTCGGTCGTGGTGCCGATCTCAACGTCGAACTCTGCGGAGCCAGAGCAGGAAGTCTCGCCGTCGGTCGACGTGGCAGTCATCATGATCTCGTAACCGTCGCCAGGAGGAAGCCCGTACACCTCGACCGAAGCGGTGGCTCCGGGAGCACTGGTGTCGATCGTGCCTGACATCCGCTCCATGTCGCCGCCGAGGATTAAGTAGCTCACCTCGTCGATCGAATAGCCGTCGGCCAGCTCGAGCTGCACACTGAGGTTACCGGTACTGCTCGTGTTGCTGCCGTCACACGCTACGAACAAAAGCGCACCGCACAGCAGGCCAGCCGCCCGGCTCACGCTGGGGGAAAGGATCATCGCAAAACTCCTGCGTCGCCGACGATAACATGAATGGCCAGAAATCGGACGACCGAGCCTATGATGTGAAATGCCTCACAAATCGGCGAAGAATCCCTTCCTCGCGGCGCTCGCGCTACTCCGGCGCGGCGATTAACGCGTACTTGATGTTCTTGTTGGTGCGATCGTAGTAACTGATGTGGGTGTTCCCCAGATCGTCGATTGCAATCGAAGTGTAGGTGCCTACATCGCCCAGGCTATCGACGGCCTGAATCGCCCAAGACCCACCGGCCCGCTGAATCGCGTACTTCAGATCCTTGGCAGTCTCGTCGTAGTAGCTGACGCGCGCTGCCCCATCGCGGCCAAAGGCGAGCGAACTGTCCTTGCCCACGTCTCCGGCGGTTTCGATTGCTGTCGTGGTCCACGAGTTTGGCGCGAGCTCCGACGCATAGAGGAGATCTCTGTCGGTCTCGCCGTAGAAGGTGATGTGCACAGCGCCGCCTGAATCGAAGGCCAGCGAGGTATACTTCCCGACGTTCCCGTCGCTCGCGACCGTCTGAACGGTCCAAGCTCCATCGTTGTGCCGCACTGCGCACTTCAGGTCGTGGTTGGAGGCGTCGTAATAGCTAACGTGCACGGTGCCGCCTGGTCCGACGGCCAGCGACGTATATTGTCCAACGTCGCCATTTTCATCCACCCGCTCGATAGTCCAGTCGTTCCCGATCTCGCGCTTGGCATACATTAAGTCTCTATTGGCCTTGTCGTAGTAACTCAGGTGGGCGGTGCCGGCGGCGTCGAAGGCAAGAGAGCCGTGTTCGCCGACTTCCCCACCGTCGCCGCCAGTGTCCGCGACCTCGACGAGCCAGGCTCCCACGCTCTGCTCGGTTGCAAGAATGAGGTTCTTGTCAGTCGAGTTGTAGTAGGCGATATGTGCTGCGCCTGACGCGTCGAAGGCGAGCGAGGCGTAGCGCCCCACATCGTCCGGCCCGTCGGGCGTCTGGGGAACCCACGAAGCGTCCCCCTGCTGAGCCAGATATCTCAAATCCCGGCCGCTCGAGGCGTAGCAAGCAATTCTTGCCATGCCGGCCGTGTCGAGAGCGATGGAGCTGAACTCTCCGAGGTTGCCCTGGTCATTGGCAGTCTGCACATGGGCTTGGGCGCACGTCCTGTTGTAGAGGACCTGTCCGGGAGGGCAGCTCGTCGGACAGCAAGCCTCACCGCATCGCTCGTAGTCGTCGATACACACGAAATCGCAAACGCCCAAGTTGCACAGCGGTGTCGAATTTGCAGGAGGGGAGCATGGCGTACAGGAAGTCCCGCAGGAATTGACATCGGTGTCCGACACGCAGATCGCTCCGCACAGGTGATTCCCTTGGGAGCAGACGCATTCGTGGGTCGCCGTATCGCAGGTCTCATTCTGACCGGTGCACTGCTCGGCACTTGCGCAACCCCGCAAGCACTGCCCGCTGAGCGCGTCGCAATACGTGAAGCCGCTGCAGCCGACGCCATTCGAGCGGCAGTCCCCTGGATCCACGCACGCTCCCATCTCGCACACGTTGCCGGTCGGACACGTCGTGTCGCAGCTGCCGCAGAAGCTAGGGTCGATATCCGTGTCGAGGCAGCCAGACGGACAGTCCTCGAAGCCTGTCTCGCAAACGCACTCGTGGAGGTCCAGATCGCAAATCTGGTGCTCGCCGAGGCACTGTCCATCGGTCGCGCAGCCCGTGCGGCATTCGCCGGTGGCCTCGTCGCAGTAGCTGAAGCCCGAACAGCCGATGTCGTTCGTGCGGCAATCGCCTGGCTCGATGCAGCTACCGGCATCGCAGACCTGTCCACTGGTGCAGGCTGTGTCGCAGTCGCCACAATAGCGTGGATCGGCCTGCGTGTTGACGCAGTCGAGCCCGCAAACCCTTAGGGGCGGTGCGCAGTTGATCCCGCCTCCGTCTGGAACGGAGCCATCGGGCGTGGTTCCCGCGTCTCCAGGCGGAACCCCTGAATCATCGACCACACCGGCATCGAAGGTCGGGATCCCCGCGTCTGCCGGAAGAGCGCCCGGGTCGTCGATGGGTTCGAGGTCCTGAGGAAGCACGACCTCGTCGATGCATGTCGGCGCCGAGCAAGACGACGGGTTCGAGCATCCGCATGTTTCTCCAACCGAACAGCTCAACTCTGCGCAAGCGCGATACAAGGGCATCCGGATCAGGCGAGTCTCCCCGCGCACGAACCCGGTCCTTACGCGGCGTGACACCAGCGCGCGTTCGCTCGCGTTCGCGAGCGCCTCGAGCTCGATCACGATTTCCCGCTTCAGATCGCCATCGCCCGGCAAGATGCCGAACGTCGCCGGCAACACATAGGTATCGGGGCCGCCGCCAACTTCCGTGGTGACCAGAAACTCTCGATGCCAGGTTTCAAGCTCTTCGGGCCCGTCGTCGGTCTCCGTGATCTTCGAGACACGGGCCCTGATTCGGTCTACTTCCGCGGGGGCGGCGTAGTCCGTGTCCATGAGCACTACGACCTGCGTGGACGAACCTTCCGCGCAGCCCAATGCGAAGATGGACACGCACAGAATTCCCGATAAACGAGGTGATATGGAGCAGCCCAAGACCACAAACGATACCCCCGTCGGCGCTCCTAGCAAAGCGACGCCACCGGTTCGTGCGTCACCTCACCTTCTACGCTTCCACTTGTGGTTCCCGTGGAGATGTCACACGCTCTGGTCTTGGCCCATCCGCTCACCGAGAACCGCGGCGCGCTCATGCAGCGAGGCGGCCTGATCGGTGGAAAGTACCGCCTCGGCCCCGTCATTGGGTCCGGAGGCGTAGCGACGGTGTACCGCGCAACGCATATCTGGACCGAACGGGAGGTCGCGGTGAAGGTCCTCGATCCATGCCTGCCGCATTTCGAGCGCTTGCGCGAAGCGTTCCTGAGGGAGGCCCGGGCAACCGTCCAGCTCGACCATCCGAACGTCGTGGAGGTCCTCGACATGGGGGAGGACGACTGGGCGACCGCATACATGGTGATCGAGCTTCTCCAAGGGCCGACACTTCGCGACGTGCTGCTCGACCGCGGGCGCCTATCGGAGACCGAGACGCTTTCAATTCTGTTGCCCCTCATCGATGCGCTCGAGAAGGCTCACGAGCTGGGCATCGTGCATCGGGATTTCAAGCCCGAGAACATAATGCTCGTGCAGGATGCCAGCGGCATCGTCATCCCCAAGCTGCTCGACTTCGGTGTTGCCGAGATCCTTCGAAGCACACGCTCGGAGATCATTCGCAATCGCCAAGACATCATCATGGGCACGCCTGAGTACATGTCTCCGGAGCAGGCCCGAGATCAGCGCGAGCTCATCGGCCCTCACACCGATGTCTGGGGCGTCGGGGTAGTTTGGTACGAATGTTTGACGGGCCGCGCGCCCTTCGATGGCGACACGTCGATTCAGGTCCTCGAAGCCGTTTGTGAATCCACGATCGACTTCGGCGAGCTTCCAGACCTCTACGTGGCCCTCTTTCGAGATGTGTTGAATCGCTCCACGGACTTGCGGATCGGCTCGCTGTCCGAGCTCAAGAGGCGGCTCGGGGAGATGGGAATTAAGCTGCCATCCGTCCCTCCTCCAGATCCGGCGGTTTCCTCGTGGACTCCCGCTGCGCCCGATAAAACTGGAATGCAGCGAACTCTCGCCGGGATGGGGCCCCAAGAGCTCCTAGCCCCGTCGCCGTCGCCGATTCGAGTTGACTCCGAGTTGCTCAAAGTTCCCTTTCAATCGCAGCGCAAGTTAGCCTTCGCTGGCATCGGCTTCGCGGTGGTCGTGGCGCTGGCGGCCTGGTGGTCCGTTCGCGACTCCGGTCAACCAACTGCGCCGGTGCCCGAGCCGATCGACCCCACCCTCGAACTGCCGTCGGTGGACATGGAAGCTGAGGTGGGCGAAAAGCCAGAGGTCGTAGTCGATGAAGCGATTGAAGTACCGCCCGCAGTTGAGCCCGTGGAGCTGATGGATCCCGTCGAGCCCGAGCCTTCCCAAGCGGCGGCCAATGAGCTTCAGGAGGCACCTTCGCCCGTGCCGCAGACGAAGGAAAGCCCGCCCGTCGAACAGCCGTCAGAGCGGGTCAAATCCATCAAGCGCAATGTGCGCCGCAGCAAACCGGCCAAGCGACAGTCGGAACCGGTCCCCGCGGCCAGTTCAGGACAACCGAATCCTCCAGATCTGGTGACCGAATGGTGAGGCTCCTCTATATCGTGCTGGCGCTCTTCTCGGGCTCGGCGGCTGCGTGGGCTTCGCTCCCTTCCGCCGCCGCAGCTCAGCTGAACGCAGAAAAGGAGAAGGAAGCAAAACGCCTCTTTGAAAAAGGGCTGACGCTGGCCGAGGAGCAGCGTTGGAGCGACGCGCTTTCCTCCTTTCAGGCTTCGGCGGATTTGGTTCCTCGCGCAAGCAGCTCGTACAACATCGCGAACGCGCTCTACCGACTCAACCGGCCGATGAACGGGCTCAAGGAACTCGAGCGCTACGACGAGTTTCCCGAAGTTCGGTACAACTATGCGGCCCAGCAACGTGGCGCAGCTCTGCGCGCATTGCTCGAGGACGCGGTGGCCGAGGCCCAACTCACGATCACGCCCGCCGACGCAAAGCTCTTCGTGGACGGCCGACCCTTTCCGAACCTCGGCTTAGAGCGCACGCTTCGGCTCAACCCCGGCACACACTCGCTCCGGGTCACCCATGACAACTACGCGAGCTCGCTCATCGAGCTCGACCTCGAACGCGGCGTCCGAGAGACCCTTGCGATTACCCTACAGCCGCTGACCCTCCCGCCGGAATTGGTCTCGGCTCCCGCCGCCTTAGCGCCCCAGGATGACCGCGAGCGCTTCGTGAAGCGACCCGGCTTCTGGATAATGATTGGGGCCATTGTGGTCGCTGGGGTGGGCGTCGGTGTGACTGTTGCGATGGTCCGACGCGACGACACGCCGCAGTGCGGAACCACGGGCGATTGTGCAACAACAGCAGGGCTGACACTCAAGTCGTTTTGAAGGTCCGCGACGCTTGGTCTTGGCTGAGGTCGACGATGAGGACCTGGTACTGTCAGAGTTTTCGAAGCCCGGTCGGGTGCGGGCCTGTAGCTCGGCACCGCAGGTCAACCGCGATCAGGTTGAGCCCAGCGCGCGTACGCTCTTCGGACATAGGCAAGTCGCTGAGCGGGAGTTCGGTAGCGCTTCGAGAACCAACGAATCAGCCGCAGCGCTTCTTCTCGCTCGTCCTCCGATACAGGCGCATTCACGTAGGCGTCGAACGCGTCCGCGGCGAGGGTTCGCTCCGCGAACCGTCGGGTTTCCTGGAGGACGGCCTGGGATCGAGGGTCCGTCCGGCTCATTTCTGGACCTCCTTGAGGCGCTGTAGGAGTCGGATGTCTTCCGCGTCCTTGGGCCGTCCGCCGATCCGTTTGGTCAGAATGAGATCATCAAGTGAAGGAATGAAGATCTTCGCAGTGCCAATTTCTACGGACACTCGCCGAGACCAGAGGTCTTCAAATACGACCTCCGCGCCGTCAACGGTCGTTCGAGTCGCCGAGACCAGAACATCGACGTGCTCGTCGTTCTCGAGGACATATCGACCGTTTCGACGAGCATCGTTCGGCGAGCGACTAGGCTCCAAATCAAAAGGTCGAGCGGCAGTGTTGAGTTTCTCGATATCGTCGGAATGCACCCAGAAATCGTAGTCCGCCGTCAAGACAGGCAAGCCCAAAACCACCATCGCGCGGCGTCCGATCAACAAAGCTCGTGCGCCGCTACCCTCCACAGCGGAGAAAAACGAGATCTCATCGAATTCCGACCCTCGCATGAGACCGAGTTTCCTTGTTGTACGGCGTGCACGCAAGAAGAGACCAAAATCTCGGAAGGTCGGCGCTGGATCACCTGGTTGATCGCTTGCATGGCGCGGATGCCGGAAGCCGAGTCGGTCTTGCCGAGCGCGCTCATGATGAAGGTCGAGAACGCAAAGCATAGACCTGCCATCAGGCCGCATCCGATTGCGGAAGACCAAAGGAGCGCGGTCATCGGCAACGAAGCTCTGGGCAAACGAGCATGGACCACGGGTCGTATAGCATGGAAAGGGGCGCCGCGAAGATCTGACCCGAAGATCTGACCCAGGTTGAGCATAAAGTAGGATTGTCCCGCGACCGCTCGACCTCGGTGACCGATAAACGTTAAACGTGACCCTCGATTCGAGGACTCGCTCTAAGAATAGCGAGCCCGGCGGAAGCCGGGCTGTGATGGCGGTGACCCCAACGACTCCGAGTTGGAACCAGATTGTGGGGATTCCTCAGGGCCCGCGAGGGTCTCCGGACGCTACAGGCGTGACCGTGTCAGGGGATGAGCCTAACAATTAGGAAACGCTCGGCGGTTGCGCCAAGCGACGCCGCCCGAAGTGTAGAGAGGAGAGCACGATGAGCAACGAACAGGTGGCACCCTATGGGCCGGGAGTGGGCTGGCCCGAGGACAGGAACACCACACACTGGCTTGAGAATAGAGGAACGTCTAAGGCGGTGGAGATCTCGGTCGATATAGTGAGGCAAGAGGAAGCTTAGGCCCGACACCAAGCGCGCTCTTTCATCGCCGCCACACCAAATTACTGCGCTGACCCTGGCAGCCGTGGTAGAGGCCTTGGGGTTGGCGATGGGCTTCGGCTGGCGGCAGGCGCTGGTTTTCGGGGCACTCATCTCTGCGGCGGATCCCATCGCGGTCACCGTTCGATTCGACTTGTCGAAATAGGTCCAATCCGACCGGCGTTAGAACAGACTAGCCAGGAAAGAGCACCACGACCCCCGTCCTCGCGCGCACCTCGCCAAGTGGTCGATCCAGTAGCTGGGTCCAGTCGAGGGTGGGGAGGTGACTGGCTTTCCTCGCGGTGCGAAAGGTGCGCACCAGCGCCCTCGGGCGGAGCTTGAGGGTCAACAGTACGGCGACCACGCCGGTGATTGCGAGCGCCCACAACGCACGGTTGCGGGTTTGGACCGCAGTGAAAAGCAGGACCAGGGTCTCGCCGAGCGGCGAGGTGTCGCAGCCGGTCAAGACGTGGAAGAGATCGTGAGAGTCGCGGAGCCAGTCGGAAAGAAACGCTTCGTCTTTGCTCAACCGTCGTGCGCGTGCGTCGCTGAGCCCGCCGCGAACGGCCTCGTCGAGGCCCCCGAGCGTGATTCCCTCTCGGCGACAAAACGCCCAATACTGCCGGCCAAGACTCCCTTCGGGCAACGCGGCTAGCGCGCGCTCGTCCTTAAGCCGGGCAAGCAACTCGGGTCGCCTGGCGAGCAATGTCCGACCGCTCTTTGTCTGCTTCGCCCGTTTAAGCATGCGCTGCGGCGCTCGCCCCTCGATCGCTTCGGCCAGCCGCGCACCTTGAACCGTGTCACGTGGGTTGCGCGCCAGCCGCCACGCTGCCCTCATGGCGTCGAAGGGGCGAATGGCGTAGGGCGGGCGGCTGGTGTTTGCCGTGGGGCAGAGGATGGGGTCCGCGAGGGCGGCGACGCTCCCGCCGCCCTCGCTGTGAAGAAGTTGCCTGCCAGGTATCGAATGCTGCATGAGCAAGTACCTGAGCAGGTTCTGTGCCGAGCGGAGAAGGCACGAAAAGGCTTGATATCCCGATGGTTGGGGCAGGATTCGACGACCAACGTCGTCGGAAAACGACCTTCATCGTCAGGAGCGCCTCGAAGGCGATGGCGTCATCGATGGTGACGATGTCACGGCCCACGAACTCGATGACACCCAACTATCCGACGGTCATGACCTAAGGTGGGCGGGTGGTGTCGCGAAAACCACAAAGCCCGGTCGAATGACCGGGCTTTGTGACCCCAAGTACGCGAAGTTGGAACTCACTTGTGGGTTTCCTTACGGATTGGGAAGGGCTTCGGAGGCTCGCGTCATGAGGCGCAGGGCGTCGGAAACCGTGGTTTGAGAGATCCAGACCTTCCCGGTCGTGGTGGCGGGTTCGGCGTTGACCAACCGAGCTGCTTCCGAGTCGTCTCAGCACCGCTCGACCGCCAGAATCCCCTCATGGTATTCTCTTGCCATGGCCCGGCCGCGACAGAGCAACGTCCTCGCCGTTGTCCTCGTTTCGCTGGTTGCTTGCGGAGAGGATGCGCACCCGCCCGGGGTCGTCGCTGAAGCGACAGAAACGATGGTCTGCGTAACGGCGGTGGACGCCACTCTCACAAGTGTCCGCATCTCCTCACCGAACCTTGACGCGTCGCTGCTTCTCAGCGACGACGCGCTTGCCAACCTCCGAGCGTCCTCGCCCAACTATGACCCCACCTTGATTCTGACCGATGTCGCTGGCGAAATTGCAGTGAACCCGCCTTGGTGGATCAGGGCGGGAGGTGAGTTGGATGGTGTACGTTGCTATAACTTCATGAACTTTCATCCGAACGTCCCCAGCAAGTTCGAGGTGCGCGTGGAAGCGGGTGGCTTCAGCACGGAGCGGCTCGTTGCGGTGGCTCGTTCCTTGGATGATCTGTCTTTGTTCGGCCGCCCGTTGGAGTGCTCCAAAATTGTCGAGTGGGAGCCGGCAGACGGCACCTTCCGGGCGCGGGAGACCTGGGGCGTATTGGAGGTGCCGCCCTTCTCTCAGTACACGAGCACGAGCTGCGGGGAGTACGTGATTCGAGACGGCGAGAAGGTTCCGGAGGACACGCCCTGCAAATCCTTCTTCCGACAGGAGCAAGGCGGCGGAAGAATCGAACTCATGTGCGAACAGCGGAGAACAGAGTCAGACGGCAGTGTTGTAGGACCCGGACGGCAGTTCTACGTCCGCATCGATGACTTCAAACCTACCGAGCACTCCAGCGCGACGGGAAATCCGTAGGAGCGCCGCCGACCTGAACAGGTGCGCGACCTAGAATGCAAGCGGGTGACACATATCTGCCACAACGCACGAAAGGACTCCGACCCAAATCAGCGAATCGCACGTCTGAAGTCGCCCAAACCAGTACACACGACGCCGGCATTTCTAGCCAAAACGTGAAGATCTGAAGATTGAAGATCTGACCAGGTTGAGCAGAAAGCGGGATTGTCACGCAACCTGTCGACCTCGGTGACCGATAAGCGCGGCCCTCGATTGAGCGAGCCTTCTTGCGAAGAAAAAGCCCGGCCGACGCCGGGCTCTATGATGGCGGTGACCCCAACGATGCAAAGTTGGAACGAATTCTCCGCTTTCATTGCAGAGTGGGAGGAGGTCCGGAGGCTGGCGGCGTAAGGGAGGTCAGTCCTCTTCCCAAAGCCCCGATTCCTTGAGCAGCTCGACGTCGAGTAGGTCCTTGGTGCGTCCCGAAGCTTTCTTGGTTGCGACGAAATCCGCGAGCCCCAGAAACCGCAACTCGATCCCGCCAAGGGATTCCCGCGTGGCTCCCTCGTATGCGCGAGAGAACGGGACGCCATCGATGTAGTTCATGATGTCGATCCGAAGCGGCGGAACGCCCAGCGAAGCCATTCGCGGCGGATTGGCAAACGCTTCGACTGATTCCTTCGCAAGCTCTGTATACCCGAACTCGTCAAGCGCTCGTGCGACGCGCTTGGCATTCTCCACGCTCGGCTCGACGAAGACGTCCATGTCTTGGGTCGCACGCGGGCGCCCGTGGGCCGCCATGGCGTACGCGCCGACGATGATGAACCTAGCGTCGTGGCGCTGCAGTAAGCTCAAAAACTCGAGCCATTCGCTTGGAAGCTCCACGATAGCCCTTGTACACGCGCTTGCGAATCTCTTCCATCGCCGCAATCCGCTCCGCCACGGGCCGTGTGATCCAGTAGCGACCTTCGTCTAGCGCGGCTTGCTTCGGATTCGTCCACTTGGCCTTGGCCATGCCGCGAGTCTAGCACACCGATCCAGAGGAAAAGCCCGGCCGAAGCCGGGCTTTCGTGCTGGTGACCCCAACGACGCGAAGTTGGAACGAATTCTCCGCTTTCATTGAAGAGTGGGACGAGCTCTGGAGACTTGCGGCGTGATCTTGTTAGCGACTAAGTTCAAAAATTCGAAACTTTCCGCGGTTCCGGCCGAAACCACATCATGATCTGGCCCGTGCTACAATCTCGTCGATGACCGACGCGGCCAAGAGGCTTCTCAAAGCGGCTAGCGCCCTCCCCGAGGATGAGCGGCTGCAGCTGGCCTCGGAGCTCATCGCCAGCGTAGACGGGCCGCCAGATGGCGACTGGGAGTCTGCATGGCTCGCGGAGCTCGATCGTCGCGCGGAAGCCGCTCGTGACAGGGGCGAACCTGCCCCCGAGTGGAGCGAAGTCCGTGCGCGTGTGCTCAGCCGACTCGGACGATGAAGCGAACGCTTCGCGTATTGCCCGAAGCGGAAGCCGAGCTTGAATCGGCAGCGATATGGTACGAGGAGAAACGTCCCGGCTTGGGCATCGAGTTCGTTGCGGTCGTGGATAAGGCTTTCGAATCCATCCTCGAGAACCCCAAAGCGTGTCCGGTCTGGCGCGCTGATCGACCATATCGAAAGCGCTTTTTAAAACACTTTCCGTATGTCGCATTCTTTCGCATCGACGCGGCAGCGGTTGAAATCGTCGCGGTAGCGCATACGAAGCGACGTCCCGGCTATTGGTTGGATCGTCTACGTTAGGACGCCTAGCCGAGAAATTAGAGCAGCCCGGCCGAAGCCGAGCTTGACCCCAAGTACGCGAAGTTGGAACCAGATTGTGGGGTTTCTGCGTGACTGGAACATGCTCCGGGAGGCCTCATGAGCACCCTGGGACCTTAGTTCAGTCTCGACCAACTCCGAAGTCGCAGTCGCGTGTTTTGTAGTCCCATCGCCCACCCCGATCGAGGCATCGATCTATGGGATCGAGAATCCACCATAAACACATGCCAAAGACGACCGTCAGGACTACGACAGCGCCCCAAAGAACGATGTTTCGTTTAGGCGTCACTGCGCGCACTTGTTACTGCTCCACCGGGAACGCGATGACGCTCGAGCCCTCCTCGAGGACGATAGCTTCGCAGGGGTAGTCTTCGCTTGGGACGGTGATCTCGCCTCCGGGATACAGATTCTCTGGGCCGGTGACGGTCATGGAGAACCCCGTGATCTCCAAGGTGACGGCCGTCGCACCAGGATCCGGTCTGACCTCGGTCATCCGGGTTTCGGTTTCGAAAAACAAGCAATCGGCCGGAATCATGCTTTCCAATCCGTGGATGATCTCTACGGGCTGCGCGCCATCCACGGCCACGACCACCTCGGCGGCCGAGAGGAACGCAGTAGGGGGATCCAGCAGCGGGCAAAGGCCGCCTCCTCCAAGCACTCGCACCGATGTGATCAAGGTGGAGCCGCCTCGAGTCTAACTCCCGCAACTCGCCACGCAGTTACTAAGGCCCGGACAGCACGTAAGCGTGAAGAAGAACTCGACGGGGCACTCCCGCTCCTCTTGCGATTCGGGGTCGCAGGGACCGATGCAGACGCCAGCTTCGCAGGCCCCACCTTCGAACGCTTGCTGGTCCATCCAGCAAGACGTGCCGTCCGCCGCCGGCATCTTGGAATCGCATCGCCCGGTGTCTGGGTCGCATCGGTCTTCGGTGCAGAGGTCGTCGTCTTCGCAGATGACGGGCGCGAAAACGCATTCGCCGTCCCACCCGCACTCGTCGTCGGTGCAAAGGTTGTCATCGTCACACACCACGCCTTCGCAGAGGCGCGCGGCGCCACACAAGCCATCGTGACATGTGAACCCGTCCTCGTCGGATCCACATCCACTGCGTTCGTTCGTGGGTTCGTGCTCGCACATTGGACCGCTCACACCGGTGTTGAAGAGGTCGATGTAGTTGGAACAGGAATCGCGGGTGCAGATATTGCCGTCATCGCAGTCGAGACGGGAACATGGGGTGTCGAAATCGAACTCCAGATCCCGGAAACATCCAGGCGAAGTCATCAATACGAAACCGATCAACAAGCGAGGTAAGCGGTACATTGATCACCTCCCCTATCCCACCAAGCACTAAGTATGCCACGCCCAAGCGCACCGTTTCTGCCCCGAGCGGCCGACAGCCCAGCGCGCGTGTGTGGTGTTTTCCAAACACTGTGTGCCCGTGACCGCACAGTCCCTAAGATCCCTCCTCGAGGGCGATGTCTGCGCAGGGGTCATCTTCGCTTGGAACGGTGATCTCGCCTTCCGGCGCGGGTCGTTCGGAGTGAACTGCGAGCCGAGACGCGACACGCTCAGCTCGCCGCGAGCGCCGCGATGTAGCACACGGGACCGCGCCCAACGACGCGATCCATCGTTTTTCCGCTGACCCCAAGTACGCGAAGTTGGAACGAACTTTCCGCTTTCATGGAAGAGTGGGACAGGCTTCGAATGGCAGCATGATGAGATTTGACCATCGAGAATCCATGCACACCTGCGCCGAGGACAATGTGACCTGCACGATGTGGGTTCACGGCGTCGCGCGGTCGAGCTTGGTCAGTCACGCTCTGTTTTCCCGCCGAGCTCCCTGATGCGAGCAAGCCAGTAGAGTGGTCTCCTCTTGTCGTGGGCGATCGCGATGATCGTGATCGAACGACGCCGCTCAAGGAAAACGAGGGAATAGGGAAAGCTTCGCAGCCGCGCCCGCCTGAGCTCAGCGTCGTATCCGGGAAGCGGCACACGAACGAAGCTGCGCGGCCTTCCCCCGATTCGCTCAACCGCCTCGTCGATCGCATCTACGAAATGCGAAGCGGCCTCGAGGGAACGCTCTTCGTACCATGCCCGAGTCGACCGTATCTCCGCTAGCGCCTCTGCGGAGAACGAGACTGGCTTCATTTCTTCAGTTCGGCGCGCAACTGCTCGATCGCTTGATCTCCGGGAATGAGTTCGGCCGTACCGTCTACAACGGCCTTAACGCGCCGGGCTAGCTCGGCCTGGAGCTCGTCGTCGGTCAAGTGCGCGTGCGGATCCGGCGCATCCAAGCTGTCCAAAAGACGGAGTGCGACTTGAGTACGCTTCTCCTCAGGCAGCCGGAGTGCCTTGGAGATGATTTCGTCCGAGTTGCTCACGGTTGAAGTATAGCGCGCAAGACCGTGCCAGTAGCAAGCAAGCTGATTCTGGTCGCGAATTGCTCTCAGATACCAAGTTTGGCGGAACGCTTCCGAAGAATGGCCCTCGGAGGCCGGCTCAATGTCGGCCCAAAAACGAAGCCCCGAGACCACTCCTGATCTCGGGGCGGGTGACCCCAAGTACCTCAAGTTGGAACGAACTCTCCGCTTTCATCAAAGAGTGGGCGGGACTCCGAAGACTCGCAGGCTGATCTTGTCAGGGAAAGACCTGGAAACGCAAAACTCCCCGCGGTTCCGACCGAAACCACATCATGATCTCGCCCGTGCTACAATCATCGTCGATCGCGCGATGAAGCGGATGTCTGTTACGATGGCCGCTCCACCAGCTTTTGCTCGAGCTCGGAGACGGCCTGCAACTCCCTGCGGCACTGCCGGATCTGAGCTTGGCGGAGTGTGTCAAACCGGGCCAGCTTAGCTTTTTCAGGGGCAAAAATTCCCAGCAGTTCTTTTGAGACAGTGACCCATTGGCGCTCGTCTTGGGGTACTCTCGGTCTGTGCGTCTCGCGCTTCCTGTCCTGATCGTCGTCCTGCTGGCGCTGGCCTGTGGTGAGGACGATATGGCCGTCCCTGTCACGGTCAGTTTTCCGTCGACAGTCGTGCCGTTTACCCTCGAAGACCTGAGCACCACGACGCTTGAGTATCGGTTGATATGTCGAGACGTTCCAGAGGAGGGGAAGTTCGGGCCCGGCGAGCCAGGCCCCGTCAACGGGAAGCAAGGCTTCCTCTGGACCACCTCCTTGCGCTTGGCCCCGGGCTCTTGCTCGATTTACATACAAATGCGGGACGACGCGACGCAAGAAGTGGTTTGTTGGGCAGAGCAGGATTTCGAAGTTCCAGAGTCCGCTGAGGTCAGCATCTTCATGGGCTGCGAGTCCTGGTAAACCCCAAAGAGGAGTTTGGAGTTGATCCGGTTTCGTGGACACTCGCCCGCTTTCGGGCAAAGGAGTCCACATGCCCCGCAACATACTGGTGCTCGGATAACCCGAGAGTATCCATGAGCCTATCCACAACCTGTTGGAGCTCCCCTCGTTCGAGGCGCCGATCGTCGGGGTGAAGTGAGATGACGAGGTGATAGGTGCGCTTGCTTCCGGCCCGGGTGTTCTGCGCTTGGACCGCCTCGACGAGCGCACACGCGAGCTCGAGGTCGTCCTTTCCGTTCACTCCTGGCAGGTTGGCCGTGTGGAACCAGGTGGCGCGTGTCCTTGGCGCCTCGTCCCCGGATCTAGCGCGCAAGGTGACGGAAGCCTCGATTCGAAGCGCGCTCTCGCTGGTGCCGGACGATCGAGCTCGTGTGTCGAGCAAGGGCGTGGCGAAGTGCTGCGCCGGTGCCTCCGCAGTGCACGCCTCGAGAGCACTGTGGACGCCGAGGGAGGCGAGCGAAGTCGTGCTCGTCGACGCGAAAGGAGACGACTCGGGATTTGGGTTTTCTGGCTCTGAGCAGATCGCCAGCGATACAAGGGCCCGTCATGCCCCGACCTCGCAAACCGCCTCGCAGCCGTTCAGTTGCCGGCACGTCCTGATGCAATCCGCTGACACGAGGTTGCCACAAACAAAACAGGGACCGCGCCGACCGACGCGATCCCTTGTTTTTCCGGTGACCCCAAGGACGCGAAGTTGGAACGAATTCTCCGCCTTGATTGAAGAGTGGGAGGCGCTCCTGAGGCTTGCGGCTTGAGTTTCGGCGATTCCAAGGCGGACCCGGATCAGAGTGGGGACCATGGTACGCTCGGAAAGTGAGCCGGCTCACCACTGCCGCTGCTTTCGCCCTGGCCGCATCCAGCATGCTTGCCTGCGTTACCGGCTGTGGAGCGTTGAGGTCGGATGGCAAGACGCGCGGCTGGGTGGTCGTGGAAACCGACAATCTACGGGTCCGCACCAACGTCGGGACCGACAAAGCCGTTGAGTTGGCGGGACGCTACCAACGGATCCGCGATGCGATCGCGGAGTATGAGCTTCCCTGTGCGTTCGATCGACTGACCGCGCCGTTGGAAGTGACGGTGTTGGTGCATGCGGGACAACCGAGTTTCTTTCGGCCTTCGCAGGCACCCCTGCTCGGGCTCCGACCGCAGCTCGTGTTGAGGTCGGCGAACGAGGTCGACACCGTTCGCTTGTTCACGCACGAAATGACGCATCAGCTTGTCGCGGCCTGTTTTCCGGGGGCGCCGGTTTGGTTCAACGAGGGCATGGCTAGCTTCTACGAGACGGCGCGTCTCGTAGAAGACGAGCTGACTCTCGGTTATCCCCCCTATGTCTTCATGCGGAGCGAGAACTGGAGAGTCGCACCCATCTACAAGCGCGAGCTCGACGGTCAAAAAGTGTGGGTACTCGCAAACGTCTTGGCGCCGACCGTGGGGGAGCTGCGTGCCATGAGCCCGTCGGATTTCTACTCGATGAAGCCGGAAGAAGAGGTTGCCCACTATGCAGGCTCGTGGGCCCTGATTCATCTGCTCCGTTACGGCGAGCCTTCGTTCAACGCGCCCTTCAATCGCTATCAGCGCGCGTTGAACGCAGGCGAGAACGAAGCCTCCGCATGGAACGTGAGCTTTGCGGAGCTCGATGTCGCGGGGCGATATCAGCGCTACTTGACCGAGGATTACTTTGCGCGAGCTCGAACCGTGCGGACGCCGAAGCCGATGAATTTGCATGCCCGGCCATTGTCCCAAGGAGAGACCGCGCTATTGCTCGCAGAGCTCGAGCCATGGAACGACAAGCAAGGGGTCCAACGCGCAGAGCGCTACATCGCGCTTGCCGAAAAACAGGAACCCACGCGCAGCGATGCGAGGCTGCTGCGCGCGGCCTTGCTGCTCAGCGGTGGGGATCGCGTGAGATCCGTAGGGATGCTGCAGACGGCGCTTGCCGAAGATCCGACCAACCCGGACCTCTTGAGTGCGCTTCTCGGCATGAATTTGGGTTCGAACGAGCCAACGGACGCAACGAAGGAGCGCCTCATCGCTTGGCTCCAAACCCTGCTGAAAACCGCTACCAACTCCCACCATTTCGCCGTCGCGGCCGCGGGGGAAATCCGATTGCATCACGATCCCCGCACGGCTCTTGCCCTGGCGCAGCGCGCGATCGAGCTCGACGGCAGCAACCTGCTCGCTTACTGGGTCGCAGGCGATGCGTACTCCTCGCTCGGCGACGTGCCCGAGGCGCTCGGCGCATACAAGGCTGCCCTGGCGCTATCGGGTCACCTGAGTGATGAAGCCCGTCGCCTACTCGAGGAGCAAGTCGCAACGCTCATGGCGCGCCGCACGCCGGAGTGACTAGGCGGATGCACGCGAGACTCGTTTGCGAGGAACCAGCTACGCCAGTAGCCTTACCCAAGTCTGCATGGAGGTGCCAGCGTGAAGTCTCGAGTGCTGGGATGCGTGTTCGCCTTGCTCATCGGGTGCGGCGGGGACGGGAACGCCGACGTTTGCGAAGGCAACGTTTGCCATTGCACTGAAGACGGCATACGTGCGGCAATTGCCGAGGGTGGTGGCCCGTTCACGTTCGATTGTGAGGGGCAGCGGGCTATCGCGACAGACGCCGAAATCGTCATCGACAAAGACGTCATTCTCGATGCGGGTGGCGACGTCACCGTGGACGGAAACATGGACCATCGCGTGTTTTCGGTGCCCGAAGGGGTGACGGCCACTCTGGATGGCTTCGCGGTCACCGGGGGCTTGGGCTTGCAGAACTTTGGCAGCATCACGAATCTCGGAACGCTACACGTGATCCGCAGCCAGGTGTCGGGCAACGCCAGCACCGGCATCCAGAACTTCGGGACGCTGACGCTGACAGACAGCGGCGTTTCGGGCAACAGCGGCGAGAGCCGGTTGATACGGGAGGCGTGGTGTGAGTCGATCCGGTCTAGAAAACGATGAGGACCGCCCGACGAAGGGCTTCGTGATGCGCAAGGGAGAGTCGCCACAAACGGGTTGGCCGATATTGGCACGTATCACCTGGCTACTGGTTTTGGCGACCATGGCGGGCGCCGTGACGATCGTGCTGCGCATTGAGCAGGGCCCGTGGAGCTGGAGCAACCCTTCGGAACTTGCCCTTCTGACAGCGTCTCCGGTCCTCGCCCTCCTTGGCTACAAGATCGGGAGGATTGGTCCGATCGATCGGTGGCGCCATCGGAAGCATCCGGTGGCGACGTACTTCGCGCACCTCGTATTGGCGCTGTTCGTGTGTTCAACATACACCTTCGTCGGCATGATTTCATACTTCTGGGATTTTCCCCTCCTGGTCACCATGCTGGCCTTCTTCCTACCGTCCCTGGCGCTGTTCTTGTTTGCGTTTCCTCGGTGATGATGGACCCTTTCCCAGGGTGCGACGGGACGGCCGAGTATGTCTACCGCTACGATGGGCGATGGGCCGGCCGTCAGGAAGAGATAACACGCGAGGGAGCTTCGATCGCGATCTACCCGTATGACGCGAATGGCAATCGAAAGGGGAATGCGACTTGTCAAATCCCAAGGGGGCTCTGAATTTTGTCAACAGGCACTTCAAAGTGATCCACTTTCGTGCATCTGAAAGTGATCCACCTCCGGTTTGATATCGTTACCCCTCGACCGTGTGAGCTCCTCCGTTGTTCATGGCGTGGATGTTGGCTGATCCAGCCTTCTTCTTCTGCCTGAGACGATAGCTTTCACCGCGGACGTTGATGACCGTCGAGCGGTGCAGCAGGCGGTCGTCGAGAAGGTGTCACCGGTGCTCCGCCGTCTTGGTCCCCTCCCCCATCTGGATGATTCCGCCGGCGGCGAACGAGCCGGATGGGCCGCTCGGGTCGCGCTGCGCAGCGCGCGGCTCAATCTCGGGTTTCGAAGATCTGGCGAAGCGCGAGCTGCCGGAGAAGGGGTTTTCGATCCGGGCCGATACGGGTAGAGCAGCCAGGAGGCGGCGCTGCGGGCGGTACTTGCTCTTCAGACGTCGGCATCGGGGCTGCACGCGTGCGAATAAGCCGAAGGCGTTGAGCACGTCGATCAAGCGCGGAGCAGCGAACGGCGAAGAGTTCGCGCGCAGCGCTTGCAGTTTTGTTTAACAAAACTCCACCTTGCCCGAACAAGGCGCGACCTCTTTTGGCGCACGATGAACAATTTTGGATCCTTCTGCGCAACTCTGAAGCAAAGCGACTCCTTCTGACGCGAAATGAAGCAAAGTTTTCCATTCTGAGTCAGACCGAATCACTTGTGAGCAAAACGGTGCAACGTGCAGCACAACGAATCACTGTGCGCCACCTTGCGACAGAGAACGCCACGCACGCTGCCAGTTGGCTCGAGCAACTTTTCGGGGGGCAAAACCGATAACAGGGTTTGGCAGTGGGGGATCAAACGGGCGACGGAGGCATCGAACGAGGAGAAGCAGGGCGCATGACTCCCCTTCCCCTCGAGCGATATCGGGAGGTCTTGGGCGACAAGGCTCCGAAATCGGACGCCGAGCTCCGGAAGCTGCGAGAGGAGGTTTACCGACTTGCAAGGGCCGTGGTACAGACGATCATCGACGAATGAAAGCAGTGAAGCGATGACCCTTTGCGCCGTTGCATATGCCCGAGTTTCCACGGTTGCCCAGACCGAAGGCTATAGCTTGGAAGTGCAGACAGCCGACCTGACGCGCTACTGCCAGCAGAAGGGGTGGACGCTGAAGCGCCTCTTCGTTGAACCGGGGTCGAGCGCGAAGACCAGCCAACGTCCGGTCTTCGGCGAAATGCTGGAGTACTGCCGCAAGCATCGAGATGGGATCGACGTGGTGCTGGTCCACAAGATCGATCGCTTCATGCGCGACACCTACTACCACACGCAGACCCGAAACCTCTTGGCGGGGTACGGGATCGTGCTCCGGAGCGCGACGGAGCCGATCAGCGAAGACCCAAGCGGCAAGGCTCTCGAAGGCATGCTCTCCGTCTTCGCGCAGTTCGACAATGACGTGCGGTCAGGCCGCACCGTCGCCGGGATGAAGGCCGCGGTGGAAGCCGGGCGGTGGTGCTGGAAGCCGCCTCGCGGATACGTGCGCGGAAAGACCGCGAGCATGGACCACGACCCGGTCTTGGCCCCCGTGGTCCGCCAGCTATTCGAGGATTGCGCCTCGGGCGCGTTCCCCGTCTCAGCCCTGGTTGCGCGCGCGAAGGCACGCGGGCTCGACATCCACAAGCAGGTCCTGAACCGCATGCTGCGAAACGCGCTCTACATGGGCGTCGTCCGCGTCGACAAGTGGGGCGTTGAGGCGACTGGCGACTTCGAGCCGCTCGTCCACCCAGAGACGTTCTGGCGCGCCCAGGCGGTCCTCGACGGACGAGGCCCCGCAGCGATGAAGCCGTACCAGACGGCCCGCGCAGAGTTTCCGTTGAAGGGTTTGGTTCAATGCGTCCACGGCGTCCCTCTGACCGCGTCCTGGGCCAAGAAACAGTATCGGTACTACCAGAGCCAGCCCCGATGTCAGGAATGCCAGGAACGCCGCGTGAGCGTCCGGGCCGAAACGCTCGAGGAAAGCTTCGTGGACTTGCTGAAGAAGCTACAGCCCGAGCCCGAATTGGTAAGCATCTTCAAAGAGGAAGTCTTGAACGTGTGGAAGCAGGCGCAGAAGCAGGCCTCCGACGAGCAGGCGCGACTGACGTGGCGACTGAAAGCCATCCAAAAGAAGAAGGACCGATTGGTCGAGGCGCACGTGCACGAGCAGACCATCGACTCCAAAACCTTTCGCGAGCACATGGACCGGCTTCGCGAAGAGGAAGCGATGGCGAAGATGGAGCGCTACGGCGCCGAGCTCGACGACTTGGACGTCGGCGCGGTGCTCGCGTTTGCGGAGCGAACGCTCTGTGATCTCGCAGGCAGTTGGAACCGCGCAGAGCTCCAACAAAAACAACGGCTTCAGTCGATTATCTTCCCCTCCGGCGTCACTTGGGACGGAGAGGCAGTTCGAACTCGAGAAACCGCTCGTGTTTTCGGTTGGATAGATCCGATTTGCGATGACAAGGAACGTTTGGTGACCCCAGCGAGGTTCGAACTCGCGTTACCGGCGTGAGAGGCCGATGTCCTAGACCACTAGACGATGGGGCCTGAAATCAATTTTTGCGTTGGCCTCTTTAACACTGTCCCGCCTATCCCGCATCCGTAATCCCGGAATCGAGGCAGGATGGCTCGGGGACTAGGATTCGAACCTAGATAGCGAGAACCAGAATCTCGAGTCCTACCATTAGACGATCCCCGAATGGTCCCCGACACGGTAACGTGGGGCGCCGGGCGGCGGCACTATAGCGACAACCTCTCCCGCAGCAAGCACGCCCCCGAAGTCAAAATCTTTACTATTTAAGTCGTGAAATTAATACGCTATTTCACTGACTAATTTGCCGTATTGATCACAATTGCAACATTGTTGACTTGACCTGCCGGAAAACTACGGAATAGTCAGGGCTTGCAGCAACCGCCTTGCAGCGCGGTTGGAGCACAGGAGCACCATGATTTCGTGGAAAGAACAGCTCAGCGGTCGCATCCCCGAGCAGCTCGGCACCGAGGTCGATCTCTTCGAGGGGCAAATCGAGCTCAAGAAGCAAGGCAAGATCGATGACAAGATCTTCGCGGAGACCCGGCTTCGCCGCGGCGTCTACGGCCAACGCTATGACAACGGTCTTCGGGACGACGGCACCGGTCAGCAACCACTGTCCTTCCCTTGCGGCGATCTGACCAAGGGTCCCGACACCGTCTGGGACGCTCCGGGCATGATGCGCATCAAGATTCCGTTCGGCAAGCTCACCGCCGAGCAGCTCGACGTGCTGAGCGAGCTTGCCGAGGAGTACTCCGACTCGATTTTGCACGTCACGACGCGTCAGGACATCCAGCTTCACTTCGTTCATATCGAGGATTCGCCCGACATGATGCGCCGCTTGGCTGCGGTCGGAATCACCACTCGCGAGGCGTGCGGCAACAGCGTTCGCAACGTGACCGCCTGCGAATACGCCGGCGTGTGCAACACACAATCCTTCGACGTAACATCGTATGCGAACGCGATGGTGCAGTTTCTGCTGGGGCACCCCGACGTTCAAGATTTCGGCCGGAAATTCAAAATCGCGTTTTCCGGCTGCGAAGACAATCCTTGTGGTCTCGTCACCTTCCACGACCTCGGCGCGGTGGCGCAAGTTCGAGATGACAAACGCGGCTTCCGCGTCGTGGTCGGTGGAGGGCTCGGCGCGGTGCCGGTGCAAGCCAAAGTCCTTGCAGAGTTCTGCCCCGAGGAGGAGCTGCTTCCCCTCGCCCAAGCGGTATCGCGCGTGTTCGCACGCCTCGGCGAAAAGCAGAGCCGCGCGCGCGCACGCATCAAGTTCTTGGTGCAAAAGCTCGGCATGGACGAGTTCAAGCGGCTCGTAGCTGAGGAGCGCAAAGACCTTCGTCACGACGAGCGCTGGACGGCGTTTCTCCAAGACCTGCACGCTACCGACGAGAAGCCCGTGCGCGATGCGGGAGCGATTCCAGCCGACGCTTCTGCAAGGTTTCGTGCTTGGGCCGAGCACAACCTAAAGCCCCAGGCCCAGGACGGCTACTACGTAGCCGTGGTGAAGCTGCCACTCGGCGACTTCACTTCGGCACAGGGGCGCGCTCTCGCCGACCTGGCGCGGCAGTACACCGGCGACTCGATTCGTTGCACGGTCGAGCAAAACCTCGCCTTTCGATGGCTGAGCGGCGCCGACGCGGTTGCGTTCCACGAGCGCCTCGAAGCGCTCCATCTCGCCGACCCCGGCGCCGGGACCATCACCGACATGACGTCGTGCCCGGGCACGGACACCTGCAAGCTCGGCATCTCTTCGTCACGCGGCCTGACTGGCGAGCTTCGCAAGCGGCTTTCGCTCATGCAGGACGATCTCGATCCCGCGGTGAAGGCACTTCGCATGAAGGCCAGCGGCTGCTTCAACTCCTGCGGGCAACATCACGTGGCCGACATCGGGTTTACCGGCGTGAGCCGCCAGGTGGGCGGCCGAAAGGTGCCGCATTTCAACATCGTGCTGGGAGGCCAGTGGACCGAGAACGCCAAGAGCTACGGTTTGGTCGTGGGCGCGGTACCATCGAAAAACATCCCGAAGGCCGTCGAGCTCATCACCCAGCACTACCTCGAGAACCGCGAAGGCGAGGAAAGCTTTCAGGCGTTCATCGGACGCGTCGGCAAAAAGGACTTCCGCAAGGTCCTGGCACCGCTTCAGAAGCCCCCAGCCTATGATCAAGACCCGAGCTACTACAGCGACTGGGGCGACCCCCGCGAATACACGATCGGTGACATCGGTGTCGGGGAATGCGCTGGCGAGATCGTGCCCTTCGTCGAGTTCGGTCTTCAGGAGGCCGAGCAGCAGCTACACGATGCGCAGGACGCGCTCGATGCGGGTCAGGCGGCAGCCGCCGCTGCCGGCGCGTTCAATGCGATGGTCACTGCAGCCAAGGCTCTGGTTCGTCACCTCGACGTGCAGGTCAAGGATGATGCCGACGACGTCGTCGCCAACTTCAAGACCCATCTGCACGATACCGAGCTCTTCCACGATCCATTCGCCAAGGGAAAGTTCGCGAGCTACCTCCTGCGGATGCATGGCGACAAATCCTATGACGGCGCAAATCAAGAGATTGCGCACCGGACGCTCGACGAAGCACAACTGTTCCTCGAAGCGGCACACGCGTGCTATGAGCGTCTGACCCAGAAGTCCGCAGCAGCTGCCGCGGCGGAGTAAGCCAGCTCCCATGCATGCCACGAAGTTTCAGGTGAAGCTCTACGCCAAGGCGGGCGACATCGAGCTCGAAACGCTCGTTCCCGTGTTCCACGAGTGGATTCGAAAGAACAAGATTCCGGACGAGCTACTCATCGACGTCGCAGACTACGCGCACGTGCCGCAGGGCCCGGGTGTGGTGCTGATCGGCCACCAATCGGACTACTACCTCGACGTCGCAGACGACCGTCCTGGCCTGCTCTACAGCCGCAAGCGCGGTTTCGATGGCGACTTTCAAGCGGGCATCGATGACGCCTTCTGCCGAGCGCTTCGCGCGTGCCAGTTGCTCGAAGAAGAGCGCGAGCTCGGATTCGAGTTTGCCACCGACGAAGTCTTCTTCCGCGTGCAGGACCGCCTCCATGCCCCGAACGAGGACGCCACCTATGAAGCTTACGAGCCCGCGCTGAAGCGAGCAGCCACCGCATTGTTTGGCGGCTCCCCTTCGTTCGAGCGGATCGGCAGCCCGCGTGAGCCTTTTGCCGTTCGCATTCACACCGGAAGCACTGTTCGCGTGTCCGACGCGCTCGCTCGAAGCTAGCGGCCGCTGTGTTTTTGGGAAGCACGCGGGTTTCGCGGTACAAACGCGTGACCTCGGATCGATCGTGCACAAGCGCCCCCGCCTCAGATTCATCTTGCTAGGAGCATTGCTCGTGGGAGCAGCGTGCTCGCGGAGCGGATCCGGGGGTCTGGATGACCAGGAGGGCTCAGCCGAGCAGACGGCGCGTGGCAATGACGCCTGCATCGAACGGGTGCACGAGGCTGCGCGGGCCCTGGCCGAGCCCGGCCCCACGGTCGATTACGTGGCCGCCCAGATGAAAGGGGCCGTCAAAGCCCGAACCAAGGCCCAAGCGCTGATCTTCTACGATGGCTATCGGGCCACGCTCACCACGCCCGCCGATCAAGTCACACAAATCACCTTCGACCTCATCGAAGCCAAGCCGACGGTCCGGCAGCTCACCGCCGCCTTTGGAACGCCGGAGCAGGTTCCCAAGGGCATGCTCTATCGGTATGAAGCGCACGCCACCGGCGCGCACATCCTGCTTCTTGCCGAGCCGGTTTCGCTTCCTGCCGAAGAGGGAAGCCTCGTGAAGCGCATCGTGATCGAGGGCGCCCCGATCCGCTAGCGGGTCGGCGTTCCGAAGAGCTGCCGAATCCGCGTGACGACGCGCTCGTCTGCGGGCGGAAGCGCGTAGCGGTCGAGCTCCGAAGGCGCCACCCAGGCATGATCGGCCACCTGAAGATGGTGCACCTGCCCTCCCCGCAGCTCGCACCGATAGAAAAGCAGCAACACGTCTTTTTCCGGATAGCGGTGATGGGTCACGTCCAGCACCTCGGCCACGGCCACCTCGATCCCGCACTCTTCGCGGCACTCGCGCGATAGGGCCTCCTCGGGCGACTCTCCGTCCTCGAGCTTACCCCCGGGGAACTCCCAAAAGCCGGCCAGATGCTGCCCCTCCTGCCGCCGGGTGAGCAGCACCCGGCCGTCCTCGATGATGACCGCCGCGGCGACGATGACCGGCACCTCAGGGCATCTCCCCAATTGCGTAGAGGAGCTTCGCCTTGGCGACTCGGAGACCGATCGCCGAGTCGACCACGTCGACTTGGGCGCGAATGAGCTCGGACTGCGCCTGGAGCAGGGTCGTCGTATTCACGTAGCCGGCCTGGAGCTGCTCGCGCGTGACTCGGTAGCCCTCACGCGCTGCGGTGAGCCCCAGCCGCGCCGATTTCATGGCTTTTTGTGCAGCCTCGATCCCATGATAGCCCTGCGCGACGTCCACTTGGACTTGCTGCTCGAGCGTGGTTACGTCGGCATAGGCTTGCTCGAGCTCTCCTTGAAGCTGCCGCGAACGGCCCTGGGCCGCGACGGTATCGTTGGGAGTCCATCGAACGACGGCCGCCACCTCCCAGGTTGCGGTGAAACGTTGCTCCTGCGGGATGACGCGCAGGTTCGGGTTGCTATATTGGGCCGACGCACGAACCAAGAGGTCGGGCAACCGCCCGCCGTTGGCCGACTTCAGCTCATGGTGCTTCACGTCGATGTACGTGCGAAGCGCGAGCAGGTCGGGCCGCTTCCTATAAGCCTGCTCCTGGAGCTCGGCGGCGGTGCCTTGGGGAATGCCGACTACGGGCTTGGACAGATCCTCGCCAAGCGAGGGAAGCTCCTCGGTGAGCATCAGGGCCTGCAGCGCACGCTTCGCCACCTGCAGGCCGAGATTGGCCTGCTCCAACGCCACGCGCGCCGCTTCTTCCTGCGCTTGGACACGAAGCAGATCGACTTTGGCAGCCGAGCCCGCATTGACCAAGGCTTCCGTCTCCTCGCGCTGTGAAACCGCCGCATCGAGCTGGAACTTGGCCACCGCGAACCCGGCTTCGGCCCGCGCGTATTCGTAATAGGCTTGCCTACTTTCGAGAGCCACGTTGTTATTTTCGGCGTCGATCTGATATTGCGCGGCAACCTTGTTTTCCTTGGCAGCTCGATACGCTGGCAGCGACTGCGCCAGGGAGCCCGTGAAGGAATAACTCAGGGTCGCGTCGGTTGCGGTCTGCTTCGTGAGCGAGGGAAATGTGAGAGGACCGATGCCGGGGATGTCGAAAGTCGGGTTGTCGACCGGGCTCAGCTGCGAATGGCGACCGATCAGCTCGAGTCGCGGCACCAACCCCGACATCGCTTGAAGCGCCGCCCCCTTGGCTACTAACAAAAGAGCGGTAGTGCGACGGATGGCGGGCGAAATCGCCAGAACTCGCTGAACGGCCTCATCCGAAGTCAAGCCGTCCGGCACGTAAAGCGAGCGAAGCGCTTTGGCCGCCGCGTCCTCGCCCCCCGCCTGGGATTGCATCTCCGAATCGACCTCGAACCCAGGCGGCGCTTGCGCGCGAATGCGGGTCAGACCCAGCGACGAGATGACTCCGGCGGCGGCGATGAGGACCAAGAATCGATGAATGCTCATGAATGCTCCTTACGAGAGGCATGATACGCGAGCGCGCAACGGGCCAGCTTGCCGGGCCCGTGGCGCTAACCTATAGCCGTTGCCTATGGCTCAGGGACTCAAAGTTGCGGTGGCCGGCGCCACCGGAATGGTGGGTGCGGAGATGCTGCGCGTGCTCGAGCAGCGCGCGTTTCCGGTGCGAGAGCTTGTGCCGGTCGCATCGGCTCGAAGCGCTGGCAGGACTGTGATGTTCCAGGGAACCCCGCACACGGTGGTCGAGATTTCGCCCGAGGCATTCGAGGGGGTGGACCTGGCCCTCTTCTCGGCCGGAGGCGGCACGTCGCGGGAGTGGTCGCCCGTCGCAGTCCGCAAGGGCGCCATCGTGGTCGACAACTCCTCTGCATTCCGGGCGGATCCCGAGGTTCCGCTGGTCGTCCCCGAGGTCAACGCCAGCGCAGCGTCCAACCGCCCCAAGGGGATCATCGCCAACCCGAACTGCTCCACCATTCAAATGGTCGTCGCCCTCAAGCCCCTTCACGACGAAGCCCGCCTCAAGCGGGTCATCGTCTCGACCTACCAGGCGATCAGCGGCGCAGGCGCCCAAGCCGTGGCGGCTTTCGAGGCGCAAGAACAGGCCACTACCCGCGGCGGCAAGGTCGACAAGCAAAAGCTTTCCGGACAGTTGAGCCGCAATCTTCTCATGCATTGGAAGCCCGATCCCGACTCGGGCTACCAGGAAGAGGAGCTCAAGATGATCTCGGAGACCCGCAAGATTTTCGGTGACCCCTCCATCGCTGTCTCACCGACGGCCGTGCGGGTTCCCGTGGTGACCGCCCACAGCGAGTCGATCACCGTGGAGACGCACCGGCCGCTCACGGCGGCCCGGGCCCGGGAGCTCCTCCGCCAAGCCGAAGGCGTTGAGGTGCTGGATGATTTCGCGCACGGCGTCTATCCCCAGCCGATCGACGCGGCGGGGCGCGACCCCGTCTACGTGGGCCGCATCCGCGAAGACATCGGAAATCCCGGAGGAATCCAGATGTGGGTGGTCTCCGACAATCTCCGAAAGGGCGCAGCCCTGAACGCCATTCAGATCGCCGAGCGCGTTCTATTAAAGTGACGAAATGTCAGGGCATGGCGTAGAAGAAGGGCGGATCATGCCACTTTGTCCGCTCGCATCCCGAAACCACGAGGGTTTTCGGCGCGTGGCGTTGGCCCGGGCTTTGCACGGCAAACCACGCATGAAGCCCAGCCGCATCTTGCTTCCGTTGCTCCTTGCCGTGCTCGCCTCGTCGCCGCAGACCGCCTCGGCCCAGCTCATGGACCTGATCAGCTCGATCAACGGCGATGGCGACTTCGCTAGCAACACGCAGACGCGCTACTTCAACCGTCTCGACTGCGGGTTCGACCAGCAAGGCAGCAGTACCGGGGGGACCGGTGGCACGGGCGGCGCTGGCGGCACGGGTGGTGCTGCGGGTGGCGGAGGAGGCACGGGTGGCGCTGGGGGAACCCTGGCGTTTGCATCACAGAAAGGCAGCCCGCAAGCGACGACTTTCCAAATCCGTTTGGACAACTCGGCCGGCGCCGTGAGCGAGGTGTTTCTCTGGGTCGGCGGACAGGATTCCAAATGCAATGAAGCCACGAGCCGCAACCAGACGAATGCGAGGTGTGCCGAGATCGCGGGCAACCCGCGCGTGGTTGGCAGCAACTTTTTGGTGAGCGACTTGACCTTGCAGGATCTCTTGAACGCCGAGGCAGGCAGCACCCCAATCATCACCTGCGACTCGTCGGGCTTGCAGGGGACGCCGTATGAGATCTACGTATTTCGAAACCAGGCGCCGGGCGGTACCGACGTCGACCCGAGCAGCTATGGAATCGCGGAGTTCCGGGTCGATGTGCAAGCACCCAACAAGCCCAACGTCGATACGACCCCGCAGCGTCAAACGAACTTCGACATCAGCTGGGCGACTCCCGATCCTCCAGACCTGATTCAGTTCTGGAACTTCTATGTGTCGGACAGTAGCGATCCAAGCACCGCTGATTCACTCGGTATCACCACGCCGACCGGCACGTATAGCCAAACGATTTCTTCGACCGAGCTCGGGCTTTCCCCGGGGGAGACGGCCTACATCTTCGTGAGTGCCTTCGATCAGGCATTCGTGTCGGATCCACCGAGCCAAAGCAATGAAAGCCAGCTTTCCAGCCCCGTGATGGTCACCAATGTGGCGGTGACAGGCTTTTGTGACGCCACGGGCGACTGCTCGGGCTGCTCGGTCTCGCCGATGATTCTGTCCGACGGCCGACCGAGCGAAGGGCTTTGGCTCTTCGGCCTCTTGCTGGTCGTCTTCGGCGCTTGGAGGCTGCGCCGGTGAGACTTGCCGCTTCGGTCCTCCTGGTGGTGGCCGCCATGGGCTTGTGTGCCTCACAGGCCCGCGCCGAAGCGATTGGCCAACCCGAAAAAGAGGGTTGGAGCCCGGAGGGTTACCTCTTGTCTTTGGGCATCGCAGCGTATCACCCCGACCCCGGAAGCGAAGCGTTCGATCTCGTCTATTCAGGGGACAACGGCCCACTCATCTTGGTGGAGTTCGATTTCTTTCTCTATCGGATTCCGTTCGTCGGGCCGATCGGTATCGGCCTCGCCGGAGGCTGGGCCGGTTACAAGGGCTCCGCGTGCGAGAGCAGCTCCACGACGTCGTGCATACCGTCGACACAAACCGCAAAATTTGCCCTCTTCCCCTTCAACATCTTGGCCGTCCTTCGAATCGACGCGCTCGCGCGACAAACGCCTGTGCCATTCGTGTTCACCGGCAAGGTCGGCTTCGATAACGTTTTCTTCAACGAAGACGTCGGCAGCGGAAAACAAGGGGGAACGAGCCACGGCTTTGGTTGGGCAGCGCAAATTGCGCTCGAGCTCAACTTCATCAATCGGCGGCGCGCCAATGCGCTCGATGAAGACTGGGGCATCAACAGCTCGTTCTTCTTCTTCGAGCTGGCAGGCTCCAATGCAAACAACGGGGCGCCCATGGGCGACAAGCTCTACTTCACGGGCGGCCTGGGCCTCACGTTCTAGCTCGGCAGGGGGGCTCGGCGGGCGTGGGACGGTCGAAGGCGTCTCCCGGGCCGTCGAAGCGCCGGAGCGCGACGTCGATCAGCATGAGACCATGGGCGGGCGCGGTCTGACCTGCTGCGGATCGATCGGCTTGTTCGCCCAACATGGCAGGCACGTCCTGCGGCGAGAGGCGGCCGCGGCCTACGTCGACGAGCGTTCCCACCATGATCCGCACCATGTTCTTCATGAACGAGTTGCCGACGACCTCGACGGCCAGCAGGTCGGACCTTCCGTTCCATCCCGGAGTCACACCAACCTCGAACATCTCGCGGACCACGATCTCCCGCTGGTCCCCCGACTGCCGAAAGGCCCGGAAGTCGTGCTCGCCGAGAAAGCAAACGGCGGCGGCGCGCATGGCTTCGACATCGAGGTAGTCGTCAACACGGTCACCGCGTTGCCCCACGTCTTTGCGCATCCCGCTCGGACCGAGCTGCCAGGCCTGTCGCCGGATCATGGGGTCCCGGCGCTGCCCGCACCGGATCAGATACCGGTACCGCTTGTGCGAAGCGTGAAAGCGGGGGTTGTAGCGGCGATAGCAGGCGCGGGCATCGTGGATGACCACGTCGTCGGGCAGCCGCGCGTTCAGCCCGCTGATCCAACCCTCGCGAGGCACCTCGATCTCAGCGGCAAAGCTCGCCAGCTGCCCAAGCGCATGCACCCCCGCGTCCGTCCGGCTGCAGCCGCGGACCTGGCTATGCTCGATCCCCATCTCGTCGATGGCCTCCTCGAGGACGCCCTGCACCGTCCGCAGCCCAGGCTGCGCCTGCCACCCGTGGAAGTCGGTGCCGTCATAACCGAGGCACAGGCACACGCCGTGCATGAGGGAAGGCCTTTCGCCCATGATTCAGCCGGCCCGCACGCTAGCGCGAATGCGCCCCGTTGCCTATCGTTCGGAATGGCTTGGTGGCTGACGATGGCGGGAGTCTTGCTGGCGGCCAGCCCCGCCGCAGCGCAGGGCGTGAACGCTGACACTGTCGCTGACACTGGCCCTCCTCCCAAAGTCGCCGTCGTCGTCGCCGGGGATCCCGACGACACCTTGCGCGACATCGCCTCTTTTCTCGAGACCGAATCCAAGGTTTCGGGCCTGCGCACGCCCACCGACCCCGCGCTGAGCGCGGCGATGCGGGGGGAGCCGCCAGCTGAAGAAGACGGCCTCGAAGGCTTGCGGTCGATCCGTCGCGGACTCGGGCTCGACCCGCGCAAGGACCTCGCATCGTACCAGCGCATCGGGATGATCGCCGGAGCCGACGCGTTGATCGTCGTCCGGCGCCAGGGCGTCGTCGTGATCGAGGTCTTCGATGTCAGCGCCGGACAGTTTTATGAGGGAACCCTCGCGTTCGACCAGAGCACCAGCGAGCAACGCGTGCGGTTCGTTCGAAGCCGCGCGGTGCAAGCGCGGCTTCGATGGTCCGAGCCGCCCTCCGTCGCACCTGCGGCCGCGGCACCTCCCGCAAGTCAGACCGAGGGCGAAAAAGACGAGGCGGAAGAGTCGCGGGCCAAGCGGCGATGGAAAAAAGCATGGCCTTACGTCGTCGCTGGAGCGCTCCTGGCTGGGGGTGTAACCTACCTCATCATTGATCGACGTCGTACTAACGAGGTAGGGCCGCCGCTGCTAAGATTTAGGCCCGGTGAAGAGTAGACCCCAACGAGCTTTTCTCTCGGCGATCCTGTCGATGTCGGCGCTGGCCGTGGCGTTCGTGCCCACGGCCGCCGCAGAGGAACCGGTCGAGCTCGCGCTGCCTGCGCCACCCGATGGGTACCGGACCGAGCGCATCGGGTCGGTTACCTGGACGTTTCCCGAATCGCTTCAAAATCGCGTTTCCAAGCTGATCGATGCTTTCGACGATCATTGGAGCCAAGTCGTCGGCGACTTCGGACTGCCCATCGACGACCAGCTGGTGATTCGCGTGGCCCGCAACCCGCAGGAGATGCGAGCGCTGGCGCCGATTGGCGCGCCGCCCCCCGACTACGCCACCGGCGTGGCCTATCCACCATGGGGCGTGATCTTGTTGAGCATGTCGGCCCCACAAACCTGGGAGCCTCCGGATCTCGACGTGGTGCTCGTTCATGAGCTATCGCACGTCGCTTTCTATCGAGCTGTGCTCGGCCACGAGGTCCCGCGTTGGTTCAACGAGGGCGTGGCCATTCAGCAGTCCGAGGTCCGTTTGCTTCCACGCATGGAATCGCTGCTTCGTGCCGCCGCAGAGCGATCGATGCTGCGGCTCTCCGAGCTCGACCGGCATTTCCCGACGCGCCCGTACGAGGTGAATCTCGCGTATGCCCAGAGCGCCGACGTGGTCGGTTTCTTGCGTCGTAGCGATAGCGACCAACGCCGCTTTCAACGGATGATTCAATCGCTCCGCAAAGGCGAAACCTTCGACGTCGCCCTCGCCAACGCGTACGGTTGGACGCGGGTCGGGCTCGAGCGGCAGTGGCGGGAGAGCCTGCGAACCCGGTACCGCATCCTGCCGGCTTTGCTGACCGGGTCGACCATCTGGGCGGCGGCCGCGATCCTGGTGATCGTCGGCTACCGGCGTCGCCGCCGCTACCATCATCTCAAGCTCGAGCAGATGGCACACCGGGAGGAGCTCGAAGCCCTCCAAGCCGCGAGCCTGCCACCCCCCGCACCGCCGCCCCGAGCGGAGCGCCTTTCCGAGGGCGGCATTCCGATCGTGGAGCACGACGGGGAATCGCACACCCTTCATTGAGCGTAGACCCGGGAAGGTCTAGGAAATCGGCGCTCTCAGGCCTCGGCTCGGTCGGCTTGTTCAGGGTCGATCGGGAACTTCGGGGTCGAGCCCTGCTTTTCGAGGGTCTTCTTCCGGTCTTTGCCCTGCGCAGCCTTTTTTCGGCGCCGCCGTGACTTGGTCTTGCTGGTATCCGACATGAAAAAATCGTCCTGGCGGCTGCATGTAGTGCGCACCGGCCAAGCCGTCAAATCGCGGCCCCGGTCGCGGCCCCCACGGCCCGGCGATAGGCCTCGCGAAGGCGCTTGGTGACCGGGCCGGGCGCTCCCGAGCCGATCGTTCGCCCGTCGGCCGACACCACGGGCATGACCTCGCGGATGCTACTGGTGATGAACGCCTCGTCGGCACCGAATAGGTCCTCGGGCCGAACCTCGGTCTCTTCCACCTCGATGCCCTCGGCTTCGGCCGCTGCAAGCACCGTGCCGCGCGTGATTCCGACCAGGATCCCGGGCTCCGGCTCGGGGGTCCGGACCTTTCCGTTTTGGACGACGAAGACATTGCTGGACGCACCCTCGAGAATCTGCCCGCGCCGGCCAAGCATCAGGGCCTCCTGTGCCCCCTGTTGCTTGGCTTCATGGACCGCGAGGAGGTTCGCCAAGTAATTCGACGCCTTGGCCCCCGAGGCCCGTTCGTCGTCGGTCGGTCTCGACGCGCGCAGAAGCAACACGGCGACGCCCCGCTCGTAATAGTCCGCCGGCGGCAGCGATAGCGGGGCCACGATGATCACGCGGAGCGGCTCCGTGGCTGTCGAGGGATCGTACGTAAGCGGTCCCGTTCCGCGCGTGACCATCACGCGGACATACCACTCGCCCTGGCCCGCCGCCCGCAAGGTCGCGCCAATCTCGGAGGAAAGCGCTTCGAGAGAAAGCGGCAACGAGATCATCAAAAGATCTGCAGACCGGGCGAGACGCTCGAGATGCGCCTTTTCGGCAAAGGGCACGCCTCCGTAGGTACGAAACACCTCGAAGACACTGTCGCCGTAGAGAAAGCCTCGATCGAACACCGATACGCGCGCTTCCGCGCTGTCGACGATATGACCGTCGATCGAGACCTTTCCTGCGAGCATGGGTCAACCCTTGAGTCGAGTGAGGAGCTCGGAAGCCTGCGCGTGCCCAGCATCTTCTGCAAGGGCCCGCTCCAGCATCGTGATCGCCTTGCGCGTATCGTCCTGCTGGGCGGCGATGTCGCCGAGATAGTAGTACACGTCGGCCTTTTGAATGCCCGAGTCGGGCTCGAGCTTTTGGAGCAGAAGCGCACGGAAGCTCTTTTGCGCGCGGTCGAGGTCGCCCGTGGCGTGCGTGAGCTTGCCGAGGTCGCGAAGAATGGCGACGTTCGTGAGATCGATCTTGAAGGCCGCGTCGTAGGCCTCGAGCGCGCCCGTCGCATCCCCTGCTGCATCCAACGCTCGGCCGAGGCGGTGGTAATGAAGCGCGAGCTCCTTGCCGCGCTGTCTGCCAAAGCTCTCGATGATGCGCCGCAAGATCGGCACGGCGTCCTGTTGCCGGCCGGCGGCCATATAGAGGTCGCAAAGCGGGACCAGCGCACTGCGGTCTTCCCCATCGAGCGCCACGGCCCTCTCCAGGTAGCTCGCAGCCATGGCCGGATCGGCGAGGCGATCGCGGTACACATCGGAAATGTCGCGCAGCAGCGCCAGTTGATCCGCCTGGGATTCGGCCGTCTGCAGCTCGCTGTCGAGCACCTCGGCCAGCGCTCGGTAGTCACCGCGGTCCTCCAGGTAGCTCTTGAGCCGCTCCCGGGTCTTTCGGTCGTGCGGGAAGCGCTCGTAGGCGCCCCGGAGTGATCTTCCCGCCTGCTCGGCATCCCCGATCTGCTGCTCCCACAGATCCGCCACACGATGGCAGAGCTCGATCGCCGATCCTCCCTCGAGACGGCTAGCCAGCCGCTCGAGCACGTCGGCCATCTTGGTCCAACTCTGCTGACGCTCGTAGAGGGCGGCCAGCGCGGTGAGCGAGCGTTCATCGGGGCCGAGCTCCGTGTTGATGCGCTCATAGGTCTGGATCGCCGCATCCGAATCGCCGCGTTTCGCCCCGTGGATCTCCCCGATGCGCTCGAGGAGGCGGCGTTGGTCATCATCCGATGCAGCGCCCACCTTCGTGATCAGCAGCGCGATAAGATCGTCCCATGCCCCGGTCGCTTCGAAGAGACGCTCGAGATCTTCCTGCGCGGTTTCGTTTTCGGGATCCGCATCGAGCACCCGTTCGAACATGTCGATTGCCGCGCGCTGGTCGCGGAAGGAGCGCTCGTAGAGTTGCGCCAACCGCAGCTGAAACGTGGTGAGCTCGGGTCCAGTCGCGGTCTCGGCGCGCCGCTCGAGCAGGGCTCGCAACGCTTCGAGCCGGTCCTGATCTCGATAGAGGGCTTCGAGCGCGTCCATCGATGCGGCGTCGTCGCCGTCGAGATCGAGGGCCGTCTCGTAGGCGGAAATCGCCGCTCTCGGGTCGTTCAGCCGATCGCGGTAGACCTCTCCCATGGAACGGGCAATCGATCCGCGCGCCTCGCCGGTCGCGGCCTCGAGTTGCTGCTCGAGCAGGCCCACGACCTCGTTCCACCGAGATTGGCTGCCACGGATATCGCAGAGCGCACGCAAGGCGTCCGAGTCGTTGCGGTCGATCGCGATGAGCGCCTGATAGCACTCTGCGGCAAGCTCGCCGTGCGACAGCTCGTCCCGGGCGCGTTCCGCGGCCTCGCGCAAAAGGACGATGCGCTGATCGATGCTCGGCTCCACGTCAGCCCATGCGCGCAACATGGTCACCAGGTCCGCAGCGCGCTCCTGCCGACGCAATAGATCGACGAGCTGGTCGTATGCTTCGATGGGCTCAGGATCGAGCTGAAGCGCGTCGCTGAGAGCCCGCTCGGTCCGGCTGAGATCGCCGATGTGATCCCGTGACCACGCGGCGGAGCGCAGTCTCAGCTCGTAGAGCTCCCGCCGGTCGAGGTCCCCTTGCGTGGCGATCTCGTCGACCAGCCCGTCCAGGTCCGCCCAGCCGCCGGTGAGCTCCGCAAGCCGCTCGAGCGAGTCGATCAGCGCGCGGTCACGGGGATCGGTTCGCACCGCTTCGCGCATGGCCGCGAGCGCTTGCGCGGGCCGCCCGAGGTCATGTTCCCAAATGGTTGCCGCTTCGGTGAGGAGAGAGACCCGGTCGGCATCGGTGGCGGCGAGTGCGGCGCGCTGGTCGTAGAGCTGCACCACTTGCTCGAGGTCACCCGCGCCGCGATAGTATTCCTCCAACAAGTCGAGGGCGCTGCTCGCAACCTCGGGCTTGGCGGCCAGGCTCTGCACTGCAACGAGCGCGTCTTGTCGGTTTGGATCCTGCTCCATGGCTCGCTGAAACGCACCGAGCGCGCCCTCCAAGTCACCGAGGTGGCTCGCTCGGAGGCGGCCCTGCCGGAGTAGCAGCGTGGGACGGTCCGCATCCTGCAGGTCCAAGCGGCGCGAGATCACCTCGTGCAGCCGCTCCCACTGCCCGGTCGCTTGAAGAAGCCGGTCGAGCTCTTCCAGAGATCGAAGGCTCGTCGCCGAGGAGTGATCGAGCGCGATCGTGGGCCTCGATTGCCCGGCTCAAGTCGCGCAGGTCGTCTTCGCAGATCCGGGCGACGCGCCGGTAGAGCGCTGCGCCACGGTCCGGATCCAAGTTGGCGCTCGCCTCCGCAAACAGCACCTCGATCAAGTCCGACCATCGCTGAAGGCTGCGAGCGAGGCTCTCGGCGCGGTCGAGAATCTCGTCGTCATCGGGACGCTCGCCGATCGACTGCAGGAGCGCATCGAGGGCCGCATTGGGATCCTGGCGCCCCTGCTCGTGGACGTCGGCCAACGCAACCAACTGTTCGGCCTTTTGATGCGGGTCGGTCATCGCATCGGCGCGCAGCCGGAGCAGCGTGGCCAGATCGTTCCAACGTGCTTGTGCTCGGAGATGGGGCTCCACCACGGCGGCGGCGTCTTCGCGATAGTCGTCGAGCTTGGTGATTCGAAGGAGGGCCCGCACGGAGGGCTCGTGCTCCGGATCGATGCGAAGAACCTGCCCGTAGACGACGATGGCGCTGAGCTCGTCGTCGAGCTCCCGCTCCATGATGTTGCCCAGTTGATGGGTAAGGAGCACCCGTTCCGATTCGTTGTCCGTCGCATCGGCCCGGTGCCGCAATACGTCGACGAGCTCCTGCCACTGGCCTTGGCGCTCGTAGAGGCGGCTCAGGCCCTCGAGCGCGCCGCGATGATCGGGATCGGCCTCGGTGACCGCGCGCAGCGCATCACAAGCCGCGTCCGGACGTCCGAGCTGGGCTTCATAGAGCTCGGCAAGGCGCAGGCCGAGCTCCACGACGAGCTCTGGCTCGATTTCGATCTGCATGCGGCGCTCCAGCACGCCGGCCAGCCTCTCGGAGTCGTTGACCGAGGCGAACAGACGATCGAGCGCGGCATACGCCGCCGGATCATCGGGGCTCTCCCCGGTGGCCTGCTGATAGTACGAGACGGCGCGCTCCGGGTCCGACAGTTGCTCCTCGAAGAGCCCAGCCAGGCGATTGAGGAGCTCGGTCCGTGCCTCGGCATCGTCGGCACGCTCTAGCTTTCGCTCGTAAACCCATGCAAGCCCTTGCCAATCTCCGACCATGACTTGAAGACCTTCGAGCTCGTCGAGGATTCCCTCGGCTTCGGGATCGGCCTCGAACACCCGGCGATGGGTCTCGATGGCGCCGCGCGGATCCCCGAGCTCCCGATCGCGGATCCCCGCCACGCTGCGGAGAATCGAACCCCGAAGCGCGGGCTCGTCGGTCGCCTGAGCGGCGCGCTCGCAGGCCTGAATATACGCCTCCCAGCAGCGGAGCGACGCGGCCAGCCGGTCCACCTCGGCGCGCGTGGCCTCATCGGCGGGCTCGAAGGCCCAGGCGTTCCCCCACGCTTCGAAGGCCTTTTCGAGGTCCCCACCCCGCGCCTCACGCAGTTCGGCGATCTCACGCCAAATCTCCGCCCGTTCGAACGCATCGACGACTTGCTCGGCCTTGGCGGATAGAACGCTCGCCAGCGCCTGCCAATCGTCACTTTGCCGATGGATGGGTTCGAGGATCTCGACGGCACGCGGACCCTGATCCGCATCTGCCACCAGGCGCGACACGGCCTGGAGAGCCGGCTCGTAGTCCGGGCGATCAGCGAGAATGTCCTCGAAGATGTCGAGAGCACGGGCCTGGTCTTCGAGCTTGCCTTCGGTGAGCGAGCCCAGGCGTTGCCGAAGCTCCAAGCCAGTGCGTACATCGGCGGCATTGCCGATTTGGAACTCGACGTGGGCGGCCAGGTCCTCCCAGCGCTCCGCCGCTTCGAGCAGTTGATCGAGCCGGGTCACCGCATCCTTGTTCGTGGGCTCGACCTCGAGAATGCGCCGATAGGTCACGATGCCGTCCTCGGGCAAACCGAGCTCGTCCACCTCCACCCGGGCGATTTCGTGCAGAATCGCGACCCGCTCCGCGTCCGCATCGGCGAAGCTCTCGCGCTCGCGGTCGAGCTCGAGCAAGGCGTCCCAATGTTTGCTCCTCGCGTAGACCGAAGCCAACGCCCGGCCGGCTTCCTTGTTGCTCGGATCGTAGGTGAGCGCCCGATGATAGAAATAACCTGCCCGGTCGAGCTCCTCGAGCCGCTCGTCGTAGAGCTTGGCCGTGGTGAGCGCCAGCGCGGCGGTATCACCGTCATCGACCTCGACCGCGCGCAAGGTCTTGTCGAAAATCGCCGCCAGTCGATCCCAGCGTCCGAGCGAGCGCGCAAGCCGCGTCAGGGTCTCCTTGCTGTGCTGGTCGTGCGGGTCCTCTGCAAAGAGCCGGCCATAGGTCTCGAGCGCACCATCGAGGTCCTCGAGGTGCGACTCCTGCACATCTCCAAGATGCCGCAAAAGCTCGAGCCGTTGGGCGGGGTTCACTTCTCCATCGAGCCGCGCCTCGAGAATGCGGGTGACTTTGTCCCACTCCATCCGGCGCAAGTACAAAGGCTCGAGGAGCTCCGCAGCGGCGCTCCGGTACTCGGTTCGCTCGACGAGCGACTCGAGGGCGCGAACGGTCGGCTCGTGCTCCGGATTCTGGCTCAACGCCTCGCGGAACTGATCGAGCGCTCGCCACGGCTCGTCGAGCCGCCGCAAGCAAAGCTCGCCGAGCTCGTAGCGCACAGCGGCCGGATCTCCGACGCGTTGGTCGATCTCCCGTTCGTATAGGGTCGCCAGGGCTTCCCACTGACGCGTTCGCCGATAGAGGCGCTCGAGCCCCTCGTACGCCAACGGATGCTCGTTCTCCCTGAGCGCTTGATCGAGTGCCTCGATCGCCGCATCTGGATCGTCGAGCTCGCTCTGAAAGAGATGGGCCTGACGAACGAGCAGCTCCGCACGCTCTTCGCTGTCGTCGCAAAGCTCCACTTTACGCCTGAGCAGCTCCACGAGCTCCCGCGTTGCGCCGAGGTCTTCCACGAGCGCAAGCAGCGCATCGAGCGCCGCACGATGATCGGGCTGCTCCTCGAGGACGCGCTGGTACTGAGCTCGTGCCAAATCGGTATCTCCGAGACGCTCGATTGCAACCCGTGCCGCCCGCATTCGCACTTTCGTCCTCAGCTCGGCGTCGAGAAGCTCCGGCGCGATCGTGCCTAGCGTGGCTACCTGCTCGGAAAAGCGACCCGTCGCCTCCGCCTGACGTTCGTAGTCGCCGAGCACCCGCTCGAGCTCGTCCAGATCCACACCCTCACGAAGGGCGCGACCGGTGAACGCGAATGCAGCGTCGATGTCCTCGCAACCCGTTTCGCTGATCTCGGCCGCCTGGAGCAGCCCACGGACCCGCTCACTCGGCTCGTCTCCGGATGCGATCACTTCGAGCATCCGGATTTGATCGGCATGGTGGCCGCTAGCCTGATACTGGTCGAACAGCGCATTGGCAGCCGCGACCCGCAAGTGGCGATCGGTCCCCCCGGCGAGCTCCTCGAGCGCGGCCAACGTGGGTGGATGCGCAGGGCTCGCTTCCAGAATCTCCCCGTAGAGCGCGAACGCCCGCTCGTTCTCCGAGGTTCGGTTTCGCATCAGCTCTGCAGCTTCGAACTGAAATGCGACACGCTCCTCGGAATCGGCGGCAGCTTCGGCCCGTATTTCGGTGATCTCCAACAGCTCCTGCCACCGCTCACTCTGCTGGTAGAGCCGCGTCAGAGCGCACAGGGTCTCATCGTCGGACCCGAACCTCGAAAGCACGTCACGATACGCATCGATAGCCCTATCGATGCTCTTGAGCTCCTGCTCGTAAATCTCGCCGGCGCGGCGGCACAGCCCCAACCGTGCCTCCTCGTCCGTGCTGAGCTCCGCTCGCCGTTCCAGCACCTCGACCAACGGCTCCCAGCGGCCGCGTTGCTCGTAGAGCCGCGATAGCGCGCACAAAGCCTCGACATTCGTGGCGTCGATCTCGAGGCGCTCCTGGTGGACCTCGATGGCTGCGTCGGGGTCGTCCAATATGTTTTCGAGCAGCTCGGCGAGCGCAGGGAAGAGCTCGTTTCGGCGCAGCTCGTCTTCTTCGAAACGGATCTGACGCCGAAGGTCCTGTGCAAGCTCGTCGTGGCGCCCCGAAGCTCGATGCAGACGTTCGAGCGCACGCGATGCCTTCAACACGATTTCGGGATTGTCGCGCTCGAAGCGGATGAGTTGCTGGTACGCGCGCTCGGCACGTTCGGGGTCCGGCTGAGACACGTCCCAGAGCTCCGCCAGCTCGAGCAAGATCTCCGTTCGAGCGAAGTCATCACCCACCGTGTCGAGACCGGACTCCAACAGCTCTGCGCGCTCGGAATGCCGTCCGAGCTTCGAGGCCAACCTGGCCAGGTCCGCTCTCGCACTGCCATCCGCCGCGTCTTCCCGAACGGCGCGTGCGTACGCTTGGAAAGCCAGCTCGTCGTCGTGAAGCTTGATTTCGCTGAGCTCTCCGATGCGGCTCAGGTGTGCGGCGCGGGATGCTGGCTCGGTGAGGTCTTCGAGTTGCACCTCGAGCACCTTCGCCAACTCGCCCCAGGCACCCTGGCTTTCGAAGATCGGCTGAAGGATGGCCGCTACGCGTTGCCGCTGGCCACGCTTTTCCATGAGGCGCTGCAGTCCCTCTTGCGCTCGTAGATGGGTCGGGCTCGACTCCAACACCAACTCGTAGTGGTCGACGGCGTCGATCAGACGCTCCAGTCGCGTTTCGTAGATCGTGGCTAGCTCGTAAGCGAGATCGACCGCTTCTTGCCCCGACGCCTCGTCGAGGTCGCGCTGGAGCAGCTCGGCAAGCTCGGCCCAACGCCCGAGCCTCGCATATAACCGTTGCAGCGCGCGCCGAGACGGTGTGTGCGTCGGATCGAGATCCAGAGCCTGCTCGTAGCTCGCGATGGCCTGTGTCGGCTCGTCGAGGATCTCTTCGAAGAGGAAGCAGAGCTGCAGGAGCAGGTCGAGCTTGGTCCCCGCATCGGTCGTCGCCTCGATGCGCTGCTGGTAGAGCCCCCGCAGGTCGTCCCATTGCTCGTGCTTGGTGTAGAGCTGCTTGAGCGCGGAAAAAGCAGTCGCATCGCATGGTTCCTGCTGAAGGACGCGCTGGTGCAATCGGGCTGAGTCCTCGGGCGCACCGAGCACCACGTCGAATAGCTCTGCGGCCCGGCGGCATAGTGCGAGATCGATGTCGCTCCCGCCTGCGGCCCCATCGATTGCAACGACCAGCGCCTTGGCGAAGGCCTCCTGCTGATCGGCTGCCTCCGCAATTCCGCCGAGGCGTTCGAAGAGATCCGCGTCGGTGGGATTGTCGAGAAACGCTGCTTCGACGGCCCGGTAGGCGCCAGCCGCATCTCCGAGCTCGGAGGCCGAAAGATCGGCGAGCCGCAGCCGCAGCGTCCGTCGCTCCTCCGATGTTTCCGCCTGGTCCAGCCGCTTCTTGAGCAGCCCGGCCAGCCTGTCGAAGTGCCCACGCTTGGCGTAGGCCGGTTCCAGGAGGTCGATCGCCTCGACTCCGACGCCCTCGCCCTCCGCAGACAGCGCTTCCAGACCCGTGATGGCGACCTCGTTCCGGCCGTCGAGCTCGAGGGCGTTGCGATAGCACTCCAAGGACCCGGCCGGATCCTCGAGATGGATGCGTCGAAGATCGGCGAGCTGCAGGTAGATCGAGAGCCGGTCTTCGTCGCTGACCTTCGACTGCAGCCGTCGCGCGAGGGCCGCATCCAGACGGTCCCACTGTTTGAGCTGCTGGGAGAGCCGCTCGACGGCAAGCAATGCATCGACGTCGTGCGGATCGGTCTCCAAGATCTGCCAGTGGCGTTCCGCAGCGGCCGGAAGGTCTCCGAGCTGCTCCTCTTCCACCTGCGCCACTTCGTTCAGCAGCACCCACCGCTCGGCGGGGTCGCTCGCCTTGTCGAGCCGTCGCTCGTAGAGTGCACGAAGATCGCCGAAGCGACGCTCAGCGCGATAGAGTCGATCCAGCACCGCCATCGCCTCGGCATCGTCGGGCTCGACCTCGAGGATCGCCTCGAGGCGACGGATCGATTCCTCGGATTCACCGAGGCGCTCGCCTGCGATCCCAGCAATCCGTCTCTGCAAATCGAGACGTTCTGCGTCACCGAGCGAGCGATTTTCCAAGCGGTCACGGAAAAGAGCTACCAAGTCGGCGTACGCACCGGCTGCCTCCGCCGACTCCTCGAGGCCGGCCACCACCTCGATCTCGGAGGGTGCCAGCAGGTACGCCCGAGTCGCCCAACCGAGGGATGTCTCCGGATCGCGCAGACGGTGCAGGTACACGCTCCGAAGCGACGCCAGCTGCGTCAAGCGCGTCGCCATGTCCTCGTTCGAGTCGGAGCCCGCGACGATGATCTCGAGCATCCGCACGTAATCGGACCACTTGTGATCCCGCTCGTATATGGGAAGCAGCCCGGTCGCGGCCTCCACGCTCTTGGGATCAGCCACCAGCGCACGCTCGTAACACCGCGCGGCCCGTCCCGCGTCACCCGTTCGATCACGATAGATGTCGCCGGCACGCAGGCTCAAGGCAGCAGCCGACTCCGGCTCCTCGAGCTGTTCGGCCGCCTGACTGAGCACTTCAGCGAGACCCGCCCAATCGTCGGCTTGCTCATACAGAGACTCCAGAGACGCCCAATCGCGCTCGCTCACGTACGCCTCTTTGAGCATCCGGCGGACTCGGCTGTTGTGCGGATCGAGCGCGAGCACGCCCTCCCATGCCTTGATCGCGTCAGCCGGCCGTTCGAGGCGCTCCATGAAAATGACCCCGACGCGTTGCAGGAGCTCTCGGCGCGAAGCGTCGCTCGCGGCCGCCTCTGCACGCTTACCGAGCACCTCGACCAAAGTCTCCCAGTCCTTTTCGCGCTCCGCGAGATTCTCGAGGGTATCGAGCACCTGCGAGCTCTCCGGGTCTTCCGCGAGGATTTCCTTCCACAACGAAATGGCCGCTGCGTTGTGATGAAGACGGGCTGCGCAAAGCTCCGCCATCTCGATTTTCTTTTCGAGCCTGGCCGCCGGATCGCTTTCGAGCTCTGCTTCCCGGCCGAGAACGCCGAACAAGGCTTCCCACTTGCGTTTTCGCGTGTAGATGTCTTTGAGCTGCCCCAACGCTTCGGTGTGATCGGGCTGCAATCGAATGACACGCTCGAGCGGCTCGATGGCCTGATTGAGATTGGCGAAACGTTCGAGCCAGAGGTGGGCCACGCGAAGGTACAAGCTGACCTTGTGCTCTGGCTCCGCGGCCAGCTCGGCTTGGCGCTCGAGCACGTGAATCAGCTCGTTCCACCGCCCGGCATTTTCATAGAGGTCTCCGAGAGCGGTGAGCGCTTCGTCGTCGTACGGGGACAGAGCCAAAATTTCGCCGTAGACCTGAATCAGCATCGAATCGAGCTGCAAGGCATCGCGGTAGATCGGAATCAGATCCCGCAAAAGGCTGAGCTTCTCCTCTTTGGCGTCGTCCGATAGAACCTCGATCTCCCCGCGAATCGACTCGGAGAGCGCGTTCCACTTGCCGCTGCTCTGGTAGAGCTGCTGAAGGGCGACCCGCGCATCGAGATCTCCAGGAGCGAGCCGCTCCACCATTTTCCACGCTTCGAGCGCGCGCTCGGGGCGGTCCGCCCTCTGCGCACGAAACCCGAGCTCTCGGGCCAAGACGAGCTGACGCTCCGAGTCGGTGGTGGTTCGCAGGGCGTCGCCCACGATCGTGAGCAAGCGCCCGCCCGGATCATCATCACCGATTTGCTCCCGGTAGAACTCGAGCATACCTGGGTGGGCGGCGTCGATCTTCCGAAGACGGGCGAAGAACGGCTCCGCAGCCTCGGGGTCCTCACGGAACCTCCAGTGCACCATGGCGAGCTGCAGAAGCATGCCCTTTTCATCTTCGAGCTTTTGGCGCGAACGAAGCGCGCTTTCGTACATCGCGGCCAGATCGTCCCACGCCTCGAGATCGGTGTAGTGCCGCACCAGCGCTTCGAGCGCTTCCTGGTCGGTCGGACAAAGCTCGAGGACTTTTCGGTACGCCTCGGCCGCGCCCTCGGCATCGTTCAGCGAGCGGCGCAACACGCGCGCTGCCTGCAACCATGCGCTCGCCTTTTCATCACGGGTGCGCGCGGCCTTCGCCGCACGGATGAACACGGACACCACGTCGTCCCACCGGCCGCGGGAACGAAGGCTCAACGCGTACTGGCGCGCCGTGCGCATGTGGGATGGATCGGCTGCAAGCGCCTCGTCGAAAATCGCATCGGATTCCTCGACGGTCTCGCGTCCGCCGTACTGCCACATCAAGGATGCGGCACGGGTCAGGAGCGAGGTCTTGAGGCGAGGGTCTGCGGCCTCGCGTGCTTCCTCGACGAATCGCTCCGCCACCTCGCGCCACTTTTCCTCGAGCTGATGGATCTGGTCGACTGCTTGCAAGACCTCGGGATCCTCCGATGCCAGGCCGCCGAGCTTCTCGTAGGCTGAGAGCGCTCCTCGGTCGTCCATCAGCTCATCGCGCCGCAGGCGGCTCAGCTCTTTGATGAGAACCTTTTGGAAATCGGGATCGTCGGCCACGAGCTCGGACTCGAGCTCGATCAACCACGACGCAGCGAGAAACTCTCCGCGACGCTCGTGTCCTCCACGCGCAGCCTCGAGCAAGCGAAGCGAGTCCTGCCCTTCGCCCACAGGCTTGGCGCCTTGCAACAGCTCGCGCAGACCGGTGATCAGCTCGGCGTCGTAGGGGTCATCCAACAGAAGACCGAGGTAGTTCGCGATCGTCAGCTCGGACATCTGCGTGCCCGCCCGCCGATTGGGAAGGATTTTTGCACCCTTCGGTGATCTCATGAAACCCCCAAATTCAAAAGGATCCTGCGGCCTAAGGTCCCCATCCCGCAGGCGTCTTAGATGTTAGCGGGGCCGCGAATCCTTGGGCAAGCCCCGAATTCGGAGAAATTCGGGCTGAACTGGAGTTTGGTGAGATCGCTTTCAGAACATCATGATGACCCCAGCCCCGGTCAGGGCGCCGTAGGTCATCAGGCTGACGGCCAAATGGGCCGTCGCCAGCCCGCGCAGGGCCTTGTAGTCGTTGGCGCGGTCGAGGCCGAACCACTGGGCATTCGCCGACGCCAGGCCAAGCCCGATCTGCGCGAGCATACCGGCGAAGGTGACCCAACGTAGCGCCTTGTGCGCTCGAAGGCGCCTCGCAAAGGGGCTGTCTCCTTCGCTCACTTTGAGCGGATCAGGCATGGCAAACGACAAGCCGAAGGTCGTGAAGTACGCAGCCGAGGTGGCTGCGATCAGGGTGACGTGGGCGACCGGAACCCCACTGCAGGCTTTTTGAGAGAAAACCGCCGTGCCCTGCACGCAGGGATTGGTCGCCTGACTCTGCCACCAGCCGTATTGGTTGTGGAACTGAATGAAGCCCGACACGACGGACAGAGTCATCAATGACCAAGTGGCGAGACCAAACCCCTTGTGGACCTTCTTGATCTTGTTGCGCTTGCGGACGAGATCGGCGGTGGTGGGCTGTTTGGGTCCGGCCGCCGTCTCCGCATCGATCGCGAGCACGACGCCGGGATCGATGGCGGCGGCGGGGGCTTCTAGCAAAGCCGGATCGATCTGGAGCGTCAGGCCGAACAACGGCGTCACGAGCATCAGGGCGGTCAAGGTGGCCATGGCGGCCGAGTATCTACCATATCCGGCAGCGGGGCCAGGCATTGGCCCGAGCGCGACGGCGTCGATTCGTGCCGGTCACCGGCTTTTCACCGGCGCCGAGTCGCTGTAGATGGGGGATATGGTTTCTGCCAGCAGCGTTCCCGCCCGCGTGTCCGTCTACGAGATGGCCCCACGGGATGGCCTTCAAAACGAAAGCGCCCAGGTGGCCACGCATGCAAAGGTCCGGCTGATCGAGGCGTTGGTCGATGCGGGTATCAAGCGCATCGAGGTGGGAAGCTTCGTGTCGCCCAAGTGGGTTCCTCAAATGGCCGACGCCGATGAGGTTTGCCGGATGATCGAGCGACGGCCCGGCGTGAGCTATGCGGGACTGTGTCCGAACGCGCGCGGGCTGGAGCGTGCTCTCGCTGCGAAGGTCGACGAAATCGCGGTCTTCGTGAGCGCAAGCGAGACCCACAACTTGAAGAACGTCAACAAGACCACCGCACAAACCCTCGAGACCTTCGAACCGGTCATCGGTCCTGCCGTCGAGCGCGGTCTGAGGGTCAGGGCCTACGTCTCCACGATGTGGGGATGCCCTTACGAGGGCGACGTCGATCCGAAGCGCGGCCTCGACCTCGCCCAACACCTGTTGCGAGAGGGTTGCTACCAGGTATCGCTGGGCGACACGATCGGCGTGGGAACACCGCTTCAAACACAGCGGATTCTGGAGCTGTTCACGGCCCAGATCCCGACCGAGCAGATCGCCCTTCATCTACACGACACCCGCGGAACAGCGCTTGCGAACGTCCTGATGGGGTTGCAAATGGGCGTCACGACCTTCGACGCATCGGTGGCGGGCCTCGGCGGTTGTCCTTACGCACCGGGAGCGGCCGGCAACCTCGCCACCGAGGATCTGGTGTATACGCTGCACGGGATGGGGATCGAAACCGGCATCGACCTCCAGAAGCTTTGGCAAGCGGGTCAGGTCGCCGAGGCCATCGTCGGCCGGGAGCTTCCGGGCAAGGTGCACCGGGCCGGTGTTCGATCGCTCGCCAGGTAAAGGAGCCACGTGCCAGTCCAAGACCTTCTCGATTACATCGACGCCTCTCCGACCCCATTTCACGCGGTGGCCGAGACCGTAAAGCGCCTGGAGTCGGTCGGTTATACCGCCCTCGACGAGGCGGATCGTTGGGACGTCGAGGCGGGGGACAAGATCTTCGTCATCCGCGGCGGCGGCTCGTTGGCTGCGTTCCACGTGGGCACCTCCCCCCCTCGAGAAGCCGGATTTCACCTAATCGGCGCCCATACCGACTCGCCGAACCTGCGCATCAAGCCCAATCCGGAGCTGACCCAGGCGGGCATCAAGCAGCTCGGAGTGGAGCCCTACGGGGGCGTGTTGCTCCACACTTGGCTCGACCGCGACCTGTCCCTCGCAGGGCGCGTGTGGCTCGAGGATGGCAGCGCACCGCGAATCGACTTCAAACGCCCGCTCATGCGGATCCCTTCCTTGGCGATCCACCTGAATCGAAAAGTGAACACCGACGGGCTCTTGCTCAATGCACAGAAGCACATGGCGCCGATCCTCGCATTGAACGGGCTGCAGGATCTCGACCTGCGCGCACTGATCGCCGACGAGCTGGGCGACGTCACGGCCAAGGACATCCTCGCCTGGGATCTGATGGCATACGACATCCAACCTGCGACTCGAAGTGGCGTTAGCCGCGAGTTCGTGCATGCCGGCAGGCTCGACAACCTGGCGAGCTGCCACGCCGCCGTAACCGCGCTGGCTGCAAACGACGCAGACGCGGAACGGACGCGCGGCATCGTGCTGTACGACCACGAAGAGGTGGGCAGCCGCAGCGCGCAGGGCGCCGCCTCGGACTTTCTGCGCGGCTGCTTGCAACGTCTTTGTGGCGATTCGCCCGAGCACTATCACCGCGCGATCGCGCGATCATTCCTGATCTCGGCCGACATGGCGCACGCTCTTCATCCGAACTACGCCGACCTTCACGAGCCCCAGCACCAGCCGCTGCTCGGGGCGGGCCCGGTGGTCAAGATCAATGTCAACCAGTCGTACGCGACGGATGGGGAAAGCTGGGCGAGCTTCGAGCGCTGGGCCCGCGCGGCGGACGTCGGCACACAACGCTTCGTCGTTCGCTCCGACCTCGGCTGCGGCAGCACGATCGGCCCGATCACGGCCGCCGAGCTCGGAATCCGCACGGTGGACGTGGGCAATCCGATGTTGTCGATGCACTCGTGCCGCGAGGTGGCAGCCGCCGCCGACATCCCGAAGATGATCGACATCATGAAGCGGTTCCTTCATGACTGAGCGTCCCAGGCCGCCCGGTCCACCGAACCGCCTCGGTCTCGGAAATCTGCGCGGCATGATGCGTGACCAGCTCGCGTACATGACTGCGGCCGCTGAGTACGGTCCGGTGGTGAACCTTCCCATTCTCTTCGAGCGCTACGTTCTGGTGCGCGATCCCGATCTCATTCAACGGAGCCTCACCCAGGGTCCCACCGTCATGCGCAAGGACCGCTTCACCCACGAGCTAGAGCGAGTGCTCGGCCGAGGGCTCGTCACGAGTGAAGGCGAGCTTTGGCGCAAGCAACGCAAGCTCGTGGCGCACGCGTTCATCCCGAGGCGCATCCGTACCTACGCCGATTCGATGGTCGCCGCGGCGCATCGATCGCTCGAGGGCTGGAGCGACGGCCAGGAGCTCGTGATTCACAAGGCGATGGCCGAGCTCACGCTGGACGTCGTTGGGCGCACGCTCTTCGACGCCAACGTCCGTGATACGGCCGTCGAAGTGGGCGAGGCGCTGCACGTGATCAGCGGGTTCTACACGGACGTGCTCGAAAGCCCGATTCAACCCCCCAAGTGGTGGCCCTCCCGCCGCATGCGCAATTTCCGCACGGCCGTCCGGAACGTCGATCGTATCGTCGGCGAGATCATCGAAGACCGCCGCCGGACGGGTGAAGACCGTGGCGACCTCTTGAGCGCGCTCTTAGAAGCGCAAGACGAAGACGGCGGCGGAATGAGTAACCAACAGCTCAGGGACGAATGCGTCACCCTTTTTCTGGCAGGCCACGAGACGACCTCGATCGCGCTGGCCAACACGTTCTATCTCCTGTCGCTGCATCCCGAGATCGAAACAAGGGTTCACGAAGAGGCCGCATCCGTGCTGGGCTCACGACTTGCAACGCACGAAGACTACGATCGTCTCGAGTACACCCAACGTGTCATCAAAGAGTCGATGCGGCTCTACCCTCCGGTGTACACCATTGGCCGTGAGCTCATCGAAGATTTCGAGCTCGGCGGCTACACGTTCGAAAAAGGCATGACACTGCTCTTTTCTCAGTGGGTCACCCACCGGCGTCCCGAGTGTTTCGCCGACCCGCTACGCTTCGATCCGGACCGCTGGCTTCCGGAGCGCGCAAGCTCGATCCACAAGTACGCGTACTTTCCGTTCGGAGGAGGCCCCCGCATCTGCATCGGCAACCACTTCGCCATGTTGGAGGCGGTATTGGTCCTCGCCTCGCTCATCCGGGCTCATCGATTCGAGCTTCTGCCGGAACAGACCCTAGAGCTTCAGCCTGCGGTTACGCTGCGAGCGAAGAATGATCTACGCATGCGGTTGTGCCGACGCGATGTCAGCCAGCTCGGCGAGCGTCACGCGAGCTCGAAGTCTTTGCAGAACAGCAGGTCGGCCGACGGGTCGTCATAGCGCGACTTTCGGTGCCGGTGCGTGGGAAAGCCGTGTGCGCAGCCGGCGTCGGGATCGAACAGCGCGCAATCCTCGCAGTTCCACTTCAGCCGAAACCTCTCTCGCTGCGCGATGAAACGTTCGTCCTGCTCAACCTTCATCGGAGGGTTCGATCTTGCGGACGCGTCGCTCGTGACGGCCACCTTCGAAGCGCCCGCTCAAGAAGGCTTTGAGGATCTCCGCAGCCAGTCCGGCGCCGACCACACGCGCGCCGACGCAAAGCACGTTGGAATCGTTGTGTTGTCGGCTCATCATGGCGCTGTACGCGTCGCTGCACGCCGCGGCCCGCACACCTTCGTGACGATTGGCGGCCATCGACATGCCGATGCCGGTGCCACAGACCAGGAGGCCGAGCCCCTCGCCCCTGGCCACCGCCCCCGCGACCCGATGCGCGTAGTCGGGGTAGTCGGTGGAGTCCGCGCTGTGCGTACCCAGATCACGGACCTCGAATCCGAGCTCGGCGGCCAGCTGTGCGAGCTCTCGCTTGAGCGCGAGCCCCGCATGATCCGAGCCGACGACGAGAACCTTGGGCATGGCTAGGGCGCCTTTAGCACGAGGGTGCAATTGGTCCCGCCGAAACCGAACGAGTTGTTCATCACGGTACGAATCGGCCGCTCTTGGGCTTCGTTGGGAACCAGATTCATCCCGGCCCCGGCAGGGTCGGGATGTTCGAGATTGATCGTGGGCGGGACGAGACCATCGCGGAGCGCAAGGACACACAGAAGTGGCTCGAGACCGCCCGCCGCGCCCAGCAGGTGTCCCGTCATGCTCTTGGTGCTCGATACGGCGAGTCCCTCGGTTGCATGTGCGCCGAAGACCTTGCGAATGGCGATGAGCTCTCCCTCATCGCCCATCGGCGTCGATGTGCCGTGCGCGTTGATGTAGTCGAGATCTTCGAGGTTCATTTTCGCGTCCTTCAGGGCGATCTTCATCGCACGCTGCGCCCCTTCGGCCTCCGGTGCCGGTTGCACCATGTGGTACGCGTCGGAGGTTGCGCCGTATCCTACGATCTCGGCGAGAATGTCCGCACCTCGCGCCACGGCGGCTTCACGCTCCTCCATGACCAAGACGCCTGCGCCCTCTGCAATCACGAACCCATCCCGTTCCACGTCGAAGGGACGGCTCGCGAGCTCGGGCGCTTCGTTCCTGCGGGACACGGCGCGCATCGAGGCAAACGCCGCTACGCCAATCGGGGTGACTGCGGCCTCGGCGCCCCCAGCGACTGCCGCATCGATCTCGCCCCGCTGAATCCATCGGAACGCGTCGCCGATGGCGTGGGCACCGGAGGCGCAGGCGCTCGTATGGGTGTAGCTCGGCCCCTTGAAGCCCCATTGAAGGCTGACCTGCCCGGGCGCGAGGTTCGAAATCACGGAGGGAACGAAATAGGGCGAAACCCGTCGTGGACCCTTTTCGAACAGCGTCTTGCAAGTATCCTCGAACACCTCGAGCCCACAGAAGCCGACGCCGATGAAGGTCCCGACCCTTTCTTTCTGCTCCTCGGTCGGCTCGAAGCCCGCATCCTCGATCGCCTGCGCACTGGCTGCGATGGCAAGCTGAATGAAACGCGCCGCCTCCCGAAGCCGTCGCTTGGGCATGTAGAGGAGTGGGTCGAAGTCGGTGCACTCGCCAGCGATCTGCGACGTGAACTCGGTGCAATCGAAGCCCTGAATCTTCGCGATGCCGCTGCGCCCCGCCGAGATGTTGCTCCAGGTGGTGGAGACATCGGCGCCACAAGGGCTCACGGTGCCTACACCCGTGATGACGACTCGCCGCATTGATCAGCCCCGGGCGGATCAGGTTGCCGCGTGTGTCTTGATGTATTCGATGGCATCGCGGACGGTCTTGATCTTCTCGGTATCCTCGTCCGGGATCTCGATCTCGAACTGCTCCTCGAGCGCCAAGACCACTTCGACGATCGCGAGGGAATCGGCTTTTAGATCTTCCACGAAGTCTTTGTCTTCCTGGATGTCGTCCGCATCGACGTCGAGCTTGTCCGAAACGATTTCTTTCACCTTCTGAGCGATGTCCATGTGTTTCCTCCGTCACGCACGCCTCAGACGTACATGCCTCCGTTGACCCGGACCACTTGCCCGGTGATATAGCCCGCTTCCTCGCTTGCCAAAAAGACTACCGTAGCTGCGACCTCCTCCGCACGGCCAATTCGGCCTACCGGGGTTTGGTCGATGATCCCCTGCTTGGCCGCCTCCGGCAGCGAGGACGTCATATCCGTCTCGATGAAGCCCGGGGCAACCGCGTTGACGGTGATGCCCCTGGAGGCGTATTCGCGTGCCAGTGTACGAGTCATCCCCAAAAGCGCAGCCTTGGAGGCCGAATAGACGACCTGACCGGGGTTTCCCGATTCCGCGACCACGCTCGAAACGTTGATGATCCGCCCCCATCGGTTCCGCATCATCGGCCGGATGCAAGCCTTGGCGCAAAACAGCGCGCCATTCACGTTGGTGGCCCACGTCATCTCTAAGTCTTTCGACGATACTCTCAACAAAAGCTGGTCGATCGAGATTCCGGCATTGTTCACGAGGATGTCGATATGGCCATGACGCGCGAGCGCTTCCTGCATGGCGCGGTCCACCGACGCCGAATCGGCCACGTCGAACGGGACGATCTCGCCCCGCCCGCCGGCTTCTTCTACGAGGCGCAGCGCTTCCTTCGCGGCTTCCTCGTTCGACCGGTAGTTGACCAGGATGTACGCGCCAGCTCGAGCGAGCGCGATGCTGGTTGCACGTCCGATACCTCGAGAGCCCCCGGTGACGACGGCGATTTTCCCCGTCAGATCGAACACGGCCTATTCGAGCTCGTCTGCGCTACCCTTGGTGACCTGACGACCCTTGTAATAGCCGCAGGCGGGGCATGCCCGGTGCGGCATCATCGCATCTCCGCAATTCGGGCATGGAATCACGTTGGGTGCGGTGACTTTGTCGTGCTGCGCCCGGCGCTGGTCGCGCTTCATCGAGCTGGTTCTACGTTTCGGTACTGCCACGGAATCACTCCTCGTTTTTCGTAAGCGCTTCTTTGAGCTTGAGCAATGGGGCGAATCGCGCATCGGGCGCAGATTCCCCAAAAACGTCCTCCGGAGGCCGGATGTGCTCAGGCACGGCGATGCCCTCGCAGGCCTCGGAGCAAAGAGGCTTCATCGGGGCCTCCAAAAGCAGGTATTCGCGGACCATCGGGTCCAATACGATCTCCCGACCCGCATAGTAGTCGCGGTTCACCTCGTCCAATCGGACGTCGACTTCATCGCTGTCGTCGGGGCGCAGGTGCTCCGGGCTGAAGAGTGCGGCAAGCGCGAGGTCGACATCGAGCAGCGCATCGCCGAGACAGCGTGCGCACGTCGCGATGAGCTGCGCCTCGATGCGGCCTTGCAACAGCACGTCCTGCCCATTGCGCTGGGCATGCACGGTCAGTCGTGCGTCTCGGCTACCCGCCCTGAGCTCGGTGTCGGCTAGCGCGGACGCCAGCCAGTCTTCGCCGATGGCAAAGCTCCAATCTCTCCCGGACTCGTCGAGGTCCTGGATCTGTAGGACGAAAGCAGACATTGAATTGAGCTCGACAGGCGACTGCCAACCGACCCTCCGAAGTCACGATAGCGCGCAACTATTCGCCCTGCCGATACCGGTGTCAAGGAGGGTCCCGGAGCACCAGCCCACCTTCTCAACATGCTGTAATGAGGCGCAATTCCCATTCTGTCGCGGGCGCGGTCGCCGACGCTGACACTGGCGCTAACCCTCGCGCTGATGCCGACCCTGTCGCTCACATCCCCGCCCCACACGAAGGCCTGCCTGCACCGCTGCAGCCTGCGGCTGCCTCGGGGCCTCTCCCGGTCGCCATTTTGCAGGACCATGATAGCTTTCGGCCCCATGGTTGAAGATTTTCGACGCTTTTCCGGGACCCCCACCTATTTGACGAGCGAGGCCCTCGAATCGGCGGTCAACTGCGCCGTGGTGCTACAACGCCCCCTGCTCGTTCGCGGGGAGCCGGGTACCGGCAAAACCTTGCTCGCCGAAGCCGTCGCCGAGGCACTGCACATACCGCTGCTTCGGTGGAACATCCGAAGCACCACGCGCGCGCAGGACGGTCTCTACGTGTATGACACGGTGCAGCGGCTTTACGATTCCCGCTTCGAAGACAAAGACGTCAACGACATCCGGCAGTACATCAAGCTCGGACCGATGGGCGATGCGTTCGCCGCCAAGGAACGGGTCGTGCTGCTGATCGACGAGATCGACAAGGCCGACGTCGAATTTCCGAATGACCTGTTGAACGAGCTCGACCGGATGCGCTTTCACATCGATGAGACCCAACAGGACATCGTGGCCGCCCAGCGCCCAATCGTGATCATCACCAGCAATGCCGAAAAGGAGCTGCCTGACGCGTTCCTACGGCGATGCGTGTTCCATTTCATCGATTTTCCGACGCCCGAGCTGATGAACGACATCGTCCGGGTGCACCATCCCAAAGTTCACGAGAGCCTCGTGGAGCAGGCACTGAAGACGTTTTACGAGATTCGCAGCATGCGCCGCTTGCGGAAGCGGCCCAGCACCAGCGAGCTGGTCGATTGGATCGCAGTGCTTCAGCGCGCGGGCATCGAGAACGTGAAACTCGAAGAGAACCTGCCATTCCTGGGCGCACTGCTCAAGAAGGAACAAGACCTAGTGGCCTACGCCGACCAGCTATCGGGCGGCAGACAATGGAGAAGCTGAGATTCTAGTCCCTTTCATGTACGAGCTTCGCGGCCGCGGTGTCCCGGTGGGGACGCAGGAGGTGCTCGCGCTCGCACAGGCCCTCAAGGCCGGGCTCCATGAAAGCTCGCTCGACGGCTTCTACAACGTCGCCCGATCCGTGATGATTCACAACGAAGCGCACCTCGACTCCTTCGACGAGGCCTTCCTGGCGTTTTTCAAAGGCATCGAGATCGAATCCAAGAAGCTCAAGGACGAGCTCTGGGATTGGCTGCAGCAAGCCAAGGAAAACATGGCCGAGCTCACCGATGAACAGCGTGAGTTCATCGAGAGCCTCGATCTCGATGAGCTGCGCAAGCTCTTCGAAGAGAGGTTGGCAGAGCAGCAAGAAGAGCATCATGGCGGCAACAAGTGGATCGGAACCGGGGGAACGTCCCCGTTCGGCCACAGCGGCCGGGCGCCCAAGGGATTTCGGATCGGAGGCTCGGGCGGCGGCCGAAGCGCGGTCAAGGTCGCAGACGCCAGGCTGTATCGCCCGTACCGCCAAGACCTCACACTCGATGTCCGGCAGATGCAGGTCGCGCTCCGGAAGCTTCGCGCCTTTGCCCGGGAAGGAGGCGACGAGGAGCTCGACCTCGATGGCACGATCGACGCCACCGCGAAGAACGCGGGCGAGCTCGAGGTGATCACGAGACCTCCCCGGCGCCACAACACGCGAATCATCTTGATGATGGACGTCGGCGGCTCGATGGACCCGTTTGCCCATCTATGCTCCCGGCTCTTTTCAGCGGCCAAGAAGTCGACCCACTTCAAAGAGCTGCGAACCTATTACTTTCACAATTGCGTGTATGGTCACGTATACAAAACGGAGCGCTTCGATACCCCGGTGAAGGTGCGCGACCTCCTGCACGAATGCGGGCCGCACTACAAGTTGATCATGGTCGGGGACGCGCTGATGGCTCCCTATGAGCTCCTGGCCGCAGGCGGCTCGCTCGACCTCGGTGACGATCGAGGCGTCGAGGGCTTGCAGTGGCTGATGATGCTGAGCCAGCACTTTCGCCGGAGCATCTGGCTCAATCCGGAGCCGCAACGATACTGGACTGGGAACACGATCGACTACGTCCGCCAGGTGTTCGACATGTTTCCGCTGACCTTGGAAGGCCTCGGAGAGGGCGTCGCCCAGCTGATCAAAGGCGGCAGGGCCCACTGACCGCCCGGAAGGGGCCCGTGCGAAATTTGGGCCCTGCCCTGCCGGTCGCTTACCCTGAGAGCGTGGGGAAGACAGCCACGGTTGCGATGTTGATCATCGTGTGGGGCAGCGCGGCAGTCGCCGCGGCCGACGGCGCCGCGTACGCCGGTGTGACTCCGGGGTCGGAGACATCCGACAATCTCCCGCCCAAGGCCGAGGAGATTCCCGAAGGCGCGCACATGCTCACCTGGCCCGGATTCATGATGCGCAAGGAAGGTGGCTCGCGCTTTTTCGTGCAAACGTCCCGGCCGGTCGAGATCACCACCCATGAGTCCGAAGGCCGCTTCGAGCTGGTCCTGCGAAACACCCGAGTACACCTCAAGAACAATTTCCGACCGCTGGAGACCGAGTTTTTCGATACGCCGGTGACGCGTGCGACGATCCAACGGCGGGGTAAGAAGGATCTCGTGATGGTGCTCGAGATGCGCGCGCAAGCCACGCCGACAGTCACGCAAGAGAAGGGCAAAGACGGATTCAATTACGTCTTCGTGGATTTCGCCCCCTGAGCCTGAGCTTGCCCGCCGCGGGCGCATCGAGTAACCGGACGCCATGAGCCTGCGCGCCGTCAAGGGGATGAAGGACATCCTGCCAGACGAGATCTCGAAGTGGCACCGCCTCGAGAACGCATTCCGCCAACGCGTCGAGAGCTACGGGTTTCGCGAAGCGCGCTTTCCCATCGTCGAGCCGACGGCTCTATTCGTCCGTTCGATCGGGGAGACGACCGACATCGTCGAAAAGGAGATGTATACCTTCACCGATCGGGCGGAAAAGTCGCTCACCCTGCGGCCGGAAGGAACCGCCTCGGCTGTGCGCGCTTACGTTCAGCACAGCGTCCAGGCCAAAGAGCCGGTGACCAAGTGGTACTACGCCGGTCCGATGTATCGTCGCGAACGTCCTGCCAAAGGACGCTATCGTCAATTCTACCAAGCCGGCATCGAGGTCTTCGGCGATCCGGGTCCGTACGTCGACGCCGAGGTCATCGACATGGTCGTCGGCTTCATCTCGAGCCTCGGCATTACCGAGGTCGAGGTCCTGGTCAGCTCGATAGGGGGGGCCGAGACGCGCGCGCGTTATCGCGAAGCCTTGCTCGCGTACCTCGATCCCTACCGTGCAGATCTCTGTGGTGATTGTCAGCGCCGCATGGATGCCAACCCGCTTCGCGTGCTGGACTGCAAAGTGCCCCGCTGCGCCGAAATCGCAGCGGAGGCGCCTTCGATTCTGCAGTACCTGACCGATGACGACCGGACACACTTCGAGGGGCTGCAGGAAACGCTCACCGTTCTCGGAACGCCCTACCGCATCGAAGGCTCCCTGGTGCGGGGGCTCGATTATTACACCCGCACGTTGTTCGAGGTGCTCGGCAAGGGCGAAGGGCTCGGTGCGCAAAATGCGTTACTCGGCGGAGGACGATACGACCAGATGGTCGAAAGCCTCGGGGGGCCGTCCACTCCGGCGATCGGTTTCGCCATGGGGCTCGAGCGTCTCATGATGGCCATGCCCGAGGAGGCGTCCGCGTCACACGTCGATGTCTTCATCGTCGCCGCACAGCCCGACGTCCGCGCAGAGGCGACTCTGTTGGGGCGCGAGCTGCGGGACGCAGGGCTTCGCGTGGAGAGCGATTTGCGGGGCAGCTCGCTCAAGAGCCAGCTGAGACGTGCCGACAAGATGAACGCCCGCATCGCGATGATCCTAGGGCAATCCGAGGTGGAGCAAGGTATCGTCCAGCTCAAAGACCTCCGCGAGCAGACACAAGACGCGATCCTGCGATCGGAAGCCGCACAGCGAGCGCGCACGCTGCTCGCGGATTGAGATCGGCTAGCCTCGGTTGAAGAAGATCGGGCTCGACCACGCCATCTCGCCGTCTGCTTGGGTCACGCGGCAATACACGTAGTCCGCATCGACCTCGCCGAGGAGCGAAACCGACACGGAGCCCGGCTCATCGGCAGCCGCCACTCCCGCAGGCGTGATCAGCTCGATGCGTTCGATGTCCGCAGTACCGAGCGCACGCGCATGCACTTCCACCGGCCCCTCGATGTCGAGCTCGCTGCCCATCGGAAACCCGGCCACGTCGACTTCGAGCAAGATCTTGGCGCCGCTGGTCGCGTAACACCTTCGTGCCCGAATCGCTTCGAGGATCGCTTCGCGGGTTCGACTCGAGCACAAGACCGCCGTCAGGCCCGTGCGAAACGGATCGCGCTTGCGGCATTCGCCATGATGCCAAAGCAAGCCATGGCTGTCCGAATTGGCAATGAAGCCGAATCGCAAACCGCCGTCGAGCAGAGGCTTGGCGAATTGGTCCCGAAGATCGCCGCGGTAACCGAGCGGATGATCGGGATGCTCGTAGCAGCCGTGGCAGGAGCAGATCTCCCACACGGGCTGACCGGCCGGGTCATGACCTTCCACGTCGGCGCCCGTCCAGCCGATGTGATGAGGCCCCGTAAACGCGCCTTGAGTCGTGATCTGCTCGACGATGTCCCGGCCCCGCGGCACGTCGTCCCGGGAGATGATCGGAAACCCTGGGCCCGGCAGATAGATGCACTTGTGGCCCGGTCCCGGATAGGCCTTGCCGGTCCACTCGTACGCGACGATGGTGGCGAATTCGCCTGGTTCGTCGTGGCGCTCGGTCACCGCCTGCAGATAGGCCCACTCGCCCGGTCCGATGCGCTTTCCGAGAAAGGACTCGTGATCGGTCAACGCGGCGAAGTCGTCTCCGTAGCGAAAGCGTCCACGCAGATACGCTTCGTCCGCGCTACCCACTCCATCCGAATGGGCGCTGTGCTGCTGAATGTCCCCGAACAAGATCTGCGGACCCGACCAGGTCGGAGCTTGCCGTAGGAGCGCTCCCCGATCAGCGACCTCGACCGAAACGGGGACGAGCTGGGGAGCGCCACCCGTGGGCTCGCTGAAAGCTTGCAGCTCGATGCCTTTGCGCCCACGGCGAGCGGTGAGGATCCCTCCGTCGGCGAGCCGGACCGCGCTGATCCGCCGGCCGCGACATCCCCACTGCCCATCGTCGATGGGCTCCCGGGCCGAAAACCCGGAGCCGTCGAGGCGCTGCCGGTAGAAGTTGTGGGAGCCACGCCCGAAGAGATCCACCGCTCCGTCGTCCCCCACCACCAAGGCAGGGAACTCGAATCCCTGCTCTTCACCCTCGACGTCGCGGTCACGGCCCGTCATCGGGGCAGCCGGCTCGAACACGTGGCCCTCCATGTCCACGAAACGAACCGCGATCCATTTGGCGATGTCAGGGGTGCCCGTGTCCTCGCGCACGTCGTGGTGGAAAGCCACCCACGCACCTCCGGGCGCCGCAGCCACGCAGGCGGCGGCCGCGATACCGCGGGCTCTCCATACGACGAACTCGCCACCGGAAGGCGGCGCGATCACGATGCTGGAGAGCGGACCTTCATAGCGTACTTCGACGCGCCACCCCTGGCTCTCCGCTCGGAGCTCGGCATCGGGATCGTTCGTCGGACGCGGAGCTTCTGGAGCCCAGCCCATGATGGCATCGGTGTGGTCCGTCGCGATGGGATCTCCCCGCAGCGCGAGGCCGGCGCTCACATGGAATCGGAGCACGTATTCCTCATCGCCCGACCAGGCCAGAACGTGGAGCACGGCGCCCCCATCCGCCACCGGCTCCAACCGCGGGCTTCGTAGGTAACGTTGCGGAGTTTGTTCGATGAGGAGCATCGGATGTCAGTGCGCGTAGCCGAGCGCGCGAAGCTGCTCGCGAATCGTGTCGTCCATCGGGGCGTTCTCTCGCTCTAGCTGTGTACCGCCCTTCTGCTCTGCGCTCAACCAGTCCCCTCGATCCGTGGCGCCCAAGAACTGCCCGAGCAGGATGCGCGCGTAACGCTGCCCGATCGGAAACGACGCGCCATCGATTGCATTGCGCTCGAGCGGGTCGCTCTCGAGGTCGAACATGGTCGAGGTCAGGTTGCCCCGAAGGATCAGCTTCCATCGGCCGGTGGTCACCACGCGGCGGTCATCTTGGAAGTCGCTGAACGCCACGGTGGGCCTGGACGGCATCTGCCCCAGTATCAGACCGACCAGCGTATGACCCTCGTTGTGCGACATGGCGGGAACGCCAAGCAAATCGGTGACCGTCGCCGACACGTCCAACGTGCTCACGGCGTAGGGTACCCTCGTGCCTGCCGGAACGCGATTTGGAAGTCGAATCATCAGGGGCACGTGCAAGAGCTCCTGATACACCGAATGCCCATGACCCCAGGAGCCGTGATCGTCGAATTCCTCTCCATGATCCGCCGTCACGACGACGAGGGTGTTTTCCGACAGTCCGAGCGCAGCCAGGCGATCCAAAAATGCGCCGAAGAAATGATCGTGCTTGGTGATCTCTCCATCATGAAGCGCCTCCAACCTCTCTTTGTCGCGCGCATCGAACACCACCAGGGGCGGCTTGCGCTTGGCCTTCTCGAGCAGGTCACCAGTCATCCGGGGCTTGATTTGACCCGTGTAGGCGCCTGGATCGTACATCTGCAGATATTCGTCCGGCGGGTCGTATGGAACATGAGGATCGATGGTCTGGATGTATGCAAAGAAGCGTTCGTCTTTGTGCGCCTCGATCCAAGAGGCCGCGTCTGCGAACACATCCTTCGCCTCGGTGCTTTTCTCCTCGCGAATGTAGTTCGTATAGCGATCCCATCCTTGATCGAACCCGAAACGATCGGATACGTAACCGTTTGCGATGAAGCCTCCCGTGGCGAATCCCTGGTCCTTGAGATGCTCGCTCAACAACACCGCGGAGTCAGGGAGGGCGGCATCACCCGTCTTCTGTTGATGGGTCTGCGGATGCAGGCCGGTTAGAATCGAGGCCACGCAAGGCTTGGTCCAGTTCTCGGGCGCCTGCGCGAGCTCGAACACCGCGCCTTGCTCTGCAAAGCGATCGATCGCCGGCGTCTGGACTCGCGTCTTCGGGTTGAACGGGCGCAGCTTGTCCGCGCGCATCGTGTCGATGACCAACACCACCACGTTTTTGGCGGGCTCTAGATTCCGCGCGGGCGGCGGCGGAACGAAGATTCGGGGAGTGCTCCAGGCCAATCGTCCTGGACCCTGCCCGTCGCCGCGCAGGTCGACACGGACGGTCCGTCCGACGAGCTCGCCTAGGTCGACCTTGTAGTCCGTCCACCGTCCGTTGGCGGTACCGGTCAGAATCTGCCTGCTAGGCTCCCCATCGGCTGCGACCTCGATGCTGAATGGCGATTCGCCCTCTCCTTCGACGCCCACGCCGAAACCGAGCGATCCGCCCGGCGGAACCAACACGTGATAACGAAGCGTCGACCGCCGCGACAGGGCGAGGGCCGGACGCTCCTCCTCGCCCAGACGCACGTTCGCCGCGAGCGTGTCATAGGCGGGTGCGCGCGGCGCCCGATCAGGGTCCGCCGCACTTCGGATCCAGATCGAGTCCACTGCCACCGACACGTCCTTCCCGTCGATGGGCACCGTGCCCCCGAACGTGAGCAGGAGATAGTTTTCTCCGACGCGGACACGCTCCTTTGGAAGCGCGATGTCGTAGTCTGCAAACACATCCGCGTCACCGAGATGGAGCGACTTGAGCTGCTCATTGTTGAGATAAGGCGTGAGCGCCTGGGTGCCATGAGGACGGAGACGAACCCGAGCGACCAACGCCTCGGACCGATCCGCGTTGAAGTACACCCGGCCGCGCATTCCGACGTAAGCATACGTGGTGTCGCCTTCGGCTCCCTTGCCGATCCATCCGCTGCGCCAGTCGCCTACCGTATACTTGGACTGCGCCGGTGTGCCGAAGTCGATGTACCATCCACCGTCCTGCACCTCCGCGAGATGGCGCAGCGCCGTGAGATCCGAATACGTCTGCAGCCCAGCAAACGGGTCGGACTTCGAGGTGCTTCGGCTGCAGGATGTGGCCAGGACAAGGGTCGTCGTCACCATCAAGAACAATCGCATCGGCCGCATACCTCCCGTGCGCCGCCGATCGTCTCGCCCCCTGTTTTCGACCGTGGGCCGCCCTGCTGCGGTTAGCATGCGGCTTCAACGAGCGTCAATTAAACCACCCGGCTTGGTCACGACGCGAAGCACGCGCGTCGAACCGGGCTTCACGGTGTAGAAGCGGTAGGTCGATCGAGAACCCAAGTGGTACCGCACCACGTGCCTCCCCTGATCGAGCGCGACCTGCACGGGAAGCGCACCATGATCCATTCCATCGATTTCGACCGTCACCTGGCTCGGCCCATCGAGCTCGAGCACTCCCTGTCCTTCGCCGATGCCGAGCTCCGCATCCACACCCGGAACGAGCGCGCCCGAAAACGCCGCGAGGCCCTCACCGCTCTGCGAAGGGACGGGCTCGGGCGGTGGCGCTTCGACCTCGACCGCGACCCTCTCGATACGAGTCACCTCGGCGGGCTCGGCTAGGAGTGGAGCAGCGGATGGGATCGGCGCGCTCCACTGACTCCACACCAAAATCACGATGGTCCCGACCAACAGGGCGATGAACCCCGCACCGAGAACGCGTGAGATCGTCTGCAGCTCTGCGTCGAATCCAGAGGTCAGCGCACCGGCGGTCGATCCCGATCCGAGGCTCACCCGCCAGATCGGGTAGCTGAGCCCGGGGGCGCGATTCGCAGGGTCGCGATGCATGGCCACGGCGGACTGTGCGCGGATGTTCTCGCGCTCGAGCGGGTCGGTCATGAGGGCAGACTCTTGCGCCGCCTCCGGAGCGCGCAAGGTCCTTTGCGGGTCAGGCCCGTCGTCGTCCGCCGAGGTTTCCTCGAGCCGCTGTGGCACCTCCGCAACCCGAGCCTCTTGCTCGCCGACGCCTAGCACCTCGATCAATGCTTCCACCAGCGGGCGAGACCCAGCCCCTGCTTCGAACAACGCCTGACGCGGCTCGCCGCCGCGCGCCGACAGCAGCACCACGGGCACGGCATCGAGCGATCGCTCGCGCCGTACCGCGGCACACAAGCCAAGCCCATCGAGCCGCGGCATCACAATGTCGGCAAGGATCAGATCGGGCGCATTTCGCTGCGCGAGCTCGAACGCCTCGAGCCCGTCCCGCGCCTCGGTGACCCGTGCGCCGGCGTCTCGGAGAATGCCAACGTAGGACCACCGCACCGCGGCCTCGTCGATCGCAACGAGCACCCGCCGCCCTCGCAGGCTCACTTTGGCGCTGGGAGGTTCCCCGGCGTCGAAGGCGACCGGATGGGTCCCGGACCCGTCTGGAGCGGTGGCCAGCGATACGTACCGGCCCGCGAGCGATCGCACCGCGTCGAGCGCCTCCCGGGAAAAAGACTCGCGAACCAGCCGTCCCAGCGCCTCGCCAAGAGCATTTTCGAGCTGCACGAACCCCAGATGAGCGGCGGCCTGCCGGAGCCCCGAGAGCTGTTCCGTCAATGTAGCGCGAGCCCGTGCGCTCTCGGGCGCAACGATCAGCGCATCCGATAATTGAACTGTTTCCAAGCCCTTGGAGATCAAAGCTTGGGTCAGCATATCGTTCTCGGCGGGCTTCGGCGGATCGTGCAGCGGCAAGGACACACTGCAGTGTACGCATCTTGGCGATTTGTTCGAGCACCGACTCGGTTGCTTCGCCGCACCCGCCGACGTAGGCACGGGCGTGGACTTCGTCGATGAGGTGACGCTCGAGGTCGCCGCCGGTGACGGCGGAAACGGATGCGTCGCCTTCCGGCGGGAGAAGTACGTCCCACTCGGAGGGCCCTCGGGCGGCGATGGCGGGCGCGGAGGCGATGTCGTTTTGGTAGCGCATGACCGATTCTCGACCCTGTTCGATCTCCGCTACCGAAAGGTCGTACGGGCAGAACGCGGCGAGGACGGCCGGGGCAAGGACCAATACGGCAAAGCCGGCACGGACGTTCGAATCGAGGTGCCCGTCGGCACCCAGGTCTACGACGAAGACAACGATGTCCTACTGGCGGACTTACGCGAACACGGCACCGAGATCGTCGTGGCGCGGGGCGGCCGCGGCGGGCGGGGAAACATGAAGTTCGCAACGCCTTACGACCGCGCGCCACGTCGTGCCGAGGCCGGAAAACCGGGAGAGCGAAAGAACATCCGCCTGGTGCTCAAGCTGCTCGCGGACGTCGGCATCGTCGGCTTTCCAAACGTCGGCAAGAGCACCTTCATCGCCACGGTTTCGAGGGCACGCCCCAAGGTCGCTGACTATCCCTTCACGACGCTCGTACCCAATCTCGGCGTCGTCTCACTTGGCGTCGATCGAACCTTCGTCATCGCGGACATACCCGGCATCATCGAGGGTGCAGCGGAAGGCGCCGGGCTCGGCCTCAGGTTTCTCAAGCACATCGAGCGGACCCGGGTGCTCCTGCACATGCTGAGCGTGGACCCCGATCCGGGGCGCGATCCCATCGCGGACTTCGACGCCCTCACGGCGGAGCTCGAGAAGTTCGAACCCAGCCTGCTGCAAAGGCCGATGGTCGTCGCGGTCAGCAAATGCGACCTCCCTGAAGCGCGCGAGGCGTACGAGCAGGTTCGCGAGGCGCTTGGTCCGCGAGGGGTGCAAGTCTTCGCGATCAGCTCGGCCACCGGCGAAGGGCTCCGGGCACTGCTCGAAGCGCTCTGGGCTATTTTGAAGCAGCCAAGCGACGTCTGAGCTCTTCGGCCGCCCAACGGGCAGCCTCGCGAACCGTGGCCGAAGGATGCCCCTGAGCGGCGTCCTCAAGCATGGACAGATGCATTTGGCTGCCTCGATTTCCGAGCACCAACGCGGCGTTACGCGCCAAACCTTCGTGTTGAGCACGTTTCACGGGCGAGCCCTCGGCCCATGCGCGAAACGCTTCCTCGGTCATCTGCAAAAAGCGCTCGGCCTTGATGCTCGACCATCGATCGCCTGGCTCGAAGGCCGCCAGGGTGCCTCCTGCGATGCCCGGCGCCTGATTGTAGGGGCACACGTCTTGGCACACGTCACAGCCAAAGAGCCAGGGCCCCAACGCCCGGCGATGCTCCAGCGGAACCGAGCCCCGGTGCTCAATAGTCAAATAGGATATGCACTTGCGGGCATCGAGGTTGCGCGGCGCGACGAAGGCTCGCGTCGGGCAGGCGTCGAGGCACAAGGCGCAGCTTCCGCAGCGGCGGCGAATCGGGTCGTCCGCGCGGAGCGGCGCCGTCGTGATCACGCACGCAAGGAAGACATGCGACCCGATCCCGGGGACGATCAGGCAGCAGTTCTTTCCGACGAAGCCCACGCCGGCCCGCTCGGCCCAAGCGCGCTCGAAGACCGGCTTCGAGTCGACTGCGATCCGTGCGGCGTAGCCTGCGTCCGAGACAACCCTCGCAACCCGACGGGCTCTTTTGGTGAGGACGTTGTGGTAATCGCGACCGAGGGCGTATTTGGCAACGCGTCCGGGCGGAGGCCCCTGATAGGGCTGGTGTCTTGGATACGGGGCGGCCATGACGATCACGCTCTTGGCTTCGAGGAGCATCCCGGGATGGCGCGGGTCCTTTCGAACCGGTGCAGTCGTCGCCATCCAAGTCATCTGCCCGTGGTAGTCCTCCGCCAACCAGGCATCGAGATGTGCGGATTCCTCCTCCAATGCCCGCGCCTCGGCTATCCCGCAGCGTATGAAGCCCGCTCTTTCGGCTTCTGCCTTGAGCCGGTCTTTGAGCTGAGCGTTCCCGGTCATCCCAAGCCGGCGCCGGGAGGTGCAGGAGGCACCTCGGGCGCGTCCTCCTCCTTCTCTTGCCCTTTAGGCTTTGCCGGAGGGGACTTCGCAGGCGGGCGCTTCGGCTCGTCTTGGTCTTTGGAGTCTTGATCGCCTGGTTGCCAGGTCGGCCGCGCGTCGGCCGGAACGACGGTGTCCCAATCCGGCTCGTCCGTCAGACCTTCCCGGCGGCCCGGTGTCCCGCGGGGGTTTGGAAGGATGTAAGGTTCGGCGTTGAAAGTGCCGCACTGACGCTGGTTTCGATAGAAGCCCCAGTGGAAGTACACGCGGCCGTCGCCGCTCAGGATCGAAGAAGGCGGCGGGGGATAGGGCTGCGCACGAAGGACGGAGTTGAATGCGCCAAAGTCGAAGGGCAGCAATCCGCTCGACCGGACCACACCCACCCGGTGCACCGAGCCATCGCGGTTGAGCACGATCTCGAGCTTGGTCATCAACGTGGGGTCTTGATAGGGGCTGCCTCCGATGGGAAGGCTGCGCAGGAAGTTATCGGCGAACTCCCGGTGGATCCGTCGGTGGACCGCTGCGATGTACGTTGCAAATGGCGAGGCCGCGGCATTGAGCGCGGTGGTCTGACCCGGCCTTACCCCTGGCACGTAATTCTCGATCGCCGCGCGGAACTCGTTCCACGTCTTTTCCCGCGAGATGCCGGCCTGGGACGATTTTTGCTCGGCGATGTAAGCCCGCCGATCCTGTTCGAGCTCGTCCGAGCCGACGGCCGCTTCAAACTGCGACCATGCGAGCTGGCCGCCGGGGCCCCGCCCCTTCGCCCGCGTGCCGCCGCCTTGGCTGGCACCACTCGGCCGCCGGATCGTGAAGGTTCCGGCCGGATCGGTGATGGTGATCGTGTCCTCCGCTTGCTCACTGGCTCGGTCGCCGGTGGCGTCGGCACGCTTCCCATCCGGCGCCTGGTTCGATACGCGCTCGGCCTTGATGGGGTCTGCCTTGATCGCCTTGTCCGGGCGCTCCCGACGGGCTTCCTCCTCGGTGGCCTTTCGGGCCTTGCTCCCCTCCTTGTCGCGAACCTCGGCGACCTTTTGCTCGCTCGAATTGCCTTCTTCCTCGAGCGTGTTGGAGGCCTTCTGCTGGCGGCCGACCGAAGGCACCGCATCGTCCCGCACCATGTTGCGGACCCGGGCGACCGTCTCTTCTTCCACCCTGTTGTTCTGCTCGGCGATGAATCGGGCATTTTCCGGACGCTCCACGTCCGGATTCGCGCTGTGCTGCTGTACCGCCTGCGGCGCTTCGATCGGAGGCTGCTGGGCTTGCTGCTTGCGCTGCTCGGCTTGCTGCGGGGGCACCGGAACCGCCTGGGCCACCTTCTTCTGGGATTGTTCGGCCTTCTGCCGTTCGCGGGGCTTCTTCCGTGCACGCTCGGACTTGGCGCCTTGTGCCACCTCGAAATCGACCTCGACTGGGTTGTATTGGCGGTCCTTCTGGGCCTCCTCTGCTGCGGCACGGAGTCGGTCGGCCAAATCGCCCAGCACCTCATAGACGGGAAGATGCACCGATAGCGACGCGATCAAGGCGATCACGAAGGCAATTACGACTGGTTCTCGATATCGACGGCGCACGAGAGGCTTCGGGGGTTAAGCGGACTTCCCCAATCCTAGCGTTGCATCGCACCTTCGGTAGAGCAAAGAGTCGACAGATCGATACCCTGCTCAGCGGCCCCGGGCGGTCGGCACGCTCCGGGTCCCGCCGAATCCTCCCCCGGAAGGACGGCTGAATCCCCCAGAACCCGATCGCGACCCACCCCAGCCGGAACGGCCGATGCTACTCCCCCTGGACGGCGCGGCGCTGGAACTCCCGCGCGTTCCGGTACGGCTAGGACCCGAGCTCGATCGAGTCCAACCGCGCCCACGGGCGGAGCTCGGCGTACCCGAGCGTCGAACCGAGCCGGTGCGGCTCGGGCTGGTTCGAGGCGCTCTGACGATCGGAGTGCTCGGCGTCGATCTTGGCGCGGTGCGGGTGAGCGTGGGCCCGGGCGATGCACGTCGGACTGGTGAGGTGCGCGTTGCGGGCGAGGTCCGTGGGACCGCGGACGTGCGCGCGGCGGTGGCAGTCCGCGTCACCGGCGAGGTGCGCGTCGCTGCGGCAGGGGGCCGAGCCACGACCGTCGTCCGTCCGCCAGTGCGTGCCGGAGCTCGCACCACCGTGCCCGTGCGAGTCGGCGAAGTGTCGACGCGCCGCACGCTGCCGGTACGCGCGGGACTCGGAGACGGCTGGCGGATCACGCGGGGCGACCGCGCTGGCGCCGTGCCGGGCCGGACCGAACGGACTGGCCGGGTGGCAACGGTGCGACCCGGGCGTGTCGCCGGGACAACGTGAGTCCGGCGTCCCACGGGCGCGGCACGGACCGTGGTGGGTCTGCGCGGCGCAGGACGATACACGGGCACGGGGTATCGCGTGCGGTAGTACGGGTGGTAGTAGGGGGGATACCACTGCCAAGGACGGTAATAGCCGAAGCCGACATAGACGCCGCACGGCCGGTAGTAACCTGGGACGAACCACCAAACGTTCGAATAGAAGTCCCAGCGTGGCTGCACGAAAACGTAGTTCACCCGCTCTACGACGCAGTGCCCATCGATCCAGACGTACTGTCCACTGGCGTAGCCCCAGTAGCCATCGACCCAGATCCCGTTCGGGCAGAGCGTGGTTGGTTGTTCGACGACGACCGTTCTCGGAGGGGGCGGCGCCTCCGTGGTCGCCGCGATGGGCTCCGGCTCCTGCACTACGATGACGGTCTCTCCATCGACTTGCTCCGTCGTGCCGTTCTCGGCGTCGATGATCACGTAGTTCGTGAGGTCGTCAGCGTCGACCGCGTCGGAGCCCCGCTCATAGCCATCGGACGAGCCGTCGACCCCGGCCCCGTGACCGTATCCATCCGCGCCCGCATAGTCAGCAGCAGCGGGCACGCTCATGACCACCGATAGCAGGGAGGCAACGGAAGCTGCATAGCGAACGAGGCAGCGCATGGTTCTCACCTGATCTCTACGTCCACTCGGGTGTTCCGTCACCCCCCGAATGAGGAGCGGGCGCAGCCCGCTCGACAGAGCATGCGGAAAGTGCTTGGGTTTTGGCGATTCGAATGACCTCATACGACATAGACGCGCGGACGGCGCAGCTTCTTCAACGGTATGGTTTTGACGATATTCCCTTCGATTCGCTCAAAAAGCGCCTAATCGAGGGAACACTCGGGGCCGCGCAAAACCGTATCCAGGGCGAGGTCGAGCCTCCAAGCCAGGGGGACCTGCTCGCTCTTCCACCTCTGGGAGGCGACATCCGCCGCTCTCTCGCAGAACGTGGGGAGCAGGCCATGCGCGAAGGAGCGGTGGGTGCCGTCATCTTGGCCGGCGGGATGGCCACGCGCTTTGGCGGTGTCGTCAAGGCTGCCGTGGAGGTCCTCGATGGGCAGTCGTTCCTCGAGCTCAAGCTCAGAGACATCGCGGCGGTGGCAGGACGGGCACAAGCCACGATTCCCGTCTACCTCATGACGAGCTTTGCAACCGATGACGCGATCACGGAGATGGCCACCTCGTTGAGCACCAAGCAGTGTCCGATTACCACCTTCCCCCAATTCATCTCGCTACGGCTCACCCCCGAGGGAGACCTCTTTCGGGAGGATTCGGGGGAGCTGTCACCGCACGCTCCGGGCCACGGAGATCTCACCTTCGCGCTGCGCCGCTCGGGGATCCTGAAACGCTTTCGTGAGGCAGGCGGCCGGACGCTCATGATGTCCAACGTCGACAACCTCACGGCGACGCTCGATCCAGCAGTGATCGGCGCGCACCTGGAATCGGGCGCCTCGCTCACCGCTGAGATGGCCCCCAAAGAGCCAGGCGACAAAGGAGGTGCACCCGCCCGAGTCGATGGCAAGGCGCAGATTGTCGAGGAGTTCCGTTTCCCGGAGAGCTTTGACCAAGAGCGCATTCCCGTTTTCAATACGAACACGTTCGTGCTCGACGCAGAGGCGATCGACAGGGAGTTTCCGCTCACCTGGTTTGCCGTGAAGAAGTCGGTGGACGGAAGGCCGGCCATCCAATTCGAGCGCTTGGTCGGAGAGCTCACCGCCTTCATCGAATCCGCGTTCTTGCGCGTCGAGCGGCACGGGCCGGACGCACGTTTTCAGCCGATCAAAATGCCGGACGACATCGAGAAGGAGCTTCCGAGCATCGTCAAAGCGCTGCGCGCGCGCAGGAGTCTCTGAGCGCCAATCGTGGTGCGCACGGGCTCACCGCCCGTTCACCGGGCTGCCGTCCGGCGTGACACGCCGTGGAAGGCGAGCTGCCCGCAAGCCGCCGCCACGTCGTCGCCTCGGGTCTTTCGGATGAACACCGAGAAGCCACGGCGGGTGAGCTCTTCTTGGAACCGCATGACCTGACCTCCAAGCGGCGCGTGCAATGCGGATCCAGAGATTGGATTCATCGGAATGAGGTTGACCTTCACGGGAATCCCTCGAAGGAGCTCGGCCATCTCGGCCGCATCCCCTACCGAATCGTTCACGCCTTCGATCAACGTGTATTCGATCGTGATTCGTTGTCGCTTGGAAAGCGGGTAGCGCCGGACGGCACCCGTGAGATCGCGAAGCCCGTGCTTGCGATTGATCGGCATGATCTCACTTCGGTCAGCGTCGCGTACTGCGTGCAGAGAAATCGCGAGCTGCACTTGGCCCCCGAAGTCTCGACCTAAACGATCGATTTGCCGAACCAAGCCGCTCGTGGACACGGTGACCCGACGCTTGGACAGATCGAGACCCTCCGGATGCGTGAGCAGCACGAGGGCCCGCGCGACCGCCTCGTAGTTGTGAAGCGGCTCGCCCATGCCCATGAAAACCACGTTGCGAATTCGCTGCTCTGGTGCGATCTCGCGCCGGCCTAGCAGCACCTGTGCGACGATCTCGGCATCGGTCATCTGGCGCTTTAGGCCGGCCACGCCAGATGCACAAAAAACGCAGCCCATTGCGCAACCCACCTGGCTCGAGATGCACTGGGTCACGATCTGAGGGTCATCGAGCTGCGGAATCAGTACCGTCTCGACCTTTTCGCCGTCCCGCATTCCGACCAACAGCTTCTTGGTCTGATCCGCAGATTCGTGCTTCGACACCACTTCGATCGGCCAACCCAGACCTTCATCCTCGAGCCGCTGCCGGAGCGGCTTGGGCAGATTGGTCATCTGGCTCGCGTCGAGCACGCCTTGCCGGTGGATCCAGTCGAAAATCTGTCTGCCCCGGTACGACGGCTCTCCCCACACGGCGACCTGCTCCTCCCATTCCTCGGGTAGGCGCGCGACCGGGTGCGAGGGGGCGATCAATGGTTGCGAAGAAAGCTTCACAGCCCGGATGCGTGACAGAAGTTCTTTCTCGGCGCAATCGCACGCGCCGGCGCAGCGCCTTGCTCGAGACCCCCGGAGCCGGCCGGTACCGTCTCGCCCACACGTTGACAAGCGCCGCAGCCGACGCAGGTTTGCGCGCATGGATCGTCCCGGCACCGCCGCGGTGTTGTCCTTTCTCGTCCCGGGTCTGGGTCAGCTCTACAATGGCAAGTTCCTCCGAGGCATCATTTGGCTGATCGTCACGCCGGGACTCTGGATAGGAAGCGGCGGCTTTCTAGGTTGGATCTGCCACCTGGTGTCCGCCTACATGGCCTACCAATGGGCAAGCGATAACCCCGCCGAGCAGGAGTGAGCGCCGGGAAGTCTCGAGCTCTCTGCCCCGCGTGGAATTAACCCCTAGGGTTGTCGAATCGCGGAGCGCTGATAGTCTGATGGTTCTGGGGGAGTGATCGTGAAGAAGCTTTTGCGGGCGGCCTGGCTTGCCGTGCTGGCAGCTGGCTGCGGATCGGGTGGGGCCGGCGATGGATCGAGCCGCATTCAGGAACTTCCAAGCATCTGCGGTGAGCCAGGGGCGCCGGCCGGATGCGGCGCGATCTGCACCAGCGACTCGGCATGCGATTCGGGGACCTACTGCCAGGATGGAGCCTGCATCGCGGTCTGCACCGTGGAAGGGGGACAGTGTGGCGGTGGCGCCGAGTGCACTTCGAGCGGCCGGTGCGCGCCCGTGTTCGAACCGAGTGATGGACACGCGGCGCCCGATGGAGCGGTGTGCGGCGAGATCGAAATCCGCACCGATCGCGTGATTCCGAACATCATGGTCATCGTCGACCGAAGCGGGAGCATGCTCTTCGACTTCGATGGCGACTCCTTCTTCTCGGGAACTTTGCCCAATCCCGCCTTCGACGGCTCCCGCTGGGACTCGGTGCAAGATGCGCTTGTTGGAGCGGACGGCCTGCTCCGAAGGCTCGATTCGATCGCACGGTTCGGTGTCACTTTCTACTGGAAGCCCCACGAAGACTCGCCATCGATGTCGGACGGCGACATGTGCGCGAGCCTCGATGGTGTCGCGTTGACGCAAAGCCTCGAAAACGCCGACGCGATCGCAGACCTTTTCGATGCGAACCAGCCGAACGGGTACACACCGACCGCCGAGGCAATCGACGCGATCACCGATTCGCTCGTCGCATCTGCGCCGCCCGAAGGGCCGACGGTCTATCTGCTTGCCACCGATGGAAACCCCAATGGCTGCAACCAGGATGAAGAGACCATCGACCGTGACCACAGCCTGCAGGCCGTGCGCCGTGCGTTCGACCTCGGCGTCGAAACCTTCGTGCTGGGAGTGAGCTTCGACGATGCCCATTTGCAGGATCTGGCCAATGCAGGCCAAGGCGTCGCCTCTGGCGCGACCCTGTGGACCGCGGACAACGTGTCCGAACTGCAGTCAGCCCTCGAGGAGATCGTCGTTCGAAACATTCCATGCGAGGTCAGCCTCACCGACGGCATCATCGACACGTCCCAAGCGTGCGACGGTCAGGTGCGGCTTAGCGGCGAGTTACTTGGGTGCAACGACGAGCTGCGCGGCTGGCGTGCGATCGATGGGCGCACGATCGAGCTACGCGGCTCAGCGTGCACGGATTGGCGTACAGGGGATGCAACGCTCGAAGCGCGCTTCCCTTGCTACGTGGTGGTGCAGTAGAGGAGAACCGCGATGAGACTGCTGGTGCCATTCGTCCTAGCGCTCGCGTGCCTCTCTAGCTGCACCCACAACACCCCCAGTGGCGGCGACGTTTCCCAGGCCAGCCAGAACGACCCAACGCAGAACAAGAAGATCGCACGCCACCTGATTCGAACCGAGTACTCGCAATGGGATAACGAGGCGCAGTTTCGATGTCTCGACAACCTGTGGCAGGCCGAGAGCCATTGGAACCACCACGCGCGGAACAAACGAACCGGCGCCTGTGGAATCCCGCAGTCGTTCCCATGCCACAAGATGGCCGACTGGGGAAAGGCATACGGGGTGGACTACCGGCGCAATCCGTGGCCCCAAGTCGCCTGGGGCTTGCAGTACATCGAAGAACGCTATGGAAGCCCCTGCGCAGCGTGGAGACGCTTCCAACGGGGTGGCGGCTACTGAGGCGAGGCGAGTTGGTTCATTCCCCTAGACGGAGACGTTGAAGTCGCGAAGAGCTTCGTTGAGCGTGACCTTCTTGTCCGTGCTCGCCTTGCGGGTGCCGATGATGAGGGCGACCGGAACCTGATACTCTCCGGCGGGGAACTTCTTCGGGCGGGTGCCCGGAATGACCACGGAGCGAGGCGGAACGTAACCCTGCATCTCGATCGGGTCCGGGCCGGTTACGTCGATGATCTTGGTGCTCGCGGTAATCACGACGTTGGCTCCGAGCACTGCCTCTTCGCCAATACGTGATCCCTCCACCACGATGGCGCGGGAGCCGATGAATGCGCCATCCTCGATGATGACCGGTCGTGCGCCAGGAGGCTCGAGCACACCGCCGAGCCCGACCCCGCCCGATAGATGAACGCCCTTTCCAACCTGCGCGCATGAGCCCACGGTGGCCCAGGTGTCGACCATGGAACCCGCGCCCACGTATGCCCCGATGTTCACGTAGCCGGGCATCAAAATGCTTCCAGGCTCCATGTGCGCGCCGTAGCGGATCGTGCCCGGCGGCACGACTCGAACGCCCTGTCGATCGAGATTCTTCTTGAGCGGGATCTTGTCGTGGTATTCGTAAGCGCCCACCTCGACGCGCTCCATGCTACGAATGGCGAAATAGAGCAGGATCGCCTGCTTGGTCCATGCGTGAACGGTCCATTCACCGTCATCACCGCGAGTCGCGACACGCAGCGTGCCCGCGTCGAGCCGTTCGATGGTTTGTTCGACGGCGCTCCGGTACTCGGCGCCTTGCAGCTTGGAGCGATCTTCGAACGCTTGCTCGACGAGCTTTCGAAGCTGACTTTCTTTCGAGTCGCCCATCGGCTACTTGAGGAGATACTCGGGGAAAAAGTAGGCCACTTCGATTTTGCCGTTTTCGACGCTGTCCGAGCCATGACAGGCATTCTCGCCGACGTCCGTGCCATAGAGCTTTCGAATCGTGTCGTCGTCGGCCTCCGCCGGGTTGGTCGCACCCATCAGCTTGCGGTAACGCGCAACCGCGTCATCGGCTTCCAACGCGCTCACCACCACCGGGCCGCGGGTCATGAAGTCGACGAGCTCACCAAAAAACGGCCGCTCCCGGTGGACCGCGTAGAAGCCTTCGGCCTGCGGCCGGGTCAGATGCAACATCCGCATCCCGCGGATCCTGAGACCCGCCTTCTGGATCAAGGCGAGGATGTTCCCGACGTTGTTCTGCTCGACGGCGTCGGGCTTGATGATGCTGAGGGTGCGTTCGACAGCCATGCTGGCTCCTCTTTTCGTGCGTATCGCGGGTTAATCCCGCGCGTTTGTAGCGCGTTTTGGCTGCTCGGCAATCTCCTTGGCAAACGATGCGATGTGCGCCGCGATCACTGCAGGGAGCTCCTCTTGAAGAAAGTGCCGGGCGTCCACCATGTGCTCGGCGCGTAGCGGGAACACCTGCCTGATGTAATCGAGCTGCGCTTTGGGGATCGCGATTTCCTGCTCTCCCCACACGAGTTGCATGGGCTTGTCGATTGCCAGCAGCCCGTCTCGCAGATAGTCGCGGTGCTGCTCGGAGAGGTCGAAGCCGGCCATGATTTCGAGAAAGCTGTTGTGCCCGCCATTGTTCTTGAGCAGGTAGATGTAGCTCGCCACGACGTTCTCATCGACTGCCTCGGGGTTCTTGACGCCACTGCGACGGAAGAGCGCCAACATCATCCGGGGGTTCATCGTCGAGAAAACCGCATGGCGCAGCACGGGTACCCGGAACGTCCACATGGGAAACGGCGGAGTGAAGTGGGCCACGTCCATCAGCGTGTTGGTCACCGTGATCGAGCGAACCTTCACCGGATTCTGAATCGCCCATTCGGCGCCGATTGGGCCCGCGATGTCGTGCAAGACCAGATGCACCGGCGGCAGCGCGAGCGCGTCGACGACCCATCCCACCCAGCGCGACAGGGCATGCCAGTCGTACTGGATGTTCTTGGGCTTGTCGCTCAGACCTACGCCGGGAAAATCGAAGCTGACGGCACGAAAACCCTGGTCGGCGAGCTCCGGAAGCATCTTGCGGTAGAGAAAGGAGCTCGACGGCACGCCGTGAAGCAACAGGACCGGCTCGCCCTCACCCTCTTCGCGGACGAAGATGTGTTGGCCTTCGACGACGATCCGTTTACCTGCCTCTTCGTGCTCTTCGACTAGCCTCGGTTTTCGCATTCGGGAATGCCCCCCTGCGGCTCGCTCGAAGACTAGACCAGATGCGCGACGGCCGCAGCCTCTTCCTTGAGCTCGGCTGCGGTTGCACCCAGCTTGGCCCGGCTGAAATCGTTGATTTTCAGTCCCTGCACGATGGACCACTTCCCTCCGCTGCAGCTGCACGGAAATCCGTAAATCAGTCCCTCGGGCACGCCGTAACTGCCATCGGATGGCACTGCCATGGACGCCCAGTCGCCCTTCGGAGTCCCCCGGTGCCAATCACGGACGTGATCAATTGCCGCGTTCGCGGCCGACGCCGCGCTCGAAAGGCCCCGGGCTTCGATGATTGCCTTTCCTCGCTCTTGGACCGTGGGGATGAAGGTGTTCTCGATCCACGCTTGATCGTCGATCACCGCTGCGACGCTTTGACCGTCGATCTCCGCGTTGAACAGATCCGGATACTGTGTGGCCGAATGGTTGCCCCAAATCGTCACCTTCTTGATGTCGGTGACAGGACGGCCCGTCTTGGCCGCGACCTGGGAGATAGCGCGGTTCTGATCGAGACGCACCATGGCGCTGAAGCGCGACGGATCGAGGTCGGGTGCGTTTTTCATCGCGATGTAGCAGTTGGTGTTGGCTGGATTGCCTACCACCAGAACCTTTACATCGCGGCTGGCGGCGTTGCTCAACGCCTTGCCTTGACCGGTGAAAATGGCGCCATTGGCCTCGAGCAGATCCTTGCGCAGCATCCCCTTGCCTCGCGGACGCGCTCCGACCAACAGGGCCACGTCGGTATCTTTGAAGCCGACGGCCGGGTCGTCCGTGGCTTCCATCGACGAAAGCAGCGGGAACGCGCAATCTTCGAGCTCCATCATCACACCCTCCACCGCTTTCATGGCTGGCGGAATGTCGATGAGCTGCAAGATGATCGGTTGGTCCACGCCCAACATCTCACCTGCGGCAATTCGGAAGAGAAGGCTGTAGCCAATCTGGCCTGCGGCACCCGTGACCGCGACACGCATCGGTTTCTTCGACATCGTTTCCTCCTAGAGAAGGCTCTGAAGTGTACTGCCCATGTCGGACGGCGTCGGCGCGACCTTCACACCCGCATCCTCGAGGGCGGCGATTTTGGCATCGGCGGTTCCCTTGCCGCCGCTGATGATAGCGCCGGCGTGACCCATGCGCTTGCCTGGCGGCGCGGTACGGCCTGCGATGAAGCCTGCAACCGGCTTTTTGAAGTTCTTCTTGATCCAGGCGGCAGCCTGCTCTTCGGCATTACCGCCGATCTCGCCGATCAGAATCACGCCATCGGTCTCGGGGTCATCGTTGAAGAGCTTGAGCACGTCTACGAAATCGGTGCCGTTGATTGGGTCACCGCCGATACCCACCGCCGTGCTCTGGCCGATGCCGAGCGCGGTCAGCTGTCCCACCGCCTCGTAGGTCAAGGTGCCGCTCCGTGAAACCACGCCGATGCGCCCTGGTATGTGGACGTGCCCAGGCATGATGCCGATCTTGCACTGGTCGGGCGTGATGACCCCGGGGCAGTTCGGTCCGATGAGGCGTGTGGTGTTTTGAGAGTCCAACACACGCCGCACTTTGATCATGTCCATCACCGGAATGCCCTCGGTGATGCAGACGACCAGGGGAATGCCCGCATCGATCGACTCGAGAATGGCATCAGCCGCAAACGGCGGAGGCACGAAAATGCAGGACGCATTCGCTCCGGTCCGCTCGACGACCTCGCGCATCGTGTCGAAAACCGGCACGTCCAACAACGATTGGCCGCCCTTTCCCGGAGTGCATCCGGCAACCACGTTGGTGCCATAAGCAATCATCTGCTCGGTGTGGAACTGGCCGACGCTACCCGTCATGCCCTGCACGACCAATTTGGTGCTCTTGTCTACGAGAATCGACATCGCCCTATCCCTTTGCCAGCTCGACGATCTTTTGCGCGCCTTCGGCCATCGTCGCCGCAGACGTGATGGAGAGCCCCGACGCATCGAGGATCTTGCGGCCCTCCTCGACCTTGGTGCCTTCGAGCCGCACAACCAGAGGAACGGTCAAGCCGAGCTCCTTGGTGGCCGCAACCACGCCCTTGGCGATCGTGTCGCAACGCATGATACCACCGAAAATGTTCACGAAGATGCCTCGCACCGCCTCCGACTGAAGGATGATCCGGAAAGCCTTAGTGACCGCCTCTTGGCTGGCGCCTCCGCCGACGTCGAGGAAGTTCGCCGGCTCTCCGCCGTAGTGCTTGATCGTATCCATCGTGGCCATGGCCAAGCCTGCGCCATTGACCAAACAACCGATATTCCCGTCGAGTTGGATGAATGACAGGTCCGCTTCCTTCGCCTCGGTCTCGGCAGCGGCCTCCTCGGATAGATCGCGAAGCGAGCTCCAAAGCTCCCGGTGACGAAATTCGGCATTGGAGTCGAAATTGACCTTGGCATCGAGCGCGATGACTTGCTCGTCCTCGGTGAGAATCAAGGGATTGATCTCGGCAATCGAGCAGTCCTCTCGCTCGAAGAGCCGAGCAAGCCCGCTCAACAGCTTGCTGAAGTTCTTCTGTTCCTGCCTGGTGAGGCCGAGTCCAAACGCGAGCTGGCGAATCTGATAGCTCTGCAAGCCGACCGCAGGATCGATCGTGACCGTCTTGATCTTGTCGGGAGTCTGGGCGGCAACCGTCTCGATGTCCATGCCGCCTTCGGTGGAAGCCATGATCGCGATGCGGCGGCTTTCACGATCGATCACGAGCGCGAGATAGAGCTCGTTCTTGATCGACAGCCCTTGCTCGACGAGGAGGCGTTGCACCACCTTGCCGTCGGGGCCGGTCTGATGCGTCACCAGCGTCTTGCCCAAAACCTCCTTGGCCGCGTTGGTGGCGGCATCGACTCCTTTGACCACCTTCACGCCGCCAGCCTTGCCTCGGCCGCCGGCGTGGATCTGCGCCTTCACCACGACTACTTCATTCCCGGTTTCTTGGATCAGCTTCTTCGCCGCTGCCGTCGCTTCCTCGACTGACATGCAAGGAATACCCTTCGGCACGGGAATGCCGTACTGGCGGTAGAGCTCTTTGGCCTGATACTCGTGAATGTTCACGGCGCTTGCCTCCTGAGTGTGGTCTCCGTGGCAAGCGGGGGCTCAGCCCGAGGGCTCACCAAGTGGGTACCGTAAGTGGGCTGCGGGCGTATAGCACGACTCAGTGTACGCGCCCGAATGGAAAATCAATCCTCGGGCAAGGGGAGATCGACTAGGACCCGGTGCGTTCCGATCAGGGTCGAGTTGCGCACGATCTCCTCGACTTGCGACGAGGCGACGCCCCGGTAGACCACTGCGTCGCGCCGCACGAAGCTCTGCGCATCGGCGATGACGCGTTCTTGCTTGGCTCCGTCTTCGGGCAGCGTGACCGCGAGGTACTGGGCAAAACGGAAGCCGAGCGTGTCCGAGTCGCAGATCTCGATCTTCGGGGCGCCCTCTTCATACAGCCTCAGCACGAACGTTTCGACGTAGTCGGGGCGGCGAAGGAACCGTCGAGTAGAAGCTGAGGCGAGGTAGCTCCTCGCTTCGTGCATCTTGCACTGGCTCTCCCGCAGCGCGCGGTCCACCCAATCTTCCGCGGCATCGCGGTCTCCTTGCCGAGCCTGTTCCAGCCCGGCGGCGGCAGCGTCGTAACGCCATTGGTTGATGCCCCAGGCGAGGCCGATGGAGACCGCGAACCACAAGAGCCTTGGTAGTGTGAGTTGCACCCCGATTAGCTCCTCAAGGTGTCGACGAGGTCGTATGCGCCAGTGCCGACGAAGTAGATCCCGAGACCGTCGAACCCGATCCCAATCCAATCCGCGTGGCCTCGAAGAACCGAATTCCCGAGGAACCAGTCGATGCCGAGGATGGCGGCGCCAGCCACGATGGTTCCAATGGCTTGCAGCACGAACTTGCGCCGTTGCTGAGCGCGCGAGGTCGCCAACAAGGACGCGGTGATCCGACGGGGCTGCTCGGTCTCCGAGGGAATCGCGGAGCTGGGTGGGGGCCGCCTTCGAACCGAGTCGGCCACGGAGCTGCGAGGCACTTCTGCCGGAGTCGCGGGCTCGAAGGGATCGATGGCGGAAATTCGGTAGGACGGGAACAAGTCCTCGCCAGGGGGATGAAAGACCGCAGGTCTGCCCGCCCGTACCGCAGCGCTCGCGTCGCGCGCAGGACGACACTCGACCACGGCCCCGATGGCCTCGAGCGCCAGGCGCAACTCGCCTGCTGTCTTGGCAGGAGCCCCGTGCTTGACGATCTTGGGCACGCTTTGCTCGAGTGCCCGCGCACTCGCGGAATCGATGCCAAACGCGCTTCGGAGCCGCTCGGCCGGCGGCGCCTCGGCCGCCTCGAAACGAATCACCCACACGTCGAACAGGGACATCGACTACAGGATACCGGCTCCACCATGGGGGCGCGACAACTCGTCGATTTACCCTCGAGGGTGAAAGCGCTCGTGCATCTCCCGTAAGTGCTCTCCCGTGACGTGCGTGTAAATCTGAGTCGTTGCCAGGTCGGCGTGGCCGAGCATCGTTTGAACGGACCGAAGGTCCGCGCCGCCGGCCAGCAGATGCGTGGCAAATGAATGCCGGAGCTTGTGAGGCGAGATGGGTTTCGTGATGCCCGCCGCACGCGCGTACTTCTTGACGATTTTCCAAAAGCCCTGCCGGGTCATGGCCTTGCCTCTGGCGGTGACGAAGCATGCACGGCTGGCTGGTCGGGCCCACTTCGGACGAACCTCGGTGAGATACGCTTTCATCGCCGCGCAGGCATACGCTCCAATCGGAACGATGCGCCGCTTGTTCCCTTTGCCCGTCACCACGACGAAGCCGTCTTGAAGGCTGACATCCCCGAGGTCGAGATCGACGAGCTCGCTCACGCGAAGGCCCGCAGCGTACATGGTGTGCAACATGGCACGATCCCGGACATGGTTCGGTTTTTTCGCAGCCGGCGCCTCCAGCAAGCGCAGGACCTCGTCGCGCGTGAGCACGTTGGGGAGCTTGCGCAACAGCCTCGGCCCTTCCAGCAACTCTGTAGGATCGCGCTTGTGCCGCTTGTCCTCCACGAGGAAGCGAAAGAAACCTCGAATCGAGCTGAGCGCCCTAGCCTGCGTGCGCGCGCTCGAGCCACGTTGGGACAGCGTGACCAAATAGCCCGCGACGAGCGTTTCGTCGACTTGCTCGAGCCGAGCGCGCTCCCCGTCGAGCCAAGTGCCAAATCTCACCAAATCGGAGGCGTACGCTTGCACCGTGTGCTTCGAGAGGCCTCGTTCCACACGCAGATGCTGAATGTAGTCATCCAACGCACCGTCGAAGGTGGCGGACATACTACTCGCTACCACAAATCCCATGGTCGGGCCCATTTTGTGGATGGTCACTTCGTTGATGCAGATCGGTGTGCATGGTACGGTTAAAAAGGGATCGATGATTTGCTACTCGACGCAACCTTCACTTGGATGTTGGAATCATGAGTAGGCTCATCGGGTACGTGGCCAACCGGGCCGATCGAATGCGCGATGCCTTCCATCAGGAGCGCGCGGTGCTGCATCTCGACACGTCGGAATCGACTGACGCGAGCGGCTGGGGCGTTGGTTTTTATCACGGCGACGAGGTGCTCCACAAAAAGCGTCCCACGGGCGCGGCCGAGCGGATCGACTGGCAGCAGATCGCAGGGGACGTGCGCTCCGACTGCGCGGTTCTGCACTTGCGGCAGCCGACAGTCGGCGACTTCCGCGCGGAGAACGCGCACCCTTTCCGAATGCGAAGCTGGCTCTTCGCGCACCAGGGCACCATCGGCCGCTTCGACGACATGCGGAACAACCTCGCGGAAATGATGCCGGATTTTCTCCAACGAAACATCCGCGGTCAGACCGACAGCGAGTATCTGTTTCATGCCCTTCTCGCCCTGCTCCACGACGCCGGCCAACTCGACAATCCCGACGTGCAGGAGGCGCAGGCGCTCACCGCGATCAGCGCCGCGGTGACCTTGGTGGAACGGTTGGCCGCAGAGGTGGGCAGCACCAACAACTGCCTCAGCTTCATCTTGACCAACGGCCGTTCGATGTACGCGCTATCGCACGGTGCGCCGATGACCTACGTCGAGCGTCAAGGGCTGCACGATCCACCGGACGACTACACACCGCCGCCTGTGGGAAGCACCCCGCTCCGCTACGTCCTGATCGTAAGCGGTATCGAGGAGATTCCCGCCGGATATCAGGCGGTACCCGACCGTCACGTGGCGATAGTCGATCGCGGCCTCAACGTGACGGTCCACGCGCTGTGAAGCGATTCGGCCCATGAGCGCCGGCAAAGAGCTCCTGGTCGTCCTATGCACGGTGCCCGACGAGGTCGCGGCAGAGAAACTCGCGCGGGGCCTCGTCGAGGAGCGGCTCGCCGCGTGCGTGAACGCGATCCCCGGAGTGAAGTCGTTCTACCGGTGGCAGGGGAAGATCGAAGCGCAAGGCGAGATCCAGCTGTTGATCAAGACGCACCCCGACCGCTTCGACGACCTCGCTGCGTGGCTCCAGGAGAGCCACCCATACGACGTTCCGGAGATCATCGCACTGCCAGCAGAACGGGTGAGCGACAGCTACCTAGCCTGGGCAGTCGAACAGACCACCAAACGCTGACGCTGGCGCTGTCACTGTCGCTGCCACTGGCGCTGCCACTAGCGCTGCCACTAGCGCTGCCACTGTCGCTGTCGCTGTCGCTGTTTTGTTCTCGCTTGTCCTTGGTTTGGGATTTGGCCGCACGGGGTGAGGCCAAATCCCAAATCAAGGAGTCGCTCATGGAAAAGGAAATCAACGTGTACGAACGGGCTCGGCAGGTGGTGCGCGAGCTCGGGCCCGCTGCGGGTGATTCGCACCCACGATAGGTCCCTTGCCGAGCAGCTTCGGCGGGCGGCGCAAAGTGTGGTGCTGAACATTGCCGAAGCGCGTGGCAACGATGCGGCCAATGCCCGGGCTCGGTTCGCCACGGCTTGCGGGTCCGCCAAAGAGGTCCGGGCGGCCCTCCACGTCGCCACGGACTGGGGCTATCTCGAAATGGGCACCGGCGTTAGCGACCCGAGAGCCGCCAGGACATCGCGCAGACCTGGTCGAGCGCGGTGTCGACGGCTTGGACATTGGTTCTCGGGACGTATCCGTATGCAACCGCGAGCTGAAGCCCGGCTCGGACTTCCTTCGCCGAGCCGCAGGCGCTCGCGAACCGCGCCTTGGCCGTGCCTGCATCGTTTCCATCGGCCTCGGCGATGTTCAGAATCACGCTGGTCATGGCGCGATGCATCTGATCGAACAGCACCTTGTCGCGCTTGCGAACGATCAGCAGTACTTGCCCGCAGGCCACCGGCCGCCTCGAGCGCCCGTTGCTGAATGATGAGTCCCATGAGTGATCTCCTTTGCGCGTGTGCGTGGGGTTCTCCCGAAAGGGCGCCAGCCCGCCCCCACGCACACGCGCAAAGGAGATCACGAGCACCAAGTCCCATCACAAGGCCGCTGACACTGGTGCTGCCCCTGTCGCTGAACGCTGGCGCTGACGCCGTCGCTGGCGCTGGCCCTGGCACTGACGCTGTCTCCGTCGCTGCCCCTGTCGCCGCCCCCGTCGCTGTGGGCTGGCGCCTACGCTTCTCCGACGCTCCGCACGTTGGGCGCCACGTCGAAGACGCCGCGGCGCTTGGCTTTGGCCAGAATGCGCAGCGCGTCGCGGTAGCCTCTGCGCAACATCGTTCGCGCTTGCAGCCGCGACGTAAATGGCAACCGACCCAGGTCCGGTGAAACCATGAGAACCTGAATTTGCGGATACATCTTGTGAATCAAGTCGATGCCCCGCTTTTCCTTCTCGTTGAGAATGATGTTGAGGGATTGACGCGCCACCGCTAGACCCCCTTGATAGACCAGCGAGGCGCTGCCCGACCGACCGACGTGAGGCCGATAGACGTTGGAGATGATCACGACGTCCGCGCCCGCCTCGACGGCCAGGTCGATGCTCAGCGTCCGAACGACCTCGCCATCGATGTAGAACCGATCCCCGATACGGTGGGGCCGGAAGAGCACGGGAACGCACGACGAGGCAGCGACCGCCCGGCTGATCGGCGCGTCCTCGCGGTATCCCCGGCCGAACACCACTCTGCCGCGACCGTCGATGTCGGCGGCAGTCACGAGCAATTGCTTGTCCAAATCCCGAAAGTCGTTGGTCGGGAGCTGCTCGGCCACGAACCGCTCGAATCGATCGATCGAAAGCAAACCGCTCGTTAGGTAGCCCAAGCTTCGACGCTGCTCGTGGTTGGGCAAACCGAGGAAGTAACGCGCTTTGAGCGGCGGATCTTGCAGGCCCCGCTGCCAAAAGGGCCGAAACCAGTCGATCATCTGTGCCGGGGTGTAGCCCTGCGTGTAGAAAGCGCCGGCAATGGCGCCTGCCGATGCCCCGACGCAGATGTCGGCTTCGATGCCCAGCTCCTCCATGGCGCGCAGGACGCCGATGTGAGCGACGCCTTTGGCAGCGCCACCGGAACCAACGAAAGCGACACGTGGGCGGGCCATCACTTTACAAAGTGTCACAACCAGGTGCCGGCGTCGACACGCATTTCTTACGCGTGCCCTACTCCGGACTTGCGGCCGGCTCGGCGGCCGCGTCTTTCTTTCCGAGATAGGCCTCCCTTGTCACCGCTCGAAGCAGAGGGCGGGCGTCGCGAGAAAGCGCAGACCGCGGCCACTTTCGGATAAGCGTCTTGAGGGCTTCACGCGCAGTGTCGAGGTCATTCAAGTCGCGAGCGCTCAGCGCCACCAGCCACCAGCCATCAGGTTGGAGCGAGCTGTCCGTGGTCTGCTCTGCGACCTGTTGCGCGAGCACCAGCGCCTCGGCCGGGCGCTTTTCCCTCCGCAGCTCCGTCGCGAGGCTTTCTTTTACGGCTGGAATGTGCGCTCCGTTTGGATCCAGCTTGATCGCTTCCTGGAAACGGTCGATCGCCGCCTCGTGCTTACGGGTTTCGACCAGGGCGAGTCCCTTTTGATACGCCTCGAGCGAGAGATCGCGTCGAAACTGCTGCTCGAAGTCGCGGAAGACCGCTGCCTCGACAGGAGAAAGCGCCTGTTTGACGATTTCGGGATACCCCTGCACCACCTCAGTGCGCTTGCGGGCCCGGATCAGGTCGTAGAACTTTCCTGCTTTCGCGGCGGCGTTGGCACGCTCCGAAGCCCGCCGGACCTCATCGCCCAGGTCTCGTTGCAGCTCTTCCACCGTCGCTTCCGCATCGGTCATCTCGGAACGAACCCCTCCGATCTGGGCGTCGAAGTAGAGCTTGAGGCCGGCGAACGACAGAACGCCAATCACGGCGATGGCGATGCCACTGTTCCAGTTCAGCCTGCGCTCGTAGCCGGCTTGACGCTTGGCGATCGACTTGATGTCCGCGCCCAAGGCGTTGACCAAATTGTTCGTCTTGATGATCAAGCCACGGCTCTCCACGATCTCCTTCTTGATCTCGTGCACCTCGTCGTCGACGTCTCGCATGAAAAACGGAGTACAACCGAGCCGCAAAGGAGGCAAGGGCCGGCGCTTGACGGCGTGAGAACGGCCGCCTACAAGCCGTGCCGAGGAGGAAATCGTGGGGCTTCGTCTGATCTGCTGGCTAGCGTTTGCCTTACTCATGAGCTGCAACCCATTGGCTGACTACGCACTCGTGGGCAGCGCCTATGTGCCTTCCACACAGGGTGAAATCCAAGTCGAGAAAATCGACAGGGACCAAATCCTGATCAACATCACGCTCGATCACCTTCCCTCACCGGAACGGATCGAGCCCGGCTTGACCCAGTACGTCGTCTGGTTCACCTCTGTCGGCGAGCTTCCGGTGCGTCAGCGAGCCCTCGACTATGATGCCGAGGCGGAGATTGGCCGCGCATCGATCCCCACCTCATTGCGGGAGTTCGAAGTCCAGATCACGGGGGAGGCAAAGGAAGCGCCGTCACAACCGAGCAGCCTGCTGGTCGCCTCCCAGAAGATTCACGAGAAGTAACCCATGGCAGATACATCCGACATCAAAAAAGGCTTCAAGATGCTGGTCGACGGCGTTCCCTGGGTGGTCGTCGACCACCAATTCGTGAAGCCGGGTAAAGGTCAGGCCTTCATCCGAACTCGGATCAAGAACATGATGACGGGCGCGGTGATCGACCGAACGTTCAAGAGCGGCGAGAAGCTAGACAAAGCCGACACGGAAGAGCGAACGATGCAGTACCTGTATCCGGAGGGAGATGCGCGCGTCTTCATGGATACGCAGAGCTATGAGCAGCTGTCCCTGACCGATGAGCAGCTTGGAGACAACGTGCACTACTTACTCGACGGCACTGAAGTCTCGGTGATGCTCTTCGAGGGCAGGCCGATCGGCGTCACCCCGCCGACGTTCGTCGAGCTCGAAGTCACCGAAACCGAGCCAGGCTTCAAGGGCGACACGAGCAGCAACACGACCAAGCCCGCCACGCTCGAGACCGGCCTGCAAGTCAACGTTCCGCTATTCGTCAATGCCGGCGACAAGCTCAAGATCGACACGCGCACGGGAGCGTACGTGGAGCGCGTCAAGGGCTGAGTGCACCGTGACGGCGGCCTCGGATCGCGCCCTGCTGGAGACCACCGAGCTTCGCGCCAAGGCCTTTGGCGCGATTCGGCGCTTTTTCGAGGCTTATGATTTCGTCGAGGTCGATACCCCGGCCATCGTGCCCTGCCCAGGGCTCGACGTGCACCTCTCGGCGTTTGAGGTGCGAGATCCCAAGGCGCGCACGGTAGGTTGGCTCGCCACGAGCCCCGAGTATCAAATGAAGCGGCTTCTCATCGCGGGGGCGAAGCGCATTTTTCAGCTGGGGCGCAGCTTCCGCGCCGACGAGCAGGGTCCGCACCACGAGCGCGAATTCACGATTCTCGAGTGGTACCGGGCGCACGCGACCTCGGACGACGTGATTCGCGACACCCGAGATCTCGTCGTCTTCCTCTGCGACGCGCTTGCGGAGCATGTCGAGGCCCACGCTTGGCTCGCAGAGCCGTGGACGCAAGTGACCGTCGAGGAAGCGGTTCGGCACCATACGGGGATGGAGCTCGACACGCTCCTCGAGCAACCGGACCGGTTCTTCCTGACTTGGGCGGAAACGGTGCAGCCGCGGCTCGGTACGGACCGACCCGTGGTGGTGACGGATTGGCCGGCCTCGATGGCCTCGCTGGCCAGGATCAAGCCAAACGGTATGGCGGATCGTTTCGAGGTCTTCATCCAGGGCGTCGAGCTCTGCAACGGCTTTGGAGAGCTGACCGACCCCCGAGAGCAGCGGAAGCGCTTCGAACGGGATCAGGCCGAGCGACGCGCTGCGGGGAGGCCCGTCTATCCAATCGACGAGAGGTTTTTGGACGCGCTCGAACGAGGCATGCCCGAAAGCGGAGGCAATGCCCTGGGTGTAGAGCGATTGTTGATGCTGCTCACGGGGGCGGCTTCGATTGAGGAAGTCATGCCGTTTCCGCAATCACGCTTGTGAGCCCGGCCGTCGCACCGTGCTCGGTGCGTCACGCTTCGCGCTCCGCGGCTTTGGCGCGCTCCCACATCTCGTCGAGCTCCGGCTCGGTGTAGTCGCGCAAGTCCTTGCCCTGAGCCCCCGCCGTCTGCTCGCAATGGCGGAAGCGCCAGGAGAACCGATTGAGCGACGCTCGCAGGGCCGCTTCTGGATCGAGCCCTTGCTTTCGGGCGTACGTGGACAAGGCGAACAAGAGGTCGCCGAGCTCGTGTTCGAGCGCCGCGATGTCCCCTCTGTCCGCCGCCTCATCCAGCTCCTCGAGCTCCTCGTCGATTTTCGCACGCGGACCGCCGGCGTCCGGCCAGTCGTACCCGACGGCGCTCGCCTTCTCACCGATGCGAACCGCTCTGAGCAGCCCCGGGAGCGCGACCGGCACGCCGCTGAGCGCGCCACCCTTCTTCTTTTCTTTGGCCTTGATCGCCTCCCAGCTGTTGACCGCGCCGGTTGCGTCCTCGACTCGTTCGTCGCCGAAGACCCAGGGGTGCCTCCGAATGAGCTTGTCGCAGATGGCATCGACCACACCATCGATGTCGAACCATCCTTTCCGATCGGTCAGCTCGGCTTGGAACACCACCTGCAACAACAGGTCGCCGAGCTCCTCTCGCAGAAGCTCTGGCGAGCCGCGATCGATCGCATCGGCGACTTCGTGGGCCTCTTCGATGACGTACTGGCGAAGCGTCTCTAGGGTCTGCTCGCGATCCCAGGGACAGCCATTTGGCCCGAGCAGTGTTCTCATGAGCTCGACCAGGCGAGTGAGGGATTGTCCTTGCTGGCTCACCGCACGGCTCTAGCACAGGCAGTTGACGTGCCCCAGGCCTACGCGTCATGGTCCCAAATCGATGGCCTACGCAAAGAGCGCGGTGAGCTCCCAGCAAATCATCGACGCTGCAATCCGCGTGCTGGCGCGCCAAGGCTACGCCAAGACCAGCTTGCTCGACATCGCCAAGGAGGCGGGCATGAGCAAGGGGGCACTCCACTATCATTACCCGACGAAGGAGGCACTCATTCATGCCGTCCTCGAAACCGCTTGCAACGTCGTGCAGGCACGCACGGTGCAAGCCTGGTCGCCATCGGACAACCCCTTCGAAGCGCTGAGAAAATCCCTGCAGGAGCTCTGGGCCACGCGTGCGGAGCGAACGGATGAGGCGCTCGTGGTCGCAGACTTGCTCGCGCTGAGCCTCTACGACGAGGCGCTCCGGCCGAAGTTGGCGGAGTTCTACGAGCTCGGGGCCAAACAGATCCGTGAATACCTCGAGCACAATCTGCTGTCGCTCGGCCTAGAGCCACGGATCCCCCTCGACATGCTTCCACGCATCGTGATCGGGCTGCTGGATGGGCTGGTCATGCAGGCGTTTGTCGATCCCGATGCGTTCTCGCCAGACCAAGTGGTCGACGCCGTGCAAACGATCGCCATCTCGATCTTCACTGGGGGATCGGGGAGTTGAGCGCGCTGGAGAAGGTTCGGGCGCAGCACGCCGCCGTCCGCGCGCTCCAGCGGGCGCGCGAGCAGGGCCGGGTCGCCTCGGCCTACTTGTTCGTGGGGCCGAGCGGCGTGGGCAAAGAGCTCACGGCGCTCTCGTTTGCCATCGACGTCATCGCGGAAGGGAATCCGCGCATTGCTCAACGAATTTCCTCTGGCTCACATCCCGACGTGCGCGTGTTCGGTCCCCGCGAGGAAGGAAAGCGCAACATCCAAGTGGAGGTGTTGCGTAGCGAAATTCTCCCGCTCGCTCAGTTTGCGCCCTTTGAAGCCAGCTCGACCTTCTTCATTTTTCCTCAGGCCGACGTCTCGTTTCCGGAGTTTCAGCCGGAGGCCGCCAACGCGCTCCTCAAGACCCTCGAGGAACCTCGGCCCAACGTGCACTTCATCCTGACCTCGGAGCGACCCGACTCGCTCCTGCCCACGATCCGGTCGCGCTGTCAGCGAATTCGCTTTGGGCGCCTTCCCGATACGGTATTGCGGAGCGTCCTCGAGTCGGAAGGGGTTTCGGATGATTCGATCGGTCCTGCCATCGCGCTCAGCGCAGGCCGAGCGGACGTCGCGCTGGCCCTGGCGCGGGAGAATCTCGTGGACGACCTCACCACCCTCGTGTTGTCCGTCGAAGACGCCGTTCGGAGCGGTGGACCGGGCACCCTGGTCGATCTCGCCGAGCAGCTAGCGCGCCGCGACGATTTGGATCTTGCCCTGCTCACGTTGCAGAGCTTCTATCGCGACTTGTCGGTGAGCGCGCTCGGTTTGCCGGAACGCGGGTTGGCGTTTGCAGGACGCGGCCACGACCTCGAGGGCCGCGCGGGCTCGATGGGTCCAGGCTCGGCTGCGGAACGCGTTTCTCTGATTCACGACTGCGTGCGCTCGATGCAGCAGAATGCCAACCGCCAGGCAGCGCTCGACGCCCTGCTCTTCGGCCTGCGCAAGCTACGCTAGCTGGCGTCCGGGCGGAATTTGGCTAGTCTCGCACGCGAATGGCTCGACCTTTCTACGTCACCACGCCGATCTACTACGTCAACGATCGGCCTCATATCGGCCACGCCTACTCGACCGTGGCCGCGGACGTAATCTCTCGCTACCAGCGACTGCGCGGAAGACCGACGTACTTTATGACCGGTCTCGACGAGCATGGCCTCAAAATCGAGCGGCGCGCCAAGGAAGAGGGACTGGCTCCCCAGGATTTCGTCGATCAAATGGCCGCGCCATTCCGCATGGCCTGGGAAGAGCTCGAGTGCGCCCATGATGGTTTCATTCGCACGACTTCGAAGCAGCACCGGGAGAACGTGCAAGCGCTTTGGAAGCTGATGGAGGCCAACGGGGACGTCTACCTCGACGACTACGAAGACTGGTATTGCGTAGGTTGCGAATCCTTCAAGACGGAAAAGGAGCTCCTCGAAGGCAATCTCTGTCCAATCCATCAGAAGCCCGTAGAGCGCATCAAGGAGCGAAGCTACTTCTTCCGGCTCAGCAAGTACGCGAAGCCGTTGCTCGACTACTACGAGGCGCACCCCGGCTTCGTACAGCCCGAGGCGCGTTTCAACGAGGTCAAGTCCTTCGTCAGGGAGGGCTTGCGCGACCTATCCATTTCGAGGACGAGCTTTCGCTGGGGCGTGCCGGTTCCGAACGACCCCGAGCACGTGGTCTACGTTTGGCTCGATGCCCTCATGAACTACGTCAGCGCTCTGGGCGGGCCAGCCGAGGAGGGAAAGGCGCCATTGTACGACGAGTTCTGGCGCTCGGCCGAAACGATCATCCACATCGTCGGCAAAGACATCCTGCGTTTTCACGCGATCTATTGGCCTGCCTTCCTGCTGAGCGCCGGTATCCGTCTGCCCACGCAGGTCTGGGCGCACGGGTGGCTGACCGTGAACGGCGAGAAGATGTCGAAGTCGCTAGGCAACTTCCTTCCACCCGGCCCCTTGGTCGAGGCATTCGGTGCGGACGTGTTGCGTTACTACTTCATGCGCGAAGTGGGATTTGGCCAGGACGGAGACTTCAGCCATCGCAACCTGCTGAACCGCTACAACGGGGAGCTTGCCAACGGACTCGGCAATCTGATGAACCGGATCGTGGCGAGCATCTTACCGAAGAGCCTCGATGGCCGCGTGCCCCGCGTGGACCTCGGTGTCCTGCAGGATCCCGACCGTGCCCTCGTCGACAAAGCCCAACGATGCGCGCTCGAAGCGGCCAAGCATTTCGAAGCGCTAGCCTTTCATCGGGCGCTCGACAGCGTCTGGGATCTGGTCTCGGCGACGAACAAATACGTGGATTCCACTCAACCCTGGAAGCTTGCCAAGCAAGACGACAAGACACGGCTCGAACAAGTTTGCTACACGGTGCTCGAGACGTTGCGCTGGTTGTCGATCATGCTGTTCCCGGTCATGCCCTCGAAGTGCAACGAGCTCCGGGCGCAAATGGGACTGGATCCATTGTTGCCCACCGAACAGCTGGACCTGTGGCCGAGTGCCTGGGGCGGTCTGCGTCCGAGCATCCAGACCCGCGCCACCAAGCCGCTTTTTCCGCGATTCGACCAAAGCCAAGAGCGTTCGATTTTGGAGCGCCTCGGCGTGGAAGCGACGCCAACCGAAAACAAGAAAGCACGCGTCATGACAGAGCCCGAGCACGAGACGAGCACCTTCATCGAGCTCGATGATTTCACCAAAGTCGATCTGCGAGTCGCCTTGATCAAGCAGGCCGAAAGGATCGAAAAGAGCAAAAAGCTCGTCCGGCTGCTGGTCGACGCGGGCGAGCCCGAGCCGCGACAAATCCTTGCCGGCATCTCCGAGCACTATGCGCCCGAAGACCTGGTTGGAAGGCGCGTCGTGATCGTTGCCAACCTGAAACCACGAAAGCTGATGGGGCTCGAGTCACGAGGCATGGTGCTTGCCGCGAGCGATGAAAGCGGGCTGACTTTGCTCGGGGTCGACAAAGAGGTCGAGCCCGGGTCGCGAGCCAAGTGATTCCGCCTCTCACGCCGACTTTCGACGCAGCGCTGCGCGACGTGCGCGCGGAGGACCCTCGATTTCGGGTCGCAGCCGCTGCGCGGCTCGCCGAGCCACCCACCGAGCGCCGCGAGACCGCGGTTCGAGGCCTGCTCTCGTTGGCAGAAGACCCTAGCGGTGTCGTACGCGGGGCGGCATACGAAGCACTCGGACTGCTCGGCGCAGTCGAAGGCCTATCTCTTCTCCTCGAGGCGTTCGATGATCCCCACGCGGAGGCGCGGCAGGCTGCAGTGCTCGCCGTAGGGCGTATCGCTCCGGACCGAGGCGCCGAGGCGTTGGCCGCGCTGCTCGGGGACGACCGGCCGGAAATGCGATTTGCGTCGATTTGGACGCTGTCCTCGCTCGGGCGCGCACACGCCTCGACCATCGTCAACGCGCTCGGCGATCGAGACGCTGAAGTGCGCTTGCTTGCCCTGCAGTGTTTGAGCGATCTCGAAGCATTCGAACATGCCGATGCCATGACCCGCTTGCTCGACGATCCGGTGGATGGGGTCCGGTTTGGAGCTGCCACCTCACTTGCAGCGCTGGGCGACGCTCGAGGAGCGGCCACTCTGCGTACGGCCCTGCACAGGGCCGATCGTGCGCTCCCAGCAGCGATTGGATTGGGCGACCTGGCTGATCATGACTCTCGGAGCGAGCTCAGGCGGCTAGCCAAACACCGATGGCGCTCTCCCATCTTGCGTGCCGCCGCGGCCCGAGCGCTCGTGCGACTGGGCGATCCACTGGGAACCGAGGTAATCCGGCGGCTCGTTCGGAGTTGGCGTATCGAGGCGCGGCAGTACGCGGTGCAGCTGGTCGGGGAGCTTCAGTTGACGGCGCTCCTTCCGGACATCGCGCTCGCCCTGAAACGCAGCCGAAAGGCGGAGCGACCCGTATACGAGGCCACCCTCGAGCAGCTCGCCTCGCAAAGCGACGAAGCGGGGGCCTTGCTTGCCTCGATCCGCATCGCAAATCACCCTGGACCGTGAGCGCTGGTGATGTTGTTCGATACCCACTGTCATCTGGACGATCCCCGCCTGTTCGAAGAGCTGGACGCTGTGCTCGATCGCGCATGGCACGCTGGCGTGCGACGCATCACGACCATCGGCTGCGCCCACGACGCCGCATCGGTTCGTTCCGCCGTGGAGATCGCGCGGCAGCATCCCACGTGGATCTCGGCCACGGTGGGAATCCATCCCCACGAGGCCAAGCATCTCGATGATTCGCTTTGCGACGCCATACGGGATGCCGGCGCAGATCCGTCGGTCGTGGCCATCGGGGAGACCGGTCTCGATTTTCACTACGACCACTCCCCCCGCTCCACCCAAGACGAGGCCTTTCGCAAGCAAATCGCCATCGCCCGAGAGCTTCGAAAGCCCTTGGTGATCCACACCCGTGAGGCTCCTGAGGAAACCCTTCAGATCCTGCGCGAGGAGCACGCTAACGAGGTCGGCGGAATCATCCACTGTTTCAGCGAGGACGCCCGGTTCGCGTCGGCGGCCTTGGATCTCGGATTCGTCTCGTCGTTCAGCGGAATCGTCACCTTTCCAAACGCCGCACAGGTCCAGGAGGCGGCGCGGAAGCAACCTGCAGACGCTCTCCTGGTCGAAACCGACGCCCCCTACCTGGCCCCTGCTCCAAAGCGTGGAAAACGCAATGAACCCGCATACGTAGCCCATACTGCGGCGCGCATTGCAGAGCTTCGCGGGGAGGACCCGGAAACCCTGGCCGAACGGGCCTACGACAATGCGCTCCGCTTGTTCGGGCTTCGCGACTGATCCGACCGTCGTCCCCGGACGAGCATCCGCCTTGACTCGTCTTCCCGCCTCACTATTCTTCCGGCCCTTTTCCGGGGGAGAATACTTGTGAATACGAATCCCGGCCTCATCGGCACCAAGCTTGGAAACACCCAGATCTTTCTCGAAGACGGGGAAGTGCGGCGCGTGACTGCAATCAAGGCGGGCCCCTGCGTCGTCGTAGGCAAGCGCACCCCCGACAAGGACGGCTACGCCGCCCTGCGGCTCGGCTTTGGATCCCGGCGCGACAAGCTAGTCCGCAAGCCGGAAGCCGGCGCCTTCAAGAAGATTGGCGCGGAGGCCACCAGAATCATTCGCGAGTTCCGAATCGATCCCGAGCTGCTGGAGCGCTTCGAGGTCGGGCAGACCTTGGGTGTCGCCGACATCTTTCAGGATGGACAGTTCGTCGATGTCTCGGGCACCAGCAAAGGTCGGGGCTTCACGGGCGTGATGAAGCGGCACAACTTTTCGGGCGCTGGAACCGTGGGTCACGGCACGCACGAGTACAAGCGTCATGGTGGCTCGATCGGGCAAAACATGACGCCAGGTCGAACCCTTCGAGGTCAGCGCATGCCCGGCCAGCACGGCAACACGAAGGCGACCATCCTGAATCTTCAGATCGTCAAGGTGCTTCGGGACGAGAACATCGTCCTGGTTGACGGAGGAGTGCCCGGACCTCGCAACGGCTTCGTGACGGTGAAAGGCGCAGTAAAAAAGGCGGTGGTTGCGCTACCTGAGCCGCCGGCCAAGGAAGCTGCCGAGCCCGCTCCGGAAGCGACACAAGAGGGCTAACTGCCCCCCCGGCGAAAGCAGGACCACCACGGTCGTCGCGCACGGCGCGAGGGCTATCCTGCCCGCTCCGTCTACAAGCTGCAGGAAATCGACCGCCGGCTCGGTTTGCTCAAGAAGGGCCAGCGAGTGCTCGACCTCGGAGCGAGCCCAGGCTCTTGGACGCTCTATGCTGCTGAGCGTGTGGGGCAAGCGGGACGCGTCCTCGGGATCGATCTCGAGGGCGCGGATGTCGCGCTCCCGCCGCAAGCCGAGATCCGCGCGCTCGACGCGTTCGAGGTCGACCCAACCTCGTTGGGCGGGCCTTTCGACCTGGTGATCAGCGACATGGCACCGAAGACGAGCGGCCAAAGACACGCGGACCAGTATCGAAGCTACGAGTTGGTCATGCGCGCCCTCGAGCTGGCCAAAGCCGTGCTTTTGCCCGGAGGTGCGTTCGTCGCAAAGATCTTTCAGGGCGCCGAGTTCGAACAAGCGCGCGATGCGTTTCGCGCCGTCTTCGACAAGGTTCGCATCATCCGCCCGGAAGCCACACGCGACGAGAGCTACGAAGTATTCCTGGTCGGCTTGGGGTTCCGGGCTACTTGATCGTCTGGAGCCGCGCCCGCGCTCGATCGGCATACGGACCTTTTGGATCGAGCTCGATCGCACGGCGCAAGTGAGCCCGCGCTTCGCCGAGCGCACCGCGCTTGGCGAGAATCGATCCATAGGCGTATTGCAGCGCGGGGTCGAGCTCGTCTTGGTTCACGGCCCGTGCCATCGTCGCCTCCGCCGATTCGACATCTCCGGTCGCGTAGAATGCCAGCGCCAACTCGGCTAGCAGCTCGGTCGGAGGCGGCTCGTCTGCCAGGGCGAGCGCGTTGCGTAGGACCGGCAAGGCTTCCTCCGGCAAACCCGCTCGACGAAGCCCTTCGCCGACGGCGATGGAGAGCAGAACGTCGCGGCGCACCAGCGGAACGGCGGTCTGGAGCTGCAGGGCAGCGTCCTCGGGGCGGCCCATCTCGAGAAGCATCATGGCGAGGTTGATGCGCGGCACCGGATCATTGGGAAGCTCGGCGATCGCCGCGAGATACTCGCGCTCGGAATCGTCTCGTCGGCCCACCTCTTCGTACGCGAGTGCCAAATTGAAACGAGCGGCCGAGAGCCCGGGGTCGAGCTTCACCGCGCGCTCCAGCACGGTGATCGCTTCGTCCAATTTTCCGTCTTCCCGCAACAGCACGCCGAGGTTGTTCAGAGGGTCAGGAAACCCCGGGTCGTTCTGGGCTGCACGACGGTAGGCCTTTTCCGCCGACGCCATCTCGCCAAGCCCTTCTCTGGCCAAACCCAAATCGAGCCACGCACGCGCATCTTTCGGCTGCTCCGAAACGGCCCGCTCGAATACCCGTAGCGCCTCCCCCGTTTTGCCCTCGGAGAGCAACCTTTCGCCCTCCAAGACCCTAGGAGTTGCTGGGGGACGGCTGACCGCGGTAGCGCCGTCCGGCGTCGTCGGTGCGGCGCGATCGGGCGAGGCGCAACCGGCAAGGAGCAAAATGACGCCCAGTCCGAGCCAGCCGCTGCTCGACACGAATGTCATCGCACCTCGGCGCGCGCGTGAAGGGCGAGAATGCGGTCGTGCAGCACCCGCTGCAAGCGCTTCAACTGATCGGGGTCTCGGACCTTGTTGCCAGACTCGTCGGACACATAGAAGACGTCTGCCACGCTCTGACCTTCGGTATTCACCTTGGAAACCGCGATGCTCAAGTCCAGGTCGTGCAGCGTTCGTGCAATCTCGTGGAGGAGCCCGACGCGGTCCTTGGTGAACACGTCGACCACCGTGTATCGAGACGATGCGCTGTTGTCGACGCTGATATGCGTGGAGACTTTGGGCCCTGGACGCACGGACCACGGAGGCGGGGTGCTTTGACGAGCAATGAGGTCTTGGGCAGAAATGCGATTTGCGAGCCGACGGGTGATGTCCTCCTGGAGGTCCTCGGCCAGCTGCGTTGGCATAGGGGTGTGATCCCCGACCTTCACCCAGAATACGTCGAATGCCTGGTCGCCGGTCTTGCGCGCCCGCGTGTAGATCTGTGCGGCGAGAATCGACAGATCGTGAGCGGCGAAAACGGCCGTCAAATCGGCCAGCAGACCTGGCCGATCGGCGGAGACGATCACGACTTCTTCGACATCCTCGCTCGGGCCGGGCCCGACCCGAACGGTCACCGGCTCCTGCTTGCGATCGCGGGCAATGCGAGCATGCCGCCGGACTACGTCGACCGGATTCGCCAGGAAGTACCGATCCGGCATCTCGTCGATGAAGCTCTGAAGCTCTCGTTGACCCGCGTCTCCGGCAAAGCCCACGACTGCCTGTAGCTTCACCTCGAGGACCCGGTTCTCCGTTTGCGCCGGACCACTGCCGGACTCCAGCTCGGCAAGTGTGGCGAGATACAAATCTTCGAGGGCGCGGGCTTTCCAGGACGTGATTCCATCCGGATTGATGGTGGAGATGATCGCGATTGTACACAGAAACAGGTCTCGGAGCCGTTCCGGTGTCTCGACGATGTCCACCACCTTTTGCAGGCACTGAGGATCGTGAATGTCGCGCTGCGTGGCCCAACGGTAGAGCGTCTTTTGGTTCCGAACGAGCCATCCAACGTGTTGCGCATCGACCGGGCTGAGCCCGAGACGAAGCACAATACTTTCGGCCATGCGAGCGCCCGCATCTTCTTGATCACGCCCGCGCGTGCGTCCGAGGGAGTGGAGAAGCACAGCCAGGAACAGAGGCAAGCGCCTAGGAGCCTCTGCGGCGAGGCGGGCAGCGAGCGAGCGGACACCGCTTTCGCCTCTCGTGAGCGCCTGCAAACGCTCCAGTGCCTTGATCGCATGGATGTCCGCCGTGTAGACGTGAAAGACGTCGTGGTATACCCGGCCCACCAGCGGTTCGAACTCTGGAATCATGGCCGAGACCAGGCCGACTTCGTGGAGCTCGGCCACCATGGAGCCGGCGCGAAAAGGAGACTCGTCGACGTTCTTCATCAGCGCCAAGAACAGTTGGGTCGCCTCCTCGGAATCTTGAAGCCGCAGCCGCCATCGCTTGTCCGGCGCGATGCGGGCGATTGCATCGAGCGCCGAGTGATCCGGCCGTTTGTGATGGCGAAGCGCCTGATGGTAGAAGCGAAACGCGAGTGCGGGGTCGCCGTCGAGCCGCTGGGGGTTCTCCAGGGTGATCGATCCGTCGGCCAAGATGATCCCGTGGGCCAGCTTTCGAAATGTCGTAGCCCGGCTGCGAGGCCTCGCCCGATCGAGCATGCGCTCTGCAGTGAGCGCGACGATGCGCGCATGCCGATAGTACGCCTGCATGAACTGTTCGACGCCCAGGGTCACGCCATCGACGAACCCTAGCTCCTGCGCGATGTCTTCTTGATCGCCGAAGGTGAGACGATCCTGCTGCCGGCCGGCTCGCAAATGAAGAAGATTGCGGACGCGCCAGAGCATCTCGCGCGCATCCTCGAGCTCGCGCACCTCCCTGGCCAATAGAGCACCCGTTCGCACGAAGTCCTGCTCGTTGCGCGCGCCCCAGCGAGCCCGCGCCGCCCATTCGGCGACATCCATGTCGCGGAGGCCCCCGCGACCCTGCTTCACTTCCGGCTCCAGCAAATACAGACTGCCTCCGAAGCGCCGGTGACGCGCCGTCGTATCGTGCTCGAGCGCCGACAAAAACTCCACCAGATGCGGCTCGAAAACGAGCTCCCGGGCGCCCCGCTCGAGATCGTCGAGGAGGGAGCCGTGGCCAGCGACGCGGCGGAAATCGATGAGCGTCGTGGTGGTGCGGATGTCTTCGCGGGCAAGCCGCAGAGTCTCCTCGATGCTGCGTACGGCGTGGCCGATGTCGACGCCCAGGTCCCACAAGGGATACAGCAACCCTTCAGCCAGAGCGCCGACGAACGGGTCATCGGAGTCGTCGCACAGGAACACGACGTCGACGTCGCTATAGAGACCCAACGTCGAACGGCCGTACCCGCCAACGGCCACCAACGCGACGCGGCCCCGGGGTTGTTGGCCCAACGCCCGTGTGGCCGCATCCGCAGCACAGTAAAGCGCGCTCAACAGCCCATCCAACGCGCGCGCATGGGAGCGTGCCGTGCGCACGCCGGGGTCGCCACGGCGCACCGCGTCCTCGAATGCCCGGCGATATCCACCGAGGTATCCGCTGCAAGTCTTGCCGAGTGTGGGTGCAAGGCCACCCAGGTCGACGACGGGGCTGGCTCCTTCCGACAACGAGCGTCGAGTATGACCGTCCACCCCGAGCGGAGCAAGGTAGTGACTTACCGGCCTTGCAGGTATGAAGCGATACCAGACGCAAGGCCGTCGGCGAGCGCGCGCCGGTAACCACGGGTCGCGAGGGCCCGGGCGTCGGGCTCGTAGGTGAGGAAGGAGGCCTCCAGAAGCACCGCGGGCATACGGGCGCCCACCAAGACATAGAACATGGCGCTACGCACCCCTCGGTCGGCTAGCGTCGGCAGGATCAGGCGGCCCCTCTTCAACGTGTGACGCTGTATCTTCTCGGCCAGAGACAGAGACTCTGCGACTTGAGCCCGGCGATGATGCTTTGCAAGAAGGCTCTGAATCCCCGACACCTCCGACGTGCGCGTTCCGTTTTCGCGCGCCGCGAGCCGCAAGGCCTGCCGGTCGTTGGTCGTATCGAGCACGAAGGTGGTGATGCCTCCTTTTCGCACCGGCTCGGAGCTTGCGTTCAAATGGATCGATACGAATGCGTCCGCTTCCATCGCGTTGGCCAGAGCGCACCGCTCTTCGAGCGAAAGCGTCCTGTCACTCGACCGGGTCAGCATGATGCGGGTCCGAGGCATGATCGCGCGCAAGCGGTTTGCAGTGAGCCGCGCAAGCTCCAACGCGACCTGCGATTCGACCAGACTGTACTCGTCGTTAGCCGCACCAGGCTCCTTGCCGCCGTGTCCCGGATCCAACACCACGAGCGTCCTCGAACGCCCGCGGAGCGGGGACGGTGCACCCACGTCGATCACGATGCGATATGGGTCGGTCAGGTAGAACAAGCGGCCCGACGCGCCGGGTTGCAGATCCAGGACGACGCGCGGTTCGGGGGTCGCGAGGCGCACGCGGAGCAGGCCGCCTCGGCCCACGAAGCGGGACGTCGGAAGCGAGTGCTCCCACTCGGTGTCTTCGAGCCAGATGGCGATCCGGGGAGGCAGAATGCCCTGCGGAGGGAGCTCTTCTTGACGAAACAGAGGGGCGCCTTCGAAGATGAGCACGACGCGCACCCCCGCCGCATCGGGCGCTTCGGTGCCGTAGACATCGATACGGGAGAGGCGCGCTTTGGGCGGCTCCGGATCCGCTTCGCGTTCGATTTGCGGCATTGGTTCGGGAAGATCGCGAACCGCCCTCGGAGACGAATCGCCACGGCATGCGACAGCGAGGAGCGTCAACCCCGTCAGACAGAATCTCGTCGTATCACCCCCGCGTCGAATGCTCGCGTGTGTACGCGACCGTCGCATTGCGGTCAACGGATCCCCCCGTTGACCGGCCCTCAGCGATCGCCTAGCTTCCGCGGCATGGCGGGGCTGACCTATCGTGACGCCGGTGTCGACATTGCAGCGGGCGAAGAGCTCGTGCGACGGATCAAGCCGCTCGCACAGACGACTCACTCAGAACACGTCCTTGGAGCGATCGGCGGATTCGCCGGTCTATGCTCTGTGCCTCCGGAGATCGAGGAGCCGGTGCTGGTGTCGGGAACCGACGGAGTCGGGACGAAGCTCAAGCTCGCCTTCGAGCTCGGACGACACGACACCATCGGCATCGATTTGGTCGCGATGTGTGTCAACGACATCATCACCGTGGGTGCCCGGCCTCTCTTTTTTCTAGACTATTTCGCCACGTCGAAGCTCGATGTGGACCGCGCAGAGGCGGTGCTCAAGGGAATCACCGAAGGCTGCCGAAGAGCGCAATGCGCGCTGCTCGGGGGCGAGACTGCCGAGCTTCCGGGCTTTTACGCGGCAGGTGAGTATGATCTGGCAGGTTTCGCGGTCGGCGTAGTCAGCCGCAAGCGCATCATCGACGGAAGCGCCGTCGAGTCCGGCGACCGTCTGATCGGCCTCGCTTCCTCGGGTCTGCATTCGAACGGTTTTTCACTTGCGCGCCGTGTTCTGTTCGAGGGAGAGCCGCCGGCCTCGGTCCACGACCGATTCGGAGAACGAGAGACGCTGGGCGACATCCTGTTGCGCCCGACCAGGATCTACGTGGAAGCCGCGCGAATCGCAGTCGACCACGGCGTACACGCGATGTGTCACATTACCGGCGGCGGTCTTCCAGAAAACCTGCCAAGGGTTTTCCCGAAGGGGCTGGGGGTGGCCATCGATGCAAGCGCATGGTCTCCCGACCCGATCTTCGAGCTCATTCAGACCCGCGGGAAAGTTACCGACTCGGAAATGCGTAAGACGTTCAACATGGGTGTGGGTTTCGTCATGATCTCGAGCCCCGAGCGAAGCGCCGACTTGGTTCGAGCGCTCCAAGGAGCCGGTGAGCGGGCTTTCGTGATGGGTGAGATCGTCGACCGCGAGGGCGTGTCGTTCGCCGCGTGAGAGGTTCGATGAAGGTGGTCGTCCTCGTTTCTGGTCGTGGCTCGAACTTGAGAGCGATCCTGGAAGCGATCGAGGCTGGTTCCTGTGCTGCTACGGTCGTCGGAGTCATTTCGGATCGAGCCAAAGCAGCTGCCCTCGAGCTCGCGTCTACCAGGAGCATTCCCACTCGAGTGATTCCCCTCCGCAAACGTGACGACCGCGAGGCTTGGAACGAAAGGCTCGCGGAAGAAGTCGCTGCGTTCGAGCCGGATCTCGTCGTTCTCGCCGGATTCATGCGCGTTCTTGGTCCACCACTGCTCGCGAGGTTCCCAGGTCGCATCATCAACGTACACCCTGCCCTTCTTCCATCTTTCGCCGGTCACAGCGGGCCACAGGATGCGCTCGACGCAGGAGTACGCATCACTGGATGCACCGTTCACGTGGTGGACTCCGGTGTCGACACCGGCCCCATCATCGCGCAAGCCGCCGTCCCCGTGCTGGGCCACGATACCCCGGACAGCCTTCACGCTCGCATCCAGGTCCAAGAGCATCAGCTTCTTCCCCGGGTGATTCATCAGATCGCGATGGGCAACATCGGGCTCGATCCGCTGCGGGTCGGCGCCCCAGTCTCCAATTCGAGCCGATCGCTCACCGTTCCCGACGTATAGAATCGTGCCCACCAGTCACTACGACGTCGTCGTCCTAGGCGCCAATTTGGAACCTCTCTTGTGCGCCGCGCTGCTGGCGCGCGAGGGCCTCCGAGTCCTGGTGCTCGGGCAAGGAGCTCCCGAGCCTGGCTATACCCTGGACGGCGTTGAGGTGGAGCCTTTCGGCCTCGTGGTCACCGGAATGCAAAGCCCCATCGTCCAGGGCACGTTGGAAGCCCTGGCCCTAAAGCAGGATGTCCGACAACGGATGGCAGACCGTCACGAAGTGTTCCAACTGCTTCTTCCTGAGCATCGGATCAACGTGTATCCAGAAACCGACAAGTGGCTTGCAGAGCTCACCCGGGAGCTGCCTTCCGTCGAACGGCAAGCAGCGGACATCACTCGCACGCTTGGAGAGGTGCGAGCTGAGCTCGACATGGTGGTCGGTCGGGGACTGATTTGGCCTCCGGAGACATTCGCCGAGCGCCAGCAGTTCTCGCTGACGACGTCTGCGCAACGCTACGATAGGCAAGGTCACGGGTGGACGTCGTGGAAGCAGCTTGCCTTGCGGCACCCGCTCCGTACCGGATTCGAGGCGGTGCTTCCCCACGTCTCTGGGCTCCTGCCAGCACAACATTCGGACGCGACGAGGGCCCGCCTGCATGGCCACGTCCTCGGAGGCGTGATGGAGCTCTCGGGTGGCTGGACGTGGTTTCGCGAAGCGCTTTTCGGCAGGATTCGCTCGTGGGGCGGCGACGTGAGGCCCCGTGATCGCGCCGTTTTCATCCGGCATCGAGGCCGAAGTGCCCACATCATTCGACTTGCGCGCACGGACGAGGAGATCGGCTGCTCGCACATCGTGCATGGCACCCCGATTGGCGAGCTCTCGCAGCTTCTGCCCGAACGTGCTCCCATGACCGCGTTGTTCGAGCGTGTAGGTGAGCCCCGATCGCGCGCCTATCGCTGTTCCGTGCATCTCTGGATCGACCAACGCGGCATGCCCGAGGCGCTACAGCCGCTCGCGCTGCTTTGCGCCAACTCGGCGAACCCGGAAAGCGCATTCTTGCTTCGCTCTCGGCAGGCTGACGAAGGGCGCATTTTGCTTACCGCCACCAAGCTCATCGAAGAACATCTCATCGATACCGGTTCTTCGCCACTGCGCTTCGTTCGCACCGAAGCGTTGGAAGCAATTCGAACGGTAATCCCATTCCTCGATGACTACCTGATCTGGATCGACAGTCCCCACGACGGATTGCCTCCGCAGCCATGTCGCGACAGCCCCGAACTGGTGTGCAGTGATCCTTGGACGCGGGGGCCTTACACGATGAAAGCGATATACGAGTATCCAACGCGTCGCGCTTTGGGCGTGTGTGCGTTGCCCACAAGAACGCCGGTTCGGGGCGTGTTTCTCTGCAACGAACAGGTGGCGCCTGGCCTCGGCTTCGAAGGCGCGTTCCTGGCGGCCACTTCGGTTGCCAGAATCGTGTCTGCGCTCTACCGCAAACGGCATTGGGTACGGCGCGGTCCCTGGGGACGCCGAGGGGTGTAGGGCGCCTGCCGCATCGCTCTGATATGCTGTCGCCATGGCAGCACAACAGGAGGCACCTACACTCACTCTGCGGCAGTTGCTTCGCCTGATGGTCGACCGCGGCGCTTCGGACTTGCACATCACGACAGGCTCTCCGCCGCAGCTCAGAATCGACGGCTCGCTCGTTCCGCTCCGCACCCCGCCGCTGAAGCCACGCGAAAGCAAGGCGCTTTGCTACGAGGTCATGACCGAGGACCAACGCCTGCGTTTCGAGAAGGGGCACGAGATCGATTTCTCCTTCGGCGTCAAATCTCTATCGCGTTTTCGGGCCAACGTCTTTCTGCAACGAGGTGCCGTCACGGGTGCGTTCCGCGCAATTCCATTCGAAATCCGCCCGCTGGGCGAGCTCGGAGTTCCTCCGGTCGTAGAGGAGCTTTGTACTCGGCCCCGTGGATTGGTTTTGGTGACCGGACCCACCGGTTCGGGCAAATCCACCACGCTTGCCTCGATGATCGACAAGATCAACTGCGAGCATCGCCATCACATCGTGACGGTGGAAGATCCAATCGAGTTCCTGCATTCCAACAAGCTCTGCGTGGTCAACCAACGCGAGGTCGGCTCGGACACCGTCGGGTTCAAGGACGCCCTGAAATACGTTCTGCGTCAGGACCCCGACGTCGTTCTCATCGGCGAGATGCGAGACCTGGAAACAATCGAGGCTGCGCTCACCATCTCGGAAACGGGTCACCTGGTGTTCGCTACGTTGCACACGAACACCGCGGCTCAGTCGATCAACCGTATCATCGACGTGTTTCCATCCGGACAGCAGAGCCAGATCCGAGCCCAACTCTCGTTCGTGCTCCAAGGGGTTCTGAGCCAGATGCTGCTCCCGCGATGCGATGGCCCGGGCCGGGCGATGGCGTGTGAGGCCCTCGTCCCCAACGCTGCCATCCGCAACCTCATTCGCGAGGACAAGATTCATCAGATGTACGGGATCATGCAGACCGGCCAGGGAACATCCGGAATGCAAACGATGAATCAGTCACTGCTGCACCTGGTGGCGCATGGAATCATCGACAGGGAAGTGGCGGAAATCCGCTCGCCGGAGCCCGATGAAATGCGGCAGATGCTGGTGAATTTGGACCGAAAAGGCTATCAGCAAGCCATCCGGACGGGTGGCTGATTCGGCGTCCCCCCGGATTTTTATTATCGTTAAGGGCGGGGTTAGGTGATGGACACCACAGCTCGACACCCGCGCCGGATTGCGTCAGCCGCAGTCATCATGTGCCTTGCGTGCTCTATCGGGGCCAGAGCGCAGGACTCCGACCTGCGTGCCACTCGCCAGGTCTCGGTTGACGATCGCGAAAAGGCAGCCGAAGCATACGACCAGGGTACTGCGGCCTACCTAGCACGGGACTACGAGCCGGCCGGGCACTGGTTCGAACGCGCATATCGTCTCGTGCCGACCTCGACGGCTCTGCTTCAGGCCGTGCGCGCATACAACAAGGCTGGCGCGCTCCTTCGAGCCGGGAACCTCGCGCTCGAGCTTCGCGGGCGCTATCCGGCCGATGACCGAGCCATGGAAGTGGCCGATGCCGTGATCGAATCAGTGCAGAGCGCGAGCGTTCTCATCGACGTGCAGTGCGACCAGGCCTGCACTCTCGAGCTCGACGGTAGCCTTCTCCGTGATCCTCGGTTCTTCACGAACCCAGATGCAGAGCACTCCCTGAAGGCGGCTTTTGCAAGCGGCGAAACATCGACCTCCGTCCGAGGAGCCGCAGGCGAGACACAGCAGCTGCATCTCACGGCACCGGTGCCTCCGCCGCCCCCGCCGATACCTCGTTGGACGTTTTTCTCGTCGCTCGGCGCGACCGTCGCACTCGGAGCGGTTACGATTTGGTCCGGAATCGACGCAAAAAACGGCGTGAGCGATTACGAGTCAGCCGCAAGAACGGCCAGCTCTCCTGGCATCAACGGCGGCGCCTCGCCGACGCCAGCCCAACAAGCACAGGCGTTGCTGGACGAAGGGCAAAGCAAGGAGCGCCGCACGAACATTCTCATCGGCGTGACGGCTGCGATGGCCGCCACGACCGCCGTCCTCGGCGTGTTCACCAACTGGAAGGGAGAATCTCGCGAGACTGCACCGAAACGAGTCGAAACCTCGGTCGGGATCAGTCGTAAAGGCGGCGCGTTCGCGATCAAAGGGCGTTTCTGATGATTGCACCCGCGGGCGCTTCGGGAGACGAGCGGCTATCGCGCCCGATGGCGGGTCGGCAGCTCGGCCGCTACGAAATCTTGACCCAGCTCGCTACGGGCGGCATGGCATCGGTCTACATCGCGCGAGCGCAGGGCGTTGCAGGCTTCGAGAGATTGGTCGCGATCAAGGTGCTTCATCCGCACCTCGCTTACGAGCAAGAGTTCATCTCGATGTTCTTGGATGAGGCTCGGCTCGCCGCTCGCATTCGTCACATGAACGTGGTGCCGACGCTCGATATTAGCGACAGCCCGGGTGACGGCTACTTCCTCGTGATGGAATACATCGAAGGAAACCACTTGGGCGTCTTGCTCGGCCGTGCCGCCAAGCGTGGTGAAAGACTTCCTCGGCCTTTCGTGTTTCGCATCTTGATCGACGCCTTGCAGGGCCTCGCGGCTGCCCATCGTCTGACCGACGAGAATGGGAAGCCACTCAAGCTCGTTCATCGTGACGTCTCACCGCACAACATTCTCGTTGGGACCGACGGAATCGCACGCCTCACCGATTTCGGCGTAGCAAAAGCCGACGTGCGAATGGCTTCGACGCGGGCGGGCCAATTCAAGGGAAAGCTGTCGTACATGGCGCCGGAACAAGCTGCCTCCAACGAAACGGATCAGCGCTCCGACCTGTTCAGCGTGGGAATCATCTTGTGGGAATCGCTCACCGGAAGGCGCCTGTTCAAGGGAGACTCGAACGGCGCAACGCTCAACAAGCTGCTCAACGACCCGATCACAAAACCATCGGAGCTCTGGTCAGACCTCGAGCCATACGACGAGGTCGTGACCACGGCGCTGAGCCGCGATCCCGAACAACGCTTTCAAACTGCCGATGAGTTTGCCGAAGCGCTCGATGCAGTTGCAGGACGCACGGGTTTGGCCAAGACCCGAGACGTCGCCGAAGTGGTGCGCTCGCTCGATGCGGACAAGCTCCAGGATGAGCGCCAGCGCGTCCGAGACGCCATCGAGCTGCTAGGACGCGCCGAAATCGCAGCGTCGAACGTCCCGATGCCGCGCGATAGCACGGGACGCGTGAGCCTACCCGATGCCGAACGGGCCGGTACGGGATCCTACGTGCACGGGCCCAGGCCTGGCGCCCAGGCGCAGGGCACGCCCGTTCCCTCCACGACGGAGTCTCACCTTCTGAAATGGCTAGTCATGCTGCTTGCCGTCATGGTGTTTGCGTACGCGGGCTTTCTGGCATGGCATCTGTCGCACCCCCAAAGGACGCACGCCCCTGCGCCCGTCCTGCCTCAACCCACCGCACTCGAGTCCCCGGGCCCTGGGGTCGCGGGTCCGGCGAGGAGCGGGGGCCAACCCCCCGAGGAGCCCGACCAAGCCGCGCCGGAGTCTGAGAAGCCGAGCGCGACACCGGAACGCAAGACCAGCGCCAGCACGCCAAGTGCCCGGAAGCGCCAACGCCGGGCGCGCCACAGAGCCCCACGGCAAACGCCTAGCCCATCCGAGCCCCGAGGCGGGCAGGCCGCACCCTCCATCGAGGCGCCCAACCCCGATCCCGTCGACATCGATATCGCAAACCCCTACCGAAACTGATCGGCAGGTAGCAGCCAGGGTGGAATTTCACCTCGCTTTTGACCACGCGATCCCTCATCAGCTAGGATTTCGAAAGGCCCAGAGGGGATTGGGCGGAGAATTCATGGCCGAGTGGGTATACGAAGCGCGCACTCGCGCAGGCGAGGTCCAGACCGGAATCATCGAGGCGGACACCAAGGAAGCGGTGCAATCGAGGCTCCGCGCCCGACAGCTCAATCCGGTCAAGATCAAGAAGAAGGGACGAAGGCTCAAGCTTTCCTTCGGTAGCGGGGTCACTCCGAAGGAGCTCGTCGTCTTCACCCGCCAGTTCGCGACGATGATCGATGCCGGTCTGCCGCTGGTCCAATGTCTCGAGATTCTCTCGTCGCGCGGCGAGAACAAATCACTCAATGCGATCCTCAAAGACGTGAAGGACTACGTAGAGCAAGGCGGCACCTTCTCCGAAGGTCTGGCCCGCCACCCGAAGCTGTTCGACGAGCTCTTCGTCAACCTCGTTCGCGCTGGCGAGATGGGCGGCATCCTCGACACGATTCTCAACCGGCTTGCAGGCTACATCGAGAAACGGGTCAAGCTGGCGCGCCAGGTTCGCGGCGCCATGGTGTACCCGATCGCGATCTTCATCGTCGCCATGATCGTCGTGGTCGTGATGCTCGCTTGGGTCATTCCGAGCTTCAAAGGAATGTTTGCCGAATTTGGCGGCGAGGACTCTCTACCCGCTCTCACCCAAATCGTCATCGCGGCTTCGGAAGGCTTCCTCCACAACATCGTTTGGATCATCCTCGCAGCGGTCGCGTTGGTAGTCGGGATCGGTTGGGTCTATCGCCAACCCGCCGGCAAGCACTTCTTCCACCGAACGCTGCTCGTGCTTCCCGTACTTGGTCCGGTGATGCGTAAGATCTCCGTGGCCCGGTTCACGCGAACCCTAGGAACACTCCTGACGGCAGGCGTCCCCATCCTCGACGCACTCGACGTGGTGAAGAAATCCGCGGGCAACGTGGTCGTCGAGGCAGCCATCGGGCAGACGTCTAACAAGATTCGAGAAGGCCGCACCATGGCCGAGCCTCTCATGGAAACCAACGTGTTTCCGCCCATGGTCGTTCAAATGATCGGCGTGGGCGAGCAGACCGGCGCCCTCGACACGATGTTGAACAAGATCGCAGACTTCTACGAGGAAGAAGTCGACATCGCGGTCGCCGCACTCACCTCGCTGCTCGAGCCCTTGATGATGGTGTTCATCGGCGGCATCGTCGGCGTGATCCTGATTGCGATGTACCTACCGATTTTCTCGATCGCGGGTAAAGTCAAGGCGGAGTGATTCAACCGTCCGAGAACCGGACCACACGACGCGAGGACCACAACCCGCACCGGCGATTGCAGTGGGTCCTCGGGGGGCGGCTCATCGTCGCGACGGTCTTGCTCGGAGCGACCATGTACTTGGCGCTCGATGCGATCCGTTACGGGCGGTTCACGCCCACGTTTCTGCTCATCTTGATCTCGGCCATTTACGGCTCGTCGATCCTATTCGGCGTCTGGCTGCTTCGCGGGCGTACCGAGCATCTGGTGGCCGCCTCGATCACCACGCTGGACGTCCTGTTGATCACAGGCCTGGTATATCTGACAGGCGGCGCTGGCAGCATTTTTTCATTTCTCTACGGTGCGCAAATCCTCACCGCTGCGCTCACCTTGGGCACCAGCGCAGCGTACTACACGGCCGCGGCGAGCCTCACTTGTTACTTCCTCCAGGGGCTCGCGCTCAATCTAGGATGGTTGCCACCTCCACCGGATCAACCCTTGAGTCAGTACGTGCTGAGCTCGCGGGACTTCCAGCTCGCATTGTTGTCCAATATGGTGGGCATCGCGGCGGTTGCGCTGCTTGCGACTAACCTCGCGCGCCGGGCGCAGGTCGCAGGGGCCCGCCTCCTCGAAGCCGAGCAAAGCGCGGCGCAGCTGGAGCGTCTGAACGACGACATCGTACGCTCGATTGCCTCTGGCCTGATCAGCGCCAATGACGACGGTCTGATTCTGGGGATCAATCCCGCGGCCAGGGACATCTTGAAGGACCGGGCAGGATCTCTGCTCGGCCAGCCGCTCTCGAACGTCTTGCCGCGCTACGCCGAGGAATCCCTGAATGGGCCACCGAAACGCGCCGACAGCGTGGGGAGACGAGCCGACGGCACGGAGTTTCCCATTGGCTACACGTTGAGCACCCTGCTTGATGCCGACGGCAACCCATCTGGTTTGCTCCTTTCCTTTCAGGACCTCACTGAAATCAAGACCCTGCGGGACCAGGCCGAGCGAGCCCGACAGCTTGCGGTCCTGGGGCAGCTCGCCACCGGACTGGCGCACGAGATTCGAAATCCCCTGAGCTCGATTTCCGGATCGGTGGAGATGGTGCGCGAAGGCAATGCACTGAGCCCCGAAGACGCCCGCCTGCTCGGAATCGTCATTTCCGAGGTCGAAAGGCTGAACTCTCTGGTAACGACGATGCTGCAAGTCGGCCGACCGACGCAGATCGAAACCGTGCGCGTCGATTTGCGGTCGATTGCCAGCGAGGTGGTGGCCGTAGCGCGGGGAGAGGCATCGGCGAGCAATGGGCTTCGCATCGACGAGATCGCGCCTGCGGAGCCCGTGATGGCCAAGATCGATCCCGACCGGATGCGTCAGGTCGTCTGGAATCTCGTGAAGAATGCAGTCCAGGCGTCCGCCTATCGGGGCAGCGTCGAGGTCCGCACCGGAACCGACGGTGCCGGTCGCCCATTCCTGGAAGTCGCCGATGAAGGTCCCGGCATCGATGCAGATCACCGTGAGCGGCTCTTCGACATGTTCTACTCGGGCCGCAGCCACGGGGTGGGCCTCGGTCTGGCATTGGTCAAGCAAATCGTCGATCAACATCAAGGACAAATCGAGGTTCTCGATCGCGTGGGCGCGGGAACGTGCTTTCGCGTGACGCTGCCGCCGGACCAGGAGTCCGTCAGACCGATCGCAGCAGCTCGGCCAGGCGAGCGCCCGGATCCTCGGAGCGCATGAGCTCTTCGCCGATCAGCACGGCATCCGCTCGACCCTGAGCCACGGCTCGGAAATCTTCGCCGGTTCGCACCCCGCTCATGAACACCGCGACGTTTGCGGAAGGTATTCTGGCCGCGTAAGCGCGCGCAGCATCCATGTCGACCCCAAAGGTGCTCAAGTCACGAGCATTGACACCCACGATGGTCGATCCGAGGGCGACTGCCAGGTCGACCTCGTCGGCATTGGCGGCCTCTACGACCGGTTCCATACCGAGCGCGCGAGTGTAACCGATCAGCGAGCGGAGCTCGGGTTCCTCGAGCGCGCGAACGAGCAACAAGACAAGCGAGGCTCCCACGTCGAACGCGAGATCGATCTGGAGCGGATCGAGGACGAAGCCCTTGTACAGAACCGGCACGCTTACCGCTCGGGCAACGCGGCGCACGAGCAGCGGGGAGCCGCCAAATGCAGGACCATCGGCGAGTACGCTGATCACCGAGGCGCCCCCGCGCTGATATGCCTCGGCGACGCGAACGCCCTCACCTGCGCTCCAGGGTCGAATTTGGCCCGCGCTCGGGCTCCGAAACTTCACCTCGGCGATCACCGAGGGCGGGTCACCCGAGGCGCGCCGAAGGGCGTGGATAGCCCGCTCGGCGCGTGGGGGCTCTGGACGACGCTCGAGCGGTCGCATCACAGCCGCGTGCCTGCGCCTTCGCGCGTTTTCTCGCCGCTTTCGTGCGAGGATGGCCGCGAGATAGTCGGTCATGGCTCCTGCGTGAGCCGGGCCCATCGCTCGAGCTTGGCCTCGGCCGCACCGCTGTCAATCACCTCGGCCGCTCTTTGCACAGCCGATCGCAGATCGCTCGCGATCCCGGTCACACGCAAGGCCGCCGCCGCATTGAGCAGCACGGCGGCACGGGCTGGACCCTGCTCCCCCCTGAAGACGCCGCGAATGATTTCCGCATTCACCCGCGCATCTCCTCCGCGAAGCGCGTCGAGGGGAACGGGCGAGATCCCGAAGTCCGCGGGCGTCACGCCGAACGTGGTGACTTCGCCGTTCGCCAGCTCGGCCACCTGGGTCGAGCCGGACGGAGACACCTCGTCGAGTCCCCCCTCCCCGTGAACGACCCACGCCGCGGTGCAGCCGAGCGAACCCAGCGCTTCGGCAAGCTGCTGCAGGCGAGCGCCGTCGTACACACCGACGACCTGATGGGTGGCTGAGGCGGGATTCACGAGCGGTCCCAGCAAATTGAACAAGGTTCGAATACCCAGCTCACGCCGCACCGGCGCAGCATGCCTCATGGCTGCGTGATGACGGGGCGCGAACAGGAATCCGATGCCCACTTCCTCGATGCAGCGTCGGACCCTTTCGGGGGAGATGTCTACGCGGATCCCGAGGGCTTCCAGCACGTCGGCGCTCCCGGCTCTGGAAGAAACCGCTCGATTGCCGTGCTTGGCGACCGCCACACCACAAGCCGCGGCTACGATTGCGGCGGCCGTCGAAATGTTGAAGGTATGGTGCCCATCGCCCCCCGTCCCGCAGGTGTCCAGCAACGGGCCGTCAACCGAGGGATGGATAGTCTCGCAATGGCGCCGAAGCGCAAGCGCTGCGGCTGCAATTTCCCGTGACGACTCGCCCTTCATGCGAAGGCCGACGACGAAGGCGGCGATCTGGGCTGGCGAAGCCTGGCCCTCGAGGATCGCATCCATGACCGCTTCCACTTGGCTCGCAGACAGATCGTGCCCGGCGACGATCTCTTTGATCGCCTCGGTGATCACGCAGCCCTACCCGTGACCAGGCATGACAGCCAGTTTTGGATCAGAGCGTGACCATGCTCGGTCAGGAATGACTCGGGGTGGAACTGAACGCCTTCGATGCACAGCTCGGTGTGTCGAATTCCCATGACCTCGTCCCGATCCGTCCAAGCCGTGATCTCGAGCTCCTTCGGAATCGTGTCCCGCTTGACGATGAGCGAATGGTATCGGGTGGCAGTCAGGGGGCTCGGTAGATTTGCAAAAACACCGCGGCCCTGATGGAAGATCTGCGAAGTTCGCCCGTGCATGAGGCGCTCCGCCCGTACGATCGACGCGCCAAAGTGCTGCGCAATGCTCTGATGTCCGAGACACACGCCAAAAATCGGCGTCGTCGATCCGAGCCGGGCGATCACGTCCAAGCTGACGCCTGCCTCTTCTGGTCTCCCCGGACCGGGGCTGATCAGAATGCCGCCTGGGCTCATCGCGCGAATCTCGTCGATCGATACCGCGTCATTGCGCTTCACCACGACGTCGGCCCCCAACTCTCCCAGGTATTGAACCAGGTTGTAGGTAAACGAGTCGTAGTTGTCGATCACGACAATCATGGATCCCCATCGCTAGCGGCTTCGCGCAAACGCGTCAACCAGCCCCGTCATGCGGCCTCGTACCCCCGCTCTCTGAGGAATTTCTCGAGCCTGAGGTTGGTCATCTCCGGATACTCGAGCGCAGCGTAGTGAGTTGCTCCGGGAATGATTGTGATCTCGGAGCCGCGTATGCGCCTCGCCATGCGTTCGGCGGCCGAGCGCGGTGTGAGAAGATCGCGCGAACCCGTGATGATCAGCACCGGAACGTCGATCGAGGGCAGCAGGTCCCACGCATCATGCTCGCCCATGTGCTCGAGCAACTGAAGGAACGCATCCATGTCGAGCGTGCGGAGCTTTTGGACGAGCTCGTCCACCACCTGGTCATCTAGCGTGCGGGCGGTCAAGCCGACCCTCTTGAGCCATTCCCCTGGATCAGGAAGTCGGGTCGCCTGGCGAACGACCGCCTCGATCGTATGAGGCATCGATCGCAAGGTGCGGAGGACGGGCGGCAACAAACGGCCGACCAGGCTCAGATTGAACACGTAGTCCCAAGGTCGACCGGCCACCCCATTCAACATCGCAATCGATGCGACCTTCTCGGGCGCTGCCCGGAACATCTCGAGCGCCACTTGGACCCCCATCGACCAACCGATGATGGCGGCACGCTCGGCCTGCTCCGTCTCGAGAAGACGCAGCGCATCCTGTGCATGGTCGGCGATCCGCAGCGCGTTGGGGCTGCTCGGGGCGCTCGAGTCATAGAGACCGCGGTAGTCCCAGCTGAGGATTCGATATCGGTTCCGGAAGTACTGGATCTGGTGGGACCAGGCCTCCCAGCCGCCTGCAAGCCCGTTGCAGAACAGAATCGGCCGCCCCTCCCCCGTACGTTGGTAGGCGATTTCAGTGCCATCGAACGACACAAAGCGGCATTCTTCGACCGGGGGTGGCATCATGGGAGCTGGGGAAGCCTATCAGCGGGGCGTGATGCGCGCCCGCCTTGACATGATCGGCTTTTCACGGATAAATTTGAGGAAGCTGAAATGTCAGACGAATCCCAAAAATCCAGGAAAGTCCGCGACATCCGTGAGCGGCTAGGCAGAAACACGGCGTCCGCGCCCACCACCCTGGAGTCGGGAGGCGTCGCACCGCCGCCTCCAGCGCTGGGGGGCGTCGCACCGCCTCCGGGTTTCGTCGGCGGTCAAGCGGCCCGCAGGACGGGACCGTTTGCGCCGACCGGAGCTAAGCAAGCGGCGGCCCAGCAGGAAGTGCGCATCGTCGTGGACGAGCAGGCGGTGGCCACCGCCCACGAAGGGAAGAACCGCCGTGTTCGCAAGCTGATGGTCATGACCGGCGGCGGAGCAGCGTTGCTCGGGCTGTTCATCGGTGTGCTTGCAACCACGGTGATGAGCAGGCGGATCGAATACAACGCGGCCGTTCGAGACGGCCGGGCGGTGTATGAAGGAGTGCGGGTAGCGGCCGATCAGGTATCGGAGGCCAAGCGCTTACTCGACCGCGCAGTCGGTGCGGCCAAGGCCCGCCCTGGAGAGGGCCCCAGCGTGGACTACGAGGCGATCGAGCAACTGCGGTCGTTGCCGACGCCCTTCACGGCAGCGGACTTCGCCGGCCTGAACTACAACAAGTTCAGCCCCGAGACCGTCAACGCGTTGTTCCTGTACGCGCGCCAAGTCGAGGAGCTGTGGAGCAAGTTCGACTCGATGGCTAGCAAGGTTCTGCCGGAGGCACGCCGCAAGGAGCTCGACGAGGCTGCGCAAGACGAAACCGCGCTCACGACGAGCCCGACGGGATGTGTCCCGAACCTGGGCGAAGGGGGCTTTCGGTGCGGCTTGGTATACGTCGACATGCCCGATGGCGAGGCGGCGTCGGACAAGCTCAAGGTACGGATGACGCGTGGCGGCAAGCCGTTCGAGAAAGCGCTCTACGTGGGACAGGACCTGCGGCAAAACGCGAGCAACTACGTGATCCTAACCAATCCCGATCAGTCGGCCGGAGTGCTCGGCGAGCGGCGAAACGCCTTCAGCGAGTATCGCAAAAGCCTCACCGAGCTGTCGACGCTGATGGACTCCGCCCTCGAGACCCAAGGGAACCTCGAAAAGGGTCTCGGCTCCGTGGCGGGTCTGAACGAGATCGCCAGCTTCTAACCCGGTTTGCCTTCCGAGGTTGGCGGGGGTTTCGGCTGCACTTCATTCGACGGCAGGACCCTGCCGCTGTTACTCTAGTGACTGGGGTGCCGCGTTTTAGACTGCGATATCAGTCGACCAACCTCGAGATGTCTCTCGGGGAGTTTTCCATTGGTCGGAGCTCTGCGTGCAATCTCGCATTGGCTGATGGCCTGGTCTCGCGAAAGCATGCGGTGCTCCACGTGGGCCCCGATGCAGTCGTCGTCGAAGATCAGGGAAGTCGTAACGGGGTCGCAGTCAACGGCGTTCGTATCAATGCCCCGCGGCGCCTCGCACACATGGATCGCGTCTACATAGGCTCGCAGGAGCTCGTGCTCATCGATGCGGCCAAGCTTCGGGATCCTGTGAAGGAAACTGCGGACTACGTGGTGTGTGAATCCTGTGGGGCCATCAACGGGGTGGCAAAACGGCGGTGTGGCGAATGCGGCCGGAGGCTCAGCAGTGATGCTGGTGAAACCTTGGCCGGCACGGGCAGCAGCGGTGTGGACTCTTCGTCTCACGCATGGGGTGCCGAGGACACCCGCACGGCCCGGGCGCTCGATGTCATCGCCGGCATCGCCAGCAAGGCAATCGCGATGGGTCGCTACGAAGAAGCAGAGCGCATGCTCATGCCGCACCTCGAGACCCTTCTCGAGCGCGCCCTCGCCCATCGGCGATTGAGCGATTCCGAAAAAGACGATCCCGACCTGCTCTTCACGGGCGCGACACGCTATGCGCTTCAGTTGGCCCAAGGGCTAGGGAACAATCGATGGATCGACTGGGTGTTTCGAATTCATACCGCCACCGGCCGGCTGATGGAAGCGGAGACGATCGAGGCGCTGCATAGTCTCGTTCGAAGCAACAAGTACGGGCGATCCCAGTACCTGCGCAGTTATCTCGACGTCATCCGAAACCGAGCGAGCGAGTATGGCGCTCCGGAGCGGTTCCTGGTGCGCCGGCTGGAGGGTTTGGAGCAGGTGGTTTCGGCACACTAGGCTGGAGGACCCTCTCCCGCGCGGCCGTAGAGTCGCGCACCGGCTTCGAGCCATCGAGGGCTTTGAAGCGCGCTTCCCAGGCGAGTCGCACATTCGGCAAGCTCGACGATCCGGCTCCGATCAAAGGCGATGCCCCGGCTCAGCTGCTCGTCGAGCTCCGCGACGCCACGCGACATCATCCGTTCGGCATCGGCAAGGCGTCCCTGCTCGAGCGCCCGGATGACTACCTGGGACAAGAGATGGAACGTCCATCCAGACGAGACGGGGTCGCGCGCGAAGGCATGCGCGCCCTGCTCGGTCGGCACGGAGCCGCAGTGGGGGCATTGGGGGCTGGCGCTTGGATACGGCACGGCGCAGCCAACGCAATAGGTGAGCCCGGACGTGGTACGGAAGTCTTTCTTCGGGACGCTTCCAGTGAGAAAAACCAGCTCTTGAGTGCCGATGCGGATTCGATCGCCATCGGCAAGCGTAGCCCGTCCCAAGACAGGGCGGCCATTGAGCTGCGTGCCGTTTCGGCTGCGAAGATCCTCGAGTGTTGGTCGAGGGCCGGAGAAGTCGATGCGTACGTGGCGACGCGAAAGCATCGGGTCGTCGATCGTGATTTGGCACATCGAGCCCCGCCCGATGATGACCTCGGACCCGCTGAGATCGATCTCTTGTAAATGCAGCCGCAGTCGATACCGCAACGGACTTTCCTTTCGGAGTCCCACAGTACCGAGTGAAAGGTGGCGGTGTAAATCCCACCCTCACCCACGTCGGGTTACTTCTCGTCGACGTCGGGTTTGTCGTGACGACGGATCTCACCGGTGATGCGATCGGCGATGTCCGCGTTCTGATCACCGCCAGCCTCCTCGGCGACCATGTCCACGACTGTCCGGCTCGGCTCGGTTGGCTTGGCCTGGTTCTTTCGAAGCTTGTCGAGCTGCGCAACCGTCTTGGGATCCTCGAGAATGAGGCAATAGAAGCCGTAAAATTCGTTGTTGTCGACCGCTCGAGCCAGCACATGCGGCTCTTTCCACTCGTACCACTCAGTCGGCGCGGCACCTGGTTGCAAGCGTTCGCTCTTCTTCCTGGCTTTTCCGTACCGCTGCTGAAGCGCCGCTCCAAACTCGGCGAAGCTAGCGCCCTCGAATACCGACGCGTCGAATGCACGATAGCGTTTCCAAAGCCGCCCGTTGATGAAGAAGAAATAATCCTGCGTCTTTTCCGTGCGGACGCGGAGTAGGGATTCACCGTTGTTCTGGGTGAACTCACCGCTCAGGTACCCCGAATCATACGCGGTCGGTGTTCCATCGAACTCGAAGTAGGAGTCGCGGATCTCGCGAATTTCTTCGTCCATCTTGTGGCGGAGCCGGTCTTCCTCGATGGCATCGGTGGTCTTCGAAATCGGCTCCTGGTACTTGGCTTCGATGTTCTTCTTGAGTTGCCGGTACACCTGCTTGGGGCTCCAGCCCCATTGAATCTCGCCCATCGACTGCTCGAGCGCGCTCGGCGACCTCGGACTGGCGCTGCCCGTCCCTGTATAGGCTCCAGCGCTCATCATCAGCCCTAGAGCCAACAAGAACGTTCCGCACGATGACCGTCGCATACGCATTCCCCTCATCCTCTCAAGTTAGCACCCGGCGAAGACTCCCCACAAAAACGGGATTCTTAACCCCTGTCTTGCGGGGTCTTTCCGCCCCTTTCGGAGGACAGCAGGCTCAGGAAAAGCATGGTTCCTCCGGCGACCGCTGCGGGCATGAAGAAGAGATTGACTACCGGGATGAAGAGGAGCGCCCACACCCCGGTGCCAAACCCGGCGATTGCCGGCAATTGCCGTCGGCCGAGGGCGATCCGGTCGCCTACGGACCAGTCGCGGCGGGCGGCCGGCCAGTCGACGTAGTCGATCCCGAGGTAGACTGCTGTGAGCGCGAAACCTACGAGAGAGGCGACTTGTCCGACCCCTGGAACGAAGAAGGAAGCCACGAACATCGGCCCGACGATTGCGGCGTAGATCAAGACCTTCAGGAGCTCGATTCGGATCGCGCGTCCCACGTCCACGAACATTCGTCTGAGAGAAAAAGGAGGGGCGGATCCGCCAGTCAAGATCCGCTCGACCGCTTCGCTCAAGGCGTCATTGAACGGCGCCGCCACGATGCCCGAAAGCACGACCACGGTGATCAAACCGAGCACAGTGATCAGCACCGCGGCAATCAATTCGATTAGCCAATGCAAGGTCGTTAGAAGACCCCCCACCCAGCCTGTCGTCTCGTTCCAGCTGTCGGGAAACAGGGACCAGACTACGTTTGCAAGCTGGTCGTAGTAATGCCCGGCGCCATAGAAGACACCGAACAGCGCGACCCCCGTGATCAGGATGGGGATGAGCCAATAGCGGACCAGGCTCAGGTGCTGGAAGTAGACGAATCGCATGCCTCGGAGCACGAACATCAGGCCGCGCGCGAATCCTATTGGCGACTTGGTCACTGCCCCTGCGCCTCGCATGATGTCCTTCATGAAGCCACGACCTCTCAGCGGGGCAGCGCCACGGCTCCGAGTGGAATGAGTGGTTTCAGATCTTCGTCGTCGAAACGCAGCTGCAGACCCACGAAATAGTCCCGGTTGGGATTGAGCAGGAAGTCGGTGCCGGCAACGAGCCAGAAGCGGCGGATCAGCTCGAATCCAGCGCGGATTCGAACCCGGGGATTGATCAGGCGCCCGAACTCGAAGACGTCCGTGTTGATTTCCAGGCGCTCCTTGAAGAACTTCAAATCGAGGCCTAGGCCCCCGGAGGACTCGATGATGCCGAAACGAAAGGTGGCAAACGATATAGTCTTCCCAAATTCCGCCGAGAACACGAGGCGATTGGTGCGCGTGATCACTGTTTCTCGGTACTCGTTGGGATAGAACACCGGCGGCGGGCTGAGCCGGATGATGCTCTCCGACGAGCTGATCGATCCGCGCGGATCGTCGACGAACTGGACGAGAAAGTAGCGTCCTTCACGCGGCTTCAGATAGATAGAGAAGTACGTTTTGAACGCGTTTGCCAAAGCATAGTACTCACTTCGAAGCTCGACGATCGTACGGAGCCGAGCCAGGCCCCCTACGAAGCTATTCAGACCCTGGGCGACACCCTCGACCTCGTCGATGAGGGTTTCGTCTTGGGTGAGACGTCCGATGGTACCTTCGCCCCGAGCCGTACGTCCCGATACCTCCTTGACGTCCTCGAGCACCGCGTTGAGTTGGTCCGCGGCACGATGAATCGAAGCGATCGTGTCATCGATCTCCCCAATGCCTCGATCGATGTCGCCCCGCCTGCCATGGATGATCTGGCTGAGGTCATCGGTGGCTAGCTCCACGTTTTCCATGATCCGCACGATGCGCGGGCCGGCTTCGTCGGTTACCTCTTTGATGTTCTCTAGCGCATCGCTCAGGTTGCGAAGAGCGCTTTGCATCCGATCGCCTGCCTCCTCGGTGCCGAAAGCACGCTCCATCTGCGCCGTGATCTTCTTCACGCTCTTGGCGATGTCGTTGACGGTAACCAGGATGTCGTCGGTCTGCACGCCAGCATCGGTCACCTTGATTTCGCCCCCGTCCGGGATCTCGGGCAGTCCGGGGGTTCCAGGATTGATCAACAAAACCCGTTCTCCCAACAGGGAGAGGCTCCGCATACTCACGCGCGCGTCTTCGTAGAGCTTGATATCCTCCTCGATGCGCATGTCGACTCGCGCCCGCGCGCCGTCGAGCCGAATCGAGGAAATGTAACCAACGGGAATCCCGGCGACCAGGACCCTCGACTTGGCGATCAGGCCCTGGACGTCATCGAAATAGGCATACACCCCGTATCCCGACTCTCCCGAGGAGCGCTCGTCGACGTAGCGATAGACGGCAAAGGTGACGATCAGCCCGACCACCACCATCAAGCCGACCCGGGCGGCATTCCAAGTCTCTCGCATGGGCCGGCCGGATCCTAATCGAACCACGCGGAAACAGCCATGGCAGCATGGTGGAAAGCCGGGTCTGTGGATGCTCTTTGCAGCGGCGGCGAACAGGCGCTATGGCCTTCCAACTTGTCGGACGAGATCAATGCGCTGACGGCAGCTGCACTGGGTGCATTGCAAGGGCTGACCGAGTTTCTTCCTGTCTCGAGCAGCGGACACGTCGCGATTGGCGCTCACTACCTCGACCTACACGAAGGTTCGCTCGCATTCGTGATCTCGCTTCACTTGGGGACGCTATTGGCCACGGTCTTGCTGCTCCACCGAGACGTCTTCAGCCTGGTGAAGGAAGCCTTCGCAGGGATCAGGGATCCAGTCCGCTTTCGGGCGACTCCCGAGGGGCGCACCCTGGTCGGGATCCTCCTCGCCACCACCGCGACGGCTCTGCTTGGTTTGGCGTTGCGAAGCACCGCAGAAGCCTTCACCGAGGACCTGGGCTTAGTTGGTTACGGATTCCTCATTTCGGCCGCCGTGTTGCTCGCCAGCGGTGTGGCGCGCGGATTCGCCGAGGAGGTCTCATGGCCCCAGGCGATCATCATCGGGCTGGCACAGGGCATCGCAGTCCTTCCCGGCATCAGCCGCAGTGGTACGACCATCGCCGTGGCCATGCTCCTAGGCGTTCGGGGCAACGTCGCGTTTCGTTTTTCGTTCTTGGCATCCCTCCCCGCAATCCTAGGCGCTGCGGTCCTCGAAGCGGGCGGCTCGGAGGGTCTGGGCTCACTGAGCCCGGCTGCGTGGGTGGGGGGAGCTGCAGCACTCGTGACGGGGTACGTTGCTCTTGTTATTCTGCGTCAGATCGTTCTCGTGGGCCGGATGTGGATATTCGCAATCTACCTCATCCCTCTGGGACTATTTCTGATCACGCACTGAAGCAGTGGCCACCTCATGACGAAAACTGACAACGCATACGCAGTCATCATGGCCGGGGGCCAGGGAACCCGTTTTTGGCCGCTGTCGCGCCGGTCCCAGCCAAAGCAGTTTCTCACGCTCGGTCCCGACGAACGGTCCCTCCTGCGCGCCACCGCGGAGCGGGTATGGGAGCTCCTTCCTCCTGAGCGGGCCTTGGTGGTGACCTCGGCCGACCACCGCGCGCAGGTCGAGGCCGAGCTGCCCGAGCTCCAGCCAAGTCAAATCTTGGCCGAGCCCGTCGGTCGCAACACGGCTCCCTGTATCGGATGGGCCGCGACGCACCTCAAACGGATCGATGAGAACGCGATCATGGCGGTCCTGCCCGCTGATCACTACATCGGCGAAACAGATGCATACGTGGACACCCTCCGACGCGGGCTCGAAGCCGCAACGCATGGAGACTACGTGACGATTGGGATCCGGCCCACCCGCGCCGAAACGGGCTATGGCTACATCGAAGTCGGCTCGGAGCTCGACCCAGGCGTCTTTCGCGCCCGCCGCTTCGTCGAGAAGCCAAACCGGCAGCGCGCCGAGCAGTTCGTCTCGAGCGGAAGCTTTCTCTGGAACAGCGGGATGTTCTTCTTTCTCGCGTCGCGGATCCTGGAAGCCATCGATGAGCACTTACCCGGCCTCGCAGAGCAGCTTCGTCGCTACGACGAAGCTGCCCAGGAGGGACGCGAGGAAGCGCTCATCGATGCGACCTACGCGGACCTACCGGCGGTGAGCATCGATCATGGCATCATGGAAAAGGTGAGCTCCGTCAGCGTCGTGCCTGGGTCGTTCCAGTGGTCCGATCTCGGGAGCTGGACGTCCGCCTGGGAGCTCGCAGCTCAAGACGCCCATGCGAATGTCTTGCCTGAAGGCAGCATCGCCGTGAAAGCAAGTGGGAACTACGTTCGCGCTCCCGAAGGAAAGTTGGTCGCGCTCGTCGGAGTCCAAGATCTCGTGGTGGTCGACTCGGGTGACGCATTGTTGGTCATCCCGCGGGATCGGGCACAGGACGTGCGTGAAGTCGTCGAACGGCTACGCAAACGGAACGACCCGAGAAGGTGAGCTGGTGAATCCCAACGTATTCCGACAGTACGACATACGCGGGCACGCCGACCGGGATTTTGGCGATGACTTCGTTCGGGACTTGGGACGGAGCCTCGGCACGTTCTATGCCGAGCGCAGCCTCCGTCGAATCGCAGTCGGTCGCGATTGCCGCTTGAGCTCGCCGAGGCTTCACGAGGCGCTTTGCTCTGGATTGCTCGCGACGGGGATCGACATCGTGGACATTGGTGTCGGGCCCACTCCCCTTCTGTACTTTGCCGTGCACCATCTCGATCTCGACGGCGGCGTTCAGATCACTGGCAGTCACAATCCTCCCGACGAGAACGGGTTCAAGATGATGGTGGGCAAAGGATCGCTTTACGGCGCCGACATCGTCGAGCTTCGCGCGTCGATCGAGAACCGCAGCTTTCACCATGCTCCTTCGGGCACGATGGAAATCTCCGATCCGGCGCCGGCTTACGTGCGCCATGCTCAGAACGACATCCGGCTCGAGCGCCGCGATATCCGCTTCGCAGTCGACGCAGGCAATGGGGCCGGTGGTCCGCTCGCCATTCGAACGATGCACGCATTGGGCCTCGATCCCATCCCTCTGCTCTGCGAAATGGACGGGCGCTTTCCAGTGCACCATGCCGACCCAACGGACCTGGAAACGCTCCGAATGCTCAAGGAGCGGGTGCTTGCCGACGATTTGGAGTTGGGCTTCGCCTACGACGGAGATGCGGATCGCGTCGGGATAATCGATTCACGAGGCGAGGTAATCTGGGGCGACAAGCTCATGATCATTCTTTCGAGGGCGCTGCTAGCAGAGCACCCTGCGGCCACGATCATCGGCGAGGTGAAGTGCTCACAGACCATGTACGACGACATCGCTGCCCATGGAGGACGCGGCCTGATGTGGAAGACGGGTCATTCGCTCATCAAGAGCAAAATGAAAGAGGAGAAAGCGTTGCTCGCCGGGGAAATGAGCGGGCACATCTTTTTCGCGGATCGTTACTATGGTTTCGATGACGCCATCTACGCCACACTTCGTATTCTCGAAATCGTATCTCGCAGCGATTCTTCGCTCCATGAGATGCTCCGCGACGTGCCGCAGACCTTCGCGACTCCCGAGATTCGAGTCGAATGTAGCGACGCACGCAAGTTCGATCTGGTGGAGCAGGTGCTCGCGCACTATCGCCCTACCCATGATCTCGTGGATATCGATGGCGCCCGCATCCAGTTCGAAGGCGGTTGGGGCTTGGTTCGGGCCTCCAACACGCAACCCATCCTCGTTCTCCGCTTCGAGGCAGACTCGGAACAACGGCTTCAGTCGATTCAAGGGGAGGTCGAATCACTCCTCAGCCGGCTGCAAGGGCGCTAACCGGGGAATCTCTGGAAGCTCGACTTCCAAGCTCGCACGATAGCCGTCCCGGCCCTCGATGTGTTGCCAATCGCTAGGCCCAACCACCGCACGCCTAGTTTCGTGGCCTGGGGCGTACACGAGAACCTCCTGTCCCTCGTGAATCGACGGCACGCGAATTCGCGCCGTGGGTCCGCGTCCTACGAAGCGATACACTTTGGCCCCGGGTGGATTCGTGACGACGCGAATGGCCCCGGCAGCTCCCCCTGCAGGTCCAGGCTCACTTTGAGGCGCGCCCAAATCGAGCGCCGAAGAAGGACCCGTCGCGGGCTGGGCTTGAATGGCGAGCTCGTAGAGCGGACCGTTCTCGGTCGCCGTCCATGTCGCGTCTTTGGGAACGACCGCCCTGGCCGGGCGCAGGCCCTTGTCGAAGACCAAAAATTCGTGGGCGCTCCCAACCGACATGCCCTGGGAAACCGCAGGCCCTCGCCCGACGAAGACGAAGATTTGGGCATCGGCCGGCAAGACGCTCGCGTCGATGACACCCGATGGACCCGCCTGAGGAGCGGTACCTTCCGGGTGGAGCCACGAGTCGAATGCACCCGCAGCAAGCCCCCCGTAAATGACCAGGCCTAGCCCCGCCGCGAACAGCCATATCCCCCAGCTGCTCCGCCGCCTGGGAAGTGGCGCGTGGGTCAGGGACGGACTGTGGTATGCCGGCTCCGCGGCTGGCACCGACGGCCCGTGGGAGGCCCGGCTGTCTCGTGGCGGGGCAGTCACGGACCCGGTACCGAATACCGACTCGGTCGGGGTTTGGAGGTCGCCTTCGGTCACGGGAACGGCAACCGATACGGACACGGGCCCGGTCACAGGCTCGGGCTCTACGGGCGTGTTCCACTTCCGTATGGTTTTGGTGATCGGCTCCGGGGCGCCAAGGGGCTCCTCCTCGGAGATGGCCAAAGCAGCCGCGGCGGGCGAGGGAACCGGAGGCGCGTCGGGCCTGGCGACGTGCACGGGCGGCTGCTTCATCGCAGGGGGCGGAACGGGCACAGCCTGGGACTGCGAAGGCCTCGGAAATCGAATGCGCTCCGTGATCGGTTCGTCGTCGATGTCTTGCACCTCAGGCTCCGCGTGGCCCGGGCCCGGGGTTCGCGATGCGGGATCTCGAAGCAGCTCGTCGAGCTCGGCATCGAGCTCGCGCGGATCGATGTCCGGTTCTTCCGGAGCGCTTGGGCGATCGCTGTCTCGAACTAGCCGCGCCAGCACACGGCGCGTCGCGCCACGATTGATGGGGATCAGCGACGCCTCGATTGCATCGTGAAGGTCGCGTAGGCCCCTAGGCCGCTCCGCCGTCGCACTTTCCTTGATGAGCTGTAGGAGGTCGGGGGGAACGCCGGGTCCCGCCGCGACGAGCAGACGAGCCAGCACCGAAACGAGCGAGCGGGCGGCTTCTTCGGGCTCGGCTCGCTCCGCGGAACCCACGACCAGCACCGAACCATCGGGTGTGACCCGCACGTCGTCGGGGTCGATCTTCACCGCCTGTCGGAGCAGCCCCTCGCACGCCTCCAAAGCAACGAAGGCGCCGATCTCGAAGGGCAACCTCGCGCCGCGCTGCTCGAGCTCTTCTACCAGTTGGCCCACGCCGACGTCCGCACTCATCGCTCCCCCTCAGTCCGGCTCGGGCGGGCGCACACAAACACCCCGCGAGAGCAAGTACTTCTTGACCTCGGCCACAGTGTAGTGTCCGTCATGAAAGATAGAAGCTGCAAGTGCCGCATCGGCCCCTCCGGTCGTGAGCCCCTCGTACACGTGTTCGAGGCTCCCCACCCCTCCGGAAGCTACAACCGGAATCGGGATCGCGTCCACAACCTTGCGGGTTAGCACCAGATCATAGCCGTCACGGGTCCCATCCCGGTCCATGCTCGTCAACAGGATCTCTCCGGCGCCGAGGTCGGCCATCCGCTCGGCCCATGCGATCGCATCGAGTCCCGTATCGCGCCGACCACCGTGCGTGTACACGGTCCAGCTCGCCTCCTGCCCGGGCGCCCGCTTCGCGTCGATCGCGACGACGATGGCCTGCGAACCGTACGCGTCCGCCATCTCGCTCACGAAATTGGGGTTGGCGACCGCTGCACTGTTGATCGACACCTTATCGGCCCCCGCGTGCAGGAGCTCGCTCACGTCCCGGCGCTCGCGGACACCACCCCCGACGGTCAGGGGCACTGCGATCGTCGATGCCGTGCGGTCGACCAACTCGAACAAGGTTCTGCGATTTTCGTGGGATGCCGTGATGTCGAGGAAGGTGATCTCGTCTGCGCCCCCGTCGCTGTAGCGCTGCGCGGACTCGACCGGGTCGCCCGCGTCGCGGAGAGCCACGAAGTTGATCCCCTTGACGACTCGTCCTCCCTTCACGTCGAGACAAGGAATGATTCTTTTGGCGAGCATCAACTCTTCTGTAGCGCCGCGAACGCCTCGGACAACGTGAATGCCCCCGAGTAGAGGGCGCGTCCACAGACGGCCGACCGGACGCCGGCCGAAGCGAGCGCACGAAGATCGCCGAGCGTACCGATTCCCCCCGAGGCAATGACCGTCGTCCCAACATGCGACTGCAGCGCCGCAGTGCCCTCGATGTCGGGGCCTTGCCGCGTTCCATCTCGGTGGATGTTGGTAAAGAGGATGGCGCCGATGTGCCAGCCATCGACTTCCTTTGCCACTTCCACGACATCTCGGCTGCTCTGCTCTTGCCAGCCCTCGACCGCGATTTTTCCGTCGCGCGCATCGAGCGCCACGACCACGGCGCCCGGATGCTCGGCGCAAACGGCACGCGCCATGGTGGGTGCTTTCACCACCACGGTGCCCAGCACGACCCGCGCCGCGCCGGCCTCCAGCCATTGCTGAGCCACACGTCGATCTCGGACGCCGCCTCCTACCTGGACCATCAAGTTGGTTTCACGGAGGATCCCCCGAATGACCGATACGTGCGCCGGCCTTCCACGCCGCGCGCCTTCGAGGTCGACGACGTGAAGCCGTTTGGCGCCCTCCTCCTCGAACCGCTTGGCCATCGCGACGGGATCATCGTCGTAGACGGTGACCTCGTCATAGTTGCCCTGATGCAGACGAACGACTTGGCCGTCGAGGAGATCGATCGCCGGGATCAGCTCCACGACACGTCTCCCAGAAAGTGGCCGATCAGCCGCGCACCCGCATGCTGGCTCTTCTCAGGGTGAAACTGGCACGCCAGTACGTTGTCCCTCGCGATGGCCGAACAGAAAGGACCGCCATAATCCGTGGTGGCCACGACGAGGCGTTCATCGTCCGGCACGCAGTAGTAGCTGTGGACGAAATAGTACCACTCGCCGTCTTCGAAAACCGGATGCCTGCTGTCGATCTGGTTCCAGCCGATGTGGGGCACCTTCAGAGGACGGCCCTTTGGGTCTGCCAACCCCGAGCCAAAACGCTGAACCCTTCCTGGGAAGATTCCCAGCCCCTTCTCGCCCGGGGCCTCTTCGCTCGAATCGAATAACGCCTGCATCCCGAGACAGATCCCGAGATAGGGTTTGCCCCCTTCGATCCACGCGCGGACGGCGTCACCGATCTCGCCACCGAGGGCGTGAGCGCACTCTTTGAAAGCACCCTGACCCGGCATCACCAGACGATCGGCGCGCAGCAGGACCTCGGGATCGGAGCTGAGCTCGGCAACGGCCCCCGCACGCTCGAATGCCTTGGCCACGCTATGCAAATTGCCGAGGCCCAAGTCGACGATGGTGACCCGGCCGGCGCTCATTCGGTCAACGTGCCCTTGGTCGAAGGCACTCCCACCACGCGCGAATCGATCTCGGTAGCCGCCCGAAGCGCCCGTGCGAATGCCTTGAAGCTGATCTCGATCACATGGTGGAGATTGTCGCCTGCATGCTGTCGCATGTGGAGATTGCATTGGCTGCCGCGCGCGAAGCCCTCGAAAAACACCTCGGCGAGCTCGGAATCGAAGTCGCCGACTTTCGCCTTGGGAAGCGTCATCGCCCAAACGAAATAAGGACGCCCGGACAAATCGAGCGCACAGGTGACACAGGCTTCGTCCATCGGCAGCGTGGCCCATCCGAAGCGACGGATCCCTGCCTTGTCGCCGAGCGCTTGGCGAAATGCTTGGCCCAGCGCGATGGCGAGATCTTCGGTGGTGTGATGGCCGTCGATGTGCGTGTCGCCCGAAGCGCGCACCTGCAGGTCGAAGAGCCCGTGCTTGGCGAGCTGCTCGACCATGTGCGTGAGAAACCCGATCGGGGTTTTCACCTCGTACTGGCCGCTACCATCGAGATCGAGCTCCACCCGGATGTCGGTCTCGCTGGTTCGACGTTCTATCGTCGCCGTTCGTCCCATGACTCCGCTACCATAGCCCGGAAACGCCGCTGGGCTACCAGCCTAACGCGACTTCATTCGTTCGAGAACTTCTTCGAGCTTTGCCTTCAGGTCGTCGTTGTCCGGCTCGTTTTGGATGGCCATCTGCAAGTTGAGCTTTGCTTGAGGCCAGTCCTCACTCTTGATCGCGCGGTCGGCACGCATGAAGAACATGCGCGCCTTGCTGGAGCGTAAGAGGATGCCTCCTGGGGGCCGGATCGAACGCTGCATCTCCCTGGCCCGATCCTCGTCGTAGCGAACGTGTCCCTTCTCCAGGCCCTCGTCGTAGAGCTTCCTTTTGAGCGGATCGAGCAGAACTCGGTAGGCCTCACTCGCATGCTGATAGAGCAGCGTGTGCCTCTCGGCCTCTTCCGGTGAAGCCAAGAAGTTGTCCGGGTGGTGCTCGCGTGCAAACCGGTGAAAAGCCGATCGGATCTGATCGGAGCTCGCCGTGCGGATGATTCCCAAGAGAGCGTAGTAGTCGAGGACTTCGTTCGCGTCGGACATCGGTCAGCTTCCGAGCTTGGCCTCGTGGCGCTGGCGCAGATGCTCGATCTGGTGGTCATGCAGCTCGCCGATCAGCTTGATGGCAATCTGCTGTTGCTGTCCGGTGCCCACGTCCTGCGCCTTTACCTGCAACGTGCCGTCCGCATCGATCATGAATCGAACCGCGATCTGCACTTTGCCTCGCGCGGCCGGGCGCAAGCCGTCTAGCACGACCTCGCCCAAAAGCTGGTTTCCCGCAACGCGGCGGTCCTCACCTTGGCAGATGCGGACGACGACGGTTTCCTGCCGATCGCGGGCCGTGGTGAACATCTTGGTCTGGCCTGCGGGGATGGCCGAGTTCTTGCGAATAATGTGCTCGCAGTAGCCATCGACCGTTTCCACGCCCAGTGAAAGCGGCGTCACGTCGAGAAGCAGGGGTGCGTCGGTCGCCTCTGGAACCGCGATGGCGCCGGTGACCGTTTCGACGTTTTCGTCGAGCGCGGCCCGGAGCGTGGCAGGCGCGGAGCTGGTGATCTCGAGGGGCGGCAACGGCGGAGGCGCCCCCTCGGCGACCTGCGAATCGGGGCCGAACGCCTCGTCTCCGAGGTCCACCATGAGACCCGAAGGCTCTTCCGTCTCCGCCTCGGGCGCGTCGGTGGATCCACCTCCCATCTGCATCAGGAGACCCGAGGCCTCGGCCATCCGCGTGGGCTGGAAGTCCAGCGGGTCGGCGGCGCTGGCGACCCGGGTGCGCTCGTTTTCGAGCGGCTCCTCACGCGAGCGCGTCGGGTCGTGCTCCAATGGTTCCTCACGCGAGCGCGTGGGCGTCTCGATGAGCCCGTCGTCGGGCTCGGAGGCCCCTTGCGCCGTGGTCAGCTGGATGGGTGGTGGGGGCGGCGCCTGCCCCGGAAGCGTGGCTTTGCGAGCGGCGCGAGCAACTGGGGGCGGTGGAAGCGGAGGACGCTCGCCGACGTTGGTTATCTCATCCTCGAAGCCTTCTTCGGAAATCTTTGGATGGCGGTCGGTGGTGGGCACCTTTTTGAGCGCCACCTTTCCGAGCGCCGCTCTGCGAACGGGTTCCGCAAGCGCCCGCGCCTGGAGGGCGGCGCCCTGTGCGACGACGAGATCGGGATCGATATCGACCAGAGGTTTACGCCCAAAATACTCGGCAACCATTCGTTGGAGCAGCGGAATGCGAGTGGAGCCGCCGACCAGAATCACGTTGTCGAGCTGGGTAGGACGAAGACCGGCCGCCTTCATCGCGTCTTCGCAAACGTCGAAGCTCCGCGCGACCAGCGGTTGACACATGTGTTCGAGCTGCTCGCGCGAGAGCGCAAAGTCCAGATTGAGCCCGACGCCGCCTTCGCCGTAGGCCAGCTCCTCGACACAGAGCTTCACCTGGGGCTTGTCCGAGAGCTGGATCTTGGCCCACTCCGCGGCGGCTCTGAGACGCTCGTAGGCCTGCCGGTCCTGTCGGAGGTCGTAGCGGTGCTCCTCGAGGAATTGCGCCGCCATCTGGTCTGCAACTGCAGTGTCGACGTCATCGCCCCCGAGGAAGGTATCGCCGGCTGTCGCCAAGACCTCGAAAACGTCGCCGGCGAGCTGCAGGATGGTGATGTCGAAGGTACCGCCACCGAGGTCGTATACGGCAATTCGCTCGTTGGAGGTCTTGTTGTAGCCGTACGCAAGCGCCGCCGCCGTGGGCTCGTTTAGAATCCGCAATACGTCGAGACCGGCGACTCGTCCGGCAGCCTTGGTCGCGCTGCGTTGGAGCTCGTTGAAATTGGCAGGCACCGTCACCACCGCCTGCGCGCATTCCTGACCGAGAGCGGATTCAGCGACCTTGCGAACATGGCGGAGCACGAAGGCGCTGATCTCGCTGAGCGTATAGGTCTCTCCCCGAGCGGTGACCAAAACGCCGCCGCTTGGCCCTTCGGAAAGCTCGAACGCAAAGCGCTTCTGCGCCTGCTGGACTTCGTAGCTCGTGTACGGTCGCCCGATCAGCCGTTTGACCGAGTACACCGTGTTCTGCGCGTCCAGCAAACGCCTTTCCTTGGCGGGCGCGCCTACCAGAACGTCACCGCTCGGATGAAACGAAACCACCGAAGGGATCAACGTGCCGCCCTCGTCGGACAAGACGCGCGCCCCAGGCTGGTCAGCAACAGCCACGACGGAATTAGTCGTACCGAGGTCGATCCCAATGACGGGTGCCTTACTCACACTCCCCTACCCCCGAGAAATGACTCCGCAACAAGTGCCTTCCCAAGGATAACGCGTCATATCCGGGATTACACGTTTCCGGGGCTGCTGAGGCTAATTCGCAGTCGGTTCTAGGGTTTCCTCGTCCTCGTCGTCGCCCTCGGCGACCGGTTCCACGTCGACCACCTCCTCACCCTCGCCGAGGCGGATCACTCGGACGCCCTGGGTGTTTCGGCTGGTCTCGCGAATCTCGGACACGCGCGTGCGAATGACCTGTCCGCCATTGGTGATGACCATCACCTGCTCTTCGGGCGACACGAGGCGCAGCTTGACCAGCGCCCCGTTCCGCTCCGAGGTGTCCATGGCAATGATGCCCTTGCCGCCCCGGTTCTGGCTGCGCCACTCCGACACCTCAGTGCGCTTGCCATAACCGTTGGCGCTCACGGTCAGTACCTGCTGCACGTTCTCGTTTTCGACGATGTCCATTCCAACCACGAAGTCGCCCTCGCGAAGGTCGATGCCTTTGACACCCCTCGAGTCGCGTCCCATCGGACGCACGTCTTCGATCGGGAAGCGGATGCTCATACCGTGCGAGGTGCCGATCAGAACGTCCTGGCCCGGCATCACGATGCGAGCGGTGAGCAGCGCGTCTCCTTCGCCGATGGCGACACCGATGATCCCGCTCTGCCGGATGTTTTGATAGGCACTCAGATCGGTGCGCTTGACGCGGCCTCGCCGGGTGCAGGTCAGCAGACATCCGTTCTCGACGAATTCGCGAATTGGAAGAATCGCCGCGACCCGCTCCTCCGGCTCCATGCCAACGAGATTCACGACCGCCCGGCCTCGTGCAGCCCGGCTCGTTTCGGGAATTTGATACACCTTCTTCAGGTAGGCCTTGCCATTGTCACTCAAGAAGAGCACGTCGGCGTGCGCATTGACGACGAAGACCCAGCTGACGAAGTCCTGGTCGCGCGTATCCATCGCTCTGAGGCCCTTGCCCCCGCGACCCTGCGCCCGGTACTCGCTCAGCGGAACGCGCTTGGTGTAGCCGGCGTGCGAGACCGTGACGACTACCTCCTCGTCGGGGACGAGGTCCTCGATCGAAATGTCTCCCTCGGCCTCGACGATTTCGGTGCGCCGGTTGTCGCCGTAGCGCTCTCGAATCTCGTCGAGCTCCTTGACGATGAGCTCGTCGAGCAGCTTCTTGCTCGCGAGAATGGCTTCGAGCTCTCCGATGAGATCGCACAGGTTGCCATAATCAGTCGCAAGCTTTTCGCGCTCGAGACCAGTCAAGCGGGAGAGCCGCATCTCGAGGATGGCTTTGGCCTGCCGCTCCGAGAGATAATAATCGCCCCGTTCCTTCGCCGCCTGTACCTCCGCCTCGGGCCGACCTGCCCTTCGAACGAATTCTTCGAGCCCGGTGAGGGGCAGCTTCATCAAACGCGCGCGCGCTTCGTCGGAGTCCTTCGAGGAGCGGATGGTGTTGACCACCAAGTCCACGTCGGTGACCGCCATGCCCAAGCCCTCGACCAGCTCGCGCTGCGCCTGGGCCTGGCGAAGGTCGTATCGCGTCCGGCGCAGGACGACCTCACGCCGATGATCGATGAAACGCAGCAGGGCGGTTCGTAGGTCGAGGACCTCGGGGCGCTGGCCCACGATGGCCAAGCAGTTGTATCCGAAGGTGCTTTGGAGCGCCGTCATCTGGTAGAGGTTGTTCAGGACGATTTCGCCATGGGCGTCGCGCCTGAGCTCGATGACCACGCGTAGGCCCTCGCGGTCGGACTCGTCGCGGATGTCACTGATGCCCTCGATTCTCTTTTCCCGCACCAAGTCCGCGATTTTCTTGAGAAGCTCGGCCTTGTTCACTTGATAGGGGATCTCGGTGATCACGATCATCTCGCGGTCGACCTTGCCGGGGAGCGGCTCGATGCTCGCCCGCGCGCGCATCACGATGCGGCCGCGGCCGGTCCGATACCCAAGATGGATGCCGGCGCGGCCATATATGTAGCCCGCCGTCGGAAAGTCGGGCCCCTTCACGCCCAGCCGCCCCGATTCTGCATCGTCTTCCATGAGCTGATCGACGGTGAGCTCGGGTTCGTTCATCAGGCGCACGGTCGCATCCACGACCTCACGGAGATTGTGCGGCGGGATGTTAGTCGCCATGCCGACGGCGATGCCGCCCGAACCGTTGATCAGGAGATTCGGAATGCGGCTTGGTAGGACGAGCGGTTCTCTTTCGGACTCGTCGAAGTTCGGACCGAAGTTGACGGTTTCCTTTTCGATATCGGCCAGAAGCTCCGTCGCGAGCCGATGCATCCGAACCTCGGTGTACCGCATTGCCGCGGGCGGATCGCCATCGATCGAGCCAAAGTTGCCCTGCCCATCGACCAGCGGGTACCGCATGGAGAAGTCCTGGGCCATGCGGACCAACGCATCATAGACGGCGGTATCGCCGTGAGGGTGATACTTGCCGAGAACGTCACCGACAATTCGGGCGCTCTTCTTGTAGGGCCCGTTCCACTGCACCTTTTGCTCGTGCATGGAGTACAGGATTCGACGGTGAACCGGCTTCAGGCCGTCCCGGACGTCGGGAATCGCTCGACCGATGATGACGCTCATCGCGTAGTCGAGGTACGACCGCCTCATCTCGTCTTCGAGCGTGACCGGCTGCTTTTGTGAAGATTCCACCATGGATCAGTGCTCCCGCGACGTCGTTCCCCAGTGCGCTGACGCCGGACGCGAAGCTACCACGGGCGCACCCCTGCTGCACGCGCCCGAAGCTCCACCAAGCTGCGGTTTTTTGGCTGCTTTGAGCGAAGTTTCGTAAACCCTGGGAACATCCGAGGCGAAGCAGAAAGATGGATACCGCAATGCGCGATCTGGACCGGATCGAGGAGCGTTCCTCGGACGAGGGACGGCGAGTCCTGATGTTGTCGGGCGTCGGCTTGGTCGCGGCGCTCGCCGTCGTCGTGGCAGTGGTCGCTGCGCTGCCAGACGAGAGCGAGTCCAAGGCGCAGGCACAGGATCCGCTACAGATGCTGGCGGTGAGTCAGGCCGCTTCGACACAGGAGATCGAAGCTCCCGCGGATCCGCGCATCAATCCCGAAACGCTGAGCTTCCCCACGACGTTGGTGACCGAAAGGAGGCCGGAGGTTGCCGCGGCGCTTGCGGCCGCAGCCGCGGAGCTGGAGCATCTGGATCCGATCACCGATCCTCCACCTCGTTCCGACATTGCTGCCGGCCTGCCAGCGGCGGTAACGGCGGGCCCCGATGGTGAGGTCGTCGAGCTCGCGGCCGCGACCGACCCACTCGTCGCGGGTACGGTACACAAAAAATCCGTGGTCGCCCCGGCAGGCCGGGAGGGGCTCTATACGCTTCAGGTCATTAGCTACGCCGATCCGCAAGAGGCGCAGGTCTTCGCGAGCGCGCTACGCAAGCGCGGCCACGCCGCATACGTGACAGCCGGCGTGGTGGAAGGGCGAGGCACCCACTGGCGTGTCCGCATCGGACCGTTCGACACCCGCCAGGAGGCGCAGCGCTACCGGACGACGTTCGAACGGGAAGAAGGAATGAACACCTTCATCGTCCGAAACCGAAACTGAGCGCGGCCGCGAGCTACAGCATCGTGTGTACTGAGTTCCCGGAGGACGCGCGCAGGGTCTCGGCGCCTAGGGGAGCTCTTCGAGCCAGCTTGGGTCCTGGAACCACGCCTCGCGGAGCGCCGAGAGGATTCCCGTTGCTTCGAAGGCGTCGACGTAATTGTCGATGAGATTGTAGAATCGGGCGTCCTTGGCCGACACGGCGATTCCCATCGGCTCGACCGATAGCGGCTGCGAAAGCGTCGCCAGGCCCGCATCCGGGTTACGCAGCACCGCAAGCGCGCAGGCTGGCATGTCTGCGATCATCGCGTCTGCCTTGCCATCGATGACCATCTGGACGGCTGCATCGTAGCCATCGACGGTCAGCAGCTTGGCCTTGGGCATGTTCTTCTTGACGAAAGCCTGGCTCGTCGAGTTCTTCAGTGTGACGAAGGTCATGTCGGGAACGTCCAGGTCCTGCACCGTCTCGGCCTCCGAGACCGAAGACGAGGCAGTTACCAGGGACTTTCCAGATAGCAGGTAAGGACCGACGAACAGGAAGTCCTTCGTTCGCTGCGCCGTGATGCCCACGCCCGACATCACCATGTCGACTTTGCCTTTCTCGAGCGCAGCGAGCAGATCACCAAACGGCTTTTGCACGATCTCCAACTCCAAACCGAGCGCATAGGCGAGGCCCTGGGCCAGGTCGACCTCGAGGCCGATCATCTCGCCGGTCTTGCTCCTGACGTTCAACGGCGCTTGGTCGCCGGACATCCCGACTCGAAGCGTGTTCGTCTTGACCACACGGTTAAGCACGGGCGTCTGCGCGGTGGCACCGGAGGCGCAGGCGACGGACATGGCAGCTAGGGCGGCAATGGCCGCGAGTCGAATCCGTTGAAGCATGGAGCTCCCCTTTCTTGGTTCCGAAAAGGCCGCAGCCTACACCACGATGCTTCCACCGCAATGCCGGAAGACACCGGATGACCATATGGTCGCGTTCAGCGGATCAGGTACTTTCGGAGCGCCTCGCGGGCGACATAGCTCGCTTTGATGCGCCACTTCGGCTCGTTCACGACCAAGGCAGCAACCGCGATTTTCGGGTCGTCGACCGGCGCGTACCCGACCCACCAGTTGTAGGTGCGTTGGGGGTTGTAGCGGCTCAGGGTTCCGGTCTTGCCAGCCACCTCGATGCCGGGCAAGAACGGGCGGCCCTTCGAGTCCCAAAATGCCTTCTTGGCGGTTCCGTGCGTGACGGTCCTCGTCATCATCTCTCCGGCGGCGCGCGCCGTGTGCTGAGGCAACACCTGTCGGAAGGTGCGCGGGGTGCGCTCATATAGCGTCTCACCGGTACGCGTTTCGATTCGATCGACGATTGCGGCGTAGGGCATCTGTCCGTCGTTGGCGATGGTCGACGCCAAGAGGGCCGCATGAAGCGGCGACAGTTGACTGTGCCAAAACCCGGCTGCCATGCGGGCCCGTTCCAGCCTACTGTCCGGGACGTCGACGGGGCTCGGTTCCGTCGGCAGATCAAATGGCAGGTGCTGGCCGAATCCGAAGGCGGATACGTATCGGGTCATCCGGTCTTCGCTGACGTAGCGGTCGGCGAGCTTGGCGAAGATGGCGTTGATCGAATAACCAAGCGCCTCGGCAAGCGTAGCACACCACTGATCGCGCTTCGGGTTGTCGATCAGATCCGCCTGCACCAGGTTTCGCATGCCGCCGCCATAGCAAACCGAGGTCGTGCTCTTCACACCGGCATCCAGAAGCGCAGATGTGGTGACGAGCTTGAAAACCGAAGCTGCAGGCGGGTCAGGATCGGTGAGTACGCTCGGGCTGTCGCCCTTGGCCGCCTCGTATCCGACGTAGGCGAGCACGCGGCCGCTCTTGGGCTCGATGGCAACGACGGCCCCTGTCGGCACCTCGTAGCGACTGAACAGACTTCGAAGGTAGGACTGAAGCTCATCGTCGACGGTCAGCACCGCGCGCGTCCCATCGCGCCGGGGGACGACCCATCCGTCCGGTGAGGGCTGCGCGATGGAGAGGTCAACGTCCGAAAATGGAGGTGTCACCACCCGCGCCACGTTGGTGGACGCGCGTTGCGCAGAAGGCGGGCTCGCCGTGAGCGCCAGCGGCGTTCCTAACACCAGAGCGAGGCTGGCCAGTCCCCACAGCCAAGAGTGAGACATTCGGTCGCGCACGGGCATACGCTAGAGAACTCCGCCCCAAGGGTCAACAAAGCAGGCAGTCCGTTGTGACTGCAATCTCCATCGGGTGATTTAACCGGGACAGTCAGCCCGCTGTATAATGGAAGGAGTGCAGTTCAAGGATCACCGCAGCAGTGGCAGTCAGACGGTGCTCACCGAGGTCGGAGAGGCGCGCGAACCGGGCACCGTCACAGGAAACGGGATCCTGATCGTCATTTACGGTCACGATCTCGGAAGGCGGGTCCACATCGGAGTGGAGCCCGTGGTCATCGGACGCTCCCCCCAGTGCGAGATCCAGGTCGACCAGGAAAGTGTGTCCCGAAACCATTGTCGAGTTTGGTTCGATGGGTCGGGCTTCTTCGTACACGACCTCGGCTCCACCAACGGCACCTACGTCAACGACAGTTTGGTCGAGGGAGAGGGACGATTGCGCCACGGCGACCAGCTCAAGGTTGGGCGCACCATCTTGAAGTTCATCGTCGGCGACGACGTGGAGGCCGACTACCACGAAGAGATCTACCGTCTGATGACGACCGACGGCTTGACCCAGCTCCACAACAAACGCCACTTCGACGAGATGCTCGACCGGGAGGTGGCCAGAGCGAAACGCTACAAGCGCAGCTTCTCGTTGCTGGTCTTCGATATCGATCACTTCAAGAGCATCAACGATCGCTGGGGCCATCTTGCGGGGGATGCCATCTTGAGGCAGCTTGGCGCCGTGCTCCTGGGACGCCTTCGGGTCAACGATGTCGTGGCGCGCATCGGCGGCGAGGAGTTCGGGCTGATCACACCCGAGGTGGGCGTCGACGGTGCCAAGGAGCTGGCCGGAAAGATTCGGCGTCTGATCGCGGACACACGCTTCGAGTTCGAAGGCGCACGTGTCGACGTGACGGTAAGCGTGGGCGTCGCGGAATGGCAACCTCACTACGAAGACGCGGAGGAGATCCTCAAAGCCGCCGACGCAAAGATGTACGAAGCCAAGCGAAACGGCCGCAACCAGGTCTGCTTCTAGGCGGCTCTGCCGGTTCGCTACGTCGTCGTTCCACTGAGCGCTGCGACTCGGGAACGCCACCGCCGCAACAATAGCCCGAGGAGCTCCAAGAAGGCAGTCACGATCACGCGCGGCGATGCCCCCGATTGACGGCCCGCGAGCCGCGGGTAGTGACTCACCGCGAACTGTCCGATGCGGAGCTCGAACCGCCGTGCTTCCAGCAGAAGCTCCGCGCTGATGAGCGCACCTTCGCTACGAAGCTCGGTCGAACGCACCAAGCTTCGCGGGACCAACTTGAAGGCGCAATTGGCATCTCTTACACGCAGGTCGAGAAAGCGATTGACCAGCGCGGTCCAGGACCGGCCCCAAAGACCGCGCCACCATCCGTCTCTTCGGCGCGCGCGATATCCGGCAACGACGTCATGCTCGTCGAGCATTCCAAGAGCAAAGGAAAGCTCTTCGAGATCGAATTGTCCGTCGCCGTCGGTCAGGAAGACATAGTCCATGGCCGCGCGATCGAGCCCGGACCGGATGGCGGCACCGTACCCGCGGTTGTACGGGTGTGTCACTACCGTCAGCTCCGGAATCTCGTCTCGAAGCGCGCGCAAAATCGTGTCGGTGCCGTCGATGCTTCCATCGTCCACCACGACGATTTCGAGCTCCCGACAGAGCCTACGTCCGACCTCGGCGGCCTGGATGACGACCCTGCCGACATTCCGCTCCTCGTTGAAGCACGGGACCACGACCGAGAGACGCATCGAGCGGAGCCTAATTCCAGCGCTCCGAGGCTTCAATGGGGCTGCGAGGCCAAGCGTTTGCGACGCATCGACGGTGCGGTGCCAGGCGTGACCCTTGCCATGGAAAAGGTGCGTGGCTATGTTCGCTCACAGCACTGAAAAAGCTTGGATTCACACCAAGTTGGAGTAGAAGAACTACATGAGCGACGAAGAGGAAGCAATCTCATCGATCCCGCCCCCCGATACCGGTGAAATCGAGTTCGGCACGGAATTGCCGGTGCTGCCGATCCGTAATGCCGTGCTCTTCCCCGCGGCGGTGGCGCCCTTCGACGTGGGCCGCGAGAAGTCCGTTGCGCTCGTCGAGGACATCGAGAATCTCGACCAACCGATCATCGCGATCGTGGCACAGCGGGATCCGTCGACCGACGATCCCGACCAGAACGATCTCTACCCGGTGGGGGTCGCTGCCCGAGTCCTCAAGGCACTCAAACACAGCTCCGGCAACTACAGCCTCATTCTTCAAGGCTTGGTCCGCATTCGCCTCGAACAAGTCGTCACCGCCGATCCGTACATGCGTGCCCGGGTTTCACGGCTGCACGAGGCGCCGGCCGACGACGTGGAGAGCGAAGCTCTGGCCATGAGCCTTCGCGACATCGCAAAGCAGGTCATTCAGCTGATGCCCGAGCTGCCACGTGAAGCAGGGTCCCTCATCGACTCGATTCAGGAACGCGGACAGCTCGCGGACTTGGTTGCGGCCAATCTGGACGCACCGGTCGACGAAAAGGCCCAGCTTCTGGAGACGCTCGACCCCAAGGAGCGCATTCGCAAAGTCCTCCGATTGCTCACCCGCCAGCTCGAGATCCTCAAGATGCGAGAGCGAATCAACTCTCAAATCAAAGAGGAGATGGGCAAGAATCAGCGAGAATACGTCCTTCGGCAACAACTCAAGGCCATCAAGGAGGAGCTCGGTGAAGAGGAGGGAGATCAGGGCGATCTCGACATCCTCGAAGAACGAATCGCCAAAGCAGGCTTGCCCGGCGAGGCGGACAAGGTCGCGCACAAGCAGCTCAAGCGGCTGCGGCAGATGCAAGTGGGCTCCGCGGAGTACACCGTGGTGCGAACCTATATCGACTGGATTCTCGACATCCCTTGGACGAAGCAGACCTCAGACAACCTCGACATCGCCGCGGTGCGCAAGGTGCTCGACGAGGACCACTCGGGCCTCGAGAAGGTCAAGAAGCGAATCGTGGAGTACCTCGCGGTCCGCAAGCTCAAGACCGACAAGAAAGGCCCGATTCTGTGCCTCATTGGCCCCCCTGGCGTCGGTAAGACGTCCCTCGGGCGGTCGGTCGCTAGGGCGCTTGGACGCAAGTTTCACCGCATCAGCCTGGGCGGTGTGCATGACGAGGCCGCGATTCGCGGTCACCGGCGCACATACGTCGGCGCCCTACCCGGCCAGGTCATTCAGGGCATGAAAAAGGCCGGGACGATCAACCCGGTGTTCATGCTCGACGAAATCGACAAGATCGGTCACGACTTCCGCGGGGATCCGGCTGCTGCCCTGCTCGAGGTCCTCGATCCGGAGCAAAACGACACCTTCAGCGACCACTACCTGGAGATCCCCTACGACCTCTCCAAGGTGATGTTCATCGCGACGGCAAACGTCGGGGACACCATTCCCGCCGCACTCAAGGACAGGATGGAGATCATCGAGATTCCCGGCTACACCCGCCGGGAGAAGCTCGACATCGCACGCGTGCACCTGGTGCCCAAGCAGCTCGACGAGCACGGCATCAAGTCCGAGCAGGTCCGCCTGGAAGATGGCGCCATCGAGTCCATCATCGATCACTACACTCGCGAGGCAGGTGTGCGTAACCTGGAGCGTCAGATCGCAAGCGTCGTCCGCGGCGTAGCGGTGAAGGTCGCGGAAGGTGAATCGGGTCCGTGGACCATCGCGGACGAAGACTCTCTGCGCCCATACCTCGGGCCGCCACGCTTCACCTCCGAGGTCGCGGAGCGCACCACGGAGACGGGTGTCGCCACCGGCTTGGCCTGGACGGCCGTCGGCGGCGAAATCCTCTTCATCGAGTGCACGAAGATGCGCGGGACCGGCAAGCTGCAGCTCACCGGCCAGCTGGGCGACGTCATGAAAGAATCCGCCCAAACGGCGATGAGCTACGTCCGTACGAAGGCCAAGGCGTATGGGATTGCAGAGGACTTCCTCGACAAGAGCGATATCCACATCCACATCCCCGCCGGCGCCATGCCCAAGGACGGACCGAGCGCGGGTGTGACCCTCATGACCGCTCTCGTTTCGCTACTCACGGGCATCCACGTGCGTCACGACACGGCCATGACCGGTGAGATCACGTTGCGCGGGCGGGTTCTACCCGTGGGCGGGATCAAAGAAAAGGTGCTTGCCGCCCATCGGGCCGGCATCAAGCGCATCATTCTTCCGGAGCGCAACACGGCGGACCTCGAAGAAATTCCCGAAGAGGTCCGGGAAACGCTCGAGTTCGTGCCTGTCTCGAAGATGGATGCCGTGATCGCCAACGCGCTGGTCGACCCCGACCGCCTCCGGCTGGATCTGAGCGAGCCACGCCCCGAAAAGGGCGAGGCCGAAAAGGTAGCCCCACCAGCATCGCCGTGACGTTTCTTCGGCGCTTTGCGCCACACTGTGCCGTGGTAATCTCCGCTCATGGGTGAGCTCACGACTGCCGTCCTAGGCGCGGGATCATGGGGTACGGCACTAGCCAAGCTGCTCGCGGATCAAGGTCATCGGACCCGGCTCTGGGCACGTCGCGAGGCCATGGCCGAGGCGATTCAGTCCGAGCGGAAGAATCAAGTGTATCTTCCGGACGCTTCGCTGCCCGATACGCTCGAGGCGACCGCCGACCTCGAGTACGCGCTCGACGGCGCAGACCTGATCGTGTGCGTGATCCCCACGCACGGGCTCAGACAAGTGCTTCGTGAGGCTGCTCCCCTGTTTGGCTCGAAAGCTCCCATCGTCAGCGCGACGAAGGGGATCGAGGTCGAAAGCCTGATGCTGGTTTCGGAAATGTTCGAAGACATCTTGCCCGAGAGCGAGCACCGGCGACTTGCGTACCTGGGTGGGCCGAGCTTCGCCAAAGAAGTGGCGGCAGGCTTGCCCACGGCGGTGTCGGTCGCGGCACGCGACGCCGAGGTCGCTGAGTTGGCGCAAAAGGCGCTGACGACGCAGCGATTCCGCGTCTATCGGACCGATGACGTCGTCGGCGTGGAGCTCGGCGGCGCGCTCAAGAACGTCGTGGCCATCGCGGCGGGAATCGGCGATGGTCTCGGCTTCGGGCACAACACGCGGGCGGGGCTCATCACCCGAGGGTTGGCCGAGATCTCTCGTTTGGCGCTCGCCAAGGGCGCCGATCCGCTGACCTTGGCGGGTCTCAGCGGAATGGGCGATTTGGTGCTGACCTGCACCGGTGATCTTTCGCGCAATCGCAACGTCGGTCTTCAAATCGGACGAGGCAAGAAGCTACAGGACATCTTGGGAAGCATGCAGATGGTGGCAGAAGGAGTGCGCACGACCAAGAGCGCCCACGCATTGGCGGATCGCACTGGCGTAGACATGCCGATCACTCGCGAGGTGTATGCGATGCTCTATGAAGACAAGCCTCCCCTAGAGGCCGTTGGAGACCTGATGACGCGTCCATTGCGCGACGAACGTGAATGATGGAAGGCGGACGCTTTCGTCTTGCGTATTGGATCCTCGTTCCGGCGATTCTGGTCGCAACCGGGATTCTCGGTTACTACACCTTCCGCTCGTCTCGCGAGCACATGCAACTCGGTGAGCAGACTATCGCGCAGTCCCTTCTCTCGGTCGCACAACAACGCGTCGAGCAAATCGAGCGGTACATTCTCGTCACCGACAACGCCGTATTTCGCCTGGTCAATCCTAACGACCCCAGCACGATCGATACCGTTTGGCTTCCGGAGGCCAGCTCGCAGACTCCGAGCGTTCGGGCGGTGCTGATCGTCGATCAGTCCGGCAACGTCATTCAGTGGGCAAGCCAAGAAGACCGCAAGACCCGACGGGCATTTCTGCGAGTGTTCCGCCAAGAGTTGGTCAAGTCGCTCGATCTCGGCTCACCCGAGCCGAATCAGGTCCGCCACGTTCACCAACAAGTCGAAGGCAAGAGCTATTTGCTCTCCTACAAGGCATATTCGACGCTGCCGGGGCAAGTCACGTACATCGTCGCCTACCACGACCCGCAATACCTCGTGGACGAGGTATTTCCCTCGATGTTCGTTTCTGATGAAACGACGCCCCTCTACAACATCGTCGACGAGAGCAACCAGATCGTCTTTGGGCCCGATCTTTCCGAAGCCGGTGTCTACACGGTCGGCCACCGCTTTCCCAGGACCCTTTACGGGTGGCGCCTGCAGGTGGCTCCGCGTCAGGCAGCGCTGCTGCAGGCACAAGGCCGCTCGCGCTTGCGAGGTGAGGTCGCGCTGCCGCTGTTGTCCTTCGCCATCATCTTGTTGAGCGCGATTTTCTTCCTGTATGCCGCAGAGAAGGAACGCCGCCTGAACGAGCTGAAGAGCGAGCTCATGGCCAACGTGTCGCACGAGCTCAAGACTCCGCTGTCCGTGGTCCGCATGTTTTCGGACATGCTTCGCTCCGATCGTGTTCCCAGCGAGGAACGCAGACTCGAGTACTTGGACATCATCTGCCGGGAGTCCGAGCGACTGACCTCGTTGATCGACAATGTGCTCGATTTCTCAAAGCTCGAGCGTGGCAGAGGCCCCTATCGCCTGCGGCGGGGCGATCTCAATGAGGCAGTGGGACGGGCGCTCGATGCTTTTCGGTATCGCGGCGAGCAGGACGGTGTGGAGATTCAGCTTCACAAGCCGGACGAGCTACCGTCCGTGCTCATCGATCAGGAAGCGATCGCGCTTGCCGTCATCAATCTGCTGGATAACGCGATCAAGTATGGTGGACAAACGCCCGTCGAGCTCGAGGTCAGTGCCAGGCGGTCCTCGGTGGACATCGCCGTCCGAGACTACGGTCCGGGAATTCCAAGCGACTCGCTTCGCCGCGTGTTCGAGCGCTTCTATCGGGGGCCTCAGTCCACCCCCACACGTGGGTCGGGAATCGGATTGTCGGTGGTCCAACACATCGCCCAGGCGCACGGGGGCCGGGCGTGGGCGAGAAACGCGCCTGGGGGCGGTGCGGTCGTTGGCTTTTCGATTCCTGCCGCGACCGGTGGGGACTATGGCTGACCGCTCGCCTTTGCCGCGTCTCGCGACTGCGGGTATGTTCGGGTGGATGAGCGAGACGGAACTGGAACGAAGCATTCTCCTGGTCGAGGATGATCCGGCGCTCGCCCTAGGGCTTTCGGACAGCCTGCGATTCGAGGGCTACCGTGTCGTTCACACCTCCAAAGGGGAGGAAGCGATCGAGCTCGCCCGCTCGGAGGGCATCCATTGCGTGATTTTGGACCTCATGCTGCCCGACATGAACGGTTATCAGGTCTGCGAAACGATTCGCGCGAACGACCCCATCCTGCCCATTTTGATGCTGACCGCCCGCAGCCAGGAGGCAGACAAGATCAGGGGCTTGGAGGCTGGCGCCGACGATTACGTGACGAAGCCTTTTTCGATAGGAGAGCTGGTTGCGCGCATCCGGGCCCTATTTCGACGCGCCGGACGGGCGGTTCGGCCTTCAGCTGCCGAGATCCAAATCGGTGACCTCAACATCGGAACCGTGGCGCAGACCTTGACGCGAGGCTCCGAAACCACTCACCTATCCTTCTACGAGGTCGAGCTGTTGAAGTTTTTGTGGGAGCGCCGCGGCGAGCCGGTGTCGCGAGACGAAATCCTCGAGAAGATATGGGGCCTCGAAGCCGGCCCGAACAATCGTACGGTCGATAATTTCATCGTGAAGCTTCGGCGCAAGATCGAGCCCAAGCCCGACCGGCCAGTGCACATCCTGACCGTCTATGGGGTCGGATACAAACTCGTCTGTTGATCGGATGGGTACCGGCTTCACGACCATATTCTGGTACGCGCTCTGTGGCGGGTTCGTTGCGCTCACCATCTTCGTTGGGGTTGGCCTTTTCATGTGGGGAACCCACAAAGAGAAGCGCCGGCGCCGAAACCACCCGCCGTCTTGACCGGGTCAGAGCTGGTCTGTAAAACGAAGCCGCTTCGCAACGGGCAGTGCGAATGAGGAGACCTTTTGTCCCGAAAAGAACAACGAAGTGGACTTGGCCGCCGCCTGGCGATAGGCATCTACTCGATCGCCCTCGCGTACCTGGTCATCGTCGGGTTCGCATCGGTGATTCCTCAAGTCTTTTGGCCTGCGCACGACGATTCGTTCGACCTCGACTGCGACGATGGCCTGGAGCTCTTGCGAAAGCAGATTGACGAGCTGCGCCTCGCTTACCTATCGGCCAACGAGACAGACCCCACCAAGCTGCGTCGGGCCCTCGCCGCCTGGGATCTTCGGCTCAACGCGCTCGCGCAGCGGTGCGACGAAGATCGAGTGCACCTCCTCAACCGTTACAGATATCGCGTCGAGCTGACCTTGGAGAGATTCATGCGGGAAGACGCCCCCCTCGCTAATCGTGTGACAGAAGCCCTCGAATCGGCGCCCCCTACCACTTCCTCCCAGAGACCGGAGCCCGTCCGATGAGCGAACCCACCGAAGACAGCGGTCCTCAGACTTTCGAAGAGCTCGGCGTCTGCCAGGACGTCCTCAAGGCGCTCCGCGAAATGGGCTGGGAATCCCCCACGCCGGTCCAAAGAGATTCATACCCATTGGTGATCGCCGGCCAAGACGTGATCGTGCAATCACGCACGGGAACGGGGAAGACCGGCGCATTCGGAATTCCGCTCGTAGATCGCTTGCTCGACGAAGATGGAAACGAACAGGCTCTCGTGCTCGCCCCAACCCGAGAGCTTGCTCTTCAAAGCGCACGCGAGATCGCAAAGCTCGGCGCACATCGGCACGTCGACACCGTCGCGGTGTACGGCGGCGCATCCATGGAACGGCAGATCCAAGCGCTCGAAAAGGGCGCGCGGGTCATCAGCGGAACTCCCGGACGGGTGCTCGATCATTTGAATCGGGGCACGATCAAGGCCTCGCGCATCCGGATCCTGGTGCTCGACGAGGCAGACGAGATGCTTTCCATGGGCTTTGCCAAAGAGCTCCACGCCATCATCGAGAAACTTCCCAACGACAGGCAAACGCTTCTTTTTTCGGCCACCGTCGACCGGGCGATCAAGCGCGTGGCCGAGAAACACATGCGCGAGCCGCAGTTCCTCGGGCTTTCCGGTGACCACGTCGGCGCCCTGGGGATCGAACACTACGCGTACATGGTCAGCGGCGTCGGGCGCGTAGCGAATCTGATCAGCGTCCTCGAAATCGAAGATCCCGAAAGCGCGCTCATCTTCTGCAATACCAAAGCGGAAACCGAAGAGGTGGCCGCGGCGCTGCAGCGCGCCGGATTCAATGCGGAGTGGTTGACCGGGGATCGTCCGCAGCGGGAACGAGAAGAGGTCCTGGGCCGGGTGCGCAATGAAGAGCTGCGTTTCCTGGTGGCCACCGACGTCGCCGCGCGCGGCATCGACGTCTCCCACCTGACGCACGTGATCAACTTTTCATTACCCGAAAACGTCGAGCAGTACGTGCATCGCACCGGCCGCACGGGGCGCGCAGGACGGACGGGAACGGCGATCTCCCTCGTCGGGCCCACCGAGCTGGGAATCCTCTACTACCTCCGCCTGCAATATCGAATCTTTCCGATCGAGCGGACGCTGCCGAGCGAAGGCGAGCAGCGGACCCGACAGGAAGCGGATCGAATCGCGATGATCGACGTGGCCTATCGGAAAGCTCCGAGTGAGGGCGATTTGGCTCTGGTCCGCCGTTTCTTGACGCACCCCAACGCCGAACGAATGCTAGCCGGCCTCCTCAGCGCATTCTTCGGCACCGAGAACGAAGCCGCGGACGTCGACAAAGTCGCGGCCACGAGACGTCGACGCGGGGGCAAACGCCGCGCCGAGGTCGATCATGACGACGACGACTCGAGCCCACCCGAGACCGGTGGCGACGAGGAGCCTGCCACGGCGACGCTGTATGTGAACCTGGGCCGGCGGGACGAGCTCAAAGCCTCGGAGCTCGGACGGCTGCTACGCGACCGGACCGGCCTGAAGCGTAAGGAAATCGGACGTATACGGGTGCGGGACGAGCACTCCCTGGTGGATGTGCCCGAGGACCGCGCCCAGGATGTCATCGAGTCGATGGCGGGGGCCACGCTCCGGGATCGCGAGCTCGAGGTCGAGCTAGCCAAGGGCAACTGAACCCCAAATTTGGGGACCCGTCCTTCGGTCGTCTATCTTGATTTTGGTAGATGCCGGAGGGGATTGCATCGACACGGCCGGAGCCTTCTGGGTTGCACCCGGGGGCGGTGGTCGGGGGTAGATTCGAGGTCGTCGACCAGGTCGACGAGGACCCCCAGGCGATCATCTGGTCAGCCAAGGACCGGCAAACCAAGCGTGCGATCTTGGTCCGGGTGATCCGACCCGAGCTCGTTCCCGCGGAAGCCGGACCCAACCTGCGCGACGCCTGCCGGAATGCGGCTACGCTCTCGCATCGAAACATCGCCCGGGTCTTCGGTGTAGGGAAGACCCCCAAAGGAGAGCACTTCGTCGCTGGCGAATGGATCGATGGCATGCGCCTCTCCGAATTCATTCAGTCGCGCGACCGCGACGGCAATCCGCTTTCACTGCGTGGGATCTACAACGTCGTTGCGCACCTCTGCAGCGCGCTGAGCTATGCCCACGGCAAAGGGCCTCACGGCACGCTTCGTCCAAGCGTCGTGTGGGTCACCCGGGGTGGGCGGGTCAAGGTCCACGACTTCGGCGTAGGGCGAGTGCTGCTCGATTCTGCCGGCCCGGACGCGTTCAGGAGCGCCGATCACGCCTGCTTGGCCCCAGAGGTCAAACGCGGCGAGCCTGCGACGTCGCGTAGCGACGTGTTTGGAATCGGCGCCATTCTCTACGAGCTCCTGACTACTCGTTCGCCTGGCGCTGACTTCGTCGCGCCTTCGCACGTCCGGGACGATACTCCCGCTGAGATCGACGGGATCTTGTTCCAGTGCCTCGCACCGGATCCCAAGGACCGCTTCGAGTCGCCCGAAGCCGTGCGCAATGCCTTGCTGCCCTTCGTGACCGAGGCGAATTCACTGCCGCCGCCAGCCGACGCCGAGAGCGGCTTCGACATCGACCTGGCTTCGGTCCTCCCGCCTGCCGATCTGCACATTCCGGGAATGAACGAGGCCCCGCAGCGCCCATTGGCTCCTCCCCCGACTCCCAGACGAAACCTCCGCAGCCTGATCGACGAGCTGTCTGGAGATCCAAAACAGCGATGGATGATCGCAAAGGACAAGATGGATCACGGTCCCTTCAATGCCCGTGAGCTGATGGAACGATTCAATCTCGGCGGATTCTCCGGGGACGACCTCACCTTCAACACCGATACCGGCGAGCGAAAACCGCTTCGCGACTGGCCTGAGTTCCGCGAGCTGGTTTTGCAGCGCGAACACCAAGACACCGTAGCGGCGGAGCAGGCCGCGCGCGTGAACGCGCACCGCGCCGAGAAACGGTCCGCGGCGGCGAAATGGCTCATCGCAGCCTCGGTGATCGGCGTCGTGGCGATTTCAGTCGGGGGCTTCTTACTCTCCCGCTCGAGCGACGTGCGGGAGGCTGCTTCGACGGAGCTCGACGATTTGTTCAAGCTGGGCAAGATCACGACCGGCGAGGCCGGTCTGCTTCCCGATCGGCCGACGCGCCGCAAAAAGCGCGGCTCGAGCGCCGGCCCGGCCGCAGACTCGACGGGCTTCGCCAGCTATGACGATGCAATGATGCAAGCGGCCAATCTCGGTGACGCATCGAGAGGTGGCGGGGAAGGAAGGCTCACAGGCGCTCAGGTCGCCAGTGTGATGAACGGCAGCTTGAATCGCTTTTACCGCAAGTGTGTGATTCCCGAGGTCAAGAGCGGTGGCAAGCCAGGCAACGTCAAGGTCGACCTCGCCATCGCGGGCAACGGTTCGGTGATGGGCGCGACCGTGCACGGCGGAAGCGCCTCGTTTCAGGGGTGCATGGGTCAGGAAATCAAGACCGTCCGGTTCCCCACGTTCGGCGCTCCACGCATGGGCGCGCGTTACACGTTCACGGTGAACTGATAGAAAGCGGGGATTCCGTATTAGTTACGCGGGCCTTCCGCATGGCTGACACAAAATACTGACATATTTTGGCAAACGCTCTAGCTCAGGTTGTGCACGGCTTCTAATACGCGCCTCACATGATCGACTGCATGGGCTGGCCACTCCGCCTGCATCCGTCGTATTGCCTGACCTACGTGCACGATGCGAGCTCGACCATCGGAGCTGGCGTTGCGGTATTGCTTGCGCAGCTCTTTGAGCTTCCAAGAATACGGTGGCGTCTCCCAAAGCTCCCAACGCGCGCATTCCGTGTGCACCGTGTAGCGCCGCTGCTCGATCCAACGAGGCTCGCCTGAGTCGAAATCGCGCCCGCAGTGCTCACAGGTGTCCTTCCAGATCGGCAGTGTGGCTTCAACCATCCCGCAGGTGTGCCTTCTGCTCGAGGTGCTGGTCAAGTCCGGACTCGCCGCGTGTTTGGGGTTCTTGTCAATGCACAAAGCGAGCGGGTGAACAATTACGTATGCTGCAATGATTTCGCCTGCGCTCGGGCAAACGCAATGCGTGCGCGTCACCACATGCAATTTCCCTCCGAAAAACCAAGCCCGAGTGCGTGGCACGCCTGTTGCCTCATCTCCAACCAGTAGCGCTCCGCGCTCGGAGTGGGGAGGTGGACCATGCGTTACGTATTCAGATTCTGGTTTGCATTCGCGCTGGGCCTCGCGCTGACGGCGGGGTGCAGTGATGAGAACGGCAGCAACGAGAGCATCGACTGGGCGAGCAGTCTGGCCGTAACGGCCGAGGAGCAGCCAGAGCCGCCGGAGATGCATTTTGGTTTTCGGATCGCCACAAGCACCTCGGCGAGCCCAAACATCGGGTGGCTCACCGACGGCGAGCGAGACGACTACAAGCCCGCGTACTCGCCGGACGGTTCGAAGATCACTTTTTTCCGGGTCTTCGACTACGGCACGGGTTTCCAAGCAGCTTGGAAGAGCAGGCTGTGTGTCATGAACGCCGACGGTTCTGACGTCCGCGAGTTGACGGCGGGCGAGTACCTGGACGCAACGCCTTACTGGACTCGAGACGGGACGGACAGGATCGTGTTCCATCGCTTCGATTCGGGCCACAAGATCTACATCACGAGTCCCGATGCCAACGTGGACGACGAACAGTTGATCTCCGACCCAGACTTCTGGGATCGCCCGTGGAGCAGCCTAGGAGACGGTCGTATCCTCGTGTCGCGCGAGGTTCCCGATCTGGGACACTTTCTGCTCACACCGAACCTGGGTGGCACGCCGATCTATGAGGAGATTAGCTATCCGGTCGCAGGTGCCTACTTGAACCACATGACGATCTCCCCAAGTGAAACCAAGGTCGCCTACATGAAAGTAGCGGACACTACACCAGGAGAGGTCCTTTCGCAGGGGTACTTCTGGGACGCGGTCATAGCCTACGCGGATTTCGATGCTGACAACCTGCGGATCGAAAACGAAGTGGAGATCACGGAGCACGATGACACGAGCGTTGACTGGTACCCGAGCTGGAGCCCGGATGAGCAGTACATCGTCTATGCTCACAGCGGTGTGATTAGATCTTATTCGTTGGAGACCGGAATCACCGAGCAGATCTCGTCACGTGACGACCTCGACTACCGGTATCCCACTGTCATAGGCCAGACGAAGTAACGAAACGAGAGCGCAGTCAGTGCGACATCGGCGCGCTTGAGGCCGAGTCGGAAATCCTCATCGACAACGACATCAAGCTCGATGCCGGACCCAATCTCACGCTTGATGGGAACGACGAGCATACGGTGTTGTCGGTGCCGGCCGGCTTCACTGTGGAGTTGCGCCGATTCACGGTAACCAAAGGCAGGGGTCATACGGCCGGAGGCATTGTCAACTACGGAACGCTAACGCTCACAGGCAGTACCGTGTCGGAAAATACCGCGAACCCCGACGATGCGTTTCAGGGGGCCGGGGGTATTGTCAACTCCGGGATACTGGCGCTGACGAATAGCACTGTGTCGGAGAACACCAGTGACGGCATCTTGAACGGCGGAACGGTGACCCTCAGCGACAGCACCGTATCGGGGAATACAGGCTTCGGTATCGTTACCGTAGGGGAAACGCTAACGATGACGAATAGCACCCTTTCCGGGAACACAAGCGATGGCATATTCAACTACGGAGGAACGGTGGCGCTCACCAATTGCACCGTGTCAGGGAATGGCAGTAGCGGTCTCTCCAACAGAGATGATGGAACCGTTACACTGGTCAACACTCTTGTTGATGATACCTGCTTCGGCCTTGATGAGGCCGTGTTCGTCTCAGGCGGCCACAACATCGAATCCCCCGGCAACACCTGCGGCTTCGACACGAACAAGGGCGACCAAATTGACGTCACTGCAGAGCAGTTGAACCTCGGACCGCTACAGCACAACGGCGGACCGACCATGACCCATGCGCTGTTGACTGAGCCTGCCCCTAGCGTCGCCATCGACGTGATTCCGGAAGAGGAGTGCGGAGTCGATGTCGACCAGCGTCGTGTGAGCCGACCACGAGGTGATGCATGTAACGTCGGCGCAGTGGAGATGGATTTGGCTTGTCTCGGCGTCGACAACCTTGCGGAATGCGTGGAGGGAAACTTCACCGGCTTTTGTGTTGCGGATATCTGCTGGGCGATTGATTGCTCGGATCTTGAGGACGGGATCACCTGCCTCTACCCTGGCGAGGTGGACGTCGGTCCCGGTTTGTGCGTCGCCGGTTCCTGCGAGCCGGGGTGGCCGCTGCCGCTGTAACCCGGCTGGACTGCTACGCGGACTTGCGACGTAGGTGCGTTTGAGGTGCAGCCGTAAACGACACAGCGCAGGCTCGCCTGAGGAAAGGGGACTCAAACGAACCTGGCTACGTCGGAGCAGTGCGATCCTACGGGCAAGGGGTGCAGGAAACGCTAGCTCTAGGTCAGGACGCAACGCCGACAGTGGCCCCAATGCCACCGATTCTCCCTGGCGTTACGCCATGGCCGCAATGGTTACAGACCAAGCTCGGCACGTCGCTGCGCTTCGAAAGCTCGTAGCTCATTGGTTCGTGAAGAACCTCGATCAATTTCCTGTGCTGGTTCCGCTTCTCGATTTTCCAATGGAAACGGCCGATTGCCGCGATCTCTCACACGTTCACAGTGAACTAGGCAGCGACCGTAGAGTCGTGGCCTACGCCTTCAGCGCGGCGGCGACTCTGGGGAGCCTTGCGAAGTGATTCTTGTCCGCGGCTTTGTCGAGGGCATCTTGCGGCGTGACCGTGCCCTCCCCGACGAGCTTCTCGAGCATGGCATCGATGCTCTGCATGCCGTGACTGCCGCCACTTTGAATCAAGCTCTGAAGCATCGAAGTCTTGGCCTCGCGGATGGCGGACGCGACCCCGGGTGTGCCAATGAGGATCTCCTGGGCGGCAATTCGTCCGGTTCCATCTGCTCGGCGCAGGAGTTGCTGCGCGACGATGCCGGCGAGCGAGTCTGCCAGCATGCCTCTGATCTGCGGCTGCTGCCCGGCAGGGAACGCATTGACCACGCGGTCGATGGTCGCCGGCGCGGAGTTCGTGTGCACCGTCGCGAAAATCAGGATTCCGAAGCTAGCCAGTTGCAAGGCCATCTTCATCGTATCTCGGCCGCGAAGCTCTCCTATGAGGATGACGTCGGCGTTTTCTCGTCCCGCGCTTCGAATCGCGTCGGCAAAGCTCGGCGTGTGCTCCCCCACCTCGCGGTGCGTAATCTGGCATTTCTTCGGCGCGTGCACGAACTCGATCGGATCCTCGATCGTAAGAATGTGACCCTCCCTGGTTCGATTGATGTGGTCGAGCATCGCAGCGAGCGTCGTGCTCTTTCCACTGCCCGTAGGACCGGTCACCAGCACGAGGCCGGAACGCCGCTGCGCGAGGTCCACGACCGCTTTCGGAAGGTTCAGTTGTTCGACGGTCAGAATCTCGCTCGGAATCGTACGGAAAACCGCTCCAGGGCCGGTCGTCTTGTAGAGGTAGTTCGCGCGGAACCGCGCCTTGTCTTCGTAGCCATAGGCGAAATCGAGATCACGATGCGCGTGGAAGTACACTCGTTTGTCTTCGGTCAGAATTTCGTCCATCAGACGCACGATACTCGAATGATCGAGGGACTGGTTCTCGATGGGCACGAGCTCGCCCTTGGCTCGAATCATCGGTGGATATCCGATGGACAGATGCAGGTCCGACCCGCCCCGGTCGAGCAACACGTCAAAGAAACGATCCAACGCAGCCATCACTCACCTCGCCTTCTTGGCAAAAGGGTTCCGGCCCTTGCGAAGGCCTTCGCCGTCTCTGGTTGCCTCGGGAGTCGCCTGCAACGTCTGCCCGATGAGCCGTGGATCATTGGCGAACGTCCGAGCGGCGTCGTCGGAGATCACCCCCGATGAGACGAGCTCGTTCAACGAGTCTTCGATGCGAATCATACCGAATGCGCGGCCACGCTGTAGTAGGCTCGGCAGCTGGTAGAGCTTGTCGTCACGGATGAGCGTCCACAGAGCCATGCCCCCAGTCAGCAGCTCCACCGCGACGGCCCTACCCTCGACGTCGCGCCGCGGAACCAAACGCTGACTCACTACGAACTTCAGCACTCCGGCGAGCGTGGCCCGAACTTGCGACTGATCTTCGGGTGGAAACATGTCGATCAACCGATCGATGGTGCTCGCCCCTGAAGGGGTGCTCATCGTCGCAAAGACCAGATGCCCCGTTTCCGCGGCCTCGAGCGCCTTCTCCACCGTTTCTCGATCCCGCAGCTCTCCAATGGCAATCACGTCTGGATCTTCGCGAAGCGACCCTTTGAGTGCCGAATGGAAGCTCTTGGTGTGCGCTCCCACCTCTCGTTGACTCACGATCGCCTTTTTGATCGGATGAAGAACCTCGACTGGGTCTTCGACCGTGATGATGTGAACGCTGCGCTCGCTGTTGAACAAGTCGACTAGCGCAGCCAGTGTGGTGGTCTTTCCCGCGCCATTGGGCCCCGAGATGACCACCAGGCCCTGATGATGGTTGAGAATCTGTCGGAGCTCGTGTGGCAAACCCAGCGACTCCAGCGTGGGGGGCTCCTGCATGACCATGCGGAAGCAAGCCTTGATTCCGGTTCGTTGATTGTTGACGTTGACCCGCACCCGGCCGGCGCCCTCCACCTGGCAAGCAAAATCCGCATACCCGAGCTCTTCCAGCTGGCTCTGGTTCCTTCCCCTAACCAGCGGCATCACGAGCTCTCGCGCACGCGCGTCCGAGATTGCATCCCCGAGCGGCAACAGACGGCCGCTGCACCGCAGCCGCACCGGCTCAGCGGACATGATGTGAACGTCGCTAGCCGATCGGGTGCGCGCCTGACGGAGCAACGACCGAAGCTCCTGCGGAGCCTCCACTGGATGATCGGCCCGCAAGAAGTCCGCAAGCGGGGAGGCCTCTGGCGGAGGTCGGAAGGATATGTGCGGTTGCACGACCGGCGGTGCGGCCTGGGAAGCCTTCTCGACGGTCGGGGCCGTAGGCTTGGCCTCTTCCGCCAGCTCCAACTCGATGGGAGATCGAAGGGGCGCAACGACACCAATTGGCACCTTCGGTGGGGCCGTGTGTCGGTCCTCACGGCGAACGCGCAACATGAGCATCTCGCCCGAACGAGCCATCGTCGCGATGTAGTGGATGCCGTCGATCTCAGCGGGTGTAGGCTGGGAAGCCCCATCCTCCATGGGCACGAGCTCTTGCAGAGGCGTGCCGTGAATGAGCTTGAGAATGTGCTTGGCGCTGAGGGGCTCCCTGGTGACCGGCTTGAGCTTTCCGCTCTTCTTTGCCGCCGCGGTGGCGCCGCTTTGGAAGACGATCTCGGTCACGTCGCCCCGGTCCAGGTACTGGAGAAACTTCTGCAGCTCGCGCATGGTTTCAATGATACAGATAAATTTTGATGTGAACCAAATCACAGACGGCTGGATTTGTCCCTCGGTTCCGGAGCGCCGCCTTTTCGCTGGAAATTGAGCAAATCCGTTTGGTTGACAGGCCTTGGGGCGCGTTGCTAGCGTTTATGTATCGCCATTGGGCCTCAACCCTTGTCCGTAACCAACGGAAAAGTGTAATATAAGTATCATCATGTCCGAGGAAAAAGAGTCTTCCGTCCTCTTCAACCTTCGAGAGCTCATGAGCATCGAGGAAGACCGCATACGCGAGGAAGAACAAGAGAGGCTTCGTCGCCAGGCTGCAGAGCGCGAGCGCCTCGCAGCCGAGGCGCTTCGGCGAGAAGAAGAGAAAGCGGCGCGATTGCGCGCCGAGCAGGAAGCCCGGCTTGCGGAAGAAAGGCGAGCCCGCGAAGAGGAAGAGCGATTGATCCGGGAGCGCGAAGAGGCCGAGTTGCGCCTACGGCTCGATCAAGAAGCGCGTGAAAAGGCGGAAGCGCACAGACGCATGCTCGACCACGAGCGCGAGATCGCCGCCATTGCCGCCCAGCAACGCAAGGGGATTCACCCCGGCGTGCTCGTCGCCGTCGCCGTCTTGATCCTCGGCGCGGGCACCGGTTGGTACGTCGGGATCTACAAGCCCGCCGTGGAGAGCCGTGAAGCCGCGGCATTGGCCGCCAAGATGGAAGCAGAGCGCGCGGCTCGCGAAGCGGAGGAAGCGCGCAAAGCGGCCGAGCTCGAGGCGCAGAAACGCGCTGAAGCGGAGGCGGAACAGGCACGTCTGGCGGAGCAAGCAAGACGTGAGGCGCAGGCTGCTGCTGCCGCTCGAAGAGCCGCTGCACCGCCGAGCCGACCCGCCCGGCGCAGCCGAGGCAGCTCGCGGTCGCGGAAGCCCGACACCGATGATCCATTGGCTGGGCTGGACAGCCTCTAGCCCGCACCGTAGCGTTGCTGCGGTGATGCATGGATGATCACGATCCGGCGGCGCACGTGGCCCTCGCGCTCGACGTGGCTGACCTCGATGCGGCCGAACGACTGATCGAAGCGACTCGGAAGCACGTGGGCGTGTTCAAGGTCGGGCTCGAGCTCTTCACCGCAGCAGGTCCTGCCGCGGTCCAAGCCGTGACTGCGGCCGGCGCGCGATGCTTTCTCGATTTGAAGCTCCACGACATTCCAGAGACCATGGGGCGCGCGGTGGCCGCGGCCTCCTCGATGGGCGTGGCCTATTTGACGGTGCACGGTGCGGCGGGGCTGGAATCGCTCACCGCAGCTCGGGAAAATGCGGGACCGACGCAGCTGCTGGCCGTGACGGTGCTAACCAGCTTGGACGACGCGGCGCTCGAAACGATCGGCATGAGGGGCAATGCCCCAAGCGCCGTCGATCGGCTCGCAAAGCTCGCCTGGTCGGCAGGGCTCCGCGGTTTCGTTTCGTCGGCTCGGGAGTGCGCCAACCTTCGTGATCGTTTCGGCCCCGAGGCATTCCTGGTGACACCAGGAATCCGACCGGATGGCTCGGCGGCAGGCGATCAGAAGAGAGTCATGACGCCTGCCAAAGCAATCGAGGCTGGAGCCGACTTGTTGGTCGTGGGCAGACCGATCCGAGACGCCGCCGACCCGGCCGCAGCCGCCGCAGACATCGCGAACCAGGTTCGGCAGGCGCTTCGCCGATGACCCGGATCATCGCAGGTCGCCGTCCAGTGCTTGAAGCGCTTCGTGCTGAAACGAAGCTGCGGCGAATCTACGTCGATCCGCAGCGGGTTTCGCCCGATGTTCAACAGGCCGCCGAGGCGCGGAGCGTCTCGGTAACCCACCGCGATCGCGCCGAGCTCGATCGGCTCACCGAAGGAGTGCGGCATCAAGGCGTCGTGGCGCTCGCAGAGGACTTCGAGCTGTGCGACCTCGATGAAATGCTCGACCGGACACATGGAGCCCCGCTGCTGGTTGCTCTCGATCAGGTGACCGACCCCCAAAACTTGGGCGCCATCGTCCGGAGCGCAGTGACGCTGGGCCTCGATGGCATCATCGTTCCGAGGCATCGGGCCGCTGGAATCACCGCGGCGGTGGTTCGGGCATCCGCAGGGGCCACCGAGCACGCCTCGATCGCCCAGGTGACCAACCTCCAGCGTACGCTTCTGAAGTTGTCGGAAGCCGGCATCGAGATCATCGGGCTCGATGCACACGCCGACGCAGACCTTCGTGATCTGGAGCCAAGCTCGCAGGGACGAGTGCTCGTCGTGGGGTCCGAAGGCAAGGGTCTGCGCCGAATGGTTAGACAACGGTGCGATATCGTGGTTCAGATCCACCAAAAGGGTCCGATGGATTCGTTGAACGCGTCGGTGGCTGCGGCGATCGCCATGTACGAGCTCTCGACAAAGCGACGAGGGGCTCGACATGACGAATGATAATCTCGCACGGGAACGAGAACGTGAGGGCACGCGGCGGGTCTTGATTCTGACCGGCGGGGATGATGTTCCCGGACTGAACGCGGTAGTCCGCGCGTTCGTCAAGGCCGCCACGAACCTCGACTTGCAGGTCTACGCGTCCGAGGATGGGTTTGTGGGCCTCATCGACGAGCCCGCGCGCGCCGTGCGGCTCACCCCCGCGAGCGTGAGGGGAATCGTCCACATGGGTGGCAGCATCCTCGGGTGCTCCGATCGAGCGAACCCGTTCAGTTACCGTCTCATCGATGCCGATGGAACGGAGCGCACGACCGACGTTTCGGAAAAAGTCGTCGCGAATCTCGACGCCTTGGGAATCGACACGCTGGTTCTCGTCGGTGGCCACGGGACTCTGGAAATCGGAATGCGCCTCGCCAAGATGGAGGTCCCGATCGTCGGAATTCCAAAATCGGTCGCCAACGACCTCGGCGCAACCGACATGACTTTTGGCTTGGATACCGCGGTTGGCGCGGCGATGTGGGCCATCGACGCCCTCCATACGACGGCCGACGCCCACGATCGAGTTCTGATCGTCGAGGTAACCGGAGACCATGCCGGTTGGATTGCGCTCATGGCGGGCATCGCCGGCGGTGCCGACATCGTGCTCATTCCCGAAATTCCCTACGACATCGATCGGGTCGTGGAGAAGATCAAAATTCGAGCCGCGCAGCAGCATAAATTCAGCATCGTCGTCGTCGCCGAGGGCAGCAAGCCCGTAGGCGGGACCGTGTCGAACATCAGCGATGCCCACGAAAGCAACCTCCAACGCCACGATGGGGCGGCATTCCAGCTCACTCGGCTGCTGGAGGGCCGCATCGACCAGGACGTCCGAGTGACCCTCTTGGGAAACCTGCAGCGCGGCGGGTCGCCGACTTCCTTCGACCGGCTACTCGGCACCCGTTTTGGCGTGCATGCAGCAGAGCTTTGCTATCACCACAATACGGGCCGGGTCGTGGCGCTTCGGGGCCAGGACGTGGTCTCGGTTCCGTTGGAGGCCGCGGTGGCCGGCCTCAAGCGCGTGCCGCCCGACGGCGAGCTCGTGGGAGTAGCGCGTAGCGTCGGAATCGAGCTAGGAGAGGAATGAGATGCCCCGAACTGCAGCTGCGTTGATCATTGGAAACGAAATTCTCTCGGCAAAATTGCCGACACGAACACCAATTTTCTCGCTCGAGGTCTCTTCGAGCTCGGCATCCAGTTGAGGCGTGTCGTGGTGTGCCCCGATGAAGTGCCGACGATCGGCGAAGAGCTGACTGCCTTGAGGACCAGCCATGACCTCGTTTTCACGAGCGGCGGCGTCGGCCCGACGCATGACGACGTCACCATCGAGGGCGTAGCGGCATCCTTCGGCCTGCCGGTAGTCAGGTCCGAAGCGGCGGCGAAGATGATCGACCGTTACTATGGCAACCGCGCCACGGAGGCTCATTTTCGAATGGCCAACATGCCCCGAGGCGCTGAAATGATCCGAAGCGCCGAGGCGCCGTGGCCCACCGTAGTCATCGAGAATGTCTTCGTTCTGCCCGGCGTGCCCGAGATCTTCGAGCTCAAATTCACCGACCTACGCAAACGACTCGACGACGGCCGCGGGTTCCACTCACAGGCTGTCTACACCCTCAGCGGCGAAGGCGAGATCGCGAGCTTGCTCGAACGAATTGCTGAGCTTTTTCCTGGCGTGATGGTGGGAAGCTACGTCAAATGGCACGCGAAGGACTACCGCACCAAGATCACGTTCGATGGCGGCGACCCGGAGGCCGTCCGCCGCGCCGCCGACATGCTCACGGCCGAGCTTGGCCCTGAGCTTTTCGTCCGGCGAGAGTGACGTTCACCAGTTGAGTCGTTGCTTTCCAGGATCGGTGATTACCTTGGCGTCTTCGGGATCCGGCGCCTTTTGCTGCGACGGCTCGGCGTCGAAATCCTTCGCCGCGTCTGCCGGATAGAGCCTCACGGCGCTCCGGGTATCCACCCGAACCAACTCGGGGGCCCCATCTCTTTGCGTTTGGATGCGCATTTGGGAGGTCGCCTCGGCTTCCGAAAACGGAACGAAGTGATCGAGCCGCACCACCGAGGAACCGATGACCGAAGCTTGATATGCTTCGAGACGCCCGCTTGGAATCGCCTGCGGCTCGGCGGATTGACGGGCCGAAACCTGCAGCGTGAGTTGCTGACCGTCCATCCGGTCGATCCGATAGGTGACTATCTGATCGACCCAGACACCAGAGAACTGCAACTTTCGTTCGACCTCCCACTGCGCGCGCGCACCCAGAGGCTCATCGGGAAACGGCACCGTCAACAATGCGGTACGAATGTTGCCGAGCATCGTGCGCAGATCCGGCGGAACGTCCTCCATACCCTCGAACTCGCCCCGGCGTACCCGGCCCTGCACATCCATCTCGCTCCATCCCCGCACCTGCAGCAGAGGCGCTAGCGTCTTTTCAAACTCTTCGCGCTGGGCGGGGCTCATCTTTTCAGCCATGCGCGAAAGGCGCACTTGGGTGATCTGGACGGGATGGCGGATGAAGCCTCTCGGGGTCGCCTCCGCCGGTCCTATCTTGACCTCCAGCTGCACTGGGGGAATCCCGCCCTGCACGGCCTGCTCCCCCGCTTGCATCGCCCCCACGCGCGCAACTTCCAGGAAGAGCACCTCGGTCTGGCCCGGAGCCACGCGGTAGCGCAGCGGGACCAGGGGCGTCATGCCGTGATCGAGAACGCGAATGGTCGGCAGGACGCGCTCAGGTGGGCCAGGGTCTACGACATTCACCGTTTGAGGCTGAAACTTCGTCTGACAAGACGCCCCAGTCATCAACAGCGCAAGAAGCAACGCGATTCGAATCATCAATCCATCTGCCTTTCGCTTTGGGAAACCAGCCTTAGCACGGACCGTCGGACAGACGTCAGAGGCTCGGTTTTTTCAGGCGACACGAGCGCGATCTCAGCGGCGGAATCGGACTCGAGTTGTGCTTCGAGTGCAAGGGGTAACCCGAGGTCAGCGAGGGCGTGACCGCGGGCGCGCATCTGATAGCTATGCACCTTCATCTCGAGTTTGGGGTTGAGATCGGCGGTTTGCGGCGCCGCCTTTTGCTCCACCGTGATGGCCACCCGGAAGCGGTCTCCCACACGGTCAGTGAGCTGGTATCGGGTGACTTGCGTCACCCACGCGCTCCAAATCCTCAGAGACCGGCGAACCTCCCAAGTGCCGCCGATGCCGACGGGCTCGTTCGGCAGGGGAATCGTGGCGATCGCCGACCGCAAGTTGCCGATCATGATCGTCACGCGGGGATGGATCCGCTGCTGCCCTTCTTCCCACGGCACCTCGGCATCGACCACGACACCCTGGCGATTGACGTCGAACCGGCCACGCATCCCGCGTAGCATGCGCACACCCTCTTCCACCTCTTCGATCTGGCGCGCGGAAATCCCATCTGGCAGCACGGACTCGGCGTTGGCGATTCGCAGAATATAGCGCGTTCCATTCGACAATGAGACCGTCGGCCCGACGTCGAGAAGCAGCTTCACGCCCGGCATGATCCCGAATGCGTCCTCTGCCTCCTCGGACCGGTCGGCCTCCGCCTCGATGTCGTGAACCTCCAGAAGGCTCCGCATCGTCGTATTGGCTGCGATCGCGTAGAGAAGCGGCGCGCGCGGTTCCTCGCCGGGGTCGACCAGTGTCACGGACAGCTCCGGCGGGGGCGGTCCAGCGGTCTTCTTCTTACAGCCGAGCGCGAAAAGGGCCGCAACCATGCAGACAACTGCGACGAGATTCTTCATTGGGCTCCAGTACTCCGTTCGATTGGGCAGTCTTGTAGAGAGAATTCGGATCGTGGGCAAGCGCCCCGGCTAGTCTTGTTCCTTCTTTTCCAACCGCTTGTGCTGGATTCCACGCCCCGCCTTGGTTCCCAAATCCACCACTGCTTTGGTCGCGCCGGTCAAATGCAAATAGATGATGCGCGAAGTGGCTTGGGTTCTCGTGTAGTCGACCAGCTCGTTGTTTTGATTGACCACGAGGCCCGTTGCATCGCCTCTCCCGTAGATGAAGGTGGAGCCGACCGCAAGGGCGATCCCGCCGACGTGCAAGCCAACCGAGAGAGTTCCGGCAAAACGATGGATGCGCGGGTTGTAATATCGGGTTGGATCGCTTGGGATCTTGATGGCAGACGAAAGGTCCGTGAAGAAGCCTGTTTCGATGGTCACGTTCTCGCTGATGGAGAAATCGCCTCCAATCGCGACGTTTCCAGTCGCGAGGCGCTGGGTATCCGTATCGAAGAACAACCCACCCGCTGCAGAACCGGCGCTCGAATCGATCCGGTTTCCCGCCGGCACCGGGCTGTAGAGCATTGCATCGAAGGCAAGCAACACCTTTTCTGCAGGGCGATACTCGAGACCCGCCCTCAGCTCGGCAGGAATGGGTAACTTGGCACCAACCTTCTCGTCGAGGTAGGTCGAGGTGGTCGTCGGCATCGTAGGGTCACGATTGTCGTTGATGACCTCCTGCGCAAACACGTCGACCCGCTGCTTCAGCGGAATTCCGGGAAGCTGAGCGGTGACACCGAGCTGAAGCTTGGAGTTGATGCTGTGTAGCCACCCAAAGCGAAGAACGAAGTGAAAGGCTTTGAAGCTGAGATCATCAACTCTGACTGCGGAGCTGGTTCCCTCGAACGTGTCTGGATCGCCGGAAATGGGCGTGCCTCCCTCCAACGTGAGCCCCACCTCCGAATGGTAGAGCTTGCGCACGCTCAAGTAGAGGGTCGCGCCAAAAGCATGCTTCGTCGTCTGCCGTCTTGCGTACGACACCCCATACCATGTCCCGCGATCGTTCTGACGGATTTGGTAGCTGTCAGAAAGCCCGACGGGCTGAGTCGGCAGCTTTAAAAAGATCCCGACGTTGCTGAAGTTCGGTTCCACGACGCTGAGCGCGAGCGCATTCCGAGCATCGCCGTGTTGATCCTTGGCTCCGAACTTGACTGCACCGCCGATGAAGACCGGCACGGTGCGTCCGAACTTGTCCGTGGCGTCCGTGGATTGATCGGGCTGGTCGAGCGCTCGATCGAGCTCGAAGCGCTCCCACGCATTGATGCTGAAGCCCCCCGTGATGCCAATCGTTCCGCTGAGCGCTAGACCGGCGGGATTGAAGTAGGCCGCCGACACGTCGTCAGCAACGCCTGTAAACGCGCCGCCGAGACCGATGGCGTGGGCGCCAATGGGGACCGCCCGGTAGTGCGTATCATCGGCGCCCGCCCCGGCCGCCGCCAAAAGGAGACACTCGATCGAGACTGAAATGAGCCCCCAGCGCCGCAACACGCTCGGATTACTAGACAGAACGCGACATATCGCAAGCGATTAATACCAACCGCCGATGCCCACGGACAAAGAGCCGTACGCCCGGGCGAGATCCAGCGCCATACTGAGCTGCCACCGATAGTCATCGGGCCAAAGCCCGAACACGTTCCACTTGAAAAGGCTGACGTCGAAGCCGAACGTTCCATGCACTCGAGGCCTGGACTCTACGAATCGGCTCGGCTCCAGATAGGTGCCGGCCCGAATCTTCATGCGCTTGGGCCAAACCTCGCTCTCGAAGCCCAGTCGCGGGGAGATCGTGACGGTCTGCCCGGAACGCTGCACGGTTTGAAAGAGAAAAGACTCCACTCCGACGCCATTGGTCACCCGACCCGCAAACCACAGATCTGCGGTGATGAGATAGTAGCGGCGGGGCCAGTTCCAGCGGTATTGCTTGCGGAGTGTCTCCCACGCGAATTTCTTCAGATCCTTGCGGGTCTGTTTGATCACCGCGCGCTTCCCGCCGTAGTCTTGTCTGATCGCGTGGACCCGTTCTTTCAAGTCCGGCCCGCCCTGAGCGCGGGCCGCATCGATTGCTCGTTTCTCCGCTCGGTTGAGGGCCTCTTGTCGCCGGTCCAGCCGCTCCAGCTCGTCGACTGCGAGGGTCTCCGCGTCGACCCAAGGCGGGTTGGTCGGCCTTGGACCGAACTGATAGGAAAAGCCCACGCCTCCCGTCATGGGTAGCGTGGCAGTCCGTGGGAGGTAGTAGTCGCCAAGAAGGATATCGCCTTGTGGCGTGGTCATTACGTTTTCCCGCGTGCGAACATTGGTCGACATCTTTGGAAAGAGCGACGCTCCGAGGCTCCAGCGCTTGTGGTGCGGCCGAATCGTCACACCGACTTCGGCGCCGAGCCCCAGTGCCTTGTACACATCCCCGTTGCTGAAGATCGTATCGGAAAAATAAGTGCGCTGCCGAAGGATGCGTAGGCCGCCGCCCACCATGAGCTGGCCGTCGAGGAACCCGTAGCCCGCCTGGATGTGGAAGGTGGTGAAACGCAGGCGCAGCGTGTCCTCCTGCATGGTGGCGGGGTTTTGGACGCCGGGCAGCTTCAGGAACTGCGAGTCGATCGCCAGCCCGATGCCGAGGTGCCACATCTGCCAATAGGCGCCCGGGATGAGGAAGAGCGTCGTATCGTCGGCGAGCGCGCCAGCATCCCCGACGACATTCCCGCTGTTGTAGAAGTCACCCGAGCTGAATGGATAGGTAACCCCGAAGGCCAGCCAGTAGTCATACCAGTCGGGCCACTGCGGACCACGGTAGGCAACCGCAGCTGGGTTTTGCAGGCCTCCCTCCACGCCTTGGGCAAGCGAGGCAGCGGCACCGCCGAGTCCGACCACGCGAGAGGTACTGATGACCACCCCCCGTGTCAGGTCGACGGTGTAGTCCGACGTGGTGAGGGCGCTACCGTCAGGTCCGAGTTGTCCTTGGACGGTAGCCGGCAGGCCGACGATCGCCATGAGCGCCAACCAGCCTGCTACACTCGTCGTGGCTGCGTTGTGAATCACCGCCTCCAACACCTAGGCTACTACCGGATCGAACGCAGCGGCGCAGCCAATCTCATCGATTCTGCTCGCCCGGTCCCGTGGATTGACGCTCTCAAGCGTCCCGTCTACTTAAGCGCCCTTGAGTAGCTTCCTGAAAGAGCCCCTGGTTCACTTCCTTGCGGCGGGGTTGGCTTTGTTCGTCCTGTTCGGGCTGGCCAACGACAAGAAGAGCCCCGATGCCAAGGTCATCACGGTCGACCGCGACGCACTGATGACCTTCATCCAGTATCGAATCAAAGCATTCAATCCGGTGATCGCGGAGCAGAGGCTTCGCTCCTTATCCAATGAAAAGCTTCAGCACCTGATCGACGACTACGTGCGCGAGGAGGTGCTGTACCGCGAAGCGCTTGCGATCGGGCTCGATGAAGATGACTACGTCATTCGCCGACGACTCGTGCAGAAGCTCGAATTCATCACCGAAGGGTTTGCCGAGACGTCGGTCGACGTCGACCCAGCGGCCGTGCGCCGCTACTTCGAAGCCAACAAGGACGACTACTACGTCGAGCCGTACGTGACCTTCACCCACGTATTCTTCGACACGGAAAACCGATCCCGGGAGCAAGCCCACGCGCTGGCCGAAAAGAAGCTCGTCGAGCTCAATCGCGCCGGAACGCCATTCAGCGACGCGCCCAAGCACGGCGACCGTTTTCTCTATCACGTGAACTACGTCGAACGAACACCTGATTACGTTGCCAGCCACTTCGGTCCAACGATGACCGAGGCGATTTTCGAGCTGGAGCCGAACGACCTCGTCTGGCGGGGCCCCTTCGATTCTCCCTATGGCGTGCATCTCGTTCTGCTCATCACGAATGAGCCGGGCCGCGAGCCCGAGCTTTCGGAAATCGAAGACCGTGTGCGTGAGGATGCGCGGCGGGCGATGATTCGTGAAAAGACCGAGGAAGCGATCGCCGACATCATCAAGGCATACGACGTTCGAGTCACCTACCAGCCCGAACGCGACGCCGTACCTTCGAAGGAAAGCGCCAGAGCCCCATGAAACGGTCGATATCATGGCTGGCCTTGGGCCTCGCTGCATGGAGCTGCGTCGGCTCCTCCGCACGCGCGCACGAAAGCCGTCCCCTCTACATCGAGGTGGTCGAGAGGGCGCCCCTCGTCTTCACCGTTCGCTGGAAGGTGCCCCCATCGATCGACCAGGCCAATTCACCGGAGGTTTCTTTGGGAGACGGCTGTGTGCTCGTGACCAACCCACCGATGCCGGGAGCCGCAATTGCTGCGCTCCGCACCTATCGATGCGAGATCGATCCGGCGGGCACTGCGCTGCATGTCGCCTACCCCATGTTCAACCCCTCGGTTTCTACTCTGGTCCGGATTTCCCGTCTTTCCGGGCAGAAGCAATCGCTGGTCGCTGCGCCCGATCGGACGGAGATCATCCTCCCACAAGCCGAGACCTTCGGCGCGGTGGCGCGTGACTACCTGGCCCTCGGTGGGCAGCACATTCTCGAGGGCTATGATCACCTTCTGTTCCTGATCTGTCTCCTGCTGATCGCTGGCACCGGACGGCGCATCTTGATCACGATCACGGGCTTCACGATCGCCCACTCGATCACCTTGGCCCTGAGCGCACTCGGTTTCGTACGCGTCCCGGTGCCTCCCGTAGAAGCAGCCATCGCCCTGAGCATCGTGTTCCTCGCCGTCGAGATCGTACGCGGCGACAAGAACAGCCTGACATACCGCTATCCGATTGCCGTAGCCTCGTCGTTTGGGCTGCTGCACGGCTTCGGGTTCGCGGCCGTCCTCGGAGAAGCGGGGCTACCTCAGACGGAGATCCCCGCCGCCCTCCTCTTCTTCAATCTCGGAGTGGAGCTCGGGCAAATCGTCTTCGTGGTCGGTGTCATCTTCGTGTACCAGCTCGTGCGCATCGCGGGTCGGACCGTTGGAGACAGTGACCTTTCCGTCGATGCCCTTCGTCCCTTGCAAACGCCAGCGGCCTATGCAGTCGGCATCATCGCCTCGTTCTGGATGATCCAGCGGGTCGCGACGTTTTGGATGATCTGATGCGGTGTCGTCCCGGCACTAGGGACTGCACAAAGGCTGTGCTAGCCTCCGCGCCATGACGAGAGCGGTCTTGGTATTGACATTGTCCTTCGTGCTAGTCGCATGCGCTTCTTCGAAGTCTGCAAGCAGCGATCCCTCGACCATTGGCAAGGGCGTCGACCTGGAAACGATGCGGCCGGACGAGGCAGCGAAGGTCGTGCGCGAATTTCAGCAGACCTATGGTCTGCCACCGGTACCGCCGTCTAACACCGAGGTCACTTCCATGGCCCAGGTGCTCGAGATCATCCGTGGCGACCGGCTCAATGAGTTCGAGGCAGCGCGGCGCTATGCCGCGGGGCGACCAGGTCCCGAGGCGTTCACCCTCCGTGCGTATCTCGACCTTTCGTACGCGGGGGCCCTGCTGACCGCCGCATCGATTCTCAATGCCGAGCTGCAGCAGGATATGACCAATCTGCGCGGCGCCAGCCGCCCAATGCCGCTTCAAGATCCGGATTCCGCCAAGCAAGACGAGGCACGCGTAGCAGAGCTCAAAACCAAGGTCGCCGACCTTCGTAAAGTGGTCCGCGCACTGCATGTCCTTTCGGAAGCACCGCTCGAGTCCGGCTCGGACCTCGCGGAAGAAGCCATCCGCCAGGATCCGAAAGCGCAGCTCGCCTATCTCGCGAGCGCCAACTACTACCGATTGCGAGGCAATTGGTTGGAGTACGATCGGATGATGAGGTACGCGGACGATGGGCCGGGGAACCCGCCCGTTCGTACGTTCCTCCGCGCCATGGAAGCGCTCGAACGTTACGCCGATCCGGCTCGCTGCGAGAAGCTACTGCGACAAACCCTCGCCGAGCGTCCCGACTTCGTCCGGGCCCAGGCAAACCTGGTGCTGGTGGGCGACTCGATCGATAGAAAATATGCCGAGCTCCAAGCACTGAAACAGGTGAGCCCGAATCATCTCGTCGTCCGTCTCGCCGGCCCTATCATCGAAGAGGAATACCAGACCGCCCAGCAACTCGAAGGGATACGCTAGCCCCCAAAAACCAAGCCATTCCGATTGGGGAGGGACATTTCCGCGGGGCGAGCAATGCCCTAGGGAGGGATGGGGCGAAGCTCGACGGTAACGGTGGTGAGGCCCGGAGGCAGTTCGAGCTCCAAGTCGTGGGGGAAGTGGTCGTCCGCCTGAATGGTCATCAGATGGAAGCCGGGCACCAATGCCTTGGGCTCTGCGGAAAGGACGGTCGCTCGGCCGAAGTAATGGCCGTCGATGTAGACGGACGCGTTCACCGGGGTTGCAACCACCCTCAGGCGAGCCGGCTCCGGAGCAACGACGTTCCTTTTCGCGCAACCGGCAGCGCAGACGAGCAACGCCAGCACGAGCCCGGCCGTTCTCATTCCCATTCGATCGTCGATGGTGGCTTCGACGAGATGTCGTAGCAGACCCTGTTACATCCGCGCACTTCGTTGATGATGCGGGTGGAGATGCGGGCCAACACCTCGTGCGGGATTCGCGACCAATCGGCAGTCATGCCGTCTCGGGAATCGACCGCGCGAACGGCAACCACGTAGTCATAGGTGCGCTCGTCGCCCATCACACCCACGGTCCGGACTGGCAGAATCACGCAAAACGCCTGCCAGATCTTGTCGTACAGATCGGCGGCACGGAGCTCCTCGTCGAAGATAGCCTCGGCTTCACGCAAGATGTCGAGCTTTTCGCGCTCCACCGCCCCGGGACAGCGGACCGCTAGGCCAGGGCCCGGAAAGGGGTGCCGCCATAGGACGTCGTGGGGCATCCCCATGGCCTCCCCTACCTCGCGGACCTCGTCCTTGAAGAGAAGGCGAAGCGGCTCGACGAGCTCGAGATGCAGCGTCTCGGGCAAACCGCCCACGTTGTGATGACTCTTGATCACCGCGCTCGGTCCCTTGAAAGACAAGCTTTCGATCACGTCGGGATAGAGCGTCCCTTGCACCAGGTAGCCGACATCATCGAGCTTTTCCGCCTCGCGCTGAAATACGTCGATGAACACGCGCCCGATGATCTTTCTCTTCTTTTCGGGGTCGGCGACGCCGCGAAGCGCATCGAGGAACTCGTCTGCCGCATCGACGTGGATGAGCTTGAGGCCGAAATGATCGCGGAAAGTGTGGACCACGCTTTGGGCTTCGTGCTTCCGAAGCAGTCCGTTATCGACGAAAATGCAAGTGAGGCGATCGCCGATGGCCTTCGAGACTAGCATCGCCGCAACCGACGAATCGACCCCGCCGGACAATCCGCAGACCGCCGCACGACCACCAACCTGGCGTCGAATCGCTTCGACGCTCTGCTCGATGAACGAGCCCGGCGTCCAGTCCGCTTTGCAGCCTGCAACCTCGAACAAAAAAGCGCGAAGCATCTCGACGCCACGTGGCGTGTGCGCAACCTCGGGGTGAAACTGCACCCCAAAGATCCTGCGCTCGAGATTGGCCACGGCCGCGAACGGGCTGTTCGGTGTGCGGGCAATCGTCTCGAATCCCGGAGGAAGCGCCTCGACCCGATCGCCATGGCTCATCCACACGTCGACGTGCGTTCCCATTTCGAAGCCGTGGAGCAGTCCTTCCGGCTTGATCACCTCGAGCCGGGCCGGTCCGTACTCCCTTTCATTGGCTCGCTGGACCTCGCCTCCGAGAAGATGGCTCGTGAGCTGCATCCCGTAGCAGATCCCGAGCACCGGCACTCCCAGGTCGAACACACCCGGCTCGATGCTCGGCGCCCCCTCGGCAAAGACGCTGGCGGGGCCGCCGCTCAGAATGATCGCGCGGGGCTTGGCCTTGCGGATCTCGGCGAGCGAGTGGGTATGCGGCTGAATCTCGCAGAATACGTGCTGCTCACGAATGCGTCTGGCAATGAGCTGGGTGTACTGCGACCCAAAGTCGAGAATCAGGACCCCATCAACGATCATGGCGCGGGTCTAACATGGGGGTCCGGTTGGGTCGAGGCAGGCTCACTGACCAATACGGTAGTTGGGCGCTTCCTTGGTCACCATCACGTCGTGCACGTGGCTTTCCTGAAGCCCCGCGGCGCTGATGCGAACGAACTTCGCGTTCTTCTGAAGATCCGGGATCGACGGGCAGCCCGTGTAGCCCATGCCGGCGCGCAGCCCACCCACCAACTGATACACGACCGTCGACAGCGGCCCCCGATACGGCACACGGCCTTCGATGCCTTCGGGAACGAGCTTGCCGACGTCCGAAACGTCCGCCTGCGCATACCGGTCCGAGGATCCTTGGCGCATGGCCCCGAGCGAGCCCATGCCGCGATAAGCCTTGTAAGTGCGCCCCTGGTAGAGCACGAGCTCGCCGGGCGCCTCGTCGGTGCCCGCAAAGAGGGAGCCGATCATCACGCTATCGGCACCCGCTGCGATCGCTTTGACGCCGTCGCCCGAGTACTTCACGCCGCCATCGGCGATGATTGGAACGCCGTGCTTCCGGCCAACCTTGGCACAATCCATCACCGCAGTGACCTGGGGCACGCCGATGCCCGCCACGACGCGCGTCGTACAGATCGACCCCGGGCCCATGCCGACTTTCACCGCGTCGGCGCCCGCATCGATCAATGCCTTCGTTCCTTCGGCGGTTGCTACGTTCCCCGCTACCACTTGGACGTCGGGGTAAGCCGATTTCGTATCTCTCACCGCGTCGATGACGCCCTTGGTGTGCCCGTGTGCGGTATCGATCACCAAAACGTCGACGCCCGCCCGTACGAGCGCATCGGCTCGCTTCTCTCGGTCCGGCCCCACGCCGAGCGCAGCGCCCACGCAGAGGCGGCCGAGCGAATCCTTGATGGCGTCCGGATACCGATCGGCCTGCATCAAGTCTTTGATGGTGATGAGACCGACCAGCTCGCCGTCGTCTCCGACGACCAGCAGCTTCTCGATGCGGTGCTTGTGAAGGAGCTCGCGTGCTTTGCTCTGCTCGACGCCGGGCGGGACGGTCACCAGATCCTTGGTCATGAGCTGCGCGACCTTTTGGTTCAGATTCTGCTCGAATCGGATGTCCCGGCTGGTGAGAATGCCTACGGGTCTGGTGCCCTCGACCACGGGAAGACCGGAGATCTCGTGCCGCCTCATCAGCTCGAGCGCATCGTGCAGCGACTGCCCCGGACCCACCGTGACGGGATCGACGATCATTCCCGTCTCCGCCCGCTTCACCTTCGTCACCTCGAGCGCCTGAAGGTCCGGGCTCATGTTCTTGTGCAAGATGCCAATGCCGCCCTCCCGAGCCATGGTGACCGCCGTACGCCACTCGGTAACGGTATCCATCGCGCTCGACACGAAAGGAATGCGAATCTCGAGCTCACGCGTGAAGCGCGTCGAGACATCGGCGTTGGCGGGCATAAAATCGGCGTACCCCGGCAGGAGCAACACGTCGTCGAAGGTGAGTGCTTCCCGTAGGATGCTGTCGGTCACCGGAACCTCCCAAGGAACCTGAAAATTGGCGCCGAGTATAGCGCCCCGGTGACGTCACGCTAGTAGGCCCGCGGAAAGTCGTCGATATCGACGTGGTCGAGCGCAAATCGAATCAGGGCGCTCCGGCTGATCCTGCGATGGCCGCGCTTCTTCAGCTTGGCCACCATTTTGTCGAGTCGGGCGAGGTCCTCGGTGTAAAGCGAAATGCAAATCACGTCGTAGTGGTCTGGCTTCTTCTTCGTCTTGGCGCGCCCCCGTTTGCGGGTTTTGCCACCGTAAAACGTGTCGCGCAAGACCGCGCTGACCTCGTCTTCGTCGAGGACCCCATCTACTCCCGTCGCGTCGCGTCTCTTCATGTCGCCCCCCAATTAAGATGCGGCCGAAAGGGAAGCCGGCCGCCTCACCAGCTCCTTGTCCTTCGGCCCCGCAGCCGTCACCCGCTCCACCAAGCGCAGGTAGTCCTCCGCACCATGGCTTTGCGGCGCATATTCGAAGATGGTTTGCTTCGCGCTCGGCGCTTCGCGGAGCTTCGTGTTGATTCGAATTGGGTCATAGCATCGCGCCTCGAAGTGCTGGCGGAGAGTCAAGATCGCCTCGCGGCAGATCCGGGTACGAACATCGAAGAAAGTGGGTAAGACGCCCAGCAGCTGTACGTCGTGCTGCAGTAGCTCCCGCACGTGGCGAATCGTACGTAAGACCTGCTTGACCCCGACCAACGAGAGATAGTCACATGCCACCGGCACCACGACGCTGTCTGCGTAGACCATCGCGTTCTGATTCATCAGCGAGAGGGCGGGCGCGCAATCGATGACCACGGTGTCGTAGTCACGGCAGGCATCCCCGAGCCGCTCGCGCATGATCCGGTCGCGGTTGGGCCGCTCTGCGAGGAAGAGCTCGGCGGCGGCCAGCGTTTCGTTGGAGGTCAACACGTCGAGCCCTTCACGAACGGGAACGGCCACGTCAGCAGCCTGGACCCCGTTCACCAGCACGTGGTAGAGCGTGCGCTGCCCTGCAATGCCGAGCGACGCGCCCACGTTGCCCTGCCCGTCCGCGTCGATGAGAAGCACGCGCCGGCCCGTCTCCGCGAGCCCCGCTGCTAGATTGATGGAGGTGGTCGTTTTGCCGGTGCCGCCTTTGTGATTGAACACCGCGATCCGCTTGGGGGCGGTGCGTATGATCCCGATCTGGCTCAGACGCTGTTCGGCGCGCTCGCGGCAGGGCGTCGAGCAAAAGTATTGGCGGCGTCCATCCCGAACGCTCATCTGGTACGGAAATTCGATCTCGAAGGTGGCACCGCAGGTGTCGCAAGCATGCACCCCATCGGCTCCGAGCAGCAGACGCTGCTGGCAGCCCGTGGAGCATACGTACACGTATTGACCGTTTTCCTCGCGAACCTGATAGCGAAAGCGCGCCTCGAAGCTTCTCTCGCACACGTGACATATCGACTGCATACCGACTCCCCGAGTTATCGAAGTGCTTCCTGAAGCACTTCAATCAGAAGGGGGCTGCGCGGTCAAAAAAACCGGCCCGACTCCGAGCGTCAGACGTCGAGCTCGACGGCCTCGGCCTGCGGTGCCTGCTCCATGATGAAATCGAAACGCGCCGCCGGGTCTTTGCCCATAAGCTCGCTGAATACCCGATCGGCTTCGAGCTCTCGGTCGACGGTGACGCGCAGGGCGCGCCGCCTCGACTTGTCGAGTGTGGTTTCCCGGAGCTCTTCTGCAGTCATCTCACCGAGTCCCTTGAACCGGCTGATGTCGATCTTTGCGTTCTTCGGCGCAGCCGAGATGATGCGATCTCGCTCCTCGTCGTCCAGCGCCCAGTGTACCTCTTTGCCGATGTCGATCCGATAGAGAGGCGGTTGCGCCAAAAAGACATGCCCCTCGCGGATGAGTGCAGGCAACATCCGATAGAAGAACGTCAGCAGCAGCGTTGCAATGTGGTGCCCATCGCTGTCCGCGTCCATCAACAGGAACACGCGGCCGTACCGCAGCTTCGAAATATCGAAGTCTTTGCCGATTCCGCAGCCGAGCGCGCTCACGATGTCCTGAAGCTCGCGGTTTCCGAGGATCTGGGACTGCGATGCACGTTCGGCATTCAACACCTTGCCACGGAGCGGCAGGATCGCTTGCGTCTTTCGGTCCCGTCCCTGCTTTGCGTTGCCTCCCGCACTGTCACCCTCGACGAGGAAGAGCTCGCTCTCGCCGGGATTCGTGCTCGAGCAGTCGGCGAGCTTGCCCGGAAGGTTGAGCCGGTGGCTCACCGCCGTCTTGCGTGAAACCTGCTGACTGGCTGCGCGGCTGGCTGCCCGCGCACGCGCCGAGATGATCACGCGCGCCACGATCGACTCGGCCGCGGTCTGATTGTTGAGCAGCCACTGCTCGAACGCCGTGCGAACGGACGTTTCGATCTGCGCGGTCACCTCGGGGTTGTTGAGCCGATCCTTGGTCTGTCCCTGGAACTGCGGCTCGGCCACGTAAACGCTCACCAACGCAACCAAGCCCTCCCGGATGTCGTCGGAAGTGACCTTCACGCCCTTGGGCGTGAGCTTCTGCGTCTCCATGTGATTGCGAATGGCTTTGGCGAGGCCCTGCTTGAAGCCATTTTCGTGGGTCCCGCCCGAAGGTGTGGGAATGCCGTTGGCGTACGACCGAATGACCTCGTCGGTGGCCTCGGTCCAGCGCAGTGCCACCTCGAATCGCGGATCCTCCTCGTGCTCGATCGTGAACGGCTCCTTGTGCACCGGCGGCTTGCCGCGTTCGCGCACCAGCTTTTCGAGGAAGTCGAGGATGCCGCCCGGGTGCTCGAGCTCCTGGCGCTCACCGGTCTTTTCGTCGACGAAGACGATCTTGAGACCGCGGTGAAGATAGGTCTTGGCTTCCAGCCGCTCCGCCACCCGCGCCGTGTCGAACTCCAGACGCTTTCCGAAGATGTCGGGGTCGGGCCGAAAATGAATCTGCGTGCCCCGCTTGCTGGTCTTGCCGCCCCGCTTGAGCTTCGTCGTAGCCTTGCCGCGCCGGTAGCTCTGTTCATAGCTCTTGCCGCCGCGCCAAACGGTGGCCGTCAGGTCCGAGGACAAGGCATTGACCACCGACGCCCCTACGCCATGAAGTCCGCCGGCCACCTGGTAGTTCTTGCCCTCGAACTTGCCGCCCGCATGGAGCGTGGTGAGGATCAGCTCGAGCGCCGACTTCTTGAACTTCGGGTGGGGATCGACCGGGATACCGCGTCCGTTGTCGCTCACCGTCGCGCCCCGGTGATCTTTGTCGAGCGCAACTTCGATGCGGGATGCGTGCCCGTTGATCGCTTCGTCTACCGAGTTGTCGAGAATCTCCCACAGCAAATGATGGTAGCCGTGGGCATCGGTCCCCCCGATGTACATCGCGGGCCGCTTGCGGACGGGCTCCAAACCTTCGAGAACGTCGATGTCTTTGGCGGTGTACGCCACTACTCCCGGTCTCCCCTCGTCTCTTGCCCTGGTTTTTCCGGGAGATTCTGAGTCCCTACCCGCCCCTCGAAATCGGTGTGCCGTATTTGTGCCATCGGTTTGCGTCGGGGTCCAGTTCTACGGCGATGCATCGGTGCGTCGTTCGTGCCCCTCAAACGCTGACGGCGCCGGTCCTGCCAAGACCAACGCCGCCTCCCTTGCAACCCCACCCCGAAAGGCAGGGCTCTTTCTCCTGTGCACTTCGATACGTACTATGGCGGTCGCGGCCGCGCAAGTAACAACCGCCTAAATCTCAACCTGGACCTAAACCCCGAAGCGCTCACCGAGGCGCGGATTGCGGCCCTGGTCCGGCAGATTGTGGAGCTCCTCGACGAGGTCCAGATCCTCGAACAGCGCATCACTCAACTGGAGCGGACGCCATGAGTGCGGCCGACAAGTACGGGGAGGGGGCGCTCAAGGATGCCGAGTCGAAGGTACTCTCAGCGCCGCACAAGCTTCGCAACAATACGCTCTATGCCCAGGCCCGGGGATGCTTCGAGCTTGTAGCGGGCGGCGAGCTTGAGCTCGAGTCCACCTGGCAACGGCTTGCACAGGCCGGACGTGCGGCGGGGCTCGATGTCGCCGAAATCAAGGCCACGCTCAAGAGTGCGCGCCGAGATGGCGAAAAGAAACCAAGACAACGGCCAGACGGTGACGATCCGGGGGTGGCAACGTTGCCAGTCATTCCGCCCGACCCGCCAAGCTATCCGCCGCTCCGTGTGGTGGAAGCGCTCTGGAAATCGGCCGAGGGCGTCTTCATCCACGACGATGCGTGTAGCTTTCTCAGTGGCCGCCGCGTCAACCTCGAACGACTGAGCGGAGCCGGGCTCTGTAGGTATCTGCCCAAGGGCGCACCGCTTCCGAAGGAGCTCCTCGACGAGCTGCGGGCGGCGATTCCCAAACTCGAGATTGACGGCGAATACAAGCACGCGCCGCTCTACGGGTTCCGGTTGCTGTTCCCGCTCTACGACAGCGTGGGTGATGTGCGTTCGCTACAGCTCGGCTCGGTCATCGATCACGGCGATAAGCTCAAGGCCAAGAGCGTCTCGCTCAAGCCACAGAAACGGGGCCTCATCCTCGCCAACAAGGCCGCGGTGGCGATACTTCGGGGGGACCCTGAGCGAAAGAAACTTTGGGGCGACCGGCCGCTCGAGGTTGTCATCGTCGAGGGCGAACCCGACCTTTTGACCGCCAACTGCGAAGACTCCGACGAGACCCGCATTCGGGCGGTCTTTGGCATTACCGGGAGCGGCTCATGGAACGACGCGCACGCCGTCGCCATCCCGAAGAACGCACACATCATCATCGCGACCGACGACGACGCGCCAGGCGAGCGATACGCGGAGACCATCTCCGCAACGCTTGGCGGCCGTTCCGTTTCGCGATGGGTTCCATTCACCAAAGGTCAGGACGTTTGCGATGCGGGCGGGCTGGCTGGCTGGGGGCATGCTGCAATGATTAGGGAAGAGGCGAGCGCAAGAATCAACGCGCTGCTCGAGAAGATGGGGTCGTGCGAAGACGCCGACCAACGCTTGATCATGGGGGACCAGGTGGCGGAGCTTCGCGCCTGGCTCAAACGCGAGAACAATGTGGTAGAGCTCTTCCCAGAAGGGGAGCTTCCGAGGTTTCCGCTTCACATCTTTAGAGACGCGGGCACCGAGAACATGGTGCAGACCATGGCGAAGGCGACCGAGAATCCGATCGACCCCGTGGCCTTCGTGGTCTTCAACATGATGGCCGCGACCTATGGGTCTTATGTGCGGATTGAGCGCGAGGAGGGCTACGTCTCCTGGTGCTGCGATTACGCCTATCTCACGGGCGGGAGCAGTGTCGGCAAAACTCCCATCTTCAAACATGCGCAGCGTGCGGTCCACGACGTGGAGGCAGCGCTTCGCGAGGAAAGCCTCGAGCGTTATCGCGATGCCCAGGCGCTCATTACCCGGCTCGAGGAGGACAAGCGCCTGAGAAAACGAAGCTACAAGGGCGGGGACAAAGACGCTTTTGAGGCGGACATCCGAGATCTGAACGACCGCATCGACGAAGCGAAGACCATCGTCATGCCGCAGCTCATCCTTCACGACTGCTCGCCCGAGGCCATGCTCATCGTGCAGAGCGAGAATGACGATACGGCCACGATGATTAGCGCGGAGCTGCCCGTGTTCAGTCGATTGATTGGCCGAGCAACCGGACGACCGCCGGACATCGACGCGCTGCTCTCGAGCTATGACGGCGAGTTCTATCGGGTAGACCGCGTGACCCGGGATAAGAATTGGATTGACGAGGCGCGGCTCAACATCTTAGGCGGGACCCAGATGAGCGTCATCGAGGACCTTCGCAATCGACCCGAGCTTTGGGACCGTGGTCTCATCAACCGGTTTTGGTTTTGTGTTTCCCCAGACCCCACCGAGGAGGACTTCGTCGATGAGCCTGTCGGCATCGGCGATGAGGTCTTGGCTCCCCATCGGAATCGACTGGTGGAGCTCGGGCTATTCTTTCGCCGCCATCGGGTCGAGCCCTACACCTTGTCCGGGGAAGCCAACGAGATGTACACGGCCTGGCGCAACCGATTCAAGCGGCGGCACCGGCTCCCCGGAAGCGAGCTCCACCACATCACCGGGTTCTGCCGCAAGCTCGAGAACAAGGTCCTGCGGTGGGCGACGCTCGGGCATGTCTTCGCTTCTCACCAGAAACGGGAAGTCGGCCCCCAGTCCATCAAGGATGCGATTGAGCTCAGCGGCTTCGCGCTCGGACACTTCCAGCATGTCCACTCCATCATCCATGGAAGCCAAACGAGCAGCATCGAGCGGGCGCTACGGACGCACCTGGCGCGGAAGCGGGGCAAGGAAATCGCTCTGCGCGATATCAAACGAGGGCTTCCTTGTTTTGCCAAAGCGTCGGTCGATGTTCAGGACGAGGCCCTCGACAACCTGGCCGATGATGGGTTTTTGAGGCGCATCGAAGCGAAGCGGAAAGAGGGCGGACGGCCTTCGCTCCGGGTGATTGTGCTGTGAAACGAGCAGCCGAGCCTAAAACGAAACGGCGACCCACGGAGTGATCCGAAGGCCGCCGTTTTTGATGCGGTCTGATTCTAGTTCGCCTCGAGCAAACTCCCGGCCGCCCAGTTTTCGAAATTCGGGGCTGTTCTGGTGGCCCCACCGCTGACCGAAGAACTGGTGCCTATAGCCTCGTTTAATTGCCCGCCGCTCACGGAGGAGTCATCACCGATAGCCTTGTTGGCGTTCCCGCCGCTCACGGAGGACCGAAAACCGATCGCGTCGTTGGCTTTCCCGGCGCTGACCGATGACCAAGCGCCGCTGGCGGTACTGCCCCACGTAGGAATCTCACCGCCACCGCCGCTCACCGAGGACCATTCGCCGCTAGCTTCGTTGTACTGACCGCCGCTAACCGATGCACTTTGACCGCTGGCTGTGTTTTGTTGTCCACCGCTGACCGAGGCCATATCGCCGCTGGCAACGTTATTGACTCCGCCGCAGATGGCGGCCCCGATACCGATAACTTCGTTGAAGCGCCCGCCGCTAACCGACGCGTAATTGCCGCTGGCTGTGTTTTGTTGTCCACCGCTAATCGACGCGAAATTACCGCTGGCTGTGTTATTGGTTCCGCCACCCACCCAAGACGAGGGGCCGCTGGCCGTGTTTGCCAATCCGCCGCTCACGGATGATGTGCCCACCGTGGCTTGGTTGAAGCTTCCGCCGCTCACGGACGCGTGGTCGCCAGCGATGCTGTTGTTGAAGCCCGCGACGAAACCGCAAGTTCCCGAGTACGTATGTTCCCTGCCGATGACCAAGTTGTGCGACCCGGTTCGAACGTCCTCTTCACCACTCTGATCCTCGTCGTAACCCACGATGAGATTGCCGAGGCCATTGGCATTGCTGCTCGATCCCGACCCATTGCGAATGTGTACGTTCGCTCCGGAGAAGATGATATTGGGCCCCGCAAGCCCATTGATCGGATCGGGGTCAACCGTGACGTACGGATCCAACGCTGAACCTCCGCCCGTGTCCAGCTCATCGATTTGCAACTGGAGGAACCCATCGCCCGCAATACGAGCTGCCTCTTCGGCGTCAATGTTGCTCTGCAAGGTTGCGTCTGCAGCTGCTCGTGCTGCCTCTTCGGTGTCGATGTTGCCCTGTAACGTCGTGTCTGCCGCAATCCGCGCAGTCGCTTCCGCGTCGATGTTGCCCTGCAACGTCGTATCCGCTGCCTCTCGCGCTGCCGTCTCAGCTGCCAACGCTGATGTGAGGGTTGCGACTTGCGCCTGTAACTCCGCAACTTGGTTTTGTAGATTCCCTGGGTTTGGCGGCGGTGCCGCAAAGGCAACGCTTGGAAACACCAAAAGAACCCCGAACGCTAGCTTTTTCATAATTAGCTTCCCTTCCCTTCTCATGCGTAGTGGCCTCCAGCAGCTCACTGAGGTGGAGAGAACAACCTTGGAAAGGAGGGCGAGTCTATACGTAATTCTTCACTGCGGCGTCGCGGTTTCGGTTTGGTCTTAGGGCGCTCCAAGGGGCTCTCGCACTTGTTCTTTTGCGCACCAAGGGAATGGAGAGGCTCTGACAAAACCCAGGTTTTGGCAGTTTTGACAGTTTTGATTTGGGGTATTGATCTAGCCCCCGAAAGTTGAGCCATTGAAGAAGTGAGTCCTCCGGGTCTACAAAGGAGGACATCATGAGGAAGAGCAGGTTCACGGAGAGCCAAATCATCGGCATCCTGAAGGAGGTCGAATCGGGACGGACGGGGCTCGAGGTATGCCGCGAGCACGGCATCAGCGAGCACACGCTGTACCGCTGGAAGAAGAAGTACGGCGGGATGGAGGCGAGCGACGCCAAGCGGCTTCGGGAGCTCGAGGAAGAGAATCGCAAGCTCAAGCGCATCGTGGCCGACCAAGCCGTAGACATCGTGGCGCTCAAGGATGTGATAGGCCGAAAATGGTAACGCCGAAGGCCAAGAGAGCGGCGCTCGTGCACCTCGTAGAGGCGCACCGCATGAGCGAGCGTCGTGCCTGTCGGCTGCTCGGAGCGCCACGCTCTTCGATGCGATACCGGGCTCGGCCCCGCGACAACGAGGGGGTGCTCAGGCTGCTCAAGACGCTTGCTGGACGCCATCGGCGTTCGGGCTACCGGCAGCTGACGCGAATGCTGCGGCGGCGTCTAGGCCCGGTGAATCACAAGCGAGTGCATCGATTGTACCGGAACCACGGGCTTCAGGTGCCGGTCCGACGACGGCGGCGCCTCAAGCACATGCCACGGCAGCCCATGACGGTGCCGAGGCGCCGAAACGAATGCTGGTCGATGGACTTCGTGCACGACCGAACGATGACCGGTCCGCTTCGCACCCTTAGCGTGCTCGACTTGTGCACGCGGCAAGCGCCGGTGCTGACGGCCGCTCGTTCGATGCCTTCAGAGCGCGTCATCCGAACCTTGGAGCAAGCGGCGGAGGCCTACGGGCTTCCCGAGCGCATTGTCGTCGACAACGGTCCCGAGTTCACGAGTCGCTCGATGCAACGCTGGGCCAAGGACCACGACATCGAGCTTCACTTCATCGAACCGGGCAAGCCGACCCAGAACGCGTTCATCGAGAGCTTCAACGCTCGGCTTCGCGACGAGTGCCTCAACGAGCACGTCTTCTCGAACGTGCAGGAAGCCCAGGCCGTGCTCGAGCAATGGAGAAACTACTACAACCAGGAGCGGCCCCATGGCTCGCTCAGAGGTCAAACCCCAAACGAATTCGCCCAAGGCCGGGAACGGGCACTGCTCGAGACGCTCGTGCGGGACCGACTGCGGCTCTTGACCCTGACCCGTCCAGAGCCTTGTGCCGCCGACTGGGACGACTAGTTTACTTTGTGACAAGTTATGTAGGTAACTGTCGGTCTATGTAATGTCAGTACGCGCATGAAGTTAGCAGCGCTTACATTGAGACTGGATGAAGTAGACCTGGTCTGTCCGGGTGAGGAGCAGACAGCACGATGCCCGCGCCCGACCCCAAATAGTACGGCCTCAAGCTCGCCCTCGGTGGGGCTTTGGCTCTAGGGGCCACTACTCTACCCACGACAGGTCCAGTCATTACGCAGACTTAGATAGTGCTTTCCCGGTCTGTCCCTGCGACTGTGCCAGGAACGTGCCAGAACCGGGCTCGAGAGGGGCTAGACCCCCACCCGCCTGTAGGGGAATCCGGCCAGGTGCGGTGCGGGGCTCACTCCACGACGCGCCAGGTTTGTGACAAAAAGCGCATGTGGGGAAATTGCCTACCCCTGTTGGTTCCGGCTACTGGTTACAAAGGTCAAACGCCTGTTGGGTGCAGCTGCCGAGATTGAAGTCGTTTTCTGTGCAGTTACCACAGCCGACCTGGTCTCCACCGAGCACGTAGTAGCAATCGCCATTGCCGGTGTTGACGCAGAAGTCGATGGTTTCCGCTCCACCCGGACAGGGGATCGTGTTGCCATACTGGGGGTCGTCTGAGGCGCAGACAAGATCGCCGCCAAGGCCATTTGTACCGTTGGAATCCCCGCATCCCACCACGATGAGTGAACCCAGAACGAGACAGAGCAGTGAGCCGACAATTGGTTTCATCGCCGCAGTATCCGTGGACGAAGCGGGAATGTCTACGGGTCCCTGCTCTGGTCCCGGGTGCTGGTACAGTGTAGGTGAATGTGCTAAAAAGGTGTAAAAAACACTTATTCAAAGTGAAGTCTTAGACGCGGTGTACGCCACTACTCTTCCGGGAATACGGGAATCTCAGGTTCTTGGTAGACTTCGCCTTCGACGGCGCCGCGCGTGAAGAGCTGAAAGCCCTTGCCCCCTCGCGAGACGATATCGTACTTGCGCAAGGTGATGCGGTACTCGCTGCCACCCTCGCGCTGCGCGATCAGGACGTCGTCCTCGTAGGAGAGCACGCGCGCCCCGACGACTTCATCTCCCTTTTGCAGCTTGATCAGCATGACGCCGCGGCCGGCCCCAGCCAGAAGCGATACTTCTTCGGCCTCACAGATCAGCACCCGGCGCTGCTTGGTGACGCACGCGATGCAATCCTCTTCGAACACGGCCGCCACGTAGATCACCTCGTCGCCCTCCTTGGGCCGGGTGAACTTGCGTCCTGCGCGTGTCGAGGGCTCCCTATGGCCGCGCAACGAGAAGCGCAACGCCAAGCCACCCTTGGTCACGGCAAGGGCGTACGGAGGCTCGGGCTCCTCCGCCTCTTCGTCGGGCGGAGGCACTTCGAGGAAGCGCGGATCAAAACCAAGGGCGCCCACGATCCGTTCGCCGTCGCCGAGCTTGAACAGGGTCTGAAGCGGGGTGCCGTGTCCCGTGGTGGCCGGAATGTCGACCATTCGCGTCACGTAGCAAACGCCCTGGCTGCTGAAGAAGGCGACGCTGCTCTTCGTCGATCCGGCCAGAACCGCCAGCACCCGATCCCCCTTGCGCACCCGCGTCGATGCGACGTCCTTGACGCTCTGCTGCCGCTTCACCCAGCCCTGCTCGGTGACGACGACCATCGCGTCCTCTTCGACGATGAAGGCCTCCTCGTCGAACTCGGGCTCGTCGAGCTTCGAGGTGATGCGCGTTCGGCGCGGATCCGCGTAGCTCGAGGCGAGCTCTTGGAGCTCGGCCCGGATCAGCTTCCAGCGCGCCGCTGGGCTCTTCAGCAGCTTCTGCACGCGCCGAGCCTCTTTTTGCTTCTCCTCGAGCTCCTTGCGAATCTCCAAAATCTGGAGCTTCGCGAGCCGGTAGAGCTTGAGCTCCAGGATGGCATCGGCCTGCAGCTCGTCGAGCTTGAACCGCTTGATCAGCTTTTCGGCAGCATCCTGCTTGCCTTCCGAGGCCCGGATGATGCGAATCGCCTCGTCGAGCGCATCGAAAACGAGGACGAAGCCCTCGAGGATGTGAATGCGCTTGAGAAGTTGGTCGAGCTCGAACTCGAGCCGCTTGGTGACCACCTCCATCCGAAAGTCGAGGAAGTGCCGAAGAATGGCTTTGAGGCCTATGCGCTGCGGCGCCGCGACCTCGGGATTGGCGGTCGGGACGAGACAGGTGAGGTTGACCTGCACGTTGGTTTGAAGGGGCGTGTGCTTGTAGAGGTACGCCATGATCAGCTGCGGGTCGGCGTCCTTTTTCATCTCGCAGACGATGCGGCAGTCATCGGTGCTCTCGTCGCGTACATCGAGCAGCCCCGGCAGCTTCTTGGCGATGATCACCTCGGCGATCTTTTCGACGACGGCACGCCGCTCGATCGAGTACGGGATCGAGTGAATGACGATCAGAGGGTTGCCGCCACGGGGGCTTTCGATCTTCCATTCCCCGCGAAGCTTGAGCGAGCCGTGCCCGGTCTCGTAGGCATCGGCCAGCTCTTGCTTGCTGCTGATCAGCTCACCGCCCGTCGGAAAGTCGGGGCCCTTGACGTGCCGCAACAGCTGCTTGGTCGATAGGTCCCCATCGATGAGCGCCACGCAGGCCTGGATCACCTCGGACAAATTGTGAGGCGGAATCGAGGTTGCCATCCCAACCGCAATGCCTTGCGAGCCATTCACCAGCAGGTTTGGAAACCGCGCCGGCAGCACCGTCGGCTCGAACAGCCGCCCGTCGTAGTTGGGACGAAAGGCGACGGTCTTCTTGGCGAGCTCGACCAGCAGCTCGTCGGCGAGCCGCTGAAGCCGGGCTTCCGTGTAGCGCATGGCGGCGGCGGAATCGCCGTCGGGCGAGCCGAAGTTGCCGCGCCCGTCGACCAGTGGCTGCCGCATCGTAAAAGGCTGCGCCATTCTCACCAGGGCGTCGTAGATGGCCGTGTCGCCATGAGGGTGAAATTTGCCCATCACATCACCGACGATGGCCGCCGATTTGCGATGCTTGGTGTCGCTCCGGAGACGGAGCTCGTTGTACATGGTGTAGAGGATTCGGCGTTGCACGGGCTTGAGGCCGTCGCGCACGTCGGGCAGCGCGCGAGACGTGATGACGCTCAGCGCGTAGTTGAGATAACGCCGCTGCGCTTCGACGACGAGCGAGGCATCTTCGATGCTATCCATCGGCAGCTCGATCTGAGGAGCCCCCTTCTTCTTGCGACGGCGCGCCATCCCCTAAACCTGCTCGCATGTAGCAGCCCACCAAAAGGGGAGGCAACAAAACCGGATCACAAACTTCGAGACGAGCTAAGGTTTCTCGTCGAGCTGCCACAAATGATTGACCGGTTTCGCTCCCTTGCCCACTGCGAACGCATGCGCGAGCGCCCCGGTCAGCCACTGCTTGGCGACGGCGACTGCGGCGAGGATCTCCTCGCCAAACGCGAGCCTCGTGGCGATTGCCGCGGACAGCGCGCACCCGGTTCCATGGAAATGCCCCTGAGAAACCTCCGCCGCTCGAAGCTCGTGGATCTCGTCGCCAAAGGCCAGGACGTCGGTTCCGCGGGCTGAGCCTTCGAGGTGCCCGCCCTTCACCAAGACCGCCTGCGCGCCGAGCGCAAGGATTCGCTGCGCCCCCTGCCGCGCCTCCAGCAGGTCGCGAACCGGCATCCCGGCCAATAGGCCGGCCTCCTGCATGTTCGGGGTTACCAAGGTCGCATGGGGGATCACCGACTCGCGATAGGCTTCGGCCACCTCTCCCGTCGAAAGCGGCTGTCCGCGGCTCGGGAGCCAGACCGGGTCGACCACCCACGGAAACCGCGTCTGCTCCATCACGGACCCGAGGATGTGGGCCACCTCGGGGGAGCCGAGGGCCCCGGTCTTGGCCGCCTTGGGCTCCATGTCGTCGAGCAGCGTGGCGAGCTGCGCCCGCACCAGATCCGCCGGCAAGAACGAGACATCCACGACGCCCTGCGTGCTCTGCACCGTGATCAAGGTCGGAACCGCGGCTCCGTACCCGCCGTGCCGGTGAATCGTCTTGAGGTCCGCCTGTAGCCCGGCGCCGCCCGAGGGGTCGGAGCCTGCGACGGTGAGAACGACGGGGGGCGCCTCGCTCATTGCCCCTCGAGCATGGCCCGGCCCTTGGCAAGCGCGGCGCGGGCCTCGTCGCCGATGGTGGGAAAGGACAGATGCAGCCCTTCGAGCGTTTCGTGCACGATGCGCGCGACTTGCAGCCGCATGTAGGGCTTGCTGTCGGCCGGGATGGCGTACCAAGGAGCCCACGGCCGGGAAGTCTGCCTAAGCGCGTCTTCGAAGGCCCGCATGTAGTCGGACCAGCGATCCCGCTCCTTGATGTCGTCTGGATTGAATTTCCAGTTGTGGCTCGGCTTGTCGATGCGCCGGAGCAAGCGATCCCTCTGCTCGTCACGGGAGACGTTGAGAAAGAACTTCACTATGACCGTCCCGCTTTCGGCGAGGTGCTTTTCGAAGTTGCGGATCGATTCGAAGCGCTCGGTCCAGATGGTCTCGAGGTTGCAGTCCGGCAGCCGCTGAGCCTCGAGGAATTCGGGGTGCACGCGGACGATCAGCACTTCTTCGTAGTGACTGCGGTTGAAGACGCCGATTCGGCCTCGCTCGGGAAGCCGTCTCGCGATGCGCCAAAGGAAATCGTGGTCGAGCTCTTCAGCGGACGGCGCCTTGAACGACGACACCTGAAAGCCCGCCGGGTTGACCCCAGTGAAGACGCTTCGAATCGTGCTGTCCTTGCCGCCGGCATCCATGGCCTGAAATACGAAGAGCACGGCGTGGCTGTTCTCGGCGTAAAGCTTGCGCTGCAGCTTCCCGATGGCCCGCGTGATGTGGCGGCGCTCTTTGTTCGCTGCGGACCTGTCGACATCCCCCGGCGGCGCCGTCGGCGCCTCAGCGATGCGAAAACGCCCATCGAATGGAACCAAATACTCGCTCGTGGGCGGGTTCCAGTTGCGGTGCGCCGTCATCCGAAAGACTATACACTATGAGCAAAATCGCCGCCGAAGACCCCCATCCGAGGAAACGCATCGCCGTCGAAGACAGCGAAATGTCGTACGTCGACACCGACGGAGACGGTCCCCTCGTCGTTTTCCTGCACGGCAACCCGACGTCGTCTTATCTGTGGCGCAACGTGATCAAGGAAGTCGCACCTACCGCGCGATGTCTGGCACCCGATCTCATCGGCATGGGCGAGTCGGGCAAGAGCTCGAGCGGTTACCACTTCGTCGACCACCGCCGCTATCTCGACGCCTGGTTCGATGCTGTCGTCGGGGAGCAGCCAGTTTTTCTCGTGGTTCACGATTGGGGCTCGGGTCTCGGCTTCCACTGGGCGCATCGGCACCCCGAGCAGGTGCGAGGCATCGCCTACATGGAGGCCGTCGTCTGCACCCTGCCCGGCTGGGATGACTGGCCGGAGACTGCTCGCCAGATCTTTCAGGCCATGCGCTCCCCAGCGGGCGAGGAGATCATCCTCCAAAAGAACGTGTTCATCGAGCGCATCTTGCCCGCGTCGATTATCCGCAAGCTGAGCGACGAGGAAATGAGCCGATACCGCGCGCCCTTCGTCGAGCCCGGAGAGTCCCGTCGCCCCACGCTCACCTGGCCCCGGCAGATCCCGGTTGCAGGAGAGCCTGCCGACGTCTGCGAGATCGTCGACGCGTATTGCGCTTGGCTCCAGGACAAAGACTCGATCCCCAAGCTCTTCATCAATGCGGACCCGGGCACCATCTTGATCGGCGCCCAACGAGAGCTCGCCCGACGCTTTCCGAATCAGGAAGAGATCACCGTCAAGGGCCTGCACTTCATTCAGGAGGACTCACCGGTGGAAATCGGTCAGGCAGTTGCGGGGTTCGTCCAAGCGCACCCCTGAGTGCTATGGCAAGGCTTCCGGGTTGATCCATTCATCGGGCGGCGGCTCGCACTTCGGATTCTTTCCAGCCGCGCGCGCCGACTCGTATTGCTGCATGGCACGGGGGAGATTGGCGTGGAGCCGCGCGATGCGCGTCTCGTCCGAAGGATGCGTCGACTGCCATTGGACCGGCCCTTCACCTCCAGTCCGAGCCATGTTCTGCCAGAGGGTAATGGCCTCGGCTGGATAGAAGCCCGCTTCGGCCATGAACATCTGGCCCACCTCGTCCGCTTCGCTCTCGTGCTTGCGGCTGAAGGGCAAGAGCACCCCGAACTGTGCGCCGACCCCGAGCCCTCCGACGATGAGATCCTGGTACTGGGGAGCTCCCACTCCTGCAGCGACCGACGCTGTGTTCAGAGCCGTGTCTGCCAAGATCGACTGCGACATCCGCTCGTTGCCGTGGCGCAACAGAACGTGCGCCACCTCGTGCCCGAGCACCGCGGCGAGCTGCCCCGGCGTAGTGGCGACCTCGAGCATGCCGGTGTGAACTCCGATCTTGCCTCCGGGGAGCGCAAACGCATTGGGTGTCGGGTCCTCGAACACCAACACTTCCCAGCGTCCGTCCGGTGGGCCGTGCTGGCGCGGCACCACCTCTAGGATGGCCGCCGCCACGCAGACGACGTACTCGTTGGTCGCCCGATCGTGGTTGAGCTCGCCCTCCTTCTTGAGGCTGGCAAACGCGGCCACACCGAGCTGATCCATCTTGGCATCGTCGATGAGCGTGAGCTGCCTGCGCCCCGTCATCGTCGTCGAGCAAGCGGCCAGGAGCACCGGCCAAGCCAAGAGCAAGACCCTGATTCTCACACACGAATCATAGCCTCATGCTAGGCTCCCGGCATACATGCCCCAGCATGGTCATCCCGGCTTTCCCAGCACACGCCTGCGGCGCAATCGCGGCCGCGACTGGGTGCGGCGCCTGACCCGCGAATCGAGCGTCTCGCCGGACGATCTGATTTGGCCCATCTTCGTGCAAGAAGGCTCTGCGGCCCGAACACCGGTGCCTTCGATGCCGGGGGTCGAACGGCTCGGCATCGACCTCGTGGTCCAGGCCGTCGGCGAGGCCAAGGCGCTGGGGATCCCGGCGGTCGCCATCTTCCCGGTTACCCCACAGGACCGCAAAAGCCCGGATGGCGCCGAGGCTACCAATCCCGACAATCTCGTGTGCCGCACGGTGCGCGCCATCAAAGAGCGCCATGACGACATCGGCGTGATCTGCGACGTGGCCCTCGACCCCTACACGACGCACGGCCAAGACGGCATCGTGCGCGACGGCGAGATCCTCAATGACGAAACCATCGAGGTGCTCTGCCAGCAAGCCTTCGTACAGGCCCAGGCAGGCTGTGACGTGATCGCGCCGAGCGACATGATGGACGGCCGCATCGGCGCCATTCGAAAAGCGCTCGACGCGGAGAATCTCGAGCGCGTCAGCTTGCTCGCCTACTCGGCCAAATACGCATCGGCCTTCTACGGCCCGTTTCGAGACGCAGTGGGCTCGGGGCAGAGCCTCGGGACCGGCGACAAGCGGACCTATCAGATGGATCCGGCCAACCGCGATGAAGCCCTGCGCGAAGTCGCGCTCGATGTCGCCGAGGGCGCCGACATGGTCATGGTCAAGCCGGGTATGCCCTATCTCGACATCGTCGGGCGCGTGAAAGACGCATTTGGACTGCCCACGTTCGCGTACCAGGTGAGCGGCGAATATGCGATGTTGCGCGGCGCCGCCGACCAGGGCTGGCTCGATTGGGACAAGGTCATCCTCGAGAGCCTGCTCTGCTTCAAGCGCGCCGGGGCCGATGGAGTTTTCACCTACGCCGCGCCTCAGATCGCGAAGCTTCTCGGGGCGTGACGCGAAGCCGCTGCTTCGACTTCGCAGCATCCCTTGGGTTGCCCCTGCGGGAGCGATGTGCCAAACGGGAAGCTTTGGGAAAAAGGAGCCCCTGAATGTACCGATGTGAGCTTTGCAATCGTGTGTCGCGTCCTGGTGATCGAGCCGTGAAGGTGGTGCTCGAGCGCCGGCCCGCAGAATACCCGAGCCGTGGCAAAGCACAGCGGGCACGTACCGGCCGCCGATCGAAGGCTCAAGACGATCCGGGCGGCGCAGGCTACGAAATCGCGAAGGAAGTCATCGCTTGCGCGGCATGTGCCCAGGAGCACCTCGCGAAGGAAGCCGCCCAAGAAGCCGAGTCGATGGATCTCTAGGCAGGCCACGGCCGCCCGGAGTGTGGTAAGCCGGCCTGGTGATCTGGCCAATTGCGATCGTCGTAACCTCCGTGACGATGGGCGCGGTCCTGGGGCTGGTCGCGCCGGGGCGAGGCCGCTTGCTCGATGCGCTCCGCACGTTTGCCGTCGTATCGGCGGTTGCAGTGGTGGTCGGGGATCTCATTCCGCACGCCCTGAGCCTCGGGGGCCCGAAGGTGTTGGTCGCCGTCGCGGGCGCCTTCGTCACCCCTTGGTTGATCGAACGGCTCGGACACGAGGATCCGGAGCATGATCACACGTCCACCATGGGACTCGAGCTCAGCTACTGGGGGTTGATGCTCCACAAGCTGGGCGACGGCTTTGCCCTCGGGGCCTTCACGGCCGCGTCCCACCAAGGTCATGAGCATGGAGACGTGCTGGTCGCCATCGCGGCCCACTCCGTGCCAGTCACCGCCCTGATCACGCTTGCGTTCACCTCCGCCCACGGACCCGCGAGCGGAATCCGGCGCGCAACGGGGCTGGCTGTCGCGGGAACGGTCGGCGTGCTCATCGCCCAATGGTTGTCCCCCGGCGGCTGGGTGCGTGGTGAGCCGTGGATCGTGGCCCTGGTGAGCGGACTTTTGTTGCACGTGGTCACACACGATTGGGCCCACGAGCACGACCGGCCCGCACTGCCTGGCTGGCCGCAGGTTCTCGCCATCGCGGCGGGCGTCAGTGTGCTTCTGCTTGGGCGTTAGGAGCCGATCAGCGCTCGACAGGTTGCAACGGCGCCGTGGAGCGCCTTCCAGACGGTTTCCTCCTGCTCGTTGTCAGACATGGAGATCACCGCGTCTGCGGTGAGCACCGCGCCCGTCCACCCCTCGGTATGCCACTTGGCGCCCGCCGGAAGCGGCGGGAGGTCCTTTGCCTTCGGATACGGCCAGGGCGTCACATAGAAGTACGGCTCTTCGTAGGACCCGTCGCCCGGGGAAAGCCCCACTCCGATGCTGCGCGCGCTTTCCGCGTCTTTCCCCGGATCGAGCGTAATCAAGCTGGCCACGTCGAAATGGTGAGGCCAGCAGCGGACCGGCGAGGCATTCGGCTCCTTGGCCAAGAGCTCGTGAATCGACGTGGTTGCGTTTGCGAACCAGGCGGCGAGCTCGGCGCGCTCCTCCTCATCACCCGCATCGGAAAATGCGGCGCCTTCCGCGAGCGGATGTCGCGGCATGTCGTGCATGGGCAGTGAGAGCGCGGTGCGGTCACTGCAGATCTCCTGAGCGAGCCAGGCTAGCGCCTCCTCCATGGTGTGACCGCTCAATGACAGAGAGCGCTCTCTCGAAGCTCCGACGATCAGCAGATCGAGCCCCTCGAACGCCAGCGCAGCATAGAGCGGCTCGGAGCCCACGGCGCGCCCCTTCAAGACGCCGAGCGGACAATCCCATTCCAAGCTCGTGTGACTGTAGTCTGCTTTGGCGGGAAGCAAGCTATGGCCCGGCGCGCTAACGAGCTGGGCAGCCCAGTGAAGCTGCAAACGAGCATCGGAAAGGGTGCTCGGCAACACCTGGCCCAAGGCTTTCCAAGTCATATGGCTCCCACTCCTGCGTACGCAATCCCGGTCAGGGCAGCGATGTCCCGCTTGTACGTCGTGAGGTCGCTCATCGTGAACGCGCTCAAATGATCGTGACCACATCCACGGGCGAGGACCTTCATGAGCTCGACCGTGGCCGTCAGGTAACGCGATAGCTGCCGGGCCGAGGCCTCGATGTCGAGCCTTGCACGCAGATGTTCTTTCTGGGTGGCGATGCCGACCGGGCAGTTGTTGGTGTGGCAGGCGCGCATTCCGAGACAGCCGATGGCCTGGATCGCTGCGTTGGCAATTGCGATGGCATCCGCGCCCAGGGCGAGAGCCTTGACGAAGTCGGCCTCGGTGCGAAGGCCCCCTGTGATGATCAGCGTGACGTCGGACGCCTTTCGCGCATCGAGATGCCGCCGAGCCCGCGCGAGCGCCGCCATCGTCGGAATCGAGATGTTGTCCTTGAAGAGATTGGGCGCGGCGCCCGTCGCGCCGCCGCGGCCGTCCAAAATGATGTAGTCGGCGCCGGCCTCGAGTGCGAAGTCGATGTCTGGTTCGATGTGCTGCGCGCTCATCTTGAAACCAACGGGAATGCCCCCGGTGGCTTCTCGTACCTGATCTGCCAGCCGCCGAAAGTCGGCTGGCGTGTCCAGATCCGTGAAACGGGATGGGCTGATCGCGGCTTCCCCCGGACGAAGACCGCGAACCTCCGCGATTTCGGGGGTCACCTTATCGGCTGGAAGGTGACCGCCAGTTCCGGTCTTCGCGCCCTGCCCGGCCTTGAAGTGAAACGCTTGGCACCTCTTCACGGCCCCGAGGCTCCAGCCGAAGCGCCCGGACGCGAGCTCATAAAAGTACCGGACGTTCTGAGCCTGTTCCTGTGGGAGCATGCCTCCTTCGCCTGAACAGATCCCGGTCCCCGCCGTTTGGGCGCCCTTGGCGAGCGCGACCTTGGCTTCCCTGCTGAGGGCGCCGAAGCTCATGTCGCTGACGAAAAGAGGAATCTCGAGTCGCAACGGCTTCTTTGCACGAGGACCGATGATGACCTCGGAACCGACGGCCGCGTCGTCGAGGAAGGGCTTGCGCGCGAGCTGGGCGGTCAACAACAACACGTCTTCCCAGCAGGGCAACTGTTGACGAGGCACGCCCATCGCCGAGACGGGGCCGTGATGGCCCACGCGCTTCAATCCATTGCGGGCGAGCTCCTGGATGTGGCGATTGAAAGGCTCCTCGGGGGTGCCATGCAGGTCTGCATAGAGACCGAGGTATGCGCTTCGATCATAAGGCTGGGGAAACTTCGCGGCCCAAGCGATGATTTCTTGCTCGTCGACCCAGACCGTATCGTCTTCGCGATCGATCCACGACGAAAATTTGTGGAGCGCTTCGTCGTGGTTGTAGGAGCTAACCCCGGTGTCATAGCGGTAGTCCCACCCATGCAAGCCGCAGACGAGGTTCTCGCCATCGACGCGGCCGTCGGCCATGAGGGCGCCGCGGTGCAGGCAGCGGCCGTAGAGGACCGACACGCGATCATCGTATCGAATGACGACGAGGTCGACATTAGCCACCAAGGCGTACGCGGGCTTGCGGTCTTCGAGCTCGCTCCACTTCGCCACCGGAACCTTGTTGTGCTCATGAGCTTCCGTGATGGTCATGTGATCTTTCTCGCGCTCAAACCAGCAGCGGGTCCGCCAGGATCTCGACGGTCGCCGGACCATCATGCACCAACGCCTCGCTGAGCGCGCCCTGCAGCTCTTCGGCCTTCGTGACGCGGATTCCCCGTGCGCCGCAAAGCTCCGCGTATTCCGCAAAGCTCGGATTCTGAAGCGACGTCTGCCAGACCTCGTAGTCCACGCCCCGCTGCTCTTTGCTGATCTTGCCGAGCTCGTGGTTGTTTAGGAGGACGTGGGTGATGTCCATTCCGTACTTCACTGCGGTGGTGTACTCGCCCATGTACTGCGCAAACCCGCCGTCCCCAGTGACGGCAATGACTTTGCGGCCCCTAAAACGAGGGTCGTCCTCTTGCGTCGCGGCCCAAGCCCCCATCGCAGCCGGATACCCGAAGCCGATCGAGCCCAGATAGCCGCTCATCAGCACGGCTTGCCGTTTGCACTCGAAATAACGGCCGAACGAGTAGGTGTTGTTCCCGACATCGACGGCAATGATCGCATCGTCGGGCGCCGTTTTCGTGAGCGCGGCGAAGATCGCCGCAGAGTGCACGCCGCCATCACTCGTTTCGCCGAGACGCCGAGCCTTTTCGGCGCGCCAAATTCTCCATCGCTCTGCGACATCCTGCCGCTGATCGACCGCCGCCGCAGACCCAAGACGCCCTTTCATCAGCCGCGCGGTCACGCCGATCTCACCCCAAACGGGAACGGTCACCGAGTGGAAACGACCGAGGGTCATCGGGTCGTAATCGACTTGCACGATGGGCTTGTAGCTCGTGATGCCCGTGTGGTTGCTGAAGCTCGCGCCAAAAACGATGAGCAGGTCCGCCTCGTTCATGAACCAACTCGCAACGGGTGTGCCGCTTCGGCCGAGGACGCCGCACCCGAGCGGATGGTCGTCGGCGATGAGCCCCTTGCCTTTGAAGGTCGTCATCACGGGCGCGTGCAGCTGCTCAGCGAGCGCGATGACCGGGTCCATCACGAAGCGTGCGCCATGCCCCACGATGATCACCGGACGCTTGGCTTGCGCGATGCGCTCGACCGCCTCGTCGAGGGCGCTCTGCGGCGGCGAGATCTCGGCTGCGGTAACGCGCCCTTGGGGCGATCCTGCCTCCGTCTCGGGCGCTGGGACCACCTGGACGTCGTCAGGAAATACCATGTGGGATACACCGCGCTCGACGATGGCATGCTTGCAGGCCAGGGTGGCGATCTCCGCGAAGGCCGAATCCTTGGAAGCTACGGCCGTATAGGTGGCGACACCGCCAAACGCCGCGGCCAGGTCGACTTCTTGAAATGCGCCTCGTCCGATGAGACGAGTCGGCACTTGGCCGGTCAGTGCAAGTACGGGGGCTCGGTCGACATGCGCATCCCAAAGGCCGGTCAGGAGATTGGTCGCTCCCGGCCCAGCGATGGAGAAGCACGCCGCGGGCCTTCCAGTGAGCTTGCCGTACGCGGAGGCTGCAAACGAGGCCGCTCCTTCGTGCCGAATGCCGAAGTACTCGAGCACGCCCTGCTCCTGCGTTCGGCGCATCGCTTCGGCGAACCCGAGGTTCGAGTGGCCCACCATGCCCCACACCCACCTCACACCCCAGTTGACGAGCGTCTCCACCATGACGTCGCTCGATGTGCGCACGTGCGCCTTGGCTCGCGGGAAAGCGACGTAGATGCCATCTGCGCGTATCTCGACGGGAAACGTCTCGACCCCGTCGTTGAAACCGCCCGGCGGCTTGCCCGTCAACGGATGAAAATCCCATCCGTGCCAGGGACAGCGCAGCCAACCTCCCTCGATCGACCCCTCGCCAAGCGGCCCGCCCTGATGCGGACACTTATTGTCGAGGGCCGCGAACTTTCCCTCGAAGTGTGTGAGGCACACTGTATGGCGTTGGCAGGTGATGGGCTTGACACGGCCCTCCGGGAGCTCATCGAGGTCGAGGACCTTCAGCCAAATCGCCTTTTCGCCGGTCATCAGCAGTCTTTCATTGCAGACGCAACAGGCCTCAACCCCTCCAAGACCTTCGTCGATCGGGCGGGCGATGTAAAGGACGTCCGCGGCGGCGAAACGTTACAAATTTCCTGCGAGACGCTCGATCTCGGCAGGGTCGGCGGCGTCGTGCGCGACGACCGCTTCGACGTCTTCTTCGCGGAGCCGGATCACGCCGACGTTTTGCGGACGCAGCCCCTGAATGCCCGCATAGAAGGCCCGAATCTTGTCCATGTCGGCGTGGATGTCTCCGGTGAGCTGTAGCGATGGGCCGATGCCGCCGACCTTCTTCTCGAAGTCGAGATAGGAGAGAATGACCGGCACGTCCGCGGCACGAGCGATGTGATAGAAGCCTGACTTCCAATACTCGACATGCGAGCGCGTGCCTTCCGCCGGCACCATCAAGACCAGCGACTCGTTGTCCTTGAAGTAATCGACCATCTGGCCGACAACCCCGCCCGGTTGGTCCCGCACGATGGGAATCCCCCCAAGCCGCTTGAGGAGCACACCAAACGGCGGGCTGAACAGCGTGTGCTTGCCCATCCAGCGAACGGGGATGTCGTAGACAAATGCCATCGCAAGCATGAACGGCATGTCCCAGTTCGAGGTGTGCGGTGCGGCGATGATCACGTAACGATCGACCGCCGGCCGCACGCCGTCCATCCTCCACCCGGTTGCCCGGAGAAACGTCGATCCGATCCAGCGCTTGAGCACTCTCTTGGGTCGGCTGCTGCGCATCCCTCTACTGTCTGTATGACAGAAGCAGCCCCAACCTCCGAGCCCTGGAGCGCCTATGACAGAACTTTTACAATCCCCCGAGGAGGCTCGATGAAACTCTATACGAATCTTTTCTCTCCGAACGCCCGCAAAGTCCATGCCGTTGCCCATGAGCTGGGGATCGACCTCGAAACACAGACCCTCGATCTGCGCGCCGGCGAGCAGCGCTCTGCGGGATACCTGTCGCTCAATCCGAACGGAAAGGTGCCCACCCTCGTCGATGGAGAGGTCGTGCTCTGGGAATCGAACGCGATCCTGTGTTACCTGGCTGACAAACAGCAAAGCGATCTCTGGCCGGAATCGCCGAAACGCCACGACGTGCTTCGCTGGATGTTCTGGGACTCGAACCATCTGAGTCACGCACTCAATCGCCTGTTTGGAGAGAAGTTTTTCCGCCGCGACAACCCAAATCAGAAAGTCATCGAAGGCGCCAACAAATCTTTTCGCAAGTACGCCACCATTGTCGACGGTCAGCTCGCAACGAATCAATACGTCGCGGGTGACGCGCTCACCGTCGCCGACTTCGCGATCGGCGTCGGCTTTGGCTACATCGAGTCTCTGGAGCTCCCCATCGACGGGCTCGATCACCTAGCTCGCTGGTGGTCTGCCTTGTCGGCGACGCCCTCAGGCCGGCTGCTTCTCCCCGGATGATGATGACGGGTATACGCCGCTCGTTGCCGGTTGCGCGACGAGCGTGACTTGGACCGGGATCCCATTGAGCTGCGCCATGCCGGAAAAGTACTCGAGCGCTTCGGGGCCGTCGGACGCGAGGAGATTGACGTTGGCACCGGAGGTCTGGCTCGCCACGCTCAGTCCGTCGGCATCCTGGTGACCCCACCCGTGTGGCAGCGCGACGGCGCCGGGCATCATGTCCTCGGTGAGCTGCGCCGGCAGCCGAACCGACCCGGCGCTGCTTCTGACCTCGACCATGGCGCCTGATTCGATTCCAGCCCGCTTCCCGTCGTCGGGGTGCATGTAGAGGTAGTTGGTCGAGCGCCGTCCTGTGACGAAGTGCGGATGGTTGTGGAGCCAGCTGTTGTGGCTCAGCTGCTCGCGCTTGCTGATCAGCTTGAGCTCGCCACGGCATCGACGCTCTTGCTCGAAGGTCGGCTCGAGCTTACGGGCCGCTTCCACCAGATCATCGGGCGCGAGATCGACGAGCCCGTCGTCGGTCACCACCCGCTTGCCCAGAAAATCACCGCCCTCGTGGGGTGCAAGCAAGCGTCCGTGCGGCTCTTTTCGGAGCCTGCGTAAGGAACCGAGCCGGAACGCCCTCGCCACCAACCCGAGGAGACGCTCCGGAGTGAGCCCGACGCGCCTTCCGAGCCACGGCATCCGCCGAAGGCCCATCCAGGCTCCGAGTAATCCGCTGACCGCCCGCGACCCAAAGAGCTGCGAGCCACACGCGTCCGCAAGCTGCAGCAAGATCATCGTCTCGTCCCGCTGCTCGCCCTCGATGGGAACCAGGGCATCGGTGTATTGGACGTAGGGGATGGGCTGCACGCCCATCAACGACTGAAACACGAACGGCAGGTCCGCCCGCTGCAACGCGCTCGTCCCAGGCAGAATGTAATGCGCGTGGTTGGCGGTCTCGTTTCGAAAAATGTCGATCACCACCAACAGCTCGAGCGCCTCGAGCGCCCTCCCGAGCTTTCCATTGCTGTTGGGGACGGTGAGCAACGGATTGCCCGCGACGCAAAAGAGCGCCCTCACCTGTCCCTCCCCGGGCGTCAGGATCTCGTCGGCCATGAGACCCGCGGGAAACGTGTCGGCCACCGAAGGAAGATCTCCGATTCGCGAGCGGTCCTGGCGCATGGTGTGGCCGCCCTTGCGGGCATGCTTTGGAAAATCGTCGATGTATCCGCGACCGACCAGCGTCCCACCCAACCGATCGAGGTTCCCCGTGATCGCGTTGATCGATTCTTGAATCCAAAAGGCGAGCGTCCCGTGGCTTCCCTGATTGACCCCCGTCGACAAGAACAGTGCGGCGCCGTCCGCGTCGAGGTATGCATCGACCATCGACCGAAGCGTGTCTGCCGAAATGCCGGTCACCTGGGCGGTTCGCTCGGGCGGCCAGGGCTCGGCCACCTCCGAGAGCGTCGAGAGCCCCTTCATGTAGCTCCGAACGCGCTCGTGATCGACCGCAGCATCGCGCCGCAGGACTTCGTGCAGGAAGCTCAGCAGAAAGTACACGTCGGCGTCGGGTCGGATGAACACCTGGGTCCCCAACCGCTTTGCGGTCTCCGTGCGGCGCGGATTGACGAAAAACACCTTGCCCCCGCGATCCTCGATCGCACGCAGCCTCCGAATCGGGTCGGGAAGCTGCATGAAGCTCGACCGGGACACCGCCGGATTGGATCCGAGCATGATCAGGCACTCGGTTCGATCGACGTCTGGAAACGGCTGGATGAACGGAAAGCCATACACCCGTTGCGCGGCGGCGAACTTGTTGTTGCAGTCTTGCGAGCCGGTTTGAAAGAGATTGCGTGAGCCGAGGCCTTGCAAGAAAGCCGAGGTCAGAATCGGCGGGAGCAAGCTGAACGAAATCGGGTTGCCGAGATACGCAGCGACCGAGTCGCCGCCATGATGATGGACGAGTTGGCGAACCTTCGCGCCGATTTCACCGAGCGCTTGCGGCCAGCTGATTTCCTCGAAGCGGTCTCCGACCCGCTTGAGTGGAGCGCGCAGCCGGTCGGGCGAGTGATGAATCTCGTGGTAGCGAAGGCCCTTGATACACGAGTATCCCTTGGTTACGACGTGGTCGTGGTCTGGCTCGAGGGCGACGATGTGGTCGCCGTCGATGGTGGCCTTCAATCCACAGGTCGCTTCGCAGATGCGGCAGAAGGTGAGCTGGGTTCGGGTGGACACGCGCTCCACCCTGCCAGGGCATTCGAAATGGGACAAGCAGGACCGCACGCGGGCATCAACCGAAAGCGACCGTGTGCAAGGAACCGCTGAGTGCTGCTAAAAGGCCAAGGAAGAGGAGAACCGGAGCGATGAACAAGCTTTCTTTGGTTTTGACGATCATTTGCTTGGCAGGCGTGGGCTGCGGGACCAGCAGCGGTGGCGAGGGCGGCACAGGCGGAATGGCTGGTGCTGGCGGAACCGCAGGGACGGGGGGCGCTGGAGGACAAGGCGGCGCTGGGGGACAAGGCGGCGCTGGCGGGACCGGGCCCAAATGCGCGACACCCCAAGAGATGATCCGTTGCGACAAGGTGCTCAACATCGCGCATCGGGGCGGGCGACGCATTCGGCCCGAGCACACGATCGTCGCCTACGACCAGGCGCTCCTCGATGGCGCCGACGTCCTCGAGCTCGACGTGCATGAAACGAGCGATGGCGTCCTGGTCGTGATGCACGACGACACCGTGGACCGTACGACCGACTGCACGGGCCTGATCAAGGAGATGACCTTTGCCGAGCTGAGCGCCTGTGATGCCGGGTACAACTTCACCAGGGACAGCGGACAGACCTATCCGTATCGCGGTATGGGACTCACGGTGCCCAGGCTCGAAGATGTCTTCGACCGTTACCCGGACGCGCCGTTCGTCATCGAGATCAAGCAAGAGGCGCCTTCCATCGTCGGTCACTTCGTCCAGGTGGTCCGCAACTACGGAGTCGAGGACAAGATGATCGGCGCAGCATTCGACGACGCGGTCTTGTTGGAGCTTCGAGCAGCTGCACCCGAGATCGCGACCAGCATGGGGGAAAGCGAGACCACGATCTTCTATCTCAGGTCCTTCGAAGAGGTCTTGGATCCCACGTATGACCCGCCCGCTGAGTTCCTACAGGTACCGACGACGTACAACCTCGAGGGCGTGATTGTCGACGTGCTTCACCCGGGCTTCGTCCCGCGAGCGCACGAGCTCGGCATGTTCGTCCACATCTGGACCATCAACGACGAGCAGGAAATGCGGGATCTGATCGAGATCTACGGCGTAGACGGCATCATGACCGACGACCCGCCACTGCTCACCAGCGTCATCGAGGACCTGGGCGCGGGCAACTAAGGCAAAAAAGGCATCTCGTAAGGCATCAAGGCATCCAAGGCATCCAAGGCATCTCACCCAGGTTGGCTTTGGAGGCATCTCACCCAGGTTGGCTTTGGCATCCAAGGCATCCACCAGGTTCTTGCATCCAAGGCATCTCACCCAGGTTGGCTTTGGCATCCAAGGCATCTCACCCAGGTTGGCTTTGGGCTCCTGCACGACCGCCCGTGTTCCAAGGCCGCTTTACGCCCTCTTGGCCACCTCGCAGATGCTGCAAAGCCGAGCTTCTGGCTCCCTTTCCTCAAAACCGAAGGCTAGACACGCCCGAAGCACGGTTCCCAGATGCACCTCGGCGCCATCCGCTCATGTTCTTGCCCGGATCCCACCGCGGTTCATCGATCTAGTTGCTTGGAAGCTACGGTGCCGGCCCACACCGGGCCCCATGATGCACCCGCATCCACCAGGTGCCCGGCGGAAACAACAACGTGCGTTTGCCTGAGGTCCAGGCCGCGAGAGCTCTGTCATATTGGGCGTTGAACGCACGCAGTCGCGCCACGGCAGCGGACGCAGCCTTCCGGTGCCCCCTCGCGGCAAACTGTGGATTCAAGCTCCCGAACTCTTCATAGCTTCGAGCCCTCTTGGTATGCCGCTGACGAAGCACCCGTCGGGGGCCAACAAACGAGATACCCGTACGCTTGGACCGTTGCCAGGCGTTGTGCTCGCGCTCTCGCACCCGCTTTGCGATGCGCTCCTGCGCGAGCCCCGTGCCATAGTCACTCTGGAGGGCTGCCGGCATCTGCAGTTGAAGCTCGATGACCTCCGGCCACTCAGGGTTGTCGGGGTCGAAGTAGTGTTGAGGGCGGCGGATCCTCAACAAGCGTGAACCGATGTCACGAGGTTGGGTGTGAGCGCCCGGCCAGTCCTTGGCGTAACGAACTGCCATCGCTTCCACAGGGTTGGCGATGAGATACGCAATCGCTTCGATCGTCGCCTCGGGCGTTAGTAGCTCGTGCGCCCCGGTGCTACGCTTATCGAAGACCTCTCCTGGCCACCCTCGCATCGCCTTCGTGCAAAGAGCGAAATTCCGATGGAAGCTCTGCAGAAACAGGGAGAGCTCACCCCGGACATCGGTTACGACTTCGTGGGAGTGAGTGGACATGAGGCACCCCGCATGCACGGAGACGCCGTGTTGCTGCGCTGCATACGCGAGGCAATACCAGTAGGCCTGCTCCATGTGACGCGCTTCGTCCGGATTGAGGAGGAAGTGGCGGCGCGTGGTGCGGCGAGAAAGGGCCCAGACTACGCCAGGTTCAATAATTCGTCGTCGGGTCATGCCACGGATAGAAGCGAAAACCGTGCCCGCATCCATGGCCGAAGTGGTCCGCAAAATAGGTCGTGCGAGGTCGCAACGCGTGGCGATTCAGCATGGACCGCCGCCGCCCGCCATCCAGCAACAACACAAGTGAATCGCCCAAAGCTCCCTGCGTTTCAGCCAACGTCGGTCGGATCTTCTTCGTCGGGTCATGCCACGGATAGAAGCGAAAACCGTGCCCGCATCCATGGCCGAAGTGGTCCGCAAAATAGGTCGTGCGAGGTCGCAACGCGTGGCGATTCAGCATGGACCGCCGCCGCCCGCCATCCAGCAACAACACAAGTGAATCGCCCAAAGCTCCCTGCGTTTCAGCCAACGTCGGTCGGATCTTCCGGGTCTACCCGTTGGGGAAGTTCTCCACGAACAGCTGCAACGCATCGTGGGTCGTGAAGATGCCAATGATCTTGGTTCCTTCGACGATGATGGCCGACCCGTACTTGTGCTCGAGCATCTCCGCCAGCACATCGGACAGCGATGTGTCCTTCGACACCGTGTACGCATCCTGGGTCATGGCCTCCTCGACCGTCGTCTGATCGGGATTGACCTCGTTGAGGCCGGCGATCATGCCGAGGTCGCGGTCACTGACGACGCCATAGAGCTCCCCACCATGCAGCACGGGCAGGTGACGAATGCCGTGCTTGTCCATGAGCTGCTGCGCGAACGTAATGGTTTGCTCGCTTCCCACCGTGTGGGGCATCGGCGTCATGAAATCCACGATGGGGGAGGTCTTGTCCATGTGGCGAGCTGTACCACAGTCAGTCGAGTCCGCCACGCCGTGGCCCGATCTGCCGCCCTCGCCTCCGAAGGAGCTGTCCGATCGACCGAACGCTCTGGCCGACCAACAAGGGCGCAAGGCTCAGCCCGAGGACCAGAGTCCAGCCTTCCCGGCCCGGCTCCGTGGTCCCCAAGACCCGCGACAGAATCGGAACGTAGACCGCGGCAAGCAGCAACCCGACGCACAAGATGACCGCTCCCCAAACCCACGGGTTGCGCGTCACTTCGTTGAGGGCGAACCCCGAGCGCGGCGACACCATGTTGAACACGTGGCCGACCTGCGCGCCTGCCAAGATCAGGAACGCCACCGTGACCGCTCGTTGCACGTCCATGTCGAACTCGTAGATGGCGAGCGCAAAGCCGGTGAGAACCGCAACGCTCATGAGGAGCCCATACCCCACCAGCCGCGCCCAATGTCGCCGCGCGAGCAACGCCTCGGTCTTGGGTCTCGGGGGATGCTCCATGATGTAAGGGCCGCTGTCACCCACGCCCAACGCGAGCGCGGGGAAGACGTCGGTCACCAGGTTCAGATACAGGATCTGCATCGGGAGAATGGGAAGCGGCGCGTTGATCGCTGACGCAAAGCCAATGGTGATGATCTCGCTCAAGTTGCAGGACAACAAAAAGAAAATGAAGCTCCGGATGTTTCGGAAGATGATCCGCCCTTGCCGAATGGCGGTCACGATGGTACCGAAACGATCGTCCTGCAGGATCATGTCGGCGGCCTCCCGTGCAACCTGAGTGCCCCGCTGGCCCATGGCCACCCCGATGTCCGACTGTCGCAGCGCAGGTGCGTCGTTCACACCATCGCCGATCATCGCCACGGTCTCGCCCTGCCCCTGGAAGAACGACAGCAGCTGTAGCTTTTGCTCCGGATCGGTGCGCGCAAAGACACGCGTCCGGCGCAGCGTGGCGGCGCCCCGGTCGCCTCCGCCGAGCAAGGCCGGGAGCTCGCTCCCCGTCACGGCGTTTCCTCTTTCGTCTTCGGGAATCAAGCGCACCGCCGCCGCGATGTGCTCTGCCGTCGGCGCCTGATCGCCGGTCACCATCACTACTTCCACGCCTGCTCGGTGGCACTGCTCGATCGCCCCTACCACGTCGGACCGCGGCGGATCCGAGAGCGCCACCAGCCCGAGAAGCGCGAGGTCCCGGTAGGGATCATCGGGCTCAGCCCCCTCGAGCCGCTCGGCGATGGCCAGCATGCGCAGCCCGTCCGAGGCGACCCGTTGATTCTCCTCGTTCCACACCCGCCACGTCGATTCATCGAACGGCATTGCGCCCTCGGTGGTGCGGACCGAGACACAGGCGGGGAACACGGCTTCGGGCGCGCCCTTCACGATGACCCGGACGCGGTCATCTCGTTGATGATAGGTCGCCATCATCTTGACGTCGGGGTCGAACGCCTCTTCGGAGAGGCGGGGCTCTTCGGCAAGCACTTGCCCCAAGTCGAGCCCGAGGTCGCGTACCGCGAGCAAGAGAGCGACCTCCATCGGGTCGCCAACTTGCACCTCTCGGCCCTCTTCATCGGTCCCGATCGAGGCGTCACTGCAAAGGGACGAGGCGATGAGGAGCCGACACACGTCGTCGTCGGTCTCGGCCGGCTCCCCGGTGAGCGGAACCGGCACGGCCGTCGGGTCTTTCGCGCTTCGCCCCGGTACCACCACCTCGGTCACCTTCATTCGGTTTTCGGTGAGCGTTCCAGTCTTGTCGGTCAGGATGACGCTGGTCGACCCGAGCGTTTCGACGGCGGACAGCTGCTCGACCAGCGCGTTGCGCCGTGCCATGCGCAAGACTCCGCGCGCGAGCGCGAGCGTCGCCACGATGGGTAACCCCTCGGGTACCGTGGCCACGGCCAGAGCGATCGCTGTCTCGATGACATCCACGAGCTCTTTGCCGCTGATCGCGCCGAGGATGCCGATCACGGTCACGAGTCCGACGCAAATCCACCCCATCACCTTGCCGAGCGAGTCGATCCGCTCTTCGAGAGGCGTCTTCTTGTCGTCCGCCTTTTGGACGAGCGCCGTGATCTTGCCGAGCTCCGTTTCCATGCCGGTCGCGACCACGAGGCCTTCGGCCATGCCCTTGGTGATGGCGGTGCCCTTGAAAAGCATGTTGATGCGGTCAGCAAGGACCGTGTCCTCGGGAAGCGGCGCGATTCCTTTTTCGACGGGCACCGATTCGCCCGTGAGCAGGGACTCGTTGGACTCCACCCTCGAGGCAGCCAAGACCCGAACGTCAGCGGTGACTACGTCGCCTCCTTCGAGCAAGACGATGTCGCCCGGCACCAGCGCTTCGGCGGGCACGCGCTGGGCCACGCCGCCGCGCCGGACGGTCGTTTCGGTGCTTCCGAGCTGACGCAGCGCCTCGGTGGACCGCACGGCACGAAGCTCGGTGACGAAACCGATCACGGTGTTGATCACGATCACCGCGAGTATGGCGATGCCCTCGACGTGATCTCCGAGGGCGAACGAAAGGCCCGCACCGACGAGCAGCAGATAGACGACGAAGCTTCGCATCTGCCTCAGCAAAATGGTGAACCAAGAAATCTCGTGAAACTCCGCGAGCACGTTGGGACCGAATCGCTCGCGCCGCTGCTCGACCTCCTGCGCGCTGAGCCCGACCTGAGAACGCACCCCGAGCGCTTCGAGCACTTGCGCTTTTTCGATGGACCAAGGCGCGGGCGCCAACGCCTTGGCTGACTCAGAGGCGGGCTGCAACATAGTCGACGGCCTCTCCCATGGTCCCGATCTTCCCGTAATCTTCCTCCGGAATCTCGACTCCCAACGCTTTGTGGATTCCCTGAACCCATCGCAGGATGTCCATCGAATCCAGGTCGAGCTCGTCCCTGAGGTCCATGCCGTCCTCGATCTCGTTCGCATCGATTTCGGGGGCGACATCCGAGAGGCAAGCTAGCAAGGTCGATCGGATTTGTTCTGTCGTCATAGCTTGTCCGGCTCCTGCAAGAGAGTTTCGAGCGTCCGCAAGAATCGCGCGCCCTGGTGACCGTTGCTCACCCGATGATCCGCACCGAGGGTCACGTGCATCACGGGCCGGACGGCCACTCGGCCGTCGATGACCCAGGGCCGCTCGACGATTGCGCCACAGCCGACGATGGCCACCTGGGGCGGAAAGATGATCGGCGTGACGCTCTCCACGCTCCGCTCTCCGAGGGCAGTCAGGGTGATGGTGGCGGACGTCAGCTCGGAGCTTCGCAGGGTGCCCGAGCGCGCACGGGTCACCAGGTCGGTCATGCGCGCCATCAACTCGCGCAGGCTTCCCTGATCGGTGCGGCGAAGGGCGGGAGCCACCAGGCCGCCACCCCGGAGCGAAACGGCGAGGCCGACGTTGATTTCCTCGCGAAGGACGGCCTGGCCGCCTTGCCATGTCGCATTGAGCGCTTCGTGCTTTCGAAGCGCATGCGCCACGGCGCGCAGCACCAAGGCACCGGGCACGAGCCGCTCCTCGACGTTCGACGACGCATTGGCTTGCCGCAACCACGCGAGCGCGGCTTCCATGTCGATGGTCTGCCCCACGTAGTAGTGAGGGATTTCCTCGTTTGCACGCGTCATGGCCGCCGCGATGGCGCGCTGCATGCGCTCGGCCGGAGTCAGGCGCTCGGGGGGTTTCGAAGGCTCGGCGCTGCGCACGTCCTTGGCCACGATCGCACCGTCAGGTCCGCTCCCCCGAACCTCCGTGACGTCGACGCCCCGCTCGGCGGCAATGCGCCGCGCGTAGGGAGAGATGCGAACACGTCCCCGAGAATCTACACGCGCACGCTTCGCGGTCACCGCCCCCTGCACGTCCTCAAGCGTGATCCGGCCATGCGCGCCCGTTCCGTGTACGCGTTGGAGAGACACATCGAGCTCGTGCGCCCGACGACGCACGGCAGGCGAGGCCAGGGGTTTTGGCGCGGACGCTGGCGCGGACGCTGGCGCTGGCGCCGACTCTGGCGCTGTCTCTGACGCTGACACTGTCGCTGGCGCTGGCGCTGGCGCTGGCGCCGACTCTGGCGCTGTCGCTGGCGCTGTCGCTGTGTCCCCGATCTCGGCCAGCGGCGTTCCCACCGGCACCTTCTGCCCCTCCCGCACCAACAGCTCCTGGACCACGCCGTTTTGGAAGACCTCGACCTCGATGATCCCCTTGTCGGTCTCCACCTCGGCGACGATGTCGCCGTGGGACACCGTGTCACCGACGTGGACACGCCACTTCACGAGAGTGCCCGCGGTCATGTCGGCGCCCAACGAGGGCATGACGAACTCAGCCACCCTGTACGCTCCTCTTGGCGGCCTCGACGATGCGGTCCACCTGAGGGATCGCCGCATCCTCGAGATGCTTGGCATAGGGAATCGGGATCTCGAGCGTGCAGACCCTCGCGATGGGGGCGTCGAGCTCGTAAAACGCTTCCTCGGCCAAGATGGCGCTGATCTCGGACGCGAGGCTCCCGGTCTTCCAGGCTTCGTCGATCACGACAGCACGATGCGTTCGGGAAACGCTCTTCACGAGGGCCTCGTGATCGAGCGGCCGAAGGCTTCGTAAATCCACCACCTCGGCGACGATCCCTTCCTTTTCGAGCTCCTCGGCCGCGCCGAGCGCCTTGTGCACCGACCCGCCATAGGCAATGAGGCTCACATCTCGACCCTCGCGCCGAATCGCCGCCTTCCACGGCGAAGGCGGGGTGGATTCGGCATCGAACGGCCCCTCCATCCCATAGAGCATCTGATGCTCGAAGATGAACACCGGGTCCGGGTCCTCGACAGCCGCCAACACCATGTCGTGCGCATCCTGCACCGTCGCCGGGGCCAGCACCTTGATGCCGGGAATGTGCGCGTACCAGTTCTCGAGGCTGTGCGAATGCTGGGCCGCGATCTGCTTGCCGCCGCCGGTGGCCATCCGCACCACGAGCGGCACCTCGAACTGGCCGCCAGACATGTGGCGCAAGAGCGCGGCATTGTTCACGACCTGGTCCATGGCCAGCAAGCTGAAGTTGACGGTCATGACCTCGACGATGGGCCGCATCCCCCCGAGCGCCGCGCCAATGCCTGCGCCGAGAAACGTCGACTCGCATAGGGGCGTGTCACGGATCCGCTCCTCCCCGAACTCCTCGAGGAATCCTTTGCTGACCGCGTAAGCGCCTCCATAACGGCCCACGTCCTCACCCATCAAAAAGACGCGCGGGTCCTTTCGGAGCAGCGTCTGCAACGCGGTTCGAACGGCGTCTCGATATGTAGTCACGGCAGCTCCCTCGCGTAGGTGTAACGCGTGATCTCCTCGATGGGCTCCCACTCTCCCTGCTCCGCAAACTCGACCGCCTCCGCGATCTCCTTCGCCACATCGGCCTCGATCGCATCGACGTCGTCCCGCGTGATCAGGCCGTCGCTCTTCGTCCGCGCCTCGAAGGTGGCGATGGGGTCTTCCTTTTTGTGCACGGCAACCTCTTCCTTGGACCGATAGAGCTCGGCGTCGTACATCGAATGGGCGCGGAACCGATACGTCCTCAGCTCGAGGAACCGCGGCTCGCCCGTCTCGCGAACGGTCTCGGCTGCGTTGTGCACGGCGCGCTCCACCGCGACCACATCCATCCCGTTCACGGAATCGGACGGGATTCCATAGGCGGGCGGATTGTTTGCGATGTCGCGGTCCGACACGTGCCGCTCGAATGCGGTCCCCATCGCGTACATGTTGTTCTCGCAAAGGAACAAGACCGGCAGCTTCCAGAGCGCCGTCAGGTTGAGGGACTCGTGGAACTCTCCTTCGTCGGTCGCACCATCGCCGAAGAAGCACGCCGTGACGCGGGCCTCGCCCTTCATCTTGTCGGCAAGGGCGAGCCCGGCTGCAATCGGAAAGCCGCCGCCCACGATCGCGTGGCCGCCGTAGAATCGTCGATCGGCGCAAAAAAGATGCATCGACCCGCCACGCCCTCGAGAACAGCCGTTCGACTTGCCATACATCTCGGCCACGATCTGCCCTGCGGGGATCCCCCGAATCAACGCGTGCCCGTGCTCCCGATAGGTCGCCACGATGTTGTCGTCGTCGCGGAGCGCGTGCATCGCGCCGACGCCGACGGCTTCTTCACCGATGTAGAGGTGCAAAAAGCCCCGAATCTTCTGCTTCGAGTAGAGCTCCGCGCTCTTTTCCTCGAGCCGGCGCACGCGGATCATGTCCCGTAGCAGCTCGAGCGCATGGTCTCGTGAAATATCGAGCGTCAATTGTCTGCTCCTTCCAGCGTCGAGGTGTCCCCTTCGGGAAGACCGAGCTCTCGCGCTTTGAGCAGCCGGCGCATGATCTTCCCGCTGCGCGTCTTGGGCAGCGATTCGATGCAATCGATCTCGCGAGGCGCGGCCGTGCCGAGGTTCTTGCGGCCGAAGCCGAGCAGCTCCTTTTGCAAATCCTCGCTCCATGCATAACCCGGGTGCAAGCTGATGAAGGCCTTGATGATCGTGCCTGCGACGGAATCGGGCTTGCCGATCACACCGACCTCGGCCACGGCGGGATGCTTCATCATCACGCTTTCCACCTCGAAGGGGCCGATGAGATGGCCCGCCGACTTGATCACATCATCCGCACGGCCAACGAACCAATAGTAGCCCTCTTCGTCGCGACGCGCGAGGTCGCCGGATAGATACCAGCCGTCGCGGAAGCATGCATCGTATCGCTTCTCGTTGTTCCAGTAGCCGCGGAACATCGAAGGCCATCCCGGACGCAGCCCGAGCTCGCCGTCCTTGCTAGGATCGTCGATCTCGTGAACGTGCCCGTCGTCGCCTTCGCGCACGATGCCGGCGGTGACGCCGGGAATCGGACGCCCCATCGAGCCGGGCTTCACGTCCATCGAGGCGTAGTTTGCGATCATGATCCCGCCCGTCTCCGTCTGCCACCAGTTGTCGTGAAAGGGTCTTCCAAACACTTCTTGGCCCCAAATCACGGCCTGCGGATTGAGTGGCTCCCCGACGCTGCCCATGAAACGAAGCGCCGACAGGTCTTTGCTCCGGGGGAGCTCGGGACCGGCTTTCATCAACATGCGAATCGCCGTGGGCGCCGTGTACCAAACCTGCACTTTTTCCTCTTCGAGGATCCGATACCACCGCTTGGGATCGAAGTCGGCTTCGTCGATGATCATCGTTACCCGGTTGGAGAGCGGCGCGCTGATCCCGTACGAGGTGCCGGTCACCCAGCCCGGGTCGGCCGTGCACCAATACATGTCGCCCGGGTGCAGATCGAGCGCCAGCTTCCCCGTCACGTGATGCACCAGCACGGCCTGGTGTACGTGATACGCACCCTTGGGCGTCCCCGTCGTGCCACTCGTGAAATGAAGGAGCGCGGGCGTTTCCGGATCGGTGTCGCCGATCTCGTACGCAGCCGAGGCCTCCGCCATCGCAGCCGCGTAATCGACCGTGGCATTGGGCTTGGCGGGCTCGTGCCGGTCGGGCACTACGATGACGTGCTCGAGCGACGGGATGCGGTCCCGAATCGCCGCAACCCGACGCCTATAGAGGCGCTCGGTCGTGAAGAGCACCCGCGCCTCGCCGAGACCGAGGCGCTGCGCGATCGGCTCGGGTCCAAACGCAGAAAAGAGCGGGCAGAAGATCGCCCGATGCTTGAGCGTGCCGAGCGCGCACGTGTAGAGCTCGGGGATTCGGCCAGCCAGTGAGTACACCCGGTCGCCCGGCTCGATGCCGAGCGCGGCGAGCACGTTGGCAAACTGGTTGCTGCGCGCGTCGAGCTCGGCGTACGTGATCTCGGTTCGCTCGCCCTTCTTGCCAAGCCAGATGATCGCCGTCTGTGCCCCGTGCCCTTTGCCGACGTGGCGGCCGACGGCTTCGTACGCGAGGTTCAAACCCCGGCCACCAGGCAGCCCGTCGAGCTCGGTCCTTGCCGCATCCCAAGAAAAGGAAGAATACGTCTTTTGGTAGTCGACCAGGTTCGGTTGGGCCCTGCCCTCTTGCTTTCGTTTCTCGATCCGCATGTCAGCGTTGTTCTCCGTGCCGTACGGCGTCGATGAGCATACGCCGCTCAGCCGATGCAATGACCTGGCGCGTGCGACCCACCGCGTCCGGGTTCACCGAAATCGAGGTGATGCCGAAGCGCACGAGCTTTTCGGCAAATTCGGGCCTATTCGAAGGCGCTTGCCCGCAAAGCGACGAGGTGAGCCCATGCTCTCCCGCGGTGCGCACGATCTGCTCGATGGCCCAAAGCACCGCCGCGTCGGACTCGTCGAAGAGCTCGGCACAAATCGACGAATCGCGATCGACCCCGAGCATGAGCTGCGTGAGATCGTTCGACCCGATCGACACCCCGTGAATGCCGAGCTTCGCGTAATCGGGGATGCGGTACACGATCGACGGCACCTCGGCCATCACCCAGCGAAGCATGTCCGCGTCGTCCCCCAGCCGATGCTTGTCGATACGCTCGAGGCATTCTTCGAGCTCCCACTTGGTGCGGACGAACGGGATCATGACGTGTACGTTTGCCGAGGCTTCACGAACGCGCGCCAGAACCTCGAGCTCGAGATCGAAAAGCTCCGGGTCTTTCACGTAACGAAAGCAGCCCCGGTACCCGATCATCGGGTTTTCTTCGTGAGGCTCGTATTCTGCGCCGCCGCGCAAACCCCGGAACTCGTTGGTGCGAAAGTCGTAGGTCCGGTAGATCACCGGCCGCGGGAAAAACGGCCGGGCAATCCGCAATATCGACTCGGTCATCTTGTGAACGAAGTCCTCGCCGCCGCCTTCGGCGAGCAGGGCCTTCGGGTGCACTCCGTCGAGCGCGTCGGTGATCATGAACTCTGCCCGCAAAAGCCCCACTCCGTCGACCGGCAAAGCGGACGCAGCCTCGGCGGCATCGGCCATCGCGAGGTTGACGTAGAGGCGGGTCGCCAAGGGCTCGAGGCTCGTTTGCGGAGCGGCTGCCGCGGCAGGCCGCACCGCGGTTTCGCCCGCTGCCGAGGAGCCCTCGCGGCTCGCCACGTCGCCCGAGACGATCTCTCCACGCGAGCCGTCGACGGTCACCAGCTGCGCGCTCTTGAGCACCCGGGTCGCGTTCCCGGTGCCGACGACGCAAGGAATGCGCAGCTCGCGGCTCACGATGGCGGCGTGACAGGTCATCCCGCCCTCGTCGGTGACGAGCGCTCCGGCGTGGCGCATCACCGGAACCCAATCGGGGCTGGTCATCTCCGCGACCAGAATTTCGTCCTTCCCGATCTCGGCGTCGGCATGTAACTCCCGCATTACCCGCACTTTGCCGGCGACCCGGCCGGGTGAGGCGCCGAGGCCGGTCAGGAGCTTGGCCCCTGGCTCTGCTTGCAGGGTCGTGATCGGCCTGGATTGGACGATGTACGTCGAGCCGCCCGCAAGAGCCCATTCCACGTCTTGGGGGCTTCCGTAGTGCTTTTCGATGCGAAGGCCGAGCGAGGCGACCTCCAACACTTGCGCATCCTCGAGCACGCGTGCCTCGCGCTCGGCCCTGGGCACGTCGACCCGCACCTCGGTGCCGTCCTCTTGCCGGACGACTTTGTGCGCTTTGGAGCCGATGCGCGCGCTGAGGAGCTTCATCCCGTCCTTCGAGGGATCGGCTGGCCTCGATATGAAATAGGTATCGGGCTCCACTTGGCCGCCTACCACGACCTCTCCAAGACCGTACGCAGCCTCGATCAACATTCGCGTGCGGTCTTGCGAGATCGGGTCGACGGTGAACATCACCCCCGCAGCCTCCGAGTCGACCATGCGCTGGACGACGACCGCGATGGTCGGCTCGTCGGTCAGTCCGAGGCTCTGCCGGTACGCGACGACGCGGGGGCTCCAGAGGGACGCCCAGCAGTCGACGATGCGTTCGGCAAGCGTCTCCTCGACCACGTTGGTGAACGTTTCGTTCATGCCGGCGAACGAGGCCTCCGCGGTATCCTCCGCAGTGGCCGAGGAGCGCACGGCAACCCGTATCCCCTTGCCGAGCTTCTGGAACGCCTGCATCACCGCGGTGCGCACGTCGTCCGGAATCCCCGCCCGCCTCACCGTGGTGCGGAGCTCGTCGGACGCGAGCTTGAGGGCGCTCGAATCATCGAGGTCCGTATCGGTCACGATATCGAGTAGCCGTTGCCGGCACCCCGCAACGTCGAGGGCATGCAGATACGCCTGCCCGGTAATCACGAACCCAGGCGGTACCGGAAGCCCTGCTGCCGTGAGCTCACCAAGGTTTGCGCCCTTCCCGCCTGCGATGGGTGTATCGCCACGCCGAAGAGCCTGAAAATCGCGTACGAACTGGTCATCTGCCATGCCCTAACCGTGTATGCATCGGGCGGGCCAAGTCTCTGCCCCCCTCAAGAGGCGGGAAAGCACGGCAATCCGGTGCCGCGCCCGCGCCAAACGTGCGCATCCTTGCGCCCCAGGCGAAGAACTTGCGCCTGCCTAGGTGAAATCCCTAGCACAATCGGCGGTTCTCTTTGGCACGCCGAATGCAGTCCTGGTATCACCTCAGTCCCTCGAGGAGGAAACCATGAGCGCTGACGAAGCACAAAAGACCATGAAGCAAGAGTTGGAGGAGACTCGCGCGGACCTCAGGCGGAGCGCGGACGAGATTCGGGTGAAGCTCCATCTCGCAGGGATGGACGCCAAGGATGCCTGGACCGACCTTCAACCGCGCCTTGCCGAGTTCGAGCGCCGCTTTGACGAGAAGGCTGGAGAGGTCGGCGAAGAGCTCAAGGCATTGGGTAGCGACATCAAGAATCGTTTGCAGAAGATCAAAGCGAAGCTTTCCGAGTAACCAGGCTCCGAGGAGCTCGTCAATCGGGTTTTACAGCGACCCGACGGGTTGCTCCCGCACGACGTACACACTGCACGGCGCGTGGCGCACCGTGGCTTCGGCGACGCTTCCGAGCAGACGCCTGAGAACCCCGGTGCGCCCGTGCGACCCGACCACGATGAGGCTCGCCCGCGTGTCCTTCGCGACGCGGCAGATTTCGATCGACGTTTGAGAGCTGGGGACGGAGTCGTACTGTACGTCGGTGTCGGCGAGGTACCCGAAATGGCGATACCGTGCCTCGCGGAGCTTGTGCATCGACTCCTCGTCCCAGCTTTGCGGATCGGCGGCGGTCGGCCCGAGCGTGATGGAGGGCGCCCCAAGCTTTTTGGGATCGAAGACGTGGAGCAGAAAAACCCGCGTTTCGCTGTGTCGCGCGATGTCGGCGGCCCGCTCGAGCGCGATCTCGGAGCATGGCGAGAAGTCGGTACAAACGACGATCAGCGGCTTCATGTCACCAGATTGTGTTCAAGACTCAGCGCATGTCGAGCACGATTTTGCCTGTGCGGCCCGAGCGGCGCGCGTGCTCGAGTGCCTGGTGGATGTCGTCGAGCCGGTAGGTCGCTTCCACGGCGGTGCCGAGCACGCCGCTACGAATGAGCTTGGCGGTTTTGCGAATCATCCCGAGCCGCTGCAGCATCGAAAGCTCGGTGAGGTAAGCCGAGAGGTAAAACCCTTCGATGCGGGTCATCGGCATCATGATGTCGCGCGGGGACAGCGAAATGGGCTCCCGGCTGAGCGTCCCGTAGCAAATCATGCGTCCGCCTGGAGCCATGGTGCGTAGCGCCTCGGAGCCGGTCTTGCCCCCGACGCAGTCGAGCACGTAGTCCACCCCCCGAGGCGTGATGCGATGGACGGCTTCGAGCAAGTCTTCGTCCTCGAGGGCGATCACGTACTTGCTCCCTTGGCGCCGCAATCGGTCGGCGCCCGCCCGGCTGCGCACGACATCGACCACTCGGAAGCCGTCTTCATGCGCGAGGTTTCGAACCATCTGGCCGAGCGCCGACCCAGCCGCGGTCTGCAAGAGCACGGCGCCCCGCGGCACGTCGAGCAGGCGCCGTATCAACACCAGCGCGGTCAACGGATTGACGAAGAACGAGCAAGCCTCGGCGTCGCTCAGGGTCTTTGGCACGGGGAAGGCCCTCGTCGCTTCGACTAGCGTCTGCTCTTGCCAGGTGCCGTGGGGCGGCCCGCTGACGACCGCGACGCGCTTGCCGACCAGGCGTTTCGCGAGGAAGCCGTCGCCAGCTTCCTCGACGACGCCGACGCCTTCGACGCCAAGTGCATAGGGCGGCGTGGCGAAACGCTCTCGGCCCGGAGCCGGCGACGGCCCGATCGCGCCGAGATTCCAGATCATGCGCGCAAACGCGCGCTCGTACGTCCCATCGATGTAATTGAAATCCGACGGATTGACCGGCGCCATGTGCATCCGCACCCGCACCTGTCCCGGTCCGGGCTCGGGCGCCGGGAGGTCGCGAATCTGAACCGTGCTCGCGTCATCAGAAAACAGATCGATATAGGCCGATTTCAACTGTACCTCTCCCGCTCATCCGCCTTGAGGACCGCTCAGGCCGCTCGGCATCGTGAAGGGCCAGTTGGAATCGACCGTGCCTCCGTCGACCTCCAGCACCTTTCCCGTCACCCAGCTTCCCGCATCGGACAGGAGGTAGAGCGCCGCAGCCGCGATGTCTTCCACGGTGCCGAGGCGTTTCATCGGCGTGAGGTCCTCCATCTGCTGGGCGAGCGATCGGTCCGCGGTGACCATGCCGAGCGCGTCGGTCTGCGTGGCGCCCACCGCAATGGCGTTGACCCGCACGTGGGGCGCCCACTCGTGGCCGAGAAGCCGTGTCATGTGCGTCATCGCCGCTTTGGCGGTCCCATAGGCGACGAATCCATGATCGACCAGATGCGCGATGGCCGATGAGATGTTGACGATGGCCCCATGACCGCGCTTGGCCATCGAGGGCGCCAGGGCGCGCGACAAGTGCAGCGCCGTGGTGACGTTGAAGTGAAACGCGTTGTCGAATTCCTTGTCGGTGCATTGTAATGCCGGACCTGGCAACGTTCCGCCGGCGTTGTTGACCAAGAAGTCGACTCCACCAAACTCCTCGAGCGCCCGCGCCGCCAGCCGATCGAGCTGCTCGGGAACGAGCACGTCGGTCGGCACCACCAAAGCACGTCTGCCATTGGTCTCGACGATTTGAGCGACTTCCTCGAGCGTGTGCTCTCGACGGGCCGCGAGCACCACGTCGGCGCCAGCCTCGGCAAGCGCGATCGAAATCCCGCGGCCGATGCCACGGCCCGCGCCCGTGACGACCGCAACCCGCCCCTCTACCCTGAATCGATCCAAAATCATGCGTTTTCTCCGGCGGGTACTCTCGGGTATTCGGGCGCGGTGCGCAACCACAGGGTCCTGGCTTGGGAATTTCTCTCCCGTTGACCGAACCCCGAGCCTCTCGTAGTTTCAGCCAAATGACCTATGGTGTGGCCGCCAGAATCGACGAAGGGCTCGTGTTCGTGTCCGACTCGCGAACCAACGCAGGCGTCGACCAGATCCGGACGTACGGCAAGATGCACACCTTCTGCGGAGACGGAAACCGGTTCTTCGTCCTTTTGAGCGCAGGCAACCTCGCCACCAGCCGTGCGGTGGTGGACCGACTCGAGCGTGACCTCGAGGAAGGGGCCAAGGTCAGCTTGCGCACGGCTCATCGGCTGACCGAAGCAGCGGACTACATCGGCCGGGTGAGCCGCGAGGAGCAGCGCAAACACAGCAAGGGCAACAAGAGTCCGAAGTTCAGCCCCGGCGCGAGCTTCATCATGGGCGGCCAAATCGAGGGCGAGGGGCATTCGATCCTGTTGATCTATCCGGAGGGCAACTACATCCCCGTGTCTCGACATGCGCCCTTTTTGCAGATCGGCGAGGAGAAGTACGGAAAGCCGATCTTGGATCGCATCATCGAGCCCGACCTGAGCCTCGAGGTGGCCGCCCGCTGCGCGCTCGTGTCGATGGACTCGACGATGCGAAGCAACGCGACGGTCGGTCCGCCGATCGATCTTCTGATGTACCGGGCAGGCACGCAACGGCCCGGCAGCCAGGTGACCTTCGGAGAAGACGACGAGTACCTGCGGGCACTGCGCCGCTCTTGGCAGGACAGCCTCAAAGAAGCCTTTGAAAAGCTGCCGAAGCTTCCTCTCCCCGCCCCGGCCGTCCGGTTGGTGGACGGGGACGGTTAGTCGGCGCCTTAGGCCGCGCCTTGCCGACGCAGATCGAGAGTGAAGTAGCTCTCCTCAGTGTATCGCGGCTCCACGGTTTGTCGCTCGATCCGGGGCGCAATGGGGGCAACCCGCCACCGCGCTCGCTGGCGCTGCAGCGCCTCGGAGAGGTCGCGCGGACGATCGGCATACTGGGGCTGGTCCGGGTTCCAATAGTAATAGCGGCCGGCCGAAATCACTTCGCCGGCCTGGTCGAGGACCTCGATGTACAAAGGCGACTGGATGGGAATATGCGGGTGAACCGCAGGCCACCCGCTCGCCGACTTGTACCGCACGCCGGCGACGAGCCGTCCGCCGACGTCGCGAAACCGAAGCCCGACTCCGTTGACCGCGACCTGGCCCCGTTCGATGAACGAAGCGTCCGAAAGCGAAATCTCGACCCGGTCCGTGGAGTTATCGACCACGCGGGACGTGCGCCCCGCATCGGTATCCTCGGCCATCAAGGGCCACGGATCGAGCGCCTGACGCACCACGAGCTCCCCGGAGTTCAGTGGAAGACGCCCGAGCACGGGGAAGCGTGCGTCCAGCACCGGCTCGAGCCAACGGAGATCGAATGGCAAGCCCGCGTCGGTGAGGTCTTGGCAGACCTGTCCTAGATCTTCCCAGAGCGCGGCCGGAAGCATGTACCTATCATGAAGAGCCGGCCCAAAACGCAGGAGCGCGCCGGTCCGAGGCTCGCTCGCCAGCATGGCGAGAATCGACCGGAGCAACAGCGCCACCAACGACTGCACGCCCGGCTCGGGCATCGTCTCGAACGCGCGGAGCTCGATCAAACCTTGCTGACCGCCGGGGGAGCCGTGGCGCCAGAGCTTGTCCATGCAGATCTCGGCGCGGTGCGTATTGCCGGCGCTATCGGTCAGGAAGTTGCGAAAGAGATGATCGAGGAAGTCTCGATCGACCGCACCCTCGATCGAATCGACCCCGTCACACGCGGTCTCGAGCTCGTACAACCGACCGCTCAGGGTTTCATCGGCCCGCGGCGCCTGCGAACCGGGTCCGACGTACTGACCCGAAAAAAAGTAAGAAAGCGCGGGATGCCACTGCCAGTAACGGATGATGCTGCTGAGCAAGTCCGGGCGCGCGAAGAAAGGGTTGTCCTCGATGCTCGGGCCTCCGAAGAGCACATGCGCGCCACCGCCGGTGCCTTGCACCTGGCCGTTGAAGTGCAGCCGCGTCGTACAAAGTCCTTCGGCGCGTGCGGCGTGGGTGATCCGCTCGAGCAGGCCGTCGTAGTCACGCCAAGTCCTGCAAGGTGGAAGGTTGACCTCCAGCACGCCCGGGTCCGCGGCGAGCCCCAAGCTGCTGAGCGGAGGATCGCCCGAGGGCTGGTATCCGCATAAGACCAAACCCCGCACGTCCGCCCTTACCGCGACCCGCTCGATCACCCGAAGCAACACGCTGAAGGCCTCGATGTCGAGCGGCGGAATGAAGACATGGAGGGCACCGCCGGCGGCCTCCACCGTGAGCGCGCGGTGCAGATGCTGCTCGTCGAGATCCTCGAGCGGCAGCCGAAGCCCGAGCGGACCGCCTCCCGGGCTCAAGACGACCGGATCGTGCGACGAAAAAGGCCATGCGTCGGACGCCCAACCCGTCTCGGTCCGGTCGAGCGGCAGGACCCAACCCTTCGGGCGATCGCTTGCTTCGGCACGCTCGACGCACGGCAGCACGAAGCGTCCGAGCCCGAGCTCGACAGCAACGGCGCCGATGACCTTGCGTGCCTCGCGATCGGTATTCGAGCCGGGTTTGTCGTCGAGATGAAGAAGCGCCGGGCGTGTCCACAAGGGGACGCCGTCGTCGCGGTCCAGGATGCGCACGACCCATCTGGGCAGCGGTTCCCCCGGATATTGCTTGCCGAATACCTGCATGACGACGCCACCGGGGTACAGCTCACGAAGAAGCCTCGCCGCCAGCCGGCGTGCGTACCCCAGCTTTTGCGGGCCCAGCGCCTCTTGGTTCCATTCAGGCGCATCCGGCTCCTCCGGAATGAAGGTGGGCTCTCCGCCCATGGTGAGCTGCAACCCCTGAGCTCCGAGACGGCTCTCCACGGCGTCGGCGAGCTCGTCGACGCTCGGGGTCACCCCGCCGACCCCGTGATGTGCAGATCGACGTTCATTCGCGAGCCCACTTGCCCCGCATGAAAGTATCGGCCCTGGATCGGGTTCACCCACTGCGGCCGGTTCGCCACGGCAGCCGGAAGAAAATGATGATCGGTGAGAATCCCGTTGGTGGGATCGAAGCCCTTCCATCCGGCGCCAGGCAGATAGACCTCCGCCCACGCATGCATCGAGCCCGCCGCCCGGTTGAATGCGCTCATGCCCTCGGGAGGGGGCGACTCGTACAAATATCCGCTCACGAAACGTGCGGCCAAGCCCAGCTGCCGGCTGGTGGCTACGAACAACTCCGCGAGGTCGCGGCACGATCCTCGGCCGAGCGACAGGGTTTCGTTTGCCGTGCGAACGCCTTCGTCCTCCCGGCGCTCGTACGCAATGCTCTGCTGGATGCCGATATTGAGGTCGGTCAAAACCGCGATGGTTTCCCGGGCGCTCGTGGCGTCTCCGAGCATGTCGCGCACCCATCCGAGAACTCTCCAGCGCTCGGACTCGTCGGCTTCGAGGTAGGGCCCCAACGCGCTCTTTTCGCGCTCGTCGTAGGCGAATGGGAACTTGCTGGCACGCGTTTCGAGAATGAAGTCGAACGGGTTTTCCTCGGCCACGTCAAACGCCATCCGGCAACGAAAGGAGAGCAAAGAAGACTCGGCCAGGCCGAAGCTCACCACGGCGACGACGTTGTTGAAGCAATCACGAACCCAGCGCACCTTGCCTTCGGGCTTACACTCGAGGGCAAAGTCCTGGACTCGCAACGTTTGGCTTTCGCGCGGCCGCAGGTACAGGGAGTGCTCGCCGAAGCTGACTGGCTCCTCGTACTGATACTCGGTCAGGTGGTCGACGGCGATCCGCATGCCGCATGGGTTAGCAGGTTTGTTGCCCGGGTGGCGTTTCGAGTTGATTTCCGCCCGATTTCCGCTGCGAAACATCATCGCAGCAGTGCGATCTGTCACTGCGGGCCGAATCCCTTGGCAGTATGGTCCAGGAGTCGTGAAGAACGTGATCCGGTTTCCCGCGCAGCTTCGTGCCATGCAGCAAGCGCCGCACGGCGCCAAGCAATACCGGATGATTCACGGCTACCGCCGGGCGTTCATCCATGCGGGCAGCGGCCCGCCGCTCCTGTTGATCCACGGTATCGGCGACAGCGCCGACAGCTGGCTCGACATCGTTCCATCACTCACCCGCCACCACACGGTCATCGCACCCGACCTGCTCGGGCACGGAGACTCGGACAAGCCGCGCGCCGACTACTCGCTCGCCGCCTATGCGAACGCCATGCGCGATCTACTGGGAGTCCTCGACATCGAGCACGTGACCGTGATCGGCCATTCCCTCGGAGGCGGCGTCGCGATGCAGTTCGCCTACCAGTTCCCGGAGCGATGCGAACGGTTAGTGCTGGTCAGCACCGGAGGCGTCAGCCACGAGGTGCATCCCATGTTGCGGTTCACCTCGGCGCCGAACGCCGACTTCGTGCTTCCGCTCCTCGGCGCTCCGGGCGCGCGGCTGCTCGGCAAGGCAGCGTTCAGTGTCCTCAAGGCGCTCAACACCAATCTCGGCCACGACGCAGAGCCGCTGTCACGTGTGTTCGATGCATTGCCGGACGCGGCTTCGCGCCGCGCGTTCGTGCGCACGCTGCGGGCGGTCGTCGACTGGCGGGGACAGGCCATCACCATGCTCGACCGCTGCTATCTCACGCAGGGGATGCCCACTCTCCTCGTTTGGGGCGCGCGCGATGCGGTGATTCCGGTGGCCCATGCCCACAAGGCCCACGCGGCCATGCCCGGAAGCCAGCTCGAGGTGTTTGCCGAGGCCGGACACTTTCCCCATCAAAATCAACCGTCGCGCTTTCTTCGGGTCTTCGAGGATTTCTATCGGAGTACAAACCCGAATTCCCACAGCGTCGAGCATTGGCGGGCGCTGCTGCGCCGCGGGCCTATTGCTGCGCCTGCTGCTGCGCGTCCGATTCAGCCGGTCGCTCCTGGTCGACCCGGTTGACGCGCACCGAGACGTCGAGGCGCTCGCCTTGGCCGCCCGCATACAAGGTGCCTGCGGTCGGTGTGGCATCTCGATAATTGCGCCCCGCGGCCACGCGGATGTGACCGAGGTCGACGAGACACCCATTGGTGGGGTCGAAGCCGCGCCAGCCGACCGATGGAAGATATACTTCGGCCCATGCATGCGACGCTTCGGATTGAATTTGGTTGTGGTAGGTCGAGCCGGTGTGAATGTAGCCCACACGGTAACGTGCCGGCACACCAAGCAGGCGGGCAAGACAGATGAACAGGTTCGCAAAGTCCTGACAGACGCCGCGACGTTGCGTGTACACGTCGAAGGGGGACGTTTCGAGCTTGGTCGCACCCGAAACGTACTGAAAGTCTCGGTGGATCGTTTCGTTGAGGTCGATCAACGTTTCGAGAAGGTCGTACTCGCGCCTCGCCGCAAAGCTCATGGCAAATCCGGACAACTCCCGAAGCTCCGTCTCGGGGAGCTCAGGTGGCAACAGAAACGGATTCATCATCTGTCGCTGCCATGGCATCCACACGAGCGGAATGTTCGCGCCGCGCAACGCACCATGCGTTTGTTCGTGGTAGGTGGTGACCTTGGCCTGCATTCGCACCCACAACTCGGTGTAAGGCTGGTTGATCTGGACACTCAGCACGTGGTTTCCAAAGACGTCCTCGTACGAAAACGATTGGCCGGGTGGCGAGATCTCCAGCATGTACTCGAGGACGTCCTGGGTGAGATCGCGCACCGGCTGAAGCCGGACCGTGTGCGTCGAGGTCTCGACCGGCGTGTCGTAGCGATAGACGGTTTCGTGGGTTACCTCGTACGTGCCGAAGCTGCCCCGCCGGGCCTCGAGCGGCGGAAAGACGGGCCCAGGCACCGTGCGATCGGGATGGTGGGGCGCTCGGGTCTTCGTTTGTGGCGGAGACGGCTTCGCCTGTACCCAAGAGGACGCGCTCCGGACAGGAGCGGCAGCGCCGGGTGCTGCATGAGGAGCGGGTCCGACCTCGATCGACCGACCGCGACTGATCACGCGCATCTCCCCGGGCGCAAGCTGAGACCACGGCTCGTCCGAGAGCGGCCGCGTCGAGATGATGGTGAACGTACGATTCTCGTCGATCGACTTCGAGACGTCGAGCTCGAGCAAGTCCGACTCGAGCTTGGTCGTCGACGGAGGCGGCAAGCGCCGGAGTTGGTGAAGCGCGTTGAAGCCGCTCCGATCGTGGTACGCCACGACGTGCAAACCGTCGCTCCAAATCACGTTGAGCGTGCCAAGCTCGTTCAAATGGTGAAGCCAATCTCGGATGCGTTCCCAACCGACGTCCGACAGGCTGCGAGCTCCTGCCGCGCGAACCTGCCCCATCAACCAGCAAAACGCATGCTCGGAATCCGTGTGCCCCACCGGCTCGAAGCCGATGGTTTCGTCGAGTGGCAGCGTCTGGTCGAGGTTTCTCCGAAGGTCTCCGTTGTGCGCGAAAATCCAGTCCCGGCCGGCGTGACTGCGAACGAATGGATGAGCATCGGTGAACGATCGGCCTCGATGCGTGCCGCTGTGGCAGATGAAGATGCTGGACCGAAAGCGGTCCCATCGCTGCACCGCCGTCGCGACCGCCATGTCGTACTCGACATGGGGGTCCTTGAGCACCGAGGCACCGACGCCATTCCTCGGGTACCAGGCAAAACCCCAGCCGTCCGGACGGCTGCCTCGTTTGAAACGCACGTTGGGCGATGCGGGGCTGTCGTAACAGATCGCGAGGAGATCACTGTTGAGCTGCACTGCTTTCCTCCGCAAGGATTCGGGTCTGCAATTCCGTCGACTGGAAAAACTCCTGCTCGATCGACATGCACAGATCGGTCACCGAATCGACCAAATACGTGAGCTCCTCATGGAGCTCGTTTCCAAACAGGACTTGGCCTTCGCGCAATGCCATGTGGCTCAGCAAGGCCTCCATCAACGCGGTCGAAACCATTCCGATCCGGCTCGATCCAAAGCCGCGAACGTGAACCAGGGCGTGGCGGGCCGCCCGCAGGCAGTGCGACACCGACCGCGGCAGGTCGGGCTCGAACAACAAGAAGCCCACCACCTCGCGCGCGCTAGGCGTCCCAAAAGAGCGCTTCTGAAACGGCTCGGTGGCCGAGCAGCAGGCGAGCAGGGCCCACCACTGGGCCAAGCGGATGGGGTCATCGAGCGGACCCTGACCGGGAGAGTCCTGATGATCGGGAAAGGTGTGATAGTGCACGTCCATCAACCGGGCGGTCTGCCCGGCGCGCTCGAGGTAGCGGCCGAGCCGCATGAAAGCCAGCGGCTCTCCATTGAGCATGGTTTCATCGGCCTGGCCGTGGAAGAGCTCCCCCATCTGACGAATGTGCTGGTAGAAATGATCCCGATCGGAGCGGTAGAGCCGGCGGCCGGGACCCCCCTGAAGCCAATGCCACAGCGAATTGATGGTTTCCCACATCTCCGAGCTCACGGTTTCACGCGCCGTGCGCGCGTTTTCGCGAGCGCATCGGACCGATTCGACGATCGAGGTGGCATTGCGCCGGTCCCAGGTGAGGTACTCCTGAACCGTCTCGCCGTCCTCGTCTTGTCCGAAGTGGACGCGGTAGCTCTGCTCCTCTCCGGCAACGACTATTAAAGGATGCCAACGCAGAAGGTGGGGCAAGTCGACCCCGGGTACGAACGCGCGGTTCACGCGTAAGAGACGGGCCATGCTGCCTGCTCGTTCCATGTAGCGGTTGAGCCAAAAACAGTTGCCAGCGACTCGGGAGATCATCGCGGCGGCCCTTCCAAGACCCAAGTGTCCTTCGAGCCTCCTCCTTGGCTGGAGTTCACCACGTACGACCCCGCCTTGAGCGCGACCCGCGTCAGCCCGCCCGGAAGGACCCAGCTGCTCTTGCCCGTCAGCACGAAAGGCCGCAAGTCCACGCGGCGGGGTGCGGCTTCGCCGTCCACCCAGGTCGGGCAGGTCGACAGCTCGACGACCGGCTGCGCGATGTAACTCCCGGGTTCCGCGCGCAGCTTGTCCGCAAATGCTTCGAGCTCCGACCCGCTAGCTCGGGGACCGAATAACATTCCGTATCCTCCGCAACCGTCCACGGCCTTGACCACCATCGAGCTCAGGTTGGCGATCACGTGGTCGCATTCCGCAGGCCGCGCACAGATGTACGTGTGCACCTGACCGAGGATCGGTTCTTCGCTCAGATAGAACCGAATCATCTCCGGAACGAAGGGGTAGACCGCCTTGTTGTCCGCGACGCCGTTACCGGGGGCATTCGCCAGGCTCACGTTGCCGGCCGCGTAAGCCTCGACGAGACCGGGCACACCGAGTGCGCTGTCCTCGCGAAACACCCGCGGGTCGAGGAAATCGTCGTCGATCCGGCGATAGATGACATCGACGCGTTCCGGGCCCGAAGTGGTCTTCACGTAGACGTGCTTGTCGTGCACGAAGAGGTCGCCGCCCTCGACCAGATCACAGCCCATCTGGCGCGCCAAGAAGCTGTGCTCGAAATAGGCCGAGTTATACGCTCCGGGCGTGAGCACGACGATGCGGCTCTCCTCGGGCGCCCGCGGTGACACGCTCAACAGGGCGTCTGCGAGCCGCACGGGATACGCCTCCACGGGCCGGACCCGGCTCCGCCGAAAGACGCGCGGAAACACCCGCTTCATCACGACGCGATTTTCGAGCACGTAGCTGACCCCCGAAGGGGTGCGAAGGTTGTCCTCGAGCACGAGGAAGTCGCCATCGGCGCCTCGAATGAGGTCGATCCCCGCGATGTTCACGAATACGCCCTCGCGCGGTCGGATCATCCGAAGCGGCTCGAGGTAGCCCGCGGTCCCAAAGACGACGTCCGCAGGGATCACGCCCTCGCGAATGATGCGCTGGTCGTCGTAGAGGTCGGTCAGGAACATGTTGAGGGCGGTGACCCGCTGGATGAGGCCCCGTTCGACGGTTGCCCACGCGGCCGCAGAGATCACGCGTGGAATCAAGTCGAACGGAAAGATCTTCTCTTGACCCCGCGAATCCGAGTAAACCGAGAACGTCACGCCGCCGCGGAAGAGCGCGTCCTCGGCGAGCCGCTGCCGCGTCATGAACTCGAGCCGCCCGAGTTGCTCGAGCTCTGCCACCAGATCGGCGACTTCTTCGCGCGGGCTTGCATCGCCTCGAAAGAGTTCGTCGTAGGTTCTGGGAAGGGGCGCGTAACCTTCGAGTAGCGTCGTGTCCCCGGCCAGCCCAACGGTCTGCTCGAGCTCCGCTGGCATCACGAAAGAGCATGGAATCGGCGCGGCGCGCAAACCAGAAGAACTTCGACGCTGCGATGACTTCTTACTTGTCAGAAACAGGCCCGAAACCAAACCTGTTCGAGGGAGGCCCCGGGTGCTATACGTAGCCCCTCGTCCGCTCGAGGAAACACCGCATGCATCCCTGGCACGACGTCTACATCGACGAAGACCAGCTCGTCGACACGTTCCCGGTCGTCATCGAAGTGCCGATGGGAAGCAAGAACAAGTACGAGCTCGACAAAGAGAGCGGCCTGCTGAGGCTCGACCGCGTCCTCTTCAGCTCGGTCCACTATCCCGCGAACTACGGCTTCGTGCCGCGAAGCTTCTGTGACGACGGGGACCCGCTCGATGCGCTGGTGCTCGGGCAGGAGGCGGTCGTGCCGCTTTGCATCATGCACGCGCGCGCCATCGGGGTGATGCCCATGCGCGACGACAAAGGCATCGACGACAAGATCATCGCCGTCAGCGTTCACGATCCGGTCTATCAGGAGTACGGGAATCTCGACGACCTTCCCGACCACAAGCTGCGGGAGATTCAGAGGTTCTTCGAGGACTACAAGGCGCTCGAAAACAAAGAGGTCATCGTCGACGGCATGCGGGAGCGCGACGAGGCGCTCGAGATCCTGCGCGAATCCCTGGTGATGTACCGCAAGCTGCGTCGCGGCGAGATCTCGAAGGATTGAGGGCAAGCCCTCGTCGCGCGCTGGGGTCGGCTATCGACCGGTGAGCTCGCGGATCAGCGCCACTTCCGCGGGGTCGTAGGGTGTGCCGTCGGGATAGAAAATGTCGTGGAACCAGGGGGCGTCGGCCGGATCCATCGTCACCCAGGAAAGCCAGCTGTAAATCGTCTGGGTCTTCCCGCTGACCAGCCCCCAGTTGTAGGCGGCCACGTCCTGCGCCTGGAAAATCGGCAGGATCGTCTGGAACGTGTTTCCCCCAGATCGCGCTAGATACTCGGTGCAGAGCAGGGGCCGTCCATACTGCCGCAGCGCCGCGAGCTGCGCATCCACCACGTCGGGCCGGTCGTAGCTGTGAAAGCTGACCACGTCCGACTCGGTCAGCATGACCTCGTTGATGGGTGAGAGGGCATTCGGGTCTGACCACTGCCCCTGCCAAACCCCGGCCGTGAGCGGCTGCATGGGGCCGACAGACCGCGCCCAGGTGAAGGCCTTTTTCAAGAGCGCCTCGGCCGCCGGGTCCTTGACGTCGCTCGGAAGCTCGACGTCGAGGTAGGAGATGAGGTTGGGATTGTCCGGTTCGTTGAACAGGTCCCAGGCCAACACGCGGGGGTCGTCTGCAAAGCGTCCGATCACCCCGGTGACATAGGGCTCGAGCTCGTCGTGCCTTTCAAGGTCAGCCAAGATTTCGGCGCCAGGGCTTTGAACCCATTGGGAATTATGGATACGCGGGATCGGCGCGGGCTGCGGCCCCGCGACGGGAAACGGGTTCCACACCCCATCGAAGAAGACGAGCATGACGCGCATTCCATGCCGGTCGGCCACCGTGAGAAACCGATCGATGCGCTCGAGGAACCCCGGTGCGTCCTCTTTCCACACCAAGTCGTGCAGGAACACCCGCATCGTGTTGAAACCGAGGTCCGCGGCCCAGCCGAGCTCGCGGTCGATGGTCGGCTCGTCGTAGGTCTCGGCCTGCCACATCTCGAGCTGATTGACCGCCGTGCTGGGGATGAAGTTCGCGCCGACAATCCACGGTTGACCTGCGTACCAGGCCTGCGCCTCGGCGTCCGACCAACGCGCCCGGGGGACCGGTTCGCTGCTCGAATCACCGCATGCGCCGAGGAGCCCCATCACGCATACGAAAAGGGCGGCGCACCCTGCCCTGGAAAGCTTCATGAGACCCGCATACCACGGCGATCGCCCCCTCGAATAGTCTGTGACGGACGTGTGAACCCTTGGGGCGAAATCTGTCGAGATTTGGGGTTAACCGAGCGACTTGCCTTGTCCGGGGCGCTTGATAAGGTGGCCCACCCATATTCGAACACACACTTACCGGAGGGGAATATGTACAAAGCAAGCTGGGTATTTCTATTGGCGGTCAGCCTGATGCTGACGGCGGGTTGCAAAAAGGACGAGCTCCAAGCGAAGGACGCTCGCATCGCCGAGCTAGAGGCACAGGGCCAGGATACCTCGGCCTCGCTTCAGAAGTGCAAGGAAGATCGCGAGAACCTGAACAAGCTCGTGAAGGGCTACACCGGGGAGATCAACGCCATGGAGGCCGCCCTTGCCGAGGCAGCCGCGCGCGAAGCACGCGCCGCCCAGCGTCTCGAGGAGTACCGGTCGATGCTCAAACAGCTCAAGTCGATGATCGACGCCGGCAAGCTCAGTGTGCGCATCGTTCGCAACAAGATGGTCGTCGAGCTTCCTGAAGCCGTTCTCTTCGCGAGCGGCAGCGCCAAGCTCAAGGAAGAAGGCGTTCGCGTACTGGCCGAGGTCGGCCCGGTTCTCGCGAGCCTCGGAGAGCGCCAGTTCCAGGTTGGCGGTCATACCGACAACAAGCCCATCCACACGAGGCGCTTCCCGTCGAACTGGGAGCTTTCGGGCGCCCGGGGCATCGAGGTGACCAAGCTGCTCATCGAGTACGGCTTGCCGGCGACGCGCGTCTCCGCTGCGGCCTACGCGGACACGCAGCCCGTCGCGACCAACGACACCCCCGAGGGCCGCGCCCAGAACCGGCGCATCGAGATCGCGCTTCAGCCGAGCCTCGACGAGCTTCCGGATCTTTCCGGCCTCGAGTCGAGCGAATAGACAGGCGAGAGGCTTTCCTTTCGGGGGAAGGCAATCACCGCGAACGTGCCGGCGTGCCTCGTGCACCCGGCACGTTTTCGTTTGCCCTAGCGAAGGCAGCGATGCGAGACCGAGGACGTCCAGTTCGAAGACGGCCGCTCATTTCGAGCCCGCCGCGGCCTGCACCTCGGCAAGCAGGCTTTGGCTGTAGACACGGCCGATGAGCCGCTCGCGAGTTTCCTTCGCAGCCGCTTCCCACTGCGAGCGGTGGGGGGTGGTATCGACCACCTCGACGCCACGCTCGATCATGACCTCGTAGGCGCGCGCATCGTCGTGGCGGACCACCTTGTTGAGCGCGAGCGCGGCGCGCTTGGCCGTGTCCCGCAGGACTTTCTGATCCTCGTCGGAAAGCTCTTCGAGCTTCTCGGTCTTGATCATGGTGGCCCCGAGGATGATGCCGAAGCTCTCCTTCGACATGTACTTGAGCTTCGTAAACCACTGCAGGGCCACGGCGCCGATGGCCGAGCTCGGCACGACGTCCACCATGCCGGTCTGGAGCGCGGGGTACACCTCGGGGACCCCGAGCCGCACCGGGTTGGCGCCCACCACTTTCAAGAACTCCGCAAAGATCGGGTCGTCCTTCCACGCCCAAGGGCGGCTCGTGCGAAGGTCGGCAGGCTTGGCGATGGGAGTCGTCGACATCAGCCGTCCCTTGCCCGCATCGGACCAGGCGAGGAGCGTGAAGCCCGCGTCTTCGAACATCTTTGCAAATCGCGCGTCGAGCTTCTCCCGCACCCTGGCGAGCTGCTCGTAGGTCTCGATGACGCCAGGCGCCGAGAGAACCAGCACCGGACGCACCACCATGCTCAGGCCGACGGTGGTCACGCCGGCGGCATCCATCTGCCCGGCCCGGATCTTCCGAATGACGTCGCGCTCGTCGCCCTGGCTGCCTCCCGAATAGGTGCGGAGCTCCACGCGGCCTCCGGTGTCCTTGCTGAGGCTTCGGCTCCATGCCTTGAGCACCTTGCCAAATGCCGAGCCCGACGGGGCCAGCGTGGCGTAGCGAATCACCGTCTTGGCTTCGGCTTGCGCCCGGGGTGCGCCCGAACCGCCCACCAGCGTGCAGGCGGCCGCCAACACGAACACGGCCCAGGACTTTTTCATCGCTCGTCGCATCGGTTACTCCAGCAACTCGTCACGGAGCTGCATCAGCTGTTGCTCGGAAGCACCGAGCCCTTCGATCAAGTACGCCTCGACGCTTCCGTGGCGCGCGAGGATCTCCGCATGGGCGGCCTGCAGGCTTTGCTCTTTGACGTACAACAAGCCTTCGACGCGCTCGAACGCGATTTGTTCAGCGCCTGCCTTTCCCTGGCTCGCGGCGAAGCGTTGGACCATGCCGAGCAGCTTGTCGTTTTCGTCCTTTCGATACTGATTGGAAAGGAGATAGTCCTCGACCACCGTCTCCCAAGGCACGCCAAGCGCGCTCAGGACGATCGCCGCGCCAAAGCCCGCGCGGTCTTTGCCTTGGGTGCAGTGGAACACCAGCGGCCGGCTCGCACGATCGAAGAGCACGCGCAGCAGCCCTGCGTACTGCTCGGCGAATTCACTGACCAACAGCCGATTGACCCGTTCGAGCAAGTTGGGGGGCACCTGGGAGAAGTCGCCCTTCAAGAACATCGGGATGAGCTTCGAGAACACATCGCTCGACGCAATCGGCATCGGCTGCACCGTCGCGCCCGGCGGCAATCGGCCCTCCCCGCGCGCCGCGACCTCCTGCGGCGACCGCAGATCGACGACCGTCTTGATGCCGAGCGCAGCGAGCTTGCCGACGTCCTCCTTGGTGAGCTGGCTGAGCTCGCCCGAGCGGTAGATGGCTCCCCATCGGACACGCCGGCCGTCGGCGGCCTGGTAGCCGCCCAGATCCCGAAAGTTGGGCTGGCCCTCGAGCGCAACGTGCCGATTCATAGGACCTCTCTATGGCTTCCCCGCGCACACGACGCCACCCTGCCCGCCGTCATTTCAGCGCCTGCAGTGTTTCGAGGTCCTGCACGGCGTTCACGAGGCGAGCGATGTTGGCTTCGGTGATCGCCTGGCCGTAGTTACGAGTTGGCGTGATGAGCCAACCGATCACCAAGCCCCAGATCGCGGCCTGTCGATACCGCAACCACGCTTCATTCGGGTCGGGCGGTCCGTCGACCCCATGGCGGCGGAGCTCGCCGAGGTAGAGCTCGAGCAACGCGCGTTCGTGCTCGCGCCGTTGTTCGGTTTCGAGACCCGTGATCACCAAGTACGTGAAGTCGTGCGCCCAGCGGCCCCTCACCATGAGCTGCCAGTCGAGCAGCCCTCCGCGCGCGCCAGGCAGTAGATACGTGTTCCCAATGTGCGGGTCGCCGTGCAGCACGGTTTGGGGCCCCCCGGTCAACATCTCCTGGCCCTTCCAGAGCGCCGCCCACAGCTCGTCGACCGTCTTGCCGAGCGGTTCGATCAACGCCGCCTTGTACGCGTTCGTCTCGACTTGGTGTCGAATCAGGTCGAGCCCCAGCGCTTGGAACACCGGGGCCATGCCGCCCGACACCGGTGTCGCGAGCCATCGAAGCTCGGACCTGAGCCGCGGGCTCTCCCAGTATCGCGCGTGGAACGCCGCCAACGTCATGACGAGGCCCCGGATCTCTTCGATGCTCACATGAGTCGTTGCATTCGGAAACCGCGCCCCGCGAAGCGTGAGGTCTTCGAGCAGCACGCCAAAGCTCCGATGCTTCTCGTCGAAGATGCTCCCGAAGCACTGAGGCGCCTCGATCGATAGATCGGGCCGAATCGTGCGATAGAATCGGACCTCGTTCACATACATCGCATCGGGCGCGTGCGGGTAGCAGCGCTGATAGGCGCCGATGACCGAAAACACCCATGGGCGGAGGCGCGATCCCAAAGGAAGCGCCCCGAGCAGGTCGAAGACTTTGCCCGTCCGCTCGATCGCCGATGGTCCGAACCGCAGACCCCGGTGTAGAAGCACCGTTTTGAGCAACATCCGCGAGGGCAGCCCGAGGTCGGTGGTGTACTCGAGCTCGAGCGTGACGCGATCCGCGGTCGATGCGACGCCATCGCCGGGGCTTGCACGGCCGACGACGCGGACGTTCGTGACCACGGCGTTCGGCCGCTGCTCCGCGAGCACGGCCGTCAGGATCTCGGGCGTGAGTCGATCGAGGCGGGAGGGGAATCGCAACCCGGACATCAACCGACTTTCATCCGCCTTCGACCCGCCGCTTGAGCTCGCGATTGAAGCTCGCGTACTGGGGCCTGAGCTGCGGCCCGATCATCGCCCAAACCAGCGGCGCGAGCAGCCCCGCAAACGTCTCGCCGTGGCGCAAGAGGGTGGCCCCTCCGCCGTCTCGGCTCTCGAGGATGAAGTAGTGGCTTCCGGTGGCCAGCCCTTTGGGCCCGCCACGCCACCGAAGCTCGTGCTCCTCGTCGACTCGATCGAGGGTCACCCGGGTGCCGAGGGAGCGACCGAACAGAACGAGCTCCACACGCGCGGGGCTTCCGACCACGGGCTGTCCGCGTAGCTTGAAGGAATGGCTCCACTCGTCGTGGCGCCCGAAGTCGGTGAGGTGCTTCCACACCGCCGCGGGCGGCGCATCGATCACGATGTCGGTCTCGTAGTTCACCATCGGATGACCAGCGTCGCGGTGGAAGCGTCAGGCTACCCAATCTCGCGCCACTCGACCGCCGCCGGCACGCCGGAATCGCGGCTCTCTCTCCAAGGGACGGGCGCTGCGGACGGGTCCATGAGGAACGCATCCCACAGATGCATCGCGGCGTAGGCTCGCCATGGCCGCCAATGCTCCGCGTGCCTCTCCAGCTCCGGGGACGAAACCGTCGTACCGTTGTCACTCAGGGCTTTGCGCAACCAGTAGTCGCTCGGCGGAAACGCATCGGGCTCGCGGTAGACACGCATCGCAATGTACTGCGCCGTGGCCGCGCTGAGGTCGGTGATCGAGCACAATCCCTCGAGGGCGGCATCGAGGGACGGTGCGCCGTCCAAGCGAAGGGCGCCCTCGTGGACCGCCTTGGCGAGCGCTTGAATCGAACGGCTTCGGCGAGTGGGAACGCCCACGGATTCCAGGCGGGCTTTGCTCAAGGCATAGGGGGTCGGAAACACATGCGTCAGCGAGGGTTGCGACGTCTCGATCCGCTTGCCGTACTTGTCCACGATGCGGTCGACCATCTCCGATGCGTCGTCGGGGCTCATGTGCTGATTGATCAGCATCATGACGGCGGTTTCGAAATGATCGAACGCGCCCGGCACTCGCAACCCCGGTTGTGCTCGAAGGCTGCGCTCGAGTCCCGGGTCGCCGCGCAGATGCGCGAGGATGGTGTGCATCTGCGCGTCGATGTCGAACAAGCGCCGTACGCCGGAGACCACGTCGAGCAGATGGGATCCAAGCGAGCTGCTCACCCGGACGAGTAAGGCTTCGTCCTGGGCGTCGTAGGTGACGCAGATCTCGCCGCTGGCCTTTCCGAAGGATGCGGTCCGGTAATACCGGTCGCACACCACCTGCTCCACACCGGGGGCGGTCCATGGCTCGATGAATCGGAGCATTCGTTCCCACGAAAAGGGACCCTCGACCGGGATCTGGAGCTCGAGCCTGCTCGGCATCCGATCGGGATTCTTGCGAAGCGCCGTGGGCGGGCAGCCGTACACCTCGTTGATTACCGCGTTGAAACGTCGAACGCTGCCGAATCCCGCGGCCCGAGCGATGTGCGCCATCGACAAGCTCGTGGTTTCGATCAACCGACGAGCGAAGTGCGCGCGACGAATGCGCGCGACCTGGACAGGAGACTTTCCCAGGTGCTTGTGGAAGAGACGCCGAAGCTGCCGCGCGCCGATGCCGAGCCGCTCGCACAGCGCATCGATGTTCGCATGATCGAGCGCGCCATCTTCAATCAGGCGTAGGGCGCGGGACACGGTACCTGACGCTCCCTGAACGTCTTCGGGCTCTAAAACGGGCATAACGGGGTTACCAACCTAAACCAATTTCAGCAATAGCGTTAGCACTTTTCGGTCGAGTCATGCGTGTGGGTGTCTCCTCGTGGTGGGATTCTGTAAGCGATCTCACACATGGTGTGATGAGAGGTGCTACGGAATGGCCGCGGAGCAATCCGTTGCGCAGCTGCCCGACAGACCGCTGTTCACGCCGTCGTCGCAGACCTCGCCGGCGGCTGTGTTGACCGTGCCGTCACCGCAAGTCACGAACGAGCAGTCCGCATCGCACAAGGCGGTTTCGCCGCCGGTGTCGCACGCCTCGCCCGCCGCCGTATTGGTCACGCCATCGCCGCATACGGGCGCCGTGCAGTCCGCGTCACAGGTCGCGCTCGCGCCCGAGGTGTCGCAGGTCTCGCCCGCCGCCGTGTTGGTCACGCCGTCGCCACAGACCACCGCCGTGCAGTCCGCATCGCAGGTCGCGCTCTCGCCTGCCGTATCGCAGGTCTCACCCGCCGTCACATTGGTCACGCCGTCGCCGCAGGCCACCGCCGTGCAGTCCGCGTCACAGGTCGCGCTCTCGCCCGAGGTGTCGCAGGTCTCGCCGGCCGCCGTGTTGGTCACGCCGTCGCCACAGACCACCGCCGTGCAGTCCGCATCGCAGGTCGCGCTCGCTCCGCTCGTGTCGCACGTCTCGCCCGCGAAGGTGTTGGTCACGCCGTCGCCACACACCGGCGCCGTGCAGTCCGCATCGCAGGTCGCGCTCGCTCCGCCGGTGTCGCAGGTCTCGCCCGCCGCCGCGTTGACCGTCGAGTCACCGCACACCGCCGCCGTGCAGTCCGCATCGCAGGTCGCGCTCGCTCCGCTCGTGTCGCACGTCTCGCCCGCGAAGGTGTTGGTCACGCCATCGCCACACACCGGCGCCGTGCAGTCCGCGTCGCAGGTCGCGCTCGCGCCCGCCGTGTCGCAAGTCTCGCCCGCCGTGACGTTGGTCACGCCGTCACCGCAGGCCACCGCCGTGCAGTCCGCGTCGCACGTCGCGCTCTCGCCCGAGGTGTCGCAGGTCTCGCCGGCCGCCGTGTTGGTCACGCCGTCACCGCAGACCACCGCCGTGCAGTCCGCATCACAGGTCGCGCTCGCGCCCGCCGTGTCGCAAGTCTCACCCGCCGTGACGTTGGTCACGCCGTCGCCGCAGGCCACCGCCGTGCAGTCCGCGTCGCACGTCGCGCTCTCGCCCGAGGTGTCGCAGGTCTCGCCCGCGGTCGCGTTGATGTTGCCGTCCCCGCAAACCGCGGGTGTGCAATCGGCATTGCACGATCCGCTCTCGCCCGCCGTGTCGCAGATCTCGCCGGCCGTCGTGTTGGTCACGCCGTCTCCACAAGCCACCGCCGTGCAGTCCGCGTCGCAGGTCGCGCTCTCGCCGGCATCATCGCAGGTTTCACCCGTTTCGATGAGGCCGTTGCCGCACTGGGCAGGCGCCGCGCAGCCCGGCTCGCACAGGCCCGGGCCCGTGCCGTCGTTGACGCCGTCGTCGCAGACTTCGCCCGCCGCCGCGTTCAAGAGACCGTCGCCGCATACCGGCGCGGTGCAATCGCTATCACAGGTCGCGCTCTCGCCGCCATCGTCGCAGGTCTCGCCCGAGGTGGTATTGAGCAGCCCGTCGCCGCACACCGCAGCCGTGCAATCGGTGTCGCAGGTCGCGCTCTCGCCAGCGTCGTCGCAGGTCTCGCCCGCTGACGTGTTGGTCAGCCCGTCGCCGCAAGCGGCAGGCGTACAATCGTTGTCGCACGTCGCGCTCTGCCCGCCGTCGTCGCAAATCTCGCCGCGCGTCACGTTGATGGTGGAATCGCCGCACACCGCCACCGTGCAATCGGTGTCGCAGGTCGCGCTCTCACCGCCATCGTCACAGGCCTCGCCCGCGGCGCCGTTGGCGATCCCGTCACCGCAAAGCGGCGCGGTGCAATCGACGTCGCAGGTCGCGCTCTGGCCGCCGGAATCGCAGACCTCTCCGGCCAGGGTGTTGAGGACCGCGTCGCCGCATACCGGAAGCGTGCAATCTCCGTCACACGTCGCGGTCTGCCCGGACTCATCACACTCCTCGCCAGCGGTGGCGTTGGCGAAGCCATCCCCGCAGACCGACAACGTACAGTCCGGGTTGCAGACCGCGCTCTCGCCACCGTCGTCACAGATCTCACCGGCGGCCGTGTTCAACACGTTATCACCGCAGATTGGGGCCGTGCAGTCTGCATCGCAGGTCGCCGTCTGCACTCCCTCGTCGCAATCCTCCCCGCGCGACACGTTCACGGTCAAGTCGCCGCAGACCGCAGCCGTGCAATCCACGTCGCAGGTCGTGCTCTCGCCGCTCGCGTCGCACTCCTCACCAGCGGTGACGTTGGTCACGCCGTCTCCACAAGCCGGGGCGGTGCAGTCCACGTCGCAGGTCGCGCTCTCGCCGCTGTCGTCGCACTCCTCGCCAGCGGTTGCATTGACGACCCCATCGCCACAGGCGGCCGGCGTGCAGTCCGCGTCGCACGATCCGCTTTCGCCTGCAGCATCGCAGAGCTCGCCCGCGGTCGTGTTGGTGTTGCCATCTCCACAGGCCACGAATGTGCAGTCGTCATCGCAGGTCGCGCTCTCGCCGCTGTCGTCACACTCCTCGCCGGCGGCCACGTTGACGATCCCGTCGCCGCAACCTGCGAGGGTGCAGTCGGCGTTGCAGGTGGTCGTTTGGCCACCGGTGTCGCATTGCTCGCCCGCAAGCTGATTCAACAGCCCATCCCCGCAGCTCGGCAAGGTGCAGTCACCGTCGCAGGACGCAGTCTGGCCCGCCCCATCGCAGAGCTCGCCCGCCGTGGCGTTGGTCAGGCCGTCGCCGCAAAGCACCGCGGTGCAGTCCACGTCACAGGTCGCGCTCTCGCCCGCGGTGTCGCAGGTCTCACCCGCGGCCGTGTTGACCGTGCCATCGCCGCATGCCGCGGGGGTGCAATCGGCATCGCACGCGGCGGTCTGGCCGCCGCCATCGCACACCTCGCCCGAGGTCACGTTGAGCGTGCCGTCGCCGCACATGGCAAGCGTGCAATCGGTGTCGCACGTCGCACTCTCGCCTGCGTCGTCGCACTCTTCGGTGGTTTCGTTGAGGCCGTTGCCGCATTGTGCGGGCGCCCCACAGCCGGGCTCACACATTCCCGGACCCGTTCCATCGTTGACCCCATCGTCGCAGACCTCGCCCGCGCTGACGTTCAGCAGGCCGTCTCCGCATACCGGCGGGGTGCAGTCGGCATCGCAGGTCGCCGTCTCGACGCCATCGTCACAGATCTCGCCCGCCGTGACGTTCAACACCGCGTCACCGCACACCGGCGTGGTGCAATCGATATCGCAGCTCGCGCTCTCGCCACCGGTATCGCATTGCTCGCCTGCGCTCTGGTTTCTCAGGCCATCCCCGCACTGGGGCAACGAGCAATCGACGTCACAGGTCGCGCTCTCGCCACCGGTGTCACATGCCTCCCCCGCCGTGGCGTTCCGCAGCCCATCGCCGCAGATCACCTCGGTGCAGTCGACATCGCAGGCCGCGCTCTCGCCGCCGGCATCACACTCCTCGCCGGCCGCCGCATTGAACGTGGCGTCGCCGCAGACCGCAAACGTGCAGTTGGCATCACAGGTCGCCGTGGCCGTGCCGCCCTCGTCGCAGTCTTCGAAGGTCTCGATGCTGAAGTTGCCGCACGTAGCTGGGGCCCCGCAGCCTGGCTCGCATAAGCCGGGTCCCGTGCCGTCGTTGACGCCGTCGTCGCAGATCTCGCCTGCCGTGGTGTTCAAGACGGCATCCCCGCACACCACGAAGGTGCAATCGACGTCGCAGGTCGCGCTCTCGCCGCCGGTGTCGCACTCCTCGCCAGCGGTCGGGTTGAGCGTCGAATCGCCACAACGGGCTGCCGTGCAGTCGGCGTCGCAGGTCGCGGTCTCGCCGCCGTCGTCACACTGCTCGCCGGCGGTCACGTTGATGAACAAATCTCCGCACCCCGCGAGCGTGCAGTTCGCGTTGCACGTGGGCGTCTGCCCGCCGCTGTCACAGATCTCGCCTGCGGTGATGTTGAGCGTCCCATCGCCGCAATACGCCGCGGTGCAGTTCGAGTCGCACCTAGCGGTCTCGCCACCGTCGTCACAGACCTCGCCGGCCGCGACGTTCTGCAAGCCGTCGCCGCACTCCGCGACGGTGCAGTCTACGTCGCACGCGGCGCTCCACCCGCTGTCGTCACATTGCTCGGTGCCTTGGACGACCCCATTGAGGCAGACTTGAAACTCGTTGCAGTTCAGGCACTCGAGATCCCCGCCGTCGTTGGTGCCATCGTCACAAAGCTCGGTAACCTCCCGGACGCCGTTGCCACACAAGGCATTGGGCATGCAGTGGACGTCGGCCTGGCGCAGTTGGTCACAACGGGTGTCGCTGTCGCTGATCCTGAGGGTTACCGTGTAGTCACCGACGGCCGGACACATGAACGTCGTCGTCGCGGCGGTGCCGTCGGCGATGGTGCCGCCCGTGGCCGTCCAAAGATACGTGACCGGCGCCGTGTTATCTGGATCTGTGGCCGCCGCCTGCAAGGTCACCGGATCCGCGAGCACCGTGGTCGCCGGGTCGGCCGAGACCTGCTCGATCTCAGGGCAGAAGTTGAGTTGGAACGTGATGTCCACGCCGATCTCACCGGTCTCCGTCGGGTCGCTCGTCGGGCAGGTGAGCGTCGTGCTCACGAACGTCGTCGTATCTTTTTCGATGTCGAACGTGGCAGACCCCTCACAGAAGGGATCGGTGGCACCCGCCTTGTAGGCAAACATGGTGAGCGAGTACCCCGTGGCCACCGGCAGCTGCGTGAGCCGAAAACTGGTAGCGGGGTCCGTCACACCGACCGTTCCCTGAAGCGGTGCGGAGAGCGCGGTGGGGTGACTTACGGAATATTGCAGGGTGGAGGCGCCAACCTCGGACGCCGTGAGCGCGACCGTGACCGTGACGGCGGCAGTCGGGGTTTGGTCGAGCTGCCCGGATTGATCGCATGCCGTGCCGACGACGAACAGAAGCGCAATCAAAGCTATCAAGCGAGGACTCATAGAGCGATCCAATACGTTGAGGCGCGAGCCAAACGGGCGCTCGCGCAAACGGGGGGTTCGTTTATCGCAGCAAATCGTGTGGATTGCCAAGCCCTAATCCGGGAGGTGGGATTGGCACGCACATGCTTTGTCCGAAAGATCACGTTCTCAGTACTCCGCCGTGCAGTCCGCCGCACAGCCGTCTCCGCTCACGTTGTTGCCGTCGTCACACTCCTCGCCACCGTTGAGCGCATCGTTCCCGCACAAATTGCAGACCCCACCGACGCAAGTCGATAGATCGAGAGTCGCATCCTCCAACACGAGGAGCTCGACCTCTCGAATTTGAGCCATCGGTTGTCCCAAATAGAAGATGTCGAACTCGTAGCTCGGGTCGGCCGCCGGTGTGATCTCGATTTGGCTCTGGATGGCGAGGATCTCGACGCGATCGGTATCGATGCCGCCCGAGATGCTGTCGAAGCCGCTCCCCGGCCAAATCGTGATCGTGTCGTTGGCCTGCCCGCCGTCGATGGTGTCGTTGCCCGGCCCGCCGTCGATCCGGTCGACGCCGTCGTTGCCGAAAATCGTGTCGTCGCCTGCATTCGCCCAGATGAAGTCGTTGGTGGTGCCGCCATCGATGGTCATGCCCTGCAGCACGACGAAGGCATCGGCGAGAAATAACACGTCGAAACCTCCCTGCGACTCGATCGTCTCGACGCCACAGATGCGCTGCGTGCCGACGGGGTCTTGCACGAAGAGGGCATCGCCGAGGTTGGTTCCAAGCAGCAGGTCGTCCGAGCCGACGCCTTTGTAGGACGAAATGTTGACGCGAACCGAAGCGTTGTTGATCGAAATGGACTGACCGCTGTACGGGTTGACCAACGTCGCGCTGTACTGCTGCAGCGTGCCGATGATGTTCATGACGCTTGCGTTTTGCTCCGCAGTGAACGGAACACCGGGATCGCACGCGCCCGCTTGGCAGGTGCTGTTGCAGCTGTCGCACGCGATGCCGTCAGGCGCAGGGTCGTTGGTGCATATCCCGGTGAGCGGGTCACAGTGGTCCCAGGTGCATTCGTTCCCATCGTCGCAGGTCACGCCGTTACAAAGGTCGGGGCACTCGATGGTGAGGCATCGCATCTGGTCGCAGTCGTTGTCCCCGTCGCTCACCGACACGCAGATCTCGGTCGGACCCGGAAAGAGCGGGTCGCAGGTGTACGTGGTATCGAGCGCGTGCACGTCGCCGAACGTCCCTTTGCCGGCGGGAGCGATCAACGTGCTCGACAGCCCGGGGTCCGGTGCAGGCGTGCACGACGGAGGATTGGCGTTGAAGTCGCAGGTCTGCGGATCGCAGTTCTGACCGCAGGTGTTGTCGATGTCCATGTAGGACGTTTGAATGTCGTACGCAGAGGGCAAGGCCGCGCCCGCCACTGTGGGCACCGCGCCGAGCCAAAAGAGTTGCGGACAATAGTTGCCGTGCACCAGGTTGAAGTTTCCATCGATGCTCGCGTCGCCCGAGGGCGGAATCACGCTGAGGCTGCACTCGAGCGCGATGTTGACTTTGCTGGGCGCCGACGGGTCGCCATCGTCGACGATGGGCATCGACTGGGATCCCGAACAGATGACCTCGTCTTCGTAGAACACCCAAAGACTGATGCGACACAGCGAAAGCGGAAGGTCGGTCACCAACGTCCAAACCGCCGGGGTTGCATCCACGGCGGCCTCGAAGTTCCCGGAGATGTCGACCGAGTCGTCGTACGGCGTGAGCCCGCTCGCTGGACAAGTGATCCGGTAACTCACGAAATCGATCAGCATCGCGAGCTCCTCCGGCGCGGTGGCCGGATCCGAGATCACGAGGTTGAATTCGGTGTTGCTGGAAACGCCCCCGTCCTCGACGACGTTCGGGGCGCCGCTGTTGCAGGCCGCACTGAGTGCGATGCACGACAGCACAACCATTCGAATGACGGATTGACGCAGCATTAAGTGGGGACCCGAGCGGGGACGTAGACTGACGATTGGGGGGAGAGCGACACTAACTCGCATCCGTGTCGAAAATCAATCCGATCTCGGGCGTTTTCGAAAGAGCAAGGCTCGATTGTATTCCTTCTGTGAGCACGCTCACACACAGTGGGATATCAGGCGACAGTCCGAATCGATCCACTCGTTCGCTAGAAACGGTCATCCCCGCAAATCGGGCCGCATGAACGCGCGAGCGTTGCGGGGACAAGCGCCGCCGCGCAAGCTCCGAGTCGTGAAGCGCATCGCACTGTGTCTACTGGCTCTTCTGGCCGCGGCCGGATGCGGAAGCGGAAGTGGTTCGCCCGACGGAGGGACCGGAGGCTCCGGTGGAAGCGCGATCGAGCGGCACAGCGCGTATGATCTGCGCTGCCCGGTGGACATGCTGGTTCTCGACCTGCCCATCGAGCTTTCGTATCGGCTCGACCGTCCGTACGTGGCGGGAGGCTCATCGGAGCTGACATTTTCCGCAGCCATCACCTTCACCAACGAGAGCACCGCCGCGCTCGTCGATGCGGGGATCGACAAAATCGACATCATCTCGCTGCACATCACCTCCTCGGTCGACGGCGCGGCGCCGCAGACGGTGGAAACCTCGTCCTCAGCAGCCCCGATCAACGATTTCGACCTTCAAGTCGACACCGACGATGACGGTCGGCCCGGCCCGCACCGGCTCGAGCTGGACGCCGCCACCACCACGAGCACGCCCGACGAAGGAGCGGAGCGAGTCGAGCTCGGTCTCACCTCCACGAGCCAGATCTCGCTGGTCCTCGGCGACTTCGAGGTGCCAACCGCTTGCCTGAGCCCGACGCTGGTCGGGTTCGCCTCCCAATTCCCGGTCGAGCCCGCGCCCTAGTGCTCGGGGACCGCCGGTCACACGTTCCGAGCGACGGCTCAGCGCTCCGTGCGCACCATTCGCCGGCGCGACCGGATGCGGGCCGACGCCAGCAGACACAACAAGAGCAGCGAGGAGGTGACGCCTTCGGGCGTCATCCGCCCCACGCGGCAGTCACTCGACGAGTTGATTTTGCCCGGCGTCGCGTCGTCCCCGTCGAGCTGCGCATCGCGGTCCCGGTTGATGCCCATGCGGACGCCCGAGCCCGGTGGCACGCAGGTGAACGTGAGCGGCTGGCCCGGAACGGCGGCCTCGGCCTCGAGGTCTGCGCGGGACCATACCGGCTCGGCTGCCTTATCCGGATCGAATTGATCGCCGCCGAGGTACACCCACCCTCGCGACTGGCCGCCGACGACGCCCTTGACGATCAAATCACACTCCTTGGTGTTGATATTGCCCGGCAAGACGAAGCTCGCTTCGGCGCGCTGCATGAGAAGTGTGATTCGCGCATCGACATCCGTGCCGCTGGCATCGGTCAAGGTGACCTGCTGCCCGATGATGGGCGCGAGGTCGGTTTCAAACGCCATGATGAGTGCTTCGAGCGCGCGACGCTCGGTCTCTGGGCGCGGGCTCCCCGGGTCGAGGCTGAACACCGACGAGCTCAAGAAGTTGAAAACCGTCGCGACGCTTCCGTCGTGCAAGAACCCGCTCGAACGAACCTGGTCGCCCGTGAATCCGGTGCTCACCGGAAAGAAGTCCGAAGGCATCTGACCGAACATCCCGACCTTCTGGTAGGCGTTCCGCAGGTGCGGCACCTTGAACTCCATCGTCTCGTTTTCGAAGGTGGAGCCGCCGCCGGTGCCGAAGAAGCCTTGCGTTCGATCGAGCACATGGCACCCGTTGCAGTTGGCCACGGTGTCGGTGATGCGGCCGGTGTACAAATCGAGCCCTGCTTGCTGTTGCGTGGTCAGCGAGTTGTCGAGCGCGCGAATCGGGTTCGGCGGATACATCAGCTGCAACGCGAACGTCGTGAACGCTTGCATGTCCGCTAGGTCGAGCTCCCCTTCGTCACGGCCCACCAACCCCGGGAAGGCGACATTGAACGCGTTGAAGGCGGCGTTTTCGTCGAGCGGGTCCCCGCCGGTCCTCCCGCCGGTGCGGTCGCCGCGCCAGTGCATCGGTCCCGAGTGGGATAGCCCACGCAGGCTCTGCGTGGTCATGGGGCCCTTCAACGGATCGAACGGTTTGAGATCGTTGATCGGAGGAAAGTTCACAGTTGGCGGACTGGGGTTTGGATTGGCAAACGGAGCGGCGTCGGGATCCCCCAAGTCCCAGCTGATGTCATCCATGTCGCCGAACAGGTGACAGCCGGCGCAGGACGCCTCGCCGTTGCTCGAGGTGAGCCTCGCATTGTAGAGGAACTTTCTTCCGCCACGGATCGAGTAGTCCTCCGGCGTGAAAAAGTACTTGCTCTCCATGAGCAGATTGCTGGCCGTGTCGATCACGTCCACCCGGTTGCGCATGGCCACGTAGAGACGGTCGTTCACATCATCGAGCGCGAGGCCGCTCGGTTGCTCCCCGACCGGAATCAGGTTTGCGGCGTCCGGGACGAAGGTGTCGTTCTCGATCGCGTTCGTGTCGTACACCGCGACCACGTCCGATCCGAACGCCGCCACGTAGAGCGTGTTGCCGTCGTCGGTGATCGCCATCCCGAGCGGCGTCGCCACGCTCTTGTATTTCACGTCGAGGGGCAGCGGGCTCAGATCGTAGTTGATGTGCTTGTTGAGATGCCGCGGAACGACGCTCAGCTCCGTCGCCGGGGTGCCGGGGTTGTCGCCCGATGCGTCGAGCACCGTGATGCGCGCCTTATGGAGATTCCCGCGCACCGTGGCCGGATCGCCGGACGGCTTCGGCCCGAGCGCCCCCGGGTCCGCATACGCCCCGACGCCTTCGAATCGAACGCGGTTGTTCGCGTCGGTGTTCGTGACATACAAGTTTCCGTTGGCCGGATTCACGATCATGTTGAAGAGGATCGTGCCGACGCCTGGAATCGCGCCGAGCTCGGTAGGCACCGAGGCGTTGGCGTCGATCTCGAACACGTCCAAGTCCGGAATCGAAAACGGAACCGCATTGTTCCAGTTGCGGTCGAGCTCGTCGCGCCATTGACCCGAGGGCTGATCGAAGCCGACGACCATCCCCGTCTCCCGGCTCGAAGTGCCGTCGATGTTCGTCCAGGGTTGCGGGCGCCGGCCCGGGTACGAGGTGCCCTGAATGGTGCAGGGCTCGGACTGGTTGGTGTTACAGACCAGACCTTCGCTCACCGGAGTGGTCTGATTTCCCGATCGATAGACCGCTGCAAAGACCCGCGACCCATCCGGGGTCACCGCGAGCGCGCGCGGCCGGTCGCCGAACAGCGTCACGATGGTGAGCGGGGTGCCGCCCATTGACGCGCCGAGCGAGGTGGCGTTGAACACCCACACGTCTGCGCGCCCGATGCCCGGCACGTCGTAGTCGCCGTCGGGATAAGGGCTGTTCTGACCGCGGTGCGCGGTGGTGATGAACGCCCGGTTGCCTCCGGGCCCTGCGAACACGACGTCCCGCGGCTCGTCGCCCACCAGCAGGGTTCGAACGACCCGCGGAGGCGAGGCGGACACGTCGACGACGCTGACGCTGTCCGAGAGATGATTGACGACCCACACCTCGCCGTTGGTGCGCGGGGCGACCGCCACCGGCTCCAATCCGACGGACACGGCTCCCAGCTCGACGGCCACCCCGGTCGACACGTCGTAGATTTGCAGATAGCCGTCCGGTGTGTTCACCACGAAGAGCCGGCTCCGATCCGGAGAGAGCGCAATCGGGCGCACCGGGTCGGACTCGAACAGCATGTAGTCGGACTGCGCGGCGGCGGGACGGGGCGTGAGCGCAGCAGCGGTCAGCAGCGCGCCGACGAGCGAGAATGGGACGAGTCGCATGAAGGCTCCTTCTCCCGGGTCAGGGGAGACGTGTGCGGGCGTTGGTGATGTTGCTATCAATCGAGCCAAAACGCCAGCCCCAAACTGGTTTCTTGTGCTATACGGCCGCCCATGCGTTGGTTTATTGCGATATCTCTCTTGCTGGCCCTCGCCTGCTCGAAGAAGGAGGCCCCGCCTCCAGCGGAATCCGAGCAGGCCACCGAAACCGAAGCCGAAACGCTGCCCTCCGCAGAGGGCGCCGGAGGCACGCCGGCGGCGGGCTCCGAGCGCGCGGAACCCGCGCAGGAAGGGACCCTACCGCTCCCCGAGGAGCTCCAAGGCGAAACGCCCGCATTGGGGGCAGCCCCGGTGCTGAAAGTCCTCGAGCAGGGAAGCGAGCCGCGGCAAGCGCTCCGTTGGAAGGTCGGTTCGGGCTTCACTCAGAAGCTTTCCGCCGACGTGGACTCCACGGCCGATGCTCTCGTTTCGATCGTGGTCGCCCGATCGCCCCAATACACGGTTTCCTACGACCTAGCGCTGCACGCGAAGAAAGTGGAAAAAGATGGCACCGTCCACGTCGCGTTCTCGGTCGATGAAGCGACCCCTAGCGCGCCTACGATGGATTCGAATCCCAAGCTCGCAAAGCGACTGAAAGAAGCGCTCCCGGCAGTGCGGCGGGTCACCGGCACCTATCGTATGAGCCCTCGCGGCCGGGTCACCGACCTGCAAGTCAAAGTGCCGCCCAACGCGACCCCAACCTGCGAAGAGATGATCGACAGTTTGCGATGGGCGCTCACGCATTGGGTTCCATTGTTCCCCGAAGTGCCCATCGGAAAAGATGCCGAGTGGACGATTCACCAAGCGGTCGAGCAAAACGGCGTGCGCGTCAACCAGCTCCGAGGCTACAGAGTCGTCAAGATCGACGGGAACCGGGTCGAGCTCGGGATGAGCACGCGCCAAAGCGCCACCGCGCAGCGGTTTACGAGCCCCGGTACGGCCGGGCCGCTCGATCTCGCCAAGCTGGAGGGACAGGCGACTGGCTCGATGACATGGAACCTCACCGAGCTCGGGCCTCGCACCGCGAGCTTCGTGATGCAAGTCGTGAGACACGCCACCAGCGTGCCTGCGCCGGGCAAGGAGTCCGTTCCCGTGACGCTCAACAACACCCACAGCGTCAAAGTCGGTGAGCCCTCGTCTGAGTCAGACGCCCCTTGAGCGGGGCGGGGAATGGGCTTACGCTGTATCGCTCCCGCGCAAAGGAAAGCCTCGTATGGCCCTCACACCCCGTCCCTGCCTATCGTTCGTTCTTCCCTTCTTGACCTTGTCGTTGGCCTCCTGCTCCGGAGGAGGGGGTGGCGAGCAGCTCCCGGTCAACGTGATCAATCTCGGTGGCGATGGAGGCACCCAAGGCTGCTTGCAGCCCTCGTTCCCGCCCGAGCAACCCGACCTCCCTCTGCTCGCGCCCCCGCGATTTCCGACCGACGCCCCCAACGGGCAGTCCGTGGTCCGGCCGGGCGACCCGATCGATGCGGAAATCTCCGTCAATGCAGCCACCCAGCAAGTGTTCATCGAGCTCCGCGATGCGTGGAATCCGGACTTCATGATCTATTCCACCGAGCTCACCACCCTGGGCGACAAGGCGATCCCGCTCGTGCTGCAGCCGCAGGTCGAAACCAAAGGACGCTTCTACATGAAAATCGCCTTGTGCGGCGCCGACTGCGACGAGCGCGAGGTCGTCTTCGACCTCAATCCCGACATGAACAGTCCCTACGAGCGCACCCTCATCGAGAATGGTGAAATCGTGCAGGTCGACCGGACTTGCCTCGACTTCACCGCCGACGCTGGGATCGGCTCGGGCACCGTCGTCATTCAGTAGCATTCTCGGACGATTGCGGGGGTGGCGTCCGGTTTCGTCGGCTGATCGGAAGTTTTCGGACGCGGCGGGCCTGGGAAGCACACAGGGCGCAGTCATAGGGCGAGCGCTGCCCGTGCCCCCGACGCGCCGTCCGCCACGGCATCGGGCCCTTGATACGACACCTGCAGCTCCGCTCAGCATGCAAAGGAACAGTGGCTAATGCGGGATCGCGCGCGTTTCGCGGAGCGAGCGCCCCGCACGGGCGCCCCGATGTCAGCCCGGCTCACGATGTGGGCTTTGAAGCACAATTGTGCACCGGCTAACACATGGGTCGAATTCATCGCCGCTCGCGAGAAAACCCTGCTCGCAGAGTGTTGACTTTCCGATTCGTGTTGAGATAGCCACTTCACCCTGAACCCGTTCATGAAGCTGCGCTCGGCGCAGTGAACTATCCGATAGGAGCACAAGGAATGAGCAAAACACGATTTACCCCATGGGTCGTGCTCGTCTGTATGAGTGCCGTCGCTGCTTGCACAAGCGGCGATGGCGGTACAGCGGGCAACACCGAGTTCAACGTCATTGTTCCGAACAATGAGTCGAGCCCTGGTGTGCCGGCCCCGATCGACATTACAACGGTCGAGTACACGATCAACTGTCTAGGGAACAGCAACACGTTCCTCGACAACAACGCCAGCTTCGCCGACGAGGTCCAGATCAATGGTAACCTCGAGGTCACCGACGTGCAGAAGGTTTGCGTCGGCGGCGACAACGATGGCGGGAACTGCAGCTCGAACCAGGACTGTCAGGGAACCTCGCCGACGCCAGACGGCACCTGCGAGCTTCCTCCGGGCGCCATGCCCGAGGTCTGGCAGGGCTTCATGGACCTGTCCCCAGGCCCCTGCACCGCCCAGCTTCGCGCGCGTGACGGCGACGGCGAGGTCATTTGTACGGCCACCGAGCCCTTCACCGTCGTCGCCGATACCACCACCAAGGTCAGCTTGGTGATGATGTGCGACGTGAGCTTCCAGGCTCCGGTCGGCATGCTCGACCTCGACGGCACCTTCAGCTTCAACGTCGGCAACTTCTGTCCGGACCTCTTCGTCTTGAACTGTCTCGACAGCAATCCGGCCGAGCAAGACATCGGCATCGGCATCCCGGTGGCGGTGACCCAATGCGAGGTGCGTTACCGTGACGGCGACAGCACCTGCGGCCAGAACTGCGACCCGCAGAGCTGCAGCGCGACCCCCGAAGGCATCGACTGCGTTCCCGGTCCGGACCCAGGCGTGTCCACCACGGTCACCTGCACCAACCTGCAGATCGACTGTGACGGCAACCCCGGCACGACCGAGACGAGCTGCACCTTCACGGGCGACCAGACCGGCGCGCTTCCGGTGGGCGGCCCAATCGTGCCGAGCCCGGCTGCGTTCAACGTGGCCTGCATTCCGCCGGCCCTTGGCGGCACCCCCGGTGTCGTCGGAAGCTGCACCGCGGTCACCACCGACGGTGACATCGACTGTAACAAGACCAAGGTCGTTGAGGTCACCTGTCCGGGTCTCGCACCCTGTGTGGCCGCCGGCTGCACGCCAGGTGTGGACTGCGCATTCTGCGACGACGGCAACGACTGCACCTCGGACGTCTGTGACGATTCGACCGGCAGCGCAGTCTGCCCGAACAGCACGCTTCCCGATGGCACGACCTGCTCCTCGGCGCCTGCTCCGGCAGCGTGTGAGAGCGGCGTGTGCACCTCGCAAAACTGCACAGTCACGGGCTGCCCACCGAGCACCAATGATTGCCTCCAGGACGCGGTGTGTACCACGGGACCCCTGTGCGACCCACAGGTCCCGGAAGCTTCGGGCACGGCGTGTAACAGCAACACCGGCACCTGCGATGGCGCAGGCACCTGTGTGGACAACTGCACGGGCGTCACCTGCGACGATGGCAACGAGTGCACCGCGGATTCCTGCGACAACAGCACGAACCCAGGGACCTGCAACTCCACCAACGTCACAGACGGCACGTCGTGTAACGCTGGCGCCGGCCAGTGCGCGGGCGGCACCTGTGTGACGCCGTTCAACTTCGGTCTAACCTCGGTGCCGATCGACATGTGCTGCAACAACAACGCGTTGCCGCAGCAGTCGATCATCCCGATCCAACTCGACGTTGACCCGGGCTCGGCCGTTCCAAGCGGCGCCTTCACGGCGGACCTCACCGGTCTGTTGGTCTTCCCGGAGTCGTTCTTGGATGTCGCGCAGACGGTCGTCGTCGGCGGCGTGCAGCAAGCGGACTTGATCGCGGCCCAGGCCACGGTCGAGGTGCGCGGCACCGGCGTCACGGGTGGCAAGGTGACCGTTCCGGCGATCCTCCCGCCAGGGACATGCGTGGTCGACCCCTTGGCGTCCTGTACCGTCGACGCAGACTGCATCCCGAACGGCTCGTTCAACCCCTGTCAGAACCTCGTGACGGTGCCGACCTCGAGCAGCGCGTCAACCTGTGCCTCGCTGGATCCACCCGGGTGCACCGTGGGCGTCGACTGCACGAAGACCGATACGTTCAACCTGAACGGCTTCTGCGTCACCGGCCCGCTTCCCATCCCACTCCAGAACGTGGTGGGGAACTACACGGCAGGCCCCTCGGGCGACACGATGTTGTTCGGTTGGGCTGAAACCGGCGTTCCAAACGCCACGGTCGTCGGCGGTGTGGTCACCATCGGCGCGCCGGTCTTCACCAACCCGGTGGGACCGAACGGCGTCAAGGTGAATGCCTCGGGGCTCTCGGTGGCCATCGAGTGCATCCAGGCCATCGAAACGGGCGATCCGTTGACCGATCCGGTCACCTGCGGCTCCACACCTGACAACCTGCTTAACGGCTCGGGCGTCGGTGGAACCGAGGTCTACCTGATCCCGTAACGACAAGAGAGCTTTCGTAAGAGAGCTCCTGACACTGAGAGACCCGCGAGCTTCGGCTCGCGGGTTTTCTCGTTTAAGCGCTTGCCTTGCATGCTGATCGCATGTTCTCCTCGAAGCCCCTACGCTTTTTCGTTCACGTGGGGCCAGGAAGGCATGTCGTTACGCCTCCGTCTTTGTTTTTTGTGGTTCGCGCTCAGCGCTGCGTTGGCCGCTTGCAATGGGCAAACACCAAGCGTGGGCAACACCGAGCTCAACGTCATCGTTCCGAACCATGAGTCGAGCCCTGGTGTGCCGGCCCCGATCGACATTCGAACCGTCGAGTACACGATCAACTGTCTAGGCAACAGCGACACGTTCCTCGACAACAACGCGAGCTTCGCCGACGAGGTCCAGATCAATGGTAACCTCGAGGTCACCGACGTGCAGAAAGTCTGCAACGGCGGCGACAACGATGGCGGGAACTGCAGCTCGAACCAGGACTGTCAAGGAACCTCGCCGACGCCGAACGGCACCTGCGAGCTTCCTCCGGGCGCCATGCCCGAGGTCTGGCAGGGCTTCATGGACCTGTCCCCAGGCCCCTGCACCGCCCAGCTTCGCGCACGTGACAACGACGGCGAGGTCATTTGTACGGCCACCGAGCCCTTCACCGTCGTCGCCGATACCACCACCAAGGTCAGCTTGGTGATGATGTGCGACGTGAGCTTCCAGGCTCCGGTCGGCATGCTCGACCTCGACGGCACCTTCAGCTTCAACGTCGGCAACTTCTGCCCGGACCTGTTCGTCTTGAACTGCCTCGACAGCTATCCGCTGGAGCAGGACATCGGCATCGGCATCCCGGTGGCGGTCACCCAATGCGAGGTGCGCTTCCGCGACGGTGACAGCACCTGCGGCCAGAACTGCGACCCGCAGACCTGCAGCGCGACCCCCGAAGGCCTGACCTGCACCCCAGGTCCCGACCCCGGCGTATCCACCACGGTGACCTGCTCCCCCGGATTGCAGATCGACTGTGACGGCAACCCCGGCACGACCGAGACGAGCTGCACCTTCACGGGCGACCAGACCGGCGCGCTTCCGGTGGGCGGCCCAATCGTGCCGAGCCCGGCTGCGTTCAACGTGGCCTGCGTTCCGCCCGAGCTTGGCGGCATTTCCGGCCTCGTCGGAACCTGCACCGCGGTCACCACCGACGGTGATATCGACTGTAACAAGACCAAGGTCGTCTCGTTCTTCTGCGAAACTATTCCGCCCTGTCTCGAAGTAGGTTGCCCGGCTGGCGTCGACTGTGCGTTCTGCGACGACGGCAACGACTGCACCTCGGACATCTGCGACGACAGCTTCGGCACGCTGCAATGCCCGAACGATCCGCTTCCGGCGGGCACCTCGTGCCCCGACTTCGCGCCGCAGCCAGGCGAGTGTGATGGTGCGGGCGCCTGCCAAGCGCAGGGCTGCGCGAGCGACGCGGACTGCCCCGCACCGACCGCGTGCACCGGACAATCGACGTGTGACGTCGGTGGCACCTTTACCTGCCAACCAGCTCCGCCTATCAATGAGGGCGGTTCCTGCGACACAGGTCTCGGCACCTGCCAGAGCGGCACCTGTGTCGACAACTGCACGGGCGTCACCTGCGACGATGGCAACGAATGCACCGCGGATTCCTGCGACAACAGCACGAACCCGGGGACCTGCTCCAACACCGGCGTGCCCGATGGCACGGCGTGTAACGGTGGCTTTGGAATATGCTTCGGCGGGTTTTGCGGGATTTTCGAATCGCCGCCGGTGGCTTCAGTCGCTATCGACATGTGCTGTAACAACAACGCCTCGCCGCAGCAGTCGATCATCCCGATCCGACTCGACGTCGACCTAGGGGTCGTAGTTCCAGGGGGTACCTTCACCGCTCAGTTCGGCGGTGAGCTGATTTTCCCGGAGTCGTTCCTCGATGCGCAGCAAGTAGTGCCGACCGGTATGTTGCAAGCCGACTTGATCGCGGCGCAGGTCACCGTGCTTGCGCGGGGTCCGGGCGTGACCGGCGCCCCGGTGCCGCTTCAGCCGGTGTTCCCCCCAGGTACCTGCCTCATCGGCGGCTCATCCTGTGACGTCGCCAACGACGTCGGCGGCATTCACTTGGGGTCCCCCGGCTATGCCGGCAACACCGACTGCGTGCCGATCGGCATCTTCAACCCCTGCGAGCGGCTCATCACGGTGCCGACCTCGACCAGCCTGGCCACCTGCCAGTCGCTGGATTCACCCGAATGCTCTGCGGCCGGTAGCGGGTTCTGCAGCGATGGTGTGACCGCTTGCACGAGCGACGGGGATTGCACCTCTCCGGATACCTGCGCCCTCGAATGCACGAAGACCGATCAGTACAACCTCAATGGCTACTGCGTCACCGGTCCGCTCCCGATCCCGCTTCAAGTGGCGTCCGGCACGTTTACCGCCGGCAGCTCGGGCCAGCAGATCCTGTTCGGCTGGAGCGACGACCCCGTGGCGACCAACAGCACGCTCTCGGGCGGCGTCGTGACAATTGCGGCACCGGCCTTCAGTGGCCCGCTCTACGCGAACGAGCTCAAGGTGTTGGCAGGCGGCCTCGCGGTGGCCATCAACTGCACCATGGCCGTCGAGACCGGCGACCCGCTGACCGACCCGGTCACCTGCGGCACGACCCCGGACAGCCTGCTCGTCGGCGCGGCCACCGGCTCTCCTGCGGGTAACCAGGACTATACGATCCCCTAAGCGAGGGAACCGAGCACGCTCGTGAGAGCGGCTCCCGTCGGACTCAGCCCGGCGGCGGCAACAGGTCGGCGAAGATCGAGATGAACTCGCCGCTTCGCTCGGTGGAGATCACGCTGAGCTGAAGGTCGAGGAACGTCGGCACCGGGAAGCTCGCCAGCGACGAGGCCAAGCTCGGAAAGACGAACGCCAGAATCGACGGCAGGATCGTCTCGAGCTGCGTCTCGTCGGCGCCGATCGCATTGTTGAGGATCGCCACGTGCAAGGCCGAAGCCGGGGGCTGCGCGAGCTGGAAGACGAATTCACCGCTCGCTTCGTCGAGGGCGAGGTTGACGCCCACGGTCGCGTCGATCGAAAACTCGAGATAGACGTCGCCCGAGCCGTCGTCGGGCACCACCTGGGCGCGAAGCGCGCCGAGCTTGAGCTCCGCGAGCTCGCCATTGGGCCCGGGATTGCCCGAAAAGATGGGGGCGAGCGTGGGCCTCAGATCGATGCGCACCGGCGTAGTCGGATCGATCGCCGAAAAGGCCGGCACGAACGCGGCGAGCGTGCCCGCCGTGAGCGCAGCCGGAGGCCCTCCCCCAAAGGAGAGCTCGGTGATGCTAGTCAGCAAGAGGCCGCACTCGGTCTGTGCGCGCAGGAGCTGATTCATGCCGGAGGTCGAGATGCAGATCCCGATGCCATAGGGTAGCCCGCCGCCCGGCGTGGTCGGACCAAGCGTCGGAAACGGATCGACCCGGCTGTACGAGGCGCTCAGCGTGGGCGCGCCTGCGGGCGGCGTGCAGGTCGCGACGAAGCGAACGTCCGAGCCGAGCGTGATGCCCGAGTCGTCCTCGAAGATTTGAAAGAAGGGCGCGTCGAGCTGGGCCCCGAGGGCGGCGCCGATCGGCCCGGAGATGTCGATGCCCGCCAGCGCATCCTCGACCGCGCCGGCCACCGGCGTGTTTCCTTGCGCGTCCACCGCATTGAGGAAGTCGCGCACCCCGCCTTCGGTCGTGTCCTGAATATCGGGCAAAAAGAGCTGGATGATGTCGCCGATGATGGGGAGGTCACAGGCGCCGCTCGTGAACTCGTCATCGAAGCCCATGAATGCGACGGCCACGTTGCCAAGCTGCGTGACATCGACCTTGGAAGGATCGCCCGCCGTCGGCATGAGGTCATAGGCCCCCACGATGCTCGTCCCGGTCGCGCTGATGCGAAGCCCGCAGTTGGGTACGAGCCCGCTTCCGTCGATGTCGACGTAGAGCTCGAGCCCGAGCAGGTCGATGTCGGCCATGACCTGATCGAGCTGCGAGTCGAAGGCCGTCGCGAAGCTATCGATCATGGGCGGCGGATTGGCCACGCGCACCTTCGCGCTTCCGAGGCAGGCTCCAAACAGCGGATCGCGCACGAAGCAGTCGTCGATGATCACCGTGCCCACCGGCAGAAGTGTGGCCAGATCGAGATCGATGAGCCCGCCCACCACCGGCTCGAGGGAGTCCAATCCCGAGTCGTTGATGCGAAGGGCCACGCCCTCGAGCGAAAAGTCGCCGTTGGCCACCGAGTCTCCCGCAATGACGGTGACCCGCGCTCTTCGTCGCACGAGCTCGCTCGAAGCGGTGGCGACGAGGTTGTTGAAAATGGCGCTTTGATCGAGCGGCACGGTCGCCGACCACGTGCCGTCTCCGAACACCGTCGCCGGGACGCCGTTGACGTCGACGGCGTAGGTGTTTGGCGGCTTGTTGATCGTGCCGGTGACCTCCACGCTCGAGCCGGCGATGAAGTCGCCGTGCTGAGGCGAAGTCACGGTGATCGCCACTGGCGTCTCGTTGCAGCTCAAGCCCGAGGCGCCAAAACACAACAGCACCACCAGTGCCACGAGCCAGGCGGAAAGAGCGTTCGTTCGCATGGGCGGACCTCCCAACGCAGATGGGCCGACATCCTGACAGCCGCCCCGATAGTGCCTTCGGAGCAAGGCCAATTGGAAGAGGCTTTACCAACACCCCAGGATCAATGAAAAAAGCGGCCGTTTTCGGCGAATGCGCCGCCGATGGAGCTATGTTATCAAGTCCGTTCAGGAGGTCTTCTTATGAAATCCCGTTGGTTAGCTTATGCCTTGGCGCTGGTCGCGCCGACGGCGCTTGGGGTTGGGTGCAAGGGCGGCGGCTCGAGCATCAGCTTCCTCGAAATCGTCGAGACGGCGCCGCTCGAGGGCCAAACAGAAGTGCCGGTGGAAACCCGAATCGGCTTTCGCGTCAATGCCCCGATCGACCCGGACACCTTGGGCACGGATACGGTTTTTCTCACCGACGACGAAGGAGCGCTCGTGCCGAGCACGGTGGCCGTGGGCGATGAGCCCGACGTCGCGGAGCTCATGCCCGACGCGCCGCTCGATGTGATCACCACCTTCACCGTGACCGTGACGACCGGCCTCGCCGCGCAGGGTGGAGCGACGCTCGAACAGGACTACACCTGGAAGTTCACCACGCTCGATAGCGCGTGGGGCACGTCCCAATGGCTCGAGCAGATCGGCACGGGTGTCTCAGACCAGCACCAGATCGCCGTCGACGGGCAGAGCAACGCACTTGCGGTCTGGCAATACACCGAGCCCGAAGGAAGCCGCGTTTGGGCCAATCGTTATACCCGGGCCGATACCTGGGGCACGCCCGAGCCGATCAGCGATGGCGTGAATCTAGCCAGCAACCCACGGCTCGCTGCCGACGGTACCGGCAACGGGTTTGCCGTGTGGGAAGAGATGCTCGACCTGAATTTGGTCAACATCTACACCAGCCGCTACGTGGTGGACCAGGGCTGGGAAGACCCTTCGCTTCTACAAAGCGGCGAGGTCACCAATGCGCGAAGCCCCTCGGTGGCGGCCGACCCGACGGGCAACGCCATCGCCGTGTGGGTGCAGCGAGCGACGACGGGCGCTGATCAGGTGATTTGGGCCAGTCGATACGAGCCAGGCGCCGGCTGGGACACAGCCGCGCCCATCGACAGCAGCCCGACGGCAACGGCCGGCGAGAAGGTCTCGATCGGCATGGATGCCGACGGCAACGCCATTGCCGTGTGGGCGCGCCCCTCGGTCCCCACGGCCGGCGGGTTTTCTGAGGTCCTTTGGGCCAACCGCTACGTGGCCGGTGTGGGCTGGGGCACCGCCGAGCGGATCAAGCCCGATTCGGAAACGCGTGCCCGCGACGAGCGGCTGGCGGTCGGGCCCAATGGCGACGCGTTCGTCATCTGGGTGCAAAACGACCCGATGCGGCTTTGCGCGAAATCCCCGACCACCGATGCGCCATGCGATGACATTTGGGCCATTCGGTTCTCCGGGAGCTCGTGGGGCACGCCCGAGCGCATCGACGACTATGACGACGACTTCAAGAACGAGCCTGACATCGCAGTCGACGGCACCGGCATGGCCTACGCCGTATGGTCCCAGGACGACCCAGACTTCAAAAACATCTGGGCCGTCGAGTATACGCCCGGCCCCGGCTGGGGCACGCCCGAGCTGATCGAGCCGGCCAACGCGGACCCCAACGAAGACGGCGACGCCACGACGCCACGGGTCGGCGTCAACGCCGCCGGCAACGTCTTCGTAGTCTGGCGCCAGATTTGGGATAGCTGGGGCAGCATCTGGTCGAATCGCCACGACCCGGGCGAGGCCTGGGTGAAAGAAAACGCGGAGCTGATCGAGGACATCGAACGGGCCGCCAAACTTCCCAAGATCGCCGTGGACGAAAATCGCCACGCCCATGCCGTGTGGCTGCACAACAACGCGGGCGCCGATTGGGTGCGCACCAATCGCTTCGAATAGCGAGCGGCCGGCGCTAGTTGCTCGTGTCGAGGGTGGCGTCGACCAAGATGATCGCCATGCAAGGCAGATCCGGCGTCAGGGCCGCCAGCGCATCGCTGTTCTTGCAGGTGACCGTATCCCCAGCGACCATGTCGGGAGGAAAGACGACCTCCTGGGTCCTAGTCTCGATGCTGATGACGCCCGAGCTTGGCGAAGTCATGGTGTGTGTTTGGACATCGGCGCTGCATTGATCGGCAACCGGGCCGGCTCTGGAAATCCCAAAACCCGTCCAGCCCGATGCGTCATCCCCGCTGGTGAAGGCGTACGCGTTGAAGCCGGGCACGGGTGCTTCTTTGGCCACGTCCGCACATTGCGCGGGGGAGGAGCAAAAGGCTGCGCCCAGGTGCGGCTCATCGGGTTTATCGTTCGTCACGAAGCTGTACAGGACGAGGTACGACGGAGAGGGACTGATGGGCTCGGGCTGGGTGCAGTCCGTTTGGCTGCCTTCGTAGCTGTTGACTTGATAAGTGCCGATGAGGTTGGAGTCGACCTCCGGCGTGCTGCTGCTGCTGCTGCCGCAGCCGAGTGTGCCGCCCCCTGAGCATCCAAAGACGAGGCACGTCGTAACGAAGAAAGTCCTGGCGAGGTAAGTGGCTGAATGGTTCATGTCGGGTCACTCTCCAAAGTCGTTGGGGCCGAAACGGGTGGCCTGGAGCGCCAAGTGTCATGATTTTGCGACGCAATTCAAGCCCACACCAGCGGGGGTTGTGAGCTACCGCACATAAGCCGCAGGAACCGCCGCCGGGGGGTCCAAAGGGTCTTGAAACCACGGCTACGGCGGTGATAGCTTCAGCTTCCCCCTTTTCGGCAGCCATACCCCCAATTTATCCGGAGGCCCCCCCATGCACCGTTCCGCTCTGACGAGCTCGTCTTTCGCGTTCATTTGTTCCGCGCTCCTGTTCCTAGGCTGCGCCAGCACCGACACCCCACAAGGGGCGACTGGATCGCTCTCGCTCGATCTCGTCCTCGCCGGAGGCGTGCAAATCGACGAGGTCGCCTGGCAGATCTCGGGCAACCAGATGGAGATGTCGGGCGCGATCGACGTGAGCGCACCCGGGTCGACTGCGTCGGTCGAAGTGTATGGGCTTCCCCCGGGCGATGGCTATCTGGTCGAGCTGAGCGCCACGTCGGTCGATGGAGAGGTGACGTGCGGAGGCTCTGCACCCTTTGCTGTCGAGGTTGGCCTATCGACCGATGTCATGGTGATCCTGAACTGCAAGCTTCCGCAGCGCCTCGGCGGCGTGCGGGTCAACGGCAAGTTCAACATCTGCGCAGAGCTCACCAAGATGGTGGTGTCCCCGCTGCAAACTTCGGTGGGGAACGACATCAGCTTGTTCGCGGCCGCGCAGGACGAAGAGGAAGATCCCATCACCTACATGTGGACGTCTAATAGCGGCTCGATCGCCGATCCGATGGCCACGTCGACCACCTACACCTGCACCGAGGTGGGTGACGACGAGATCACCGTGCTGGTGACCGACGATGGCGGCACGTACTGCATGAGCATGTGGACCGTGCCCGTCACCTGTGTCGCTGGCGAAGGCAATCCTTGCGACGGCGTCACTTGCGAGGACGATGGCAACGAGTGCACCGCAGAAACCTGCAACCCGAGCACCGGCCAGTGCGAGACCTCCAACGTCGAAAACGGCACGGCTTGCAATGAAGGCGCGGGGCTTTGCATGGATGGTGAGTGCGTGGCCAACGACCTCTGCGAGAACGTCACCTGCGAGGATGACGGCAACGAGTGCACCGCAGAAACGTGCAACCCGAGCACCGGCCAGTGCGAGACCTCCAACGTCGAAAACGGCACGGCTTGCGGCGACGGCGGCGCGTGTATGGACGGCACCTGCATGCAGGACCTCTGCCAGGACGTCACCTGCGACGACACCGGCAATGATTGCACCGTCGCTGTGTGCAACAGCCAGACCGGCCAGTGCGACGTCATGAACGCGCCGAACGGCACGGAGTGTAACGGCGGCGCGGGCGCCTGCTCGGCGGGCGAGTGCATGGCCAACAACCTGTGCGAGGGCGTGGACTGCACGTCGGCCGACGAGTGCGTCCAGGATGGCACCTGCGACCCGGCCACCGGCGAATGCCAGGCCGGCGAGCCGCAGCCCGCTGGAACGGACTGCACCACCGGTGGCGGCGCGGTTTGTGACGGCGCCGGCAACTGTGTCGTCTGCAACGTGAACGGCGACTGCGCCGAGGGTGAAGCATGCGTCGACAACGTCTGCGTCACGCCGCCGGAGTGCACCGTCAACGCCGACTGCGCTGATGGCAACGACTGCACGCAGGACGTCTGCACATCGGGCGCCTGCAGCAATCCGAACGAGGCCAACGGCACGTCGTGCGATGGCGGCGCGGGCCAATGCACCGACGGGACCTGCGAGGCCGTGGCGCAGGAGTTCGACTTCCCGCCAGCCCAGCTTGCGATCGACATGTGCTGCAACAACAACGCCCTACCCCAGCAGTCGATCATCCCGATCCAGCTCGACGTCGACCCAGGTTCTGCCGTTCCTGGCGGCGCCTTCACGGCGGATCTCAGCGGTCTCTTGACCTTCCCGGAGTCGTTCTTGGATGTCGCGCAAACCGTCGTCGTCGGCGGCGTGCAACAAGCCGATTTGATCGACGCCCAGGTGACCGCCTTGACCCGAGGTCCAGGCGCGGTCGGTCCTTCGACCGGCTACGCCATCCCGCCAGTCTACCCGGCAGGCACCTGCTTGATCACGAGCACCGCCTGCGACGTCGCGAACAACGTGCCCAACAACGGCAACACCGATTGCCTGCCGCAGGGCTCCTTCAATCCCTGCCAGCGGCTCCTGACGGTGCCAACCTCGGATAGCGCGTCGGAGTGTGCGGCGCTCGACCCGGCTGGGTGCACGGTAGGCACCGATTGCACCAAGACCGATCAGTTCAACCTGAACGGGTTCTGCGTCACCGGCTCGCTTCCGATCCCACTTCAAACGGTTTCTGGGAGCTACACAGCCGGGACCTCGGGTGAGACGATGCTCTTTGGCTGGGACGACGTGAACACGTCGGCCACCATCGTGGGCGACGTAGTGACCATCGGAGCGCCGGTGTTCACCGCTCCGCTTGGGCCAAACGCCGTGAAGGTGAACGCCTCCGGTTTGTCAGTGGCCATCAACTGTGTGATGGCCGTCGAGACCGGCGACCCCGACACCGACCCGGTCACCTGCGGCGTCACCCCCGATGCGGACCTGATCGGCTTCGGCAGCTACGTCATCCCGTAGGCGCCATCTCTCGAACCGGCGACTCGACCTAGCCGCCGCCGCAAGCTCCGCTCAGGCGCCTTGCGGTGGTGGCCGGTCCGACACCGGCTCATTCGCGAACGTCCGGTTGGTCGTTAACGGACGCGAGGCTTGGCCGTCGAGAACCCGACGCCAACATAGACCCCATAACCCGGTGACTCACCGAACCGCGTTGCGGCGGTCGCGGGGTTCCAGGTAGGATGCGCCCGACGCGGCAACGTTGCTGTCGATCCGAAGCATGAGGAGTGGACGATGCGTTATTATCTGGGGTTGAGTTTGGGGCTGAGCTTTTGTTTGATGTTTGCGGTGGCGTGCGGGAGCTCGAGTGATGGCAGCGGCGGCACGGGTGGCAGCGGTGGCACGGGTGGCAGCGGTGGCACGGGTGGCACGGGTGGCAGCGGTGGCACGGGTGGCAGCGGTGGCACGCGGTGGCAGCGGTGGCACCGGTGGCACCGGTGGCGCGGCCGGTGCGGGTGGCATGGCCGGTGCGGGTGGCATGGCCGGTGCGGGTGGCATGGCCGGTGCGGGTGGCATGGCCGGTGCGGGCGGCATGGCCGGTGCCGGTGGCATGGCCGGTGCCGGTGGCATGGCCGGTGCCGGTGGCATGGGCGGCGCCGGTGGCATGGCCGCGAGCTTCGACTTCCCGGCGCAGTCCGCGGCCATCGACATGTGCTGCAACAACAACGCGTTGCCGCAGCAGTCGATCATCCCGATCCGGCTCGACGTCGACCCGGGCGAAGCCACTCCGGGCGGTGCGTTCTCCGCGGACCTCGGCGGTTTGCTCACCTTCCCAGAGTCCTTCTTGGATACCGCGCAGACCGTGGTCGTCGGCGGCGTGCAACAAGCTGACTTGATCGATGCCCAGGTGACGGCTTTGACCCGGGGTCCGGGCGCGGTCGGTCCTTCGACCGGCTACGCCATTCCGCCGGTCTACCCGGCAGGCACCTGCTTGATCACGAGCACCGCCTGCGACGTCGCGAACAACGTGCCCAACAACGGCAACACCGATTGCCTACCGCAGGGCTCCTTCAACCCCTGTCAGCGACTGGTGACCGTGCCCACGACGGATAGCGCGTCGGAGTGTGCGGCGCTCGACCCGGCTGGGTGCACGGTAGGCACCGACTGCACCAAGACCGATGAGTTCAACCTCAACGGCTTCTGCGTCACCGGCCCGCTTCCGATCCCGCTGCAGACTGTCAGTGGAGCCTACACGGCAGGCACCTCCGGAGAGACGATGCTCTTTGGCTGGGACGACGTGAACACGTCGGCCACCATCGTGGGTGGCGTCGTGACCATCGGAGCGCCGGTGTTTACCGCTCCGCTTGGGCCCAACGCCGTGAAGGTGAACGCCTCCGGTTTGTCAGTGGCCATCAACTGTGTGATGGCCGTCGAGACCGGCGACCCCGACACCGACCCGGTCACCTGCGGCGTCACCCCCGATGCCGACCTGATCGGCTCCGGCAGCTACGTCATCCCCTAGACACCGGAGCTCCCATGCCGAGAGGCCCACGAGCGCGTGCTCGTGGGCTTCTTGGTTTGCGCCCACTTGGCCGCAAACGGACACGGTGTATGTGGTGCTGTGTGGTACCGCACAGTCCAAGGCGATCTTTCGCAGATCGCTGCTTCGATTTAATCGCCCATTTGCGGCCGCGATCGAGTAAAAATGAGAGCGACCGATGCCCGACAAAAGACCGACAAGCGCCGCTCGGATGTGGTGGTGCGTGCTGCTCCTGGTGGGTTGCCACGGAGGAGACAATCTCTGTCCCGAGCCGACGCTCACCGCCGATCCCCAAGAGATCCCGGCGGGGTCGAGTCAAACGAATCTCTCTGTCGACGTCGGAGACTTCGAAGGTTTCGATACGATCACGGAGCTGACCGCGGAGAGCGGCGCCATCGCGGATCCGTTTGCAAAGGAAACGACCTACGCGTGCGCCTACGACGTGTCGGGCCCGGTCCGGGTCTGTGTCGAGGCGACCTACGCGGAAAGGACCGATGTAGTTCAGAACGACGGGTCGGGCGTCGGCGCGTTGCTCGGATACCTCGGGCGCCCGCACGTGGAGCTGCCCAACCCGCTGGTCTGCTCCGAAAAGCGCTGCATCGACGTCACCTGCCCCGAGCAAAAGAATGTATGTCCCGTCGTCACCAGCCTGACGGCCGAGCCCGAGGTCCTCGAGGCCGCGCAAATGGCGACCGTCCAGGTCGTCGCCGAGGATCCCGACGACAATCCCGAGGCGCTGTCGACTCTGCTTTCGGCGAGGCACGGCGTCATTGCCGCTCCGACCGCACTCAGCACGACGTACACGTGCGATCCCGAGGTGGGAGGAGTCGTCGAGATCTGTGCCACCGCGAGCGACGGTGATTCGAGCTGCGACGTCGAGCGTTGCACGAGCGTTCAATGCCCGGGGGAGCCGCTCGAGAACACCTGCCCAATCATCGAATCGCTCAGCGCCAACCCGACGGAGGTCCCCCCCGGGGAGACGACCACCGCCGTTCAGGTCGATGCCACCGATCCGGACGATTTCCCGGTACCTCTGCGCATCGAATGGAGCGCGGACACCGGCGTGTTCGACGACCGCTTCGCGAGCGACACGACGTTTACCTGCGGCGCCTCGGGACCCGTTCAGATCTGTGTCAAGGCCAACGACGGGGATCCGCATTGCAACGAAGAGAGCTGCATGATCGTGCAATGTCCGAGCGACATCCCCGCCAACCTATGTCCGCAGTTATTCGTCATCAACGGCGTTCCCCGAAGAATTCCAGAAGGCCAAACCTCGACGCAAGTAGAAACGCGAGGTCAAGACACCGACGGTCTCCCGTTTCCACTCACGCTCACCCTGAACGCACTGTGGGGCACTTTCGAAGATACCGAGAACATCCAGCAACCCTTCCATGTCGTCCAGCAGGACGCGACGTATATCTGCGACCGGCCCGGTCCCGTCGAGATTTGTGTCGATGCAACCGATGGCGCCTGCACGAAAACGTTGTGTGATAACGTGATCTGTCCCGACGACATCCCCATTCCCTAAGCGGGAAGTGTGCCGCGGCTCGCACTCTCAGCCCATGCAGCGAACGAACAAAGTCTTGCTCTTGCTCATCACGATCGCGGTGGGCGGCGCTCTCTTCGCGGTCGGCTTTGCCTTGTCGAGGCGCGCGGACAAGGCAGACTCGTGGACCACCAAGGTGGAAGGATTTCTTGCGGTGCCGACCCCGTGCTGTACCGAAGCATCGCTCTGGGACTCGCTCGACGAAGTAAGCGACGACGGGCAACGTGCGCGTCCGGCCACCGCGGAGGAAGCCGCTCGATGGATCGATGAATGGCCCTACCGAAGCCGGGACGAGGAGGACACCGCGAACGAAGAGCCGCTCCAAGTGGCGGGGCAAAGCAGCGAGGTGAGATGCATCGGTCCCGCCACAGGACCCGACATACCCGCACACCTACCCGAGGTACAGATCCTCGGGGCGATTCGATCCCGCCGCGAATGCACCTACGCAAAATGGAAAGTCTGGAGCGGGGAAACGGCCAAGGAACGGCCGAACGAGCGTCACACGGTGTCGGTAGACGAAGCGGGTTTCTTTCATGGGCGCGTCGACTACTGGCGATGACCAACGGGCCGGTGCGTGTCCCAATCGAACCAGGGTGATCGCTGGATCCGGCCCTGCTCGAGCCCCTTCATGGCACGCCGAGCATTGGGACTGTTGGACCCCTCACGAAGTGATTCTCGGACTTCCAAGGAAGCCCGATCTTCGATATATCTCCTAGGCCCGACCCTGAAGGAGTGGTTTGATGAAACGCAAGCGACTGACGTCATGGGAACGTTCGCTCATGGCGCTGCTCGTGCTGCCCACCGTGGCGTTCCAATGCGGCCCGACCTCGAACCTCGCGTCGATGAACCCGTACGTGAACGTCGATCCCGCCACCTCGCCGACACCCGATCCCTCTCAGCAGCCCACCGAGCTCTATCGAAGCATCGACGGCACCGGAAACCACTTCACCTATTTCTGGCTCGGTGCTGCCGACACGCCGCTCAGTCGCCTCGCCTCGACGGACTACGGCGATGGAATGCACACGATGGCGGGAGTCGCGCGTCCTTCGGCGCGGGAGGTCAGCAATGCGGTCTGCGCCGACACCCAGAGCGCCGTCAATCCGCTGGGCGCCAGCGACTTCCTTTGGCAGTGGGGCCAGTTCGTCGACCACGACATCGACTTGAGCGAAACCCAGGAGCCCTTCGCTGGCGCGCCCATTAGGGTGCCGCTCGGCGACCCTTGGTTCGACCCGAACAGCACCGGAGCCGAGAACATCCCCCTCTTCAGGTCGGTCTATCATCCCGGCACCGGGTACGACCTTGCGTATCCGCGGCAGCAGATGAATCACATCACGCATTTCCTCGACGCCTCGAACATATACGGCTCCGATGACGTCCGTGCGGCTGCCCTGAGGACGAACGACGGCACGGGCAGGCTGCTGGTCAGTGCGGGTGATCTTCTCCCCTTCAACACCGCGGGTCTTCCCAACGCGGGAGGCACCGGACCTGAGCTGTTTCTCTCCGGCGATGTCAGGGCCAACGAACAGGTTGGTTTGACCGCGATGCACACCCTCTTCATGCGCGAGCACAACCGCTTGGCGCAGGAGCTCGTCGTGAACGACCCGTCCTTGACCGGCGAAGAGATCTACCAGGAGGCCCGACGTATCGTGGGCGCACTCATCCAAGTGATCACGTACCAAGAGTTTTTGCCCGCGCTCCTCGGTCCGAACGCCTTGACCACATACGCAGGCTATACCGGCACCACGAGCCCAGCCATATCGAACGAGTTTTCGACGGGCGTCTATCGATTCGGCCATAGCGCCTTGAGCGCGACACTCCTACGACTCGATGCCAGCTTGAACCCGATCCCGGAAGGCAACCTCGCGCTTCGGGACGCCTTTTTTCGGCCTGACCGAATCGTGAACGAAGGCGGCATCGAGCCGCTCCTGCGAGGGCTCGCAACACAGGCGTGCGCGAAGATCGATACCGAGCTGGTCGACGACGTGCGCAACTTCTTGTTCGGCCCTCCCGGGTCGGGCGGCTTCGACCTCGCCTCGCTCAACATTCAGCGCGGCCGTGATCATGGTCTGCCGAGCTACAACGACATGCGACAGTCGATGGGCCTGGCGCGGCGCGCGAGCTTTGCCGAGGTCAGCTCCGACCCCGACGTGCAGACCCGTCTGGCATCGGTCTACGCCGATGTGGACGACATCGACTTGTGGGTGGGAGCGCTCGCGGAGGACCCGGTCAACGGCGGACACGTCGGCGAGCTCGCATTTCAGGTGATCCGGCTGCAGTTTCAACGCTTGCGCGACGGAGATCGATATTGGTATGAATGGACCTTCTCACCTGCGGAGATCGCGGACCTCGAGAGCACGACGCTGGCGGACGTAATCCGGCGCAATACTTCGATCGGGGCGGAGATCAGCGACGACGTATTCCACGTCAACTGAGGCTTCTGACGGGTGTTTTGCCCGTCCCCTTGCCACCCCCAGGGCTTACGGATATGCTCCCGGCCCGAAGATGGTGGTGGTACCGTCAGCGAGGATTCACCGATTACCGGATTCAAGGAGATGGGTATGGTTCGTTCTTATTTGAGTGTGTTTGCGCTGCTTTGCTTGGCAGCAGCAGTGGGCTGTGGCGATGACGGCAATGGCGGTGGCAGCGGTGGCAGCGGCGGCAGCGGTGGCACTGGTGGACAGGGGGATCAGGCGGCGGTGCAGGCGAAGGTGGCACCGGCGGAACCGCTGGCACGCCCATGATGCCGGACCCGGTCACGAAGGTGGTCTCGTTGGGCTGTGCGAACAGCGTCACCACGGACATCTCGATCCTCGATTGGGAGCTCACCGTGGCACCGAGCGATCCCATCGTCGGCGGCGGCGCCTTTGATGCCGAGCTCTCGGGCGTGGCCTTCTTCTCGGAGGACTTCCTCGACGTCGCGCAGAACGTCATCCCCGGCGGTGTCCAAAGCGCAGGGCTCACAGACCTGGCAGCGACCGTGACGGTTCGATCGGGCGCAACGGGCGACCCCGTCGTGTTGGGTCCGACCGACATTCCGTACACCTGCGCGCTCGCCGATATCGACACGGGTGAAACCGTCACCTGCGATCCCGCCAACTCCGAGGGCACGTTCCCCAACGATTCGAATACGGACTGCCAGCCGCAGGGCACGTTCAACAAGTGTCGGCGATTCATCGACGTCCCGACCAGCGAGGATTGCGCCTCGGGCGGCGCGTGCGAGCAACTCGATCCATCGGACTGCACCGGTGACGCCTGCGTCAAAGCCAATCAATGCACGAACAACGGTTTCTGCGTCACCGGTCCTCTGCCGCTCGATCTGGCGACGGCGACGGGAAGCTACACCGCCGATGCTTCCGGCTCCGTTCTATTCGGTTGGGATGACAGCGCCGAGGTGGCCACGGACGGAACCTACGTCCTCGACATGCCGCTCTTCCTCGATCCCACCCCGCCGAACGGCGTTCGCATCAATCCACCTCTCTCGGTCGCTTTGCAGTGCACCATGGCGGTGGACGCTGGCGGCCCTGATGGCGTGGGCGTGCCCGACCAGGCAAGCCCGACGCCGGACAGCCTGCTGATTTCGTTCCCGATTCAGTAAGGCACGGCTAGACACAAAAAGGCCCGCGGTTTTCGGACCGCGGGTTTTTTTTGTGGGGATTTGAGGCCGGGGGTCTGGGGATCGAGGTCGGGGGATCGGGGTCTGGGGATCGGGGATCGAGGACCGAAGGACCGAAGGATCGAAGGATCGAAGGATCGAGGCAACGTACCCCGAGCCCCTCATCTCCACATCAGCTCTCAATGACCCAACATCGCCCCATCGTCGTCTTGCCGAGGCTCTCGGTCGCCTTGGAATCGCGCCATGCCGCGGTGCCGCCGATCCACACGTCGGTGACGACGCCATCCGAACGGTTGAGCATCTGCTCGGCCGCGAGAGCTTCGCGATAACCAAACGTCGTGTGGGCGTCGGAGTCATATCGGCGCAACGCCTCGGGGTCGATCAAAATCATGTCCGCCCGGCGGCCGGGCTCGAGGGTGCCTACCTGGTCGTCCATGCCCCAGAACTCCGCCGGAACCCGGGTCAGCCTTCCGACGTGATACGCGACGTCATCCATCGAACGCCGCTGCGCGATCTGAAGCCCGCGCAGGTTCGAGTCGTAGTAGGCCATGTTGGTGAGGTGCGCGCCTGAGTCGCTGAAGCCGGGAAGCATCTGCGGGTCGAACAAGACGCGGGCCATGCGCTCCTCGTCGTCGTTGGCGGCAAGGACATACCAGCGCAGGCGCGTGTCGAAGTGGCGCAGCAAGTGCAGGAAGAAGTCGCAATCATCGCCGACCGGATCGGGAAAGCTCTCGAACACCCGGGCTTCGGCCTCGTTGCGCGGGCCGCGCCCCACCCTATCCGGACGGCCTTGGCCCGCCGGCCGTGCCTGCCAGTCGAGCAAGCGCTCGTAGATGTCTTGCAGCGTCTCGCCCTCCCACACCGGCAGCGGACGATCGGTCATGACCATGTCTTGGAGGTCGCGGCTGAAGCTATCGTCCATGATGCGCAGCCACCGCTTGATGCGCGCAAGCGAAAAGCCCTTCTTGTCGTGGTACCACATCTTGCGGAAGCGCTTGACGTACGCGGGGTCGTTGAGCAACGCCATGCGCGCCTCGCGGCCTTCGAGGTCGATCTCGTTGAGCTCGCGCAGAGCCGGGAGCTCCTCGGAGAGCGGCGTGATGGCGCCATCGGCATAGACGCGGAACGGCGCAGCCAGCGCTTGCAAGCGAAACCGTCCTTGGACGAGCGGCGAATTGATGATTCGCGTGAGCGCGACCCCGAGGCGTGCCAGGAACCGATTGGTGACGACATCGAGCGCGGCGACCGCCGTGACCTTGAGCGGCTTTCCAAAGAAACGGCCGCTGCTGAGCATGAACCAGCGAATGACGTTTTGCGGCTTGTCTTTTTCGGGCGTCGCCTGCCAGACGCGCCCGTACCGGCGCACCACGTTGGTGAGCCGCTTGACCTCGCCGTACGATGCGTGATTCGCCGGGATGCGCTTTTTTCGGTAAGGGTCATCCGACAAGTAGTGAAAGGGCAGCATGTCGGTGGAAAACCCCGCATAGCCGTCTTTCATCGCTTGCTCGAGGATGCCTTCCATCGTGCGAAGGTCGTCTTCAGTCGCTTTTTCCGAAATCGCGCGGTCGAGTCCCATCGCTTCGATGCGCAACATGGAGTGCGGAATCATCGGAACGATGTTCGCGCCGAGTGGAATCCGCGCGAAGTGCTCGAGGTACGCCTTCGGGTCGTCCCAATCGATGTGGTCGGCCACGCGTCGAAGCACGCTCTTGGGAATGTTTTCCACGCGGGCAAAGCAGGAGATGACCGGGTCGTGGCCGTCCTCGTTTTGACGGCCGAAGGGGACTCCGATCGAGCAGTTGGCCACCACCGCGGTCGTCGTGCCGTGTCGGACGACCTCGGTCAGCCCCGGATCGAGCTCCACTTCGAGGTCGAGGTGCGTGTGGATGTCCCAGAGCCCGGGCATCAGCCAACGGCCCCGAGCTTCGATCACCTCGCGGGCCTCGCCCGGCGCGAGGTCTTCGCCGATCTCTACGATCACGCCGTCATGGATCGCCACATCCCGCCCGACAGGCGCCCCGCCGCACCCGTCGAACACGAGCGCATCCTTAATGAGTGTGTCCCACTGCATGACTTTCTGTGCTTACAACGGAGACCGAGACGGTGCCAGGGTCGGACTCGGTGCCAAGCTCAGGGACAGCGTCAGCGTCGGTGGCAGCGCCAGAGACAGCGACAGTTTCAGCGTCCGTGCCTGCGTCCGCGTCCGTGTACGGAAGCCCTTCCAAATAGTCAGGGTTTTCGTCTGCGCGGCGTCTCCAGAACGGCCACGCCGACAGGCGCAGCCAGCTGAGGGTGGCCGAAGCGACCAAGCCGACCTTTTCGAACCACGGCACCATCACGCGTCCGACCAGCGGGTTGCTCTGGTAGCGGCGCCGAAGTCGCCGTCCAATGCCGCGATAGAGCCGGCTGGCGACCAGGATGGCCCACCGAGTGCGCGGCGGCAAAAAGCGCATGCCCGCGTCGCCGCTTTGGTAGTAGTCCTCCGCGATGGTGAGCACCTCACCGACGACCAGGCTCACGGCTTCTCGGTCGGCTTCTCCGTGAATCAAGTCCTCTGGCTCGACGCCATACACGCCGAGGCGGTCGGCCGGCAGATACACGCGACAAGCCTGTGCATCTTCGAGCACGTCGCGCGAGATGTTGGTGAGCTGCATGGCGATGCCGAGGTCGACGGCGTGGCGCCAAGCGCGCGGGTCACGCACGTCGAGCACGGCGCACATCATCAAGCCAACGGTGCCCGCAGCCCGGTAACAATACCGGAGCAGCTCCCGATCGGATTGAACTCGAACGCGGCGCAGATCGGACGACATGCCGACAAGCAATTCGCGAAGCACGCGAAAGTCGATCCCGTGCTCGATGCAAAGCGGTCGAAACCATCGATAGGCTTGCGGCCACATGGCCTCGGGGCTGCGCGGCGCGTCGAGCGCGGCCTGAAGCCGCTCGAGGTCCTTGCGCGCTTCGGATGTGGCCCAGGGCTCGTCGACCACGTCGTCGACGGCGCGGCAAAAGGCGTAAAGCGCTGCCACCTTGCGGCGCTGCGCGTCACTCAGGAAGGCCGACGCCCATCGGAACGACCGTGCATGAAAGGCGAGCGCCTGCCACTGGGCGGTCTCGCGAGCGCGTCTCTCCATCGCGGTCATACGGTCACCGCCTTCGGAAGCGAAAGCGTTCGCCCTTGGGTCTTGGGTTGTGGGACCACGCGCTCCAGCACTTTCGCGGACGAAAGCACGCCCGGGAGCCCGGCGCCAGGGTGAACGCCCGCGCCCACGAAATATAAGCCCCGGACGTCTTCCGATGCGTTGTGGAAACGGAAGTATGCCGACTGGCGCAACGTCGGCTCGAGGCCGAAGGCCGCGCCGCGGTACGAGCGGAGCTCCCCTTCGAAATAGCGGGGGTCGACATGGAACTGGGTGACCAGATTGTCACGCAGCCCCGGAAGGTGATGGGCGTCGAGCGCATCGACGATGCGATCCATGTAACGCGGGCCTTCCACGGACCAGTCGATGCCACTTTGCTGATTGGGAACCGGCGACAAAACGTAGAAGCTCTCGCTGCCCGCGGGGGCGAGGCTCGGGTCGGTGCGCGTGGGCGCATGCAGATAGAGCGAGAAGTCCTCGGCCAGCTTCTTGCGGTCGAAGATGTCGGTGAGCAGCTCGCGGTATCGCGGTCCGAGCAGGATCGAGTGGTGGGCGAGGTCCGGATAGGTTTTGCGGGTGCCGAAGTACCCGACGAACAGGCTCATCGAGTAGCGCTTGCGCGCAATCGACGCATCGGAATGCTTGCGCCTCGCGGCGGGGTCGATGAGCTGGGTGTAAACCATGGCCGGGTCGGCGTTAGCGACGACGACCTCGGCAGGCAAAAACGTTCCATCTTCGAGCAGCACGCCGGTGGCTTTGCCGTCTTTCACCTCGATGCGCTCGACCGGAGCATTGAGCCGGATCTCGGCGCCAACCTCACCGAGCAGCGCAGTGAGCGCACGCACGATCGCAGCGGTGCCGCCCATGGCAAAATGAATGCCCCACTTCCGTTCGAGCCAGTGGATCAACAGATAAATCCCAGGCGCACGAAACGGGTTCCCACCGATCAGCAGAGGTTGAAAGGTGAACACCTGCCGGAGCGCTTCGTCCTCGATGTAGCGGGCCACCAGACCGTAGAGGCTTTTGTAGGCGCGAAGCCGCATCAAATCCGGGACGATGCGCATCATGTCGCCAAAGCGCGAAAAGTCAGCGTCGACGAGCTCGGTGTACCCGATGTCGAAGATGCGCTTCGAGTGCGCCACGAGCTTCTTGTATCCGTCTACGTCGCGTGGGTTGAACTCGGCGATCTGCGAAAAGAGGCGTTCGTCGTCACCGACGTAGTCGAAGGACCGGCCGTCCTCGAATGCGACCCGGTAAAACGGGTCGACCGGAACCAGCTCGAAATAGTCGCGGCGATCTTTGCCGAAGAGCTCGAATAGCTCGTCGAAGAGATAGGGCGCCGTGATGACCGTCGGGCCGGCGTCGAAGTGAAACCCTTCGCGACGAAAAGCGCGCGCCCGCCCGCCGGCCTGGCTGCCGGCCTCCACCACGGTGACCCGGTAGCCCATCGCGACGAGTCGAGCCGCTGCGGCCAGCCCTCCAAACCCCGCCCCGACGACGATGGCTTGCTTACTCATCGTTAGCTCCTTTCATGGCCTGGAGCGGTTGTAGGACGCGCTCGACCAGCGCGCGAGCGACGCGCTCGATGGCGGGCCGGACGCGCAACGACTCACTTGCGAGCACGTTCGACGCCAACGATTCGATCTGGCGCAAGAGCTGGCGTGTGGCGCCGCCTCGGACGAAGCGCTCGATCAGGGTTGAGACGTCCTGCGGGGTCGTCTCGGCTCGCGGCTTTTGCACAACCGCAAAGACCTCGCTTGCGTCCTCGGGATGTAGATCCAGATGGCTGAGCAAGACGGCGCTCAGCCGGCCTTGATAGAGGTCGCTGCCGTGTTCGCCGCGGCCCTTGGCATCGAAGAGGTCGAGCAGATCGTCCTGCAGCTGGTAGAGCACGCCGATCGAGTCGAAGGTGAGCGCCAGGCTGCTCGCCTCGTCGGGGCGAAGACCCGCAAGATGTGCAGCGCCTCGCACCGGGAGTGCGAACAAGGTGCCGGTCTTTCCGGAGACGGCCCGAAAGTACTCAGCCCACCCTTCGTCGGGCGAGGCGGTCAGGGCCAGCTCTCTGATCTGGCCGCGAACGGTGCGCTCGGCGTATTCCGCGAGAATCTGCACCAATGCAGTCTGCGTCTCGGCTCGGTATTCGCAAAGCGCACGAAACGGCAACATCAAGAGAAGGTCGCCCGCATTGATCGCCTGCGCGACGCCGTACCGGGCCCAAAGCGCAGGCTCGCCACGCCGCGTCTGGTCACCGTCCTGGATGTCGTCGTGCACGAGCGACGCATTGTGCAACAGCTCGACGGCCGCGGCCCAGGCGACCGCGTCCTCGGCCCGACCGCCCAACGCGTGGCATGCCGCCAGGGCCAGCCTTGCACGCAAGCGCTTGCCGCCGTGGCCCAAGTGCTCGTGAATCATGCGTGCGCCAGGATCGGCGAGGCGGTCGCCGGCGAGCTCGGCCATTCGGGACTCGACCTCGACCATGAGACCTGCGTCCGAAAAGGAAGGGAGGGCTCGCAAGGGCGCGAACGGGGGTCGCGAGGTGGAAGTGGCTGCGTTCATGGGCTCCCTGATTGCAAAAAGGAACGGGCAAGCGGCGCCGCGCCAGACCAAAGACCCGTGCGGACCAAGTGCCACTGGACCGGCACGGGCAAGCCGAAAAAGAGCCGCGTCATGGCCGAGCCGAGCTCGGCGGGCCCGAGCGTGGCCCCGAGATAGCCGGACCATGCCGGTTGCGGCAGCCCGAAGAACGTCTCGAAAAAACGGGAGATCTCTTTGGTGCTCATGCCGACCAGCGTCTCGAGACCGAATTGATAAAGCTCCCAGAGCATCCGATGCGAACGGGGCCACACGGCTGCGTTTCCCGCCGACACCGCATCGTCGACGCGGCCTTGGTCGAGCGCATCGATGATCACGTCGGCCACCGTCTGCGCTTTTTTCAGCACGTGAAACACATGATAGCCCGAGGCCGGGTGCATCATCGCGGCAGCCGCGCCGAATGGCACGACCTGCTGCCCAGGCGCCGGAAGACCGAGGCCCAGGGGAATCGAGCAACGCTCCTCGCCAAGACGCTCGTGGCGTTGGAGCCCGAGTGAGTCGAGCCGTGTTCGAAGGCGGGCGCGCAGGAAGTCCATGGAGAGCGCGGGACGCCGCGCCAGCGAGGTTTCCTCGATGAACAGACGGTCCTCACCAAGCGGCAGGACGTACAGAAAGGTAGGCGGGTCGAGCGTCTCGTTCGATGCAGGGCGGAAATCCATCATCACCATCTGGTCGGGATCGAAGCCATGGCCGGGCGCCTCCAGCAAAAGGCCGTACGCCGTCTGGTAGGCGGGAGGGCGTTGGTGCACGCGACGTACGAAGCGAGTGCCGGCGCCCGAGGCGTCGATCACGACGCGTGCGCGCTCGGTGCCAGAAGCCGTGCGGACCCGGGTCTCGCCCTCACGGCGCTCGAGCGCGGTGGCCGGCTCGGAGACGACGCGGGCAGAGCCTCGTTCGAGCTGTTCCCAGTAAAAGGACTGGAGCGCGCCGTTGTCGAGCTTGGCGTAGGGCCGGCTCAACACGCGCTGGCCTCGACGCGTCGCGACGAATGCTTCGTTCCACGTGTGCCCGGCGAGCGGCAAGAGGGCGTCCGGAATCTCGTCGACCCACAGGCAATAATTGGGCTTCCACGCGGCTCTCGGCTCCGGCGCGGCGAGCACGACCGACGCGCCCCGAAGGCTCGCGGCTGCGGCGACCGACAGGGCCGCCGGGCCGCTTCCGAGCACTGCGATGTCGTGAATTGGACCCATGGCTTCGTTGACGAGGTTAGCTTATGTGACCAGAGAGGTGCCTTGACAAGACCTGGACATCACCTAGACGGTTCATGGACAAGAATAGCGCTTTCTCGGCTCCCCGCCATGGTGGTAGGTGCCCGCACAGGGCGAAAACGAGGTGGGTGAGATGACGTGGTGGTGGATCGTGCTGGCGGCAGCAGCCCTGGCCGGAGTGTGGTGGTTCCTACGGACAGGACGCGGATCGAAGGCGGTCGCTTCCGCAATAGAGCGCCGGCTCGGCGGCTATCGGCAGAAGGCCAACCGCGTCGACGAGGACTTGCCGCGCACCGCGCCCGGGCCGATGCCGCGCGTGGCGGTCATTGGGGGGGGGCTTGCTGGCATCGGGGCGGCCTCGGCCCTCGGCGAGCGGGGCATCCCGGTCACGCTCTTCGAGCGCAATACGTATCTCGGCGGCAAAATCGGCGCGTGGACCGTCGGGTTGGCCGGTGAGCCGCAGACCATCGAACACGGCTTTCACGCCTTCTTCCGGCAGTACTACAACCTCAATCGCTTTCTCGACCGGCTCGGGCTTCGCAAGTCGTTTCGCCAGATCGAGGACTACCTCATCCTCGACGACCAGGGCCGCGCGCTGCGTTTCGGTGAGGTCGAGACCGTGCCCGGGCTCAACATCGTGGACCTCGGCAGGCGGGGCTTTTACCGATGGCGTGATGCGGTCGCGAAGCGAACCCGTGATCGATTGAGCGCATTCCTGCGATTCGACATGGAGCGGACCTACGAAGCGCTCGATGACGTGTCCTTTGGCCGCTTTTGCGACGAGGCGGCGTTGCCGCCCGAGCTTCGCGTGTCGTTTCGTACCTTTGCGCGGGCGTTCTTTTCCGATGAAGCCGACCTTTCCACGGCCGATGTGCTCCGCGCGTTTCACTTTTACTATCTCAGCCACGATCACGGGCTGCTGTACGACTTTCCGGCGGGCGACTACGAGACGAGGCTGCTGTCACCCATCCGCGCACACCTCGAAAGGCATGGCGTCGAGGTTCGACTCGGCTTTCCCATCGAGGGCATCGAGCGCGGCGAGCAGAGACGATTTCGGGTCGCCGGGCAGGACTACGACTGGGTCGTGATCGCTGCCGACATCCCGGGCATGCAGCGGGTTTTCTCGGGCTCGAGCTGGCTTCAGCGAGAGCAACCGGCGCTCGTCTCCGACCTGAATGCGTTGCGCACCTCGCACGGTTACGCAGTTTGGCGCATCTGGGTCGATCGCGATGTCCGCCCCGGATTGCCGACCTTCATCAACGTGGACCGTAAGCGGGTCCTCGATTCGGTCACCCTCTATCACCGGATCACCGACGAAGCGCGTACCTGGGTCGAAGCGCATGGCGGCGCCGTGCTCGAGCTCCACAGCTACGCCCTGCCCCGCGATGTAGACGGCGAAACCGAGGTGCGCCGTATCTTCATCGAAGAGCTGGTGCACTACTTTCCGGAGCTCCGCGGGCTTTCGATCGCCGCGGAGGTGTTGCAGGTGCGCCATGACTTCCCAGCCTTCGCACCGGGCCAACGCGCGCATCGGCCCGAGCCGAGGCTTCCCGTCGAGGGTCTGCTGATGGCCGGCGATTGGGTGCGCCTGCCCTACCCGATGACGCACATGGAAGCGGCATTCACCTCGGGCCTCGTATGTGCCAACGTGATTTTCGATGCGCTCGGCCTGCGGCAGGAGCCGATCTTCACCGTCGCACCCAAGGGCTTGTTTTCGCCGAAGCGCGCGCAGGTGCGCACTTAGAAGACGAAGCGGCCTGAGTCGATGTCCCAGTGAAAACGCGTGCCGTAGTAACGCCTTCGCATGTCACGCTCGATTTCTCGCTTGGCGCGATTGCGCACGCCGAGCATGGCGCCCGAGGTGATCATGCCGATGGCCGCCAACCCCGCAAGGGTGCCGCCGAGCGGTACCATCACGTCACCCGCGTTGTTGCAGCGGTATTCATCGGTCCCAGGCTGCGTAATCCATTCACACTGGGAGGCGCCGATCCCGGCGATGATGACGCCGACGCCAAACACCGCGCTCGTCGCAATGAGGGCGACGCGGGTGCGACGGCTGCGCTCCCTGGCCTCTTCCAGATCGTATTGGGTGTAGGCCGGCGCCGAGCTGGCGTAGGTTTGGCTCGGCGCCGTGGTGATGACGCCGCCCGAGGGAGGTGGCGGAGCTTGCACGGCTTGCGTTTGCTGGGCCGACGCCGGCGCGACGGCCCACGTCCATGCCGCGACGCTCATGAGGCGGATCAATAGTGCTCGAATCACGGGCTGACGCTACCGCTTCCGGGGCGGTTCATCAACCGGCATCGATTCGAGAAAGTCGATCAACAGGCGGACTCGCTCGGGGAGCTGTCTGGTCGAGTAGACCAGGTGAATCGGTTCCCACGGCAGGGTCCACTCGGGGAAGATTCGCACCAGCCGACCTGCCTTTGCGCCCTCGGCTGCGTGCTGCTCGGGCATCAGCCCGATGCCCTGCCCGGCGGCGACGAGCTCCAGCATCGCGCCGTAACCGTCGACGTTGATCCTGCCGGACACGGTGAGCTCGACCGTCTCGTGCGGCTCGCCGCTTCGTTCGAGCCGAATCACCTGTGTCTGCCCCCGCTTGCGGTAGAGCACGAACGGATACGCTTCGAGCTCGGTGATGTCCTTACAATCGATCGCAAAGTTCGAGGAGGCCGCAAGCTGAAAGTCGGACCGCATCCATCGGCGCGCGATCAGGTTGGGTCCGGTCACGCGCCCGGCGCGAACCGCCACATCGACTTGCTCTTGGATCAGATCCACGAACCGGTTGGTCAGGACCAGATCGAGCGAGATGTCGGGATAGCGACTCAAAAACTTCACGAGCACAGGGATCACGACCATGCGTCCGAGGTCGCTCGGCGCCGTGAGACGAATCGTGCCGCGGGGCTCGGTCGTGCTCCGCTCGAGGGTGGCCACCGCGGTGTCGAGGGCATCGATCGCATCGACCACCGAATCGTAAAAACGAATCCCCTCCGCGGTGGGTGTGACGCGGCGAGCGTCGCGGTGCACCACCTTGGTGCCAAGCTGCTCCTCGAGGCGGGACAGGCGCCGGCTCACCGTCGACTTGGGGATGCCCAGATGCCGGCCCGCGGCAGCCAGGCTCTCCCGGCGGATGACCTCCACAAATGTTGCAATATTATCCCGATCAACGCCCATTCCGGGTATATCGTTGCGTTTTTGCAACTTTATGTCAATCCGATGCGGTCTGCCGCCATGGGCTCGTCGTCCGCATGTTCAGAGCATGGCGCGAGACACTTCGAGGCGGGGCGCGTTGGCGCGAACCCCGCGAGCCTTGGCCGGAGTCTATCCCCCGGGGCCCGAGCACTGGGTCGGTGACGGCTTCTTCGTGAAGACCGTCTTTTGGCCGCAGCTCGATCCGCGGATGTTGAGCCCCTTCCTGTTGCTCGACCATGCGGCGCGGCGGCGCTTCGACCCTTCCCCCTTTCGCCGGGGCGTAGGGGAGCACCCGCATCGGGGATTCGAGACGGTGACGTTCGCGTACGAAGGCGAGGTCGAGCACCGGGACTCGGCGGGCGGCGGCGGATGCATCGGCCCAGGGGACGTGCAGTGGATGACCGCGGCGTCGGGCGTCGTGCACGAGGAAAAGCACTCGCACGCATTTTCCGAGCGCGGCGGCGACTTCGAGATGGTGCAGCTCTGGGTGAACCTTCCTGCGCACCTGAAGATGAGCGCGCCGCGATACCAGCCTCTGCTCGACCGTGAATTTCCGAGATTGAAGCTCGGTGCAGCCGAGGCGCGTCTGGTTGCGGGCGTGCTCGACGGCAAGACGGGACCTGCCAAGACACACACGCCCATCACCACCTTCGACCTCCGATTCCAACAAGACGGAACGTCGGAAGCCGAGCTCCCAGCGGGATGGACTACCTTGGTGTTTCCGTTGGAAGGAGACGTGACGGTGGGCCCGACGCGGCAGCCGATTGCGTCTCGGCACTTCGGCGTATTTGATCGCGAAGATGACGGCCCCGTACAGATCCACGCGAAAGAAGGGGCGCGTGTCCTGATCCTGGCAGGGGAGCCGCTCCACGAGCCCGTCGTGGCCTATGGGCCCTTCGTCATGAGCACACGAGAAGAAATCGTCCAAGCCTTCCGCGACTATCAAAGCGGCAGGATGGGACACCTGCTTTGAACAACGAGAAAGGCACGAGATGGGAAAGCTGATAGACGGCGTTTGGCACGACGTTTGGTACGACACGAAGAGTACGGGCGGGAGGTTCGTCCGTAGCAATGCGAAGTTCAGAAACTGGATCACCGCCGATGGGAAAAACGCCCCGCACGGCAAGGCGTACCAAGCGGAGGCCGGACGCTATCATCTGTATGTTTCCTACGCGTGCCCGTGGGCGCACCGCACACTGATCTTCCGCAAGCTCAAGGGGCTCGAAGACATGATCAGTCTCTCGGTGGTGGATCACTTCATGGGCCCCGACGGGTGGACGTTTCGACCAAACGACGGTGTCATCCCGGATCCGATTCACGGTGCGGAATTTCTGCACCAGGTGTACACGGCCGCTGACCCGAGCTTCACGGGGCGGGTGACCGTGCCGGTGCTCTGGGACAAGAAGACCGGGACGATCGTCAGCAACGAATCATCGGAAATCATTCGCATGTTCAACAGCGCGTTCGATTCTCTGGGCGCCAAGCCGGGCGATTTCTACCCCAAGGCGCTGCGCGACGAGATTGATCCGATCAACGAGCGCGTCTACCACACCGTCAACAACGGTGTGTACAAGTGCGGTTTTGCGACTTCTCAGGAAGCGTACGAAGAGGCATTTGTCGAGCTATTCGACACCTTGGAGTGGCTGGAGGCGCGGCTGTCCCAACAGCGTTACCTGGCCGGTGACGAGGTCACTGAGACGGACTGGCGCCTCTTCACGACGCTACTCCGGTTCGACTCCGTGTACTACGGCCACTTCAAGGCAAACCTTCGCCGGATCACGGACTACCCGAATTTGTGGGCCTATACCCGTGAGCTCTATCAGGTTCCCGGTGTACGCGACACCGTGAACATGCATCACATCAAGCACCACTATTATGGAAGCCACGAGAGCATCAACCCGACTCGCATCGTGCCGCTCGGGCCCGCCCTCGACTTCGACGAGCCGCACGGTCGCGAAGAAATGCTCTCCTCGCTCGCCGCCGAGTGATCTGGGTGTATGCGGCGCTTCGATTCTACGGGCACCCGTGAGGCGCCCGGGTCACGAATGCTTGGCAGCGTCGAGCACGCGTGTGCGGAGCGCTCGAAGGGTATTGCCTGCAGCTCTTTCGTTTTCGCGGCTGAAGACCGATGATGGCAACGGGATGTTGGGGTCGACGTAGATTCGGAATTCAACCGCGGTGCGGGCGCCGTCGTCTATCGGTGCGAGCTGCCAGGTTGCGCTGAACGCATTCATGTTGCCATCGACGAGGCGTGCCTCGACGATCCGCGTGTCGCCATCGCCGGCCCGTTCAGAGAGGGTGAGCTGGCCCCACAACGTGAGCGTGCCCGACGCCACGCTCACCTCCATGTAGACCATGGCCCGGTTGCCTCGCTGCGAGAGTACCCTCGACTTGGTGAAGTTCGGCATGAACTTCGCGTAGTTCCCGTAATCGAGAACCACCGGAAGCACCTCGTCGAGCGGTTTGTCGATGACGGCGACTGCATGTCCCCACGAGATGTTCGAGCCCTCCTTTGCGATCTGTGTCGTCAGCACATCGACGTCGCCTGCGGCGCGGACGGGGCTGCTGGTCGCCAAGAGCAACGCGATCGAAAAGACACAAGTGTCCATCGTTCTGAGCATCGGCCGATTTTGCCTAGGGTCGCCGCAGGAATCCATTTCGTGCCTCCGTTCCCGGACGCGTCATGCACTGCGCGTGCCACGCTCGAGCCCAGGACGAGAAATGCCCCTCAGATCAAAGCCTTAGGCGGTTTCCGCCCCGGCGGTAACACGCGACGGTCGGTCAGAAATGTCCGACTGGCTACCGAAGCAGCTACTGAACCGACACGGTGAGCAGACACTCGTTGCTACTGCCGGTCCCGCCGGATCCGGTGTTTCCTTGGCCGCCGACTCCGCCCGTGCCGCCAGCGCCGCTGCCGCCGACTCCGCCCGTGCCGCCAGCGCCACTTCCGCCTCCAGAGCCGTTTCCGCCACCGTTTCCGCCCGTGCCGCCCGTGCCGCCAGCGCCACTGCCGCCGACTCCGCCCGTGCCGCCAGCGCCACTGCCGCCGACTCCGCCCGTGCCGCCGGCGCCGCTGCCGCCGACTCCGCCCGTGCCGCCGGAGCCACTTCCGCCTCCAGAGCCGTTTCCGCCACCGTTACCGCCGGTGCCACCCGTGCCTCCGTCGACGCAATTGACCGCGACCGTCCATCCGTCCACGCAATATTCGAACTGGTCGTCGGATACTTCGACCGTGATCTCTTCTTCGCTGGCATCGCCGCAAGTGAACACGGCCTGGGCTGCGCTCGGGTCGTCGAACGCACCGCCGGTGGCTGTCCAGCTGTACGCGATCGCGTCGCCCTCTTCGTCACTTGCTTCGGCCTGCACGGCGAGGGCATAGCCGCTGCCCGTTTGAAGCGGCGCCACGATGACCTTGTCGAGCTCGGCACAGATGTTGAGCTTCCCGTTGACTCGAACCCCACCGAACTGCTCGGAGCCCTTGCAGTGGAGCATCACGTCGACCTCGGTGCTGACCCCGGCGCCGACGTCGAAGGTGGTTGCACCACCGCACATCAGCGAGCCGTCTACCGACGAGGCCGTCATCGTGATCACGTAGCCTTCATCGGGTGCGAGGCCGAAGGTTTCGACCGAGGCTGTCGAGCCGGGTGCGCTCGTGTCGATGGTGCCGCCCATCGGCGCCATCCCGTTGCCGGTGATCTCGTACTGCACTTCGTCGATGACCGCGCCGTTGGCGACCTCGAGGTTGATACGCAATGCGGTCACGCAAGGATCGACGGCGTCGCCGCCGCTCGAGCACGCAGCGGCAACCAGGCCAAAGAGCACGGACCAAGCCACGGTGATGAGGGAGCTCCGATTCGTCATTACTTTCCTTGATGGGAGCCCGACGGCCGCAGGGGCGGCTCGCCGAGATCGCTTCGGGGGCAGGTTGTGAAGGATAACCTCAGCAGGGGTGCGCTCGTCAACGGTCACGTGGCGAAGGTTTCGAAAATTGTTGGGCTAAATCCAGATCGGTCGGCCGATTTGTAAGCTTGATCACCAGGGCCCCAGGTGCGCATCGATGCGGTCGAGCGTCCAGGGTGCTAAGTGGCCGCCTCGACGATGGAAATCTCGCCGCTGGACTCGAAGCGCTGCCTGGTGACGGGCGGCGGGGGATATCTCGGGCGCAATCTCGTCGCCGCCCTGCTGGCCAAGGGATGCCCCGTTCACGTGCTCGACCGGGAGCCGTCTCCCGGGCCCCAGCCGGGCGTACGCTGGTTCCAAGGGGACGTCCGAAGCGAAGCCGACGTGCGCGCCGCCTGCGAAGGGGTCGATACGATCTTTCACACCGCAGCGGTCATCGAAGCGCTGACACACGTTCGGCCGTCGGTCGCCGAAACCATCCGCGCCATCAACGTCGGCGGGACGAAGAACGTGCTCCGCGCGGCCAAGCAGAGCGGGGTACGGCGCTTGGTGCATACGAGCTCCATCACCGCTTCCTTTTGCGTGAACGGCACAGGCGGCGACGAAACGGCACCTTACAGCACTTCGCGCGATCTATACACCGCCACCAAGGTCGAGGCCGAGCGCGCCGTGCTCCAGGCCAATGGCAACGGAGGGCTTTGGACCTGCGCGATTCGGCCAGGAGGCATTTACGGACCCGGCGAGCGGCTCACCTACGGTCGCTTGGTCCGCGTGCTCAAGATGGGTGTGCCGTTGGTCGTATTCGGCGACGGGCGGGCACGGCTCGATTACGTCTACATCGACAGCCTGGTCGACGGTGAGATCCGAGCCGCCGAGCGATTGACCGAGGGGTCGCCCGTTTGCGGTCAGGCGTATTTCCTGAGTGACGAGACGCCCATCAACGCGGGCCAGTTCAGCATCGAGCTCGTGCGCAACATGGGCTTGCGCGCGCGATTGATCCGTGTCCCCGACCCCATCGCGCTGGCGTTGGGGGCTGCGTGGGAGCGCGTGTACCAGCTCTTCGGTGCGCCGAAGCCGATGTTCACGGTCGCCAACGTGAAGCTATGCGACATCGACCACTACTTTTCGATCGACAAGGCCAAACGGGATCTGGGCTACGTCCCCTTGGTCGATACCGAAGAAGGCCTGCGTCGCACGGCCGTCGAAGCCCGCGAATACTACGACAGCCTGTAACCGGCTAGCGCCCCGCGCGGCATTGTTCTATTGCCGGCAGAGCGATGATCCTCACCGAGCAACAGGCGATGATTCGCGACTCGGCGGCCCGTTTCGCCGAGCAGCGGCTAACACCCAACAGCCGGAAGTGGGAGGCGGCCGGCGCGGTCGATGCCGAGGTCCTCAGGGAAATGGGCGAGCTCGGGTTCATGGGGATGACCGTACCGGAGCACTTGGGCGGCGCGGGCTTGGACTACGTCTCCTATGCGCTTGCGCTCATCGAGATCGCGGCCGGAGACGGCGCCGTGTCGACCATCATGAGCGTCAACAACGCCCCGGTGTGCGCCATCTTGCAGTCCTCCGCGAGCCCGGCGCTACAGGAGAGATACCTCAGACCTCTGGCCGCCGGCGAGATGATCGGCGCGTTCGCCCTGACCGAGCCCCAAGCAGGCTCCGATGCGGCAAGCTTGCAAACCCGCGCGGAGCGTGCCGAGGGCGGATATGCGCTCACGGGCACGAAGCAATTCATCACCTCGGGGAAGATCGCTGGCGCGGTCATCGTCTTTGCCGTCACCGATCCATCCGCAGGCAAGCGCGGCATCTCGGCCTTTTTGGTGCCTGCCGCAACCCCTGGGATGAGCGTCGCCTCGCTCGAGCACAAGATGGGACAAGAGGCTTCGGACACCGCCCAGCTCAGCTTCGACGGGGCGTTGGTTCCCGCCGATCACCTCATCGGACGCGAGGGAGACGGCTATCGCATCGCGCTTGCAAACCTCGAGGTGGGACGCATCGGAATCGCGGCGCAATGCGTGGGGATGGCGCGAGCTGCCCTCGATCATGCTGTGGCATACGCAAAGGAGCGCCATGCCTTCGGCATGCCGATCGCGAGCCACCAGGCCGTGGCGTTCCGCCTCGCGGACATGGCTACCGAGCTTCATGCAGCCACCACGATGGTGCTCGACGCCGCTGCGCGACGCGATGCAGACGAGCCGTGCCTGAAGCAGGCGTGCATGGCGAAGCTCTTCGCCTCGGAGGCGGCCGAGCGAATCTGCTCGGACGCGATCCAGATTTTCGGGGGCTACGGGTATTCGCGAGAGCTTCCAGTGGAAAAAATCTACCGGGACGTCCGCGTCGCTCAGATCTACGAGGGCACCTCCGACGTTCAGCGAATCCTCATCAGCCGTCAGCTCCTGCAGGGCGGCTGACTGCGGCTTGACGCCCCGGGCGCTCCGCATAGGCTCGAGGCATGTTCCGGCGCTTCGCCATCCGTGACCTGCTGATCGTGGCCGCCACCGCGGGTCTTTGGTGGCTGAGCCTATCCCTCGAGGCGGGGACCACGCTCCGATCCGTGTTTTCGATCAGCGCCGGGCTGGGCGCTACGGTCTGCGCCTACAACCTACACGAATGGGGGCACCTCCTCGGTGCACATCTGACGGACAGCGTATACGTTCCCGCGCGGCGGCTCATTTCGCCGTTTCTCTTCAGCTATGATGCGGAGCGCAACACACGGGGTCAGTTTCTCGTCATGTCGTTGGCTGGATTTGCCGCGACGGCGATCTTCGTCGTCGCCTTTTGGCTGTGGATGCCGCAGGACCAACGAGCGGGTCGCATCGCGTTGCGCGGCGCGCTCGTGCTTGCGGGGCTCACGGCCGCGATCGAGCTCCCCATCTTTTTCAGGGCTCTGCTCGGCAGCACCGTTCCTCGCACGGGGATGTTCAAGGGCCCGACCATCGGAGGACGTGAGCGATGAGCATACCGATCCATGCATTCGTCACGGGCGGGACCGGATTGATCGGCCGCGCGGTGGTGCAGCGGCTGCTGGCCCGAGGCGTGAACGTCACCTTGATGCTCCGGGCCGATGCGCAGGAGCGGCGCCGCACCGATCTCGAGGCGCTGGCTTCGATGGCCGGCGGCGCACACGGCTCACTTCGCCAGGTCGCAGGCGACCTCACCGAGCCCGGCTTGGGGCTTTCGCAAGAAGGTTTGTCCGCGTTGTCGGAGTCCGGGCACTGCTTCCACCTGGCCGCGCTCTACGACATCGAGGCCGCTCCCGAAGCGATCGAGCGCACGAATGTCGAAGGCACCCGGAACCTGCTTTCCGCATTGCGTAAGACCGGGTTCAGCGGGCGCCTGCATCACGTGAGCTCGATTGCGGTGGCGGGCGACTATGCGGGGACTTTCACCGAAGCGATGTTCGAGGAGGGACAACGGCTTGCGCACGCCTACCACCGGAGCAAGCACCAGTCCGAAAAGCTCGTCCGTGAATCGGGCTTCGATCATTTCATCTACCGGCCGAGCTCGGTCGTCGGCGACTCCAAAACCGGCGCCATCGATCGTGTCGATGGCGTCTACTACAGCTTCGCGGCAATCCAAAAGGTATCCCAAGCGCTGCCGCGATGGCTGCGGATTCCGGTGCCGCACGTTCGTGGCGCCTTCAATTTGGTGCCCGTCGACTACGCGGCCGACGCGATCACACACATCGCCTTCACCGACACCGGCGCGCGCGTTTTTCACCTGGTGGATCCGCATCCCCCATCGCTGCTCAAGATGACGAACACGTTCCTTTCTGCGGCCAAGGGTCCGCGATTGGGTCCGGCCGTGGACATCCAAAAACTGCCCGGCCTCAAGAAGACCAGCGCGCTTGCGTCGATGCTGCCGAGTGTCCGAGAGCTGCGCGACGCGCTGCTGGGGGACCTCGGACTGCCAACGGACAGTCTCGGTGCGATGAACCTCAAGGTTCGGTTCGAGGACCCCAATACCCAAGCGGCGCTTGCCGATTCGGGCATCAGCTGCCCGCCGCTCAAGACGTACGCCAAAACCCTCTTCCGGTACTACGAGGATCATCTCGACCCCATGGCGCAACGCCCTTTACGGTATCGGCGCGCGCTTTGTGGCAAAGTCGTGTTGGTCACCGGCGGGTCCCGCGGAATCGGTCTCGTGGTGGCGAAAATGGCGGCCGATGCGGGGGCCGAGGTCCTGCTGGTCGCCCGCGACGCCGCCCGGCTCGAGGAGGTGGCAAACGCAATCCGCGCGACCGGCGGGCGCGCCACGGCCCACCCAACCGATCTGTCCTCGCTCGAAGAAGTCGATGCGTTGGCCGAGGCAGTGCTCGCGCAGCACGGGGGCGTCGACGTGTTGATCCACAATGCGGCCCACTCGATTCGCCGCCCCATCACGGCGTCGGTCGACCGCTTCCACGACTATGAGCGCACCATGGCGCTCAACTATTTTGCCCCGGTGCGGCTCACCTTGCGCCTGTTGCCTTCCTTGCGCGAGCGCGGTGGCACGGTCTCGAACGTGTTGACCATGGGCGTGCTCATCCCCGGCCCCTACTTTGCGGCATATCTCGCGACCAAAGCCGCGCTCGATGCATTCGGCGATTCGTTGATGGCAGAGCTCCAGCACGAGGGCATTCACGTGTCGTCCGTGTATCTCCCCTTGGTCAAGACGGACATGATGGCTCCGGTCGAAGCGTACGCGGGTCGTCGGGACGTCATGACCCCCGAACGCGCGGCTACGATGATCCTCGATGGCGTGGTCGACCGAAAGCGTCGGGTGATGACGCCCATCGGTGCGTACTTTGCCTTCAGCAATCGGGTGCTTCCGGCCACGACCAGTCGGATCCTGAACTTGCTCGAGCGAACGTTTCCCGTCGGCGACAAGCCAAGCGAGTTTCCCATCGAAAAGGCGTTCATCACGAACGCGATCGGCGGAAGCCCGATCTAGAGCTGGCTGTTGGACGGCTGGCTCCCCGCGACTTCGTTCCCTCCGTCGCGGGGAGATGATTCGTCCGCCGCCAACGCTTAGTTCACGACTTCGCTGGCTGCGGCCTTGCCGCCTTCCTTACCGCCCTCTTTGACGCCTTCCTTGGCGCCCTCTTCGGAACCCGCGGCCATGCCGGCTTCGGTACCGGCCGTGGCCCCCGCCTCGGCGCCCGCGGTCGCTTCCTGCGCAGCCGGGCTCGAGTCTTCCTTGCATGCAGCCGACAGGCTGAGCGCAAGGGTTGCCGTTCCGATAATCAAGTACTTCACGATTGAGCTCATGGATTTGTCTCCCTCCTAAATGGATGGCGGAAGCTATCAAACTCGCGACCCATGTGCACGTGACCCGCCATGCGCTCTCTGAGGCCGAAAAAACTAGGGCGCCAAGGCTCTCTCGACAATCTCGGAAACGTCATCGGAGAGGCCCTCGTGCGAGCGGATGCGCTCGAGCTCGGTATGCATGTGCGCGCGACGCCGAGGCTCGTAACGTCTCCACTGATTGAAGCAAGAGACCAGACGCGAGGCGACCTGCGGGTTGATCGCGTCGAGCTCGAGAATCTTGTCGGTGATGAAGCGGTATCCTCTTCCATCGGCGCGGTGGAACGAGACGGAGTTACCGGCAGCAAAGGCGTGCAGCAGCGACCGCGCCCGGTTCGGATTGGTGAGCGAGAAGTCTGGGTGCTCCGACAACATCACGACCCGATCGAACGCCCCGGGGGCGCTCGACATCGCCTGCATGCGAAACCACTTGTCGAGCACGACCGGGTCTGTCTTCCAGCGTCGGTAGAACTGGGCGATTGCCTCGTCGGTCTCGGGCGCCTCGAGGTCGATCAGGCACGCGAAGGCCGCTTCGTAGTCGGTCATGCCCGTTGCGCGCTCGAGCTGCGTCACAGCCAAGCTCACCGTTTCAGGCTTCTCCAACGCAACGAGATACCGTAGCGCGCGGTTCTTGATGCGGCGTCGGTCGATCTGGACTTTGTCGATGACATCGTTGCCGCTTGCATGGCGTTCGTAGACATCCATCCATTGATCATGGAGGGCAGCTGCGATCTGGTGAATGGCGAATCGCCGAACCCGATGCACGGCGTCCGGATCGACTTCTTCGAGTGCCTGCGCCAACCGCTCCTCGGAGGGAAGCCCAAGCATCAAAGCCTTGATCGAGCCGTCGAGGCTCGCATCGGAGAGCACGCGACCGAACGCGTCCACGAGCTGTGTGTCGATCGTCGGCGGCATGCCTTCGCCGGCCGATTCGATCAGATCGAGCAAGATGCGCTTCGCGAGCTCCTGGCCGGCTTCCCAGCGATTGAACGGATCGGAGTCGTGCGCCATCAGAAATGCGAGGTCCGCTTGCGGACGTTCGATCTCGAGCTTGATCGGCGCCGAAAATCCTCGCCCGATGGACGCGATGGGCCGATCGCGCACGTTTTCGAAGGCAAACGTCTGCTCGGCTTCGCGTAGCTCGAGGGTGCGTACGGAGCCGGGCATGTCGGTGCCGTCCGGCCCGAGCAGCCCCACGCGAAGCGGAATGGGCAAGGGTTGCGGCGGGGGCTGGTCGGGCAGCGCACGCTGTGATTGCGCCAAGCTGAGCAAATACGTACTCGATGCCTCGTCCCAGCTTTCGCGGGCGCGAACGACCGGAGTACCCGCTTGGGAGTACCAGCGCTCGAGCTGGGCTAGGTCGGCGCCATTGGCCTCGGCCATGGCATTGCGGAAGTCGTCGCAGGTCACGGCAGAACCGTCGTGCTTCTGCAGGTAGTGCCGAAGGCCCTTCCGAAAGCCCTCTTTGCCGAGGATCGTTTGATAGAGGCGTACGACCTCTGCGCCCTTTTCATACACGGTCGCAGTGTAGAAGTTGTTCATCTCGACGTACGACTCGGGCCGGATCGGGTGCGCGAAGGGACCGGCGTCTTCGGCGAATTGCGCAGTCCGCAAACGCGTCACGTCCTGGATGCGCTTGACCGGCCGCGACGTGACATCGGCGGAAAACTCCTGGTCACGAAAGACGGTCAATCCCTCTTTGAGCGTGAGCTGGAACCAATCGCGACACGTGACCCTGTTCCCCGTCCAGTTGTGAAAATACTCGTGGGCGACCACTCCCTCGATGGCCTCGTAGTCGTCGTCGGTCGCGGTCGATGGCTTGGCGAGCACATACTTGGAATTGAAGACGTTCAGGCCCTTGTTCTCCATCGCGCCCATGTTGAAGTCGTTGACGGCGACGATCATGTAGACGTCGAGGTCGTACTCGAGGCCGTACGTCTCCTCGTCCCACTTCATGGCGGCCTTCAACGAATCGAGGGCGTGCTCGCACTTGTCGATGTTCTCGCGCTCGACCCAAATTTCGAGCGCAACCTCCCGTCCCGAAGCCGTGGTGAAGGAGCCTCGATGACACACTAGGTCGCCGGCCACGAGGGCAAATAGATAGCTCGGCTTGCGAAAGGGGTCCTCCCACTGCACCCAATGCCGATTGTCGGCAAGCTCACCCTGACCCACGCGATTGCCATTCGAAAGCAAGATCGGATACCTGCTACGATCGGCTTCGATGCGCGTTCGGAAACGCGCCATCACGTCGGGCCGGTCCAGATAATAGGTAATTCGCCGAAACCCCTCGGCCTCGCACTGCGTGCAGAAGATGTCGTTGGAGGTGTAGAGCCCCATGAGCTTCGTGTTGGCGCGGGGGTGAATGACGACCTCGGTTTCGAGCTCGAAGCGAGCGGGAACGTCCTTGATTCGGAGGCTCTGCGAGTCGGCTTCGAAGCGGCCGGGATCGAGCGCCACGCCGTCCAAGCGAATCGCGAGGAGCTCGAGCTCGTCTCCGTCGAGCGAAAGCTCGCTCGGCCGCTCCGTCGATGGATCGTTGCGCTCGATCTGCATCCGCGTCTTGACGACGGTGGCCTCTGGACCGAGCTCGAAGCGCAGATCGACGGCATCGACGCGAAAATCGGGGGGCCTATAGTCTTTTCGATGGATTCGCACGTGTGGGAGTATAGGACATGAGCCGAAGGGGTGCGGAGCGAAACCCGGACAGCGCCAAAGGCGACTGGTTCGTCGACACACGGTGTATCGATTGCGGCGCCTCCCGCCACGTCGCCCGTGGCTTGATCGTCGGGTTAGGTGAATACTCCGTGTTCTCCCGGCAGCCCAAAACGCCTGAAGAGATTCATCAAGCATGGCTTGCCGCCGAGTTGTGCCCTACCCGGTCGATTCGCACCGAGAGCCATCTTCGGCCCCCACTCCGCGTCTATCCGCACGCGCTCTCGGAGAACGTCTACTTGTGCGGTCACAACGACCGTTCCTCGTTTGGGGCACATTCGTATCTGATGGTGCGGTCCACGGGAAATCTGCTGTTCGACTCGCCCCAGTACACGCGCAAGCTCGTCGCACCCTTCGAAGAGATGGGCGGCATCGCCAAGATCCTGTTGAGTCACCGCGATGATGTCGCCGATGCACGCAAGTGGGCCGAGCAGTTCGATGCCGAAGTAGTCATCCACCGCGACGATCGGGGTGCCGCTCCGTTTGCAACGCAGATACTCGGGGGAGGCGCTCCGGCAGAGGTGACCGACTTGGGTGACGGGGTCCGGGCGATTCCCGTCCCCGGTCACACCCGGGGCAGCGTCGTCTTTCAAGTCGATGAGACCTTTGTCTTCACCGGCGACTCGCTGACCTGGAGCTACGAGCACGATGCGATGCGCGCGTTTCGCGATGCATGCTGGTACTCGTGGCCCACACAGAAAAGATCCCTGATCGGCCTGGCCGAGTACCGGTTCGAACAGCTTTTCTCCGGGCACGGCCCTTGGAGCCCCCGCCGCGAGGCGACCGAGATGCGCCGGCTGTTGCTCGAGCTCACCGAGCGAATGTGAGCTTCGTCATTTTCCGCGGACGGACCAGAACGTGACGCCGCCCCAGAGACGGGCTGCAAGCGTGACGTCCGACGCGCCTTGTCCGAAACCGATGCCGGGCCCGACCTCCATCAGGATGAATGGCGCGGTCTTGGAGCCGCCCTTGATTTCGACTCCCAGACGAACGAGCAGCGGGATCGCCCCGCGAAAACCGGTCCCCTCGATCCAACCGAGGTCTATGGGGATCACACCGCCCGTGACGATGCTGACCTTGGGATGAACGTCCACGGAAACCGGGACAGCGAGCTCCGCGCGCGCCATCACCATCGCCGTGTTCGGGGCGGCCGATCCCGCCATGAGCCCTGGCGTGAATCGAAAGCCGAGATCGGTTCGGGACGCCGACCGTTGGTGCTCCCAAAGATGGAAGCGCAGCGGGGCATAGACGGCCGCGGCGATGCGCGGATCATCCCAGGCGCCCGACCAAGGCCCGTACACGAGATCCGCGCCGAGCGCCCAATCGAGCTTGCCCTTGCCTTTGTTCCACCATTCATACGAGGTGTCGGGCCAGCCCGTCGCCACCTTGTGAGCCATGTCGGTCTGTAGACGCGCGCCGCCAATGGTGGACTGGGGGCCGGCCGAGGCGGGGCTCGCGAGCCCCAACACCACCAACAACGTGACGATGAATCTCTTGTCCATATACCCTCCCTTCACGCCAGCACATCGTAGTCACAAGGACGCCGGGCACAACCTGCGGGGTGAGCTAGGCTAGGCGCTCATGCCTAAGAGCCTGGTCCACGCGGTAATGCTCCTCGGGTCCCTTCTCACCTCGATGGGCTGCGGTAGCTCCGGCAGCGCCGGCCCGGGCGAGGACGACGTGTTTTCCGCCGAAGCGTTTACCGACCCTCCCCGGGAGCTTCGGCCGCAGACGCGCTGGTGGTGGCCCGGCGGGGCGGTCGAAGATTCGGTGCTGGCCGATCAGCTGCGTCAGCTCTCGGATCAGGGATACGGAGCGGTCGAAATTCAGCCGTTCATGTCTGGCATTACCCACGCAGACCTGCGTGAGGACGACCGTATCCGCACCGTGGGACAACCGGCGTTCCTCGAGCGACTCCATACCGCGGCATGCGCCGCGAAGGAGCTCGGCCTGTTTTGGGATTTGACCATGGGCAGCGGTTGGTCCACCGGCGCCGCGAACCTCGATGAAGATGCCGAACGACAACTGATCGCCGCGGAGCTGACGCTTTCCGGGCCGTCGAGCTATGTGGGCCCTTTGCCGCAAGCTGCGCCTCCGTCGTGGATCGAAAGCTCCAATGCAGTCCTTCCCGCAATCGATGGGTTCGATGAAGCGCTCGAGCTGGTCGCCGTGCTCGGCGCCGAGATCCTCGACGAGCCGATGGACGGGCCAGCAACCCTAGGGGCGGTCGTCGACCTGACCTCGCAAACCACCGACGGCAGGCTGCAATGGGAAGTTCCGGCAGGGACGCACCGGGTGATCGCCGTGTACGAGAACCGAACGCTGCACTTTCCTGCCGGCGCTGCGTATCCCGGTGCGCTCGAGGACGCACGGGTGATCGACCACCTCGATCGCCGGGGTGTCGAGGCATTCATCCGGGAGGAGCTCGGAGCATGGATCGACGCAGTCCAGGACTGCCCACCCCGCGCGGTGTTCGTCGACAGCTTGGAGCTGGTCGGCGAGCTTCCCTGGACGACTGCGCTCTCCTCGAAATTCGAGACCACATTCGGGTACGCCGTCGAGCCTCTCCTTCCCTTCTTGTTCTTGGACGGGGGAGAGTCGGAATACGTGAACCTTCTCGCCGGTACCGGCGATCCGCGATATCGCGCGCTCGACGAACGGGGCGCACGGGCTCGCGAGGACTACGAGAACCTCCGGGGCGCCTCGTTCAGCGAAGAGCTCATCGCGACACTTCGAGCCTGGCTTCACGATAGAAACATCGAACTGCGGCTGCAGGCCCACGGAGGATATGCAGATGTGCTCGATGCATACGGCATGGCCGACGTCCCCGAATCGGAGAGTCTGTTCGGAGGCGGGTCGTATGACTTCCTTCGGCTTGCCGCGTCCGCCGCCGAGGTCGCAGGCAAGCGGTTCGCCAGCAACGAAACCTTTCCCCGGACCGGAGCACTCGAGCTGCGCGAGGTCGACGCCAGGATTCTGATGGGCCGCGCCTTCAGCGCCGGCATCAATCGGCTCGTTCACCACGGGAACGCATACCCCTACCTGCACACGGACGGACAGCGCTGGTATCCATTTCATCCGCTGGAAGACAGTGCGTTTTCGACAGGCCCACTCGACATCACGTTCGACATTCACCCGGGCGCCGACATTTGGGCGTCGCTTCCTTCCTTGAACCGGTGGGCGGCCAGGTTGAGCTATGCGTTGAGCCGCGGCTCCCCAGTGACGGAGGTGGCATGGCTCCATCCCGAGCAGCGCGCACAGAACCTGCTGAGCTTCGGCGTCGAGCCGCGCGCTCATGAATCGGAAACCAGCATGGCGCTGCGGCAGGCCGGTTTTTCATATGCTCGCATCAGCAGGTCCGCGCTGGCGTCCTCGACCAGCGATAGCGGCGTGCTGCGAGTCGGCGAAGCGTACTTTCGCGCGCTCCTCGTGGAGGGTTTTTCCAACGGGTCGCCCGAATTGCTCGAGGGGATCGATCGTGCCGTGAAGGCCGGCGTTCCGGTGGTCTGGATGGGCGCCTTCCCGGAGCGCGCGGACGGTCTCGTCGACGCAACGGCGAGAGATGCGCAAGTGGCGTCCCTGGTCGGGAGCCTGCGTTCGAGCGTCCGGATCGTGTCTTCGGCAGACCAGATCCCCAACGCGATCACCGATGATGGGGTGACACCGTCGCTGAGCCCGGTCGATTCGGCCGGCCTCGCGTTTTCCGTAGCGCACCGCGAAGTCTCTGGCGGAGACCTCTACTTCCTCTTCAACGAAAGCTACGAAACGCGAACGGATTCGCTCCGGATCGAGGCGGCCTTCGCAGATGCTCAGCTCCTCGATCCCGAAACCGGGGCAGCGGCGATGGCCGAGATCCAAGACGGCACCCTGACCATCACCCTACCCGCAGCGCGCGGCATGGTGCTGTGGCTTGCCCGTGATCCGTCTACGGGACGGTGACCACCGAACGCATTCCGTAGTGGTCGGACAACGGCACCGTCTGTGAATCGACGGGCACCACGGGCTCGTCATACACGCGCGTGGTGGAAACCACCGCGTCGGCCGGAAGATTGTAGAGCAGGATATGGTCGATCCATCCCGACGTCGCGGTGGGATCGTTGGTGGGGTTGGTCACGGGATTGGTGCTGCAGAACGTGCATTGTGGCGTGTAATCGGATGCGTACGCCGGATCGAATTCGGTCTCGAGCAGGTCCAAGGTGGGCTCGCCTTCGGCCACGATGTCTTGTGCGGGGTATGCATGGCTTGCATTGAGGTCGCCCAAGACCACCGCCGGCCGGTCGCCGCTCGTATTGGCTACGAAGTCGATGAGCTTTTGTGCCTGGAGCTCTTGTTCCGCCTGCCAACCGCGCGCGTCTGTGAAGCCATCGCCATACTGGCCGGTGTAGGGGAACGTGAAATCATCGAAGATCGGGGTCAGGTGATTGCAGTACGCGTCGAGGTCTGCGCCGTTCGGCAGCTTGACCGTCGCGTGCAAAATGGTCCGTCGGTTCCAGGTGCCTGGCAAGACCCATTCTTCGGCGTTTTCGAGCGGGTGGCGCGACAACAGCATGACGCCGTTCTGCCCGTTGAATGCAAGGTCCTGATTGACGATCTCTGCACAGCTGGATCGAATGTACCCGAGCTGGGCCGTGGGAAGCTGCGTCACCACGCACGCGTAGCAGAGCTGTTGCTGCGGATCGGCTCCCAGCAACAGACCTGCCACGGCCGTGGTGCATTCGTCAGCCGCGCAATCCGCGCTCGTGGTGTAGCCCTCATCGCTGCCCGGAATCGTCGAGCAGTTGTCCCGGACACAGTCGATCGCTTGGTTCATCTGATCTTGAATGGTCAAGCCGGGAATGCCTGTCACCTCGACGTCAGGGCAGGGCACGACAGTGGGAGCAGGCGGTATCTCTCCCTGCTGATCGGTCGGGTCGTCGACGGGCGTGTCGAGATCATCTTCGAAAGCGACGACGTACGGGTACGCGTCGGCCGCCGCGCCCTCAATGAGCTCCTTGTCGGTCTGATCCCATACCTCTTGCAGACAGATGATGTCGGAGGTCTGGGCGGCGATGGCGTCCGCAATGGGCTGACGGCGTTCCTCCTCGTACGGGATGAATGCGCCCGCCAAAGCGACGTTGAACGTATCGATGACAACCTCTTGCGGCTCAGGCTCACCGCCATCGTCGCCGCAGCCAGCCAATGAGACGACGATCACAATCCAAGAAAAGCTACGTTTCATGTCCGACTCCCCGATTTCGAGGCGCACCAGCGGGCGCGCTTTCACACGATTGTCACAGAGGAGACGGAGGCGTCAAGCGGTCATTCGTCCCAGAGCGTCTGCGGCGAATAGGTTTCGCCCACGAACCAGAATCGGCCGTCGACTTTGCGCTGATGCGTATCGAGCGCGGCGATGGCCGCCATGTCCTCCTCGGTCAGGCGCACCTCACGCGCGGCCCAGTTTTCGGCGATGCGCGTGGGATGGACCGACTTGGGGATGACGCTGGTTCCCCGCGCGAGCGCCCAGGCGATGAGGACCTGACCGGGCGTGGCGCCTTGCGCATCGGCGATGTCGACGATGGTGGGATGCTCCAAGAGCAGTACGTCGTCGTCCCGGCCGAGCATCTGTGCGGAGTCCGGAGAGCCCAAGGGGGAATACGCGGTGACGGCCACTCCGAGGTCGTTACATGCAGCGAGCAACTCGTTCTGCTGAAGGTACGGATGAAGCTCGATTTGGTTGACCGACGGCGTCTCCCCGGTGGCGTCCCGCACTTGCTCGATCTTGGTGCGGCTGAAGTTCGAAACGCCAACCGAGCGGGCAAGGCCCTCCTCGGAAACTTTCAACATGGCCGCCCAGGTCGACTCGAGAGGAATCTCGGAGAGCGGAATGAAATCCTGAGGCCCGCGCGGAAGCTCCGTCCCGTACTTGAGCGCCACGGGCCAGTGAATGAGATAGAGGTCGAGGTAGTCGAGCTGAAGCTTGCGCAGGGTGATCTCGAGGGCGGGTCGGACGTGCTTGGGTGCGTGCGAATCGTTCCAGAGCTTGCTGGTGATCCACATGTCTTTTCGGTGAACGTCGCCAGCCTCGAATGCGTCGGCGAGCGCCCGGCCTACCTCTTCTTCGTTTTGATAGATGGCTGCGCAGTCGATGTGGCGGTAACCGACCTCGACGGCGGCGCGCACTGCACGGTAAACCTCCTCGGGCTCCGACTTCCACGTTCCCAGTCCCAAGGCAGGCATTTCCGACCCATTGCGTAACGTCAGACTCTTCATGGCTGCTGCCTCTTTTCCTTTTACCACGGAGCGCCGGCGAAGACCGTATTGTCATCTGGCGTACTTTGCGGTAGGCGACTGTTTCATCCCATGGGCCAGCGAATCACGGTCGTCGACGCATTCACGCACGTTCCCTTTGCGGGGAATCCCGCTGCGGTGTGCGTGCTATCGGAGCCGACTACCGACGCCTGGATGCTGTCGGTCGCCCGGGAAATGAAACACTCGGAAACCGCCTTTTGCATCATGCGCGTCGACGAGACCGTCGAGCTCCGATGGTTCGCACCAGGTGGCGAGGTGGGGCTCTGCGGTCATGCAACCCTGGCCGCCGCGCACGTGCTCTGGGAGGAGGGATGGCTCGCGCCCCAAAAGGCCCTGCGATTTTCGACGCGCAGCGGCGAGCTCACCGCGATGCCTCTCGGCCGCCAGATAGAGCTCGACTTTCCTGCACGTGCGCCATCCGAGGCGGCCGCTCCGCCCGGGCTGCTGGAAGCCCTTGGTGCATCGCCCCAATGGGTCGGACGTGACGCAGACGACTACGTGCTGTTGCTCGCGGACGAGGAAGCGGTGAAAGCCTGCAGCCCCGATTTCCGTGCCTTGATGGCGGTGGATACGCGCGGGGTGGTGATTACGGCGCGTTCTGCCCAGGAAGACACCGACTTCGTGTCGCGCTTCTTTGCGCCACGATGGGGCATCGATGAGGATCCCGTGACCGGCTCCGCGCATTGCGCTCTGACTCCGTTTTGGTCGGAGCGACTCGGCAAGAAGCGCTTGAGCGCGCGGCAGATCTCAGCACGTGGAGGCGAACTCGAGCTGGAGCTCGCCAGCGACCGGGTGAAGCTTCGAGGCATCTGCGTCACGATCCTGCGAGGAAATCTCACCGAGTCGCCCCCTAGGGCGTCCTCCTGGACCCGGGAGGAGTCGTGACCCGCGTCGGCGTCATCGGTGCGGGCGCCTTTGGGACGGCCCTAGCGCTGTATTGTTCGCGGCTCGGTCACCAGGTGCGCGTCTGGGCCTATGACGACGGTCTACCCGAGCGCGTCGCGGCCGAAGGTGAAAATGCGATCTATTTGCCGGGCTTTCCGATCCCTCCGGATGTCCCGTTTACGAACGACATGGCAGCGGCGCTCCGGGACGCGGAGCTCGTGCTACTCGTCGTGCCCTCGGGCTTCATGCGCTCGGTGACCCGGCAAGCCGCGCCCCATCTGTCTCGAGATGCGTTGATCACCTCCACGGCCAAAGGCATCGAGCAAGACAGCCTCGCCCTGATGAGCGAGGTGTTGGCGGAGACCCTGCCTCATCATGCGCACAACGCGGCGTATCTGTCGGGTCCGAGCTTTGCAAAGGACATGGCTTCTCGGCTGCCGGCCGACGTGAGCCTGGCGGCTCCGCACATCGACACGGCTCGACACGTTCAAGCCATCCTTCATTCCCCGCTTCTTCGGGTGTACGCGAGCGACGACGTCATCGGCGTGCAGCTCGGAGGCGCCCTCAAGAACGTGATCGCCGTGGCTTGCGGCGCAGCGGACGGCCTGGGGCTGGGCGCCTCAGCGGTCGCCTCACTGATGACGCGGGGCCTAGCCGAGATCGCGCGCCTCGGGGTGGCGCTCGGAGCGAATCCGCTGACGTTCCTCGGGCTGGCTGGCGTGGGAGACTTGACGCTGACCTGCACCGGCGACTTGTCACGCAATCGCCAGCTCGGCCAACAACTCGCCACCGGCAAGACGGCCAAGGAGATCCTCACGTCGCAAAAAGCCATCGCGGAGGGCTATCGCACCTCCGCGGCAGTTCATCAGTTGGCCGAGCGCGAAGAAGTCGAAATGCCCATTTCCGAAGCGGTGTATCGGGTTTGCCACGAAGGGGCCTCGCTGCTCGACGAAGCCACGCGTCTGATGAGTCGCGACCGAAAAGACGAGCTTGCGGGCATCTTTCTTCAGGGCTGATCAACGCTCGAGATCGAGCTCTGGGTAGTGGCGAAAGATGCCGTACTCGTTGAACGCGAGCCGGCGACTAGAAGCCAGATACGCCGCGATGCGTGGGAGGCCTGCCACGCGGGAGCGCAAGGCGAGCAGCAGCGGCGTCGATTGGGTGACTTTGGCAAGGCCTCGGGGAAACGCGTAGTCCAGCCCCTCGAGCAACTGAAAGAGAGACAGATCGGCATACGACAGCGCCTCGCCTATCAACCACCGTCCGCCATTGCGTTCGAGCACCCGCTCGAAATAGGACAAGAAACGAGGGAGACGCTGGTCGAGGAACTGCTTTGCCGCCTCTGCGGCCGCATCCTTTTGGTCCTCGTAGTAGAGCAACGCGCTCACAGGGTGATGGGTGTTGTGTGCTTCGTCGACCAGGTCGGCGATCGTGAGCTGGAGCTGAAGGGTTTGGAACCTCTGATTCGGATCAGCGGGAGCAAGCGCGTGCCGCTCGCCGAGGTAGGCGCAAATCGCAGCCGTCTGCGCCAAGACCAAGTCGCCGTGAACGAGGAAGGGAGGTGCGTACGGGGGCTGACCGGAGCGTTCGCCGCGGATGAACACCATCAGCCGTTCGATTCCCCCACCCTCTTCTTCGGACAAACGCGCGACGTCGACATAGGGAGCGTTCGCCTGTTCGAGAACGAGGCGCACGAACTCACCGCGGCCGGGAAGCATCGGCCAGTAGTAGAGCTCGTACGGCTCGGTCATGGCGAGCCCTCCTCGATGCGAACTGCAAGCTTGCCTTGAATGCTTCCCTCCTGTGCGGCAAGCGCGGTGGTGATGTCCGAAAGCGCAAACGTTTCTTCTGTCGAGGCACGAACCTCGCCTGCGGCGAGCCATCGGCCGATCCGATCGAGGTCGGCTGCCCGCGATTTCACCATCACCAAACCGCAGCGCTTGCTCGAAAACAGAGTCGAGATCATTCCGACGAAGAGGCTCACGGATGGAAGCAGGGTCACGTATGCGCCTCCCGCGTTGAGCAAGGCTCGAGCTTCCTGGTACGAAGACGCGCAAGCCGCGTCGAGAACGACGTCGAACTTGGCATGGATGGACCCGAGTGGCGTCTTTCGATAGTCGACCACCTCCGAAGCGCCCAAGCTCCGGACGAAGTTTGCGTTGGCGGCGCTGGCCGTGCCCCAGACCTCGGCGCCGAGTTGCTTGGCGATCTGCACCGCGAAGCTTCCCACGCCTCCCGATGCGCCATTGATCAATACTCGCTGGCCTGCTTGCAGGCGGCCCTTGTCGCGCAACCCCTGAAGCGCAGTGCATCCCACCGTCGCCGAGGCGGCGGCATGCTCGTGCGAAACCGAGGCGGGCTTGCTGCCCACCGTATCGGGCTTCACGGAGACCAGCTCGGCAAAGCTTCCCTGCTCGTTGCTCCTCGAATAGGCGAGAAATCCAAAGACCTCGTCTCCGACCGAGCGCGCCCGAACGTTGGCGCCCACTTTCTCGACGACCCCACTGAAGTCGAAACCAAACGCGGTTGGAAAGTTCTTCGCATGGAGAAAAGCGCCGCCATCCTTGCCGCTGACGACCTTGAGGTCGGCTGGATTGAGCGCTGCCGCGTGCACGCGCACCAGGATGTCGTCCGGTCCGGCGCTGGGCGGTTCGAGCTCTCCAATCCGCAGGCCGTCGATCGTTCCGTTTTTGTCGAGAATGACCGCGCGCATGTCGCTCTTGCTTGTAACTGCTGTGCTATCGTCGTCAAGCGTCATGATCTCTACCCGTCCCAGGGCGGGGACCTTTGGCGGGTGTCGGACTGATGGGCCCGAGCGAGGACACGAACATCGCGCACGATGTCTTGCGAACGATTCGGCAGATCGTGCGCAAGGTTTCGGAGCATTCGAAGACGCTCTATCGCGAGGTCGGGCTCACCGTTCCGCAGCTCATGTGCTTGAAGGCCATCGGCGACTTGGAGGAAACGGCAGACGAGGTCACGGTGGTCATGGTCGCAAAGCAACTAGAGCTCTCGGCGGCCACGGTCTCGCGGATCATCGACCGTCTGACGCGCGCGGGCCTGGTCCTTCGCGAGCGTCGGGCCCGAGATCGACGCAAAGTCTGCCTCTCGCTCACACCGTCTGGACTGGAACGCTTCCAGACGTTGCCCGTTCCGTTGCAAGAACGATTCGTGCGGCGGCTATCCGCGTTGCCAACAAAGGAGCGATCGAGCTTGCTCGAATCGCTTCGACGCATCGCGGAGCTCATGGAAGCGGCCGAGATCGATGCCGCACCGATGTTGACACCCGAGGTCGACGTCAAGTCGAGCGGCGACGAGAGCTGAGCCGGCGGGGTCCAACCGCCTGCGCCACTGCGTAGATAACCAAAGGTACGAGCATCCCAGGGAGGAGCTTGAAAACGTCGGCGCTATACGAGCTGGACTGCCACCACCAGACCGTAGCCAAGCCCGATGCCATCATGATCAAGGCCAAGGCCGGTTCGACTCGCCGCCCGAACACACGCAGCAAGACCAGTGGTCCGAGCGATGCGCCCAGCGCCGACCAGGCGCTCAACACGAGGTCAAATACGCCCTCGGCGGCCGAGAGCGCGAGAACCAGTGCCAAGACGGTGATGAATGTCGTCGCCGCCTTGGATGCCACGTAGGAGCTTCGCCATTGAGGCGCGATGTCTTGCGTGATCGCCGCGGAGCAGGCGATTACCTGAGAGTCTGCGGTAGACATGGTTGCCGAGAACAGGCCGGCTAGCACCAAGCCCACCACTCCGTCCGGCAACAACGCGAGGGCCATCTGCGGAAAGGCGAGCTCCGCTTTGTGTGCGGCGATGCTCGCTCCGCTCTGCGCGCCCGCGGCAAGCTCGGGAAGAAGCACGCGAGAATACAGTCCGACCATCACCGCGAGCGCGCTGAACGGAACGAACCATGCGAAGTAGATTCTCCGCGCCGTCGGAATCGCATCGGCCGATTCGATGGCCATGCTGCGTGCCAAAATGTGTGGTTGGCCGACGACCCCGAACCCGCCGAACGTGAACCCCATGACATAGAGGCCAAACCCGAGGGCCAGATTGGACGGAAACCAATCCGTCAGCGCAGGGTCCGTCTGGGCCAATTGCCGCCACAAGGCCGCCGGGTCACCCACGCGGTTCCAGGCCGCCACGAAGATGGCCGCCATCGCTGCGATCATCACGAACGCCTGCGCAGCGTCGGTCCAGATGGAAGCGCGCAAACCACCGGAAAAGCAGTAAACCAACACGATGATCGCGCCGACGGTCGCACCGATGGTCAGGTCCCACCCAAACAGAGCCTGCAACGCGGTGCTGCCCGCTTTGAACTGGGCCGCCGCATAGCCGCCCAGGAAAATGAAGGTGAGCGCACCAGCCACCACGGAGGTCGACCGCACGAATCGACCGGCGTCCGAGGTCGCGATCAACGCCGGCGTGGAGCAGGCGCCAACCTCGGCCGACACCTTGCGGACCCGTCCGTGTACCCACGTCCACGCCACCCAGTCACCCGCAATCCATCCTAGCTGCAACCAAATCGCCTGGACCCCGAACCGATATGCAAAGCCGATCAGACCAATGAACATGAAGCCGCTGTTGTTCGTCGCGGCGGAAGAGAGGGCGGTCAGCCACGCAGGCACCTGCCGGCCGGCAAGCAAGTAGTCTTCGGTCGTACGCTCGCGAACGAAGGACGAGGCGAAGCCGAGCGCAGTGAACGCAAGCAGGGACAACACGAAGACGGCCATGGTTGCAACCATTGCGTCCTCCCCTCAGCGCCTCCGAAGAGCGTTTTGGTCAGCCAATGTCCCGCTCGGCTAGGAAGCTCGGCCGCGGCGGCAGCCCGCAAAACGGAGACTGCAGCGTGTTTTGGGTGCTGTTGAACACCATAAACACGTTGTGACGGGCGAAAGGCGACATGTTGCCGGTGGATCCGTGCATCGCGTTGCAGTCGAAAAACAAAACCGAGCCCTTGGGGCCCAACGTCTGCACGAGCTCGCCCCGATCCACGAGCTGAGTCAGCGCTTCCTTGGGCGGTATGCCGTATCGCTGGTCTCGCAAGGATTCCTTGTAGTGCTCGTTCGGCGTGCGCCCGGGGCAACGCACATAGTGCCGGTGCGAACCCCGAATCAGCATGAGGGGACCATTGACCGGCGTGTTGTCGGTCAGCAGTATCGAAGCGCTCAACGCACGCATGCGCGGCATCCCGTCTTCGACATGCCATGTTTCGAAATCGGAGTGCCACCGAAACGCGCGTCCATCGAACGCGCCCTTGAAGTTGACCCGTGATTGATGGATGTAGACATCGCTTCCGAGGATCTGCTTGGCCGTGTCGACGAGACGAAGGTCTTTCGAGATCTTCTCGAAGAGAGCGGAGGTTCGATGCACCCCGAATATCGACCGGATGATTCCCGTGCCGGGCTCGATCACGACCTCTTGTGCGGATTCGTCGTAAAGGCTTGGAAGCCGCTCGAGCTCCGTCATCATCTCGGCCACTTCGGACTCGCTGAAAAGCCGCTCTTTGACGAAGAAACCGTCCGAGTCGAAACGCTGCACCTCTTCAGGGGACAACGGGCCTTCATCCGCGCCCCAGACGACGGGATCGAGCCGCTCGACCAGTCCCGTTTCGGAACCGGTGCGGGACGAATAGGGATCCTCGGTCCGTCGATCGATTCGATCAAAGGCTTTCATAGAATCCCTCCGGGCTCATCGTCTCGTGCGTGTGAATCGGTCCGATACGAACGAGGTCTTCGCCATCGCCGCTCGAGCGCGGCGGGACGATCCCCGAGGGGCCCAAGGTCACCTCGCACGCCGTGTCCAGATCGCGCGCAAAGCCTTCGAACAAGCGCTTCATGGCCACGTCGGCCGTGCGTACCGCGGCTTCCAGATATTCGACGCCGGCGCAGGCAGGGCACTGAATCAACGCATGGAGTAGCGCGCTGCCCAGACCCTGACGGCGAAATGCCGCCTCGACGTCGATTTGCCAGACCCGCACCGACTCGGGCGGGCTCGGCGGCCGATAGCCTCCCACGAACCCGATCAACGCACCGTCGGACTCGGCCACCAGGCACGTGTCCGCGAAATGGGACACTAGCAAAGGAAGGACGTGCCTAGAGCCCGGATCGGGTGACTCGGAGCGGCGAACCAGATTCCAAATCGCCGAACCTTCCTGCGCTCGAGGTCGACGAATCCGGACTATCAGCGACTCCTCCCAGGCGTGCCCGTTCAGGTGTGGCTCCTGTGACCCCAAAGTGGCAAACAACTTGCTACAGCAATCAATGTCGCGCAAATCACTGCTTCAACATATTTGTGTCATAATGAGCGGGAGTGGCCTAGGTAGCTGGAAACACGAGCTTTTGCCTAGAGGCCGGGAATCCTCCCGCAGGCGAACGGGAGATCGGTTTGATCCCGCCTGGGGTCCGGCGTCATGCCTCCTCCCGCGCAGAAAGTACGAAAATTGCCATCGAAATACGTCATTTCCGACGCCACCCTGGCGACTGTGCCGCGACGGAGCGCCAGCCACGACGTGGTCGTGCTGAAGTTTGGCGGCACGACCGTGGGCGCCACGCCCGATCAAGGCCGCATCAAGATTGCGCGGCTCGCCATCGCCGAGCTCATCGAACAGGGCAACTGGGTCGTCGCCGTGTTCTCCGCTTATCGCCGGGGACGCAGCGGCTCAGGCGACCGCCTCAGCGTCACCGATCTCCTGCAAAACTACGGCAAGGTGGTCGGAGAGGCTCCCAGCTTCGCGGAGGGCATGTCTCGCTTCAAGAGCGCGCTGCTCGACGTTCACCTGAGCCTGATGCGTGACCTCAAGCTCGCAGACGAGGACGAGCTCGTCGAGGACGTAAAGCGAAACGTCGAGCACATCTCCGACACGGTGCAGGTTTGTTGTACCGCATACGAGCGAATCCCGAGCCTCGACGACTACATCGTGACGGCAGGTGAGCGATTGGCAGTGAAGATCCTGGCCGGGTACTTCAATCGCATGCACGCGGCAGGCAAATTTCCGATTCGCGCGGTACCGGTCACTGCACTCGAGCTCGGGATTTACACCGACGATCGGTTTGGCTCGGCTGCAATCGATTGGCCGCTTGCCGTCGAGCACGCTCGGGAGATCGTGGTCGGCCAGTACCTGGAGCACGACCTCTTGCCAGTCGTGACGGGGTTCGATGGGATCTACGACCCGGGCAAAGAGTTCAAAGAAATCATGCAGTCGTCCGTGAAGGAGGCAGACGACCGGCAATACAGCAACGTGTACCGGACCAGCCTGGGTCGCGGGGGTTCGGACCTCACCGCCACGTTTCTCGGGCTCGCGCTGGAGGCGCGCTACGTCGGTTTTTGCAAGGAAACACCGGGCGTTCTCACCGCCGACGACATGCTGGTCGGCGATGCGGCCCAGACCATTCCCTTGCTGAGCTACGACCTGGCTACCGAAGCGGGCAACATTTATGGACGCGCCGTCGAGCCGGTGCGCGCAAGCGGAGTTCCCGTGCACATCTTCGATCCGGCTCGCCCCGAACGTCGCACAGTCGTCTCCGATGCCCGACTGGAGGATGGCTTGTACATCGTCGAACGGCCCATAAAAACGGTGAACATCCACGTGGGCACCATCCCGGATGAGCCCGGCGAGCTGAGCCGTTTTCTCGGCGTGTTTGCGAGATTCGACATGAACGTCGAGGAGATTCGTCATCAGCGCTCCGGCACCGACGCAATTGTCATCAGCGACGACGAGGACGCCATTCAAGCGCTGGTCAAAGAGCTTGACGAGCTCGGGCTTCGGCCAATCGCTCTGTACACGTGGTACTTGCGCGTAATCGGAAATCTGACCGAGGAGCTCACGGCCAAGTTCAACGATTTCATGTCAGCCTACCGTCCTCTAACCTTGGCTAGCTATCAGATGGATGCCAAAGTCGTGACGGCGACGGTTCCGAGAAACCGGGCCGGCACCCAGCTCGACGAAACGAATCGCGTCGAGCGCATCGTGCGTGAGCTGCATGATCAGCTCGTCGCGTCGGCGTTCCGCGATAGGAAGGCCACCGCGGGTTGAACATGGCCGGGACAGACCAATCGATGAAGGATGAGACCCTGTTGCGACATCCGGAGGTGCATGACGGCCTGGCAATTTGGCGTCTGATCCAAAAAGCCGGAACCCTGGACCTCAACTCGACATACGCCTATCTGATGGTGTGCCGGGACTTTTCGGAAACGTGCATCGTCGCCGAGCGTGAGGGCCGTCTGGTGGGATTCGTGACCGGCTATCGGCCGCCCCGAAGACAAGACACCGTGTTCGTATGGCAAATCGGGGTGGCTCCGGAAGCTCGAGGACGCGGGCTCGCAAGCGAAGTGCTGGACCGCCTGCTACGGTCGAAAGCCTGCGCGACCGTGCGGTATCTCGATACCAACGTCACGCCGTCGAATGAAGCCTCGAGAGCGCTGTTTCGTGGGCTTGCGCGCCGTCTGAACGCGCCCATCGAGGAGCACGAAGGGTTCCACAGCTCGCTTTTTCCAGACCCCTCGCACGAGCCAGAGCGATTGCTGCGAATCGGACCCTTCGGTCCAACAAAGGAGACGAGATGAGGATTTTCGAAGAGATGGAATCCGAGGTTCGCGGGTACGTTCGTTCGTTCCCCGCGATGTTCGACGTGGCGCGCGGCTCGTTGCTCTACGACGAGCAGGGTAAACGATACATCGATTTTTTTGCTGGTGCCGGTACGCTGAACTACGGGCACAACAATCCACTCATCACCGATGCGCTGATCGAGCATCTTCGAAGAAGCGGCATCGTGCATGGGCTCGACAAGGCTACCGTTGCAAAACGGGCGTTCTTGCAGAAGCTCCGCGATACCATTCTGGTTCCGCGAAACATGACCTACAAAGTGCAGTTCACGGGCCCGACGGGGACCAATGCCGTAGAGACTGCGCTCAAGCTCGCCCGAATGGTCAAGCGCCGCTCGAACGTCATCTCGTTCACCAACGGGTACCACGGTCTAACCATGGGAGCCCTCGCGGTGACCGGAAACAATTTCTATCGGGATGAATCGTATGGGGCACGAAACAACGTGGCGTTCATGCCGTACGATGGCTTTCTCGGCCCCGATGTCGACACCATCGACGTCCTGCGCCGCTACCTGCAAGACGGCAGCAGCGGTGTGGACGTGCCGGCTGCGATCATCGTGGAAACCGTCCAGGGAGAGGGTGGCATCAACGTCGCAAGCGACGAGTGGCTCCGCCAACTGGAAGCAATTTGCCGGGAGTTCGACATCTTGTTGATCGTCGATGACATCCAGGTCGGCAATGGCCGCACGGGTACGTTTTTCAGCTTCGAACGGGCTGGAATCCACCCCGACCTGGTTACGTTTTCCAAGTCGCTCGGCGGCGGCTTGCCGTTCGCGGTTCTTTTCATGCGTCCAGAGCTCGATCAATGGCAGCCGGGTGAGCATACGGGCACGTTCCGAGGCAACAACCTCGCCTTCGTCGCCGCGGAGCAAGCACTCACCTATTGGGACAACGACGACCTCGCCCGGGCGGTGGTCTACAAGGGCGAGATCCTGCAGGGAGAGCTGCGTCGCATTGCGACAAAGTACCCCGAGCTCGAGCCGGAGGTACGGGGCGTCGGAATGATCTGGGGAATCGAGCTGCCGCAAGCAGGAGTCGCGCGCGATGCATCACAGGAAGCATTCGAGCGAGGTCTCGTCCTCGAGACTGCCGGCGCCAACGATCAAGTGCTGAAGTTTCTTCCGGCGCTCACGATCGAGGAAGAATTGCTGCGCGAGGGTCTGCAGATCGTCGATCAGTCGCTGGGAGCACTGATCGAAAAGCGCCGTCATATGGTAGAGGGCGGCGCTGCCTGAGCATCGAGAGGAAAGGTCGTAACGTGAAGGTAGTGAGGCTCGCAGATCTACTAGGCACCGAGCGGGAGGTGCAAAGCCCGGATGGATGGACCAGCGTGCGCTTTCTGCTCAAGAAGGACGGCATGGGCTTTTCGTTCCACGAAACGACCTTCCCGGACGGTCTCGAGGTGGACATGTGGTACAAGCACCACCTCGAGGCGGTCTATTGTTATGCGGGCCGCGGGGTCTTGACCAACCGCGACACGGGCGAGCGCTTCGTCATCGAGCCCGGCACTTGTTACGCGCTCGACCGACATGACCGCCACACCCTCAAAGCGGAGCGGGAGCTCAAGCTGGTGTGCGTGTTCAACCCCCCGGTGACCGGCAGCGAAATCCACGATCCCGACGGAGCGTATCGTCTGATCGAAGAGGAAGACTGAGCGCCGACACCAAACGCGCCGTCGAACGACCTATTTTTCAGCCTCGATCACGCCGCACGCGACGCGCGCACCGGCATCGCCGGTCGGCTGGGTTCCCTTGTCTTGGCCGCTGTGCACGATCACCGCGCGCCCGAGCACGGGGGAATCTCCGGTGAGGGAGAAGTTGTCGAAGGTGGCGTTCAACGTGGCCTTACCCTCGGCATTCGCAGTGATGTTACCCATGTCCCCAGCGTGCCGCTTCGGATTGGGCGGCAGCCCGTGCGGGTTTCCATTGGGGGCGTAGTGCCCACCGGCGCTGGTGCCGTCAGGCGCGCTGCAGTCGCCTTTTTCGTGAATGTGAAACCCGTGACTCGTGTTGGGCTCGAGGCCAGTGACCTCGGCGGTGACTTTGACACCATCCGCGGTCTGCTGGAACTGAACGGTGCCGTGGACATCATTGCCCTGGGTGGGATCGAGCGTCGCCATGGCCTGGGTGACCTTTGGGGTTTCCTGCTCGGTGGTGCCCTCCATGGGCTCAGGCTTCTGCTCCGCAGCGCCTTTCATTTCGCCGGGCTGCTGCCCTGCGGTGCCTTCGGTCTGCGCGCTCGGCTCGGCGGGGGTTTCGCTCTTCGAGCGCTCGCAACCCAAAATAGAAATCGATCCGATGAGCAATCCGATGCCGACCCAAGGGATGTACGAATGTGCGCGTTTTGTAAGCTTGTACATGTGCGCTCCTTTCGCTTGCGAACCAGAGCAAGCCCCATGCCATGAGTCGTTGCACGGCAGGGACTGCCGTTGTGGCCCCGTCTACCGAGACCGTGCCTCGGCGCGGGGCAAAAGGCCACACCTGTGACATTTCGCCGCGCCGTTTGCGGAAGCCGTCAGGAAGCAAGCTTCGCTGCGATTTCGGTGGCGTGACGACCCTGAAATCGCGCGAGCTTGAGCTCGTTGTCGCTCGGCTTTCTCGATCCGTCTCCGCCCGCAATGGTCGAGGCGCCGTAAGGAGAGCCTCCCGTGATCTCATCCAATGTCATCTGTTCTTTGGCGGAGTACGGCAGCCCGACGATCACCATGCCCTGATGCAACAGCGTCGTATGGAATGAAAGCACGGTCGATTCTTGACCACCGTGTTGGGTAGCGGTCGACACGAACACGCTCCCAACCTTGCCGATGAGCTTCCCGCTCTGCCAAAGCCCACCCGTTTGATCGAGAAAGCTGCGCATTTGCGCGCACATGTTTCCGAATCGCGTAGGGGTGCCGAAGATGATGGCATCGTAGTCGGACAGCTCATCTGGCTTGGCGATCGGCGCCGCCTGATCGAGCTTGTAGCCGGACTTCTTGGCCACCTCTTCAGAGACCAGCTCGGGAACGCGTTTGACTGTCACTTTGGCGCCTGAAACCTGGCTTGCGCCTTCGGCTACGGCACGGGCCATCGTTTCGACGTGCCCGTAGCTCGAATAATAGAGAATCAGAACTTTCGTCATCGATTCGTGAGATGAAGCAGCAAACATGCCAGATCAGCGTGGAAATTTTTGCTGGCGCAGGATTTGCAACGATGGGGCTTGTGGAAGTGCTTGGCTTTCGCGATGTTCGGGATTCCCCCCGCTCAAAGGGGCAGGAGAACGAAGTTTGGAGGCCCCATGGCAGACGCTCAAGAAGCCCGGAAAGTTGCAGAAGAGTCGAGAGAAAAGGTGTGGAGCGGTGAAAGCTTCATCCGCGACGTGTTCCTCGGGAACTTTCGCATCGACCTTCTGGAACGCCTCTCGCTCGATGAGCCAGACCGGCCCGAGTTTCTCGAGTTCTATCGCAAGATGAGCGATTTCCTTCGCGAGAAGGTGGACTCGATCGAAATCGACCGCACTGGCGAGTACCCGAAAGACTTGCTTCGAGGGCTTGCGGAGCTCGGTGCCTTTGGGATGAAGATTCCCAAGGAGTATGGAGGCCTCGGTCTGACGCATCCCGAGTACGTGCGCGTCATGGAGCTCATCGGTGCGTACGACGGCAACGTAATCGCGTTGGTCTCGGCGCATCAGGCAATCGGCGTCCCTCAACCCGTGAAGCTTTTCGGAACCGAAGAGCAGAAGAAGCGATTCTTACCGCGGTGCGCCAAGGGCGCGATTTCCGCGTTTGCACTGACCGAGCCTGCGGTTGGTTCCGATCCCGCGCGGCTTGCGACAATCGCGGAGCTCTCCGAGGACGGCGAGCACTACATCCTGAATGGGCAGAAGCTTTGGTGCACCAATGGAACGATTGCCGAGCTCATCGTGGTGATGGCCCGCAATCCGGCCACGAAAAAGATCAATGCGTTCGTCGTCGAAATGGACTGGCCCGGTGTGCGTGTCGAGCATCGCTGCCACTTCATGGGCCTTCGCGCGCTCGCCAACGGCGTGGTGAGCTTCGAGAACGTCAAGATCCCCAGGGAGAATTTGATCGGCAAGGACGGCGATGGGCTCAAGATCGCGTTGGTCACGCTGAACACGGGCCGGCTCAGCCTGCCTGCCGCAACCTCGGGCGGGGCGAAGCGGTATGTCGAGATTGCACGCAAGTGGTCGAATGCACGCGTGCAGTGGGGCGTTCCCGTCGGCAAACACGAAGCGGTCGCCCACAAGAATGCCTACTTGCTTTCGTCCGCGTTCGCCATGGAATCGATCGCCCATGTGGTCGGCGAGCTGGCCGATCGGAAAGACACCGACATCCGTCTCGAAGCCGCGGCCGCCAAAGAGTGGAACACCGTTCGAAACTGGAAGCTCATCGATGAGACGCTACAGATTCGGGGCGGGCGGGGATACGAAACGGAAGCCTCGTTGAGGGATCGTGGCGAGCCCCCGATCGGGGTCGAGCGTGCGCTGCGAGATAATCGCATCAATCTCATCTTCGAAGGCTCGAGTGAGATCATGCACCTCTTCATTGCGCGCGAGGCGGTGGACAAGCACCTTCAGGTCGCGGGTAAGTTGGTCGATCCCGACGCGACGCTGGGCGAGCGACTCGGCGCGTTGCCGAAGATCATCGCGTTCTATGCGTGGTGGTACCCGACGAGGTGGATGCGATGGAGCCTGTGGCCGAGCTTTTCGCGCTACGGCAAGCTCGCGAAGCATTTGCGGTATGCATCGCGAGCATCTGCGCGGCTGGCTCGGAATGTCTTTCACGGCATGGCACGTTTTGGGCCGGGACTCGAGCGGCGTCAGGGCTTTCTCTTCCGCGCGGTCGACATCGGGCTCGAGATCTTTGCGCTCACTGCAACGGTGCGCCGTGCCCACAAGCTGCAACAGGAAGAAGCCGAGCAGGCAGACCAAGCGGTGACTCTCGCGGATTACTTCGCACGTCAGACCCGGCGGCGGATCGACTCCCTGTTTCACGAGCTTTGGCACAACGACGACGCCAGGGCGACGAGGATCGGCCTGGAGATGCTCGAGGGCGAGCACATGTGGATCGAGCGTTCGATCCCCCAAATGCCTTACAGCATCGAGGACCTGCGGCCGAAGACCATGGACGAGATCTTCGAGGACCGAAAAACAAAGAAGACCAAAACTGCCAAAGAGGGGGCGACGCCGCAGGAAGAGCGGCGCATCGCATAACGCGTAGCAGCACGGTTGCGTTCAAGGCGAGGAACCCGCACGCGAGTCGCAAAAACGTGCCTGACTCGCTACCTATCGCGGTCGTAGGCGAGCCGCCGAGCGTCACTGGACACTTTGACCGAAGACAGTCGGCGCCGGCTCATCGGACCGACGTTTCGTTCTGATCCCGAAGCGCCAGTCTGCGCTTCTCGAGGAACGCAAAGAGCGCGTCGCGCTGCGCCTCGTGAAGTGGCTCGTCAGCCCACTTGTAGAGCGTGTCGTTCTCCTTTGCCGCATGCAATCGTAGCTCACTAACGAGCGCGTCGATGCTCTCCTTGCGAAGTATGTGAAGCTCCGTTTGGATCATGAGCTCGTCGAGCTTGCGGTGGAACCGGTCGTGCTCTTGGCGAAGGGCGCGTATGTCCTGAGGATGGCTCTCCTCGAAGTGCTCGAACAGGTAGTGCTCCTCGCCATACATGTGCGCACGCAAGCCCCGGTCGACGTCGCGGAAAACCTGCAGGATGGTAGGGAAGTTGGCGCCATCGACGGCGTTGGCCAGGTCGGAAAGCCGCTGGTCGATGGCTTTGTGATCGCTACCTAGAGACTGACGTACGTTCATCGGGTTCCGTGAGTCCGGTTAGTCTTCGCTCTCTTCTTCGAGGTCCGCGATGGGCTCGTCGGTGAAGAGATAGTCCTCGAGCTCCTCGTCGAACGCAGGATCGCGCCGGCGAATCCACTCCAGCACCATCGCGGCGTGCTCTTTTTCCTCGTCGCGATTGTGCGCCAGGATTGCTCGAAGCTCGTCATCCTTGCACGCATCCACGCGCTGATTGTACCAATCGACGGCTTCCAGCTCCTCCATCAAGGACACGATGGCCCGGTGCATGTCACGCGTCTCGTGGCTCAGCTCCTCGATGGGCTCGTGGTAACCTTCGTTCGCCATGTAGGTCTCCTTCCTTGGGTCGGGTCAGGGTACCTATGACAGAGATCGCCACCAGGAAAAAGGCGGCGCGTACGAACGAGTCGCCTGCGGCTTTGCCAAAGGTCCCGACGGCGAGGTAAGGAGCGTCCTGGAGGACGCGATGGCCACACAAGATTGGACCTTCGACGGAACCTGGCCGTACGCGCCACGGTGGTTCCAGTCTTTCGACGGCGCGATGCACTACGTGGACGAAGGCCCGCGCGATGGCAAACCCGTCGTCATGGTACATGGCAATCCCACTTGGGGTTACCTTTATCGCAACTTCATTCCGCCGCTGGTCGAGGCTGGATATCGATGCATCGTGCCTGACCATCTGGGTTTCGGCCGCTCCGAAAAGCCAGACCGAGCGGAGCTCTACCAGGTGCCCCGCCATGCCGAACGGCTCGATGCGCTACTCGAGTCACTCGACCTGCGCGACGCAACCCTCGTATGCCAGGACTGGGGCGGCCCCATCGGTTTTCACTGGGCCACCCAGCACCCGGAGCGCATCGCCTCGTTGTGTGTGCTCAACACCGTCGCGCACCGTCCACCGGGCAAGGTCGAGCTTCCGCTTCCGCTTCACCTGTTTCGTACGCCAGGTGTGGGCGAGATCATGGTGAAGGGCGCGCACATGTTCGTCCGCGTCTTTCTGTTCAAGGCGGGCATCATGCACAAGGACCGAATCACGCCCCAGATGCACGCCGCTTATACGGCGCCCCATCCGACGTACGCGTCTCGGACGGCCATTTTGGTCTTCCCGAGGGAGATCCCCGCCGATTCGACCGGACGCGTGGCGGATTTCATGGGAGCGGTCGAAAAGGGGCTCGAGCGCCTACGCGACAGGCCGATCATGATCGCGTGGGCCATGAAGGACATCGCGTTCCTGCCGGAGTATCTCGATGCGATCTGGCTACGGGATTTTCCAGATGCCGACGTGCTGCGGCTTCCCGATGCGGGCCACTATCTTCAAGAAGATGCCTACGAGCGGATCGTCCCCAAGCTGCTGAGCCACCTGGATTCGGTTTTTTACGGACCGGAAACGTCCTCGAGCGCCTGAGAATCCTCCCCTTGCGACCGTTTGCCCCGGTTCAGAGGCGCGCTAGGGAGTCTCCCGATTCGACCGAGCGGCCCTAGAAAAGGCTGGGCGGCGTTCCTCAAAGGCATGAAAGGCAAGAAAAAACCGATCTTCATCGCAGTCGGCGCGGTCCTGCTGGCGGTGATCGCCCTTGGCGGCGTCAAGGCGGCGCAGATCCGCTCCATGATGGCCGCAGGTGAAGCGTATGTCCCGCCGCCCCAGGCCGTGACGACTGCCGAAGTGAGGGAGGTCCACTGGCAGTCCGAGCTCACCGCGGTGGGCTCATTGGTGGCGGTGCAGGGGGTCACGGTTTCGAGTGAGGTTCCGGGCAAGGTGAAGGTCATCGCCTTCGACTCTGGAGAGATGGTCAAGAAGGGCGAGCTCTTGGTACGACTCGATACCTCCACGGAACAGGCCGAGCTCGATTCAGCCGAAGCGAGTGCCCGGCTGGCGAGATTGGATCTCGAACGGATGAAGAAGCTGCGGGCTGTGGGCGCTGGAAGCGAAGCAGATCTCGATAGCGCCACCGCGCGTGCGGCCCAAGCGGCCGCGGCAGTCGAAAACGTGAGATCCATCATCGCCAAGAAGACCATCCGTGCTCCATTCTCGGGCCGTGTCGGGATTCGCCAAATCGATCTGGGAGAGGTCTTGCAACCGGGCGCCCCCATCGTTTCGCTGCAGTCCTCGGATCCCGTCTACGTCGAGTTCTCCCTTCCGCAGCAGGCCCTGTCCCAAATCGAAGCGGGCAATTCCGTGACGGTGACCACCGACGCGTTTCCCGATCGGACCTGGGATGGCAAAGTCGACGTGGTAGACGCGAGGATCGACACGAATACTCGCAACTTCACGGTGCGGGCGCTGGTCGGCAATCCGAGTGGAGAGCTGCGACCCGGAATGTTCGTCGACGTCACGGTGCTGCGCCCTGAAACACGCACGCTTCTAGCCATTCCCGCAAGTGCGGTGCTCTTCGCGCCCTATGGCGATTCCGTTTACATCACGAAAGACGAGCCAACCGACTCCGGCAAAACGCAGCAAGTCGTCGAGCAAGTGTTCGTGCGTCTGGGCGAGCGCCGCGGGGACCTGGTCGCGGTCACGTCAGGGCTGAAGCAAGGGGACACGGTGGTCTCCACGGGGGCGTTCAAGCTCCAAAATGGTATGGCCATCGTGGTACGCAACGACCTTGCACCCGAAGCCAGCACCGAGCCAACCCCCCCCAACGAGTAGTCGCCGGAGAAGCCGCGTTGAAGATCACCGACCTTTTCATACGTCGTCCGGTCATCGCGGTGGTCGTCAATCTCGTCATCGTCATCGCGGGTTTGCAAGCCATTCGGTCGCTCACGGTCAGGCAGTATCCTCGAAGCGAAAATGCCGCCATCACCGTGACCACCGCGTACATCGGCGCAAACGCCGAGCTCGTGCGTGGTTTCATCACGACGCCATTGGAGCGAGCGATCGCGGCCGCGGACGGCATCGACTACATCGCCTCGGAGAGCCGCCAAAACGTCTCGGTCATCACGGCCAATCTCGACCTCAACTACGACGCTGTTCGCGCGCTTTCGGAAATCAGCGCCAAGGTCGACCAGGTACGCGGAGATCTGCCGCCCGAAGCAGAGGTGCCGATTCTCGACATCGTGTCGGTCGACAGCCAATTCGCCTCCGCCTACTTGAGCTTCTCGTCGGATTTCTTGGCGCAAAACGAGATCACGGACTACCTCGTGCGCGTCGTCCAGCCGCGCCTGTCGGCAATCGACGGGGTGCAGCGCGCCGAAATTCTCGGCGCGCGCACGTTCGCTATGCGCATCTGGCTCAAACCGAACCGCATGGCCGCTCACAAGGTCAGTCCTGCGCAGGTGCGTGATGCTTTGATCGCCAACAACTATTTGGCCGCGGTGGGTCAGACCAAGGGCTCGCTCATCCAGGTGAACCTGACGGCGAATACCGACCTCCAGTCGGTCGAAGAATTTCAAACGGCTGGTGGTACGGGAGGAAGGCGGTGCGATCGTCCGTTTGGAAGACATCGCGGAGGTGGCGCTGGGCGCCGTCAGCTACGACGACCGCGTCAACTTCAACGGAAAGACCGCGGTGTTCATCGGTGTTTGGGTCCTTCCCAACAGCAACTCCCTGGACGTCATCGGACGGGTACGCACGGAGCTCGATGACATCAAAGGCGACCTCCCCGAGCAGCTGCGGGCCGAGGTCGCCTTCGACGCCACCAAGTACATTCGAAGCGCGATCCGCGAAGTCGTTACGACCTTGAGTGAAACCCTGGCCATCGTCGTCGTGGTGATCTTCTTCTTCCTGGGATCGTTTCGTTCGGTGGTCGTTCCGGTGGTCGCCATTCCCGTCTCGCTGATCGGGGCCGTGTTCTTGATGCAGATCTTCGGATTTACGATCAACTTGCTCACCTTGCTGGCCATCGTGTTGTCGGTTGGTCTGGTGGTCGATGACGCGATCGTCATGGTCGAAAACGTCGAACGGCACTTGCGCGAGGGCATGAGCCGTCGTCAGGCGGCCATCAAAGGAGCCCGCGAGTTGGTCGGACCGGTCATCGCCATGACGATCACCCTGGCCGCTGTGTACACGCCGATCGCGTTTCAAGGTGGGCTGACCGGGGCGCTGTTTCGGGAATTCGCGCTCACCCTCGCAGGCGCGGTGCTGATCTCGGGGATCGTTGCGCTCACGCTTTCCCCGGTCATGTCGGCCGCATTCTTGCCCGAAGAGCGAAGCGAAAAGGGTTTGCCGGCGCGTATCGACCGTGGATTTCGCCGCTTGAAAGGCATCTACCTGCGGTTGCTCGATGCGACATTGTCGGCGCGGCCCGCCATCTACGTCGCATGGGTGGCCCTCAGCATCCTGGCCGTGGTGATGTTCGTGATGTCCCACAGCGAGCTCGCCCCCAATGAAGATCAAGGCGTGATTTTCGGCATCGTCGACACGCCTGCAAACTCGACCATCAATCAGCTCGCGCCTTCGGTCGAAGCCGTAAACGAGATGGCCATGAGCTTCCCAGAAACCGAGTTCACCTTTCAAATCACCTCTCCTGCCGGTGGTTTCTGGGGCATGGGTCTCAAACCTTGGGATCAGCGCAAACGAACGGCATTTGATCTGATGCCGGAGGTGCAGCACGAGGTGAGCCAAATTCCGGGCATCCAGACGTTCCCGGTGCTGCCGCCCGCCCTTCCCGGCGGCGGCCAGTTTCCAGTCGAGTTCGTCGTGGCCTCGACCGCCGAGCCGGGCGAGATTTTGAAGCTCGTCAAAGAGCTCCAAAAGAAGGCCACCCAAAGCGGCATGTTTGCCTTTCCGCCGCTCATCGACGTGAAGATCGACCAACCCGAGTCGGAGATCGTATTCAATCGGGACAAGGTGGCCGAGCTCGGGCTCAGCCTGCAGGCGGTGGGTCAAGAGCTCGGATCAGCCGTCGGCGGCGGTTACGTCAACCGTTTCAGCATCGCCGGCCGCAGTTACAAGGTGATCCCCCAACTCGAGCGCTCGGCGCGTCTCAACGCGGACCAGTTACGAAGCATCTACGTTACCAAGCCCGACGGCGGCCTGATCGCGCTCAGCACCATTGCCACTGTCCGTAATCGCGTCGTTCCCCGGTCGCTAAACCGGTTTCAGCAGCTCAACTCGGTCAAGCTGAGCGGCGTCGCCATTCGTCCCCTCGACGAAGCGCTCACATTCTTGGAGACCCAAGCTGACGAAATTTTGCCGCGCGGATATACGGTCGACTACACCGGCGAGTCTCGGCAGCTTCGCAAAGAGGGCAACAAGTTCGTACCGGCCTTCACGCTTGCGGTGGTCCTGATCTTCTTGGTGCTCGCCGCGCAGTTCAACAGCTTTCGCGACCCCCTCGTAATCCTAGGCGGTTCGGTCCCGCTTGCCATGTTCGGTGCGTCGATCTTCACGTTCTTGAAGTTGCCCGATCCGAACATGCACTTCTGGACCGATGGGTGGACGACCACGCTCAACGTGTATTCACAGGTTGGGCTCGTCACGCTCATCGGCCTCGTATCGAAGAACGGCATTCTGATCGTCGAGTTTGCCAACGATCTGCAACGCGAGGGACAGGCCAAGCTCGAAGCCGTTCGCAACGCAGCCGCAGTGCGGTTGCGTCCGGTGCTGATGACCACCGTCGCAACCGTGTTCGGTCATTTTCCGTTGACATTGGTCACCGGCCCCGGCGCCGAGGCGCGCAACAGCATCGGCTTGGTCCTCGTCGGCGGCATGTCTCTTGGAACTCTTTTCACCCTTTTCTTCGTGCCTTCGATCTACATGCTCTTCGCACGCGATCAACGGGCGACTAGCGCGAAGCAGGAGCGGGTCTCCTTGCCGAGCGCTACGGGGATGGCCTGACGTCGAAGAACACGAAACCGTCACGCTCCACCGGTTCGCCGGTCGCAACGGCCAACGGCTGCTCGAACATGGGGCCCGCATAGGCGAAGGTGTGGAACTCGCCGTTCTCACCGCAGGGATCGACGCCGTCCGGCAGGTCGTCGAGAAAGGTTTGATCGAAGACGCGGCCGGCGAACGCCGGGTCGAGTTGCTTGGGATCCACCGAAGTCAGGATCGCGCGAAGTCCCGCTGCGACCATCTCGCGAGCAAGATTCGGGGTCTTCGCTCCCCACAAGGGGAAGATTGGCTCGATTCCGGTGGAAGCGAGCTTTTCCTCGCGATACCGGCGGACATCCTCGAGAAACAGGTCTCCAAACCCGATGGCGTCTACACCGTTGCCGCGTGCACCGTCCATGGCTTCGGCCATGGCTCGCTCATAGTCGGCGTTCGAGCACGGATCGGGAATGTAGACTTTCGTCAAAGGAAGGCCGAGCGCGGAAGCTTGCGCATCGAGAAGAATTTCGCGGACGGCATGCATTGCCACACGGCTGGCCCGCTTATTGATGGTGGTGAGCAGACCGACGACCTGCACGCTTGGGTCGCGTCGCAGCACGTGAAGCGCCCACGCGCTGTCTTTTCCACTGCTCCACGACAAGAGGACGTTGCGAATCACGCTAGACTCACGGCAACGGTTGCGCACCACCGATGACGGTGACGTTCCCGATCAGGTAAATGGGACCATCGTCCGACGCAATCGTGAGCTGCGCGCCTTCGGCCAGGTTTGCTGGAGTGAGGTCCGATCCATCGCGACTCAGGACTCGCGCATCCGCGTCGCCGCGGAGCGACCAGGTGACCTCCTGTTCTGCCCACAGCGCAATGACTTGCGACCCATCGGTTTGCTCGAAGCGCAGACCGTGCTCCGCGGGACCCAGCGCGAGCGTTTCGACGAGATGCGCGTCACCGACCAACCCGGTCAACGTGGACACCGCAAAGAGAGACGGCTTCGGCGTGAGGTCGTCCATCATCAGCCCCCAGTTGTCCTCGATGTTGCCTGGGTTCGGGTTGTCGGCGTCGCGATCCTTGAAGATCACGCTCATCGGGAGCCCGAGGCTGAAGTTGTAGAGCAACATTCGGGCGAGATAACTCGCTTGACGGTTCGGCGTCACCGCCGGAAGAAAGTTGAAACCTGCGGGCGGCGCATCGGGGTCGTAGGTGCTGTAGCCCCACTCGCCACTCCCGATGGGGAGTGGGTAGCCGGCGCTTTCCAGCACACCATGCGCTAGCTCCACATCCGTGACGACATCCTCGGGGTTGGCAGGCCGATAGAAATGAAGCGTGACCTCATCGGCCAGCGCCAATACGCCAGTCGCCGCGACCTCTTCGAGAAACCGCGGCCCTCCGATGCCCAACCCCGTCGCTTCGATGACCTCGGGAAGCCCGAAGTACAGCGCGCCCACGACAATCGGGGCGCCGGGATCTGCGGCGCGCAAGGCAGGCACCGTGCTTTGCACGAGCGCGGCGTAGAAATCGGGGTCCGGTCCGCCGTCGGCGCTGCTCCAAAACTGCTCTAGATTGGGTTCATTCCAGATCTCCCAACGATGGCCGCGGCCGCCGTAGCGAGTTGCCGCTGCAGCGGCGAAGGCGGCGAATGCCTGCCGTCCCTCCTCGTCGACGACCGCTCCGATCTCTCCATAGAGGGGATTTCCGTAGTCCAAAATGAAGAGGATATGGAGGCCAAGATCCTCGGCGGTGCCCACCAACTCGTCGAAGCCTGTGTCTGCGAAGTCGTACACACCCGGCTGTTTCTCGACCTCGGCCCAGTCGAGGTCGTTTCGTATGAACTGGACGCCGGCGTCGGCAAGCTTGGTCAGCGCGTCCCGATCCACGGGCGCGCGGGCGCCATAGTGGGTATTGACGCCAACCGTCTCGCCGAGCGTGAGCGGTTGCTCCGAGGCCTCCCCGGAGCTGCAACCCATCACCGCCATCAAGACCAAAGCAAGCACCCAACGCATCATCTTCACGCCGAATCCTCCATCTCAGCCGGCGAAACCCGCTTCACCATCCCGCGTATGATGACGTAGAAAACCGGGGTCAGCAGCAGGCCGACGAAGGTCACACCGAGCATCCCGGCGAAGACCGCGGTACCGAGTGCCTGCCGCATTTCTGCTCCGGCTCCACTGGCGATCACCAACGGGACGACGCCGAGGATGAACGCAAACGCCGTCATCAGGATGGGTCGCAGGCGCAGCTTGGCCGCCGCCGTGGCTGCGGCGAACCGATCTTTGCCTTCTTCCTCTTGCTGCTTCGCGAACTCCACGATCAGAATCGCATTCTTGCTGGCCAGGCCGATCAGCACGATGAAACCGATTTGCGTCAAGATGTTGTTGTCCATGCTGCGAATCCATACCCCAGTCAGCGCGAACAAAATGCACAAAGGCACGATGAGGATGATCGCCAACGGCAAAGACCAGCTTTCGTACTGCGCGGTCAGGAACAAGAAGACGAAAAAGACGCTCAAGGGAAAGACGAGTAAGCTCAAGTTGCCGACTGATTTCTGTTGGTAGGCGATTTCCGTCCATTCGAAGCTCATTCCGGACGGAAGAATCGAGCGCGCGAGCCGCTCCATTGCGTTGAGGGCCACACCGGTGCTCGTTCCCGGGCTGGCGGTCCCTTGAACCTCCACTGAGGGATACAAGTTGTAGCGCACGATGCGCTCCGGCCCCGTCGAACGGTGCACGCTCACCACCGATCCGAGCGGGACCATCGCCCCGTCGGCGCTTCGCACTCGCAACTGCTCGATGTCTTCTGGGTCGGTCCGAAAGGGTGCGTCGGCTTGTGCGATGACTCGATAAACGCGACCGAAGCGGTTGAAGTCGTTGACGTATGCGGAGCCTAGATTGATCGCCAAGGTGTCGAAAATCGACTCCACCGGAACGCCGAGCATCTCGGCCTTGGTGCGGTCGATGTCCAGATCGTAGCGGGGCGTCGAGACGCTGAACGTGGTGAACACCCGCTGAACCTCGGGTTGTTGATTGGCTGCACCGACCAGCTCCCACGCGCTCTTCCCGAGCTGCGCCAGCCCCAGGTCGGAGCGATCTTCCACCATCAGCTTGAACCCGCCGCCCCTGCCGAGCCCTCGCACCGGGGGCGGCTCGATCACGAAGAACATGCCTTCCTGGAGGCCAGCCAGCGCCTGAGAGAGCTTGCCGGCAATGGCACTCGCGGACTCGTCCGATCCTCGTTCCGAAAAGGGCTTCAAAGGCACGAAAATCGCCGCTGCATTGGACGCGGCGCTGAAGGTGGCTCCAGAGAACCCGACGATTTCCACGGTGTGATTGACTCCTGGCACTCGTCGAACCCGCTCGCTTGCTTCTCCCGTCGCGGCATCGGTTCGCGCCAGAGAAGCCCCATCGGGCAATTGAACGGCCACGATGAGATATCCCTGGTCCTGCTGCGGGATGAAACCGCGAGGAATCCGATAGAGAGCAAATGCGGTCAGCACGAGCAACACCGCGAACACAGCCAGCGTCGACTTCGGCCGGTGAATGATGACACCTACCGCCCTTTGGTAACGACGCTCTCCGCCATCATAGACCCGATTGAAAAGTCGATACACCGGTTGTACGACCCGGTGCATCGCTCGCCCCGCCCTTCCCTCGGGTTCCCCTTTGGGCTTCATCACCAGTGCGCCCAAGGCAGGACTCAACGTCAACGAGTTGAAGCCGGAAATGATCACGGCGGTGGAGATGGTCACCGCAAACTGGCTGAAGAATTGACCGGGAATGCCCCCGAGAAATGCCGTAGGGACGAACACCGCGCCCAACACGAGCGCCATCGACACCAGCGCGCTCCCGACCTCGTCCATCGTGATGTGGGCTGCCTCCCGTGGGCTCTTGCCGAGCTCGAGGTTTCTTTCGATGTTTTCGACCACCACGATCGCGTCGTCCACGACGATTCCAATGGCGAGAACCAGCCCGAAGAGCGTGAGATTGTTGAGCGAAAAACCCAGGGCGGCCATGACCGCAAAGGTGCCGATGAGCGAGACGGGAATCGCCACGATGGGAATCACCGCCGCGCGCCAAGACTGCAAGAAAAGCACGATCACCAAGACGACCAGCACGACTGCTTCGAAGATCGTTCGGTACACGGCGTCGACCGATTCCTGCACGAACACGGTCGGATCGTAAGCGATCTCGTATTCGAGACCCGCCGGAAAGTCCTCGGACAATCGCTTCACGGTGCTGCGGAGCTCGTTGGCGGTTTCGAGCAAGTTGCTACCGGGCCGTTGGAACACGCCAATGCCCACTGCCGACTCGCGATCGAGGTAGCTGTTGGTGAGGTAGTCCTCCGCACCGAGCTCGATACGGGCGACGTCCTCGAGCCGCGTGAGCCGTCCGGCGCTATCGGTCTTGATGATGACTTTGGCAAACTGTTCGGCGTCTTCGAATCGTCCTCCGGCATCGACCGACATCTGGAAAGCGTTGTCTGCCGGCATCGGTGGTTGCCCGAGGGTGCCGCCGACTATTTGAACGTTTTGCTGCTGAAGGGCGCCGAAAACGTCCGCCGCAGTGAGGCCGAGCGCGGCGAGACGGTCCGGATCCAGCCACACGCGCATGCTGTACTCTCGGGCCCCAAAGACTCTGATATTGCCCACGCCGTCGACGCGCGTTAACACGTCCCGCACCCGCAAGACGGCGTAGTTGCTGATGTAGAGAGAGTCGTAGCGGCCGCTCGGGGATCGCAAGTGGATCACCATCATCAAGTTCGGCGAGCTCTTCTCCACGACGATGCCCCTGCGCCGCACCTCTTCGGGCAACCGAGGTTCTGCCAAACCCACGCGATTTTGAACTTGAACCTGAGCGATATCGAGGTCGGTGCCGGGTTTGAATGTCACCGTGAGCTGCACAGTCCCATCGGTGGTCGACTGGGAGCTCATGTAGATCATGTTCTCCACGCCGTTGACCTGCTCTTCCATTGGCGTGGCCACGGTCTTCGCGAGAACCTCGGGCGTCGCGCCTGGATAGCTGGCCGTCACCACGATAGTCGGCGGCGCAATTTCCGGATACTGCGCAACGGGCAAGCCGAAGTACGCCAGGGCCCCGACCGCGATGATGACGATCGAAACGACCGCCGCAAAACGGGGCCGATCCACGAAGAAATGAGCGAACTTCATGGGGCGGGTCCTGCGCTCGCGCCCGGCGGCGACTCGCTGCTCTTCGAGCTCGGGCTGACGGGTGCACCGGGCCGTGCTTGCTGGGTCCCTATCACGATGATCTGGGACTCCGGACTCAACCCACTGCGAACGACCCTGAGACCCTCGACCTTCGGGCCGAGCTCTATCTCTTTGCGTTCGACGATGTTGTCCTTACCCACCTCGTAGACGAACTGGATGGCCTGATCGGACATGATCGCTTCATCTGGAATCAGCAACGCTTCGTGGGGATCGCCGCGGGCAATACGAATCGTTCCGAACATCCCGGGTATGAGGAGGCCGTCGGGATTGTCGAAAACCGCTCGAAGCTCGCGCGTGCCCGAGGCCTGGTCGATTTGATTGTCCATGAAGTCGATGTGCCCCGTGTGCTCGACGCCGGTGTCATCGATCAGCTTTGCCGCAATGGTCTTTTTTCCACTCTGCATCTCCTCACGCCAAGCTCGGCCGTAGGAGAGCGCATCCCGTTCGTTGACGGTGAAGTAGAAGTACACCGGATCTTGGGAGACGATAGTGGTCAAGAGCGTGGAGGCCGCCCCACCCGCCTCGACCAAGTCGCCTGGAACGACCAGCCTGCGCCCGACTTTGCCTGCAATGGGAGCCCGAACCTGAGAATACACCAGATCGAGATGCGCCGACTCGACGTCTGCTTGGGCCGCTGCGAGATCGGCTTGCGCAACGAGATTGTTGTTGAGCCGTTCGTCGAGGGTGTCTTGGGATACTGCGCCGGACTCGCGGATGGCTTGGGCGCGTTCGAGAAGGAGCGAGGTGGTCTTCACTTCGGCCTTGGCTCGCGCTAATTGAGCTTCGGCCGCCCGAAGACTTGCCCGGTATGGACGTGGATCGATCACGAAAAGAAGCTCGCCCTCTTCGACCACGGCCCCGTCCTTGAACCGAATCGACTGGACATAACCCGGTACCCGTGCACGAAGCTCCACCGAATCGACGGCGGCCACGCGGCCCGTGTGCTCGTCCCACTCGGTGATGGTTTTCACCGTAGGCTTCGTCGTCGTGACTTGCGGCGGCTGCCGCGACGGAGCGTCCGTTCCTCCCCGGCATGCACAGAGAAAAAGCAACAGACCAACATAGGCAAATCGGGGCATCACATCCATTTTCGTCTCATTCGAGGCGGGACGCGGAAGCGTAGATCCGCCGGCGCGATCCGCCAGCCGAACGCCACGGGCCTTCACTGCAGCCAACCGCATCCGCGAGCAAAATAATCCGGACCGGCCTCTTCGCTTGCCTGCAGCCACGAAGGCCAGAAGTCCTGCGCACGTCTGACGAAGTCAGCCACCTCCGCGTCCTCGTCCACGGCGCGTTGCATCGCTTCTGAGCCTAGATCGATCAGTCCTGTTGGGCTGCCGAGGCCGGGAATTTTGGTCGACAATCGGCGCACCCCGCCTCCCTCGGCCCATCGATCCGAAAGGTCCGAAGTAGGCCGCAAGCCCGGCTGATCCGACCATGCCTCGACGAACGTCATCTCGCCCTCATCGTTGAACACGAACTCTTCGTAGATGGGGCAGAGCCCTTCCTCGCACAGGCCACCACGTTGATTGCGAGCACGCTCACGGCCAGCGCCACGTGCAAATGGCGGCGGAGCCGACGTGAGGTTGAGCGCCGCAAGTCAGTCTTCATGCGAATCCTCCAACCGGGCTCGAAACCCTCGGTGCACCGGCTGCTACCACCTCCGGAGCCCGCATCAACCCGACGTCCTTTCGTAGCGCTACTTCCGAAGCTGCTGAAGCTTTTGTTCGTACTCCTGCGAGTACCTTCCTGCCCCAGCTGTGGCATTTCACCTCGGAAAAAGGATCCGGTATGCGCTCCTTCCACGGCACGCCGATTGCATGATACCGAGCCTCGACGTGGACGGAGGGAGGATAGACGGTTGAGGGACTTGTGGACCATGTATGGGGAGGCGGCGCACACGGCCGCTGGCTTCTTTTGGAAGTCCGGTTGGGCGTTCGTGCTCGGCTACACCATCAGCGCCTCGATCCAGGCGTTCGTGCCAAAAAAGCGGCTCACTCGTCACATGGGGAATGCCGGCGTCAAGAGCATTGGTTTGGCAACGACGTTCGGCACGATTTCGAGCTCCTGCTCCTTCGCAGCGCTCGCTGCGGCTCGGGCGCTCGTCAGCAAGGGTGCGCATTTCGTCTCGGCCGTGGCGTTCATGTTTGCTTCGACCAATTTGGTCATCGAGCTCGGGATTCTGATTCTGATCTTTCTTGGCTGGCAGTTTCTGGTGGCCGAGGTCATCGGGGGCTTGATTCTGATCGCGATTAGCGCGGCCTTGATAAGGCTGACTTATCCGAAGAGATGGTTCGACGCAGCGCGACGCAAAGTCGAGGATGAGATGCGCAGCGACGACGAGGACTTCGACTGGAAAGCGAGGGTCAAGAGCCTCGATGGCTGGTCTCGGGTAGGCGAGAACTTCGTGGGCGAGTGGGCCATGGTCTGGCAAGAAATCCTCATCGGATTCACGCTTGCGGGTTTCATCGCGGTTTTCGTGCCCGTTGATTTTTGGGAGACGATCTTCCTCTCGGACTTGGCGGAGAAGAACCCAGCCAATTTTTGGATTGTCCTCGAGAATGCCGCTGTTGCGCCCTTTGTCGCCGCATCGACTTTCATCGGCTCGATGGGCAACATCCCCCTTGCAACCATTCTGAACTCCGGTGGTGTTCTGTTCGGCGGCCTCATGGGTTTCATCTATTCGGATCTCATGGTGCCGCCTCTAGTGAAAGTGAATGCGAAGTACTATGGCTGGCGCGTTGCGCTCTACATCGCCGCCATCATGTACGTGAGCATCCTCTGCACCGCATTGGCTCTACACTACGGCTTCTACTGGACCGATCTCACCCCCACGAGCGTACGCAAAGTCGGGGACATCGCACAGTTCAACATTGACTACACCTTCTACATGAACATCGTTGCCCTCGTTTTGGTCGCCATCATGCTTTGGTTGCGGCGATGGCGCCGCAAGCACGCCGATGAGGAAGCCGAAGGCATGGAGGGGAGTCCCATCGGCGTGCAGGACGTGGTGGCCTGGGTCTTCATCGCCGTGCTCATTGGTGGCGGAATCGCTTTCGCAGTCACTGGCGGCTAGCGATCAGCGCTTCCATCCCTTGGGATCGGCCGCGAGCTCCGCCTCCCATTGCGTCATCTGTTCGGAGAGCGTTGCCGCCACGTCCGGATACTTGCGCTTGAGGTCGTAGGACTCACCGGGATCGGTGTCGAGATTGAAAAGCAGAGGAAGTGGTCCTGTCGTGTGCTCGCTGATGCCACCGATCTTCTTGTTCAACGGCAGGGGCCAAACGTAGTGATTGATCGAGCGAAAATACTTCCACTTGTGAGTCCGAACGCCCTCGAGCTCGCCCTGGTGGTAGAAGTAAAAGAGCTCGTGAGGCGAGCGGCTCTCGGACACGGTCAGCAACTCGACCATGCTCTTGCCGTCGATGACTCGGTCCTTGGGCAGCGACAGCCCCGCAAACTCGAGACAGGTGGGAAATACATCGATGTTCATCGCGGGCTCGTCCGAGACCGTCCCTGCTGCAATTCGCCCCGGCCAGCGCGCGACAAACGGCACGCGGTGACCCCCTTCATAACTCTGACCCTTGCGGCCGCGAAAATGCCCCGCGCTGCCTTGGTACCAGGGACCGTTGTCACTCGTGAACACCACGAGCGTGTTGTCAGCCATTCCACCATGCTCCAGTGCCGACATCAGCTGACCGACGCTCCAGTCGACCTCCTCCACCGTGTCGCCGAAGGTGCCGCCTTCCGATCGGTTGCGAAAACGCTTGGAGGCAAAGAGCGGACGGTGGGGAAACGTGTGGGCGAAATAGAGAAAGAACGGACGGCCACCGGAGGACTCGATGAAGCGAAGCGCTTCCTCTGTGTAACGCCGAGTGAGAATGGACTGATCATCCACGTTCGCGAGGAGTTGCTCCCGACCGCGATAGAGCGGAAACGGATGCATGTCGTTGCTATAAGGAACACCGAAGTAAAAGTCGAAGCCGTGCTCCAGCGGATTGTGCGCGGGGTTCGAGGCGAAGTCTCCCAAGTGCCACTTGCCTACCATGCCAGTTGCGTAACCGGCCACTCGCAACGCCTCCGCCAGCGTGATCTCGTCCTGGTGCAAACCGGTCGCCTTGCCCTCGGTAGCAAGGTCGATGAGGCCGAGCTTACCCGCCAGGTAACCGAACGTGACGGTGAGACTGCGGGACCAGGACATCTCCTCGGGCATCAGCGGAACGTCTAGCCCCATCCGCTTCGGGTATCGGCCCGTCAACAGCCCTGCCCGTGATGGTGTGCAGACCGAGTCGCTCGCGTGAAAGTCGGTGAAGCGAATGCCGGCATCGGCCAGAGCATCGATGTGCGGCGTTCGGATGGCCCGGCCGCCGTACGAGCCGGTGTCTCCGTATCCCAAGTCATCCGCGACGATGAGCACGATGTTGGGGCGCTCCCTTTTGCCTGCGAGCGCTTCGATGACTTCGCTCGGGTCCACTGGCGGCCCCTCCTCGACGTCGTGGGTGCATCCCAGCGAGAGGAAACCTAGCAAGACGGACACCCAAAAACCTGACCGCAGATCGAACGCACACATCCACATGAGCGCGGAGTGTAACGCTCTTTTCCGCGATCAGGGCATCACAAAGGCGCGCAATTTCTCGACGAGCTGGGGACGGGTTTGCACTCCGAGCTTGCGCATGGCGGATCGCAGCGTGGCGGACACCTGTGACTGAGAAATGCCGAGGCGATAGCTGATCAGCTTGTTGCTTTCACCGAGCGCTGCATAGGTGCAGACCTGGTTCTCCCGCTCGGTGAGACCCCTCGGGTCTCGGAGATCCGGTGGATTGGCATGAGCCAACACGTAGCGTCGCCCATCGTTGTCGAACCAATCGACGAGCGACCAGCGCCCCTCGACCAATGCTCTCCAGAGCTCGAGAGCCTGCTCCGGGTCGCGTTTGCGGAGCCGTCCGCGAGCGCGGTCGATGTGAATGGCGGCCTCGCGCAGAAAGTCGCGCGCGCCGAGGTCTTTCGCCGGGCCAATGGCGTCTTCAACCTCGAACTTCTTCGGATCGAGGACCGCTTCCGCATGCTCCGGTAGCGCACTTCCTTGTTCCGAATGCTCGTGTTCTTTCGTGAGACTCCGGTGAAGGCGATAGCCCGAGACGAGGTGCGCCCCGATCATTTGCCAGAGCTCGCGATCCCGTCCGGTCAATCGGGTGATTTCGGGAAGTGGTACGGTAAGGCTCATCCCCCTGCCGTTCGGATCCACCGCCGTTAGCGCGAGAATGTCTTTTGCTCCTGCCAGATGTTTTTGGAACTCGCTGAGCGGCGGCAGGAGGCCATGAAAATGCTCCACCTGCTCGGAGAGCGTGGTAACGACGCCGGATCGGTTGATCTCCCGGAGCACTTCCTCGTTGGCCAGGGTCGAAGCGGCCAGAACGCGTCCAGCCAGATCGGGCGGCCCACCCGATTGATGGAATCCCGTGGGAAACGGGATGCCACCCTCGGGCGGACGCACGTAGGTGGCGCCCACCACGCCGTACCCGTGGTCGAACAAGGGCAGCCCCGTCTCCACGAGCGAGGGCACCCATTGATGTTCGTCCACGTCGAGGTCGTACACGAACTCGACCAAATCGATGGCGCTGGAGTTGGCTGGATTCACGGCAAAACGGCAAAGGCCGACCGAGCTGACTTTATAGCTGGTCATCGAGCCTCGGGGAAGTCGGGGGCGTCCGGCGACGGCCGCTCGCACACTCCGTGCCCGTCGGGTACTACACCAATATCGGCATGTCTCCCTCGTTTCCACGGGTCCAGCTATTCGAGTTCCACGATCAGAGTTGGGTACCAGCCACCCTACGAGACATGATCGTCGAAACCCTGAGCCGCAGCTTGGATTGGGGCGGATTCATTCGGCCTTTGCTGCCCATCATGGACGGTTTCCTCTCGGCAGCGGGCACTCACGAAGTCTTGGATCTGTGCGCCGGTGCGGGCGGCCCCGCCCTGATTCTGAGCCGCGAGGCGGAACGCTCGGGTCGCACACCTCCGAGGATTCTGATGACCGACCTCTTTCCGCGCGTATCGGTCTGGCGCAATGCAAAGCAGCAACATCCGACCCTCGATTTCGTCGAAGAACCGGTCGACGCCACGCATATTCCACCCGCCCTGTCCCGTGGGCGGGCGCGCACCATCCTGAACGCCTTTCATCATTTCCCCCCGGAGATCGCTCGGTCGATTCTGCGCGACGCGGTCGATCATCGAGCGCCGATTTTCATCGCGGAGTCGTTTGAGCGCGATCCGCTGGGCACCCTGCCCCTGATTCCCGTCGGGATTCCGGCGCTGCTGTCCTCGCCCTTGCTCTCCCCTCGCAACCGGCTCGCCAAAGCGGCCTGGGCCTGGATGACCCCGGTCGGCATCGCGGCAGGTGCGTGGGATGCCATCGTGAGTAGTTTACGCGTCTATTCCGAAACAGACCTTCGCGAGCTCGTGGCGCCGTTTGGTCGGGCCTACGAATGGACGTACGGAACGTACGACTACCCATTCGGAGGCCGCGGCTGCTACTTCTACGGCGTTCCGCGATGATGAGTCCGGTCGATCGTCCTCGGACACTAGCGTTGCGCGAGTATCGGGATGTAGCTCGGGTACCAAATCGCGCTCCGCACGGCTGATTCGATTTGATCATCGGGTATCGCGCGCCCGAGATTCGCATCCCGTGCACAGCGCACGACGGCGCATGCGATTTGGAAGCTCACGTCACGAAGCTCGTCTTGATTTGGGAAGATGGCACCGAGCGCCAACCGTTCTTCGTTGACGCAGCCGGCTAGGGTCTGCGCGGCCGCAAGGAACATCTCGTCGCTGATTTCACGCGTCTTCGAGACGATGGCACCGAGCCCGACGCCCGGAAAAATGAACACGTTGTTGCTCTGCCCGATCAGGTGTCGCCGGCCTTGATAGATCACGTCATCGAACGGGCTGCCCGTGGCTACCAGCGCTCGGCCTCCGCTCCATTCGAGGGCATCCTCGGGGGTACACTCGGACTTCGAGGTTGGGTTCGAAAGCGGCAGGATGATGGGCTGGTCGACGTGCTTCGCCATCTCGTCAATCATCTCTTTGGTGAAGGCGCCCGGGCTGCCGGTCGCGCCGACCAGCACCGTTGGCTTGAATGCGCGGATCATCTCCACCGGATCTGTGTAGGCGCTTTCCGTGAGCCCGCAGTGCTCCAATGTCTCCTCACTCAGGGTGAACTCGCGTTTGAAGGGCTCGTCCAGCTGCCGTCCCTCATGAAGCAGGCCCGTAGAATCGAATGCAGCGATGGCGCACCTGACTTGGTCGTCGGTCGCTCCCGCCTGGCGCATGGCCGCCAACGTCAATCGCGCGATGCCGATGCAGGCACCGCCGGCTCCGATGAAGAGAACCCGCTGGCCGCGGATGTCCTGCCCCGTAATCCGCAGCGCCGCGAAGATACCGGCGAGAGTCACGGCAGCAGTGCCCTGGATGTCGTCGTTGAAGCTCGGAACGCGATTCCGGTAGCGTTCGAGAAGACTGAAGGAGTGCGTCTTGGCAAAGTCTTCCCACTGGATGATCGCGTGGGGGAACACGTCGCGCACCGCCCGAACGAAGCGCTCCACGAAGTCGAAGTAGGCCTGTCCGGTAAGGCGATGCGCTCGATAACCATTGTAGAGGGGGTCGTCCAAGAGCTCGTCGTTGTTGGTGCCGACGTCGAGGCTCACCGGAAGGCACTTGGATGGATGAATGCCCGAGCCCGCGACGTAGAGCGCCAGCTTGCCCACCGGGATGCCCATTCCGCCCGCACCGAGGTCGCCCAATCCCAGGATGCGCTCGTTGTCGGTGACGACCAGCAGCCGGATATCGTGAAACGGGGCGCTCTCCAGGATCTCGTGCACACGATCGATGTTGCTCGGCGTGATCCAGATGCCACGTGCCGAACGGACGATGTGACTGAACTTCTGACAGGCCAGCCCCACGGTGGGGGTGTAGACGATGGGCAGCAGCTCAGGAAGGTTCTCGACGAGCACGCGGTAGAAGAGAACCTCGTTCAGGTCTTGAAGCCTCGTCAGGCCGATATACTTCTCGAGATCCGTGGACTTGGCGCGAATGTGCTCCAGCTCGAGCTCGAGCTGCTGTTCGATCTCGAGCACCTGCTCGGGCAGCAAGCCATCGAGGCCGAGCTGTCTTCGCTCCTCCTTCGTATAGGCAAGACCCTTGTTCGTCGAAGGGTTGTTGAGCAGCCATACACCGCGCTTGCGGGTTTCGATCCGGTCTTCTCCGGCGAGCTTCTGACCGTAGGTCTTGCGCTTCACGTCGTGCTCTGTGGCCACGAGGCAAGCCTACCACCTGCCGAGCGGTCGTTGAGGACGCTCGAGCTCTTTCTTGATGTACTCGAGCTCTCGCTGAGCGTGCCGGCGGTCCTTGGTCTCCCCTTGAAGCGGCCCCTTGAACAGCCACTCGACGAGTCGACCCTTGAAGCCCCTCGAAAAAATCGCCCACACAGTCGCCGAGAGCTTTACGCCCGTTTCTGAGGGGCGAAGACTCCACCGAACACCCTCCGTGACTCTCAGCGAGAGACCCCAAAGGCGGTAACGGGCCAGATCCGCTTTCCAAGTGATGTGATGAGGCTCGGAGAGCTCCGTCACTTCTCCCAAGGCCTCGCCGGGGATTCCCGCAATCTTTTCGCGAATTCGAATCCGTGTGCCCACGCGGAGCTGTTCGCCCTCACTGATGATCTCGAGACTTTCATGCTCAGGGTTCGATGGAGCCCACCAGTGGTCGATATCCAGCAGATATCTCCACGCCCGATCCGGGCTCGCTTCGATCTCGATGCTTTCCGTGAACTCGAACATGAGCAGAGAACTTCAGCAAGTGCCGTGCCAACAGGCGACACCACACACATGACGGCACGAGGCGTGATCACGACGAGACGTCGCCCGAGGCAGCATGTCCCACTGTGTCAGAAAGCCTCAGCGTCACCTGAAGCGCGCAATGATCCCGGGTTGGCGACCACGATCCTGACCAAGCGGTTGACACGCTCGGCTGAGGACGTTCAACTATCAGGCTATGACGATTCCTCTTTGGGTCCTGCTCGCCTTCGCCCTTTGGACGCTATTCGTGTTGGGCGCGACGATAGGGACATATCGGTGGGGGCGCATCCTGACCGGACGCGCACGCTTCGAAGACTACGGCCAGTACCGCCTCGAAGGCAGTGCCTGGTACAAGCGTGCGATGCGCGCCCACGCCAACTGCCTCGAGAACCTCCCCATTTACGGAGCGATCGTGGTCGTGGCCTTGGCCATCGGAGCCAGCGGCACGGCGCTGAACGTGCTGGCGCTGGTGCTCATCGTGGCACGGCTCGCACAGACCTTCGTTCATGTCGCATTCGAGCAAACCAACGTCGTAGTCAGCTTCCGTTCCGCCTTCTACAACACGCAATGGGTCTGCATGGTGGCCATGGGCATCCTGGTGGCCGTCCAGGCGGCGCAACCGCTACACTGAGGGCTGAGCTCTCTCGAGCTCATCTTCGTCCAAACCTTTGACCACGGCATGGACGTCTTCACCGTCCCTGGCTCAGGCGGCGCTTGCCTCCCGTGGCCGACCGCGCGCGGTGGTCCCTTGCGAATGGGTCAGCCGAACGGTAGCTGATCGCTCAGCGCAAGAGTCTTCGTCGTGCACCGCCAACTCCACGGGACGGGGCAGAAATCTGTTCACTGTTCATCGGTTCAATTCGCCGAGCAGCGATGACGGACTCCACGACGGCAAAGCTCGACAAAGGAATTACTCGTGGACACCGCCCTCAAATCGGTGTTCTCTCTAATGCTCGAAGCTTGCGGGTTCGTCGCCGCAAGCATCTAGCGCGAGACCGATCCATGCGCAGACGTGACAGCAGAACCACCGATATTCGTTACGAGCTTAGCGAGGCGCTTCAGGCCGGACGGCTCACGGAAGCGCTCGCCCTCTACGAGCTGCTCGAGAAGCAGAAGCCGAGCGAGCCTCGGTGGTCGCGCCGCAAGGGCGACTTACTGCATCGGATGGGACGCGAGGACGAGGCTGCGCTCGCTTATGAGCGGGCGGTGGATCTGTATGCCGCCGGAGGTTTCGTCGCGCGTGCCACTGCGACCGCGAAAGTGATGCTGGCGATCGACCCAAGCAAGAGTGAAGTGCTCGCGCGAGTGGATCCGAAGGCCGCGCGCAAGTTTCACGAAGAGCTGTGGGGCTTTTGACGTGCGAAGTGTGCTATAAAGGCGCGCGATGAAAGTAGTCATTCTCGGCGCAGGCGGCATGGGACGGTATGCGGCGCAGACCGCCGTCATGCACGACTTCGTCGAGGAGCTGGTGGTCGGCGATCTCGACGCGAACGCCGCTCACGAGCTTGCCAAACGCCTCGGCTCCAAAGCGAGCGGCGCAGGTGTCGACGTCCTGAACGAGAAGTCGCTAGTTGACCTGTTTGCAGGAGCCGGCGCTGTTCTCAATACCGTCGGTCCTTTCTTCCGCCTGGGACCCCCGGTCCTTCGCGCCGCGATTGCCGCCGGCGTGCACTATCTGGACATCAACGACGATTGGGAATCGACCGAGGCAATGCTTGCGCTCGATGGCGACGCGCGTGCCGCCGGCGTCACCGCAGTCATCGGGGTGGGAGCGAGTCCGGGGATGTCGAACATGCTCGCGTGCTTGGCGATGCGCGAGCTCGACGAGGTCGACGAGGTGATTGCCGGGTTCGACCTCGATGCAGCGATGCCTGAGCAGCGAGGCGACAGGCCCGCCGCCGCAACGATTCACGGCCTCCACCAGTTGAGCGGGCGCATTCGAGTATTCGACAACGGCGCCTTTGCCGATGCGAAACCGCAACGCAGGGTCGACTTCGACTATCCCGGGCTCGGTCCGCGCACCGGCTGGACCATGGGACACCCCGAAGCGATCACCTTCCCGCGAACCTTTCCGAAGCTCCGATCCGCCCGGGTCGTGATGACCATGGCCCGAAGCAACCGGATCGCCGTTCGCGTGCTCACGGGCTTGATCGATGCGGGAATGGTCTCACTAGAGCGGGCTGCCGGTTGGGTGGAGCGTCTCGAAGGCGTCGGCAAGCCGGTCAAGACGCCGGCTGATTACATCGACGAAGTTCTCGACCAGGCTGCGGGCAGACTGCCGCCGGTATTCGCTGTCGCGAAGGGCCGGCGCCAGGGCCGGGAAGCAACCATCGCCGCGACCGTGCGCTCCGCTCCTCCTGTCGGCATGGGCGGAGCCACGGGCGTCCCGCTTGCCGTTGGGCTCGGGGTGGTTGTCCCCGTCTTGGGAACCCAATGTGGCGTCTTCGCCCCGGAGGCCATCCTCGACCCCACCACCTTCTTTGACGCACTCGCACCACGCTGTGACCCGGTTTGCAGCGGCACTGGCGATCTCGTAGTCGTCACGCGCTCTTGGGACTCGGTCGACCTCGCCACGGTTCTGTCCCGCGCCCGATGATGCCCGCTCGCTGAGCGGCACCGCCACATCAGGGCTGGTACTGCCCGGAATACGCGAATATTCTCGTAGGCCACCATGCCGGAGTCATTCTATGAACGTTTGAGCGCTCTCGACGCCATCTTTCTCGATCTCGAGAGCGAGACCGTGCCCATGCACGTCGGCGCCGCACTTCTCTTCGACGCAAAGCCGCTGACGCTCGAGCATGGCGGGCTCGACATCGATCGCATCAGAAACTACACGTTGGCCGCGCTAGAGACGGATCCGCGCTACCGGCAGCGGCTCGCCTGGGTTCCCGGCCTCCGTCACCCGGTCTGGGTCGACGACGATCGCTTCAACATCCAATTCCATCTGCGCCACACGAGGCTCCCACTTCCGGGCGACGAGCGAATGCTCAAGCGCCTGGTGGGAAGGCTGTTCTCTCACCGCCTCGATCGGAGCCGGCCGCTATGGGAATTCTGGATCGTGGAGGGCGTCGAAAGCGATCGTTTCGCGCTCGTCGCCAAAGCGCATCACTGCATGGTCGATGGGGTCGCGGGAGTTGGGCTTCTTCAGGCGTTGCTACAGGTGGAACCGCGGGGAGCGGAGAGAAAGCCGAAGGAATGGAAACCGCGCCCCGCTCCGAGCGGTGTGCGGCTCCTTGGGGCCGAGGTGAAGCATCGCGTCGATGGGCTCCGCAAGCTTTCTCACTTCATGCCGCGCGTGCGTAAAGACTTGGGAGGGGTGGTCGGTGTGCTCCGCTCGGGGATGAAGCTTGGTCCGAAAACCGTGTTCACGGCCCCCGACATCAGTCCCTACCGCCGGTTCGACTGGACTTGGTTCGACCTCAACGACGTGAAGGCGGTCAAGAACGCTCTTGGAGGCACCATCAATGATGTCGTTCTCGCAACGACGACGGGCGCAATTCGGCGCTTCCTCGAAGTACGGAATGCCGATGTCGATGCGGTGGAAGGCTTTCGCTCGTTTCTCCCCGTCAACACGCGCAAGCCCGGCGGTGGCTCGACCGGAAATCAGGTGGCGATGCTCCTTGCAGAGCTCCCGGTATCCGAGCCCGACCCCATCGAACGGCTGAAGAAGGTCATTGCGGTCACCACTACGTTGAAGAAAGAGTCCAATCAGACCGCAGGCGCGGAGCTTCTCGAGGACATTGCCAACCTCACGACCAAGCGCCTCATCCTAGGCATCTCTCGAGCCGCTATTCAGCGGCGTGCCTACAGCATCGTGGTGACGAATGTGCCGGGGCCCCCGTTTCCGCTTCACCTCCTTGGCGCGCGGATGAAGCGCATCTATCCACTGGTACCGATCCCGCCAACCCAGAACCTCGGCGTCGCACTCTTCAGTTACAATGGCCAGCTCTGTTGGGGATTCAATGCCGACTGGGAGCGCTTCCCCGACGTGCACGAGTTCGTCGAGCACCTCGAGGCGTCATTCGAGGAGTACCAACGGCTCGCCGCCTCATTCTCCGCCACGGTTACCCGCGGGCAACAGGCCTCCGCGCGCGCGCAGGGTTAGCGACGCCGGATGGGTCACAGGCTCGGCGAAGCCGCCATCGTGCTTTCGCTCTCCAAAGTCTGATGAAGCGCCCGGAACTGCGCAACGATGCCGTCGACCAAATCGTGAACGTCAGGGAGGGCATCCCAGTCCGAGTTGAAGCCCCAGAACACCTTTCCGTTGTAGCTCAGCACGGCCAGGGACAGCGCTTGATTCGGAAAGAGCGGCATCATGGGATAGATGGCGTGCATCGGCGCACCGAGAAAATAGAGAGGCATCGGGGGACCTGGCACGTTGGTAATCGCCACGTTGAAGGGCCGGTGGCGAGTGGCGGAACGGCTCAGCTGGATGAAGAACCGTCCGCCGACTCGATCCGCAACACTTTCGAGCCAGGACACGCCGAAAGCTTGCTTCGAGCGTTTGAGCTTCTGCGTCGTCTCGATGACGCGATATAGGCGCGAAACCGGGTCGGGCTCGCCCACTGGGAGCTCCAGCATGATCATTGCGACGCGATTACCGAGCTCGGTTTCTTTCTTCTTTCGGACGTTCACCGGAATCAAAGCGCGGAAGTCGATGTCGGTGGTGTCGATGCCGTGTCCTCGGAGGAAATGACCCAACGCTCCCGCCGCCGTGGCCAGCACCACGTCATTGACCGTGCCGCCGAGCCTTCCTTTCACCTGTTTGATCTGGCCCAACGAGACCTCGGTCCAGTCGAAACGTCGATGCGGCCCGATGTGATCGGGATTGAAAGGCGTCTCTGCAGCTCCACGCCAACCCAGGCGCGACGCCTCGACGAGGCCTTCGAGGACGTCTCGGGCTGCGCGCAGTGCTTCGCCCGGCCGCCGGACCGGTGCGAGTAGGTCGATCGGAGCCCTAAGACGTCGCGAAAGCTCAGAAGCGATGAGCTCTGCTCGGCCAGGAGCCTGGCGGGCCGCCCATGGTGGAGGGTTGCCCTCTCGCTCGAACGGCTGTGGGCGCAGAATCGCATGCAGAATGCTCAGACCGGAGACGCCGTCCGCCATGCAGTGGTGGATCTTCATCACGAGAGCGAACCTGTCGTTCTCTAGCCCGTCGACGACCCATACCTCCCAAGGGGGCTTGTCGATGTCGAGCGGCAACTCCAGCAGGTAGCCGCAGACCCGCTTGAGCACGCGCTCGTCTGCCGGCTGGGGTAAGGCAACTTGGCGGATGTGATAGCGAACGTTGAAGCTCGGATCGTCTACCCAAATTGGATGGTCGAACAGAGGGATTTTTGCCAAGCGCTGTCGGTAGCGGGGAACACGCTCGAACGACCACTCGTAGTGGTTGAGCACCTTTTCGAAGTCGAGCCTCCCATCCTCGGTCCGCAGCGGCTTCGCGTCGAAGACCATGACGGCTGCCTCGTGCCAGTGCGCATTGCTCTCCTCGAAACCGAGAAACGAAGCATCGAGTGCGGAAAGCCGTTCATAGTAGGTGTGTGGCATGCCCGGTTCTGTTTTGGTCCCTTTCTTCTACCCCAACCGAGCTCGTATCGAAAGAAGGAATCCATCGAGGGAAACGGGGCTCGCCGTGGATTATTTTGCTCCGCCCCGGGCGCGCCCGGAGTTACTATCCGCCCAAGGTGAGCCGGAATCATATCATGTGGCGGGATCGTAATGAGAGCTTGATCGCGGCGATTATGCTTGCCGCATCGTTCTTGGCGCTTTCTTGTGAGTCGGGAGAGGCGGGCGACTCCGTCGCGTCGCCTAGCGGCGACCTTCGGATTTCGCTCGTCACGGACGAAGAAGGCCGAATGACCTACACCGTGACCAAGGGGGAGCTCATGGTCATCGACTCGAGCCCGCTTGGCCTCGTTTCGACCACCCATGATCTCACGACCGGCGTCACGGTGGGCAGTGGCTCGCGCCGCACGGTCGCCGAGTCTTACACGATGCTGGTCGGGAAGCGGCGAGATCGCGAAGTCACCGGAAACGAGATCACCCTCCCCTTGCAGGATGCCAACGGGGCGGAGGCCGAGCTGATCATGCGAGCGCATGACGATGGCGTCGCGTTTCGTTATCGCTTGCTCGGCGAGGGGACGTCGCAAGTGATGAGCGAGGCGACGGGCTTCTCCATTGCAACCGGTTCGCGGGCGCTTCTTCGGCCGTACGACTCGGGCGATATCTTCTTCGCCTTCACTGCCGGATCTTACGAGCAACCGGTCGAGCTAGTGCCTCTTGGCACTTCCACCGAGGCGACGGGTTGGGCATTCCCCGCACTGTTTGAGCTCGAAGAGGGCAGCCTCTATGCCATGGTGACCGAGTCCGACCTCGACCGAAGCTACTGCGGGACGCGGCTCGATGAGATGCCCGAGGGCGGGCTTTACCGTATTCGTTTCCCCGATGAGCGCGAGGGCAAGGGCGTCGGGGACGTCCTTCCTACCGCCGAGCTCCCGTTCATGACGCCCTGGCGGGTGATTATGCTCGGCGATCTTGCGACGATCGTCGAGTCCACGATGGTGGATGACTTGAGCCGGCCCTCGGTCGTCGAGGACACCAGCTGGGTCGAGCCTGGACGCGCGGCCTGGTCGTGGTTCAGCCAAGGCACGGGAACGCCGGAGCTTCAATCGGAGTACATCGACTTTGCGGGCCAGTATGGTTGGGATCACGTCTTGATCGATTCGTTTTGGGATCAGTGGGATAACGCCGAGCAGGAAGTCCAAGCGCTCGTGGCCGAAGCCGAAGCGGTCGGGGTGAAGTTGCTGCTCTGGTACAACTCCGGAGGGGAGCACAGCACCAATCTCGACACGCCGTTCGACCGCATGCTCGACCCCACGATTCGTCGTGAAGAGATGGCGAAGATCGCTAGCTGGGGCATTGCAGGCATCAAAGTCGACTTCTTCGAAAGCGACAAACAAGACCGGATCGAGCAGTACCTCGGCATCCTCGAAGATGCCAAGGACTACGAGCTCCTGGTCAACTTCCATGGCGCGACGGTGCCTCGGGGTTGGCAGCGCACTTACCCGAACCTCATGACGCAAGAAGCGATCAACGGTGCCGAATATTATAAGCCGGAAGTAAACGTGCTCGGCGGTCGGGCGCCGACTGCGATCATGAACGTCCGCGACGTGCTCTTACGAAACGTCGTAGGATCGATGGACTACACGCCGGTCGTGTTCGAAGCCGCGCTGATGGAGAAGGAGCTTCCCTATGCGCACTCGCTCGCCCTTTCGGTTCTATTCGAGTCCGGCATTCAGCATTTTGCCGATCGCGCCGACTCGAATACGGACGCTGGCTATCGCGCCGTTTTTAGCGCCTATCCTTACGTGGGAGACTTCCTCTCGACGGTTCCGGTGGCTTGGGACGATACGCAGCTGATCGAAGCAGGCCTCGATGACCACGTGATCTTGGCTCGCCGTTCGGGCGCCACATGGTACCTCGGCGGCATCCATGCGGCAGAGGCCCCCGTGGAGTACAGCTTCCACCTCGATTTCCTCGCAGACGGAGTCCCCTACGAGCTGACGCTCATCGAGCAGGGCGACACGCCGAGCTCGTTCGAACGTAGGGTGATATCCGCCAACGCCGGCGATGCTCTGAGGATCACGCTACCGCCCAAGGGCGGCTTCGTCGCGAAACTCGAGAGCGCGCCTTCCGGGAACTGAACGGTTGGCTCTTCCTATTTGCGCAGTTGCTCGCACAGCTCGTGGCACATCCAACTCAGACCGCGACTTTGTGACAGATTCATGAGAATCACGAAACCAATCTGCTGTCGGGGGTAGATGCGCAGCTCGCTGCAGTACCCCGGTCCGCCGCCCTCGTGATTCCAGAACTCGCAACCGTTCCATTTGCCGTGTTTCCAGCCGATTCCCACTCCGCTGGTTGAAGCAATCCCGGCCGCGCCACGAGCTACTTGCTCGAGCATGGACCGGCGCGTGTCGGCACGAAGGACCCCGTTCCGATCAGAGACAAACTCGGCAACCATGGGCGCGAAATCAGCTGCGCATCCGATTAGACCACCAGTCGCTGCCGTGTCGAGGTCGAATGGCCGGAGACTCAGATAGGAACCCACGTGCTCGTTGAAGACGTGGGTGCCGCGCTTGCCGATCAGGAACCTGCACACGAGGGGCATGAGACTGAATCGCCGCACGTAGCCGGTAGCAAGCCCGGTTGCGAGCCCGGACTCGAATTTCGCGTTGGAGCCCCAGGGGTCGAGGAGCGATCTCTGAACGAAATCTTCATAGGTCGTCTCAGCGGAGCGAGCGATCAGCTCTCCCAGAATGGCATAGTTGACGTTGCGATATTCAGCCGTTCGTCCCGGCGTCTTGCCGCCGGCGAGCCGATATCGTTGCAGCGCATCATCCGTAGATGGACGGGGTTCTCCTGGAAAGTGAACTGCAAAGAACGCACGCAAGGTATCCGGCAATCCGGAGCTGTGGCTGGCCAGTTGGCGTGCCGTCACGCCCTTGTCGAAATCCGCCTCGGGGAACAGAGGGCGAATGTCGGCGTCCAAATCGACTTTGCCCTGCTCGGAGAGAAGCATCAGGGCAGATGCAGTGAAGAGCTTGGTTCCCGAGTACAGATGGAAGGCCGCATCGGTGGTGGTGGCTCGCCGCTCGGAGAGGTCGGCGTAACCGAACGAGGTGATCGCGTCGATGCCGGTACTGCGCACGCGCGCAACGACCGCACCAGGCACCTTGGCTTTGCCGAGGATCTGTTCGATAGTCCGGTGTGATGCTGTATCGAAGGCCACGGTTCGCCCAACCTCAGGTCACGCACCAGCCGGCGCGTTCTCGAAGATGAAGTTGGATTCGGTCATCGGAGGCAAGAATAGCAGCTCATCGACGCCTGAAGGCCCGATTACGCTTGAATGGGCTTGGAGTGCCGAGGGCGCTCCTTGAATGGGATCGTATTTGTGTTACCGTCGCGCGCTGTTCGATGCGCTTCCGAGCGCGAAAAGGAGCTTGCGTTCATGAGAAGTGTATTGCAGCGGGTTGCCCTGGGCGCGGCCATGTTGATCCCGTCCGTCGCGACCGTCGCATGTACAACGACATGCGTCTACGGCTACTACGGTGGGTATTGTTACAACTACGGCTACTACTACGACAGTCTAGTTTCAGGACTCAAATACGAATCCAGTGGCAAGGCTGGCGTACAGACGGGAGTGACCGGCGAAGTGACCGGCGAAGAGACCGAGCCGGGTCCTGGTAGCTTTCGCTATGTCGATGGGGACACCGTGTCATTCTCTCTCGGGGACACCATGTTGGGTGAGACCCAGGCCAAGGATCGAATTACTCCATTTGACCTCGCCGGGTTCGACGAGAACGCGGTCGGTGGATGCGACGTGGATGTCACCTTGCTGCCCGACAGCAACGCCTTCCGAGTCGTGAGCAATCTTGCAGTCCTCCTTCAGTCTCTCGACACGGACGAAAACCTCACGAACGGCATCGACATCAGCCCCGATGTGGCGGGACTGTTCGACGGAGTGGACATCGACCTGAGTCAAGCCTGGGAGGCATTCCAGGCGAATACTGAGCTGCAGGCCGTGCTCGACGAGGCCAAGAGCCGCGACCTGCTGCCGAACACTCGTGTGGTCCGCGATCGGGTCGAAGCTTTGCGAGAGCTCTACCAGGGCACCGGCCTCTGCCCATAGCCTCCGGCGAAGGGCGTCATGTGCACAGTTGAACAACCGCACCCGCGTTGATCCACCAACGATGGCGCGACGTCTCGGGTTGCTCGATGGTGCGTGAGCGTCCGAGCTTTTCGTGTCATCGTAGCCGCTGCCCATGATTTCCAAGAGACGACTGGACCCCGGCCAGGCGCTTCGGGCGGTGGCGCGAGTGCTCGGCGGACGCATCTCGATTCGACTCTCCATGGTGCGAAGCCGCCTTGCGGGGATCTCCGAAAAGGTTGCCCTCGATATCGACGCTGCGAGTCCAGGACTACGCGTACGTGGCGAGGCTCACACGCTCGGCGCTCCAATTTTCTTTGCTGCGCGAGTGGATGCCGAAGGGGTTCAGGTGAGAGGCGAGGCGCGCACGGTTCGGATTCACCTCAGCGAAGTCGAGCTTTGGACCGACGATGATGCGCCGGGGCCGCTTGCCGACGCGATCCGGAACGGGCTGATCGATACGGCCAACCCCGCCACTTTGATCGGCAACATGGTCCCGCTCCCCGATATGGTCGTCGATGCGACAGGACGAGACGTCGTCATTGATCTCCTGAAGATCCCCGCGATTCAGCGTGACGAGAGGTTGCGATCCGCTCTTGCCGCCGCGACCAGCTACCTATGCGTCACCGGGATCGAAGTCGTCGACGATGCGCTCGAGCTTCGGCTCGGCATCCTGCCAGGCGGTCCCAAAGAGGCCGTGCTCGCGACGGCGCGCGCCGCCCTGACACCGGTCGTGCGCTACCTCTGGCCGGAGGGACGCCCGTGAGTTGGCTCAACGCGATCAAGCACTTCAATCCTCTCAGCAAAGCGTCCTTCGCTTCGCGCGAGCAGGACTTTCACGAGATCGCGATCCGCGCCGCCGACGGCTATGACAACTTCGGCGACCCGAGCTACCTCGAGGGGCTCCGGCGGCTCCTCTACTCCTATGACAACGAAGCTCGATTGCACTCCATGGGCAAAATGACGGCCGTCTACCAAACCTCGGGCCTCCTCGCAGCGCGCTTACATACGGAGCGCTGGTTCGAAATGCGCCCGGATTCGGCACACATCGAAATCAAACGTCCTCTCGTCATTACGGGGATGGTCCGGACCGGAAGCACCGCCCTTCACTACTTGATGGGCGCCAACCCGGACATGCAGTGCTTGCAGTATTGGCTCGCCTTACACCCGCAACCGCGACCGCCCCGCGCCTATTGGGAAGCGGCAACCGATTACCAGCACGCGGTCATCGAGCTCGACATGATGTACCGGGCGGGCAAGAGCGTGCTCGAGTCGATCCATTACATGATGCCCGACGGGCCGGACGAGTCCGGCCGCATCCTTGGTCAGAATTTCAGCGACGACCGCTTCGAGGTGGTCTCCACCGTTCCGACCTACAGTGATTGGTACATGAACACGATCCATCGTGAAACCTACCAGCGGCACAAGCGGGTCATGCAGCTCATTGGGTCGTACGAGCCCGACACACGCTGGCTCTTCAAGTACCCGGTGCACATGCGCAATCTCGAGGCGCTGCTCGAAGCCTACCCCGATGCATGCATCATTTGGACCCATCGCGATCCGGCCCAGGTGCTTCCCTCATACGTGAGCCTTTGCGCGCACTTCCGTTCGTTGTTCGAGCACAGCGTGGACCGCGTACAAATCGCCATCGATCAAAAGGAAGCCTGGGCGCGCGCCGTCGAAAACGGGACGCGGCTTCGCAAGGGCCGGGAGCAGCAATTCTACGACATCTACTTCAACGATTTCATGTCGGACCCAATCGGCGAGGTGGCAAAGGCTTACGAATACTTCGATCAGCCGTTTTCGGAGGGCGCTAAGGCTGCCCTCACGAGGTGGCGTGAGGCGCACACGCCGGGAGAGTTCGGTACTCACGAGTACGAGAAAAACGACTTCGGCCAGTCGCGCAAACAGATCCACGAACGCTATGCGCAGTACCTCGAGCAATACCCGCGAGTGCTCGAAAAACCAAAGTGGCGCGCCGCATGATCAAGCGGACCGACGAGGAACGCGCCCTCATTGCGCAGGCCGAGCAGCTCTTTCCAACGCAGACGCGGTGTCTGACGTTCGACCCGGAGCTAAACTTTTGCGTCGGCCGAGCCAAGGGAAGTCACATCTGGGACGTCAGCGGCAACGAGTACATCGATTACCTGCTCGGCTCGGGACCCCACGTTCTCGGTCATGCCCACCCCGCTGTGCTCGAAGCCCTTCGCACCGTGCCCGAGGGGGGCACCTCGCACCTCATCATCAACGATCAGGCCATCAAGCTCGGCCAGAAAATCGTGGAGCACATCCCCTGCGCCGAGATGGTGAGCTTTCACAGCAGCGGAAGCGAGGCGACGTTCTTTGCAATGAGGTTGGCGCGTGTCTATCGCAAGCGCGACAAGATCCTGAAGTTCGAGGGCGCCTATCACGGGATGAATGATTACGCGATGATGAGCAATCAATGGACGATGGGCTCCCCGGCGTATCCCCAGGCGGTTCCAAACACGCATGGCATTCCCCGTGCGCTCCACGACCAGGTTCTCATCGCGCCGTTCAACGACCTCGAAACGGCCGCAGCCATCATCTCGAAGCATCGAGACGAGCTCGCCGGCGTCATCATCGAGCCCATTCAGCGCACCTTCGAGCCGAAGCCGGGTTTCCTTCAGGGCATCCGGGAGGTCACGGCCAACTTCGACATTCCGTTGATCTTCGACGAAGTGGTTACGGGATTTCGCGTGGCGCTCGGCGGCGCCCAAGAGCTCTACAGCGTGACGCCGGATCTTTGCGCGACCGGCAAGGCGATCAGCGGCGGGCTTCCGCTGGGAGTTCTCTGCGGAAGGCGCGACATCATGGAGATCGCAAACCCGAAGCGCCGTCTTCGAATGCTCCCGTTCTCGATGCAGACTGGGACGTTCTCGTCGAACCCCGTCTGCGCAAGCGTCGCGCTGGCCGTCATCGGCGAGCTCGAAAAGCCGGGCGTCTACGACCGGTTGAATCAGGTGGGCACCGGGCTTCGTCAGGGCCTTCGCGATGCGATTGCGGATACCGGCATCGAAGCCTCCGTGACGGGCCTTCCGAGCTTCTTCGAGATTTGGTTTTGTGAGGACGAGCCCTCCGACCACCGCTCGTCGAAGGCTTCGGACTTCTACAAGAGCGTTCGCTTTTCGGACCTGCTCCTTCAGCAGGGCGTGCTGAAAGCCGCCGAGAAGTTCTTCGTGTCCGCCGTACATACCGACGAGGACATCGAGCACACACTGAAGGCCTTTCGTGTCTCACTTGGCCAGCTCGCCAAGGAAGTCGGATGAAGCACGTCCTGGTGACCGGCGCTTGCGGGAATATCGGCGCCAATGTCGTCGACCTCTTGCTCGAGCGCGGATATTCCGTGCGCGCGGTCGATTTGGATACGTCGACCGGACGCAAGAAGACCTCGCGATGGGATGACGGCGTCGACATGCGCTTCGGCAGCATATGCAACGAGACGTTGGTGCGCGACGCGATCGTGGGGATGGATCATGTGGTCCATCTGGCCGCGATGGTTCCGCCGCGCACCGACGTGGATCAAGCCGCCGGCTACGCGGTCAACGTCGTTGCCACCCGCTCGATCGTCGCCGCATGCGAAGCACAAGACACGCCGCCCCGCCTCACGTTCACGTCGACCGCCGCGATCTGGGGGCGGAATGACGAGGTGGACCGCCCGCGCCGCTCCGACGAGGAGATTTCCCCAAGCGACAACTACTCGCGCCAGAAAGCCGAGTGCGAAGCGATGCTCAACGCGTCGAGTCTCGACACGGTGATTTTTCGCATCGCAATGACGCCGCCCGTCGAGCCCGGGGCCCTCTCCCCTTTCGTCTTCGACATGCATCCGGATATGCGTGTGGAGTTTACGCATCCTAAGGACCAAGCGCTGGGCATCGTCAACTCGCTCCTGGTCGATGAGATCGCCGGCAGGACGCTCTGTCTCGGCGGGGGCGCAAAGAATCGATACCGGTACGGCGAGTTCATGAACATGGCGTTTGCTGCGATGGGCTTTCCGCCTCTACCACGCGAAGCATTTGGCGATGCGCTCTTTTTGACCGACTGGGTCGATTCAGAAGAGTCTCAGGCGATTCTCGACTATCAGCGCCGCGGCGCACAAGAGTACTTCGAACAGGTGAGCGCGGGGCTCGGGCCTGCACGGCATCTGATCAAGGCCATCGGCCCGGCGCTCACACCAGCGTTGCTCGCCCATTCGAGACCGTATGCGATCGCAGCGGGGAAAGAGCCCCGAGTGCCTGATGCGTACCGCTCGCTCACGACGCTTCGCCGTGCCCTCAAAGCCGCAAAGAGTTACCTCTGAGGGGATCCCGATGGAAACGAGTAACCGTGTGTTGGACGCCTTGCTCGAGGAACTCTCGCTGCCGCACGTCGAAGAGCGCGTCCCGCGCGACGTGTTCTACCAGCTCGGCCTCAAGTTTCCGCAGCAGTACGCGATCGCCGCGCGCGACGTCGCTTCATGTGTACGCCGCGCCGAGGCGGTCGGCGCGGGCCCGTTTCTTCACGCCACCATCCGCGCCCCCAACTGGGTCGAGCGCGGCAAGCTCATCAAGGACTGCAAGATCGAGCTCGCGCTCGGCTACGCCGGCGACCGCCAGATCGAGATCCTCGGTGCCGGCCGCGGCACCGAGCACTACTCCCGCGCGCTGCGGGACACCGACGTCGCCTTCCACCACGTCGGCGTTTATCAGAACGGAATGGAACAGATCGCCCCGCGGCTCGAGGAAGCGGGCTACCCCGAGGTCGTACGCGGGGGCGTGAAGATCGGCCATGCGCTGTCTTTCGACTTCCGCTATTTCGATGCGCGCCACGAGTACGGGCTCTACTTGGAGATCCAAGACTTTCGCTACTTCAACCGAGAGCTCAGCATCGCCCCCTTCCTCCACCTCTACACGAAGTTGAAGGGTAGATCGCTTGGGAGGAAACGTTGGCGTGGATTGAGGGGCTTGACCTCACGGAAGAAGGAACACCGTGAGGGAGCGCGCGCCGTGTGCGCCGATGACTAGGCTCTGCTCGATGTCTGCGGTCTTCGATGGACCGGAAACGAAGACACCGTACTGCGGAAGATCGCCGCCAGCGCGGATGCGCTGGTAAGCCTGGTGCATGTTGTCCACCAGATCGGAAGCTTTGAGGACGATGGCCAGGTGCTGACTCAAGACCAGCGCGGCGGGGTGACCCACCTGCCCTCCGGGAATCCAAATGGCGCCGTTCTCCGCCACGCCAAATGCTCCTTCGACCACGACGAGGTCGACATCTTGGTAATCATGTCCGCCGCGGTCCACCTTCGCGTCGAGGCCTCGGCTTTTAATTCCGGAACAGAACGATGCCCACTTCTGGTGATCCGGGTATTGGGTTCGCAGGGCCGCGTCGACTTCCTCCATGCCGGACGCCGTCTTTGCGGTGCCGCCCACAACCCTCAGCATCTCTGCGAAGGTGGCGCCCTTGTCTTCAAACGTGATCCCGAAGTCGCCGATTGCAGGTAGCTCGACGGGCTCCGGAAGTGGAAGCGCAGCGCGAATATTTTCGAGGATCTTATCCCGGCTCACGGTGAAAACCCCTGCCTCTGGCGTTGCTTGTATTGCTCGCGAAAGCTCTGCCTGGCCGGCATCGGCAGCTCCCGCTGTTTGCCCCACTCGTTCGCCGCATTGTAGAGCATGAAGCGTGGCATGAGCCTCATCAGCTTGGCGGCTTTTCCGACGGCTCGGTAGAGCGTCGGGCTTGCGAGTATCTTTCCCGCCATCTTCATCGCAAGCGCCTTGCTGGTCGATAGATGACCCTGCTCCGCGATGACTTTGCGCCACGCCAGCAGCTGACGGTGCAGATCGATTTGAACGGGACACACGTCCGTGCACGATCCGCAGAGGGAAGATGCAAACGGGAGGGCGGCGTACTTCTCCAGATCCTGCGCGGGGCTGAGCACCGATCCGATCGGTCCGGGCACCACCGACCCGTAGCTGTGACCCCCGCTGCGGCGATAAACGGGGCAGGTGTTGATGCAGGCGCCACAGCGAATGCAGCAGAGCGAGCGTCGGAAGTCGTCGCGTTTCAGGATGCTGGAGCGTCCGTTGTCGACGATGACGACGTGCATCTCGCAACCGGGCTTGGGGCCGTGGAGGTGGCTCGTGTAGGTCGTGATCGGCTGACCAGTCGCGGAACGTGCAAGCAGACGGATGAACACCCCGAGGTGTTCCAGACTGGGGATGAGCTTCTCGATTCCCATGCACGCGATGTGGATCGGAGGCAGCGAGGTGCCGAGGTCGGCATTCCCCTCATTGGTGCAGACGACGATGCCACCGGTTTCGGCAATGGCAAAGTTGACCCCCGTGATGCCGGCTTCCGCAGTCAAGAATTTCTCTCGCAGATGCGCGCGGGCCGCCTCGGTGAGGTATTGGGGATCATCGGCGCCCTCTTCGGTGCCGAGTTTTTCGTGAAACAGCTCGCCGATTTCGTTCCTCTTGAGGTGGATCGCGGGCATGACGATGTGGCTCGGCGGTTCGTTCCGAAGCTGTACGATGCGCTCGCCGAGATCCGTATCGATCACCTCGACGCCATGTGCGGTCAAATGGGGATTGAGGTGGCACTCCTCGGTGAGCATCGATTTGCTCTTCACCACGTTCGTCACCCCGCGGCCCGCGAGGATCTCGTGCACGATGCGGTTGTGCTCGTCACCGTCGGTCGCAAAGTGCACCTGGATGCCGTTGTCCGTGGCTTTCTCTTCGAACTGAAGTAGATACTCGTCCATCCGCGACAGCATGTGCATCTTGATCTGCGATGCGAATGCTCGAAGCTGCTCCCACTCTGGAATCGCGCCCGCGGCCTTGTCGCGCTTCGTGCGCACGAGCCACAAGGACTCGTCGTGCCAGGCCACGCGTTCCTCGTTTTCGATGAACTTCGCAGCCCTGGTCGGATGATCGGTTTCCGGATAGCGATGGCTCATGCGTTGAGCACCTCAGCGATGTGTTTGACCTGGAGGCTCTTCTTCTCTCGTTTGATCAGACCCTCCATATGCATGAGACACGACATGTCGGCCGCCACGATGTACTCTGCGCCTGCTCGTTCGTGATCCGCGATCCGGTTCTGGCCCATCAGCACGCTCACGGCTTCTTCGTTGACTGAAAAAGTCCCTCCAAACCCACAGCATTCGTCGCTCCGGTCGAGCTCGACGATCTCGATGCCCTTCACCTGGTCGAGCAGTTGCCGAATCTTGGAAAAAGGCGGCTCCTGGCGTTCGCTGGACCGCGCAAGCCTGAGCTCACGCAGCCCGTGACACGACTGATGGATCGCAACTTTGTGTGGGAAATGGGCATCGATGTGTTGCACTCTGACGATGTCGGCGAGGAACTCGCAGAGCTCATAGGTGCGCCGACGCACCGCGAGAACGTCTTCGCTGTCCGCCAGCAGGCCATGATAGTGATTACGCACCATGGAGGTGCAACTTCCCGAGGGACAGACGATGTACTCGTACCCGGAGAAGGTCTTCACAAAATGCTCGGCAACCGGGCGAGCGTCGCTCAAGCAACCGGTATTGGCCATGGGTTGTCCGCAACAGGTCTGCGCTTCGGGATACTCCACCTCGATCCCCTGCTTCTCGAGGAGCTCGAGCGTGGCCATGCCGACCTCTGGATAGACGAGGTCCACGTAGCAGGGGATGAAAAGTGCGACTTTCATGAGTATGGTTCTCGAACGCTGACCTGATCTACGACACTTTACGCCGCAACAGACCTCGCTGTATAGCCAGCGGGGGGCTGGGTCCATCCATCGAGTGGGGCCGTTGGACGGTTGATTCCCGCCCAATCGCGGCACACACTCGAGCGATGCATGGGTCGGCTCATGGCAAGCTCGCCCGGCGGGGGCGGGCTCGTCTACCGTCGAGTTCCGATGGAAAGCCACGTGCACAGTCGATGTGGACGACGCCACGGAGGTGGTCGTGCGGCGCTTGCCGGAGGCGGCCGTGACCAACTTGGTCTGGTCGTGCTATTCAGATTGCGGCATTTGTTGTAAAGCTTGACCTTCTTCATCCGTCGGAGCGGGCCGCACGTTGGGAAGCGCGACCGCGCCCCGTTCGAAGCCATGGGAGGGGCAGAAGAAGTTGCGCGACACCCTTTCAGGTATCGTCGAACAGCGCTTCGGGACCGGACCGATCCAATTGACGAACGTTGCACGGCCGTGGGTTGCGGTGATGCGTGACAAGACGGCGTTCATGGTGATGACCTATCGAATCTTCTAGGAGCAATGCATCGCGACCGCGATCGGCGGCGCCTTACAGGATGGGAGACAGTCATTGGCTGACCCGATTCGTCTTGCTGCGACTCCTAGGATGCGTCTACGCCGTCGCATTTCTGGTCGCCGCAAAGCAGATCCTGCCGCTCATCGGTTCGAACGGACTCCTTCCCGAAGGTCTGTTTCTCCAACGTCTTGAAACCCACTTGGGATCGACGACCGCTGGTTTCGTGCGGCTGCCGTCCCTCTTTTGGTTCGCTCATTCGGACGCCGCGCTACAAGTGGCGGCGTGGACGGGGTTTGCCTTGTCGTGTGTCGTCATCGCCGGCTACGCGAACGCCATCGTGATGACGATACTCTGGATGCTCTACATGTCATTCGTCCACGTTGGGCAGGATTGGTACGGCTTTGGTTGGGAAATCCAACTGCTCGAAACCGGCTTCCTAGCGATTTTCCTGTGCCCCCTGCTCGATGGCCGGCCATTTCCAAAACGCGCGCCGCCGCTCGTTGTGATTTGGCTGTTTCGCTGGATGATATTCCGCATCATGATCGGCGCGGCGCTGATCAAGCTCCGGGGCGACCCCGCCTGGCGCGATCTGACTGCCCTTTACTATCACTTCGAGACCCAGCCGATCCCCGGTCCGCTGAGCCGCTGGTTCCACTTCCTTCCACGCTGGATCCTGAAAGGCGGCGTCTTATTCAATTTCTTGGCGGAGCTGGTTGCCCCATGGTTTGCGTTCTATCCGCGCATCGCCCGGTATATCGCTGGCGTGATCATGGTGCTATTTCAGTTTACGTTGATTCTCAGCGGCAACCTTTCCTTTCTGAACTGGCTTACCATCGTCCCCGCACTGGCGTGTTTCGACGACCGTTTTTGGGCGAAGTTACTTCCAAGTGCGCTGGTAAGTCGTGCAAGCATTTCCGCGACCGCGGCGCGACCGAGCCGCGCGATGGCACGGGCCGCGTGGACGGTTGCCGTGATCGTCGGCGTGTTGAGCGTTCAACCTGTCATCAACATGGTTTCGCCGAACCAAATCATGAACACCTCATTCGACCCGCTCGATTTGGTGAACACGTATGGTGCCTTCGGCACGGTCGGACGCGAGCGGTTGAACGTCGTGTTCGAAGGCACCGACGCGACCGCACTCGACGCTAACACGGTCTGGAAGGCGTACCCCTACGAGGCGCTGCCTGTTGCGATCGACGAGCGCCCCCGGCAAATTGCCCCCTACCAGCCGCGCCTGGACTGGCAGATGTGGTTCGCCGCCATGGGCTCGCTGGAACAATATCCCTGGACACTTCATCTGGTCTGGAAGCTCTTGCACAACGATCCTGGAGCGTTGAGTCTGTTCGGTGAAAATCCGTTTGCAGAGAGGCCACCGAAGTACGTCCGCGCTGTCCGTTACCGCTACGAATTCGTCCCGCCCGGGAATCCGGAAGGAAATTGGTGGAAACGCGAAGAGCTCGATCTCTGGCTCCCGCCTATGTCCTCAACCGATCCGCGATTGATCGCTGCGTTGAAACAACTAGGGTGGACGGGCGGGACCTCATATTCCCGGTGAATCTTTCGAATCACCGGCAATGTCATCCAGCGTCTCTGGATGCGAGGCGATTGGAATCTGTGTCGACGGAGCGCACCCCGCCGAAACCCAGCGAAGAGAATTACAGGGAGAAGAATCAAGCCGAAGTCGCGGTGCACCTGCGATACGTAGCATCTCACGCTACCTTCAGCGGGTGAGCCCTCAATGCATGATGTTCTTCGCGATGGCGTTCTCCTGCGTCGCCGCGGCCCCCGGGTGCACCAAGGCTCAGCCTTACCTTCGATATGGAACGATCCACAGCCGCGCCATGGGACGACCCATGGAGTACGCTTTCTATGTTCCGAAGGATCTTCCTCAAGGCAGGCGCGTCCCCCTGGTGATATTCTTGCACGGTGGCGGGGACGCGCCCGACGCGTTCGACAAGGTGCACCTCGGAGAGGCGCTTGATGAGGAAATCGAGGCGGGGCGGTTGTCTCCCTTCGTGCTCGTCCTTCCCAACGGCGAGCTCGGCTTCTGGGAAAACTGGTACGACGGAAGCTACCACTATGAGGACTGGGTGCTCGACGACCTGCTTCGGTATGTCCGCGGCACGCTTCCGGTGGAGCGCTGCCCGGATCATTGCGTCGTCATGGGCGTCTCGATGGGCGGGCACGGCGCGCTGCGGTTCGCCCTACACCACCCGGAGATGTTCGAAGCAGTCGCCGCGATCAGCGCGCCGATCTTCAATACCGATCAAATGATCGACTTCAGCGACCGCTTCGTTGCGAAATTCCTGTTTCAATCGCGACGCGTATTCGGACCCACCGACGACCGCGAACGGATCGAAAGAGACGATCTCTACCTGCAGTGGCGCTCTCCGCACGATCTCGATGGCCTCCGCCTGTACTTCGCGTGGGGAACCAACGACCGAGAAGGGATCATCCTGGCCAACGAGGCCTTCACCAAGCACCTGAGAGAGCAAGGCATCGAACACGTTGCGATCACCTATGAAGGAGGGCACGACTGGAACGACTGGAAGCCTGTCATCATCGAGCTCCTTCGTCAGATATTTCCTCCGACCCGGGCAAGCGCTGCTGCTCCACCGTGACGATCGTCAGCCGATATCCGAACCAACCATTGATCAATTCCGCTCGCGCAGGGGCCGAGAGGCCGGAGGTCCACCCTTCGTACGTGACCCTGAGCTCGCCTCGGTCTGCGGCATCGGCCCGCCGAAATGTGCGCGTCCGTCGGCGGCCATCCTCGTACCTTTCGCAAATCGTGAGGTTTTCGTAAACGCCGGTTCGTGTTCCAGTGAAACCCGGCGAGACCGGCGGAAGCCAAGGATAGAAGACCTTTTGGATGTCCCCGATCACGTGCTCGGCTGGAAAGGGGATGCGCCGTCCAGTCCGATTCTCAACGGTGACACCCGAGTCGGAGAGCGCAATGACAAAGGCAGCCGAGCCCATGGGTCCAAGTCCTAGGAGCACCAATCGACCTTCGTGCATCTGGAGCACCGCGTCGAATGACTCGCTCCTATCTTCCCATGTCGCGGTGACACGCTGGCGCCATAGGAACTGTTCGCCGATCGCCGCCGGTGGAAGCAGGGGGTCCGGAGCCAATTCGGCGCGCGCTTCGGGAGTGGCGGTCGTCACCGCGCGCGCACAGGCTCCAAGGAGCGGGAGGCAAGCCAGCACCATCCACAGGCGCCCCGCTCGGACCTTGTTCATCACGCTGGTCTCCGCGCAGTGAGCATAAGCGACACAGGGGCAAGTAGGAACGCAGCAGTCACGCCCACCAACGCTGTGAGGCCAATGACGTGAAGCGCAGGATGGTCGGATAGGCTGAGCAAGCCGAACCCAAGCACGGTGGACAGCCAGGCGACGACGATGCTCAGCAGAGTTGCGGATCGATCGATTTCACCGGCGGAGTCCGCATCGACGAGAAACACCCCGTAGTCCACGCCGATGCTAACGACTACGAGAAGCGCGGCAAGCGACACCAAATCGAGGCCAACACCGGCGAAGCTCAAAATCGACACCGTCACCGCTGCCGCCAGCAATGAGGGGAAGAAGGCGGCACCAACCTTCCGCGCGCTACGGTATCGTGCAATCAGCATGAGCAGGACACCAATTAGACCCAGACCGATCAGATCCAGGGTACGTCGCTGATAGGCTCTGTTGGCATCTCCCATCATGCTCGCCTGATCGATGAACCGTGCGCCCGGGATGCCCGCCAAACGACGCTCCAGCGCGCTTGGATCATGGACCCCCTGAAGAAAACTGATCCACCCCACCTCCCCGTCCAGTTCGATGCGAAACCTTCGTGCCAGCGAAGCGAGTGGCGATGCGAGCAGATCCTCAAACGTCAACGGCGGCACTGGCGCGGCCTCGAGGTCTCTCTTGAACGGCGCAAGCGCGGTCGGCTCGACACCCGCCAGAGCATAGGCGTGCGCCAAGCGCTCCCAGAGCTTGGGCGACTCGCGAAACGCCTCAGCGACGATCGTTTGCTTTTTGGCGCTCGGTAACAAGGCGCCGATGCTCTGGTAGCCATCTACCTGGTTTGCGGCCTGGGCTTCAGCGAGCGCCGCAAACACCGCGTCATTGACCTGAAGTGCGCTTTCATCATCGTTACCCGTCGCGACGACGAAGCGCATCTGTTCAAATCGCGTGACCTTGGCGCGAACGGCGGCGTCTTCAGCGAAGAGGTCGGGATCCAGTCGATTCAGGCTTGCGAAATCCTGATTCCAGTGAGCCCAGGGAAGACCGGCGGACGCCAAGACCACAGCCATCAGCAAGAACAAACCTGGAGCAAAGCGGCGGGAACGAAGCGAGCGAAAGCCCCATCCGAGCCAGTCGACGAGGCGCTGTCGAGCCTCGACCGGCTGAGGTTCGCTCGGAACGAGGGAAGGCACGACGAAGCATGTGCTGCCGACAGCCGCGACAACACCGGTCAACGAGAAGAGCCCGACTTCGCGGAGACCGGGAAACGACGACCAAGCAAGGGCGGCAAAACCGATCGCGGTCGTCGCGGCGCCTGTGACGAGGGCTTTCCAGATGCCGCGAAGCGTACCGTATGCGCCGTCCGGCGAGGGACTGACGCAATGATGGCAGTAGAGGTGGACTACGTAGTCGACGCAGACGCCGATCAGTGAAGCGCCGAACGCCAAGGTGACTCCATGAATGCGGCCGTACACAGTGAGCACGACTGCGCATCCGGCGAGCACGCCAAGGCCGATCGGAATCGCCGTGAGCAAGACCAGGCGAAAACTGCGAAACAGAAGCCACAGCAATAAACCGAGACTGACGATGGAGAACAGTGTAATGCGTTGAATGTCGGCGCGAATCGAGCTCTCGGCGCGGACGGCGAATCGGTTTATGCCGCTTTGCTGAAGAGCCGTGATCTCGGGGAGCTTTTTCTTCAGCTCTTCGAACACCGACTGAATACCCCGCAAAAGAGGAGCCTGGACGCTCGAATCGAACGCGGAGTCGCGAGTCGTGAGGAAGAGAACGGCCTCGTGGCCATCGCGCGTCAGGAAGCGACCCTCGACGACGCGCAGCTGTCGCGCACCCGTCTTCTCTAGGCGTCGAAAAAGATTCGGAAGCACGAGTAGGGGATCACTCGGCGCCAGCCTCGCGATCGCGGACGAATCAGGATGCCGCAGACGCTTGACCAAGACCTCTGCGGAGGCTTGCAACGCGTCGTCGCTCGTGCGACCGAGGGCAGTCTTGGCGTCTTCCGCCACGAATCCAAAACGGCGGGGATGGTACAAGTCCCAGATCTCCCGGTCGAGACCAGCGGGAGGGCCGCCCTCGAGCGACTCGAGATGTGGTCCGATGTCGGGGTGCTGGCGGAGGGCGTGTTCGAACCGACGAGACGCGATGACGGCGCTCTGGTCATCCCTTGCGGCGAGGGTGAGCACCATCGTCCGGGTAAGCGGACCGCTCGCAACTGCGCGCGAAAACTCACCGATGCTTCGATCTTCGGATGTCGGCAGAAACGCGGTGATGTCGGTGGACGCCTGAAACCGGCTCGCGACGAAAAACCCCAGAAGCCCGGCGACCAGAGCCGCCACGACGAGCCGACGATAGCCAACGGAGCTCATGGAGCTTCGATTCCGAACAGGACTTTGCGTTCGGATGTGTTGAACTGGCGCTCGGGAATCACGTTCAGCATGCGCGTAATCGTTTCATCGCCGCTCGTGTCGAACACATGGACCTCGACGACTGATAGCTGGCTGCCTGTAACCCAAACTTTGGTGATGAGGTCGGAAAGCGGCGCAGCCTTGGGCGCCAGCTCCATTCGCCACCGACCCGGTCCCGTCCAAGTGAGCTCAATCCGGTAGACTTTCGTCAGCGCACCCTTGTCGCCAGCCAACAGAGAGACGAAGGATCCGACGAACGAACGAACGTCACTTCGTGCGGTCAAGTCGATGGTCTCCTCGGTGTTTCCATCTTCGAGAGTGAGCGTCGTCGGAGTAATTAGAACTGTCGAAGGCTGGGGTGTCTCTATCTGCCGAAGGAGGTAGCCTGGACGCATAAAATAGAGCCGTCCTCGACTCACCAGGGGGGCCTTCAGCAATGCCAATCGTTTCTCTTCGAGGAATTGCGCCTCGAGGCCTTCCATCTGGGCGAAGGCGCTAAACAAGGAATCGAGGTCGACCGGAGGCTTGGTGGACTGGGCGTTCGAGATCGCTCCGCCAAGCAAGGTCGTGAGACAGAGCAGCCACGGGATGAGTCGAGTCATAGAGACGACTCGCCTTCGCCTGGGGGCTTCTCCGCGTGGTAGAGCGTCAATTGGGCCGACGCAACGGACTCCGCGCCCCTGAGCACCTCGCATCGGTAGACGCTGATCTCGTCGTGCCCCCGGATCTCGCGGACGTGCACCATCAGCTCGTCACCCACTGCAAGCTTCGGCACCCCGATGTCCATGCGCCGGCAACCAATGATCATACCGACCCGAACGCCATCCCCGCTTCGAAAGCCGGCGTATCCGCAACACGCTGCAACGGCCTGCGCCATATACTCGATGGAGACGATCGTATCGACCACACCCCCCGACACGAACGGCATCCCGGGAGCTATCGTGACGCGGCACTGGGCTGCTCCAGGGGCCCAGTGAACCAACTCGTCGAGGAGCACCATGGTGCCAGCGTGAGGAATGAGCTCGGCGATCGATGGGTAGACGTCAGCCATCGGCGCACAGCACCTCCATGCACCAGCCACCACCGCGACCGCGATCGAGCGCCACAAGCCCGGAGCCCCCCTTTTCGACGGCGCAAATCAAATCGAGCAATCCGACCTGCGGGTTTCGCGCGATCCCAGGCGGCACCTCTGCGGCAGCAAGCGTCGGCGCCGCCCTAATTGGACCACGGAGGCGCATCCTTGCCCCATGGTCACCGCCGCGCACCGGCGCGAGAGCGATCGCGAAGGTCGCAAGCTCCCAGGCTTCATCCTCGGAGACGAGCGCGACCGGCGTCGGTTCGTCCCCGCAGGCGACGATCACGGGTTCGCCTCGGTCCGCGATGAGCCCCATGGCCTCCATGAGCGTCATCGCAGGCGTATCGTGATCGGCGCCGAGGGACGTTGTGAATCCACGGTTCTTCGACGCGATCGAGACGACGCCAGAAGCAGCATTGTGCACGCTCAAGGCGAAGGCCATCGGAGATGGCTCCTCGCGCTCCCGCCATATCTGGTTCAGAAGGCCGAGCATGGTACCCACTTCGCCAAGCGCGGAGCCGAACACCGCGGACACGTCGCCAAGGTCGGCACCTGCGGCGTCTGCAGCTTCGAAGTACGCCTCCGCCAAGGCCTTCGTCAGAACGCTCGAACGTCCGCGCGCACGGCGATCGAGTCGGGCGCCGCTAGGTTGTTGAGGCTCTGCGCTTCGCTTTCGAGCGTGCCAGTCCGCTGCGTTCGGATAGTCCGACATGAAAAGGCCCACCCCGGCCACGACCACTTCGATGGATGTCGTCATACCGACCTCAACAGCACGCTAACGTTGTTCCCGCCAAACGCGAATGAATTGCTGAGCACTCTGTTGAAGCTGCCCGTGGTTCGTTCGGTTGCGATGTGGATGGTGATCCTCTCGTCCAACGGGGCTGCGCCTAGGGACGCAGGAATCCACCCATGCGTCAGCGCAAACGAGGCCAGCACGGCCTCGGTCGCCCCCGCAGCACCCAGCGTATGGCCGGTGTACCCCTTCGTCGACACAACGGGAACCTGGTCACCAAACACTTCGAGGATCGCCTGAGCCTCGGCCTCGTCGTTGTGACGCGTGCCTGTCCCATGCGCGTTGATATGGTCGACATCGGAGGGATCACACCCTGACCGAGCGAGCGCTTGCCGCATCGCGAGCTGTGCGCCCAGCCCCTGCGGATGCGGCGCACTGATGTGATAAGCATCGGAGCTCTCACCGATCGAATCGAGCCACGCGATCGCTCGGCCACGGCGTTCGAGCACAAGGAGCGCGCCGCCTTCGCCGATGCTGATCCCATCGCGCGCTGCAGCAAACGGGCGACATGGTTTGGACGAAAGGGCCCCGAGCGAATTGAAACCAAACAGCGTCATCGCACAAAGCGTGTCGATCCCGCCGACGATCGCTGCGTCGACTAGGTCTGCATTGATGAGCCGTTGTGCGGATGCCAGGGGCTTTGCGCTAGACGTGCAAGCCGTTGACGCGACCCAGCCGGGGCCCTGCGCGCCCGTGAGCGCGCGCACCACGTGCAGAACCGCGCCGTATGTGTGCTGGCGCCAAAGGTCGTAATCATCGGGCAGCTGGTCCGTATCGAGGAAGTGACGAAATGCCGCCTCGGTCGTTTCCGCGCCCGCCGTGCTCGTTCCCAAAATCACTGCGATGCGGTCTTTCCGCCAGCGCTGCCGAAGCATTGTCAGCTCGTCCTCTAGGTTGCTCAGCAGCATGGCGGCGATTCGAGTGACGCGCGTCGACCAGGGACCAAGCTCGGTATCGAGAGCCGGCAACTCGACGCGGATCGCGCCCACCTGCGTTTCGAACGGAAGCTCGATGGACGAAGGCCCGAGCTTGGTTTCCGATCGGGCAAGCGCCTCACGAACCTCGTCACACGAGCTGCCCAACGCGTTGCACAGGCTCATTCCCGTGATGGCAACTGGCTCGGCGATGGCTGTCGGCATCATTCCCCGCTCATTGACTCACAACTGGATACGAGACCGGAGCAACATGTCCCGAAACACGTTGCCCTGACGCCAAACATCGCCCGCGAGCATGCTCGTCACGCTCGCCCGGAGACTCCCGTCGGAGGGTGAGTTGAGCACCATATTGTCGACCAAACGTGTATTGTAGAAACGATGAATCAGCAAGGCGAAGGCGCGATAACCCTCTTCCATCCTAGTCGACTCGGCGAGGTACAATTCCGCATCCGCCTCCGCCCCGGACTCCAGCGCAGGCGCGAGTTGCTGGACTAGCCCTCTTGCGCTGACCAGCGCGAGAATGACACCGGATGAGAAGACTGGATCGAGAAAGCAGGCCGCATCCCCGATGCACGCGTAGCGTGATCCGCTCTTCGCTTCATTGCGATAGCTAAATCCACTCGTCAGTTGAGGAGCCGTCGCTTCGGTGCCGGCGGTCAAGCAGCGGAGCAGCGGCGATGTGGCAAGCTCGTGCTCGAGAGCACGGCCCGTGAGACCTGGTTTCTTGGACACGAGCCCAATGCTCATGCGGCGCCCCGGCAAGGGGATCACCCACATCCAACCATCGTCCACCATCATGATCCGGATGTCGTTCCCCGGACCGATCGTCTCGATAGCCTCGTCCGAAAGCCCATCGAAATGAGCGTATGCTGCCGCCTTCCCAAATTGCGTGTAAGGCCTGGTCGCTTGACGGAGCTTGGCGACGAACCGATCTTGTCCCGTGGCGTCGACGATGAAACGCGCGCGCTCTGTGCCGTATGAAGTCTTCACAGAGGCCGAGTCCGAATCGACTTGCATGTCGGCCACGAGCACTCCGTGCCGCACCAACGCTCCACGTGCGGATGCCTTGTCCCGAAGCATGGTGTCAAAGCGCGCGCGGTCGACGTGCCAGGCGTGACGCGGCGGCCCCGGCAGCGCCTCCGCAAAGTCGAATGAGGATACCAAACCGGTCGACTCACGGAGAAACTGGGCGCCTCGCTTGAACGTGAACACGTCGTCGTCCGGCTCAACCCCGAGCTCATCGAGAACGGTGAGCCCGGCCGGCAAGAGTGACTCACCGATGTGAAACCGGGGGAACTCCTCCTTCTCCAAGACCAGTACGTCGAACCCGCGTGTCCCGAGGAGCGCTGCTGCCGTCGATCCCGCTGGTCCCGCGCCAATGACAATCACATCCCAAAGTCGAGATGCGGTCATACGAAGCCTCCGTCGACGCGAATGACCTGGCCGGTGATGTAGCTAGCCCGTTCACTCGCGAGGAAGCCCACCAATGCGGCCACCTCTTCTGGCTGCCCGACGCGGCGCGCCGGAATCATTTGCTGCATCACGAAGTCTGGAACGTCCGTGATCATCTCGGTGTCGATGAGGCCCGGCGCGACGCAGTTGACCGTGATCTTCCGCTTCCCCAATTCAATAGCGAGGGACTTGGTGGCCCCGACGATCCCCGCTTTCGCGGCGGCATAGTTGACCTGACCTCGATTGCCTCGAAGACCCGAAATCGAGGATAGACTGATGATCCTACCCCAGCGTCGACGGACCATCGGCATGACCAAGGGTCGCGTCACATTGTAGAAGCCGTCGAGCGTAGTGCGGGTGACGCGCTCCCATGCATCCCATTGCATGGCAGGAAAAGCAGCATCGGCGGCGACCCCCGCGTTGTTGACGAGGACGGCGATGGGCCGTTCGTCCTCGTCCAGAAGCGCTTCGATGGCCGAAGCGGAAGCCACCCGGTCGGCCACGTCGAATCCGCAAAGCCTCGCCTCACCACCTGCTTGCACAATCTCGGCCTGAACGTCTGCCGCAGAGGTGCGGTCCGATCGGTAGTTGATGACGACCGCGTGTCCCATGGAGGCCAGCTCCCTGGCGATCGCAGCGCCGATGCCGCGGCTCGCTCCCGTCACCAGCGCACGCGTCGCGGGTCGAACCGTCATGAGAGGCCTTCGAGGAGACTGGCGGGAAGACGTTCGAGGATCACTGCGGGCGTTTGCACTAAGAGCTCTCCCTGGGCGTTGGTCGTCGCGATCTCGGTATATGCGCGTGCGCTCTTTCGACCCTCAGTGATGTTCGTCACCGTGTATACAACTCGAATCAGAGGAGTGATGGCGGTCAATCGCGCCGTGATTCGAACCTCATCACCATAGCTCAGCGGATAAGTGTACCGACAGCGCACATCCGTGACGTACATTCGAAAGCCTAGGTTTCGAACGTCGGGGACATCTAGCCCGAGGCTCTTCATCAGCTCGGCACGCGCCATCTCGAAATACTCGAAGTACCGGCCATGCCACACGACGAACAGCGGGTCGCAATGGTGAAACGGCACGGTCGTTTGAACACTGACAGCGTGATCGTGGCGACTCATGCGAGCGCGTCCGAGCCGTGGGGCAACGCATCGCGCCGCAGCAGATCGAGTACCGCCCCGATGTCCAGATCCATCCTTCGGTCGGGCCCTAGCATGGGAACGACCTCCCGCACCGCAGAACGAACCAGAGACGCGCGCGCCGAGGGCTGCGAGGAGTCGGCCCGAAGATCGATCGCCTGGCAGCACGCCAGCGTCGCCATCGCCGCCACTTGCTCACTGATTTCGACGATGCGAGCGAGGTCCCGAGCGGCGAGCGTCGCCATGGGGACTTTGTCTTGGTTGTGCTGTTCGGTGCTGCGGCTGAACGCACTCGCTGGAATGGTCAGCTTCAACGCCTCCGCTGCCAGCGCCGAGGCCGCGATGGTCACCGCCTTGAAACCGTTGTGAGAACAGGCGCGTGCGTCCTCCACTCCAACCAGGTTCGCGGGCAGACCGTGATTCTCGGCAGGGTTGCATAGAAGCGTCAGCTGTCGATCGAGAAGACAGGCGATGTTGGCGACTGCCACCTTGAGGGTATCGCAGGCAAAACCGACATGGCCTCCGTAGAAGTTGCCACCGTGAACGACCGCCCCCGCCGCAACATCGACGACCGGATTGTCACTCACGCCATTGAGCTCCGTCTCCAAGGTGGTCCCGCACCAGCGAAGCGAGTCGAGGGCAACCCCGATCACGTGCGGCGCACATCGGATCGAGTATCGGTCCTGCAAGCGAGCCCCCAGGTTGACGCGCGAGTCGCCATAGCCGAGGTCTTCGCGAATCCACCGCGCGGCCAAGACCTGCCCCGCATGTGGCTTGGCGTCGTGCACGAAGGCGTCGAAGTGACTTGGGTTGCCGCGTATGGCCTCGGAACCCATGGCGGTCAAGCATGCGGAAAGCCTGGCGAGCCTACGGGCCCGCCCCCAGGCCAAGCAGGCGATCGCGGTTGCCACACTCGTCCCATTCATGAGAGCCAAGACTTCTCTTGGGCCGAGCGACAAAGGCGATTCGCGGATCGCATTGAGCGCATCCATCGAGTCGACCAGCTCACCGTCAAAACGGACTTCGCGCTCTCCCGCCAGCGCTGCAGCCACGTACGAAAGCGGGGTGAGATCGCCGCTCGCACCCACCGACCCTTCGGACGGAATCACTGGCAGGATCCGATACTCCAGGAACTGGATCAGTCGATCAGCCACGACGGGTCGAACGCCGCTCTTCCCTTGCGCGAGCGAAGAGAGGCGCACCGCCAGAGCTGCTGCGGTTTGGTCCTCGCTCAACGCCGGCCCAGTTCCACAGCCGTGCATCCGCTGGACATTCAGCGCAAGGTCCCGCGCGAACAAACGTGGCACCTGCGTGTCTATGGACGCACCTACGCTGGTGGTGACACCGTAAATCTCCGATGCCTCATCATCGTGGAGTCGTGCAACCAGATCGGCGCTCGCCTGCATGCGCTCTCGAGCCTCCGCAATCAGACGAGGCGTAGCGATGCCTGTCGCCAAAGCAACGATGTCGTCGATGCTCAGAGGCTCGGCTCCAACTTCGATCACCGGACGTGTGGGTGACGAAGTCTCAGGAACCGTCATGGTCTCGTTTGGCCCAGAAGTCATAGAAGTTGAACCAGTTGTCCGGTGCTTTCCGGCCATATCGCTCTAACTCGTTGGCATACCGTTGGACGACCTTTCGCAAGGCCTCCGCCCTGTCGACGCGCGGTAACTCGATGCACTCTGCGAAGGGTTCACAAAAGAGCTCGTAGCGGTTCGGTTCATAGTACAGACCGAATACGAGGTAAACAGGCGATCGGAGCGCCGCAGCGAGAAGAAACGGACCCGTGGGAAAAAGCGCAGACTCCCCGAAGAAATCGACGCTGACTGCCTTGTCGTTGAGACCGACGCGATCGCCCAAAACAGCTACCATGTACCCCTGCTCGAGCCGATCCTTGATTTTGAGCGCAGACCCGACGGAATCCTCCCCGACGTGGATTACCGCGTCGGCCATCTCCGGATTCAGCTCAGAAAGAAGCGCGTTGACCATGCGGGCATTTTCGAAGTGCCCTACGATGGTGATCGGAAACGATTCTTCTTCGGCGCCGAGTCGCATCGCCTCGAAGCTACCGAGATGTGCCCCGAGCAGGATCACGCCCTTCCCTTCCCTCGCAAGCTTGGCCAGGTAGTGATTTCCGGTTCGGTTGAACCGAAACATCGCGGTCTTACCTTTGAGCAAGAAGATCCGGTCGAGCGCCACCTGCGAGAACATCGAAATGTGGTGGTACACGTCGATCCAACGTGCCGGATGACCGTGCACGCGCTCGAGCCACTCTCGTGAAGCACGCCTCACCTCTGGATCGAACGCGGCATAGAAAGCGGCGATGAGACGAACGAACTCCCGCGCAGGCCAGCGACCAAACACGGTCGCGAGCCAAAAGACGAAACGCATACCGAGCAGGGCGCCTCGCTCCCGTTGGTTCAGCCAAGTCGCCGAAGAGGATTCGGCAGTCCGGTTCACGGTGGTCACGGCGCCAGCCTCAATCTTCGGGTGAACCACTGGAAGATACCGCCAACGCAGAGCCGTGTGTGCATCCACGATAGACGCAGGTTGTCGCGGAAAGCCTGAAAATGAGAAGTGCCGCCCTCTTGCTCGCTGAGGTAGCGCACGGCCACGGGAAGATTGATGACCGGTACACCGAACCGGGCCAGACGAACTGCAATCTCGACGTCGAAGTCCATTCGATTGCCGCGCACGGGGACCGCCATGACGGCGCCGAGTGGATACACGCGAAAACCCACCATGGCGTCCTTGACCAGATCGCGTGACCCCAGCTCCAGGCCTACCCAAAATCGAGTGATTTCCCGGGCGATGACGCGCCCTCTTGGAGCAGTGCTGTCATAGACTGGATAGCCGAGGATCAACGCCTCGGGTCGTGCGGATGCCTGCGCCAAGAAAACGGGGATGCGATCGAGATCGTGCTGGCCATCGGCATCGACCTGGAGCACGTGGCTGAACCCAAGCTCGCTGGCCGCCTCGAAACCGGTCTTCACTGCGGCACCCTTGCCGCCGTTGTGTGCGCGTCTCCGGACGTGCGCAAGACCCTCTTGGGCCACCGCATCGCACACCCGGCGCCCTGCCTCGTTACTACCGTCGTCGACGACGATGACATGGGGACAATGGTCCCGCGCCCGGAGGACCACGCTTCGCAACGTAATCGGGTTGTCGTACGTCGGCACGAGGATGCACGGGTGAATGGCGGCTCGGTCTTCGCTGCTCACGCTTGCCTCTCCGCGAACACGATCCGCCCGCCGGAACAAATCTTGTCACCACGAAAGAGCGAAAAATCGACTATCTGCTCTCCTTCCTTCCAGCTGATCTCGAGATTGAGGTCGTCGTCCGGCACGATGCGACCAAGAAATTTCAGCTTCTGGACAGAGCGAACCTGTTCGAGATCGGGACGCTCGGCGCGAATGCGAGGCAGAACGATATCGTTGAGCTGCGAAGCCGCGGGCAGGATCGGATAGCCAGGAAAGTGCCCCTCGAAGGCGCCAAAGGTCCGCGGGATGTGAAGCTGCACGCGTTGGCAGACGCGACCGTCGTTTGCCGTCTCACTTCGTTCACCCCAATCGACGTCCCAGCGCACCACCATACCCTCTTCATTGAGCCCAAAGATCTGCAGGAGGCGGCTGCGCTGAAGCTTTCCGTTTTCTTCTCGCGGTAGGCCTCCGGTCAACAAGATTCGGCGCGGGAGCGCGGAGGGATCGAAGTGCGACGACATGGCCTCTCGCAAACGCGGAACGCTCCACTCAGGCGCGACGACCGCGGCGAGCAAGGCCACATCTCGCGCGCCGTCGATCGGCACGGCCACCAGCGCAGCGTCGTCCACACCGTCTAGCTGGCACAGCCATTGCTCCATCGCTGGAAGCGACACGCGCCGCCCCGCCACTTTGACCGTCCGGTCCGACCGGCCCAAATGGGAGAAGCTTCCATCGGGATGCGGCTTGGCAAGATCTGGGGTGCGCACCGCAACGTGCCCGGCAACAAAGGGCGATTTGACCCACAAGCAGTCGCCTTCGTCGACTTTCACTTCGACCATGGGAAGCGGCTGCCAGGCACCGGAACGAACGCTCTGCCGCCACGCAATGCCACCCGTCTCGGTCGAACCGAGGATCTCCGTCACGGCCGTCTGATGAACCGACGAGAACTTGGTTGCCGTTTCGGTGCGAAGGGGGGCGGTCGACGAGAACACCCGGGTCAACGGCGAGAGCGCTCCCCCCTCCACGGTGCATAAACCGCGCAAGTGTGCGGGAACGGTCACCAACGTGCGCGCGGAGTATTCCCTGACCTTCGCGGCGATCGCCTCCGCATGAAATGGCGTCTCCCGAATGAAGGCCCCTCCGCTTATCAGCGGCGCGAGCACGGAAAAAAGCAATCCGTAGATGTGGGAGGGCTGCACCGTCGCGATCAATCGGAAGCCAATCTCGAGGCCGAACGCCTCGGCCAAAACGCACGCTTCGGCGAGGAGCTGCCCCTCGCTCTTGGGGCATGGAGTCATTACGCTTTGCGTGCCCGAGGTGAACAGGGTCGCGACCGCATCTCGTGCAGGAAGTGACACCCCGGACAAAGCGGTCCCCTGCGTCCGGCCCGAGACGAACGGAGCAAGGCGAATCGGTCGTCCCGCATCAGTGTCGTGCAGCATCGCGACGACGTGGCGACGACTCTGCAGCGTGAGAACCGTATCGCGGCGCGTGTTCGGCGGAAGGGCCACAGCGTGCCCCGCAGCCCAGGCGCCAAGCAATCCCGTCGCGAACGCGTAGCGATCATTCTTGAACACCAGCAGAACGTGCGAATCCCGAGTCGGAGGGGGAAGCATGCCGGCAACGCTCGCTGCGTCCGAGAGTAAGTCGGCTGCGGTCTTCTCTCCTCCGCTGCCAAACGCTACCAGATCGGCGGATTCGTGGCGCTCGAGCAGCTGCCGCATCACCGGTTCGTTCCTCCGGACGATTGCGACGCTGGCAGCGCTTCAACGGGAGCGCGACCGAATTTCAGATGGCGCAACACGAATTCGACCGCAAACATCACGCCGATCAGGCCGTACGCGATCAGGCCATTGTAGAGCGTCCACCATTCGAGTGGGGCGAGGAGCGCGAGGGCCGCGGCGGTGCCCGCATTGAGCAAAAAGAAAACACACCAGATCCAAGTCCACATGCGGCACCAGGCCACCTTGGCCCCTGGCAGCTCGGGTTCTTGCAGACGCGCGAATCGCTCGATCATCGGACGTCCCCAGCGAAGTGTGGGCGCGAACGTGGCGAGCAATCCCAGGTTGACAAGGACCGGGACAAACAGAACGAACCCCGCATCGTCTAGGGCGGCGCTCAGTCCGAGAAGGCCTACGGTGACGAGCGGCACAAAGGCGACCGCCTTCAACTCAGACGAGCGGTGCTTGCCGAATCTTGTGAGCGCCGCCGGCGCCACCAATACCAGAAGCCCAAGTGCCGCGGTCCTCGTGTCCCAACGAGTCAGGCCTACGTATACGGCAAAGGGATAGACGAGCAGGGCGAGCGCAGCGACGGTCTGGACAATTCTCCCAAGCATCGCGTGGGCTCACCGCGCTTGACGCTCCTCATTCGCCGCCGGAACGCTCGGGTTCTCTTGCTCCGTTCGAATGAAGTCTGACAAGCTTCTTACGGAATAGAAGATCTCGCGATTACGCTCGTCATCGGCCGACGTTCGGACGCCAAATTCCTTGTGTATCGCGAGCGCGAGCTCGAGCGCATCGATTGAATCCAAGCCAAGCCCTTCGCCGAAAAGGGGGGCTTCGTCCTCGATCTCATCCGGGACGACGTCCTCCAGCATCAACGACTCCACGATGAGTTGCTTGAGTCGATTCTCGATTGATTCCGCCACTAGGTCCCTCCAAGTGTTCACCTGAATCCGTGTCCAGGTGGGTCACGAAGGTCGTCTCTATCACATCCCTAAGTGCCCGGCTAGAGCCTTGGAACTCCCGCGGGTACACCGGTTGCAGCACTTCGAGATGGAGCTGGGTAGGTCCGTCCGGCATCTGCAAAAGCCGACAATCCTTCGACAGCCAAGGGTGCTTCCAGTGTAGGAGCACGGGCACCACAGGCACGTCCGCCCGGCGGGCGATCTCGAATGCGGTTCGTCCGAAGGGCAGAAGATGGTCGTCCGGAGCACGTGTGCCTTCGGGGAAAAACACCAAGCGAGAGCCAGTACGGGCTTGCCGAACCGAGGCGTCGATGACGGTGGCGACATCGAGCTGATTGCCCGTCGGTCCTTCGATCAGCCCAGCGCCCTCGAGCAACGGCCGCAGCCACCATAACCTATAGACCTCCGATTTCACGACCGCCGTCATCGGGCCGAGCGCCGCCACGATCGACGTGATGTCGGTGAGCGTTCGGTGATTGGCAACCAGTACGCACGGCCCATCCGGAAGACTGCCGTCGATTTGCCTCGGATCGAAGTCCAAAATGCCCAGGCCGCGCAACCAGTCGTGCATGAGGCGAAAGGCCCGGTGAATCACGCGCCGCAGGCGTTGGGCGCGCGCGTCGGCGTCGCGGGCCGGAAGCGTGCTCATCAATGCGAGAACTGCATACCCGAACGGGGCCAGCGAAAAATATAGCGCTAGCGTGGGTATGATTCGAACAAGTCGCCAGGCTTTCCGCAAGAGCTGAGGTTAACGGCGGCTCCTGTGCTCGTCAACGCCCCGGGCAACGTGTATACAGGCGCAGTGACGCGCAGAACCTGAGAGGAGCACTATGGAGAGTTCGTTCGATGTGCTGATTTGTGGTGCCGGAATGGCCGGACTCACGTTGGCGCGTCAACTTCGCAGACGCCACCCGCAGTTGAAGGTCGCCGTCGCCGACAAGACGAGCCGCCCTCTTCCCACGGCCGCGCACAAAGTCGGTGAGTCGAGCGTCGAACTAGGTTCTCAGTATCTAGAACGTCTCGGGCTTCGCGAGTATCTAGAGCAGAATCATCTGCTGAAGTTCGGGCTACGCTTCTACCCTGGTGGCGGAGAGCTTCCTCTCGAGGAGCGCACCGAGATCGGCCCTTCGTCGGAACCGGTCATCCAATCGTACCAAATCGATCGAGGAATTTTCGAATCCGACCTGCGCGCGATGGTCGTGGACGATGGCGTCGTGCTTCTCGAAGGGCACGCGGTTACGGACGTTGACTTGGGCGAAGGCGACACCTGGCATCGTGCCGAGCTGCTCGGTCCGTCTGGACCCCTGTCGCTTCGCGCACGTTGGTTGATCGACGCGACTGGTCGAAGTGCGCTCCTCCGTCGCAAATTGAAATTGACGCGCGGCACACGCCACTCATCGTCTGCCGGTTGGTTTCGAGTGAAGGGCAAGCTCGACGTCGACGAATTGGTCCCTGCGGACGCCCGAGAATGGCACGATAGGGACTTCGCATCGAAGCGATGGCGTTCCACGAACCATCTCATGGGCACCGGCTACTGGATGTGGATCATCCCGCTCTCGTCGGGCAACACCAGCATCGGTGTGGTCGCCCACTCGGAATACCACGACTTCAATCGTCTCAAGACCCTGGACAGGCTCCGCGACTTCATCGCCGAGCACGAGCCGGTGCTCGCAAAGCATTTGGCCGATCGCGAGATCCTCGATTTTCTCTGCATACGGGAATACAGCAACACGATCGGTCGCTCATGGTCGGCGGACCGCTGGGGCATCGTTGGAGAGGCAGGCGCCTTCGTCGATCCACTGTACAGCCCGGGAACCGATTTTATCGCATTCGCCAACTCGTTCACCGAGGAGCTCATTCGAGTCGACCTCGCCGGCGAGGATCTGGAAACGCGTACCCGTGAGCTCAACATCCAGTATCGAGTGTTGGTTTCCGGCGCGGTCAACGTTTTCCGAGACGCCGCTCCGGTCTATGGGCACGCGCCGGCCATGCTGGCAAAAGTCTACTGGGACAACTTCGCGTACTGGTCCTTCCTGTGTCAGTATTTCCTTCAGGGAATTTATCGACTAAGTGGTGCTGAACATACGGCGCAAGTCGAGGCAGGTCAGCGCATCTTCGAGCTCTCGAGCTACGTGCAAACGTTGCTGCGCGAATGGGCTCTGCTCTCACCTCACGAGCCCGAAGCCCGTTTCGAGGACTTGCCGGCCTTCCCTTCGGTTTTGGTCGATACGCACATCGCACTGCAGGAAGAGATGACGCCTTCCGAGACGTTGGCATATTTGCGCAAGCGGGCACGGGAAGGCGAGGAGATTGTGAGCGAGATCGTCGTGAGGGTAGTGTCTCAACTCGGCGCGGCGAAAGCCACGGAGCTGGTGTCCAAACTCGGTATCGGGCGATGGAGATTGCGCATCCCAGCAGACCGCCTTCGAGCCGAAAAGACGAAGGGCTTAGCTCGACGCCGTGCGTTGTCGCGTCTGGCCAGGGATGTGGAGCGTTCGCTCGGGCGGGGCTCTTCGAGCACCAGCGAAGAGCAGCTGTTCGCGATATTGCGTCCCCTCGTATCGGAGTCCGACGGGGCATCGCGCGTGCGAGCTGGAGCGTGAGCGGAGCGCCGCGCGATCAGGAGGCCGCCCAAGAATTTCTCGCGCTGCTAGGCGGCAAATGGATCGCCGCAGCGATCTCGGCCGCTGCCCAACTCGGCTTGGGCGACGCGCTCCACGGCGGGCCCATGAACGAGGCGGAGCTCGCGGCCCGGCTCGGCTGTGATCCAAACGCACTCCGCCGACTGCTCGATGTGCTGGCCGCCGAAGGCTTGCTCGAAATCGACGAAGACGAGCGTTTTAGGACGACCGCACTCGGTGCCCAGCTCTGTTCGAGTGCCCTTGGACCGTTGGCCGAGTTCGTGGGCGCTCCGTTCTCCTGGTCGCCTTGGAAACGACTGAAGGATGCGGTTCTCACGGGAGAAGCGGCATTCGAGATCGAGCATGGCCAGGACCTCTTCAACTACCTGGCCACTCATCCCGAAGCATCGAAGGTCTATGACGCTGGGGTGGATGCGTTCACCCGAGAAGATGCCCGTGCGCTCGCCGCGGTGTTCGATTTTTCCGCGATCGAGAAGGTCGCTGATATCGGCGGTGGAGTGGGAACCCTGCTGATCGAGCTCCTTCACAGGTGGCCTCATTTGCACGGAATCTTGTTCGACAGACATCGTGTCTGCCATGTCGCAGAGCTTCGTCTACGCGAAGCGGATCTCCAAGCGCGGTGCACCTGCGTTGCCGGGGATTTCTTTTTGGAAGTCCCAGCTGGCGCCGACATCTACATCGTGCGGCATATCGTGCACAACTGGGGAGACGCAGACGCTATCGCCATCCTGCGCAGCTGCGCCACGGCGCTTCGCCCGGGCGGTAAAGTCCTGGTCGTCGAGGGGGTGCTTCTGCCAGGTCATCGCAAAGATACGACGCGGATGCTCGATTTGGAGATGATGGTCCTATCCGGAAAAGGGCGAGAACGAACCAAGCCAGAGTTCCGGCGACTTTTCCGGGACGCGGGGCTTCGACTGACCAAGACCGTGCCTCTGGCGAGCACCGCAAGGCTGATCGTCGGTGAGACTCTCTAATCTCGATAGCTGGTCCTTTCCAAAAAGTTCTGCAGAACATCTTGGATTTGCTCGATGTTCTCTGTGTACTCCCAGTCAACGCCTCGCACGAGACCTCTGCGTTTTAGAGCGTGCTCCAGCTTGTCGAGAATTCTCGGAAGATCTTTGGCGGTTTCCGTATTCGAGTCGTGCATCGTCAATACCACTTCCGTTCGCCCTTGCGAAATGGCTTTCGCAGTCCGCGCCGCCATTCGTCCCGGCATTGGAAATCCCTGGTGGGGATAGCCGCCGTCCACCAATCGAAAATCCGTCATCACCATCTGCATGCCGAGGGCTTCGTACACGGGACGGGCGTCAAGATCATCGATCTTGTACTTCCAAACCGGTGGACGAACATAAGAGATCGTGCCCGGTTTCTGTATGTTCGGGTCGACCCTTTCCGATTGAACGATTGAGAGAGCCTGGTTCAATCGTTGTCGACATTGAATCAAGTCGGATTCCAACGCATTGCCTGGCTCCGAAATCTTGTCGACAACACCATCTCCGGTCGAATCGTAGGCCGGCTCCGCTAAGCGCGGAGGATGGTAGTTTGACTGCGAGCCGTAGGTTCCCCCCCAGTGACATGCAATCAGATGCCCTTGCTCGACCTCTTTCACGACGGTCTGAAAGCCTGATTCGGTTTCAGCTTTCGGGTAGACGCGACGAAACCGCCTTTCTTCGAACAGCGTTTCTGGCCCGGTCAAAATGAAGAACACCGCCTTGGCTTTTCTTCTCTCGAGCTCTTTCAAGACCAAGGTGGTTGATGGTTGATTCGGTCCATCGTCGAATGTGAGCAGAATCCGGGCGGGTGCTGCAGAGGCCTGCAGGCTCGTCAACAGAGCGCACGAGAACACGAATAATTTCATCCCAACTCCACCATACACGAGAGATACAGCCGACATCCTTCGGCGCGAGCCCCTGGGAGTCGAGCGCGTCGACCGTCGGCTCATCCACGGTGAGCGTGGCCAGGCTCCATCACTGTTCCCCCCCTGCGCCTCCCCTCATAAGGTCCCTAGGTGGTTACGACCCTTCCTGTTCCTTCTCCCCCCACCCCTCCCTTCTCCTCCCCCCTAAAAATGAGACGGAGGACACCAGTCGGTGGTGATCAGCGATAGAGCCTACCGCGACACGATTCCTTGTTGGATCATCGTCTCGCCCATCGAAACGACCATTTCTTCGAGCGAGTGCGGCTGCCAGTGCAGCACGCTCCGAATTCGATCGCTCGACACCCGGCGTACCCGTCCGAGGTCCGAGACGACCGTTCTCACGGTCGGATCGAACATCGCCACGACGCGCACCATGAAATTCGGCAGCTTGCGCGTCGGGACCTTCCACCCTTCGGGGCCGAAGCGTCTGGCGAGAATGTCGGCGACTTCGTCGATCCAGGAGAACTCGATCGCGCAGCAGAAGCGTTGGCCTGCCGCCGCCGGGGCGGTCATGGCGGCGATGTGTGCGCTCGCGACGTCGCGTACGTCGACCCACGCAAAGCCGACCTTGGCGGTCCCAGGCAACTCCTTGGCCAGGAGCTTGCGCACGATCTCCCCGGAGGTGCTGTAGTGACGATTGAGGACCGGGCCGAGGACCGCGCCCGGATTGATCACGCAAAGCTCCATCGGCACATCGCCCTCGAGACTCCCTACGAACTCCCAGGCTGCGCGCTCGGCGAGGGTCTTGCTCTTCGGGTACGGCGGGCACCGTTCGATGATGGACCAGTCATCCTCGTTGTAGACGCGTGCGTTGTCGACGGGATGTCCCCCGGAGACCGCGGCCAGAGACGACGTGAGGACGACGCGTTTCACCCCAGCCTCGGCCGCCGCTTTCAGCACGCGAAGCGTCCCTTCCTTCGCCGGCTTGATGAGCTCGTCCTCGTGCTCGGGCGTTCGGTTGGGAAACGGCGACGCGACGTGCAAGACGTACGTACACCCGCGGACGGCGTCCGCCCATCCCTCATCCCGCGTCAGGTCTGCTTCGACGACCTCGAGCCGGTCACTAAGCTCGACGTCGATGTTCGCCTCCATCGCCTCACGTACTTCGTCCGCCCGGGCCTGGCTGCGAACGGTACCGCGCACCCGGTAACCCTGCTGCAACAGCTGTAGGACGCAGTGGAGCCCAATGAACCCGGAGGCGCCCGTCACGAGCACCGTGGTGTTGGCATGGTCTTCAGGCATCGGACCCTCCGTTCGCACGTCGATCCTGGAGCGCGTTGGCCGAGGCGCAAGGGACTCGATTGTCGAGCCGACTTTCACCGTCTCACCGACCGAATTCTCACGCTCGACACACCTCGAGTGACTGCCGTATGGTAGTTGCGAAAGGGGATTCCGATGTCGATTCTCGTTCTACTAGAAGGGAAAGTGAAAGAAGGATCTGCCGAGGCGCTGGAGAACATCTTAAGGGAAATCTTTCCGGGCACTCGTTCCTACAAGGGCTGCGCAGGAATTACTGCGGCCTTCGATTCGGAGCGGAAGTCCGTAATTTTCGTCGAAGAGTGGGACTCTCAGTCTGACTACGAGAACTATATCAACTGGCGCAAAGAGACAGGCGTCCTAGGCCACATATTGGCGCAGCTGGACGGTGAGCCCTCAATTCGCTACTTCCATCCCTCGAGCGCGTGAGGCCCGAGGCCGAACCAACGCGCGACTGTCTCGATGAATTGCTTCCAGGCGGGCTGACCATCATCGAGCCGGGGGTGGATCCTATCCGTTCGAAGGAACGTGCCCGCTATTCCCCTTCGCTTCCCGAAGCGTACTTAGACGGTTCTTTGTCGAAAGCTTCCTTGCAGCCAGGAGAGCAGAAGTAGTAAGTCTTGTTCTTGTATTCCGACTTGCGGGTGTGAGCCACATCGGGATCGACGTTCATGCCGCATACCGGGTCCTTTGCCAGTGCCATCGTCTCCCTGCCTTTCTCATCAATCTGACTGATGGTAGCACCCGATCGCCACCTCCTATCATTCGATTTTACAGCCGCCCGTTTCCATCCGGACTACGAGTCCCACCCCTACGTTTTGTTCGGTGGAGTGTCCTCGCGCAGCGCGGTATGGGTGAAGGGTGATGGCCCGAGTTCTATCGCACGAGGAGGCTAGAGAGTTCTATGACCGTTTCGGGCGGAAGCAGGACTTGCAGCGCATCTACGAAGATCCTGCCATTGAGGTACTTCTCAAATACGCGGGCTTCGAGAGCGCCAGGGCAGTCGTCGAGCTCGGCTGCGGTACGGGCCGACTGGCCGCGCGTCTCCTAAAGGAATTCCTACCGTCCGACGCAACGTATATCGGATTTGACATCAGTCGGACGATGGTCGAGCTGGCCCAAGATCGCGTCGCTCCCTGGGCCGGCCGCGCCGAGGTTCAGCTCACCGATGGCTCCCCGAGCCTTGCCGTGGGCGACAATACCTCTGATCGATTCCTTTCCGCCTATGTCCTCGATCTGCTCGGCGAGGAGCAGATTCGCGCGGTGCTGCGCGAAGCCCAGCGCCTGCTCGTCCCGGGCGGGCTCCTTTGCTTGGCGAGCCTGACATTCGGGCAAACACCCGTGTCTCGCTTGGTGTGCCGCTCGTGGAGGGCGATTCATTCATTAAACCCGCGACTGGTGGGCGGTTGCCGCCCTCTCGAGCTCGCGTCCTTTATCGGTCCCGAGTGGCGCATACTTCACCGCGAGGTCGTGCGTGCCGTTGGCATCTGCACGGAGGTGCTGATCGCGGCGCTTTCGTGATGGTGCGTGCCGTGTCTTTGATCGAGATCAGTGACGACCTTTGGAAGCTCGATGGCGGAACGATTCCTTCGGCGTGATGAAACTCGGAAATGCGTGCGCCGGCATGCTGGCGTGGCAGGAAATTTGGCCACATCGCCGTGTTGATGGTTCGTCAGGAGATGTCACCGAATTTTCACATCGGCATGGCAGCATTTCAGCTCTTGCCTCATCTTGGGGTACCATCCTGCAGATGCCGTATATCGAAGTAAACGGAGTTCGCCTTCACTATGTCGAGCACGGCTCGGGGCCTGAGGCGATCGTTTTTTCTCATAGCTACTTGGTCGACTGGAGTCACTTCAAGCCACAGATCGATGCGCTGTCGGGTCGCTATCGCTGCATCGCCTTCGATCACCGCGGACACGGTGCGAGCGAGCGGCCCAAAGACGGCTACGACATGGAAAATCTCTACGCGGACGCGGTCGCTTTCATCGAAGCCATGAAATGCGCCCCCCTCCACTTCGTCGGTCTTTCGACGGGAGGATTCATCGGTCTCCGACTCGGATTTCGCCGGCCAGGGCTTCTTCGCTCGCTCACGCTGATGGATACTTCCGCGGAGGTCGAGCCAGCACTGAAGAGACTCCAATACGAGCTGATGATGCGCATGGTCCGCCTGATCGGAATACGGCCTTTCGCGCCCTACATCATGTCCCTGTTCTTCTCCAAGAAGTCCCGCCGTGACCTGACCCGAGAGGCCGAGCTCGGACGATTTCGGCAAATGCTGATCGACAACGACAAGGACGCGATAATTCAGTTTGGTCGCGGCATCTTCGACCGGGAGGGCGTCCTCGAGCGCCTCGCGGAAATTGCAGTGCCCTCGCTGGTGATCGTTGGCGAAGAAGACAAGTCCCAGCCCCCCGCCCGCGCGCAACGTATAGCAGACGGAATCCCGGGCTCTGAGCTACTCATCATCCCTAACGCGGCCCACATAAGCAGCTTCGACGGCCCAGAAGTGATCAATCCCGCGCTCGAAAAGCACTTCGCTCGGCACAAATGATCCGTACCACAGAACGGCGTCTCCGCCTCGACCCGCTACCCGAGAGATGAAACGTTCCGAAACCGCACGCCGGTTTCTCGCAGGAAGAGGGCAGCATCCGGGCCCTTGCCCTTTCGCAGCCAGGGAACGACGACCAGGACCAGAAACGCCATGCCGCCAATCCGCTCCGAACGACGGCGTCACGTTCTTACCGGAGCAAAAAATTGAAGGCCCACAACCAGTTGTTGGAGGAGCTGCACCTCATCGCTCGTGCTAATGCGCGGGACTGTCGCCAAGAGCCGCAAGGTTCCTGCGCGCATCTGCATACCCGGGATTCATCGCGAGAGCTTTGCGGAACTCCTGCGCGGCTTCCTCGGCTCGACCGAGCCGCACCAAAACCAAACCCAGCTGATTATAAAGCGTGGCGTTCGGCTTCTCCCTGAGCGACGTTCGGTAGTACGACGCGGCTTCGTCTAGCTTCCCCTGTTTGAGGAGGTTGCCCGCCAGGTTGTTGTAAGCTGCCGTGTACTTCGGGTTCAGACGAATCGCTTCTCGGAACTGGGCAATGGCCTTTTCCACCTTGCCCTGCTTGGAGAAAACAAACCCCAAGCCGTTATGGGTCTCCGCGGTCGGTTTCACGCGCAGGGCCGCTTTGTATTGAGCCGCAGCCTCGTCGAGTCTATCTCGTCTTAGCAAGGACACCGCCAGATTGAAATGCGCCGACGCGCACTTCGGATCCAACTTGAGCGCCTCGTGGTAGTTCTCGATCGCCTCTTCGCTCTTGCCCTGTCGGTCGAGAACGAACCCCAGGTCGCTATAGATTTCTGCTGTCGGCTCGACCGCAAGCGACTTTCGGAAATGCAAGGCCGCTTTGTCGAGTTGTCCCAACTCGGTCAGGGCTAGCGCCATATTGTTGTTGCTCTTCACATTCTCGGGGTCGATGGCCAAGGCCTTTTCGTACTCCGCAATCGCTTCTGCGCTTCTTCCCTCCTGGAACAGAGTCCACCCCAGTGCGTTGTGCAGATCCGCGTTCTCAGGTTCGAGCTCCAGACCCCTTCGAAAGGACCGCTCGGCCCCGGCGTGATCGCCGGTCCTCTCGTTGGCCATCCCTGCCCGCAGAAACGAGTATGCATCCAGGAAGTTTTCGCGGATCTGTGTGATTGCGTCAGAATCCAGATCGACGAACACGGGGATATTCGCGGCCCTGTCACTGCTGGTAAAATGCTCGAGCAATACCGGCGGTGTATCGTTCCCGTTCTCGTCGATATGTGTCAGGAAAAGCTGGGTGTAGGGGGTATTCACCTTCGACGAGAACACCAACCATCGGCTGTTCGACGACCAACTATGCCACGAGTTCATGAGCGAGGTGTTGGCCCGTAACCGTCGCGCCGTACCGCCTTCCGCTGGTATGATGTAGAGCTCGCTGTCCGGTTGCAACAGCATGTAACTCTTGGCCTTGCAGAAAACGATCCACTTTCCGTCCGGCGAGTACCGGGCAAAGAAGTTGCTCATACCGTTGCGCGAGGCGCCCGCGAGAGGTTGGGCCACTCCACCCTTGCCGTCGTTGAATGGAACCTTGTAGAGGTCGTAGCGAAACGGCTGCTTCCCTGTAACGAACTCCTGAACCTCCGACTTGTCGATGATGACACTGTTCTTGTGGGCGACGTTTGGCAGTTCGTAGGCCTTCGCCCTGGCAAACACGATCTCCGTCCCGTCAGGACTCCACGTAGGATTGCTCTGGACGTAGGCGGGGTCATCGGCCCCGGGCAGAGCCTGGTAGGTTTTCGTTTCCCGGTCGTAGACGACGAGGATCCCCTTGATCGGAAAGAAGAGCTGCGAAAAGGCGATCTCCGGCGTAGCCACGAACACGGATCGGTCTTTGACGGTGCTGACCACGTACCTTCCGTTGGGCGAGATTTGCGACAACAGCCCGAAAGTAAGCTCCCCGTCGTCGCGCTTGTAGTCCGCCCAGGTGATGATGTTTGAATCACTCATCACCATCTCTTTCTCCACCGGGATGATCGCATACGCGCCTTTGTCATTGCCGTAGTCGACATCGAGCCCGAGAACCTTGCCCTTCGCCGAAAAGGAATGACAATTGCCGCATACCGGCAGGTTCTGAAGGACGATCGGGGGCGCGGTCTGCGAGTCGATCGTGCCGAAACGCCAGCGTATGCGGGAGGGATCCTGGACGGCTTTGAGGAAGGGTAACGGCACTTCGCGATAGAAGATGGGGTCGCGCACCTCGTCGCTCGACGTACGGATGTGGATGCGGGACCAGGACAAGATCGTATCCGGCGCCTCGTCGTCGACGCCGGCGATGAAGACCTCGGCATCAGAGTCGCGTGACTTGCGCTTGATTTGTTCCCAGTCCTCCTCCGAGGGCCGCCACCGCGGATCCTGCGTCGAGAACCTGAGACCTTCGCCGGTGGTCGGGAAACGGACCAGGAGAGCCCAGCTGTCGACGTTGGCCGACTCGTCGCTCCAGAGGAATGTCGGAGCCACGATATCGGGCGGAAACCAGGTCCCGTCCTGCGGATACTTGATCTCGAGCGGCCCCTCGGGCGGGACAGAACCTGCGAACGCCACAATCGCTTCGGTCGACAGCTCGTGGTCTCCGCAGCTCGTAAGAAAGAACGACGCGATCGCAACGAAGGCAACGACCAGCCCTACAAAGGCATAACCGCGGCCCGACGTGCGGCCTCGTGCCGGATCGGGTTCCCCACGTTGCGGATTCCTGCTCATTGTCACCTCCCCAGCCCGGGTAGCGGCAGAACTGCAAGCGCTTCGGTCTCGCACAGGAGCTCGGGGCGACATATGGGTGCCTCGACCACAGTGCACGGGAAGCCCTCGAATCCGTGCTCGTGAAAGATCGCGCGAAGCAAGGGCGCATCGTCCGCTTTCTTTAGATAGGCAACGGCGGAGACGAGGTCCTGAAATGAAGCTCCCTGTGCTTCGAGCAAAGAGGAGATGTTTGCGAGCATGCGCTCCGCCTGAGCTTCGAGGTCGCCCATATGAACGGTGCGTCCCGCTTCGTCGATGCTCGCCGTTCCAGAGACGTGAAGTGCCACCTTGTTCTCATCCTCTATCCTCAACCCGCGGGAGAAATCCGAGCCGTACATCCAGGCTTCGTTGAGGGTGGGGCTCGACATGACCTCCACCTTCAGCGGTTTCGGTGACTTCACGGCGTACAGGCGCATGAACACATCGTGGCCATCTGCGGTGGGCGCGCCTCCGACAGCGGTACTGGCCGGCATCAACTCGATGCCCCTGCTGCGGAAAAACTCTCGCCGTGCTCGATTGAATTCCGCATAGTCGCGATCCATGTCGCGCAGGTAGATCCACGTGCGAACCACCTCGCGAAAGCTCATCCCCGCCTCGCTCAACAACTCCTCGCCCGAGCAAAACATGGCGTATGTCTGTTCGAACGCATCTCCGCCCGACCCGTAGATGTTGCCGGCATGCACGTGTGTCTGCTCTCCGACGCGGACGAGCCTTGCCGACAGCCGCGAGCAGGCCTCGCAACTGCAAGCAGGCTTGGTCCACACCTCGGTTACGGGCCGCGATTGTGGGTGTGGAATGACGGCAAGCGCGGAGAGCTCCAGCCTTGCTCCCTCGTTCAGCGGAGCCTGCCCGACGACGGCGGTCACTGGGCGACACGGCCCGGGCTCGGCTTCCTCGAGCACTTGCCGGCGCGTGTCGAGGATGACCTCGAGGTCCCGCCGACCGTCGCTCACGAACAGCGTCTCGCTTGCCACCGTCGCGACGGACCCGCCTTCGGCGGCGAGCAGCTCACGCATGGCTTGGTATACGGATGAGGCCTGCGCGGCGACCTCGGTCGTCCCACGCTCGGGTCGACAGAGGAAATAGAGTTCGTCGGCCAAGGGTCCGCTGACCCGGCGCAGCAGGGTTGAGCAATCGCCCGGCTTGGTCTGGTGATCGGGGCCACTCAATCGATGAACCCAAATTCCCCTCAAGCCCCCGACCGGAGCGCCAGGGCTCTCGAGTGGGCGCGCTTGAGATCAAATGTGATCAAACCGCTTTGCGTCTCAGCGATAAGAGGGAGAGGGACACGGCGCGGGCACCTGCTCCACACCCCCGGGGATGGAGGAGTAGGTCGCACAGCGGTTTCCGTCGAAACGATTGCCTGCCGAGGGGTCGAAAACGGCCTCGATGATGTCCGCGGCAAACGGCGCCAGGGGGTGGTCAGGTGGATCGGTCCCGTTGTTGACGAATACATTTCCCCGGATCCGGTTGTTGCGCGGCACAGGGTCGGTCCCCTTGGTGTTTGGACCGTAGGGGGGGACGCACCAATTCACCGGGTCCGGGACTCCGTTAAACGCAAAGCAGAAGTCCAGGACCGCCAGCCCGAAGAAGTCGTTGTTTTCGATCCGATTGCCCACGACGTTGGTATCGCTCACCCCCAGGAGCATAATTCCCCCACCGGGCGGGAGGAATGCGGGCAAACCACTTGTCGGATAGAGTTGGTTGTTGTCGTGGACGTAGTTGTTCATGGCCTTCCAATCTTCGATCACCGGCGGCACCGTCTCTGACCCAGCAGCCGACGGGTGGTAGAGGCCCATACCAACCGTGTTGTTATACATTTCGTTGTCTGCGAGGACCAGACCATTGGAAATCGTGACTTCGAGGCCCGTGACGCTCGAATGGAGGACGTTGCCGATGACTCGGACGTTCGTGCCACCCTCGACCCACAACGCGCTGTCGAGGGAACCGTAGGAGAGGTTGTCCTTGACCAGGCCGTTTGCGGAAAGCTCCGGCTGGATTCCATTCTCCAGGTTGTTGACAGACTCGTTGTTCAGGATCTGGAAGTTGTTGACGTACTCCAACTTGATCCCGTTCCCCGGAAATCCTTCAACGGTAATCCCCTGAATGATGGAACCCTGGATGACGGGAAGTCCATCTTCGGGTGCGTCTTCGGGTTCGACGAGGATCCCATCTACGTTGGATCCGTCTGGGTTGGGCCTAAGGATGACCTTGTTCTCGCCATCGGGCTTACCGATCAGGCGAATGAAATCTTTCTTGACGCGTACGCCCTCCTCGGCCCCGTCGGCTCCATAGTACACGCCAGGCATGATGATGATTTTGTCCCCAGGTGAGGCGGCGTCCACCGCGTCCTGGATCGAATCGCCCGGCTGGAGGACGGTGTCCGCGGCGCTAGCGCTTACGGGTGCGGAAAGGATCGTCAGGCCGAGGGCGAAAGTGCCAAGAGCAGCAAGGGTGAGAGAACGCCTCAGCATGGGCTGCCAATCGCGTATCGTCATTAGAGTCTCTCCAAGGGCAAATGGGTCACGGGCAATTTCATCACGCTCAGTTCTTGCGGGATGAGTGAGCGCTGACTATCGGTCATCTCGAAGCAGCCAGTCAAAGGCATATTGCGATGTAATGGAAATCACTCATCTTTAGGGAGAGAAGACCGGACTGCGCTGCCATCATCGCGACAGGGCTAGTCCGAACGCGGCAGTTTCAAGGACAGCTTGATCACAACCAGATCGCGGATCAGGTCGTCACGCATTCCGGGATAGCTGATCCCGTAGTCTTGCCGATCGATCGAGAACTCCGCGTTTGCAGTGACCTCTTCCTTGCCGGCGCCGCTACACTGGGCGGCATAGAGGTCAGGCTCTGATGACGACTGCCGCTACGGTTCTGGACATTCTGCAGCTGAGCGATCCCCATCTATTCGCGGATCCGGCGGCGCGGCTGAAGGGTGTGCAGACCTACGAGACGTTTCGGCGCGCCCTGCAACACGCGCTGGCGTCGCAGGATCCGGACGTCATTCTTCTGACGGGAGACCTATCTCAGGATTGCTCAGCACAGACCTACGCGAGGATTCGGCAGTTGATGGAGCCGCTGAAGGTGCCGGTCTTCTGTATTCCCGGCAACCACGACGATCCGCAGCTGATGGCTGGCGAGCTCGGCCGCGGCCACTTCCACTATTGCGAGAACCTGCGACACGGGAACTGGCTGATCTGCATGCTCGACACTTGGGACGGCGCGCGTGGAGGCGGTCGCGTGGGTGAGGAACAGCTTGCAGCGCTCGGCGCGGAGCTCGAAAGCAGCGACGCCGAACACGTGCTCGTGTGCCTGCATCATCATCCGGTCCCGGTCGGAAGCGCCTGGTTGGATGCCGTTGGACTGGACGACGCCGACCAGCTGCTCGCGGTCATCGGCCGGCATCCTCGCGTGTGCGGCCTGCTCTGGGGTCATGTCCACCAGCGCTACGACGATCACGCCGGCGCCCTGCGGCTGATGGGCACCCCTTCGACCTGCTATCAATTCGTGCCCGGCCGCGACGACTTCGCCATCGACCGTCTCGGTCCGGGCTACCGCCGAATCCAACTTCGGGCCGATGGACGCATCGACACCGACGTGATGCAGCTGAAGCCCTGAAAACGAGCAAGAGCGAATCCCCGTTCGGTGGAGCTCGAGGTTTCGATCGTGGAGGGATTGCGGCGTCGGCGGCTGAAATCGAAGAAAATGCGAACGTGAACCCGAGATCTCCCAAAGAACGTCGCGCGTGCGGAACACCATTCACTCACCAACCCGTGATCGCGGTCAACGCTGCGCGAGTCCGCACGTTGACCAGGTGGTCGCGATTCAAGATCGATTGACCGCCTCGCATGTCCTGCTGGTTGCCTCTCGGTACACGAGCGCGAGTCCTGTTGGGTCGATTCTCGGAGATGGTCCCCAAGCGGCTGGTGGGCGCGGGGTTGCTCGCTCCCTCGCTCTCGGCACTAAGTGGTACGCGGCATCCGACCGACCCCGGCTTCGCTCGGTCCCTGGCACGTGCGCGGGCTGACCGCCCCGTGCTTCCGTCCCTTTCGATGGTCTCGTGGTCTCGGGTCGTCCTCGTTATTCCTGACATGTATCTGAATTTCCTTTCGTGTCGCCCAGGGGTCCGGAGCGCTGCCTTTGCTCGCGCGCGAGGGCTTTGCAAAGTTCCGGCGCGCCAACCCCCGCATGGCGCTCTCGACCCCTCGGGTGATCAACGGCCTCTCGGTCGCTTGCGCCATCTGCGCCCGTCCAAACGGGTGCATCTCGAGCTGCGCTCAGCGTGCCTTCCCCCGTCCACTTAGAGTATCGCAAACTGGGGCACCACGCTGCTCGCCGCGATTGGGGTGCCGGAGCCAAGATGATGCCATTGGCCGCCGCCGGCTACACCGGCACCTCACCCAAGAGCTGCGGTCGGGCTCTTTCCTGTCCTTCGTCCATGCTCTTCGTGCGCCCGCCTGGGGGCCCCGGTCTCGGAAGCCTGGAACGCACGAGACGATTCTGCACACCTAGGATAGTCTCTCGTGCACCTATTGGGCGGAGGGTTGGTCATGCGGAAATCGAGTGTTGGTGTGCTTCTTGTGGCAGTTGCTTGTGGATCGTCAGACGTCACGCCTGCGGACGATGTGCGAACACAGCTGGCGAGTCTGGCGCCTTGTGCAAACCTCGGCCACCGTGGAGCGGGACTGACGCGAGCAGGCCACCCTTTTCCAGAGAACTCGATTGTTTCTTTCCTGGAGGCCATGGATCAAGGCGCCGATGGAATCGATATCGATGGGGGGGCTCGACGGGCGACCGCCCCCTCTGGGATTGCGCTCTTCCAGGCGGCTGGCTATCTACCTCGCATCTTCGGGCGCACACCGATATGCGACTCCACGCTGCGACACGTGTCAACGACTTTGAGAATCGTTTCAGTTTAGTGAAGTTTGATCTCGCTCCGCTCTTGTCCTCGGGGGGTTGATCCAGACCGCCTGCGGTAGCGAGGGGACCGTCGGCGGCCCGTTGACGAATCGTTCGGGGCGGGCCGCGTACGCCGCATCGAGGACGCGCTGGCGTTGCGCCAGGACCTCCTCGGCGTGCCTGTAGTGCACCTGCGCCGGCGTGAGCATCGCGAGGCCCGAGTGGTGATGCTCGTAGTTGTACCAGTCGAAGGTGCGCCGGCAAAAGCTGCGGGCATCTGTAGCTGCCGAAGCCCGGGTAATGGTGCTACTGACCGTGAACTTCTTGATTGGATAAGGCGACTGCTGACGTGCTGAGCGGCACCAACGCGAGTGCTGGACAAGGTCGATCATCATCTGCTTGAGCGTCTTGCTCGTCGGCGCCGAGCCACGGTCCGCATGCACCGTGATCTGGTCGGGCTCGACGCCTTGGTGTTGGATGTTGAACAGTAGAACGGCAGCGACACCCATTCGTGCCCCTGCATCCAGAACCCGCGAAGCGGCTGTAGATGTCGAGCAGCACGTAGAGATAGTAGTACGTCCACTTCTGCGCGGCGCGAAGCTTGGTGATATCCCAGCTCCACACTTGGTTGGGTCCGGTCGCCAAGAGCTCGGGACGCTGGTAGCGCGGATGGACAAGCCGATTTCGGCGCTCACGGACCTCGCCGCGGGCTGCCAGAATCCGGTACATCGTGCGGGCCGAGCAGTGGTAGATGCCGTCTTGGAGCAGCGCCGCGACGACCTGCGCCGGCGCGTGATCGACGAAGCGCTCCGAGTGCAGCACCTCGACGACCTCTTGCTGTTCGCTCCGCCCGAGCGCACGAGGCGGCGGCGGTCGCTTCTTTTCCGTGCGCCGCCGCGCCGGACGGCGCCGCCGGTAGTAGCTCGGCCGCGGCACGCCGAGCGCCATGCACACCCGGGCGACCCCCACCGACCCAGAGCGCACAAGGACGTTCATTCGTTCTTGTCCGGGTCGGGGTCGGTGATCTTCGGAAGATCTACGCCCAAGATCTCGGCAAGCTTTTTTTGGGCGTCGATGATCGCGTTCGCCTTGAACAGCTCGCGCTCGAGCCGCGCCTTTTCACGCGCGAGCTTCTCGATTTGCACCTGCTCGGCACTCTTGCCCTTGGGGCCGCGCTTCTTGTCGAGGGCCTTCAGCGCTCCCTCTTCACGCTGCTTGCGCCACGCGCTCAGGTGCGAGCTGTAGAGGCCCTCGCGCCTGAGAATCGCGCCGCTTCGTTCTGGATGCCGATCGACCTCTTCGAGGATCTTCAACTTGTACGACGCGCTGAAGCGCCGACGTTTCGCCTTTTCCACGACCTGAGGATCCGCGACTTCGCGTCGAAGATCACGCACTCTCTCGGCCGTCGTCGGGACGGCCGCTCCCATCTCTGCCTGCTGCACCATGACTCCATGCTCCCACGCCCCGATTCATTAATCTTCAGCTCAGGAGTGTCTCAGCCGACGTTGGCACGGGGGGCTGTCGGAGGTCTACGCCGCCAAGACGGCAACGCGCTCGTCAGCATCGAGCTGAAGGTGCGAGGATTCGCATGTCTTACCGAGACCACAGGACCGGACGGTCGCGCCACGGCCCCACGACGAAGTGACTCGAATCGGAGGTGAGAGGCGAACCATGTTCTCCTCGTTCGATGAGAACGCCGTCGAGCTCATCAAGACCGAGCAACCCGGATACTATTGTGGGTTGTTGTCCCTCTTGACAGGAACCCAAGAGGTCGAGACGGCGCTGCTCCTCGACTTGGACGCGATTCATCCCTTTTTCTCGGTATCGGGAGACCTCGTGCAGAGCGCCCTCGCCGAGGGCCTGCAAGTTAACGTATGGACCGTGAATGCGGCCGACGAGATGCAGGCCCAGATCGATAAGGGTGTGACGGCGATCACCACCGACGAACCAGGCATACTGACCGACTTGCTCGGGCACTAGACGTCTGACCCGCACGGCGAGCGCCCATTGCACCAGGACCGCCACCAGAACGAGAGACAGAACACATTCGGTGCGACCGAATCCGACAGCCGGACGCCGCGCATCCAGAGGTTGAACGTGCCGGTCACAGCCAGCAGCGCGAAACAAATCCACCCGACGTTCCGAAATCGCGTGCCGGTTTCTCTCAGGAAGACGGCAGCATCGGGGCGCTTGCCCTTTCGCAACCAGGGGACGACGACCAAGACCAGGAACAGCATGCCACCAATCCAGACCGTGGCGGCAAGAATGTGAATCCAAACGGAGAGGAGATAGAGCGCACGCATGAGTCGACCAACCGATTCACCGTGCCGAAGAACGGCGCCCCTCCAGATACTCTTTGAGGGCCACGGCGTTGTTGTGCTCGCAGTCCTTGGCTCCGAACAACAGGGTCATGGTCTCGCCGGAGCAGGTTTCGAGAAGCCGCTCGAGAAGGTCGTCCTGTTGATCGAGCTCGCGGAAGTACCTCTTCTTGAAGGCAGGCCATCGGGACGGTTCGTGGCCAAACCACTTCCGCAGCTCGGCGCTAGGGGCAACCTCTTTCATCCATCCGTCGAGCGCCGCAGCGTCTTTGGAAAGGCCCCGCGGCCAGATCCGGTCGACCAAGATCCGACATCCATCCAAACGTGCGGGCTTCTCATAGACGCGCTTCACCTGAATGGCGAGCCTACGCTCTTTCGTCATGGGTGCCGCTCCCCTCGAATCCCCACCCTACGCGTTCAACGCTCTTGGAAAGAGGACGTCGTTCTCTAGATGGATGTGCTCCATCAACTCGGATTCGAGCTTCTCCAGCCCCGCATACAGTGCGCGCCATGTCGCGCAGGCCTCAGGCGGAGGTTCGAATCCCGTGGCGAGCTCGCGGATGCGCTGCAGGTTTCGCCCGTGGTCGTCATGCTCCTGCATCATCACCCGGATTGGCATGTGGATCTGGGCGCCGCGACTGCCTGACTGGATCGCAGGAAAGAGGACCTGCTCCTCCTTGGCAAGGTGCTGGCGCACTTCGGCATCCACATGTGCGAGAAGCCTAGCAAGCCCGCGCGGGCAGCTCGGCTTGTCGGCATGGACGCGCTCGACCCTTTTTGCTGCCTCGATCAACCCAGGTAAATCGCCGCGAAGCGGTTCGTGGTAGCGCCTCAGGATGAAATCGATCAGGTCAGGCAGCGGCCGCGTATCCCAACGCTCCGGCTCTGAGCTCGCGCCTTCGGCGGCGATCTCGGCCACGACCGTTTCAGGATCGAGCCCGGCTGCATGACAGGCATCGATCAGCTTCTGCCTGCCACCACAACAAAAATCGAGCCCGTGCCGAAGAAAAACCTGGGTGGCCGCGGGATGAACCGCTGCAACCCGGCCCAGGGTCTCGTTCACATCGATCATGGATACCTCCCGTTGCCTACGCGACGGGAGCACAATCTGGGCCAAACAGGATCCCTCATATTTGCAGAGACTTACATTCGGTTTGTTATTCGTTCCATAACAGACGATCGTTACTGCAACGATAACTATGTTATTCTTTTGGTAACTATGGACCATCTAGACCCACTTCTCTCGATCGCGCTCGATCTGACCGCGTCGCTCGCTTCGAAAGATCGGCTGGCCCGCCTTCTCGAGGCGGTCCGCCGCGCCATTCCCTGCGATGCGGCGGCGGTATTGCAACTGGACGGGGACGAGCTCATTCCCCTCGCGACTCACGGTCTGGCTCCAGAGGTACTGGGGCGGCGCTTTGCCCGCCGCGAGCATCCACGGCTCGATGTCGTCGTCGCGCGGGGGGCACCCGTTCGTTTTCCGGCCGACGGCTCACTTCCCGATCCCTATGACGGCTTACTGCTTGTGAACCCGGATGCCACGCGCGACGTGCACGCGTGCCTCGGATGTCCTCTGATGGAAGGCGAGCGCGTGATCGGAGTGCTGACGGCGGACGCACTGGAACCTGGCGCTTTCGACGACCTCGATGATCGGTTCTTGGAGATGCTCGGCGCGCTCGCGGGTGCTGCTCTCAACACGGGACATCTCATCGAAGCGCTCGTGGCCGCGTCCCGGCATCACCAGCAAGTCGCGCACGTTCTGCAGCGAGATGCTGCCATGCGCGAGGGCAGCGACCAGATCATAGGTACGAGCGGTCCAATTCAGCGGGTCCGTGAGGAGATCGAGCTCGTGGCACCGTCCGGTTTTGCTGTGCTGATCAGCGGCGAAACAGGGGTTGGAAAAGAGCTCGTGGCGCGATCGATTCATCAGAGCTCACCGCGGCGTGACCAGCCTCTCATCTACGTGAACTGCGCGGCATTGCCTGAAACGATCGTGGAAAGCGAGCTTTTCGGCCATTTGCGAGGCGCCTTCACGGGTGCGAGTGCAGACCGGGCCGGAAAATTCGAAATCGCGGATAAGGGGACTCTCTTTTTGGATGAAATTGGCGAGCTGCCGCTGTCGGTTCAACCAAAGCTCCTTCGCGTCCTTCAGGAAGGAGAAATCCAACGCGTGGGGTCGGACCAGGTGCTGCGAGTCGACGTCCGAGTGGTGACGGCAACCAATCGGGATCTATCTCGAGAGGTCCAAACTGGGCGGTTTCGGGCCGATCTATTTCACCGTTTGAACATGTATCCGATCGTGGTGCCTCCACTCCGAGAGCGTCGATCGGACATTCCGCTGCTGGCCGGTTTCTTCTTGGATGTCTACCGTAGGCGGCTCGGATTGGGACCTGTACGCCTCACCGAGCCCGCCCGACGCGCGCTCTCGAACGCGGAGTGGCCCGGAAACGTGCGAGAGCTCGATCACCTTCTCGGCCGGGCGGTGTTGCGAGCAAGCGCGGGCATCGAGCGGGGTGCACCGACGCTCATCCGGCCTGAGCACCTGCAGCTCGAAGGATCCAATCCCGACACGGAGGCCACCGCCGGAGGACCCCAATCCCGCTCCGGCTCTGTCGTCGTTTCCATCCGCGGCAAGACCCTGAGGGAAGCGCTCGAAGAAACCAAGCGAACGATGGTCCTTCGCGCCGTGGAGGCAAACGGAGGGAACTGGGCCGCTGCCGCCCGATCGCTTGGCATGGCGCGGAGCAACCTGCATCAAATGGCAGGACGACTAGGGCTTCGGAAGTGATGAAGGACTAGTCCGTCTGCGCGTCATACCCCACGATCTGCGGCCGTAACGACGCCACTGACGGCGCCCTGATCTTGTGGCAGCCTCAGGGCGATGAACGACTCGGGTTCTCCTCCTCATCCCTTTGCCGACATGATCGGACTCGCGTTCGACGGTTCTGCCGACGGCCAGAGCCGTTGTCGTGTCGCCCTCCGCCACGAGCTGATGAATCCCCATCACGTCGCTCACGGCGCCGTGGCGTACACGTTGGCAGATACCGGCATGGGCGCCGCCCTCTACACCTTGATGAAGCCGGACGAGAGTTGCGCGACCGTCGAGATCAAAATCGTCTATCTCGCGAGCGCTCGGGAAGGCGAGCTGGTTTGTGAGACCCGCGTCATTCGGAAGGGTTCCCGGATCGCCGTGCTCGAGTCCGAAGTCTTCACGGGGGATCGCCTGGTCGCCAAAGCGCTCGGAACGTATTCGATCTTCCCGCGCTGATCATCATCACTCTTCTAGCGCACTCATCACACGCTTGGCGTTCTCGGGCGACGGCCGGACCCAAACGTCGAGGTCGCGCGTCGCCCGTACAAACCCGTGGGCGGCCAGCGCATGGGCGCCGACAATCAAATATTCAACGCCGGCCGCGTTGAACTCGCGCAATAGATCTCTGAAGTCTGGCTGGGGTTCCACGATACGCTTCCCACGCTAGGCACTGACGAGTGAGATACCAGACTGCGTGCATTCGCTCTGACATCGATGTGCCAGGCCACTGCCCTCGGTCGCTGTCGGGCCCGCCCAGCCGATGCACAGTAACGGTCCTGTTGGTCGTGCGATCCGCCGTGCTTGTCACGACCCTACTATAGCATGCCCAAGGCCCATGAACATGCGGTGACACTAATCAACGCAGGACGCTGTAGACCGAGCCCCAACCAACCGTCGTGTAGGTGATGTTTCCAATAACATCGATGACGCCGTCGGCGTCTTCGTCGATTTCCAGGCGAGTGACGTTCCCGTTGGGGTCGAGGTCGGCGTTGTATAGGGTTGCGTCGATCACGCCGTCGCCGTCATTGTCGAGGTCGCTTCGGACCAAGTTTCCTTCCTCATCGTAGGAGTTCGTCTGCGAGAAGTCGATCGTGCCATCAGCGTCGCTATCGGCCTCGGCGCGCGTGAGGTTTCCGTCTTCATCGTACTCGTTGGTTTCGATAGAATCCGGAACGCCGTCACCGTCCGCATCCCGTTCGACTCGTGTCAAGTGGTTGTTCGCGTCGAAGGTACGCGTGATAATGATATCGAATGTGCCGTCGACGTCAGTATCGCGCCTTTCGCGGATCTGATTACCTCGTTCGTCGAAGTCGAAAACCGTCGTGAGCTCGCTAATGCCGTTCGCATCGTTGTCGACATCTTCGCGAATTGCTCGATCCTCCGAATCATACTGCTGGCTCAAGAGTGAATCGTTGACGCCGTCGGCGTTGCTATCGGTTGCTTCCAGGATCTCGTTGCCCCGGTCGTCGTACTCCCAGGTCGTGATCCTCTCAGGGACCCCATTGGCATCGGTATCCTCGCGCCAAGCCACGAGCTCTCCGAACTCGTTGTGCTGGGTTTCCAGAATCTCGTCCGTGATTGCATCTCCATTCGCATCTCGTTCGATGCGAGCGATGTTGTGGTCCATATCATAGGAATACAGGGCAATAGTCTCGGCCACACCGTCACCATCTTGGTCAGCCCGAAGCTGCGTAACGAGGCCTTGATCATCGTACTCGACCTCGAAGAATCCATCGAAGATTCCGTCGCCGTCCATGTCGAGCCTTTGAGCGGTAGCTCGACCCGCGTCATCGAACTCGAACACAGAAACCGTGTCGTTCGTGCCATCAGCGTCGGAATCCACTCCCTGGAAACTCGTTGTCGTCAGTGCAAGCTCGATACCAAGCGTCGCGTACACATGCTGCATCACGCTAACGAGGTCCGCGATCGGCCGGTACGTCGAATAGAGTGACTGCCGGTTGGCCTCGTTGAGAATCGATCGAAAGTCATGATCCGTGCGGAAGCGCTCTGGATCGCGTTCGAGGTCCAATTGCACTCCGTCGAACAACGCCGCTACGTTGCTGGGAATCTCGATGCCGCTCTCTGAGACGGCGTCGCGGTCCAACGTCTGCAGCAAGAACGCGATGTTCACCGCGCGGAAGAGCTCGGAGGATACCTTGACTGCATCATAGCTCTCGTCATCGGTCGGTGGAGTTATGCCAGCCAGGTCGAACGGGCTCACTTGCGCCTGGCCCGGTAGCTGCCCAAGCGTGGTGCCGCCCAAGAAGAACCGTACGGTCTCGCCTTCCAGGTACTCGAACTTTCCCGCCTCGTCGGTCACTCCGCTCAAGCTTTCGGTCTCGTAGAAGACTCCGGAGACTGGTCCGTCGATCAGCACTCCCACGAATGGCTCTTCGACGGGGGACCCTTCGCTTTCGCCTCCGCACGATGCCGCCGCCAAAATGCAAGCGCCAAGGCCGATCCAGCGAGAAGAGGCCTTCCGTGATGTCCGCATGCGCATACTCTACCGGTGGCGTGACAATTCGTGAAGCGCGTATTCAGGACCCGCTCGATGGAAGACGTCGTACGTCACTCTCCCCCCAAACTCGCTCAAGCAGATGATCGGCAGAGGCCCGCGGCGTCTTCGTAGAAGCTCGACTGGTACAATTATGAGCACCCCCACTCGGGCATCGCGATGCTGACGCCGGCGCAGGTGCACAAGGGGCCTGCAGAGGAGATCTTGGCAGAGCAGCAGCGGGTGCTCGATGCGGCGCACACCGCGACGGCAACGCCGCGATCTTCACAATTGACATGGCGCTTTCATGGTGCCCAGATCGACGCCATGAAGCTCCTCATCACACTGGGTCTCGCCATCCTTCTCGCCGCGTGCGGCGATGGTGGCGGTTCAAACGCCGCCGGTACTGGCGGGAATGGCACAAACAGCGGGACCGGTGGCACAGGCGGTACCATCAGTGTCTCAAATTGTGGAAACGCGGGCAGGTGCATCGGCGATCCGGGCGCCCCCTGGATGGGACCCTTCGCGGTGATCGACAGCTCCATCGGTTGCGGTGACGAATTCCCCGACGTGTCTCTGCAGTTGTTTCAGGGGTTTCAGTCAGGAACAGCGTCGTGCGAGTGCATTTGCGGGGCAGCAACTGCCATCTGCTCGACGTCCATACGAGCCACGGGCTACGCACAGCTCGGCTGCATCAATGCACAAGGACAACACACTCTCGCCGAAAACGAGTGCCACGATACTCACTCGGCTTCGCACTCCCTCCGGTTGGGCACCACCAGCACGAGTTGCGGCGCAGGGACAGTCACTGCCAACCTTCCTACGCCATCATTTCTCACCTCGATCGATGTGTGCGGCGGCTTTAGGGCCGTGGACGGTGAATGCGACGTCGGGCAAACCTGTGTCCCGAAACCAGGGTCGAACTACGACGCCGGAATCTGCTACGTACGAGAGGGGGACCATGAGTGCCCGGCGGACTTCCCCAACAAGGCGCTCTCGTTCACGGGGTTCTCGGACACGCGTGCGTGCCCGGGGTCGTGCACCTGCACAGGCTCGGGTGCCTCGTGCAACGTGTCCGTCAATCGCTTCACGGGCACCAACTGCGGCTCTCCGCAGGACGTCGTGACCGTTGGTTCTGGGGCCGACTCGTGCATCGTGCCCAATAGCACCGTCGTAAAATCGATCCGCCCTGGCGACGTGGAAATCGTCAGCAACGGAACTTGCTCCCCGGGGGGGATCAGCGTGAGCGGCACCGTCGCGAGCGAAGGCGCCACCACGGTTTGCTGCGGCTAACCTCCGGTTGCCCGCTATTTGATGTGCCCAGCGTTCTACAGAATGCACTCCGCTGACGGGCGACACGCCAGAGGGTTCCCGCAGTAGAGCTCGCCAGTGTCGCAGCAAAGGCCGGCAACGGGCGTGCAAACTGTCCCCTGCGTTCCAGAACTAGCACAACAGGTGCCCGCCTCTTGGCAGTAGTGCTGGCCCGCTTGGGGGCAAGCCACGCACGTATTGGTCTGCAGGTTGCAACCACTTCCCTCAGAACAGCACACGTTGCCAGGACACACGCGTTCGCTCGGGCAACAGTTGTTGCCCGCGAGACACTGCTCCCCGACGTTGCAGCACCCACTGCCGCAGGGCGGCGAGTCGAAGCCGCAGCAGCGGTTTGTCGTCCCTTTCACGCAGGTGTCCAAATCTCCGCAACAAACTTGCGCCGTGCCAGCATCGCCGCAGATGTTCTCGGTGTCGCAGCAAAGCCCTGTGCCATTGTCATTGATACAATTGTCTTCATTGCAGCATTTGTCTATGCAGCCCGTCTGGTTCGTCTCACAACACAGGCTGATTTCTTCGATGCCGCAGATTTCAGATGAGGCGCAGCAGGCGTCACCACAGCGACTCGTAACTGGGCAGCACGTTTGAGCGTTCGGCCCACTGTCAAAGCAGATCTCGTTGGCGTCGCAACACTCATTGCCGAAACACGTCGTTTGCGCCTCGCCACAACAGAGCTCGTCGCTGGGGTTCAAGCATGTCTCGCTTGACAAGCAACAGCCGTCGCCGCAGCCCACCGGACAACAGGGCTTCCCGTCCATATTGCAGATGGCGATGCAGCTCCCGAAGGCGATAAGACAACCCGCTTCGGCGGGGATCACGCATGCCGCGTACGCGACCAGAGCCGCAACGCAGCCGGCGGCGGCTGCCGCTGCACATCCAGCCAAGACCCCATAGCACGCGCCCTTGCATCCAAGGCAACCGGAAGTGAAGGAGGCGAGGCTCACGTGCCCCCGGTCGCCCCGCTTTTCCGCGAGTCCTGAGCCAGCTAGCTTTTGCTCGATCGTCGACAAGGCGGACGCTTCGCTCCCATCGCATGTCTCTGCCGCCGTCACCGCGGCTTGAAACAGATCGGAAAGTCCGCTTTCGAGCTCGGGGGTCGTTCCCGGATCAGGCGCAGGGTCCCCGTCTTCGAAGCTAATATTGCCGTCGGCCTGATCGATCGGCACGCCTACAATCGAACGATCGTTGACCGTGCCGACAAGCATTCCAGCATCGACCATGGCGGTCGCTTCGGTCAATCCAGGTACGAGCGGGCCGTACTCGACGATCACTTCATGACGATCTGCTTCCCAGGACTCGACAATCCGCATCACGAGCTCGCCGTCCGCCTCGACCAACGTCTCAGTCTCCACGGAATCGCCGTCATCGTTTGCGGCGACTATGCGCTTTTCAAGGGTGAGATCGTGACCGTCGTCGGTACGTGCCTGGGCGTTGAGCTGAACACCAACCCCTTCGCTCTCGGGCAGCGCCTCACAGCTGCCCTCTCCGGTGTTGTTCCCGCTGCCGTCGCTCGACTTGCAGCTGACGACGAACAACAACGTCAACAACACGAACCCGAGCGCAGTCGCTTGCCTGCGGATCATGACGACCTCCTCCTCAAGCCCCTGCTACGCTACACCTTATAGGAGGGACATGCTACCTGTCTGAATGCCGAGTCATTCTAGGCACCTAATCGCGTGACGAACTTCGAACGGCTCCGAGACAAAAACCCCACCTTACCGATCAGCAACATCACGAGATCGCTAGCTCCCGTGGGTTTTACGCGGGCACGCCCCGAAAGCTCCACGCCTCGACGCCGACCTTGATCGCGCGCCGCGCTCATGGTTCGTCACCTCGTGTCAGGTCATTTCAGATCGCCATGGCACCCTCAGGTCACTCAGGCGGGACACTCGGTCTCAGCTAGCTCGGCCGCTTTTCGGTGGGCTTCGCCCATTCGTAGCGCACGCCCGTGAGGTCTTCGGATTCTCGCCAGAGCCGCTTTGCGTCTCGAAGACTTCGAGATGCTCTGCTGGATCGGACGGCGACGGGGGCGCCGCTCATTCCGTGGAGCCGGCCTGGCCCGTAGTATTCGCCGCCGCGAACTTGCGGATCCACCGCCGCGCGAAGTTGGGGAAGCGCACCACGTGCAGGATCTTGTACGACGCGCCTCAAGGCCGGCTTGAGCAATCGCAGGACCAGCGTCTTTTCGACGTGCCTGCCCAGATTCGTCTGCGAGGCACCCGGATGGGCAGCGACGGAGATGCAGTCGATGCCATGTCGCTCGAAGCGACGTTGGAGCTCATACGCGAAGAGAAGATTCGCCAGCTTGGAAAGGCCGTAGGCTTTCAGCGGCGTGTAGCCGCGACCGTCTCGAAAGAGCAGGTTGTCAAAGCTCATCGTTCCAGTGCGGTGCGCCGAGCTGCTGACCGTGACCACCCTCGACCTGGCGGTGCGCTTGAGCGCGCCGAGGAGTCGGCCGGTCAGGGCGAAATGCCCAAGATGATTGGTGCCCATCTGCGCTTCGAACCCGTCCCGGGTCACGCCATAGGGCGCGCCCATGATCCCGGCGTTGTTGAGCAGGACATCGAGGCGGCCCGCATCCTTGTTGAATTCGTTTGCGAACGTTTCTATCGACGACAAGTCCTGCAGATCCAGCTTCATCACGCGGACGTTGGCGTGCGGGACGGCCGCCACGATCTCTCGCTTGGCCACCTCGCCGCGCTCTGTTGAGCGGCAGGCGAGGATCACCTCGGCCTCGTTGCGGGCAAGCGCCTTCGCGGATTCGAAGCCCAGCCCGTCGTTGCCACCGGTGACGACGACTACCCTACCCCGCAGATTGGGGATGTCGTTCGCTGTCCACTCGGCCACTCTCCAGCCCTTCGTACGTGCAGCGAGAGGAGGGTTATTCTGCGGCGTCGTCCTGCAACACGTTCAGCGGTGTGTACTTGGTAGGAATGCAGTTCTTGCCCATTGGTCGCTCTTCGCCCAGCAGCTCCACTTGGATCCAACGACGGAAGGCGTTGACCTTTTCGAAGCCTTTGGGCACGTCCTCGTAGAAACGGTAGGGCGCCTTTTCGAAGAACGCGCGGCGATCTTGCGTATGCAGGTAGTAGACCTGTGCGAACGTCCCCCAAGGATGGATTTGACTGATGAAATCGCGGTAGCTCGGGATGAGGCTCCACTGACGCTTGTCCATGTACATGGTGAGCGTCCACTCTGTGACCTCGTCTTCGATCGGCGTGGTGCAGTGGATCATCAAGGCCTCGAACCCGGCGATGTTGGCCTTGGTGATGTGGATGCCGAGCCCATGAAAATCCGAGTCCATTTCCGTGACCGGGTTTTCCTTGAGGCGAAAGAACTTCTTCATGCGATCCGGAAGCTCGAAGACCATTCGGTTCCGAGTGCGAAAGCGGTGCTTGTGTTGGTACGGCAAGAGGTCCGACTTGTAGCGCTGCGATCCGTGCAGGATCATGAAGTGCTGATCGTCGATGATGTTCTCATGCAGCGGCGCCATGTGTGTTGGCGTGATCGACCGCATCGTCGCTCGTCGTGGGAAACGACTCACGTCTGGCAGGTCTAGTTCCCACCTGGGTACGCCCACGCCGTCTTCGCTCTTGGCATCGAACCAAAAGAAGATGAGCCCGTTGACCTCGGTCACGGGATGACAAGGAATGCACTTGCTCGGATCGTTGCGGAATTCTGCAGGTCCCGATCGAGGTTTGCCGTTCTCGAACGTATAGCCGTGGTACGCGCACTGGATACGACCGTCTTTGACCGAGCCCAACGGCGCGAACATGCCGTCCATGTGCGTGCAGCGGTTGCTGTGAACGACGGGCCGCCCCTCCTTGTTGCGATAGGCGACGAGGTCGAGCCCGTTGAGCTTCTTGTGAACGATCTCTCCGTCAGCGAGGTCATCAGAGGGCACGAACAGATACCAGCCGGAGAAGTAGCGCGGGAAGTCGCCGTGCCTGCGTTCGTAGTCGCCCTTGGGTAGGAAGATCTGCGAGTCCTTTAGGAAATTGTGCACGAAGAGCCGCGCGAGGAACTGCGCGAAAAATGCCTTGTTCTCAACGTCTTTGATTCTCATCAACTCCTCCTCAGCGGGTGGCCAGCCCAAGACTAACGCGTGAATGTCTACGACTAACGATTGTTAGTCTAGAGGGGTCGGAGGTTCCGCACAAGCCTTTTCCGGGCGCCTCGGCTCCAAGCCCGCCGAATCGCAGCAGGGGGGCGAATGATTGGAGGCAGCACGGACGCGGACACAGAGCGAACAGTTTCGTTGTGTACTCTGCGAAATTCGCGTTTATTGCCGATGTGAACGGCGATCCAACCCGTCAGAAGCTTCTGCACGAGGCCGCGCGCCACTTTGCGAGACATGGCTATGACGGAGCGTCTTTGCGGCGGATTTCCGAGGGGGTCGGGATTCGGGCGGCATCGATCTACAACCATTTCCCGGACGGCAAAGAAGAGCTGTACGAGCAAATCATGTCGGCGATCGCCGAGATGCTGCTCGATCGGATCGTCAATCGGTACGGGCGCAACGTCGGCCTGTCTGCAGAGGACGCGATCGTCCAACTAGGAGCGGCGTTCTGGGATTTCTGTGAAGAGCACCCTGACTACGCGACGCTGCTCATACGAGAGATGTTCGACAATCGCGAGCCAGACGTCGGCGCGCTCATGGGTCGCGCTCCTGAGATCATCGAAGCGAGCCTTGGCTACATCGAGAATGCGCAGGCCAGTGGCGAGCTGCCAAAGTTCGACGCGGAAGCGTTCATCTTGTGGAGCGCAAGCTACCTGTTGAGTTACCACGGGGCCCCCGGGCTGCGGACCCAAGTGCAGCGCAAAGCGTGGAGCAAAGAGCTCGCTCGGGATAACTTCATCATGATGCTGCGGAAGCTCTTGCAGACAGCAGACTAGCCGTACGCTGAAACGGACCGGTTCGCACCTGTCATGGCGGCGCCGAGCTCGTGATTGACGCTAGAAACGCCACGATTGCGCAATGGCAGAACAGGCATTAGCCTCAAACTAACATTTGTTAGCAGCCCGAAGGCCCCCCTTCTGTGACCGCCACTACCGCACACGATCCAACGTCAAGCAAGACACGCCCTGCCATCGAGCAAGTTCGTCCGCCACTTGTGAAGTCGGTGCCGTTCATCGGCCCGGTCCGGCAGTTCCTAGGAGACGTTCTCCCGTTCCTCATGGAGAGTCGCGCCACCTATGGGGATGCGTTTCGGCTCCGCATGTTCAATCTCGAGATGACCTGCCTGTGTGGCCCGGAGGCGGTCGAGCTGCTCGAAGCCGGGAGCTGTTTACGGACGAGCAAGTCGATGCATGTGCTCGACGGGGAGCTCGGCAGTTGTCTCCCGAGCACATTCGACGGCCCCCAGCACCGGATGTTCCGAAAAGCACATCTCGAGTTCATGACCGCGAGCTTGGAGACGAAGCGCCGGGACGACATTCAGAGACGCCTCGCTGAGCACACGGCGGAGTGGTGCGCCGGACATCGCGTGGACGTGCTTCACGAAGCCCAGGTTCAAACGGTCGACGTTCTGTCGGTTGTCCTCAATGGCGAGCCCTTCCCCTTCAGCAAGAAGGACTTGGCGCTGGTGGTGCACACCCTGATCTGGGCCACGTTCGGACACGCGCCTCCGTGGGTCCTGCGGAATCCGGTTTACAGGTTTGTGCAGAAGCGCATGCGTTCGCACTTCTTGGATCTAGTGGCGCGGATTCGCACGAGCCCCGAGCGCGCCGCGACGCTGGTCGGACGCTACCTCGATCTCGAACCCCCCATCGGGCGGGAGCGTTGGGAGGATCGCGACCTCGTCGCAGTGCCCTATAGCGCCTACCTGGCAGGCTTCGACACCGTCGCGTCGGCCAGTTCCTTTCTCCTCTACCAGCTCCTCACCCACCCAGACCACCTGGCTCGAGTCAGGCAGGAGTTCGAGGAGCTCTCTCGCGAAGCCCCCGGCCCTGTCGCTCCGACCAAACAGAAGTTTCTCCGCGCAGCGTTCCTCGAGGCCGTGCGTCTGAACCCACCGGGCACGGCGGTCATTCGCGTCGCGGATCGAGACTTCGAGTTCGCCGGCTACACCATTCGCAAGGGTGACGAAGTCCTGGTCGTCATCGCGAGCGACCACCGCAACCCAGAAATCTTCGAGCGTCCACACGAGTTCGACCCAACGCGCTATTTCGCGCCGCAGTCGGGCCCGCTGAGGCGGCGGGTGCTCCCATTTGGCAGCGGCGCCCACCGCTGCACCGGCGCCGTGCTCGGCGAGCTGGTAGCCGTCGAGATGGTTTCCTATTGGGTGAACAACTTTGACCTCCAGGTAGTACCACCCGGACGAAAAGTCCGCGCGGTTGCTCGCCCCTTCACGCAGCCCGAAGGCCTGCGCGTGAAGGTGTTTGGTCGACGCTAGCGCTTGGAGTCGCACCACCGCTGCGGACAACCGTTCGAGAACGTTGCGCCTCGATCGCGAGCGGCGGGGGGCACGTGCCGCTTCCCGCAGAGCAGAAGCTTGAATTCGAGGGTAACTTCGAGCCGATCGCGGTCGGACCCGACCCTGACGTGCCGACCGAGGTGTGGCGGGCGGACCTCGATCTTCCGCAAGGTGAATGCACGATGTTTCTCCGGGTGCGCGATGCAAGCGGCGAGGTGATCTGGAGCGAAACGAATGCATTCACCGTGGACGGCGCCGCTCCCACCGAGGTCTATCATTTTTTGCCCCACAACTGGGAGGAGTCCTGGCCGTTGCCAGTGGGCGGCCTGTTCTTGATTACGGAAGCACCCCAAGCCACTGGTGTGCACGAGGTCGAGTACGACCTCTCTTGCGATGGGATGCTACGCCAACGCGGGTTCTTGGAGCCCTTGGCTCCCGTGACGATCGAGGGCGAGGCCCCGGGCCCTGCCGACGCGCAAGAAGCAGAGGCGACGAGCCGGTGGTACGCGACGTTCGAGTCTCCGCCAGGCACCTGCCGAGTGGAGGTACGTGCTTTGGACAAGGCCGGAGAGCAAATCTGCTCGCTCGAAGACTCCGTGGAGATTCGCGCCGACATGGTGCACTCTCTAACCGTCCTGTTCGACTGCGCCGAGCGAGAGGGCCTGTCGGCGAGGCCGATTCGCCGGCGCCCGCCAGTCCGCGACAACACGACGGAATCACCCGCCGCTTGCTTCGTTTACGGCAACGTCGGTCGGAGCTTCGCCTTTGCCTTTCTCGCGAGCTTGCAAGGCCAACTCCCGTACCCTGGCGATATCCTCATCGGAGTAAACGCCATTCACGCCCGAAATCGCGGCCAGCCGCATGCCATGCTTCAGCCCCATTTTGTAGATTTCATGCACCTTTTCCCACTCGATCGTCCGGCCCAGAGTGAAGTTTTCGAACCGGCCCTCCAGAGTCAGCACGATGGTCTCTGCAAGGCATGCATACACCACGTTGTGGTCTTCAAAACCGATTTGTTTCATGCGCACTTTGCCGGGCAGGTACACCTCGCCCGATTCGATGACCAACACATCGGGACGCTTGGCCACCTCTTCTGGGGGTAGGTCGAGTGGTCGCGCGACATCGGTGATGACGCAGCCCGGTTTCACTTTCATGATGTCGAGAATCTTCTTTCCAGCCCCGGAGGTGGCGGTGACGATCATGTCCATGTCGCCAATGCTGCGGTCGCTGTCTGCGTAGGAAGCCAGCACCAGCTTTGCCCCGGGTGATTCCCTGAGGATGGACTTCTCCAGCAGCAGCAGCTTTGCCGATTCCGGCGACACGAGGTGAACTTCCTCCGCTGTCCGCGCCAGAAGCCTGGCGCAGGCCGAGCCGATCGCACCGGTGGCACCCACCACCATGGCCTTGCCCTTGATCTTCTTGCCCTTCTCCAGCTCGACCAAGCCCAGCCTGGCGGCAGCCTCATGGGCTGCCCACAGGGCGCCGGAGGCGCTGTAGCTATTGCCCGTGGTGATGGGCAAGGGAGCGCGCTTGGCCACGGTGACCCCCGCGTCTCCGACCACTTTGGTAAAGGCCCCGAGCCCCATGATCTGGGCGCCCAATTTCTTGGCCATGTCCGCCGCCGCCAACAGTTGGCGATACGTGAACTCGGGGCTGTGAGACATGATCTGTTTGGGCGTGCCCCCGACGAAAATCAACCATCCCTTGGCCTCCACCCCAGTGGGAGACCGAATGCCCTCCACTTCCGAGTACACCATGGGAGGCGAGTACGCGACGGCCTTCTCGACCGCATCCATGACCGCCGGCGGCGACACCTTCGCCAGTAGCTCCAGGGGCTTCACGTTCGTCAGGTATTTTTGCGAGAGCGGGTGAATCACAAACGCGAAGCGATTGATCTGTTTTTTGCCCTCGATCGGATAGAGAATTCTCGGCTTGAGATCCAGATCGGTGAATATCTCGAGGTAGTCGTCGTGGGCGATCTCCCTCGCAGGTTTGCCGAGTGCAGCCAGAATCATTGCCTCCACGACGTTGAGGCCGACGGTCTGCTCGAATAACTGAATGCTGCAGTCTATTACGACCCGAACCCCACGTTCTTTCAGGGTCTGCAGCCGGTCGGGCGAAATCGTCGAGGTCAGCACGACCTTCCCTTCCAGCTCGTCTGGACCATATCGCTCAAGCTGATGGTAAGACGCGACGATGGCGTCCGCATCCCGTACCGCTTTCTTCAGCAGGGATCGGTTGAACCGCCTTGCGGGCGCCAACGACGGCAAGTGGTCTTCGGGACCGACTCGCAGCACCGGGTGACTGCACGCCGCATACAACTCCAGGGCACGCAGTGAATGCAGGAGGCCCGGAGCGCCGAACTGGAGAACCGGATCGGCAAAGGACAGATTCTGGGTGAACTCCCCCATGACGGACGCCAGGCGGTAGTTAGCTGCGCCCGACAGGAACAACACCTTTGCGTTGTTGAAGAAATTGCCGAGCTCATGCTGGGCCGAGCGCAACGACCACTCCTGTACGATCTCCCGAAGTCGCACGCCGGTACTCACCAGGGTATCACCTGCCAGTTTTTCGAGCCTGGCGGTGTCGCGCTGATGAAAATAGCGGGTTCCGACAGAGTAGTGGTCGTGCACCAAACCGAGCCCGATGGCATCGACCTTGTCCCGCCACTCGATGACGAGCTTTTCGGCTGCCTTGAAATCGTTATCCGTGCCAATACGCACGACTTCGAAATCGTGGCCGAGGAATTTGGCCCTGAAGTTACAGTCGAGGCTGAAGGGACCTAGGCTGATGCTGGCGACCTTTTTCATAGGTGCTTTTCCCGCCCTGTGAAAACCAAGTGCCTAAGTTACAGGCTTCCCGTCGCCGGAACCAGTGGCCATGTAGGTGAGCGACCGGCAGCGCAGAAAGCCTGTCAGGCAGGGAAGATCTGCCTTGCGCCAGGGACTCCCGGCGGTCGCCAGCGTGGATTTCACCCGGAAACGGACCGCGTCATGCGGATCGAGGGGTCGCCGTCCTCGCCGGTCTGGATCTCCTTTGACCGAGGAAGGCGCGGTAGCGGCGCGATTGGGCTTCGACCGCTCGGCCACCACGCGCTCGGACATCGATCCGAGCAAAGCGCGCACATGTACGCGCACCTTGGATCGGGTGCACAACGACGTTTGGTCGAGGCATTGGCGCCGCTCGCGCCACCTCATATCAACCACGCGTCAACGAGCAAAAAGAAAGGCACCTAGCCCATTCGCTAAGTGCCCAACATCATTGGTTGCGGGGGCCCGTTACCCACAGCGTTGTCGGGTGGAATTTGGGGTGCCGATGGAGGTGGCGATTGCTGCGTAAGTGCGTGGGACTCGAGCGCGATCTACCCGCATTGCAGTGGTCAGGATTCGTCATCGAGTCGCTCTGCAAGCGCGATGAGCACGGGCAGCATGAGGCGGTCCTTGGCTCGCCCGGTTTTGGTTTTGAGCTCTATCAACGTCGGCAAGTCCACCACGAGGAATTCGGCGCCCTCGTCCACAATCGACTCGCTATGGGAGGCCAGCTCTTCAAAGCCGCGGCCGTCGATCAACGTTCCGAGGCAATCGAGCGGCCCGAGACGAGTGGACAAAAGCACGTGTCCCTCCCCGAGCAGGGCCGATTCTTGGGGAGGCAAACGACGGTTCGCAAGCTCGCGAACGTGGGCATCGAGCCCGTCCAGTAGCGTCTTGAGCCTGGCTACGTTTTCGGGGCTCCTGCGATGAACGATGTCGAGGTCCTCCGTCGTGATGGGCGCCCCGTGAAGCACTGCCGCGGCGCCCCCCACGACGATGAACTCCACCCCGGCATCCGCGAGGCGCCGAAGAAGCTCGCCAACGTCAGCGTGCCCTGGACTTGGCATCTCTCAAGACCTGGAGCGAAGCCGCGGAACGCATCGAAGCACGTAGTCGGTCCAGAGGCGAAAGCGACAGCGCCCATTCGATCAGCGTGCGGTCGACCTCGCGCGCAGCCTCTCGCACAAGCTCTTCGACGTCAGGCATTTCGTTCAGCTCGTCGGACACTACCGGAGGCTACACCGCTTGCGCCGCGCGAGCCAACCGGGCGGCGGACCTCGTCGCCGCTCGAGCGCGCCCCCGACCTTGATTCGCCATCGGCGTTGGTCCATGCCGGATTTGCCGTGGCGCGGACGTGAGTCCGTGGAGCTGCTCGATTCCTGACCAGCCGAACCCGCTCCCGCGCAACTGGTCGAAGAACGGGATGCCATCTTGCTGAACGTGGGCCCGCTCGGTCGCGTCAAGAAACTTTCCATACTTTCTCCAGGAGCTTGAAGTCGAGACCTGGTGGATCCGCGTGCCCCCCCACTTCAGCGAATCCAGCTCTCGATCATCGTTGCGGTCGGGACGCTGCCGCTGTGGACCACGACGCCGTCGACGACGACGCTTGGTGTCGCCATCACGCCATAGCTCGCGATCTGCGCGTAGTCTTCCACCTTCTCGATCTCGATTTCGACCCCGAGCTTCTTCGCCGTCGCACTGATGCTGTCGACGGTGAGGTGGCATTTCTTGCAGCCGCTTCCAAGCACTTTGACGCTCTTCATGTTGGTGCCTCCTTGGAACAGAATCCTTCGACTCAAAGGACATGGTTGAAAACAAAGCCCACGATCAAGATGCCAGTGGCCACGATGGCGACGAACGTGGCGATGAGCTGTGGCTTGAGCACCTTGCGGAGGATGATCATCTCGGGCGCAGACAGCGCAATGACGCTCATCATGAACGCAAGCGCCGCGCCGAGGGATGCACCCTTCGCGAGGAGGGCCTCAACGATGGGGATTACACCAGCCGCGTTCGTATACAAAGGTACTCCCAGCAGCACGGCGGCGGGCACCGACCACCAGGCGGTGCTCCCCATGACCGAGGCCATGAAGTCCTCCGGCACATAGCCATGAATGCCGGCACCGAGCCCGACACCGGCGACCACGTAAAGCCAGACCTTGCCGACGATCTCCCGAACGTGCGCCCATCCGCGCTCGAGGCGATCTCCCCATGTCAGCGCGCCGGCCGACGGCGCCGCAGCGGCCCGCGACCTGAGCTCGATGACCCAGTCTTCGATCCAGCCATCGATACGTAGGGCACCTAGGACCATGCCGGCGATGACGGCAATGAGGAGACCAGTGGTCAGATAGATCAGCGCAATACGCCACCCGAAAATGGCGAAGAGCATCGCCAAAGCGACTTCGTTGACCATCGGCGCAGCAATGAGAAACGAGAACGTCACGCCCAGCGGTACCCCCGCCTGCAAGAACCCAATGAAAAGCGGTACCGCGGAACATGAACAGAACGGTGTCACGATGCCCAGACCTGCAGCCACCGCGTTCCCGACGCCGGGTTTGTGGCTAGAGAGCATCTGGCGAGTGCGCTCGGGGGAGATGAAGGTGTGCACCACTCCCATGACGAACACGACTCCGGTCAGCAGCAGCAGCACCTTCGGTGTGTCGTAGAGAAAGAACTGGAGCGCGCCGGCAAGTCGCGTCTCGGACCCGATGGGAAGCAAACCGACTAGCGCGAACGACAATGGTTCGAGCTGTGAGTAGACGAGCACCCACAGGACGACACCGAGCGCCACGACCAGTAGCGGATGGCGTCGAGGTGCCTTCAAGAGTGTTGAAACCAATTCAGACATCCTCGTCTCCTTCGGCGCAGGAGCCAGCCTCACTAGGGAGACGAGCACCGCGGGCAATGGATGCAACCTTTTTGGGAGGGAGACTCCTACCCCGGCTTCTCGCTTAGGCGCGGGCGCGGAACGAAGCAACACACCCGACCATCCTCGTCGCGGCGGACCTGACACACCTGCGTAAGGTGCTCCTCGAGCCGGCGACGAGCGCGCTGAAGCCTCGACTTCGCTCCCGGGATAGAGAGCCCGTGCAAGCGCGCGTACTCCGCCTGGGTCATGCCCTCGAGATCGCATCGCCGCAGGATGTCGGCCTCCTGCTCCCTCAGCTCGCCGAGCGCTCGCGGCAGGCACTCGGTCAGGGAGTCGATCGGAAGTCGCGGCTCGACGGTCTCACTCAAATCGTCGGAAATCGGGACTTCCTGCTTCTTCAGGCGGAAGTGATCGATGACCGCGTTGCGGGCCGTGGTGAAGAGCCAGGCCCGCGACCGCTCGACCTCGCAGAATCGATGCCCCTGGCGCACCGCCTGGAGGAAGATTGTCTGCAGAAGGTCGTCGGCCAGGACCTCGTCCCCTCCGAGCTGACGCAAGAGCCAACCTCGAAGCTCTCCCTCGTGCTGCGCCCATGCGTCGAGGACGCACGGTCTTGAAGCCGGACCGCTCATGGTTGCCGCCTCCGCTCAGCCTCTCTCATAGCCCGTCCTTTCAGCGGGCGCATCCAGCGGCCGAGCGCGCGCAGCGTGTTGCGGGAAGTCTCAGGTCGATGTCGTCTGCATCAAAGGCAGGTGCCTGTGGTTGGTAGTGGCAACGCACAACCTCGAGCGCATCACCACCTTCGGGTTAAGCACCCGCAAGGGTCGCGTCGTTGCCGCGCAGTCATGATCGAAAACCCAACGCTTTCGCTAAGTGCCTGACTTCCTTAGTTGCGGGGGCCCGATACGCACAGCGTTGTCCGGTGGAGTTTGGGGTGCCGATGGAGGTGGTGATTACGGCGTAGCGGCTTGCGTGTCTTGGGCGCCTCCAAGGGGCTGAAAACCCAGTATCGCATGGACCGAGAAATCGATCTCATATCAGGATCCCCCGCACATCGTGGAGGTGCTTCATCGAGTCGTCTGCGAACGCTCACGTGCTCTACTACTCGAAGCAGTCGATAGGTGTGTCGAGTCCCAACTCGTGACCCTCGTCCGGGTGGACCGGCAAGTCAAATCCGCAGTATCGCCAGCACAGATGTATAAGCGGCCACGCGCTTGATAGGCTCGAAAAAGGGTACTCTTCGTCGTCGATCGGGTGAATCAAACATGGCCCACCCCCAGTCTCCACGTGGTCTCGAGGCAACCGTGGAACTTCGTCGCCAATACAGGCGGCGAACGTGCCGGCTCCCCTCATGGGCTCGCACCCCGGTCCACACTCTATTCGATGCGCCTCGTCGCTGATCCAAGGAACGGGGTCGAGTACCGGACAGGCAGACGGATCGATACCGGTACAGCCCACGAACGTGATGCTTGTCCTCATCGGCTCACATCCCGGTCCACACACTTCTCGATGCACTTCCTCGCTGATCCAAGGGACGGGATCGATGAAAGGACAGCCATACGGATCGATATCTCCCGCCTCCCACTAACGCGCCACCCGAGCGGTGCTGCCATCTCCGCACGCCGAGAGCATGAACGCGAGCGCGAGCTTGGGGACCATGTGGGATCTAGTGTTCAAGGGCGATTCCTGAAGTCCAGCAAGAGAAGACGTACACCGTCGACGGCGTGCGTGATTCCCTGCCTCTCTCCGGGTTCGCCGCAACCGGCGACCATCAGTAGCGCGCAAGCCAAGAACCATCGCAGTAAAATCTCCTCTCGCCTCTAAGAATAGTGTCCAAGAAGAACAACGGTACCGGAACAAGGGTATCGAGAAAACCCCGCCTCCGAGACCCTCCCGCAACCGTCCTTCAGCGCCTCCGCTCGTCGCTCAACACGAGCAGCTCTCTTAGCCTATCGGGCTCAAGCGGACGGCCGAATTGCGCGATACTAGATTTCGGGACTCGTGTCGCAATCGAAGAGGAACTCCAACTCGGTCAATGGACCGTCGACGGTGAAAGACTGCTCGGTGCTGCAAATCACCTCGCCGTCGTCGTCCCTTCCTCGGAGAAAGAGGGTGCACGGCCCCGGGGGAAAGTACTTCCAGAAAACCCACACTTCGAGGTTCCCCTGCTCGGGCTCGTAGCGTTCGGGTAGAAAATCAAATGCGTCTTCGAGGTCAGGACAGCTTGCGTAGTACTCGACAACCTGCACAACGCCTTTTTCGACCAAGATGCGTACTTCGGTATAGACGATTGGCTCCGGTTCGTCGTCGCCGCATCCGAGGATGCTTAGGGAGGGCGCAAGAAGGAGGAGGGCGAAGAGTCGAGCGAACATAGGTCACCTAAGAGACGAAAGAAGCGTTGAACTGGCCATGGAAACATGGTGCCGGAGGATGAGCAACCCTGAGCTCGACCGCTTTGGCCCCTTTTTTGTGTTCCAGCTCGCCATGCGTCCGTTGGCCGGGGAAGGTGATATGTTGGATGTCCTCGAGCGG
>CAWFPD010000008.1:0-244014 GCA_963817725.1 uncultured delta proteobacterium
TCTGATCGTTGAGCCCGTCACGAACCGGATCAATCGGATCCGGATCCACCAGTGCCAGCACCCGAAGCTTGCGGGCGCGGGACGGGCGCATGACCCAAACGGGAACCGGGCACTTGCGCAGCAAGCCCATTACACCGCTGTCGAGTTCAGAGGCTAGGTCCTTGTGGACGCCGTCGGCGCCGACCATCACAAGATCATGCCCATGGGTCAACGCGTGCCTGGTCACCTCCACGGATGGCTGACCAATCGCGACGATCACCTCTGGGCTTGGTTTCCCACGGCTTCTCTTGATTAAGCGCTTGAGCCTTTCCTTGCGGTCGCGCAGCAGCAATGCCTCGAGGTCGATGACGCGGTCCCCCAAATTGATGGCTTTCCTCGAACGCGGTAGTGGCGCGAGGACGTCCAGCACCGTCAAGCGGGCGCCGTTATGTTCCGCAAGCTTGATGGCCGTTCGGAGCGTCCGTGGCTGCAGATGTCCCGGAGATGCGGCAAGCAGGATGTCCTTGAATCGGTGGACTGGCGGCGCTTTTGGCATGACCCTCTCGGCGCGACTATGGCGCGATCACCCATCCTGCGCCAACGGGGTTACGCAGCCGTCGGCCGTGCAACCCGTCCGCGGGCGTGCACGGACCGGGCGCATGTGACAGCTGCTGGGGTGGCTGCGACAAGCGCAGCCATGCCGTGGAAGGACATCCGCCCCGTGGAGCGACACATTAAATTCATCGAAGCACGCCTGCGCCGCCAGCACGGCGCGCCTCACTTGCCTCTGACGACCGCGACGGGACAAGGCGCGGTTCGAGCCGTGTATTCGGCCATGCTTCCAGCAACCAACGCCTGAGCTTGGATTTCCCGTAGCTTCCGACCACCACCAAGTCGTAGTTGCCCTCCTCGAATGTCTTGGCGAGGCCGCGCGCAGGAATGCCTGAACCGACCGGAATGTGGCATTGGGCGCTTGGTTCAGGAAGGACTCGAGCAGCCGCGTGCCCCGCTCCTTTACCGATCTCTCCACGGCGTCGAGCACCAGTTCTGAGTACTCGTCGGAACGCGTGGCCTCGGGCACGCGCCAGAAGTGAACCAGGTCGAGCCGAGCGTGTGGCGCCGCCAGCGCCAAGGCGAGCTCGAGCGCGTTCTCTGCGGCCTCGGAGAAATCGGTCGGGATCAGAATGCGCTGGTAGCCTCCCTCGGGAGGTTTCCCTCGAGCAACCAAGATGTTTGTTTGAAGCGTGCGTAGGACTTTCTGGGCCGTGCTGCCAAGCAGCGTCTCTTTGATCCCGGAGAGTCCGGTGCTTCCTACAATCGTCAGGCTTGCCCCGTGAGCTTCGACGACCGCCTGTAGACCTTCGGCGGTCGAGGGCGCGTCCACGATCTGCTGCGCAATCTCGACATCCTCCGTCGCCTGCGCTTCGATTGCGTCTGCCAGCCGCGCTTCATCATCAGCATGCCACCGTTCGATTGCGCCCTGCACGGTGGCCAACCCTTCCTCGTCCGAAGGAGTCTCGACCACGTGGACGACGAGAAGCTGAGCTCGCGTGGAACGAGCGATGTGGATGCCGTGACGGATCGCAGCGTCCGATTGCGGCGAAAAATCGGTCGCGACGACGATCTTCGTGATGTCCATAGCCTCAGATCTCCCTTGTTGGGACCTTGTATACCGATCCGGGTCCGCCCGGAAGGCCGTTAATCGCGCTTCCCCCGGTGCGGGCCGGGCCGCTCACGCAACAGCACGCTGCCCACGGAGGTCGGCCGTTGTTGGCAAGGCGCGTAGTCGCGAGCCTCGGCTTTCTACGCAATTCTTGTAAGATACAAACGAGCCATTGCAGAAGGGGGGTCCATGCATCGAGTCCTCGTATTGGGCGCTGGTCGAATCGGGCAAAGTGTTCCGCGCTCCTCGCAACGATGGGCGACTATGCCCTGACGGTGGCAGACATAGACGAGGAGGCTTTGAGAAGCCTGACGGAGCTCGAGGGTGTGCAAACCGTCGTCCTGGATGTTTCTCAAACTGAAACACTTCTAGCCCTGATGCAAAAGCACGACGCGGTCGTCTCCGTGGTCAATGTGAGTCGCCAAGCAGGAATCGCCAGTGCAGCGCTCGGCGCCGGTGCGACCGGCGTATACATGGCAGCGATGTGAAGGAGCTGGGAACTTGCGAACCGTAACCCGCGCGATTATCGATCTGCCGGAGCATCTGGTCCGAGGAAACCACAGTCCCAACGGGATACGGCTAGATCTCAGTTTGGCCGGAATCGAACATGGAGACGAACGCATCACCCGACGAAGTCTCGCGCTTGGCCACCCTCCCTGTCGATGCGGTCATGTCGCATCTTCACTCCGCTCCCGGAGCTGGCCGAAATCGAGGCTGAGCGTCGACTCGCTCGATATGGACCGAACGAGCTAGAGGCCGCTCATCGGGTCTCGCCTTGGGCCGTCTGTGGGACAATTCAAGAACGTCCTCATCGTCATCTTGTTGATCGCGACCGCGATCTCCGCGTTTGTCGGACACGGCGTCGAGGCCATCGCCATCGCTGTGATCGTGCTGTTTGCTGTCGTGTTGGGCTTCGCACAGGAATACCGCGCGGAACGCGCGATTGAAGCGCTGAGGAGAATGGCGGCGCCCACCGTAGCGGCGATCCGCGGTGGTCAGGAGACTAGGATTTCTGCGCGCGAGCTTGTGCCAGGCGACCTCATTTTGTTGCACGCGGGCGACAAGGTAGCGGCCGACGCGCGACTGATCGAGGTGGTCAATCTGCAAGTGGAAGAAGCGGCGCTCACGGGCGAATCGGTCGCCGTGGCGAAGAACACAGGACCGCTAGCCGCGAGGATCTCACCCTCGGCGACCGCAACAACATGGTTTTCGCTGGGACCATCGCAACCTATGGTCGAGGTCGTGCTGTGGTCATTGGTACCGGCATGAATACTCAGTTCGGCCGCATCGCGAAGATGTTGCAATCCGTCGAATCCGGGAAGACGCCTCTGCAGCAAAATCTCGATAAGGCCGGTCGTGTCCTGGCCCTAGCAGCCCTCGTCGTCGTTGGCGGGATCGTCGCCATGGGCCTGCTTCGCGGTCAGCCGTTGTTGGAGATGTTCATCTTCGGGATTGCCCTCGCGGTCGCGGTCGTACCCGAGGCGTTGCCGGCAGTTGTCACCGTCTCGTTGGCAATCGGCGTGCAACGCATGGCAAAGCGAAACGCCCTCGTGCGGCGCCTTCCCTCCGTCGAAACCTTGGGGAGCACATCGGTCATTTGCTCGGACAAGACCGGGACGTTGACCAGGGACGAGATGACGGCCCGTAAGTTCTACACCCCCGAAAGAACGCTTACGATCTCCGGTAGCGGCTACGACCCTCAAGGCGAGTTCTCGGTGAACGGATCGGTTGTCGCGCCCTCTAGACAAGAGACGGAGTTGCTACGGGCCGCTGCGCTGGTTTGCGATGCAGGCCTGGTCCGCGACGACGCGCACGGGGGTTGGCAAATCAAGGGAGATCCCACCGAAGGCGCTTTGATCGTGGCGGCTGCAAAAGCAGGACTCAACAAAGACGACCTCAATCTCCGATTCCCCCGCATCGGCGAGATCCCCTTCACCTCTGAAACCAAACGGATGACGACGCTGCACTCCACTGAGAACGATCAGGTGGCGTACGCCAAGGGCGCGCCGGAGACCATCCTCAATTCGTGTTCGCGCCAACGGACCGCGCAAGGCGAGGTCGCGCTCGCGGAGGCCGACCGAGCCTGAATTCTCGAAAGGGTCCAAGGGATGGCTGGCGACGCCCTCCGCGTGCTCGCCGTAGCCACCAAGGCAGACGCAACGCTAGAAGATGCGGAGCGTGATATGACCTTCCTCGGCCTGGTGGGCATGATCGATCCCCCTCGTCCTGAAGCCAGAGCCGCGATCGAGCGATGTGGACAAGCAGGAATCAGGGTCGTGATGATCACGGGCGACCATCCGCTCACGGCTGAGGCCGTGGCTCGCGAGCTCGGCGTTCTCAAGGCTGGGCGCGCCATCACGGGCGCAGATCTCGAAAACATGAGCGACGAGCAGCTCGAGCGCGACGTCGAAACCATCGAGGTGTATTCACGGGTCTCTCCAGCTCACAAGCTCCGGGTAGTCACCGCCCTGCAGAAGCGCGATCACATCGTAGCGATGACAGGCGACGGTGTGAATGACGCACCCTCTCTCAAGAAAGCAGACATTGGGATCGCGATGGGGATCACCGGAACCGACGTGAGCAAAGAAGCCGCGGCAATGACGCTCACCGACGACAACTTTGCCTCGATCGTTTCGGCAGTGGAAGAGGGCCGCGGAATCTTCGAGAACGTCAAGAAGTACCTGATGTATCTTCTCTCTTCGAACGGCGGCGAGATCGGTCTTATGGCTGGCGCCGCGATCGCGGGTTTGCCGCTGCCGTTGACCGCCGTGCAGATCCTCTACGTCAACCTGGCCTCCGACGGTCTGCCTGCACTGGCGCTCGCCGTCGATCCCCCCGAGGATGACCTGATGGAGCGTCCACCGCGCGACGCTCGCACCGGAGTATTCACTCGCCCTGTGGTGATCTTGATGACCATCGGGGGGCTCTGGTCCACGATAGCGAATCTCAGCGTCTTCGCTTGGGCTCTGCGGTCGGGCCGCAGCGTCGCCGAAGCCATGGCGATAACCTTCGTGTCCCTGGTGTTGATTCAATTCATAAAGGCCTACAACTTCCGCTCAGATCGCCGATCGATCTTGCATCGGCCGTTCGCCAACAAATGGCTGAACCTCGCCATCTTTTGGGAGGTGGGACTGTTGCTTTTCATCGTGCTCTTTCCGCCGATGCACGAGATCTTTGGCACCTACGCATTGTCGCAAGACGACTGGCTGATCGTCATCGGCGCAGCCCTGACCATTTCGCCCGTCCTCGAGCTCGCCAAGTGGTGCGAACGGCGCGGTTGGTTTGGAACGCTGTCCTGAAGACCAATGAATGAATGGGCCATCCTTCAGGACGCACTGTTCTTGCTCCTGGGGGCAATGTTGCTTGGCGCACTCTTCGAGAGATTCAAGCAGAATGCCATGCTCGGATACCTGCTAGCTCGAACCTTGCTTGGGGCCCACGCATTGGACGCACTTCCGAATCGTGACGCGATCTTATCGGTCGCTGAGTTGGGAGTAGCTCTCCTGCTGTTTGCGATCGGGATGGAGTTTTCGTGGCACAAGCTTCGACGTATCGGTTCGATCGCGCTCGGGGGCGGAACGCTCCAAGTTCTCCTGACGATGGGGGCGGCGGCATGGGTTGGTCGAGAGCTCGGGCTGGATATGCGGCGGGCGATCGCGATCGGGGCGACGATCGCGTTGAGCAGCACCGCGCTTGTCACACGCTTGCTATTTGATCGCGCGGAGATCGACGGCCTCCATGGTCGCAGTGCCGTCGGGATTCTGCTCCCACAGGACATCGCGGTGGTCCCGCTCGTTCTCCTGGTCACCGCTCTGGCAGGGGATGGGTCGTCCGCGACGTTGGGCCGGGAGATTGCGCGTTCCCTGCTCTCGGCGATCTTGCTCGCAGGCGCAATCGTCGTGATCTTGGAATACGTCCGCGCGCTGAGAGCAGATTTCTTTCTAGAGCAGCTCGAAGGTCTCGAGGTCGGATGCGGCAGCGACGAGTCGCCGTATGTTGGCCGCCGTGATCGTCTCCCCGTAGTTCTCCGGGGGTGTGATGAGCCACCCGATGACCAGCCCCCAAGCGACCGATTTGCGGTAGAGATCCCGCGCTTGATCCCTGGTTGGGGGAACGCGAACGTCACGGCGCCGAAGCTCGTTCAAGTAGAAAGCGAGTAGCTCCCATTCGTGCGCGCGGCGGTCTTCGGTGTTCAGCCCGGTGACCATCACGTACGCGACGTCATGCGCCCACCTGCCTTTGACCATCAACTGCCAGTCCAAGAGCCCACCCGATCCGTCGGGGAGGAGGTATGTATTCGCGATGTGGGGGTCGCCATGCAGCAGGGTCACCGGGGCCGAGTCGAGGACCTCTTGTAGCCGCCAAAGCGCGTCCCAGAGCTCGTCGATACGGCGACCAAGAGGCGCAATGAGCTCGGCCTTGAACGGATTGGTCTCGACCTGGTTCCGTATCAGTTCGAGACCGAGAGCATGGAACACCGGATACATCCCACCTGAGCGCGGCGTGGCCAACCAGCTCAACTCGCTTCGGAACCTCGGGCTTTCCCAATAGCGCGCATGCAGGGTGGCCAGGGTGGTCAAAAGACCCCGCATCTCCGCGACGGAAACGCCCGTCGTCGCATTGGGGAAGCGAACGGAGCGGAGCGAGAGATCCTCCATGAGGATGGCGAACGTTCGAGCTCGCTCGTCGTAGAGGCTTGCAAACGCCTGGGGCGCCTCGATGTCGAGCTCCGGCCGAATGTCCCTGTAGAAGCGGACCTCGTTGAGGTACATCGCGTCTGGCGCATGGGGATATCTCTTCTGGTAGCCGCGCACGGCCGAAAACGCCTGAGCCCTGAGTCGCGTTCCAAACGGGAGCGTACCAAGACCGCGGAGGAGCGCTCCGGTCATCGCAACGGCCGTCGTTCCGAATCGGAAACGCTTGTCGAGCAGCACGGTCTTCAGCACCATCTGGTTTGGTAGTCCTTCGTCACGGCCTGGGGCGTACTCGAGCTCGATGGACATGCGATCGGCCGTAGACGCCTTCCCCTTCCCTCGGTCCGATTGCTCGAATCAAGCGTCGATCGCGGACCAAGACGCCTGGATACCGAATAGCCAAGAGACGGGTGAGAAGGTCAGGTGTGAGCGACTCGGGGTCTGCCGGGAAATGCACATCTGTCATGCCGAGCCCCGACTGCTTTCGACGCGCTGCTTCAGCTCCCGATTGAACCGGTCGTACTCGGGACCCATCGTACGAACGAGCAGCGGCCACGCGAGCGGCACCGCGAGGCCTCGAAAGTCCTCACCGTGGCGAAACCGGGTCTGGCGTGCATCGTCGCCGTGCGGCTCGAGCAGGAAGTAGTGGGTACCCACCAGAATTCCTCTCGGCCCGCCCCTCCACTGAAGCCTGCGGCCTTGCTCGATGACATCGAGCACGACGGGGTGTGACCACAATCGACCGAACAGATTGAAAGCCACCCGGGCCTCTGCGCCGACTTCTGGAAGCCCTTCGAGCGCGAAGCTCGAGCTCCACTCGCGATGGCGCGCAAAGTCGATGAGATGCGCCCACACCCGCGGCGCCGGGGCATCGATGATGATTTCGACTTCGTAACGCAAGGCTTCCTTCGATGCTTGGTAGCCGAGATTGCACCCCCTCGCCATGGTCGAGAGACGGAATGGGGCACCAATTCCGGGCTGATCGCGGAAGCCTGCCACGCCTCACGCCCCACGCCCTCGCGCTGCCGCAACTACGAGCAGCACTTCGGTTTCGGTACTCCCGATGTTCTCGCCAACATGGCGCGCTTGACCGCGATTCTAACCCTAGACCGGTGATGGCGCGCAGCCGGTCCACCGCTCCAGGCGCAGAGGCTGCGATCACTCGGGGTCGTCGCGGTGATCTCCCTTAGCCCATCGGGATGATGGTGAGCGCCTACAATCGCGCGGTACTAGCTTGTTATGTCGACTCGCGGCGCACGCCGGAAAGGCCGGCTGTGCTGATGACCTCCGTGCCACAATGCGCGGGCGAATAAGCCGAAGGCGTTGAGCGCGGCACGCATGCGACCGAGCGGGCGTGCAACGAGCGAGGACGCGTACAGCGAGCGAGGACGCGTGCAGTTTTGGTGTCTGCCAAAACTATGCCTTGCCCGAACAAGTCGTGACCTCTTTTGCCGCACGATGAACAATTTTGGATCCTTCTGCGCAACTCTGAAGCAAAGTGAATCCTTCTGACGCGAAACGAAGCAAAGTTCTCCATTCTGAGTCAGAGCGAATCACAATTGAGCAAAAGGATGCAAAGTGCGGCATGACGAATCACTGTGCGCCACTTTGCGACAGAAAACGCTACGGAGCCCACTGGGTGGCTCGCGCAACTTTTCGGGGGGCAAAACCGATAACGAGGAATGGCCGGAACACCTCGCACAAGCCAACCTGCGCGCGCATCGCGCCCCCTGCAGAAGCACCAGGACGAGCGAGGCAACGGATTCAACGCCCGACGTCAACACGAGCGGCTCTCCGCGCCCGAGCGGCACGCGCTTCGCATCCTGGTGCGCGCGGCGGTGGCAAGTCTGATCAAGGAACGATAGGATGCGCCCTGCAATGGACCGGCAACTCGCAGGACTGAGGATCGGCGCCTACGCTCGCTTTTCCTCCGACAAGCAATCGGAGACAAGCGCGTCCGCGCAGATTGCGCGTCTCGCAGCAGTGGGTGCAGGCACGGGGTGGCCAACTTTGCCTAGGGCACACCTATCGTGACGAAGGCATCAGCGGAGCCACGAATCAGCGGCCCGGGCTGATTTCACTCATGGCGGCGGTGGACTCCGGGGAGGTCGACGTGATCGTCGTAGAAGACCTCTCGCGCCTCTCCCGAGACATCGAGCACTCCGCGTCCATGCGGAAGCGGTTCGCGTTCTCGGGGGTGCGGCTCATCGGAATCGCGGATGGCATCGACACGCTCGGCAACGGAGGCGACCTCCTCTACGGCGTGAAATCGATCCTGAGCGAACAGTACCTCAAAGACTTGGGGGATAAGACGAGCCGGGGTCTCCGAGACCGGGCCCAGATTGGACGGGTGACAGGCGCCCTGCCCTACGGGTACACGTCGGCGACAGCGCCAGACGGTCAGGGGAAAGTCCCGGTCATCGTGGCGGCGCAAGCGGCGGTCATTCAACGCATCTTCCGGATGAGGGCGGCCGGACGGAGCTACCGCGACATCGCCAAGACCCTCAACGACGAAGGGGTCGAGCCACCGCGCGGACGACAGAAGGATTCGCGAAAGCGGCGCGATGGGTGGGCCATGTCGGGAGTCCGCTCGATGCTCCAGAACTCGAAGTACGCCGGCCGCTGGGCCTTCGGCGCCCGCGCTTGGAAGAAGAGCCCTACGACAGGCAAGCGCGTCGTGCGGCCAGGCGAGTCTCCGATGGTCGAGGTCGAGCTGCCGGAGCTCCGCATCGTGGACGAACAGACCTGGTCCCTCGTCCAGGCACGCAACGACGAAGCCCGAACGCGGTACGCGGCAGTTGGGCGATCCGCCTATTGCCGCAAAGGCGGGGCCAGCACCGCGCGCCGGGTCTATCCTCTGTCTACTTTGATCCGCTGCGGTGTCTGTGGCGGCCCGATGGTCATCGAGAAGACGCAAAAGCCTCGCTACCGATGTGACGCGAGCCGCGGTAACGGTGGATCGTGTGACAACTCCCACACGGTGATGGAAGACGCCCTGCGAGAGGCCTTCACGTCCGCGATGCTCCGGTACTTCAATCGGCCCGAGGTCGTGGCACATCTCATCGAGACGGCCCGAGCTGAGCTCGCGAGGGTGCAGCGCACCGTCCCCGACGAGCGCGCCGCCGCCGACACGGCGCTAGCCACGACTCGAGGCAAGATCGATAACCTCGTCGACCTCGCCTCCACCGGGACGGCGCCGGCTAGCATCCTCGAGAAGATCCGTGAGCTCGAAGTCCTCGCCGGCAGACAGATTCGCCGCGTGGAAGAGCTGGGAGCGATGCTCGCGCCACTCGACCTACCTGGGCCCGAGGACGTCGTCGCAAGGATTCGTGACCTCGGCGCGCTTTTCGACCAGAGCCCCAAGGACGCGCGAGAAGCGCTCAAGCATCTGCTCGACGATGGCATTCGGCTCCACCCCCTCGAAGACGGGCGCTATCGGGCCCGCTGGACCGTCCGCGGAGGTGCCCTTTTCTTTGGCGGAACGACAAAGCCCCCGGTGCAAACCGAGGGCCTTGAAGAGCGGTCAACGCTGTGGGTTGCGGGGGCCGGATTTGAACCGACGACCTTCGGGTTATGAGCCCGACGAGCTACCAGACTGCTCCACCCCGCGATAGGGAGCGGCAATATACCCACGCGGGTTCACTTGTCAAAAGGACACCACGCACTAAATTTTCGCGATGATTTCGGTGGGTTCCCGATCGCGCGGCTCGTGGCTGGTCCTTCTATTGTTCGCAGTCTTGGGCTGCGAGGGGCAGGCGCCGGCGGAGAGCGGGCCGAACGGGCCGCCGCCGGCTCGGGTGTGGCTTGGCAAGGCACGGTCGGGAAGCATCGAAGCGCAGTGGTCCTTTTTAGGCGATGTGAAAGCGCTGCGGCAGGCGCGCCTTGCCGCCGGCGCGTCCGGCGAAGTACGCAAGGTGTCGGTTCGAGTGGGCGACCATGTCAAGGCCGGCGACTTACTCGTCGAGGTGGATCCATCTCTTGCCGCGGCACGAGTGCGGGCGGCGGAAGCATCTAAGGAAGCAGGGGCGGCGCAGCTCGAGCGGGCGCGGCGCGATGCCGAACGGCTGAGCGAGGCGGGTCCGGACATTGCCGCGGCCGCCGAGATCGAGCAGGCAACCCAGGAAAAGAAGCGCGTGACGGCCGAGCGTGAGCGTCTTCGCGCAGCGGAAGCCGAAGCGCGCGCGCAGCTCGGACGCCACCGGGTCCGGGCGCCGTTCGATGGCGTCATCGCGGCCCGAGATGTCGACCCGGGCGATTGGGTCGACCCTGGCGTAGAGGTAGTCGAGCTGGTCGACGATCGCGGCGTAGAAGTCCTGGCTTCGGTACCGCCGGACGTGGCACGTTTCGTGTCGGTCGGCGACGAGGCTACGCTCGCGCTCGCGGGACAGCAGACGGCCGCCACCATCGAAGGGATCGTGCCGGCGCTCGACACCGAATCGCGCACGATGCGTTTGCGCCTGGTGCCCGCGGAGCCCACCACCTGGCTCTTGCCTGGCGCAGCGGTCGACGTGGTGCTGACCATCGAACGGAGCGAGGAAGGCGCGCTGGTGATTCCGCGCGATGCGCTCGTGTACGGCATCGCGAGCACCCAAGTGGTGAAGGCGGTCGAGGGCAAAGCCCAGATCGTTCCCGTGGAAGTGTTGGCGCGCAGCCGAAACGAGCTCTTGGTCAAGAGCGATTCGCTTGCTGCAGGCGATGCGGTCGTGACCCGAGGTAACGAGCGCGTCTTTCCCGGTCAGCCTCTCATCGTGTTGGAGGACTGACCGGCCTCATGCCCGACGACCTGCAGCCGCACGAACAGCGACCCACCGGCCTTTCTTGGATCGCCATCCAGCGGCCCATCTCGGTCGTGGTGGGCATCGTGCTGGTGGTGTTGTTCGGCGCGCTGTCGGTGAAAGACCTGCCGATTCAGCTCACGCCCGACATCTCGACGCCCACCATCACCATCAACACCGCGTGGCCCGGTGCCGCTCCGTCGGAAATCGAAACCGAGATCCTCGAGCAACAGGAGGAAGTGCTCAAGAACGTGCAAGGCCTCACCCGAATGGAGTCGAGCGCCACCACGGACAGCGGGAGCATCACCCTCGAGTTCGAGGTCGACACCGACATCGAAGAAGCGCTGGTGCGCGTGACCAACAAGCTCAGCCAGGTCGCGAGCTATCCGGATGCGGTCCGGGAGCCCGTGGTCGAGACGGCGAACAGCTCCGGGCCACCCCTTGCGGTCATCGCGATTCGTGATCCGGAAAAAGGCAGCGTGGCCGCGTACCGAACCTGGGTCGAAGACGAGATCCTGCCTCAGATCGACCGCATCCCAGGCGTGGCGGGCATCTTCTTCATCGGCGGTCAGGACACCGAGGTGCACGTCGAGTTCGACGCGCAGGCACTCGCGGCGCGCGGGCTCTCGGTACAGGGAGTCGCCGACCGCGTGAGGGGCGAGCTTCGCGACATTTCGGGGGGCGACGTGACCCTCGGCAAGCGCCGCTACCTGGTTCGCGCCGACATCGCACCCGACAACCCAACCACGCTCGAGCAGGTGGTCCTCGGCGCCAGCAGTGACGGCACCCCCATCCTCCTCGGCGATGTTGCCGACGTGAAGCTCGCCCTTCGAAAGCCGAGCGGTGTCGCCTTCGTGCAGGATCGGCCCGCCATGGTGATGCTGCTTTCGCGGGAAGCGGGCACCAACGTGCTCGAGGTGACGCGTGAAGTGCACCAGGTCATCGACCGGCTGCAGCGCGAGCAGTTCAGCCGGGAGGGCCTGCAGATCGAAATCCTCGCCGACCAAGTCGAATACATCGAGGGGGCGCTCGACCTGGTGGAGCAAAACCTCTTGCTCGGCGCGATTCTCGCGGTGGTGGTCCTCTTCTTGTTCCTACGCACGTTTGGCGCATCGGCGGTGGTGAGTGTGGCCATTCCGGTCTGCGCATTTGCCACGGCGCTCGGCATGCAGGCGCTCGGCCGGTCGATCAACGTGGTCTCGCTGGCAGGCATCACCTTTGCCGTGGGCATGGTCGTCGACAACTCGATCGTCGCGCTCGAAAGCATCGACACGTGGCGCACGCGAGCGCCGAGCACGAAGCTCGCGGCCTATCGGGGCATCCGTGAGGTATGGGGGGCGCTCATCGCCTCGACGGCGACCACGGTCGCGGTCTTCATTCCCATCGTCCTTTGGAAGGGCGAGGTCGGGGAGCTCTTGCGCGACGTGGCGGTGGCGATTGCACTCGCGGTGTCGGTTTCGCTGGTGGTGTCGATTTTGGTGATCCCAAGCCTTGCGGCGAGGCTCCTGTCGCAAGGCAAAACGCTCGACATCGGCGGGTTGACCGATTTCGGCCGGCGCTTCCGATCGCGCGTCACCGAACAGGTGCGCTGGCTTTGCAGCTCGAAGCGCCGCGCAGCCGCGACGTTGGTCTTCGCCATCGTAGGCTCCTTTGTCGTCACCTGGGCGCTTCTGCCGCCGATGGAGTACTTGCCCACCGGCAACCGGAACCTGGTCTTTGGTATCTTGGTTCCACCGCCCGGCTACTCGATCGAGGAGCTCGAGGCGACCGGCAATCGTCTTCAATCCGAGATGGCGCGCTACACGGGCAAGGAAGTCGACGGCGAGCCGAGCATCCAGCGGAGCTTTTTCGTGGGTAGCCCGGATCGGGTCTTCGCCGGCGCGGTGGCCGAGCACAAAGAAGACGTGGGTCGCATGCTCGACCTGCTGCGGCGCATCCAATCGAAGATCCCCGGCATGATTTCGTTTGCGACGCAGGCCTCGTTGTTCGGCCGGAGCATCGGCGGCGGCCGCGTGGTCGAGATCGACATCCAGGGCTCCGACCTCCCGACCCTCACCAAGGTGGGTACTCGCCTCTTCGGGGATCTGCGCCAGGCCCTACCTGGCTCGCAGATTCGTCCCGAGCCGAGCCTCGACCCGGGCGCACCCGAGCTTCACGTGATTCCGCGACGCAAGGAAGCCGCCCAGCTGCAAATGGGCGGGGCCGAGCTTGGACTCGTCGTGGATTCGTTGATCGACGGCTCGATCATCGGCGAGTACACGCCCCAAGGACAACCGAAGCTCGACGTCGTGCTGCGCGCAGTGACCGACGGGGGAGCTCTCTTGCCGGATGCGGCGGCATTGCTTTCCGCGCCGGTGGCCACCCCGAGCGGCCGAACGGTTCCCCTCGGTGCGCTCGCGCGGGTCGAGGAAACGCTCGGCCCCTCCGTCATCCGTCACCTCGAACGGCGCCGCGCGATTACGCTGAACGTATCCCCTCCTGAAGACCTCGCCCTCGAGGACGCCATCGACACCATCCGCAACGGCGTCATCGGCGGGCTCGAAAAAGAGGGCGCCGTCCCCGCGGGCGTGCAGTTCGGGTTGAGCGGGGCGGCCGGCAAGCTCGAGGTCGCGCAAAAGCAGTTTGCAAACATCCTCTTGCTGGCCGTGATCATCTGTTTCTTGTTGATCGCGGCGCTCTTCGAGGACTTTCTCTCTCCCTTTGCGGTGCTGATGAGCGTTCCGCTTGCGGCCGCGGGGGGCGCGGGAGGCCTTTGGCTGGTCAACGCATTTCTCGGCAAGCAACCGCTCGATTTGATGACCGCGCTCGGGTTTCTCATCTTGATCGGTGTGGTCGTGAACAATGCCATCCTGGTCGTGGACGGCTCCCTTGCCCGGTTGCGCTCTGGCTCCACGCTTCGCGAAGCGGTGCCGCTTGCCGTCGAGGCCCGGGTGCGTCCCATCTTCATGACGACGGCAACCTCGCTTGCAGGCCTCTTGCCCATGGTGATTTTCTCGGGGTCGGGCTCCGAGCTCTATCGTGGCGTCGGCGCCATCGTGCTCGGCGGCTTGCTTTTGTCGACGGTGCTCACCCTCTACGTGGTGCCAAGCGCCTTCACGCTCCTCTGGCAGCTCCGCGGGTCTGTCGAGACGGATTGAGGTACTTCTTCTTGAGCTGCTGCAGCTCGTCTCGCTTGAGCTCACGATAGTCGCCCGGCCGAAGGCCTTCGATGCTGATGCCGGCAAACGACTGGCGGGCGAGCCGCATGACACGATGGCCGATGGCCTCGCCCATGCGATGGATCTGTCGGTTCTTGCCCTCGGTGAGCGTCATTTGGACCCAGGTGTGGTTGCGTTCTTCCCGCAGGACGAACACCTCCGCTTTCTTGGTCCGGTAGCCGTCATCGAGCGTCACCCCGTTGCGAAGCCCATCGAGCTCCTCGACGTCCAAATGCCCCTGGAATTTCGCTGCGTAGGTCTTGGGAACCCCCGAGCGCGGCCTGAGCAACGCGTCGACCATGTCTCCGTCGTTGGTAACCAACAGCACGCCGCTCGTGTGGTAATCGAGCCGGCCTACGGGAACGACGCGTTCGGGGATCGGACCGAGCAGGTCGGCGATGGTCGCCCTGCCCTCGGGGTCGTCGAGCGTGGTGACCATCTCCCGCGGCTTGTGCACTACGTAGTAGACGGGCTTTTCGGCGACCAGCCGCTTCCCGTCTACCTCGACGCGGTCTTTGTGCGGGTCGACCTTCGTGCCGAGCTCGGTCACCACGCGCCCGTTGACGCGCACGCGTCCCGCCTTGATCAGCTCCTCAGACGCCCGCCGCGAAGCGATTCCAGCCCGTGCCAACACCTTCTGCAAGCGCTCCACCGACGGACCCTAGCATCGGGAATACGCAACGCATCCAAAACACCCTCATTGGCTGGTGGAGTCGGTCGGGGAGCTCTGGGTAGCCAGAGCGGAGTTGCGGAGCCGTTCTTCGTCGCGGTCCCAGCGATCGACCTTTCCATCCCCGTCCACGTCCGTTCCGATGCGGACCGTTCGGCCGTCGGCGTAGTACTCCCACGTGTCCGGCCGCCATTGTCCGGTCGTGCTGCGACTGGCCATGTCCCGCTCCGCCCTCACCGGTTGACCGTTTTCGTAAAAAATCTTGGTGTCGATCATCCCATTGTCTGTCGTGTCCATCTCTCGAAGGGCGATTCGACCGTTGGTGAACTGGGTGATTTCGTCGATGCGGCCATCGAAATTGCGGTCCGCCTCCTCGCGGGTCGGCACGCCCTCATTGTCGTAGAGTCGCACCACGTCTTTACGTCGGTCACCGTTGAGATCGGCCTCGCGGCACACCAAAACCAAGCGCGCCAAGCTGCCCTCACCCACGACCTTGAAGAGCTTTCGTACGTCCGGGGTGTTGTCCCCCGAGGTGTCGTACTCACTGACTTCGTAGCCAGGGCCGTCGGGCTTGCAGCGCCCGCCGTCAGCGACCTCATCACCGCTCGAAGCCTCGGTTTGCTCCGCCCCCGGGCTCGTGACCGGCTTTGCATCTTTGGTGCCGCAACCGAGGGCGGCCAAGCTCAACAAAAAGAGCATCGATTGTTTCATGGTTGCTTCCCCTCACATCGAAGGACGTCGTCCGCAGAACCCAGGCTTCGAAGCGGCATGTCCTCGGTGCGGTCCGGCTCGCCATCGAGATTGTCGTCGTATTGGGTCATGACGAGCTTTCCTTTTCGATACAAATCCCATTTCTCGATTCGGCCGTCATGATCCTCGTCGTATTTCGCCTCGGTGAGCAGTCCTTGCTCGTAGGTTTCCCAGACGTCGACCTTACCGTCGCCGTGCCGGTCCCGTTCGGCGCGCGCCACCCACCCATCATCACACCACAGCCAGGTATCAATCATGTTATCGAAGTTGGTGTCCAACTCTTTGCGTGTGACCTCGCCTCCTTCGTAGAAAGACAGCTGGTCCATGCGGCCATCGAAGTCGAAGTCATCCCGCTCCTGAACGACTTGCTCCCCACTGGAATCGTAAAATCGTTCCACGTCGGTCTTCCCATCGAAGTTCATGTCTGCTTTCGTGCAGTAGCGACGCCCGTTACGCGTGACTTCTTCAAAATCGGGCCTTCCGTCCCCGTTCAGGTCGGTTGGCTTTGCATGGCTGCCCCGGCACTCGGACTCCGGCGCCGTCGAGCCGAGGGGCGTCGTGCTCGCAGATGCCTCATGACAACCTGGCGCGCACAAGGTCGCCAATAGGCTTGCCACAGCCGCATACGTCGCCTTGTCCCAACAATTGCGGGTGTTTGCGGTCAATTATCAGCTCCCCCCCGGCCACCTCGGTCCCTCTACAATAGGGTCGATCTGGATGTCGGCGCAAGTCCGCGGCCCCAGATTGACAATATATATGGTGCCATGTAGCTTCATGCCACTTCTGAGGTATGCATGGCGCGGAAAAAGATCTCGACGACGGTCTACATCACCCCGGAACAAAACGAGCGTTTGAAACTATTGCATGAACGCACGAAGGTTCCGGTCGCCGTTTACATCCGCGAAGGCATCGACCTCGTGTTGGACCGTCATCAAGACGAGCTTCCAGGCCAAATGACCTTAGAAGCTACGCCGACGAAGAAGGGTTAACCGCGGCACGTTGCTGCCGGCGCGGCCCGACGCTAGACAGGTCGCACTTTGGCGCACGATCTCCAGCACATCCGCAATTTCTGTATCATCGCGCACATCGATCATGGCAAGAGCACGCTTGCCGATCGGTTCCTCGAGGTGACCGGGGCCGTATCCGCCCGCGAGCAGAAAGCACAGCTCTTGGACCGGATGGATCTCGAGCAGGAGCGCGGCATCACCATCAAGGCACAGGGAGTCCGGCTGCCGTACAAGGCGGGCAACGGCCAGACGTATCAACTGAACCTCATCGATACGCCCGGACACGTGGACTTCAGCTACGAGGTGTCACGCTCGCTCGCCGCCTGCGATGGGGCCCTTCTGGTCGTCGATGCCACCCAGGGCGTGGAGGCACAGACCCTCGCGAACGTCTATCTCGCCGTAGAGAACGATCTCGAAATCATTCCTGTCTTCAACAAGGTCGACTTGCCGAGCGCCGACGTGGATCGAGTTCGCAAAGAGGTCGAAGACGTGATCGGGTTGGATTGCTCCGAGGTGCTAGCCTGCAGCGCCAAGACCGGCCAAGGGGTCCGGGAGATCCTCGAGGCGGTCGTGCAACGCATACCTCCGCCCACGACCGAAGACATCGGTACGCTGCGTGCTCTCATCTTCGACACCTGGTACGATAGCTACCGCGGTGCGGTTTGCATGATCCGCATCAAAGACGGCTCCGTGCGCAAGGGCGACAAGGTTCGGCTCATGGCGACCGGCGCCGAATACGAGGTCACCGAGCTTGGCGTCTACACGCCGTTTCAAAAGGAGCTCGACCACCTGGGGCCCGGCGAGGTCGGCTACCTCGCAGGGAGCATCAAGTCGCTGCAAGACGCCAAGGTCGGCGACACGATCACGCTGGCAAAGAAGCAGGCGTCCAAACCGCTCGCCGGTTTCAAAGAGGTCAAGCCGATGGTGTTCTGCGGGATCTTCCCGACGGACAGCGATCAGTATCCGGAGCTTCGCGATGCGCTCGAAAAGCTCAACTTGAACGATGCTGCATTCAGGTTCGAGCCCGAAACATCCGATGCGCTCGGATTCGGCTTTCGCTGCGGCTTCCTCGGGCTGTTGCACATGGAGATAGTCCAGGAGCGCCTGGAGCGAGAGTACGACATCGGGCTGATCACGACGGCTCCGAGCGTCGTCTACCGAGTTCACACGGAGCAAGAGACGGTCGAAATCGGAAATCCATCACAGATTCCGGAAGGGCGTGTGCGGATCGAAGAACCGTACTTCAAGGTATCGATTCACGTGCCGGCAGAATACGTGGGCGCGGTAATCAAGCTCTGCCAGGAACGCCGCGGAGAGCAGCAAGGCATCCAATATGCGTCGACCGAGCGGGTTATCATCACCTATTTGATGCCACTTGCCGAGGTCCTCTTCGACTTCTTCGACAAGCTGAAGAGCGCCACCAAGGGATACGCATCCATGGACTACGAGCTCGCTGGATATCGTGAGAACCCGCTGGTGCGCCTAGACATGCTGGTCAACGGCCAAAAGGTCGACGCGTTGAGCGCCGTGGTGCACAAGGACAAAGCGTACTATCTCGGCCGGGCGTTGGCCGCCAAGCTCAAGAACATCGTCCCTCGTCAGCAGTACGAGGTGATCATCCAGGCGGCGATCGGATCCAAGATCATCGCCCGTGAAACGGTCCGTGCGCTACGCAAGGACGTCACCGCCAAGTGCTACGGTGGCGACATCTCTCGGAAGCGAAAGCTCTTGGAGAAGCAAAAAGAGGGCAAGAAGCGCATGAAGGCCGTGGGCAGCGTGGAAATTCCGCAAGACGCCTTCCACGCCATACTCAAAGTCGACAGCTGACCGAGAAGTGCGCCCGGCTTGGTGGTCTCAGCCGCCGATCAATGCAGAGGTGTTGGCGATCTCCACCTGAAACTCTTCGATCACCTGAACCCTGTCCGTGCCCTCGGACGTCTTGACGATCAGGTGATCTTCGACCTTGCCCGATGCGGAGGCATCGGACTCGAGGGCGTTCAGGTTCAAAATGATCTGGCCCTGTGCGTGCCCGGTGAGGGACTCCACCGAGACGACGATGCTTTCATCCGGAAACTCGATCACCTGTGGAGGGGCCGTCTGTTCCACGGTCACGTTGAGCATGAGCTCATCGCCGGCCCGATCGACCAAGGTATAGGTGCTGACCTCATCGATTTTGAAACCATACGCGGTGATGACCTGTCGGGCCTCCCAGCGTGCGCCGAGACCGACCTTTTCCTCGGGCAATCGCACCCGCGTCAGGGTTTCACGGGTGTTGACGATCATCCGCAAAAGTCGGATCGGAAGGTCTGCACGCTTGGCCTGGTCGTTGAGCTCGACGGCCAGCGTTCGACCGCGGTCGTCGATTTCGATCCAGCCGCCGATCTGCTCGGCCACCGCAGCGGTCGCGCGGAGCTTCTGTGCCATGTCCTCGTCGAAACCAGTGGGCACGATTGCTTCCGATCGCACCACATCGACTTTGAGCTTCACGCCATGGTCGGTGAGCTCGGCGGGGCCGGACACGATGTCGAGCCGAAGACCCGGCATGACCGAGAGCGCAGTCTCCTCCGTGCTCGTGGCCAGCGTCGCTGCTCGGAACGTGGTGGTCGAGCTCGTCGTGGTCCCAGCCGGAATGTAGTACCGGAGCTCCGATCGCGGCCGCTCGCCCTTGTCCAGCGTCTTCACCATGGTGTCGTCGGCATTCTGCGCATGCGCATCGGCCGCCGTGCTCGGTCTCTTGCAGCCAGCAGCCGCCGAAAGCGCGCACGCCAGCGCCATACCGCCAATCACGCGATACTTGCTCATGGAACCCCTCAATCCTCCTGAAAGACCGTCTTCCAATCCCGCTTCATGGAGACTAGGACCCAACCCTGCTGATCCGCCGCATCCAGCGCCTTATCCAGGGTCCCCACGCGACTCGCCTTATCGTACGCGTACTCCCGCTCGGCGTCATCATGATGGAGGATGAGCCCCAAGCGGGCTCCGCCGCTCCCGAGCGTCGTCCACTGCAGCATCTCGAAGTCACCGTCGGAGTTGCCGAACGCCAAAATCGGCTGCAGGCCGACGTGCTTGTAGATGCCCACGGGCTTGCCGGCTCCGTCGTTCACGAAGTCGATCTGTTGGAGCCGGAGCAGAGTCGGCTTTCCGCCCTGCACTTCGTACTGGGTCTCGATGGAAGATCCCACGACCCGCTCGGGCGGAACGCCGTAAACGTCTTGCGTGAATGCCCTCATGAACTCGACGCTGCCACCCGAGACGATGAACGTCTTGAAGCCGTTGGACTCGAGATAACGCAACAGCTCCAGCTGCGGCTGATAGACAAGGTCGGTGTAAGGCTTGTCGAAGTCGGGATGCCGGGCGTCTCGAATCCATTCCCTCACGATCGTCTCGAACAAGGCCGCGCTCATCCCGGTATGCGAGGCGACGATGATTTTGACCAGACCTCGCTTGCCAGCGGCGATGAGCGCCTGCTTGTCTCCTTCGAGAACCGCCCTGAAGGGTTCCTGCGTCTTCCATTCGGGGTGGACTTGGGCGAGGTCATGCACGCGGTGGAGGGCGAAGGCCATTTCGGCGTAGAGCGGTTGCTCGACCCATAGGGTGCCGTCGTTGTCGAAGGTCGCAATTCGAAGATCGGGCTCGACGTACGCGGGATCGTCCGGATCGGTCACCGCCCGCACGAAGTCGATGAGCTTGGCCTTGGTGGCCGTGTCGTTCCAGGATGGGAGTGGATCGATTGCCGCGGCGGCCTCCGCGCCAGTCTCCGGCTCTTTCGTCTGCGGCGTCTGCGAGCTCGCGCAGCTCATCAGGAACAGGATGAGCGCGGCCCAAACGGCGCGCTGCGCATGGCTCCCACGACAATGCATGGCGCGAACTGTAGGGGCGCGCTTCGGGCCCGTCCAGCCACGGTGGCCCTCCATGAGCGCTCTTTAAAAGGGTCGCCCGGTCGTTTTGGAGGGGGGGAGACACGACCGGGCGGGGGACAACCGACGGACATGTTGGGGGGGTTCCGCCGGTGAAGCTCGATTTTTCAGAGAGCCGAGGACTGCTGCGTCCTCATGGATTAAACCCTAAATACCGCCATGGGCATCGTCAACGGCCACGACTCTCATCGGGCGGCTTTTCCCGTAGATTAGCTCACAGAATGGTTCGAAAAAGCTGTCGGGCGGCACCCCCCGCGATGGCGCCGATGAGATCGGCTGTCGCGTCGGCCAGCTCGGGCGAGCGCCCTGGAACCATCGCCTGATGGATCTCGTCCGAGACGCCCCAAAGGAATGTGATGAACACTGCGAAGCCGGCAGTGCGCCAGGCGGAGGCGGACGGCCACGTGCGGGAAGAAGCGCCCGCGCAAAGCCAGCCGAGAATGGCGTATTCGATGAAGTGGATGCCCTTGTCGCGAAAAGGCATCTGTTGCACCAGAGGAACCTGCACCTCGAACGACGAGATCAGGAAGATCAGCGCCATGTACAACAGCACGAAGCGCCAAGGCCACACCCGCTCCCGCCACGAAATGGCAGTCAGGCTGAGCCTCCAGCGCCGAAGACGGACAATCGCGTCCGCCGTGGTCCTTCGCGGCGCGCTTCGGCGCCATCCATGGTTCCCGAGAGGCTGTGGCGAAACGGCTCGTCGATCGTGACTGAAACGAGGTCCCCGGTCGGGTCATGCCCCTTGGGCGCGACGACGTGCACGATCTCGTTGCGCTCGCTGCGGCCTGCAAATCGGCCCGTGTCACCCGGAGACGGGCCTTCCACCAGCACCTGAAGCTGCTCACCAACCAGCGACTGGAGGTGCCGCTGCTGTTGCTCCTCGACCAGCGCGAACAATCGAGCGAGGCGTTCGTCCTTTACCTCTTCCGGGACTTCGTCGCTCAGCTTCCGCGCCGGCGTATGGGGCCGCGGCGAATACTTGAAGCCAAACGCAGCCACGAATCCGACCCGTTTTGTCAGCGCGAGCGTTTGTTGGAAGTCATCTTCGGTTTCGCCCGGAAAGCCCACGATGAAATCGGTCGATAGGGTGAGCCCCGGTTTGGCTGCTTTGAGGGCATCAGCACGCGTGACGTAGTCCTCTGCGCTGTAGCGGCGGGCCATACGACGCAGCACCCGGTCGGAACCGGACTGAACCGGTAGGTGCACGTGTGCAGCAAGCAGCTCGAGCTCCGCATGAGCCGAGGTCAGGGCTGCGGTCACGTGGCGTGGATGAGGCGAGGTGTAGCGGAGCCGAAGCAGGTCCGGCACCTCCTCGGCAATCCGCCGAAGCAGCCCGGCGAACTCGGAGCTCGATGGCGCCATCTTGGACTCGGACTTCGAAGGCGTGGCCGGGCTTCCTGGCTCGTGCCAGGAGTTGACAGTCTGCCCGAGAAGCGTGACCTCGCGCACTCCGCCGGCGACCAGGTCGCGGATCTCGCCGACGATCTCCGCCGCTGGGCGGTATCGCTCGGCGCCCCGCGTATAGGGAACGATACAGAACGTACAACGCTCGTCGCAGCCCTTCATGACCGTCACATAGGCTGTCACCTCACGGTGACTGGGATGCGGCCTGGCCCGAAGAAACTGCGGATCATCCATGTCGAACACAGTCCGTGTGATCGGCGGGGCACCCTGCTCTGCCGCCTGGACCAGAGCCGGAAGCTCCGGGATGTTGTCCGGCCCGAGCACGATGTCGACGAACGGCGCCTTGCGAAGCAGTCGCTCGCCCTCCTGCTGGGCCACACATCCCGCAACGGCCACGATCGTTCCTCGCCGACCGTCTTTGAAGGGCCGAAAAGTTCCAAGGAGGCTCATCAACTTGTGCTCGGCCTTCTCCCTGACACTACAGGTATTGACGACCAGGAGATCGGCCAGCGCAGGCTCCGGCGCCTCGCGATAGCCGCTCGAGCGTAGGACCTCCTCGATCCGGCGAGAATCGTGGACGTTCATCTGGCAACCGAAAGTCTGGACGAAGTACTGCTTCATCGATGGTTGGCGGTAGCTTTAGCAGCCCGCGGAGGGGTCGCCAAACGGCCGAAATTACGTCGATCGCTGGCGGAATTGGGGCCCCTCGCGCTACAAGCCGTAGGTAGATGATTCGCCGGCGATGCATCTGCTTACTGCTCGTTCTGGCGAGTGGCTGCAAGACGATTCCCGAGGATGCATACGGCATCGATCGGATTCGTCTGAGTGGCATGGAGGAGCTCGATCCGGCGGCGTTGAAAGCCTGTCTAGCCACCCAGGCGCGAGAGCGCGTGACCATCTCGTTCGGCACCTCGGCGGACCCGCAGTGTGGCGTTCCCCCATTCAGGGGAAAACGGGCCTCGTTCGACCTTTGGCGAAAGCTCCGCAAAGGTTGGCCCACCCTCGATTCGGCGGTCTTCGACAGGGACCTGCAGAGGATCGAGCGCTGGTACAAGGCGCGTGGCTACTATCAGGCGGCCGTAGTCAGCACTGAGCTCAATCCTCCCTCGGCGGCAAGCAACGATCGGATCATCCCGGGACCCGATGGCAAAGCTCCGTGCGAGCGGGAGGGTGAACACGAAGGCTGCGAGCTCACCATCGATATCGAAGTCGAGGAGGGGAAACCCGTCCTGGTCAAGTCGATCGAAGTTACCGGCTTGGAGAGCGTGATCTCGGACCGGCGCTCCAAGGTCGAAAAGGCTGTCGAGCTCGAGGTTGGCAAACGCTTCGATGAAGCCATCTACGACCGAAGCAAACGCGAAATGCGGCGCCAATTGAAGGAAGCAGGCTATGCCTGCGGCGCTGTGGCAGGCCGAGTCGAGATCGATCGCGAGGCGAGAGAGGCGTTCGTTCAATTGCAGGTGGAACCGGGACCCTCGTGCACCTTGGGAGACATCACCGTCACCGGAAACCGCGAGCTGCCCGCCGACACAATCATGGACGTCGCGGATCTGAAGACGGGCCAACCCTATAGCTTGAGTCGCCTCGACGACGCGCAGCGGGCGGTATACGCGTTGGGCGCCCTGGCGTCCGTCGACGTGACGGTGACACCGCACCTGAACGACGAAGAACAGTGCACCGGGGTGATCGACGTCAACATCGCGGTCGAGCCAGGTCGCGAGATTCGCTGGGGTATCGGCGCCGGGGTGCAGAGCGGCACGATCAACACGCTCACGCTACAGGTCGATACACGCATTTCGGATGTCCATTTGTACGGAGTGTTCGAGCACAGGAATTTCATCGGTGGTTTCAGACGCCTGCGAATCGAGGATCGTCCCAAGATCGTGGCAGTGGATCCTTTTTTCCGCTTTGGAAACGGCTTCGTGTTAGGCAACGAGCTTCGAGTCGAGTACCGGCGGCCAGCCTTCCTCGAGGCTCGAACCACCGCGGCGATTCGATTCCGCCACGACTGGGGGCCAGACCCATTCGAGCTCTTCCGGCGCCACGATCTCCAGATTCGCGGCAGCCTTTCGCGTCCGTTCTTTGGGGGGCGCCTCCTTCTCGAAGGCGGTCTGGACTACGACGCGTATCTGGTCGTCGATCGTGATCCCAGGTTTCCAACGAGCTACCAGGTCGTATTTTTCGACCAGCGAGTCGTCGTCGACCTCCGTGACGACTCACGCAGCCCTCGCAAGGGATTCTTCTTCGAGGTCGGGAGCCAACAGTCGCCTGCGGCGCTCAAACGATCTTGGCAATACGTGCGAGTCGCGCCGGAGGTTCGCGGCTACGCCCCGCTGCCGCTTTCTTCGACTTTGGCCTTTCGGTTCGGTATCGGAGCGATGTTCCTGTTCAATCGTGACCACACGCGGCTCGACCTCATCGGTCAGGAGCTAGGCCCACAGAACTACCGCATCCGTTCGGGCGGCCCCACCACACATCGCGGCTTCTTCGGCGGCTTCCTGGGTGATCCTGGTAGTGTCAACTCCCTCAACCGGGAAGGCATCGACGCACGAAACGACGGTGGGCTGCGCAAGTGGGAGGCGAGCGTTGAGCTGCGTGTACCCATCACACAGTCTTTCGCCACCGCGATTTTCATGGACTTCGGCGACGTCAATCGCGCTCCCTATTGGCGCTTCAACTACATCCGGGCCGCTGCTGGCTTTGGGTTCCGCTACCAAACGCCGATAGGCCCCATTCGCCTCGATTTTGGCTTCCTGATTCCCAGGTGGCAGATTGTCGGCAGAGCGCCCCCTCCGCCCGACTTCAACATCTTCCGTTTCATTCGCGGCGGCGTGCCCGGCGCTTTCCATTTCACGATTGGCGAGGCCTACTGATGCGTTGGCTCTACCGCGTCTTCAGTTGGTTCCTGGGGTGGCCGCTCCTCGCAATCGTCTCGGTGGTAGCCAGCCTGTTGTTTCATCTGGACACGAATGTCGGTCGAAAGCTCGCCCGAGACATGCTCAACGATTTCGTATCTGGAGAGATGGCCGGCAGCATGCATGCCGGTTACATCGTACAGCTGCGTCTCTGGCACACGATCGTCAAGGATACGTTCGTGTACGATCCCGATGGGAATGCCATCATCTACGGCGAGACGGTCGATATCGGTATCGATCCGATCGCTGCCCTTCGAGGCCGGCTCCGTTTCTACTACGCAGATCTCACCAATGGCTGGGTCGACTTGATCGACGACGGACAGGGCGCGCCGACGTTTCTCGCCGCTTTTGAAGCAGCAGATCAGACTCCGTCGGAGGGAGAGCCGTTTCACGCCATCGTCGACAACGTAGACCTCCGCAACATCGACGTGAGCGGAGAGCTTCTGGGTCTGCAGGATCTTCGGGTCAGCAATCTGCATGCAACAGGCAGAATGGAGTTCTATGAGATTACGGACATCGAAATCTCGTCTGCAACCGGCCTGCTCGTGCGTCCGTTTCCGTTCGAGGCGACCATCGACAAGATCGTGGGCAGCGTTCATACGGATGAACGCGGCACGCAGGTCACCGCCCAGGCAAGCCGACAAGACGAGCGCCTCAACGCCGAGCTCGTGTACCGGCCGCGCGAAGGCAGCACGCCCGAGGAACCCTACGATCTGGATCTATTCGTACGCGTAGAGCCCGTCAGCGCGCAGACGCTCCGGGACGTCGGTTTCGATTGGGCGGAATCGCTCAAAGGACAGGTGACCGGCTGGGTTCGTCTTTGGGGGCCGGAGGGCGACTATCGGCTCCGAGCTGATATCGACACGGCTGGGGGTCGCGCCCAAATCAAGGGCGACCTTCCAAGCGAGGGCGTCACCCGCATCGAGATCGCCACCACGGATGGCAAGGTCGGCAAGGTCATCGGCGGTGCCCCAGACATCCAGGTCACGGGCCGAGTCGAGATCACTAGCAACCCGAAACAAGGAGACGTCCTGGGGGTCGAGGTCGACACCCAAGGCTTCGACTACGAAAACATTCGCATCCCCGCATTCGTGGCAAAGACACGGGTTCGCAACGATGGCATCGACATTCTATCTTTGCAGACGCAGTACGCTGGAGGTGACCTCTACTTGGAAGGCCATGTAGAATATCAGGGGCTCACCGAAATCCATGCACGGGGTCACATTCCCGAAGTGAGCGCAGACCCGAACTTCCAGCGCTACGCTGAGGGGATCAAAGGAAGCGCCCGGTTCGACCTTCACATACGCATGACCATGCGGGGTGACTTCGAGACCAAGGGCTCGGTCCGGTTCGATGATTTCGACTATGGCGCCATCAGCGCGCGCTCCTTGATCCTCGAAGGACGAGTCTGGGGCGATCCTTCGAAGCCTTTGCTCGACCTGCAGTTGGAGGGTGCTGCGCTTCGAGTCGCGGGGTACCCGATTGGAAACGGAGAGGCGGTCTTGACCGGCGGACCCGCGGAGTACACCGCGACCGGCGAGTTTGCAGCCCAAGGCGACCGTCGCGCCGAGTTTCGCGCGCGTGTGCAAGCAAATGGCGAAGTGTACCGGCTCGACGTCGACAGCGTCGAGCTCGCGGTCGGCGACCTTTCTTGGAAAGGCTCGGTGAGCAACGCGACACTTGACGTGGAAAGAGGGATTTCCTTCGACCGTATTCTAATGGGCAGAGGGCTTCAGCGTCTCGAAGCGAGCGGGCAGTGGCGGTTCGACGGCAGCGACGACATCCGCGCCGACCTTCAAAACTTCGACCTCGCCTTGCTGCGGATCCTCTACCCAGAGCAGGCGCCGGACTTCAAAGGCAATGTGGACTTGCACTTCGAGTTTCGTGGTGATCTCGACAAGAAACCCACCATCGTCGCCGAAGGCACCCTAACGAATGCTACGCTATGGGACATCGCACCCGTCAATGCGGCCTATCTGATCCACTTCGACGACGGGATTCTCGACGCCGACGCGCAGGTAGACCTCGGTGGACGCGGAAACTTCACCCTGAGCACCACTGGGTTCGTCGAACCGGTGAGAGGAGGCATCGGTCCATCGCTACGCGAAGGGATCTACGAGACGACCTTGAGCACACATGCGATGGATTTGACTCTGTTCGAGCTCATCTTCGAGGAGGACTGGCCCGACGTCCAAGGGTATGCCGATGCCAAGATCAAATTCTCGGGACCCATCGATGCTCCTTCGTTCAAGGGCCAGGTACAGATCCCTGCACTCACCATCGAGGACTGGGGGCCGATCCAGCTCGATTCGCATTTTCGGTATGAGTATGGCGCGTTGCTCATGCAAGTCCGTCTCGACGACCAGAAAGGAGAGCTCTTCGAAACGGAGGGCAGCTTGCTCGTCGACTTGGTCCACCTGGTGCAGAACCCGACCGAAACGGTGGAGGCGCTCGAAACGTCGCCCTGGCGGCTGTCGATGCGTGTACCCCCACGCCTATTGAGCGCCTTCCCGCGCAGGCTCGGCGAGCGCTTCTTTGCGGACGCGAATCGGCTCCAGCTCGCAGGCAGCCTCACCGTCGCGGGAGGCGCCTTTCGGACCCGAGGGGACCTACATGCCAGCGCGGACTGGCTCCCAGGCGGTACCCAGGGCCTGTGCGGAAGTGAAGCCTATCCACGCGCGACGGTCAGGGCGAGCTTGGAAGACGGCGTCACGAAGCTCTCGTTGGACGGGGTCGTCGGAGATGCCGAGGTGGTGGACGTCGAAGCCTCTGCCGAGACGCCGCTCGACGCGTGGTTGAAAGCAGCCGAGGTTCCAAAATGGCCCGTGACGAGCATCAGCGCAGACTTCTACGAGGCACCGACCGAGGACCTCCCCTATTTGTGCCGCTACGCTGCAGGGATCCTCTCGGCGCAGCTCAGAGCCACGGGCCTGTTCGGCGACGATCCGAAGCTCTCCTTGTCGCTCCGCTCCGACGACCTGCGGGCACGACGGCTGGAGCCTGCGCGGCACGCTGGGCTGATCGACACGATCGTGGAAACGCCACCGGCCCAGGGCCGAATCTCGGCGAGCTACCAGCAGGGAGTGGGCGACATGGACGCCCAAATCGCATGGTGGAATGGCGGCTCCACCGCCCTCAACGCCACGCTGCCGCTGCGTTGGGACAGCAAAACCCCCATTCCGGAGCTGGCCAAGAAGGGTGAAGTGAACGCTCAGGTCGATTTCGATCGCATGCCACTGCAGGCGGCGCTGGCGTGGGTGGCCGGAGTGGTCAACGTCGAGGGTATCTTGGAAGGAAGCCTATCCGCAGGAGGCCCGGTTCAAAAACCGAGATTCGTCGGAAGCGTGGACCTTTCGGATGGGCGCGTCGATCTCCGCGATGTCGGCCAGACGGTAGAAGACGTGAGCGGTCGCGCGATCTTCGATGAAGACGGCATGGCGATTTCCAACCTGAAGGCATCGGACCAAGGAGGCTTGGCGAAGGTCGACGGACGGCTCGATTTCAAAGGATTCGATCTGCGGAAAGCCGACTTCACGGTCGATGCAAAGAGCTTCCCGTTGCGGGAGGAGGGGTCGATCATGGCGCGAATGACTGGAGACGCCCGACTGAGGGCCAACTTCCAGGAGCACGGGCTCGACGGCGAGGTCCGCCTGACCAATCTGGAGCTCGACATCCCCGAGCAGAGTGCGACTCCGATGGAGCTCGCCCCCCACCCTGAAATCCACTTCGTCGGGGAGACCTACGAGCCGCCCCGGCCCTCCACTCCCTATCGAGTGCAACTCGACGTGAAGTCCGAGAACCGGATGATCATTCGAAGCCGGGACCAGGGATTTTACGTCGAAGCAAGCACAAATTTGAAGACGACGGTTGCCGAGAAGTTCCTGGTCGACGGCACGGTGACCTTGCACCGCGGCAACTTTCAGGTCTTCGGCAAGCGGTTCGAGATCCGTTCCGGCAGCATGGTATTCGACGGCGATCCGGACATGGACGCAAAGATCGAGCTAGTGGCCCGGCACTCGCTGCGCGGCAGCAACGACACGGTAACCGTCACGGCCTCGGGACGGCTTAGCAATCCGAAGATCGAATTCACGTCGAGCGTGCCCACGAGCAGCCAGGCTCAGGTCGTCGCCCTCCTGCTGACGGGCAGCACGAGGCAAGACCGTGCGCTCAACACATCGACTTCACAAGCCTCACAAGACACCTCCAACTTCCTCTCAGGCGTCGCAGCCGGCCTTTTCTCCGCATCGCTCCAATCGCAATTTGGGGGGCTGGCGCCGACTATCGGCATTCAGCAAGGGCAAGCACGCTACGACCAGTATGAAGCCGGTACGGCCGTCCAAGTCGGATTCAACGTCGACAGCATTCTTCCGGAAAACATTCCTATTCGGGGTCTCTACATCGAAGGTCAGTTCGTTGCGCGCCGCAGCGAAGGCGGCCCCAATACGACCGCCCAGGCCCAGCGACCGGGGTTTTTGATCGAGGTGCTCTGGCCGCTAAGCTTCGTGACGACGGGCACCTTTGCGCCTCCTTCCAACTGGAGTATCGACGTTACCTGGGAGCCTTAATTCGGCATGACACGCAAGCTATTCGGAACAGACGGGATTCGTGGCCTCGCAAATCGCGGGGAGATGACGCCTGAGGTTGCTTTTCGCATTGGTGCCGCCCTCGCCTACCAGGCGCGTCAGCGCGTCAAGCACGTGCCACGCATCGTCGTGGGGAAGGATACACGACTGTCGGGCTATCTGTTCGAGACGGCGGTTGCCTCGGGGATCTGCGCTCTCGGTGGTGAGGTGCTGCTTTCCGGACCGCTCCCAACGCCCGCGATCGCGCATCTGACGACCAGCATGCGGGCCGACGCCGGCGTGGTCATCAGCGCCTCGCACAATCCGTACCAGGACAATGGGATCAAGATCTTCGGCCCTGATGGTTTCAAGCTTCCCGACGAGACCGAAACCGAGATCGAGAATCTGATCTTTGGTTCGGAGCTCGACAGCTCACGCCCCACCGGAACTCGAGTTGGGCGAGCCGAACGGCAGGACGATGCACCCGGACGCTATGTGGCATTCGTCAAGGGCTCCTTTCCGAACGACCTGACGCTGGAAGGAGTCAAGATCGTCGTCGACGCAGCCCACGGCGCGGCTTATCGGACTGCGCCGCTGGTCTTTTCCGAGCTCGGCGCCGTCACCTATCCGATTGGTATCCGGCCGAACGGGAAGAACATCAACCACAAGGTTGGCGCACTCCATCCCGAAACATGCGCCCGGGAAGTTCGAAAGCGTAGCGCCGACCTCGGCATTGCGCTCGATGGAGATGCCGATCGCATCATCATGATCGACGAGAAAGGCCAGCAGGTCGACGGCGATGTCATCATGGCGCTATGCGCCACGCGGATGCTCCGCGCCAAACGCCTGCGCCACCGCACGCTGGTCGCGACGGTGATGAGCAACCTCGGGCTCGAGCGAGCCATCGAGAACGACAATGGCAAGCTCCTCCGCTGCAACGTGGGCGATCGATATGTCGTCGAAACGATGCGGAACAGGGGTCTCAACTTCGGAGGCGAACAGTCCGGGCACCTCATCTTTCTCGATCACGCGACCACCGGCGATGGGCTCGTGGCGGCCATGCAGGTATTGGCCATTTTGCGCCGCGAGGAGCGGCCGCTTTCCGAGCTGGCAGCCCAAGTGATGGAGCGAGTACCCCAAGTCCTGGTAAACGTCTCGTTGCCCGATCGTCGGCCGCTCGACGAGCTGCCCAACACCCGAAAGGCCATCAACCTTGCGGAAAAGGCACTCGGCAAACAGGGCCGCGTCCTCGTACGGTGGAGCGGAACGGAGCCAAAGCTCCGCGTGATGATCGAAGGCCCTCGCCTGGACACGATCCAAACGATGGCCGACGACATTGCCACCGCCGCCAAAAAAGAGCTTCGAGCAGCCCGCTGACGCCTACGGCGCAGGGACGTGGGCGGCCGAGACGGGCAGCAGAACGGTGACCATGGGGGGATCGATGTCGAGCACGTCGACCTTGTCCGGCAGTCCGCGAATTTGCACCGGCATGACGACCGAGCCCTTGTGCTCTGGGGTATTCGTCAAATCGACCGCGGCCCAGACCGACTCTGGATTGAGCGCGTCGACGACCAATTCAGGACCCCGAATCTTCAACGCGACCACCCTGGGCCGAATCGCGCGTGGCACCGCGCCTTCGGCGTTCACGCGCAAGGAAGGGAGGACGCGTTCGCCCATCTTGGCCTGAACGCGCAGAGTCACCAGGACCGTTGGGGTCAGGAAGCTCGTGTTGGCCGGGGCGCCGACCAGCGGAAGCTCACGCTGGACGATCCCCTCACCGAGCTCGGACACGTCGATCTTCATGGACCGCACGTTCCGCATCGAGTTGACTACGTCGCGCGGTCCTTCGACCTCCACGGTCTCCGGGAAAACCTCAGGCGGAGACGCCCACTCGAGACCCTTAGGTAGGTTCCCGTCGAGCGCTACCTCGACCGGAAGCTCGCGCGTTGCCCGCGGGACCCACTTGAAGGCAAGGGATGGTGGCACGACCCCGACCACCGTCACGCCCGTCGGCAAGTCGAACATCTCCTTTTCGAAGTAGTAGCGCGGCTCGTCCGTGCTCTTGAGCACCACGTCCACGGGAGGTAGATTCTCCTGCCGAATCGCATTGAGCCGGGCCCGGCTCCCTTTGAGCCTCACGCGGATCCTGTCCGGAATCTCGGTGACGAGAATCATGTCGTCAGCGTCCGGTGGGGGCTGCACGACGACCCCGACATAGACACTGCGCTCCATGTCTTCCGCGCCGTGCACCAGCGAAAACATGACGATGGCAAGACCGATCGCGCTGGCCTTGAGCCCGAGGTTCGACGTGAAAAAGAGCCGGATCGCGTTGAGTGCGTCGACGAAGGCGCTCACTAGGTTTCCTCCGCCTTCTTGACGGTGATGACGGCCTCAGACGCCTGGGAGCGGCTAGGCTCGGGAGGCACCTTGGTGGTTCTCCGATCCGATGCCTTCTTGCGGCTGGGCTTCGGCGCGTAAAATAGGCCGTAAAGTGCATCCCGAAGAGACGCCACGTCGAGATTCCGGACGATGTTGCCGTCGAAGCACAGCGATATCGCACCTCGCTCTTCGCTCACCACGACCACCACGGCATCGGTTTCCTCGGTGATGCCCAGACCGGCCCGGTGACGCGCGCCCAGCGAGGGATCGCCGCCCGCGGAGCCCGCCATTGGCAGGAACACGCCTGCCTGCCAAATCCGCCCCTCTCGAATCACCACGGCTCCATCATGCATGGGGTTTTCGAAGCTGGGAACGAAGATGCTGTGAAGGAGCTCCTTGCTGACCGAGGCATCGATCTCGGTGCCCCGCTCGATGAACTCGTCGAGCGCGGCACTCCGCTCGAACGCGATCAAAGCGCCGATCCGTTTTTGGGCGAGCGTTCCGGCGGCCTTGATGACTTCCTCGATTGTCTGCGTCTCCTTTGCAGTGCGCTGTCCACGAAGCAGTGGTCGCCTTCCCATGCGAGCCAATGCGCGGCGGATGTCCGATTGAAAAATGATGACGACGATTACTGCGAGGTAGGCGAGAACCGAATCGAGGATCGTGGTGACGGTCACCAAGCCGATGCGGCGCGCGAACAGGTAACCGACGAATACCAAACACAAGCCAATCGCAACCTGCATGGCCCGGGTGCCGCGGAGGATCACGAGCGCCCAATAGATGAGAACCGCAACCAAGCCGATGTCGAGCGAGTCGTGGAGCACGTCCCCAGGGTTGCGCTGAAAGAAGGCGATGAACCCATCGCTGAGCTCGGCCAGCACGTTGATCATGGCGTCTCCCTCAGGCGTGGCCAGAGCGCTTCAGCGACTCGAACGGCTTGTCTCATCTCGCGCACGTCGTGCACGCGGACGGCATCGACGCGAGCCGCTACACACATGGCGACGGCGGCCGCCGTGCCGCCAACTCGATCTTGGGCATTCGGTTGCCCCCCGCCCGCATCGGGCGCGAGCTCTGCGATGAAGGATTTCCGAGACGGCCCCACAAGTACACGGTATCCCGTCTTTGTGAAAGCCCCAAGAGAACTTAGCAACTCGGCGGACTGCGGCGCGGTCTTTGCAAAGCCGAGGCCGGGGTCGAGCCAAATGGCGGCCCTCGGGACTCCTGCTTCCTCCACGCGGCGGGCGGCGGCCACGAGCTCGTCGATGACTTCCTGGACTAGATCCGCGTAGTAGGTATTGGGAGGCTGCGCCTCACCCCTACCGCGGTTGTGCATGATGACGTACTCGGCGCCTGCGGCGGCGGCTGCTTCGGCCAGAAGCGGGTCTTCGCCACATCGCACGTCGTTGACGATGCGGGCGCCCGCCCCGAGGGAGGCCAGGGCCACCTCTGGCTTGACCGTGTCGATGGAGACGCGAGCCCGCAGCTCCCCCGCAAGCACCTTGATGACGGGAACGACCCGGGCCATCTCCTCCGCAGTGGAGACGGCGACGAAACCCCGGCCGTAAGTCCGGCCGGCCGGCCGGGAGGACTCCCCTCCGACGTCGAGCACGTCAGCGCCTTCTCGCAACAGCCTCCGCCCGTGCTCGATCGCTGCCTTGGTCTCCAGATACCTCCCACCATCGCTAAAGGAATCCGGCGTCACGTTGAGGATGCCCCACAGCTCGGGCACGGGTACCTCCACTAGCCGGCGCTCGGCACCTCACGCGGTCGCGGTTGAAAGATCGCGCCTTTGCGCTTTTCTTCGCTTTCGCGGCGCTTTTCGGCGTAGGTGGGCACGCTCACAATCACGGGCGGCGGCAGCTCGCGCCCGGCCATGATCGCCTCGATTTCCTCGCGACCGAGGGTCTCCCGTTCGAGGAGTGCCTCGGCGATGGCATCGAGCCTCTCGCGATGCGCCTCGATCACCGTCTTGGCCCGATCGTATTGCGCATTGATGATCCTCCGAACCTCGTCGTCGATCTCCTTGGCGGTCTGCTCGGAGTAGTCCTTGTGATAAGTCTGGCCGAGAAACCCCGACTCTTCCTTTTCCACGTAGGAGAGCGGTCCGAGGCGGGTGCTCATGCCCCATTCAGTGACCATCGAGCGCGCGAGCTGGGTCGCCTTCTTGAAGTCGTCGGCAGCACCGGTGGTGAGCTGCCCGAACACCAACTCCTCGGCCAGGCGTCCACCGAGCGCCATCGCAATGCGATCCAAAACCCAGTCGGAGCTGTAACTCTGGCGATCCTCTTCGGGAAGCGCCATGGTCAGGCCGAGGGCCGGGCCGCGGGGAATGATGGTCACTTTGTGAATCGGGTCGTGATGCGGCAGCATCCAAGCGACCAACGTGTGACCCGCCTCGTGATAGGCCGTCGTCTTGCGCTCGTGCTCGCTGATCACCATCGAGCGGCGCTCCGAGCCCATCATGACCTTGTCCTTGGCCATCTCGAAGTCGGCCATGGACACCAAGTCCTTGTCTTGCCGGGCTGCCAGAAGCGCAGCCTCGTTGACGAGGTTTTCCAGATCAGCCCCTGAAAACCCCGGCGTGCCGCGGGCAATGATGTCGAGCTGCACGTCGTCCCCCAAAGGAACGCGGCGGGTGTGGACGGCGAGGATTCCCTGGCGGCCGTTCAGGTCGGGCCGCGGCACGATGATGCGGCGGTCGAAGCGCCCAGGACGCAGGATGGCGGGGTCTAGGACATCAGGACGGTTGGTCGCAGCGATGATGATGACCCCCTCACTCGACTCGAAGCCATCCATCTCCACGAGCAACTGGTTGAGTGTCTGCTCACGCTCATCGTGACCACCACCGAGGCCAGAGCCACGGTGACGGCCCACGGCGTCAATCTCGTCGATGAAGATGATGCACGGAGCGTGCTTCTTGCCCTGCTCGAAGAGGTCGCGGACGCGGGAAGCACCGACGCCGACGAACATTTCGACGAAATCCGAGCCTGAGATGCTGAAGAAAGGGACTCCCGCCTCGCCAGCAATGGCGCGGGCGAGCAGGGTCTTGCCGGTGCCCGGGGCCCCCATCAAAAGCACACCCTTTGGGATGCGACCCCCGAGGCGTTGGAATTTCTTCGGGTCTTTGAGGAACGCGATGATCTCCTCGCAATCGTCCTTGGCCTCGTCGATGCCAGCGACGTCTTTGAAGGTGACCTTGTTCTGCGACTCGTTGAGAAGCCGGGCGCGGGATTTGCCGAAGCTCATGGCTTTGCCGCCCGAGGCTTGCAACTGGCGCATGAAGAAAAGGAGAATGCCGACGAGGAAAATCATCGGAAGCCAAGTCACCAAGATACTGGTCCAAAGGCCGTTCTGATCTTCGGGCAGGTACTCGACGCTCACTCCGTTATCGAGGAGCTGCTGGTTTATCTGCTCGCCCATGATCCCTACGGTGACCTTCTCGTTCCGAGTCGCGCGCGGGCCTTCCGAAACGGAGTCGTCCGCCGACTTGAGCCAATAGGTGTACTCGCCGCTGTTTTCCTGAGGCCTGATCTTGACCTTCTTGACTTTTCCTTGCGAGACGTCGGTGACGAACTCGCTGAAGGGAACGCTGCGAGGCTGCTCCTCACGGGCGACGAAGTTGAATATGACGATGCACATCAGGATCACGAGGACCCAGAAGAGCAGTGTTTTTTGGCTTTGTTTCATTCGTTAAGATTGGGGCGCAGCGCCTATGATCGAAGTCAGCGCGGGGCCTTGCCCCTCCCCTCTTTGTGAGGCCGCGGAGGCCGCTTGGCAACCATCGCCCCCACCGACGACTCACGGACGACTGCTGCGTGTTCTGCGATGCTCACGATATTCCAAGGAAAGCCCCCCGGCTTCGCGACGGACCGACCATCCTGATCCTAGCAGGAGCTCTCCCGGACCCGTAACAAGTCGCCCCAGATCGGTCAGGTGGCTCCGGCTGAGGGTTAACCCGGTTTCCCGTCCGATCCAGCTCCGTAGCCAGCGAATTCGAAGCGGGGCAGGCAGCCCCACGACCTTCGAAACCGGCGCGAAGCGATCGCCTATGGATGGAAGCTCCGGGGCCTGGGAGTCCAGGTAGGCATTGAGCTCCGCCGCTTCGTCGCTGAGCGCACACAGGTGCTCGACCACGCGAGGGTCCTCCGTTGCCAGCACGGGCAGTAGCTCCTTGCGGATTCGAACGCGCTCGAAGCTGCGCTGATGATTCGAGGGATCCTCCACGAAAGGAAGCCCACGGGCCATGGCATAGGCGTGCACGTCTTGTCGGCGGCAATCGAACAACGGCCGAATCACCCCATCGTCACGTCTTGGCTCAATCCCGCCGAGCCCGCGGATTCCGGCGCCCCTCAGAACGCGTGCAATGACGGTCTCGGCCTGATCGTCTTGAGTATGTCCCACGGCAATGCAGGTGGCCGACTGCGACTTCGCGAGCTCGTGAAGCGCGCGGTATCGCAGCTCTCTGGCTCTGGCTTGAAGGGACGCGCCATGCTCGACATCCACCCGCGCGGAAACGAACGGCATGCCAAGCGAGCTCGCCAGCTCGCCGACCTGCTCCACTTCCGTAGCGGATTCCGGGCGCAATCCGTGATCGATCGAGGCTGCGCAAAGAGTGATTCCGAGCTCGCGGCGCAAACGGTGGAGTACGTGCAGCAGCGCGGTCGAGTCGGGCCCGCCCGAGCACGCGACCAGCACGTGCTCTTTGGGCGACAAGAGCTCTCTTTGGCGAACGGTCCGGCGAACCGTCGAGGTGATCATGAGGGAACGCTAAAACACGCCGGATGCGAGGGAAAGCCGGAGCTCGGTCCGCTCATGAAAGCCGCCCATGACCGCCGCTTTGGGGTCGGTGGGAACCTTGGTGGAGACGGTGACTGCGGGCATGCCGACGCGCAGGCCGGAGCGTGACCGCCGCAATAGCCCCGGACCTGCCTCGACCAGCTCGAAAGCACGCTGCTCCTTCTTGCTCAGGCGAATCCGCTGGTTGGGCTCCCAGCGCTCTTGGCGTTTTTCGCGGACGCCCTTGACGGTCACCAGGATGGCCGGGATGACACCCGCCATTCCCACGACTAGCGTGGCCACCGATCCTTTCTCACGTCCCGGCTTGTCGAGCGCAAAATAGCCCGCCAGCGCACCCCCGGCTGCTCCCGCGATGGGGAAGACGGTGAGAGACCAGACTTCGTTGAGGCCCGCAGCAGAGGGAATGATCAGCCCGAGCTCCGCCCCGACGAGACCCAACCCTATGGTCCCCTTGGGGGTGGATCGCACCGTGTCGAACGCCACCGTATCGAGCTGCGCATCCGCCCGCTGAATGGGAGCGCACAGCAGGATCAAGCCCGCCAACGCGACCACACATCCGAATCGTTCCGAGCTCACGTCCCCTCCGAGCAGCGTCCGGGACACCTTACACGGACGCGCAAATCACGGCAACCACGCGAGGTTACGAAGGAATCATTTGGCTTGAATTCGCAGATGCGCCGCCCAAAACTGCGCGCGATGCAGGAGCGCGACTATCAATCCCTGTTGGTTCGGCAGGATGGACACATCGTCACCCTCACGTTCAACAAGCCGGAAAAGAAGAACCCGCTCAGCCAGGAGATGGTGAACGAGTTGCTCTGGGCCCTCGATGACGCGGAAGCCGATGCGAGCGTCCGGGTCATCGTCCTGACCGGCGCGGGCAACGCGTTCAGCGCCGGCGCCGACCTGAAAGGTATGACGGCAAGCCGCGGCAAGCTCGAGAAGAAGGGTGAGTTCGACGACCTGCTTCTTCGGTTCGACACGCTCGAGAAGCCAATCGTCGCGCGTATCCCGGGCTACGTCATGGGTGGCGCCATGGGGATCGTCGCCTGCTGTCACTTTGCCGTAGCATGCGAGAGCGCCATCTTGGCGACGCCTGAAATCAAGCGCGGACTCTTTCCGATGATGATCATGGCGGTTCTTCGCCGCGTCGTTCCGTCGCGACAGCTGTTGAAGCTCATGCTGCTCGGAGAGAAAATCTCCGCCAGCGAAGCGAAGGACATGGGGCTCGTGACCGAGGTCGTTCCGGACGGTGAGCTCGATGCCCGGGTCGAGCAGCTTGCCGGCCGACTGGCCAAGCAATCCCCCACTGCGATGAGGATGGGCCTCCATGCCTTCAACGAGCAGCGCAAGATGTCGGTGCAAGAGGCGCTTCCGTTCCTTCGCGAGCAGCTTTACGCCTTGCTTGCCAGCGAAGATGCCAAGGAAGGACTCGCCGCATTCTTCGAAAAGCGCGAACCGAGCTGGACGGGACGCTAGTCGAGCACGTCTTTGACGAGGAGCTCGACGGACCGACCCCCCATCCAGTAGTCCGGCTGAAACTCTCCGATCAAGCGGAGAGTATCCCGGCCTCCAAGACGAGAGAACATGCTCGGGGCGAACGCGCGCACCGACTGCTGGCCAATTTGAAGCTCGAGCTTGCCGTGCGCGTTGCTTTCCCCGACGCCGCTGGCCCGAACGACATGAGCATCCATCAAGAACAGCGGCACGGGATTCCCCTCGCCGAACGGGCCTAGGCGGTGCAACTCGCCGACCGTGGGTACGCGAAAGGCGCCGCCAAGCTCGATGTCCACTTGCACCGGAGCCATGGGGAACGCCTCCATCCGAGTGGCTTGGCCGAACGCCGCCCGAAACGGGTCGAGGGCTTTTTTGACCATCGAAAACCCGGCCGCGGCGCGGTGGCCGCCCCAAGCGGCGAGGTTCGAAGCGCATTGCCCAAGGGCGCTGTGGACGTCGAAGTCACCCGCCGTCCGAACGCTTCCGTGCCCATGGTCACCTTCGAATGCCACTACAGCCACCGGCACGCCCAACGAATCGACGAGCCGGGCGGCAACGATCCCCACGACGCCCCGATGCCAGAGGTCACTGGCCACGACGACGCCCGCGTTTGGACCCTCGCCGTAGACTTCGCGCACCTGAGCCAACGCCTCTTCGGTCGCTTGGCGGGCCAGCGATTTGCGGGTCTCGTTTTGCACCTCGATCTCTTGGAGCAAGGTCCATGCCTCCTGGGGAGTTTTCGCCTGCAGGAAACGAAGCGTGAGGTCGGCCGAACCGAGACGGCCGGGCGCATTGAGTCGCGGTGCAAAACGAAAAGCCACGTCGCGAGCCGTGGGCGTCACGGAATCCGGGATCTTCGCCGCCCGCCGCAACGCGCAGAGGGCGGGCCGGGCTCGGGACGAGCCGAGCGCGCCCAAACCGGCACGAACGAGACGCCGATTGTCCCCGGTGAGCGGAGCGAGATCGGCAATCGTCCCAATCGCGACCAAATCCAGCCAGTCACGCAGGTCGAGTCGAGCGTTCATCTGGGCGCGAAGCGCCGCGCCCAACGAAAAGGCAAGCCCAGCGCTGCAAAGACCTTTGTACGCAAAGCCGCACTCCGGACGATGGGGATTGAGAAACGCCAGCGCAGGCAACGTTTCGGCGGGCACGAGATGATGGTCGACTACGATGACGTCGACTCCCTTGATTTTGGCCTGGGCCAGGCGCTCGTGATCACTCGAGCCGCAGTCACACGTGATGAGCAGCCCCGGATGCTCGTCGAGACACCGCCGGAGGGCTTCTTCACTCAGACCATATCCCCCATGAAATCGATCGGCGATCAGCGCTCGAACCTCTCCACCGAGGGCGTTGATCACCTCGCTGAGAATCAGAGCGGAGGTAGTGCCATCGACGTCGTAATCACCGAACACCACGATACGCTCGCCGCTTCGAATGGCTCTGGCAATGCGTTCTGCGGCTAGAGCACGGTCAGCCATGCAATCGGGCGAGCTCAAATCCTTGAGCTTGGCGTCCAGGAAAGACCGGGCTTCATCGGCATCCTGGATGCCCCGTTGAAACAGCACCTGAGCTGCGCTCAACCCCAATCCACAAGCATCGGCGAGCATGCCTGCCGCTCTTTCGTCGGAAGGCCGCACGCTGTACTGCAACACGAACCTAGCCCCGCGCGCGGCCGAAAAAGCGCCGGTCGATCAACTCAGTGATCGGAGCGGCGATGAAGATCGACGACATGGTGCCGATCAGAATACCGATGCCCAACGCAAACGCGATGTCCTGGATTGCACCCGTTCCCAGGAAAAAGAAGGCGGATACCGACAGAATCGTGGTGCCCGAAGTGATGATCGTACGCGATAGCGTCTGAGACGTGCTGATGTTGATGAGCTCACGCAGGCTCTTATCTCGAACGCGGACCATGTTTTCGCGGATTCGGTCGTACACGACGATGGTGTCGTTGATCGAATAGCCCATGATGGTGAGAAGCGCCGCTACCGTCGTCAGATTCACTTCCTTTTGCAGGAGCACGTAGATCCCGAGCGTGATCAACGCATCATGGAGCATCGCAATGACTCCGCCTGGAGCAAACCTCAGGTCGAAGCGGAAAGCCACGTACAACATGATGAACGCGATGGCGTAGAGCAAAGACTGAATGGCGGCGTCACGAAGCTGCTCGCCTGCCTTCGGGCCGACCCATTCGACCCGAAGCGCGCTTTCCGGGGCCCGATCGCCAAATCGGGAGCGAAGCTGAGCGACGAGCTCGTCGGCAACCCCGACCAAATGTGCCTCGTAACGAGGGATGCGACTACCAGCCAAAGCGTTGATCGAGCGAACGTGGGCACCGGCGGACTCGAGTGCTTCTTGAAGCTGTTGCTCGTTGATCTCGTGGGAAGCTCGAATCGTGATCTTGTCTCCACCGGGCGAGACGCGCATCTCCCTGAGCACGTCCTCGCCGAGCGCCGCGCTCGCCGCTTCCCGTATTTGCTCGATCTGTTCTTCGGGCAGAGAAGACACCTCACCGACTCGAATGATGTATTCGTTGGGTGTGCCCTCGACCTTGATTACGTCCGGCCGCGAATATCCCGCTTCTTCGAGCGCACTCCGGATCTCGGCGGAGGTGACGTCACCAGTGAAGGCCAGCTGGAGCTCCGTACCACCAGCGAAATCGATGCCGTAGTTCGGGCCTGGGTAGAAGAGCGAAACCACGCTGAGCGTGGCCATCAAGGCGAGCACCGCGGTGACCGGGCCGCGGTACTTCATGAAGTCGATATAGGTGCCGGGTTTGATGAATTCCATTTCAACCCACCCGAAGCCGTTGCACGCGCATGCCGCGTACAATCCAGTCGAAGAAGACCTTCGAGCAGAAGGTACCCGTGAAAAGAGAAGTGCCGATGCCGATCAAAAGCATGGTGGCGAAGCCTTTGATCGGTCCCGTTCCGAACTGCCACAACACGATGCCTGCGATCGCCGTGGTGAGCTGACTATCGAAAACCGAGGAGTAGGCCCGAGCGTACCCTTGCTCGACCGCCGACCGCGGTGACTTGCCGAGCCTCAGCTCTTCGCGGATGCGCTCTGTAATGAGCACGTTTGCGTCGACCGCCATGCCCACGGTGAGCGCAATGGCAGCGACGCCAGGGAGGGTGAGCGTCGCTCCGATGCCGGACATCGTTCCGAGCAGCAGCAGCAGGTTCATGACGACCATGAGGTCCGCGACCAAGCCGGCGAACTCGTAGTAGACAGCCATGAACACCATGACCAGCAGAACGCCCCAGAGTGCCGCCACCGCGCCCTTGCGGACTGCGTCCTGGCCGAGCGTCGGGCCAATGAGTTGCTCGTTCGCGGGACGCAATGGAGCGGGAAGCGCGCCAGCCTGCAGAACGACGACCAGGTCCTTCGCTTCTTGGAGGAGCTCGTTGCGGTCCAGATATGCACCGAGCGTGATGCGGCCTCTCGCTCCAATCTGCCCCTGAATGACCGGCGCGGACTCGACTCGGTCGTCGAGGACGATCGCCATTCGCTTGCCGAGGTTGTGGCCGGTGAGGTCGGCCATGCGTGAGGCTCCGCGCGTGTTCATGGTGAAGTCGACTTCTGGGCTCCCGCTCTGGGAATCGAAGCCAACGGACGCATCATCCAAATCTTCACCGGTCACGTCGGCAACGCGGTAGAGATAATAAGTGCGCCACCCCTCGCCGCCCCGCTCCGGGTCAGCGTCTTCGCGGCCAATGACCACCTCGTGATCGTCCGGGATGGGCAGCGTTGCGATGTAGCTTCGGAGCCGCTCGCTAGCGTCGTCGCCGAAGGCCTCCGCGTAGGTTTGCGCGCCCGCACTCAAGTAGATGCCCTCCGGGGGATTGGTGAAGAGGGCGCGCGAGTCCGACTCGTCGTCGACGATTTGGAACTGCAACTGGGCAGTGCGGCTGATGATCGACTTGATGCGCTCGAACGAGCTTTCTTGGGCGCCCGGGACCTCGATGATTATGTCGCCTTCGTTCGGGCGGGCAATGACCGTGGGCTCGAGAACGCCGAGATTGTCGATGCGGTTGGTGATCGTTCGCTCGGACTGGCGAACGGCGGTTTCACGCATGTTGCTGAGCTGCTCTTCGCGCATGTGGAGATCGACCACCAGGTCGCCGACCCCGCTAGCGACCCGCAGATCACGAAAGTGGTCCCGGACCCAGGTTTTCGTGAGCTTCTCAGCGTCTTTCTGATTCGAAAAGGTGATGCGAATCGCCCGAACCTCGCCCCCATCCTTGTCGACGCGCTCGACTTTGCAACGCTGGCGAATCTGCTCGAGCGTGGCCTTGTCGATGTCGTCGACCTTTTCTTCGGGGATGATCCCGATCAAGACACCGCACTGGCGCTGAACCTGCTCGGCCAGCCTGTCGCGGCGGTCACGAATGTATTCGTCGACCTCGACCTCGTACATCAGCCGCAATCCGCCCTTGATGTCGAGCCCGGGATTGATCTGATTGTCGAAGGCCTCTTTGACGATGTCGGGACAAGGCAACCATCGGTCTAGGCTCGGCCACAAGGCCAGAAAGCCCAGCACGGCCGCGCCAATGACGATTGCCAAACGAAAGTACCAGCCTCGATCCATGATCCTCGCCTGTTCGCTCAGCTTTTTTGTTCCGGAGGTTGGTCCAGCCCGGCAATGTGGCTTCGCAGCACCTTGATCCGCGTGCGGTCCGCCACTTCGAGTGTCACGTCGCGTTCGTCGAGTGCCGTGATCTCGCCACGGATACCTCCGTTGGTGCGAACGACATCACCCTTCTTGAGCGCCCCGATCATGGCGTCGTGCTGCTTTGCGCGTTTCTGCTGCGGGCGAATCATCAAGAAATACAGCACTGCAAACATCAAGAGCAGCAGCCCGATTTGCTCGGTACCGCCGCCGCCGCAGCCCATCGGCCCCGGACCGGGGGCCTGTCCACCGGGCGCCACTGGGGCGGCCGGACCTCCAGTCACCTCGGGCTGGAGCAAAATGTAAAACAATGAATACAGCACGGCGAACCCTCAATGCTCGTCGAGCCCGGATGTACACCACTATCCCGGCCCCTCGAGCGCGGCGGGTTCTACTCCATGCCCCCAATCCGGTCAACTCATCGGAATTGCGGATTTATGCTACAAACGCGCGACCCCCAACTGGCGGGGGCGTCAGGAGCATCGGCAGTGGACAAAGTGGACAAGATCTGGTTCGACGGGGAGCTCGTTCCGTGGGAGCAGGCCAACGTCCACGTATTGACCCATACGCTTCACTACGGACTGGGCGTATTCGAAGGCATTCGCTGCTACAAGCTGAACGATGGGCGGAGTGCCGTCTTCCGTCTGCAGGAGCACATTCGCCGACTGTTTGATTCGGCGCACATCTGCATGCTGCCCATACCCTACACGGAGGAGCAAATCGCGGAGGCTTGTCTGGAAACCGTTCGCGCGAATGGGCTGGACGAATGCTATCTGCGACCGATCGCTTTCATGGGCGATGGTGAGATGGGGCTCGGTGCCAAAAATCCGACTCGCGTCGCCGTCATCGCGTGGCGCTGGGGAGCCTACCTCGGTGAGGAAGGGCTCCAACGGGGCATTCGCGCCAAGGTGAGCTCGTTTCAGCGAGCAGGTGTGAACACACTGATGTCCAAAGGCAAGATCAACGGCCACTACGTCAACTCGATACTTGCCAAGCGCGAGGTGCAAATGATCGGCTATGACGAGGCGATCATGCTCGACGCGCAAGGCTACGTGTCCGAAGCATCGGGTGAGAACATCTTCGTGGTGCGGGACGGTGAGGTGGCGACTCCTCCCATGGGCGCTTCGATTCTCGGTGGCATCACGCGAAGCTCGGTGGTCCGCATCATGCGCGATTTGGGGATCACGGTGCACGAACGATTGATCTCGAGAGACGAGCTCTACATCGCGGACGAGGTCTTCATGGTCGGCACTGCCGCGGAGGTGACCCCCGTGCGCGAGCTGGATGACCGCACGATCGGCTCGGGCTCGCGCGGTCCGATCACCGAGAAGGTGCAAAACGCGTATTTCGACGCCGTCCGGGGCGTGCACGTACCCGAGGAAAAGTGGCTGGCCATCGTATGACGGCCCACACGGGCTCGCATCCGAAGGGCATTCAGGCTAGAAGCGTCTGCGAGGGCCCATAGCTCAATTGGTTAGAGCCCCCGGCTCATAACCGGGTTGTTCCTGGTTCGAGTCCAGGTGGGCCTACCAACTTCTTTTGCCGAATTGGTTCTCTTGCGTCAGCCGGAAAGGCACGCTAAGGCCCCGCCATCGCGACTGGCGATGGAGGCGACCCTTGCGCGAAGAGCTCGTAGCGCTGGCTAAACTTGCTGAGATGGACGATTCGGCTCGAGATATCGACGCCGAGCTGAAACAAATCCCGGAGCGGCTCGAGGAGCTTCGGAGCGGCGTACAGATGCTGGAGAGCCTGCTCGCCCAAGAACGGCAGCAGCTGGCCGAAGCCGAGCGGCTTAAAGCACAACAAGCCGGCGAGCTCAAAGAGCGAGGTGAGGGCCTGCAACGGGCTCGCAAAAAGGTGGCGCAAGCGTCGAGCATTCGCGAGGCCGACGCGGCCGAGCGCGAGGTCGAGGCCAATCGCCGTGCCATCAAGGAACGGGAAGAAGAGCTCGGCCGGATTGCGGAAGCGATCGAAGCCAAGACGGCATCCCTGGCGGAGCGCGAAAAGGACTTCGAAGAAGCGCGAGGCGTGTTGAAGTCGGAGGAAGAATCTTCGGTGTCCCGCGTGGCGGAGCTGCAGGGGGAGCGCGGCAAGTTGCTCACCGGCCGTGATGAGCTCACCGCGAAGATCTCGAGCCAGGTCATCAAGCGCTACGAGCGCCTACGCACGGGCCTCACCAATGCAGTCGTCATCATCAATGACAGCACCTGCACCGCCTGTCGGATGGCCCTTCCCCCCCAGCTCACCATCGAGCTCCAGCGCGCGGACGAGCTGCACCAATGCCCGCATTGCCGCCGGATCATCATCCATAAGAGGGTGATCGAGGACTAACTGGACCCGGTCGCTGCGATCTTTGCAGGGCGAGTTGAGTGATTCCGAGGGGTTACGGGGGTGGAGAGTGACCCTCTAGTTGTCCATGAAGGAGCGGAGCTGCTTGGAGCGGCTTGGGTGGCGGAGCTTGCGTAGGGCCTTGGCCTCGATTTGGCGGATGCGCTCGCGCGTCACCTCGAAGTCCTGACCGACTTCTTCGAGCGTGTGGTCGCTCTTTTCGCCGATACCGAAACGCATGCGAAGCACCTTCTCCTCGCGAGGGGTCAGCGTCTTGAGGACGCGACGAGTCTGGTCCTCGAGGTTTCCGCCGATGACCGCATCGACGGGTGAAATCGCGTTCTTGTCCTCGATGAAATCCCCGAGGTGGCTGTCCTCCTCCTCGCCAATCGGAGTCTCCAGGCTGATCGGCTCCTTGGCGATCTTCAGGACCTTGCGCACCTTCTCGAGCGGCATCTCCATGCGCTCGGCGATCTCCTCCGGATCGGGCTCGCGTCCGAGCTCCTGCACCAAGTAACGGGAGGTGCGGATGAGCTTGTTGATCGTCTCGATCATGTGGACCGGAATTCGAATGGTGCGGGCTTGGTCTGCGATCGCACGCGTGATGGCCTGCCGAATCCACCAAGTCGCATAGGTCGAGAACTTGTACCCACGGCGGTACTCGAACTTGTCGACCGCCTTCATCAGGCCGATGTTGCCCTCCTGAATCAGGTCGAGGAACTGCAAGCCCCGGTTCGTGTACTTCTTGGCGATGGAGACGACGAGGCGCAGATTCGCTTCGACCAGCTCGGCCTTCGCCCGCTCGGTCTGGCGCTCGCCTTCGGCCAGCGCTCGATACGTGTCCCGCAACTCCTCGATCGGTTGCCCCATGGATTGCTCGACGTCATCGATCGCCTGCTGGGCATCTCGAATGTGCTCTTCGGACAGCAGGATCTGCTCTTCGGAGCCGTACCTGCGGTTCAACCGCTTTTCGACTTCTTTGTTCTCCTGCATGTCTTGAACCACGCGCTTCATGTCCTTGAACTTGAGGCCACCGACCCGGGCCTCGGCGTCGTTCATGTCACGCTCGGCACGCTCCACCCGGCGGATGTAGTCCTTGATCCGCGCAACCACTCGGTCGATCTGCTTCTTGTTGAGATTGAGCTCACGCAACAAGGCGACTCGCTCGTGACGATGCTTGTCGAGCCGCGCGTTGTATTCCTTCTTGCTGCGATCGGATACCCGCCGTTTGCTCTCCAGCTCGTTCTGCACTTTGGTCATAGACGACTCGATGCGCTTGACCTTGTCGAAGAGCTTGAGGGCCCGAGCCTTGGCAGCCTCGAAATCGACCTCCTCTTCCTTGTCGAGATCCCGAATGACGTCTTTGACCCGCAGCTTGCCTCGGCGGAGACCTTCGCCGATTTCCAGAATCTCGGCGACGCCCACCGGCGAGTTCAAAATCACCTCGAAAATCATGTCTTCGCCTTGCTCTATCCGCTTGGCGATTTCGACCTCGCCTTCCCGCGTCAGCAAGGAAACCGACCCCATTTTTCGCAGATACATGCGAACCGGGTCGTTGGATTTCTGCGCATAGTTATCGTCGGCAGGCGGAGGAACCGTCGAGGCGCGGCGCGCCGAGGTGCGTGTTGCCGCCACGGGGACCTCACTCGTTCGGCTCTGACCTTCGGGCGCACCGTCGACGACGTCGATGTCCTCACTGTCGAGCCACACCATGAGGTCGTCGATTTGATCCGATGTGACCATGTCCGGTGGCAACGCTTCGTTCAACTCGTCGTAAGTCAGGTGCCCTTGCGTCCGACCGCGTTCGAGAAGTGCTTGCACCTCTTTGCGCTCACGTCCCTTGAGCTTCGGCACCACACGCGAAACCGGTTCAGACTTGAATTTGGAATCGTTCGCTTCCGCGTCACGTACTGAGCTGTTGCTCGCCATCTTTACCTCTGCTTCGTGTTCGCTTTGAGCCTGTGTGCGCTGCGCGTCAGCTCCACAAACTCTCTGGTGAGCCCTGCGGCCAACGCGTCATCGCCGGTTCGGCGCGCTTCAACGATGCGCTCCTGTAATCGGGGCAGCTGTTGCTCGATGTTCTTGCGCTCGAGAAGCACCAAACCTTCTTCAAAGGCTTCACGTGCATCTTCGAGACTGTGCTCTTGCAACGCCAATTTCGCTTCCAGCCACGCCCTGAATTGATTGTCATGCAATTCGTCGAGCAAGGCCGTGACATCGAGTGATCCCTGCCTATCCACCATCCGCAAGATAACGTCAAAGATGGCGCGAAGATCGGGGCTCGTCAAAAGCTCCCCAAGCTTCTGCATGTTCTGCTCTTCGATCAACGTTGCATGATCGATCAAAAGCGAAATCAACTTCAACTGTAACTCCGACACCGGAGTTGGATTCGGCTGCTGCACTGCGTCACGACGCGTGGCAACTCGTGCTGTCGATCGTCCGAGGCCGCGCCGAAGCTCGCGCTTCACCAAATGCAGATCATTGACGCCGAATTTGCGTGCGACGCGTTCGACGTAGAGGCCTCGCTCGATGGGGCTCTCGACCTGGGCAAGAATCGGACCAAGTTGGGCAATCGCGTCGGCCTTGGCGCGCGGATTCGGATCCACGCTCGATGCCAGCTGGTCGATTAAATGTTCGATTATGGTGGGCGCGCTCACGATTCGCGATCGCAACGCTTCGGCGCCGTGCTCCCGCAAGAAGCTGTCCGGGTCGGCACCCTCCGGCAGAGTCACCACGTGTGCATTGAGCGCAATCCTGCTCACCACCTGATGCGCCTCGCGAACTGCCTTACGCCCCGCAGCGTCGGCATCGAATAGGAAAACGACCTTCTGCGCGAAGCGCTTGAGGAGCTTGGCATGCGCCTCGGTGAACGCCGTGCCCATCGGCGCCACCGCGTTTTCGAAACCCGCCTGGTGAAGCGCAACCAAATCGAAGTTGCCCTCGCATACGATCGCTTCTTCGCTGCGTCGAATCTGGACGCGGCCCTCGTGAAGCCCGTAGAGGACCTCGCCTTTGTGATAGAGCGGGTGGTCCGGGCTGTTCAGGTATTTGGCCGGCGGTTCATTCTGCGCTTCCATCGAGGGAACGGGCGGCAGCGACCGACCGCTGAAAGCGACCACTCGCCCATGCACGTCGGCAATCGGGAACATGAGTCGATGCCGAAATCGATCGTAGTGTCCGCGTCCGGAACGTCTCGCCACGATCACCCCAACCGCCTCGGCGTCGGCTGGGGAGAGCCCCGACTGCTCGAAGAAACGAATTGCGGAATCCCATCCATGGGGCGCATAGCCGAGACGGAACTTGCGCGCCGACTCTTCGGAGATGCCACGATCCGAAAGTTCTTTACGCGCGATGCCCGCGTCGGGGTGCTCGCGCAGCTGCGTGCAATAGAAATCGGTGACCTTGTCCATCAAGGACGCCAGGCGCTCGGTCTGTTTCTTGTGGCGCTGAAGCTCCGCCTCGCGCTGAGGATCGTAGGTGGGCAGCTCCACACCCAGTTGGTCGGCCAGATCGCGTGCCACCTCCGGAAACGTCTTCCCTTCGACGTGCATCAAGAAGGAAAAGACGTCTCCCGAGGCCTTGCAGCCAAAGCAATGATAAAATCCACGGGCTGGGTGCACGTAGAACGACGGAGTCTTCTCGTTGTGAAAGGGGCACAGCCCGCGAAGGCTGTTCCCCGACTTCTTGAGTGAGACGTAGTTACCGATGATCTCGGTGATCGGGGCGCGCTCGCGGATCTCAGCAATCTTGTCTTCAGAAATCACCGCCGCGCCTCGCTCTCGGTCTCCGTCGCCCGAAGTGGAGGCAGTGTAGGCTTCACCTGCTTCTTGGCAAGCATCGCAAGCCGCTGTACTTGTGGCGGCGATGGCTGCCTCACCCCCATCACTGGGACGCATCCTCGGGATGTACATACTGGTGTCCGCTGCGGTCTTTGCGGTGACTCGCTTGGCATCCCCAGAGGGGCTCGGCCGGTACGAGCACCTCGTGGTTGCAGCGATCTTTCTGTTGAGCGCCGTCCGCCTCACGCGGAATGACCCCGTGCACTACGGCGTGGCGCTCGGCGGTCTGCTGGAACCGCCACGCGACGATCGACCCATCGGCCCCCTCGGATTGCTCGATCTCGGTCGGGCCGTCCGCCGGGCGGCGCCTTCGGCGCTCGTCGAGCTCGGGGCTGCCATTGCGATCGCGGCAGTCGTGTTTCCTTTGTACACGGTTGGGTACTGGTGGTGGAATCAGCCGGCGCGCGAGCCGTCCTTGAACCTTCCGCCCGGTGTGACGAATCTCGTCCTCGCGCAGATGGTGGTCGTCGCATTGCCCGAGGAGGCTTTCTTTCGAGGCTACCTTCAAACCGCTTTGGGCGACCTCGACAAATGGCGCTGGCGGGTGCTCGGCGTCGAGCTGGCGCCTGGCGCATGGCTGCTCCAGGCGATCCTGTTCGCGTTGATTCATTTCCTCGTCGAACCCCATCCGGCGCGCCTCGCGGTCTTTTTTCCAGCTCTGTTGTTCGGTTGGACCCGAGCGTGGCGCGGGGGCGTCGGCGCGGCGCTGGCGCTTCACGCCATGAGCAACCTTTATTCCGAGATCCTCAGGCGGAGTTGGCTATAACTGACGCATGCAGCTCGCCGTGCCCGCCCCCACCGTCCTCGCAGAAACCGTGCGCCGCGCATTGGCGGAAGACATCGACCGCGGCGACGTGACCACCGAAGCCTGTGTGGCGCCCACGGTCATGGGTGAGGCCGTGGTGCATGCCCGACAGCCGCTCGTGGTCTGCGGGTTGCCAGTCCTCGAGGAGGTGTACGCGCAGCTGGACCCACTCGTCGACGTGGACCGGCACGTGGACGACGGCGACTTCGTCGATTCTGGGACCGCGCTCGCCACACTGTCCGGGTCCGCAGCCTCCATTCTTCTTGGTGAGCGGGTCGCGTTGAATTTCGTGCAACGGTTGACGGGGGTCTCCACGATGACGCGACGATTCGTCGATGCCTTGCCGGAGGGCTCCGCAACCCGCATCGCGGACACACGCAAGACCACGCCGGGCCTGCGGGCCCTCGAGCGATACGCCGTGCGGTGTGGAGGCGGCTACAATCACCGCCAGGATTTGGGAGCCGCGGTCCTGATCAAGGACAATCACATCGCAGCATCGGGCGGGGTCCGCCAGGCGATCGAGAGAGCTCGCGCGTACGCTCCGCATACCAGTCGAATCGAGTGTGAAGTCGACACGCGAGAGCAGCTCCAAGAAGCGCTCGATGCGGGCGCAGACATCGTGATGCTCGACAATTTCGGAGACGATGAAGTCCGTGACGCGCTCGAGCTGATCGACGGTGAGGTCATCGTCGAGGTTTCGGGTCGCATCACACTTGAACGTGTGGCGGCGCTCGGTGCGCTGGGCGTCGACGTGATCAGCGTCGGTGCGCTGACACATTCGGCGCCCGCATGCGACCTGGGACTCGATTGGAGGTGATGGACGATGCACGATCTGCAACTCGAATCACTATGCAAGCGGATCCGCGGCGATTGGGGGACATCCCTGACCGTGAAGCAAAGCACCGCCTCGACGATGGATGACGCGGCTGCTGCAGCGTCAGAGGGCGCTAGAGACGGGCATGTCGTGCTCGCCGATCAGCAGACACAGGGCCGGGGGGCGCACGGTCGGCACTGGGTTTCCCCTCCGGGCACGGATCTCTACTTCTCCGTGGTGACACATCCAGCCGTCGAGCCCGCATCTACCGCGCTGGTCACGCTCGCTGCAGGCCTAGGGCTTCGTGATGCGGTGGCGAGCCTCTTGCCCGATCGGTCGGTCCTGGTGAAGTGGCCGAACGACATCTGGATCGAGCGGCACAAGTGCGGCGGCATCCTGGTGGAGACCCGCACGGTGGGCACGCGCTTCGATGCGGTCATCCTCGGCGTGGGGTTGAACGTGAATCGCATGCAATGGGACCCCGACATTGCGGACATTGCGACGTCGCTTCGAGCTCAGCGCGAGAGTCACGAGCCGTTCGACCGGGGCGCGGTATTTGCCTCGGTTCTCGCCGACATGGAGCGCTGGGTCACGACGTTCGTCCGAGATGGCGCGCAACCGGTCATCGATGCCCTCCGTGCGAAGCTGGCCCTGGTCGGCGAGCGGGTTCGCTGGGAGGACGGCCATGGCGTGTTCGAAGGCATCGATCCCCATGGCGCCGCACGCGTGCGTACGAGCGCGGGGGTCGTGACACTCCACGCCGGCCACATCGAACCGATGGAGCGTTGAGCGAGGCGCTTGCCCAAGGTCGGGCCGCGCACCAGAACTGACCCATGGCCCATGCCCAAGAGCTCGAGTGGTTGCGGCACGCCGCGGCCGGGCTCGCGTTGCTCGACCGAACCATCATCTCGGTGAGCGGCGACGACGCCACCGAGTGGCTGCAAGGCCAACTCACCAATCAAGTGGAGGGCCTCGGGCCGGGAGAATCGGCGTACGGGTTCATCTTGACGCTCAAGGGCCGGATCATGGCCGATACTTGGGCGCTCGCGGGCAAAGAGGAGATTTGGCTCGACGTGCCCGCGACCGAGGTGGCTGCGCTCCTCGAGCGGCTCGACCGCTACATCATCATGGAGGACGTGGACCTGGCGCATCGTCCGGAGCTGCGCGTGATCACCGCCCAGGGTCCCAAAGCTTCCGGTGTGTCAGGCGGCGGGTGGCCTTCGGACCGGCTGGGCACCGGTGGCCGGGTGTGGGTCGTCCCCGAAGCAGGGCTACAAGCCGAGCTCGAGCGGCTGACGGTCCGGTGCGAAGCGCTGGGCGGTGGATCGATCAACGAGCAAGCGTGGGCCGATGCGCACGTGTTGCTCGGCCGACCGCGTTTCGGCGTCGACTTCGGCAACTGGACCTACCCCCAAGAAAGCGGGCTCAGCGCAGTGGCCGTGTCGTTCACGAAGGGCTGCTACATCGGCCAGGAAACCGTGGTCATGCTGCAAAACCGGGGCAAGGCACCGAAGGTGCTCTGGCGCTGGATGATCGAAGGCTCTGAGCCACCGCCGGCCAAGGCCCCAATCGAAAGAGACGACATGGTCGTGGGCGAGGTGACGTCGGCCGCACCGGCTGAGCACGGTGTGGCGGTCCTCGGGTTCCTCAAGCGCGGTTGCGAGCCCGGAACCGGGACTGGATTCGTCATCGAGGGCATGCCCGCCCGCGCCCTCGGTCCAGTCGGCGAAGAGGACGACTCGAGCCCTCGACCGACCTGACGATACGGAAGCTTCGTCGCTGGCGCGAATCGCGGACCGACCTTATAGTAGCGGCCAAAGGAGCATCATGTTGAACCTCACCCCTCGAGCCGCCGACAAAGTCAAGGAGATCCGGGATGCTGAAGGCCTGGCAGGACAGGGCCTGCGCGTTCGGGTCATCGGCGGTGGATGTGCCGGTTTTTCCTATGATTTGTTCTTTGAGGACGAAACCTCCGATCTCGATCAGACGTTCGTATCGCACGGCATTCCCATCTACGTGGACATGATGAGCGCCCAGTACGTCGAGGGTACCGAGATCGATTATGTCGAAGGCCTCCAAGGGGCCGGCTTCAAGTTCGTGAACCCGCAGGCAAAACAGACCTGTGGTTGCGGCTCGAGCTTCGCGACCTGATTCCTCAGTAATTTCAGTAGAGGAGCAACCTATGGACCGTCGCTGTCCATGTGTTGTCTAATTTCTGTTGCGCCGTTGGCCAACCTGTGGCAGGAAAGCCTAGACAAGAGTTGGACAAGCATCCATGCTTTTCCGTGGTAACGTAACGTAACGAGACACGTATAGGATCGCACCATGCAGTCATCCGCTTCCCTCGACCGATACATTCAGCAAGTCCGAGCGATTCCGAAGCTGAGTCGCGAAGAAGAGCATGAGCTTGCGCTCCGTGTGCTCCAAGGCGATCAGGACGCCTCTGACAGGCTCGTGGAAGCAAACCTGCGCTACGTGATCGCCATCGCGCTTCAGTATCGCAGGTACGGCGTCAAGCTCGGTGACCTGATCGCCGAGGGCAGTGTCGGTCTGGTCACCGCAGTCCGGAAGTTCGACCCTCACCGCGGGACCCGTTTCGTGACTTATGCGGGCTACTGGATTCGCGCATTCGTTTTGGAGGCCGTGGTCCGTTCGAGCACCATGGTGGGAGCGGGCTCAGGCCCGTTTCGGTCCAAGCTGTTCTTCCGCCTGCGCAGAGAGCGTGCCCGGCTATCGAACCTGATTGCCGATCAGGACGAGCTGATCGAACGGCTCGCACAAGAGTTCGACACGACACCGGAGAAAATGACCGAGTTGCTTCGCCGCCTCGACCAACGCGAGATTTCGCTCGACGCCCCAGCGTACCAGGACTCGGAGGCGACTCTCGTCGACATGCTTCCCGCCAACGTGGAGCCCCAAGATAGCGTGGTGGCCCGCCAACGCCGAAAGAGCGGGATCCACGACCGGTTGGAGGGGGCGTTGTCAGTGCTCGACCATCGCGAGAGGCTGATCGTGGAAAAGCGGATCTTGAGCGACGAGTCGGCTTCACTGGCCTCGCTCGGCCGTGAGCTGGGAGTGAGCCGTGAGCGAGCTCGGCAGCTCGAGGCTCGAGCCAAAAAGAAGCTGGCCGACGAGCTCAGAGACCTCGCGCCCGCAGCCTGAGCAGGACGCCCTCATGTAGGGCAAGCACCTACTGTCTCGGTGCCAATGCGATCTCGGCGCAGCCGGGGTAGCATGTAAGCCAACATGGCGGCCGAGGAAGGGGACATCACGGCGCTGCGCCACGAGTTGACGCAGGAGCTGGGGCAGGACGACCTCGTCGAGGAGGAGGAAGCCCCGCGCCCGCCCGCAGTTCCTCCGACCGAGGCTCGACGCGCTCCTTCCCTCGTGCCGGTCCGCACGCAGAGTGTCGATCGGCAGCGCAGGGCGCGCGACTGGGTGCAGGAGTGTGAACACGAGCTCCAAAGCCAACCCGATGCACGCCGCGCTGCTCGTCTTTGCTTCGAGATCGGGCGTACCTACGAGGACGCGCTGAAGGACACCCGGCGGGCGTTGCAGTACTACCAAGCGACACTCGAGCGAGCACCAGATTATGTACCGGCCATCCGTGCGGCGCGACGGCTTCTACTGGGTGGGCGCATGTTCCAAGAGGCACTCACGCTCTTCGACGCGGAGGCTCGAGTCACGCGGCAACCGCGCGACAAAGCGACCCTCTTCCTGTTGAAGGGCCGCCTGCTCGAGGATGTCCTCGGAAATCGCGAGGCGGCCGACGATGCCTACCAGACGGCACGGGCGCTCGATCGGTCTCATGCCGCCATCCTTCGGGCTACCGAACAACGGTCTTTCGCGAGCCAACGGTGGCAAGACGTCGATCGAAATCTCGCGGAGCTCGCAAACGCAGCGGCGTCGGACAACGCGCACCGCGCCGCGCTCATCATCCGACGGGCTCAGCTCTTGGAAAGCCGGCAGCAACGCCCCGAGCAAGCCGCCGAGCTCTACGAAACGGCACTGCAGCTCGACACTCGGGCAACGATCGCGGTGCAGGCGCTCAAACGACTCTACTACGGACAACGGCGCTGGCGAGATCTGATCCGGACTCTGGAGATCGAAGCGCAATTGGCGACCAATCCCACCCTCAAAGCGTCCTCGCTCTACCGCGCGGCGCGGATTCACGCGGAGCATCTAGGCAACCGAGACGAGGCCATTCGCGTGCTCGAGCAGGCGCGCAGCTTGCAACCGGACGACGCATTGATTCTCAGCGAGCTTGCGCGTCACTACGAAGCGGGCCAGCAGCTTCCCGCACTGGTCGAGACGTTGGAGGCGCTGACGGAGGCGACGGGAAGCGATGCTGACAAGCTCACCTTCACCCAGCGCATCGCGAGACTCTATGAAGAAGAGCTGGGTGACGTCGACCAGGCCATCGTTTGGCACGAGCGCGCCGTTCAGATCGATCCAACCTCGCTATCGAGCCTCCAAGCCCTGAGCTTGCTCTATCGAGTTCGTGGGGCATGGCCGAAACTGGTCGACATGTGCTTGCAGGAAGCTCGTCACACGACCGATGCACAGCGGCGAGCGGACTCGCATGCCCGCGCTGCGGAGATCTACGAGACGAAGCTCAGCGCCGTCGAAGAAGCGATCGACCAATACCAGCGCGCCCTCACCGCCATGCCCGAGCATGCCGCGGCGTTCAAGGCGCTTGGGCGTTTGCTCGCGGACGTACACAGACCCAAGGAGCTCGTCCAGCTCTACGAGAATGCGCTTGATCGTGTGACAGGCACACGCGCCGTGTCGTACCTGTTCAAGATCGCCCAGATCTACGAGGACGTGCTAGGCGAGCACGCCTTGGCCGCGCAGACGTACAAGCGCGTCCTACAACAGGACGCAGCGAATCTCACGGCGGTGCACGCTTGGCAGCGATCGGCGGCACGCGCCCAACGCCCGCGTGAGCTTCTCGAAGCACTCGACTACGAGATCGATCTCACCGTGGAGCGCGACCGTCTCGTTGCGCTCCTGCACCGGGCGGGTGAGGTCCTCGATGAGCAGCTTGGGGATCGCGACGAAGCGATCGTCCACTATCGTCGGGCGCTCGATAAGGACCCGCGGCACGTTCCGACGCTATCGAGCCTCGGGCGCCTTTACTACGCCGCGGGCCGATGGAACGACCTGCTGGAGATCTACGAGCAAGAGCTGCGATTGATTCCGACCAAGGCCAGGCGGGTGGCCTTGCTGCAGAAAATGGCCGAAATCTCGCGCGATCGGCTCGGCAGCGATGAAGATGCGCTTCGCTATCATCGCGAAGCAATCAAGGTAGACCCGGCTCACATGCCCTCTCTCCAAGAGCTCGCGCGTCAGTTGCGCGAGCGAGGGGCGTGGGAAGAGCTGGTCGACGTTTTGGAGCTGAAGCTCCGCAATGCCGCAACGGCTCGGGCTCGAGCACGAGCCGCTTTCTTGCTCGGTCAGGTCTACGAAGAGCACCTCGAAGATAGAGTGAAGGCTGTCACCTCGTACGAAGCAGCCGTTTCCGCAGACGCAGGCTACCGGCCGGCTGTCGACGCGCTGGCCCGCGTCCGGGCTGAAGAGCAGGACTGGACCCGACTGCTCGCAGATCTCGATCGGGAGCTCAAGCTGGCCGACGATCCGGCCCAGCGCATCGTCTGCTTGGCCCGCAAGGCGCAGGTCTTCGAGCGGCAGGGCAAGCATCGACAAGCGATCCAGGCGTGGGAGGACGTGCGCGGGATCGACCCGAAGCACTTGGGCGCATTGCTCGCGCTCGAGCAGCTACACCGCCAAGTCGGCGCTTGGGAAGCGCTCTGCCGTGTGTACGCGGTACAGGCGGAAGTTCTCGAGGATCCCGCCGGGCAGGTCGCGGCCCTCTACGAGCTGGCGCGGCTCCTCGAGCACCAGGGCCTCGGAGAGCACGGCGACATCGTGGCCGCGTATCGGCAGATTTTGACGCTGATCCCTTCCGATCTGGGCGCGCTCCTCGAGCTCGAGCGGCTGGCCACCAGCCGGCGGGACACCGAGCTTCTGCGCGAAGTCGACACGCTCATGGCGCGTGTCTCTCGTGATCCGGCCGTGGCGGCAGCTCATCGCGCACGATTGGCCGAGCGCATCGAAGGAGAGTCGGACGCCGAAGCCATCGAGCAGTTTCGCGCGGCTGCTTCGGCCGACCCATATCACATCGGGGCTGCCCGGGGCCTGGGGCGGGTCGCACAGGAAACCGACGATCCCGCGTCCCTGGTCGACGCCCTCAGGCGAGAGGCAGAGGCCGAGCACGATCCCGAGGCCGCCGCTGAGCTCTTCGTGCAGAGCGCCCAGGTTCGACTCGAGCGGATCGGCGACCACGACGGATCAGTTAGGGATTTCGAAAGGGCGCTCGAGCTATGCCCTGACTCGGAGCGGGCCGCAGACGGGCTGGTCGATTTGCTTGCGGTCGACTCCAGTTGGTCATTGCTCGCCGATCGGCTGTCTCAGGCCGCCGCGGCCGCACGTTCACCCGACAGGGCGAGCGAGCTATGGCTGACGGTGGCCCGCATCCAAAGCGATGAGCTCGAGGAGCTTCCCGCCGCGATTCGAACGCTGCAGCGGGTATTGAAGGTCGAGCCGAGGCATCTCGATGCGCTCGAACGGCTATCCGGATACCTTCAACAGATCGAATCCTGGCACGAAGCAGCGGCCACGATGGAGCAGCTCCTGGCGGCGGCCCCCGAGAGAAGCCGTTTCCAGAGGGTAGTGGTCACTCTGTCCCGCCTCTATCGAGAGCGGTTGGGGATGCCGGAAAGGGCGTTGCACCATATCGAGACCGCGCTTGGCGCCGATCCAGCCGATACGGAGGCCCTTCAGGAGCTGTCCTTCGCGCACGAGTCCCTGGGTCAGGTGGGTCAAGCCCTGGAGGTCGCGCGTCATTTGCTCGATGCAAGCGACGGACATGCGTGTGGCGACGCACTCGTCCGACTCGGGCAGCTCGAGCACGCCGTCGGTGACGATGTCGAGGCGAAGAAGGCGCTTTGCAGGGCAGTCGTCCTCGATGGACCAGCAAGCGACGCAGCCCGAACTTTGGAGGGCTTGTGCCGAACCAACGACGACTGGCGAAGCTATGCCGATGCACTGCGCCGCCATCAGGCAAGCGATGAAGCGGGCCGTGTATCCGCCCTGTTGGAGGTCGCGCGTATCCTCTCCGACCATTGCCGCGACGAGCAGGCCGCCATCGATACACTTCAGGGCGGCCTTCAGGACGGTGCCGCAAACGCGGATCTTCGCCGGGAGCTTGCCGTACGCCTGCGCGCACGAGGCCAGATCGACGCAGCCGTCGAGCAGCTGCAGTCGGTGCTCACTCAAGAGCCGTTGCGCGAAGAGACGTGGCGCGAGCTTGCCGTGACCTATCACGCCGCGGGTCGTCCGAGAGCGGCCCGCATCGCAACCTTGCCGCTGATGGCAATGGGCGCAGACGACGAGGAAGATCGCAGCCGGATCTCGACCGTAGAACCGAGGCCCGGGCGAGCAAGACCGCGCTCGCTCAGAGCCACGGTGCTCGATCAGCTCGGAACCCCGCGTCCGGAAGACGCAGCAGCCGGCGCCCTCTTGGCGGCGCTCGCCCCGGCGCTTTCCAAGCTCTATCCGCCCGACCTCGAGACCTACGGGCTTGCAACGCGCGACCGGCTGCCAACCGAAGCCAACCACCCGCTCCGCGAGCTCGCCAACCACATCGCCGCGGCTCTGGAAATTCGGCATTTCGATCTGTTTCTGCACCGCATTCGCAATCGAGACATAGGCATCGAGCTCGGCGTGCATCCCGCATTGCTCGTCCCCGCCACCGTCATGGAAAAGGACCCCTGCACGCAGACGTTCTTACTCGCCCGCCCCATGACGCAGATCGCCCGCGGCTATCAGGCGGTGGAAAAGCTGACGCCCCGGGAGCTCGACGTTCTTTTGGCGTCGGCTGCCCGAATCGTGAAGCCAGACTTTGGCTCGGGGCTGACCAGTGAGGAGTTCCTGGACGACCAGACGCGCCGTCTACAACGGGCCATTGCACGCAAGGACCGCCGACTGGTGAGGGACACGGCGTTGGCCTACGCAGGGGCCAAGCGGGTGAAGTTCGATCGATGGGTCAATGCGGCCCATCGAACGGCGACTCGCGTGGCGCTCCTGCTCTGCGACGGCCTCGACCCAATGGTTCAGGAGGCCCGCAGCCGCATTCCCCCGGAAAGTCAGTCCGGCCACGATGCCCTGCATGCACAGGAAGCATATCTCGATGCACTGAAGTTCTGGGCCTCCCCGGCAGCGATGCATCTGCGCGAGCACATGGGGATGCTCCCCTCCCTGTAACCGGTCTTCCGGGTCAAGCGGGCTGGTGCGTCTGCTGGCCGATGCGGCTCATCAGCCAGACGAACGCGACGACGCCGATGATCAGGATGGCGAGGCCCGAATAACACGCGGGGCTCCGAAAGAACGAAATGAGCCCGTAGTCGCGCGTGAACTGCCGGTACGAGCCCACCACAGACAATCGATTCCACGCCAGCGGCCATATGGAAAGCCCGATGAGGAGCGCACCGGCCGTGGCCCTGCGTACCGCCGCATCCCGGGAGGCTCTGCAGAGGGCAACGCCGAGGCGAAAGCCAGCGGCCGCGGATGCGAGCATCAAGAGAATCGCCAACAGGCCCCACAGCCACGGGGCTGCGCCGGTATCCACCAAATAAAAGAGAAACCAATCGCCGTGAAATACGTAGAAGTAGATGGTTGTTGGCACCACGACGAAGGCCGCGAAGAGCGAATAGGCAGAGAACGTCTCCATCCGCCAGATGGGCTCGGGACTGAGCCGCACCTCGTCACGGCCGGCATGAGCAGCCAAGAGCCCAGTAGCGCAGGCAATGAACAGCAGGAAAACGAGCGGCAAAGTGGTTCCCGAGGACAGGCTACGTCCGGGCTTCGTGGACGGTCAACCAAACGGGCACCATAGTTCCCGAATGCGATGGAGCACGTGGGTTGGCTGGGCGGGCTTCCTCGCGGCTTTGGCCGCCGAGGGACACGCCTTTGCAGACACCCTGAGTGACATCACCGTGCCATTCGAGGCGGCGCTTCGCGGCGGAAGCTATTTGGGGGCCGTGGGTCTCATCTTCGTCGCAGGTCTGGCCACTTCCTTGACGCCGTGCGTGTATCCGATGATCGCGATCACGGTCAGCGTGTTTGGCGCTAGGCAAGCGGAGAGCCGCGTACAGGCAGCCTTGCTTTCCACGTCTTTCGTATTGGGCATGGCCGCGCTTTTCACGCCGCTCGGCATCGTTTCCGCGCTGACGGGCGCCGCTTTTGGAAGCGCTCTGGCAAGCCCTTGGGTGGTGGGTACGCTGGCGGCTCTGTTCGTGGTGATGGCTCTGAGCATGTTTGGTTTGTTCGACCTCGCGCTACCTTCGAGCCTGCAGACGCGCCTCGCAGAAGCCGGCGGTTTTGGGCTGCGAGGAGCTTTCGTTCTCGGATTCGTCAACGGGCTGATCGCGGCCCCTTGCACGGGGCCGGTTTTGGCCGTCCTGCTGACCTGGGTGGCCACCACCGGCAACGTCGCCTTTGGTGCGCTCGCGCTCTTCGTGTACGCCATCGGCATCGGTTTGCTCTTCTGGTTCGTAGGAACGTTTGCCATCACGCTCCCCAAGTCCGGCCGTTGGGTCGAATGGACCAAAAGCGCCTTCGGCATCGCCATGCTCGCGCTCGCCTTCTACTACCTGCGAAGCCTGTTGCCCTTGCCTCGCCCGGCTGTCCGCAATGATCTTTGGCTCGGCACCGCGATTGGACTGCTGGTCGGGGGCGTCGTAGCGGGCGCCGTCCATCTTTCGTTCCATGAGAGTGCTTGGCGAGGGCGGATTCGGAAAGCGCTTGGCGTAGCCGCCTGCGTTGCAGGCATTCTTGGAATCGTCGGCTGGGCGGAGGCCCTTCCACCAGGCACCCACATCGATTGGTCCGAAGACTTTCGTGCCGCGAAATCCAAAGCCTTGAACGAGGAGCGCCCGATGCTGGTGGATTTTGGCGCCGATTGGTGTGGGGCCTGTCAAGAGCTCGAACGCGATGTGTTGAGCGATCCTCGCGTGGTCGCGGAGGCGCAGCGTTTCGTGACCATTCGCGTGGACCTGAGCGCCGACCAAGCGAACGAAGAGAAATGGGCCTTGCTCAAGGCCTACGACCAGCGCGGGCTGCCCTTCGTGGTTCTACACCACAGTGACGGCTCGGAAGCCGTCCGGGTCACGGGCTTGCTCGAAAGCGAGGAGTTCTTGGAGATGATGAACGCGGTTCGCTGAACGGAGCGTCCCCATGCTAGCCTCCGCGCAGGAGAGAGGGATGGAGAAGAGCCGCCTTTCGAGACGCGACATGCTTCGCAGTACCGCACATCTGGTCGTGATTGGCTGCTCGCCAATCCTGCTCCAAGGCTGCAAGAAGCCGGAGTTTCGATGTGACGATTTGAGTGGTGTGAGCGAAGAGGATGCCCAGCTCCGGGCGACGCTCGAATACCGGGACCGTTCCCCGTATGGAAAAGAAAAGAGTTGCTCGAAATGTGCCTTCTTCCGGGGAGCGGGCGCCGATGAGTGCGGCGCATGCACCTTGCTCCAGGGACCCGTTCACCCTCTCGGATATTGCAACTCGTGGGCTGCAAAGGACTGAGTCACTGACGTCATGGCGTTGTTCGAGTTGCGAGGTCTGAAGAAGGCCTTTGGTGCCAATGTAGTCCTAGACGGGCTCGATCTGGACATCATCGCCAACGAGGTCATCACCATCATTGGTGAGTCCGGCTCCGGCAAGAGCGTCCTGCTCAAGATCATGATGGGCCTCATCGAGCCCGAAGCTGGAAGCATTCGTCTGGACGGAGAAGAGGTGACCGGCCAGACAGAGCGGGAGTGGGTCCACACGCGTCGTCGAATTGGCATGCTCTTTCAAGAATCCGCCCTGTTCGACTCACTCAGTGTCTTCGAAAACGTGGCGTATGCACTTCGTGAGCAGACGTCGATGGACGAGGAGGAAATAGCCAAACGAGTCGAAGAAACCCTCGCGCTCGTGGCGTTGCCAGGGATCGAGGACATGATGCCCTCCGATCTTTCCGGGGGCATGAGAAAGCGCGTGGCGTTGGCCCGCGCAGTCTCCGTCCAGCCCCAGGTCGTGTTTTACGATGAGCCTGCCGAGGGCCTCGACCCCATCAACGTCACGCGCGTCAATCGCCTCGTGCTGGGATTGAAGAAGCGCTTGGATGTCACTTCGGTCGTCGTGACCCACAATCTCAAGGCAGCGTTCGCGATTAGCGATCGCCTCGCTTTGATTCACGACGGCAAGATCGCATCGACGGGAGCTCCAGAGAGCTTTCTCGAGACCGATGATCCAGTCGTTCGAGAGTTCATCGGGGACCGGATGAGACGAGTGCTCCGTGCAAGTTGAATTCGTTGGCGCGGTGGGCGGCGACGTCACCGGATCCAGGCACGTCGTGCATACGGAGCATGCGGCGATCCTGCTGGACTGCGGGTTGTTCCAAGGCCGGCGAAGCGAAACCGTCGAGCGCAACCGTGAGCTCGGCTTTCGCTCCAAGGACATCGACGTCGTCGTGCTCTCGCACGCCCACATCGATCATTCGGGCGCCCTCCCCCGCTTGTACCGTCAAGGCTTTCGCGGTCCCATTTACTGCACCCCTGCGACTCGGGACCTCTGTGCGGCCATGCTCGAGGACTCCGCGGAGATACAGGCGCAGGACGCGGCCTACATCAACCGAAAGATCGAGAGAAACGGGGCCGACATGGAACCGGTGGAGCCTCTCTATGACGAAGACGATGTGGTGGGGACCCTCGAGCTGATGGTCGGCGTTCCGTACCGCATGACCCAACGAATCGCGCCGGGCGTGCAGCTGACTTACTACGACGCGGGCCACGTGCTCGGCAGCGCGATTGTTGCACTCGACGTCGATGTGGTCGGTGAACAGCGGCGTCTGGTGTTCACCGGGGACTTGGGACGCCGCCATATGCCGCTCCTTCGCGATCCCGAGATCCCCCCCGACGCCTCGTGTCTACTGATGGAGAGCACCTACGGAGACCGCACTCACGATCCCATCGAGCGAATGGACGATGAGCTCGCGACCGTGATCGCACGAACCGTAGAGCGGGGGGGCAAGGTGATCGTTCCGACGTTCGCGCTGGAGCGCGCTCAGGAGGTGATCTACGCCCTCAAGAGACTCAAGAACCACGGGCGCCTCCCGCAGATCCCCGTGTACGTCGATTCTCCGCTCACCGTGAAGTTGACGGATGTCTTTCGGATCCACCCGGACTGTTTCGACAGCGCGACCCGGACGATGCTGCTCACCGGGGACTCCCCGTTCGACTTCGAAGGGCTTCGCTACGTCTCCTCCGTCGAGGACTCCAAGGCCATCGATCGCAACCCCGACCCATCCGTCATCATCTCGGCGAGCGGCATGTGCGAGTTCGGACGCGTGGTGCATCACTTGGTGGCTACCATCGAAAGCCGAAAGAACACCGTGATGATCGTCGGATACCAGGCCCAACACACGCTGGGACGGCGTTTGGTGGAGCAGCGAGCTCGCGTGCGTATCTTCGGAGTCGAGCGCGAGCGGCGCGCCGAAGTGGCCGTGCTCAACGGCTTCAGCGCGCATGCGGACCGGAACGATCTGCTCGATTTCGCCGAAGCGGTGCGTGAGGCGGGCCCCCTTCGTCAAGTGGCGCTGGTCCATGGAGAGCCGCAGTCTCGCAACGCCCTCAAGGCGCTCCTCGAGGAGCGGGGCTTTCCGAGCGTGCTCACGCCTTCTCGAGGCGACCGGCTCGAGATCTAGGCGTCGGGAGGCCTTGACCTGGCGCGGCGTCTGCGCGCATTCTCGCGCTCGCGGGGACAAAAGGAGTGGCCATGAGCAAGGGCATGATCGGCTGTGGAGTGTTGTTGGCAATTGCCCTCGCTCTCGTAGCGACAGGGGTTGGGAGCTACAACCGACTCATCGAGCTCGAGGAGGGCGTGGACAATGCGTGGAGCCAGGTCGAAAACGTGTACCAGCGCCGGGCGGATTTGATCCCGAATCTGGTGGCCTCGGTCAAAGGGGCCAAGGACTTCGAGCAGGAGACCTTGACCCGAGTCGTCGAAGCACGCGCAAAGGTTGGCCAGGTGAGCTTCGAATCCGCACCGGACCCCACGCAGATGAAGACGTTCGAGGCGGCGCAGTCGCAGCTTTCCTCCGCCTTGTCGCGCTTGCTCGTGGTGGTCGAACGCTACCCGGAGCTCAAAGCCACCGAGGCGTTTCGAGATCTGCAAGCTCAGCTCGAGGGCACGGAAAACCGGATCAGCGTGGAGCGAAAACGTTTCAACGATGCGACCCTGGCCTACAACAAGACTCGCCGGCGCTTCCCGACCATCCTTTTGGCGAACATCATGGGTTTCGGCGAAAAGCCATATTTCGAAGCGACCCCAGGGGCAGCGCAACCGCCCAAGGTCGAGTTCTAGATCGCGCGGTGCCTAGCCGAATCGAAAGCGTTTTCCCCGAGACAGACCGGGAAGCCATCCGCGCCGCCACCGTTGCAGCAGAAGCGAGGACCGCAGCCGAGCTGGTCGTCTACGTGGCCGAACGCTCCGATCCCCACCCGGAGGTGGGCTGGAAGGGGGCATTGCTCGGCGGCGCCTGGGGAGCTCTGTTCGGAGCCCTTGCGGTCTGGATTTTCGGAGGCTGGGGCGCGCCGGATTATCTGTGGATCCTGATCGGGCTCCAGCTGGGCCTCATGGGAGGCTGGCTGGCCAGCCGCTTCGAAAGCGTTGCCCGGCGGCTCATCGACCGGGAGGCTCTGGAAGGTCGAGTGACGCGACGAGCCGCCGAAGCCTTTGTGAGCGAGCGAGTGTTTGCCACGAAGGGGCGTACGGGCGTGCTGATCTTCGTCGCGTTGTTCGAGCATCGTGTCGTAATTCTCGCGGACGAGGGAGTCACGGCGCACGTCGAAGCGTCGGCCTGGGAGGCCATCTCGAACGAGCTCGGACGAGGAATCCGAAAGGGGACGGCGACACTCGCGATGCTACGAGCGATCGACCGTTGCGCGGATCTCCTCGAGGAGCGCGGCGTGGCGGGACCAGACGAGACGAACCAACTTTCTGACGAGCCGAGGTTCCATGATGAATAGAACCTTCGGCTGGCTCGTGCCGTTGCTGCTGTGGGGTCTCGCGTCCACCGCCCTGGCGCTCGATGTGCCGGCCCTCAAGGGCCGCGTCAACGATCGTGCTCATTTGCTCTCGGCATCTGCCGCGGCACGAATCGAAGACAAGCTCCAAAAACTGGAGGAAGACAAGGGAGCGCAAGTCGTCGTCCTCACCGTCGACAGCCTCGGGGGGGGCCCCTCGAGGAGTACAGCTTGCGGGTGGCGGAAACCTGGAAGCTCGGTCGTGCCGGGCAAGACGACGGAGCGTTGCTCCTCATCGCCAAAAACGATCGATCGATGCGGCTCGAGGTCGGTTACGGGCTCGAGCCTGTGCTCACGGACGTGATGACCAAGCGGATTCTCGACCAGATTCTGCGCCCCAGCTTTCGGGCGGGCGATTTCGACGGGGGCGTCGAGCGCGCGATCGACGCCATCGATGGTCTGATCCGTGGAACCAGCACACTTCCGCCACCGACCGAGTCGAGCACCCCGAGCGACCTGCCACCTCGGATGTTCGGAGCGCTTTGGCTCCTGTTTCTGGTGCCGTTCGTGCTCGTGGTGCTCGGCACCAATCCCTTCCAGTGGTTCTTGTACCTCTTCTTGGTGCCCTTCGTGTTCGTGGGCGGCCTCACCGCCATGGGGCAAAGCGCCGCGCCCGTCTTCGTAGCCATCTGGCTCGTCGCAGCTCCGATTATCTGGTCGTTTTTCGGACGACGAAGAAAGAGACAACCTCCGGGGAAGCGACGCGGGAGCCGTGGCTGGTCGAGCGGTGCGTGGTCGTCTGGCGGGGGGTGGTCCTCCGGCGGCGGCGGATTTTCGGGAGGTGGCGGCAGCTTCGGAGGCGGCGGTTCTTCGAGCAGTTGGTGAGCCGCTCAGGGGTCGCTTTCCAACCGGCCGTGCCAGTACACCCAGTTCGCCCACGCTTCGGGGATCGAGCTGGCGGGATCGATGCGAAAGGCCATGACGGGCAACCACTTGGGCTTTCTCGGAGGCCGGAGCAGCCGCAGGCCGGCTTGCTCGGGCGTCCGGTTGCCCTTCTTTTCGTTGCAGTGGTAGCAAGCCATTACGATGTTTTCCCAATTGGTCTTGCCGCCCTGCGATTTCGGAACGACGTGGTCGTACGTGAGCCCGCGCAAACGATGCCGCAGGCCGCAATACTGGCACTGGAAGTCATCGCGCATGGCCACGTTGATTCGCGAGAACTTGATGGCGCGCTTGCGGCCCACGATCGTGCGAAGCAACCGAACCACGGCCGGCATCTTGATGGTGATGCTGACCGACCGAATGTCTTCGTCGTATTCCTCGACGACTTCGACCTTGCCATCGAAAATCATGCAAACGGCGCGCTGCCAGCTGATGATCCGATGGGGCTGATAACCCTGGTCCAAAACTAGCGTATGCATTCCGCTCGACAGCCCATATAGCGCGAACGGGCGAAGAAGGAAACCGCGCGCTCGTTTCAACACCGTGAATCGTGAGGGATCACGTGCTATACGCGGCCACCGCGCGAGTCCTCGTAGCTCAGCAGGATAGAGCAGTGGTTTCCTAAACCACAGGTCGCATGTTCGAATCATGCCGGGGACGCTGATTTTCAATGGATACGTCATCGCGACGGGTACGCCCCTCGACGCCGATCAACACGCAGACGTCACCGTCGGGGCAGTCCGCCTCCCGTGCCGCCATCATCGGGAGCGCTGTCGCTGCAACTGTTCATCACCGCACAAAGGGTCGCAACAACCAGGAGGGCTCTCGCCGGGGGTCGACGCGCATCCACCGTCAGATTCAATGGTAGCTTTCGTCTCCGGCGTCTGTCACCCCGCCTCAAGCTCACGCCCGATCCCAGCCCACGGCTGCTATCGCGACGCTGACCGAAGGGCCGAGTTGACGTAATCACCCATTGTGTACTACCCCTCTCCGTTCCGCTCACGCGAACTGAGCACTGCAGGAGTTATCTCATCACCGGCGAAAGACGATATGGCACGCGGCTGATCGCGTTATCCGATCCGGCGGAGCCCGAGAGGGAGCCTGCAAAGGTCGGGGCCGAACCCCAGCGACCGGCATCAAAGCGGCGCAGCACTCTGCCCGATGATTTGCTGCTGCGCAGTGACGAGGAGGCGGCTCGCCGGCTGGCGCTCAAGGCTTTGAGCACCGCTCGGGCTGCGGAGCGCCGCCTCGACGACCGCTTGGATCCGGAGGCGCTTCACGACTTTCGTGTCGCCATTCGACGGCTGCGCAGCGTGCTCCGCGCTTACGGTCCCCAACTCGAAGACGCCGTGAGCAAAAAAGACCGCAAACGCCTTCGTGCAATCCAGCGCGCCACGGGTGGAGGCCGGGAGGCCGAAGTTGCGCTCGAGTGGCTCACCAAACAACAGGGCGATCTGGCTCCGGAGCACCTGGCTGGTGTGAACTGGCTCTCCGCGTCCCTCTTGGAACGTCGTAGGGCTTGTGCCAAGGCACTCGATACGGCAGTGAGGGAAGAATTTCGGAGGATCGCAGCGAAGCTCGAGGAACGGCTGGCCATCATGCGAAGCGAGCAAAACCTGCTCTCGGAGCATTCGCATGCAAGCTTCGCGAGGACGCTCGCCAATATGACCGAGGCGCACGCCACCGATTTGCTGGTGCAGCTCGGCCAAATCGCACGAGTGGACGACGCAGAGCGGCTGCACCAGGCGCGCATCATGGGCAAGCGGCTTCGCTACCTGCTCGAGCCCATTCGCGCTTACGTGCCGGAAGCTCAGGCCGTCGTGAAGCGCAGCAAAGGGCTTCAGGACCTGCTCGGCCACCTGAATGACATCCACGTGCTCATGCGCGAGATCGATCATGCCTTCGAGACGTCGATGACACAGAAGGCCAGCCGCATCCGCGAGTCCTTGAGACGCGGTGATTTCGAGCGCGCCCGCCGCGAGGCTCTGATGAGCGAGTGGGTCGGCCTCGTCGAGCTCCATCGAAGGCTGGAGAGCGAACGGCGCGACCTCGTGGCTCAACTTCGCGACCGCTGGCTCGACGGAGAGCTCGATGCGCTAGTGGCCCGCGCGCGAGCCGTCGCCTCGCGCCTCCGCGCGATCGATCAATCGTAGTCGAGGATGGTGATCACGCGCCGCGGGGCAAGCTTCGCGATCCCGTCGAGGCCCGCCAGGTGGATGACGAAAACGAACGCCGCGACCTCGGCGCCGCACTGCTGGACGAGCTCGTCCGTCGCCTTGGCCGTACCACCGGTCGCGATGAGGTCGTCGACCACGACGACGCGATCGCCCCCGCGGAGCGCGTCCTGATGTATCTCGACGGCGTCGTGACCATATTCCAGCTGGTACTCGGCACGGTATGTTGGGGCGGGAAGCTTGCCTGGCTTTCGTACGGGGACGAATCCGACCCCCAGCTTGTCGGCAAGCGCGGCGCCGAACATGAACCCGCGAGACTCGATGCCCACCACGGCCTCGACCGATTCGCCATCGAGCGATTCGGCCATGAGCTGCAGGCACGTGCGAAAGGCCCGCACATCGGCGAGCAACGGAGTGATGTCCTTGAAGACGATTCCTTCTTTCGGGAAGTCTCGGATGTCCCGAATACGGCTCCGCAACAGATCCAAGCGTTCGTCCGTCATTCATCCTCCTCCGGACCTGCCACATACGCGGCGATGCCCATGTGATCGGGTTGTGTGGCCTCGATGCTCAACGGCGTGACCGAGATGTACCCCTCATCGAGCGCTTCGGTGTCGGCCCCCTGCACCGGCTCGCTGGTGGCACCCCCAGGCCCGCCAATCCAAAGATAATGCCGCCCCCGCGGGTCGTCCCGAACCTCGACTTCGTCGGCATAGAGACGAAACCCGAGCCGAGTGGGACGAACGCCTTTTGGCGGCACGGAAGGGAAATTGATGTTGAGGAGCACGGCCTGGCCCTTGGGCCGCGTTGCACGCAGCAGCTGTTTGCAGAAACGCTTCGCGTACTGCGCCGCACCTTCCATGTCCGACGACGAGCTCGACAGCGCAATGGACGGCACGCCCCGAAGCGCGCCTTCACGCGCAGCCGCGACGGTTCCCGAGTAGTGCACGTCGTTGCCGAGGTTAGGGCCGTGATTGATCCCCGAGACGACCAAATCGGGCGTCCTCGGCAAAAGGTCCTTCAGGAAGAACGCCACGTACACGCAGTCCGCGGGCGTGCCATCGACCGCCCAGACCTTCGGCTCCACCTCGTGAAATCGCAGGGGATGATGGAGCGTGATCGAATGGCTTTTTGCGCTCTGCTCGGTCTGAGGCGCAACGGTATAGACGTCGGCAAACGTGGCAAGCGCCTCGCGCAACGTAATGATCCCTGGCGCGTCGACCCCGTCATCGTTGGATACCAAGAGCAGTGGTCGGTCCGACATGCGCTCCACGGCCTATCGCGGATGGTTCAGCTGGGCAAAGGGATTGAGGGAGGAGCCGGTGGGCTTTCGCCCGCCGGTCCGTCCATGGTCGGGGCGACTGGATTTGAAACGGCAAAACAGCGAAGAAACACTAAGGGAAAACGGGGAATGTGAAGGAAGCGACACACCTCAAAAACGCCTCGAAATTCCCTCTGAGGGAGGGACAGGGACGCAAGCTGTGACACCTGTCACCAAAACCGAGCCGCTGACGGCCCTCCAACACGAGGGGTTGACGCTCGCAATTCGAGACGCCCACGAGCAGGGCCGGCACCTGCACGCGGAGGCCCTCGAGGAGCTCCTAGTCAAGCTCGACGGCTAGCCGGCCCCCGCAAACCGCGCGACACACGCCGACAAGCCTACCAGGGATGACAGCCGCCCCGCATGACGCTTATCCTCGAAGCCGGTCTTGAAGGTGCAAAGGTTTCCAGTGAAAGCTCTCTTGGTCGTTGCGGCGCTTGGCGCGGCGATGGCCGGCTGCGGTGACGACACCACAGATGAAGGCGGTACCGGGGGCGCAGCGGGAATCGGTGGCGTTGCAGGAACCGGAGGCGTCGGTGGCACAGCCGGCACTAGCGGCACCGGGGGCGCAGGTGGCGCAGCGCTCGAGCCGGGGCTCTATGCGACGGAGTGCACTTCCGAGAGCTTGCCCTTTCCGTACCCAATCGAGTTCGCGCTCAACGCGACAGCGGAGCGCCTGGTAGCCGACGGTCGAGCTTCCACGTTGACGACGTCGGTACGAGTAATTGGGGGAGGCGGTCTTTGCGCGCCGATCTTGGATCCACCTGATGCGTTCTTCTCGGCGGCCGAGGTCGTCGTGGCCGTGGATGGCGCGCAACCTGTAGCGATCATCCACGGATTGGAAAGCATGGTTCCGGCCGGTTGCTGGTTCGAAACGGAAACCCGAATGACCGAGGTCACGCCGGATCCGGATGCGACAGCAGTCACCTTGGAGATCACGGGGTTCTCCGTCACCGTCTCCGGGAGTCTGATTCCGGGCGGCGAGATCACCGTTCCAAACGAAGACTATCGCTGCGAAGACATCGTCCTCGATGACGGGTCGAGCGTCGTCGCGTTCCCGGTGTATCCGTAAGAGTCTGGACCGATGAGTGGCCCGCCAAAAAAGCGCGCCCCCTCAAACCCACCCATGGACAAGGCGAGCTCGAAGGGGCGCAGGGGACCGGAAGGAGATTCGATGGAACGGTCAACGCAACGGCGACGGGGTGATAAGGCCCGCCGCAGAATTTCATGTCATGGCCTCGCGCAACACGAGCCGCTGGCCCGTCTCGAGGTTCGTCGGGGGGATCGGGTGATCGTCCGCGTCGGCGAGTACCACCACCCATCCCACCTTGACGAGCTCAGCAGGCCGAAACCCTGATCTCGAGCGAGGTGATCCCGCACGATCGCCGCGTGTACTACGCGCTGCAACTCTTGGCCGGCCTTCGATCGGGCGAAACGGCGGCCCGACGTTGGAGCGATCTCGATCCGGAAGCGAAGCCGCTCGGCCGCTTGCTGGTCTGGAACCAGGTTGTGGACGGCAAAGAGCGGGCCACCAAGACGGGCGACGTCCGCGAGGTGCCGGTACACCCTACCCTGGCCGCGATCCTCGCCGACTGGAAGCTCAGCGGTTTCGCCTTCTACTTCGGCCGACACCCACGGCCCGACGATCTGATCATTCCGAGCCGAAGGGGGCCGACGATCCCGCGGACGGATACCATGCTGCGGAAGCTGAAGATCGATCTTGAGCGCCTAGAGCTCCGCAACGTGGGCCGCTCGCGCCATGCCATGCGGGCTACCTTCCTAACCTTGCTCGAGATCGACGGCGCCAACATGAGCATCGCAGCGAGGGCGACCCACAAGTCGCCGGCCGTGGGCGGGGCCGTCGGCGGCTACCTCCGGAGTGGCTGGCCTGCCCTCTGCGACGAGATCGGCAAGCTCAAGCTGACGATCCGTCGGGGCGGCAAGGTGATCGCGTTGCCGAAAGTCGCCGTCGGGGCTGGTGACAATTTGGGTGACAGTGAGGGGGCCACAAAGGCCGCGACCCGGAAAAACCAGGGTCGCTTGGTCGGGGCGACTGGATTTGAACCAGCGACCCCCTCACCCCCAGTAAGGTGCGCTACCAAGCTGCGCTACGCCCCGATGCCCTCTGGCTGAGGGCAGGCGACTTTAGCCCACGAGGCCCCAGAGGCAAACCGAAAGCGGCCCTGGCTCAGACTTCGGGGCCGCGGGTCACCGTGACCGGAACCACTTTGTGGACCGTGATCTGAACCTGCGGAGCGGCCACCGGACTGGCCGATTCGACCGCGAGCTCCTGCAGAAGATCGGTCAGCTGCTCTCGAAGGCCCAAGAGCTCTGCCCGCAAGGCGACTTCCCGGGCCGCGCGCGGCTCGGGCGGGCTGCTGCGCTGATGACGCCCGAGCTCGCGAATGCGCTTCCGCGCACCCGGAATCGTGTAGCCCTCGTCGTGCAGCAGTTGGCGAATCAGCATCGCCAGCTCCACGTCCTTGCGGCTGTACTGTCGGTGAGCGCCGCGCGTCTTCTTCGGACGCAGGGCGGGAAACTCGGTTTCCCAGTAGCGGAGTGCATGGGGTTTCACGCCGACGATGTCCGCGACCTCTCCGATTTTGAAGAAGAGCTTGTCAGGCAGTTGGGTGCGCCGTGTCATGGGATGAACTCAGTAATCCTGGTCCGAGCCGGCACCGTCTTCTTGGGAACGGTGTGGGTTGAGGACGGTTTTGAGCACCTGGCTGGGCTTGAAGGTCAGCACGCGCCGTGCGCTGATGGGAATGGGGGCGCCGGTTTGCGGATTGCGCCCGACGCGCTCCTTCTTGGCACGAACGACGAAATTGCCGAATCCGGAGATCTTGATCTTTTCTCCGTCGGCCAAGACGTCCTTCATCGTATCGAACACCGCCTCGACGACCTCAGCGGCCTCTTTCTTCGAGAAGCCCCCAACCTTCTCATAGACGGCATCGATGATTTCGGCTTTCGTCATTCGGTCTGATCCTCCAACACCCAGTAGCGGGAGACAACCACAAATCGGTTTGAATCTCAAGGGTTTGGCGCTCCTTCATCGATAGAAAAAGCACGTTGCCTCCCATATAGGTGAGGTACCCCCCCTAACGGATGGTGGCTTCGAAGCGATCGCGGGCGACCTTGCCGAGTGCACCATGGACTTTGTCCACCTGCTTGTCGGTCAAAGTCCCCGAGGCGTCACGGTACGTAACCCGGAAGGCAAGACTACGGTAGCCCTCCGGGATCTGATCCCCGCGGTACAGATCGAAGAGCCGCACCGATTCCGCCAGCCCGTTCGAGGCTTCGCGAAGGGCCTCGGCGATCTGGCCCGCACTGAACTCGTTGCGAACCAGCATCGCGATGTCGCGAGTGACGGCGGGGAACTTGGGCAGGTCCCGCGCTTGAGGCGGCCCGAGCTCTTGGTACAGAGCATAGAGCGCGGACACCTCGAGCTCGCCGTAGATCACGCGTCCGATCATCTCGAGACTGTCAGCAACTTCGGGATGGATCTCTCCGACGAATCCAACTCGGTGCCCGCCCAGCGTCACCAGACCGGAACGCTTTGGATGCATGAACCCTGGTAGGTCACCGGACACGAGCTCGGGTCTTCGTCCGAGGACTCGATCGATGATCGCCTCGACGATCCCCTTTCCGTCATACACATCGAACGGTCGCTCGTCTCCGATCCAGCCGGGGCGCTGTCCCGCCAAGTTGACGGCCAGCACGGTCTTTTCATGAGGAAGGATGTCTTCGCTCGGTTGAAACGTGCGGGCAATCTCGAAGAGCCTCACCTCGGTAGCGCCGCGTCGCTGCGCGCGCGTCGCAGCGCTCGTCAGGCCGGGGAGCAGCGAAGTCCGCATGACGGCGCGCTCCTCGGAAAGCGGGTTCGCAAGCGCGACGGCATCGGTGCCGACGCGCGCCTTGCTCAGGTCGTCCGTCGACAAAAACCCGTAATTGATGGCCTCGTAGAGGCCCGACGTCACCGCGGCATCCCGCAAATCATCGGTGAGCTTCAGGAGTCCCGGAGTCCCGGATTCGGAGACGTGCGCACGTGGCATCGCGATCGGTATCTGGTCGTACCCTCGCACCCGAGCGACCTCCTCGATGAGATCGACCTCGCGGGTCAGATCGGGTCTCCAGCTCGGAGGCTCAGTCACGATGCCCTTCGCGCGCGGCTCGGCGGTCCGGCAGCCCAAGGCCTGCAGGATCTCGAGGCTCTCTTTTTTGGAAATGGGTGTGCCCAGCAAGCGGGCCGCACGCTCGGGTCGGAAGCGAATCGACTCGGCTTGGTATGGCTTGGCAATGCAATCGATCGCCGTCGTACCTACCGCGCCGCCGCCGAGCTCGGCGATGAGCGATGCGGCATTGGCGAGGACTCTGGGAATCGCCTCAGGATCGACACCGCGCTCGAAGCGATGACTGGAATCGGTATGCAGGCCGAGCCTTCGAGACGTACGTCGGATCGACCGAGGATCGAAATATGCGCACTCGATCAACACGTGCTTAGTTTCGTTTCGGATCTCGCTGTCGAGCCCGCCCATGACCCCGGCAACCGCGACGGGTCCGTCGCCGTCGCAGATCAACAAGTCGTCGGCAGTGAAAGTGCGTTCCATGCCGTCCAAGGTCGCCATCTTCTCGCCTTCGTTGGCGAGTCGCACGACCACCTTCGATCCGCGCAAGCGATCCAGATCGAAGCCGTGAATCGGATGACCCCACTCGAGCAGGATCAAGTTGGTGGCGTCGACGACATTCGACAGCGCGCGCAGTCCGAGATTGTGGAGCCTATAGCGCAACCAAAAGGGGGATGGACCCACCTCGACGTCCGAAACCAACGCGGCGCCATACCTGGGGCACCGGTCGCCGTCGACGATCTCCACGGCGATCGCAGGTAGCTCAGGTGCAGCAACCATCTCACCGTCGCTATCCCAGAGCGGGGTCAGGTCCTTCGTGGGCTGATCCGGCCGAAAAGACGGCGCAGCGGAGAAAACTCGGCTGGGACCTGCGACCGGACGGGGCTGGTAGTGAGCTCCGAAGAGGACGCCCATCTCACGCGCGATACCGACGTGGCCCAGGCAGTCCGGCCGGTTCGGGGTCAGGCTGATGTCCAGGATGACGTCGTGAAGGTCGAGCGCATCGGCCACGTTCGTGCCCGGCAGCGCGTCATGATCGGGACCCACCACGAAGATGCCCTCGGCGTCGGCACCGATGCCGAGCTCGTCCTCGCTGCAGATCATCCCATCGGATTCGACGCCACCGACTTTGCGCCGCGCAATCTGCATGCCACCCGGTAGAACCGCACCGGAGCGGGCGAACAACACCCGGCCTCCGGGCCCGGGCACGTTTGGGGCGCCGCAGACCACATCGTGCTCGTTTTCCCCGTCGAAGAGGCGCACCAAGGTGAGCTTGTCTCGCTTCGGGTGCGGCTTCTCGGCGCGGACTTCGGCGACGACGATTCCGGAAAGACCGTCACCCTTGCGCTCCATCGCCTCGACCTCGAGCCCGGCCAATGAAAGACGCCGTGCCAGCTCGGTGACATCGGCGTCGACTGGACAGAGCTCTCGTAGCCATCGGAATGAAGCCAGCATCGCCGTTCCTAAAACTGTGACAAGAACCGCACGTCGTTCTCGTAAAGAAGCTTGATGTTCGGTATTCCGTACTTGAGCATGGCGATGCGATCGAGACCCATGCCGAATGCGAAGCCAGTGTACTTCTCGGGGTCGTACCCCACGTTCTCGAAGACGACTGGATGAATCATTCCGCAGCCGAGGATCTCCATCCATCCCGTTCCCTTGCAGACGCGGCAGGCTGCCGTGCGCTCGCGGTCGTCTTCCCAAGCGCGGCAGAAGACGCAGCTCATGTCGACTTCTCCCCCAGGCTCGACGAAGGGGAAGTAGCTCGCACGAAAACGCAGTGCGACGTGCTCGTCGAAAAGCCGCCGGAGAAAGAGCGTGAGCACGCCCTTGAGCTCGGCAAACGAGACATCCTCGTCGACGAGGAAACCCTCTAGCTGGAAGAACATCGGCGAGTGCGTGGCGTCATCGTCGCGACGGTAGACGGCTCCCGGCGACACGATGGCCAACGGTGGCTCTCGCTTCATCATCTCCCGGATCTGGATGGTCGATGTCTGAGTCCGCAGCAGGACGCTTTGGTCGCCGGAGGGCCCGCGTTGGTCGATGAAGAACGTATCGTGCTCGTCGGTCGCCGGGTGATCCGGGGGAAATCCAAGCTTGTCGAAGCAATTCTCGTAGAGCTCCACCTCGGGACCATCGGCGATGTCGAAACCCATCGAGACGAAGATGTCGAGGACGTCGTTGCGAACTCGGGTGATGGGATGCAAGCGCCCGGGCATTTGCCAGCGGCCCGGCAGCGTGAGATCGACGGCAGGACCGGTGAGCTCGGCCTCGCGTGCCCCCCGATGGATGCCTTCGAGGGTCTCGTCGAAGGTTTGCTGGATCTGTTGCTTGAGCGTGTTCGCCGACTGTCCCAGCTCGCGCCGCCGATCGCCGGGTAGCTTGGGCATGAGCTTGAGCAGCGCCGTGAGCTCTCCCTGTGGGCCCACGTAACGTGCATTGATCAGCCGAAGCTCAGGCTCGTCCCGAGCAGCGCGAAGCGCTTGCTCGTAGGTTCCCCGGATCTGCGCGAGACCGTCTTCAAACGTCTGAACCGCTTCTGGCTCTGCCATCGCGCGTCCCAAACGCTTCAATCGATGGCGTCGACGACCGCTTTGAAACCACCCGGATCAGCCAGCGCGATCTCGGCAAGAACCTTGCGGTCGAGCACGATGTTCGAACGCTTGAGCCCGGCGATGAGCTGACTGTAGTTCAATCCATTGCTTCGCGCGGCTGCGTTGATCCGCGCGATCCATAGGCTACGGAACTCACGCTTCTTGGTTCGCCGATGCCGGTAGGCATCCTCCCAGGCGTTGTGGACCTGCTCGACTGCAACGTGAAAGGCCTTGCGACGCGCGCCGTAATAGCCCTTGGCGTGCTTGAGAACGCGATTGCGGCGACGGCGGGCTTTGAAGCCTCGTTTGACTCTAGGCATGGCGTTTTCCTCCGAAGTCTCAGAGCTCGTAAGGAAGCAAACGCCGGATGCGCGGTTCGTCCGCAGGATCGACCATGGAATTCTTCTTGAGATTCCGGAGCCGATTGGCTGATTTGCCGCGCATCAAGTGCTGCTTGCCAGCGGTCGAACGGCGGATCCGGCCTCCGCCGGTCAGCTTGAACCGCTTTTTCGCAGCACGCTTTGTTTTCATCTTGGGCATTTGACTGTCCTCGCTTGAAGCTCCCAAGCCAGCGGCGCCCGCGGCCAGGAAGCGGAGAGCACGCTGTGTAGCGCGTGAGGTGAGCGAGTCAAGTCGCGGGAATCATGGGGTCCTGGGCGCATCGGGGCTGGGACCGGCACCCGCCTTGCCGCCACGGCCCAAGGCACCGTCCTACCGCGACTGCTGCACCTTGACCCGGGGAGCCAGGATGGCCGTCATCGTACGGCCCTCGAGGCGGGCGGTCGTTTCGACCGTGCCGATGTCGTCGACGGCCTCGATGATGGTGTCGATTTGGCGTTGGGCGGTTTCAGGATGGGTGATCTCCCGCCCGCGAAAGCGAACGGTGATCTTGACCTTGTTGCCTTCCTCCAAGAATCGCCGAATGTGCTTGGTCTTGAATTCCAAGTCGTGCTCGTCGGTCTTGGGGCGGAGCTTGATCTCTTTGAGCGCGATCTGGGTTTGACGCTTTCGCGCTTCGGCCTGCTTCTTCTTCTCTTCGTACTTGAAGCGGCCGAAGTCCATGATCTTGCAAACCGGAGGGCTTGCCTTCGGGTTCACCTCGACGAGGTCGAGGTCGAGGCTCCGGGCCATCTGACGTGCCTCGTCGGTATTCATCACGCCCAGCATCTTGCCCTCGGCGTCGATGACGCGAATTTCAGGTACTCGAATGCGATCGTTGACCCGCGGTCCGAAATTGCGGGGGCGATCGCGCGGTCCAAAGCGCGGTCTAGCGATGACTATCTCCTATTGTTGAATCCATTTCGGAAGGCGGCTGGTTTTCCCGGGCAAGGCGATCGATGACCTCGGACAACCCGAGGAAGCCGAGGTCCTTGTTCTCGTCTCGCGAACGGAGGGCCAAGCCCTGCCCTTCCACTTCTTGTTGGCCAATGACGCCCAGATACGGAATCCGCATCAAGCGCGCTTGGCGAATCTTTGCGCCCAGCTTGTCGCTGCTCAGATCGGCGGTGACTCGAAAGCCACGTTCCTGGAGCTGTTTCTGCACGTGCTGGGCATAGTCGTTGAACTTCTCACTCACCGTCAACAGGGTGATCTGCTCGGGCGCGAGCCAAACCGGAAACGCCCCCCCCAAGTGCTCGGTCAAAATGGCGAAAAAGCGTTCGATCGAGCCGAGAATTGCGCGGTGTAACATGACCGGCCGGTGCGTGGTGTTGTCCTCGCCCACGTACTGAAGGTCGAAGCGTTCGGGCAAGTTGAAATCCGCCTGAATCGTGCCGAGCTGCCAGGGACGTCCGATCGCGTCTTTGAGATGGAACTCGATCTTCGGCCCATAGAAGGCGCCCTCGCCTTCCGCGATATCGTAGGGAAGACCCTTCGACTTGACCGCCTCTTCGAGGGCCTTTTCGGCTCGGTCCCACACCTCGTCTCCGCCGAGCCGCTTCTCCGGACGGGTTGCGATGACGATACGCACGTCGGTGAAGCCAAAATCACGGTATGCGTCGTACACGAGGTCGAGGAAGCTCTTGATCTCGTCTTGCACCTGGTCGAGCGTACAGAAGATGTGTGCGTCGTCCTGCGCGAACGTACGCACGCGCGTCAACCCCTGCACCACGCCGCTCCGCTCGAAGCGGTGTAGCCGCCCGAAATCCGCCATTCGCATGGGAAGCTCGCGGTAGCTGCGCCTGGTCATCCCATAGATGAGGCAGTGGCTCGGGCAGTTCATCGGCTTGACGCCGAAACGGAGCGCTTCCTGAAATACCTCGGCCCATTGCTCTGCAGTCTCGGGCAACTTCTGCTCGATCTTTTCTTGGAGCTTTTCGAGGTTCTCCGAGGTGGCCGCCATGTACATGTTCTCGCCATACGACGGCAGATGTCCAGAGGTATGAAAGAGCTCGTTGTCGAAGATCTGCGGGGTGATCACCTCGTCATAGCCGTAACGGGCATAGAGCGATCGAACGTAACCTTCGAGCAAGTTGTAGATCGTCGCGCCTCGCGGCAAAAAGAAGGGTGAGGCGGGAGCATGAGGATGGAACGCAAATAGCTTGAGCTCCTTGCCGAGCTTGCGATGGTCACGCTGTTTGGCTTCCTCGAGCTGCTTGAGGTGCGCGCGCAGCGCTTTTGGCGATGCAAACGCCGTTCCGTAAATGCGTTGAAGCATCGGATTGCGTTCATCGCCGCGCCAATAGGCGCCGGCCACGCTGGTGAGCTTGAATGCCTTCAAGAACCCGGTCGATGGCACGTGCGGGCCTTCGCACAGGTCCACCCAATCTCCATGCCGGTAGAGGGAGATCGGATCCTCGAGCCTTTCGAGATGCTCTAGCTTGAAATTCTCGTCGAGGGACTTCAGGAGCCCACGCGCCTTTTCTCGGCTGACGACCTCCCTCCGAAAGGGCCGATCCGCTTCGATGATCTCAGCCATCTTTTGCTCGATGGCGCGCAGATCGTCTTCGGAGAACGTCCCGTTCGGACGATCGTAGTCGTAGTAGAAGCCTTCTTCGGTGGCGGGTCCAAAGGCAACTTTGGTTCCTGGAAACAAGCGCTGCACGGCATCCGCCATCACGTGCGCAGTGGAGTGTCGGATGATGGGCAGGGCCGCGTCGTCTTGCGCCTGGATCGGCTTCACGTCAGACGCCCCTTCGGGAATCGGCGTGTGTAAATCGTAAACCCGGCCGTCGACACGGGCCGCCACCGTGTCCTTGCTCAGCGCACCGCGCTCCTCCAGCGCTTCGCGCGCCGTCTGCATCGCCACCTCGGTCATCATCGGTGAACGGATCGAGCTATGTGGCTCGAGCGCAACCCCGCCATTTGCAGGCCGGCGGGTGGGGGCGCGATTGCGCTGCCCGCGTCGTCGAGGGTCTGTCCACACGCGCCGGTTTGGCTTTCGCTTACCGAAAACGAGGCTGGTGAGGGGTCAGACATGGGCAAAAACAGGACCGATGGGGGGCTTTTGACACACGGCGCGTCGATTGCAAGCCCCACCTGTCCCCCTGCACTACATTGCTAGCCCCGATTGGCCCATGAGTGTCCTCGCACTGACCCTCTTACTCCTCGTTTGCGCTCTCGGAGCAGGACTGGTGGGATCGCTCACCGGCATGGGCGGCGGGGTTGTGATCGTGCCGCTGCTCGTTCTCGGCCTTCACATGGACATCCGCTACGCGATCGGCGCTTCGCTGGTTTCCGTCATCGCCACCTCCTCTGGCGCAGCAGCAGCCTACGTGAAAGAGGGCTTCACCAATTTGCGCCTTGGCATGCTGCTCGAGGTCGCGACCACGCTTGGCGCGGTCAGCGGAGCGTTCGTCGCCGCACATGTTTCTTCGTCTGCAATCGGGGTGGTCTTCGGGTGCGTACTTCTCTACTCGGCCTATGCTTCGTCACGCCGAGTCCCGCTCGACAGCGAGCACGAGCGAGCAGACCGCATCGCCTCTGCGCTTCGGCTCGATGGGAGCTTTCCGGAAGGCAACCACGAAGTTCCATACTTCGTTCAGCACGTGCCCGGCGGTTTCGGGCTGATGTACCTCGCCGGCGTGTTGTCGGGCCTGCTTGGGATTGGCTCGGGCGCAATGAAGGTGCTCGCCATGGATCGAGTGATGAAGGTGCCTTTCAAGGTATCGACCACCACCAGCAATTTCATGATCGGCGTGACCGCTGCAGCAAGCGCAGGGGTGTACCTCAATCGCGGGTACATCGACCCGGTCCTCGCGATGCCCATCGTCGTAGGCGTTCTGGGCGGCTCGATCCTCGGCACGCGCCTGTTGACGCGTGCACCAACGCACGTCCTACGCGTGGTCTTCGCACTCGTCATCGTGACCTTGGGGATCGAAATGATCTTCGAGAGCTTGACAGGGAGGCTCTGAGATGAGCGGTCTCGAAACTCCAGAGTCCGAGCATCGCTTGGAGCAACTCATCGGAAATCTTCTCAGAGCGGGCGTTCTGCTCGCGGGAGCGGTCGTGCTGATCGGTGGCGTCGCCCACGTGTTTGGGCATGCCCAAGAGATCCCTGACTACCGAACCTTTCGCGGCGAGCCATCGGCTCTTCGGAGCGTCCTTCTCATCATCCGCGATGCGTTTTCCTTGCAAAGCACGGCCGTCATCGAGTTGGGCCTGCTCATCCTCATCGCTACACCGGTAGCGCGGGTCTTTTTGGCCGTCGTGGGCTTCGCCCTCGCCCGAGACAAGCTGTACTCAGTGGTGGCGCTAATCGTCTTGTTGATCTTGGTCGCTAGCCTCACCGGCTACATCTGAGTATCGGAAGGTTGCAACTTCGTGATCGCGCGTGGCGAGTCGCGGCGTTCGTCTACTGGCAAAGCGCATAGATGAACGTGATGGACTTCTGGAAGATCGGATAGCGAAGCCCAGCAGCCTCGTCGATGTAGCAACTGCTCGGCATCACCGTCGCGTCGACCGTACCCGATGGAGGGTTGATGTTGGGAAACACCAGCTCGCCGAACCCCGTCGAGTCGGCGATGACGCTTTGTTGATCGTCCGCGTCCCAACCGGAGAAGGTAAACGGAGGATCACTGTCCGCGTCGATGGTCGCAGTCTCTCCGCCTTGCGCCCCATTGAAGGTGATGTCCACCATCGCATGGTTGTCGTTGATGGGGCGGCCGATCGTCGTGGCCCACGCCGCCACCTCGGCGTCCCTCACCACGAGGAGGTCCGCTCCATTGGCCGTCTCGTCGGGCACATACCAGTAGTCGACGGCGCTCCAACTTCCGTCTGCCGTGGTGATGAAGAACGTATCACCATGGGGGACGCCTTCGAGCGTGAAGTCTCCGTTGGCGTCGGTCGTGGTGGAGAGGTCAGTGCCATAGACCTCAACGGTGGCCCCGGCGACGGTGGGATATCCTTGTTCATAGAAGTACACGGTTCCGGCGACCGTCGAGGTTTCGACACTGCCGCCGCTGCCGCCAGTGCCTCCCGTGCCGCCGCTGCCACCTCCACCGTTCCCGTCATCTCCGCAGGCCGCCACGGCGATCGAAAAAAGTATGAGCCCGACTATCCTCAGTTGGTTATGCATACGCACCTCCGCGTTGAACACACGAGCCAAGCCCATGCATGACGCATGCCAGCCCGCGCGCGACAAGATTACGCAATGTTTTGCGCTAGGCCAAGACGCATCGCTTGCGTCGGAAGTCGAGTCGGCGCGAGGTTCGCGCTATGGTTTGCGGGGGCTCGCGTCGTCTCCGATACAGCCCTCAGCGGCCACAAGGCAGAGAATCAGTCGAAATTCTGCCCGAAAACTCTACCTCGACCGTGCAGCGAATCAACCTTGCGATCGTGTTTGGCACGGGCTCGAAGCGTGCACGCAGGGCTGTCTACGACAATGGGGCAATGAGCAGAGTTGCGTCAACGACGCGAGCTTCGTGATCGAGCGAGTCGATGCAAACCAGAGTTGCACCACGCTTGAGGACGAAACCTGTGGCGACTTCCCCTCTGCAGCGCTCCGAATGCTGCTCGATTGCATCGCCGGTAACTAGCGCTCGACAGGACGTCGCGCGCTTGCTCGGGGCTCTGTAATCTTTGCATACGTAATTGTTCACCGAGCCAAATGCCAATCGCACTTGCAAGTCGCGGCGCGCCGATTGCCATGAGAGACAAGCGAATCTGATTTTCGCTCGCGCTGGCCGACGCACGGATTGCGCAAGCAGGCGTTCACACGCAATACGTGCGCCCGACCACTTTCGAGTCACCATGCGTTTGCGGCCATGGCCCCTTTGCATTCCTTGCGCCTGAGACGCCGCAGTCCTTTGTGATTGCGGCCTAAACTAACGGCCGAATCGAAATGTTCTCCGTGGTGTAGACCGCGACGAACGACCGCTCGTATCTGGCACGCAACGTGCATTCTTGTTTCGTTGCAGAGAAGTTCATACGGGCCAGTACCTGCATCAAAAGGAGTCAAGGGGCTCTCAACTTCAGCTGTAGAGAGAGAGGCCGTGATGTTTAGCGCGTTGATGAGAAGAGTGATCTGTCCGACAGCGATCGCCGTGGTGGTGATCGGCAGTATCGGATGCGCCGATAGCTCGAGTGGTTCGACCAGCGAGAAGGCCAAGGTATGCGATGATGGAACGCGCCCCCCGTGCAACGACCAAGGGGGCGGCAATCCACCTCCCAATCCTGGCGGCGGTGGCGGGAAGCCCGAATTCCCAGGACGTGGCTCGGGTGACCTCTATGCAGATCTAGTCGTTCTCTATCGCGACGAAATCGGCCGTCCGATTCTCATTCAGAAAGACCTCCTGCCGGAAGAGCCTGGTGGCGAGAGTCCTGGCACCGTTTTCTGCTTGCAGCCGGTCTCGGCAGATCCCGTGGACGGTTTGGTGACCGTGACGAACCCTGCCGATGGAACCGCAGTTTCACTCGTTGAGCTCGGCACCGGCATTGCCGGCGAAGAGTGCGATGTGAATCCGGATCCAGACAACGTCGCGCTGGTGCAAGAGATCTTGTTCGGCCGGCTCAACTTGGGTCGTTCCCCGATCAAGGTGCTCGCGCAGCAGCTGAGGGATGTCACCAACAACCTCGCTTCGTCCGTGATCCCGATCGAGATCGACGAGGCGGGACGTTTGGTTTGGTATACGACCACCGAACTGACTTCGGGTGTCGAGGTCGACTCGCCCGGAAACAATCTCGCCCTCCACAAAAAGCTCCAGGTATCCGGTCTGCCACTGACGTCGCAGTCCAACATGGAGATTCCGCTTCCGGCGGTGGCTAATGGGGCTGACCCGACCAACTTCCTCGACCATGCTGCTGCCTCTCTTGGCGCGGCCGCTGGCAAGGGTGACTTGGTCGATCTGAATCTGGTGGTGTACGACAACCGCATCCTCAACATCCCCAATGAGACGCTTGCAGCGGGGACGTTGAGCACTGTCACGGGAGGCGTCGTCGACACCTGCCCGAGCGATCTGCCAGCGGGGGTCTCGGTCGGTGACGTCTGCCAGTATGGAGAGATCATCGCATCGGGTCCCGAGGTGTACGTCGACTACAGCACCGAGGGCTATGCCTACATCCGGTCCGATGTATTTCCTGGCTGCATTCGGGGGCTGCTTGCCGACTTCCCGGACCCTGGGACGTTCACACCCTTCAGCGGCTTCATCATGGACTGTGTATTCGGCACGATCCAACTCGATGGTGGTGTTGGCGTATGCTCCGCGGGAGTTGACTTCAGCGGCGACACCGCTCTCGAGAGCTTCGCTCAACGAGCCGATGATGCGCGTGCGGTGATCGCGTTCGTGCATGGGAATGCGGTCTCTGGTTCGACGGCTCTGCTTCCCGCAAACCAGGCGGGCGTCGATCAGGCTGGCCAGACCGACGTCTGCGTAGACCTCGGTTTTCTGCCGTAAACCAAAACGGAGTGCGTGAGAGGGCCCGGAGCTCGGCTTCGGGCCCCGGCGCCTAGGCCCAATATTCGGGAGGTGGATCATGCGTTACTTGCTCGGTCTTCTTTGTCTCACTGCCTTGAGCCTGGGTCCGTCGTCGGGTTGCAGTGATGGCGGTGAGAATGGCGCGGGGGGCTCCGGTGGCATGGCCGGGTCCGGAGGCTTCGCCGGAACAGGTGGCATGGCCGGATCCGGGGGCTTCGCCGGAACAGGTGGCATGGCCGGATCCGGGGGCTTCGCCGGAACAGGTGGCATGGCCGGATCCGGGGGCACTGGCGGGACCACCGGCGATGTCTTCCCGTGCTCCGAGCAAGGGATTCGCGACGCCATCGCACAAGGAGGCGGCCCACACACGTTTGATTGCGTCGGGCCCCACACCATCGTGACTCAAGATCAGATCATCATCGACAACGACGTCGTCCTCGACGGCGGCAACAACCTGATCGTCGATGGCAACCAGCACCATCGCGTGTTCTGGATCACCGATGGCGTCACGGCAGAGCTTCGGAGACTGGCGATCACCCGCGGCTCCGCACCGTCAGGTGGCGGCATCTTCAACCAAGGCGGAACCCTCAAGGTCGACCATGCGATCCTCGTGGGCAACCTGGTGGATGTCAGCGGCGCCGGTGCGGGTATCCATAACGCTGGCGGGACGGTCACTCTGACCAACACCACCATTCGATCCAATCTGGGGGCCGCAGAGAGCGCTGGCGGCGGTATTTACAACAGCGGCACGCTGACCATGCTCGGCTGCACGGTATCTGGAAATACCGCGCGTCACGGTGGTGGCATCACCAATAGCGGCGTCCTCACCATCACGAACAGCACATTGTCGGAGAACGTGGCCGACGGCGGCACGGGCAGCGCGTTGGCGAGCAGCGGAACCGCCACGCTGATCAGCATCACCGTGTCCGGGAATCAACCCCCAACCGCTTCGAGCATCACTGGATCGGCGACAATGGCGAGCAGCCTGATCGACGGGGATTGCGCGGGGTCGATGACGTCCAATGGATACAACGTCGAATCCCCGGGCAATACCTGCGACCTCAATGCGGGAACAGACTCGGTCAGCGTCAGCTCCGGTGAGCTCGCACTCGGACCTCTCCAGGACAACGGAGGACCCACCGAGACGCACGCAGTTCTCGCGGGGAGCGTCGCCATCGATCGGATTCCTGAAGCCGACTGCCTCGATTCGGTTGGACAACCGCTGACCACCGACCAGCGCGGGGCGATGCGCCCGGCAGGGGCTGGCTGTGAAATAGGCTCGTTCGAGATTCAGCCGTAGCGGGCAACACGCAAGGGAGGAAGCCATGGGCAAAACGAGGAAACCTTCATTCTGGATCTGGGCCGTGGCGACGCTCGCACTCGCGAGCAACGTTTCCGCCCAACCGGTCCTCGATCTGAGTTGGGACGTCGTAGTCAACGACAGCTTCGAGATACCGGACAACCCTGGGCGCTTCTACAACAGCTACAACCCGCCCTCCGTCAATTCCAACGCGTTGGTGGTCTTTCGTGCGCGAAGCACCGGCCAGCAGGCGGGGCCAGTCAGCGGGATCTACACCCGGGACATGGCCATGTTGGGACCGATCCAAAAGATCGCCGATCGGAACACGGTCGTACCCGAGCCGAACAACACCTGTTATCCCGTGCCGGGCCCCAGTGACGCCGTCGGTCTCTCTCCCTGCACGAGCGGCGAAACCCTCTCGAGCTTCAACGAGTTCCCCTCGTTCCCGCGCATCGCCATCACCCAAGACACCGTGGCCACGCGTGGAAACCACCCTCCCGTATGGACCTACGGGGAAACCCGTGCAGGAACCACCGGCGTGTACGTGAACCAGCATGCTAGCGGTCCGTTCGGGTCGCTGGTGACCGGTGCCAGTCTGCTGGGCGCGGTGTCCGAGTTTTCGGATCTCTTCGCTGTCCCTGGCGTCGATCCGCTCACACGGTTCGACGTCTTTCCCGGTGCACCCGCGATCACGGACGACGGCATCATCGCCTTCAAAGGCAACTACTCAGCCCCCTCGCCGGGCCCGGCTGCGGCTCGTAAGACCGGCGTATTCTATCGCCAGGTCGACGAGGCCCCGACGGGTGGGGATGCTGCGATTCAACTCATCGCGAGCTCGGACACCGTGATCCCGAACCCCGGAAATTGCCCGGTCGGCACGACGTTCGGTTCCACGGCTCCGCCGAGCGCCGCTGGCGATCAAGTGGTCTTCGTCGGCTTCGACGACGAAGCGAATCCGACCTGCGGAGGCGTCTATCAGGCTTCGTTAGCCGGGCCGCCGGAGCAACTGACCACCCTGGTGGGGCTCGATACGCGGGTTCCTGGCCAGGGCCGCAACACCTTCACCGGGCTTGGGGAAGGACTCTCCTTCGACGGCCGCTTGGTCGGCTTCTGGGGCGCGTGGGGAGGAGAGACCAAGACGGTGCGACTCTACTGCCCGACGGAAGGGAACCGGATCCGGCGTCTCTTCTGCAACCACATCCCCGATCCGGAAACGGGAGAGGTTCCGGGCGGCGGTGACCCCAACAGCATTTGTGACGACACGACCGATCCTTTGTACCCGATGGGAATCTGCTACCAGGAGAAAGAAGTGCCGGTCAACCAGGGCATTTTCGTCTACGACTCCATGTCGGCGGGACGGCCGCAATTGCGCACGTTGGCGCGCACGGGGCGAGGCAGGTGGTTCGACGACTTCGTCTATTGGAACTACTCCGGTGCACCTCCGGGCGCCGAGGAGGGCGAGGGTGAACCGCCGCGCTTCCGTGCGTCTGCATTCCTATCCGTCTCGGCCTGGAACACGGCAACGACCTTCATCCGGGTGGCCTTCCTCGCGCGCACCGCGCACGTCGATCCCGTCACCCATGTCTACGTCGATCCCCGTGACGGTATCTATTTGGCGATGGGTCCGGGTGCAGGGCCGACCCTGACGCTGATCGAGACCGGCATGGACGGAACGCGTCTCGATCCAGATGCGGTCTGGAACGACGACGGCGACCCGGGCACGCCTGAAGTCCCCCTGCCGGTGGCTTCGCTGGCCATGGAGCGTGACGCGTTCCGCGGCGACTGGCTCGCCATCGCGGCCACCATGGGCGAAGAAGAAGCCGGCTGGGCCGGTATTTATCTGGTGGATCTATCCACCAGATAAACGCCTCGCGATTCGAGGCACGCGCCATCGGCGATGGTGTCCGTCTATCGGCGGCCGGTGACCGCGGAACGCGGGAGGCCTGGCGCGGCGTCTTCGTCTCCCAAGCGCTCGCACGCGCTGTCACCGCTGAAGGGCCCACGACCCGTCGAGCTCCTAGGGCGGCATCCACCCTCTCGATCGTGTTAGACTGCGGTATGGGGTGGATAGGGGCAGCTCTTGGATGCGCCCTGTGGCTCGCGGCGCCTACGGCGTTCGCAGACGCGGCGGACGCACACTACCGGCTCGCCAAGGCCCTTCGCGGAGAAGGCCGCTACGAGGAGGCTCTCAAAGAGATCGACGCTGCCGTGACGGCTAGACCGACGTACGCCCAGGGCCACGTGACGCGCGGATCGATCCTGCGGCGGCTCGGGCGCTACGAGGATGCGTTGAAGGCCTTCGAGCGGGGCATCGAGCTGCAGCCGAAGGATGGAGGAGCCTATGGGTTGGCCGGCGTGGTTCTCCTACGGCTCCGGCGGCCCAGGGAAGCGGTAGCATACCTGAAGAAGGCCACCGAGCTCGAACCGGCGGATACGAGTCATTGGGTAAACCTGGGCGTCGCGTATCGCCGGTCGGGGAACAACGACGCTGCCATTGCCACGTACGAAAAAGCGTTGAAGATCCACCCAGACGACCCGGACCTCTTGAACAATCTCGGCGTTGCGCTTCGAAAGGCGCGACGCTACGACGAAGCGATCAAAGCGCACGAACGGGCCGTCGATGCAGATCCCTATGATCCGCGGTCCGCACGCAATCTCGCGATCGCATACCGAGGCGCGAAGCGTTACAAAGAGGCGATCCCGATTTACATCAAGGCGATCGCGCTTGGCGATGGTGGTCCAGCCGACCTCTTGTTCGACTTGGCGTCCTGCTACGAGAAAGTGGGTAACACCGAGATGGCGATCCACACCTTCGAGCGATACATCCATGCCGTCGAAAAGAGCGACCCGGACGCTGCCGAACGCGCACGGCGAGCGATCACCAACCTCGAGAAGAAGTAGCGACCAGATGCATCCGAGCTTCGCCGCAAGCCATGCGACTCCAGGTGCCCGTTTCGGCTTTCAACATGGTGCGGGAGGGCAGGATTGAACTGCCGACTTCCACCTTGTCAAGATGGCACTCTACCACTGAGTTACTCCCGCGATGGCCACCAACGGTGGAAGCGGCGTATTAACGCTGACCCCCAGGGGTGTCAAGAAGGTCAGAAGCCGGAACGTCGACGCTTTGATCGAAAACCGCACCGCTGGTAAGCCCCCCTCTGATGAGCCCCGACCCGTCGAGCGAAAAAGAGCCTAGGGCGCTGCGGCCTCTGCCGTCGGTCAACATGGCGCTGCTCCCGGATCAGCTCAAGGCGCGTCGCACGAAACGCATCGTCCTCGGGACGCTCGTCGGCACTGTCGTGCTCAGCGCCCTGCTCTTCTGGATCGCGAAGAGCCTCATACCCACGACCTGGTCGTGGATGGAGGATGCGTTGGGAAGGCAGGACGCGAAGCTCGCTGCCGACCTGATGATGGAAGATCACCTCGCCGTCGTGAAGGAGGATGGCGGAGTCCAACCAGAGATCTCGGAAGCGGAAAGCCTGGCTCTGGTCCGATCCCAGCCCAACGCCCGCTACGAGACTCTGTTCGGCACCGTTCCGAGCTTTCGTGGTGCGCTGCTCAACGCAGGCCTCGATGCCGAGGAGTGCGACGAGATCGAGCAAGCGCTTCAACACATCGTCGATTTCCGGCGCTGCCGCCCCGAATACAAGCTCATCGTCGAGCGCGGGCAAAACGCAGAGCTCAAGCACTTCGAGTATCACCCCTCGGCCACCGAGTTCGTCGCGGTGACGCGAGGTCAAGACGGGATCTTTCGCGCCGAGCAGATACGCGTTCAGGTCGAGCGAACGCCCATCGCGCGGGCGGCATCGGTACAGACGTCGATTGGCGACGCTCTGGCACAGATCGGGATGCCCGCCGGCCTGGCAACCTTTTTCACGGAGGCATTCGAAGGGCGTATCAATTTTCCTCTTCAAGCACGGCAGGGAGACGTCTTTCGCGTCATCGTCGACGAAGAGCGGGTAGACGGGGAATTTCTTCGCTACGGTCGCGTGCACGCACTCGAATACGACGGCCAGAAGACCGGAACGGCTCAAGCATTCTACTACCAGACCGGGGGCGAGCCCGGACAGTATTACGACGAAACGGGGCGCGCGATGCAAGGCGGCTGGCTGCGGACCCCGCTTCGTTACGAGCGCCTCTCATCCCGTTTCAATCTCCGGCGGTTCCACCCGATCCTACGGCGGACGGTGCCTCACCTCGGAATCGACTACGCGGCACCGACAGGCACGCCGGTGTGGGCCGCAGCGACCGGCCGAGTCACCTTTGCTGGGCGCAAAGGACCCAACGGCAACCTGGTGGTCATCCGGCATAGCGGAGGATGGGAAACCGCGTACGCACACCTGCACCACATCAAAAGCGGGATTCGACCGGGCAAGCTCGTGCAGCAGCGCGAGCTGATCGGGTTCGTCGGATCGACGGGCCGCTCCACGGGACCGCATCTGCATTTCGGGCTCAAGAGGTACAACCGCTTCATCGATCCCATGACAGAGCTCAATGGACCGGGCCAACGACTGCCCGCACGCGAAATGTCTTCCTTCAAGAAAACGGTGGCGGGTTGGCAAGCACAGCTGAGCGCCATCCCGGATGCGCCCCCGCTCGTCCCTGGCGCGGACGAGCCGCTCGTCGAGCAGGTCGACGAGGTCATGGACTGATAGACGAGGCGAGGTTAGGCTGCCCGCGGTGGCGAACCGGTCCGTCTGGCTCGAACGGTTGGTGGTTGCGGCCGTCGTCCTGCTCATCGTCTGGGGGATGGGCTCGTATGGGATCTGGGATCCTTGGGAGCTCGATGCGGTAGACGCTGCGCGGGTTCTCTCTGAAGGAGGCTCGCAGGGTGCGCCGCGAGCCTCGCTGACGACGAGAATGATCAGCGCAGCGTTCGCCACATTCGGAGTCGGACAATGGTCGGGAAGGCTTCCGAGTGTGCTCGCCGGACTGCTGACCTGCTGGCTCCTGTTCACGCTGATCCGGGACGCCCGGAACCGGCGTACGGGCATCGTCGCGATCGCCGTGCTGGCCTCGACTCCGGCGTTCTTGCTCAACGTCCGCCTCTTGATGGGCGCATCAGTCGGGATTGCGGCACAGAGCTGGGTCGGCATCGCCGCCATCGGGGCGCTCTCGGTACAAAATACGCGAGCACGCACGGTTGCGCAGTACGTTCTACTCGGGGCGGGTGCGACCGTCAGCACGCTTGCAAGCGGCGTGCTGCTCGGGCCCCTACCGCCCTTGCTCGCGCTCGCGGCGTGGAGCGTTCTTGCCGAGGACACTGCACGCATGGCGCCAGTTGGGCGCTGGCTCTTTCCCTCAGCCGCCGTCATCTCGATCGTGGGCGTCGCAAGCGCCGTCGCGTTGGACGCGCCCGAGCCGAGCGCATGGCTGGGCGGAGGCGCACTAGGGGGCAATCCGCCGACCTATGACGAGGCCTTCGAGCTTCTCTTCCACGGTCTTGCACCGTGGAGCGCTGTGCTTCCCGTAGCCGCGGTCTGGACGCTCGTCCCCAGGGCCGGCCGCAGCGACCACACGCAAACGGTGGCCTCGCTCCTCTTTCTCTGGTCCGCTTTTTCGTTCGTCTCTTGGACGCTGTTCGCGTCCCGCTACGGCACCCCGCCGTACTTGGCTCTGCTGCCGCTCTCGGGCCTGATCGCGATCTGGATGGGCGAAGTGGCCGATGACCCGGCCGCTCATTGGCCGGAGGCCGTGATCGCGGTCTTGCTTCTGGGCCTGCTCATCCGGGACTTTGCGCTCTACCCGGAAAGTCCGCTTCGCGCGCTGGCCGCCAGTGACTTGAAGATCCCCGAGGTCTACGACCCCAAGCCCTGGTGGGCCATCCTGCTCACCCTCGAAGCAGCCGCGCTTTCGCTTTTTCTGGTGAGCCACGAGGGCGTCCCGCGTCCGTGCCCCCGACGCGTCGTACGGTGGCTTCAGAGCCAATGGAGGTCTGGCTGGGCCGCTCGCCTCTGGATGATGCTGGCCGGTTGGCTCCTCGCGATTTGCTCGATTTTCGGGCTGATGTGCATGGTGCTCGATCTGCCCGTCGCCTCGTTGCTGGTTCGCATCGGCCAGGTGGCCTTTTTCGTGCCCTTGGCCTTGGCAGCCCTGATCCTCGGCCTGCCCTGGCTTCGGTACGCGTACGGGAGGCTCGGCGCAGGCGGAGTGTTCCCCGTCCTCGGCGTCGGCCTCGGCATCGGTGCATTCATCGTCTTTTCTTTCCAGCCCGCGCTGAACGAGCACTTCTCGCCGAAATCGGTCTACGACGCCTATGCCGATCTCACGGCCGGACGGGAGGAGCCTCTCGCGGTCTACCGGACCCAAGCAACCGCGGCGCGCTACTACACCCACGCTTCGGTCGAGGAGATCCAGGGCGAGACTGAGCTCCTCGCGTTTCTGACGCGCGGCGGTCCGCGGTGGGTGGTCATGCAAGCCGAGCAGCTCCCCGGGCTCGATCGGGCGTACAGGCGCAAAACGGGCAAGCATCTTTACGTGGCCGACGCGCGAAGCGCGAGGTTGCTTCTGGTGGGCGCCCTACCCGTAGAGGGCCGCCCCAACGCGAGCTTTCTCGAAACGGCGGTGCGGACGCACGCGCCGACGATCCAGCACCGGGTCAACGCGAGCTTTGACGATCGGATCGAGCTGCTCGGCTACGACCTCGTCCTGCCTGGCGGTGACTCGGTGGGCGCTGGTCAACGCTTCGAGGTGACCTGGTACTGGCGGGCGCTCGCAAATCCACCGTCGGGATACACCGTATTCGTGCACATCGACGGGCAAGGACTGCGCCTCAATGGAGACCACGCACCCGTGGGCGGACGATATCCGACGAAGCTCTGGGACCGAGGCGATGTGATCGTCGATACCCAGGAGCTGGTCGTTCCCGCCAACTTCCCGAGAGACGACTACCTCATTTACGTCGGCTGGTTCAGCGGCAACAAACGTCTCGAGGTGCGTTCTGGGCCGCAAGACGGCGAGAACCGCGTGCGGGCGGGCGTCCTTCCGGTCCGTTAGTCCGCTTGCTGCCGCGCGAACACCGACGTAGCGAGATCGAGGCCGCCTTCGAACGCATACTCGGGCCGGCGCGTCGGCTCCTGATCCGGGGCGAGCTTTTCCCTGATGCGAGACGGCCTAGCCGCATCCTGCGCAGGTGCCGTCCAGCCGACCACCGTTCCATGGGGCCGCGCGGGCGCCTCGTGTGCTTCACTCACGCCAACCGGAACGCCGCAAAGCGTCCGCTGCCCGAGGATGAAGGAATCCTCAGCCCGAAAGCAGCGCATGCTAGAGGTGAGCCGCCGGCGCTCCTCGACGCGCAGCGCCTCGAACTCGATCCCCATGCCGACTGCGTTTCGATCTCCGGGTCTAGCCCCGAAGCTCGACGCGCCGAACCCGGCCGGCGACACAAAGCGGCTCATCCCAGTCGGGAGGGTAGAACGTGAGCGCAACCTCGGTCCCGACCTCCAAGAGCAGCTCGGTCTGTATCCAGAGCCCCTCTTCGCTCACATCGGTGACTCGATGCGAAATCGCCTCGCCCCAGACATCCGTGTACACGTCGCAGTCGAGATCGACGAACCTCCGGACCGCTCTGCGGGCCTCGGGTTTGGCCCCAAACTGGCGCGCTGCCATGCTCTCGCTTGTATTCGACCAAGCGGCCAGGCGGCAAGTTACGGGTCGAGCATCACTGCCTGGTCGGTTTCGAGCACGTAGCGCGTTTGATCCCATTTCCCTGGCGTGGCGGTGACCCCCGTCTGGTCGACATCAAACATCCAAAGACCCTCGCGTCCGGCATGCGTGGTGCTGCCAGCGCAACAAAGAGACAGCGGAGATTCGGGCACGCGAACGTGATACCGCCAGTGGATGTGGCCGTGCACGATGACCCCGCGGGGCGCGCAGGCGCATGCCGCCAGAAACGCCTCCGCGTTGACCAGGCCGTGGGCCGGCCTATCGGGCTTTCCGTTGGCCAGACGTGGCGCATAGTGCGTCGCGATCATCACGAAGCGGTCGCGCAGGCGAGCATCGTCGAGAATTCGCGTGAGAGCCTCGATTTGATCGTCGGGAATGTAGCCACTCGAGTGCGTGGGCTTGGGATTGGCTCTCGCGCTGTTGACACCCACGATAGCCAAGCCATCGGCCGGAAATCGAACTTGCGGCCACACCCCATTGACCGCGTATTCGGGAAGCTCGGTCTTCATCAACTCCCCGAAGCTTTTGTCGAACCAACCGGCCTCGACCGTATCGCGCAGGTACAGATCGTGGTTTCCGGGCACGGTGAAGAAGCCGAGCGGCGCATGGGTGAGCGGCTCGATGATGCTGCGTGCATACTCGATCTCCGGCTGGGTGCCGAGTGCAGTGTAGTCCCCCGTACACACCACCAGGTCGACACCCTGCGCTTCCGCGAACGCCGCGAGCGCCTCGACCTTCCAAGCGGCATCGGCAAATGCCTTCCGGCGCCGGAAGCGAAGGTTCGCATAGCCGACGATGCGCTTGTTGAGAAAGGCTTTGGCAGGAACGCCCGGAAAGCCTTGCTCCAGATGCAGATCACTGACGTGCAGTATCTTCGTCACGGCCACAGGGCAGCAGAGCGCAACCCCGCTCCCTCGTCGAGGTCAAAGCGCACGTTGAGACACTGAATTGCCTGACCGGAGGCGCCCTTCACCAAATTGTCGATCGTGCTCATGGCGATGATGGCGCCGCTACGGCGATCCTTCGTATACGCCACGTGCGCTCGGTTCGATCCCCTCACCCACAACGTGTCGGGATGTTGCCCCTCGTGCAGGACCTCGACCGAGGGAGAGCCAGCGTACAGCGCGCGTGCGGCCTCGGTGCACGCGAGGTCGTCGACGCTTGGATCTGCGGGTTGCACATAACAGGTTGCGAGAATTCCGCGGGTCATCGGAAGAAGATGCGGCACAAACGTCACCGGGACCGCCGTTCCTGCGAGGCGGCTCAGCTCCTGCTCAATCTCGGGCCCATGACGATGAGTGCCCGCTTTGTAGGCTCGCACTCCTTCGGCCGCTTCCGAGAAATGAGTTGCGCTCGAGAGCCCGCGTCCGGCGCCCGAAGCCCCGCTCTTGGCATCGATGACGATGCCGTCGAGGCGAATCAAACCCTCACGGACGAGCGGAGCCAGAGCGAGCGTCGACGCCGTTGGGTAGCAACCGGGAACTGCGATCAAGTCGGCGTGGCGGAGGGCCTCTCGATGGAGCTCCACCAAGCCGTAAACGGCCTCGGAGAGCCTCTCGGGTACCGGATGCTTGCCGTACCAAGCCTCATAGACGGAAACGTCCGCAAGCCGGAAGTCCGCCGACAGATCGATGACCTTGAGCCCGCGTTTCCTGAGCTCGCCGACGGCCTCGGCGCTTGCAGCATGCGGCAGGGCGCAAAACGCAACGTCTGCCTCTGCAGCCACCGCATCCGGATCGAACGCCTTCACCGCACCTTCGAAGACCCCACGCAAGCTCGGCAAGACGTCAGCCACATTCTGGCCGGCCGTGGTGTTCCCGACGATCGAAACGAGCTCGACCGATGGATGCCCGAGGACCAGTCGCACCAGCTCCGCTCCCGTGTATCCGGTGCCTCCGACGACGATCGCGCGTATGGGCTTCGAGGTCATCTGTTCATCTCCATCCTGATACTGACACGTGCGTTGTCCACGGCATGAAGCAAAAAAGCCGCGGCACTGAGGGCGCCGCGGCTCGAGTCTCGCGATGAGAAGCTCTCAGCGCTTGGAGTACTGGAACTTCTTGCGCGCGCCGGGCTGCCCTGGCTTCTTGCGCTCCTTTTTCCGGGCGTCACGGGTGAGGTAGCCCGCACGCTTGAGCGTAGGCTTGTTCTTTTCGTCGAGGCGAACCAGCGCCCTGGCGATTCCGTGACGGACCGCCTCGGCCTGGGACGAGACGCCGCCCCCTCGGACGTTCACTTCCACGTCGAAGTGACCTTGCTTTCCGAGCGCGGCAAATGGCTGCATCGCGACGATCCGCAAGATCTCACGAGGAAAGTAATTGTCGAAGGTGCGGCCGTTTACGGTTACGTTGCCGGCTCCAGGGCTCAAGAAGACGCGCGCGATGGCGTTCTTCCGCTTGCCCGTGCCGTAGTGGCGTCCATCGATGACTTTAGCGTGGGTCATTCAGCATATCTCTCGGGATCAGAGCGAAAGGGACTCGGGCTTCTGAGCCGCATGGGGATGGGTCCCTTCCGGATAAACTTTCAACTTACGGAGCATGTGGCGGCCTAGGCTGTTCTTGGGAAGCATGCCCTTGACGGCGCGTTCCACGAGAACCTCGGGCTTACGCTGGCGAAGGTGACCCGCGGTTTCGGTCCTGAGGCCTCCCGGGTAACCGGAATGCCAGAAGTACTGCTTGCCCTCGAGCTTGTTGCCCGTGAGCCGCACCTTGCCTGCATTGGTCACGATGACGAAGTCACCGGTATCGATGTGCGGCGTGTACTCCGGTCGGTGCTTGCCACGAAGAACGTGCGCCACTTTGGATGCAAGACGGCCAAGAGGCTGACCTGCAGCGTCGATGACATACCATTTGCGCTCGATTTCCGACGCCTTGGCACTCTGGGTTGCCATGATTCGCTCCTAAGACCCCGTTTCGGGGCGCGTTTCCTAGCCGCCACCCTCCAGGGTGTCAAGCGAACGAGGTGTGATCACCCGCCCGGAAACGGTAGGATTTTCGCACGGATTCCAACCACAGGCCCACGCGGAGCCCGAAATGGGCTAAAAGGATAAGCGGTGAGAATTCTTGTTCAAACCGGCGATCAGCCCTGCCCAGCAGCCGGGCGGGCATGGGCGGGATGGCTGATCGCCTCCATCGCGTTGTCGTGGAGCGCCGGGGAAGCCAGCGCGCAAGCGGGGCAGATCCGCTGTGGGGTCACCGAAAACGGAAACCCGGCCCGGGGCACCATCGTAGTCGAGCAGAACGGACGCGAAGCGGCCGCCGACTCCTGCAGTGGCACGCTTTCCGTCCCACCGGGCAGGTACCAGGTCACGGTGCGGGTGGACGGAGTGCTCGACAACCCCGCCAAGACCGTTCGCGTCGAGGTCAAAGAAGGCAAGACGGTCCCGGTCACGGTCGACTTCCGAACCGGGGTGATCGAGGTGCGCATCGAAACCCATGAGCAGCGGGGGACGGGCATCGTAACCGTGAATCAGCTCGGAAAGCGCATCGGAACGCTCGGTCTCGGCGTGGGAACGCACCTGAGCGCCGGCCGCTACGAAATCATCGTGCGGCTGGGTCACGACGAGCGCCGCTATGCGGTGGATTTGAAGGCCGGACAACGCCGTCTCGTCCGCGCTCGATTCTAGGCTCCAAAACGCAAACTCCTGGAATCAGGACGAAATAGCGTATGCTCGACCCGATCTTCGACACTGCTAGGGTCTATTTTGGCGATGACGAACCTGCCTGAGCTGGCGCGGCGATCGCGGACGCCGGCGCCTTATTCGCCCAACGCGATTCTGCGGTGGCTCTATCGACGGTTCTTCGCCCACATCCGCGTAGACGAGAACTGGAGCCGCAACGTCCGGGACGCGGCCAGCAAGGGCGTCGTCGTCTACGTCATGCGCTCGCTTTCGTTCTTGGATTTCATCTGCCTGGATTTCCTGGTGAAGAAATTCGGTCTTCCTCTGATTCGATTCGTCAATGACCTGGGCCTCTGGATCCTGGAGCCATTCGGCAAAGGCGAGCGGCGGTTGAGCCTGAGGCGGCAGATTCCAGAAGCCGAGGCCTTGGATCGGACGGTGGGTGATGGGTTCAGCGCGCTGCTCTTTCTGAGACGTCCCCCGAAGTTCGGCAGCCAAGCGCGACGGGGCCGGGATCTCGAAATCGACCTCATCGAAACGCTGGTGATCAAACAGCGGACCTTTGCGCAGCCGATCCTACTGGTTCCTCAGACCTTCATCTGGAGCAAGCAAGCCGGCACCGCGAGCCCGAGCCTGCTCGACCTGTTGTTTGGGCCCGTTCAGTGGCCGGGACGGCTGCGCGTCTTCTGTCAGTTTTTGCTCAACTACCGCGACGCCAAGATGCGGTCTGGAGAGCCTTTCAATCTCCAGGCTTTTCTGAAGAAGAATCCAGATCTCAGCGACAGCGAGGCGGCCAACAAGGTCCGCTATGCGCTTCTTCGGCGAATGGAAAGGGACCGCGCCGTCATCCTCGGGCCGATGAAAAAAACGACGGCCCGCATTCAGGACGAGCTCCTCAGGAGCCCCCGGGTCCGTGCCCAAATCGGGCGCTACGCCCAGGAGAAGGGCATTTCGTACGCAAAGGCCGAGGCCGTGGCCAAAAAGCAATTGTCCCATTTATGCGCGAAGCAGAGTCATTTCGTAGTGGACATGCTGCACCGCTTCCTGACCTGGGTTTGGTCGAAAATGTACGATGGCGTCGTGTTCGACAAAGAGGGCCTCGAACGAATGCGCGACGCCGCTCGAGACGCCTCGTTGGTGCTCCTGCCCAGTCACAAGAGCCACATCGATTACTTGGTCTTGAGCGACATGTTGTACGGCAACGCCATGATGCCCCCTCTGATCGCCGCGGGGGAGAATCTCAGCTTCTGGCCCATTGGCCCCCTCCTTCGCCGGGGCGGCGCATTTTTCATCCGCCGAAGCTTTCACGGGGACAGTCTCTATCCCACCATCGTGGAGGCCTATCTTCGCAAGGTCTTGGCGGAAGGCTTTACTCTGGAATTCTTCTTGGAAGGCGGCCGTTCCAGAACGGGCAAGGCGCTGCCTCCGAAGTACGGTCTGCTCTCGATGGTCGCAGACTCGGCGACGAAGCTCGCGGGCACCAAGGTCAAGCTCGTGCCGATCTCCATCGGCTACGAGCGCATCATCGAAGAGAGTTCGTTCGTTCATGAGCTCTCCGGGGGCGAAAAGCATTCCGAAAACGTCGGTGATCTCATCAAGAGCTCCAGTATCCTGCGCTCCAAGTGGGGGCGCCTCTACGTGCAGTTCGGAGACATCATCGACTTCGACGAGTTCACCGCCGAAACAGTCCCGCGGCTCGAAAAAGGCGCGACGAGACTGGATGAGCTCAGCCCCGCACAGCAGCGAAGCGCCGTTCGTGCCCTGGCGCACCTAGTCATGTATTCCATCAACGAAGTGACGGTGGTGACTCCGGCCGCGATCGTCGCAACTGCGCTGCTGAGCCATCAGAAACGCGGCATGACGCGCACGTCGCTGCTCGAGGCGTCTACAGATCTGCTTCACACGCTCGAAAACATGAATGCGCGGATCGCGCATCAGCTCCGCATCGGCCAGGGCCGACTCCGAGAGGACACCATCGACGAGGCGCTGCGTCTGTTCATCGATGCACGGCTGATCATCGCTCACGATACTGGACCTGATCCCATCTACACGATCGACTCCGAACGCCGCATCGCCCTCGAGTACTATCAGAACACGATCATTCACTTCTTCGTGCCGCGGGCGCTTGTCGCGGCCGCCCTTTTGGTCGACAAGGAACAGTGGGTTCCCGTCAGCCGCCTCAATGATCGGGTCCAGCAGCTATCGCGCTTGTTCAAGCACGAGTTCATCTACCGGACCGATGCGACGTTCGATGCGATTTTCGACGAGACGCTGCACGGCTTGGCCTACGACGCAGAGATCGAAATTCGTGATGGTGATGCTCAAGCCACAGAAGGTCAGACGAGGCAGAGGCTCGAGCGATATGCGGTGATGCTGCAGACGTTTTTCGAAAGCTATTTACTGGCTCTTCGGGGGGCGGAGATCGTGCTCGACGGTCCCATTCCGAAGAAGGAGTGGTACAAGCGAACGCTCGCGCTGGGTCAGCAGATGTACCTGGCAGGGGAGATTGAACGCCGCGAGTCTCTGTCCAAGCTCAAGTTGGAGACTGCACTGAAAGCGCTGCAAGACTACGAGCTGATTCGGCTGAATGGGGAGACCGTCGAGCGCGGCGAGAAGGTGAGCGGAGTGGCCGACCTCCACGCGCTAGAGCCGAAGCTCACTGGCTTTCTTCGCTGACCGTGCCGGGCGACGAGTCTTCCAAACTCGGCACACGTCCTGCAGGACGCACCGCTCGCACTTGGCCAGATCCGGGCGGCTCGGGCAATCTCGGGAAACTCCCAAATGGCACAGCGCGAAATCGTACTTGACCGGATCGTGCGGATCGAACGCACGTAGGGCAGCCGTGATCTCCTCGGCTGTAGCCCAGCTTGCGGTACGCCGATGAGTAAGGCCCAAGTTGCGGCTGATGCGATGAACGTGCGTGTCGAGCGGAATGAGCAGCGCTGAGGACGCGATCGGCCAAAGCCCTAGATCGATGCCATCGGCCGGGCGCACCATCCAGCGCGCATAGAGAACGAGCCGCTTGCATGCACTACCCGCTCGAGGATCGCTGACGAGGTGGCGCATGCTCCGACCAGTGGCGTCACCCCGTAGGGCGTCGGCGAAGCGCGCCATGCTCTCGCGGAAGTCACCGTCGGCTTCGTCGTGAAAACGCAGGAAGGCGCTTCCCAACGTTCCATGCTCTCGCATGAGAGCTGCCGCTCGCCAAAGTAGAGTCGCCAGGTGCTCACCGCGATAGATACGGTGAACGAAACCTCGAAGACGGCGGTGGAGCTCGGTGCGACTTGCTAGCTCGACGCTCGTAGCAGGGCGTGGCCCGAGCATTTGGAGCACCCGATCGATGCTTCGTCGCGCCGCGGTGACGTTCCCGAACGCGAGACTGGCGGCGATCAGGCCCACCACCTCCTGATCACGAGGATCGCGGTAACGGTGAACGAAATCGACCGGATCGCGGCTACGCGTGAGATCGACGTCGCATTCGGCCAGGAGCGCGTCGAGCCGTTGTCGGATACGGTCCACTCAGCTGGCGTTCTTGCTATATTGCGCACCCAACCGCAATGACTCGGAGCGTTCTTCCCAGATGCGGCCTGTTTCTCATCCCGATCCTCGTCGTGGTTGCGCTGGGATGCGCGCATGGTTCGAGCAGCGCAGAGCGAACGGCGCAGACCTCCGAGAAGGGGCAGCGATTGGATCTCGGTTTGCGCCTGTCGGACGGCCGATGGCTGGAGCTGGCGGACCTTCGAGGTAGCAAACCGGTGCTGTTGTTCGTCTTTGCGACGTTCGACGCCGTGAGCCAGGCCTCGCTCAAATCGCTCCGACCGTTCGTGTCCCTGCACCCCGAGGTCCTCGTGATTGGCGTCGCGGCCCAGCCGCGAGCCACACAGCTCGTCGAGGCATGGGCCTATGCGCTCGATCCGCCCTTTGTAGTCGGTGCCGACCCCTATGGCGATGTCGAGAACGGACAAAGCTGCCTCGGAAAGATCGAAACCGTCCCCACGTTCATCCTGTACGACACGCAGGGGTACGAAATCGATCGCGCGACCGGTCTGCTCAGCGAGGCAGATCTCGCACAGTTCGTCGAGCCGGTCTCGGACCGCGACGACTAGACGGCTTGTTGCTCCATCCAGAGCGGATCGAGCTCCTTCATGCCATCCGCCACCAACCTTCGAACCTCATCGGCGGACTCGCACTCGAGGGCGTCGCGAGCGAGGTCACGCATCAACCCGAGGTCGACACTGCGGATGACCGCGCGCACCAGCGGGAGCATCCGAACCGGCACGGATAACTGCTGATAACCCATGCCCAATGCCAAGCCGAGCGTCACGGGATTGGCAGCCATGTCACCGCACAGCGAGCAAGGAATACCTGCGTCATCGGCGGCACGAACCGTGCGTTCGACGAGCCTGAGCACGGCCGGATCGAGCGGGCTCGATTCGACGGAAGCCCGGTCATCGTTTCGATCTACCGCTAGCGTGTAATGAGCGAGATCGTTGGTGCCCACGGCGAAGAAATCGGCATGCCGGGCGAAGCGGTCTGCCAGCAGGGCGGCCGACGGAACCTCGACCATCATGCCGACGGGCATGGGGGGGAATGGGCCGGCCTCGCCGAACATCTCCACCCTGCACTCTTCGACGATCGCCTTGGCCGCGAGGAGCTCTCGCACCGTGCCGACCATCGGAAACATCAGCGCGACGGTGCCTTGGCAGCTTGCTCGCAAGACTGCCCTGATCTGCTCTCGGAGCCAGCTGTGCTCCTGATCGCCGATCTCGAAGGCTGACGGGCGCTTGTCGCCCCGCCAGTCGAACGTTCGAAAGACGACCTTCTTCGGGGCCATCGTGACGGCCACGTTTCGATAGATCTCGAACTGCTCGTCTTCCGAGGGTGGCTCTGGGCGGTCCAGGCACAGAAACTCGGTGCGATAGAGACCGACGCCGTCGGCGCCGCTGTCGATGGCTGCTCCGAGCTCCCTCGGCAGCTCCATGTTGGCGCTCACGGTGATGAAAGTCCCATCTTGCGTCACCGCACTGGTGGCACGTTCCGCATCTAGGAAAGCGAGAAACCGGTTTCGCCGGGCTTGCGCCCGAGACCGTTGGTCTGCCGACGCGCCGATGATCACGTCTCCTGAGAAACCGTCCACCACCACATGCTGGTCATCCTCGATCTCGACCGAAAGCGGTCCGACCCCAACCACTGCCGGCACACCGAGCGCGCGTGCCAAAATTGCAGTGTGACTGCTCCGAGCTCCGACCTCCATCACGAGACCGACCGTAGGCGGACCCAACATGCGTACTGCATCGGCCGGGGTGAGATCGTGGGTGACCAAGATCACCGGCTCCTCGCCAACGACCTCGGCTCGGTCCTCACCACAGAGTTGACGAAGCAGGTGTTCCTTCACGTGATCGACGTCGCGCGCTCTCTCTCTGAAGTACGCAGAGCTATCGCGAAGCAGCGGCGCCTTCAGCCGCTCGGCAACGCGCGTGACCGCCCATTCGGCGTTGATGCCCTCTTCTTGGATGGCACTACAAATCGCATCGATCAGCAGGGCGTCGCCGTGCATGAGTAAGTAGACGTCGAGAATCGAAGCGTATGTGGGACCGTGTTGTTGCGTGAGCTCGTGCTTGGCTGCTTCGATTTCGGCACGGGATTCGGCCGCCGCTCGATGAAAGCGAGCGACCTCATCAGGAACGTTCTGGGATGCGATTCGCCGAAACGACAGATGGCGTCGCCCTCCCCCTAGGACCCAAGCGGATCCGACGGCCACGCCCACCGACGCCGCCGTCCCCGTGAGATGCAGCGGATCGCTCATCAATCCTCCCCAAAACCACCGCGGACGAGCTCGCAAAGCGCGCCCAATGCCATCTCGGCGTCTGGCCCATCGGCGCGGAAGGTAACTTGCGAACCTCGTTGGCTGCACAACAAGAGCACGCCCATGATGCTCTTGGCATCGGCGACCTGACCGTCCCTGCTCACTTCGATGTGGGACTCGTAGCGACTGGCGAGATCGACCAGCTTCGCAGCTGCGCGAGCATGTATGCCCAAGCGGTTCGGCACCTCGACCGTGGCGCTGAGCGCTGCGCTCACCGCACTGCTCGCTCTGCATCGCGATGAGACACGACGACCTCATGGCGATCTCCGAGCTGCCGCTTGAGCTCCTCCGCCATCGCCACGGACCGGTGTCGTCCCCCCGTGCAGCCTAGGGCCACGGTCAGATAAGCCTTGCCTTCGCGGGCGTATTCGGGAAGCGTGAACTCGAGCAAAGACAGCAAATGCTGCAGCAGCTCTTGGGTTTGCGGCGCGTCGAAAACGTATTTTGAAACTTCCGGGTCCATCCCCGTCTTAGGTCGGAGCGCATCGACGAAGTGCGGATTGGGCAAGAACCGCAGGTCGAACACGAGATCGGCGTCGACGGGAATGCCGTACTTGAAGCCGAATGACAGAAGCCGAACGACCATGGAAGGTCGCGCCGCGTCTCGTCCGATGTACTCGATCAGTCGGCGCCGCAGATCGTGCACATTGAGCCCCGTCGTGTCCATCACGACGTCCGCGCGATCGCGGAGCCCCGCGAGCCGCTCCCGTTCCCTCGTGATCGCGCCGTGCAGGTCGCCTTCCCGCGCCAACGCGTGCGGGCGGCGAGTTTCGCTGAACCGTCGCACCAACACATCGTCTGCGCAGTCGAGGAAGATGACCTGAACGTCGTGGCCCAATGCTTCGAGGCCCGATAGCATTTCCTCGGCCCCACTCAGAAACGATCCCGTCCGAACGTCGATTCCAAGCCCGACCCGTCTCAGCTTTCCTTCCGTGCTCACCAACTCGATCAATTCGGGCACCAGCGACGGCGGCAGGTTGTCGACGCAGAAAAAGCCTGCGTCTTCGAGAACCCGAAGCGCGGTGCTCCTCCCAGCTCCAGACAGGCCAGTCACGAGAACGAGCTGGGGAACGTCGTTCATGCCCCATGCCCCGAGCCGGGGTCTTCTCCATCACGGACGAGCGAGGTGACGAACTTCTTTGCCCCGTGGTGGCCGGCGGTCTTCAAGATGTGATTGCGCGCGGCCACTTCGAGGATGACCGCCATGTTGCGTCCCGGACGAATGGGGATCCGAAGCATCGGCATCGGAACGCCTAGGAGGTCGAGCGTCGAATCGTCGAGGCCGAGACGGTCATATGGCTCTCCATCTTTCCAAGGGCAGAGCTCGACCACCAGCTGCACGATCTTCTCGGTCCTCACCGCGTTGGCGCCGAAGAGATCCCTCACATTGATGATTCCGATGCCGCGCACCTCCAGGTGATTGCGGAGCAACCTCGGTGCCCAGCCGAGGATCTGCTCCGAGGGCAGCAGCGAGAGAATCACTTGATCATCGGCGACGAAACGGTGCCCACGTTCCACCAAGAAGAGCGCGCATTCGCTTTTGCCGATGCCGCTCGGTCCGAGAAGAAGCGTTCCGATGCCGTGTATGTCCATCAACACGCCATGCCGCGTCTCGGAAGGCGCGAGAATGCCATCCAGCACGAGGTGAATCGCCTGAATCGTCCGGCTCGACCGGGGCCGAGCCACGGCAAGAGGAGTGCCCGTCTCCGTGGCCGCCTGTACGAGCGCCGGCGGCACTTCGATGCCGCGCGTGACGACGACGAGAGAGAGTCCGAGACCGAACAGAACCCTGGCCCGGTTCATCTGCTCCACGGGAGACAATGTTTCGAGATACGTGATCTCGGTCTCGCCCAGAATTTGGACCCGAGTTGGTACGACGCCGTGGATGTGACCGGCAAGCACAAGTCCCGGTTTCTGCACACGCGGGTGGTCGATGGTCCGGTCCTGCCCCTGCTGGCCCGCAACCAGTTGCATGATCGCGTCGAGGCGCGGCTCGGCCAGAAGATGCGCGACCGTGATACCGCGCTCCACGCGCATGCTAGGAAGACCCGCCTGCGACGAAGAGGAAAACTGGGTCACGGACACATCATACGCCAGCCCGTCGCCACTGTCTGCCCGTCAGGCATCGATCAGCACACCGTAGGCCTGAGCACTGTCGACAGCCTCGAGAAGCGCGGTGCGTTTCCCGCCATCCCGCAGAACGCGCGATACACCGGCCAGAGCGGCTAGGTGCTTTTGCGGCATCGACCGCGGTCCGACGATGCCCACGATTATCTTGACGGGAAGGCCGTCCACAGCCTCGAAATCGACGCCGGCGGGGCACACCACGACGGCCGCGCGAAGCTCGGCGAAGCCGTCGTAGCGTCCATGGGGAATCGCGACCCCGCTGCCCACCCCCGTGCTGGCGAGGCGCTCCCGATCGAGTAGCACGTCATAGACGACCTCTTCATTCGTCTTGCCTTCAGGCAGGGTCAGCAACGCGGCGACGGCACGCAACGCCGCTTCCTTGTCGGCGAAGGAAAGGCCGACTCGCACGCGCTCGGGATGCAGCAGCTCAGCGAGCATGACGGGCAGCGATAGCCCACCCTTCCTGCGGGTGCAATGCGGATCAGTCTTCGGGACGACGAAGAGAGTCGCCGCCGTGTCGCCGACGATCGTTCTCCGTGGCCTTCAGGTCGCGAACCTGTCTGTCGATCTTGTCCACGACTTGGTCGATGGTCGCATACATGTCTTCTGACTGCCCGTGGCCGGCATACTGGTGACCGTCTCCAGTGAGATTGAGGTCGACGCGATGAAGGTGCCGTTCCATGGAAAAGGTGAATTCGGCATGCAGGGGCGCTCGCAAATATTTCTGGATCTTGCTGATCTTCTCCGATGCGTAGTTCTTGATTCCGTCAGATGATTCCATGTTGCGAAATGTGTAGCTGATCCGCATCGAACCTCCTGGTATTAAAAGTACTTTTTGCGCTTCGACGAGCTCAAGATGCCCAACATCTCACGATACTTCGCCACCGTTCGGCGAGCAATCTTGATGTCGTCTTGAGCGAGTATTTCAACGATTCTCTGGTCTGACAAAGGGGCCTTGGGATCTTCTCCCGAAATGATGTTCTTGATGGCCTGCTTCACGCTCTCCGAGGCGATGTCGTTCTGATGATCCCGTTTTATGGCGCTGTTGAAGAAGTATTTCAGCTCGAACGTCCCCCTCGGCGTGTGTACGTACTTGTTGCTGGTGACTCGGGAGATGGTGCTTTCGTGCATCCCCACCGTCTCTGCGACGTCGCGCAGGATCATCGGCTTGAGATGCTCGATTCCCTTGTCGAAGAAGTCCCGCTGTTTGTCCACGATGCACTCGGTCACCTTGACGATGGTCTTGCGGCGCTGATCGATGCTGCGAATCAGCCATTGGGCGCTCCGAAGCTTGTCCTGAATGTATTCCTTGGCCTTGGGATTATCGGCCATTGCCGAGCGGTAGAAGCCGCTGATCTTGAGCTTGGGCATCCCGTCATCGTTCGCTACGACGTAATATTCGTCGCCCACACGGTGTACGTGGACGTCCGGAACGATATACCGAGGCTCATCGGTCTGAAAACGGCGAGCCGGACGCGGCTCGAGCTCCGCGATGATCTGCGCCACGTCGTACACTTCCTCGAGCGAGCAACCGAGTGCTTTCGCCACGGCCGGATAGTGCCGCTTCTCCAGGTCGCCTAGGTGGTCCGAGATCACGCGAAGGACCAGATCGTCCATGCCATAGTGCTTGGCTTGAATGGTCAGGCACTCCTGCAAGGAACGCGCAGCGACCCCGACCGGGTCGAACTGCTGAATCATGGCCAGGACTTCTTCCGCATCCTCGGGGTTCAGATCGGACTCTGCCGCCAATCGCGGTACCACCTCTTCGGGAGCGAGGCCTTCGATCTTCAGATAGCCGTTGTCATCGAGGTTGCCGATCACCAGCGCAGCAAACCGACGCTCGTCTTCGACGAAGTCGCCCATGCGCAGCTGCCATCCCAAGTGATCGACGAGGTCTTCCGAGGTCGATAGCGTCGCCTCGAGACCGGGCATCTCGTCGTCGCTGCCGCGACGGATCGAGGGCATCGGCGCCTCTGTCGAGCGGTTTTCGAGATAGCGCTCCCAGTCGATCTCTTCCTTCTTGGCCTCGTGGGCACGGACCTCGGCCGTGGCAGATTCCTCGGGGCCCGCGCTGGCCGAGTCGCGTGCCTCCCCGCCCTCTTCGAGCACCGGATTCTCGAGCAGCTCTTCCTGAACCAACTCGCTGAGCTCCATGCGCGACATCTGCAGCAGCTTGATCGCCTGCTGAAGCTGCGGTGTCATGACCAGCTGCTGCGATAATTTGAGTTGCTGCTTGAGCTCCATCCAGTCCCCGAACCCCAGGGGGGTCCACTGCCTCGCAGTATAGACGCGACCCGGGCCGAGGGAAACTGGGCGCAAGCGCTCGCGTATCTCGGCCGGGTCGAGTACCTTGTCGTGGTGGGGGCCACTGGGACATCGCCCAAAGCGGTTGTGGTCGTTGCCGACGATGACCGTGCGAGCCGCGAGCACTTGGCTCAGCTGCTTCGCGAAAGGGATTTCATCGTTGCAGCAGCCAGCAGCGGTCAAAAGGCCATCGACGCGGTGCGCGCACAGCCAGTCGACCTCGTGGTTCTCGACGTCAACATGCCCGGGCTCGACGGGGTCGATACCTGCCGCGTCATCAAGACGATCACCAAGGACCGCTTCGTTCCCATCGTTCTGCTGACGCCTCCGGGAGACGCGAGCGCCAGGGTCCAGGGCCTGCGGACCGGAGCGGACGATCACCTGACGAAGCCGGTGGACGACGCGGAGCTCTTGGCCTGCGTCGACAACATGTTGCGGGTCAAGCGGACCCACGACGACGTGGAGTTCGCAAAGAGCGAGCTTCGGTATGCGTCGCTCGACGCGCAACTCGGCGCGCTTCCGGACCAACGGTACTTCTACGAGCGCCTCAAGCGCGAGTTTGCGGAGGCGGCGCGCCATTTGGATCCGCTCGCGTGCTGCATCGTGGCAGTAGACGGGCTGCGAAAGCTGGTGGTCGAGCACGGCCCCGATGTCGCGGCTTCGGTCTTGGACGAGCTCTTCGATCGCGTGCAACGCACGATTCGTGCGACGGACGTCGCGACTCGCTTCAGAACGACTGATTTTGGTCTCATTCTTCCCAATACACGACCCGCCAGAGCGCTCACGCTTGCAGACTGCGTCGTGACCGAGTTGGCGTCGCGCCCCATCGAGACAAACGACGTACGCGTCTCCTTGACCGTTTCCATCGGCGTCGGCGTCTTCCCCAGCGCCAACGTGCGGTCGGACAGCGAGCTTCTCGATGCGGCGAGCATTGCGGTCGCTCGGGCACAGGTTGCCGGTACGAATCGGGTCTGCGTGGTTCAGCAGCAAGGCTACATCTTCAGCCCCACCCTCCCTGGAGCTGCCTAAGGCCCCGCTCGGGACCAACCGCCAAAACCTGCCGCTCCGATTGCGCAGGCAGACAGACCCGCGACCATGAGCCACAGACCCCATAGCCACGATACGTGGGCATTGACGGCTTCGGCCATGAGGCCAATTCGGTGCGTCGTGTACACGAGAGGCAGCCCACCGCTCAGCGCCAGGCCGAATACGGCTCCCCGCGCAGCATGCATGGCGCTCCGCGTGCGGCGTTTCCACGGAATCCAAAGGATGATGATCGCCGCTCCCGGTGCGAGCCAAAGGTTGACCGCTCCATCGATGGCGATCTCCAAGCCCGATGCCGTGAGCCCTCGCGAGTGCGCGAAGGGCGCCACGAAACCGACAAAAACCAACAGGGCGCCCAGCTGAACCGGCCCCCGTCCCAATCTCGGGTCGGCGAAGAAACGCACGCGGTGCGAAACGGGCTCCCCGCGTTTCGGAAGGTCATCGATGGGAACCAGCGCGAGCTCGTGCTCGGGACAGTCGAGGACGTTCTCGAACCCTTCTTCGCAGTACGGGCAGAACAGAACCTTCATGTCTTCGGATGACTCAGTGGCCTCATGCATATGGGCTGTGGGCTCGCCGTGCGTTCTCGGTGGGATCGTGTTACCGCTTTGCCCGGAATGCAGATCCGGGGACTCACGAAAACCGACTACGACTATATCATCTCGGTGCTGGACCAGTGGTGGGGTGGGCCAGCTGGACGTCGTGCGGATCCCATGTTCTTCTACGAGTTCGGCGAGCATGCGCTCGTCGCCGAGCAGAACGGACAGGTAATCGGCTTCCTACTGGCCGTCATGGTGCCCGCGCCTTCCGCTACGGGCTACGTGCATCTGGTGGGTATCCATCCGGATCACCGTCGCCGTGGAGTGGGTAAGCGGCTCTACGAGCAGTTTACGGAGCGATCGCGAGCGGCGGGCATGAAGCAAATCAAGTCGCTCGCCTCGTCCGGTCACGAGGGGCCGGTCCGCTTCCACGAATCGATGGGCTTCACGAGCACCGAGGTCGCGGACTACGCCGGCCCCGGCCGCTCACGCGTCGTATTCGTCAAGGAGCTTTGACCTGCTGCCGACTCCCGTTATCCTGAGAAACAGGCAAGCGGGGGAAACGACATGGGTTATTCATCGGCCGGGGAGGCGCGACAAGCTCGCGAGGCGCTCGGCGAGGCGCTCGAGGCGCTTCAGCAGGACTCGGACATTCCAGACGAAGCGCTTGGAATCGCCCAAAACGTGGCCAAGTCGATCGGCGCCCTGTTCGAAGCAGAATACGCATCGACCGAGCCCGACGGTAAAACGTGCGTGAGAAACGCACTCGGTACGTTGAGTCAGACACTCGCCCTACTGCAAGACGTGAAGAGCGAGCACCAGGGCGTACAAAGCGCAACAGAGCGCATCGCGGACGTGATCAGCGTCCTCTTTCCGCTGACGAACAAGCCAAGCGTTCGACCCGAATCCACGCGCCCGAGGCCCGGCAGAAGCGACAGCGTCCGCGTCGGTGCCAGCATCCGCGTCGGTGCCAGTGACCGCGCGAGCGACCGTCCCAGCGACCGCGTGAGCGACCATCCCAGCGACCGCGTGAGCGACCGTCCCAGCGTCCGCGTGGCTCGGACGAGCCGCCCACTTTCTTCCGTCCCGGCGCCGAACGTGCGCCCTTCGAATCAACCGTCTTCGGCACGGCCGCGTTCTGGCCCGCCCGTGCCGGTGCCTACCTCTTTGCTGCCGCCTCCGGCGCCGGTTCCGACCGGGGCGCGTCAGCGGGTCGAGGCCAACCTCGGGGCTGCAACCCAATCGAATTTCTACGTCGGATTCAGTGGCGAAATCGCCCATGGCGGAGTCTTCTTGGCGACGTACGAGACTCTGCCCGAGGACACTTCGGTCACGATGCTGGTCACGCTACCGGGCGGCTTCGAGTTCGAATGCGATGGCTACGTCCGATTCGTACGCGATCCCCTCGACTTCGCCTCGGAGTCCGAGCCCGGCATGGGCATTCAATTCGAGGATCTTTCGAGCGAAGCGCGGGACTTGGTGCTCCGCTTTGTCCGGAAGCGGCCGCCGATCTTCTACGACGTCTAGCGAAGAGTCTTAGCCCTCTCCGAGTAGCTTCGTCATCGACGCCTCGTCGACTGGGGTGAACGCGTATGACTCCATCTCTTTGGAGGTCACCCACGCATACGCCTTGACTGCGCGGCAGAACAGATGGTCACCGAGAAGCTTGCATTCGTAGAGGAACAAATCCACGGCGTATCTTTCGTAGGGATGATTGACGAACGAGATGAGCTGACCCACCTCGACATCGGCGCCGAGCCTTTCTTTTACCTCTCGGACCAACGCAGCTTCGTCACTTTCGCCATCCTCTACCCGGCCGCCGGGGAAATCCCAAAGGAGCGGAAGCACGGCGGTCTCGCGGCGCTGCGTGATGAGATAGCGCCCGCCTTGCTCGACGAGCGCAGCCACGACGCGAATGGTTCTCGTGTGAGACGACACGCCGCGGGATATAGCATCTCGCGGCACCGAATTTACATGGGGTAGGAGTGGACGACCTCCAGCGGAGGCCTCTCCACGTTCAAAACCGGGCTCGTGATGAGGTCCCGCCCGGCGGCAATGAAGAACAGCGACTCGCCGACCGTGGGCAAACCCTCGGACGCGCTGATCGCGCCATTGTCATGGAACTTCAGGCCTCCGGAAACCGTGCTGCGCAACGCGACATGGCCGCTGAGCCAGTGCCCCGTCCGGCGATCACGAACCCCTACGCACACGTTGCGGCGCACGTGGTATTCGCTATTGCGAGTGACGAAGACTCGGTGAATTCGGCGTTCCTTACCCAAATAACCCATCCCAACCTCCCAGGGCGCTACCATAGGGTTTGGAAACACCTTACATGTGGGACAAAGTAGGTCCAAAAAACTGGCGGCGCCCGCTGCTCCTTCGGCCCGACAACTTGACGCCGCCGGCTCGTACTCCGTGGGGCGGCCGCCGTATCGTCGAACGCTTGAAGAGCGGGGCCCACCTGAGCGTCCAGGGTCCAGTCGGAGAGGCGTGGGAGCTTTCGGTGGAACCCGACTTCCCGAGCCGGCTCGTCGAGGGGCCGTCGCTCGATGAGGTTCTTCGCTCCGACCCCGCCCTGCTCGGCCGGGAAGCCGACCTCGGATCGACGGCCTTGCTGGTGAAGCTCGTCGACGCGAAGGACGATCTGTCGGTTCAAATTCATCCCCGTGACGGCGATCCGGCTCTCGGTTCCGAAGAAAGCGGCAAGCCGGAGGCCTGGTACATCATCGACTCCGACCCTGGGGCAGGCTTGTACCTCGGCTTCCGCGAGGATGTCTCGCGGACGGACGTCGAGGCCGCTCTGGACGAAGGCAAAGCGGTCGACGCTCTGATGTCATTCGTCTCGGTCTCTCCTGGTGACGTATTCGTCATCGAGCCGGGAACTCCACACGCGATTGGGAGGGGCGTTCTACTACTCGAACCACAACGCGTAGCGCCAGGTAAACGTGGAATCACCTACAGATACTGGGACTGGAACCGTCGCTATGATGCGCTCGGACAGCCCGACCCGAGGGGCGAGCCGAGAGCTCTACATCGGGAGCGTGCCCTCGACGTGACGGATTGGGATGGCCCTCGGGAAAAAGTGCTCATCGAGCGTATCCGTCACCGAGCGGGGCCTGCGGCGATTGTCCATTCGGCCACAATCGAGACGCTGACCAACCAAGACGGGCCACTTCGCTCCGACGTCTTCTCGTTGCAGCGCTTGAGCGGCTCCGGAGCGCTCGAGCTTCCGGCCGGAGATCGGCTCCGTGCGTTGACCACGCTCGAAGGAAAGCTGACCATCGACCATGCCCGCGAGCGGCTGGAGGTAGGGCAGGGGCGAACCGTAGCCCTTCCCGCATCGGTCGGACCGCTTAGAATCGAGCTGGACGATGCCCATGCGATGCTGTGTGGCTTGACTTGACGCAGCGGTATTGGCTTGAGATTGTGCCGCCCCTTGGCTCATTCCGTCGCCCATCCGTCGATCTCGATCATCATCCCGGTGTACAACGAGGAGGGGATTCTCCGCGCTTCGATCGTCGACCTCGTAGACCGGCTCGCCGACGTCCCTTGGTCGTACGAGCTCGTGCTCGCAGAGAACGGCTCGACTGATCAAACGGCGGCCGTCGCCTCCATGCTCACGGAGCGCTTCCCCCAACTCGCCTATCAACACACCGACGAGCCCAACTACGGCAAGGCGCTTCGTGAAGGCATCCTGCGTGCCAGGGGCGACGTCGTCATCTGCGACGAAATCGATCTTTGCGACATGGGCTTTTACGAACGGGCCCTGGCGGTGCTGCAAGATAGAACGGTGGATTTCGTCATCGGCTCAAAAGCCATGGAGGGTGCGAAAGACCAACGACCCTTCTTTCGAAGGCTCGGCACGAGGATGATCAACCGCTTGTTGCGGTGGACGCTCGGATTCCAGGGGACGGACACGCACGGGCTCAAAGCGTTTCGGCGGGTCAAAGTGCAACCGATCGCCCGAGCCTGCGTGATCGGCGGGGATTTGTTCGCTTCGGAGCTGGTGATTCGTGCGCAGCGGGCTGGACTTGGAGTCAGGGAAATTCCGGTCTCCATCCTGGAGAAGCGGCCTCCCAGCATCGGGCTGGTACGGCGGGTACCCAATGTCCTGCGGAGCCTGATCAAGCTCTTCATCGCGATTCGGATAAGAGGTTGAGCATGCGGATTGCATCGATATCGATCGACTTGGACGAGGTACCTCGCTACACGGCGATCCATGGGCTCGAGCCTGTGGAAGAGCCCGCAGTCCATGCCGTCTACGATCGTTGCGTACCGAGGCTCTCCGCATGGCTGCAAAGCCAGTCGATCGCTGCGACCTTCTTCGCGATCGGAGAGGATCTGGTGCGACAAGAGAACCGGCAGGCCGTCGCCGGGTTGCATCGTGCGGGACACGAGGTCGCCAATCACTCGTATCACCACCATTATGATCTGACACGCCGTACCAGAAGGGAAATCGCCGAGGAGATCGAGCGAGGTTCCAAGACGATTCAGGCGGCTTGCGGCGCCCGTCCCGTAGGTTTCCGAGCGCCCGGCTACACCGTATCCGATGCGCTGTTCGATGCCCTCGAAGCATCGGAGTTTCAGTACGACTCGAGCGTTTTTCCATGCGCGAGCTATTACGGTCTCAAAGCGGCAGCGCTGGGGGTCATGAGGTTGCGCGGGCGGGCGAGCGCGAGCCTCTTGGATGCCCCCGGGGTCTTGCGGGCTCCGAGACGACCGTATCGCGTGGGACGACCGTATTGGCGTCGAGGGACGGGTTTGTTGGAGCTCCCGATCGGCGTGACCCCCTGGCAGCTACCCTACATCGGCACTTCTTTGGCGCTCGGGGGCCCGCGCATCGCTGCATGGCTGACCAAGCAAATGATCGGCCGGGAGCTGATCAACCTGGAGCTTCATGGTTTCGACGCAGCCGACGCGGAGCAGGACGGCCTACACACGCTCGCGCCGCATCGGGCTGATCTGAGACGTAGGGCCGAGGACAAGCTGGACGCATTCACTGCTGCGATTCGAGTCATGCGGGAAGCGGGATACGAGCTCGTGACGCTGCGAGAAGCAGCGCGTCGCATCAGCGATCGACCCAGCCCGTAGATTGTCTCGTTTGAACCGCGCGAACCGCGAGCTCGTCAGCGTGCTCATTCAGCATGACGCCCTGGTGACCGCGCACGTGGAAAAGCTTCGCGTCGGGATGCGCATCGAGCGCTCCTCGCGCCTTTGCGACGAGCTCCTTGTTGGCGCGCACCTTCCAGCCTTGAGTGAGGACTCCGATGGCGTATTGCGAATCGGTGTACAGACGAAGTGGTCTCCGAAGCTCACTGGCTAGCTCGACCGCTCTCAGAATTGCAGTCAGCTCCGCGATGTTGTTGGTGGCCTCGCCCAGATATTCGCTCAGCTCACGGCGCTGATCACCGAAAAGCGCGACCACGCCAAGCCCGGCAGGCCCAGGATTGCCGCTACACGCGCCATCGGCGAATATGAGCAGCTCGTTTCCTTCGGGGGCGTTGGGAATCGAGCCGGTCTCGGTCGGCCGAGCCGTGGGCTTTGCCGTTTTTTGCACGGCCTCACCGGGACCGCAGAACGGGTCGGGTTCTATGACGAGGGCGCCGCCAGAGGGTTCGAGGTTCGAGACACCGGCGAAGTACGCCCGCCCGTCGTTTGGCTTGTATCGAATCTCTACCCGCCCGCCTTTGGAGAGGAGCTCTCCCTGCTCGTTGCAACGCGCAAGAACTTCGGAGTTGCGCAACCGCATGCGACGCCAGGGCATGAGGCATCGGTTACCACGGGCGCTTGCCCTGCGAAAGGAACTTCCTACCCTCGGGTGATGTCTCGATCGCTCAAGGTCGCCGTCGTCGTCTCCATCGCGACGGTGGCTCTGCTCTGCGCGATGATCGAGCATGGTCGCACGATTCGGGCGACCGCGCCCCTGCGTGCGCTTCCCAGCACGGCCCGCGCCGTCCTGCGAATCGATACCGAGGCCCTTCGACGCACCGCTGCGGCCGAAGTGCTGCTCGGCACCTTCGTCGCAAGGGAGCAACTGACCGAGATCGAAAAGACCTGCGGGATCGCACCGCTCGAAGCGCTAAGTGACATCACCCTGTGGGTTCAGGGTCCCGATGACCAACCGTTTCAATCGGTCGGCTTGATGCTGAAGGGACGCAGCGCAAACGCGCGGAGGCTTGCACAATGTCACCGCCTGCTGGTGGAAGCCCGAGGCGGCTCGGTCGTTCGCCTGGACGCGCCGATCGGCCCGTTGTTGACCAGTCGCGATCGGCGCAGCGCGATCGCCTTGCTCGACGATCGGACCGTCGTCACGGGATCGGTCCAAACGGTGGCAGAGGCGATGGGGGTCGCGCATGGCGTAGTGCCGGCCCTGGTCGATCGAGCCAGCTTTGCGGCACTGTGGGGGCGGGTCAGTCTACACTCGGCCGTCGCCGCGGTGATCGAGCCCCCGGAGGATTGGAACGAGGCGCTGGAAAGCCTCGGCAGGCGCGATGCAGAGCGATCGGCGCTCGAGGGCGTGCGGGCCTTCGCCCTGGCAATCCGGTCCGGAAGCAAGGGGACGGTCGAAGTGCACCTGGATGTCGCGAATCCCGAGGCCATCCACGGCGACACCATCGAAATCGAGGCTTGGCTACACGATCCGCCCGATTCCGTAGAACCTCCGTGGGCGGACGTGTTGCGCACGGGACGCGTGCGGGAAGAAGGCCAGACGATCCAGATCAACCTGGACGTGTCGAGTCTTGCGAAGGCTCCGTAGACACGGCCTTCCCGGAATCGTCCCCCACATAGAACGACGATCCACGATAGCGAGCGATGATCCGCTCCAGAAGGATCTTGAAAACGGCTGCCGCAGGCACCGCAAGAAGCACGCCGGTGAAACCGAGCAGCTCCGCGCCCACCAGGAGGGCGAACAAAACGGCGATTGCCGAAATGCCCACCGTATCGCCCATGATCTTCGGCGTGATGACGAATCCCTCGAGCCCTTGAATGAGGGCATGCACGCCGACCACCCAAAGCGCCTGAATCCAACCCTGGCCCTGAAGCGCCGTCATCAGGAGGGCCAATGCCAGCGCCGTGGAGCTACCCACGTAGGGGATGAAGGACAGCAGGCCAGCGACGATTCCAATGGGCAAGGCCAAGGGGACGCCGATCAGTGCGTAGCCGGTCGCGTAGAGGGCGCCAAGAACGGTCATCACGGTGAACTGACCTCGGAGGAACTGCCCGAGCACGCGGTCGACCTCGCGGAAGAAGGCGAAGGCGTCCTCGCGGTACCGTGGCGGAATGAGATCTGCCGCCTTGGCAGTCATACGGTCGAAATCATAGAGCAAATAGAAAGCAAACACGGGTACGACCAAACCGGCGACGAGCGCACCCACGGCGGATGCCGTGCCGCCCAAGAGCCACCTCGCCGCGGCGCTGGCAGGCGCATAGCCCTTGGCGACCACGGACTGCAGATCGAGATGAAGCTCTTCGAATGCCTGGCCGACCGACGTGGGAATCTCCAGGCCGAGCTGAGTCAACAACGGCTCCCAGTGCGAACGGCTCCTTTGGACCAGGCCCGGGAGCTGCTTCACGAATCGAACGACCTGTTCGTAGACCATCGGCGCGATGACGAAGAGCACCAATGCGGTGACTAGGAAGACGACGAAGAGCAAGACGCTGATCGCGACGCCCCGGGCGATGCGGCGATTTCGAAGCAGACGGCTGCCCTCGATTCGATCGACCACGGGATCGAGCACATACGCGATCAAGAAGGCGAAAAACACGGGTGCGAGCACACCACGCAGCGCGTAGAGCAACCAGACCGCAGCGAATGATAGGCCGAGCCACAATATCCAACGCGGCATCGGATCGCGCTTGGCATGGAGATCTCCTCGCATTACGACTCTCGTCTAAAGCATTCTTGCGCGATCCCAAACCGCTTTCGAAGCAGCGCCGTGGCTTCGATGAAACGCTTGGTCACCGGATCGCGGTACCCACTGACGAACCCTAGCTCGGGGTCGCCCCGACGATAAAACTCGCCGATGCGGCGCATGCAGATTTCGCGCACGTACTTTCCGACGATCGAAGCAAGCGCAACCGGAAGGTGGCGCGCATCGGCATCGATCTCGAAGCGTATCTCTCCCACGCCTTGCACCGCGTAGCGGCGCTGCCCTCGACGCCCTGGGACGTGTTGGATTCGATCGCGATCGAACCGGCTGAAGCGCGAAGCGTAATCGCGGATGCCGCCGATCATGCCACAGATGGCGAGAAGCGGTTCGCCGTGGCTGGTGTGCGTGGAAGCGATCAAGTCTTCGAAGAGGTCGAAGTCGACATCGAACTTGTGCTTGCCGGCGGCTCGCTCTGCGTTGAGAACGCCAGCGCATGCGACACGGCTTCGCACGCCCACGATGCGAAGGCTGGAGCGCCCCACGAGCTTGTCGAGCAGCTCCTGCCCGGCGGCGGGGTCGCCCCCAAAGATCGGCAACGGTAGGTCGACGGCCCAGCATTGTGCGGCGGTCGGCTCGTCGGGACAGCACGCCCGGAGCCGCGATCGGCCCTCTCGAAATACCTGTTCGAGCACGGCGTCGGCCGATTCCGGAGCTCGGCCTCCGCCCTGGCCCGCCAGAAGCCCGAGAGCAACGGACTCGGCAAACTGCATCTGACCGAATCGTCCGGTCTCCTTGCTATCGGTCAGTCCGAGCGAAAGACCCCGCTGGCAGAGCGAGGAACGCTCGTAGCGCGGCATTTCCAGCACCACGGAGGTGGCGACCAGGGGTCCCAGCACGGGCCCAAGGCCGTTCTCGTCCACCCCCAACACGAGCATCGTGGTCCCGTGTACCATGAAGGCCTCCGAACCGCATACCATCACAAGCTTGGCTTGGCCCGGGATTCACGGTAATATTACGCTGTGGTGGTAGCTCCCAAGCACGCTGCCTCCGGTGGGGGTGTGGAATACATGGACAGGGAAGCCCCGGTCGCCCGCATGGTTCGGGAGGCGATCGAGTCGGTCGCAACACCTGAGGTGCGTGTGCAGATCCTCCACCGCGCGCTTCACATGGCCGGAGAGCACCAAGTGCCGCAGTCGGGAGACCCGCTCCGGGCCTTCGTGCAAAAGCACCTTCGCACGGCCATGGCGTTCTACCTCGGCGACGATGCCACCGACGCAGTCATGCAGAATCTGGAGCCGATGGTCGCGCTCGCCGAAAAAACGAGCTCTGCACCCCCGCTCCAAACGCGTCGACCCGATGAGACGCGAAGGATCGGCCGCGATCGACAGCACTCGGGCGTAGCCCGCAAAGAGCCGGCATCGTCGGCGGAGATCGACACCTCCAAATATCCGACGGTGCAACCTTTAGGCTCGGCGCTTCCGATGGTGTTCGTGGCGACGCGCAACCGCCAACGGTGCGCCGAGATTGCCAAGCACGTCGGGGCAAGCGCTGCGGTCCAGCAGATCGAAGACGTCGTGGCCTTCCTCGACAATCTGAAAGCGACCGCGTCCCTCGGACCGATGGTGGTGATCGACTGCGTGGAAGCCTCCGTGCAGCCCTCGACGATTGCGACGCTTGCGCACGAGCTCCCCCAGAGCTCCGCGGTGCTCGTGTGGGGCGCAACCGAGCAGCACCGCGATTTGACCGACCTAGCGACCCGCGACAAGGGATGGCTTCGCTGCGGAACCGAGGCTACGCCGAGCGATGTCGCCTCGCTGATCCACATGCTCCTCGGCGAATAGCCATCGAACCAGCTGTTCGTCGGTCGCCGCCACGCTCGCGCTCGGATCCTCTTTGCGGGCAGCATCGCTCAACCAGGGCCAGTGCGGGGCCTCCTCCCGGCACCCCAGCTCGCGCTCCGCTGCACTGCAACCCACGCGCAGATGGAAGTGGTCATCGTGTGGCTCACCCCGGGATGGCTCATGCAGAATCCACGTCGCTCGAAGCACCGCGTGGGCCGAGGGCTCGTGCAGGGCAGCGTATCGGAGGAGCCGTGCTTTGAGCGGGTTCGAGCAGAAGAGCCACTTGACCCGCGCGTCCTCGTCCAAGACGAGCGTGCGCACCAGATACCAGTTTCGGGCTTCGTCGAAGTGATAGACCCGATCGGCCCAAACGCCGAAGCCCAGCTCGTCGAACTTCAGCAAGCCGGGGACGGCGGCAGCCAAACCTCCGGAGTCCCGGGCGAAGAACAAAAGGTCCGCATCACGCCCGGCCCGATGGCTTCGGTGCCGGGCGTGGGCTCCGCCGGCGGGGTTCGAAAGGTCTCCTACGCGAAGCGGGTAGCCACCAGGAAACGCATGCGCAACCTCACGGGCGGCTCGTTCGACCGCCTCGATCAAGGTCTGGGTCCCGTATCGGGTCGTCTCCCCCGGGCGCAGCCGGCGATAGCCGTCGCCCCGGTCGTCCAGAGGCAGGGCATCTCGAAGATACCCGTCGTTAGACGTGCCGATCGAGATCGTCTGCCCGGACGAGAGCGGCTCGGTCACGCACGCACAGAGGGCCGTGATTCCGAGTAACGTGAAAAACCTAACCATTCCCCATCGGATGATAGCGCACAGTTCCGCTTGACGTGCCAAACCGGCCACGTAACTTTCGCGATCGACCATGTCCGAGCAGAACGAAGGGTTCATGGACCGGCTGAGCGCGCACCTCGATCGCGGCTGGGAGCTGGTGACGCAGGGCGACTTGATCGGAGCGATGGCGTCGGCCGAGCAGACCCTCGAGCTCGACGGCGACTCACCCGATGCCCACAACCTCATCGGCTACATCCACGCCGCCAACGGCAACCTCGATATGGCCCTCGATCACTACCGGCAGGCCATCGAGCTCGACGAGCACTATCTCGAGGCCATGCTCAATGCCGCAGAGCTACTGATCCACCCCTTGGGTAGCTTCGACGAGGCCATCCGGGTCCTCGATCAGGCCCTGGAAAGCTGCCAGACGGCCGACGACATCGCGGATGCGTCCGTGCTGAAGGTCGACGCGTTACTACACCAGGGCGACCGCGGCGCCGCAGCGGAGCTGTTGCTCGGCCTTCCCGAGGGCCCTTTCGAGAACGAGCAGCTGGATTTTCTGGTCGGCCGGGCCCACTTCGAGCTGGATCAGGTCGAAGCCGCAGCCGTGCTCATCGAGCGTGCCGCTGCGCGCCCGGACGCTTCCGCCGACGTGATGTACTATCTCGGACTACTGCGAGAGCGCCAGGAGCGCCCCGGTGAGGCGTCCCTCGCGTTCCTCAAGACCAGACACCTCGACGGGCTTGCCGCACAGCCCCCATGGGCGCCATCCCACGGTCGCTTCGAAAAGATCGTGCAGGGGGCGTTGCGCGAGCTTCCCGAAGAGCTCGCCCAGCGGCTCGAAGGCAATCTGATCATGGTAACGGACCTGCCGGGGCTCGAGGTCGTGGCCGAGGGCGTGGATCCGCGAACGCCGCTCTTGCTCGACGAGCTGGCCACCAAGGCGGGCAGTGAGCAGCAGAGGCGGTTGTTCGTATATCAACGCAACATCGAACGCCTGATACGCCATCCGCTCGAGATTCAAGAGAATGTGCAGGAGATCCTTCAGCGGGAGCTCGAAGCACACTTCACCCGTCCTTCGGAAGCGCCCGCTGGCGTCAAATTCACGTCGCAGCACTAAGGATTGAGCTGGGAGCGGGTACCTCCCAATGCGAGCCAGACATGCTCCATGTCCGGCCGCACGGGCGCTTCGAGTCGAAGCCGGCCCGCAGGCGGCCAGGGAAAGCCGACCCGCACGCAGTGAAGCATCACGCGACGCGCAGTAACGACACTGCCGTCTGGAAGCGTCTGCCGTCGCGGACCTTGATAGGCATGATCACCGAACAGGGGAAGCCCCGCCCTGGCAGCGTGAACCCGGAGCTGATGGGTGCGACCCGTCCGGGGCATGAGGCGGAGCAGAGCGCCGTTCGATGTGCTGGCGATGACCTCGTATCGGGTACTCGCTTCCCGCTGGCCGCGCCCGGCTCCTGCAACACGGAGCATCGGGTGGCGGGGATCGACGGAAACCGGCCAGTTCCATTCGCCCTCGTCGGCCATGGGGTGCTCCAAGGTAATGCCGAAGTACACACGGTCGTACGAGCCTGCGCGCCGGGCCTCCAAGAGGCGCCGATTGGCGGTGCGCGTGAGCGCAAACGTGACCAGGCCGCTGACCGGCGCATCGAGCCGGGAGGTAGGATGGGCGCTCAGGCTTGGGAACTGCCGCTGGACCCACTGCGTCAGGCTTGGATCGGTAGGCCGCGGAGCCGTGGTCGGCAGGCCGGGGGGCTTGTCGATGACGAGGAGATGGTCGTCGCGATGGAGGATTTCAGGCTGCGCGTCCACGGTTTCACGCACCGAGCACCTCGACGATGCCTGCATCACCGTCGACTCGGACGATATCCCCATCACGAAGGTTGCGCGTCGCGGCGGTCACGTTGACCACCGCCGGCACCGCATATTCCCGCAAGATGATCGCGGCGTGGGAAAGCGGGCCACCCAGCTCGGTGACGACGCCCGCGGCGGCAAGGAACAGTGGAGCCCAGCCGGTGTCGGCCGCCGCGACCACGAGGATGTCGCCCGGCTGGAAGTCGGCCGCCTTGGATGGATCTCTCAGAATGCGCACCTTTCCCTCGGCCACTCCACCGCTCGCGGCCAACCCATGCAAGCGCTTCGACGATGTCGCCGGCGCGGACTCCTCGGGCGGGAATCCTACGAAGGTTGCTGGAGGCTCTGGAAGAGCCTTGTTGCGCTCATGCTCCAAGCGACGCCGTTGCACCCGAATTGCGACGCGTTCGTTCTCGTCATGGAGGACGTGATGAAGTTCCGCGAGCGTCAGGAAAAACGCTGCGTTGGGCCCGGCCTCGGCCTCCCGCGACTCGATTCGTCGGGAAGCCTCCAAAGCGACCCCGCGGAACATGCCCAGCACCTCGACCACGTGGCCGCGTAGATGCTCACGCATACGGGTGAAGCGCCGTACGAAATCGAGCAGCTTCCTCACGGCCGGCCGTAGGGGAAACGGCACGCTGTGCTCGAGCTTTTCCTGCGCTTCGTGTCGCGCATGCTGCAAGTCTCGCTCGCGTTGTACGAGATCGACCTCACGCTCCAGATGCGAACGCAGGGCCGCGAACATCAGCGTCGGGTCTTCGGACCAGCGCGGCGCCGCGATTTCAGCCTCCCGGACGCCACGGTAGCCGTAGTCTTCGAGGAAGCGGCGAAGCGCGTCTTGCGTTCTTCCGGGAGGCAGATCGTCTACAGTGAGCTCCGAGACGCTCACCGTGCGGATGCGCTCGGCCACTGCTGGCTCGTCCTTGGCGAGCTGGGCAATTTGCCACAGTACGAAACCAGGACGCGCGCTAGATACGTCCTGGAGCCCCGAAAGGAGATCGCGATACAGCCCCGGGTCATGCTTGCTCGCGAATACCCGGACCACGCCGAGCAACACCAGGACTGCAGTCAGCAAGTTGGCGTAGGCCGTGAGCATGATCGAGCCGGTCTCGTCGAGGAGGTGTTCGACATCACCCAACATGCGATCGAGACCGCTCGGCTCCAGCAGCCGGGGATCGACCGAATTCATTCGCATCCGCTCGTCGGCGAAATACGTCTCAAAGGAGTCGATTCGCGCCTTGAGCCGATAGTTTTCGCGAGCGTAACGCGAGACGGTTTGGGGCAGGCGCAAGACGAAGCCCGTCGAGCTGCGCTCCTCTACCACGTCGTCGAGCTCCGACGCGTACTGTCCTCCTCCTAGCCGAACGAGCGTCGAGGGATGAATCCACGGCACTTGGGAAATGATCGAGCTGAACTCGGTCAGGTTGAGGTAAATGCGGCCGCGAAAGTCGCCCACCAGCTCCGCGTCACGAGGAACGGTGCACCCGAGGGCGCCAAAGGCACGGCGAAATCCGAGCTCGCTGAACTGGCTCAGAACGGACCAAGTGAAAGGAGTGGCCACTCCTGGAAGCGCCTCCCCTACGTTGGCGTTGCTCCAGACGATCTTGCGCCGATCCCAGGGCCGCTCGCGCTCAGCGCCGCGGTTCCGCATGCTCGGAAGCACGATCGGCCGCGCCTGCAGCACATAGACTTCTTGTTGGGCAATGGCCCACTCGACGTCGCGCGCATTGCCAAAATGGCTCTCGATGCGCGTCGCCAAATCGGTCAGGTTCAAGAGTTGCTGCTCGCTCAGGGCCGGGCGGGCGCGGTCGGAAGGCTCGACGCTCGTCTCGCGCACGCCGCCCGAGTCGGCGAGAAGGACCCGCAGCGCCTTGTCTCCGAGGACCCTGTCCCGAAGCTGCCCCGTCGCCTTGTCCACGCGGTACGTATCGGGTGTGACGCGACCGTCGACGACCGAAGAGCCGAGACCGTATGCCGCGTTAATGACCACCTCTCCGGCATCCCCGGTGAGCGGATTGGCCGTGAACAGAACGCCCGACACCTCTGCGGGCACCATGGCCTGAATCAGGACGCCGACCGACGCTGGAACGTCATCTCCCAGGGTTCGCAGATACGAAAACACACGAGGGCGGAACAGGCTCGCCCAGCAGGCCTTCACGGCGTCGAGGACCTCGTCTTCACGCACCAAGTTCAGCGCAGTCGAATGCATGCCGGCGGCCGAAGCACCCTCCTGATCCTCGTGCGTGCCCGAAGAGCGCACTGCGAAGCTCGAAGCGCCATCGTCCGTCATCGCGAGCAGTGCATCGCGCACGCTGCTCACGACGTCTTGGGGCAGGGTCGCTTCTCGGACGCGCCCTGCAACCTGATCGAGTCGGGTTTCGGAGACGTGCGGAGTGCGAAGCAGCGCTCGAGGCCGGTCTGCGATGTCGAGCACGCTGGACAGAAACGAATCCGCCACCCAGCCGGGCATGGCGTAAGCGACCGGGACCGGGAAGCCAGCCCGCGCAAGCGCCGCGAGGTTGCGAGCTTTGCCTCCATAGCCAGAGGCCCTCCTGGGAACGATCGATTCGATTCGCTTCAATATACGCGGCATCGTTGCCTGCATTTCCTAGCGCAAGCTGGCAATCTGGGCATGCGGGGGTGATGGACGCCGCGGGGGGTGGGCGCTATGAAAGCCGCGGTGGCGGTCATGGACGACGATCATTTTCATGATCAATGCGGAGTATTCGGCGTCTTCGGGGCCGGCGAGGCTTCCAACCTTGCCTATCTCGGGCTGCATTCGTTGCAGCACCGGGGGCAGGAAGCTGCCGGAATCGTCTCCAGCAACGGCGAGCAGCTCTTCGTCCACCGCGGAATGGGCCTGGTGCAGGACGTCTTTACGGCAGATCAGCTGGACAAGCTGCCCGGAAAAAGCGCCATCGGACACGTCCGCTACACGACGGCGGGCGGGAGCCACATCAAGAATGCTCAGCCCATTGCGGTCGATTGCGGTCATGGGGCCATCGCAGTGGCCCACAATGGCAATCTCACCAACGGAATCGCACTGCGGCAGCAGCTGGAAAACGACGGTTCGATCTTCGCCTCTGACAGCGACACTGAGGTGCTCGTCCATCTCATCGCTCGCTCCAAGGCGGCGACCATGGTCGACCGGGTAGCCGATGCCCTTCATCAGGTGGAGGGGGCCTATTCACTGGTTTTTCTTTCGCCAGACGAGCTCGTGGCGGTTCGCGACCCCTATGGCTTCCGTCCGCTGTGCCTCGGCCAGCTGGATGGGGCGTACGTGATCGCGTCCGAGCCCCCTGCCTTTCAACTGATCGGTGCCAAGTTCATCCGCGACATCGAGCCGGGTGAAATGGTCGTCATCAACGGCACAGGGATGCGCAGCCTGCGCCCCTTCCGCATGGACCCGAAAAGGCGATACATGTGCATTTTCGAGTACGTGTATTTTGCCAGGCCGGACGCGTGGTTCGACGGCATCAGCGTCTACGAAGCCCGCAAGCGCATGGGACGGGCGCTCGCCGAAGATCAGCCGGTCGAAGCAGACATCGTCGTTCCCGTCCCGGATAGCGGGGTAGCCGCTGCCCTCGGATACGCCGAGGCAGCTCGTCTGCCCTTCGAGCTCGGCCTCATTCGAAGCCACTACGTCGGCCGCACCTTCATCGAGCCAGCACAGTCGATTCGACACTTCGGCGTGCGCCTCAAGCTCCATCCGGTCCAAAGCGTGCTTCAGGGCAAGCGCGTCGTGGTGATCGACGACTCGATCGTTCGCGGAACGACCAGCCGGAAGATTGTCAAGATGATTCGCGATGCCGGCGCCAAAGAAGTGCATCTGCGCATCAGCTCACCGCCTACGATCTGGCCGTGCTTCTATGGCATCGACACACCCACGCGCGAGGAGCTCATCGCCGCCCACCACTCGGTGCAGGAGGTCAACGAATACGTCACTGCGGATAGCCTCGGCTACCTGTCGCTCGACGGCTTGAAGCGCGCCGTCGGCGGCGAGGAGGGTTTCTGCAGCGCCTGCTTCAGCGGCCGCTACCCAATCCCGATCACGGACAACGGCACGACCCGCCGACAGCTGCCGCTGGTCGGGGTGTAGGCGCTGGGGTTCCCGGCGGCGTGGGCGCTAGGACTGGCCTCGGAGTCCGTGACCTCAGTATGCCTCGAACCAGGCTTGCACTGCCTGGCTCACTTCCTGCGGTTGCTCGAGGTGAAGAAAATGACCCGCGTCGACTAGGGTGACGGACTCGAAGAGCGCGCTGAAATGCGCCTCCTGGCCGTTTGTCATCTCCGGGCCGACACAACCGTCGCGCTCGCCGCCGTGCAGGTATAGCGTGGGGACCGAGATGGGTCCGCCGCCGAGGATCTGCCTCAGCTGACGGATGACCTTCGGTGAGGCCATCGTCCGGTAGTACTCGAGGGGCCCCGGTATGCTGGACCGCAGGCACTGCTTCAACTCTTCGAAATAGTCCGGCCCCGGATCAAACCCCGGCGACCAACTCGACCACAAACGCTCGATGAAACGGAAGTCGTGCCGGCTCACGATGCGGTCGGAGACGATGGGCAGTTGGAACAGCGCCATGTACGCGCTACGGCGGAGCTGTCTCGGGTACCTCTGGAGATTGGCCTCGAACGACAGTAGATGCGGGACAGCAAGGATGGCTGCCGCGGCAAATCGCGTGGGCTTGGTGGCCAAGGCGCATTGGGTGATCACGGCGCCCCAATCATGACCCACCATGCGAATTGCCTCCGTCGGAGAAAGCTCATCGGCGAGGCGGAGGATCTTCTCGGTGAGCGCCGGTACGTCGAAAGGTCCTCTCAAAGACGACGGCGCGTAGCCGGGAAGCCACGGGCTAGCTACACGATACCCCACATTGGACAGAGCCTCGGTCAGTGGCGCCCAGGTTCGAGGGATGTCCGGAAAACCATGAAGGCACAGAACCAACGGGGCGTCCGCGTCCCCGTTCAGGAGGTACGATATCCCAGTCTGCTCGGAGCGAGCTTTCGGCATCTCGGAAGCTTACGTGAAGAAGCTGACCAGCGCCTTCGCAAGCCGCGTGGCGAAGGATTGGTCGACGATCAGATCTTGACGCACCTCGATTTCGAGCGCACAGCGCCCAAATTCCCGGGCGTGGCGCACCGGTGAATATGCAAGGCCCGCTTTCCCAGACCAGGGCTGGTTCGGCAAAACGTTGAATCCGGCCTCTTCCAAATGGCGCACCAATCGATACGCCGGCTCTTCATCATCATCGAACAGCACCCCGACATCGAGCACCCGCCTGTCCCCCTCGTAGTTGTCGGTGAAGGAGTGGATGGCAAAGACGGTATCTCCGTGACTTTGCTCCACCATCGCACGGATGGCACGGTGATAGGGAACGTAGAAACCATCGATCCGACGTTGGCGCTCCACCTCGAGAAGCGAAGCGTTCAGATGAACCGTTCGACCGTCCGCATTCGTGCGGAACAGGGTGTCCGCGTCGAGCGGCCGATTGGGATCGATCAAGAGTCGGGAGAAGCGGGAGAGGACGGCGGGAGCGTTCATCAATTTGGCCACCCTGCGGGTAAACGCAGCAGCGCCGATGTCGCTCGCCCAGTGCGTCCCGACGAGCCAGCGATCCTCTTCGGGCCACATCCAGGGCTCGGGGAGCTCGGCGGACGCGTGCTCGCACGTGAAGACCAAGCGTCCCTGGTAGTCGCCGTCGATCTGCTCCACTGCTTGGTTCCAGTCCATGGCCGAATTGTAAGTCACACACCGAAAAGTCACGCTACTGGTGACACTGAACAATTGAACGGTATACTCGAAAGAGAAACCGAGGGGGGCCGAAAGAAAGAAGCCCGTGTCGCACCCTGATGAAGAACCTGATCCCCACGGAACGACACGGCGCCGCCCCAGTCATTTTCGAAAGAAGAGCCGCGCGGACACGACCAAGACGGTCGTACGAACGCCCTCCAAAGCGCAGAGCCCGCCTCGTGATGCCGCTCCCGTTGTGCAACACCAGCGCGCGCGGCATGAAGACTGGAGCGCCGTGATCAACCACGCCCCCGCATTGCCCGACCCTCTGCTGCAAAGGCCGATGCCGCCGCCGGCTCCCCTTCCATCCGAAACCCCCGGGGTCGACCCATCGGTTCCAGGATGGCTCGATGATCGTCACCGCCGCAAGCGAGTCGAGGACGTCATCGCCACCGTCGGCCTGGCCATCCTGGTTGCTGCCATGCTGACCGCGATGTGGCTGCAGATGACTGCACCCTGAGCTCTCAGAACTCGGGACGATCCTGGTGCTGGCCGAAGACCTGCCGGAAGACGTCGCAGATCTCTTGCTCGGTGCAATAAGCCTTCGCAGCCTCGATGATGGAGGGCATGACGTTGCGGTCGGCGCGGCATGCCTCACCCACCGCCGCGAGCGCTCTGAAAACCGCGGCATCGTCGCGCTCGGCCTTGACCCGGGCCAGATTTTCGATCTGCTCTTTTTGAATCGACTCGTCGATGCGCAACATTGGAATCTCGGGCTGGTCCGTTTGCTGGTACTTGTTGACACCGACCACGGATTTTTCACCGCTGTCGATCTGCTGCTGATGCTTGTACGCCGAAGCGCCGATCTCCCGTTGCGGATAGCCGCGTTCGACGGCCTCCACCATGCCGCCGAGCTCGTCGATCTTACGAATGTAGTCCAATGCATCCGCTTCGATGCGGTCGGTCATCCACTCGACGAAGTAGCTACCCGCAAGCGGATCGATGGTGTTGGTGACGCCGGACTCTTCTGCGATGATCTGTTGCGTCCGCAAAGCCAGTGTCGCGGCTCCCTCGGTAGGAAGGGCATACGTCTCGTCGAGGCTGTTCGTGTGGAGCGACTGTGTGCCACCCAGCACGGCCGCAAGAGCCTGCAACGCCACTCGCGCGACGTTGTTGTAGGGCTGCTGTGCCGTCAACGAGACGCCTGCGGTCTGTGCGTGCGTACGAAGCATCAGAGAACGTGGGTCTTTCGGGTCGAACCGCTCCTTCATCAGGCGGGCCCAGATCCGGCGTGCTGCGCGGAACTTGGCGATCTCCTCGAAGAAGTCGTTGTGCACGTCGAAAAAGAACGAAAGCCGAGGGGCGAAGCGATCGACGTCGAGGCCCCGCTCCACCGCCCACTTCACGTACTCCAACCCGTCGGCGATGGTAAACGCGAGCTCTTGAGCCGCCGTCGCACCCGCTTCCCGAATGTGGTAGCCACTGATGCTCACGCTGTTCCATCGCGGAACCTCGTTCGCGCAAAATTCGATCGTGTCCGTGACGATGCGCATGGCTGGCCGCGGAGGCACGACCCACGCGTGCTGCGCGATGAACTCTTTGAGGCAATCGTTTTGGACGGTTCCTCCGATTCTGTCTCTGGGAATCCCTCGTTTGTCCGCGAGCGCGATGTAGAACCCGAGCAGCACGGCCGCCGGACCATTGATGGTCATCGAGGTGGTGACCTTGTCGAGTGGAATCTGGTCGAACAGGATCTCCATGTCGCGGAGTGTGTCGACCGCCACGCCGACCATGCCAACCTCGCCTAGCGAGCGCGGAGAGTCACTGTCGTACCCCATCAGGGTTGGGAAATCGAACGCCGTCGACAGACCCGTCTGACCCTGCTCGAGAAGATACCGGAAGCGCTGGTTCGTCTGACGGGGGGTCCCGAAACCCGCAAACATTCGCATGGTCCACGGCCTGCCCCGATACATGGTCGGCTGAACCCCTCGCGTGTAAGGAAACTCCCCGGGAAATCCGAGATCGCGCTCGTAGTCGACGTCGACGTCGGCCGGTGTGAGCAGATCCGGAACTTCGACGTCGCTGTGCGTGGCGAATCGCTCTTTGCGCAGCGGATGGCGGGCAATCGCCTGCCGTACCTGCTCGGCTCGCCAGCGGGCCGCCTCGTCATGCAGTCGACCTTTGTCGTCCTCTAGCTGCCTGTCGGTCGCCAGCTTTTTGGCCGAATCCGCGCTCAACGCTACCTCCTGCTAGTTCTCTACCGTGTCCTCCGCGCCAGGGAAAGGCAAGACCTCGCCTCGAATGACCTGCAGCATCCCTTCCACCTCCAGCGCGACCTCGAGCTCCGGGTTGGTTTCCAAAAACCGCTCCAGATGTTGCTTCGCCGCTTGGTTCTCCCCCTTTTGAAAGTGCGCTGCCCCGACCAGAAACAGCGCGTCCGGATCGTCTGCCCTCTTGTCCAAAACGCGTCGTCCCATTCGAATGGCGCGGTCGTATTCGCCCATCATGCGAAGCGTCTGCGCGGCTCCGACCATGGCGCCCACGTAATCGGGCTGTAGCTTTAGCGCTTCGACGTAGCTCTTGAGCGCTTCAGGGAAAGCTTCCTCTTCAAAATAGGCGTGCCCGAGAAAGTGATATGCGTACTCGTTTTCGGGATCCTCACGAACGACGCGTAGGAGCTCGTCAATCGACTCTGCGACCTGGCCGGCATGGAGAAGCTCGATGCCCTCTTCAGCCGCCTCCCAGCGCTTCGCTTGCATCTCGTCCATCTGCGCCGCCTCAGTTGCGCTTGCCGTAATCGATCGATCCGGCGCGCGTCCGGTCGCGCGGCGGCACACCCGACGCCAAGGTGCCCAGTGCCAGCACCAAGAACAAGACCCCGCCGATGAGAAGGGTAGCGCCCATCAACTGACGGTTCTCCAATACCCAGTAACAAACGGCGGCGAATGCCAATGTCGCCACCGCCACTGCTCCCGATAGGCGCAGCTGTAGCTGTCGACGCCGTCGAGCTCGTTCTTCGGCTGCACGTCTCGCTTCCTTGGCGGCCTTGGCCCGCTCCTTGCGAGCTTGGCGCTGCTCATTTTGTTTCTTCGCCATGGGCGAAGCATACTACTGAATCGCGCGGCGGGCCCGGTCCGCCAACGATCCGTTGGGCATTAACTTCAGATACGTCTCGTACGCACGCCGCGCGGCGGGCGAGTTGTCGCTGGCGAGCGCCTCGCCTAGGTAAAACCAGGCCTCTTCTGGGACTCCGTCGAGTGAGACGGACTGCCGAAGCAGCTGCCGTGCGGCATCGCGCTCGCCTTGTTCCAAGTGAACGCGTCCCATCTGATAAATCGCCTCTGCTTCGAGCCCAGGCCGCGCATCGACACCGCGGGCGAGTTGCAGCGCACGGGTTGCGTTCGCCATGGCTTCGCCATACTTCTCGGCGCGCAAGATTCCGCGGCCCATGCCAACCAGGGCGGGTGCATAGTCAGGATCGATCTCGAGCGCGCGCCGGTAGTAAGTCGCCGCCAGTGCGGGATGGCCCTGCGCATGGAGCGCATCGCCTCGCGTCGTGAGCTGCTCAGGGTCCATCGACTCGAGCTCCTTGCGTACGATCGCAGGGTCGGGCTCTTCAGCCGTCTCGATCGTCGCCGGACCGGTCTCTCGTCCGGTGGGAGCGACGAGCGATCGGCGCGGCTCGTGGGGCTTCGCTCGGCGGGATCGAACCGGCGGCGGATCGGAAGCCACGGCCGGCTCTACGGTCGGCACGACGACCGCGGGCGGAGGCTCTGACTCAGGGGGGTCTGCCTCCACGATTTCCGTCGTAGGAACCACATCTGCGATGATCTCTACCGGCTGTGTGATGGGCGACGAAACGATCGGCTTGGTCGGCGGCGAGGCCTGCGGCGCTCTGCTCGGCGCGATCGGGACCTCAGGTGTGGGCTCGGGCTCGGTTCGAGGTTCCGCCAAACGGTTGATTCCGGCGGTCAGGAGCGCAAACGCCGCCACGCCAAGAACGGCAATCCATAGCTGCTTCGGGCTCAACGCAACCCGACCGCGCCGCTCCTGGCGCTCTGCCGCTGCGATGAGATCTTCTTCGGGATCGGGAGCCATGGCGTCGAAGGAGGCCTCCTCGTCGGCGCTGGAAAGCTCGAGGGCCCTTGCCTTGGAGAGCACGCGCTCCGCCCTCTCGTGCTCGCCGCGTTCCGCGAGAAGCTTGCCCAAGGCTTGCAGCGGGCGAGGATCGCCGGGCACCAGGCGGGCGGCTCCGAGCAAGGCGTGCTGGGCACGCAGCGTATCACCGTTGGCGCGCCACGCCTCTGCGCAAAGCAGCAGGTATTCCTGATCTTCTACGTGACTGTCGGAGTGAAGGCTCAGGACCTCGAGCGCCGAGCGAGGCTTGCCGGCTGCGATCAGATCGCGTGCAATCTCCAATGGATCCAGATGCCCCGTTGCGTCTGCACCATCGAGCGCGTAGCCGTCGAAGCCGAAATCAGACACGAGCCGAATGCTATCAGAGGCCTCGCCCGATCCAGGAATTCCCGTCGATACCTGGGAACTCCGAGCTTTCCCCGGGGAAATCGGTATACTGCGCCGCGATGTTTGTGGTCGCGTGCTCCGGTTTTCCCGTGCCGGTGAGCCGATACTGGCGCGAGTTCGACGCGGTGGAAATCTCGGATACGGAGATCGCGATTCCGGGGGCGGGGACCGTCCGCCGCTGGATCCGCGAGTCTCCCGAAGGCTTCCTATTCACGGTCGTGGCGCCCAAGTCCGTGAGTGAATCGAAATTCCGGCGCACCAAAGAGAACAAGGCTACATGCGAGGCCGTCGCGAAGCTCGCCAAGGATCTCAAGGCCAAGGCGGTGGTGTTTTCCGCCGATGAGACCTTCAAGCACGGCAAAGCCAATCGTTCGGCTCTCCGATCGTTTCTTGGCTTTCTCCCAGCAAGCATGCCCCCCGTGGTGTTCGACCTGGAAGCGTGGAAGCCAGCCGACATCGTCGCTGCCTGCGGCGACCGGCCGGCCATTGCAGCCTATGACCCGCTCAACGATGAACCACCACCGGAGGCCCCGATGATCTACATCCGGCTGCCTGGGCCCGCTGGGCACCGCTCGCGCTACGACGAAGCCGCCATCGCGATGATCGCCGACCACTGCAACGAGCTCGATCCCGAGCTGGGTATTTGTGTCTTCCGCAACATCGACATGCAGACCAATGCCCATCAGCTCATCAAGAAGCTGACGTAGGCGATGTCGGACACGGCGCCGGCGCCGACGGTGATTACCCTGTCGGAACAAGAAGCCGGGGAGCGAATCGACCGCGTGCTGGCCCGTCGCTGCCCGACATTCTCGCGGACGGCGCTTCAGAGGTGGATCGACCAGGGCCGAGTCGAGCAAAACGGCGAGGTGGTGTCACGCAAGACCAAGGCTCACGCCGGTGCGGAGGTCTGGATCTATCCGGGGCCGCCCGAGCAGCTGAGCGCGAAACCGCAGGCCATTCCGCTCAACGTGCTCTTTGAAGACCTGCATCTACTCGTCATCGACAAGCCCGCCGGTCTGGTGGTTCATCCTGCGCCGGGTCATCCCGACGGGACCCTGGTCAACGCGTTGCTGCACCATGCGAAGGTCCGGGGCGGCACCGATCCGCTTCGACCGGGCATCGTCCATCGCCTGGACAAGGACACGAGCGGTGTGATGGTGGTCGCCAAGACGCCCCTGGCGCACGAGCGGCTCGTAGAGATGTTTCAGCAGCACCAACTGGAGCGGGCCTACCTCGCCATCGTGTTGGGTCGTCCACCACGCTCCGTCACCTACGATACACTCCACGGGCGCCACCCTACCCATCGCAAGAAGTTCACTTCCAAAGGCGATCGCGGCCGGCGGGCGATCACACATCTCGAAACCGTCGAGATTCTGCGTGGAAGCGCCCTCGTTCGCTGCACTCTCGAGACGGGGCGCACCCATCAGATCCGCGTGCATCTCGCCGACCATGGTCATCCGGTTCTCGGGGATCCCCTCTACGGAAAATCGAGTGGCGATTCCGAGTTGCGCCGCGTGTCGGCCGAGCTCGGCCGGCAGGCCCTGCACGCGGCGCTCCTCGCGTTCGAGCACCCCATCGAAGGCAAGCCGATGCGCTTCGAAACCGAGCCACCCGCGGATTTCAAGCGAGCGCTCGACTCACTGCGTATCGCATGATCGGGCGTAAGGCGTCGCGCTCGAGCTCACTCGGGCTCGGCACAGCGCGGATAGCCATTTAGCAGCGCCTGGCAGGCCGATTGGTCGCATTGAAGCACGACGGAGTTACAGCTCTCGAAGAAGACCGGGTTGACCAAAATGCTCAGGCAGCATTGCTGCAAGGCAAAGCAGGTATCGATTGCGGCCTGATCACACGGCGCGGCTTTCGCGGCCTCCCACCCCACTTGACAATAAGAGGTGCCGGTTCCGAGTCGGCCTACGCCAGACGCTCGTTGGCCGCTCAGCTCTCCCGAAAATGAAAGCTCGGCGTCCCCTTCGAACGTCGGAATTCCATTCACGCGAAACGAATTGGTCTTCGGGTCGATCGGGATGTCCCCGGAAAATGCGAGCTCGAAGCTACAGGGCTGGCCGGCGTCATCGGTCCCCACGCCTTCGACCTGCAGATCGAACGAGTGAGCCCCACGATGCCGAGCGGCGCCCGTGACGTTGCAGTCCGAGCCCGCCGTGGTGAGGGCCAGCCCATCCGCGCTCACGAAGAAACAAACATCGACACCGTTGGACACGCCCTCCCACAGACCCGGCATCGGAAGAGCCGATGCCCCGTCCGAGCCCGAGGATCCGCCGGTCTCTCCGCTATCCGTACCGGCGCTGTCACAGGCAACCAAGGCCGCGAGAAGCCAAGCGATTGCAGCTACCCGCTTTGGTGCGAAACCCATTGGAAGCGCAGTGGCTACCACATCGGCGACTGAACGTGCGCCTTAGACCGTACGAGGAGGTCGACGATGGCTCGGTCGTAGAGGTTGCGGTCCATCAGTTGAGGCGCGACACGGCTTTGGTAAAGGTCCCTGCCTTCTTGAATTTCCTCGTCCATCACCTCGAATAGATTATCGTTTCGAACGCCTTCGGCGATCTTGTCTTCGTTGTAGAGAGCAAGGTCACTGGAGATCGCACGAGCCAAGCGACGCGCGGCTTCCTCTGTTTCGATCAGGGCCATCAGTCCTCCAGACGCAAGAGTGACGCAGCCCACCTGCTCCTGTCAAAGAGCAGCCGGGTCGATGTCGGTGGCGCCGGCGCGTAAAATCTTCATGGGGTTGGTGGTCGAGTCGACTAGGGTCGAAGCCAGCCCACCAGGAGAGGCGCCGGGCACTGCTCCGTCGACCCCGCGAGCGAGGTCGGCAGGCAGCTCGCTCGCGGTCCGCAAGGGCGGCTCTCCGGTCCGATTGGCGCTGGTCGCGGTGAGGGGGCGGCCGAACGCCTGGATGAGCTCCGAGGCAGGGCTGGAGCCTGGAACCCGCACGCCCACCTTGCCGTTCCGGACGAGCCGCGGGGACAAACCGGGCTTGGCTCGCAGCAGGATGGTGAGCGGTCCCGGCCAATGCGCCCGCATCAATGCCTGGGCCCGGTCCGACGGCTCGAAGGCGACTTTGGCCACAGCGGCCTGATCGGGCAACAACAAGGCGATGGGCATGTCGGCTCGGCGTCCCTTGAGCGTGGCCACGCGCTCGATCGCCCGCGGGTTGCCTGCGTCCGCCAACAGACCGAGCCATGTTTCCGTGGGACAGGCGATGACCCCACCCTCCTCGAGGATTCGCACGAGCGCGTCCAGGTCTTCCATCAGCGAGTGCGGGCCCGCCAGCCGATGTCCTGGCGAAATTGCTTTCCCTCGAAATCGACCTTGCGGGCCGCTTCGTAGGCACGCTCTGCCGCCTGGTCGACGTCCTGTCCGGTGGCCGTGACGGACAGCACCCGCCCCCCGGCGGTGACTACCGCATCGCCTTCGAGCGTGGTCCCCGCGTGAAAGACCGTCACGTGAGGAACCCCCGAAGCCGCGTCGAGGCCGGCGATCACCTTGCCTTTGTGATAGCTGCCCGGGTAGCCCCCCGAAGCGAGGACCACGCAAAGTGAAGCGGGCGCCTCCCACTGGGGAGTCACGGCACCGAGGTCGCCCCGGGCCGACCCGCGGATCAAAGGCAACACGGAGCCTTTCCAGCGAGTCATCAGCGTCTGGCACTCGGGATCGCCGAAACGCGTGTTGTACTCGAGGACGAGCGGTTCTCCCTCGACGATCATCAAGCCCACGAAAAGAGCCCCTCGGAACGGCCGCCCCTCCGCTGCCATGCCTCTGAGCGTCGGCTCGATCACGCGCTCGAGAATCTTCTGCTCGACCTCGGCGGTGACCACCGGCGGCGGCGAGTACGCACCCATGCCCCCGGTATTGGGGCCCTGGTCACCGTCGAACGCACGTTTGTGATCCTGGGCGGGAGCAAGAGGCACGAATTGCTTCCCATCCGAGACCACGTGGTAGCTCACCTCCTCGCCCACCAGGCATTCCTCGATCACGACCCGCGCGCCCGCCTCTCCGAATGCGCGCTCGCGCATGATGTGATCGACGCCAGCGATGGCTTCCTGCGTATCACGCGCCACGATCACGCCTTTGCCCGCGGCCAGACCATCGGCCTTCACCACCACAGGACGATTGGCCTCTTTGATGTAACCGGTCGCGGCGTCCGCGTCATCAAACACCGCGAAGCCCGCGGTGGGAATGCCGTGACGCGCCATGAACTCCTTCGAGAAAACCTTGGAACCTTCGAGCCGCGCCGCTTCACGCCCTGGGCCGAACGCATCGATCCCACTGCTTCGAAGCGCATCGACCACGCCGGCAACCAATGGCGCCTCCGGGCCGACCACAACCAAGTCAGCTGACTCTTCGCGCGCGAGTTGGACGACGCGGTCCGCGTCGGTCGGGTCGATTGGTACCGTCCGGCCCAGGGCCGCCATCCCGGCGTTGCCGGGAGCTCCGATGACCTCGACCTCCGGATCTCGAGAGAGCCGCCATCCGAGCGCGTGCTCCCTTGCGCCACCGCCGACGATCAAAACGCGCATCGTCAGTGCCGGAAGTGTCGGACGCCCGTGAACACCATGGCCATGTCGGCGGCGTCGGCGGCCGCGATGACAGCCTCGTCTCCCTTCGAGCCACCGGGCTGCACGACCGCCGTAATCCCGACCTTGGCAGCGGCTTCGATTCCGTCTGGGAACGGAAAGAAAGCGTCGGACGCCATCACCGCACCCCTCGAAAGCTCACCCGCCTTTTGAGAGGCGATCCCCACAGCGGTCACACGTGCCATCTGTCCGGCACCGACTCCGACCGTGCGGCCGGGCTTGGCGAACACGATGGCATTGGACTTCACGTGCTTGCAAACTCGCCATGCGAAGTCGAGCGCCCGCATCTCGTCGTCGGTGGGCTGCCGCTTCGTTGCGACCCTGCCGCTGCGGACCTCGCTCGGTCCCGTGGCATCGCGATCCTGAACGACCAATCCGCCGCCGACACGCTTGAACTGCAGGGCGGCGTAGTCGGCGGGGAGCCATGCGCCGGTCGCAAGGATGCGCAGATTCTTCTTCTTGCGAAGCCGCGCGAGGGCCGCCGGAGCAAAGGCGGGAGCGATGATGCATTCGATGAAAGTCTCCGCGACCGCGCCCGCCGTGGCTTCGTCCACCTCACGATTCAACGCGACGATGCCTCCGAACGCGCTCTGTGCGTCGGCCTCGCGCGCCAACCGGTACGCCTGCTCGAGAGTCGATGCCGTGGCCACGCCGCAGGGATTGGTGTGTTTGACCACCACTGCCGCGGGCTCCTCGAACTCGCGAACGGCTTCGATCGTCGCGTCTACGTCGACGAGGTTGTTGAAGGAGAGCTCCTTGCCGCCCGCGCCGAGCGGTTCGGCTACGGCGAGGCTTCCAGGCGGCGCGTTTCGCTCGACGTAAAACGCACCCTGCTGATGGGGATTTTCGCCGTAACGGACGTCGTACGCCTTGGTGAAGCTCAGGGTTAGCGCTCGAGGAAACTTCGAGTCGCCGTCTTGCGAGCTCAGATACGCCGCGATGGCTCCATCGTAGGCGGCGGTATGCGCAAACGCCTTGGCCGCGAGACGCGCCCGCAACGAGGCGTTCGGCCCGTCGCCGGTCCGAACGGCCGCCAACACCTCTTCGTAGTCGCCAGGCTCGGTCACGACGGTAACTCGAGCTTGGTTCTTGGCAGCGCTTCGAACCATGGAAGGGCCGCCGATGTCGATGTTCTCGACGATCTCCGCGTGGGACGCGCCGCGGGATACAGTCTGCTCGAATGGATAAAGGTTCACGCAAACTAGGTCGATGGGCTTGCCGCCGATCCCTTCGAGCGCCGCTCGATCCTCGTCGTTGTCCCGCATCAAGATTCCACCGTGCACGCGTGGATGGAGCGTCTTGACGCGGCCGTCCATGATCTCCGGCGACTCGGTGTAATTTGAAACGTCCACCACGGCGACTCCGCCCTCCCGAAGCGCCCGCGCAGTACCGCCGGTCGAGAGAATCTCCACGCCGGCATCGGAGAGTCCTTTGGCAAATTCGACCACGCCAGTCTTGTCGGAGACCGATATCAATGCACGTCTGATCTTTGTCATGCCCCTGCCTTCCGGCCGCTCGGTCGACCGTTGAAGGTTCGCCCATACCTCGCGCTCAGAACATCGTCAATCGATTCCGGGCCCGCGTTTGCTCACGGCTTCCCGGCGCCAACTTCGTCCCGATCTTGGATCTGGCGCAGGGTGGCCGCGACCCACGTATCGAGCTGGCCAGCGCAAATCATTTCCCGCGCTTTGCGCATGAGCGCCCCATAGAAGTGGAGGTTGTGCAAAGAAAGCAGACGCGGTCCGAGCATCTCGTCGGCCTTGAAGAGGTGACGCAAATACGCGCGACAATACGTGACGCAGACCGGGCAATCGCATTCCGGATCGAGCGCGCTTTGGTCATCACGGTGCCTGGCCTGCCGCAGATTGACGCGGCCGCCCCAGGTCAGGGCTTGCCCATTACGGGCATTGCGTGTTGGAAGGACACAATCGAACAGATCGATTCCACTCGATAGGGCTCTGAGTAGATCGGCCGGCGTGCCCACGCCCATCAGATATCGCGGACGATCGGAAGGCATGACAGGTGCGATATCGTCGATCAGTTCGTACATCTGCTCGGACGGCTCCCCGACCGAGAAGCCGCCCAAGGCAACACCATCGAAGGGAAGCTCGGCGATCGTCTCGAGGTGCGACATCCTGAGGTCGCGCTCCGTTCCTCCCTGTACGATGCCGAACCGCGCTTGGCCCTGCGCCGGCTGGGTGCGCAAACATCGCACCGCCCAGTTCGTGGTACGTGTGATTGCACGCTGGATGACCTCACGAGGCGCGCCTCCCGGAGGGCACTCGTCGAGCACCATCGCGATGTCCGAGCCCAACAGCGCCTGCACGCGCATCGCTTCCTCCGGCGTCAACCGGTGCAGTGTGCCGTCTAGGTGTGACCGAAACGTGATGCCGTCGTCGTCGATGGTCCGATGCTTGGCCAGCGAAAAAACTTGATAGCCCCCGCTGTCGGTGAGAAGGGCATAGGGCCACCTCATGAAACTGGCGACGCCGCCGTGCGAAGCGATCGACTCGGCGCCCGGGCGCAACCATAGATGATACGTATTGGCGAGTATGATCCGAGCGCCCGTCGATGCGACCTCGTCGGGCGTGAGCCCTTTGACCGTGGCCTGCGTTCCAACTGGCATGAAGGCCGGAGTTTCGATGACGCCACGCGGCGTCCGTAGCTCCGCGCAACGCGCCTTGGCGTCGATGGCTTGGACTTCGAATGCGAAACCCGGCGTAGGAAGGCTCATCGGCTCTGCCCCCGAATCAACATCGCGTCCCCGTAGCTGTAGAAGCGGTACCGCCGCTCGATGGCCTCCCTGTACGCTTGCTGCGTGAGCGCGACCCCCGCGAAGGCCATCACCAACGCCAAAAGGGTCGAACGTGGAAGGTGAAAATTGGTCACCAGGTGATCGATCACGCGAAAGCGGTACGGAGGCCGAATGAAGAGCTTGGTGGTCCCAGCGCCGGCGGAGACATTGCCCTCGATGTCCACCGACGATTCGAGCGTTCGAACCACGGTGGTCCCCACTGCCACGATCGCGCGCCCTTGTGTGCGTGCCTGCCTTATCGCTTCTGCCGTCGGCGGGGGAACCTCATACGTCTCCTCGTGCATGTCGTGCGCGTCCAGCGTTTGAGCCTGCACCGGCCGAAACGTGCCGGGACCCACGTGCAATGTCACGTAAGCCAGGCTGTGCCCAGCGGATTGCAGGGCTTGCAAGACGCCGTCACTGAAGTGAAGACCCGCCGTGGGGGCAGCCACGGCCCCGGAGCGACGCGCGTAGATCGTCTGATAGCGGGTGCGGTCGGCTCGCTCTGCTTCGCGTCGAATGTATGGGGGCAGAGGCACATTCCCGAGCCGCTCGATCAGCGCGTCGACCGGTTCTTGACCGCACAAATCGAGCTCCACCTCGCCCCCATCGAGGATGCGCAGAACGCGCGCTTGAATCCGACCATCACAAAGCAACAACTCCATCCCGGGACGAAGCCCCTTGGAGGAACGTCCGAGGGCCAACCACCGGTCGCATCCTTCAAGCATCTTTCGCAACAACAAGATCTCCACGCGGCCGCCCGTTGCCTTTTTTCCGACGAGTCGTGCGGGAAACACTCGAGTATCGTTGAAGATGAAGAGGCTCGGAGGCAATAGGGCCGGCAGGTCGACGAACCGATGATCGGCAACCCGGGTAGTATCGACGTCGACCAGCAGAAGACGGGAAGCCTCTCGCCGTACCAGGGGTTTCTGCGCGATCAGCTCCGAGGGCAGATCGTAGTCGAGGTCGGAAATTCGCATCTAACGCTTGGGGGCAGTGATGAAGCGTACTCCATAGGTTTGATCGGGTTGTGCGGCTCGCCCATTCTCTTGTTGCGAGTCGGCTGAGACCTCGACGCAGAGCTGTCGTGCGTCGGCTTGGCCCCATGCCCGGCTCGTCTCTCCGCGGCCCACCCCATTGGCGTCGTTCTTGGCGCTACGGTCGGTGCGCCGATCCACGACGCGAAGGACGAGGTCCACCTCCGGCAACCCGCTCACCTGAGCGATGACGTCATCGGCATCCTCGCTCAAACAGAAGGTGTCCACGTCGCTCGGCCAGCCGATCCACGCTCGCCGTTCGGTATCGAGCGGGAGCGGCTCAGCCAGCTCGAGCGAATCGTTCGGCTCGTGCTCGAAGTCGTCATCAGCTGGAAGAAGGGCCCACCGGATCGTGTATGGATCGGAGACGTTCTCAGTAGGCAGCGCGCCCTCCGGAATGCGCTCGCGAACTCGAATGAGATACTTCCCAGGCTCCAACGGAACGTTGGGAAGACGCTCGCCTTGGCCGCGGGCCCGCGAGTCTGCGACGATGAGTGGCTCCTGCCGATCGACCTTCAGCAACTCGACGATCACGTCCATGTTCGGAATCGAGGTCACCTCGATTTCTGCAGCGCGACCCCCGGAACCGGGAACCTCGATTGCAAAGAGGTCGATATCGCCCGTGTCTTGGCTCAAACGCCGGCCTAGGTAGGCCTCCATCGAGGTTCTTTGTGGAAGCGGCGTGGCCTCCTTGGCGGAGTGGTTCGGCTCGTGCTCGGAAGAGCCGTGCGTTGCGATCTTCCACGCCCCCAAGCTGCCGCTCGCGAGCACGACGAGCAGGATGAACCACCACAGGCTTCGCCTGGCCTTGAAGGCGGAACCGACCGAATTGGCATGTGGCCTGAGGCCACCAAGCGGTGCTGCGCCCGGGCTGAGCGGCCAGTGTTGCGATCCGACCGTGGCCAGGTAATCGATCAACGCTCGTCGCAGCTCCTCGGCCGATTGATAGCGGCGAGCGGGATCTTTTTCCAAGCAACGCATGATGATTGCGTCCGCTTCTGGAGGCACCGACAACGGCGACCGTGCGGACGGCGCTCGCGGTTCCTCGGACAGGTGCTTCGAAAGAATCCCAACCGCGTTGGGTGCTTCGAAGGGCGGCTTGCCGACGACGCACTCGTACATGATGGCGCCCATCGCGTAGACATCGCTTCTCCCGTCTATCTCCCCACCTTGAATCTGCTCCGGCGACATGTAGTAGGGGGTCCCCACGATCGTGCCGCTGCTGGTCACCTGACCCTCGACCGTGCCTGCGAAATGCTTGGCCAGCCCGAAGTCCAGCACCTTGGCCATCTCTCCGTCTCGCGCCGGTGCAACCACGATGTTCTCGGGCTTGAGATCCCTATGAACGATTCCGGCACGGTGTGCATCGGCCGCCGAGTCTGCAACCTGCGCGATGAGAGATGCCACTCGGCCGAACGGTATCGGCCCCTCCTTGTCGATGACTTTTGAAAGATCTTCGCCGTCGACGTACTCCATGACCAAGTAGAGTGACCCTGACTTCGTGCGCCCGAAGTCGAACACGTGGACAGTGTTGGGATGGTTGAGGCGCGAAGCCGCTTCTGCCTCCCGATGGAAGCGCGCAACGCTCTCCGCATTCTGCTCGGCCTCGCGATGAAGCAGCTTGATCGCCATCACTTTGCCGATCTGCACGTGCTCGATCCGATGAACGGAGCCCATTGCGCCACTGCCGATGGCCGCGACCACACGATAGCGATCGGCGATGATGTCACCCGGTTTGGGCAACGCGGGATCGAGCTCGACGCCGCAGGCGCCGCAGAACTTGGATTCGGGTGGATTGGCGGCCCCGCAGGTGATGCAGGTCACTCGACCGTGTGGGGTGCCGCTACCCATGCAGCGTGAAAAACCGGTACCCGAGCCAGGATGCTGCAAGCACGATGAGCACTGCAAGCACACCAAGCGCTCTTCGCCTTCGCTGCACGACGGGGAAAGGCTCGTTGGCGCTATCGTAGCGTACCCGTGCCCGTGCACGATGACTCTGGCTCACTCCCTGTTCCACGGGTGCGCCGCGTTCGGGCGAAGGAGCGTTTTCGGCGCTCTCCACGTCGGCATCCATGGGTGCCGCAGGTGGCTCGGGAAAGTCTGGGCGAGGGATTCCGAGCATGGTCTTTTGAGATACGCGAGAACGACGCTGCGCCGATGCGATGGGTGTGGGCGCTGAAGGTGGCGCTGCGGCGGGCGGCGCCGGAGCCTTCGGGCGGTCTGCCGAAGGCTTGGCCGACGGCATGCCTAGCACCGTATGCTTTCGAATTCGTTGCTGCGGTGTCGTCTCGTCCTGGCGCTCGGACGTCGGTTCGGGTTCCTCGTGCACGCGAATGCGAGACTGGTCGAGGCGGTCCGGAGCCTGGTCACGCATCGCGTAACCGCATTTGCCACAAAACGCATCATCGGCAGGAACCCGGTTACCACATTGGGGACAATTCATGACGCGCTCGTACCGTATCAGAATTCCGTCGCCTCGGCGCGCCTATCGGGGGATGCCCATCACGTCGGCCATGTCGTAGAGCCCGGCAGGTCGCGTGACCACCCAATGCGCAGCGCGCACCGCGCCCCTTGCAAAAATCGATCGGTCGGTCGCTCGATGGCTGAGCTCGATGCGCTCACCCTCGCCCACGAGATAGAGGGTGTGCTCGCCGACGACGTCTCCCCCACGGAGCGCCATGACTCCAATTTCCTCCGTGGGCCGAGCTCCGACCTGACCGCTCCGACCTGGGTTGATCGCTCGCCCCGAATCGAGCCGCTTGGCCTCGGCGACCACCTCGGCCAGACGAACCGCCGTACCGCTTGGGGCATCCACCTTGAGCCGATGATGGATCTCGACGATTTCCGCATCGAACGCCGGACCCAGGAGCTCGGTTGCTCTAGCCGCTAGAAAATAGAGCGCATTGATTCCCTGGCTGTAGTTCGGCGCAAAGACGATTGGCACCCTTTCGGCGGCGCGCTCCAGGCTGGCGCGAGCTCCTTCATCGAGGCCGGTGGTCCCAATGACCATTGGGATTCGCTGACCTGCGCAGACCGGAAGGAGCTTGCTGGTTGCCGCGGCAACGCTGAAATCGATGACCACTTCGACGTTGCTCAAGAACTCCTCGACGTCGGAAGTGATGCGCACCCCGGAAGGCTCGCGCCCACTCAGTGTGCCCATGTCTTGACCGAGCAGCTCGCTGTCTTCGCGATCCATGGCAGCCACGAGCTTGGCTTCGAGATCATCATGCAGGACCGAGGCGATGCTTCGGCCCATCCGGCCTGCCGCCCCGTGTATCGCGACTTGCACCATGCGCAGGGCATCGCAGATGCCGCCCGGAGCGTCAATTGGCGCACCTAGGATGCGGAACGGCCCGCGCTCAGCTCGACCAGCCGATCGATGAGAAATCCGCTTTGTTCTAGCGCCTCTCGGGAGAAGTCGCCGAAGAATGCCCGCACCTCGGTGAACACCTGATCGAACGCAACCTGGTCGACCGCGGCGAGAATCTCGGCGAGATCGGTTGCAGCATCACGAAAGACTTCGACCACGCGCTCCGAGTCGGGATTGAGCATTTCGATCGGCCCGTAGAGGTCTGGCGACTGCGCGAAATGGCGGCCCGTCACGTAGGCCTCCAAGAGGTAAGCCGGCGACGTGAATCGGAGAGTGTCTTCGAGCGGTGTGCCGGCACGACTCAAGGCCAATCCGAGGACTTGCGTCTTGAAGTGATGCAGCACCTGCACGATGGCCATCATCGAGTCGTGCTCTTCGGGAGTCGCTTCGGTGATGACCAAGCCACGCGCGGTGAACATCTGTCGGGCCCAGTCGAGCCAGCTTCCTCCCCTACCCGGACAGATGACGACGCGCTGCCCCTGATACGTGTTGACGCCCGGACCGAACATCGGATGGGTCCCGAGCACACTCGCCTCGGTCGAGGCCAGCATGGCCTGCATCGGGTCGGTCTTGATCGACGTCACGTCCATCAGAAGCGCGTTCTTGCGCACGAGCGGGCCGAGCTGCTCGATGACGGTCCGCGTCTCGCGAATCGGGACGCTGATGATGACGACGTCGCCGATGGCGGCCGCCTCGGCGGGGCGGAGCTCGGTTTCCAAATCCGCGCTTCTCACGTCATGACCGAGGTCGGAAAACAGGGTGTGCAACGATCGGCCCATGCCGCCTTCACCACCGATGATCGCAATCGTCTTGGGCTCGACGTCGGGAGGCACCTCTACCCGGAGCGCTGCTTGCCGCTCTCGGCTCATCAGCATCAATTGCCGCCACACCGATTCGACGCTGCCAGTCGGAAGCCCAAGCTCTCCGGCACGCGCGCAACGATCCTCGAGAACGCGACGCTCTCGCTCCAGGTCACGAATCCGCACCCGGTGCTCGCGTTTACGCGCCGCAATCTCGGCCACGATCTCCATCCGACGGACCAGGAGGTCCAACAGGTCGTGATCGAGCGCGTCCAGCGCCCTGCGGAGCTCCAAAAGGGGTCCTTCGTCTGGATTCGTGTCGGTCATGGGTTGGTTTTACATCGGAGGGGGGGCTCCGCATAATGCGCGCCCGTGAAGCGGTTGCAACTCCATCATTGGATCCTGATCGCGATGGCTGTCGGAGCGGCCTTGGGATTGACGCTGAACTGGGCGGGCAGCCGCGGCCTCATCGACGCAAACACGGTGAGCACCGTGGCCATGATCGGAAAAGAGGCGGGCGACCTCTTTCTGCGCCTCCTGCAGATGCTGGTGGTCCCGCTCATCGTGTCGTCGCTGGTCACGGGGGTCACCGGAATGGGCGACCTGAGAACGCTGGGATCGATCGGGACAAAGGCCATCGCCTTTTATCTGACCACCAGCATGGTCGCAATCGTCACCGGGATTGCCATGGTGAATCTCGTCCAGCCAGGGGCCGGGGCGGATCTTGCGCTGCTCGAGGACGGCTCTGCCGGAAGCGCCCTCATTGCCACGGCTCCCGGAGGTGTGGGAGCGGTGCTCTGGGAGCAACTCAAAGGGTTGGTGCCGAAGAACCCGCTCGCTGCTGCAAGCGAGGGCGACATGCTTCCGGTGATTTTCTTCTCGCTCCTGATAGGGGTCTTCATCAGCGTTGCCGAGCACCACGAAGGCTCGAAGGATGCAAGCGTAGTGCGTCGCTTCTTCTCGGGTTTGTTCGACGTCATGATGCAGATGACGCTGTTCGTGGTGAAGTTCGCCCCGATTGGGGTGTTTGGATTCACGCTGTTCGCAGCGGCCGGCAAGGGCCCCTCCGCGTTTCGTGTTCTGGGCTGGTACGTCCTGACGGTCTTCCTGGCCCTCTTGGTTCATGCTCTGATCACCTTGCCGGTGATCTTGAGGCTCGCCTCGGGACGTTCTCCAATCGCATACGCGCGCAAGTTGGTCACCGCGCTGGTGACCGCGTTCAGCACCGCCTCCAGCAATGGAACCCTCCCCCTCACCATGCAGAACGTCGAGGAGGCGGGGGTGAGGCCGCAAGTGGCCTCGTTCGTGTTGCCGCTTGGCGCGACCATCAACATGGATGGTACCGCGCTCTACGAAGCGGTGGCCGTGCTGTTCATCGCCCAGGTCTACGGGATCGATCTCAGTCTCACCCAGCAGGCGATCGTGGCCCTGACGGCGCTCCTCGCCAGCATCGGCGCAGCCGGCATTCCTCACGCGGGCATGGTCATGATGGTCGTCGTCCTCGACGCCGTGGGTCTCCCCACGAGCGCCGTAGCCCTCATTCTCGCCGTCGATAGAATCCTCGATATGTGCCGCACCATGGTCAACGTCTGGTCCGACTCCGTCGCCGCCGCCGTGATCGATGCAAAGGAGTAGGTGCCACCCCATCATGGCGCTGACGCTGTCTCTAGCGCGGCCGCGGCCCTACGCCCACGGCCATTCAGCTCCGGTCCCCCCTCACCGTCGCTCGGACTGCGCTCGGCTGAGTTGCGCCACACCTGCTGCGAGCCGGCTTGGCAACAGCGGGCCCTCGTAGATGAAGGCCGTGTAGAGCTGCACCAAGGTCGCACCAGCCCGTATTCGCTCCCAGGCCTGCTCCGCCGTCTCGATCCCGCCGACCGAGATCAGCACCATTCGATCGCCGACCTTGCCGCGCAGACGTTTCAGGACCTCGAGCGATCGCTCGTAGAGGGGCGGCCCGCTCAGGCCTCCAGAGCCGCAACGTTCGACCTCGGCGGGATCGCTTCTGAGCCCATCGCGCCGAATGGTCGTATTGGTGGCGATGATGCCATCGAGCCCCACCTCGAGCGCCAGGTCCGCGACGGCATCCACGTCTGCATCGGCGAGATCTGGGGCAATTTTCACGAGTAAGGGGACGTGACGCGCGGGCGATGCTTCATTAAGTGCTTCACGAACCGAGCGGAGAAGTGGGCGCAGCTTGTCGCTTGCCTGCAGGTCGCGGAGCCCAGGCGTGTTGGGCGAGCTCACATTGACCGCGACGTAGTCCGCATGAGGGCCGACTCGACGGGCGCTTGCGACGTAATCGCCGATTGCATCGTGCTCGGGGACGGCCTTGGTCTTGCCGATGTTGACGCCCACGATCGTCGTGCGGGGGCGCCGGAGTCTCTCGACGGCGTCGGCCGAGCCCCGGTTGTTGAAGCCCATCCGATTGACGAGGGCACGGTCCGACGGGAGCCGGAACAACCTCGGCCGCGGATTTCCAGGTTGCGATCGTCCGGTCAACGTGCCCACCTCGACGAAGCCGAATCCAAGAGCACCAAGCGCATCGTGACCCGTTGCGTCCTTGTCGAAGCCTGCCGCCAAGCCAATCGGATTTGGGAAATCCAGCCCGAACGCGCGGACCGAAACGGCTCGATGGGGACGGTGAAACGCGCGGCGCATCAGGGCCTTCACGCCAGGGACCGCCGCCGCGAGGCGCAAACAGGCGAACGCCAAGTGATGCGCGGTCTCCGCAGGAAGCAGATACAGCAGGGGGCGAATCAGCGCTCGATACACGACACCCTCAACGGGCAAGGGCTGACCAGACCCCATCGTCTGCAAGTCGCTGATCGATGCGCACTTCGAATGCCTCTTCGATGGGACCGAGGATTCCTTGGTCGGAATCATGCACTCGGCGAAGCGCATCCCGACACATCGTGACCGCCGCTGCGCTCATCCGGCCTAGCGGGGGCCGCTTGGCCGAAGGAATCATCCCGAGACCTGCCATCATGGTCTTTACTGGAACCGGATTGCGGAACTTGTCGATGACTTCGATGCTTTGTCCGTTGGGCAACGTTCGCACGGCGGTCACCGCGCACGTCACGAGGCCGAACAGCGGGGCCAGGGCCTCCGACAAGCGCTCCGTCTCCTCGGTGTCTTCGGCCAGTTGAGCACGCACGATGGCAGTCACGCTTCCAGGCACGAGGTTCGACATGACGCTCACGACGCCAGATGCACCGATCCTATCGTCCTGCATCATCGGCAACGTGAGGCCATCATCGCCCGAAAGAATTCTGAGAGCCGGACCTGCAAGCTCGCGATCCAAACGCATTCGCTCGAGATCGCCGGTCGCTTGTTTCACCGCGGGAACCCGCTTTGGGTCGTTCAGGTGCAAGATGGCGAGATCGGCCGCTGAAAGAGCGCACCCGGTTCGGCCCGGAATCACGTAGGGCATCACCGGGATCTCGGGTACCCGCTCGAGAATACGCTCGTAGTACTCGGAGCGCAGCTCGAGACTGGATGGACCGTTGTAGTAGCAATCCACGAGCAAAACGGCGGTGGCACCGGCTTCCTTGGCCTGCCTGGTCGCACGAATCGCCTCCTGCGTGTTGTTGCTACCAGCCCCCGCCAAGACGCCCACGCGCCCTTCCGCGGCGCGGACCGCAGCCTCCACCACCGCATCGTGCTCCTGCCACGAAAGGGTTGGCGATTCTCCCGTCGTTCCGCACGGAAGCACGCCGTCGACGCCTTCGTTCACCTGAAACTCGATCAAGCGATGCAACGAGTCGTAGTCGACCTCCTCATCAGCGGAAAAAGGGGTCGCAAGCGCGGTCCACACACCGTGGGGTCGGAAAGTCCCGCTCATGCCCCGACCTTAGCCGTTTTCGTCACAAAGAAAAGCTGGTTTGTGCTCACGTCTCACCGAAGCATGAAGTAGATGACGACACCGGTAACCGACACGTAGAGCCAGATCGGGAGCGTCCACCTCGCGAGGCGCTTGTGTACGGAAAACCGTCGGCGCGCTGCGAGGTAGAAGGTCGTCAGAATCATCGGCAGCATCACGATCGACAACAGCACGTGCGAGATCAAGATGGTGAAGTACACGGTGCGAATGGCGCCGACACCCTGGTATGGGGTATCCCCATGCGCATAGTGGTAGACGACGTAGCCGACGAGAAAGACGGCGGATGCTGCAAAGGCCGAAACCATGAGCCTTTTGTGTACGTCACGCCGGCCGCTCCGAATCGCCGCCAGCCCCAGCAGGAGCAGCGAAGCCGCGGTCGCGTTGAGCGCCGCGTTGACCGCAGGCATGAAGTGCAAGCCCGCATCGGACCCGCCCCCTTCGCGCAGCACCAGCAGCCAGCCGAGAAACACGACGGCCGCGGTGGAGACCACCGCGTTGAAAACCCAGAAACCCCTGTCCGTTTGTCCGCTCACCCTGGGCAGCTCCTAGGCTCAACCGCGAAGCTCGGCTAGGGCCTCATCGACCGCGTCGAGGACGTGCCGAACCTCGTCCCCATGATTCGGCCAGTGTGGCGCGAATCGCATGAGCCCATCGGGGGTGTTGCAGATCACGCCTCGACTCCGCAGGGCACCGGCAAGCTTGGAGAGTCGAACATCGTCGGGGACGCTCACGCTGAGGAGCGTGGAGCGAAGGGCCGGAGCCAGTGCCCGATGACTGCTGAATCCGCGCTCGATGAGGCCGCCTTCGAGCGCATCGAGATATGCCTCCACATGGGCATGAATCGCCGGGACGGAGAGCTGACTGAGCAGCTCGAGCGACGCGCCGAGAGCCGCGAGCCCGATGACGTTGCTCGTGCCGGTCTCCATGGCCTGGGCGCCGCTCCGGAAGGGAGTGTCATAGCGGAGTTGCGGCTCATCTCCGACCAGAAAAGCGACCGGATCCTGGTGGCCGAGCCATCCCGCAAGCCTCGGCGTGAAAGCTTCCGCGCACCGATCCGCGACGTACAGGAATCCTGCCCCCTCCGCACCCATCAAATGCTTGTGGCTACCCGAGCTCAAATAGTCGATTCCCCAGGAGACGCGCAAAGGCGTGGCACCGAGTGCTTGAATGGCGTCGACGAAGATCTCCGCATCGTACTTGTGACAAAGTGCAGCCATCTCCGCGAGCGGCATCCGCAGCCCGGTCTTGTATTGCACTGCGCTCACCGCGACGATCCGAATGCCGCGCTCGAGGGCGCGACGAAGCTCCGCCAGGCCGTCCTCGACCGAGCGCTGGAAAGGCTCGAGCGACAGCCACCGAAGCTCGAGCCCAAACACCTCTGCAGCCTGCTGCCAAGGGGTCACGTTGGCGGGGAATTCTCCGTCGAAAAGCACCACGCGGTCGCCCTTTCGCCATCGAATCCCAAAAGCCACGTCGATTACACCCTGCGTCGTGTTCGCCACGAACGCGATCTCGGCGGGATCGGCGCCGATCAACGTCGCTATGTCCTTGCGCACCTGTTGCAGCCTAGGCGCCCAACGAACGAAGCCGGTCATTCCGCCCCGTGCATAGTCCCTGGTGACCTCTCCTATCCGCTCGCACACCAGAGAAGAAAGAGGTGAGATCGCCGCGTGAGCCAGGTATGCGACGCCCCCCAGCTCGGGAAAGAGAGACCGATCTCCCAATTTGGCCTGAGGCATGCGCGGAACCTTAGCACCATCATGCGCCGAGCTAGAGCGTGCTCTGAAAGAACCGCCACGCGGCGACGGCAGCGTCGATGTCCTTGCTGATCGTGCCGACCATGCTCTTCGGCAAATACTGCCAGCCGGAAGGCCAAGTGTGTCCGGCTCCCTGCACCGCAAAGAGCTCGACCTTGGTGCCGGATCGACATCCCGTTGCTTTTCGACGCTCGATTCGAGTCCCATCGCTGGGCACGAAGTCGGGGATCATCGACACTTCGACGTCCTCGCAACCGTCGTGCCGCGTCCAGAAGGAAAACGTGCGTTCGGGTGAGAGCACTCTGCCGAGCTTCTGCTCGTCGAACTGAACGACACCTCCCTCCCAGGGCACGATCGGGTCCTCGGTCCCATTGATCATCAATACGGACAGCGGCTCTTTCCCGCAGCGGCTGCTCCTGCGTGCGACGTTGTATGGCATGGCGCCAATCACCGCAGCGAAGGCCCTCAGCTTTGCGGTCCGCTCACATGCAAAGCGATGCGCCATCATCGCCCCGTCCGACACGCCGACGAAGAAGACAGCGCTGGGGTCGGCCTGGCGCTTTTGCACCAACTCGTCGACGAGCTTTGCTAGAAAGTCGACGTCACGAACCCGTTGTCGCTGCGCGACATAGCGCTGGACGTTGCGTCCGTCGTTCCAGTGGCCGCCGACTCCAGTCGGATACGCCACGAGAAATCCGTCTTCGGCCGCGAGCTGGTTGAGCTTTGCAAAGCCGAGCGTCACCGTGTCGTCGTCATCCCCGAGCCCCCCGTGCAGCACCACGACCAGCGGCCGAGAATCTCCTGTCTCACTTGCCGGATCGAAAATCTGCACGTCCCGCACGATGCCGTCATGCTTGAACACGTAGGCCTTCGTCTCAGGCACGCTCGGCGCCTCAGCCGCCGGCCGAGTGTGCCTGCAGGCGCCCAGCAACGACAGCAGCGCGAAAGCCCCGGCTTTTTGGCGCATCGAAAGCACGTCAACGCTCGGTCACGGAGCCAAGCAACAAGATGACGTCCCCTCGAGCCACGTCGTCACCATCGCCGGGAACGATTTTTTCGACCAGGGCCCGCGCGGGCAAGCCGTCTCCCTGGTACACCAAACGGTTGAAGGTCTTCATGACCTCCAGCAGACCGATGGTCTGACCCGTGTCCACCAAATCGCCCTCGGCGATGAAGGGTGGCTCGGTCGGAGACGGCCGGCCGTAGTAGCGGCCGCTCATGGGCGCGAGGAAGGCTAGAGCGCCTTTCTCGTCGGCCAGACCTTCGGAAGGCACGGCCGTGTCGCCAGCGAGAGACGCGCGAGCGATGGTGAAAAGCGCATCGCCGTACTGCACGGCAACCCGGGACGAGCCTTCGCCCTCGCGTCGGCTCACGCGGCCGGTCACGCCCTCCGGCACCAGGAGCGGCTGCCGAACTCCGAGGACCTCGATGATACCGAGCCGTTGCCCCGGTGAAACAAGCTGTCCCTTTGCCACGGCGGGAATGAAAATCCCCACGCACGGGGCGAGCAAGTCGCTCGAATCTCCCTCGCGGACCCGTACCCGCAAGACATGCCCGCCTCCGCTCATGCGCGTCCGCCCGTCATCAAGACATCGAGGTCATGCATGGTCCAAATACGCGGATTTTTCACACGCCGGTACCCGACTCCCTGATAACTCATCTCAACCAGTGCCTCGAGCCAGTCGCGTAGCTCTTCGAGGCGCACGATCTCGTCCGTGTCCATCTGCCGCGCGGCGACGTACGGGTCCATGTCAGCCTCGATGCGCGCTTCCACCTCTGCCATGCGCTTTTCGATGTGGGCGCGTTCTTTCGCATCGCTGCTCACGATCTCGAAATTGTCGTCGAGCTTGCTGTTGTAGGTTGCGATTGCGAGCGTTCGGCCTTCCATCACGCTGAGGCGCGAGATTGGGGTTGAAAGCTGAACCACCGGATCATAAGGAAGTCCCGCCATCGCATAGTAGCCGGCGCCGGAGGCCTTTCGCAGCAACACGGTGAACATCGGGATCTCATTGGTGCTGTTCGTGTAGATGAGGTTCGAGCCGTAAGCGAGCAAGCCGTGGCGCTCGGCTTCCGGACCGATGTCGAATCCGCTGATGTCCTGCAACCAAATCAGCGGGATACCGTCGCTATCGCATGCGCGGCTGAAGGTGCTGATTTTGGCGATGCCTTGTCGATAGAGGATGCCGGCGGGGCGCTGCTCGCCAGGGGATTCGGGATCTTCCACCAGGCCCTGCCGGTTGAGCACGAAGCCGGCGTAGAGGCCACCCACACGCCCCACCCCACAGATCATCTCGCGTCCTACCGAAGGCAATACCTCCCAGAAAAGGCTCTGATCACAGAGGCGCGCGAGGACCTCGGTCGCGTCGTATGCCTGCCGATGATCGACCGGGACCAGACCGGGAAGCTCCGCGGGAGAGAAGCGCGGCTCCATCGATTCGACGCTTCCGCGGTAGAAGGCGGCGCCCGAGCTGGGCAACCGACGAACCTCGCGCCGCAGGCACGCGATGAGCGTTTCGTCGTCGGGAACTCGCTCGTCTGCGCAGCCCGACTGATGGACGTGGACTTCGGGGCCTCCGATGTCGAGCGAGGTGATGTGCTGGCTCTTGGCGCCTTTGATCAACGCTGCGCCCGCGATCACCATGTAGGCCTGTTCGGTCATGTACACGCGGTCGCTGATGATCGGCATGTAGCCGCCGCCGGCGATGCTGTCTCCAAATACGCCCGCGATTTGCGGGATCCCTTCTGCGGAGAGAAGACTGTTCATCTTGAAGATGTGACCGGCGCCCGTGGCGCCGGCGAAGCTCTTACTCTGCTCGGGCAGGTAGAGCCCACTACAGTCGACCAGATAAAGTGTCGGCAGTCGTAGTCGGCGCGCCATCTCTTGGGCACGCTGGATCTTTTCGGGCGTCTTGGGCCACCACGCCCCGGAGGCGACGGTGTTGTCGTTCGCGATGACCACACACCAGCGGCCCTCGATCTGGAGGAAGGCCGTGACCACGCCGGCCGCAGGGGACTGCAGCCCATCGAAATCGAGCCCGTAGTTCACGAAGGTGCCGACCTCGAAAATCCGCGATCCTTCGTCCTTCAAACGTTCGATCCGCTCCCGTGTGGTGAGCTTGGCTTTACGATGGACGCGATCCACGTAGGTATCGCCCCAACCCGCTTGGACCGCCGCGCGACGCTCCAACAAACGCGAAACCAGCGGCTGATGACCGGCGAGCTGACGATCGAAGGTAGCCCGGTCGACGATCGCTTCCCGCGGATTTCCAATCGGTATGAGAGGAACGTGCGCCATCAGCCTCTCCAACCCGGGACGGCGCGCGTATCGTACTGGTTTTCGCGAAACTCGGGGGAGCGCAATACGGCTAGGTGCATCGGAATGGTCGTGGAGATGCCTTCACATCGCATGCTTTGCAACGCCTCGATCAGGCGGTCGCAGGCGGCGTCCCGGTCACGTCCCCAGGCGATGACCTTGCAGACGAGGCTGTCGTAGTAGGGCGGCACCTCGTAGCCCGACTCGACGTGGGTATCCACGCGGACGTTGGCGTCGTCGGCCACGCCCGCCTCCCAGCGATCGATGATACCGGGACTGGGCGAGAAGCCGTTCGATGGATCCTCCGCATTGATTCTACACTCGATCGCGTGCCCCCGAAGCGCCACGTCTCGCTGCGAGAACCACAAGGGCTCTCCGGCGGCGATCCGAATTTGCGCCTCGACTAGATCGATGCCGCATCGCATTTCGGTGACCGGGTGCTCAACTTGCAAGCGCGCGTTCATCTCCATGAAGCGTAGCTCTCCGTTTTCGTCCAACAAAAATTCCATGGTGCCTGCCCCGACGTAGCCAATCGTGCGCGCCGCGACCACGGCTGCGGCGAGCGTTTGCTCTCTTTCGGCTTCGCTCAAGACCAGCGCAGGTGACTCTTCGATGAGCTTCTGATGCTTGCGCTGCACCGAGCAATCGCGCTCCCCGAGATGAACCACGTGTCCGTACTGATCCGCCAAAAGCTGAATCTCCACGTGACGTCCCCCTTCGATCAACTTTTCCAAGTAGAGGCGCTCGTCGGCAAAGCTCGCCAGCGATTCGGCTCGCGCAGACTCGTAAGCCTCTCGAATGTCGGCCGCGTCCCGCACCACGCGCATGCCGCGACCTCCGCCGCCACTTTCGGCCTTCAACAAGACCGGGAACCCGATCGTAGCAGCAACCTCCCGCGCGTGATCGACGTCGCGCAGCACACCGGCACTGCCGGGAATCAGCTTCAGGCCGGCAGCGGCCATGGCGGCTTTGGCGGGCGTTTTCCTTCCAAGCTCTTCCATCACCGAGGCGGGAGGTCCGATGAAGGTGATGCCATGTGCGGCGCACAAAGAGGCAAAAAGCGGGTCCTCGGCCACGAAACCCCAGCCTGGATGAAGCGCGCTGCACTGCGTCTGCACGGCGGCTTGCACGATCCGCTCTCTGGCCAGATAGCTCTCGCTGGCTCGAGGAGGGCCCAGAATCACGACCTGCCGACCTCGCAAATAGGGGGCCGCGCGATCGGCTTCCGATGCTCCGAAAACCGGGGTGATGCCGAGCGCGTCACAGGTTCGCGCAATGCGAGCGGCCACCTCGCCGCGGTTCGCAATGAAAAGGCGCCGGAATGCGTTCACGGGCGCGCACCTTAACACCGGCACGTTGTCCTGAGAAGCGGAGGAAGCATCGTGGGACGGTTCGTGTCAAAATGAGGGCGTTATGTGTCGCTTGTTCGGATTTCGGAGCGTAATCCAGAGCCAGGTCCATCGTTCGTTGATGGATGCCGACAACGCGCTCGGCGCCCAAAGCAGCAACCATCGCGATGGCTGGGGCGTGGCGTTTTACGTCGACGGTGCGCCTCACATCACGCGAAGCCCGACCACTGCCATCGACTGCGCGCTCTTTCGTCGCGTCAGCGGCATCGTAGCGTCCGAAACCGTGTTGGCCCACGTGCGGCGCGCCACCACCGGCGAGATTTCGGTGTTGAACTGCCACCCTTTCCAATACGGAAAGTGGGTGATGGCGCACAACGGAGACATACGGAATTTTGCGAAGCATAGGCCTGAGCTCCTGCGACGAGTCGCCCCGCGGCTCCGCCGCTACATCCTCGGCGACACGGACAGTGAGGTGATGTTCTTCCTGTTTCTGACCTACGTTTCGCAACACGGCCCCCTTGCAAGCCGGATCGGAGTGGAAGAGACGACGATGGCTTTGAAATCGACGCTGGAGCACGTACGAGCCATCTGCGACGTCGATCCCAACGACGAGCCTTCCCTGCTGACCGCCATCGTCACGGACGGCACTACCATGGTGGCGGCAGAAGGAGGCAAAGAGCTGTTTTGGTCGACGTACAAGACCCGTTGTGCCGACCGCGAAACTTGTCCCAGCCTTGCCACCGAGTGTGAGGCGCCTTCGGAAAGCGGCTACGTCAATCACCTGATTTTTTCGAGCGAGATCATCGAGGGTGAAAACATCTGGCTGCCGCTGGAACCGGGTGAGCTCATCGGCGTGGACTGGCGAATGAAGGTTCTGCGCACCACCGGGCACCGACACCTGTCCGTGGTCAATTGAGCCGGGAAAGCCGGATAGCCGCCTTTGAGAATGGTCGATGTACCGATGAAGCGAATTTACAAGAGCGAGCTCAATCGAGAGGTGCCCGCGGCGCGGCCCGGCGAGTTCGGGGCCGTCGCAGTCGGCCCGCTTTCGGTCTGGCCGCCGGTGGTGCTCGCACCGATGGCAGGCGTGACCAACTGGCCTTTTCGCGCGATTTGCAGGCGATTCGGAGCGGGTCTCTACGTGAGCGAGATGGTGACCGCGCGGCCCCTAGCCGAAGGTCGCTCCAAGACCTTGATGCTCGCCGAGTTTGGCCCGGATGAGTCGCCACGAAGCCTGCAGCTGTACGGAGTGGATCCCTACTACGTGGGCGAGGCTGTGAAATTCCTGGTCGGTGAGGGACGCGTCGACCACGTGGACATGAACTTCGGCTGCCCTGTTCCCAAAGTGACGCGCAAGGGCGGCGGCTCGGCCATTCCCGCCAAGCCGCGGCTGCTCGCCAGCATCGTACGTGCCGCGGTGAAGAACGCCGGGGCGATTCCCGTGACGATCAAATTTCGGATGGGTATCGACGACGGGCTGCTCACGTACGAAGATGCGGGTCGCGTTGCCGAAGAGGAAGGGTGCGCGGCGGTCGCGTTGCACGCCCGCACCGCTGCACAGCTCTACGACGGGGATGCCCGGTGGGACGCTATCGGCAAGCTCAAGCAGCGAGTACAGACCATTCCCGTGCTCGGCAATGGAGACATCTGGGAGGCGCACGACGCGCTTCGAATGATGCGAGCGACTGGATGTGACGGGGTGGTCATCGGGCGAGGCTGCCTAGGCCGCCCTTGGATGTTTCGCGATCTCGCCGATGTCTTCGAGGGGCGCGAGCCGCAAGATCCGCCGAGCTTCGGCGAAGTAGCTGACATTGCGCTCGAACATGCCAAGCTACTGAGCGAGTGGGCCGGGCAAGGCGCGGCCATGCGGATGTTTCGTCGGCACAGTAGTTGGTACACCAAGGGTTTCCGGGGTAGCGCCAAGCTTCGCTCTCGTCTGATGCGGGTGGACACGCTCGATCAACTCGAGGAAGTGCTTCGTTCCACCGACCCTGCCGAGCCCTTCCCACCCGATGCGATGCGCGTCCCGCGAGGCAAGACCGCCGGCCGCCAAAAGGTGGCTCTGCCCCACGGCTTCCTAGCCAACCGCCTGACCGACGCGACCCCCCCAGTCTACATCGACCCCGTCGCCGGATAGACCGGGACACTCTCCACCCTGTCAACCCAATGAAAACAAACGGATTTTCAGCAAAAGATCGCAGCGACAGATCATTGGGGTTTTGGTTATGGGTGGGACGAGCCGTTGCGATCTTTCGATGGAAAATGCAGTTGTTCCGGATAGTTAGAGGATAGGAGAGTGACCCTATGAGTGAGCACCGAGTGACGGTTCGTTGGATGCGGGACGGGGCCGAGTTTACGCCGAAGGCGTACAGTCGCGACCATGTATGGGAGTTCGAAGGGGGCACCGAGGTGCGCGCTTCGGCGGCTCCGCAGTATCTGGGGAACCCAGCCCTGGTCGATCCCGAGCGGGCGTTCGTCGCGTCGGTGTCGAGCTGCCATATGTTGACGTTTCTGGCGTTGGCCGCCCGGGACGGTTTCGTGGTGGACCAATACGAAGATGATGCCGTCGGACTTCTGGAGCGCAACGCCGACAAGAGAATGGCCATCACTCGGGTCGTGTTGAAACCGCGGATCACGTGGGGAGACGAGCCCCCTGACCAGGAAAAGCTCGACTCGCTTCACCAAAACGCACACAAACACTGCTTCATCGCCAATTCGGTGACCACGGCCATCGAGGTGGCGTCGCCGGTCTGACGGCGATGGTGAAGCCGCCAGACCGGCGAGCAAGCCAGAAAACCAACTAGCGCATCAACAGACGGCGCCCTCGGGTAGGCATTCCCAGCTCGTCCAGCAGTAGCTGCAGTACATGCCTTGTCCGCAGCCCGTGGTCCGGCAATCGAATTCCGAAAGGCACTGATCGAGCTCGGGCGTCGGGGTCCACCCGCACCCCCACGACTGCATCTTGCACTCGCCAAACTCGCGGTAGCAAGCAAACTCGGGCAAGGCGACGCAAGGAGACGCAACCTCTTGATTCGCACAGATCTCGCCGTTGCAACCCGTCGGCCGACACTCATCCGGCGGCAGACAGGCGCCAGCTTCGGGGGCGAGACAGATCCACTCTGCACCTCCATCGGAGGTCTGACAGTAATCGCAGGTCCAGCCCGCTTCGCATCCATTCGTCCTGCAGTCGCCTGCAGGCGGCACGCACCAGCCCGCGCAGACGTCGCAGACCGGGCACGCCGGATCGGGTCGGCAAGCCTCCGCGGCATTGCACCGTTGCTCATCACCGCACTGCTCAGGCCCGTAGCACTTGGGGACACACTCTCCCTGAAAGTTACGGATGTGCGTATCCACGGGGCAATCGCCGATCGGGGTGCACTGACCCGCCTCGCAAACGTATCCCGGCATGCAATCGATGACGACGCATAGATCCACGCACACGCCGGGTACGGGCTCAGGTACGTTCGGATCGGCAGCATCGCCAGGCTGAGGAACCAGAGGCTCGCAGTAGTGCCCTGGAGGACAATCGGCGTCCTCGTAGCACTCTGCGGGCTGCGTCTCCGGAACGATGCTGCAAGTGAACTCTAGATCACCAAGCGCCGTCATCGGCGCAAACCCCTGCAGCAGGGTGCGGTCACCCTCACAGAACAACTGGCCCTCTCCTGGGTAAGCCGCATCGAAGATGGGTGGCTCGAGAAGGGCAAAGGTCGCTTGAAAGGATTCGCCAAGCCGCATCATCTGAAGGGGCTCCACTCGGATTCTGCCGACGATGCCCGGCACTTGAGGGCTTTCGCACTCGGCCTCGAAGCCATCCTGCCAACGGGGATCGATGCGGCACATGCCCTCGCCCAAGTTTTCGAGGCACTGCACGAGCTCATGGGTGGGTGTGAAGCCACATTGTCCGTTCTGCTGCCGCTCGCAGGTGGCCTGCTGATAGCACTCGTAGACCGGCCGCCACTCGCAAGTGCTGGCAATGTCCATGCCCTCCTCGACGCAGAGTTGACCGCTGCAGCCAGCCCGCGCGCATCCTGAACCGGGAGGCTGCTCACAGTACCCATCGTGTTGAACGCCCACCCCCGCACATCCGGCCTCACACACATTGATGTAATTGCGGCCGTCGCCGCCGCAGACGGGCTCGAACACGCCCGCACAAAGACAATGCGTCGGCCCCGGGACGCACCAGCCGGTGCAAGCATCGCCGACGAAGCAATCCACATCCGAGTCGCATTGCATGGGCTCGTCGCAACGGCCCCGATGCTCGACTTCGTGGTCTCCCTGCGTCGCTTCCTCCACCGAGTAGGTCTTCCCGTCAGCGCCGCAAACGAAGCCCTCGATGGGGCCCGCGTTTCCCTCACCTGTGTCGCCGCATCCCGAGAGCTGCGCCAAGACGGCAATCGCCGCCACCGAGAACATCCAAAATCGACCCATCGTACCTCTCCACGCCATATCGCTTTCTTTCCGAGAAGCAACTTCGATGCCAGAAGGCGGCGCAAAAGGGCTTGCAATTCGAGGCTTCTGACAGGTCATCTGTGCCAGCCCGTGCCACGCCGGCGCCAAACACCTCGCAAAAACTTCACCCCGCCCGGGCGAGCCGGCGCATCAGTCGGGCCACCCGCCTCTGCGATGCGTCCTCGCCCTCGACTGGCGCGGTACCTGCCGCATGCGTCAGGGCTCGGTGCAGGTCCTTGCGCCGATGCTCGTAGTGCTTGGCAAGCACAAGCTCGACCGCTCCCCTAAGCGCATCGTCATCCGCCTCAGAAAGGGCTTGTAGAAGCGCGCGCTCCTCTCCCTCGAGGTCGCCTTCGCGGCGCGCAATTCGGGCGCTGAGCATGTGGGCCTCGACGGTGCAGACCGAGCCGCCGCCACCACGAGCGGCCGCGCTCGCAAAGGATCGCGCCCGCAGGTCGTCTCCGGTTCGTTCTGCCACTCGAGCATAGGCCAAGTGATCGCGCGGATCGTCACCGCGATGCACCTCATCGAAATGGTTGACTAGCTCCGCGATCAAGGCGGCCAATGCGATCAAGTCATTGGCATTGTGCTCGATGACTTTTGCGATGGGAGAGATATCGCCTCCGTCGAGATAGTCGAAATACAATTGGGGGATCAGCGCCCCGGAAATATCATCTTTCCGGTACATGCCGAGCACCCTTCTTTCGAGCTCGACCAGTCGCACCGAACGCAACCGGGAGCGCAGTATGCGGCGCGCGCAATGCAACAAGTCTACATGCGGCGGCAGGGATGGCGCGCGCAATCGATTCAGGATGAAACGATTGCGTAACAGCGGCCAGTCGAACGTTTTTCCGTTGAACGACACCATGCAGGAGCTCTGCGCAAGGCGGTTGGCCAGCCAGTGCAGCATCGGGGCTTCGCGCCCCAGCTGCGGAAGAAAAAGCTGCTGGATGCGCATCGACTCGTCTTCGAACCAACCAGTCCCGATGAGAAACGGCACGGTTCCTGTTCCCCCAGCAAGCCCGGTCGTTTCGGTATCGAGAAACACCGCGCGCCGAATGTCGATACCTTCGAGCGCTGGGTCGAGCGCCAACTGAGCCAGACGCTCGGTCGACACTTGCAGCGCCCTTGCGATGGGTGCTTTGCCGTGGTGATGGTGCGGCTCGAGGTACTCGTCGATCAAATGCAGCTCACCGTGTTCCGTGCGTCGAACCTCTCCGGGAAGCGCACCGCGGACACTGGCAACATCCAGCATCCGGGGAGGCGTTCGCGCAAGTCGCCCGAGGCTTCGCTTGATCGACATCACACGCTCAATGAGTGGAGCTCACACCAACTGCATCCAACAACCCGAGCACCAGGCGCTTGCGGGCCGCTTCCGGCTCGTCGCCGCCCGAAGAGTCCGGCCCAATGCATCCAGGGCACCCTTCCTCGCAGGCGCAGCTCTCGATCAAGTGGCGAGCTCGCCGAAGCAATTCGTCGCGCTCTTCATAGAGGCGGGATGCCAAGCCAATGCCGCCAGCAACCGCGTCGTACAAGAAGATGGTTGGGTCAAAGCCAGGGCCGTGACCCTTGCCCGGCGGTTCGTCGTTTGCATCACGACTCCCGAGGGTGCGCCCAAGATCGCGTGGATCGATCATCAACCCGACCGCGGCCACTACGTGCATGGCCTTGGAAAGCCCTCGCAATGCATCGACGACCACGGCTCGAGCCTCGGACCTGGTTCGGACGAAATCCTCTGGAAAGGTGAGCCAAAAGGCCGTCGTGTGCTTTTGCATCTCTGGAAGATGTACTTCGCCGTAGCCGACGTTCTCGTGGGTGTGGAACTTGATCTTCTTGTAACCGACGACTTTCTCGATGACGCTCACTTCCCCGAAGCCCGCATCGAGCGGCGTCTCACCGAGATCGATCGTCGCACCGAGATCCTGCTCCAGCACCGTGACCTTGCTGTGAGTCATCGCGGTCGTGTAGTAGTCGGGCTCGACCCGACGGACGAAGGCCTTGTGGTTTTCGAAGTCGAGACGCTCGACTTGGTATTGGCCGCCCTCGTGCTGGTAGATTGCCTGCTCGTGCAACATCGTATGGGTGCTGCGCCAGTCCATCTCCGCGATGGTACGGTTTCCATCTAGATCGACGATGACGAAGTTGTCCCAGCTCGCGCTTCTGAGCGAGACGTTGTTGGCAGGATAGCTGTCCGAAGCCCAGTGGTACATCGATCCTGCCGCCGTCGGAGCCGAATGCAGAACGCCATGACCGGCGAGATAGCCCAGCGCTTCGGCCAAGGCATCATCCGGGACGTCGCCATACGCGTCGTCCGGTTCGAATGGTAGCTCGAAGGCCGCGCACTTGAGGTGTTGAATCAGGATCTCGATGTTGTCGGGGTCGATGCGCGCGTGCTCTATCGGCGCACAAACCAGCTGTCGCGGGTGACGAGCCATGTATTGGTCCACGGGATTGCTGGACGAAACCATCACCGCCAGTGAGACATCGCGGCGCCTGCCGGCACGGCCGAAGCGCTGCCACAGACCAGCCATGGTCCCCGGATATCCGGCGCAGACCACTGCGTCGAGCGCTCCAATGTCGATACCGAGCTCCAGAGCATTGGTGGCGACGACGCAGCGGATTTCACCCGCACGCAATGCGGCTTCAATTCGGCGGCGGGTCTCTGGAAGATATCCGCCGCGGTAGGCATGAATCGCGGACGGCTCGATTTGGTCGCGAGACAAGCGATCGCGGAGGTACTTGAGCATGACCTCGACGCCGTTGCGCGTATTGCCAAACACCAACGTGGGCACACCCGCGCGCACCAGATCATGGGTGAGACGCACGGCCGTCTTGATGTAACTTTGCCGGATTCCCAGCTCGGCGTTCACCATGGGAGGGTTGTAGATGACGACCTCTCGAGGCCCACTCGGCGCGCCGCTCTCCTCGATCAGCTCGACGGGCTGTCCGCAAATGCGAGATGCATGTGCTTGCGGATTGCCGATGGTGGCCGAAGCAAACAAGAAAGTCGGCGAGGATCCATGAAAGCGCGCAATCCGGACGAGACGCCGCATGACGTTTGCGAGGTGCGAGCCAAACACCCCGCGATACGTATGCAGCTCGTCGACGACGACGTATTTCAAGCCGGCAAAGAGCCGCGCCCAGTTCGTGTGGTGCGGCATGATGCCAGCGTGGAGCATGTCTGGATTGGTGAGCACCAAGCCTGCCCGCTGCCTTGCGGCGCGGCGCGCATCGGCGGGGGTGTCGCCATCATAGGTGATGGCAGCCGCGCTCAAACCGGCATCGCGGCCGAGGCTGCGCAAAGCTTCCTCCTGATCCCGCGCTAGCGCCTTGGTGGGGAAGAGATAGAGGGCGGTCGCGGCCGGATCAGAGGCGAGGGCCTGCAGGATGGGAAGGTTGTAGCAAAGGCTCTTCCCCGAGGCAGTGGGCGTCGCGACCACCACGTTCTTCCCACTCGATGCGAGCTCGAACGCCAGGGCCTGATGACTGTAGAGCTCTCGGATACCCCGGCTGGCGAGCGCCCGGTGGACACCGGCAGCCAAGCCTGAAGGCAGCGCCACCATGCTCGCTTCGTGCGGCTCCACCCTGTGGCTCCAAGTCACGTTTTTCCAGGTGCTCCCGGACCGCCACCGCGGAAGAACCTCGGCGACGCCGCGAGGCTGTGCCCATGGCTTTTCGATGCGGCGCAAAGGCCTCTCCCGGTGCTTTGTGTGCCCCCCCACTGCGCTCATGCGCAGCACTGTACGGTTGTTTAGTCTGCGAGGTCAAGAATCTCCAAACCGCTTGGGTAGTTCGCATTTCCACCCTAGGCTGCAGGAGGTTCACGGGGGGCTCCAACGCCTCGGACCGCAAGGGAGGAATGGAATGAAAATCGTTAGCACTACACTGATCGCGCTAGGGCTCGTCGTGGGGCTTTCCGCGGTGACCGCGCCGACGGCGAGCGCACAGGGTCCGGAACAAGCGGAGCGCGCCGCCAAGAAAGAGGCGAAGGGCGCCAAGGAAAAGGCAGACAAGGCCGAGGATGAAGCCAAGAAGGCCGAGGACAAGGCCAAGAAGGCCGGAGAAAAAGCCGAGAAGGCCGAGGACAAGGCCAAAGAAGTAGAGGACAAGGGCAAGCCGGACGTCGACGCCCGCAAGGAGGCTCAACGGCGCGAAGCGGAGGCCAAACAAGCCAAGGCCGAGGCCCAGAAGGCGAAAGCTGACGCCGCCAAGGCCGAACGGAAAGCCAAGGCCGAGAGCGCCAAAGCCGCTCGAAAGGAGCGACTGGTCGCGCAAGAGCAGAAGCGCCATGAGACGCAAATGGAGCAGATCGAAGCGCGTCGTCAGCGCGTCGTCGAGCTCCACGAAAAGCAGATCAGGAACATCGAGGCCGCCAAGGAGCGCGAGAAAGAGCGCCACGAGAACCGGATCAAGCAGATCGAAAATCTCTGAGCTCGAAGCCCGCGTCAGCTGGGAGCCGCGTCTCGGTATCGAGGCGCGGCTTCTTCAGCTTTGGCCGGGCAGTGCGGCGTCTGGGTCGTAAGGCATCTTTTCGCCGGCTTCCAATCGCTTCTGCATCTCGTACTTCGAGGGACAGCGCGGAATCACCTGATTGGCGAGGAAGATGCCATCACCCCCTAGCTCTCCTTGCACCGTGACTTGAATCCCATTGCCGTCGCGAAACGTGTCGGGGACGACGCACTGCGGAAACCGCACAGGCATCTCCTTGCCTTCCTTCTGAAGCACGAAGCGCCACTCGCACGGGTCCTCCCGAAACTGGATGGAGCCCTGACGCAGCTCACCTTCCACTCGCAAGGGACGACCCTCGAAGGCCGCAGGCTCGCGCATCACTTCGTGCACCAACTTCGAGTACACGAAGGGGTTGTCGCTTCCCGTGAGCAGCCACGCCGAAACACCGACGAGTGCGGCGAACACCACGCCGACCTTCACAGCACCTGACAACCGCTTTGGAGTGGGTCGTGCTGGAGGGCCGTTAGGATGCTCGCTAGCCATGGCCGCCATTATGGGGTGTCGCGCCCGGTTCTGCCAGGGCGCACCTACGAGAAAGGCGCGCCCCGACATTCCCCGCGGCTTATGGCTGGACCTGGAATGCGATGACCAGCGCGTAAATGCAGAGTGATTCGATGAGCGCGAGACCGAGAATCAGCGGGACGAGAATCTTGCCCGAAGCGTTCGGGTTTCGCGCAATGCCCTCGAGGGCTGCGGCCGCCGCGCGACCCTGACCCATGCCGCAGCCGAACGCTGCGATCCCGATACCCAGACCCGCGGCAAGCGCGCGGCCGGCAATCGCGGTGGCCTGGCCCTCGGCCTCCGCGCCTTCCTGTGCGAAAGCGGTCGCGGTGAGAGCGAGTGGTGCAGCAAAGCTGACAAGTCGAAGAGCCAATTTCTTCATTTCGGGAGCCTCCTCAAGCCTCTCTTCCGAGAGGGAAACCTAGTGTTCTTCTTCGTGTTGAATCGCAAGGGTGATGTAGATCACCGACAGCAGACAAAAGACCAAGGTCTGGACCGTGATGACCAGACAACCCATCAGATAGAAAACAACGGGCACGGGCAGCAGCACCAGGCCCAGGCCGGCAAAAAGACCGACGAAGATACCGAGCACCAAATGGTCTGCGGTCATGTTCGCCATGAGACGAATCGCGAGCGTGACCGGCCGAACGATATGGCTGATGAGCTCGATGACGAACATGAGCGGATTGATGAACCAAGCGATCCACCAGGGAACCTTGGGCCCAAAGAAGTGCGAGAAGTATTTGACGAATCCGTGCTCTTTGACGCCATAGACGTGCGTCGTCACGAAAATCACCATCGCCATGGCGAACGTCGTGTTGAGATTATCGGTCGGCGGCAAGAACCCCGGTATCAGACCCATGGCGTTCGAGAAGAAAATCACCAGGGCGCAGGCGCCGATGAGCGGCAAGAAATACTTGGCAGGCTTGGGACCCATGAGGTCCGCCGACATGCTGTAGGTGGCCCCCACGATCGTCTCGATGAAGCCATAGACGGTAACCTTGCCGTCTGGCAGGATGTTTTCCTCGGTATTCTTCAGACGCCGATTGACGTAGAAGCCGACGAAGATGAGGAACACCACGACTGCTGCGTAGGCGACGACGTGTTGGACACCCAGGCCTGAGGAGCTCTCCATGTAGCTCGGGCCGAACTTGCTGGAGATCCAGTGTTGGAACGAGTCGTAGAACGGCAGGAAGCTGAACCATGATTCGCCGTGCGGCATGCCTCATCCCTCCCCTGTCTGGGCCTCACGTGCAGAGTGCGCCTCCCGCACCGAGAGCTCCGCACCTGCGTAGAGCATGCCCAGCACCAACGCGCCAAGGCCTACGGAAAAGCCCAGCGGGTCTACACCCCAACGAGCCAGCAGCGCCCAGCACACCGCCAACAGGATGACTAGCTTGGCGCCGAGGAGCGCTGCCGCGAACCCGCGCCCGAGAAAACCCGCACCACCGACGATCTGGCTGGCGAGCCAAGTGATTGCCCAGGCATCGACCGCGGCAACGGCGCCACCGACGGCCGCACCGATTCCGATGATTGGCCCTCCCAGCACGAACGCAAGCCCAGTGAGCACGAGCGCCGCCACTGCGACATAGCGAGGTGTTCGGGTTTTCAGTGAGTCGATCACGAGGATTCGTCTTCTTCTTCCATCATCCGCTGACCGCGGCGGACGGCCCTGTAGAGGCTCTGGGCAGCTGCGGCAAGCCCAAGGCCGAGCCCGATCCACTTGAGCCAAGGTTCCGTGCCGAGCTTACCGTCCAGCCATTGGCCTCCCAGATAGCCGAACGCGATCGAAAGGCCGAGCTCCAGCCCGATCGTCGACAAGCTGCCCAATTGCTTGAGCTGCTCCCGTTGTTCCCGGTTGAGGAGCATGGCCGGCACATCGTTCCCAAGGTTCCAAGGATCAGCGCCCCGAAGAGCGCGCGGCGTATAGCACGGAGGTATGTGGGGTCAAGGTTGGCGGAGGACCAATTTCGGCATGAAAATCGTTCGTTTCCCCGAGGTTCAGAGCGCGCCGAAGGCGGCCCGGAATGCGCGGCCGGTCCGGTCCAAGGCGTCGGCGTCGTGAGCCAGTGAAATGAAGGCAGCCTCGAACTGACTGCAGGGCCAATAGACCCCGTTTTCGAGCAGCGCGGCATGCCAGCGGCCGAAGGTCTCACGGTCGGTGTCGGCGGCCTCGTCCCAGTTCCGAATGGGCTTCGCGCGAAAGAAGGCCGTGAGCATCGATCCCACGCGCTGCACGGTGAGCGGGACGCCGGCCGCCCCAGCATGCTGCTCGAGCATGCCCTGCACCGCATCGCCCTTCTGCTCGAGATCCTCATACACCCCCGGACGAAGCAAATACTCGATGGTGGCGAGCCCGGCCGCGACCGCAACGGGATTTCCACTGAGGGTGCCCGCTTGATACACCGGCCCTACAGGGGCGACTTTCTCCATGATTTCACGCCTCCCCCCGTAAGCTCCGACGGGCAGCCCACCCCCGATGATCTTCCCGAGGCAAGTCAGATCGGGTCGGATGTCGTAGACCGCCTGCGCGCCGCCCCAAGCAACCCGGAACCCGGTCATCACCTCGTCACAAACCAGAAGCGCTCCGTGTTTCTGGGTCTGCGTGCGAAGCGCATCGAGCCACACAGGGTCGGGCGGAATGCAGCCCATGTTGCCGGCCACGGGCTCGAAAATCACGGCGGCGATCTCGCTGCCCCGCTCCGCAAAGAGCTTCTCGAGCGCGTAGGCGTCGTTGTAGGGAACGACCAACGTCGTCTCCGCGATGGCTGCGGGCACCCCTGCACTGTCCGGTTTGCCAAGCGTCGCCAGACCGCTGCCACCTTTGACCAATAGGTAGTCGGCACCACCGTGATAGCCGCCGATGCACTTCACCACGAGGTCACGCCCCGTGAAACCTCGGGCGATCCTCAACGCACCCATGGTCGCCTCGGTTCCGCTCGACACGAGTCGCGACATCTCCATCGACGGAACGGCATCGCGGATTCGCTCCGCGATGACGATCTCGGATTCCGTCGGAGCCCCGTAGCTCGTGCCCTTCTCCGCGGCCTTGCGGATGGCGTCGACCACGTCGGGATGTGCGTGCCCGAGGATGATCGGCCCCCACGAGCCGACGTAGTCGATGTATTCGGTGCCGTCCGCCCCCACCAGCACCGGGCCGTGCGCCTCCCGGATGAAAATGGGCTCTCCGCCCACGGCGCGAAACGCGCGGACCGGAGAATTCACGCCACCAGGAATCACCTTGGAAGCACGTGCGAAAAGCTCTTCCGAAACCGGGTCAGCCATATGCGGCAAGCTTCGGCGAGCCCCGCCCCCTGTCAAGCCGTTATGAAGCCGGCTTTCCCCGTCCCTGAATAATCGGCCGGAGTCGGTTGTTGGTGCGGGGTGGGCGACCATGCTAGCCCGGGCGCCCAAGGAAATTCAATGTCGAACGACGTCCGAGCCATCAACGAAATGGTCCAGCGCGAGAGCGCCTTCATCGATCCGATTCTTCACGAAGTGCACAAGGTCGTGGTCGGCCAAGACGTGATGATCGAGCGCATCTTCATCGGATTGCTCACCGGTGGGCACATCCTGCTCGAGGGCGTACCCGGTCTCGCCAAGACGCTGACGGTCAATACGATCTGCAAAACGATCGCCGCAAAATTCCAGAGGATCCAATTCACGCCAGACCTGCTGCCGGCCGACGTGATCGGTACGGTGATCTACAACCAGCAGAGAGGCGAGTTCACCGCCAAGAAGGGACCCATTTTCGCAAATCTCGTTTTGGCCGACGAGATCAACCGAGCCCCGGCCAAAGTGCAGAGCGCACTGCTCGAAGCGATGCAAGAGCTTCAGGTGACGATTGGAGACACGACCCATCGTCTGGATCAGCCATTCATGGTGATGGCGACTCAAAACCCCATCGAGCAGGAGGGCACGTACCCGCTGGCGGAGGCGCAGGTAGACCGCTTCATGATGCATGTGAGGGTCGACTACCCGAGCCAAGATGAGGAACGGAAAATCATGGATCAGATCTCGGACTATCTGCTCCTTGGCAAGACCGCAGGCTCGGGGATGGACGTACAGCAGGTCACCACCACCGCGAAGCTACTCGACGCTCGCAAGACGATCGGACACGTCTACATCGATCCGAAAATCAAAGACTACATCGTCCAGATCGTCAGCGCGACGCGCCACCCCGTTCGCTTCGGTCTCGGCGACCTCACCGACATGATCGCCCATGGGGCCTCACCACGTGCCTCGATCGCCCTCAACGTAGCGGCACGCGCACACGCGTTCATGCGACACCGCGGATACGTGACTCCCGAGGACATCAAGGCCATCGGCCCCGACGTGCTCCGTCACCGCATCATTCGGTCGTACGAGGCGGAAGCCGAAGAAATCACGAGCGACCAAATCGTGCGACGCATCTTCGAAACAGTGGAAGTCCCGTAACCCCGGCGGTCAGCGTGATCTCCCGCGAGCTCGTAAAGAAACTGAAGAAGATCGAGATCTTCACCTCGAGATTGGCCAACGATCAGCTCGCAGGCAGCTATCACTCGGTTTTCAAAGGCAGAGGCATGGCCTTCAGCGAGGTCCGCCAGTATCAGCCCGGCGACGACGTGCGTTTCATCGACTGGAACGTGAGCGCACGCATGAACGACACGTACGTGAAGATCTTCACCGAAGAGCGCGAGATGACGGTGATGCTGCTCGTCGATCTTTCTTCGAGCGAGCGCTTCGGATCCGTCGACAAGCCGAAGATCGAGATGGTAGCCGAGGTGGCGGCGTTGCTGGCTTTCAGCGCCATCAAGAACAACGATCGTGTTGGGCTCGTCCTGTTCACCGACCGGATCGAGCGTTTCGTCCCTCCCAAAAAGGGCCGCTCTCACGTCATGCGAGTGGTGACGGAGATCCTGAATGCCAACCCCGAAGGCGAAGGCACGAACCTCGCCGTGGCGTTGGACTTACTCGGCGGAATTGGCAAGCGGCGCGCGGTGGCATTTTTGATTAGCGACTTCATCGCGGAGGGGTATGAAAGACAGCTTCGGGTCGTCTCTGCAAAGCACGATTTGATACCAATTCAAATCGTAGACCCTCGCGAGGACGAGCTGCCAGACGTGGGGCTGGCGCTCGTGGAAGATCTGGAGACCGGCGAAATCGTGGAGATCGACACGTCGAATCTCGACATTCGCGCGCAGTATGCGCGGGAGGCGCAAATGCAGCGCGCCAGCCGAGAGCATCTATTCCGCAGGTTGCAACTCGACCACGTCACGGTCCACACGGACCGCGACTTCGTCAAGCCGCTGACCGAGCTCTTCCGACTTCGGCAGAAGCGGCTCACGGGTTACCGGTGAGAGGCTCTGCGTTCCTGCTAGCATATGTGCTGCTCGCCCCTGCGTTGGCGTTCGCACAGGACCGTGCCGTCGAAATCGAAGCGCCCGTCCAAACCACGCTCGGCGACCCGATCGACGTGATCCTGACCGTGACGGCGAGGTCATCGGACGAGGCTGCAGTCCCAAAGCAGACCTTCGAGCCCTTCGAGGTCGTGGGGAAGCACCTCAAAGTCGAGGCCGGCCCCGATGGGGCGTCCAAGACTTTCACCTTCGAGCTGCAGCTCTTGTGCTTCGAGGCGGGAACGCACGAGCTCGGGCCAATTCACGTTCGCATCACGACCAAGGCTGGCGAGATCGTCGACCTCGAGTCCCAAACACGGGAAATCGAGGTTCAATCCGTGCTTGCGAACGAGCCCGACCCACAGCTGAAGCCACCGACGGAGCCGGTGGTCGTCGAGCAAGATGACTACCGGTTGCTGATTGCCCTGGGTGCATTGGGCGCTTTGGCAGCGGGTGCGCTTCTGGCTTGGTTGCTCATGCGCTGGTGGCGACGTCGCGATCGGCCCGAGCCGGCGCCGCCACCTGCTCCGCCTCCTTGGGAAACCGCGTTTGCCGAGCTTCATGCGCTAAGCGAACGGCGCGCGAATGCCATCGCAGAGGAGCGCACCGAGCAATGGGTCGATGCCGTGAGCGACTCGGTGCGCAAGTATCTCGGTCACCGCTTTGGCTTCCCAGGCCTCGAAAGCACCACTGACGAAATCGCCGATGAGCTGAACACTGCGCAGGCACTCGCAATTGCTCCTCAGGAGGTGGTGACCTTTCTCGGTCAATGTGATCTGGTCAAGTTCGCAAAAGCCTCTCTGGCGGACGAAGCATCGCGCGCGTTGATCGCCGATGCGGTAGCCCTTGTTCAAAGGACTCGCCCCGAAGCATCACAGCCGCGCGGAGTGAAGTCATGAGTAGCGGTCAACGACGCGCGTGGGCAGTCGGTTGGCTCTGTGCGGCGATCTTCGTCGCGGCGGTCGCCAGTATGCGCTACCTCGAGTCCCGCTATCAGCTTCTGATCACCGATGAGCAACTCCGCTTCGAGCGACCGTGGGCGGCCTTGTTGCTGCTTGCGGTCCCTCTGGTGTGGCTCAGCCGAGTATGGGTGCAACGCTCCTCGCGACCCAGGCTTCTTTTCAGCCGCGCGGCGGCGCTCCGAACGGACAAGACCAGCTGGCGCAATCGAATGGTCGACCTACCAAGCGGGTTGCGAAGCGCCGCACTGGCGCTTTTGGTGGTCGGTCTGTGCGGTCCTCAGAGCATCCATGCCAGGGATACGGCCGAAGTGAGTGGTATCGAGATCATACTCACCCTAGACATGTCGCGCTCGATGGAAGCGGCGGACATACGGCCCACTCGTTTTCGCGCCACCAAGGCCGTCGTACGAGACTTCATCGACCGCCGCCCGAACGATCGAATCGGGGCCGTGGTTTTCGGCCGCGATGCGTACACCCTTCTCCCACTGACTACGGACCGTGAGGCCCTGCGCACTGCCCTACGAGGCTTGCAGCTAGATCAGATCGACGGACGCGGAACCGCGATCGGAAATGCTGTGGGCGTCAGTCTCAACCGCCTCAAACGCTCTCACGCGAAGAGCAAAGTGATCATCTTGCTGACAGACGGAGAATCAAACGCGGGAAACGTATCGCCGTCTCAGGCAGCCGAGCTGGCGAGCGCCATGGGCGTGAAGATCTTCCCCATCTTGATGGGTGTCTCCGACACGGCGCCAGTTCAGCAGGGAACCGGTCTTTTCGGCCGCGCGCTCTTCGGTACCGCGAATTATCCGGTCAATCCAGAGTTACTCGACCAGATGGCGAAGAAGACCGGAGGCGAATTCTTCCTGGTGAGCGATCGCGAAGCGCTCGAACAAAGCTTTCATAAGATCCTCGACAAGCTCGAAAAGACCGACATCGAAGACGCGGGACGGATTTACACGGAGCTCTTCCCCGCGTTCGTGGGTCCGGCTCTGATCTTGTTGCTCATCGAGCTCCTTGCCGTTCTGTGGTTACGGAGGTGGCCATGACTTGGGCGAACCCTCATGCACTATGGCTCTTGGCGCTGGTCCCCGCTGCGGCTGCAGCGCTTTGGTGGAACGCGGCCAGGCGCCGCCGAGCGACCCAAATGTTCGGGCGAAGCGCGACGGTCGATCGCTTGATCGCGGGCCGCGCACAGTGGTGGCGAGCCGCACGCGCCGCCTTGATGATGCTCGGCTTGGCGCTGGCCATCGTGGCCTTTGCGGGGCCTCAATATGGAAGCCGCACGCGAGTGCTCCGCAAACGAGGCATCGACATCGTCATCGCGCTGGACTTCTCGAAGAGCATGCTGGCCCGGGACGTGCATCCAAGCCGAATCAAGCGCGCGAAGGCGGAGCTCGAGAGACTGCTCAACGAGCTCGACGGAGACCGAGTAGGTCTGGTGGCTTTCGCGGGCGATGCGATGGCTTTCCCCATGACGGTCGATTATTCGGCCGTGCGACTGTTCCTGCGAGACCTTGGCCCAATGGACATGCCTGTCGGCGGAACGGCAATTGGTAAAGCCTTGATCGCTGCAAAGAGGCTCATCGAAAGCTCCAACGCGCACGGCACGGATCAGAACGAGCCCGACCCCCGGTCGAAGGTCGTCATTCTGCTCACAGACGGAGAGGACCACGAAGGGGATCCCATCGCGGCCGCCAAGGAGCTCAAAGATGCTGGGATTCAAGTCTACGCCGTCGGAATCGGCTCCGCGGCGGGCGAACCCATACCGAGCTATGCGGCGGATGGAACACTCACAGGCCACATGAAAGATGAGAGCGGTCACCTCATCATGACGTCGTTGACTCCGCAGAACGAGGAGAAGCTCGAAGAGATCGCTTCGATAACCGGCGGCAAATACGTGAGAGCCGAGGAGGGAACGGTCGGCATGAGCCAGATTCGCGCCGAGTTGGCGAACCTGCAGGCATCGGAGCGCAAAGCGCGCCGGGTCACGGTGCATGAAAATCGGTTTGCGCTGGTCCTCCTGCTCGCTTTTCTGCTGATCGTTCTCGAAGGCATTCTTCCGGAGGCATGGATCGCCGGGCGTCCGAGGAGACCCGCATGAGGCCCGCCGTCTCCTGGCTGTGCGGCCTGGCCGTTTTGGCGCTTCCCGCCAGCGCAGCGGCATGGAGCCCGCTCCGTGCAGAAAGCTCCAACGTGAAACGGGGCAACGAGCTCATGGCCGAGCAGCAATACGAGGCCGCTCTCGATGCGTACGACGAGGCTGCTCGAAAGCTACCGGAGGCCCCCGGGGTGCAGCTGAACCGGGGCCTAGCTCTGCTTGCCCAGGATCTCACCGAACAGTCCAAGGAAGCGTTCATGGCGGCCGCCGATCCATCGTCGCCGCCGAGCACGCGGGCCGATGCCTACTACGACCTGGGCATCGCGTACGCGCGCGAAGCCGATGCGCTGTCGCAACAGGAAACCTACGACCAAGCCTCAGCTCACTTTCGAGAGGCGGCCGACGCTTTCAAACGAGCGCTCCGGCTACGGCCAGGCGATCGCGACGCAGCCTGGAATCTGGAGTACGTGATGAAGCGGATCCGGGAGGAGCAAGAGAAGCAAGAACAACAACAGGACGAGCAGCAGAAACAAGACCAGCAACAAGACCAGCAGCAGAAAGACCAGCAGAAAGACCAGCAGCAGAGAGACCAGCAGCAAGACCAGCAGCAACAAGACCAGCAGCAGAAAGACCAGCAGCAGAAAGACCAGCAGCAAGACCAGCAGCAGAAACAAGACCAACAAGATCGAAAACCAGACCAGGGGCACGCACAGGAACAGCAGCCCCGGGAGCAGCCGATCGCACCGGACGACGTGCAACGGTTTCTCGATGCGCTAGAGCAGAACGAAGAGAATCTGCCCCTGCAGCGAGCGCGCCGCCGAAACGCCGGACGGCCGCCACCGGAGAAGGATTGGTGATACGATTTCTGACGCTCGCGTTGATTTCGATGAGCGCTCTGCCCTGGGCGGCCACGGCTCGTGGCCAGCCCGAGGTTACAGTGAGCCTGGATGCGACGCCCAGCGAGGCGCGCGTCGGAGAAATGGTGCAGCTCGAGGTTCGGGTCCGCGCCCGGGGCGGCCGAATTCAGGGTTTGGACCTCGATGACCTACAGAAATATCCCGAGCTCGAAATCGTGTCCCACCAAACGGTGCGGCCGATGCAGTTCAGCTTCGGCTTTGGCTCTGGGGTCCAAGTCGAGTCCAGCCTCGCAGAGATCTACGTCCTCCGGCCGACCGCGGCGGGTACGTACCAGTTCGCCCCCGCCGTGGCAAAAGTCGACGGCAAGGCTTATCGGAGCGCGCCCCTGACCCTCGTGATCCGTTCCGGCACGGGCAGCTCTGGCAACGTCATGGGAGACGCGGACCTGCCCGAGTCGACCTCCGGTACGGAGCTGTCGGGCGCGCGCTTCGATCAGTACGCCTTCCTTCGATCGGTGGTCGAGCCAAAGGAAGTCTACATCGGACAGCAGGTCGACGTGACCGTGTACCTCTACACGCGGCTTCGGCTTTCTCCGCAATCCGTCATGCCGGGGAAGCCTTCCATGGACGGTTTTTGGGTCCACGACGATCCGATTACCAGCCTCGAGGCACAGACCGCTCAGGTTGGCGGTGTCCAATATCGAGTCTACGTGCTGCAACGCTCTGCCGCCTTTCCGCAGCGATCCGGCAAACTGACGATCGGGCCTCCTCAGGTCACGTTCGACGTAGGAGGCATGAGCCTATTCGACGCACCCGAACGAATCGAGCGCGAAGGCGTACCGGTCACAGTCGACGTCAAGCCCTTGCCACAGCCTGGTCCCGCCCATGCCGTGGTGGGCCGTTACGACGTGCGGGCGTGGCTCGACCGCGACGGCGTGACCACCGGCGACGCTATCACACTGCGTGTCGACGCATCCGGCTTGGGCAACGTGCAAGACCTCCGAATCGACCTGCCTCCCATGGTGGGCGTTCGGGTCTTGCAGCCAGCCATTCGGGACGAGCAACAGTTCCAGGACGGCAAGCTAACTGGCACCCGATCCTGGGAGTGGATTCTCATCGCGGAGGCGCCTGGGGCGCATACCGTGCCGCCGGTGCAGCTTCATTACTTCGATCCTGAAACCGGAAAGTACCGCTCGGCGAGCACTGAAGCCCTCACGTTCACGGCCATAGGCCCCGCCAGACCCGCCTCGCCCGCCATGGAGCCGACCGGCACCGAGCCGAAGCCACAGGCTGCCACCTTTGGTCCGATCCGGCTGTACAGCGCGCTTACCCGCGGAGAGACGCCGGTGCGGCAGCGTTCTTGGTTTGCTTGGCTTTTGGGGCTTCCTCCACTCCTGTTCGTGCTCGTCGTGCTCGGGTCGAGCACGATCCGCCACCGCGAGCGCCGGAGCGAGACCGCTGGCGCCATCCAACGCAAGCTGTTGAGAGGAGCCGAAGACGCGCTGCGCAAAAACGACCCCCGCTCTTTCTATGATCGTGTCGTCGACTCGATCCACCATGCCCTGGAAGCGCGCCTGAGCGAACCGGTCGTCGGGCTGCCGCACGCCGAGCTTCGCGCCAGGCTCGCCGAAGCTGGGCTGGACGAGGACCTAGTGCAGCGGGTCATCAACGAGCTCGAGGGAGCGGATTTTGCTCGCTTTGCAGCATCAGGGGTGCGCAAAGACGAAATGGAACGGTGCCTTGGCCGCACGGAGGCGATCATCGCCCGGGTTCAACGCACGCCACGGAGCTCTGCATGAAGGCCCGTCACCTCGTCGCCTTCATCGTCTTCGCGTACGCGGGCTCCCACGCGTCGAGCGCAGCTGCGGCGTCGGCGTCCCTCACCGAAATCTTCGAAGCTGGCAATATTGCCGCCTCGCGGGGCGACTACGAAACCGCGATTCACAACTACCAGATGCTGATCGAAGCGGGCGTGACCGATCCGGACGTCTACTTCAACTTGGCGACCGTGCACGCTCAGTCTGGGGACTATCCACGCGCAATCCTCAACTTCGAACGCGCGCTCATCGTGCACCCTGGTGACGAGCAAGCCGAAGAAAACTTGCACGCAGCGGAGCGGGCGCTCGAAGAACGAAGAGCCGAGGCGGAGGGAGAAGCCACGATCCACCGCAGCAGCTCGGCTACCGATGCCATTTACGACGAATTGCCGGAAGACGTGCTGGCCTATGGCCTGTTGGCAGCCGATTTCGTTTTTTTCGGATGTCTGGCGTGGACTTGGATTGCACACCGAAAGGGACGCTGGCTCTATGCCTTCTTGATCGCCGCAGGCGTCCTGTTTGCGTTTTCTGCGATCGGACTAGGCCAGAAGGCCGGGATGTTCCGCCAGGGACCTAGGGTGGTCGCTCTTGGTGACCGCGTGGCTCTCCGGGAGGGACCGTATCCACAAGCCAAAATTCGAGGCGAAGCCCGCGGAGGCGATCGGGGGGTGGCGGTGGACCGTGACGGTGAGTTCCTCAAATTGCGCCTGGTCAGCGGTCTGCAAGGCTGGGCGCCCGCCTCGGCGGTCGGGCTCATCGACCTTCACGAGAGTCTCCATTGACAACGCAACGCATCAGACCGAGGATGCGGCCCGAGTTGGTGAATCGGGGAGCGATGAACCCATGACGACCGAGTCCAAGACCAAAATTCTAGTCGCCGATGATGACTTGGAGATCCTGGCGCTGGTGGCGCGCCACTTGAGCTCGCTGCCAGCGGACGTAGTCGAAGCTTCCGATGGAGAGGAAGCGTTGCGCCTCGCCAAACGCGAGAAGCCGAATCTCGTCGTTCTGGACGTCATGATGCCCGGAATGAGCGGCTGGGAGGTATGCCGTGCAATCCGAGAGGATGAATCGCTCGGAGGCACCGGTGTCATCATGCTGACGGGCATTGGTGAGCGTCTGAACGAGATGACTTCTCCCCTCTACGGTGCCGATGGCTTCCTCGACAAGCCTTTCGAGCTGGAGGAGCTGGCTGACAAAGTTCGACAGGTGCTGGCTGGCCGAAAGTCCGCGTAAGCTTTGACCTGATTGCTACGATCCCAGTATATGCTACCCGCCTGACGATGTTCTGGAAACGCGGAGTCATCATCGTGCTCGCCATCGCTGCGGCGAGCTGTTCGAAGAAGCCCGAAGAGTCTCCGGTCGCTGAGACGGAGTGGCCCAAGCACGGGCTGACCGAAGCGCAAGCCAAGGAGGTGCTTGCGAAAGTCGGGGACCGGACGATCACGGTGGGCGAATTTGCCGACCGTCTCGCGTCGCAGTCTCCATATCTTCGTGCGCGTTTCGAAAGCCCGGAGCGACGCAGGGAGTTTCTCGACAACCTCGTTCGTTTCGAGCTCCTCGTCTACGAGGCCAAGCGGCGAGGCTACGGGGAAAAGCCGGAGGTCGTCCGTGCTCGTCGCAACGCCATGATCCAGCAACTCGTGAAGAAAGAGGTCGACGAGCCGTTGCAGGCCGCCGAGGTGACGGACGAAGAGGTCAAGGCCATCTACGACGAGAACCCCACGGAATTCGATCGCCCTGCACAGGTCCGTGCCAGCGACATCTTCGTCAAAGATCGCGCCCACGCGCAGGAGGTACTGGACAAAGCGAAGGAGAGCGACTTGGCGGGTTTCCGGCGACTGGCTCGCGAGGAATCCGAGGACGAGAGCACGAAGAAGAATGGCGGGGACCTCCAGTTCTTCTCCGCAGATGCCGACGACCCGCCCAAGGCTGTCCGCGACGCGGCGTTTTCTCTCCAGCAGGTAGGAACCGTGTATCCGAAGCTGATTCCGGGCGATGGCGGATACCACATCGTCATGCTGACCGGGAAGCGAGCGGCGCTGAAGCGCACCTACGAGCAAGCCAAACGAGCGATCCGGCACAAGCTCGTTCGTGAGCGCAAAGAGGCCGCCATGAAGGCGCTCACGGACCGTCTGCACGAGGAGGTCCCGGTCGAAATCGACTACGATGCACTCAAAGAAGTGCACGTGGACTTCCCTCCTGTTCCCGGATCCAAGTGATGCGCCGATTCGTCCTTGTCCTGCTTCTGCCCCTGCTCATCACGGGATCAGCCGCGGCAGATGTGGTGGAGCGGGTCGTCGCGACGGTGAATGACGATGCCATTTTCTTGAGTGACCTTCGCAGACGCGCGGTCCCCTTCCTTCCGCAGGTCGCCGAGGCTCCCACCGAGGCGGAACGCATGTCGCGCCTGAAGGAGCTCTACGACGAGCTGCTCAATTACTTGATCGATGAAAAGCTCGTTCGCCAAATTGCCGCCAGCGGGGGGATCCGGGTGACGGATGCGGACGTCGACAACGCTCTCGAGAATCTGCGTCTGCAGAACAACATGACCGAGGAGGAGTTCCAGAAGGCTCTGACCTCCCAGGGGCTCAGCGAGGCCCAGTATCGCCAAGAGCTCAAGAGACAGCTGGTCAGGCTCAAGGTGATGAACGAGCGGGTGCGGTCGCGCGTCAACATCACCGAGGAAGAGGTTCGAGCCCGCTATGACCAGCGTGCTCGAGAAGAAGGCAGCGAGGTGCGCCTGCACGTCTCGCACATGATGTTTCCCGTCGAAGAGGGTGCATCGGCCACCCAAGTGGCGGCCGTGCGGAACGAGGCCGAGGAGGTGCGACGAGCGCTCAAGCCGGAGACATTCAACGAGCTGGCAAAAGAGCTCGGAGGCGGAGACCTCGGCTGGATCTCGGAAGGGGATCTGCCCGAAGAGTTGGAAGCCGCGCTATCCCAGCTCGAGCCGGGCGAGATCAGCCAACCGGTGCGCTCCGGCTCCGGCATCCACATCTTCTTCCTGGAAGACCGTCAGGCGGGCGCCGACTTTCCTTCCTACGATGAGATGAAGCAAGAGCTCTATCGTGAGATGCTCGACGCTGCGATGGTACGGCAGGAGAAAATCTTTCTCGATGAAGTGCGACACAAAGCCGTGATCAACCGTATGCTCTAGCTCTCGCTCCTGCCGCACCGAGGTCGAGCCTGAACCCGGTTTGCTGCTAGGCTCGTCGTCATGAGCGGTGAAGTCAGGATCGAGCGGGAGGGGGCGGTTGCTCGTCTGGTCTTCGACCACGAGAAGCGCCGAAACGCCATCACGGTCGACATGTGGAAGGCGATACCGGAAGCCATCCGCGAGCTCGAAGAGGACCGCTCAGTCCGCGTCGTAGTGATGCGCGGCTCCGGAACCGAAGCGTTCGTATCCGGAGCCGATATTTCCGAGTTCCAGCAGAACCGGACCGGCAATGCAGGACCTGAATACGATGCCATGACGTCGGATGCGTTCAACGCCTTGCGCGGGCTCCGCAAGCCTCTCATCGCGCTCATTCATGGATTCTGTATCGGGGGCGGGGCAGCGATCGCGGTCTCGGCCGATCTCCGGTATGCAGCCCACGATGCGGTCTTCGCCGTGCCCCCTGCTCGACTCGGCCTGGGTTATCACACCGCGGGTGTTCAAGCGCTGATCCGCACGGTCGGCTTTTCCGGCGCCGCCGACCTGCTCTTCACGGCGCGCCGCGTCGGAGCCGAAGAGGCCCATCACATGGGGCTGGTCAACGAAGTGTTTACCAAAGACCTAGTCGACGAGAGGGTCGATCGGCTTGCTCGGACCATCGCCGGCAACGCCCCCCTCACCCTTCAGAGCGCCAAAATCACGTTGCAAGAGCTTGCAAACCCCGAGAGCTCGCGAAACTGGAGCCGAATCGAACAGTCGATCGACCGATGCTACCAGAGCGAAGATTTCAAGGAAGGCATCCGCGCCTTCCTCGAAAAACGAAAGCCGCACTTCGAAGGGCGCTGACTCTGGCGCTGGCTCTGGCCCTGGCGTACAAACGCGCGAGGGAGGGCGGAGCAAATGCTTTCGAAGCAATCCACTGGGCTCATCGCTTTTTGGCGCAACTATGATCGCAAAACCTATGTCAAAGCCGCGGTCCTCGCGGATCGTCTTGGGTACGATTCGTTTTGGCTGCCCGAGGTATGGGGATACGAGGTCTTTTCACTTCTGACCGAGATCGCTCTCAAGACCAAGCGCATCAAGCTGGGCACTGGGATCGTCAACGTCTTCAGCCGATCGCCCGCGCTGATCGCGATGCAGGCCGCGACACTCGACGAGATCAGTGGGGGACGTCTGATCCTCGGGCTCGGCACGAGCGGCAAGAACGTCATCGAGGGCCTACACGGCCGAGACTTCGAAAAACCGCTCACCCAAGTTCGCGACGTCATCCGCGTGGTGCGAACCATGCTCGAGGGACGTCCGCTCAGCGAAGCCGATGCGAAGCTTCGTGACTACCGGCCCTTCACCCTCGATTTCGAGCCTACGCGCCGCCGCATCCCGATCTACGTCGCAGCCCTCAAGCACAATTCGATCAGGAGCATCGGCGAAATGGCTGACGGCTGGATGCCCATCTTCTGGCCCTATGATCGCTTCGGCGACGGCCGTCGGTGGATTGCAGAAGGCGCAGCCAAGGCCGGACGGGACCCGAGCGAGATCGTCACGGCACCGTTCACCATCGTGATCCCGATCCCCGGAAGGGGTGCTTCCGCCAAGGCGAGAGAGATCATCGCGTTCTACATCGGAGGCATGGGCGCATATTACAAGGAGCTGCTGAGCGGCTTTGGCTATTCCGAGGAGTGCGAAGAGATCGACCGGCTCTATCGCGACAAGGCGACTCGAAAGATGGCGGCAGAGGCGGTGGCCGACGACATGATCGAGGCGCTCACCATCGCCGGCGACCCGATCCACTGCCGCCGAGAGATCGCTCGACGCCGCGGGCTTGGCATGGAGCAGCCCATCATCAACCTGCCTCCGGGTATGCCTTGGCCGGGCATGGCGGCGTTCATTACGGCCCTGGCCCGCGCCTGAAGGCCCCCATTTACTGAGAATCCGTCACGTCTTTGAGTCAAGTCGGGGGTGAATTGGCCCTCGATGCGAACAATTACGTATGGATTTGATTCGGGCGTGGGGGTATTCACTACATACAGGGGCTAGGCAAGACAGAGATCCAAATCGTGCGCTAATGCCACCTGCCCCGCTCCGTGCGGGGCACCGACGTGGCCGGTCGGAAACGGGCTGGCCGGCCACGTCGCTTTCTTTAATGCCAAAGTGACGCTAGTCGTTCTCCTCGCCGACGAGATCATCGTTCGTTGCGGTCATCACGGCGATGAGCTCGGCCTGCGAGTTGACTCCAGCTTTGCGAAAGATCATCCCGAGTTGGGTCGTCACGGTGCGCAAGGAGGCTCCCCGCTGCTCCGCGATCTCCTTCGCCGTCAGCCCTTGAAGCATGAGGTCGATGATCTCCTGCTCGGCAGGTGTGGTGCCTTCGGGGTATTGCAGCTTTGGCAGTGGGACGCTGAGCACGATGATCTCCTCGCCCCCGAGACGCATTCGGCTGACCCGAGGCCCTGCATCTGACTCGGTCCCCGGATCCCAGCCCTCGACGGCCGCCTGGTCCTCATCGTCCTTGGGATCTGGAAAAGTCATGGGCGGAAGATAGTCCCTACGGCTCGCGCCGGTCAACGGCGGACACTATTCGATACCTGCAGAAAAGTCGGCTCAGAGCCCCATCTGCTTCGCGATGATGACCTTCATGATCTCGTTGGTGCCCGCGTAGATCCGCTGAACCCGCGCATCCATGTAGGCCCGGCTGATGGGGTACTCGAGCATGTAGCCGTAGCCGCCGTAGAGCTGCAGGCATGCATCGATGACCCGTCCTTGCATCTCGGTCTGCCAAAGCTTTGCCATGGAGCATTCCTTGACCAAGTATTTTCCGGCCACGTGCTCTGCGATGAGCTTGTCGAGGAAAGCCCGCCCTACCTCGACCTCCGTCGCGCACTGGGCGATCGTGAACTGCGTGTTTTGGAACTTTGAAATGGGCCGGCCGAACGCCTGCCGCTCCTGCGTATACGCGATTGCGTCCTCGATGACCTTCTCTGCATTAGCCTGGGACATGATGGCGACACAGAGGCGTTCTTGCTGAAGCTTCTGCATGAGCATCATGAAGCCAGCACCCTCCTGTCCGATCAGGTTGTCGACGGGCACGCGACAATCGTCGAAGGCAAGCTCAGCGGTGTCCTGGCTCTCCATTCCCATCTTCTCGAGCTTTCGGCTCCTGATGAACCCGGGCCTATCTGCCTCCACGATGAACAGCGACAAGCTTCGATGCGGGTCATTGGAGTTCTCCGTTCGCGCCGCGACCACGGCCATGTCGCACGACATGCCATTGGAAATGAAAGTCTTTGCGCCATTGATGACGTATTGATCGCCATCGCGCTTGGCCGTGGTGGCGATACCCGCGAGATCGGAACCGGTTCCAGGCTCGGTCATCGCCAGTGCCGTGATGGTCTCGCCGCTCGCGCACCGCGGAAGCCATTTTGCCTTCTGCTCCAGGCTCGCGAACGAGTGGATGTAGGGCACGATGATGTCGGAGTGGAGGCTCGCCGCCCAACCCGATTCGTACGCCCGAGATAGCTCCTCCATGACGATCACGGAATGAAGAAAATCGCCGCCGGCGCCTCCGTATTCCTCTTCCATCCAAGGGCACAAGAATCCGGCCGCTCCCGCTTCGAGCCAGATCTCGCGGCTCACTACGCCCTGGCTGCGCCACTTGCCCTGCTGGGGGACGACCCGCGCCTGCACGAACTGCCGAAAGTTGCTTCGGAAGATGTCGTGCTCCTCGGAAAATAGGCTTCGTTCCATGTCACTCCCTGACTGAATGGCCATTCATCTAGCCGAGCCCCCAGTCGCTGGCAACCCCCTGTTCCCTTGCTGCGGCCTTGCCCAGCTCGACTCGGGTCCCTATTGTCCCGCGCAATGCGCCGCCGACCGGCTCGCTTTCCCCTCCTCCTGGCCTTCTTCGCCGCAATCCCTGCCTCGGCAATGGCCAGTAGCGGCGAGCACGGGCTTAGTTACGAGCTCTGGCTAATCCTCGCGGCCATGATCCTGGCTGCGAAGCTCGGTGGTGAGGTGGCGGTACGCCTCAACCAGCCCGCCGTGCTCGGTGAGCTTTGTGTTGGCATCGTGCTCGGCAACCTCTACCTGGTTGGGATCGATGCGTTTCATGGCGCCGCTCAGCTCGTTCCGATCGAGTTTCTCGCCGAGCTCGGCGTCATTCTGCTGCTGTTCGAGGTCGGGCTCGAGTCGACTCTTTCCGAGATGCGGGCAGTGGCGCCGACATCCGGCCTCGTGGCGGTCATCGGGGTCGTCGCGCCGATCGCGCTTGGCTACGCGGTCAGCCTGTGGCTGCTGCCCGACGAGCCTTTTTCACTTCACCTCTTCATCGGAGCCACGCTATGCGCGACCAGCGTGGGGATCACGGCGCGCGTTCTCAAGGATCTCGACGCAATGGCCCGTCCTGAGACACGCGTCATCTTGGGCGCAGCCGTCATCGATGATGTGCTCGGTCTGATCGTGCTGGCGGTGGTCGCGAGCATCGCGCAATTCGGTCAGGTGCCCGGAGCCGTGGATCTCGCCAAGATCGTAGGGCTCGCTGCGGGATTCTTGGTGGGCGCGCTCGTACTCGGGGCCTACTTCATGCCGAGCGTGTTCCGTTTCGCATCGAGGTTGCGCACTCAGGATGTCCTCGCGGCGGTCGCGATCGGGCTATGCCTGCTGCTGGCCGGTATCTCCGGCGCCGCAGGATTGGCGCCCATCGTGGGGGCTTTTGCCGCGGGTTTGATCCTCGACGAGGTGCACGTGAGGCCGTTCGGCCGCCAGTCTGCCCACGATCTCACCGAGATCATCGGTCCGATCGTGGCGGTCATGGCACCCATTTTCTTCGTGCGCACGGGCATGATGGTCGAGCTCGGCGGGATCGGGATGGAGCCTCTGATCCTGGCATTGGCCCTGACCGTGGTAGCCATCGTGGGCAAGCTCGTTTCGGGCTTGGGCGTGCGGGGCAAGACGGCGGACAAGCTCACCGTCGGAATCGGCATGGTGCCCCGAGGCGAGGTTGGTCTCATCTTTGCCAACGTCGGCGCCGGTATCAAGCTCGACGGTAAACCGCTCATCGCAGCGGGCATCTACGCTGCGATCGTTCTCATGGTGATGGCTAGCACGGTGGTGACGCCGCCGTGGCTTGCTCAGCGCATCCGTCAAATGAAGCGCAAGCAGCCCGATGTCGCTTGAGGCGGCGCTAGAAAGCGCAAACGCGTCAATCCGACAGCTGGTCGAATCGCTCGGCCGCGACGAGCGGACCGACGTCATCTCGATTCCGGTGGGCGCCCTCGACTGGACGATTGCCGAGGCAGCTGCAGCACACCCAGCACAGCGCTTTGTGGTCATCACCGCAAACCTCGAGGAAGCGTACCGGCACGAATCGAATTTGCGTTTTCTACTCGGTGACGCGGACGGCAGTGTTCTTCTCTACTCCGCTGCCGACACCAGCCCACTGCTGGACGTCGTACCAGACCGGCGGGCTGAGATGCAGCGCATGGCGGTGCTGACACAGCTCGCCGAGGATGGACCGTGGCGTGCCTTGATCGTCCCTGCTGCCGCGCTGCTCCGACGCATCCCACCCTTGAAACACGTGACGGAGGGTCTGCTGACTCTGGAAATGGGACAACGCATCGAGCGGGACGGGTTGGTGCAGCATCTCTCGGAGCTCGGATACCTGCGCGTCCCCCTGGTCGAGGATCGCGGCACGCTGTCGGCGCGCGGCGCACTGATCGACGTGTACCCAGCAGATGCGACCATGCCGTGCCGAGTGGAGCTCGACGACGACGAGATCGTACGCATCCGGCTTTTCAATCCGGATGACCAGAAGACGGTCGATGAAATCGCGTCGATTCGGCTCGGACCCGTCCGCGAGGTGCCCGACACCCCAGCAGCCGTCACCCGGGCCAAGGCCGAGGTCCGCGAGCTTTGTGATGAAATGAACATGCCGACCTTGCAGGCTCGCGAGCTCGTCGACGAGTTGGACCGCGGTTCGGGCGCCCTCATCTCCAATGCGCTCTTGCCGGCGTATTTCGAGGAGCTGGACACGATCGTCGACTACCTTCCCGGTGCGGCGCGTTTGGTGGTGGTCGACCCCATTGCGGTGAGCGAGTCGATGGACCACGAGCAACGTCACGCGATGGACGAGCACGCCGCGCGCTCGGACCGGCCGACGTTCGAGCTCTCTCGCTACTACGCGAGCGAAGACGAGGTGACCGAGCGGCTACGAGCCCACCCGACTTTGATTGCCCATCGCTTGGCCGTACATGGCTCGGTTCGCGAGGACGAAGGACCCCTCATGTCGGCTTTTGCGCCGCCAGAAGCAATGGTCCGCGTCGATGCGTCGGATCAAGCAGCCCTCATCTCCGACCTACGCACACGCAAGGCCCATGGAGATCGCGGCTTGCAACCACTGGCAACCCAGCTTCGCACGTGGATCGAACAGGGGTTGCATGTCGAGCTGGTCGGGCGAACACAGCACCAGGCGGACCGGCTGGTCGATCTCCTGCGAAGCTACGACGTTCCCAGTCAGGCGCTCGAGGGTGTGACCCTAGGTGAGCTGCGAGACGGCTTCGTTCTTTGGAGCGAGGGGTTGAGCTACGTCACCGAGGAAGAGATCTTCGGCACTCGTGTTCGCCAGCAACGCGGGAAACCCCCTACTCGGAGACAGCAGCAACGCTTTCTCGAAGACCTACGGGAGCTCAGTGTGGGGGACTTCGTCGTGCACGTCGATCACGGCGTCGGCAAGTATCTGGGCCTCCAGCACAAGGCCTTGAGTCTCACGGCCTTGGATCGGTTGCACGGCCGCACCGCCCAGACGGTCGAAGTGATGGTGGTCGAGTATGCGGGCGGCGACAAGCTTTTCGTCCCCGTGACCCGCTTGGGGGTCATCCAGAAATTCAAAGGCGCGGAGGGACATCAGCCCAAGCTCGACCGTCTCGGTGGAACGACCTTTGCAACCAAGAAGAGCCGTGTTCAAAAGGCCGTTCAACAGATGGCCGAAGAGCTGTTGAAGCTCTACGCTGAACGAACGGCCTCGCACCGCGAGGCGATCGAGGCGCCAACGAGCACCTACGCAGAGTTCGAAGCGACCTTCCCCTTCGAAGAAACGCGAGATCAACAACGAGCCATCGACGACGTCATGGCGGATCTCGACGAGCCAACGCCCATGGACCGGCTGGTCTGTGGAGATGTGGGCTTCGGAAAGACCGAAGTCGCGCTGCGGGCGGCCTTCCGCGTCGCGATGAGCGGACGCCAGGTGGCTATCTTGTGTCCGACCACGGTATTGGCACAACAGCATTTCCGCACGTTCTCCGCCCGATTCGAAGGCTACCCACTGCGCATAGGCGTATTGTCCCGATTCGTTCCCCGACCCGAACAGGTAGAGGTTCTGAGCGCGCTCAAGGATGGCACCCTCGATGTGGTCATCGGCACCCACCGTCTGCTCTCGAAGGACGTACATTTCGCAAACCTCGGACTCCTGGTGGTCGATGAGGAGCAGCGATTCGGCGTTACGCACAAGGAGCGCATCAAGAAGCTACGAACGAACGTGGACGTCCTGACGCTGAGCGCGACACCGATACCGCGCACGCTCCAACTCGCAGTAGGCGGCATGCGCAGCTTATCCCTCATCGCGACAGCGCCTCAGGATCGGCGTGCGGTCCGAACGTTCGTTTGCCGCTGGGACGACCATCTAGTCAAAGAGGCCATCGAACGCGAGCTGAGCCGTGGCGGCCAGGTTTTCTTCGTCTACAACCGCATCGAGGGGCTCTACGAGCGTGCACAACGGCTTCAAGATCTCATCCCCAGCGCTCGGATCGCTGTCGCGCATGGGCAGATGAAGGCGGCCGCGCTGGATCGAGCGATGACCGACTTCGTCGAGGGCAGCTACGACGTGTTGTGCTCCACGGCTATCGTCGAAAGCGGTCTCGACATACCGCGTGCGAACACGATTCTCATCGATCGAGCGGATGCATTGGGACTGGCGCAGCTCTACCAGTTGCGCGGACGGGTTGGCCGATCTGACCAACGCGCGTACTGCTACCTGATCACGCCACCACCGAATCAGATGTCCGAGGAATCTCGGGCTCGCATGGAAGCGCTCGAACGCTTCTCTGGCCTGGGAGCCGGCTTCCGGGTTGCGACGCTCGACATGGAGCTTCGAGGTGCGGGAAATCTTCTCGGCTCTGAACAGAGTGGCAATGCTTCGCTGGTCGGGTTCGACATGTTCGTCCAAATGCTGAGCGAAGCGGTCTCCGAGCTGCGAGGAGAGCACGTGCAGCACGATGTGGATACCGAGATGTCCATCGATCTCGAACACTTCCTGCCGGAGGACTACATCGAGGACATCGGACTCCGGCTGTCATTGTACAGAAGATTCGCGACCGCCTCGGATGAACAGGCGGTCGAAGAGCTGGCCGACGAAATGGAAGAGCGGTTTGGGCCCCCTCCGCTGCCGGCCCGCGACTTCGTTCGCGTCATGTCCCTCAAGCCACCTCTACGGGAGCTCCGCGCGCTGGGTTGCGAGGCTGATCGAAAGCGCGTGACGCTTCATTTGCGAGAAGACACGCCACTCGACCCTACCAAGCTGATGCCGCTGGTCGCCACGCCAGGAGGACAATGGAGCCTTTCCCCGGACATGAAGCTGACGCGGCGATATCCGGAAGAAGACTCCGGCGACGCCGTGGATCGTGTACGCTACCTGCTCCGAGAGGTTGGACCCTTGCGGGCCGAAGAACGATGAGCTCCACCAGGAAACACCATGGCACTGTCCGATGAGCTTCAGCGCATGTTCGACGCCGACAGGACGCTTCGGCAAGCCGAGTCGGTCCTGCTTCGAAAGAAGGCTGCCACAGAGCTGGCTTCGCTCCTCGAAATGGAAACCCAACGCGCGCTGACGATGACGGACCGCGCCGAGGGAACGATGCGACTCGAGCGGCTCGCCGACTTGTGTGCGCAAGTCCCCGGTCCACGAATGACCGACACCTTGATCTCCATCCTCGACGATCCCGAGCCCCGAGTCCGCGTAGCTGCGGGAGAGGCGCTGAGAGACGTCGGGTACGAACGGTACGCAGAGGTCGCGCGGGGAATCGAAAGGGCGTTGGATCGAAAGGCCAATGGCCTGGCCATGTCCGAGCTGCCTTGGATCCTTGCAGAGATCGCAGAGCCGAGCGCCCTACCCTTGCTTCGTCGATTTCTCGATCACGCAGATGCTGACGTGATCGCCGCCGCCATCGAGGCGCTCGCTCAGCTTCAGGATCCCGGTGCAGTTGCCGATCTCGAGCGGTTCGTCGGGGACCGCAGGGAGGTCATCATCGAAGACTTCGAATACGAGACGAAGACGACCCTCGGCGAGCTCGCCCAAGACGCGCTCGAAATGCTGGGGCACCCCCGCAAGGAAGAGGGTTAGGGACTCTCGCGAGTCCATAGAACGCGCCGCTTCGCAGCCTTGGTTCGTGCTCGGTCCTTTTCGAAGAGCGTGAGATAGTCTTCCTTCACCGCGTCGACCTCGACTTCCCGCGGGAGCTCCTGGGCTGCTTGCTCCATGGCGCGCACGAGCGAAAGCAGAGGTGCCGAAGCTTGGCCAAAAGTCGAAGGCTCGATGCCGTCGGCGACAGCGGAGATGCGGTGGACGACTCGCTGGCTCAAGTAATTTCGCCTCTTCAGGTCGTCGAAGCTCGCGACTAGTACTTCGGGATTGAACGTGTGGGCAACCACCAAATCAGCACCCACACGTAGAACCGCTTGGGCGTCGAGCGCGCCGTCCTCGAGCAACACCAGGGCTGGTTGGAAATAGTTGTAGAAAGCGCACACCCTCCGCCCGAAGTCACTGAACCCGGAGGTCGAAGAGACGCGCTCGAGATGGATGAATATGCGCCTCACGGTGTCGCCCCGCGGTACCCGAGCCGCAATTCGGACGATCTGAGGGATGTCTTCGGGATAGACGTGCGCAGCTTCGGCGATCTTCATGAGCAACTCCTGGCTCACCCGGCCCGCAGCGATGTCCGCGTAGAGAGAATAGATGAAAGCATCGCCCTCGGCGTCGTCCCCGAAGAGGATCTCGTCAGTGTCCGGCGAGACATTGGTTCGCGAGCGCAAGAGAGCGGTCAGCTTGTAGCTCAACTGGTCTCGCAAGAAGCGAAACTTCCCGCGCACGAGATTACGAAGGCTGGGCTTCAAGGTGAAACCATCCCATCGGATACCATCCAAACGAAGCTTTGCTTCGAGCACGCTGCGCATCTGCTCGGGGCTACCCGACAGGATGAAGATCGCGGCGGGCTCCGTGGCGCGGATCTCCCGGAGCAACGTGCTCGCACCGGGGTAAGCACGCTTGCGCGAGGCGGGCTCGAAGGCGGTGCGAACCAGGTCTCGAAGGGTGTCGAACTCGGTGCGCAGGTAGGTCTTGTCCAAATCCCACCGGTACACGATGTGGTTTCTGCGCTGGCTCAGGTCGGGTGCCACGGAAGGACCATAGCAGCCTATGTGTCCAAGATGCAGACCCATCCGACTCTGATATGGTCCGTGGATGCCTTTGACGGCGATCGTCATCGATGACCGCACCTTGCAGCGTGGCTCGAGGGCTCAGCACGTCGAATGGGAAGCCAACGTACGGGAGCTTCTGACCAAAGCAGCGGGAAGTTTCGAGCCAGACACAACCCTTCACGTCAGCGTTACCGAGCAGGGTTTCGTTCTCGAATTTCAGAATGAGGACCGGGCAGAGCTCGGCAGGGTCGCCATCCCGCACGAGCTCTTGTCCGAGCACATCACGGAGTATGTCGACATCGTTCGCCAAATTGACCGCGTGGACGGAGTCAATCAGATGGAAGCTCTGGACATGGCGAAGAAGGTCACGCACGACCGCGCAGGACGAGTGCTCAAGCGGGAGCTTCGTCAGTTCGGGCTCGATTTCGAGGCGGCACGCCGGCTATTCACGTTGTTGCTGTCGCTGCGGGTGGACACCACCAGGCTGACCGGCATTCACGGTCACCGTACGATTCGCTAGTTGCATAGACGCATCGGTTCGGACATACGGCCCCACATGGAACACCTTCGCGACATGCTGACTGACCGCCCGGACATGCATGGGATCGAAGCGCACCTAGACAGCATCGATGCGGATCGCCGGGTTCAGGAGATTCGAACTTTGGGTCGTTCGCATCAGGCACGCTTGTTCACCGCCGCGAAGGGCCACAGGCCGATCTCGCTCGACGATCTAGTTCCGGAAGATCGTGCGCCGATGCAGGAAGTCGTTCACCTCGGAAAGAACTCTCTGCCTGCATTCAATCACTTCGCGAAGGTGCTCGTCCGCCCGGAACTCACTACGCAGACGGAGCTTTGGGGGTACAACAAAGCGGGGGCGTTCATAGAAACGGTGGTGGGACCGGGGTACTTCGTGGCATATCCATACGAGGTTCCGGGGGAAGTGCTGGTGGATTATCTCAGACTTCCATCGGACCGGCCGCCTCATTGGCCCGTGATCCTACCGAACTCTGCCCGGCTCTCCAGGTTCGTCTATGGCGGCACGCAGGACATCCTCCGCGGGGTATCCCGGCACGTAACCATCGGCCGCGCCACGAAGGGCGGAAAGCCAATGTCCGCCTGGTTCGTCCTGTGTAGGCAGGACGAATCCTGAGCCAAACCGGTGCACAATCGTGGGGTTGGGCATCACTGGACCTTTTTCGCCGTTTGTTGAACACTTAATGGCGAGGGGGTTCATGACAGCGTCGCTGAAAGAGTCGGCCCCGCCGCCGACCGAGGACGTGCATCCAGAGAGCGAAAGTGCCGCGCACTCAAAGCGCGATGAGGAATTCGTTCGACTCTTGCACTCCGCCGGTCTGACGTGTGAGCTCGATCTTCGCCAACTGACGGCGCTCACCGCGGACCTCGAGGAGACTCGTATTCATCCGCGGCGCATGGACATCCTGGAGCTGTACTACCGAGGGAACGGCGACGCCTCGGTGGCTCGCCGGCGCCGCAGAAGCGATCGTTTCTTCATGCACAACGACTACTTCTCGACCAACGCACACCAGGTCGTGTCGCTGCTCGGAAATCTCAACCCCGAGATCGCAGCGATCGAGCTCCAGCAGATCGGTGCGGACGAGAGTCTGCTCGTGCTGCGAGCGGGCGAGCATTTCAGCGCAGTGACTGACGAGGACGACGAACGCGCGCAAAAAGGGACGGTCGCGGTCCGCGCCTTGGTGCGTGCGCTCAACGCGCTTTTGGCCAAAGCCGGCGTCACAGAACGGCTCGTGCCACTTGCGCCGGACGAATACCGGGAGCTTTACGTCGGCGTCACCGAAGAGGGCGCCATGACTCTCCTGCAGGGCGGGTGCACCGAGCTCTCAGCAGCAGCAGCGCTTCGGGAATTCGCGAGCTGGTGACGACGGTCTCGCCCTCCAGCCAACCTGCTGATGGACCGACTCTGCGCGAATAGCGATGCGTGAATACGAATACGACCTCTTCGTGGTGGGAGCTGGATCGGGCGGGGTCCGGGCGGCCCGTGCGGCGAGCGCACTCGGCGCACGCGTCGCGGTCGTCGAGATGGGTCGCTTGGGCGGCACTTGCGTCAATGCGGGCTGCGTGCCCAAGAAGCTATTGTTCTATGGCTCGCATTTCGCTTACGACCTCCGGGATGCACGGAGCTACGGATGGCTCCTCCAAAGCTCGTTCGACTGGTCGACGCTTCGGCGGAACAAGGACCGAGAAATCAGGCGGCTCAACGACATCTACCGAGAGCTTTTGGAGCGCGCCGGAATTGCTCTGCATGCAGGACGGGCGCGCTTGCTCGATCCGCACACGGTCGAAGTCAGCGGCCGAAGATACGAGGCCGAGCGAATCTTAATTGCGACGGGTGGCACGCCGATCATGCCGGAGATTCCGGGCCGAGAGCACGCGCAGAGCTCCGATGCCGTGTTCGGTCTCGATCAGCTCCCAGAGCGCGTGATGATCGTAGGCGCCGGTTACGTTGCCCTGGAGCTCGGCTCGGTATTTCTCGCACTCGGAGTCGAGGTCACGTTGATTCACCGGGGAGAGGAAATCCTGCGCGGCTTCGATCGAGACCTTCGGTGTCACCTTCACGACGAGCTCGAAGCCAAAGGCATGCGCATCCTACTCAAGAAACAAGTGAGCGCACTGCGCGAGGCCAGCCATGGGTTCGAAGCTGAGCTCGATGACGGATCCACGGTGACGACCGATTTCCCGCTGTTTGCAATCGGACGGAGACCCAACATCGTGGCTTTGGGTCTCGACGAGCTCGGCATCGAGCTCGGTCCATGGGGAGGGATCGTGGTTGACGAAAACTTCACCAGCTCGGTGCCATCCATTCATGCCGTGGGCGATGTCGCCAACCACCTGCAGCTCACCCCAGTGGCCATCGCCGAAGGCATGCATTTCGCCCATCACTTCTTCGGTCGCGGTGAGCACAGGATCGACTACATGAGCATTCCCACCGCAGTGTTTTGTCAGCCCGAGCTTGCGACGGTCGGTCTCACCGAAGAGCAGGCCTGGCAGCGGTGTGAGGACGTGCGCGTGTACAAGTCGGCCTTCACACCGCTCAAGCTCAGTCTGAGCGATCGAAAAGAGCACTCGATCGTGAAGCTGGTCGTCGACGCTTCCAACGATCGGGTAGTCGGGTGCCACATGGCAGGGCACGGCGCCGCCGAGATCATTCAGGGACTCGCCGTGGCCATGAAGGCCGGGGCAACCAAGGCACAGTTCGATGCGACGCTCGGAATCCATCCCACCTCGGCCGAGGAGTTCGTCACCCTACGTTAGTATTCTTTACTGAAAAAGTAGGGAATTCCTTGTGATTTCTGTGGGCGAATCTTCTGTATTTCTGGGCATTAGACGTCTAGAGTAGCCATTCCTGAGTGGACGGATTGCAAATCCGCACCAGACTTGTCAAGTTACTCCGAGCTGCCATGGAAGCCGTCCGCGTCGCCTCAGCCGATCCGCATCTCGATCGAGAAAATCGAGCGTTCGCCTCCTCTACGCCCGAGGATTTGATCGAGTGGGCGCTCGAACGCTTCGGTGACACCTTGGTGGCCTCGACGAGCTTCGGCGCCACTTCGGCAGTCATGCTCCACCTCATCCACCGGGTCGCGCCTCGGACTCCGATCGTTTGTGTCGATACGGGCTATCTGTTTCAAGAGACCTATCGGTTCGCCGAAGAGCTGATCAAGCGCATGCATCTGGACGTCCGTTTCTACTCGGCGCCGATGTCTGCCGCTCGCCAAGAGGCGCTATACGGAAGGCTGTGGGAACAAGGGGAAGAGGGCGTCAAGCGCTACCTTCAGATCAACAAAGTGGAGCCCATGCAACGCGCCCTCGATGAGCTTGGAGCACGGGCTTGGATGGCCGGGTTACGCTCTGAGCAGACGCAGCATCGCGCGGGACTGCGGCGAATCGAGGTCCAAGACGGCCGCACGAAGATTCATCCCATCCTGACTTGGACCGAGGAGCAGATGGACGCCTACATGCAGCGGTACGACCTCCCACATCACCCGATGGTGGAACAGGGATACCGTTCCATCGGGGACCATCATTCGACGATTCCCACTACCGACGACATGGACCCGCGCGACGGCCGTATCCTGGGGAAAACAAGAGAATGTGGTCTGCATCTGCCGCTGACTGCAGAGCAAAATCAGAGCCTCAAGTCGAGCGGACTGTAAGAAGCTGGCCGATTGCGTTCCCCTTTGCGTAACCTGAAAGAGGGGAGCAAAGGGTGACTTTGTATCGGCTGGTGCTCAGCGATCTGCATCTCGGGACTGGAACCCGGCGCGGTCAGCTCAACCCGCTCGAGGATTTCATCCACGACGATCGCTTTGCGGAGCTGTTGCGTTACTATGATGGACTCGCTGGCCTAGATGGAAGCATCGAGCTCATTCTCAACGGAGACATCTTCGACCTCTTGAAAGTGAAGATTGCGGACCAGTGGCCTACCGAAGTGACCGAGGACATCGGCATCGCAAAGCTGCAGCAGTGTCTTGAAGGACATCCGAAGTTCGTGTTGGCCCTGCGCGAGTTCTTGCACAAGCCGACGAATCGGCTGACCTATCTTCCCGGCAACCACGATCTAGAGCTTTGGTTCACGGGCGTACAAGAGCTCTTCCTGCGTTACGTGGCACCCGGTGAAGCCTCGGAGCGGGTCCACTTCGTCACTTCGTCCGATACTTACTATCTGCCCGAAGGCATTCAGGTCCGGCACGGCCACCAGTTCGAGCGTGTGCATCGCGTCGACTATTCGCAGATGACCCGAATGCGACGGGATGGAACCGAGGTGCTGGCATTGCCGTGGGGCAGTCTGTGGATCTTGGAGGTGATGAATCCACTGAAGGAAATCCGCAGCCACATTGACCGCATTCAACCGCTGCGGCGTTTCCTGTGGTCATCGCTCCTGCTGGACCCTCGTTTCGTGCTCAAGTTCGTGTGGCGATCGAGCGTCTACTTTTTCCGGCACCGGGTATTCACGATGAGGGCGTGGCGCGATCGGATCCTGCATTTTCCTCGATTGTTGCGGGAGGAGATTTTCGAGATCACGGGAGGCGGCTATGACGAGCAGGCACTGCGCGCATTGAACAAGATACGCGGCGCCCACACGCTGATAGTCGGCCATAGCCACGGGCCACGCTTCTTGCAGCTCCCCAACGATCGGATCCTCGTCAATACGGGGACCTGGGTGAAGATGATCAACTTGGATCTGCAGTATCTGGGGCAGGACAGCGGGCTCACCTACGCGGTCATCAGCTACGACGGGAACGGTAAGCCGGAGACGACACTAATGCGCTGGCAGGGCGCCCACGAGCCCTGCGAATCCATCCCTTATGCGGACTAATCAACCCGTATGCCAAAAAGCTTGGCGGGAGTCGCTCGACAACGGGGCTTCGGTTGAAGTACTATACGTCCGTTCAGGTGCCGCGGCCACATGACAATCCACCCAATCGCTTCGAGGAGGCCCGCATCGAGTGGGAGGGGGAGCCTCCGCCTGCCGATTTACGCGTTTACGAAGAGCACGCCAAGAGCGCGCTAGCCAAAAACGATAGCCCCGACGTCGGGTTCCGTTGGAGCGTCAACCCATATCGAGGCTGCTTCCACGCGTGCGCCTATTGCTATGCACGTCCTACGCATCCTTATCTCGGATTCGGCGCCGGGACCGACTTCGACCGGCGGATCGTCGTCAAAGTGAACATCGTCGAACGACTGCGGGAGGCATTGCGGAAGAAGTCGTGGAAACGAGAGCTCGTGGCGTTTTCAGGAAACACCGACTGCTATCAACCGATTGAAGCGCACTACGAGCTGACGCGTAAGTGCCTCGAGGTTTGCGCCGAACACTCGACTCCCGTCGCGATCATCACCAAGGGCAAACTCATACGCCGTGATGTCGACGTCCTACAGCAGCTGCAGCGCAACGCCGGCTGCAGCGTCGCGCTGAGCATCCCATTTGCCGACGATTCCTTTGCGCGTGCAATCGAGCCTTTTGCGAGCCCGCCGAGCAAGCGATTCGAAACTCTTCGTGTCTTGTCCGACGCGGGGATCGAAACATCGGTAGCGGTCGCGCCAATCATTCCCGGGCTGAATGACGATCAGATCCCGGCAATTCTCGGACGCGCCCGTGACGCGGGCGCCGTGAGCGCATTCAAGATCATGCTCCGGCTTCCGCAGGAGGTTGGGCCGATCTTCGAAGCACGTCTGGCCGAAGCGTTTCCGATGCGCCACGCGAAAGTCATGAACGCGATACGCGATGTGCGCGGGGGACGCGAAAGCGACGGCCGATTTGGATCGCGCATGGTCGGCCGAGGTCCCCGCTGGGCTGCGATCGAACAGCTTTTTTCGACTCATTGCACCCGGCTGGGGCTCGACCATCAAAGAGGAGAAGCGCCCGAGCCTTCGCCGCCGTCAGCAAAGAAGCCAGCAGTGACGCCCGAAGGTCAGCTCTCCTTCGAGCTCTAGGGATGGCCCGAGGATTGCAAACTCCATCCCACGGACGCGCCCGGCGACCGTCCGTCTTGGAGTTTAATCTAATGATCAAAAGTAGTTACATGGCCGCAAAATTGCGGGACGACTTGTCATCTCATGACATAATGTCAACATGCGTTGTCAGAGAGTCTTGCATGAATGATCCCAACGAAATCTCGGTTCTCGTCGTGGACGACGAATCGGCGAACGTAGACTCGCTTCGCCGGATCTTCGAGCGTGAAGGATTTACGGTATGGAGCGCCACGAGCGCGCAGAGAGCCCTCGACGTCTGCCGGCAAAACGAAGTCCATGTGGTCGTGAGTGACCTGATGATGCCGGGGATGAATGGCATCGAGTTGGTCAAGGCGCTCAAGACGGTGGTCCCCGATACGGAGGTCGTGCTGATGACTGCGTTCGGCACCGTCGAGAAAGCCGTCGAGGCGATGCGAGCAGGCGCATATGATTTTGTCGAAAAGCCGCTCAAGCGGATTCAGATGGTGAAAACCGTCCGCAAGGCGGCGGAGCGTCATCAACTCATCATCGAAAACAAAGGTCTTCGGCAGCAACTCTCCAAGCTCAGCGACCGAAGCATCGTCGGCTCTGCGCCATCGCTGCGAAACGCGCTGGAGATCGCAACGCAGGCGGCGCCTTCATCAGCCAATGTGCTGATACTCGGAGAGAGTGGCACGGGCAAAGAGCTTCTGGCGCGCTTCATTCACGAACGCAGCGGCCGCGCGAAGTTCGTGGGAGTCAACCTCTCCGCGCTGCCCGAAACCATCGTCGAGTCTGAGCTCTTCGGACACGAAAAAGGCTCATTTACCGGTGCGATCGCACGTCGCGACGGGCGTATCGCGGAAGCGGAAGGTGGAACCCTCTTTCTCGACGAGATCGGCGAGCTCTCGGCGGCGGTCCAGGTGAAGCTCCTGCGAGTGCTGCAGGAAGGAGAGTACCAACCCGTGGGCGGGCAGATGAAGAAAGCCGACTTTCGACTGATCGCCGCGACCAATCGTGACCTGCACGCCGCCGTGGAAGGCGGCGACTTTCGGGAGGACCTGTATTACCGGCTCAACGTGATCGCGCTGACCAGCCCTCCCCTACGCGCCCGTCGCGAAGACATCCCGATCCTGACGGAGCACTTCGTCGCGACCTACTGCGCAAAGAACGCAAAAGAGCCTTTGGCCGTGGACCGCGACGCGATCCAACGGCTCATCGCCTACGACTGGCCCGGGAACGTGCGCGAGCTCCAGAACGTGATCGAGCGAGCCGTGGTTTTGAACAAGACCGGCGTCATCAAGCTCACCGATCTTCCGGACCCCGTCGCGCGCGCGGAGCCGCAGGTCGATGCCTTCGCATTTCCCGTCGGAACGCCGCTGAGCGAGGTGGAGCGCCGGGTGATTCACGGCACGCTCAAGCACACCGACGGTGACAAGCAGCTCGCTGCGCAGCTGCTCGGTATTTCCGCTCGAACGATCTACCGAAAGCTCGGCGCCGACAAAGGCGATGAAGCGGCCTGACCCGGATGCCCTTGCATCGTGTCATTTTGTCAATTCCAGTGCGTCGACTCCGCCACGTTGTCTGCGAACGAGTGCGTGATTCCCTTCCTCTGGCACGAAATCACTTGGCTTTTTGCCCGTACACTTCGGCACGGCCGTTGCTCTAGTCGGGTATGGTGGCCTCCGTCCAAGACAACCGGGTTTCCATTGCCATCACCCTGGCAACGTTGGTGCTCTGCGCTTTCTTCCTCGCGCAGGGAACGACGCGTGTTTTCGCGGCGCGGTTGCTTGCGTCCGAGCCGGCCCCGGCGGTGCCGCAGCGCACTTCGCTCGCCACTGCCACGCCTTCGTTCGAGCGAACCCGGGATCCTGCGGTGATACTACGTAGGAACATCTTCGACTCGTCGCGTGGCGATCTCACCGCGGAGCCCCTCCCAGAAACGGGAGACGACGGGGTGGCGCTCGAAGCATGGGATCCGACCCAGCCCCCACCCAAGTGCTCGGGCTCGCTCAGGCTCGTGGGCTCCGTGATGAACTATGGCTATCCGGACTGGTCGTTTGCCGCCATCGCGGGCACGTCGGACGGCAAGACGATGCTCTACCGCGAAGGCTCGAAGTTGGATGGCTCGCGAGTCCTGGCGGTATATCCGTCGAGTGTGGTCGTGAGCGCATCGAGCGGCGCCTGCCAGCTGCAGATGTTCGCGGAGGAAGAGGCCAAGGGGGTTCCGCTGGCGGTGTTGCAAGAGAGAGCGCCCTCTCGAAGCCCACTTCTCGATGCGCGCAAGGCTGGGCTGAGTGACCAAGAGCTCGACGAAGGGATCGAGAAGATTTCCGATACCCGCTTCAACATCCAGCGCAGCCTGGTCGACAAGGTCTTGGCGAACCAAGGCAGCCTGATGAAGACGGCGCGCGTCATCCCCCACGAAGAGAACGGCCGCGTGGTCGGGGTGAAGCTGTATGGAATCCGTCGAACGAGTCTTTTGGGCCGTCTGGGTATTCGAAACGGAGACATGCTCAGAACCATCAACGGCTTTGACATGACGAGCCCAGATAGCGCGCTCGAGGCGTACTCCAGTCTTCGCAGCGCAGATAAGCTCGCGCTCGCGGTCAAGCGACAGAACAACGAATTGACCATCGAATACAACATCGAATGAAGCGTCACCGTGGAATGCAGCCGGGGAATGAATTGTGACTCGTAAAAATAGATTGATCGGCTTAGTCGTGGGCTGGCTCTTGCTGAGCACTGGACACGGTGCCATCGCACAAGAACGAGGGGCAAAGCCGGAAACACCGCCGACACGACTCCCCAGCGCGCCGGTGCCATTGCGATCCGCGCCGAAATCGACCCCCGAGGCTGAAAGCACGGCGGAGCAGGAGGATCTCTCCAAGGAGCTGCCGCAATTCGAGACCGGTGTCGAGTTCAAGGCGATGTCACCCCGCACGCGAGTCACGTTCAATCTCGAGGACGCAGAGCTTCCCGATTTGGTTCGGTTGATCTCCAACATGACGGGGCGTCGATTCATTCTTCCCACCAAGCTTCGTTCGATCAAAGCCACCGTGTTCGCCCCAACCAAGGTCACGGTCGCCGAGGCCTATCAAGCGTTCTTGTCAGTGCTCGAAGTCAATGGCTTTACCGTCGTGCCGGCAGGTCAGTACCTGAAAATCGTGGAGACGGCGCAGATCGAGAAGCAGCCGATCACGATGTATGGCGACGACAGCCAGGTACCGTCGACGGATCGCTTCGTTACGCGCATTCAGCACTTGGAGAACGTATCGGCCGAAGATGTAGCCAACTTGCTGACCCGCTTCGTATCCCGGACTGGCAACATCACTTCATACGGCCCCTCGAACATGCTGATCCTCACCGATACTGGTGCCCAGATCCGTCGCATGCTTCGTCTCATCGGTGCAATCGACCTTCCGAGGAGCGGTACGCAAACCTGGATCGAGCCCATTCACTACGCCAACGCCTCGGATTTGGCTGAAAGGCTGTTGGAGATATTTGCAGTGGACACGCAGGCCACCCCGAACTCGCCACCTCGCCCCAAAGCGAGGAAACCGGGCACCGACGTTTCGGCCATGGTGGGAGACGTGGCGTCAGAGCCGACCATCCGGAACATCATCGCCGACGAGCGTACAAACTCCCTGATCATCATCTCTACGGAGCGAGCGTATCTTCAGATACTCGAAATGATCCGTCAGCTCGACGTGCAGCTCGAAGGCGAAGGCCGCATTCACGTCCATTATGTACAGCACGGTGCGGCGACGGATATCGCAAGCGCGCTCACTGCCTTGGTCGGCGCCGCCGCTCAACCGCGGGCTGGGGCCGCGGCGAGAAGGCCTCAGGCGGCACGTGGAGCAGCGGCTCCGGCTGCAGCAGGATCGCTTTTCGAGGGAAACATCATCGTGACGGCCTACGAGCCCTCCAACGCCCTGGTCATTACCGCGTCGCTCCACGACTTCACGGCGCTCAGACGGGTCATCGAACGCCTCGACGCCCCGCGTAAGCAGGTCTTCATCGAAGCGGTCGTCATGGAGCTCGGAATCGAGCGAACCTCGGATCTGGGCTTTTCGTTTCATGGCGGCGCGGGGAATTTTCCCACCGACGGCTCGCTTTCGCTCTTCGGGTTCGACGCGCCCTCTTCCATCGATATCACGCAGAACAATCTGACGGGTCTGGCGCTCGGAGTTCGAGGCCCTACGATCGCAAACTCCCAGCAGCTCGTCGGGTTTTCGGTCCCCGGATTCGGCGTGGTGGTCACCGCGTTGGCGAACTCGGGTGATGCCGACGTGCTCTCGACTCCGCACATCATCGCGATCGACAATACCGAGGCCGAGATCAGCGTCGGAGAGAACATTCCGCTTCAAACCAACGGGGTCGCCCCGGGCACGTTCGCCGGCGCGGGGAGCTTGGGCGCATTGGGAGTCGCCGCTCAGAGCGGTCAAGATCTGGGAAGCTTGGCCGGCTTGACTGGAGGCCTCGGGAGCGTGGCTCGTCAAGATGTGGGCACCACCATTCGGGTGACACCGCACATCAACGCAAACAACGAAGTCCGCCTCGAAATCGAAGAGGAGATTTCCGAGCAGGGAGCGACCTCCGGTACGCTCGGCGTCGTCTCGATCAACAAGCGTACAGCCCGAACCGAGATCATGGTGCGAGATCAGCAGACGATCGTCATCGGCGGTCTGATGCGCGACGCAGTTCAAAACAAGGAGGACAAGGTCCCCGTCCTCGGAGACATCCCGATTCTCGGGGCGCTCTTTCGCAAGACCAACAAGAGCAAGCGCAAGACCAACCTATTGCTCATCATGACCCCCTACATCATTCGCGACCCCGGTGACCTGCGTGCGATTTTCGAGCGCAAGATGCAGGAACGTCAGCAGATGATCGATCGCTACTTCGTATTTGGAGCGGACAAATTCGAGCCACACATCGATTACTCACGCACCAGAGGCTTGGTTTCCGAGATCGTGAACGAGATCGACAGCGTGGAGAAGGAGCTTGCCTTGGCAAAGGCAGCGGAGCTCCAGCCCTCCCCCGAGCACGTACCACGTGAGCCGGTCGGCTCCTACCGGGGACCGGCCCCGAGCGAGGAGGAGGAAGAGGAGACCGTGATCATCGGCCCCAACGGCGTCGAGGTCGAAGTAGCCGAGCCGGAGTCGGAAGAGACGACTCCAGCCGCCGAGCAAGCCGAGCAGGGCGCCGAAGAAGCAGAGCAGACCGAGGCGCCCGCAGTCGCCGCGCCGCCGGAGGACGCAGTGAAACCGGAGACGCCCGACGAAGCCGATGCTGCGCCCGACTCCGAAGCACCTGGGGAAGTCATCGAGCCGGATGAAGTGGAGCAGCCAGGTGAGGCGGTGCCTGCGGACCAAGAACTGCCAGGAACGGAACCATGAGCTTCGAGCAGCGTTACATCGGTGAAATCTTGGTCCGGCGCGGAGCGCTCGAGCCGGAGAAGCTGGAAGACGTGCTCGCTTCTGCTGCAGATCGCGACATAGACCTGCGCGACTTCTTGGTCGTCTCTCACACCGTGGAGGACACGAAGGTCGTACGTGCCTTGGCCGACGAGGTAGGCATCGAGTTCATCGAGAAGATCGCCACCGACGCGATTCCAGAAGATCTGATCAACACGGTTCCGATCAATTTCGCCCGCCAGAACCACGTCCTTCCGCTGAGTGAATCGCACGACGGTGTCCGCGTCGCGGTCGGCAACCCGCTCGACCCGTTCCCGGTCGACGATCTGCGCATCCTTCTCGGAAAGACCATCATCCCCGTCGCGGCGTCCGAAGAGGCCATCGACGACGCCATCAACCGTGTTTACGAGCGCAAGGACGAAACGGCGCTCGCTGACGCCAAGGAGGGAGAGGAGGTCGAAGAGCTTCGCGATCTCATCGACATGACCGATGAAGCCCCGGTCATTCGCTGGGTGAACAACCTGTTCTACACCGCGGTCAAAGACCGTGCGTCCGACATTCACATCGAACCGACTGACGAGAAGGTGGTCGTGCGGTACCGAATCGACGGGCGGTTGATTCCGCGAAAAGAGGCTAATCGCGGGTTCCTGGCATCGATCGTCAGTCGCGTGAAGATCGAAGCGGGTCTCAACATCGCCGAAAAGCGCCTTCCACAGGATGGACGCATCACCAAGAAGATCGCCGGCAAGGTCGTCGACGTTCGCGTATCGACCATCCCGACTGCCAAGGGCGAGCGGGTGGTCATGCGACTTCTCGACAAAGAACAAGTCCTGCTCAACCTCATCGACTTGGGTTTCGCCCGGCGCGAATTGGACCAGCTCGAGCACTTAATCACGAGGCCCAACGGGATCATTCTCGTCACCGGCCCGACCGGCTCTGGTAAGACCACCACCCTTTATGCGTGCCTGAACAAGATCAACACGCCGGAGAAGAACATCCTGACTGCCGAGGATCCGGTGGAGTACGAGTTGCGGGGCATCGGCCAGATGCAGGTGCAGCCGAAGATCGGGCTGACGTTTGCATCGGGAATGCGGAGCTTTTTGCGCCAGGATCCAGACGTCATCATGGTCGGTGAGGTTCGAGACCATGAGACGGCGGAAATCGCCATTCACGCATCGCTGACGGGCCATCTCGTCCTTTCGACTTTGCACACCAACGATGCACCGAGCGCCATCACGCGGTTGGTGGACATGGACGTCCAGCCTTATCAGATCTCGTCGTCAGTGCTTGCAGTCCTGGCACAGCGTCTCGTCCGCAAGCTGTGTGAGGTGTGCAAGACGCCTTACACCCCCACGTCCCAAGATCTCCGGGAGCTGGGGATCGATGCAGCGCGAGCACAAGAAAAGCTCGTCGAGCTCCAGCGCGTCGCGGCCACGACCGTGATTGGACACGATAGGCCCTCGACTTTGCCTGCGCCGACGACTGAAGACCCGGGCGAGCTCACGCTCTACCATCCGGAGGGTTGCGAGGAGTGCAGCAACACCGGCTATCGCGGCCGAATTGGCATCTTCGAGCTCATGCTGATCGACGAGCCGGTTCGTCGCGAGATTCTCAACAATAGCGATGCGAAAACGATTCAGCGCGTCGCACAACATCAGGGGATGCGGCCTCTGCGCGAAGATGGGGCGCGCCAGGTGATAGCGGGCATCACCAGCGTGGAAGAGGTGCTTGCAGCCACCCAAGCCGCCGAGGTGTAGCTCATGGGCGTCTACGCATACAGAGGCGTCGATGCACGCGGCAAAGACGTCAAAGGCGTCCGTGATGCAGACAGTGCCAAGGCACTACGCACGGGGCTCAAGCGTGACGGCATCCTAGCCACCGAGATCCTCGAGCAGTCCGAGGCGGCCAGAAAAGCTGCGCGCGAAATCGACTTCAGGCGTCTTTTTCGCCGGGTTTCGCCGATGGACGTGGCGGTGGCGACTCGACAGCTTTCGGTGCTGCTTCGATCGGGGGTTCCCCTGGTCGAGGCCCTGAGCGCATTGATCGAGCAACTCGACCACCCCGAGCTGAAGACGGCGTTCACGGACACGCGCAACCAGGTCAACGAAGGCAGCGCCTTGGCAGACGCTTTGAAGGCGCATCCGAGGTTGTTTCCATCACTCTACGTCAACATGGTGGCAGCGGGCGAGGCATCGGGCACCCTCGAGGAGGTCCTCGCGCGACTCGCGGAGTTTTTGGACGACCAAACGCGGCTTCAGAGCAAGGTCCGAGGCGCCCTCGCCTATCCGATGGTCATGGGCGTCGTCGTGATGCTCGTCCTGTTCTTGATGATGTCCGTCGTCGTTCCCAAGGTCACGGCGATCTTCGAGAACTTCAATCAGACCCTTCCCTGGTACACGAGAGTGCTGATCTTCGTGAGCCACGTGTTCAGCAACTATTGGTGGTTGCTTGCGATCCTGATCGGAGCAGGCATCTACTGGTTCAGGCGTTGGAGGGCCACGACGGAAGGCCGGAAGAAGTGGGACCTCTTCGTTCTGGAAGTTCCGCTCTTTGGCCCCCTAGTCATCATGGTTGCCGTGTCGCGTTTTGCTCGCACGCTGGCCACGCTTCTAGCGAGCGGCGTTCCCGTACTCACGGCAATGGATATCACACGCAACGTCCTAGGAAACACCGAGCTCATGCGGGTCGTCGAAGATGCGCGAACTAGCGTTCGGGAGGGCGAGGGCATCGCAAAGCCCCTACGCCAGGCAGGCCGTTTTCCACCCATCGTGACCCACATGATCGCAGTGGGAGAACGCTCCGGACAGCTCGAAGAAATGCTACTGCACGTCGCCGATGCCTACGATCAGCAGATCGAAGTGCGAGTGGGGGCAATGACCTCCGTTCTCGAGCCACTCTTGATCGTCGTCATGGGGGCCATGGTCGGCGGCATCGCGTTCGCCATTCTCATGCCTCTGCTCCAGCTCAATGAGATGATTCGATGAGGGGGAATGTTGACTCGAAGACGACAGCGAGAACGAGTTGCCCTTCCTTGGGAGGGGCGCGGCGGGCGCTGGCGGGGAGTGGTCAGCGAGACCCGTTGGCAGATGCTCTTGGGAATAATCGTCATGGCGGTGCTGTTGCTCGGATTTGCTCGATATGCGCGTCATCGCGTGCGGGTACGGAACACCGAGGTCGCCATCGAACAGGTGGAACAGGCCATCGATCGATTTCGAGCGGACGTGGGCCGGTGCCCGCGCTCGGATGCAGAGCTTCTGCACCCCCCTCTATCCCAAAAACACTACCTCGATGTGATGCCCCGGGATGGTTGGGCGAGACCTTTGTCGATTCGTTGCCCTGGCTTTTTCGGGGACGAGGCGGACGTAATTTCGGCGGGCCCGAGCGGCTCGCTCTTAGAGGACGACAACATTCAATGAAGCCAATGGGAGGCTCCATGCTCAAGACAATCGAAACACGCCGGCAGCGGCAGATCGCGCGGCGCCAGAAGCGGGAAGGCATGACGCTCATCGAGATCATGATCGTCGTGACCATCATCGCGATGATTGCCGGTGGCGTCGCACTAGCGCTGGTTCCGAGGCTCGAAGAAGCCCGGATCAAGACCAGCAAGACCGACGCGCAAGCGTTGCGATCGGCGGTGATGCTCTATGTGGCCGACAATCCGAGGTCATGCCCAACCGTGGAGGACCTGATTACAGACCGATATCTGGACTCCAGCCGCCGGACCACCGACGCGTGGGGCACGGAGTTCCAAGTGAGCTGCGAGGACGGGGATATCGTGGTGATCTCGGCCGGCCCTGACCTCGAATTCAGCACCGAAGACGACATCCAGTAGAAGGTATGCTCCAACGCGCTCCAAAGACGAATCGTGGTTTCACCCTGATCGAGGTGATTCTGGTCGTTGCGATCATCGCGGTGGTCGTCACAGGAGCGAGTTTCGGGCTTGGCGCCGTGACCAGGACGCGCCTTCGGTCCGCCTCTTTCAAGGTGATGAGCGCTGCACGTTACGCCTCCAGCCGAGCCATCACGCAGGGCACGACCACGAGGCTGCGCTTCGACTTGGAAAAGAACACCATGGCCGTCGAGGAAACCGACACACCCGTGACCCTCGCCACGCAGGACCAACTTCAATCCGATGCTGGCGATGCGGTCGACCCATGGGACCTCGCCCGCAGCCGCTTGGCAAAACCGCTGAAACCCCCTGAGCCGATTTCACCCTTTCACCCGATCACGAACGAGAGCGGGAAGGTCATCGAGCGATACACGCCACACCCGGTCGGGGATGGCATCTCGATCGAAGCTCTCATCACGCCGCACGAGACGGAAAAGAGGACCGAGGGGGAAGGCTCCGTGTACTTCTTTTCGGGGGGTTTCACCGAGCACGCGGTGGTCCAGCTGAGCGATTCCAGCGACACGATCTACAGCGTCGAGATCCATCCGCTCACCGGCGACGCGCGCATTCACAATTTCGCCTACGAGCCCTTGGACGACATCGATGACGAAGGCGAAGTGAGGGATTCTCTATGACCGCACGGGGATTCACGCTTCTGGAAGTCATGATCGCCGTGGCGATTCTCGGGTTATCGTTGACCGCGATCTTCTCGAGTGAGGTTGGTGCCGCGAACGTTGCGCAGCGCGCACGCCGTCAAAACATCGCTGCCACGCTAGCCCGATGCAAGATGGGCGAGATCGAAGAAGTCATCGCCATCGAAGGACTGCCGGCTCTCGAAAAGAAGGACACGGACAACTGCTGCGAGCACGCTCCCATCGAGGGGTTCGAATGCGACTGGGCCGTCGAGCGGATCATTCTCCCGGAGCTCGGCACGAACGAAGAGGACGATCAGGAGAGTGAACAGGATGAACCGCAGCGCGAGCTGGGCGATGCCTACAATGAGGTGAAGAAGGGCGAGATCACGCCCGAGCAGGCGATCGCAGGTCAGGCCGGAAACCTCGCGATGCTCGCTCTGCAGCTGGGCTTCCCCATACTGAAGCCTTTTCTCGAAGAGCAGGTGCGCAGAGCGAAAGTGAACGTTCACTGGAAGGAAGGGGACGACGTCCGGGGATTCGACGTGATTCAATACCTCGTTTCCGATCAACCCGCTCCGGTCGATGAGACGGCAACTCAGTCAACCTCTACGCCAACGCCCCAACCATCAATCCCGGGGAGCCAATGAAACACGGATTCACACTCCTCGAGATCATCCTTGCTGTGACGATTCTCGCCCTGATTGGAACGATGATTTACGGCGGTTTTTCCCAAACGGCGCTCAACAAGGCCCGCGTCGAGGAGGATTCGGACCACTCTCGCGTCGTGCACACGGCTCTCGAGCGAATGACACGGGAGCTCACCATGGCTTTCGTCTCTACACACGTGAATCCATCTCCAGATCTGCGAGTCGTAGAGACGGCGTTCATCGGCAAAGATCACGGAAGCGACGATAGGATCGATTTCACCTCTTTTTCGCACCGAAGATTGTATCGCAATGCCAAAGAGTCCGATCAGAACGAGATTAGCTATTTCGTCACCGAGGATCCCGACGATCCGAAGGTGCGCGTGCTCGCGCGCCGGGAGCAGAACCGAATCGATCAAGACCCACGCAGGGGGGGCAAGTCGCAGATTCTCTTGTCGCACGTCACGGAGTTCAACGTCGAGTACTTCGATCCGTTGCTCTCGGAGTGGGTGCAGACTTGGAACACCGAAGACATGCTAGCTCAGCCGAACCGGCTGCCCACGCAGGTTCGTATCCGTCTGTCTGTCGAAGATCCGCGCCACGCGGGAAAGATCGAGACGTTTGGCACGCGAGCGAGCCTTCCGATGACGTACGCCCTCAACTTCGCCAACTACAACCCATGACCCACCGTGCCAAAGCAAAGCGTCAAGCTCGCTCTCGAGAGGGGGTGGCCCTCATCTTGGCGATCACGACTGTGGCGATTCTGGCGGTGATGTTGACGGACATGCACGAAACGACAGGCACTGCGTTCGCGGTGTCGACCGCCCAGAGGGATGCGCTGCAGGCCGAATACATGGCAAAGAGCGCCACGAATTTGACCCGGTTGCTCATCGCGAAAGAACCGGAAGTTCGCCGTTTCATCGATCCGCTCTATCGAGCGGCCACGGGCCGTCCGGCACCGCAGCTCCCCGTTTGGGACTTCGCAAACGACATCTTATCGCCGTTTTGCACTCCCGAAGACCAACGAGGCACCTTGATGCAGCTCGGAATCGACTTTGGCGACACCGAGGGCTTCGACGATCTGCCGGGGGAGTGCCAGGTCCAAGTGGTCAGCGAAAACGGAAAGATCAACGTCAACGATCCGCTCTTTCTCGATGGCGAACAGGCCAGAGACAGCGTTGCAACCCAGCTGTTCTCCCTGACTGGAGGGTATCTCCCCGAAAGCCCGTACGACCCGCTCTTTTCCCGAGAGGACGAGACGGGAACGCTGACAACACGGCTCGACCTCATCGCGGCCGTGATCGACTGGTGGGATCGTGACATTCAACGAACCGACTTCGATCCAGGCGCTGGTAAGACCAGAACAGGGGGTACGGGAACCGAGGACGACTCGGTGTATCAGCTTCGGGACGACCCCTACCGGAACAAGAATGCGCCCTTCGATTCGATTGAGGAGCTCCGGCTCGTTCGAGGCTTCACGGACGATTTTTGGGCTACCTTCGTCGAGCCTCTTCCAAACGACCCCAAATCACGGATCATGACGATCTACGCGTCGGGCCTGATCAACATCAACGAGGCCACTCCCCAAGTCTTGTTGAGCCGAGTCTGCTCGTTTGCTTCCGAGACAACGCTGTGTACCGACCCCTTGGAAAGTCTCAAATTCACGCAGATTCTGACCACGGTGCGGCAGCTCATCCCAATTCCACTCTTCAGCCAGCCGGCAGACTTCATCAATTTCGTCGAAGGAAAGGGAAGTGGAAAAGACTTGTACGGCATGCTGGTTGGGTTCTTGGGGGAAGACAGCGAGCTGCTCTTCAAACCAATCGTGATCCTCGAGGCTCAGCGCACGGCGCTCGAACGGTCCTTCGCCAGCTCCGCTGAGATTTTCACCATCCAGGCCACGGGCTTCGTGGGACACTCGCAAGTCCGCATCGAGTCTGTCGTGAACTTTCACGCACGGTGGGTGCCCCCGCCCCCCAACACCGGGCGAATGCCGGGGCTGGGCGTGTTCCACTACTATCGGGTGAATTGACATGTCTTTGGTTTTGGGATTGGATATTTCGCCCCGCGTAGTCCGGGGAGCTTTCTTGAGAACGACGTTCCGCGGCTCCGAGATGGAGCAGTACGCGGAAGCGACCGTGCCGTACGCCGAGGAGTCCGAGTCGGACCAGGACCTTCTCCGATCGGCGGTCGAGCAAGTGCTGTCCGCAGGCGCCAGGTCACCCGACCGTGTGATTGTTGCATTGGGCGGTGACGAGGCGTCCCTGAGGTTCGTCGATCTGCCCCTCGGCGTCGAAAAGAAGGCTGCTGAAGTGCTTCCTGGGGAGTTGGAAGCGCTGCTTCCCTTCGACGTCGCGGACGCCATCGTCGACTACCAAATCGTCGGCCGCGACGAGTCCACGGTGGAGCTGATGGCGGTAGCTGCCCCTCGTCAAAACGTGTCGGCTTGTCTGCAGCGTTTCCAGGAGCTCGGGATCGAGCCCAGGGATCTTGCCGTCGGAGCCGCCGTATTCGACGGGCTTGGCGCTCTGCTTCCCGAAACGTTGGGCGATCGCACCGTGCTGGTGATCGACGTGGGTCCCACCAGCACCGACTTCGCCGCGTTGACCAACGCACAGTGCACGTTCGCGAGAACGGTGTCGGGCGGTATGGACTTGGTGGAATCCGGGCGGCGTGCCCTGCTCGGCGCCTCGCTTCAACGCACGCTCGCCAGCTATCGAGCACAGCGAGCGGAAGAACCCTCCCTCGTCTTGCTGGCTGGAGAAACCGCATCCATGGACAGCGCTCGCCAGTGGGTCACCGAGCAGTTGGACATCGAGTGCGGCGTGGCCCCGCTGCCTGCCGCACCTGGCGCCGATCCCGAAACGTTGCCGAAGTTTGCCAAGGCTGCCTCCCTGGCCGCACGCTCAATTTCCAGAAAGAAGCAGATCAATCTACGCCAAGGCGAGTTCGCTTCGAAGGCAGCCGCGAGCCAGATCCGTAAGCACCTACGACTGATCGCCGTCGCCATCGCCGCGATCGTGCTTTCCTTCTGCGTATCGCTCGGCGCCCGCTATCGGGTTGCGCGGGCCGAGCACGAGCAGCTGAGTACCGTCCTCAGCGAGGTGAGCCAGGACCTGTTGGGTGAGGAAGCGCGAAGCGCCATGCACGCCAGAGAGCTCTTGACCACGGGCCCACGCGTGGAAGATCCACTTCCCCGTTTCGATGCGTATGACGTGCTCGAAGCAATTTCCGAAAGTATTCCAGAGGACATCCAGCACGACACTCGCCGCCTCTTAATCGAAATCGACGACGAGGGCGATACGGGGCGATTCGAGCTCCAGGGAACGGTAGGGTCCATCGCCGATCGTGATCGGTTGGCCGACGCACTGCAAGAGCATCGGTGCTTCGCGGAAGTTGACAAGGGTTCTGTTTCCGCCGCGGTGGAAGACCGGATGGATTACAAGATCGAGGTGAAAGTTCAGTGCGAAGAACCTTCGTCTCGCAGCAGCAAGGAGAAATGACGTGGCTCTCGGCGACGCACTCGACAACGTCCGCAGCTGGGTCGACTCACTCAGCAACCGTGAACGGCGCTTGCTTGGAGTCATGGGCGCCGTCTTCGTCGCGCTCTTGGTCGCGGTACCAACCTACGCCGCGGTCTCGGCCATCTCCGAGGTCGAATCGGAAAACACTGAAATTACTCGAGTTTTACAGGACATTCATCGCTCCGAGCCCCGCCTCTTACAGCAGAAGGCAGAACGTCGCGCCATCGAACGTTTGTATAGTCGCAAAGCCCCGTCACTCGGGAGCTTCTTGGAGGAACGAGCGCAACAATACGGGGTCACGGGCTTGGGCATCACGGACCAGCCCAAGCTCGACATGGGTGATTATGCGCGGCGTTCCGTTCGGGTTTCCTTGCCAGTGGTGGAGGTTCGGCCGCTGATCGAGATGCTCGCGGATATCGAAAACAGCACCTATCCGGTCGCCATCGAGCAGATTCAGATGACGGGCGGACGAATGCGCACGGGCTATACGGTGAAGCTGGCCATCAACGCGTACGATCGTCAGGGCCCATCACGAACGGAAGAGGAATAGTCGTGCGCAAGATTCCGGTTCGGAAAATCTTCAAATGGGCTGGCTATCCCATCTTCTTCATCGCGTGCTTCGTGTTCTTCGCCTACAAGACGTTCCCATACGATCGTCTGGCAGACCGCATCGTTCAGGAAGCTCGTGCAAGGGGCTACGATCTCGAGATCATCGATCTCACCAATGCTGGCTTGACGGGCCTCACGTTCGAGAACATGCGCCTGGTGCTGCCGGAAGACGAAGAGGGATCGCCGCCCCTCGATGTCATCTTCGACGAGCTCACCGTGAAAACGTCCCTGTTTTCGCTGATGTCTGACTCGAAATCGTACAGCTTCGATGCAGAGCTCGCCGGCGGCCAAGCCGATGGCGACCTGACATTGGGTGAAAACGACCTCCAGGTCGATGCCCAGATGGAGGACATCGATCTGGGCGCGATCAGCGCGCTTCGCAGATTCACCAAGGTTCCGTTGGCAGGAACGCTCAACGGCGAGCTCGAGCTGGTCATGCCGAGCGAGGTGGGCGAGTCAACCGGAGACCTCGCGATCAATATCGAGGGACTGAAAGTGGGTGACGGCAAGGCGCAGCTGCAAATTCCTGGATGGGGAGGGCTGACGGTAGACGAAGCCGATGCGGGAAACCTCGAGTTGCTCGCGACAGTCGAAGATGGTACCGCCGTCATCGAGAAGGCAAAGTCCGATGGCAGCGACCTCAAGCTGGACATGCTAGGCAAAGTTCGACTGGGACGTCCGCTGAAGCGCTCTGAGCTCAACCTGATCCTGAGAGCGAAGATCGAGGACGCCTACAAGGAGCGAAGCCCGAAAGTGGCGACCATGTTCGAGCTGGCATCAGCGGGGCTCAAGTCCGCCCTGACGAGCGATGGCGCAATTCAGTACACGATTGCGGGTTCCTTGGGTGGGCGGCTTCAGCCCCGTCCCGCGGGAACGCTGCCATTCGAAGCGCCCAAGTGAGGGCCTCCACTGGACGCCACGGGCCTGGGTGCTTTAGACATCGACCTCACAGGGGAATGCATGACGGAAGAAGAAGCAGAGCTTCCCGAAGAAATCGACGAGCCCGAAGATGCCGAAGCCATGGCGGATGAAGACCGCAAGTCCAACGACAAGGCGGACGCAGTGACTCTGAGCGCCTCGGCGCTGGGCCGTCGCGATCCGCTGGGCTCTTACATGAGGGACATCCAGCGATACGCCCTGCTCTCGAAAGAAGAAGAGCACGACCTGGCGGTGCGCTTCTTCGAGCACGACGACCTGGAAGCGGCGAGACGGCTGGTCACCTCCAACCTGCGACTGGTCGTCAAGATCGCGTATGACTACCGCCAGGCCTACAAGAACATCCTGGACTTGGTCCAGGAGGGAAACATCGGTCTCATGCAGGCCGTGAAGAAGTACGACCCATATAAAGGTGTGAAGCTCTCGAGCTACGCGGCCTGGTGGATTCGTGCATACATACTTCGCTACATCTTGAACAACTACCGACTCGTGAAGGTCGGAACCACGCAAGCCCAGCGCAAGCTGTTCTTCAATCTGCAGAAAGAAAAAGCTCGTTTGTCGGCGATGGGCATCGAGCCCACGGCCGAGCTGATCGCGGAACGGCTCAATGTTCCCGAGCGGGACGTCGTGTCCATGGACATGCGACTCGCTGCGGGAGACGCCTCGTTAGACGCTCCCATCGGGACCTCGGAGGGACGCTCCGTGGCGCGTGTCGAGCTCCTCCCTTCCCAAGACGCTCGTGCGGACGATACGTTGGCCGATGCCGAGGTCGGCGACCAGTTCACCGAAAAGATCCACGAGTTCGGAAAGTCCCTAAATGGAAAAGAGAGGAAGATCTTCGACGATCGGCTCGTGGCCGAAGATCCCAAGACCCTTCAGAGCCTTGGCGACGAGTTTGGAGTGAGCCGGGAGCGAGTACGACAGATTGAGAAGCGGCTGCTTCAGAAGCTCAAAGCATTTCTCAAAGAGGAGCTCGGCGAGACGGTGGTCGAGGTGTACGAGTCTCCCTAGGCGCCCGGTTCGCCGCATGACCGAGATGTGGTAACGCCCCTGCATGTCAGGCCGCCTTTCCCTAGTCGCGACTCCGATTGGTTGCCTCGAGGACATCACACTCCGAGCGCTCAGGGTTTTGGGCGAAGCGACCCTGATCCTCGCTGAGGACACACGCCACACTCGGATTTTATGCGCCAAGCATCAGATCGACACGCCATTGCGATCGTTTCACGCACATACGAGCAGCGACAAAATCGACCGCCTGATCATGGAATTGCTGGCAGGCGCCCACTACGCGCTGGTCAGTGATGCAGGAACGCCGGTGGTGAGCGACCCAGGCGCCTACTTGGTGTCCCGTGCAGCGGCCGTTGGAATCACCATCGAGGCAATCCCCGGTCCGAGCGCCGTGCTGGCCGCCCTATGCGTATCCGGCTTGTCCGTGGATCGCTTCGCCTTCGAGGGATTTCTCCCGCGCAGCGGAAAAGAACGAGCATCTGCACTCGAGCGCATGGCCGAATCCGATTGCGTGGTCGTGCTATTCGAGTCTCCGCACCGAATACGCGCCACACTCGAGGAGCTCGGACGCCACCTCGGGTCTGACCGGAAAATCGCATTGTGCCGAGAGCTGACCAAAGTTCACGAGCAGATCATGCGCGGCACGATCACGCAGGTGCAGGGCGAGCTCCCCGACCCCGTGAAGGGCGAGATCACCGTCGTCGTCGAGGGGCAGCGTCCGGACCGTCGGGTCGAGGACATCGACCTCGATACACTCGTGGCCGAATGGCAGAAAGAGGGCCTGACCACGAAGGAGATGTCTCACCGCCTCAAACAGGAATTCGGGTGGAAGCGAAATGCCGCTTACCAAGCAGTTCTGGACGTTCTCGGTCGCGACGAACCCTAAGGCGAGGAGGTCGGGAGTGTCATGCAAACGCGCAGACTCCCCGCCGTTCCAGCTTCGGTCCACATACGTCCTCCTTGGGCCTGAATGACGCTCCTCGCGACGGCAACCTCCAGCCCGAGCGCGTCGGACCGGGATAGCGGCTCCCGCAATCGCTCCACGATGGCGAGCGTATCGGCCGATGAGTCTTTGACCGTAGTCATCAAGTCAAACTGGACGAATCCCTTGCCGCCCTGGTCTCGTCGCGGCGGGCCGACTCGAAATACGATGTCCGTATCGGAAGAGCGCATCACCAAGACAGCCAGGCTCACCAACGAATGAACGGTACGGTGACGATCCACGAAGACCCGCGGCAATCCCTCCGAAACTGCCCCGACCACGGAGGTGTCCTCCGCTCGGGAATGCACGAACTCGATTGCTTCAGAGACGAGATCTTGCGGCGTGACCCATTGTTGCTGAAGCCGCAGCGTGCCTGCCTCCAGCTTGGCCTGGTCGACGACGGTCGAAACGAGCCGCAACAGGCGCTCGGCGCTTGCCCGAATGGTGCGGACACTACGTTCCTGCTCCGCATTGAGGGCTCCATCCACGCCTCCGAGAAGCATGTCCGAGAAACCCGTGACGGAGTTGAGGGGATTGCGAAGCTCGTGCCCGAGGGCACCCAAAAAGCGGGCACGCTGTCGCTCGGGGAGCTCGGGCTCGGCCGGATGCGCCTCGATTGGGTCACCGTCCCGGTTCGCTTGCGTCATCTTCACAGAGAGATCAGCTGCGTGTTGCCGTTTGGGCTCCAAAATGCCGAGCGATCGAAAAACGGCCGCACTCAGCATGAGTCCGGCGCCCAGCACCACGAAGCCCCCCCAATAGCGGTGTTCCTGCGCGAGGCCGATCCAAAGAATCGCAAAATAGAACGACACGGCAAACGAGACCCGGCGGAAGGAGCCGGCTGTAACGGGCCGGGCACCCCTCACCGACTGGCCTCCAGGGGCAGGCGAACCAGAAATCGAGATGGCGCATGCCCATGGTAGAGCGATCCTCGGTGCTGCGCGATGATCTCGGAGGTCACAGCAACCGGCCATCGACGAATCTTGGCGACGTCCTCGGCGATGAACGCTTCTTGAGGCGTGGGGAGTGCATCGAGGGGCACCCCGTCCGATGGTTCGGCCTTCATTTCGATCGCGAGGTGACCGTTGGAGGGCGCAAGGCTGATGGAGACCTCGGCATTCCGATGGTTGGTGGCGAGAAAGTCGGCAAGTACCAGAAGGGAGCGTCGGAGGCGCGTTTCGTCGACGTCCGCGAGGCATGGGCGAGCAGGCGACGTGCAACGGGCGGCTCGTTTGTTCGACCAGAGTTGACCTGCTTCGACGGATACCCGGCGAACGAGCTCTCCCACGTCGACACGCTCGGTCTCGAGGCGCAGCTCGCCCTGGACGAGCTGGGAGAGGTCGAGGGCGCTGTCGAGGAGGACTCGAAGCCGGATTCCCGATGCTCGAATGATCTCGAGATCTTCGCGCTGCGAAGCGTTCACCTCGCCATCGATGCCGCTGAGCAGCACATCAGAGAAACCAAGGACCGCGTTGAGCGGAGTGCGAAACTCGTGACGCAGCGCCATCAAGTAGTCGACTTGGTCCGGTGGGCTCTGACTTGATCTCACCGCCTTTGGAGGCTCTGCCGGCACGGAGGAAGTCAACTCGCGAAAAACAGGATTCCCACCCGGCCTCGGGTTCGCTTCGGCACCCGCCGTGCGCAGAAGGGAACGGCTGCACATGCTCACGAGGAAAAACGCGCTCGACGTGGCCAACGCGAAGACGATCCACGCCACCGTGCTTCGAGCGTCGCCGACGACGAACAAGCCGATGCCAGTCACCAGCGCGAGCGCGATCGTGTGCGCCCCCATCCTCAGCGCCATGATGCGGCGACCGTTCGTCCCCTCTAGGCCCAAGGCTTCCACTTAGCGTCCGATCTCGACCTCTGGAATTCGAGCCGATCCTTCATCACGCAGCCTTAGCGCCAGGTCGATCCTCGCGGCGGCGTTGATCAATCCGAGGTGACTGAACGCCTGGGGGAAATTGCCCAATGAGAGCATCGTTTGCGGGTCGATCTCCTCGGACAACAGGCCCAGATGGTTGGAGGCCTCGGCGTGGGCGACGAAAACACGCTGCGCTTGATCGAGCTTCCCCGCCATTGCGAGCGCTTCAGCAAGCCAAAATCCGCACAACACGAAGGCCCCCTCTTCGCCGCCTACACCATCGTCTGCCCGATATCTGTAGACGTAGGGTCCGTCCCCGAGCTCCGCTTGTATCCACTCGACGGTGCGCAGCACGCGCTCGTCGCTCGGCGGCAGAAATCCGTGAATGGGAAGCAAGAGTAGCGAGGCATCCGGATGATCGTGATCGTAGGCGGCGACGAATCGTTGGCCCGTTCGGTCGATCCCACGGACGCAGATCTCGCGGTGAAGCTCGCGCGCCACCTTTCCCCAACGGTCGCGAAGGACCTGGTCGCCGAACAACGGAGCCAGCTCTGCGCCGCGCCGCAGGGCGAGCCAACTCATCAGCTTGGAGTGTACGTTGTGCCGCTTTCCTGCGCGAGGTTCCCAAATCCCGTGGTCGGGCTCCGACCACGTGGTCGCGACGGTATCGACCACGCCACGAAGGCGCCGCCAATCACGCGCAGTGAGAGAGCCTCCTCCTTTTTCGTACACGTACGCCGCATCCATCAGCGCCCCTGCGGTGTCCAGCTGTAGTTGGTCGCGGGCTCCGTTTCCGACGCGTACGGGCTTCGAGCCCCGATATCCAGCAAGGTGATCGAGCGTTTGCTCATCGGGAACCCGACCGCCGTCAATCGTATACATGATGTTCAGCTTGTCGTCCCGCTCGAGCGTATCCCTCACGAAGTAGAAGAATTCACGTGCCTCACGAATGCAGCCGAGCAAGTTCGCGGCGCGGATCGCCATGGACGAGTCTCTCGTCCAGGTGTAGCGATAGTCCCAATTGCGAATGCCTCCGATGCATTCGGGAAGCGAAGTCGTTGGGGCCGCTACCATGCCGCCCGTCGGCGCATACATGAGCAGCTTGAGCATTAGTGCCGATCGAATCACGTGATGTCGCCAGGGACCATCGTAGTGGAGCTGCCGAACCCAATCTCGCCACCGGCCACGCGTATTTCGAAGCGATTCGTACGAACGATAGGTCAGAATGGATTCCGGCTCGGACGCGTTCCAACTGAGCACCATCCACTCGCGCTCGCCCGCCTTGAGCGGGAACACGGCCTGGACGCCACCTTCCGGTCGCGCCTCCCACTGACCGGTTTCGCCGAGCACCGCAACCAACGATTCCCCGGCGGGGCTCCTGGCGATCGCGGCTCGGCCGAGTGGCGTATCGAACCGTGTTTCCGCGCGTCCGTAGTCGAAACGCGGATCGAAGACGACCTTGACCAGCGCGTCACCCTCTACGCACTGGATGCGACGATGCACTTCGTGGGCGGCCGAGCGGGGATCATCGGTCCAGGGCATGAAGTCGGTGAGTCGAATCGTGGCGCGGCCGTCCTGCACCCGAAACAGCGTCTCGAGCACATTGGTGTCGGGATCGTATCTTTGTAGGGTCTCGAAGGGATACTGAGCGGGCCGCACGGAGGCCGATCCCCCCCGCCTTTCATCGAGGACCGATGCAAAAACACTGGGGCTGTCGAATCGCGGAAAGCACAGCCAGTCGATGGTGCCGTCGGCTCGCACCAGCGCGGCCGAAAATCCATCCCCGATGAGGCCATGGTCCCCGATGGAAAGATCTCGCGTCGAGGCTTCACTCGAGAATACGAACGGCTGATTGAGCCGCTTGGCAGCGCTATAGAGGTCCATCGAACGCGGAGGATAGCAGATCGTGCGCTTCGCGATGCACATGCTAGAGGCAGGCGGTGTCACGGCGAAAGACACGTTGGGGGCTGCCGCTGCTTCTGATGGTGCTGACGTTCCTGTCCACGTTTTACGTGGGCGCGGGCATGGTGATCCAGAAGCCGCCGACGTCCATCGGAGAGCTCGCGGCGGGCTGGGTGTTTTCCTTGCCTCTGATGGCCATCCTGATGGCACACGAGTTCGGCCACTTCTTTGCGGGCATGTACCATCGCGTCGACGTCTCGCCCCCCTACTTCATACCGGTGCCCTTCTTCTTGTTCGGAACGATGGGAGCGGTCATCCAAATACGTGAGCGAATACGCTCACGTAATGCATTGCTCGACATCGGGGCCGCAGGGCCATTGTGCGGAATGGCCATCGCGCTTCCGGTGATCATTTATGGAATCGATACTTCCCCGATTCAGCAACTGCCCGACGGGCCATTCATCGTCGAGGGCCGATCGATTCTCTACCTCGGGCTTCTGTCGTGGTTGAAGGGGCCCATCCCCCAGGGATACGACATCATGCTCACCCCAACCGCTCTGGCAGGCTGGGCGGGCTTACTGGTGACCATGATCAATCTGATCCCGTTTGGGCAGCTCGATGGCGGCCACGTGGCGTACGCATTGCTTGGATCCCGTCAGAACCGAATCTCCGGATGGGTGCTTCGCGCCCTTCCGGTGCTCGCCGTCACCGTGGGCCTCGCCTACGGGATTCCCGCGTACCTACAAGGCGTCCGAGGCGAGAAGCTGGTGTACGACGCCACCGCTGGGATGCACTGGCTGGTCTGGGCCTTCCTGTTGTGGCTGCTCACCCGCGCCGCCGGCCCTGGTCACCCGCCTACCGAGGATTCGGAGCTATCACCCCGGCGCCGGGCGGTTGGATGGCTCACCTTGGTCCTGTTCCTCTTGTTGTTCATGCCGGCATGGATCCGGATGCAGTAGGAAATTTCACCGAAAGTCCGGAATTTCTTAGCTTCGGCCCATGGTTATTCGCCGGTTCCCCGGGCTGCTTCTCGTCACGCTCCTCGCCATGCTGGCAACGTCCTCTACGGCGCGAGCATGGACCCGATCGGTGGTGGGGGGCGCGCAAGCCAGAATCGATCTGGGGCGCGACGCCACCGCCCGTGTTCTTCTGCGATTGGACGTGGAGATTCAAGCCGGGTGGTTGCATGAGCTGGAGCTGGCGGGCCTCGGCGCCGACGTCGTGCTCGACCGATCGCATCCTCCGTACTTCCGCTCCGAAGAAGGGGAGATCTATCACCCAGACGCAGAGGTCGATGAGGAAGGCCGCATCCATCTCTCGTTTTCATGGCGCGATGCCCCGAAGCGGGGCGAGTATCGCGTCCTCATTCAGTACGAATCCAAAGTCGATGCGAAGCGTGTGGAGGTCGAAGGTGAGCCGCACGCTCGCATCGTTTGGTCGCTCCCTGCATGGGAGACCGGCCTTCATGACGTCTCGATCGAGCTTCACGCGCCCAAGGGCGCCTCGCTTCCCGTGAGCTCACGCGAGACTCCTCCGGGCGTCGACGTCCGGATCGTCGAACGCCCAGACGGCACCGTCGTCCACTGGCGCCGCATTCATCTTCCGCGGATGACGCCATGGCCTCTCACCATCGACCTCCCGGCCGAATCGTTCGCCCTGCCGGCGGCCCCGGACACGACCGCGCCATCGAGCTTCAAGTCACTCCCAGACGAGACGCCACGGCCTCTCGCGTGGGCGCTCCTGGCCGTGGCGCTTCTCGTGCTGCTCAAGCGCCGGTCGATCGAGCGCAGCATGGGCCCGATGCAGCTGCTGTTCCGAGCACCTTGGGCTCTGGTCCTCGCGATCACGGCCACGATCCTTGCGCTGGGGCAGTGGATGGGCCCCGACAACGCAGCCTGGGCTTTTCCATTGCTCGCGTTGGCGTTGCATCGGCCGGTTTCGTGCGGGTCGATCGGCCACCGCGATGATCCATGGCAGCCGGCCCGAGCCGAGGATCTCCCACCACCGAGGGCGCTCATCGGGGACTTCCTCGACTGCACCACCGGCGTCGGGCTCACCGTGCTCGCCCTGAGCAGCCTGGCATTGTTCGCGGTGGGACAGCCCAAGGGAGCCCTCGTGCTGCTGCCCCTGTTCTTGTGCGGCACTCGCCACCATACCTTTCCGCTTGCCCCAGAATCTGCCGAGCTCCTGCGACGATTCGTGTCCGAGCTTCGATTACCCCCAGCAGCCCCAGAGATCGCGCTGAGCTGGGAGATCACGTCGAAGGGGCGATCTCGGGTGCGGCTCCATCTACCCTGCTCGCGCACCGGGTTGTGCGGCTTGAGCTTCGTGGTCGCCGGCAGCACCAACGGCTTCGTCGTACACCGGCGTATCATGCTTCTGTTGGAAACTCGTGCACAGTCCGATGCCGACGACCTCGTGCGGCGACGATTGAGCGCCCAGGCCGATTTCCGCAAGTCGAACGGTGTCATCACTAGACTGATCGACTGGAATGCCGAGACGTTGGAGCTGGTTCGAGCGCTGGGTCGAAAGGCGCCAAGACCGGTCAAGACCTCCCGTGGAACCTGGCTGCTCCACGAGATTTCCGAGCCATCGAAAAAGGCCGCCTAGCCGTCATCGGTTGATGCGAGAGTCGAGCGGCGCCAGGATCTGGTCGACCTGCTTGAGCTCGCGCAACACGTCGTCCTCATCGAAGTCGATTTCGTCGATCAGCGCTTCGTGAATCGCATCGTAGAGCCACGTGCTCGATTCAGGATTCTCCACGCAGGCGGCTGCTTGGTGCCCCTGATGATTGAGTGTCGGAAATTTCGCAACGACCTTCTCGAGCACGTCGACGCGGTCACCGAGATACGCCCGCATGGCTTCGAGCTCCTCCGATAGGGGCTCGAGCATCTCAGGTGATTCTTCCAGGTGTTTCTGGAACGCTTCGGGCGAGCGCTTGCGCACGTCGCTCAGCACGAGCCTGATCACCAGAACGTCGCCAAGGTAACGGAGCACGCCGCGAACCCCCGGAATGGCGCCGGCGGTGGAGATCACGTGCAGCAACGCACCTGCGGCCTCAACCCGGCTTTGATCGTCGATCTCGGGATCCTCCACAATCCGCAACAGGGCCTTCAAGTCCTGACCGAAACGGATCAAGGCAGGGGTCATGAGCTCGATGAAGCGCTCGCGTGACATATCACCTCGGCACCAGAGAACGGCCCCGTGGGCATGTTACCTCAACTCCGGTCGGACCTGCGTCGGTTTCGATGATCTTGAACTCAACCCGGCGATTTTTCTCCCATGCGCGGGCGTCGTGCTTGGGATCGACGGGGCAGCGCTCACCATATCCAGCCGATCGAAGCCGATCTTTGAGCACACCTCGCTCGATGAGGGCATTCATCACGGACGCCGCACGGGCGCGCGTCAGCTTGATGTTGTACTCGTCACTGCCCCGCTCGTCGGCATGGCCCTGAATTTCCACCAGCGTGATTTGGGGGCTTGCGTTCAGTGTCGCAGCGACGGCATCCAACAGACGGAAGCTGCGGGCCTGGATCACCGCACTATCGGTTTCGAAGTAGATCTTTTCGAGAATCGTGATCTGCGTGTCCTCGACAATCACCAGTCCCTTGTCCGGACAACCATCTTCATCCTCGTGTCCGTTGTACGTCTCGGGGTCGTTGGGGCACGCATCGTCGGCATCCAAGATTCGATCGCTGTCGTTGTCGAGATCGGGACAGCCATCGTCGTCCTGGAAGCCATCGAAGTCCTCCGGATCATCGGGACAGAGGTCCTTTTCATCAGGAATCCCATCGCTGTCGTTGTCGAGATCGGGACAGCCATCGTCGTCCTGGAAGCCATCGAAGTCCTCGGGCACATTGGGGCAATCATCGACTTGGTCTGGGATTCCGTCCCCGTCCCGGTCCCCTTCCCGGCCCTCGGGGCACCCGTCCTCATCCCGATCACCATCGTAATCCTCTTTGACCAGAGGACACGCGTCGTCGACGTCGAGAATTCCGTCCCCGTCGTTGTCTAGGTCCGGACAGCCGTCGCGATCCTCGAAGCCGTCCTTGTCCTCGGCAGCATCGGGACAGCCGTCGTCGTCGTCGGGAATGCCATCCCCGTCGCGATCTTCCACCGCGGGCTCGTACATGAACCCGATGACGCCGCGAATGTTCGCTGCTTGGAATCCCGTCTTGGGAATGCCTGCACCCGCGGCAAAGTAGAGGAAGCTCTTGTTGGTCACGAAGTACTTGAATCCGCCGAGGGCCTCCATGGACAACGTGCCTTTGGTCCCGATTTCCTGGGCAATTTGGGTCCCGTAGAGCTCCAGGATCAAGTCGAGCGGCCGCGCGATGCGAAAAGCCGCGCCGAAACCGAAAGTGATCAGATCGTCGTATGTGAAGCGGCGCCCGGCGTTGGGGGGGTCATTGACGGGGTTGACCGCGGGAGCAGTGGGGTCGACCGGAACCTGGAGGAGAGCCGAGGGCACGGACTGGCCGTCCCAGATGAAGGTTGCTCCTTGTTTGGAGTTCCAGCGATAGCCGCCCTCGAGCGCGAAACGGATTTTCTCGATCGGCTGAAACTCGAATACCGCGGTCGGCCATAGCGCCACACCGGGCTCCCCCGCGAACTGCGACGTTTTGGCCGTCGGAAACTGCGCCCGCAAGATGACCGCAATGCCCGCGGGATACTCTCCGAGGTTCAGCAGACGGGCCTTGATGTGAATTTGGAGATCGCCAACCCCTTGCGACTGCAGGCCGCCGGCCTCGGGGTTATAGAGACAACCCGCCGCGCTGCCTCCCGTACAGGTCCCGGCGTAGTCTGGAACTTGCACGGCATTGCCTCGAAAGAAGGTGATGGGAAGCATGATGCCGAGAACCAGACGGTCGATGAGACCGATGTTGAACATGAAGGTCCCGGTGAATCCCTGCTTCGCGATCCGGCTCTGGCGTGCAGCCTCAGAAGCTGCCTTGTTGGGATCGGTTTCGAACCCGTTGTAGCGAAGAATGCCGAAGCCCGCGTCCAAGACGAGTCCGAAGCTGAACTTCTTGTGCGGCATGACTTCGCTGCCGTTCACGCTGAAGTAGCCGCGCGTATCGACCGCGGGTCGATACAGGTGCAGATCCATCCCGCCCGTCGTCAGCGTGGCGTCGTCCGCCCGTGCGACTTGCGACACACCGAGTGTCCCAAGCACGAGCATGGCGACCCCAACGGCCCGCAGGGACGAATCCCGCCCAGACTGTGTTCCCCCAAACACCCGCCTTCAGTCTGTCATGGCCGTGACCCATTAATCAACGATTCTGCGACCCTGGGCGCTTCTGGGCCCGCCGCGCCAGGCGCCGCGCGTCCTGCCGTTGCTTGTCGGTGATCCCCTCGAGCTCGAGCACCAGGCTCGCCTCGCGCTGCGCTCGCTCCCGATCGCCCCGTTCTAGCGCCTCCCGCGCCTCCAAGAGGTGGGCCTGCGCGTAGCGGTAACGTATCTCACCAAATTCCGGTGTATCCCGCAGCACACTCTCCTCGGGCAACTCGTTGGCGATCGCGTAGGCTCGATCGAGCCGTCCCTTGGCGAGCGCCCGACCCGCCCGGCTGAGCTGCTGTTCCCATTCCCGGGGTTCCTCGAGCGGGTCCAGGACGGGCTCTGACCTGGCCGCTCCCGCAGTCTTCTTGGGCCCCTGCTTGGGGACCGGTGCGCCTTCGGGGACAGCAATGCCCTGCGCTTTGGTGGTTCGCGTTCGGGAGGGGACGGCGGTCACGAACGAGGGCGTGCCCCGCAAGGTCACGAAAACGGCGCCCGCACCCGCGATCACGAGCAAGCCGATCAAACCGAGCACAAAGGCAGGCTTCCGCGACCGCGGCGGGACGTGTGTGGCCGGCAGCTCCTCCGGCAGCGGCTCCAAGCTATGAGCACCCTGGGGGGGAAGAAACCGGAAGCGAACCTCACCGAGCTCGACCGTGTCTCCCGCTTCGAGGACCGCACGCGAGGCCTGGATGCCATTGATGCGCATGCCATTGGCGCTGTCCAAGTCGTAAATCGTCACTCGGCCGTTGGCCGCCTGAATCTCCGCATGCTCGTGCGAGATCGACTTGTGGTTGATCCAGATGTCGAGACGCTCGTCCCGTCCGATGCGCAGCGCCGGTTTGTTCAAAGTGAACTCCGCACCTGCCGCAGGCTCGCTGAGGACCACCAGCCTAGCCGGCGGCTGAGTCTTGGGCTCGGGCGATGGCAACGTGTTCGACGTGGCCGCAGCATCGGACTGGAACGCCAATGCATAGTCTCCAATGCCGAGCTGATCGCCCGCCGCAAGCTCGGCCTTGCTATCGATTCGCTCCCCGTTCAGCGTGACGCCGTTGTACGAGCCTAGATCCTCTACGATGTACGAACCGTTGCGTCTGCATAGCCTGGCGTGGTGGCGAGACACATTTCGTTCGGTGAGTCGAATGGTGTTCCCCTCGTTCCGGCCGATCGTGATCTCGTCGCGCAGAAGCGGAACGACGGTGGTGTGTCCTTCATCGTCCGAGATGACCAGCTTGTACATGAGTCCGGACCCAGAGCAGTTTCATTCACGGTTTCGCGGGGTTGAGTGGATGGTACTCTCGGGCTCATGGGTGTCAATCCTGGCTGTCCGCACGTTTGCGCGCATGCAGAACCCGGCTATGTCGGTGGGCGCACGATGACCCGAAGCTCAAGAATCTGCATGACGATGATTGGATGCGCTGCGATGGTTGCCTGTGGTGGGGCCGGCCAAGCTCAACCCACAGGCGGAATTTACGCCAAGCTCGCCTACTCGGAAGCTGGAGGCCTTCGTGTCGTGGACGTTCCTGCGGGGGGCGCGGCGGATCTCGCCGGGCTCCAGGTCAACGACGTGATCATCGGTATCGACGGCACCTCCGTTCGGGAGCTCGATTACCCGACCATCGTCGATAGGCTGCGCGGGCCCGTGGGGTCGAGCGTTCAACTGGAGGTCTTCCGCAACGGCGAGGTAGCCACGATGGTCGTCATGCGGCAGGCTTATACACGATGAGCGACGCGCAGCGCATACTCGGGATCATCGGCGGAAGCGGCCTTTATGCTCTCGAAGATTTGACCGACATCGAAGAGATGCGGGTCGAGACCCCATTTGGCGCGCCTTCGGACGCGATCATCGCAGGTACGCTGGGAGCGACGCGGCTCCTGTTTCTTCCGCGTCATGGACGAGGCCATCGGGTCCCACCACATCGCATCAACTACCGGGCCAATGTGCTCGCTCTCAAAATGGCTGGCGCCGAGCAGCTCCTCAGCGTGTCAGCCGTGGGCTCCATGAAGGAAGAGATCCATCCGGGCGACATGATCGTGGTCGATCAGTTCATCGATCGGACCAGGCATCGTGCGGACACGTTCTTCGATGACGACGGAGTGGTGGCCCATGTTGGGTTCGCGGAGCCGATCGATGGCCAACTCGCGGCGTCGCTCGGTGATGCGGCCCGGCGGGCCGGCGCCCGGGTGCACGAACGCGGAGTCTATCTGTGCATGGAGGGGCCGCAATTCTCGACGCTCGCCGAGTCCCTCTTGTACCGGTCCTGGGGCGTTTCGGTGATCGGCATGACCAACCTGCCTGAAGCGCGGTTGGCCCGGGAGGCCGAGCTGCCCTACGCCACCCTTGCAATGGCCACCGACTACGACTGCTGGGCTGATGGACACGACGCGGTCACGGTCGAGGCGGTCCTCGCGGTGATGCACAAGAACGTCGAGAAAGCCAGGGAAATCATCGTCGAGCTTGTCAATGACCTCCCCGATCCGGTGGGCCGTCCGGCGGCCTCGGCGCTGGACGGCGCCATTATCACCGATCCCGACTCGATTTTGCCGGCCGTGCGCGACAAGCTTCGGCCATTGATCGGCAAGTACTTACCCTGAAAGGCCCCATGTCGCTTCTCATCGTCGGTTCTGTCGCATTCGATACCATTCACAATCACCTCGGCTCGCATGCTCGTGTCCTGGGCGGCTCTGCTTTGTACGCATCCCTCGCAGCATGTCAGCTCGCACCGGTCAGACTGGTGGGCGTCGTGGGAAAGGACTTCCCGCGCGAGGCCGTCGACATGCTGCGGCAACGTGGCATCGACACGACCGGCCTGGAAGTCGCGAACGGTCAGACCTTCCATTGGGAGGGGCGCTACTCGGACGATCTGACATCGCGCACCACCATTCAAACCGACCTCAATGTTTTTGCCGACTTCGAGCCCAAGATCCCCGCGTCCTTCCGCGACTCGCCGTACGTCATGCTCGGTAACATCGCGCCCCAGCTTCAGCTACACGTGCTCGACCAGGTGCAGAACCCGAAGCTGGTTGTCGCCGATACGATGAACCTCTGGATCGATACCGCGCTCGATGCGTTGAAGGAGCTGCTCGAGCGTGTCCACATCCTGGTCATCAACGAAGAAGAAGCACGGCAGCTCACTGGGTATCATCACCCGCTCGCAGTGGCAGAGGCGCTTCGAGCGCTGGGGCCACAGACGGTGATCGTGAAGCGCGGCGAGTACGGAGCCCTTCTCTTTCTGGATGAGGACATCTTCTGCGCACCGGCCTATCCGCTCAAGACGGTGGCCGACCCCACCGGTGCCGGCGATTCGTTTGCGGGCGGCTTCCTCGGTTACTTGGCCGCCAACGGACACACGGACCTGCGTCAGGCGGTGATTTGCGGGTCGGCTACCGCGTCGTTTTGCGTGCAGGACGTAGGGGCTGGGGCGCTGGTGGAGCTGAGCCCGCAGGACGTCGAATCGCGAATCCGGGAGTTTCGAGAGCTCACCTGCTTCTGACGCCGTTTTCTTGACCGGATTGCCGCGAAGTCGACACTCCGATCCCAGGAAGGGACCGGCATGAACCTAGACGAGCTCAAAGGCACCGTACGAGCCCTCGTACGAAAAACGATCGAAACCCGCTTCAGCGGAGCCAACTACGCGACACTGGCGCAGGCCCGAGGTTACGCCGACGGCTACATGCGCGCCCTGCTCGACGCCGGCCTCATCGACCAAAAGCAGCTTCTCGAGCTGGTCAACGCAGAACGACGTCTGTACGTCGATGAAGCCACCAAGGCGGGTGGCTCCACTCGGGCGGCATGAGCCCAATCTGGCGCTGACGCTCTACTTTGACGCTGGCGCGTAGACGAGGTCGTACCGCACCGGAGAATCCAATCGGCTGCTGGTCTCTTGGACCGTCATGACGAGCTTGCCTGCTTTCACGTCAGCGAAGCTGGTTCGACCAGATATTGTTGCGCATGCCGTCGTGTTGTTGCCAGACGGCCACCGCATTGCCGCGTGCGTCGATGCTGACGCGGGCTTCGCTCGCGTTCCCGTCGCTGCTTTCGAGAAGCTCGGCGGTCCCCCAACCCCGGGACGGTGCGTAACGGTTCGACCAGACGTTCACATATGTCCCGTCAGACTGCAGCCATACTGCGACCGCATAGCCGAAGGCGTTCATCGCGACTTCGGCGCTCGAAGCGTCGCCGTCGTTGACTTCGAGAAGCTCGGCACCTGCCCAGCCGGCGGATGCCGCGTACCGGTTCGACCAGATGTTGAACGACGTACCGTCGGATTGGTGCCACACCACCACTGCATTGCCCTGCCCATCCATTGCGACTCGGGGGCTGCTCGCGCTGTCAGTATCGTCGGTTTCGAGAAGCTCGGCACCTGCCCAGCCGGCGGATGCCGCGTACCGGTTCGACCAGATGTTCTGCCGCACACCGTCAAACTGGGACCACACCGCCACCGCGTTTCCCTGCACGTCCATCGCGATCTGAGGATTGCTAGCGTTGCCAGCATCATTGGTTTCAAGAAGCACGGGGGTACTCCAGCTGCTGGGAGTCGGGTACCAGGTGTAGTGGCTGGCCCAGATGTTGTTGCGCGTGCCGTCAGATTGGTGCCACACGGCAATCGCATTGCCTTGCCCTGACATTGCAACTTCCATGCTCCCGGCGTGGCCCTCCGCGGTTTCGACGGGCTCCGCAGTACCCCAGCCTCCCTCGGACAGCGTGAAGCGGTTGGCCCAAACACTGTCATAGCTGCCGTCCGGCTGCCTCCAGACCACCATACCATACCCATAAGAACCCATGGCAACCCGGGGATAGAAGCCGCCGGGCCCGCTGATGGCCTCGGCGGCACTCCAGCCAGCGGGGGGGTCGGGCGTGAAGTGATTTGACCAGATCTCGAAATTGGTCGTCCCATTGTGTTGCGCCCACACCGCTACCACGTTCCCGTTGGAATCCATTGCCAGCTCCGGGTCCAGAACGTCAGGCGTATTGATATTCGAGATGACTACTGGAGCGTCCCAGCCCCCACCAGGGCTACCGACGGGTTGGAAACGGCTCGACCAGACGTTATCTGAGACGCCATCGGATTCGCGCCACGCGACCGTGATATTGCCGAGCGATTCCATTGCCACCCGGGGCTCCACTGCATTGACATCGCTGCTTTCGAGAAGCTCGGCGGTCCCCCACTGGCGTACTGGACCCATACAAACGCCAGCCGCGCAGGTACCATTGCCGGATTCACACGGTGAGCCGTCAGCGGCGGTCGAATGGCTGCACGTGCGAATGATCGGGTCGCACAAGTCCACGGTGCAGTCGAGGTCGTCGTTGCAGTCATCGCAGTAGCCTTCAACGGAGCCAACATCACAGCCGATGTTCTCGGGCCGCGAGACGCCGCGCTGATCGCTGGTGATCGGAGCACCCGCGAAGTCTTCACAGGCCACCTCATGGATGTGGTCGATCAGTACACTGCCTACGAGGGGGGCCTGTGTGAAGGTTACTCCACCGTTGTCCTGCAACGGGCCGAGATTCAGCTCCGCGGCCGTCACGTTGTCGAGGTTCCATTGGCCAGCGGGAAGCAGGCACGTATCACCCGGGCTCTCGATCGTGTATTGCGCGATCGGCGCCCCGTACGAGATGAAGCACTCACCGGCGATCACGCTGTTTAGGAGCACCAAGACCGCCAAGTTCCCGTTATTCATGAGGGAGCTACCGAACTCAAAGGCGGTGTTTCCGGAGATGGTCGTGTTGACCAGAATCAAGCTTGCCGCTCCACCGGAGCTTTCGGTGTTGTAGATGCCGCCGCCACCAGCGAGTGCGGTATTCCCCGAGATCGTGCTGTTCATAATCGTCAGGTCACCGGAGTAGTTGCTGATTCCGGCCCCATTTCGAGCGATGTTCCCGGAGATAGTGCTGTTGGTGATCGTTCCGTCCCCGCTCGCCTTGATACCCCCACCGCTATTAGCGAGATTGTCCGAGATGGTGCTGTCGACGATGGTTAACGTTCCGCCGCCGTGCGCAATCCCGCCACCGGTGCCGTTCGAAAGCGTGTTGTTGTTGCCAGACACAATGCTCGACCGCAGAGTCAAATCGCCTGAGCTTCGGATGCCGCCCCCTCCGAGTCTGGCCGTATTCCCCGAAATGATGCTATCGGTCACGGTCAAGTTGCCATCACCACTCTTAATGCCGCCGCCGACTCCGGTGGTCGCACCCCCCGTCAACGTCATTCCGCGAATCTCTGCGGTGATGCCGTCGTCCACAAGGACCACCGTGTGGTCATCATTCCCGTCTACCGTGAGGTTGCCCTCACCGTCCAAGATCACGTCGTTGTTGATCCGGATCGGGTATGCCGTCGTGACGGTCGTCATCGCTTGGCAATCAAAGTAGTGCGGTCCTCCGCCGTCTGAAATCGCTTGTCGAATCCCCACCTCCGTGCATGGGTAGGCCACCGCCGTGGAGTTCGTGATCTCGATGTCGGTGCCCGCGCCCGCACCGCCGGGGGCCTTGACGTGGACGCGCAGCGTGCGGAGCCCTTCAGGCACGTCGAGTGTGGCTTCCACGTCTCCGGTTCCGAGCGTCCATGTCCCAAGCAGCGTGGGCCCATCCCACCATTGATAGCTGATCGTCGCGGCTGGGTCTTCGGATTGGGCCCTTAAGATCGCCGTCGGGCTCGACATGGTGACCGTGTACGACGCTTGCCCCGGAACGAAGGCGATTTGATTGACGCCATCCACCTCCAGCTCGAGCCCGGCAAGATTTGGATTGCCCGTCTGGCACAATGAGCTCGTCTGGAACAAGGCGGGCGACAGCACGACCGCAAAGGCGAGCGCGTAGGTCCTCAGCGAAATCTCACGCAAATCCCTCATGACCGCCTCCTTCGTGCCAGCGCGAGCGGCTGCCGCAGAGCACAACGCGTGTCCATGCATGCCGTGTGCCAGCGCACATGTCCCTCATTCTTCCGCGCGTCGTCGCGACGCGCAGACCGAAGAGATTGCGCGGCGGGGTAGACAATTACGTGTGCTCACGGGTCTAGCAACGCCCATGTGCCAGCGGTCCTGGTACCGGTTTGCGACCCACGGGCCACGAGCAAAAAGCCATGCTCGCGCAATATTTTCAGCTCACAGATCCCAAACGCAATCCCTGCACGTCATGCGTTGCGCAACGCGAGGCGACCCGACCCAGCGCTGACGCTCTACTTTGACGCTGGCGCGTAGACGAGGTCGTACCGCACCGGAGAGTCCAATCGGCTGCTGGTCTCTTGGACCGTCATGACGAGCTTGCCTGCTTTGTCGAAGCGAAACGTGTTCTTACGCGTAGCGCGTGTCTGCTCGATTTCCTGGATCAGGCTTGCGCTCTCCACGTGAAAGAAGGCCTGCGCGGACTCCCCGTTCGGCGTCTTGATCGGACGCTTACTGCCGTCGGTGGGAGCGGTGACCGTGAAATCGTCGAGCACGACGGTCACATATTGATCTTTGGTCGAGATGCGGACGGTTTGAATGATCGAGTTGACCCCCTCCAACTTGCTTCGCGCCTTCCTTTTGATGAAGCCGATCATGTTGCTGATCGCGTTGTCGATTTCCTCCTTGATCGTTTGCGCGTCCTTGTCCCGATCGCCGACGTACTTGTAGGCGCCACTGAGACTGCTCAGGGCAGGAACCTGCTCATCCGCGGTTTTGCTCTGAGCTCCCGCTATCACACTCAATGACAAGGCCACCGCCCAAGCGACGATCGCGGTCTTTCGCATACTCAGAACCCGACCTTGATTTGCATCGGAAACTTCTTGAGCACCTGATTGTAACGCTCGGCCTCCTTCATGAGAAGGACACCCATGGGGATGTGACGGATGCCAATGCTCACGTCCTCTTTCGGATTCTCGTATAGGTTCGTGATGATTACGCCACCGGTATCGGTGACCATGGCCCCGCTGAATCCGCCAGTGTAACCGCGGTTGAAGATGCCTTGCTCGAGCTCGACCACGCTGCTGGCTTTGAACTCATCGATCCGGATCGCCGAAGCAAACTGGTTCATGGTGTAAATGCGGCTCCGCCGGTTCGACAGGTGCTCGTCGCCGATGAGAAACGTCGCTTGATCGACGCCGTCGATGTAGTGGTCACCCGGCACAGACTTGCCTACCTCGCCGCCCTTCATGCCTGCGATCGAAAGAATCGTGTTGAAAAGGTCGGCAAGGTCGAAGAGGCCGTCCGAACGTCCGGGCTCGACCACTCCATTCCAGTACGCGAATGTCGGGACGCGCACGCCGCCCTCCCAACTCGATCCCTTGCAGCCCCGGAATGGTGTTCGGCCATGCGGCGGGATCTCGCACTCGGGACCATTGTCCGATGTCAGAAAGATCAACGTGTTGTCGAGCTGATCAGTTTCCCGCAAGGCTTTGACGAGCCTTCCCAGGATGTCGTCCATCTCGACCATGCAATCGGCAAACGTCGTGCGTGCACGAGACTTTCCTGCGTAGTCATCATTAGGGTAGTTGTCGAAGTGGCAGCCGCGGGTCGCGTGATAAAGAAAAAAAGGCTTGTCGCTCTTCTCCATCTTTCGAATGAATGCCTCGCTGTATGCTGCCCAGTCTTGATCGAGGTCCTTGATGGTCGACAGGTTGATCTGGTAGGCGCTCTCGCATTCCTTCTTGTTCGCTGGCGCGCAATGTACGTTGTCGTGGTTGAAGGGCATGATCTCCAGCAAGGCGAAGCGTTTCGGGCTGAGCGCAACTTCGGGGTTGAGGTACTGGTCCCGCCACTCGGTGTACATGTCGGAGACGCCTAGAAATCCATAGTAATCGTCATACCCGACGTTCTGCGGCAGAGACGCTTCGTTCTCGCCCATGTGCCACTTGCCAACACCCTGGGTGACGTAACCCTCTTTTTGCAACAGCTTGGGGAAAGTCACCTCTCCGTCCAATCCGCCCTTTTCCCCATACATCGGTGGCCGCAGCAGTCCGTGGTGCAGGGGGTTTTGCCCGGTGTGGATCGTCGCGCGTGTCGGCGTGCAAGAGGGCGTCGAGTAAGCCGATGTCAACACCAAGCCCTGGTTTGCTAGCTCGTTCATCGTGGGTGTGGCGTTGCCGACGGCAGCACCGCCACCGTTGAAGCCGGGATCCATCCATCCCACGTCGTCCATTAGAAAGACCAAGATGTTGGGTTTCTTGCCGAACCGCTCTTGCAGGACGGAGAGCTTTTCCTCCATTCGTTTGTCCTCCTGCGGGTGCGGCATGACCGGCTCCATGTTGTCCGCAATCGCGGTCGCAAAATCGGCGATGTACTCATCCGAGTGATCGTGCCCTTTGGCGGTGGCTTGACCCGTGACCGAGCCTCGTACGATCTGACCCTGTGGCTCGACGATAGTGAGATCTTTCTTTCGCTTGATGAGCTCCGCGGCGACCTCTTCTTTGATGGCGTTTTTTTGGGCCTGAGTACAACCGGCCAGGCTCAGAACGATCAGCAACGACAGACTTCGGTTCATGGCGCTTCTCCAACCCGGTAGTGACTGGAGAGAATAGACCGAGCTGTCCAACGGGTTCAATGCTGGTCTTTCCCACAAGTGGGCTCAGCGGATGACCACGGCTCGCGGGACTCTCACGAGCGGAGCATGAACGACCAGAATGTCGATGAACAACGCCGCGGCACCTCCAGCTTCGGGAAGGTGCCCCTCGAGGGTTTTCACGTCGTACGTCAAGCTCTGACCGTCGAGACGCGGATTGCTGAGGGTCAACACCACGTCCGTAACCTCGTCGTCACTCCCTAGGACCGACAAAGTCGCGTTGGGGGGGTCGGCGCGAAAGCTGTCTTCCCCTTGGGCCCAGTGCGACACGAAGTCGGTCGTGCGGCTGTGCCCCGCGATACGTTGGGGACGATCGGTAAAATACACCGTCGTGGGACTCACGCCCTTCAACGTGAGGGTGCCCGGGCTCGATTGGACGCTTTGGGCGCTTTGAACGAATAGGTACGCGGGGTCACTCGATTGCGCTCCCTCATCCGGAGCGGACGCTTGAGACGTGTGGGCGCAGGCCACGGCCGTGGAAAGGAGTGCGAGCAGAAAAAAAGCACTTGGGTGGTTCATGATTCCTCCGTTGTTGGTGAACGCGAGTCCCTGCGCTTGTGTACTCGCGGACAATTGCATGCTAGTCACGAGCTTCAACGGGAGATGCCAATGAATCGAATTGTGGGGATAATGGGCGGGTTGTTGCTGATGGGAAGTGCTTGCGCCGGTAGCTCGCCTGGGGAAGCTGGCGAAGGCACCGAAGTGGAAAGCGCCGAGCAGATCGAGCAAACCGAAGGCGATGAGCGGTCGATGGAGGGCACCAATCCCGGCGACATGGAGGGCTGGATGCCACCCAACGCCGAGGAAGATGTCGAGATGGAAACGGAGCCTTATCCCGAGTAGCCAGGGGAAGACCCAATGAGGGTCTTAGCCTTTTCCATCCTCTTCATCTGCGCCTGCGACCCGGCACGCAAGGACGAGCCTGAGCCGCGTGTAACCATGGGCGCGAGCGTCGTGGAAGGCGATCCGCGGCTTCCAGGCGTCACGACAGTCGATGAGGCTCTGCAAGAGCGTCTCGATCGAGCGCTCGCATCCAAGGGCCGGGACTATGTCCCCCGCACTCGACATGTGAACGAGGACGGCTCGCCGCGTTTCACAAACCGACTGATCGAACAGTCGAGCCCCTACTTGTTGCAGCACGCACACAACCCGGTGAACTGGTACCCGTGGTCCGACGAAGCCTTCGAGCGGGCCAAACGCGAACACAAACCGATCTTCTTGTCGATCGGCTACTCGACCTGTCACTGGTGTCACGTCATGGAACGCGAATCCTTCGAAGACGAGGAAATCGCCGAGTTCTTGAATCGCCACTTCATCGCGATCAAAGTCGACCGCGAGGAACGACCCGACGTCGACAGCGTCTACATGACGGCGGTCAACGTGCTCACCGGCCGAGGCGGTTGGCCCATGACGGTCATCATGACGCCCGACAAGAAGCCCTTCTTCGGTGGCACGTACTTCCCACCCTACATGGGCGTCCGTGGAAGCCGCGCCGGGCTCAGTGACATCCTTGTCGACATGTTGCGCGTCTATGTCAATCAGCCAGAGCAAGTCGTCGCGCGCGCTCGAGAGCTCAGCCAGCGCATCGAACAGGCGGCGGCGCTCCAGCCCGCGCCTGGCGTACCAAGCGACGAGGTGATCATCGTCGCCGTGCAACAACTCGGGAAGACGTTCGACCGCATCGACGGGGGCTTCGGCGGCGCTCCCAAGTTCCCGCAGCCCGCACGCCTCTCGCTGCTCTTGCGGTACGCCCGCCGAACGGGTGACACCGCGGCGGCCGCGATGGTGACCAGGACGTTGGACAAGATGGCTGCCGGCGGGATCTACGACCACGTGGGAGGAGGATTTCATCGCTACTCCACCGATGCGCAATGGCTCGTTCCACACTTCGAAAAGATGCTCTACGACAACGCCCAGTTGGCCATCGTCTATCTCGAGGCCTGGCAGCATACGGGTGACGCGGCGTACAAACGCGTGGCGCGCGAGATCCTGGATTACGTGGCGCGGGAAATGACCTCTGCCGAGGGCGGCTTCTACTCCGCCACTGACGCCGACAGCCCCGATGCGAGCGGACGCGACGAGGAAGGCTGGTTCTTCACCTGGACTGCAGACGAGTTGACGGATTTGCTCGGCGCAGGCGACGCAGCTGTTGTCTCGTCCACGTACGGCGTCATCGAGGGAGGGAATTTCGAGGGTCGAAGCATCCTTCATCGGATCAAGCCCGACCGCGCGGTCGCGGCCGAGTTGAACATGACGACCACCCGTGTCGCCGAGGTCCTGGCGAACGCTCGCCGCATTCTCTATGACGCCCGCGCGTTGCGTCGCCCACCCATGCGGGATGAAAAGATCATCGCCGCATGGAACGGCCTGATGATCAGCGCTTTCGCGCAGGCTGGCTGGATGCTCCACGAAGCTCGGTACATCGGCCTCGCTACCCGAGCAGCCCGGTTCGTGCTGGAGCAAATGAGGGCGGATGACGGCTCGCTGCTCCGCACCTATCCCGCTCAAAAGAAAGGCGCTTCTTCGTTCCTCGACGACTATGCGTTCATGGTGGAGGCGTGCCTCGATCTCTACCAGGCCTCCGGCGATCTGGTTTGGCTCAAACGCGCAGCGGAGCTTCAGAGCGATCAAGACCTGCGCTACCTCGACCCGGAGGCAGGCGGCTATTTCCTGACGCCGGGTGACGGGGAGCAACTTCTGGTCCGGGAGAAGCCCACGTACGACGGAGCTATACCGTCAGGCAACTCCATCACTGCCAACAACCTTCTTCGCCTACACGACTTGACCGGAGATACCAAGTGGCGCGACCGAGCCGAGCGCCTCTTCGTCTCATTGGGAGTTCTTGTCGCGCGCTCCCCCACAGCATTCCCATCTCTGCTCGTGGCCCTCGATCATTACTACGACGCGCCCCTCGAGATTGCCGTCATCGCTCCTGTGAGCCGGCAGGAGGCCAACCGTCTGGTAGAACGGCTCCATCGCACGTTTGTGCCGAACAAGGCAGCAACGGTGTTGACCGACGCTGAAGCAGAGAATCAGCAAGCAGAGATCCCCTGGCTCGACGGAAAGCGAGCGATCCATGGCCGGAGCACGGCGTTCGTGTGCGAGCGCGGTCGTTGCGACCTGCCGACGCCAAACCCTGGAACCTTCCAGAAACAGATCGAACGACGCAGGCCTTATCCGAGCTTCACCGAGACATCTCCGCCTCGCCTGTCTTTCGAGCGGGCAAAGTGATGCGGAGACTCTGGCCGCAAACTGTCTACCGCAGTTCATCCGCAGCACTTGCTGGATGAGCCAAACCCTGACCGGGCTTTGCGGGAGCGGTGCGGGGTTATCACGTACTCGAAGCCGATCTAGCCATACACGTAGAGCCGATCGTTTCGACCGTAGTCATTGTAGGACGGGTCGTAGTACGCCTCGCGAAAGCGCATTCCCACTACGATGACAGGTGGAGTCTTTCGGACGTTCTTGTAGTGCAGAAGCGGGATCCGATTCACCAGCCAAGACGCCGTGAACTCCGCACCACACCTGGGCCGTGCTTGCCACAGCGAGAGACTCGGCCTCCACACGGTCACGACCACCAGCCATCTCTACGCGCCAACCGAGCCGTCGTCGTCCCCGCTCAACCGCGCCTCCAAGAACTTCAAGATCTTGCGAGCGCGCGCGTCCCAGGTGAGCCCCCGCGATGTCTCGAGCGCCCCGCGTGCGAGACGGGCGGCGAGCGAGGAATCCCGCAGTAACTCACTCATCGCGGTCACTGCGGCGTCCATATCGCCCGCTGGCACCAAGCGCGCGTTTTCGCCGTCGCGCAGCAGCTCCAGCAAATCGGGGGTGCTTGGCGCGAGGATGGGTCTGCCAGCCGCCAGATACTGGAACAGCTTCATCGGGAGCACGGTGTTGCCGATGACCGCCAGCCCGCGGGCGCTCGGGGGCAGCAGCAGCACGTCGGCCGCCTTCAGGTAGAACGCGACACGCGCGAATGGCTGCCACGGCACGAGCTGCACGTTGGCGACCCGGCGCGAGAGCAACTCGATCACCCCGCCCTTACCATCATGGCCGACGAGCAAGAAAAGCGCGCTCGGCGTTCGCTCCGCTAGCTGCACGATGGTCTCGATGCCCTTGGTGGCATTGACGTGCCCGGTATAGGCGACGATTGCTCTGTCGAGCGGCAAGCCGAGCTCGTGCCGCGCAGCGTCGCGCTCCGGCGCCAGCCGTAGCAGCTCCGGGTCGTAGCCGTTGTGCACGACCTCGAGACGCTGGCGCGGCACCCCGATGGAGGCGTAACGCTCCCTCGCGTACGCCGAGTGCAAGACCGCGCCCATCGCGGCCGGACGCGTCAGTGCGGCGCGGAACGCCGGCCCGAGTGGCTTGAAGGTATCGAACCACGGCCGGTACGTCTCATAGCAATACGGCTGATCACCGAGGGCAGCCGTGAACAGGGTGGGAAAGTTGCGCGTGTACAGCACGTCCCCCGCACGCAGCTCGCGGCGTGCGAACACGGCATGCCACCACTTGCGTGCGTCGCTGATGCCGAACACGGGCTGCGGCACGCCGATGATGGAAAACGATCCGCGTACGCAGTAGTGCGCGCGGATGGCGTCGACGTCGGGTTGCTCGCCCAGCCGTGTCGGCAACACCAGCGTGACCTCGGCACCAGCGCGGGCGAGTGCCGCGATGGTATGCATGGCTTGCTCGGAGTCCGTCTCGTTCGCGGGCAGCGGACGATCGAATAGGTACGTAATGCGCATGCCGTGGTTCAGTGCACGATCGGGAGATGCCGTGCTTCATCCGCGACTGGCTCCGGCGCTACTGCCGGCTCGCCCGCCTGCGAACGCCACTCGTCGTAGATGCTGGCGCGTCGCACGCAAGCGATGGTGCACTGGGGCTCGCAGCCCTTGGGCGCGTCGAAAGCGCGCCGCATTTCGGCGCGACCGTATTCGAGCAGTGGCGTGCCCGGCTCACCGCGGCGCTGACTGCAGTACGAAACCTTTCCGAACTCGTCCACGTAGAGGTAGCGGCTACCGGCGCGGCACTTGAACGGCGCGGTACCGCCCTCGATCATCACGTCTTCCCAGCCCTCGCCGCCCTTGTGGAAGATGGTCTTCTTGCTGCGCGCGCGCAGCTCGCGATACAGCTCCGCCAGCTGATCGCCGGCAAGGCCCGCATCGAGCTGACCGGCCGGTCCGTGCATCAGGCCCACCGTCATGTAGAAGCCGAGCTTTTCGATGATCCCCACCAGCTCGCGCGTGGCTTCCGGCGGCGAGGAGCCGAGCACCGCGTTCACATTGACCCCGAACTTCGCGTGCTCCTTGAGCAACTCGAGCTTCTTCCGGATCTTCGACAGCGACTTCTGCGAGACCTCGTTGGGCTCCAGGTTGTCGATCGAGATCTGCAGGAAGGTGAGCCCAGCCTCGTTCAAGCGCTGAATCCAGGTGCGCGTGACCGGGTAGCCATTGGTGATCGACGTGACCTGCAGGCCCTTTGACACTGCATAGGCGATCAGCTCGTCCAGCTGCGGGTGCAGCAGCGGCTCGCCACCGGTGAACGTGAGCACGATGGTGCCCAGCGCCGCCACATGGTCGATCTGCTCCTTCAGCCGCTCGAAGGGAATCGGGTCCGAGACATCGTCGTACTCGTTGCAGTAGCCACAGCTCAGGTTGCAGCGGCGCGTCACCACCATCTGCACCAACACGGGTGCGGTGGGTGTGAACAACATGCGCGCGCCGCGCGCCAGAGCCGTGGGAAAGCGTGGGGGAAGGAACAAGTGAATACCTCGAGGGACCCTAGCCTCGCCGGGGTCCTGGGGCAAGACTTCGGGGCAGCCCCTCAAACAGAAACCGGAAACGCAGCGTAGTGCCCGCGGGATTGGGTTCGACCTAGGAGCTCGCCACAAACGCTGAAAGAAAAGCGATGCGGAACAGGATCCTTCGGGTTTGGGGCTGCTGAATGAGCCGCTGCTCGTCCACGGTGCAATCAGTTCAGGCTTTGGGCTCGACGTGTCGATGAAAGACCTTCCGGATACCAGGGTACAGGCCGATGAGCCTCTGCAGTTCTTCTTCGAGCTCAGCACCCAGGACGCGTTCTTTCCGCTTGAGTGCCTGAAGGAATGCTATTCGCCGCTCGATGAAATGAAGGTACAGGACACAACTTACGATCGCCGCATACAAGCACCATAGCGATGTGAAAGCATATTGTGCGATCATGTATACGGCCACTAGGCCCAGCACGTTCAGCCAACCAAACAGTTGTATCGCTGCGCTCCGGCTCAACAGCAAAGGTCCGCATGTCGTCAAGATGTATGCGAGGGCAATCCTCAAATGACTCGTTGAAGGATTGGAGTAGACGAGTGTGTGATGCTCTATCGAAACCGTTGTGGGTTCAACGGACAGTCCCCATGTGACGTAGAGCATCAACAAGCCGCCAAAAATCACGAGTATTGCTATCAAGTTCCTTTGCGTGCTCTTGGGCTCCTGCAACCAGATCGCCAGTGGAACCAAGAACGGCAGCGCAGCCTGCGCGTAAAAGACAAATACCGTTTCCGCTACATGCAGGGTGCCTGGACTTGTCAGCTCATAGAGCCCAAGCCAAACGATTCCCTGTGTGAACTGATGCAAAGCGAATAGCATCGGCAGGCTGGCGAAGAGAACTTCCTTGGGCTTGCTGACTTTGGTTAAGGTCAGGATACCCACGACGGCAATGACCCCTGAGAACGTAAAATTGGCAATGATGAAAAACACGGCATTCGCCTTCTTTCTCGGTCAAACGAGCCTGTCTCCAGCCCATGATATCCCAACACCTCTAACCCATTGCGATCTAGACCAAAAACATGGTTCGAGCCCTCTCGGTCCGTCGAGCAGGTAGAGCCGCATCTATGAAAGAGGCCCGGCCTCCGCCCCGAGGACTCCGATCCGCCGACGCTCCTTGAGCGGCTTGCTAAAGACGCGATAGGGTGAGACCATCGGTCGACACCTGCATCACAGGTGTCCGGCAGGTGAACATGAACCGCGTCGTGCTCTGGTCTCCCGTTCTGTTGGCGATGACGCTTTCCCCGGCGTCCCTTCAGACGACCTCGTGCAATGCTACCGGCGATGCCCGGCTCGCGTCCTTGGAGCTTGAGGCAAACGGAATCAACCGCATCGTCGGCTTCGAACCCAATGTTCCGAACTACAACGTTTGGTTCTGGGGTGCGACCGAGGCGACCATTCGTGCGCAGACGGTCGATCCCAACTCGACGATCCGCTGGAGCTACGGCGGCGATTCAATCCCCATCGGCGTAGGATCGGGGGAAGTCACCATTCCGGTCGATCCTCGGGCTGAGACTCTCTTCGTCTTGGTGGGGGCGCCCGGCGGAGCGTTCCGCAACTACCGCCTCCATCTCAACCCTCCTTGCAGTCCCGGTGATTGCGATGATGCAAACGATTGCTCGGCGGACGCGTGCGATGCCGAAACCTCGAGGTGCGTATTCACCTCGATTCCCGGCAACCCTTGCGCCGACGGGGTCGAGTGCACCCAAGACATTTGCGACTCGAGCTTGCCCGGTGTCTGCCACAACCCACCGGAGCCCGACTTTGCTCCTTGCAGCGCCGGCGGATCGTGCCTAGGTGGGTCCTGTGCGATCGTGGACATCTTTCCAGAATCCGCGCCCCTCACCGTCGCGTGCTCGAGCAACCTGGGCGTCGGTCCTCCTGTCTTCTTCTATACTGAATTGACGGTTGATTATCGGCCAATCGTAGGCCACGAAGCTCTCGCTCTCTTCGAGGCTACCGGGACGATGTCCATCCCGGAGCCCATGCTCGATGCGGTGCAGCCGGCCGTCAGCGGCGGAGTCCTCCAGGCGGACCTGCAGGGGCTCACCCTCACGGTCCGAGCGCGCTCCGGTGCTGTCGGACCGACGATGGAGCTCGGCGTCATCCTTCCTCCGGGCACATGTCTGCTCGACGGAGCCTCTTGCGACCCCGCGAACGACGACGGGAGCGGCGGCAACTCCGATTGTCAACCGCAGGGCAACTTCAACCCTTGCCAACGACTCGTTACCATTCCGACGTCGACGGACCCGGCCATCTGCGCGTCGCTCGACCCGCCGGGCTGCACCGTTGGCGTGGATTGCACAAAGACCGACCAGTACAACCTCAACGGGTTTTGTGTCACCGGCGGGCTTCCGCTTCCTTTGCGCCACGAGGCGGAGGTATTCAAATTGGGGGCCTCCGGCGAGACGATCCTCTTCGGTTGGGAGGATGCTCTCACCGCGACGGGCGCAGCGCTCAGTCCGGACGGCACCTACTCGCTGCCTCCCGTTAGCTTCGCCGATCCCATAGCTCCGAACGGAATTCGTTTCATCGCGGGGGGGCTCCCGATCGCCCTGCAATGCATCATGGCGGTCGACTCCAACGGACCGTACGGAGTGGGCGTGCCGGACGGCGCAAGCCCAACGCCCGACTCGTTGCTCGTCGGCTCAGGCGTGTGGGTTATACCCTGATCAGCCACTTGATGTGCTATTTGTGTTTCGAGGAGATTTGCAATGGTGAATCGCTCCCTGGTGCAGGTGGTTGTTTGCCTTGACGCGTTATTGCTCGGATGCGGCAGTGACATAGGCATCCATGGAGGCAGTCCTGGCGGGAGCGGAGGAATCGCAGGAGGCGCAGGAGGTGCCGGAGGCTCCGAGGAAATTGCGCCGGTCGTCATGGAGGTGCTCCCGCAAGACATGGCCACCAACGTCGAACCCGATACGACGATACGCGCGCAGTTCAACACCGAGCTCGACGAAGCGAGCGTCACGCCGACGAGCTTCCTCGTGCGCCGGACAGATGGAACCTCTGTAGCTGGAAGTGTCGCGCTGGACACGACTGGACTGACCGCGATCTTCAGTCCCGACAGCGCCCTCGACCTGTTGAGCCCGTTCACGGCAGCGCTCACGACCGGAATACGAAGTACAGACGGCCTTCGGCTCGACGCGAACTTCGTTTGGAGCTTCACGACGCGCGCAGGCGCTTGGGGTGACGCCGAGCCCGTCGAAACCGACGACGTCGACGCCACATCCCCGCAGGTCGCCCTCGACGCAAGCGGCAACGCCATCGCGGTCTGGAGTCAATCGGACGGGGTGAGCCCTCGCATCTGGGCCAGCCGTTTCGTCCCCGGTACGGTTTGGGGGGACGCCGTCATCATCAGCGACGCGGGCTCCGCGGGTGTCGCCGAAGTAGCGGCAGACCCGCAGGGTAACGCAGTCGCGGTCTGGGACGAAAGCGACGGCACGAGCTCGAGCATCTGGGCCAATCGCTTCTCGCCGATGACTGGATGGGGTGGCGGAGGGCTCATCGAGGGCAACGCTGGCCATGCAGAGGCCGCTCAGGTCGGAATGGATATGAATGGCAATGCGACGTCCCTTTGGCGTCAACAGGAGGCGACTCGCTTCGACATTTGGACCAACCGTTTGGTCCCCAGCACAGGCTGGAATGAGGCGGTAACGATCGAGGTCAACAATGCCGGCAATGCCAACTTTCCTCGGCTTTCAGTTGCTCCAGGCGGCAACGCGATGGCAGTTTGGGGGCAGTCCGACGGGACACGAATCAACATTTGGGCCAATCGGCTCGTATCGGGTATGGGCTGGGAGAACGCCGCGCTCATCGAGCAGGCTGGTGGGAACGGGATGTTGCCCGACATCGCCCTCGACTCGAACGGCGACGCGATGGCGGTTTGGAGCCAAACCGACGGGACGCGCTTCAATGTTTGGGCGAATCGCTTCACTCGGGCAACCCGCTGGGGTAGCGCGCAGTTGATCGAGACAGACGATGGCGGCAGCGCAAGTGGCACTCGGGTCGCCGTCTACCCGCCTGGCAACGCACTCGCAGTATGGGTTCAATCCAACGGAACGGTGACCAACATCTGGGCCAACCATTTCACGGCCGATGGGGGCTGGAGCGCTGCGGAGCTAATCGAGACAGACGACGCGGGAGATGCCGATTCGGTGCAAATCGCGGTCGATTTGAGGGGCAATGCCATCGCGGTATGGAGCCAGAGTGATGGCATGCGCAGGAACATCTGGGCGAATCGCTTTGCGCCCGACGTGGGTTGGGAAGCGCCACAGCTACTCGAAACCGGCGACGCTGGTGATGCGGTCAATCCCCAAATCGCTCTGAACGCAGGAGGTAGAGCGATCGCCATCTGGTCTTACAACGACGAAACGCATTCCGGCGTCTGGGCCAACCGCTTCGAGTAGTCCCGTAGCGGGGCGTTGGCTGCAAGCGAGGTGTGGACGCTGAGCTTGGTGCCGGGGGCGGGATTCGAACTCCATGAATCCATGATCTCCCCACCCTTCTCAGCCGTAGCGATCTAAACCAAAAACCAACAATCGCCGGACCTTACCCGGATCGCCGCGTCGACCGTTCGTCATACCAGATCACTTGGCTTCAGATCGCCGCGTCAACGTGAGGTCAACGAGCACGACCCCGCGTGACCGGGTTGCTTAGCTTGTGACTGCACAGGCTGCCGCGTACACTACTTACATGACGTCGGCGACGAAGAAGATCCTCGAGGACGCCTTGGCCTTGCCCGAAAAGGAACGCGAGGCGCTGGTGGAAGCCTTGAGCGACAGCCTCGATCCCGAAGCGATCGAGCTGAGTCCGGAGTGGACCAGCGAGATCCGGAACCGGATCGCTCAGATCGAGAGCGGGGAAGCGAAGACTATCCCCTGGGACGAGGTCGACGCCCGCATCAAGAAATCCCTCACCCGCAAGTGATGCTTCTCGAGCTCCATCCAGAGGCCATGGAGGAGCTCGAAGCGGCCGTCGCTTGGCAGAACCACGAGCGGGCAGGTCGCGGAGACCGGCTGTACGACGAGGTTCGGCGGCGCCTCGCGCAGGCCACGCGCTTTCCAAGAAGCGGTGCCCCAGTGGCGGGTTTCGATGCCAGGTACAACGTGCGGAGCTACGGTCTTCGGCGCTTCCCTTACCGGATCGTCACTGCTGTCGTGAGCGGAGCGCCATTGGTCGTAGCTATCGCGCATACGCGCCGGGAGCCTGCGTATTGGCGTGATCGCCTCGGCACCGGGGATGAATGATTCGAACTGTTGCCCTCTATCCGCACCAGCGAGAGTTCGACGTTGGAGGGGTCCTCGCTTACGCGGCGCTACCATCGCGCCAGCCCACTATCTGCCGAACTAACGAGCCAGTCACGATCGACGTCAGCGAGATGAAGCCAAGCCAGAGCGTGATGGTCCCGGTTAGCATGGCAATCGAGACTGTCAGAACGATTGCAAGGCTCAGCAACACGCCTCCAGCGTCGTCTTTCAACCGGAGGGCGAAGCCGACGGCGACTCCGATCGCCACCGCCAAAACCCGGATAGTCCACGAGGAGCTGTCGGCAGTCAGGCCAACGACAACGGCCCCGGCGTTCAACACTACTCCCCACCATAGTTGCCGCGTGGTCACAGGGAACAACCGTGCGCCGGATCGGTCGTTACTCATCTCGCTGAGCTTACCGCGGGTAGTTATCGCAGCTCAAGCCTTGCGCCCCGCTGATAGGAGCCACCTGTTCGTCGCTCGCAGTCGCCTTTTGCGCAGGGGCGGTCTGGCGCGCGAAGGAAACGCCAATCGATTGAGCCCTCGGAGTGGGATCACCTCGTTTTCCGAGCATTGAGAGGACCTTCGCGATCCCCGTGCGTGGAGGCCTTTCGCGAGGCTTTGGCCCTCGGATTTGCTTCCCAAGAAGTTGCTCGAGTCGCTCCACCAATGTTGGTGACGCGTATTGATGCATAGTGGCTCGTCCTGCTCTTTTCTGGTTAACGCTGCACCGTTTTGCGCAAAAGTGATTCGATCTGACTCACGCTGCCGCACTTTGCGTCAGTACGAGGCAATAGGATTCACTTTGTTTCAGACTTGCGCAGTACGCTTCAAAATTGTTCATCGTGCGTCAAAAGGGAGCAGGCTTGGTTCGGGCAAGGGATAGTTTTGTCTGCCAACAAGACTGCGCCGCCGTCGCTTCGGGTATTCGTCCCGACGCTCGGCCGTGATTGGCGCGCTCAACGCCTTCGGCTTATTCGCATGCGGAGTGCAAGAGACCGCAGTCGAACGCGGCCACACGACGTGGTGCTGGGTTTGCCGTCATTTCGACGCGATTCTGTGCCGTTCGCCATCCAAGATCTCGGAGTAGAAGGGCATTGCGAGCTCGTCCCGCGTCGCAAGCAGAATCCGCGAGGCTTCTCCTAGGTTGTTTGCCTCTTCCGCTCTGTATGCGCGTATCAGTGCCGCCCCGGTCTGCCTTGAGCCACGGGTCCACGCCTCGCGGAGGCCGGCGAGGACGACCCTGGCATCGTCGTGGGACACATCGTGTGGGAGGTCAACTTCAAGACCGACACCTTCGGCCACGCGGCCAACAAGATCGCGATCCTCTGCGTCGAGTCCAGTTTCACGACCCAACTGGCTGATAAGGGTCTCCAATCGTTCGGCAACGGAGAAGTCCGCATCCATCAAATCGTGGTAGCCGCTCAAGGTTTGAGTTCCTCTGCTGCGAGTTTCAGGCTAGCTCCGATTCCTACAACGGCATAGGCCGATCTTCGCGCCGTCATCTGCGTGGGGTAACGCTGCGAATAAGCCGAAGGCGTTGAGCGCGGCAAACGGGGATTGGGACATCTTTGATGTCTGACAATCCCACATCTTGCCCGCTACTCAGCATGGTCCGAGTTGACTCGAAATGACGCGCTTTGCTCTAGACTGACTTCTTTTGCCGCGTCTTGAACACTTCTGGTCTTTTCTTGGCGCTCGTGAAGCACAATGCGTCGTTTCACGCCAAGAAGTTCCAAAGTGCGTCAATGTTCGTCAGCTTGCGGCAGAAAACGCCAAGAAGTGACAGCCGGCGACAGCCTCATCGCGGCACTTCTTGTCCCTGGCTGGCACGCGTGCTTTCCAAGCACATCTCTGCTCGAGCAACTTTTCGAGGGGCAAAACCGATAACATAGGTCGTGGAAAATCTGATTCGAGATGAGAGCGCCTCGCGCCAACGAGGTGCAACGCCGGACCGGGAGCAAGCAGCGACCTGGCTGACGTACGAGCAAGCGGCATCCCATACCGGCTGGTCGATCCGGCATCTGCGAAACCTCGTCTCCGCGGGCCGAATCCCGGTCTATGGCCGACCACGCGTGCGCCGTTTCCGCCGGGACATGCTAGACCTCTTTCTGACGAACCCCGACGCGGCGATGCGGAAGTTCCGGCTCGAAAGGAACGAACCGCATGACCGTTAGAAAACTCGCCAGATCATGGCAGTACGACTTCACACTCGAAGGCCACGGACGCCAACGCAAAGCCGGTTTCAAAACCCGGGCCGAGGCGTCGGAAGCCGAGAAACGAAAACGCGCAGACCTGATTGCAGGTCGGAAACGCATTCTATTCGCGGAC
>CAWFPD010000009.1:0-39662 GCA_963817725.1 uncultured delta proteobacterium
TCCATCAGTATTTCGTCGAAAGCAACACCGATGGAGCCCCGTTCAGTCGGGAAGAGCGCTCGCTCGTCTACGAGCGCGCCGAGGGTGTCAACGACGCCCAACCGTTCGGTACCGAGCTCGATGTGTACGAGTCGGGCTACCGTTGGATCGATCATTCGATCAAGCCGAGCCCCGTCGTCGAAGAGCCCGCCAAGACCATGCGCGTGGACGTGGGGAAGGGGCGGTGCGACAAGCCCTACTCCGCTTCACTGCTGAACGTTTCGGCGATGAGCTTCGGGGCGTTGAGCCCCCACGCGATCTTGGCGCTCAATGCCGGCGCCAAGATGGTCGGCGTCTGCACCCAAGACCCGAAGCTCTACCGGGCCCTGGTCGTCGAGCCCAAGGCCCAACGGGCGTACCGCTTCCACCGCCACACGCTCGAATCCCTAGCCGAGTTTACTTCGGCAGCCGGGCTCGATCACCCGCGGGACTTTCGGCCGCGTCACATCTGGGAACGCATCAGCCCCACCGAGGCGAGGAGCTTCGACGAGATTTACGAGTGGGTGGAGCCGGGGCAGTTGATCGAGGGCAAGGCTGGCGAGCTCATGCAGCGCCATTGGGAGCAGGCGGATGCGCGGTCGTTTCGGGGTGGGGCGTGAGGGAATGGCAGCCTCGGCGCTCTTGCCTCCCACTACGAAACGGATGACCAGAGTGGTGCTTCGGAAGCACCGCGAACAGCTCTCTCCAATACGGCCGCAAACGCGTTCCCAGCATCCTCCCAAGAAGTGTAGTTCCTCACGCTCCAGTACGCAGATTGCGAAGCCTTCAGCCACTGATCGGGCGACAAGAGACACGCTTCCACGATCGCGTCCGCCATGGCACGCGCGTCGTCGACGTCGATCAACCAACCTCCACCTCGCTCGATCAGCTCCGGCGCAGCTCCGGCTCGCGTCGCGATGACGGGCGTGCGGCACGCCATGGCTTCCAAGATCGGTAGCCCGAAGCCCTCGAGCCGGCTGGCAAAAAGCCAGGCCGTGCAAGACCCGTACAGGTCGACGATCTCTCGGTCGGTGGGTCTTGCGTGGTAGTCCAAGTGAGCCGGAAAGTGACTGAGTGCACTCCTTGGATGTACTCCAAAGGCGACAAAGCGAAGGTCCGGAACCTCTTCTTTTGCGAGTCGATAGGCTCTCAATGCAATGTCATATCCCTTGACCCAGTCCTCGCGGTACACGAATCCGACCGTGGGCTGGCTTGGCATGGCCCGAGGAGGCTGATGGAACAACGTGTGGTCAACCGCGTTCTCCACTACTTCAATGGTCGCGCCGGGTGCGTGCTCCTTGACTAGGTTGCGCAGCCATCGAGAGATCGTGACCATGTGAAAGCCAAGCTTCCAGGTGGGAATGAGCTTCTCGAGCTCCTGTCCCGGCGCTCCGTAGTCCTGCATGAAGTACGCTTTGGCACCCTTGCTCTCCTCAAAGCCGGCCACCCAATGTGCAGTCTCCCACCAGGTGGCGACAACGACATCCGCGTCGGGCACGTCCTTGTTTTGTACTGGCCGAAAGCTCGCGAGAGGCGTGAGCCGGCATCCACTGCGCTCTAGAAATCCAGGAACCGGACGACCCGCTCGAAGCTGCCGCAGTTGCGCGACCGCACCTCGGGCCGAGCCATTCTTCGCAGTTCGCAAAGCTTCGATCACTCTCTCGTACTTGGGTACGACTCGGGGCGCCGGTAGAACGATACTCACTTCGTGGCCCATCGAGCGCAGGTGGTTGGCGTAAACACCAACGACACGATTCCCGCCGGCGAGATTGTCGGATGCGGCAACGAAGGTGACCTTCATGCTGCGGGAAGCATACCGACTAGGTGACCACTTTGGAATGCACCGCGAGGACAAGAAGAAAGCGATACGGCCGAAGCGTACGGACGATCAGTGTGCACTTGCGCAGTGCGGCTACCGACCTGCGGCCGTACGCACCGCGCAAACCATGAAGACTAGCCCTCGCCGAGGTTACTCACCTGCGGCGGGCTATCTGCTAAGAACAACGGCTCTCCGCGCCGAAGCCGGATGAGCAAAGCTCCTAGCTGACGCGCCCAGAACGCAGTGACCACCACGAAGATCGCGACCGAGTGCAGCAACACGTGGGAAATGCCGACGCTGTCCAGCCCTCGGGTGGCAAGCCAACCGACGGCCGCCGAGATGATGAGTCGAATGCTGAATTCCAGGTCTTGGCGGAGTCCGTCAAAACCCATCTTCACGGCTGAGAACTGCGCCACCCCATAGCGGGCCAACTCGGACGCACTAAAGCCTGCCACCGCCCCAGGAAATCCTCCGAGCCAGTAGCCGAGTGGGATAAACGCGGCCAAGCTGAGTACTTTCGCAATCCCCATGGCTGCAACCCAATCGCTGCGGCCCATGGCGAGGACGATCGACCCGGCCGTCGCGCCGAGAATCAGGCCAAACCAAAGGCCCAGCGCTAAAATCTGGAGCATCCATCCGGCTTCCCAATAGCGTGGGTCATACAGAAGCCGGATGATGGTCGGCCCCCCTGCCAAGAGGCCGGCGGTAACCCATCCTCCCACCACGAGAAGCGGCCTTCGCGCATTCAGAAAGACCTCCTGCAAGTCACTCGATGAATGGCGCGCCCGGCTGTAAAGCGGAAACAGCACTTTGCCCGACAGTGTCCTCAAGACGTCCGTCGGTACCAGCGCGAGCATCGCAGCGATGCTGTACACGCCGAGCGTTGCCATGGTGGTGAGCTTGCCGAAGATGATTCGGTCGAGCTCATTGGCCGCGAAGGATGCCATGGTGCTGAGCAAAATCCACGAGCCAAAAGACCGAACGTACCGCGACCGCCTCTCGGTCGAATCGAAATCGGCTACGAATGCCTGGGAGCCACGTGTGGCTCAACACCGTCCTCAGCGTCGATGAAACGATTCCTCCAACCACCAGCGACCAGACGCTTCGGGTTGCCCATGCCACCGCCACCGTCACGACGGCGCCAGCGAGTTGCATGCCAAATTGCAAGATCTCGGGGCGTTTGAGGTGAAGCTCTCGCATCTGGGTGAAGATCGCCGGGGAAGCAAAACCTTGGATCACCGCATTCAGCGCGGTGACGCGAATCAACGAAACGAGAATGGGCTGCTCGTAGAAGTCCGCGAACGGCACGGCAAGGAATATTGCGATCGAGCAAAGTACGAGACCTCGAACGACTTGCAGGGTCCACACGGTGTTCACGAAGTCGGGATCGTCTCGCTTGCTCTGGACCAGGGCAGGCCCGATTCCTATGTCGGAAAAGAGCTCTAATCCGAGCAGGAGGACGTTCACCAAGGCCATCAAACCGAAGTACTCGGTCAAAAGCAGCCTGGTCACGATGAGATTCGAGGCCAGCCGAATCACCTGACCGCCACCATGGCTCAAGATGGCCCATGCTGCACTGGCCGAGGCCTTGCCGGCGAGCTCGTTCAGGATCGGTCTTGCCGACGCCGGCTCCGCCGTTTCATCGTGCATCAAGGTAAAGAGGATACATCGACCACCTGCGTCGCGCCACGAATTCGTAGGTTCGACATTTTTTGTCTGCGGAATCGCTGCGAGGTCAGTTCTTTTCGACAGCGCCGACGTCGATCATCGGTTCGGGGCGTGTTGTCCAGGTCATCCCAGACGGGGACGGACTGATTGCCTTGGTCGACCCCACGAGCCCCACCGCTCGGTCGCATGAAGTCTGCGCTTGCGGGCCACGAATTTGCATTGCCCGGATCGATGCTCAGGAAGTTGGGCTCGTAGCAGCTGGAGCCACCCGTCACAGGGTCGAGGCATTCATCGGTCACCCGGCACCAGTTGTTGGCATTGCCCGTCCCATTGCCAAAGCACGACCCCGCAATGTTCACGGTGCTCTTGACCAGGTTGTTCTTCATGGTCGAGCCCGTGCCACCCGCCCTGATCCCGAAGTTGAGCTCCGTGGTCGCGTAGACGGTGTTGTTGAAGAACCGCGTCTCACCCCCACTCGAATCCATCCCAAAGCCCCCACGACCGTTGATCACGACGTTGTTTCTCGCGATGGCGTTATCGGAGGACTCAAACAAAAGACCCATCGCGGTCCCGCCTGGCGTCGTATCCACATCCAGAATGTTTCGTTCCACCACGAAGTACTGGTTCGTGTATCCCGACTCCCCAAAGGTCGTCGGCTGATTCATGTAGTTGCCCTGAAAGAGCACCCATTCGGTGCCTCTCCCCATCCTCGATGAGGTTTGATTGCCAGGCCCCGAGAAGGACGAGTTTTGATAGAGAATGTGGTGCCCTTCCTCGATTCGGGAGGTGTGCTGCCCTGCGTTGCTGTCGGCTTATCTTGCTCCCTTTGACCACCGCATAGCCGATCGGCTTGGTGTTGCCTTGGACGTAAATTCCGTAATCGGATCCCCTCAGGTCGCTGTCCACGATGAAGAACTCACCGCTTGCCGAAAACGCTTTCGCAACAGTATTGGTGACGGTCATCCTGTAGAGCAGTGCGTTGGGAGCGGTGGGGCTCACGCCGATGGCGTTGTCACCCGATGTGCTCGCAAGCTCGAGGTCCGTCCAGGACTGCTCCGATGCCGGCGCTCCACTTGCCCGAAGACGAAAATGACGGCTTGGCACCCGTGCCGTACGCACCGAACGCCACGTTCGCATAGCCCCCTAAGTTCTGGCTTCCGTAGCTTTCCCCTCGATGAAAGAGCACGTGCGTCGAGGGCCGTAGACCTGACAACGCAGAGCTCACGCTCGTATAATGTCCCGCACCGCTCGGGCATCCCGTCCAGTTGGATGTGAGCGAGACGCATCGGATTTCCGCAGGCTCGGTCACCACGATCGTCTGCGGATTCCAGGTCTCCCCGTCCACCGTCACCGTCGGATGGTACGTACCCGCGGTCTCGTAGACCACCGCCGCCAAGAATCCATCGGCATCGGTCCGCGTCCCCCCATCATCGAAGTCCCATACGTATTCGCTGTCGCGAACCTCCGGCCACGTCAGCGATGCCCCCTTCTGTGCATCGAACTGCACCGCGCACGGTCGCATGCACGTCGTACGCGTCGCGTAGAATGTTTCCGTTACTCCAGGCGCGGGTTGACGAGGAGGCTCTGTGCTCGTGCTCGTCGTCGGCGTGCTTGGATCCGTCGGCGATGTGCTCGGGTCTCGCCGTCGGCGTGCTTGGGTCTCGTCGTCGGCGTGCTCGGATCTCGCCGGCGTGCTTGGATGCTCGTCGTCGGCGTGCTTGGATCCGCCGTCGGCGCGCTTGTGCGAGGCACGCCACTGGGCAAGCCATCGCTGGCTAATCCACCGATACTACCGTCACCGCAGCCCACCAGCAGACCGGCGAGCACCCCCAACATCAGAAGCCGGATCATTCGTTTACCCTCCGTGATCTGCTTACACCTCAAAGGCGTAGAGGGCTCCGATCGGGAGACACTCTTCTACAATTTAATACAGCTCAAAGGGTTAATTCCTGGGAACACGGCCTACTCCAGCGACCAAAGGAGTGCGCATGGCAGGATTTCGAGAGCGGCCGCTACACCGCTGGGACAATAGGGCTTTGGAACTAGCATCCGAAGCCGGGGACTCCAGTTTGGCCTGCCGTTGCTGCGTGCGCTGTCGTGCTTGTTGCCGGAGGACTCCCGAAGAGCAGCTCAGAATCGCACCCGAAAACACGAATATCAGATAGTTGAAGTTTCCATTCGGCAGCAAGTCAAATGCCGAAAAGCCGATGATGAGCCCCAACGCGGCCAAGAGTCGTTCGGTCCGACTCACGGCGAACCCACTTGAGTCGCCGAGCCGCGGCGAACAGCGGGATCAGCAGCAAGAGATACTTGCCAAAGAAGCCTACCCGGCCCCAGTCACCGAGCATGATGACCCAGTCCCCATCGCGAATGGCTGCTGCATCGCCGGTTTCGGGGTTCCAAGTGTAGGCTCTCCCATACCAACCCCAGCCAAACCAATAGCGCTCATTCGCCCGCTCGAGAAGGCGCTCCTCGTTCACGAAACGAAACATCAGAGACCCAGCTCTCTCTTCTCCGAGCTCGGACGTAGCCCACGTCATTGATGTCATCGACCGGCACGAGTCCCGCGCCGCGCAGGGTCGGATAGACAAGCAAGATCGCGCCTAGAAGAACCGCCACGCGCAACTGTACCTTCGGCGATGCCAGCAGGATAAGCGGGACTGCCAGGAGAGAATACAGGAACGCAGCCATGCTCTTCGAAAGCAAGAGCACCAGCCAGAGATAAGCCAGGGCCCAACCTGAGTGGATCCGAAGCACCCGCAAGTTTACCTTGCGGAGGGCGGCTACTGCCATAATCGCGACGAGGTTAAACATGGCGACCGCAAGTCCGTGTGTCATGAACACAGTGGGCCGGAACCCACCCCCGCGAATCGTTTGCGCAAAGCTGTGCTGGAAGAATCCGTACACCCAGTTGTGAAGCTGAGGGCTTAGCCTGATTTCGACGAGCTGGAGAACGGAGTAGACCAAGCCCGCTCCGGCAATGATTTGCAGGAGGATACGCAGGTCCCGTCGGTCCTTGAACATGGCTGCGCCGAAAATGAAGGGAAGCACATAGTCGAAGGTATCTTGCACGATCGCATGAACGGCGTCATAGGGGACGTGGGCCGGTCTGAGGATGGCGCCATACTTGATCGCATCCAAATTCGTGAACACCGTGATCACGCTGCCGACGACCAAAAGAAGCATGGAAATCTTGATCCAGCGTCCTAGGCGAACCGAGCGAAGCCGGTCGCGATGAAAAAGCAGTACCCCGACGAAGAGCCAGAAGATGGCGAAGCGTTGCTTCGGGAACGCCGGAAAACCGGAGATCTTTGAAGTAAACTTGCTCGGGCAAGAACATCAGCGGAATCAGCAAGAGCAACGCGGCCGCTTTGGCGGAGGCCACCGGTACGCTCCCCATAGGGCAATGGGGATCCAGAGAAAGAACACCAGGATGCTGAATAGGTTGCCTTCGGAATAGGGCACGAGAAGCCTTGCTAACGGGACGCCCCCTCGAAAGGGGTGGTGCGGCGCAACACGGCGAGGTTTCGATCCTCATCCAGAACCACCAAGTCGAAGTGCGGAGCCATGCGCTTGTCTTCGACCCAACTCGCAATTCCCGCCCAATCGATCAGGTACTCGATCGGCCTCTCCAGGACGTAGTCGAAGATCCGGTCCTCCAATCGGGCCTCGAGCGCAGCAGGGCTGACCTTGCCATCCAGGTTGTAGGTTCTGTCATGGAAGAAGCCGACGGTCCCTGTCTGCACCGCGGCAATCCATACGTTGTCCGGAACGTTTTGCTCAATCCACTCGACGGCCTGGAAATGGCCGTTGTTCATTCCAAGTCGACGGGCTCGCCAATCAAGCCCGATCGACATAGCGAGGATGAAGGACAGAGCCACTGCTGCCGTCGCCCGAGGAGCGGGCTGGCCGGCCCACGACCCACAGCCGGTGAACCATCGTAACGGTGAGCACCGCCATCCACGGGCTGAGCGGATAGAGGTACCGGCCCATGAAGTACCCCGCACCATAGATCAGCCCATAAAAGCCAACCAGAAGCGGGCCCAGATCGACCAGGCACGCCATCCATTGCCGCTGCACGGCGGTTGGCCTCTCTGAGAGTACCAGATAGACCCCGGCCGACCAGGCCAGAACCACTGCCCAGGTGGCCAGCAAGACTGACGGGACAGGTCTCCCAGGGCCTGGAATCAAGCCCACGATCGAAATTTGTCCGCGAGGATCGCGGGAACCTGTGCAAGGTTGTCACCGAACGGGATACCCGCGCCTTCCGAAATTCCACTGACCGGAACCACATGCCCGAAGGACACATAGTTGAAGGTCAGCCATGGCAACGCGATGACGAGGGCCGTGAGCGCCGACCATCCCGGCTTCGAGCATTCGGCGGCCGAATGATACACCCCGCTTCGTAATCCCGAAAGCAAGAAGGTGAGGCACACTGCAGCCGACAAGAATACGCCGTCGTTCCGCACCCAGAACGCAAGTCCGAGAAGCCCCCCAGATCGCCAGACATCGTCCGATCGGCCACGGCTGGTTGGGACCGGGCGAGCTTCGCAGGAAGAGGAGACCAACCCCTATCGGTACGACGGCTGCCGCCCCGTTTCCAGGCAGTTCTGAGTGTACCGAGCTCCAATGGGGGCCACGTACCAGGCTGCTGCCGCGACGGCGGAAAGCGTAAGCGAGTGCGATCGCCTGAGAGCAAGTGCAGACCGATCCGGTAAAGCAGCCATGCGCCAGCAAGCCCGATGGCGATACCCAATGCTTGCACCAGGACCACGCCCCAAACCTTGTCTCCTCCCACCAACCAGAAGAGACCCGCGTACACGAAGGTCATCAGAGGCTGTGTTCCATTGGTGAGCGTCGTCGCCATTTTCGACTGAGAGCCCATTGCCAATGGCCAGGTTTCTGGCGATGGTGAGCATCAGGTAGCCGTCCTCGCTGGCGAACTGGCGGAGGGCTCGACCGTACGGGTCGAGGAGCGGCAACACTCGCGCCACCGTGCCGACGATCACAGATGCCCAAACGAACGCTCGCGTCATCACCATACGCTCATCATTCCATCCTGGGCCTGCACATCGCCAGCGGTGAGCTCGCTTGCAGTCGGGAACCTGTGGATCATAGGCGATTGCGTCATACTGGCAAACAGATGACCAAGACCCCGGCTGCCGATGTCGACCTTTGCGTCGTCGTGGTGAACTACTGCACACCTGAGATGCTCATCGATTGTTTGGAGACGCTGGTTCCTCAGGTGCGTCGACTCAATGCGACGATCACGCTGGTCGACAATGCATCGCCGGACGACTCGGTGATGCAACTCAGCGCTGGATTTCCGATCTCAGGCGCGAACGACTGTGTGCAAGCTCATCGAATCGAAAGAGAACGGAGGCTTTGCTGCTGGCAACAACATCGGGATCCTAAGCTGTAACGCAGAGCTACTACCTCCTCTTGAATAGCGACACGCTCTTGCGCGAAGGCGCGCTCGAGCAGCTGGTCAAACCATGTCTCGGAGAAGCAGGTGGCATTGTTGAGCCCGCGACTGGAGTGGCCCAATGGCGAGCCCCAAGAGAGTTGCTTTCGATTTCATCGGCCCCTCAGCCAGCTCATCGACAGCGCCGGCACGGGGCTCGTCACGAGATTGTTGGCTGGGCTACGTCGTTCCCATGGCCGGTGAGTGAGGAGCGTCACGTTTCCGGAGTGGACGAGCTTTGCCTGTATCATGATTCGGCGGGAGGTTTTCGAGCAGGTCGGGCTTCTGGACGATGGATTCTTCATGTACTTCGAGGATGTCGAGTTCTCGTTTCGAGCGCGCCATGCGGGCTTCGAAATCATGCACGAGCCGGCCGCGAGAGTCGTTCACCTTCGGGGCGGAAGCTCGCCCGTGAAGTCGCGCGCCAAGCTGCGCAAACGGCTGCCTCGCTACTACTACGAGTCGCGCACTCGCTACTTCTACAAGGTGTACGGGCGCGGAGGGCTTCTGGCGGCCAACCTGTGCTGGATGCTCGGATGGACGATTTCGTCTCTTAGACGGCTCTTGCGGAGTAGCTATCAGTCACCGGTCTGCAAAGCCCAGTGGCGCGACATCTGGATCAACTTCTGGAACCCCATGGCGCCCTATACCCATCCGCAAAAAGGCCGAGCATGAAACAGCCAGATTTCATCATCATTGGCGCGATGAAGAGCGCAACGAGCTCGCTTCACCTACAGCTCGGCGCCCAAGATGGAATCTTCATGTCGGAGCCCAAAGAGCCCAATTTTTTCAGCGACGACGACGCAATACAAACGTGGCACGGACTACTACCTCAGTCTGTTCGATGACGCAGCTCGAGAACGACCTGTGTGGCGAAAGCAGCACCCACTACACGAAGCTTCCCGATTATCCCGAGACCGTTTCTCGAATGAAGGCGCTGCTGCCCAGCGTGAAGCTGATCTACGTCATGCGACATCCCATCGAGCGACTCATCTCCCATTACGTCCATCAGCTGGACGGAGAACACTATTCGCTGCGACATCAACGACGCCATCGATCGCTCATCCCGAGCTCATTCACTACAGCCGCTACGCGTATCAGCTGAAACCTTACTTGGAAGCGTTTGGTAGTCAGCTCGATACTTCCGGTTTTCTTCGCGACCTTGGAGCGTCAGCCGCAGGCGAGCTCGAACGGATTGCACGATTCATCGGGTACCGGGCGTCTGTCTCTTGGAAGCGTGACCTTGGGAGACAGAACGTATCGAGTCGAAGGTTTCGGCGATTCCGCGGCTATGAGCTCATCGTCGACTCGCCCCCATTGGTGTGGCTGCGACGTACCTTGGTTCCTCAGCCCGTGCGCGACTTGGTGAAGGCGCGTTTGACCATGAGCGAAAGGCCGGTGCTGCGGAGCTCAGAGTTGTCTCGAGTTGCAAGCGATTTTCGACGCCGATTTGCGGATCTTGTCAAGTTGGCTCGGTGTAGCGCTCAATTGCGACAACTTTGACGGGCTGACCGGGAGCGGCAGCCTGGATTGGCGAATCTAGGCAGACGAATGGTGTCTTTCAGGCCGCGCTGCGCTAGCTTGTCAGCGTAACCATGCGGATCCTGATCCTCGCAGATGACTGCAATCCTGAATGGCCCTCTTTACCCGTGGTCGGGTTCAAGACGGCTCGTGCGCTAGCGAATTACTGCGACGCGCTCGTCGTGACACAAATCCGCAACAAGCCCAACATCGTCAAGCATGGCCTGGGCAAGGCGGATGTCATGTTCATCGACACCGAGGCGATTGCTGCGCCCCTTCATCGCCTCTCGACCAAGATTCGTGGAGGACCGGCGGGGGGTGGACGACTGCGGCCGCGTTCACATATCCGATGTACCTCGCATTCGAGTCGGCTGTCTGGCGAAGGTTGCGCAGGGACATCCGCAACGGCCGCTTCGATCTGATTCACCGTCTTACTCCCATGTCGCCCACGGTGGCAAGCCCAATGGCAAGCTGGAGCCCAGTGCCATTCGTGTTGGGTCCAATTAATGGTGGACTGCCGTGGCCGCCGCAGTTCAAAGATGAGCTTCGCCGCGAGCGCGAGTGGCTCTCTTACCTGCGCTCATTTCACCGGCTGCTCCCATACCATCGGAGCACATATGCACGCAGCGCAGCAATCCTCGCGGCATTCGAGCATACTCGCCGTGATCTCGGATCGGCTCATGTGGATCGCATCATCGATTTTCCGGAAGTGGGTGTCGATCCCGGACAATTCGCGCCAAAGCCTCAGTCAGGCCCAGAACGCGAGACCGTTTCACGGCTATTTTCGCAGGACGTCTAGTGCCCTGCAAATTGATGGAGGTCGCGGTTCGTGCATTCGCGGAGCAACCGGATCTCCAGGAGCATCGACTGGTGGTAGTGGGCGACGGTCCCGAGCGGTCTCGTCTTGAGACCATCATCAAAGAGCATGATCTCGACCACTGCGTCGAACTCGTTGGTTGGAGGACGCAAGATGAAGTGGCCGCGCTGCTTCGTGAGTCCGATGTCTTCGTATTTCCATCGATTCGAGAGCTTGGAGCCGGTGTCGTGGTGGAGGCGATGGCCTCGGGTTTGCCCTGCGTCGTGGTGGACTACGGCGCCCCTGGATTTCTGGTGGGAGAAGACAGGGGCGTGGCCGTGCCCTTGGCGGGTCGAGAGACGCTCACCCTCGAGTTCGGGCGCGCTATGAGAGAGCTTTTTCGGTCCCCCACGCGATTGCACGACATGGGACATCGAGCACAGGAGTACGCGCTGCGCTTCTACAGCTGGGATGCCAAGGCTCGGAAGTTCATGGATGTGTATCGTTGGGTGTGCGGCCAGACTTCAGTCCGACCCGACTTCTTCGCCTGAACTAGGCCCTCTTATCGGTCGATCTGGTCCGTAATAGAGCGCGAAGAGCCGTCGGAGTTTTGACGTCTCGCAATGCACGTCGTGCCTCTGGAGCATTCTGTGGCGCGCGCGTTGACCCATCTCGGTGAGCTTTTCATCGGGGGTCTCGAGCGCCTGCCTCATCGCCTCCGCGAGCCGCTTTGAATCGCCAGCAGGGGCGAGCCAGCCCGTCTCGCCTTCCAACACCAACTCACTGATGCCTCCCACATTGCTGCTTACGACGGGCCGACCCATCGCCATGGCCTCCATGATCACGACTGGCAAACCTTCGCCGAAGCTAGCCAACACCAAGGCGCGGGTCCGCGCGAGGGCCTTCTTCACACCCTTGGAATCCTGCCACCCCGCGATCTCGACTCGATCACCCAAGCCCGCGCTCCGGATTTGATCCTCGATCTCGGCCCGGAGCTCACCATCCCCGACCAACACGATGCGGAAATCGAAATCATCCCGAGCCAGTCGCTTGGCGGCATCCAAAAGCACGCGGTGTCCCTTTTCCGGGGACAGCCGGCCGATGACCGTGAGCTGGTTGCCGTCGGATCTCAGGTAATCCTGGCTCGGCGCGGAACGCTTGGTCGAGGCCGCAGCGGACGACATGAACCTTGCTCTCGTCGATACCGGGTGAGGCTGCAATCAGCTCTCTTCTTCCGTATTCGCAGACGGCTACGGCGAATCGTGCCCGTCGAGCTTTGAGGCCGAGTCGAATCCGGCTCGGCGATTCGAACGATTCCGTGCCGTGGGCCGTGAAGCTATAGCCCGGTCCGCCCAACGCCTGGCAGTACATGGCCACCGCGGCTGCGTTGGTTCCAAAATGCGCATGCACGTGATCGACCGGATCCCGCCTGAGAACCTGAAAAAGGGCACACGCCTCGACGACATAGACCAGATGACGCAGAAGGCCCCGGTCCGAGCCGATTCCGGTTTTCGCGGCGAGCACAAGGGTACGCAACAGATGCAGGGGACGGGCCGCGGCGGTGCGAGCGAGGCTCCATAGAAGCCGAGCTGGGCCGAGGTCGAGAAGGATCGTGGTCTTGGCGAGCTCCTCGCGGTCCTCGGCATCCACCAGGGGCTCATCGGCGCGCCGAATGGCAAAGCGCCGAACCGTCACCCCTTGAGATTCCAGTGCCTGGATCTCGCGCCTGATGAAGGTGTGACTGATTTTGGGATAAAGGTTGACCAGATAGGCCACCCGTATCGGGCGTTCCTCGTGCGCGTGAGTCATTCGGCCGAGCCTGCGGGCAACACAGTTCCTTTTCGAAGCGCTTCGCGCATCATGCAAATCTCCGCCCGAAATCCGAGCGGATCGAAGCCCCCACTGGCGTCGGTCACACGATCCACAGTCATGTCGATGCGCCGTAGCTGAAAACGGTCGGCGCCCACATCGTTTCGCCCCGGAAGCGTGGTGCAGGCATATTCGTGACCCGCTTCTCGCAGCTCTTGGATCACATCTCCATCGAAGTTTCCATTTGGATAGCAGAAACCGGTGATCTTCCGATGCGTCCAATCCTCCAAGAGCTCTTTGCGCCTTGGATCTCGCTTTTTCGTTCCTCCGCAGTCATGGTCGTCAGAATCGGATGCCACAGGGTGTGCGAGCCGATTTCATGAGATCGCTCGGCCAGCCGTCGCACTTGCTCTGAGAGTCATCATGGGGCACCCGGATGGAGCCACCATCGGTCGCCATTTCTGCAATCGTGAGGAACCTGAAGCGACGGTGGTTGGGTAGGGATTTCAGGGACTCGATCCACGATGGACGCGTATCGAAGCGCAGGCCCTGGGTTTGCTGGCGTCCGCAGCGAGCTGGTTAGCTTTTGAGCCCCTAGCAACGTCCAAAGCTCCGCCGCACGGTCGTACCACAATGACTTGCGGTCTCGAACGGCTCCGGCAGTGATAAAGAAGGTGCCGCGAAGGTCCCTTTGCTCGAGCACGGGCGCCACGATCTCGAAGTTGTCGGCATAGCCATCATCGAAGGTCAGGCTCACCAAGGGCTTGGACGCGTGCGAGGAGTCCTCGAGCTCACGCAATGCGTAGCGGAGCGGCAGGACCCTCGCATGCTCGGCAAGGTAATCGACCTGGGCCTCGAACAAGGATCGAGGCATGACCAGCGACGGAAACGGATAGTCGACACAATCTGCGTCTTCGAGAACCCGGTGGTACATCAGGATGGTGACCCCCGATCGCATGCGGCGCTCGTAGGCCTGCAGGATGCCCGAATACTTGGCGACTCGATCCACCGCGGGTCGAATTCTGCGCTTCCAACTCATGACGGCTTGCTGTCGCCCGTAGGGGCTGAAAGCATAGCATTCGATGATCCGCCCAGCAGCCTTCCTGCTCGCACTGGCCATGATCCTCGGGTGTAGGCGTTGTGATGAGTGACCGACCACTTCGGGTGACCATCGACCCCGCGGTTCGCAATCAAACCATCGAGGGCTGGGGCACCTCGATGATCTTCTGGGATCTCGAGCAAACTGCGTATCACGACCCGGCTTGGCGCGAGGCGTACCGTGACCTTGGTCTCAACATCTTGCGGATCAACATCAACAAGGAAGTCTTGGTGGATCCGAGTGGCGACCTGACCGTCCCCGTGAAGCTCGAAGCGGATCTCGCCAAGAACGTCGCCAAGATGAATTTCGGCAACCCCAAGACCCGAGTGTACGCGGACATGGCCGTTTGGCTCCGAAAGCACGCGCTCGAGCCGGAACGGGTCCGGATCACCGGTGCGGTCTGGTCGCCGCCTCATTGGATGAAGGGGCCGACCGGAACCCTGCAATCGCACGTGCTCGACCCCACGGTGAAGAAGCCGACGCCATGGCTGTCGGGCGGCCGCACGGGCGACAGCATCGGAGGACGCTTGATCCAAACCCCCGAAAATCTGGAGCAGTTTGGCCGTTACTTGGCCGCCTGGCTGAAAGGCTTCGAGGCGCACTACGGCGTGCCTATCTACGCGATCAGCATCCAGAACGAGGTCAGCTTCGAAAACCCGTTCGACAGCGCCACCTATTTCCTCGGACCCGAAGGTGAGGAGGAGCAGTGGTGGCAGTACGCCGATGCGCTCGAAGCCGTCAAAAAGGAGCTCACCCGCCAGCACGTCCAAACCAAGATCATGGGCCCGCACATGTCCCAGGTGGGAGAGACACCGAGCAACCCGTGGGGGCTTTGGCACCAGATGAGCTACATCGAAGCGGTCAAAGCGCATCCGGACGCACAGCTGATCGACTTCTTGTTTGCCTACAACAGCAATGGCTACATGGGCACGAGCGAGGACGCAGTCAAAATGTGGGCTGCGTATTACCACGGGAAGAAGGCGGTGCCCGTGCGCTGGGCTCGATGGACCAAAGCGCCCGGCGTCGAATCCGATGGCAAGGCGATCTGGGTGTCGGAAGCAGGAGGCGCCAGCGGCGCCTGGCTCGATGGCGAGGACGGATCCCCGGGAAACGGGGCCATCACGGTGGCCCAACAGATGCACAACGCGCTCGTACACGGCCACGCCAGCGCGTACGTGTATTGGCAGCTGAGCGACGCCCACGACGAAGAAACCGAGCACACGCTCCTCGGCAACGAGCACGTGGCCAGGCCCACGGAGAGCAAGAAGTACTCCGCTTTCAAGCACTTCTCCCGGTACATACGGCCGGGCGCCGTCCGAATCGGGGCGACCTTTCAGAATGGCAAGACTTCCACCGGGGGTCGGAACGAATACGACACCTACCACGGCGTGAGCGCAGCGCGTACCTCCACGAAGCGGACGGGATGCTCACCGTGGTCTTGCTGAACATGAGCCCCTCGGCTGAAGAGGTTCGAATCGATTTGCCGCCCGAGCTGTCGGTGCGCTCATTTCAGTCTCACCTGACGTCCAGCCCGGGAGAGCTTCGGGAGACAACCTGATCTTCCGGTGTCCTCCCACCAGGTCGGGTCAGGGCCCCCGCCTATAGCGTCATGACGCTTCACGGGCAGACGGGGGCGGGGCGCCCTTAGGGCCGAAACAGCGCCGCTTTGCTCCCCGAGGGTCGGTCGTTAGCATGGGTGAGAAGACCGTGATCGAGCTTTCCCCCCGATCTCTTGGCTCCGTCTTATGTTTGGGAGCTCACGCCGACGATATCGAGATCGGATGCGGCGGGACCGTGCTTCGTTGGGCGAAGGAAAACCCAGACCTCGCTTTTCATTGGATGGTCTTTTCGGCGACCGGAAGTCGCAAATCCGAAGCCGAACGCAGCGCCCGAGGCTTCCTCAGCTCCGTCAAGAGCCCGCAAATCGTTCTGCACTCGTTTCGGGATGGCTTCTTCCCCAGCCAACACTCCGAGATCAAGCAGGCACTTCGAAGAGCTCAAAGGAGCCGTCGCACCGGATGTGATCTTGACCCACTACGGGTCGGACCGGCACCAGGACCACCGGGTGGTCTCGGAGCTCACCTGGAACACGTTCCGAAACCACTTGATCCTCGAGTACGAGATCCCCAAATACGATGGGGATTTGGGCCAACCCAATGTGTTCGTCGCGCTCGACGAAGCCATCTGCGAGCAGAAGGTCGACCTCCTCTACGAGCATTTCCCAACCCAGGCCGGCAAGACTTGGTTCGACCGCGACACCTTTCGGGGGCTCATGCGACTCCGCGGCGTCGAGTGCGCGGCGGAATGCCGCTTTGCCGAAGCTTTTTATGGACGCAAGCTTCGAGTTTCCTGAGTTGTTATGCTTACGGTCGGCGCGTCTGTTGGATCGGGACTCTCGAGCCCGGAAAAGGATGTAAATCGTGAATCAAGCGCAGGCTTCTGAAGCAAAGCCAAAGTGCCGTTTTTGCGGGCAGACCCTGGAACACACCTTCGTCGATCTGGGCATGTCCCCGCTGTGCCAGACCCATATCGAGCCGGACCAGCTCAATCAAATGGAGCCATTCTATCCGCTCCATGCGTATGTCTGCGGCAATTGCTTTCTCGTCCAAGTCGACGAGTTCGTTTCGCCCGATGAGATCTTCAGCGACTATGCCTATTTTTCGTCGTATTCCGATTCGTGGGTGGAGCACGCTCGCCAGTACGTCGAGATGATCAGCGAGCGCTTGGGCCTCGGTCCGAGCTCGTTCGTCGTCGAGATCGCCAGTAACGATGGCTATCTGCTGCAGCACTTCGTGGCCAAAGACATTCCCTGCTTGGGCGTCGAGCCCGCCGCCAACGTCGCCGAAATCGCAAGAGGCAAGGGCATCGATACCGAAGTGTGCTTTTTTGGCGAAGACTCGGCCAAACGGCTTGCCTCTGAATATCGCAAGGCGGATCTGATTCTCGGCAACAACGTGCTTGCGCACGTCCCCAAGCTCCATGACTTCGTCCAGGGCTGAAGGAGCTCTTGGCCGAGGGGGGCACGGTCACCATGGAGTTTCCGCATCTGCTCAAGCTGATGCAGCTCAATCAGTTCGACACGATCTACCACGAGCATTTTTCGTACTTGTCGCTCTTCGTCGTGGAGAAGGTCTTCGCCAGCCACGGCTTGACGCTGTACGACGTGCAAGAGCTTCCGACGCACGGCGGATCAATCCGTATCTTCGCGCGGCATGCCGAGGATGCGTCCAAGCCGGTCGGCGAGGCGGTTCACGCGTTGCGGGGGCGCGAGATTCGAGGCGGGGCTCGATCGCCTCGAGACGTACACTAGCTTCACCGAGCAGGTGAAGGAAACCAAGCGAACGCTGCTCGATTTCCTGATTCAGGCCAACCGCGAGGGGAAGACGGTCGTCGGCTACGGCGCGCCCGGCAAGGGCAACACGCTGCTCAACTACTGCGGAATTCGCGAGGATTTCCTTCAATACACGGTCGATCGCAACCCTCTCAAGCAGGGGCGCTACACGCCGGGCACGCGCATATCCAATTCTTCCGCCGGAAAAGATTCGGGAAACGAAGCCGGACTACATTTTGATTCTTCCTTGGAATCTCAAAGACGAGATCTCCAAGCAGCACGCGTACGTCAAAGAATGGGGCGGGCGATTCGTCGTTCCGATTCCCAAGGTCGAGGTTTTGTAAGATGCGCATTCTACTCACTGGAGTCGACGGTTACATTGGCTCGCTTTTGGGGCCGGTGTCTGATGGATGCCGGCCACGAGGTCGTCGGGCTCGATACGGGCTTTTATCGAGATGGATGGCTATACAGTGACCCCAAGCATCTAGCCAAGAGCGCCCAAGACCCTCTGCAAAGATCTTCGCTTAGTCTCGCCTTCCGATGTGGAAGGCATGGACGCCATCGTTCATCTCGCGGAGCTTTCCAACGATCCGCTCGGCAACACGGTGCCCAAGGTCACGAAGGAGATCAACCATCGCGGTTCGGTGCGACTGGCCAAGCTTGCCAAGGAAGCGGGAGTGCCGCGGTTCGTCTACACGTCATCTTGCAGCGTCTATGGCGCCGGGACGGGCGATTTCCTCGACGAAACCGCTCCGGTGAACCCGCAGACCGCCTATGCAGAGTGCAAAGTCATGGTGGAACGCGACGTGGGCGCCCTGGCAGACGACTCGTTTTCGCCGGTTTTTCTGCGAAATGCGACCGCCTATGGTGCATCTCCGCGCATGCGCTTCGACATCGTCCTCAACAACTTGTCCGGTCTCGCTTGGGTGACCAAGCGAATCGCCATGACCAGCGATGGAACCCCCTGGCGGCCTTTGGTTCACGTGCTCGACATCTGCCATGCCGTTCGGTGCGCCGTCGAAGCGCCCGCGGAAGCAATCCACAACCAGATTTTCAACGTCGGACAAAACAGCGACAACTATCGGGTGCGGGAGATCGCCGAAGATCGTCGGGGGCGTGTTCCCGGGATGCGAGGTGACCTTCGGCAGCCTCGATGGCGACAGCCGAAGCTACCGCGTCGCCTTCGACAAGATTCACGAGCGTCTGCCCGGGTTCGAGTGCAAGTGGTCTGCGCTTTCGGGCGCCAAGCAGCTGCACCGGATTTTCGAACGGATCGAGATGCCGGAAGAGACCTTCGACTTTCGCGCCTTCACGCGGTTGAAGCAGTTGCGGTACTTGATGCAGACGCATCAGATCGACGACGAGCTATTCTGGACCGCGCCATGAAGATGAAGGCTCTCGATCTGCCTGACGCAGTCGTCGTAGAGCTGGAGCCGCACGTCGACGAGCGGGGCTTTTTCGCGCGCACTTGGTGCTCACGAGAGTTTTGCGAGGCTGGTGTGCCCTCGGCCATCGTGCAAACGAATCTGTCGCAAACCCGGCAGCGTGGTGCGATCCGTGGTCTCCATTACCAGCGCCCGCCCAGCCGCGAGGGCAAGATCGTCCGTTGCATCGAAGGCGGGATTTTCGACGTGATCGTGGACGTTCGCCCCGATTCGCCTGCTTTTCTGAAACACGCGGGCGTCGAGCTGACGCCGAGCAATCGGCTGGCGCTCTATATTCCCCCGGCTTCGCGCATGGTTTTCAGACACTCGAGCCCGACACCGAGGTCTGGTATCAAATGACGGACTTCTACCAACCCGGCCTCGGCGGTGGGCTTCGTTGGAACGATCCGGCTCTTGCGATCGACTGGCCGCTCGAACCCACCACCATGAACGAGCGCGATGCGACTTATCCGGATTTGGACCGCAGTGAGCTCGAATGCTTTCGAGGCTTCCGTTGAGCGAATCGAACGTCGGCAAGAAGATGTACGGGCTCATCGAGGAGCTCTACCCGATCTGTCGCAGCATCACGGGGAACGGAGTTCGTCAGACGCTCGAAAAGATCGGGCGTGTCGTTCCGATCGAGGTTCATGAAGTGCCGACGGGCACCCAGGTCTTCGATTGGACGGTGCCCCGGGAGTGGAACATCGACGAAGCGTTCATCGAAGACGCTCGCGGGCATCGCCTCATCGACTTCGCGAATCACAGCCTACACGTGATGAGCTACAGCGTTCCGGTGGACGGCGTTTACACTTGGGAGGAGCTCGAGCCGCATCTTCACACCCTGCCCGACCACCCCGACTGGATTCCCTACCGCACCAGCTACTACAAGGAAAATTGGGGGTTTTGCCTGGCGCATCGTGACCTCGAGCGTTTCGAAGCCGGCCCCTTTCGAGTCGTGATTCGCTCGAGCCTGACCGACGGAAGCCTGACCTACGGCGAGACGGTGATCCCCGGGGCTACGGACCGTGAGGTGCTTGTTTTTCAATCACGTCTGCCATCCCTCGTTGTGCAACGACAACCTCTCGGGCAACGTGGTGCTAGCCGAGCTGGCGCGCCGGCTGAGGGGCCGGCGCTCGCGATTTACCTATCGCTTCGTCTGGGCACCCGGCACGATCGGTTCGATCACCTGGTTGAGCCGCAACCAAGAGGTCGTGCCCAAAATCCATGCCGGCCTGGTCAGCGTGCTTCTAGGCGACGCAGGTCCCTTCAACTACAAACGAACGCGCACGGGCACGGCCGAGGGCGACCGCATCGTCGAGTTCGTCCTTGCAGAGCTGGGCGTCGAGTCCCGTGTTCGCGACTTTTCGCCCTACGGTTACGACGAGCGTCAATTCGGGTCGCCGGGCATTGCGGCGCCGGTCGGCCGGTTGACGCGAACCCCGAACGGCGAGTACGAGGAGTACCATTCCTCGGCCGACAACCTCGATTTCATTCGGCCTGAATACCTCGAAGAGTCACTTCGAGTGCTGGAGAGGGTGGTCGAGGTGCTGGAGGGCAATGCCGTGTATCGAAACACCGCGCCCTATTGCGAGCCGCAGCTCGGCAAACGAGGGCTTTACGGCTCCACCGGAGGGTCGCATCCCAAAGAACGCGAGCATGCCATGCTGTGGGTATTGAGCTTTTCAGATACCGATCACTCTCTGTTGGACATTTCGAAGAAGTCCGGCATCGCGTTCGACGTCGTGCGAGCGGCGGCAAACGACCTCCTCGGCGCCGGCCTTTTGGAGGAGCACGCGCCAGCCTCTAACATGGTGAAGTGAAGGAGATCGAGAGATGAAGGTAGTCATATTCTGTGGCGGATACGGCACGCGGCTTCGGGAGCATTCGGACACGATCCCCAAGCCGCTCGTGACCATCGGGTATCGGCCGATTCTATGGCACCTCATGAAGTACTTCGCGCACTACGGTCACAAGGAGTTCATTTTGTGCCTCGGCTACCGTGGGGACATGATCAAGGAGTATTTTCTACGGTACAATCCTTATCTTTCTGAGAATGTGATCATCGATCGCGGTGGAACGTCAGTCCCGAACGAAGCGACATCGCCGATTGGCGCATTCATTTGGTCGACACCGGAATGAACAACAACATCGGTGGCCGCCTCATGGCGGTCCGTGACTACCTCGGCGATGATGAGATGTTTCTCGCCAGCTATGGCGACCAGCTCACCGATCTTCCGCTGGATCAGCACGTCGAAAGAATCAAAAGGACGGGTGCCGTAGCTGGTTTCGTGGCCGTGCATCCGACGCAGCAGAGCTATCACACGGCACGCGTGGGCGAAGATGGCTTGGTCACCGAGATCGTATCGATGGCGGACTCGGGCCTGTGGATCAACGGCGGCTATATGCTCCTCCGCAAAGAGATCTTCGAGTACATGGAGCCAGGAGATGAGCTGGTCGAAGCACCCTTCCGCCGCTTGGTGGCCGCGAAAAAGCTCGCCGCCTTCGAATATCGCGGCTTCTGGCACGCCATGGATACCTTCAAAGACAAGATGATGTTCGATCGGATGTACGAACGCGGCGAAACCCCGTGGGAGGTTTGGCGTTGATCCAGGTTGACAGTCGGCTCAGCGTCCCAACGTCGATTTTGATTCTCTGGTAGCCTGGCACTTGTCGAGCAGCAGTCCTCGCTCTTTGTTCCATGTGCGCCAAGCTTCGCGCTACGAAGTACTGACCGATCGCGTATCTACATTCTGCCTTTTCAACCATGCTGAGCGGAGCCGCCTCGACCACGGCGTTGAAGTTGCCGCAAAGACCTATCAAAGACTCGCGCATCTCGTCGTGGGCATCGGGATGGTTCCGTTGCCCGAGCTCCGAGTGGTCGTCGTAGTTCGCCGGGATCCTGCGCCGGTGGGCCAAGCACTCCGGGATGTGACCGAATGGCCCCAGCAAGGAGAGCTCAGCCGCCAGGATTCCATCGCTTCGATGTACGAATTGGAGCAACTGCGTTCTTTCGAGCGCGGACCGCCGATACAGGTTGTAGTGAGGATCGTAGTAGCGATAGTCGGCCCGCAGGAACCAGAGCATTCGCGAAAAGCGACGGGCTGCGTCTCGGGACTCGAGCCGTTCCCCGTTGTATTCTGCGTAAAATTCGTTTCCGTCGTCATCGTAGTACTTGATATAGGTCGATACTGCGATGTCTTCGGGGTGACCCTCCAGATAGGCCACACATTTCGAAATACAGTCGGGCTCCAACCAGTCGTCATCGCCCGTCCAACGAAAATAATCTCCCGTGCCGAGCTCGAACACGCGGTTCATGTTGGGGTCTTGACCGATGTTGCGCTCGTTCTCGAAGAACTTGATTCTTGAATCATTCGCCGCGTAACGACTCACGATCTCGGCCGTGGAATCGGTGGAGATGTTGTCGCAGATGACGATCTCCAGATCTGGGTAGTCTTGACTGAGCAATGACTCGATCGCTCGCCCGATGAAGCGTTCGCCGTTATAGACGGGAAGCCCAATGGTGACCGTTGGCGCCATGAACATTCACCATAGCACAGGGGTCGACCACGAACAGACGGGGAGGGTGGCCTGAAGGGGTCCGAGTGCTCGCGACTCGTGTCGCCCGCGCGGGCCAAACGGTGGTCCACCATACAAACGGGCTAGCTTGACCGCCCGGCGACTTGACGCCATCAAAGCCGCATGCAGCATCAGGTCAAGGAGATCAAACAAACGTGTCACGCGAATCTATTGCGGTGAGCCAAACCAAAGCCGTGGGAGCCCCGGACGAACAGAGTGCTGGCCCCGAGCGTACCTTGAACCTGCGGTCTGGCGAGTTGGTCGAGGTGCGAAGCAAGAGCGAAATACTCGCGACCTTGGACGAAAACGGCGCGCTAGACGATCTCGTCTTCATGCCGGAGATGTTGCAGTTTTGTGGCCGCCAACTCCGAGTCTATCGGACGGCCCACAAGACCTGCGACACGATTACAGGCACACACATGGGCAGACGCATCGACGGCTGCGTCCACTTGGAAGGTGCGCGATGCGATGGGAGCGCGCACGGCGGTTGTCAGGCGGAGTGTCTGTTCTTCTGGAAAGAGGCGTGGCTCAAGCGGGTGGATCCGGCGAAGCGCTCCCTCATGTGGGGGCTGGTTGCAGGTCCAAGCGGCACTTCGACTGACAAAGGTGCCAAGGGCGCTCCCTGCACCGAGGAAACATTGCAGCGACTGACGGTCGAGGAGGCGGCTTCCGACTCGGATGCTGCCGTGTATCGCTGTCAGGCCACGCACCTCCTTCCGGCGACGGCGCCGCTCCCTTGGTGGGAGCCTACGCAATACGTGCGCGATTGGCTGTCGGGTAATTGGCCCCTTCACGAGCTACTGCGGGGGGCGTTCTTCCGAACGCTCTACCACGGGGTCGTTTTCGGCAGAGGATATCGTTTGAAAGTCAAGGTCTACAACGGGCTCGCCCGATTGTTGGGAGAGACGCCCTACCCTTACGAGGGCGGACGGTTGACAGGGAAAACCCCGTCGCAGCGGCTCGACCTTCAGCCTGGAGAGCTCGTGAGGGTGCGTCCCCTCGAGGAGATCCTCCAGACGCTGAACGACCGGCACAATCGTGGCATGGGCTTCTCGCCCGAGATGGTCCGATATTGTGGCAACACCTATCGGGTGCGGAGCCGGGTCAAGCAGATCCTCGACGAGAAGACGGGCAAGATGGTCCACTTCAAGAATGAATGCATCGTTTTGGAAGACGTAGTCTGCCGGTCTGAATGTTCCGCGAACCGCATGTTCTGCCCACGAGGCATTTACGCCTATTGGCGCGAGATTTGGTTGGAACGGGTGGAGTGAGAACTCACGAAGCACGATCGGCGTTAGAAACGCTCGACCGCGTTGGTTGCCAAACGCCTCGCTGCGCCTCGTTGAGCCGCCGGGTGGCTTCGCGCTTCCCTCGGATGAGGCACTGCCACTGATAGCGCCGCAAGAAACGCCGAAATTCGTCGTCGCCGTAGCGGGGCGTACCCTGGAGCATGCTTTTCACGTAACCCCACCACATGGCCATCCCGCCGACGAGCAACGGCGGCCTCGTCATCCGAAAGACCGCGCTCGCGGTCATGTAGATCGGAGATGTACCCATGAAGTACTGCCCAAAACCGTGGCGCATGCGTCCGGTCAATAGGCCCTGGTGGCTCGATCCCATAGGCCTCAGGTGAACGAACCGAAGCTCCGGCTCGTCATAACTCGCCGCGACCCATCCGAGCATGCGGCATCGATGGCCGTCGATGCCGTCCCACATGACCTGCCGGACGAAGCCCCCGATCTGCTGGAAGCATTGGACTCGGTAGAACTTCGTCATGCCGACGGAGTTTTCATCTCCGCACTTCTCGCTGACCAGCTTCCCATCCAGTGGCATGTACGGCTTACCGGAGCATGTGCCGAGGCGCGGATCAGCTTCCATTTTGTTCATCAAGATCTCGAAGTAACGCGGAGGCAACTCCAGATCTAGGTCGAGCTTGCAGATGTAATCGAAGTCGTTCGGATCGATCGTCTCGTACCCAGCGTAGAAGGCGTCGATCACACCAGGGCCCACTTTGCGAACACCGCGATCGGCCCGCGTCACGATTCGGATGTAATCAAATCGAGAAGCCCAATCTTTGAGGATTTGAGGGGTCTCATCGGTCGACCCATCGTCGACGATCACCCACAATGCGGGCGGCTCGGATTGGCCGGTCACGGTGTCGAGAGTCCGAGCCATAAACTGCGCTTCATCGCGGCAGGGGCTGATCAAACAATATCGACGCGCTGATCTCACAGGGTGACTCCGTGGCTCCGGCACCAATTTAGCAGAACGAACAGAGACCAGATCCGCGACCAATAGAGCCCGGGCGCTCCGGCCTGATAGCTTCGCCAAAGTCGAGCGACCGCATCGGGGCGAAGACCCGCTCCGCAGACCAGATCGGAATCCTGAAAGGTGGAATCGATGACCTGCTTGACCCGACGTCGGGTCCAAACGTCCAGGGGCAGCACGAAGCCGCTCTTGGGTCGGTCGAACACCGAGGGATCGATCCCCGAGAGCCCCAGCTCACGAAGGAGCCGTTTTTCGCCGAGGGGCTGAAAGCGGATGGACTCGGTTAGGGTGGCGAGCGCCTCGACGATGGTGTGGTCCAAGAGCGGCACCCTCACCTCGAGCGCAACAGCCATGCTGGCCGCGTCGGTGTCCCGCAGGAGCCTCTCTCCCAGGAACAACGATTGCTCCAGAAGGGAGATTGCGCTGAGCAGTCCACAGCTGCCGGCTTGCTGCGCGAGCTCCCGGGCCCGAGGCGTCGGCAGGCCATAGCTCACGTCCGGGGACTGGATGGCGCCGAGCTCCGCCACAAATGACTCGGTGAATAGGCCGTACGAGACTTGGTACATTTTCAAGAGATCCCCGTGCGTCGCCAGTGCGTCGCCGAGCTTGCCCCAGCGTGTTTGCGGTGAGACCTCGCCTGGATGGCCGGTCTTCAGGCGCGTCAGCACCCTGGCTGCGGCTCGGAGCCACCGATCGGGAAAGACCGATGCGCGGCGACTCCATCTCGCCGCCCTGGGAAGCTCTCGAAAGCTCGTGTAGCCACCAAAAAGCTCGTCCCCGCCGGTTCCAGCCAAAGCTACTGTAAGCCCGGCTTCTCTCACGGCTCGGCTTACGAAATAGGTGTTGATCGCGTCGAAGGTAGGCTGGTCGAGACTGGCGAGGGCATCGTCGAGCTGAAGGGCAAAGTCGTGCTCGGTGAGGCGAATGTCGTGGTGCTTGCTGCCGATGGCTTCGGCGACCCGCCGAGCGTAGGGCGATTCGTCGAACTCGGTTTCATCGAAGCTGATGTTGAAGGTCTGGACCGGCTCGTCGGACACCCGCGAGGCAAGCGCCGCAAGAGTGCTGGAATCGACGCCTCCCGAAAGAAAGACGCCAAGCGGGACGTCTGCCACGAGGCGCATGTGGACCGATTCCAGGAGCCTTTGTGCGAGCTCTGCGGTGTCGTTCTGGTCTCCGCGGGCCGCAGGATGATGCCAATAGAGCGCCGCCTCACCGTCCCCCGACTCGGCAAGGGCCAACGTCGAACCGGCCGGCAGCAACCGCACGCCCTCGATGATCGTGTGCGGTCCCACCACGAAGCCGTTCCATAGATAGGTGTGGAGACCTGCCGGATCAAGCTTGCGTGCGACCAAGCCTGTCGCAAGCAAAGCCCGTACCTCGGACGCGAACAGAAGCGCTTGACCGCACTGTACATAGTAGAGCGGCTTGATGCCCAGGCGATCCCGTACCAACAAAGCCCGCCGCTTGACCGAATCCCACAGCGCGTAGGCGAACATCCCCCTTAGCCGCTCCACTGCCCGATCGCCCCACTCCGCATGGGCCTTGAGCAGCACTTCCGTATCGGTGCGCGTTCGAAATCGGTACCCGCACGACTCTAGCTCGCTGCGGAGCGACTGAAAATTGTAGATCTCGCCATTGAACACGATGCTGAGGCCGCTGGACTCGTCGTGCATTGGCTGGGCTCCGTCGGCCGATAGGTCGATGATGGCGAGGCGACGATGCGCGAGCGCCGCTCCTCGACCTTCGAGCACGTCTTGCCAAGTCCCCTCCGCGTCGGGGCCCCTGTGACGCAGCTCGGCATGCGCGCGACCGACGGCCTCGATCACACGGTCATCTATGCAACCGATGGCGCCCGCAATGCCGCACATGGGGTGTTCCAGACTGTGTAGCAGACCCGAAGGGGCCCGCGCCAAATCGCGCTCTCGGGCGCCACAACATCTTACATTGCACTAACTACTTGCAATAAAGCGCCTTTTCGGTAGTCGCTGACGTTGAGGACTCAATCGCGAGTTGCGCGCGCTCCCTTTGGACCCGGCATAATGACCCATGATGCGCGGCCGGGGAGCAAGCAATCAAACCAAGAAGGGCGCGCGCAAGCTCGAAACGGTGCGGTGGTTATGGGCGTTTGCTCTCATAACGTTGAGTCTCCTTGGCGGATGTGGGGGCGATGTCGGCAGCGATCCAGCCGACGGCTTCTGCACACCGGACTGCACGAGCAAGCAGTGCGGCGATGACGGTTGTGGGGATCCCTGCGGAGACTGCGCCCAAGGAGAACTCTGCAATGGCTTCGGAATCTGCTACGAGCCCGGCGCCTGCGCACCGGACTGCGGAAATCGAGAATGCGGCGATGACGGTTGTGGAGGTAGTTGCGGCACTTGCGGCGGCGCCGAGAGCTGCAACCGAATCACGGGTCTTTGCGTCGCTCCGGTCGGCTTGGTTTGGACCGACTCGATCCAGTCCGGCAGCGGTCAATATGGGTTTGATGGGTTCGTGGCTCAGCACCCCATCGGCAACGAGGTGATGCCCAGCGATGCCAACGGCGCGAACTGGTCCCGAGTCCCAGACCCCCTAGGGGGTTCTGGCTACGCGATCCGCCAATACGGCGTTTGCGATGCAGGCGGTGCACGCTCGCAGTTTGCCCTTTGGAGCTTCAGCCACCAGGAATTCTCCGACCTCGCGTTGAGTGGTGCGCCCATCTACGTGGCGCAGGAACTCTACTTTCCCGAGACCATCGATGCGGGCGGCGACGGATGGGCCTGGCTGTCGTTGCTCGACTGGCACACCACTAAAGACGGCACCAACCGATGGCACACCTCCCCGGGCATCATGCTCAAGCAAGACGGGTCGATGCGGTTTCAGTTTGCTTGGGGCAATGGGGCGGGCGCCGATGTCAACGGTCCGAGCTCCGACTGGTCGAGCCTGAGCATGCCGGTGGGGGAGTGGTTCGACCTTGAAATGCGCTGGCAGTTCGCGTCGAGTCAGACCGCCACGGTCTCGGTGTGGATCAATGGCCAGCTCGCTCTGGAGCAGACCGGCGTTCAAACGGCCGGCCAAGGCCACAACGTCGCCGAGCTCTACTTCAAGCTCTACGGCTCCGACCAAGGACACACGCCCTGGAGCCCCGTCGGCATCACCAAGTTCGTGCGCAATGTCCGCATCTCCGGCGAGCGCATCTGGCGATGAGGCGGACTCGACAATCTTTTACGTGTTCGTCTAAAGGGGTGAGAAAATGGGATTTTTCTGCCAGATGTTCCAATATGGTTAATCCATCCGGGTTGACGGAACATGAGATCGCACCGCAATACTGATCTCCTATGAGCCATCGGGGGAGGCTTGAGTCATCGGGGGCGCTCCGTCTTGCCCAGGCACTGACGTTGGTCGCCGGCCTCTTGTCCTCTCCGACGCTCCCAGGCTGTGGCGCGGGCGGCATCACTGACCCCAGAGCCTTTGAAGCGTGCACCCCTGATTGTGCGGGCAAGGAATGCGGGGGCGATGGCTGCGGGGGAAGCTGCGGCACCTGCGCGCAGGGAGATCTCTGTAACGCGCGGGGTGCTTGCTTTGACCCAAGTCAGTGCACTCCCGAATGTGCAGGCAAAGAGTGCGGCGATGATGGGTGCGGCAGCGATTGCGGTTCGTGCACCTCAGGCGAGCTCTGCGACACGACGGGAACCTGCTACGACCCAAACCAATGCACTCCCAATTGCGTAGGCAGGGAATGCGGCGGCGACGGCTGCGGCGGCAGCTGTGGAAGCTGTGCGACGGGACAGGCCTGCAAAGCCGAGGGAGTTTGTTACGACCCCGACCAATGCATTCCCGATTGCGCGAGCAAAGAGTGCGGCGATGATGGGTGCGGCAGCAACTGCGGGACCTGCGCTTCAGGCGAGCTGTGTGATCTTGACGGCAACTGCTACCAACCCGATCACTGCACGCCCAACTGCGCAGGCAAAGAATGCGGTGGCGATGGTTGTGGGGGCAGCTGCGGGGTCTGTCCATCGGGCGAGCTCTGCGACTCTCAGGGCACCTGCTACCAACCGAACCAGTGCACGCCCATTTGTTTGGGCAAGGAGTGCGGGGATGACGGTTGTAGAGGTAGTTGCGGCACTTGCGGCGGCGCCGAGAGCTGCAACCAAATCACGGGTCTTTGCGTCGCTCCGGTCGGCTTGGTTTGGACCGACTCGATCCAGTCCGGCAGCGGTCAATATGGGTTTGATGGGTTCGTGGCTCAGCACCCCATCGGCAACGAGGTGATGCCCAGCGATGCCAACGGCGCGAACTGGTCCCGAGTCCCAGACCCCCTAGGGGGTTCTGGCTACGCGATCCGCCAATACGGCGTTTGCGATGCAGGCGGTGCACGCTCGCAGTTTGCCCTTTGGAGCTTCAGCCACCAGGAATTCTCCGACCTCGCGTTGAGTGGTGCGCCCATCTACGTGGCGCAGGAACTCTACTTTCCCGAGACCATCGATGCGGGCGGCGACGGATGGGCCTGGCTGTCGTTGCTCGACTGGCACACCACTAAAGACGGCACCAACCGATGGCACACCTCCCCGGGCATCATGCTCAAGCAAGACGGGTCGATGCGGTTTCAGTTTGCTTGGGGCAATGGGGCGGGCGCCGATGTCAACGGTCCGAGCTCCGACTGGTCGAGCCTGAGCATGCCGGTGGGGGAGTGGTTCGACCTTGAAATGCGCTGGCAGTTCGCGTCGAGTCAGACCGCCACGGTCTCGGTGTGGATCAATGGCCAGCTCGCTCTGGAGCAGACCGGCGTTCAAACGGCCGGCCAAGGCCACAACGTCGCCGAGCTCTACTTCAAGCTCTACGGCTCCGACCAAGGACACACGCCCTGGAGCCCCGTCGGCATCACCAAGTTCGTGCGCAATGTCCGCATCTCCGGCGAGCGCATCTGGCGATGACCCCAACGCGACTCTTCGTACCAGCTGACCGCAGTTGAAGCCGTAATTTCGGACTGGCTGCCCTCTGCCGACGCCAGGTTGGGCTCGTCTAAGAGAGTCCAGGCTAGAGGCATGGACCCCGGTAGGATATCGTTGCCGGATCCGAAGCCGTCGTAGGTCTGTCTTCGGTACCCAGACGCGATACGTGGCACCTATAATGAATCACTTGGGCCAAAGAGCATTGGGGCCTATCGTGACCTTAGTGGTCACGGTGGCGATGCTCTACCTTGCAGAGCTCACGCTCCGGATCCTCCACACCGATCCCGGCTTTGCGGCCATCGAACGGGCAGAGCGAGCCGGAACGCCCTTCGACTCCAGATCTCGAAGGCAGGTGGTCCGAGATCTGCGCGACGCAGGCGTCGACGCTGTTCCTCGCTTGGTGCCAGCCACGTTGCGCATCGAGACCCGCGATCACCAGTTCCGCTCGATGATCATGATCGACGGACGAGAAATGCGCCCTCTTGCGGGCATCTCGGGCAAGACAACCGTGTTGTGCAACTGATCTGCCCCCAAAGTTCGTCCAGTCATGAAGTGAGTCCGCGGGCGAATTCGTTTGGGGTTTGACCTCTGAGCGAGCCATGGGGCCGCTCCTGGTTGTAGTAGTTTCTCCATTGCTCGAGCACGGCCTGGGCTTCCTGCACGTTCGAGAAGACGTGCTCGTTGAGGCACTCGTCGCGAAGCCGAGCGTTGAAGCTCTCGATGAACGCGTTCTGGGTCGGCTTGCCCGGTTCGATGAAGTGAAGCTCGATGTCGTGGTCCTTGGCCCAGCGTTGCATCGAGCGACTCGTGAACTCGGGACCGTTGTCGACGACAATGCGCTCGGGAAGCCCGTAGGCCTCCGCCGCTTGCTCCAAGGTTCGGATGACGCGCTCTGAAGGCATCGAACGAGCGGCCGTCAGCACCGGCGCTTGCCGCGTGCACAAGTCGAGCACGCTAAGGGTGCGAAGCGGACCGGTCATCGTTCGGTCGTGCACGAAGTCCATCGACCAGCATTCGTTTCGGCGCCTCGGCACCGTCATGGGCTGCCGTGGCATGTGCTTGAGGCGCCGCCGTCGTCGGACCGGCACCTGAAGCCCGTGGTTCCGGTACAATCGATGCACTCGCTTGTGATTCACCGGGCCTAGACGCCGCCGCAGCATTCGCGTCAGCTGCCGGTAGCCCGAACGCCGATGGCGTCCAGCAAGCGTCTTGAGCAGCCTGAGCACCCCCTCGTTGTCGCGGGGCCGAGCCCGGTATCGCATCGAAGAGCGTGGCGCTCCGAGCAGCCGACAGGCACGACGCTCGCTCATGCGGTGCGCCTCTACGAGGTGCACGAGCGCCGCTCTCTTGGCCTTCGGCGTTACCATTTTCGGCCTATCACATCCTTGAGCGCCACGATGTCTACGGCTTGGTCGGCCACGATGCGCTTGAGCTTGCGATTCTCTTCCTCGAGCTCCCGAAGCCGCTTGGCGTCGCTCGCCTCCATCCCGCCGTACTTCTTCTTCCAGCGGTACAGCGTGTGCTCGCTGATGCCGTGCTCGCGGCATACCTCGTGCCCCGTCCGTCCCGATTCGACCTCCTTCAGGATGCCGATGATTTGGCTCTCCGTGAACCTGCTCTTCCTCATGATGTCCTCCTTTGTAGACCCGGAGGACTCACTTCTTCAATGGCTCAACTTTCGGGGGCTAGATCACAACGAAACGGGTGACTACGCCGTTTATGAAAGTGATGAACACGGATTTCGCAATCCGCGGGGACTGTGGGATTTGCATTCCGTGGAAGTCGTGCTGATCGGCGACTCGTTCACAATGGGAGAATGTGTCTCTTCCGCCCAAGCGCTTGGTGATCTCATACGTGCCAGCTTCCCGGCGACTCTGAATCTTGGATTCTCTGGCAACTCTCCTCTTCTCGAACTCGCGACACTCGAGGAGTACGGGCCAGCGCTCAAACCTAGGAAGGTACTCTGGTTCTATTTTGAGAACGACTTGTGGTGGTTTGATCTAGGTATGGATCGTAAGACTCCGCTGCTGATGCGCTATGTCAGGTCGGACTTTGAGCAGGGCCTTTTGGCCATGCAGTCGGAGATTGACGATCGGTTGACCGACATCATAGAGTCCGGCCTCGACGACGATGGAGAAGCCAGCCCCGTAGCGCGCATGAACCGTTTGCGCGGGAATCGCCTTGCGCGGTTCCTCGAGTTTTTGAAACTAAAGACTCTCCGCACGACCATTGGGAAGATTCGCCACCCATATTCCCCAGCTACGTTAGAGTCCCCCGACTACGACCTGTTTCAAACAATTCTGAGGCAGGCGAAGTCGAGGACAGAGTCTTGGGGTGGTGAGCTCATCCTGGTCTATCTCCCGGGGGTCTGGCACTTCGAGCCCGGAACGAGTCGCACCGAAAGGGCAACCACTGAGCAATGGGCACAGGTGAGCAAGATCGCGTCGTCCTTGGGCCTGAGGATCATCGACGTGAAGGCCGCAATCGACAAGCACGACGATCCTCTGTCTCTTTACTCATATCGAGGCGGGAGCGCATTGGGCCCCCCGCACATGAACGCCGAAGGCTACGGTTTCACCGCTGGCGTCGTGCTCGCTCATCTACAGCGCTGAGGAGCGCTTACAACCCACCGCAGCGCGGCCTCAAAGCGGTCACCAGTCCGCGGGATTCCCAGACTCTCGATGCGAGACGGCAGAGCATCGATTTGCAGAACGACATCGCAGATATGGCGCCATGGCCCCCGCGAGTCGCGGCGCCCCCGATTGCGACAGCACGTCCTCGTGACGACCGGCAAGCCATTCGATGCGGACCCCGTGTGGAACCACCCGACCCCATCCCATATCGGGCTCGTGTGGGCCTTCAAACGGATCGAGCTTGGTCCGAAAGAGAACGAGATTCGGAGGGACCTTCTTGGGACAATACCGCATGATCGAATCCAGCTGCGCCTGCATCGCTGTTGGCGGCCATGAGAGGGGGAGAGCCTCGAATCGGCGTGAAAAATGAACGAGACCCAAGATTAAGGGCGGTAAGGGGAAGGACGCTCCTTGTTCAATGGAGCGAGGTGAATAATTACGTATGGGCCGGGCGAGGCCCGCCGGATTCCGTACTGCGCGTGAAAGATTGCGAATCAGTGCGAAATTCGCGTCTGCCAGAGAGGCTGCGGTCCACTCACTCCGAGCGGTGCTGGGCTTGGTCAGCGGGCTTGACGGCGACAGTGTGAACAGTTCCGAACGTCCACACTCTGTTCAACAGGAATCCTATCGCGAGGACCAGAGCCGTACAACCGATCTGCGTGATGAGGTAATTGACGTCAAGAACTTTCGTTCCGAGCCACATACCACCAGCGTTGATGGCCATTCCCAAACCAGCCACGACCAAGAATCGAGGGAGGGTTCGTCTATGACTAGCGGAGCTCGTGAAGATGAAGTGGTAGTTGAGGAAGTAGTTGATCAACGCCCCAAGGGCGGCGCCAATGACGGTGCCGACGACGGGCGATGCGCCCAGCAGCTCGACCAGCAACGCCAGCGTGAGGTAGTGCGCGGCGGTGCCGATCGCACCCGCACCCGCATAATGAACGGGTGCCGCCGTGGCGGCATTGACCAGAGGGCTGTACGAGGTGTTGAGCCGATACCGTCGATGTACTTGAATGAGCTCGCCGAGCGCTCGGAAGAAATCGGTGGGCTTGACCTTGGACCCCTCGACGTCCGTCCACTGGTCGAGCGGAAGCTCGCGAATTTGATGCGGGGTCGTCCGCCCCTCCAAGTGACGAGCTAACATCTCGACGTCAAAAATCCAGCGAGAGCCGAAGGGCTCCTCAAAGAGCTTTCGTGTTTGGGCGGTGCAGCGCATCAGCTTGGCGCCGCACTGCGTATCGTAGACGGGGAGATTCAAAACCAAGCTGGCACCGGTAGCAAACACGCGACCGAGGTAATGACGGCTGGGCTTGCGGTCGATGTGGTGTCCGAGAAGGGCGACACGCGCTCCGAGGACGATCTCCGCTTCTGGATGGCGATCGAGAACCTCCACGAACTTCGGAATCGCTTCTAGAGGCGTCGCCAAATCCGCATCCCAATAGCCAGCGAGAGCCGCTCCCAACGACATCGCCGCCAGCATCCCTTGGCGAACCGCTTCGGCTTTGCCCGCGTTGGGGTTTTGGTCGATCACGTGCACTCGCTCCGGAAATCGCGCAGCCAAACCTCGAAGCACGGAGAGTGTTCCGTCGGTGCTGCCATCATTGACGAGAACGAATGAGGTGTGGGGCTGCTCCTCGATGCACCGCACAAACGCGCCCGTGTCGAGCCGGGCTTCCTCGTTGTAACAGGGAACGACGATGAACGTGCGATTCATGATGGGGGGGGGAAGGATCGACAGGCAGAGGATTGCGGCGTAAAAAAGTCACGCTTGCACCCACGATCATCATCACCGCGCCGAGGCTCGCGAGCAAGTTGGCGTCCAAGGGAGCATCCGAAAGCACCTGACCGACTCGTGCAACCGCCGATGACCGCATCAGCAAAATTAGTGCGGGAGCATACCAAAGCAGACTGGACCACCCCAGCATTGGCGCTAGTCCGGCAAGGACGGCAACGACCGCCAGATCGTATGGGTGCAGGGGCATGAAGCACAAGAGGAGCGCCGTCAGCAGGATGAAGTGCCCCGAACGGACGCCTCGGAGGCGCCCCTGGAGTCCAACGAGCAGACCGCCGAGGGCAGCCACCGCAGGGAACGATCTTAGCGCACCCTCTGGTAGGACACCTGCGAGCACGTGCTGCAGGGAGACGAGCTTGTCGGGAAGGTTCACCGCTTCGGCCGAATACATGCGAAGTGACGTGAGCCATTCACTTAGCATGGCCGGTCCGGACGTCGTGGCCGCAACCCATACCGATACCGCGAGGCTCAGTCCACCCGCGACAAACAATGCGGCGGTGTCGGTGAGCAGCCAGTAAGCAATGAAAGGCAACGCGATCGTGGGTTTTAGCGCAGCCGCGGTAATGCAGAGCACACGCAAGCCGAAAGGCAAGGAGGTCTTCCCTGTGGGCATCATCCATGCAAGCGGCGCGATCGACCAAAGCCCCACCTGGCCGAGCAGAAGGGACGCACCAATGCCGCCGGTGAGGCTCACCAGTAGCACCGCAAGCCAGCGGCGGAGCGTGCTCAGCCCCAATTGGGCGCCTTTTCGCCAGACGGCCCAAAGCAGCAGACCCAAGGCCACGGCGTTCAGCGCATCTAAAAGCACGAAGCCGAAAGAGCCGACGGCAGCGAGCGGACCTAGGACTGCGAGAATCGTCGGGGGATAGACGAAAAGCTTGTGACTCGGCCTTGCTTCCCCGTACTCCTGCACCCAAGCCTCATTCAAAGCGCCGGGATCGTACGGCGAGCCGCCGTCCATAAAGACGCTGCCACTCAGCAACAGAGTGCGAGCGTCGACGCGACGGGCGCCGCCGGTGGCCGCCGATGTCACCATCCATGCAAGGCTGAGCGCGACGCCCAACTGCACCAGGGTGGTGCGGTTCCAGTATCTGTTCGACACCACGAAGCTCCCAACTGGCCCTTTCTTATCCCCACCGACCGCTCCTTCTGCAAAGAAATGGAGCAGCACTCGGGCGGAAGACTATGCAAGAAGTCGTTGCAGCTCAAATAGATCAGCGCCAATGAGCGAGACGGGACGAATCGTGCCTGTGGAAACTGGCATCGAGGCTCACCAGAGACGTCGTGAGCGGCTTTGGAAGCCTTTGTTTTTATGTCATATTTTGTTTTTGGCGTATTCGTGAAGAATCGAAAATAGGATAGCAATGGCTAGAGGTGAAGGAGGGCGCAACTGATGCGCGAGAGCTTCGACACGGTCGTTGTCGGCACCGGGTTTGCTTCGTCCTTCTTCCTGCGTGAGTACTTGCGTCATGCGGCGCCACAAACGCGAGTGCTCGTGCTCGACAAGGGCCGCAAGTTCTCCTACCCGTGGAAGATGCAACACATGTCGAACACCGACTTCGACTTCGAGAGCGCGGTGGTCAACCTCACACCCTCGAAGTCGTGGGTGCAAAACATTGCCTTTGGCGGCGGTAGCTGTTGGACGGGCACCTCGCCCCGGCCCCACCCTAGCGACTTCGAAATGAAGACGCGCTATGGGGTGGGGGAAGATTGGCCCTTGAGCTACGATGACCTCGAGCCGTACCTCACGGAAGTGGAGTATACGATGGGCATCAACGGTTCGAACGTCGGTCCGTTTCCGCGTTCCCGTCCGTACCCGACTCCGGCTCACACGCTCAACGGCTTCGACGAAGCAATTGCGAAGAAGTACCCCGACCAGCACATCCCGATGCCCAGCGCTCGATCGTCATCTTCCCAGACGGGGCGCCCCGTTTGTTGCGTGAACGGTATTTGTTCGACCTGCCCCATTGCTTCGAAGTTCCAAGTGGATCTGCATATGTTGGATCTGTATGAGGATCCTCGGGTCACCTTGCGGTTGGAGTCGGGCGTAGACCAACTCGATGTGCAGGGCGACAGGGTCCAAGCGGTCCACTACAGCCACGAGGGCCAATCCCACTCGGTGGGGTGCGACCTGGCGGTGGTCGGTGCGCACGGCATATTTTCCCCTTACATTCTCCTGCGATCCGGCTTTGAAGATCGGGCTCTCGGCCGTTACTTGCACGAGCAATTCGGAGTTGACGTACAGATCAACCTGAAAGGGCTCGATAGTCTGGACGGCGGTCAGCAGGTGACGGGGCTTGGCGTCATGTTTCACGACAGCACGGACCGGTCGAAGCGTGCAGCGTGCAACATCGAGAGCTGGAACGTCCCATGGCTCCGCGCGGAGCGCGGGCGTTGGCGCCAACGTGCGCTCCTCAAATTCAACTTTGAGGACCTCCCCAGCTATGAAAACTATGTGGGTGTTTCGGCAAGCGATCCAAGCAAGCCCGAGCTCTACTACCCGGCCATGTCCAAGTATGCACAGGCCGGAATTGATTCGGTGCCGGCGCTGGTGGAAGAATTGATCGATGGGCTCCCCGTGGAGGACTACGTCATCGTCGAACGAAATGAGCTGGGTGGCAGCGCGCACATTCAAGGCACCACACGGATGGGAACCGATCCGAACAGCAGCGTAGTCGACGCTGGCCTGGTGCATCACAAGGTTCGCAACCTGTTGGTGTTGGGAAGTGGTGCCTTTCCCACTTGCCCTGCAGCAAACCCCACACTGATTCTCTCAGCATTGTCGGTCCGGGCGGCAAGAAAGCTGATGACCTGATGGCAAAGCTTTCCCGTCGAGCTTTCGTGACCGGTCTGGTTGGGGGTATTGCAGTGCTCGTAGCTGCGCCCTACGCGTTCTATCAGTGGCGCTACGGCAAACCCACCAAGATCATCATCGCGATCCTCAAGCGCCGGGTCGGCTACCTGAAGCACGAAGCGGGGAGCTTCGAACGCTTTGCCCGGGAATACATCGACTACAAGGCCGAGCATGCGACCCAGCTCGCGCGACTATCGGTCATTGCACTCCCATACACGTACGTATCCCTCTACCGTTGGCTACCGATGGGTCACCCCCTACGCAGGCTCGAAGACAACGTCGTCACCAAGTATCTTCTGTCAACCGACTTCTTCTATCATGGTGCAGACGAATCGCGAGAGGTGCGCTACCTGTCGTTCTACGAGCCCCAATTGGCGCCCTGCCGGAACCCCCTAGCAAATCTGCGCAAACGTGGATGACTGACGCTCAGTTGTAGCGCCGATAGACGAGCTTCGACGGCGCGCCGACCAAAAAGCGCTCGACACCTGCATCCATCGCTTGGGAGTAGACCTCGAGCGCCCCGCGAACGGCTTCGATCGTGCGCTCGATGTCTTCGTCCGTATGGGAGTAACTCACCACCAGGGAGGGCATCAGTACGCCTCGGGCGATGGTCTCTTGCAAGAAGAGCGTTCGGTACTCCTGAGAGGGACGACCCTCGGGGTCTTTGGTCGCAAAGGCCAAATTGCAAGGCTTGCCCACGACGTGGACGTACTCTTCGAGGCCTGCCGCGCGCGTGGCCTCCGTGAATCCCAAAGCAAGCTTCTCGCCGGCCTGCCATAAATGCTCGATGACGGGTTCGCGCTGGTAGACGCGCATCGTGGCAATGGACGCTGCCAGCCCGTGGGTTTCGGCGCCGTGTGTGGTCGAGAGCAAGAACACGCGCTCTTTGTCGTGGTGCAGCCCGCCTCGGTCCATAAAATCGCGCTTGCCTGCCAATGCGGAGACCGAGAACCCGTTCGCAAGCGCCTTGCCGAAGGTGGAAAGGTCCGGAGTGACACCGTAGTAGCGCTGCCCGCCGCCGAGGTGCCATCGGAAGCCCGTGATCATTTCGTCTAGCACCATGAGCGTGCCGTGTTCTGTGCAAAGCCGGCGCACTTCTTGGAGAAAATCGTCCACCGGATCGTCGCCTCGCGAAGGCTCGAGGATCAACGCGGCGATTTGTCCGCGATGGTCGTCGAACATTCGTTTGACGCTTTCGATGTCGTTGTAGTGGAACGTGACCGAAAGAGCCTTCTCACTCTCTGGAATCCCGGCATCGACCGGTGTCGTCCCGATGAACCATCCGTTGTAGGAAAAGAAGGGATGGTCGATGCACAGGGCGACTTTGTCGCGGCCGGTCACCGCGCGTGCGAGGGTAACCGCCGCGGTGGTCGCAGTCGACCCGTCTTTCGTGAACTTCACCATGTCAGCACCCTCGATGATGCCGAGGAGTCTTCCGCGCACTCGACCTCCAGAGGCGAGGGACGCGTGAAGTTGGTGCCGTGTTTCATGGCCTCCGCGGCCGCTTCGATCACCTCGGGATAGGCATGCCCGAGCGTGACGGCTCGAAGCCCCATGTTGTATCGATGAACTCGTTGCCATCCACGTCCCAGACGTGGCATCCACGGCCCCTCGCGATGAAACCGGGTGCGAGCTCGGGATATTGGTCGTCGCCCTTGGCATACGTGTGGGCGCCGCCCGGGATCAAGGCGTGGCTCTTACTCTGTAGCTTGCGTGTCTCGTCAAACTTCACGGTGAGTCTCGTTTCTCGTACTGGCTCAGCACGGCCTGAGCGCTACTCATGCATCCGGCCCGTTCTTCTTGCAAACGACGGACCGTGTGGTTTCCCACGCGGATCAGTCTATCCAAACCGAAACGCCGACCCAAATTGCTCAACTACTGCCCCGCACCGGGCGTAGCCAAACGCGAAACCGGTATGCAAGGCTTAGGGGGCAGCCTCGCTGAGAATCTGGGTCACCTCGGCAGAGCTCAACGGGCGGTCGTAGATCCGCACGTCGTCGAGAAGCCCATCGTATTGCCCCGAGGTGTACTCGCTGTTGTACCCGAGGCGCACGTTCAGGCTGTTGTTGTTCACCGTTGCCGTGTACGGCTTCTGCGCGTCCACTTGGCCGTCGACATAGAGGATCTTCTGCGTTCCGTCGTAGACGGCCGCGATGTGGTGCCACTGCCCGTCAAAGACGTTCGTCGTGCCTTCCATGTTGTCTGCAGACGGGGCGAACGTGGTGAACGAGACGTGATTGCCCCCAGCCTGCCGCTCGATGCTCCAGGCCGAGTCGCCCTTGCCGATGAGCTGCGCCCACGCATTGGGTGGATTGTTGCTCTTCATCCATAGGCTCAGGCTGAACTCCGTCGTGAAATCAAACGCCGAAAACTTGTTCGGAAGCTCGATGTAGTTCCCGTTGCCCGTGAAGTCGTAGGCCCCGGGCGGCTGCCCATCCGCAGCTGTGAACGCCGGACACGTCAACGCCGGGACTGCAGCTCGCATCGTTGCCGTTGGCCGTGGTGTCCACAATCGTCCCGCCGCCATCGCTGCCAAACCGGTACCACGCCAAAAGGCTCGGATCTCAGGGAAAGGTCTGGGAAGCTGGCCGGGTCCAAGGGGGTCCGTGCCCGCCGCCACTTCTTCCCCATCCGAAAACCCATCTCCGTCCGTGTCCGGGTC
>CAWFPD010000010.1:0-721553 GCA_963817725.1 uncultured delta proteobacterium
TGAGAATCCGCTCACGAGCAGCCCTTCGGCAGCATCGCGTGCGAAGTCGTTTTCTCGTCGGCCGTCTCCGGGTGCGAATCGGTGATCAATCTCGACCGCGTTTTCGGGCTTTGCCGCAATCGCTTCGAGGATGTGCGTCCGGCATTCGTCGATGGACACGCCATCACTGATCAACTCGCGCTCCAATGCGTCGAGTCCAAACTTTCGGCATTGAGCGCTCACGTATGCACATCGCTCCCGCTCCCTGACTGCCGCGTCTTGCAGAACGGCCGTTGCCGTTCTCGCTTTTCTTCTCTTTCCATTATCCCGTCTCCAGTCTCTGACCATCGTTTCGGTCGATTGAAATTGTGTGTGAGCGGACCTGTGCGCCTGCGTCGGCTCCCACGGGTACATCAACGATCTCATGGGGGCCCAGCGCAGTGCCTCGTGAACTCCGGGCTCGCCGCGCTCTTGGCCTAACGCTTCGTTCGGCGATCAATGGTAGCCCACGCTCACGCTTCGAACGATGCCGGCTGCCACTTCCTCGAAAGATGAGTCGGAACCGGGGTCACTTGCAACCGCACAAATCGGGCGTGACCTTTCCCGCCACTCACCCACGCGATCCTCGACCACGCCAAGCTGTACAACGCACTCCCGCTAAACTCAGATCGTGGCAATCGAGTAGCGCGGCACCGGCCCGTAGACGTGACGAGGTCACTGGCTTGTCGGAGCGTCGACGAGTCGTTCGACGTATCGTTTCCCGGTCCAAAAGGTCCTTCGCGATCGACGTCTCGCGCCGGTCGAAAAAACACTCGACGGTGCGGTTCTGTTCATCGGCGGACTGCGGCCGCCACTGTGCTGTGATGACGCGCGCTAGGCGTCCTGCTTTCGCTCTTGCGTGGCGCCAAGTCCGGCGCTCTCGAAATCCATCCTGTCTCCATTCCGACCACGGCCGGAATTTAGCATAGAACGGACGAGGTTGGCACTCAGAAGCGCTCAGAATGCCAAGGCTGGCCCAAGGTAGCTGTAGCTCGGTGCGGGCCTTGGGCGGGCGCTGAAGGGGATTGGTGGGCCGTCGTCGATTTGGATCGCGTCGAGTGCAGACACGCGGCCCTTGTCGTACTTGTCGCGTTCGCGATCGATGTCGTGAGTCGTGAGGCCACCGAGTAGCCCGTGTAAAGGGCGCTTTCCCAAGAAACGCCCAGCGCGAAGAGCTCGGCATCCTTGCGATCGTCGAATCCACCACGGTCAAGCGCGCCCTCAGGGTGGTCGACTGCATAGTCCGGTGACAGCCAGTTGGTGCACAAGCGGCCGTCTGCCTCGACGACACGCCATGCAATCGGCTCGCAGCCCGATGCGGTCATCTCGGCACGGTAGACGACGTGGACGCGGCGAAGCATTCGAGGGTGAGAGTAGCATGGGGCGCTACGATTTTCGAAGCGTGGTCATCCCCAAAGCCAATCCACCACATAGGCCGGACAGTAAGTCGCGCAACGTTACGCGAGTAACCTCAGACGGCTCCCAAGCCCGGATTGTGGCGAGGCTGGCTTGTCCCTCGCTCGTCAAATCTGCCGATTCGGCAGGTTTCGACCACGGCGACCCGGGCAAGTCCACCCCGTGAGATCGCAGCCGAGCTCGGGGTCAGCATCGGCACAGTGAGCACTGACACGCGTTCAGAAAACAGTGTCATGACACCAAAAACTGAACAGCCACGCCAACGCATCACGTACCAAATCACCCACTACACCAGGCCCGAGACGGCGGCGGGGAAACTGCTGGATAAGTTCGGCGGTGGGTGGGTGCGCGATCGCAAATTCTACCGCGGGGGAGAAATGCCCAGCCAACGCGCCATCGCCTGCGCAAGAAGCCTAGCGATTTCAACATATTGCACATCGGAAGATGCACGGATCTTTTCCATGCACATCCGCGTGCACTTCTTACGCCTCGACCTTCGGTTTGAGCTCGGGTACCTGCTCGCCGCTTTGGATCTCGATTCCCAAAATCTAAGACGGAAATTCGCGCATCGCATCTCGAAACGTGCTGTCCACCATGACCTCGAGCTGTCGTGGACACTTCGAGCTGCGAACCAGTCCTGGGCGTGCTGCCCTGGAAGCTGCAGGAGTCGGCTGGCGAGCTTCGCGGAGGCATCGGGCACTTTCCGGGCGACCATCTCGACCGGAAGCAATTCTTGGGCCTGTGCCTTGAATTTCAGCTCGGCCAGGGCGGCCTCGTAGTGCTCCCGCTTGGCTCTTGATTCGGCGAAGTCGGGCGGCGGCCCCAGCTAGCTCCATACTTCCATCGCAGCCACGCACTCGTCGAAGTGCTCCGCCCGGATTTTCCGGCGGCCCAACTGCGGCGAAAAGTGCAGCCATTCGGCCTTGATGAGACCGGCTCGATGGCGCGCTGGATTTGGTAACGGGAATGGCCGCTTTCTTTGGCCAAGTCTTTGAGGCTTCGAAACTTCATGATAGCCTTCTCGCACGAGTGCAAAAATGAGCGGCGGGATCGGCCTGTGCCTTGCGCTTTTCTGCGGGGTCTCCGCCCGCACGTGAACTCCTCGGGGAAGGACCCGCTATACCCGCCTTCAGTTGCCCTCGCCTTCCGCAGCGGGGCGCATAACCACCTCGGCGACGCCTAGCCTTTCGAGCAATTCGATCGCCAGTCCCGTCACATGCGGTTTTAATAGGGTGGGACCAGGCTTGCCGCGTAGGTGCCGAGCGCGATGGACGCGACCAGGGTCGGCACGTGGCCGCATTCCTTGATCGTCTCGTTGTGTGCATCGCTGATGCGGCAGAAGGCCCGCTCGTGTGCAGGCATGTTCTCAGGGCGCTTGGCTTCCTCGCTCATGCTCTACCCCCCGGTTCGAGGAACACATCAGCGGCCCTCACAGCCACGTCGCCGCCATGCTCATGGGGCACCAGGCCCTCAGCCCATGGGCCAACGGCAATGAATGCACTCAGCACGTCGCTCCGCTCGTGGGTGTCGAGCTCGCTTGTTCGGAACTGCGCCACACGGAGCCCGATGCTCAGGTGCGGCGGCAGGTCTAGGTCTTCGATTGATTGTCTAGTCTAGGTCATGCTCGTTTCGGGTTCTCTCATAGGTGAGCTCCTTATGCTTGTGCGCTCTCGTGTCGTGGGTCGTGCGGCCATCGGCGCACATAGACACTGAGGTCGCGTTTTGGTTGCTTCAGGTCACGCCAAGAGCACGGGCTCATCCCAAACCACGCCCCGCGTCCCCAATGCCGCGCCTGACGCTGTACGGGAAACCCGGCCATCAAGGCAGCCGCGATGAACTCCCCCTCGGTGATGTACTGGTCCGGATCGTGCACCTCATATCGGTGCTTCAGGCTGTAACTGCCCATGTGCACCGGAGATGACCCGCGGCGGTAGGCGTAGCCCCGCCGGATGTCTTGGTCGGTTTGATGTCGGTCTTGAGCCAGGCGGCGCAGCGCTCTACGCGCGGGCGCGCGTTCAGCAGCCAGGACCAGCAGAAGGCGAAGGTGTAACCGGCATCCCGCTCGCTGGCGCTCACATGTGCACTGCTCGAGAACCCCAGGATGGTCAGATACGGGAACTCCTCGAGCACCTCGTCAAAGGTGCGCTCTCGCGGCTCAATCATCAGCTCTCCCCCTGACAGCACATAGAAGTAACGGGCAGAAACGTCACTAACGTCACTAACGTCATTTCCTGAATACTTTCAAGCACTTGCCTAATGACATTTCCGGGAGCCCAAACGTCACTAATGACATTAGAAACGTCACACCCCCTCAGAAACGTCACCGCGCGACCAGCAAATGCAGAGCTTGTGACATGTGTGACGTTAGTGACGTTTCTTTGGGCATGATTTGTGTGGCCTCGGGTCTCAGTCATCGAACTCCGTCCTTTCCTTCGGCCCTTTCACGCCCTCGATGATGATGGTTCTCGTCCGGCTCGTCCGTTGCGCGCGCTTGACGGGGATACCCGCCTGACGGAGCACCGGAGCCACCCTCGCAACGGCCCGCCCCATCGCCTTGCTCGATTTCGGCCAGCTTCGCTCCTTCATGGTGGCCTCATCCACGATGCCGTTGAGCTTCTTGAGCAGCTCGGTCGCGCTGCCCTCCCAGTGTGACGTGCCCTTGTGTCCGAGCTCGTGGGCGAAGTCCTGGATGGCCCTCGCCACGTCGTCCGATTCCACCACGGCGGCCACGGCCACCGCCTGGTTGCGCTCGTAGGCTTCGAGAAACCCGCCCTCGTTCGCTGTGTAGTGGCCCTCGCAAGCGGTCGCCCACTCCGCGAATTCCGGCCATCCTTGGTTTGCTATCCAGGTGTGTCCGAGGAAGGTTGTGCAATCCTTCGGCCATCGCGTCGAAAAGCGCGCCGAGTATCAACGGGCGCACCTCCTCGAACCTGCCAAGCACATCGCGCTCTGTCCGTCGCTTGGTCTTGTCTATCGGCGTCAGATGCACAAAGACGCTGCGGTCCGCGAGGTCTCCGCGCTCCACGAATTCGGTGATGCCGTTTAGGATGATGGGGCGCTTCGAATCAAAGACCACCTCGTCCACGTCGGTGTAAAGCGCGCGGGTCGCGAAGCCGCCACCGGTCGCCAGCCTGCAGAGCGCATCGCTCAGCCAGCCAGGAATGTGCGAGCAGTTGTCGAACGCCAGCACCCAGGAATGCATCGCCGTGATGAATAGGTCCCGGTCGCTTGCGCTCGCGTGTCGAAGCGGCGCCGTGCTCGGGTCCACGAGGCTCCGAAGTATCTTTGTCATCGTGCTCTTCGCCGAACCCTGCTCCCCGTTGATGACGAGAATGGGATAGGGTCCCACCGGTCGGAGCGCGGCGAGAAGCCACGCAACCAGCATCACAAAGCTGTCCTCGTCCTTCAGGTTCAGGAAGCCGCGCAGGAGCTCGAGGCTACCTCCGGTCTTTGGCTCGCAGAGCGGTGCCATCGCGCCGCCGCGCTTGAAACGGACAGGCGGAGCCTTCACTACTTTCCAGCCCGCCGTGGACACCTCCACCGCGCGCCAGGTCTTGTCCCCGAGGTCGATGTAGAACTTCCCCTTGTGTTGCGAGGTCCGAACATCAACGGTCATCTCCGGCCCCTGCTCAGCAAGAGCGCGAAGGACGCCGTTGGCGCCATCCACGACGGCCTGCCCAAGAGCCTTCCGGTTTGTGGCGTAGTAGCTCGAGAGCATCCATCGGTTGAGCGAGCTCGAGCCGATGTAGTGCGTCTCGCGGCAGCCGTTCACGCTGATGTCAGCGTAGAAGTCATAACGGGACAGACCGGGCGCATGAAAGAGGAAGGCCCTCTCAACTACCAGCCGCACGAGCTTGTCAATCTGCGCCAGCTTTTCGGCCTGCTCTTCGCCTTTTTCCTCCTCCTCGTCCGCTGCGTCATCACTGGCGCTCGCCCCGTTTGTCCCTTTCCGTTTGTCGCCGAAATCAATGTCCGCAGCCGCCTTCAGCGCCTCCAGCGCATCGTCCACGGTGTAATGGCCCGCCTCGAGCTCGCGCTGCACCGTCTCGAGGTATTGAATCCGCATCACGCGGTCCGGTGTCGCTTCGTCCCACTCGAGCGCTGCAATCCGTTCGCGGATCTTGGTCGCAAGGTCGCTGCTTGTGAGGTCAGCCATTGGCCGCTCCTTTGCCCGCAGCGGCGATGAGCGATTGAATGCCGCGCGTGTCGAGCGCCTCGAGCTCAGGAGCCAGCTTGTAGGTGGGTTGCCCGTTTTCGTCGAGCTTGCCGGTCCGAACGAAGATGCCGTCGTTCACCAGCGATTCGAGCACATGGGCGAACATCTCATCGCGAGTCATTGAACCGCCTCCGCAAGCAGCCGGAGCTCGGGCGGCTCGGTCCGATGAATCTTCGCGTTGCTCACCGCGTGGTAGAGCGCTTGGTTGACCCACGATTCGCGCGCCCCGCCTTCGATGGCGGCGGCCTGCAATCGTTTCCAGGTCTCGGCGTAGGGCAGAAGCCCCCGGTTTACGAGTTGGAAGCATCGAAAGCCCCCAAGCGGCACGGTTTGCCAGTGTTTTCTGGCCGCTGCTTCGGCCCGGTCGAGAACATGCCGGGCGAGCTCGTGGTCATTGGAGACCAGGCGGAGATGTCCACCTGGACGGATTGGTCGTTGTCGGGTAGTTTGCATGTGTCTGTGTTGAGAGGCGTGCTGTCCGCACGCATTTGGGAGCCGCTGGGAGTCGTGACCCGGCGGCTCTTTGCTTTGGAGAGTCGCCATCGGCTCGCGTTGAATATCGAACGACGGACGCACCAATGCGCCGCCGCAGAAGCGGAGTCAGTCGCGCGATCGCGCGAGTCCTTGACACTCCATTGACACCGATCACGCATACCGCAGGAAACACGTGGGAAACTTGGCGGAGGAGGAGGGATTCGAACCCCCGGTAGAGTCGCCCCTACAACGGATTTCAAATCCGCCGCCTTCGACCGCTCGGCCACTCCTCCGTGAGCGCCGGATTTAGCACAGGGAACGCCCGAGAGCCCCTTTCCAAATGGCACCATTTGCGCCATATTCGGCCGTCCCGGCCGACGGACGGCCGATAGACGGAGAGGTGACGCCGTGGCTGCTGCTGACACGATTCCCCATCGATTGCTCCAACGGGCCAAACGGTCCCCCAACGACCCCGCGTATTACGTGAAGGAGGGCGGAAGCTGGAAGCCCACGAGCTGGTGGAAGTACTCGGAACAGGTCACCCAGGCGGGGCGAGCGCTGATCGCGCTTGGCTTCGAGCCGGGGCAAACGGTTTGCATCCTGGGATTCAACCGGCCCGAGTGGACGATCATGGACGTGGCAACGATGGGGGCCGGAGGCGCGCCGGCCGGCATCTACACCACCTGCTCCCCGGTCGAGGTCCGGTACATCGTCCATCACGCCGAAGCGCCCGTGATTCTGGTCGAGGACGAGGAGCAGTGGCGTAAGGTCGAAAAAGAGCGCGCCAACATGCCTCATCTCAAGCACGTTGTGACGATGAAGGGCGCGCCCTCCATCGCAGACGACATGGTGATGAGCTGGGACGAGTTCATGGCCAAGGGCAACGACGTCGAAGAGAAAGAGTATCTCGACCGGGTCGAAGGTCTCGAACCGAATGCGCTGGCCACGCTGATCTACACCTCGGGCACGACGGGGCCTCCCAAGGGCGTGATGCTGAGCCATCACAACCTGGCTTGGACCGCCAATGTGGCCATCGAGATCGTGAACACTTCACATGCCGACTGCTCACTTTCGTACCTGCCCCTGTCGCACATCGCCGAGCAGATGTTCACGCTTCACGTGCCGGTGACGACGGGCTCCCGGGTGTACTTTGCCGAGTCGATCGAGGCGGTTCCCGAGAACCTGAAAGAGGTGCAACCTACCGTCTTTTTCGGCGTGCCGCGCATCTGGGAGAAGTTCCACGCTGGCATCAACGCGAAGCTCAAGGACGCCACGGGACTCAAGGCCAAGCTCGTCGAGTGGGCGATGAAGGTGGGTTGGGAAGCCAACAAGAGCCCGGACAGCCCCAAGGGCCTGCAATATCAGCTCGCCAACAAGCTGATCTTCTCGAAGCTCAAGCCGGCGATCGGCATGGGCAATGCGCGAGTTTGCGTATCGGGTGCAGCGCCCATCGCGCGCGAGGTGCTCGAGTTCTTCGCGAGGTTGGATCTCGTGGTGCTCGAAGTGTACGGCCAGTCCGAAGATACCGGACCCACGAGCTTCAACACACCCACGAACTACAAGTTTGGCAGCGTCGGCCCGGCGATTCCGGGTGTCCAGGTCAAGATCGCGGACGACGACGAGATCTTGGTCAAGGGCCCGAACGTCTTCTTGGGGTACTACAAGGAACCCGAAGCGACCGCCGAAACGTTGAAGGACGGATGGCTGCACTCGGGCGACTTGGGCGCCTTCGACGAGCAGGGTTTCTTGAACATCACCGGCCGCAAGAAAGACATCATCATCACCGCTGGCGGCAAAAACATCACCCCCAAGAACCTCGAAGCGGCCCTCAAAAATCACGAGCTGATCAACGAGGCCGTCGTCATCGGGGATCGGCGCAAGTTCTTGAGCGCGCTGGTGACGATCGACCCGGAGGCGGGGGCGGCATGGGCTGCCAAAGAAGGCGAGGACGCCAATGCCCTTCACAAGAGCCCAAAGCTCCGGGCGAGCGTCCAGGCACACCTCGACGAGGTGAACGATCACTTCGCGCGGGTCGAGCAGATCAAGAAGTTCACCATCCTCGAGCGGAATTTCACCGTCGATGACGGCGAGCTCACGCCCACGCTCAAGGTGAAGCGGGCCAAGGTGAACGATCACTTCGCTGAAGCTATCGAAGCGATGTACGCGGAGGATTCGCCGAGACCCCAAGCCAGGGTCTGAGGACCGCGGCATGGGTCGCGGGGCCAGCCGGTCAGCCGACGACGGTCACCGTGATGCGGCGCTGGTGCCCGCGGCGCCGGTGCTCCCAGACGAAGACGCCTTGCCACGTTCCGAGGGCGCACCGGCGGTCGTGGACCGGGATGCTGAGCGAGGTCTGGGTGAGGGCCGTTCGTACGTGCGAGGGCATGTCATCGGAGCCCTCGGCGGTATGGACGTAGAGCGGATCTCCGTCGGGAACCAGCTTGGAGAGGAACGCGTCCAGGTCGCGCTGCACGTCGGGGTCGGCGTTTTCGTTGATAATCACGGAGGCGCTAGTGTGGTGGATGAACACGGTGCAAAGACCCTCGGCAATGCCCGAGGCGGCGACGGCCCGCTGCACCTGATCGGTGATCTCCTCGGTGCCCCTGCCGCGAGTCGCGACGGTGAAGGTTTGCGACTTGGCGCTCATTGTGCGGTGACCTTCATCCACATGGCTGCTTGATCTCCTTCGTATACCAGAGCCCCGTCCTGCGTGAACCGAAACTCGTAGCGTCCGAACACTTGGGTGTCTCTTTGGCGGATCTTGGTCGCGCGGAGCTCGAGGTCGAGCGGAGGGCCTATCTTGGCGAGCGAGGCAAAGCGGGCGCTGTAAATTCGCCCGCCGTAGCCGATCCAGCCATCGGCGTGCCGCAAGCCAAGGACGTAATAGGTGTGCATGAAACCGAGAATTCCCGTGAGATGCACCATGAAGCCGCCGCTGACGTGCCGTGGATGACGCACCGGATGCGCTCGCTGATCCCGCGTCAGAGGCAGGTCCGGATGGGTGGTCATCTTCGCCCGGACGATGCCGGCCTCCTTGTCGATTTCGACGAGCTCGTCGATGCAAATCGCCCCAGGCCCGTACGGGCAGTCCGCAACGAAGTCCGGATCCAACGCCATCTCTACACCCCCTGCGCCTCGGCGCCCCAAATCATCTTGTGTAGCTGAATCTGCACGCGCACGGGCAGCCCGTCCCTAAGCACCCACTGAGCGAGATCCCGCGGGTCGAGCTCTCCCCAGACGCCGCTCAGCAGCACGGCCTGGACTCGCTCGCACAAGCCGTGCTCCTCGATCACGTCCTTGGCCCATTCATAGTCGGCACGGTCGGACAGGACGAGTTTGACTTCGTCGCGGTGGGTCAGATGCGCGATGTTGTCCCATCGATTGCGATGTGACTCGCCGCTCCCCGGAGCCTTGAGGTCCATGATGCGATGCACGCGAGGATCGACCGGGGAAATATCCCGCTCGCCGCTGGTTTCGAGCAAGACCGTCCGGCCGGCGTCGCAGAGGTGTTTGAGCAGTGGGATCACGCCTGGCTGCAGGAGGGGCTCGCCGCCGGTCACCTCGACGAGCTGCGTCCCGAAGGATAGCGCCCGTTCCAAGACCTCCGCCCCCTCCATCAGGGTGCCGCCCTCGAACGCCTGCGGCGTATCGCACCACCGGCAGCGGAGGTTGCACCTGGAAAGCCGAACGAAGGTGCACACAAGCCCCGCAAACGTCGACTCACCTTGGATCGATGCGTAGATCTCGTGAATTCGTATGGAGTCGGCTTCGTCCATGCTCAACGGGGGTCTTTGGCGATGAGGATCAGCAGCCGGCCGTCTGCGGCGGCGCGCGGCCGAGCCTCTACGAGCAAATCCCACATTCCGGGCGGCACATCCACCTCGAGCGTCTGGCTGCGGCGCCGCACGCAGCGCTCGCTTCCGTCCTCACCGATCCGCACCCAAAAGACGCGCGGTTTGTCACCGTCGAGATCGAGAGCTGAAACCCGGAGCCGGGCGGCCTCGAGCAGCTCGACGCGCACACGGTACAGACCAGCCCCAGAAATGGGCGAGCCGCAACGCGGCGGAAGCGAGGAGACGGTCGGCAGGGAGGACTTGTCGACGAGGACGGAGAAGGGAAGGTCCGCGGCGGTGACGGGGTCGGGGGCAGCGTCAGCCACAGCGCCAGCGTCAGGGACAGTGCCAGCGTCAGGGGCAGCGCCCGCGGCGGCGCCTGCGTCAGTGCCCGCGTCAGCGCCCGCGTCAGTGCCCGCGCCTGCGTCAGCGTCAGCGTCCGGCTCCGCCTCGATGATCTGCCTGAGCTGGTCCAGCATCTGCAAGGTCAGCAGGTTGCGAACGTTGTTGCCGAAACGCAGGCCTTTTCCCGTCAGCTGACATGCCGTGCGCAAGCCGCCCGGGCTGAGGACATTGGGGTGCACGCCATCGCCGGCCAAGCCTTTGCGGGGAAGCGCGCTCAATGCGCTGTAGTAGTCGATGAACGGCAATGACCAGTGCTCGGCGACGGCCTCGGTAATCGCGTTGAAGCGTTGAATCCAGCGATCCTTCGAGCTGCTTCGGCGAGGCGTTGCGGCGCCTAAAATCGGAACGACGCCCATTTGCTCTAGCTCCTCGACCAGATACACGAGCCTATGCAAGTAAATGCGCTCGTTTTCGTTCTGGGCGTCGTTGGAGCCAAACAAGATCAGCGCCCAACCCGCCCGGGTGGCGCCCAGCTCTTCTCGAAAATTCGCGGGACGTCCTCCGAGGACGTATCTGAGGTTCCAGCTCACGCCGGCAGCTTTGCTGTTCCGATCGAACGAGCTCCGAGGGCCCGCATGAAAGTAGTCGAGCGTCGCCGCAAGCGCGCCGTGCTCACCGAGGTCGACGTACGGGGTCGCAAAACAGTGGAGAAACGCGGTGCTCTCCACACTGGAGCCCCCCATCTTGGAAAAAGCATCGTCTCGGAGATCCGGATGACCCGCGTGGATCTCGCGGACATGCGCAGCCACGGCTTTACTCAGCGGCGGCGGCTCCGCGCGCGCTTCGGCCACGCACACGACGAGCGTCAGAAGGATGCCTAGAGCCGTCCGGCTCATCGAATCTTGCTCGCGGGAATGAAGAACAACCGGCTCGGCTCGGTCACGCGGCCGCCATAGCGATTGTCCGTGAGCAACACCGCGGAGCCGTCCGGCATCCAGGCGAGCCCTTCGAAGTTCGGCAAGGGGGAGACGAGCTCCGCGAGATCGGCCGCCACCACCGGCTCGATCGATTGGGCTTCGGATCCCTGGGGAATCTGGAAGCGAAGCAGACGCGACACGCCAAAGTGCCGCTCGATGGCCAACGCCTCGATCGCTCCGTGGGCGCTCCGGCAGTCCATCGCAGCGAGCTTGCCGGTTTCGGTGGTCAGGCCCACGCGATGCGCCGTCCAAGCCTGGGTGGCGGGATCATACGTGGCGATGGGGGCCCAGCGACGGCCTTGGTCGGTTTGTGCGAGCTCGGTCGCAAGAACCAAAGTGCCCTCGACTCGACATGCGCCCTCGATCCCGTCGTTGTCAGGCGCCGTCATCTGCCATCGGGCGTATTCGAGATTGCCGATGGGGGCGACCTTGAATTGGCCTCCATCGAGCCGGCCGTCCAAGATGACGTCACGAAGCCGTCCTTTTTCCTGTGTCTCCGTCCCGAGGACGAATTGCGCTCCGTCGACCCAGGCCATGGCTTCCAAGTCGGTGCCAGGCGGTGTGGCGTCCACCGCGTAGCGGGTCACGCCAAAGGTGTCGGGATCGATGCGAATGATGGCGTCGCCGCGCTCACCGGGCGCCCAAAGAGCGCCATGCTCGTCCCTGGTGAGCCCCGAAAGCCCAGATACATCGGTCTCGAGAGCGACCACACGCCCCGGCGCTTTGGGCTCTTTCTTGGTGCATGCGGAGCATGTGACCAGCAGCGCCACCGCAAAGGCCGCCCCCCGCAGCACGCTCAGTCAACCGCTTCGAGCACGGCGGCAGCTCCGAGGCCCCCAGCCGCACAGATCCCGAGGAGCGCGGTTTCCTTGTCGCCCTTGGCGAGCTCGTTTGCCATGGTCGTGACCATGCGCGCGCCGGTGGCGCCGAACGGGTGACCGATCGAGAGCGAGCCCCCGTAGATGTTGAAGTTGTCCTCGTCGATCTCGCCCACGGCTTTGCTGCGTCCGAGCCTAACCTCGGCAAAGCCCTTGCTGGCGAGCGCCTTGGTCACCGAAAGCACCTGGGCAGCAAACGCTTCGTGCATGTCGACCAAGCCGACGTCCTTGAGCTCCATGCCCGCGCGATCGAGCGCTTTCGGCATTGCAAGGGCAGGTCCGATCAAGAGCTGATCGGCCGGATCCACGCCGACGTACGACCAACTCCGGAATGCGGCCAGGGGCCTATAGCCAAGCGCACGGGCCTTGTCCGCGCTCATGAGCAACACGGCGGCCGCGCCGTCGGTGAGAGGAGAGGCGTTGCCTGCCGTCACCGTGCCGTCCTTTGCAAAGACGGGCCGCAGCTTCGAAAGCTTTTCGGCGCTCGTATCACCACGCACGATGTTGTCGGTGTACACCCAACCGTCCGGGGTTTCCACGGGGATGACCTCGCTGTCGAACCGGCCGGAGGCGATAGCTGCGGCGGCCCGGTGGTGCGAGCGCTCCGCAAACCGGTCTTGGGCTTGCCGGGAGATCTCGTTACGGCGGGCCATCGACTCGGCGGACTCGCCCATGACCTCGCCGGTGGTGCGCTCGGCGATCTTCGGCATCTTCGGGAAAATGTCGGTGATGGGCATCATCTGTGCGAGCACACCGAGGTAATCCGACGCGGTGGACGCCTTGCCAAAGGCGAGTGGAGCCAGCGCATGAACCGCTTTTTGCGGGAGGTTGATCGGCGCGTTACTGGTGGAATCCGAGCCGCCGGCAATGACCACGTCCGCCTCGCCTCGCTCGATGGCGGCAGCCGCAAGCGTTATCGCTTGGAGACCGCTCGCGCACGCCCGCGTGCAAGTCATGCCTTCGACGCTTGGTGGAAGATGCAGATCGAGCGCCACCTCGCGCGCGATGTTGGGCGCGGTTGATGGTAGGATCACCCCACCCCATACGATGCTGTCGATCTCCTCGTAGGGCAGCTCGGTGCCCTCGAGCAAGGATCGCACCGCCATGTCCGCCAGATCGATGGTGTCGAGATGGAGAAAGCGCCCGAAGGCCTTCACGAACGGGGTACGAACACCGCCGACGATCACCGCCCGTTGCTTCTTGCCCCAGCCATTCTTTTTCTTTTTGCCCATGTTCATGCTCCTACGAGCGCACCGCCGCACACCCGGACCGTTTCTCCCGTCAGACCCACCGCGCCCGGCGTTGCCAGAAACGTAATTGCCTGACCCACGTCCTCGGGCTTTCCACCCTGCCCCACGGCGCTCATCCGGCGTGCGACCTCTCGGATTGCAACCGGCATTGCCTCGGTGAGGCGGGTTTCGATGAAGCCGGGTGCGATCGCGTTGACGGTAATGCCCTTTTCGGCGACTTGCGGCGCAAGCGCCCGAACGAACCCGACGATGCCGGCCTTACTTGCCGAGTAGTTCGTTTGTCCACGATTCCCGGCGATCCCGGAGACCGACGACAGGCAGATGATGCGCCCTCCCGACCGCAGCAGGTCGGTTTGCAGCAAGCGATCGGTGATGCGGACCACGGCGCCGAGGTTGATGTCCACGGCCATGTCCCATGCATCGGGCTTCATCCGCGCGAGCGTCTTGTCGCGAGTGACGCCCGCATTGTGGACGACGATGTCGACACCCCCAAAGCGTTCCTTCAGGTCGTTAGCGATACGCTCGGGCGCGTCCGGCTCCGTGATGTCGACGAGCAGCACCGAACCCCCAATCCGTTGGGCGACTTTGCTGCAAGGGCCGTCGTCGGCAGGCCGGTCGAGGCAAACCACGTGTGCGCCCTCGCCTGCGAGGATTTCGGCGGTGGCTTCTCCGATGCCCCGCGCGGCGCCGGTGACGAGCGCAACCTTGCCACCAAGCACGTGGGTCTCGGGTGCTTCCCCGCCAGCGGCTGTCTTGGTCACGTGAAAGGGCTGGCAACTAATGAAAGCCGAGCGCGGGGAAAGGAGAAAGCGAAGCACGGGCCCGAGTCGATCCTCGGCGCCTTCCTCTACGAACACACTGTTCGCAACCGACCCGTTCGAGCCGATTTCCTTGCCTAAGCTCCGAGTGAAGCCTTCGAGGCCGGCACGGGTCGCCGCGGTGGCCGGCCGCCGGGCATCGCTCGCAAGTCGGCCGATGACGGCCACCCGACCGGACCGATTGAGCCTCCGAACCCACGGGTGGATCACGTCGTAGAGCCGATGAAGGTCGGCAGGCGTTTCGAGCTGCGTGCCGTCGAAGACGATGGCATCGATCCGCTCGCCCTCGGGAGCATCGCCCGGCTCGACACGGCGTGGTGTCCTGGCCCAGGCCTCCCCCGGGCCCTGGTAGGGCTCGAGCACGCTATCGGATTCCCCGAACACCCAAGGCGTCGCGCCGGCTTTGGTCAACACCTGCGCGAGCACGCCCTGGAGCGCGCCGGCGCCGCCCACCAGGACGATCTTGTCGTCGAGCGGCCGCTCTTGGTACGGACCGGTAGCGCGCACCAGTCTCTCTGGGACCGGAATGGGAAGCCCGAGGGTCTTGATGAGCTTTCGGGCGCTTTCGTTTTCGAGCAGGAGATCGGTCATCGGCTCAGCTCCTCACTGAATAGGTTCCAACCAGATACGCGGGACCGCCGGGCGCGTCGCCCACGAACACGCTGTCGTCTTCGATGTAGAGGCCCACCTTGGCAGGCAAAACCATGGGACGAGTGAACTTCACGTCGATCGACTCGAGCCGACTCACGTCACCCGAGAAAAGCGAACGGTTCAAGCCTTCGATGGCGCGCGCCATCGTGGAAAAGCCGTGATTGATGACGTTGCGAAAGCCGTTGGCGCGTGCGGCAGGAGGGATCCAGTGAATCGGATTGAAGTCGCCGGTGAGCTTCGCGAAATCGAGGCCGACGTGCGTGCCCAGCTTCCAACGCGCAAGCTCTTTGCAAACCACGGGAACACGCGGGCGGTCATCCTTGCGCTTTTTCGACTTGTCGCCCCCTCCGAGTGGAACGATCCCGTAGACGTCGGCCACGACCGCTTCGGGGTGGCCCGATGTGGAGGTGATGGCGCGCTGGTGGATGACGGCGCGGCGTCCGTTATCGTCGATGTCGATGAGCTGCACTTTGAGCTCGAAGGGCTCACCGAGCGGCAGCGGCGCGTTCATCTGGAGACGGCTTCCCCCATTGAGGACGCGCTGGATTGGATATTGCAATCCCTCGATGCCGCGCGCCTGCAGGGGAAACACCCACTGAGGAAACAGGTGCGCCGGAACTTGTCCCCGGTACCAGGCAGGGTCGCCGCCGACGTGGATGATGTAGTCGCGAACCAAATCGGCTGGGCGCGGTGGGATGGTGGCCGAGATGACGGGACCGGGCACCTGGGCAGGCGCCTTATTCGGCCTTCCCGAAGCGCTCTTGACGGCAACGACGGCCGCCCGAGCGAGAGCGCCCAGCACCGGCCCCTGATGCAAGATGTAACGCGTAGGTACCGCCATGAACGATTCTCCGCTTGCCAGTGCGGTGGACACCCCTACCGCCCGACTCGGCTGCGTACCACCTGCGGGCAAGCCGCGCAAACCCGGTGACGCTGCTAGGCTACGCCGATGTCCAACCCACTCACCGCGCTTGGATTCGAGATTCCCTTCGACAAAGTCGAGGCCACCCAGGTGGAACCCGCCATCGATGAGTTGCTCGCGAGGTCGCAAAAGGCCGTCGATGCCATCGCGTCGCGAAGCGGACCACGCACGTATGAAAACACGCTGGCTGCCTTGGAGGATGCCACCGAGCCGCTCGAACGAGCGATGACGGTGATCGACCATTTGGAAAGCGTCGCAACGACGGACGCGCTTCGTGCCGCCTACAATGCGACCCGCCCGAAGGTCAGCGCGTTTTGGTCCGAGCTCTCCATGAACGAAGGGCTCTACGAAGCGGTCCGCAAATTTTCCGAGAGCGACGAAGCGGGGCGTCTTCCGCAGACGGAGCATCGTTTCTTGAAGAAGACGCTCGACGACTTTCGGCGGCACGGCGCTGAGCTCAGCTCAGAAGACAAGGCGAAGCTTCGGGCGATCGAGATCGAGCTCACCACGCTCACCACGGCGTTTTCTCAGAACGTATTGGACGAAACGAACGCCTTCGAGCTGGTCATCACGGATGAGGGCCGATTGGCCGGACTGCCCGACAGCGCGAAGCAGGCAGCCTCAGAAAATGCGAGAAACAAGGGACGCGACGGCTGGCGGTTCACCCTTCACGCGCCGAGCATGATTCCGGTGCTCACCTACCTCGACGATGTGAGCATTCGCGAGAAGGTGTGGCGAGCGTACAACACACGGGCCAGCGCGGGCGACAAAGACAACCGTCCCATCATCGCGCGCATCCTCGAGCTCCGTCACGCCAAGGCACGGTTGCTCGGATACCGTGATTTTTCGGATCTAGTAACCGAGGACCGCATGGCCAAGGATGGTGGCCGAGCCAGAGACTTCGTCGATGACCTCCGCGCCAGAACCCTACCCGCGTTCGAGCGCGAGAACGAAGAGCTCGAGCGCTTCCGACGCGAGATGGAAGGCCCGGGCGCGCCGAAGCCCGATCCCTGGGACGTGGCGTACTACGCGGAAAAGCAGCGGCAGGCCAAATTCGAATTCAACGAGGAAGAGCTCCGGCCCTACTTCCCCCTCGATCGGGTGCTCCGGGGACTTTTTGCCACCGCGCAAGCACTGTACCAGATCGACATCGTCGAATGGGAAGCGAGCAGCTGGGATCCGGCGGTTCAGTCCTATGCCATACGCGATCGCAATGGCGCCATGATGGCGGCGTTTTACGTCGACTTGTTTCCGCGGGAGAACAAGCGCGGAGGGGCGTGGATGAATGCGCTGATCAGCGCAGCGTACCGCGAAAACGCGTCGGAAAAGCAACTCGGGCTTTTTTGCGCGAACGTCAATCCCCCCGTCGGTGGCAAACCCGCGCTTTTGACGCATCGAGAAGTGGAGACGTTGTTTCACGAGTTCGGTCATCTGCTCCACCACTGCTTGACCCGCGTCACCGTGCGCAGCCTCGCCGGCACGAACGTAGCCTGGGATTTCGTCGAGCTGCCCTCCCAGATCATGGAAAACTGGTGCTGGGAGCGAAGCGGGCTCGACTTGTTTGCCGCGCATCACGAGACGGGAGCTCCGATTCCGGACGAGCTGTACGAAAAGATGATTCGCGCGCGCACCTATCGTGCCGCCAATGACCAGATGCGTCAGCTCGGATTTGCCGCCGTCGATCTAGCGCTGCATCAGGACTATGACCCCGTGCGCGACGGTGACGTCATGAGCTACAGCCGCAACATCTTGCAGTCGCATTTCCCTGCGACCCTGCCGAACGACTACGCGATGCTCGCGGGCTTCGGTCACATCTTCGCTCACCCGGTCGGCTACGCCGCGGGGTACTACAGCTACAAGTGGGCCGAGGTGCTCGATGCAGACGCCTTCACGAGGTTCAAGGAGGAAGGCATCACCAATCCGGACGTCGGGCGCGCCTTTCGCGACGCCATTCTATCGAAGGGAAACAGCGAAGAGCCGGCGAAGCTCTACCAGGACTTCATGGGACGAGGGCCCGCGCTCGAACCGCTGCTCAGACGCGCCGGGCTAATCGAGCCGGCTCACTGAGGCACCGCGACCAGGTCGACGGAAACCTGCATCTCATTGGCGATTTTCAGGCGCACGATGGTCGGGACCGAGATGTCGTGATCCTCGAGGTTGGTGTTGAACTTGGCCTTGATCCGAAGCGCATCGTCGCGCCATCTCACCGTCCCTTGGGTCGTGACGAGCTTGGTCACACCGTGCGCGGTGAATTTGCCCTTCACTTGCACCTTGGTGTCCTTGTTCTTTTTGAGCGCCTTCGGGTCTTTCTTGCCGAGGACGACTTCGGTGATTTCGAATTCGATGTGAGGATACTTCTTCGCATCGAGCCAACCATCACCGCGGAGGTGCTCGTCGCGAAGATCGTTTCCGGTCCGCAAGGAGACCACCGGCACCTTGAAGGAGCCTTTCGTCTTGGAAATGTCTTCAGGATCGACGATCAGCGTGCCGGTGACCTTGGCGGTCTTGCCGACCATCGTGTCGAGTGGAGCGTCAGAGACGAAGGTCGCATGGCTCTTGCCGTCGCCCCGAACCACGTAGGTCGCAGGTTCGGCAAACGACCAGGCTGGCGTCGCTAGGCAGACGGCGACAATCGCGCTGACTTGGATGGCGTGCTTGGTCATCATCGGGATCCCCTTACGCTCCATTATGCCGCTTTTGGACGGGGACTTCACCCCGCGTATTCAGGCTGCTGCAACGATGGGCGCGGTCTCGTGGAAGGTCCACGTCTCGTTGTCCCGTTCTGCGCGGCCGAGCTCCCACTCGTCCCGAAAAAGAGCCACCACGCGATTGTCGCGATCGAGCACCGCCATGGGAACTCTGCGCGCCCTGAGGGCCTCGCAATCGGGAGCACCCTCCACCCAACGGGCATGCTGGTACGGAAGAAGATCGAAGGTGACCTTGGCGCCGTACTCGTGCTCCAGGCGAAACGTGAGCACGTCGAACTGCAACCGACCCACCACGCCGCATACCGGATCCTTCTCGCGCCCGGGCTCCGTAAAAAGCTGCACCGTGCCCTCCTCGGACAGCTCATGGATTCCCTTCTGCAGCTGCTTGCGCTTGAGGGGATCGAGCAGCTGTAGGCGTCCGAAATGCTCCGGTGAGAAAAGGGGCACTGCGTCGAAGCTCATGGGCCCGTCTGTCGAAAGCGTATCGCCAATGCGGAACAAGCCTGGATCGTAGAGACCTACGATATCGCCGGCATATGCTTCCAAGACGCTCTCTCGTTCCTGGGCGAAGAACTGCTCGGCTCGATTGAGCCGGACGGTCTTGCCTAGACGAAAGTGGTGCACGCGCATGCCTCCCTCGAATTTGCCGGAGCAGATGCGGGCAAAGGCGATCCGGTCGCGATGCGATGGATCCATGTTCGCCTGCACTTTGAACACGAAGGCGCTGAAACGGTCGTCGCTGGGTCTCACGGTGACGCCACCCGCGGCTGCGCGCTCGCCTGGGGGCGGACACAAATGCTTGAACGAATGGAGGAAGGGTTCGACGCCAAAATTCGTGAGCGCGCTGCCGAAAAACACGGGCGTAATCTCTCCTGCGAGGAAGCGGGCTTCATTCCATTCTTCTCCCGCGCCATCGAGCAGCTCGACCTCATCGCGTAGCGTTTGCGCGGGGTCTGGGCCGAGCAGGGTGTCGAGCTCGGGATCGTCGATTCCCGTGACTCGTACCTGTGCACGCTTGGCTTGGCCCTCGGCCGAACGCTCGAACCGATTGACGAGCTCGTTCCTCCGGTCGTACACGCCTTCAAAGAGATCGCCGCTTCCTATAGGCCAGGTGAAAGGCACCGTGCTGACGCCAAGCACCTCTTCCACCTCACTCATCAGCGCAAACGCGTCCCGCGCAGGACGATCCATCTTGTTGATGAAGGTCACCACGGGGGTGTTTCTCAGACGGCAAACGTGAAAGAGCTTTCGGGTCTGCGGCTCGACGCCCCTGGCTGCGTCCAGGATCATGATCGCGCAGTCGGCGGCCATGAGGGTGCGGTAGGTATCCTCGCTGAAGTCGTTGTGGCCTGGGGTGTCGAGCAGGTTCCAGCGGATGTCGTCGTACTCGAACTGCAGGACCGACGTCGTGACCGAAATGCCGCGTTGCTTTTCGAGCGCCATCCAGTCGCTGACCGCAGAACGCTTGGCCTTGCGCGATTTGACCGCGCCGGCGGCATGAATGGCGCCTCCGTAGAGCAATAGCTTTTCGGTCAACGTCGTTTTGCCGGCGTCTGGATGCGAGATGATCGCGAACGTGCGCCTTCGCTGGAATTCGGTGTAGCCCATCCCCGGGGCGGCAACATAGCCACTGTCGACGGTTGCGCCAGTCTGCGAACGTGCTGTGATGGAGGGCTTCGATGCCAGGGTTGTTTCCAGAGATCGAGCCGTACGACTGGGGGCACCTTCGCGTCGATGGGCTGCACTCCATCTACTACGAGCAGTGCGGCAATCCATCTGGAAAACCAGCGGTATTCATCCACGGAGGGCCTGGAGGCGGGTCGAACCCGGTGCACCGGCGGTTCTGGGACCCCGCCGTCTACCGCATCGTCTTGTTCGATCAGCGAGGGTGCGGACGCAGCACTCCGCACGCGGAGCTTCGAGACAACACGACCTGGCACCTGGTGGACGACATGGAGCGGATCCGTGAGCACCTGGGCATCGAACGGTGGCAGGTGTTTGGCGGTTCGTGGGGAAGCACGCTTGGCCTCGTGTACGCGCAGCAGTATCCCGATCGGGTGACCGAGATGATCCTGCGTGGGATCTTCCTGCTGCGTCGTCGCGAAATCGAGTGGTACTACCAAGAGGGCGCGAGCCGCATTTTCCCGGAGGCCTGGGAGAAATATCTGGAGCCGATTCCGAACGAGGAGCGTGGCGACCTAGTCGGCGCCTACTATCGACGCCTCACCAGCAGTGACCGCACCGAGCGCGTCAGAGCGGCGCGGGCATGGAGCATGTGGGAGGGAAGCACGAGCCGGTTGGTGCCCGACCCGGAGCTGATCGAACGGACCGGCGAAGAAACGTTCGCCGAAGCTTTTGCACGCATCGAATGCCACTACTTCATCAACGGCGGCTTCTTCGAGCATGACGATCAACTTCTACGCAACCTCCATCGCATCGAGCACATCCGGGCGACCATCGTCCAAGGCCGCTACGACATCGTCTGCCCCGTCGAAAGCGCCTACGAGCTCCACCGCCGTTGGCCCCAAAGCGCCCTCATAGTCGCCCCCCAGTCGGGCCACTCCGCCCTCGAGCCCGACATCACCTCCCACCTCGTCGCCGCAACGGGGACACTCTCCCACCCTCCAACCCCCTAAAATCATTCAGCTCGCCCGGCAAAGATCGCAGCGATTCGTTTCGCGTGTAACCGGCCAGTCGGGAAACGGTGGACGGGAGTCGCTGCGATCTTTTGCGTAGAAGGGCAGTGATTGCGATGGGTTGGGAGGGGGGAGAGTGTCCCTAGTGGGAGAACTTGCGGTACTTGATGCGGTGGGGGATGTCGGCTTCGGTGCCTAGGCGGGCTTTGCGGTCGGCGGCGTAGTCGGCGTAGGAGCCTTCGTGCCAGACGACCTGGCTGTCTCCCTCAAACGCGAGGATGTGGGTGCAGATGCGATCGAGGTACCAGCGATCGTGGCTGATGATGAGCGCGCACCCAGGAAAACCGAGGATGGCCTCTTCGAGAGAGCGCAACGTCTCGACGTCGATGTCATTGGTGGGCTCGTCGAGCAGCAGCACGTTGCCGCCGCTCTTGAGCAGCTTCGCCAGGTGCACGCGATTTCGCTCGCCGCCTGACAGGTTCTTCACCAACTTTTGCTGGTCACTGCCACGGAAATTGAACCAGCCGACGTACGCGCGGGACTTGACGGTGCCACCGCCGACGTCGATCTCGTCGGCGCCGCCGGTGATTTCCTGAAAGACGGTGTTGTCGTCCTCGAGGGCGTCCCGGCTTTGATCGACATACGAGAGCTCGACCGTATCGCCAACCGCAATGGTGCCGGCGTCGGGCTCCTCTTCACCCACCATCATGCGAAAGAGAGTCGTCTTGCCGGCGCCGTTGGGCCCTACGATTCCGACGATCGCCCCGCGGGGCACTCGGAAGGACAGGTCTTCGAAGAGGAGCTTGTCACCATAGCCTTTGGTGAGCCCCTGCACCTCGAACACCTGCGTGCCGAGGCGTGGTCCGGGGGGAATACGAATCTCATTGGGATCGCGGCGGCTCTTCGACGCTTCGGCAACCAGGCTCTCGAACGCCGAGATGCGCGCCTTACTCTTGGCCTGCCTGGCCTTCGGAGATGAACGAACCCACTCGAGCTCGCGGGCGATCTTTCGCTGACGCGCGCTGTCTTTCTTTTCGTCCTGAGCAAGCCGTGCTTCCTTCGCCTCGAGCCATTGCGAGTAGTTCCCCTTGAACGGATGGGCCTCGCCGCGGTCCAGCTCGAGAATCCATTGCACGATCTCGTCCAGAAAATACCGATCGTGCGTCACCAAGATCACGCAACCGGGGTACTTTTGCAGATAACCCTGCAGCCAGGCGACCGACTCGGCGTCGAGATGGTTCGTGGGCTCGTCCAACAGCAACAGCTCGGGCTTTTCGAGCAGCAGACGGCAAAGCGCCACGCGGCGCCTTTCACCACCCGAAAGCGAATCCGGAGCGGCATCCGACGGAGGGAGCCGGAGCGCGTCCATCGCGATCTCGAGCGTGGTCTCTAGATTCCAGCCGTCGACGGCGTCGATCCGATCTTGAAGGGCTCCCTGCCTGTCGAGCAACTTGGCCATGTCGTCGTCGCTCATGGGCTCGCCAAGCTTCATGCTGAGCTCGGTGAACTCGTCGAGCAGCGCACGAACCGGCGCAACCCCCGCTTCGACCGCCTCCCGCACCGTCTTGGCGCTCCCGAGGTCCGGCTCCTGTGAGAGGTAACCCACCTTTGCGCCTGGGCGAATCCAAGCTTCCCCCGTGAAGCTCTCGTCCTGACCCGCCATGATGCGAAGGAGCGATGACTTACCGCTTCCATTGACACCAATGACCCCTATCTTCGCATCCGGGAAAAACGAAAGATAGAGATCCTCGATGATCTTCTTGTCCGGGGGATGCACCTTGGTGACCCCCTTCATCGTGAAGATGAACTCTGCCATGCCCTACCGAACGACGCGTCTCCTGCCGAGCCACATAGCAACGATGCCCACAACAATCCAACCAAGTGAAGCGCTCTGGGCCGCGCTCACGCTGCAACCCTCGGAGCTGCTAGCATCGCTCGACTCGCCCTCTCCTTTTGCGTCCGGCAACGTCTTCGGCGCCAGGTCCACGGCACCCGCCTCGAGCTCCAACTCGGGAATGTCGGTGCGGATGAGGCTGGGCAGTTGGTTGGTCAACACCTTGGGCGCGGTCCCTTGAAGCGCGGTGTTGCCTGCCGCGAGGGGCCGAGGCTCGGGGCCGTCGGGGGGTCCACCCCACATCCCCCTTTGCGGGTTGTCGCACGCGATGGCGCCTTCCCAAGGATGCAAAATCACGTAGCGCCCCTGAAAGTTGTTGTAGCTCGATGCCTGGGCTCGCCGCTCCCCGAGCTGCCCCTGCTGGTCGGGCATTCCGCGTCCGCCCACGATGGGTCCCGCAGCCCGGAACACCAAGTCCTCGTCGAGCCCGTCCTTTCCGTACCGGTAGTGCAGCCGCGTCAGGACGAACCCGTGAGGTTGCCATCGCGGCCTCGCTTTGCGCTGCGGAACCACGCCGGGGATGTCCGAATAGGGATCCTCCTCGGCTGGCACGATGACATCGGCACCCAGCGTCGCCAGCTCGTCCGGCTGAAGGGGCGGCTCGGGACAGGGGTCGCAGCTAGTCGCATCCCACGCGTACTCGGTGACGACTGCACCCGGGTTCTTCTCGATGGTCCGCTCGAACAGAGCATCGTAGAAGGCGCCGAAGTCTTTACGAACCTCGTCTCGCACCCGGATGTTCGTCGGGATCGAAGCGTTCTCGTAGTTGGCGACTTCGTAGCGTTGCTGCTTGCCGAGAATGTGTACGATCAGATCTTGCTTTCCTGCGCTATTGAGAAGACCGAGCCGCACCGGAAGCGCGAATGTCGGCGAATCGTAGTGGAAACGGAGCGGCGACAGGACCGCGCGTCCATTCTCGAACTTGACCTTCTTCGAATCGACCTTGGCCACGAAGAACTTGGTGTTCTGCTCCACGTACGGACGAAGAACCTCGTTCGCGCCCTTGGGAATGTTGTACTCATTTTTACGGAGCCACTTGTCGAGCCCTGAGGAATCCTTTGCGCTCAAGATGACGATGTCGTACTCGGCCACTTTGAACTGCGCTTCGATGGTGACGCCATAGTCCGCGGCGTCCTTCTCTTCCAAGGCAGCCTTCGATCGCGCGGATGGTGGCGCGCCTGCCGCCATCTCGTACACCACCATCGGCCGACATGGATCCTGCTCCCAGTATTCCACCAAGCGAGGGGCGGCGAGCTTGTCCACGCGCGCAAAGATCTCCTTCGGCAATGTCTTGACGTTCTCTTTCTGCAAGACGACCGGCACCGGAACCACCATCGCGAAATCTTCGGGCGGCCCCTGGTAGTTGTTTTGCATCGACAAAACGGTGCGGGTCCCCTCCCGCATCAAGACCACCATCGTCGCATTGTTGTAGAGCGACGCATCGGCGCCGCTCACGTAGAACCCGCAAAAGGCACGTGATGACGCCGGCCAACCGAGAGACGCGCACAGAGCCAAGATTCCAATTGCTTGTTTCATCGCTTTTTCCTCACTTGCCCTGGTAGACGTGCGAGCGCGCCGTTTGGATCTGCCCGGCGGTAAAAAACGCAATCAGGCGATGACGACCCCGAGCTCGGGGTCGAAGACCACGATGCCGGCAGGACCGCGGGGAATCTCTTCAGAGATTTCGGCTATTTCTTGATATCGAGGAGCTCGACGTCAAACACCAGCATGCCCGCGGGTCGCCCCGGCTGGCCCCGATATGCGAGCTCCTCCGGAATCCAGAGCCGCGCCTTTTCGCCCACGACCATGAGCTGCAGACCTTCCGTCCACCCTGGGATCACCTGGTTGAGACCGAATGTCGCCGGCTGCCCGCGCACGATGGAGCTGTCGAACAGCTTGCCATCCGTCGTCCAGCCAGAATAGTTCACCGTCACGACGCTGTTCGGCGTCGGGTGCTCCTTACCGGTCCCCTTTTCGAGCACGCGGTAGCCCAGCCCGGACTTCGTCGTCTTTGCGTTCTTGGGAATCTTTGCAACGTCCTTCGGGGCCTCGGGTGGCTTCGGCGCTTCCTTGAAGCTGAGCAGCTCCACGTCGAAGACCAAGGTGCCGCGGGGCGGACCGAACGCCGCGTGCGGATCGTTGGGACTCGCCTCGCCATAGGCGAGATCTCCAGGTATCCAGAAGCGGCGCTTCTCGCCGGGCACCATCATCTGCACACCTTCTTGCCAACCCTGGATCACTCGGTTGAGAGGAAACTCGGCGGGCTTGCCACGCTTTGCGGAGCTATCGAACATGCGCCCATCCGTCGTCCAGCCGGTGTACTCCACCGTGACCATGTCCCACGGGTTCGGATGCTTGTCGCCAGTGCCCTCTTTCAACACCGTCCACGCGAGGCCGGATTCGCTTCGCTGTGCGTCGTCGGGCGGCGCGGCCACGTCGGGCGGCGCAGGAATGTCCGTTCGAGCGGAGCCCTCGGCCGCCACCTTCTGCGCAGCGCCCTCCTCTGCGGAGCCCTCCGCGCTCTCTGCCGCAGCTTCGGATTTGGCACCAGCCGCGCCCTCGTCGGATGTAGGCTCTTTGCTCTTGCAAGCTGTCAGCGCGGCAACGAGCGCCACGCAGGCAATCAGATTCCAGACGGTTTTCATGAGGGGCGTGTAGCCGACTGCGCGCGACCTGTCTACTTCTCCAGGTGCGGGGGGCTCGAAGCGCTGGACGCCTCGCCTCGCTCGACGACCTCGCCTTCCACGTCGATCACGCCGCCAGGGCCGCGTCCCCCGGCGTTGTATCCGGATGCATACACTTGTACGCGGCCCGCCGCGATCTGGCGCTCAAACCATGCGCGGACGAATCCGGCAATCACACGGCGCGTGAGCGGCATGACCATACAAAGACCGGCGACGTCGGTCAGGATTCCGGGCGTGATGAGCAGGAGCCCGCCAACGAAGATCAGGAATCCATCGATGACGCCTTCCTTGGGCATCTCCTGGCGGGTTATCGCCTCCTGCCATCGTCGGATCACCCGGGCGCCTTCGAGGCGCGCGAACCATGCCCCGAGGGCTCCGGTGATCAGGACCAATCCGATCGTGGGTACCGGGCCCAGAATCCGCCCGATGGCGATCAAGAGATACAGCTCGACCAGCGGTACGACCGTGAAGAGTAGAAAAAGACGACCCACCTGTTGAACCTAGGTCTGATCCAAGCAAGGCGCTACCCTGAGCGCAGCCCGAGGTGGGCGCAGCGGCGACGATCGGCGCCCAATCGTTTGGCAGAACCCGAATATCTGCCGTAAACCCGGGCGCATGAACATACCGGCGAGCCAGTCGATGAGCGCGAAATGGGGACTTCGCTGTCTATTGGGCGGCGTGCTCATGGGGCTCGCCAACCTCGTCCCGGGCATCAGCGGGGGCACGATGTTGTTGGCTGCGGGCATCTATCCGCGATTCATCGAGGCGCTTGCCGATCTGAGCACCTTCCGCTTTCGTAAGAGCTCCTTCTTCGTGTTGGGTCTGGTCGGCATCGCCGCCGCCGCCTCCATCGTGCTCGGTGCGGGCGTCGTCCGGGATGCCGTGATCGCGCATCGATGGGCCATGTACAGCTTGTTCATTGGGCTCACCCTCGGCGGCGTGCCCGTGCTTTGGCAAATGGCGAGGCCTGCAGCCGGGGCGTTTTGGACGGCGATGGGTGTCGGACTCCTCGTCATGGCCGCCTTGGCGTGGATGCAGATCTCGAGCGGAGGATCGGATTCACAGGGCGGAGGCATTGCGCTGATGTTCATCGCCGGAGTGGCGGGCGCCAGCGCGATGATCTTGCCGGGCGTCAGCGGTGGCTACGTGTTGTTGGTGTTGGGGGTGTACGTCTCGGTTTTGAGCGCCATCGACACGTTCAAAGACGCGCTTCAGTCGAACGACTTGGCCAGCGCGTATCAACCGATTCTCCAGGTAATTCTTCCCGTCGGCATCGGTGTTGGCGTGGGGATCTTGGTCGTCAGCAATCTTCTGAAGATCGTGCTCGAGCGCTACGAGCAAGCCACCCTGGGCGCGCTCATGGGACTGCTGGTCGGCGCGGTCTTCGGCTTGTGGCCCTTTCAGGAGGGTGTGGCGCCGCAGGTGGGTGAGATATTCAAAGGCCAGGTATTGACGGCCGAGCGGCTCGCGGAGCTCACGCCCGACAAATATCCGACGGAGATCTACGCGCCGACCTTCACCGACGTGATCATGGCACTCGGACTGATTGGAGTGGGGTACATGATTACGACGCTGGTCGCGTATGTCGGCGGCGCAGAGTCCAAAGCGCGAAGAGTGCGCTAGTGATAGAGGGACTCGATGGCATCCCCGTATCGTTGCTGCACGACACGCCGCTTGAGCTTGAGCGTCGGGGTGAGCATCCCATTTTCCGTGGTGAAGTCTTCTTCGCCAACGAAGATCTTGCGAACCTTTTCGTAACCCTTGAAGTCTGCGGATAGCCGATTGACTTCTTCGTCCATCAAGGCACGCACCTTTTCGTTTTTGGCAAGCGCTGCAGGGTCGGGATCGAGCCCGTTTTCCTTCGCCCAGCCCTTCAAGGCCTCATAGTCGGGAACGACGACGGCCACGTTGTACTCATGATTCATCCCGTGAACCATGACGTTCGAGATGTAGGGCGAGAGCTTGATCTTCTCTTCTAACGGTGTCGGAACCACGTATTTTCCGTTCAAGAGCTTGTACTGTTCTTTGACGCGCCCCGTAATGTGCAGGAAGCCTTCCTCGTCGATCCGACCCATGTCTCCCGACCGGAAGCCGCGCATGCCATCCTTCTCCACGAGGACCTCGGCATTGGCTTCGTCGAGGTTGTGATAACCCTGCATGATGTTGTGCCCGTAGATGACCACCTCTCCCTGGTTTGGGTCCTCGGTCGCCGCCACGTCGATCTCGATCTTGACGCCGGGAATCGGCTTGCCCACGGAGCCGATCTTGCGCGCACCGGGATAATTCATCGTCGCGATCGGCGAGGTCTCGCTCAAACCATACCCTTCATATACGGTGATACCCAGGTCATCGATGAACTCGGCCACTTCTCTCGAAATGGCTGCGCCGCCGCTGAACGCATACTTCAGCCGGCCGCCGAAACGCTCGCGGACCTTGGAGAACACCAGCGCGTCGAGAATCTTTAGCTTCGCATCGAGCCAAACGCTGCTCTTTCCCTGCTGGGCGAGCCGTCGCCGCTGTTGCGCGGCATCGATCGCTGCTTCGAACAGCTTCTGCTTGAGCCCCCCTTCTTCTTTCATGCGCGCGTGGAGGCCGTCGTAAATGCGGTTGAAGACGCGAGGAACGCTGAAGAACAGCGTCGGGCGAACTTCCGCGAGGTTGGCGATGATCTTGTCGACAGCCTCTGCGATGCCGAGCGACGCGCCCATGGAGATGAGGCCGTGAAGCTCGACCGTCTGACCGAACGAGTGCGCCCACGGAAGAAAGCAGAGCGAGCGGTCATCGGGCTCCATCGGAAACACCTCGTGGATCGCGCTCACGTTGTAGGCGAGGTTGCGGTGAGACAGCTTCACGCCCTTGGGGGCGCCGGTGGTGCCCGACGTATAGATGAAGTCGGCAATCGCGTCGGGACCCGGATCGGTGAGCTCCGAAGGCTCGTTCTGGAGCAAATCCGAGAATGCATGTTCTCCTTTCCCGGGCGTGCCGGAAAATAGAACGACTTCTTTCAGATCCGGTAGCTCATCACGAAACGCGCGAATGCGCCGCGCGATCTCTTCGTTCGAGACGAAAAGCACCTTGGCGCCGCAATCGGTGAGGATGTGCTTCCAGTCTTTGTCGAGCTGCGACTCGTACATCGCCACGTACGCAGCTCCGAGCCCATACGATGCATACGCGGCCGTCGCCCATTCGGGGCTGTTGTCGGCGATAACAGCGACCCGGTCACCGGCTCCGACCCCGAGCTTCTGCAACCCGGTTCGCGCGCGTCGTACCTGATCACCCCACTGTCCGTAGGTCATCCATTGCCATTGTCCGTTGCGCTTCACACCGAACAGCGCTCGATCACCATACCGGCCGGTGGACGCGTTGAAGACCTGCACGAGACTTTCAAACTTGGGCCGAAATCCTGACATACTCGGAGATGCTACCAAGCCTGATACCGTCTGCAATGCGGTCTCACGTCTCAATGACTGAGCAGGGCGTCGCACTCGTCGCTGATGTATCCGAGGGCCACCAACTGGCGGCAAAGCTCGGGCGTCATCTTCTGCTTTTCCTCGGTGAGGCGCGGCTTCTTGCGGCCAGAGGGGGCGCCCGTGCCGGCGAGCCAGCGCCCTCGGTCCTTGGCACCCAGGAACTGCCCGTGAAGCGTGCGCAGGTAGCGCTGCGCGATGGGATGCTTGCTTCCGTCGAGCTCGTTGCGCTCCCAATAGTCGTTGCCGAGGTCGAACATGACCTGCGAGAGGTTGCCGCGAATGATCATCTTCCAATCACCGCCGCGAATCACGCGCCGGTGGTCGAGGAAGTCACTGAACGCCACGTACGGTCCCGACGGCCAGTCGCCGCGCATGAACCCGAGCAGGCTGTGGCCCTCGAATTCGTCGGGAATCGGGACACCCGTCGCTTCGAGGACGGTGGGCCCTATATCGATCGTGCTCACGACCGGACCGATTCGCTGCTTCGCTGGAATCATGCCGGGCCATCGAAACATGAGCGGGATACCGAGAAGCTCCTGATATACCGAATGCCCGTGGCCCCACGAGCCGTGCTCCTGAAATTCCTCTCCGTGATCGGCGGTCACCACGATGAGGGTGTTCGAGTCGAGCCCGAGCTCCTTCAGCTTCGCCAAGAACTTTCCGAGTTGCTGGTCGTGGTAGCTGATCTCTCCGTCGTGCAGTGCCTCGATGCGCTCCTTGTCGCGCGCGGTGAAGTGGTACTTCTTGGGATTCTTCTTGGCGTCGTCGAGCATCAGGGCAGTTCGTCGATTTTGCACCTGTCCGCTGTACGGCGCCGGGTCGTACATCTTCAGAAAGCGGTCCGGCGGGTCATACGGAACGTGCGGATCGATGGTCTGGATGTACACGAAGAAGCGGTGGTCTTTGTTCTTCTTGATCCAGGCTTCGGCTTCGCCGAACACCGTGGCAGCGGTGGTATCGCGTTGCTCGCGAATGTAGTTCGTGTAGTAGTCCCATCCCTGGTCGAAGCCAAAAGCGTTCGACACGTAGCCGTTCGCGATGAAGCTCGCAGTCTCGAATCCGGCCTTCTGGTAGACTTCGCTCAGCATCAACGCCGAGCTCGGAAGCTTGGATGCATCCTCTTTGGTTCCGTGGGTTGCCGGATGAAGAGACGTGAGCACGCTAGCGACGGAAGGCTTGGTCCAGTTTTCAGGAGCCTGCGTGCGCTCGAAGAGGGTCCCCTCGGACGCAAACTGGTCGAGCACCGGGGTCTTCACGCGGGTCTTTGGGTAGTACGCGTGCACCTTGCTGGCGCGCAGCGTATCGACGAGCAACAAGATGACGTTGCGGGCTGGCTCATCGATCGCAACGACCTCACCGAGGGGCCGGGTAATCCGCACATCGCTCAAGGCCATCTCGGTGGCGCCCTCGTTTCGGAAGCGCAGTCGCACGATCTGTCCGGCGAATGCATCGAGCTTCACTTGCTGATCGGCCCATGCATTACGGAGGTCGATCCGTTTGCTCGAGCCGCGAGAGCCGTCGGTGCGCAACTCGAGGGCAAGAGTGCCGGTGCCTTGCGCACCAAGGCCGGCTCCAAAGACCAGCGTGGCCCCATTCGGCACCTCGACGAACCAATCGATCTGGCTTCCCGGGCCGAGTGGAACGGCTCGCCGGCTCACGCCGCCCACCGAGATCTGTTCGACCGCCACAGGCTCTGGCTGACCCGCGGCGGTCGCGGGGATGGGCTCGAAGCGAAGCCAATCGACCGCGAATGAACGGGCCTTGCCACGAACCTGCGCAGCCTTCGTCGCACGCAGCATGATCGCGTTCTCGCCAGCTCGGATCAACGCTTCATCGATCGGTATCACGATCTCGGAAAACCCATCGGCCTTCGAAACTCGTGCCTCCCCCGCTGTCTTGCCATTGACGTATGCGATGAGCGCACCTGACGCATAGGGTTTGGCGCGGAGGCGGAGCTGCATCGGCCGCTTGGCACCGGCTGGCAGATAGAGCCGAGCCGTCTTGCCGAAGGTCGAAACGGTCGCTCCCTGTTCGCGGCTTTCACCAAGCCAGCCACTATTCCAGTTGCCGAGCGTGTACTTGAGGCGTGCAGCCGTGCCGAAGTCGATGAAAAGCCCCTCCGGCTCGTAGACGTCCGCCAGGTGCAGCAGCGTCAGCAGATCCTCATACAGGGCGGAGCTCGCAGGCGCAGGGGCCAGCGCCGGAGCGTCTGCGGCACCGGCCTGCCCAGGCTCGTCGATTGGCGGCGTCCCATCGGGCGGCGCCTCGGCGCCCGCCCCGTTTTCCTCACAGGCCAGCTGAAGACAAAGTACGAGAACGAGCGCCAGGCGGTTCGTCATGAGCCTCCCCCTTGGGCTTCGGCTACCACGCCGTTCCGGCCGGAGCAATCGCGCCCGGACGACCGTGGGCCTCCGTGATGTGCTATTGCCAGGCCGAGATGGACGGCAACGGCGAGCTCGACGGCTGGAGCATCAAGAAGAGCGCGGATATCTACCAGATTCAGGGCTGGGGAGAGCCGTACTTTCGGATCAACGAGCGTGGCCACGTGGAAGTGAGGCCGGACCCAACCGAGGATCGGGCCATCGATCTCTACGATCTGACCATGCAGCTCGGCGAACGCGGGCTCGACCTGCCGTTGCTGATCCGCTTTCCGAACATCCTCCAGGACCGCATTCGGCTGCTGAACGAGTCGTTCCAGAATGCGATCCGCGAGTACGGGTATGACGGAACGTATCGCGGGGTCTTTCCGGTCAAAGTCAATCAGCAACGGCATCTCGTCGAGGAGATCGTCGAGTCCGGCCGGCCGTGGCGCTTCGGATTGGAGGCCGGCTCGAAGCCCGAGCTGCTGATCACGCTCGCGGCGATGGAAGACGAAAACGGGTTCATCATCTGCAATGGCTACAAGGACCTCGCATACCTCGAAACGGCGTTGGTCGCGCAGCGATTCGACAACATGGTCGTCGTGGTGCTCGAGCGCATCGAAGAGCTCGATCTCGCATTTCGCGCGTCGGAGAAGCTCGGAATACGGCCTTGTCTGGGCGTGCGAGCCAAGTTGAGCAGCAAAGGCATCGGCCAGTGGGCCGACTCTGCCGGCGATCGCGCCAAGTTCGGCCTGACCATGTCGGAGATCGTGCACGTGGTGGACGAGCTCCAGCAGCGGGACATGCTCGATTGTCTCAAGCTGCTCCACTTCCATTTGGGAAGCCAAGTCTCGAGCATCATCCCAGTCAAGAACGCCATGCGTGAGGCGGGACAGATCTACGTCGAGCTGATGAAGATGGGTTGCGAGATGGGGTATCTCGACGTGGGCGGCGGCCTCGCCGTGGACTACGACGGCTCGAAGACCGACTTCCGCGGCTCGATGAACTACGACTTGCAGGAGTATGCCTATGACGTCGTCGCGGGCATACAGGAAGCCTGTGAGAAGGCGCATGTGAAGCCGCCGACCATCGTCAGCGAAAGTGGTCGCTCGATCGCGGCATACCAGTCGGTGCTCGTCTTCGATGCGCTGGGCGTCGATCACGTCGACTTCGAGGATCCGCAAGAGCCTTCCAAGAACGATCACCGGATCCTCGACGAGTTCTACGAGACTTGGAAAGGGATTCAGCCGAAGAACGTACAGGAATCGTGGCACGATGCGCAGCAAGCGCTCGAAGAAGCGCGAAGCCTCTTCAAGTTCGGCTACTTGGGCATGCGGGAGCTGTCGCGCGCGGAGCATCTGTTCTGGAGTTGTTGCGAGAAGATCCGGCAGAGCATGCGGCGCGTGAAATACGTCCCAGAGGAGCTCAACGCCATCGAAGACATGATGGGCGCCATCTACTACTGCAATTTCTCCCTGTTTCAGTCGGCGCCGGATATCTGGGCGATGGATCACCTTTTTCCATTCATGCCCATTCACCGGCTCGAAGAGGAACCGACGGTTCGAGCACGACTCGCGGACCTGACCTGCGACTCCGACGGCATGGTCGATCACTTCATCGACGTCGAAGAAGTGCAGCGCTCGCTTCGCCTGCACCCAGTGACGCCCGGTCAGCCGTATCTGCTCGGCATGTTCCTCGGGGGCGCATACCAAGAGATCTTGGGTGACCTTCACAATCTCTTCGGGGATACCAACGCGGTCCACGTCCGGCTGGAAGACTCTGGCTACAGTGTCTCCAACGTGATCAAAGGCGACGCAATCGACGAGGTGCTGCGTTATCTACAATACGATCCAGAGGAGATGGTGGAGCGCGTGCGAAAGCAGGCGGAACGAGCCCTCAATCATGGTCGAATGACCTTACCCCAGCTTCGCACGTTCATGGACCACTACGAGAACAGCTTGCGCGGGTACACCTATCTCAAAGGCGACGCCTGAATTCGCATCCTTTCCGCGTGTTTCGACATGAGGCTGACCAACCTCTACCCTGAAGGGGTGGATGTTGCCGGGTTCCAGGAAGCACTGCTGCAACAGATGGAACGAAAAACGCACTGGGCGTGGCCGGCGTTCACCGGCGGCTTGGTGCCCGCGGGCAAGTTGCACGTCCACCTAGAGCAAGAATGGGAAGTCTACGTGAGGGACTTCCCCGTGATGGTCGGGCGCGCGTACGTCCAGTGTCCGATTTCGGAGGTCCGCCGCGAGCTCGCGGAGAACCTATATGAAGAGGAGACCGGAGGCTTGGCCGCCGGCAGACCTCACCCCGAGCTCTTCTTGATGTACCCCCGTGGGCTCGGGATGGACTTGGAGCGGTTCGCGGATGTCGAGCTGCTGCCCGCGGCGCGTGCGTACCGCGCGTTTCTCGATGATGCGACCACCAATCGAGGGTGGGCAGTTTCGGCATCCATTGCGACCCTCTTCATCGAAGGCACGGCGTACGAGCGACACGAGCTCGATGCGTCGTCACCGGCCCGACCGCAACCACCGCTCGAAGACCACCCCTTGGTCAGACACTACGGTCTTCCCGTCGAATGCCTCGCCCTCACCAAAGCCCATCGCTCGGTGGAGGGAGACCACCGAAAGGCTGCGTGGCGCGTGATGCTCAACCACGTTCCTGCAAGCGACCGGAGCGAAGTGGTGCGTGGCATGAGCGAGGCGGTCGATCTGTGGCGGGCATACCGCGACGACGTGGCCGAGGCATGCGGCATCACACGCGATGCAGTCGCACTAGCCGGCTAGCTGCTTCTTTTGAACCTTGCCCATGGCGTTGCGCGGCAGCTCCTCGAGGAAGCGGATGGCACGGGGTCGCTTGTGGGGACTGAGGCGCTTCGCCACGAAAGACACCAACGCATCCGGGTTCTTCGTCTCGCCCTGATTCAGCACCACGAAAGCAACGATGCGTTGACCGAGGTCGTCATCGGGTATGCCCACCACGGCGACTTCGCGCACCGATGGGTGCTCCAACAAACAGGCTTCAATCTCTCCGGCGCCAACGCGGTATCCGCCCGTCTTGATCATGTCGGTGCTGCGGCGGCCCAAAATTCGAATCGCACCCGATGGGGTTTGGGTCGCGAGGTCCCCCGTGTAAAACCATCCTTCGTCGTCGAGTACGGCGCGCGTCGCGTCGGCGCGATTCAGGTACCCTGCAAAGACCGCGTCACTGCGGACAGCCACTTCGCCAATCGTCTCGTCATCGCGCGCGTGGATCTCGCGACGCTGCTCGTCGACGAGCTTGATCTCGACGCCAGGAAGTGGGGGCCCGACGTAGCCGGGCATGGGCGGGCTCGAAGTCGGAACCGCACAGTTGATGAGCGTCTCGGTCAGCCCGTAGCGCTCGTGCACACCACGACCCGTGAGCGCCTGGATCCGCTCGTGCTCGCGAACCGGCAATCCCGCGGAGCCCGAGATCAAGAGCCGCGGCCGGCGCAGGGTTTCGCAAAGAGTCCCGTCGTTGGCTGCGGCTTCGGCGAGACGATGAAACATCGTAGGAACCGCGAACAACACGGTCTGCTCGTGGCGCCGGTCGTTTATCGCCTTGGCAATTCCCTCCGGTGAGAAACGCGGCACGTGGTGCAGCGCGCCGCCCACGCGCAAGCTGCCCAACAGCCCCAGCACCAGGCCGTGTGCGTGGATGAGGGGCAGCGAGTGCACGACCGTATCGCGATCGGTCCACTCCCAGGCTTCGATGAGCGCATCGAGATTAGCGGCGATGTTGCGCCGCGTGATGACCGCACCCTTGGGTGGTCCCGTCGTGCCCGAGGTGTACAGGATGAGCGCGGGCGATGCGTCGACCTCGATCGCCGGCAGGCTCGACGGCCGGGGCCCATGAGACCCGATGAGCAACGGAACCCCTTCGATCACGTGGGGTGGCGCTTCGCCGGCTGCGCAAAACGCGGCCTTTGGCGCGGAATCCTTGAATATGTGCGCGAGCTCCGCAGAGCCGAGCTTGGGGTTGAGGGGAATGGTCGTGACCCCGGCCACCGCGTTGCCGATCATCGCAGCCGCCGTGCTCGGGTCGGGCTGTGCCCACACCCCCAGACGTTGTCCGAATTCGACGCCCGAGCGCTCGAGCAACGCAACGTGCTCGAGCGCCGCGCCAGCAAGCTCGGCGTAACTCCAAGCGTCGTCCCCGACGACGAGCGCAACGCGCGCGTCCCCTTCGCGCAGACGTGGAAAAAGCTCGGACACGGAGGATCGATACCAGGAGCGCGAACCTTTGTCCCGCAGGCATGGACGCTGGCACTGACGCTGATGCTGCCGTGCGGCGCAACGTGATGCGGGGGTGGGTCCAGCCACGCTGCCCATCCCAACCCGTGCTCCTCGGTACAAGTCGACGTACGGAGGGCTCGGAAAAACGCGACATGGGGTGGAGAGGGCGTGCGAAGTGCCAATCGGCATGACAGCAACCCCTCCGATTGGCGCGCCGCCCGAGGGGCGGGTTGCGTGGCCTGAGCTCACCAGTGCACCGGGCCACCCATGCAAGCCGCCCCGTCCCGCGCCACCGCGTGTCGCGTTTTTCCGAGCCCGTCCTCACACCACCGCGCATCCGGCCGCGGGCTCTGGCGCTGAGGCGGACGCTGCCTGGCGCTATCGCTCAACCGGAAACTCGCCGGGCATCGACGAGCTGGATCCCTACCCGAAAGCAACGAAATGCGGTACGAGGCGTTTGCGGTGTTTGATCCGACCAAGACCATCGTGATCGCCAATCCCATGGCCAGGCACGGCTTCATCGGCGAGCATTGGCAGGAGCTCAGCGCCCGCGTTCGTGAGGTGCTCGGACCGGTCGATCTGCAGCTCACCAAATCGAGGGGCGACGGGTTGCGGATTGGGAAAGAGGCCATCGCCCGGGGCGCGCGAACCGTAGTCTCCTTTGGAGGCGATGGGACACACAGCGAGGTCGTCGACGGCATCATGCAGTCGGGGCTCAATGACCAAGTCTCCATGGGCATCCTTCACGCCGGCACGGGGGGTGACTTCCGCCGAATGATCCCCGGTGCCGAAGAGCTCGAAAGCGCCTGCGCCGTGATCCGTGAAAAGGCCGCGGTCCCCATCGACATCGGATGGGTTCGGTACGTCGACGACGAGGGAAAAACGGCAGGGCGCTTCTTCCTCAACATCACCTCGATGGGAATGGGCGGTCTGGTGGACCGATTCGTGGCCGCCTCCAAGTCCAAGAGCAGCGGGAAGGCAAAGTATTTCAAGGCGGTGCTTCGCGCGCAGATGAAATACAAACCAGCCAAGATTCGCATGCGCATCGATGGCAAGGACGAAGGCGAGCACGAGATCAGCAACTTGTGCGTCTGCAATGGGCGATGGGCAGGCGGTAGCATGATGTTCGCGCCCGAGGCCCGGGTTGCCGACGGCATGTTCGATGTGATCCTGATCCGGGCGACCTCTACGTTACGAGGCCTGCCCGTGATGGCTGGGCTCTACAAGGGAACTCACGTCCGATCTCCCATCGTCGGCACTTACCGAGGCCGGCACGTCGAAGTGGACATGGTCGCAAACACCGCCTGGATGGACATCGATGGTGAGGCGCCTGGCGTCGGGCCGGCCGAATTTCGTCTTCATGACCATGCCCTGCGAGTCATCGGAATAGGCGACGAGTTTCTCTGAGCTCACCCTCGCTCTAGGCGCATGCTTCGGAACTTTTCGATGGCGAGCCTCCCGAGGCGGATCGAGGCGTTCGGTGCGTAACGGTGGATACGCCAGATCGCATGCGCGGTTGCAGTGACCACGACGAAGAAATCGCCGCGCTCGATTCCATGCAGGATCACACGCGCTGCCTTTCGAGGATCCATGGGCTTTTCGGGGGTGACGGCGACGAGCGCGCTGGGATCGAGATTGACGTACTTCGTCGACCGCAGGATGGGCGTGTCGATGAGGCCGGGACAAACGACGCTCACCTGAACGCCAAACGTCTCGGCCTCGATGCGCAAGGCCGATGAAAGGCCGACCACGGCATGCTTGGTCGCGCTGTACGCCCCTTCCGCCGCCGCCGGCACCAAGCCGGCTGCCGACGCCGTATTGACGATGTGGCCGAAACCCTGTGCGCGCATGATCGGATACGCAGCGTGCACTCCATGAATCACCCCTCGCAGATTCACGTCGATCAAACGATTCCAGTCCTCCAGCGTGGTGTCACGAAGCTCCGCGCAGAGGTTGATCCCGGCATTGTTGAAGAGGTAATCGAGCCGGCCGAGCTCGCGATGGGTATCCTCGACCAGGTCGCGTACTTGCACCGCATCGCGCACGTCTAGCGTTTTTGCATCGAGCCGCGCGCCGGCTGCGCGCATCTGTGAAGCCGTCTCGTCGAGGAGCTCCGCGTCGACGTCGGCGAGCACCACGTGGCAGCCCCGCAATGCCATCTCCTCGGCAAGGGCCCTGCCGAGCCCGCCGGCGCCTCCTGTGACAATCGCAACTTTTCCCGTCCAGTCTTCGGCCATGCCACGGCTCCCTTCGAGGCGGGACGATGAACACAAACGGGGCTGTCGACAAGTCTCGATGCGCGCGTCTTGGCAAAGGGCGCTATGCTGCCGCCCATGCCCCGCGCCTATTTCGGCCACGTGATTCCCATCCCTTTCGCGCATCGTGGCGGCGCAAAGCGATGGCCTGAAAACACCCTACTGGCTTTCGGAAACGCGGCGGCGCTTGGCTATCGGCACATCGAGACCGACCTTCAACTGACGTCGGATGGTCATTTCGTTTGCTTTCACGATCCCACGCTCGAGCGAACGACCAACGGCAACGGCAACCTCAACGATCACACGCTTGCCGAGCTCAAGCGTCTCGATGCCGGGCACAACTTCGTGGAAAACGGGAGCTACACGTTTCGAGGCGCCGGCGCGCGCATTCCGACGCTCGAGGAAGCCCTGGCCCTCGACGCGGAGCTCCATTACAACCTGGAGATCAAATCCGAGGATCCCGCCGTCGGCAGGATGCTGTGGGAGCTCATCTCGCACCACGGTATCCACGACCGGGTGCTGGTCGCTTCCGAGCACGACCAGGTGACCGAGGAGCTCCGCAAGCACAGCCGCGGCCGTGTAGCGACTTCGCCCGGCCGCGCCGGTGCGTTGCGCTTCTGGGCCCGAGTGCTCACGGGGACTTGGAAAACCGCCATGTTTCCGTTCGACGCGCTTCAGATTCCCCCTGTCTTTCACGGAATCCAGGTCGTCACGCCGCGCTTCGTCGAAGCTGCCCATCACCACGGAATTCAGATTCACATCTGGACGATCGACGACCCAGCCCAGATGATCGAGCTGCTTACGGTCGGTGTAGACGGGCTCATGACGGACTTTCCCGACGTGCTCATGGACCTTTTGGCGAGAAGCTAGCCCTACAAACCATCCTGTGCTGTGATCGAGCTAGCACTATGAAACAGCCCCTGCTCCTGTTTGCCACCGAGCGCTATCAAGAGCTCGGCGATGACGTGGCCGGCGCAGGCGACTTCGATCTGGGCGTCGTCAAGCGGAAGGTTTTCCCTGACGGAGAGCGATACCGTCGTGTCGAGACCGATTGCTCTCGCCGCGACGTGGTCTTGATAGGCGGAACCATCGACGACTTCGACACGCTCGAGATCTACGATCTCGCATGCGGTCTGGTTCATCTCGGTGTGCACACCCTGACTCTGGTGTTGCCGTGGTTCGGGTATCAGACGATGGAGCGCGCCTCCAAACAGGGCGAGATCGTGGCCGCCAAGAACAGAGCGCGCTTGCTTTCCTCGATTCCGGACGCCGGCTCGGGCAACCGCGCCATCCTCGTGGACCTTCACTCCGAAGGGATCCCCTACTACTTTTCCGGCAACATCCGGCCTGTGCATCTGCAAGCTCGCTCCGTCGTGCTGCAGGCCATTCGCGATTTCGGTGGCGAAGACTTCGTGCTCGGCGCGACGGATGCCGGTCGAGCCAAGTGGGTGGAGAGCCTGGCCAACGATCTTCAGGTCGACGCGGCGTTCGTGTTCAAACGGCGTCTGTCCGCAACCGAAACTGAAGTGACCGCACTGGCGGCAGACGTGGAGGGCCGCTCCGTGGTCATCTACGACGACATGGTCCGCACTGGCGGCTCGTTGATCTCGGCAGCATCTTCGTATCGTGAGGCCGGGGCAAGCCGGGTCTTTGCCGTATGCACGCATGGCGTGTTCGCCAAAGACTCCCTCGATGCCCTGCGCGATAGCGGGGCGCTCGAAGGGATCGCGTGCACCAACACCCGTCCGCACGTTCAGGCGTTAGCCGACGGTGACTTCCTACGGGTCTATTCCGTCGCGGACTTGATCGCGCAGTTCCTCGAGGAAAGCGTCTAGTCAGCCATGGGCCGGCCGAACCGAAGCTCACTCGCCTCGATCTACACGTTTTGCGCCGTCGCCCTGGGTTGCGTCGGCGCCAGAGCCCAGGGATCCAAGCCGGATCTGGAGATCACGGACGCTCTCGAGAACACCGGCGAGCGCATCGACGTCGTCAGCGCCAAATTGGCGCAGCTCAGTGACCGGGCACTCGAGCTTCTGCCCTTGATCGGTGTGGCGCTGGCCGTCGTGCTGCTTTCTTGGTTGCTGGCCCGCTTGCTGACCGGACGTGACTGGCTCTTTCGGTGGATCCGAAACAGCTTCCTTCGCGATCTGGTGCGCCGTTTTGCCCGCATCGCGATCATCGGTTTCGGCGTGCTCATCACGTTGGAGCTCCTGGACGCGACTGCGCTCGTTGGCGCGACGCTTGGCGCCGCGGGCGTCATCGGTATCGCAGTGGGCTTCGCATTTCGCGACATCATCGAAAACTATCTCGCCGGCCTGCTCCTCAGCATGCGGCGTCCGTTCTCGCCGAATGATTTCGTCGCCATCGATGGAGACGAAGGCAAAGTGGTCCTACTCACGTCGCGCGCCACCGTGCTGCTCACTCTCGAAGGAAACCATTTGCGCATTCCGAACGCCAAGGTGTTCAAAGCCGTAGTGCTCAACTACACGCGTAACCCTTTGCGACAACTGCATTTCGAGGTCGGGGTCGGGGTCAAGCAAGACCTCGTGGAGGCTCAGAGGATCGCGCTCGAAACGCTCGCTGGGATGGACGCGGTGCTCGATCAGCCACCGCCCTTCGCGTTGATTCAGCAACTCGGCGACTCCAACGTACCGATCCGGTTCCACGCATGGGTGGACCAGACGAGCACCGATTTCTTCAAAGCGCGGAGCGAAGCGATCCGGCTGGTCAAAACGGCGTTCGACGACGCCAACGTCGAGATGCCCGAGCCGATCTACCGTGTCTACATGCAGCAATCGGTGGAGAGCCCCGCGCAGGAAATCGTGCGCACCGAAGCGAGCGCCCACGAGGCTGGCGACACCGCCGCGGACAAGCGCATGGACATCCAAGTCCAAGCCGAACGCGCGGCAGAGGGACCGGACCTTCTAGACGAAGAGTCGCCGCAGGAGTGAGCTTCGAAGGCCCCTAACCTCGGATCTCGCTCAATTCGAGCGCGGCCCCATCGTGCGAATGTGCGTCACGAGCGCGGTGATCTGCTTCGGGGTGAGCAGGTCGGCGAAAGCCGGCATGTTCGGGGGCTTGCCGCCGACGATGGTTCGCGCGATCGTCGCGTCGTCGATCTGGCTCTGCCACTCGACGCTGGCGAAGCTCAACTGCGCCTCGCGACCGCCGCGCCCGTCGGTCCCATGGCATCGCGCGCAGTTTTGTTGCCACAACAGCTCACCCACGGTCAGCCGCGGAAGGTCCTGCTGCGGAACCCGGTTGGGGTCGATCTGCATGTCGGGGTCCTGCGCGTGGTCCTCGGGAGTCCAAGTGCGAAGCTCCCGAGGGTCGTTTGAGCATCCTGCCAACAAGAGGCAGGCCAGTGTAATTCTAGCCAACACGTTTGCCCCTCTAGCCTATCCGCCGATGAGGCTCATCCCGACGCGCTCGTGCTCGTGCGCCTGAGGCTCGAGGAAGTGATGCCCGCGGTCCTTCCCGGACAGTGACCAGAACATGGCCCAGGCCAGATCGAGATCGCTGCCGCCGGCGCGGATGATGTTGCGCAAGCTGATCGCACGCCGTGAGGCCAGACAAGCCCGGATATCCCCCTTGGCCGTCACTCGAACGCGATTGCACGTATCGCAGAATTCATCGCTGATCGGGGTGATGAACCCTACACGGTGCCCGGATCCATTGCCCGCGCGAACGTACCGTGCCGGGCCTTGGCCCTCGACGCTGGTCGGAGGCTCCAAATCGAGCCGATCGCCCAACGCTTCGAGCACCTCGCTGGCATTCATGCGCATGCTCGCTGGAAGCTTTGCGCCTTCCCCCAACGGCATCAGCTCGATGAATCGTGGGGTGGCGCCAAGAGACCAGGCGAAATCAACGATTCGACCGAGCTCGTCGTCATTGCGTCCGCGAAGCGGCACCACATTGAGCTTGACCTCGAGCCCCACGTGAAGGGCGGCGTGGATCCCAGCCAGGACTCGCCCCAAATCGCCTCCCCGCGTGATTGCTGCGAACCGATCGGTGTCCAGGGTGTCGATCGAGACATTCACGCCATGCAGCCCTGAATCGCGAAGGGGCCTCGCTAGCTCCGCGAGCCGTGTTGCATTCGTGGTCATCACCAACTGTTCGACCTCCGTTCGGCGATGGACGATCTCGACCAGCCGGACGATGTCCTTGCGCACCAGCGGCTCTCCTCCCGTGAAACGGACCCGCCGGATTCCCGCGAGGGCGAACACAGACACGAGACGCGCCGCTTCCTCGAACGTCAGAAGGTCGTGGCGGACGGCGTGCTCATCCTCGCCCCCAGGCGGCATGCAGTAGACGCATGCAAGATCGCAGCGGTCCGTGACGCTCAGGCGCAGATACGTGTAGCGTCGTCCGAGGGAGTCCTGCAGAAGCGGGATCGCATCGAAATCATCGGGACGCGCGGGCCATTCCTCGTAAACTGCAGAACGGCTCTCCAACAGGGGCAGACGGCGCACGGGCAGAGTGTAGGTACGGCCAGCGGACGGTCAACGGCCGGGTGGTCGCTTGACATGACCAGCCCTGAGTCTCAGGCTCTCCTCTCCACTGAATCACGGTTCATTTTTAGGAGCTCAGCGCATGGAATCCAACGAAAAGCGCGTAGCGATCGTAGCTGGGCTGCGGACGCCCTTCGCGAAACAATGGTCAGCATATCGGGAGCTGAGCGCTCTCGATCTGGCGAACATCGTGGTGACCGAGCTGCTTCAACGGGTGGAGCTCGACCCCGAGGAAATTCAGCAGGTGGTCTACGGTCAGGTCGTTCCCTCGGTCGAAGCGCCGAACATCGCACGTGAGATCGTGCTGGCGACCGGTATGCCGAAGAGCATCGAGGCGTACAGCGTCTCACGAGCCTGCGCGACCAGCTATCAGTCGACCGTCAACGTCGCCGAGGCGATCATGGCAGGCGCCATCGATACCGGTCTGGCAGGCGGGGCGGACAGCGCGAGCAACGTACCCATCACCGTCTCGAAACAGCTTGCCGACGCGCTGGTCGACGCGATGAAGGCCCGAAGCCTAGGAGAACGCGTGCAAGCCTTTGCCGGGCTTCGACCCCGTGACTTGGCGCCCGTACCGCCCGCGATCAAAGAGTTTTCCACGGGTCTTTCCATGGGTGAGAGCGCCGAAAAGATGGCGAAGGAAAATCACATCAGCCGCGAGGCGCAGGATGAGTACGCGCACCGCAGTCACTCCCGCGCGGCCGCGGCGTGGGCTGAAGGCAAGTTCGATGGCGAGGTCATGCAGGTCTTCATTCCCGAACGCTTCAAGGAGGCCATTCGAGAAGACAACCTCGTCCGAAAGGACAGCAGCCTCGAGAAGTACGCCAAGCTCAAGCCAGCCTTCGACCGCAAGCACGGTACGGTTACCGCGGGCAACAGCTCCCCCTTGACCGATGGTGCCAGCGCACTCCTTCTGATGCGCGAGGACAAGGCAAGGGCGATGGGCTTCGACGTGCTCGGCTTCATCCGGAGCTATGCGTTCGCCGCCCTCGACCCCGGAGGGCAGCTTCTCATGGGGCCGTCGTACGCCACGCCAATCGCGCTCGACCGTGCGGGCATCAAGCTCTCGGACCTCGATTTGATCGACATGCACGAGGCGTTTGCCGCGCAAATTCTTTCGAATACGCAGGCATTCGACTCCGCCGAATGGGCGCAGAAGCACCTGGGCCGTTCGGAGAAGATCGGCGACATCGAATGGGACAAGTTCAACGTCAATGGGGGATCGATTTCGATCGGTCATCCATTTGCGGCGACGGGCGCTCGTCAGATCACCCAGACCTTGCGGGAGCTCAAGAGGCGAGGCGGCGACCTAGCGCTATGCACGGCCTGCGCCGCAGGGGGCCTCGGTGCGGCGATGGTATTGGAGGCACAGTAATGGCGCACGAAGGACTCACCATCGAAAAGCGCGGCGACGGCGTGGCCATCGTTCGCATGGATATTCCAGGCGAGCCGATGAACACGCTCAAAAGCGATTTCGTCGACGCGTTCACAGAGGTGTTCGACTCCCTGGAAAGCGATCCAGAGGTCAAGGCCATCGTTTTCACCTCCGGCAAGAAGGACAGCTTCATCGCCGGCGCCGACGTCTCGATGCTGGAGAGCGTGAAGACGGCCGAGGAAGGGGAGCGAATCTCCCGAGAAGGCCACAAGGCCATGAACCGCATCGAGGGCTGCCCGAAGCCGGTCGTCGCGGCCATTCACGGCGTCGCGCTCGGTGGCGGTCTCGAGGTAGCGCTCGCCTGCCAGGCACGCGTAGCCAGCAACAGCCACAAGACCAAGCTCGGCCTCCCCGAATCCCAGTTGGGGTTGCTTCCCGGGGCGGGAGGGACGCAGCGCCTTCCGCGGCTCGTCGGCGTCCAGCCGGCCCTCGACATGATGCTCACGGGCAAGCAGATCGAGGCCAAAAAAGCGCTCAAGATGGGCCTCGTCGACGAGGTCGTACCACCCTCGATTTTGCTCGACACCGCGGCGGAGCTGGCGCTTTCGCGGATCGGGCACAAGCCCGAGAAGGACAGCCTCATCGAGCAGCTCCTCGACAAGGAAGCGGTAACGGAATTCGCGCTCGCCAAGAATCCAGTGGGCCGCAAGATCCTCTTCGACCAGGCGCGAAAGCAGCTCCACAAGCGGACGCGCGGCAACTACCCGGCCCAAGATCTCATCATCGACGTCGTCAAGACGGGCCTCGAGGACGGCTTCGAGGCTGGGCTCGCCGCGGAGGCGCGCGGATTCGGCCGGCTGCTCACCACCCCCGAAGCAGCCAACCTGATGAGCATTTTCTTCGCCACCACTGCCCTCAAGAAAGATCCGGGCGTGGACGACCCGAGCGTGAAGCCGCGGGAGATCCACAAGGTCGGGATGCTCGGCGCGGGTCTCATGGGCGCTGGCATCGCATACGTCACCACGGCCATCGCCAAGATCCCGGTGCGTCTCAAGGATCGTGATGCTGAAGGCGTGCTCGGAGGGCTACGCTACATCCGCGGCATCATCGATGGCCGGGTCAAGCGCAAGAAGCTGAGCGACCAGCAGGCCGATACGCTGATGCTTCAGACCACGGGAACCACGACGTACGACGGCTTCCACGATGCCAACGTCGTGATCGAGGCGGTCTTCGAAGACCTCGGACTCAAGCAGCAGATGGTGCGGGATATCGAGGAAGCAGGGGGAGACGAGGCGATTTTCGCCTCGAATACCTCCTCGTTGCCGATCTCCAAGATCGCGCAGGCCAGCAGACATCCCGAAACCGTGATCGGAATGCACTATTTCTCCCCGGTTCACAAAATGCCCCTGCTCGAAGTCATCGTCACGGACCAGACCGCCGACTGGGTCACCGCGACGTGCGTCGACCTCGGCAAGCGCCAAGGCAAGCACGTCATCGTGGTCAAGGACGGTGCTGGTTTTTACACAAGCCGCATTCTTGCGCCGATGATGAACGAGGCCGCACACCTGGTCGCCGAGGGCGTGCCTATCGAGAAGATCGACACGGCCATGCTCGACTGGGGCTTCCCCGTCGGCCCGATCAAGCTCACCGACGAGGTAGGGATCGACGTTGGCGCAAAGGTCGGCAAGATCATGCTGGGCGCCTTCGGCGACCGGATGAAACCGCCCGAAGGGATGCAGAAGCTGATCGACGACGAGCGTTTCGGTCGAAAGAACGGCCGCGGGTTCTATCTTTATGGCGACAAAAAGAAGGGCGTCGACGAATCGGTCTACGACGTCCTCGGCGTCACGCCCACCAATCGGAGCGTCTCGGACGAGGACATCGCGTGGCGATGCGCGCTTCAGTTCGTGAACGAGGCATGCCGGTGTTTCGGCGAAGGCATTCTGCGTAGCGCCCGTGACGGGGACGTGGGTGCAGTCTTCGGGCTCGGCTTCCCTCCCTTTCGCGGCGGGCCGTTCCGCTTCGTGGATCAGCTAGGTGCCAATGAGATCCTCGGACGGCTGCGGGGTCTCGAAAAGCGGGTGGGGTCTCGATTCTCTCCCGCTCCGGTGCTCGAGGAAATCGCGCGAACCGGACAAACCTTCCACGGCCCAGACCCCGTCCAGCCCGGCCAGTCGCGGGGCAGCAGCGCCCAAAACGCACCCGAAGCAACCCTCTAAGTAATCGATTTCACAGGAATCCGTGGTTTTTCCGGAATACGCCGGGATCGATTGCAAGAGCCGGCCGACCCCTCTAAGATATCTCTCGACTCGGGGTGGTCGGAACAACGCGTTGGGGTTGTGCGTTGTTCGGTTGTCGAGCGTGGATTGAGCCACACATGGCGCTGGAGACAGACAAAAAGAAGTGGGAAAGCGCGGCTCGTACGATCGCGGAAAAGGGGCCGCGACACCGGAGCGTGTTGCTCGTCGAGGACGACCCCGATCTGCAGTGGAGCCTGGCCCGGATGCTCGCGGTCAGTGGCAATCGGGTCATCGGAACCAGCTCGGGCCCGGGTGCTCTGGCCGTCGTGGAGCAGTGGAATCCCGATCTCGCTCTGGTTGCATCGAGCTTGCCTGGGATGAGCGGCGTCGAGGTCGCACGGCGACTTCGGGCGTTGAACCCCGACTTGTTGGTCATTTTGATGGGCGAGCCAACCCCTGAGCCTCAACCCACCGCCAAGGAGCGCAGAAACGACGTGAGCGCGTATCTGGCGAAGCCGTTTCGGTTCGAGTCGCTGCGCGCGCTCATCGAGTCGCTTCAACTAACACCGGCTCCCGCGGAATAGCCCTGCTAGGCTTCCCCAGAGTGCAGCGGCTGACGTCCGGTTTGTGTTTCGCACTGAGCGTGTCGCTCCTCGGGGCTGCGGTGGCGCAATCGACGCCGGGCTTCATCTACGTCGACGAAATTCGGCCTGGAATGACTGGCTACGGCCTTTCGGTCTTTCGAGGGACGGAGCCGGAGCGCTTCGACGTCGAGGTCATCGACGTGCTGCGCAACTTTCGGCCCGATCAGGACTTGATCTTGATCCGCACGCCGCACCCACTCCTCGACCGCGCGCGTGGCGTGGCCGGGATGAGCGGGAGTCCCATCTATCTGGACGGCCGACTGGCGGGGGCATACGCGTATGGTTGGAGCTATGGGACGGACCCCGTGGTGGGCGTGACACCGATCGCCAACATGCTGGCGGAGCTCGACCGACCCGTGCGACTCGACATGTTTCCTGGCGCACAGCCCCTTCCGAGCCGACCACGCGCGCAGTCGACGCACCGAGCGCCACCAAGGGACAGGCTCGCCGGGTTGCCGCCATTTCGGGGCGATCAACCGGTGAGCGCCTTGTCTACGATTCGAGCCCTCCAGGAAAAGCAGAACCAGCCCCAGGGTCCCGTGGGCCTGCATCGCGTCAGCACGCCGATCATGCTGGGCGGCTTCAGTGATTCGGTGGCCCACATGCTGGCCAAAGAGCTCGAGCCGCTCGGCTTGCTGGCGACGCAAGCAAGCACGGGCCAAGGTGACCGCACCGGCCCCACCCGCTTCGAGCCCGGCGGCGCGATCGCGGTCCAGCTGGCGAGCGGCGACATCGCGATCACGGGCGTGGGCACGATCACCTATGTCGCCCCGGGCGGAAAGACGCTGGCCTTCGGACATCCCATGATGGAGGCGGGGGCCACGGGCCTCCCCACCGCTACCGCGAGAGTGCTGCACGTCCTGGTGAGCGAGCAACGCTCATTCAAGATCGCCGAGGCCGCGCGTCCCCTGGGTACGTTGGTCCAGGACCGGCAGCCGGCGATCGTCATCGAGCCGGACATCGCAGCAGCGCGGATCCCCGTGCGGGTGAAGATCCACGGCGCACAGGGCGCACCCAAGACGGAATGGCACGTCGACGTCGCAAGCCACCGGATCTTGACGCCTGCCATCGTGTTCGCGGTGATCGCCAATGCGATCAAGTCCACGGCGGGCGACGTGGAAGACGTCGTCTTTCGGGCCCGCAGCGAGGTGGGCATCGAGGGACAGGGGATCGTATCGCTCGACGAGCGGGGCTACTCGCCGATCGGCGCAGCAAGTCCCGCCGCGTTTTCTCAACTCGCAATGTTCGGGTTGATGGAAGCCGCATTTGCCAACCCGTTTGAAACCTCGCGCATCACGTCCGTCGATCTGGAGCTGGATCTCGATTTCAGCCGCGATGTTTATCAAGTCGCTGAAGCATCGGTGGCCTACGACGAGGTCGACCCTGGGGAAGACGTCATCATCTACGCGCGGCTTCGCCGCATCGATCAACCCGATGTCGTCCGGGCGGTCAAAGTCCCCATCCCCCAGGCAGCCGCCGGCCAGACGGTTCGTGTGCTCGTGGCAGGGGGCAGTCAGGTTGCCCTCGAGCAGCCGCGACCTCGGTCACTGGCGGACCTGATCGAGCAAGCCGAGCGGCGATATCCTGCCACTTCATTGGTCGTCGCCCTGCAAATGCCGACGCGAGGGCTGACTTTCGAAGGCCACGTCGTCAATTCACTTCCGGCGTCTGCGCTCAACTCGCTGCAACTGGTGAGCACATCCGAAGACAGCCGGCCATTCGTGACCCAGTCCCGTACCGAGATCGACATGTCCAAAGTGGTGGTCGGCGGGGCCAACCTGACGCTTCAAGTCCGGGAAGTGGCCCGCCGCCAGCTCCTCGGCGATTAGAGATACGATGAGAGCCTCAAAGACGACGATACCGATCGCGACCGCAAGCCTCGTGCTCGCGGTTAGCGTCACTGCGCTCGCGGTCACGACCGAGAGCTTCGTGCTCGACAGTGCGGACGCATTTTTCGAAGGAGAGCTACAAGGTACTGCGGTGCACTCGGATGGCTCGGTAAGTCCGGGCGCTGCGACCAAGCGAATCCCGATCGCAAACGTCCCGGTGGCATTCTGCATGGCGCGCCGGGGCGATACGGTCTTCGTAGGCACCGGAACCGATGGCGTGGTCTACCGGCTCGACGGGGACGCCGTGAAGGTGTTTGCAAGAACCGGCGAGCTCCTCGTGGCTTCACTTGCGTTTGGCGCAGATGGTGCCCTCTATGCGGGGACCCTGCCCAATGGACGGATTTACCGCATCGACCCGAAGTCGGGAGCGATGAAGCGTTTTTCGATCCCGCCCGGAGCCCAACACGTCTGGGCGCTTTATTACGACAAGAAGCGGGGCCGGCTGATCGCGGGGACTGGACCCGAGGGCAAGTTGTTCGCCATCGATCCAATTGGACGAGCCAAGGAGCTCTACAAGGCCGAGGCCTCTCACATCATGACCCTCGCCGGCGACGGCAAAGGCACGGTCTACGCCGGCACCAGTGACCATGCCGTAGTGCTCCGCATTGCACCCGACGATGCGGTGTCGGTGGTGGGTGATTTCCCAGGTAACGAGGTGACGGCCATCGACTACTACGACGGCAAGCTCGCGGTGGCGGCCAACCAGTTCAAGACGCCCCCGGGCTCGCAATTCGCACCCTCTCCGGCTCACGGCGCCGCCAAGGCAGGCCGAGTACCGCGCCCCCGCGCGGGAAGTGGCCAACTATGGCGTGTCGACCCGGACGGGCGCGCCGAGGCTCTGTTGAGCCGTAAGGATACCCATTTCACGGCGGTCCAATGGGGGTTGGATGGAGCGATCTACGCAGGCGGCGGTGATGACGGGCGCATCTTCCGCGTAGAGCCGGATGCGAGCTATTCGATTTGGGCCGACGTCGAGGAGCGGCAGGTGCTGGCCCTCGACATGCGTGCGAGCAACCCGTCTTTCATCACGGGTGACGGAGCCGCCATCTATCGCGTGCGACGCGGGCCGCCCCGCGACGCAGTCTGGACCAGCGGGGCGCTCGATGCGCGATTCCTGTCGAAGTGGGGCAGGCTCGAGTGGCGTGGCAAGGGCAAGCTGGCATTCGAAACACGTTCCGGGAACACGAAGGATCCTGGTGCAACCTGGAGCGCCTGGTCCAAAGCGCTCAAGCAGCCCGGGAAGGTGGAGAGCCCGCCGGGACGTTTCATCCAGGTGCGCGCGAAGTTTCCGAAGGACCCTGACGCGGTGCTGCACGCGCTCGAGCTTTTCTACCTGCCTCAGAACCAGCGCGCCAGGGTCTCCCAGGTGCAGGGGAGCAGGCCTCCAGTCAAGCGCGGCGAAGGTGCGCGTCAGCCGATGCCGCCCACGACGTTGCTCAACTTGAGCTGGAAGGTGGACAACCCCGACGGTGATCCGCTGCGCTATCGCGTCGGCTACCGCCAGGAGGCCCAATCATTGTGGCGTCCGATGTTCAACGAGGACACAATCCTCACCGAGCCGAAATACACTTGGGATACGGGAAGCATTCCCGACGGCTACTACACCGTGCGCGTCGAGGCGTCGGACGAGGAAAACAACCCTCCGGATTTGGCTCTCTCGTCAACCGCGACGTCGGAGTCGATACGGGTCGACAACCATCCCCCGCGCATCGAGAAGCTCGACGTTCGAAGGGGACGGTTGCGCGGGCACATCGTCGACACGCTGGGCCCCATTGCGCGCATCCAAATGGCGATCGATGCCGGTCCCTGGTACGACGTGTTTCCGACGGACTCCTTGCTCGACAGCGCCAGCGAGGAGCTGGACCTTCCTCTGAGCGAGCTTGCCCCAGGCCCGCACATCCTTGCCATCCGCGCCTTGGACGCCGAAGGCAACCAGGCCAACCGTGAAATCAACGTAAATACGAAGAGATAGAGGTCCGGTGACCGGCTGACCGGTCCAGACCGAGGACGTTGGTCCTACCCTGGGGGGCCAAACCTCTGATAGTCTGTTCTCTTAGTTGTTTCACTTGGTTGTAGATCCGGGGGACTCATGGTACACACGCGCTCTCGAAAGGGGCGACTGGGAGCCGGAATACCCGGACCTATAGGAGAAGAACGCATGAACATCAGCAAACTAGCTTTAATCGCACTACTCGGTGGTGCACTAATGGCCTTCGGCTGCGGTAGCAGCGACAACGGAACCGGCGGAAGCGGCGGAACCGGTGGAACCGGCGGCAGCGGCGGAACCGGCGGCAGCGGCGGAACCGGCGGAACCGGCGGAACCGGCGGAACCGGCGGCAGCACACCCGTTCCAGCAGGCGAGTACACCTTTAGCTGTACCTTGTCGGGTCTCCCGATTCCGCTCCCGGTCATAATTTCGATCAACGCGGAGGACCCCGGCTTCACCGAGGGCACTGCGACCAGCTTGACCTCGAGCCTCGGCTACAGCGTGGCCCCCGCGGTCATCAACTTGCTTCCAGACCTCGCGCCCGACGCGATGGTCGACAGCGTTGACTCGACTGTGGGCGTCGCAGGCGGTATGCCGACTTCGATCACATTCGACGCAACTGCCGCACCGAACACTCTCCCCTTCGCGCCAGTGCCTTTGTTCGACTCGACGGAGGACATGACGGAAATCACGCCGGATACCGGTGCAACCGAGATCGCTTTGTCGGTCGACGCGTTCTCGACCGTGATTTCTGGACTTCCCGACGCGTTAGTAGCGGGCGGTATGATCACGCTCGAGGCGGGTGTCACTGAGGGTTGCACCGAGCTGGCGCCTGTCGAGGGCTCGGGTCCGCTGACGTTCCCAGTCGCTGCCCCGTAACGCAGCACGCACGACTAGGCCTCAGGCCTAGGTCGATCGTGACGGAGGGCGGATGCCAACGTGGCATTCGCCCTTTGTCCGTTAAGGAATCAGCGAGAAAACCGGCCGACCTTGAGGCGATGCATGACCGCGAGCTTCTGCCGCTCCTTGTAGGCTCGGTGACTCGCGTCCCCCAACTCGTTGCTCTCGTCGGTGGCCCGGTCGAGCACCTGAAACTCCGTCTGGACGAAGATCATGTGTCCCAACTTCGCAGCGGACGACGGAATCGCCGCCAGCACCGCAGCTGGGACGCGAACGGGCACATCGGCCACGAAATGCACGATGCGGTAGCTCGGGGCGGTAAAACGATTGTCGATGGGGGAAAGCCCATCCTCGACGTCCAATGGGAGCTGCAGGTGAGGAACGAGCCGCGCGAGGGCGGGCTCCGAGCGGCAGTAGTCGTGGAATCGAAGCAGCGTGTTGGTGGACTGTCCGGGGATTACGAAGTTGAAAGGAAAGATGCTTCGTTGCACGTAGTTCAGAACGGGAAAGATGTCCTTCGCACTACGGGTCACGATGCGAAAACGCACTTTGTCGTAGATCTGCGACGCACTGACGTCCGGCTTCGACAGGAGCTTGGTATAGAGAGAGTCCTTGTTCTTGCGGCCGCCGATGAACTCCAAAATCGGAAAGTCGTTGGCCAATGCAGCAGCCATGACCCGATACACCTTCTGTTCTACCCATTGGAACACTTCCTCGTCGGCCGTGGGCAGCAAGTACAGCAGCTCCCGGGCCTCGAGGTGGTGAATGATGTGCATCACCTTCAGGATGGCGCAGGCGCAGATCTGTCGATGGCCCTTGGAGGACGCGAGCATCAGCAGGCCCACCAGGTCTTTCCTGGCGACTGGCTTGGGGACTGGAAAATCGAAGTGCCGGCGCAGATAATCGATGGCTGCTTGCTTCACCTGCTCGACGCGCGCCGCGTCACCCTCATGGCCAGGGTCGATCTCTTGGGTCCGCACGAACTCCTCGGCTTCGCCTTCGTCGGCAAAATTGAGCCGGTGCCAGTCGACCGCGGAGCCCCCACGCAGCAGCATCCGGATCCCTTCGAGGTCGGTGAGGGTGAAGTCGTCGAGGCGGCGGAGTTCTGGGATATTCACGGCTAGGAAGACCGTTCCAGAAGGATCGTGCCGACGAAAATGCCGACGGTCACGAACAACACGAAGGTATTGAGCACCAGCCCTCCGTGACAGCCCGTGAGCGCACAGAGCCCCAACGCTCCGGCCGCCCGTGTCGTATTCCGTCCCACCATCTCGGACGGCCGATTGATACCAGCCAGAGGGTGCCGGCGCTAGTGGATTGCGCGGGGACGTTGCTGCATGGCTAGATCTCGAATATTGTTGGCAAAAGCGAATGACCGATTCGATCTTTCCCGCTGGCGCTGAACCGATCCTGCCCATTCTGCCCCTTCGCAATTCGGTGCTCTTTCCGGCTACGGTCGTGCCGGTCAACGTGGGTAGAGCGCGGTCGGTGCGGCTGATCGAGGAGGCCTGCGGGCGGGAGCGCCCCGCGATCGGGGTTGTCACCCAGCACAAACCCGAGGTCGAGGATCCGACCTTCGACCAGGTCCACCATACGGGCACCATCGCCCGGGTGCTGAAGGTCATCCGCCTGAACTCCGGGCAGTACAGCGTCGTCCTCCAGGGCGTGAGCCGCATGCGGATCGAGGAGCCGCTTGGACGCCATCCGACCATGCGCGCTCGGGTCCATCGCTACCACGAGCGGCCGACCGTCGACGTCGAAATCGATGCCCTCGCCGCGCACCTCCGAGAGTCGGCGCGGCAGCTCTTGCAGGATCTGCCCACGGCATCGCGGGAATCACTCCACATTTTGGACAACGTACGAGAGCCTGGCGCTCTCGCCGATCTGATCGAGTCCAATCTCCCGGTGTCGAACGAATCGAAGCAGCAGGTGCTCGAGATGCTCGACGTCAGAGAACGGGTTCGCATGGTGCTCGAACAGGTAAACCGGCAGAACGAGGTCATGCGGGTCAAGCAAGAGATCTCGACTTTGGTCGAAGAGGAGATGTCCAGCTCTCAGCGCGAGTACCTGTTGCGGCAGCAGATCAAGGCCATTCGCCGCGAGCTCGGCGAAACGGATATCGACGAAGACGACATCGAGAATCTCCGCGAGAGAATTGCATTGGCAAGGCTTTCCCCCGAGGCCGAAGCTGCAGCCAAACGCGAGCTTCGCCGGATGAGCGGTATGAATGCAGCCGGCGGCGAGTATCAGGTGGCCCGGACATACGTCGAATGGCTGGCCGATCTTCCATGGGCCAAGACGACACCGGACCGCCTCGACGTGCCTCAAGCGCGACGGGTTCTGGACGAAGACCACTATGGGCTCGAAAAGCCCAAACGACGCATCGTCGAGTACGTGGCCGTTCGCAAGCTTCGACGCGATGGACGCGCTCCGATTCTGTGCTTCGTGGGCCCGCCCGGCGTAGGCAAGACCTCGCTAGGCCGCTCGATCGCGCGCGCGTCGGGACGCGTGTTCGTGCGCGTCTCTCTGGGAGGCGTGTCGGACGAAGCCGAAGTTCGAGGACATCGCCGCACCTACGTCGGCGCCTTCCCAGGCCGCATCATCTCGGCCCTGAAGAAGGCAGGCACGAAGAATCCCGTCGTGATTCTGGACGAAATCGACAAGCTCGGGCGGGATCAGCGCGGGGATCCCTCGAGCGCCCTACTCGAGGTCCTCGACCCGGAGCAGAACCATCAGTTCAGCGATCACTACCTCGACGTTCCGTTCGATCTGAGCAAGGTGATGTTCATCGCCACGGCCAACCAAAAGAGCACGATCCCGAGCGCTTTGCTCGACCGCATGGAAGTGATCGATCTCCCCGGCTACACGCCTCGCGAGAAACGCTTGATAGCCAGGGATTTCTTGATTCCGCGCCAGCTAAGCGAGCACGGACTGTCGCCGGAGCGTCTCGATTTTTCCGACGAGGCCATCGACACGATGGTCGAGTCGTACACCAACGAAGCAGGCGTTCGGAAGCTCGAGCAGCAGGCTGCAGCGGTGTGCCGTGCGGTCGCGGTGCGGCTCGCCAATGGGGAAGACGTATCGATCATGGCGGACCCCGAGTTCATTCAGCGAGTTCTCGGTCCTCCAAAAGAGAGCCGTCAACAACCCGAGCGGAGCGCGCGGGCTGGCTTCGCGACTGGCCTTGCCTGGACGCCAACCGGGGGTGACCTGCTGTTCGTCGAAGCCACGCAGATGCCTGGCACCGGCAAGCTTCACCTCACCGGCAACATGGGCGACATCTTGAAGGAGTCCGCGGCCGCTGCGTTCACTTTCGTGCGTGCGCGGGCGGGAGAGCTTGGACTCTCGGACGATTTCGCCAGCCGCAGCGACATTCATGTCCACTTGCCTGCCGGCGGAGTTCCCAAAGATGGCGCATCCGCGGGGATTCCTCTCTTCGTCGCACTCGCTTCGTTGCTGACCCAGGTGAAGGTCCGGCCCGACGTGGCAATGAGCGGCGAAATCACGCTTCGCGGCAACGTGCTTCAAGTCAGCGGTATCAAGGAGAAGTGTTTGGCAGCACACCGCGCTGGCATCTCACGTGTCCTTCTTCCCAAGCGAAACGAGGCGGATCTCGAGGAGGTGCCGGCCGAGGTGCGCGATAGCCTCGACATCCGGCTCGTCTCGCGGGTCGACGAGGTACTGAGCCTCGTCGCGGACTTGGATCCGACGCCGCCGGCGGCAGCCGAATAATCCGTGTCCAAGTTGCTGACCTTCCGATTGAGCGTGGCGTTTGCGGTCGTCACGGGGTTCGTGCTCGCCTTCATCCCCCTGCTCGCCGTGCACGGCGTGGAAAGCGCCCTCGTGCTGGGGTTGCTGCTGCCCCCCTGGGTCGCGGCCAGCGCGGCGGCGTACACCAAGCGCCACTGGAGCACGCGCGGCCTCGACCTCGTGCTCCGGGCGATCGGTGCAGGGTTGATTCTGTGGGCCATCCCGGTGGTCTTGCTCGCGCTGAGCTCGCTCCGAATCCGACAGTGCGCGCCGGGTCAGGGCTTGGCCTTCATGGTGCTCGGCCCTGCCCTAGGTTGCGCGCTGGCCGGGTGCGTCGGCGTCTGGGTCGCCGCAGCGGCCAAGCATCCCCGGTTCGCTCCGTGGATTGCCGCGGCGGTGCCGGTGGGCGCTACGATTCTCGGTCTATGGGCATTCTACGCGACGCCGACCGTGTACGTGTTCGGAGCATTTGCGGGCTACTTCCCGGGCGCCATCTACGACGACCTCATTGAAATTCCGAGTCGCTACCTCACCTATCGAGCCTCGATCCTCCTCGCGGTGGTGGCGCTTGGCGTGCTATTCGATGCCCTCTGGGACCCATCGTCGGGAAGCCTCGACCTTCGGCACAGGGGCCGCGCCCATCTCGGTGCGCTCCTCGCATCCATGGGCATGATGGGAATCGTCGGCGCATCGTATTGGCACGGCGACGAGCTCGGACAGTGGGTCAGCGAGGGTTATCTGATCGAGCAGCTCGGCAAGACCGAGCGAGGTCGCCAGTGCGTCGTGCACTTGCCGCGGGAGACTCCGCCCGAAGAGGCACGGCGGCTGGTCGAGGACTGCGACTTTCATGTCGAGCGCACGCGTCGTTTGGTGGGTTTGAAATCCTCCGCGCCCGTGACGGCATATTTCTTCAGGAACGGCCGCGAGAAGAAGGAGCTGATCGGGGTCGGCCGGACGTTGATCGCCAAGCCCTGGAGACGTGAGGTCTACCTGCAGATGGCAGGCTGGCCGCATCCCGTGCTTGGCCACGAGATCGTTCATGCCGTTCTCGCGGATGCCGGGCGGCCGCCTTTTGCGATCGCCGCGACCTGGGGTGGCCTGATTCCCAATCCTGGTCTCACCGAAGGCGCTGCAACGGCCCTAGCCTGGGACATCCGCGACGATCTCGATCCGGACCAATGGTCCCGCATCATGATGGACAGGGGAGAGCTTCCTTCTGCCGAGACCGTGATGAGCGTCGCGTTCAGTGGCTTGCCCGCGCGGCGAGCCTACATGGCCGCAGGCTCCATCATTCGTTTCTTGATGGCCACACGCGGAATGCAAGCGTTTCTGGATGCCTACCGCACTGGGCAGGTTCATGGCCTGGAGGAGATCGAGGCGGAGTGGCACGCCTATCTCGAAGATGTCCCGGTCACCCCGGTCGAGCGCGGCGTTGCCGAGGTCGCATTGGCGCAGCCGAGCATCTTTTCCGCAGTCTGCCCGCACACGCTGGCCAGACTTCGGGCCGATCTCTCCGCCGATGCGGCCGCACGCGACGACAGCCGGGTGATTCAAACCTGCGAGCAGATCCTCGACATCGATCAGTCGGAGGCCGGAGCACGAGCTGCCCTGGTCGGCGCGCTGGCACGTTCGGGCCGTACAGACGCGGCACTGGCGGAGCTGCAAGCCTTGCGCGCCGAGGCTTCGGTGCCCGAACCCCTGGTCGCAGCAGCGCTGGAAGCCTATGCGGACGCAAGCTGGGCCGCCGGAAATCTCGATCAGGCTGCGCGCCTCTACGGCGAGCTTCTCGCCATGCCCCAAACCGACGACGAAGCAAGGCAGAGCGAAGTCAAGAGGCTTGCCTTGGACGGCGGCGCGGCGGAACGCAACGTGCTCTCCCAGATCCTGGTCGATCGAGCTTCGAGCCCGGTGGTCGTGTATCTCGCAGGGACGCTGGCCGACATGCGAAAGGACGGCCTCGGCCAGTATTTGCAAGCCCGCCAACTGATGGGTCAGAGCCGCTTCGACCTCGCGCTCCCCCTGATCAAGGAAGCGGAACGCCTGGGTCTGCCCACCGCGCGGCTGAGCCAGGAGCTCGACCGCATGCTGGCCATCACCTCGTTTGCCGTGGGAAAGTACAGCGAGTCGGCGCACGCTTGGGCCGTGCACGGCCGTATCAGTCGCGCCGCCCATGCCGAAGCAGTCCGTTGGCTCGAGCGAATCGAGCTTTCCGAGACCGGGACGCTCAGTCCGAAGCTGCCAAGTCCATGGTCGGCTCCCCGAGCTGCGCCTTGATGTGCGCAGCGATCGAGCAGTCGGCCGACACGATGGGATCCGCAGCCGCTGCCTTCGAGGCATCCGAGGACGGCCCGATATGACTTCGCACCGAAATCAGACGCCCCCGGTTGTCGGTTCGGGAGCGCAGGACGAGCTTGTCCCGTTCGAGATCCCAAAGGAATACGTCGACCGGATCGGTCAGGCGGCTCTTACCCTGCACGACCAGGAGCAAGAAGTAATCTGCAGGGACCCGCTCTTCGAGAGCGGGGAGCTCGCGTTCCATCACCGTGCGAAGCTGCTCTTCACGAACCGAAAGCCGCCGCATGTCGTTCGTCTCTTCCGCCTCCTTCAGCCACTTCTCCGTCAGCACGTCCGGGATATCGGAAAGCGCGGACAGGGGTGTGAGCTCGAGACCCAAGCAAGCCCCGATGGCATCTTGCTCCTCGGAGTCGACGGCTGCCTCGAGAGCTTCGCTCGAGCGCAGCGCGGGGGCGAGAACCCGGAGATAGACCACCTCTTCGTCGTGCAGCGCCGATAGAGGAACCTCCGCGTCCACCATACGGCCCGCAGCCCCCGACCTCGCTGAGAGGGCCTTTTCTTCGAGGTTCCGTTTGGTGGCCTCGAGGGCATCGAGCACCGGCGCGACCTGTTCGGCGTGGAGACGGTCGATGCGCTCCCGCAAGCCGTCGGCACGGACCTTCTGCCTCCAAAGATAGGCCCCGACGATCAATGCGGCTGCCAACGCCACGAGACCGATGCGCGTCCACGGGAGCCGTGGACGGTATCGGTTCTTGGCGCGGCCGTCGAACTCGGCAGGCGTGAGCTCGGGCGGCTCCACGTAGAGGCTTACCGTTGCTCGCGCTGGTTGACCGCAAAGCTCACATTGCCGTAGCCCGCGGACGCAGCCGAAAACATGACCTTCTTGACGACGCGAAAGTCGATGTTGCGGTCCGCCTGCACGATCACTTGACCGGCAAACGGCTCAGACGGATGAATCGTCTCCCACTTGCGTTTCTCGGACTCGAGTCCCTGAATGAGCGGCTCGATCCGGTCTACCTGGGCGGATTGACCCTGCGTCTGCGTATCGGCCACTCGTGTACCGTCGAGCGTGATCACACGCTCGTCGATCGCAACCACCGGCGAGATCTCGATTTTCTGGGTGTTCTTGGCGTCCGGCATGGTGATGGTCGGCTGCTGCGCGATCAACTCACCCGAAGCTGAAAACGACATGAGCAGAAAGATGACGAGGACGATCAAGAAATCGATGAACGGAATCAGCGGAATCTGATGATCGACTGATTTGCGTCCGTGCCCTGACACGCGGTCACGGACGAACTTCAGCGGAATGTGACGGAGCAACTCTGGCTCTGGCCGTTTGATAGCCATGATTTCCCCCTACAAGAACGCGGCTCCATCCGCCATCGACAGATTGATGAACCCCGCCGCAGAGGCGATGTCCATCGCTCGAATCACATCTTCGTATCGAACGCCATCCTCGGGGGCGACGATGAGATCATCGCGCTTGTCCCAGGCTTGCTTCCACTGTCCGAGCTTGGCCTGGAGCTCTTCGGTATCGAACTCTTTTTGGTCAGCCACTGCCCGCTTGTCGATGTCGATGCTCTCCCCTGCGGAGGATCCAAGCACATAGCCGGAGTTCCGAATCTGGAGAATGAGCTTCACCTTTTCGTCCTCCGGCGGCGCGTCCTCGGTCGAGGCCTGACCGGGGACCTGCTGATTGGCATTCATCGCGGCGAGCTGATTCCAGACCGCCGTAGCCAAGAGGAACATGACGCAGCAAAGCAAGAGGTCGATGAACGGAATCAGGGGGATCTCCTGATTGACCGCCTTTTTTCCGGAGCCGCCTCCGCCAGTTTCAATTGCAGCCATGTCGACGCCCTCCGGCCCTTACTCTGCAGGAATGTTTTGAAGATCGACCTTGGAACGATTTCCGACCACCAGATTGAGCACCTGTACGGTCGCGGCGTTGATGTCGTCGATGATCTTCTGGGTCTTGCCGTTGAGCACACCTAGCATGAGGAGCGCAAAGACGGCGGTCATCAGACCGAACGCCGTGCAGTTCATGGCTTCCTCGATGCCCTTGGCGAGGCCTGTCGCCTTGCTGGCGGCATCGGCCTTGGCGACCTCACCAAACGCGGTGATGAGACCGACGACCGTTCCGAACAGACCACAGAGCATGCCGACGTTTGCGAGCAGGCCGAGGTACGGCGTGCGCCGCTCGATCAGCGGGAGCTCCTTGAGCGCTGCTTCGTCCATGGCCGCCTGCACCTCTTCGTCGGGGCGGTTCACCTTGAGCAAGCCCTGCTTGACGATGCGCGCGAGCGGGTTGTGCTCCGCGGAGCAGACTTTGATCGCGCCCGCCACGTCCCCGGCCGTGATGCACTTCTGCATCTTTGCGATGAACTCGTCCTTGTCGATCGATGCCTTGTACAAGAACATCGCGCGCTCGATCGTAAACCCGATTGCAAACACGAGACACGTGAGGATCAGCCACATCGCCCATCCGCCTGCCTCGAAGTGATATGCCAATTTGGCCATTTTTTCCTGCCTCCTGCGAACTTTACTTTGACAGTGTTATCCGGACCCCGAGTGAGTACGGTGCGATCCCCACCACTGTTTTGATATGAAAACTCGCTGTTCCCCCCAGAACAGTAAGCAATTCCAAGGTTTGCTTACTACCTACGGATGATAACGGTTGGATCCAGCAAGTCAATATCGTGCCTGCTCCAACCCGTTAGAAACCGGCGGCAAAGCGGAGCTTGGGTCCCGAGTCCGAAAAAGCCCTAGTCGCGTTGACAACTTCGGCGGGCGTGGGGTAGCTTGCCCCTCGATCGAGGGTTCGTTCCGACAGTCGTAATGATTTCAACGGATTCCAGCGCGCTGGGTTCGAGTTTCAGTACGGCTGGAGGGGGTTAAGAGGGGACAACTCGCCGCAATTGCAGGCGAGCCGGAGGGAGCCGCAAGCATGCATGAAATCTGGGAGGCCCTGGTCGAAGGCGCTCCGTTTTCCTTCATTAATCTCGGTGTCCTGGCTTTTGGCGTCGGCATCATCATCGACCGCGCGTGGTACATCCGGATGAACTACAGCGTGGATGCGACCGAGTTCATGAACCGGATTCGCAAGCTGGTGCAGGCTGGCAACATCGATCGCGCCATTCGCCAGTGCGAAGCGAAGGCCGTGCCGCTGCTGGAAGTGGTCAAGTCCGGCTTGACGCAAGTCAACCGGGGCGAGGAAGCCGTCATCGCGTCGATGGAAGAGAAGATGAGCGAAGTGATTCCCGCACTCGAAAAGCGCACGGGATCGCTTTGGACGCTTGCAAACATCGCCACGCTCATCGGTCTGCTCGGCACGATCAGCGGTCTCATTCGGGCGTTCAAGGCGGTGGGCACGATCGATGATCCATCCCAAAAAACCGCACTGCTCTCCGCAGGCATTGCCGAGGCCATGTGGAATACGTTCCTCGGCCTGTTGATCGCGGTGATCTTCATGATCGCCCACCTCGTGCTTCACGGACTGACCAAGCGCCACAAGCACGAGATGGAAAAGGTCACCATGCAGCTCGAAAACCTTCTCACGTTGCGCCGGCAAGGTGGTTGATCGGGCTCGGCCATGCCCGCACGCCTGACACCACGTCAACGCGCCTACGTCCGGAAGCGGACGCACCTTCCCGACCCCGATCCGTCCGAGCTCAGCGAAGAGCTGAACATCGTTCCGTTCTTGGACATCGTGGTGAACATCATCATGTTCTTGTTGATGACGCTGACCACGATTGCCTTCTTTTCCCAGGTGGAGGCGGCACTTCCGGAGTACCGCAAAGGGGGGATCGGCAAGCGTGCCGCTGAAGACGAAGCGCTCAATCTCAACGTCACGGTCACGCGTGAAGGCATCATCGTCTCCGGATCCGGAGGGAAGCTCGCACGAGGGTGCACGACGACCGCGCCCGGCAAGGTGATTACCGTACCGGCGGGAATGAACGGTGGGCAAGATTGGCAGGGGCTGACCAACTGTGTGCGTCGGGTCAAAGACCAGTTCGAAGACGAGACCCGAGTCACGCTGAGCGCCGACCCGGAGGTGCCATATGAGGATTTGGTCGGAGCGATGGATGCTGTGAGAGGCGAGGACAACGAGCTATTTCCCGACGTCTTGCTCTCGGCGGGGATTCGGTGATGGCGAACGAAAGCAGTCGGCCGCTCACGGATTCGCTTGCCCCGCCCGTCTCGGAGAAACCGGTGGCGATGTCGTATGTCAATCGCGTCGTGCGTGCGAAGCTCCGGCGCCGCGCCGAGCCGGAGCACTTCGGCCTCAACATCTATCCAATGATGGATATGCTGACGATCCTCCTGGTGTACATGATGGCGATCTTCGCAACCTCCTCGGCCGCAGCCGTCCAGGAGAGCAGCGAGCTTCGCATCCCCTACTCCACCTCGAAGGTCGAGCTGAGCGAGGCCATCGCGGTCCAGATCTCGCGAAGTGGCGTGGCGGTGGACGGTAAGCCGGTCCTCGAGCTTCGCAACGGCATCGTGGATCCGAGCCTGAAGCAAGGCGGCAGCAGCGGCTTTTTGATCACGCCGCTCTACAAGAGCCTAAGTGAAATTCGCGACCGCAAGAAGCGCACCGCGCAACGATTCGCCAACCAGCCCTTCGTCGGCGACGTGCAGATCATCGCCGATAAACGCACGCCATACCGCACGTTGAGCGAGGTGATCTATACACTTGGGCAGACGGAGTTCAAGAATCTTCGGTTCGTCGTGAATAAGAAGAGTCAGTAGCTGACGCTGGACGGCGTAAGCATGTGGGCGCGGAGAAATGAACCCTTCATCCCCACCCCGCCGCCCCCACGCGAGCGCCTGGGGTGCCCTAGAGCTCGAAGTCGCCGTATTCGAGGATTTCGGCGATTCGGTAGAGGAATCCGTTGGCGTGGACGCCATCGACCACGCGATGGTCGTAGGTCAGCGCCATGTGCATCACGGGATGAATGGCCATCAAGTCTTCGCCTTCGTGCTCGATCACCACGACGCGCTTTTTGATCGTGCCCATGCGCAAGATGCCGACGTTGGGCTGCGAGATGATCGCGCCGCCGACTAGATTACCCCGTCGCCCTGGGTTTGAGATCGTGAACGTCTTGCCGGAAAGGTCGTTTGGCGTGAGGTCGCCGGTCCGAGCCCGCTCTGCTATGTCGTCCACGACCCGCGCGATGCCGCGAATGGTAAGCTCGTCCGCGTTGTGAATCACGGGCACCACCAAGCCTTCGTCGGTATCGACTGCAATGCCGATGTTGACCTCGGCGAGCTTGACGAATGCATCGTCGAGCACGCGCGAGTTCAGCTCCGGAAACTCACGGAGTGCCCTCGCGGTTGCAGCGGTGGCAAAAGCCAAAAACGTGAGGCTGAGGCCGTCCTTCTTGAACTGAGCTTTGTGTTGATCCCGGAGCAGCGACGTGCGCTGTAGGTCGCACTCGGCAAACGTGACCACATCCGGCGCCGTGCGCTTGGAATACACCATGTGGTCGGCGATGATCCGGCGGCGTCGCGTGAATGGAACCAGCTCATCTCCGTCCTTGGGAACGTAGGGCGGCAAACGAAACGCGCCGGCAGGACCAGTCTCGCGGCTCGCGGGAGGCGCCGGCCGGGGCGCGCCCTCCTTGGGCGGCGGCTTCGAAACCGCCTCTCGTGGCGGAGGCGGAGGTGTAGCCATACGCTCGGGGCGGGGGCCTTCGATCGCGGCCATCACATCGTCGTGCTGGATGCGGCCGCCTTCGCCGGTACCCTGCACGGTGGATAAGTCGACACCCTTTTGCCGGGCGAGCTTTCGCACCGAGGGAGAAGTGGGCGCGGACGTGGCCTGTGGACCAGCCTCCGCTTTCTTCTCGGCTGCTGCGCCTTCGTTCGAGGCCTGGGTCTCGTCTTCCTGCTTTTGTTCACCCTTGCCATCATCGGCACCAGCTGCTGCGTTTTCGTCGATCTCGCAAACCGGGTCACCCACCGCCACGATGTCGTCCACGGCGGCAAGCAACTCGGTGACGATGCCAGCCACCGGAGAGGGCAACTCGCTATCCGCCTTGTCCGTGAGGATCTCGACGAGGGGCTGGTCCTTTTCGACCGCTTGCCCCACTGAGACGAGCCATTTGCCGATGGTTCCCTCGACGACGCTTTCGCCGAGCTGCGGCATGGTCACTTTGGTGGCCATTGGAGCCGCAACATAGCCCAAAATACCGTAAGCGGTAGCGTCTTGCAGCGCAGAGAGTCTCATAGGACCCTTTGGGCCGTGGGAAACAGAGATGAGCAGGGGATCCGCAAGGGCGATCGAGGCTTTCTGTTCCAATTGCTGGGAGCTCTGGCCATCGTGTTCGTCCTGGCCCTCCTGGTGCTGGGCGTGTTGAACGAATCGAGCCTCGGCAGTTGCGCCGCACGAGGTTTTTTGCAGGTCACTGAAACGCCGTCTTCAGACTAGTGCCAGACCACGGCTCGGAGTAGAGTCGTACGGATGTTAGACGCCCTGGACCGTGAAGACCGGCTACAACTGATGCGGTTCGTGTGCTCGTTTGCCTGGGCCGATCTCGAGGTCAGTGACGGTGAGCGCGAGTTCATCGTCAAATTGGTGGACCGGCTCGATCTCGACGAGGGCGAGCGCGCTCAGGTCGCCGAGTGGCTCGAGGTGCCTCCGCGAGCGGACGACGTCGATCCGACGGACATCCCAAGAGAGCATCGCGAGCTCTTCCTGGATGCGGCGAGGGCCATGATCATGTCGGACGGCATCATCGACGAGGTCGAGGCGGAGAACCTGATCATCTTCGATCAGCTTCTCAGGTGACGGCACCGCGAGCGCTCAGAGCTCAGCCGACCGGATCGAGGAGCTCCGAGACGGCAGGGCGTGCCGCCGCCAAGCTGGCCCCGAGACTGACGACCTGCATCGGATCGAGGTCGAAACGGGGCCGCTTGCCAAAGTACGATTCCACGTATGCACGAAGGCCGGGCAGACGCGTGCTGCCGCCAGCCAAGAACACCGCCTGCATGTCCCGGGCTTTGAGGCTTGCCTGTGCCAACACCTCGTCGCAGATGCCAAACGTACGGCGTACCAAGTCCAATGTGAGCTGTCGAACTTCGTCCCGGGTGATCGAGATCACACCGCAACTCTCGGGTGCCGCGGCATCGACGGTGGGAATGGCGATAGCCGCTTGCTCCAATTCGCTCAGCTCGCACTTGGCCATTTCGGCCGCAAGAACCAGCCGATCGAACGTCACCGCATCGCTGGTCAAATCCCAACCATCGCGGGCTAGCGTTCGATCCGCGACGTGGAGCGCAATCGTGCGGTCGACATCGTCGCCACCGAGGTAGGGATCACCACCGTGGCCGATGACGCGAAAAGGATAGCTGCTACAGTCGACGACCGCTGCGTCGAAGGTGCCACCGCCGAGGTCATAGACGAACGCATGTTTCAAGTTGCTGCGGTTCAAGTATGCGAGCGCGGTCGCAATGGGCTCCTCGACGACCCGGACAGATGCGAAACGCGCTCTGGACACGGCAAGGGCCGTGGCGTCGCGCCGTGGTTTGTCGAAGCCAACCGGAGCGGTGACTACCGCGTGAACGTCCTGGGTCGGACAGTCTGTGCGCTCACAGAGCCCTCGAATGACGGTCGCCCCGACGTCCACGGGCGACATCACACCCACCCGGGTCCGGAACGCCGGAGAGTCATGGTCGTCCCGAATCAAATCGTATGGGTAATGCTCGCGGAACTGTGCCGTGTAAGACGAGTGCCATCGCGCCCCGATGATACGCTTTGCAGACAGCAGGGTGTTTTTCGGATCCAGCGCCCGGCGGCGGCGCGCGGCTTGGCCGACCAGCACCGAGCCGTTGGGAGGAAACGCGACGGCAGAGGGCATGACGCAACCGTTGCCTTCGATGCGCAACGCTTCGAAATTCCGGGCGACCACCGTGTTCGTCGTGCCAAGATCGATTCCGACCGTGGGCCGACGGCGGGCTGGTATGAACCGGGTCGGCGTTAGCGAACGGAGGTGGGTATGGAGGTTCATCGGGGGGTGTGGATAACCTGGGAAATAAGCAGGCTACGTGATCTGGAAGCGACCTGCCACACCGCTCCTCGCGCCGGCTGGACCCGATCGCACTGTTGGCCTAAATTGAAACACGTTCTAGTTGAAGGCTCCAATCGATGCCTGCGGATTTTCATAAGTTAAAAATAGCAGGAATTGTTCAAGAAACACGCGACACGAGGTCTTTTATCCTCGATGTTCCCGAATCGTTGCGCGCGGAGTTCCGTTATCGCGCCGGCCAGTTTTTGACGTTCGAGGTCCCGTGGAATGGCATGCAACTCCGGCGCTGCTACTCGCTTTCGAGCGCGCCGGAGAGCGATCCGTGGCTCAAGGTGACGGTCAAACGAGTCGAGGATGGGCGGGTTTCCAACTGGTTCAACGACCACCTTCATGTGGGCGATTCGATCTTGGTGCAGCCTCCCGAAGGTCGCTTCGTGCTGCGCTCGAACGAAGGCGAGCACCCCATCGTGCTGTTCGGAGGAGGCAGTGGCATCACGCCGGTGCTTTCCATCTTGAAGTCGGCGCTGCGTAGGACGCGCCGGCGAGTGAAGCTGATTTACGCGAACCGCGATGCGGAATCGATAATCTTCAAAGACGAGCTCGATCTGTGGCGGGCCGAGCACCCCCAGCGTCTCGAGGTGGTGCACCATTTGGATAGCGATCGCGGCTTCATGTCGGTGGCCGACATCCAGGAACATCTTCGAGGTTGGCAAGACGCAGAGTTCTTCGTGTGCGGCCCAACCGGATACATGGACACCATCGAAGAGGCATTCAAAGCGTCCAAGATCGACCCGAATCGAATCAAATTCGAGCGATTTATCTCGCCGGTCGATCCCGATCGCAAAGACGCCTCGGCCACCGTGTTGCCGGCCCAATCCGAAGCGGACATACCGGAGTCCTTCACGATCCGGCTCGAAGGACAAGTGCACGAAGTCCCTTATCAGAAGGGGCTGACGCTGCTCGAGTCGGCAGTCAACGCAGGCTACAAGCCGCCCTCGTCTTGCGAAGACGGGTACTGCGGTTGTTGCATGGCGTTGCTCAAGGGCGGTCGAGTCAACATGGCGAATCACGATGCGCTCGAACCGAGTGACATCGAACGCGGTTGGGTTCTGGCCTGCCAATCGCGGCCCGCAAGCCGTGAAGCCATCGAGATCGATTTCGACGCCGAGTATTGAGGCTTAGGGGCGCTGCCGGTCAGGCCAGTCCCAATACGACGTCCTCCCTATCGTCCAGTCGGGGCCGTTTCCCCAGTGCTTGCGAGTGCGCTTGTTCCGATGGTCGGGATCGTGCTCATCGAGCGCCTTGCCGTATGCCTGGAACTGCTCGATCCCGAGCCTTTCGGGCCAGTAGTCCTCCTCGGAAGACCATTGGTGGTTTCCGGCGTATTGCAGGATCGTGACCCCGGGGAAATCCATGAACCCCTCTCCGCTCGGATGGTCGCGCCGGTTGATCATCCGGAAGACGACACGGCCGGATGGTTCGGCCATGTGCCAATCGTAGACCCCGTAAATCTCGCCGTATTGCTCCATGAGGGGAACGATCCATGCGCGAACGGCTTTCCGGCCTCGCATGGTGCCGAGGATGCGCTCGTAATACACGACATCCTCGGTAAAGAGAGCGGCCCAAGCGTTCCAGTCTTCCCGGATCATCCCCGTCTGCCAAAAACGGCGGAATGCCTCTTCGACTTCCTGGAGATCGAATGCGGGCACTACTGCGCAGCCTGTTGCCCTTGCGGCCACGAATAGAATTGCGTGCACCAGCGCCGAAAGATCCCGATGGGCCCATCGCCGTCGCAGAGCAACGGCCTTTCATATTGGATCTTGTTCTCCCAGATTGGGATGTCTTGCTCGAGCTGCCGCGTCACCTCGGCTACGAAAGCCTTGCCGACCCCGCGGGCCATCTCCGCACCGGCTGTCTTCTTCACGCTGAAGTGGAAACGAAGGTGCACGTTGTCGCCGTCGATCGGGGTCGTCGTTGCGACATTCAACGTTTCCACGATGCCCTTGAAACGCACGATGGAAACGCCGAATCCATAGTTGAGGCTCTCGATCGATCCGTCGACGGTACCCCGTGGCGTTTCCATGCCGGCCCCGGAAAACACGCGAAGGATGGGACCATCGATGGTGGCGTCCGACTTCGGCATGTCGGTAGTCCCGTGCAAATAGTGGAAGTGCGCGGAGTCGACGGCGTTCTCCGCCATCTCCTGATTGCGCGTGCGGATCTTCCATTCGCGCAAGACGAAGTCGGTCCATTCTTCGTTGCGCACGCCCTCTTTGGAGCCCCACTCGGGAATCTCGTCGGGAACGTCGAAGGTGGGAGGCTGGCCCTCGGCGTGATGCCAACACAGCACCATGTTCGCCAGCTCCTTGATGTGCCAGGTTGCTAGCTTGGCTTTGCGCGGGACGTGCTCGGCATAGGGGACGGCCGTGCAACGCCCATCGGTCCCGAACTGCCATGCATGGAAGGGGCACTCGATCGAGCCGCCCTTGACCTTGCCCCCATGTCCGAGGTGCGCGCCGAGATGGGGACAAAACGCATCGAGCACGCTGAGGACGCCATCGTCGGAGCGCCAGATCACCAGGTCCTTGCCGAAGTATTTGAGCGGCTTGACGTCACCGGGCTTGATCTCGTCCGAAGCGGCGATCTGGAACCAACCGTTGGGGATGGGTGGAGTGAAGAAGCGGTTGTCCATGCCGCAAAAATAGAACGTGTTTCACTTTTTTCAACCCAAAACGTGGTGCTAGGCTCATTGTGGAGGCAGATATGGCGAGCATCAGCGCGGGGGATACCGCCCCGGACTTCACGAAAAAGACCCAAAAAGGAGACGCCATCACGCTTTCGCAGTTCCGGGGCGACAAGACCGTGGTCCTTTATTTCTACCCGAAAGATGAAACCCCCGGCTGCACCGCCGAGGCCTGCACCTTTCGCGACGGCTTCGAGGATTTCGTGGATGCCGGGGCGGTCGTCATCGGTGTCAGCCAGGACAGCGACGAGAGCCACAAGAAGTTTGCCGAGCACCACAGGCTGCCATTTCTACTGGTGAGCGATCGGGATAAGTCTCTCCAGAAGGCCTACGGCGTGCCGAAGACCATGGGGTTGCTCCCGGGGCGCGTCACTTACGTCATCGACCGCAACGGGGTCGTACAGCACGTCTTCAACTCGCAGCTCAATGCCAAGAAACACGTGCAAGAGGCCCTCGACGTGGTCAAACGGCTCGCCTCCTGAACGCTCGCGCGACGAGCAACAGCAAAAGTCCTGCCGCCAGTGATCCCAGGCTCTCGGGTCCCGGGGCTGCGCTACATCCAGACGTGTCGCCCGGCACGACGCCGACGCCACCATCGTTTTGAGGAGGCGGCGTCTCGCAGAGATCCCCTTGGCAAGCGGAAATTTCGCATACGTTGTCCCGCTGCCAACCGTCGTCGCACAAGCCTTTCACGATCGTCGCTATCTCGTGGCCGATCTCCCCCGCCTCGGAATCGTCGAACACGTTGACGCGGAAGCAGTCCTCGTTCGACGCCATGACGTAATCGGGCACGCGTCCCCCGAGGAGAATGCCCGCCAGCTCATCATTCGAGTCAAAAATGGCGCTTCCCGAGTGTCCTGCGAACGCATCGAGATTGGCGACGAAAAAGTCACGCTCGGCGGTGGGCGGGTCGGCGACCGAGGCGCCGGAGTCGATCTTCGCCGGCAAGCCACTGCCAAAGCCGATCATGCGAAGGGAGTCGCCTCTTTCAAGTGGTACGGCGGGGCGAATCTCCACCGGCTCGTGCATCCCCTCGACGGGCCGGTCGAGCTGGATCACCGCATAGTCGGGAGTGACCTCATCGAGCGGCGCATCATGTTCGAGGAAGACACGCTTGCAGCTGTAGACATCTTCGTCGCGGATCGGCGCAAGCAGGCTCGGCCCGTCGAGAAAGTAATTGAAGACGTAGCGGAAGCTGTCGCAGGGTGTCTCTGGGCTGATGCAGTGGCCCGCCGTGAGGACCAAGTCGTCGTCGATGAGGGTGCCCGAGCACGACGCCACGACCGGCTGGTTGGCGAAGCGCTCGCCATCGCATAGCCCGCGCTCCTCTTGGAGGCTCAACGCGATGATACTGTACGTGCCATCGTTGTTTCGACTGAGCCTGAACTCCTGGATCAAGGCTACGATCGACTGCCGCGCGATCCGTTGTAGCTCGGGGTCGGGATGATCGAACACGTCGAGCCGATCGTCGGCGCCGTAGACGACTGGAGCGTCGATCTCCCCGACGAAGGCTTGCTCCGAGGGTCCGCAACTGAGGAACAAACCGGTGATCAGCACCAAGGAAGCGCGGCTAAGCATGTCTCGATATGTAGAGCGAAGGAGCACCGGATGCTACTCGGAGACTCGAACCTGTATGCTGGTCACCAAATCCCCGGTTGCCGTGGCGACATCCGAAACCACGACCACGGGCTCTTCGGCTTCGATCACGCCGCGCTCCCGAAGCTTGGCCAGCGCGTTGACGATGGTTTTTTCCGGATCGCTTGACAGGTTCATCCGGAATGGAACGACCGCACGGGTCAACCATAGCTTGCGCCGTGTGGTGCTCATGTTGGTGAAAGCGTAAATGATGGCGCTCCGGGGACGGTAGCTGGCCACCAGCTGTCCGAATTGGCCCCGCCGCGTCATCACGACGATGGCCCGGGCACCGAGCGAATCGGCGAGTCGGCATGCCCCCTGCGCGATGTGTGCGCGCTGCGTGGTCGGCGCCGGACGCTCTTTGTAGAAATCGAGCCCGGGGCCCGTCTCGATACGCCGGGCGATCGTCACCAGCACCTCGACACAGCGTTGCGGGTACTTCCCCGTCGCGGTTTCGCCGCTCAGCATGATCGCATCCACCTGCTCGTAGACGGCGTTCGCCACGTCGGTGACCTCGGCGCGGGTGGGCAACGGGTTGTCGATCATCGATTCGAGAAGGTGGGTCGCCACGATCACGGGCTTTCCAGCAATCGCGCAGCGGCGGACCATGTCGCGCTGCAGGACGGGAAGCTCCTCGAAGGCCACCTCGACGCCGAGATCGCCGCGCGCGACCATGATGGCGTCGGCCGCGCCCAAGATGGCATCGAAATTGTCCACCCCCTCCTGATTTTCAATCTTCGCGATGAGACGTTGATGCCCGCCTGCTTCTTCGATGATCGCGCGAGCCTCGAGGACATCATCGGCACCGCGGACGAACGAGAGCGCGATGAAGTCGACGTCTTGCTCGATGGCAAATGCGATGTCTTCGCGGTCCTTCTTGGTGATGGACGGCAGATTGACGCGAACGCCTGGAAGATTGACGTGCTTGCGCGAGCCGAGCATTCCGCCATCGAGCACCCGGCACTTCAGCCGATGCTCGGAGACTTCCAACACCTCCAAATTGATCAAGCCGTTGTCGACGGTCACCCGCTCTCCCGGACGCAGATCCTTGACCAGATCCTGGTAGTTGACGTGAACGCTGCGCTCCTCGGCATCGTCGGCCAAGACCGTGAAATAGAACACATCTCCGGTTTTGAGGTCGAGGCTCTTGGAGAGCTCGCCCGTACGGATTTCGGGCCCTTGCAGGTCCATCAAGATGGAGACGGGATGCGCGAGCTTCTTGTTCAGACTCTTGATGTTGCGGATGACCTGCAGGTGCGATCGATGGTCGCCATGCGACATGTTTAGGCGCGCCAGATTCATTCCCGCATACGCCAGCCCAGCGAGCGCGTCCCAAGAGCTCGTGGATGGCCCGATCGTGCACACGATCTTGGTCAGCCGGTTGTCGGGTTTTTGCGCGGGCAGCTTCACTGCTGCCGCAGCCTAGGCCACGGCTAGCGACGTGACAATCGACGCGAGACAAACATGGAGCCAAAGAGCAATACCACGAGCGATACCCAGCTCTCAGCGCCCGAGGCCGGTGGAGAGGCAGCGCACGATCCGTACCGATGAAGGGCGCGCCCCTTGGCCGCGCTGATGGGCTCCGCTCCCTCGGCCAAAAAGGAAACTTCCTGTTCGCGCGGTTCTGCCCGCGGCTGAAAGACATCGCCCGCCGTCCGCGCAATCCAAGGAAGGTGTGCGGACAACAACGTGTAAACTCCTCCGTCGCCGCAGTCTCGCTCGACGTCCGACCGACCGCGGGAAACCAGGCCCACGACGAAATCGCCTTCTTCGGTCGGGACGTAGAGAGGACCGCCGGAGTCGCCATAGCAGGAATCACCGAGAGTATCGGTCCGGCGGGTGAGCAGCTCTTGCGTACCGATGATGTCGATGATCGCGTCGGAAATATAGAGCTCTCCAGCTTGCCCTCCTTCGAGATCGTATACCCCGTAGCCCGCGACGAATCCGACGTCGCCGTACCCGACCAGCTCGTGCTGACGAGTGGGCGTCAGCATCGGGGCCACGGCCGCGCTGTCGAAGGGAGCCGCGATGAACAAGAGCGCGATGTCGTTTGGAGAGCCAATCCCGCCCTGCCCTGCGCCGCTACGGTTTCGACCCATGATGAAATCATGGTCGTAGTCTTCATGAACCCTGACCGCCGTGACCTGCCGGATCATGGATTGATCGGCTGCGCGGCTCGACAGATGGCCGGCCACGACTTGAAGCGACCTCGGCGCAGCGGGTCCCACCACGCCCGGTTCGGACTCGACCACTGCACAATGGGCGGCGGTTGCGATCAGCAGAGGAGAGATCAGGACGCCCGAGCAAAATCCCGAAGCCGCCCCGGTCCGCCGGATTTCCACGGTGGCGAAGATCTGCGCGTCCGTGGCAGCCCAGCCCCCAACCACACCGGCCGTGACGCCCCCAACATCCGCGTCCCAGTCCTGTCCCGAGGGATCACCACAGCCAAGGGTTATACCCAAAAGGGCTACAAATACGGCCTTGTGTGCCTTTGGGGGACGCATGGGGGCAAGGTAGGAGGGCGTATCACGGGTGCACCTGCCTTTACTAGAGTGAACGTCCGTAGGCCTCCGGCGATCTGCCAATCCAGTGAGCTGCCGAACGTTTACCGGGCTGCGGAAAACTTGGAGCCCGACGCGGGGACAACGAGAGTCCCGGGTGGGGACCTCGTGAGCCGTCGCGCCCGCCGCAAACAAGAAACGCTACGCCGGATCGAGGAAGCCGGATGGCGCCTCTTCACCAGCGGGGGCTACGAAGCGACGTCCACGCGTCAGATCGCAGATGCGGCCGATATCGCCGCCGGAACCCTCTTCAACTATTTCCCTGAGAAGCGCGCTTTGTTGATCCATCTCATGCAACGCCGGATCGACGCGGCGGTCGGATGCGCGTTCGAGACGATGCAGGCGTCGACGATCGACGACGAGCTCATGCACGTGTTTGGGGCCCTGACCGAGTGCTACGCAAGAGACCACAGGCTGAGCCGGGTCTTCGTGAAGGAGCTGCTGTTCGTCGATGGCACGCGGCGCTCGGCATCTGCGGCCTGGACGTTCGGGATCGTGAAGAGAATCGCGGCGTTGATGAGCCGTGCTCAAGGGCGTGGAGAGCTCGACCCATCGGTCGACCCCATCGATGCGGCCCAGCAGATTTTCAGCATGCACTACTTTGGTCTCGTGACTTGGCTTGGAGGCACCATCCCCTCACGTGCGGCACACGAAGAGCGGTTCGAAACGTCGTTACGCCTGCTGCTCCGAGGCCTGGGCCGAAAGGCGGCTTAGGCGCCGATTGACGTCCAAGACCGCCGCTGCAATCTCGTCAGGCACCTCTTCCTGCAGGAAGTGACCCGCCTGTGTCTCGGTCACCGGGGGATCTCCGAGCAACGCTTTGGTTCGTTTGAGGGCGCGGGCGAGGATCGGATCGCAGCGTCCCCAAACGATGGCCTTGGGTCCGTCGAAGCTCCGGACGAAAGCCGCACACTCTTCGAGGGCCGGGATGGAAGGGTGATCCATCGTGTCCACTGCCATACGAGCGGTCGCGAGCGGCGCCACCCGGTCGCGCATGTGTCGCAGAGGATAGCGATAGGCGCGCGCGACGTCACCGCGAATGGTCGACTTGTCGCCCTGAGCCATGTGCAAAGCAGCTTGAGGGAGCGGCAACACACGAAACACGAAATCGCTGATCAGCGGCACGTGTGAGAAGCGATGGAACGCGGTGGGCTTGAAGCCCGGAGATGGCGCATCGAGCACGGTGTTGAGCACCACCATGCCGCCAAGTCGATCTCGACGTGAGGTGAATGGATGCACCCCGATTGCGCCCCCCCAATCCTGGCAAACCAAGATCAGCTCATCGAGGTCCAGCTGGTCGATCAGCGAACCGAGCCACTTGCTGTGGTTGCGGACGGTATGCATCGAAAAATCTCTCGGTTTGTCGCTGAATCCGAATCCGATGAGATCCGGCATGATCACGCGGAGTCTCTGCCCTTGCAGGCGCATTGCGACCTTGCGGTACAAGAAACCCCAAGTGGGATTGCCGTGCACCATCAAGACCGGTCTGCCCCGGCCGGTTTCCATGACGTGCATGTGCAGACCCTCATCTACGGCGACGCGATAGCGTGTGAATGGCACCTCTTTGGCGATCCAAGGAGGCAGATCGGGCGCGGGCAGCTTTTCCACGGCGGCAGGGTATCGCGTTCGGTGTGCGATCTCAATCGATGGCCCTTGCTCGCCACTTCCGGACGACGACGACACCGATGGCTGCAAGCACGACCGAGGCGATGATGATCACCGGCCAGATCTGATGCCAGGGCCACGTGGCTACGGGATGCTTTTCGATCCATTCCGCTGCACGGACGCCCAGAAGTGTGAAGAGCAGCGTGAACGGCGCTACGCCGAGGACCGTGCCTGCAAAGAATGCAACGAACGGGACGCGCGAGACGCCCAACGCCCATTGCAAGGTCGGCGCCGTGTAGAATACGAGGCGCAGCAAGAACACCGTACGAAAACCCTGGGCGTACAATCGATCATCGAAACGGCGGATGCGCTTCGGGAGCCGTTCTTGGATCCAATCACGGGCTACGAAGCGCGCGCCGAAGAACGAGAACAAGCCGGTTCCCACCGTGCCCACCCAGTTCAACAAGAAGGCTTCGGCAGGGCTCCAGATCAGAGGAGCGCTCAGCAAAAAGACCAGGCCGTTGACACCAAGAGGTTGCAAAACCGAGTACGTAGCGATGAAGAGCGCGCCACCCCAGGGTCCCGCCTCGCGAAACCACGCACGCATGGTGGCGGGGTCGGTCTTCTCGTACGCGCCGCTCGTATAGATCCAGGCGATCAAGCCAGCGATAGTCCCGGCCAGCGCGATCTTGAGGAGGCTGCGCCAATCCATGGGTGGATCCTAGCGCACGACCCGCTCGGCACCCTGGACTTGCGGGCGCGAGCCGGTATAGAACTGCCCCTTGAGACAGGGAGGTATCGGTGCAGGAAGCAGTGGAAACGCGACTGCCGGCCGCAGCGGCCCGGGTCCGGACGGCAGAGACCGGCCACGAGACGGTACGTGAATTCGGCGGCACGTTCGGTGCGGCGTTCATCATGTCCTTCTCGCACTTGCTGATGCTCTATTTGTGGATCGCGTGGCGCTTTCACGACGGTGCGCTCTTCTACCCGGCCGGCCTATCGAATGTCGGGCCGTTCCTCGGACGAATCTGGGACCAGATCGTCACGCATGCGACGCCGACTTGGGGCACGGTTGCAATCTATGGAACGTTCCTGATGGTGGAAGGTTTGATGGCGGCCTTCTTGCCGGGACTCGAGATCAAGGGCTTGCCCATCCCATCGCGGGGCGGCAAGCGACTGGTCTATCGCTGCAATGGCATCACCGCATGGTATCTGACACTGGCTGCAGTCGCGGTCTTGCATTTCACCGGCGTCTTCCCACTGCAGACGATTTACGAGCAATTCGGCCGCTTCATGATCACGGCGATGATCATCGCCAACGTGGTGGCGCTCATCGTGTATTTCGGCGCCAAGACAACGGGCAACGCCGAGCGGATGTCGGGTAGCTTCCTCTACGACTTTTTCATGGGTGCGTGGCTCAACCCCCGCATCGGGCCGCTCGACCTCAAGATGTGGGCGGAGGTTCGTGTCTCATGGCTCACACTGTTCTTGCTCACGGTGAGCGCGGCAGCCCATCAGTATGCGGCCTATGGCACCCTCAGCACACCGATGATCTTCATGGTGGTCGCACACTTCCTCTACACCAATGCGTGCATGAAGGGCGAGGAGTGCATCCCGACCACGTGGGACATCTTTTACGAAAAGTGGGGCTGGATGCTGGTGTTCTGGAATCTCGCCGGCGTGCCCTTCGTCTACTGCTTCAACTCGATGTACATCGCCTCACGGCCGCCTTTCGAGCACTCGATCCCGTACACGGTGCTCTGCTTCGTGCTCCTCTTCGGTGCCTATTACGTGTGGGATACGGCCCAAAGCCAGCGCAATCGCTTCCGCATGCAGCTCAACGGCTCGTACGTGAAGCGCAAGGCGTTTCCGCAGCTCCCCTGGGGCACGCTCGAAAACCCACGCTATCTCGAAACCAAAGCCGGCTCGAAGCTGCTCATCGACGGCTGGTGGCGCTACGCTCGCAAGATCCACTACACCGCGGACGTAGTCATGGCGCTCTCCTGGGGCTTGATCTGCGGGTTCGATCACTTCTTGCCGTACATGTATGTGACCTTCTTCTTCGTGATGATCCTGCACCGGGCCGGCCGCGACATCGCTCGGTGCAAGAGGAAGTATGGCCACGATTGGGACCGCTACTGCGAAGAGGTCCCGTACTTGTTCATCCCCTACGTGTTCTAGGAGAGGGACGAGGCGCTCCGGCCGGCTCAGAACAGATAGGCCAGGTTGAGCTGCAGCTGGTGATAGCCGGTTCGGTAGGACGTGCTGGTCGCGCTGTTCATACTGATCGAGTAGTTAAAGTCGATGTTGAACATGGCGATGTCGAAGTTGATCCCGAAGCGGGCGAGGGCCTGATAGATCGCCAAGTCGATCTCCTTGGGTCTAAGTTTGTCTGACACTGTCGGTTCACCGGGTTGCTCGACGGAGGCCAGGATCTTCGTGTTGAAGTGATTCACGTACCCCGCGTACAGGAACAACTTGAAGTAGGCATTCTGATAGGGAATGAACCCACCGTTGAACGGGAGCTCGAAAGAATTCACCCGACCCTTGAGCGTGCCTTCGAAACCGGCCTCTTCCGTTGATTGGGAAAACGCCCATCGGTTGAAAGAAAACAGAACCTCGAGAAACCACTTCCGACGGTGGACACGAGCCCCGAAGCCAGCTTGCCAACCGGCGAACGTGTCTCGCTCGCGACCCGTTTCGAGCATGGATACATACGTGGTGCCGCTAACGCCAGCGAACAGCTTGATATCCATTTTCGGCTGTTGCGCTGCGGTCTCCGAGGGCATCGCAAGCTCCATCACCGAGGCGACAAGCAGGGCGGGTATGAGCGAGAGCTTCTGCATCATCACGCCGGGAAGAGGTATTCCTTGCCGTCGAGCACGAACTTCTTGTCCATGATTCGCGGCCACATGGGCTTCGTACGAAGCTTTGCCTTCTGCCAATTTTCATGCTCTTCGCGAAGCTTCTCGTAGAGCGCGGGCATTTGCTCCTTCAAGTTGATCTTCTCGGACTTGTCGGCTTCCAGATCATAGAGCTCGGCCCACCCATCGCGCGTGCTCAAGATCAGCTTGTACTTGCCATCGCGAATGGCCCAGATGTGATCGGCGCGCCAAAACAATCGCTCGTGCGGAAGTCCTTCGTTCTGCCCCTTCACGTAGGGGATGAGGTCGACGCCGTCGTACTCTCGGTCGCTAGGGAGCACACCACCGACGGCGGCGACGGACGTAGCAAAAATGTCGGTGGATGAAACCGGATGCGCGTAGCGTGTGCCCGCCGGAACGGTCCCCTTCCATTTCATCATGAACGGCACGTTGATGCCCCCCTCGAACTGGGTGAGCTTGCCTCCTTTGAGCGGACCATTGTCGGTCGCGCCCGTGTAGGAAGCGCCGCCATTGTCGCTGAGAAGGAAGATCAGCGTGTCGCCTTCGATTCCGACGTCTTTGATCGTTTGATGCACCTCCCCGATCGCGTCGTCGAGCGCCGAGATCATCGAGTAGTAGACGCGTTTGTTGTCGTCTTCGACGTAGCTGTATCGGCAGTAGTACTCGACCGGGGCCTGAAACGGGACGTGAGGCGCGCTGAAGGCCGCGTAGAGAAAAAACGGTTCGTCTTTGTGCGTCCGGATGTAGTCCTTGATCCGATCCCGGAACGCGTAGGTGAGGTACTTTTCTTCGCGTATCTCGTTGCCATTGAGCAGAATGGCGCCTTGATCGCGCCGGCCCATGTCCCACTGGTACTGCGCACTGAAGGACTGGTGCTCGTGGTTGATGATGTGGGGCCAATTCCGCTCGGGCGTGTAGAGCGAAAAGGCGCCGAGGAATCCGTATTGGTAGTCGAAGCCGCGGACCCATGGCACTTGCTTCCTGGAGGCGCCAAGGTGCCACTTGCCGATCAGCGCGGTCGTATATCCGTACTTCTTGAGCACCTCGGCCAGCGTGATCTCTGTCGGTGGAACCCCTTGTTTGTGGGCTTGCCACGCCGAAGGGAACGACGGCTTGGCCTTGACCACGAACTCGCCCGTGTCGACGATCCATCGGCCCGAGATGTACTCCACCCAGTTGGTGGGGTAGTGCTCCATGATCTGGGTCTCGAAGCCGTAGCGGTTCTGAACGCGCCCGGTCATGATTCCGGCTCGCGATGGCGCACAGGTGGGGGCGGTGACGTAGCCCTCCTCGAAGATCACGCCCTCCTCGCCGATCTGATCGATGTGGGGCGTTGCGATGTGCTCCGCTCCGTATGCGCTCACCTCGTACTTCCCGAGGTCGTCGGCCAATAGGACGATGATGTTTGGAGGCCGCGCCGGCTCCGTGCGCTCGATAGGCGCCTCGAGATAGGCTTCCCTGCCATCGGCCATCTTCCCGTCGGTCTTGATCCGCCACTTGACGCGCGTAATCGAGCAACTGACTAGAAGCACGCCGAGCCCCAGCACGGCCAGGGATCTCAGACAACCGGAGCTCAGACGCATGTAGACCTGCTGTCTACGTACCTGCAAGCGTCTTCAGGGGGCAAAAAAGAGGCAGCTTGGCGCTCAATGCAGAATCAAGCGGCAGACTGCCTTCGCATGGGTTTCGATGGCGGCGTCGTCCATGGGGTCGGTGCCGGTCAATCGGCGGCACTCGGGGGCCGCGGTGAAGATGAGCGAGGTGGCGCCGACCAGGATGTAGTAGAGGTGAGCCACCGGGACGTCGGGAAGGATCCCCGCCCGCTGGGCCTCGCACACGAGCCCCACATAGAACTCGTAGAGCTCCTTGACATGGCGATCGACCAGCCACTCCATCCGGGCGCTGTCGGCCTTCCCCTCCTGCACCATGAGCCGCATCTGCTCGGGATGGCGAGCGGCGTGACGGACGAAGTAATAAATGAAGAGTCGGATTCGAGTTGTTGGATCAGCGTCCGCCAGCACGTCGCTCCGGGTGCCGATCTCGTCGGTAAGCCCCTGGAAGATCTGATCGACTGCCGCCTTCCAAAGAGACTCCTTGGTCCCGAAATAATAAGTGATGAGGCCCTGGTTTTCGCCGGCTAGCGCGGCGATGTGCCGAGTCGACGCGCCGTCGAAGCCCCGGCTCGAAAATGCCTCGATGGCCGCAGCGACGATTCGTGCACGCGTTTCGTCGGAGCGCGATTTCCCGGTGTCTTCTCTGAGATCCACCGCAGAAACGCTAGCACTGATTTATTCATTTGACAAATCTTAGGTCTATATATTATTCGATCGCATAAGGAGACGAACCTGCATGCGAGCGATCTCTCGGTCCTTTCGTATTGCCCAGGTCCTGCTGAGCCTGGGCGTCCTCGAGTTCTTCGGGCCCATCATCCGGGACACCAGCACCACCCATCTCTTGAACCCTGCGTGGGTGGGTCACGCCCGCTTCCACCTCATGTGGGCGATGGGTTTCATGGGGCTTTCCGGATTGGTCAACCTCTACCTGATTTGGCTGCGACGCCCGCTTCGCGTCTCGAGCCTGTACATCGCGTGGCTCTGGCAGGCCTGTAACATCTTTGGCTTCTGGGGCGCCGCTTGGCTCGAGACCCGCTACGGAGGCGCCATCGTGGACCCGGAGTTCCACATCAAAGTGCTGGGGCTCAACGAGAATATCTTCGCCTTCACGGTCCTGACCCTGTTGCTCGTGGGCACCGGCATCTTTATCAGGATCCGCGTCGAGGCTGTTTCGTGAGCCGACAGCTCCAGACCGACGTGTTGATCGTCGGCGCGGGGCCCTCGGGCATGACGAGCGCGCTGTGTCTCGCGCGTGCAGGCATTCAGAGCATCATCGTGGAGCGAGCCGCGGGGTTGGCCACGCATCCCAAAGCGCACGAGCTCAATGCGCGCTCGATCGAGATCCTCATGGGCCTCGGAGTTTCCAAAGAAGAGCTGGAAGCAGAGGCGTCGCCGCAGGCCGACGCCTCTCGAATTCTCTTTTGCAACACCGTCCAAGAAGAGTTCGGGCGAATCGATCTGCTGGCCGACGAGGGTGTTGCCAGCAAGTATCGCCGCCACCTTCGCTTGGAGCGACCCTACCTCAATCTTTCGCAAACCGAGCTCGAAAAGACCTTGCTGCGGCACGTCGAGCGCGCTGAAGAGACCAGCCTTCTCTTCGGACACGAGTGGGAAGCCTTCGAAACGCAGCAAGGACCCGCGATCAGCCGCGTGCGACACCTGTCGGAAGATGCCGAAATTCAGATCTCGAGCCGGTACGTCATCGCAGCGGACGGTGCGAGCAGCACCGTGCGGGGGAACCTATGCGTAGACATGGAGGGTCCCAACCGGATCCAGGACTTCATCAGCGCCTACTTCGAAATGGACTTGCGGAATCACGTTCCCACCGGAGCCAAGCTGTATTGGATCTTGCATCCAGAGGCTTCGGGCACGTTGATTGCTCATCATCCTGGGAGGCGCTGGGTCTACCACGTACCGATCTTCCCGCCGCACGAACAACCGGAAGCGTACACGCCCGAAGTCTTTCAAAGACGGCTTCAGATCGCTCTTCAGACGGATCAGCGGATCCCGATCACCTCGATCGGGTTCTGGCGGATGACAGCTCAAGTCGCTGAGCGCTTCGCGGTGGGGCGGGTCTTTCTGGTGGGCGATGCTGCGCATCGTTTTCCGCCGACCGGGGGCTTGGGCATGAACACGGGAATCGCAGATGCCCACAATCTGTGTTGGAAGCTCGCCACCGTGCTTCACGGACACGCGGACGAGGCACTGCTCGATACCTACGAGGCAGAGCGCCGCCCGATCGCCAAGCTGAACTGCGCCGAAAGCATGCACAACTTCGAAAAGATCTTCGAAGTCGTCGAAGCCTTCGGCTTACCGCGCGAGGGTTTGACGATGATGGCCAAGATCAAGGACAGCATACCCGTCAGTTGGCTTCCGCGGACTTGGAAGGAAGTGCTTTTTCGCTTGCTGGGGGTTCCTGTCCTTTGGGCTTTGAAGCGGTTCGAGCGCAGGCCCGATGTGCGTCGAAGGGTCCTGCAAAGCATTGCGGACCAGTTGCCCCACTTCGATCGGATCGGCTTGGACATTGGATATGCGTACGAATGCGGGGCGCTGGTTCGAGATGGCGCCTCGAGGCAGCACCCAACCGATCCAGTGACCGAATACGTTCCGTCGACAAGACCAGGGGCACGGTTTCCCCATGTTTGGCTCGACCCTCCTGACAAGACGCGATCCACGCACGATGTTCTATCGAACGAATGTTTCACACTGTTGCACGGGGCGCGTGGACGGGCCTGGGCGCAGGCGGCCACTGAGTTGAGCGCGATGCTTAGAACGACGCTTGCTGTTCGTTCCATTGCATCACTCACTACCAGCAGCGCTCTCCAAGAAGAGCTCGAAGCACTCTGTGAAGTCCGGTCGGGAGGTGCATTGCTTATCCGACCCGATGGTCACGTGGCCTGGCGGGAGACCATGGAGGTTCCCCAGCCAAAGCAATCCCTGCTACAAGCGTTACGGGAGTGCCACCTCCAATGATCAGGACCGCGGCCATCATCGGAATCGTCTTGCTCCTTTGTGCCGTCGCGCTGGGCTATTACCTGTTGCGCCCTTTACGCCACAAGCCCCGGCCCGCTGGGCTTCAGTGTTACGACTTGGGACAAGGGTCGTACGTGCCACTCGAGGCGCCGCCCCAGGCCTTTGCAATCGGGCTCTCCTACGCGGGACATATCGAAGAGACGGCATCCTCCTTCGATCCGGACGCGGCACCCCCCGTCTTTCGGAAAGACGTTGCAGCACTGGCCCGAACGGATGCCACCGTCCACTTGCCCAGCACCGATGCGATATGCGAGGCCGCGGACGCCCTCGAGCCGGGGCTCGGCGAGACGCTTCGAAAGCGGTACGGCCAGATATCACCACTGCTCGACTACGAGGTCGAGATGGGGCTGGTGCTGCTCGAAGACATCGATCCGAAGTCACTCGACGACCCGGCCTTCGTCCCGCAGCTCGGATTCTTCATCGCCAATGACCTCTCGGCACGCGCGCTCGCGATTCTCGGTGAGGGGCGAGCCAATCCGCACGACTACTGGGGCGTATCGAAGAGCTTTCCAGGTTTCATGCCCGTAGGGGACAAGGCTTGGGTGCCAAAGGAAGCCAAGCCCGACACGATTCCCTGCGTGGTGATCGAGACGTCGGTGAACGGAGAGGTACGGCAGAGCCAGTCGACCGATGACCTGATCTATACGCCGCTGCAAATGCTCCGGTTCGTGCACGCCAAGTATCCGGAGACGCGGTTGGAACGAGGAACCATCATCCTGACCGGGACACCGGGAGGAGTCGCCATGAAGACCCCACGCTGGCTGGTCCGGCTGAGCAACCTGCTTGGTTTGAGCCGCTTCACCAAGCTCGAGGCCAAGCTCAGCGACGATAAGTCGGCTTTCTTGAAGCCAGGAGACAAGGTGGCGGTCCGTGGCAAGGGCCTTGGGAAGGTCACCATTCGAATCGCGGAAGCCCTCAGACCTTAGGGTTCGGGGGAGCCGTCCGTTGGCCACGGAGCCGGGCCTTCAGGGTTCAAGGCGCGGTTGAATCCGCGAAACATCTTGATGAGCTGAGCGCGATTTTGCGCTCCGAGCTTGCGCGTCGCCGAGCTCAGCAGAGTCGAGACGCGGCCTTTCGAAAGGCCTAGGTTGTACCCGATCATCTTGTTGGTCTGCCCGGCTGCCGCGTAGGCGACGACCTGATACTCGCGTTCGCTGAGGCCGCGCGGATCGGCGACGTGAAGCTCATTGGGCACCCCGAGCACGAACCGCCGCCCGTCGGAATCGAACCAATCGACCGTAGACCACCGGCCGCGCACCAGCCCGCGCCACATCTCGAGCGCCTTTTCCGGCTCGCTCTCGCGCATCTTGCCTCGGGCACGGTCGACCTGAATGGCCGCCTGGCGCAAAGCGTCGAGCGCCCCACGCGATGTGGCGGCTCCCTGAGCCTCCGTCACGCGGAAGCGCGTCGGCTCGATCAGCGCCTCGGCGCCGTTAGGTAGACCCGCGGCAGATGACGCTTGCGCAGAGTGCAGCACGCGCCGAAGCCGGTACCCTGCCTCGAAGTGGCTCGTCAGCATTTGCCATCGTTCGCGCGCCCTCGGACTCAGGCTGATCATGCTCGGGAGCGGGATGATGATGTAGAGGGCGTGGCCGTTCGGCTCGCGGGCAGAGATGCCGAGCGCGTCCTTTGCAAAATCGAAATACTGCATGACTCGCTGAAAGACGGCCGGATCACGTTCCCAAGTCATTTCGCTCAGCGTTTGGAGGACGCCGGGTTCGGAGAGGGGCCAGAACACCGCCATGTCGAGCTCGCTCTGCGCGCGCGCCATTCGGCCAGCCAGGTCCGAAGGGCCTGACGCGATATACACGCGCTCGATCGAGACCGGTCCGGCCTCGATCGGCCGCACCCCAGTGAGCGCGAAGACTCCGAGTCCGCGATCGAGGACGGGCGAGCCGGCGTCGATGAGCCCCGGCAGCCAGTCGGCGTCGCTGGCGTCTAGATCATAAACCGCTTCGACGAAGTCGATGATTTCGGAACCACGCGGATACACCAAACCAACAAATACAAGATTCGTTAAAGCGGTCCATACGTAATTATTCTGGCCGGATCATTGCAAGGCGTTTCGGAGTATCGTAGTCGCTATCTCGAGGACCAGATCATGTCCAGGACAAGCATCGATGACTGCCTGAGCAACCGGGACGGAGTGCTCTTTGTCGAGGAGATGTCGAGCACCAACCTGATCGGGCGCTTCGGTTCCCCTCTCTTCGTATTTTCCGAAGATCAGATTCGGCGCAACGTGCGACGTTTTCGCGACGCCTTCCAAAAGGGATGGACCGCAGGCCCGGCCAAGGTGATGCCAGCAGCCAAGGCGAACTGGATTTTCGCGATTCAGCGAATTCTTGCAGACGAAGGCTGCGGCGCCGACATCTACTCGGCTGGAGAGCTCGACGTAGCCCTTCGGGCTGGGTTCGATCCCCGGTTCATTTCCGTCAACGGCGTACCAAAAGACAAAGCGCACATTCGCCGAACCATCGAAGTCGGGGCGCGGCTCACCATCGACAGCCTTCGAGACGTTGCGATCTTGGAAGAGCTTGCGCCGACGTTGTCCCAGACCGCATCGGTGCGGCTGCGAATACGTCCGGCGATCTCAGAGTTCGTGAAGAAGAGTGATTTCTCGCCCGACGGTATGGTGCCGACCGATCTCGTCGCGCTGGTCTACAAGGGCGGTCTTTCCGTCGACGAGGTGATCGAGGCCGGCAAGCGGGTGATGAAGCTCCCGAACGTCGAAGTCGTCGGCTACCACGCCCATCATGGACGGCACCATCGCTCGACGCTCTATTGGGAGGCCCAGATGCACGCCTACGCACGTGACATGGGCCGAGTCTCCAAAGCCCTGGGCGGATATCGGCCCCAAGAGATAAGCATCGGCGGGGGCTTCGCGATTCCGAGGGACCCTCACAACGCAGCCACGGACTACCGCGACCCGTTCTTGCTCGATACGCTGCACGTGCTGTCGCTCGGCCTGAAGTACTTGGGCGCCAAGGTCCGGTATCGCGTGATCGATAAGCTCCTCACGCTCATCGAAGGCCAACCGAACAAGATCGCCGCGCCGAGCATCGAGCAATACGGCGCCGCCGCGACTGCCGCGCTGCTCGAGGCCCTTCCCAAGCACGGCATCGATCCGGACGGGATTATGCTGCAGCTCGAGCCCGGACGGGCGATTCACGGAAATGCCGGAGTGCATCTAACGACCGTCGAGGCCACCAAGAAGATGACCTCACCGATTAAATGGAACCTCGTCACGATCGATACCTCCGAGTTTTGGATGACCGGCGGCCGTTTCGAGCATCATCTTCACGACTATTGCATCGCCAACCGACTGGATGCCCCCAAAGCCATCAAGGCCGACGTGGTGGGCAGAAGCTGTTACGGAGATCGGCTACTCGGCGCGGTCCGAGTCCCCGAGGTGGAGGTCGGCGATATCTTCGCCTTCCTCGATACCGGTGCCTACCAAGAGGTCTCCGCCAGCAACTTCAACGCGATGCCCCGGCCGGCTGCCGTCCTGGTGACCGGTGACCGAGCTGCCGTGATCCGGCGGGCGGAGAATCTCGAAGACGTATTCCGCCGCGACGAGCTCCCCGAGCATTTGGCGCCTTCGACACAGAGGCAGGACGAAGCCGATCTGCCCACATCGAGGGCTCAGAACAGGGTGTAGATGAACGGCGCCGCCGCCGTGCCCCCGAGGACGACCAAAAGCCCCAGAAGTAGAATCGCGATGACGATGGGCGCCAACCACCATTTCTTGTTGGCCCTCAGGAACCCGAACAGCTCGGCGAAGAGCCCGGTTTGCTTACCGGAGGCGCGAGCAAGGAATTCGTCGTCATCTCGGGGATCGTCGTCAGCCATGTGGGTCCTCAATATTGATGGAAATAGCTTTCCTTGTCCCGCCGGGGCCTGGCGGCCGACCAATAGCTACTTGCGCCCGGGTCGTAACGGCGGCGCATGGGGTCTTTGCCGGAAGCGCGGAGCAGGATGGCGATGGGCCCGATGATGAGAAAATACAGCGCTCCCATGATGACGAAGGAGAGCACGAAGCCGATGGGAAACGTCAACAGGCCAAGTCCTACGTACAAGATCCGGTTCGCCGTGGGGGCGACGGCAGAGAACAGTAAGGAAACTATCCCCACCGAGACCAAGACGGTCGCCACGGCCAAGCGAGCTTCGCCGAGCCCGAATGAAAAAATCAGCTTTTCGTAGTACGCCAGGGCGCCCAGAATACCGAAACCCACGAAAGCGATCACACCGAACTGGCGCAGGGTCTTGGTGTCCGGATGAAAATTGATCTCGACGAGCTTACTCATCCCTAATCCAGCGCAAACTGTTGCAGATACGCATCCCGGTCGACCAGCTTCGCATTCGGTTGCTCCTTCTTCAACAGGACGAAGTTGTCGATGACCAGCGCGTCCATGTTCGTTGCCATGAAGCAGCGGTACGCATCCTCCGGCGTGTTGACGATCGGCTCTCCGCGAACGTTGAAGCTGGTATTGATCAGCAACGGGCAGCCCGTCTTCTTCTCGAATGCCTCGAGGATGCCTGCAAACCGGGGATACCGCTCACGGTCGACCGTCTGAACGCGTGCAGACCAATCGACGTGCGTGATGGCCGGCACGACTGATCGCCGCTGATGCAGCTTTGCGAGACCAGTGGCCCCATCGTCAACGGGGAGGCGCTTGTCGTCTTGGAGGGGCGCCACCAAAAGCATGTAGGGACTGTCCTCATGGGGACGCATCTGAAAATACTCATCCACGTGCTCGCGCAGAATGGCCGGCGCAAACGGCCGAAACGACTCGCGAAATTTGATCTTGAGATTCATCGTCGATTGCATCTCGGGTGATCGTGCATCGCCGAGAATCGACCGGTTTCCGAGGGCCCGCGGTCCGAACTCCATGCGACCAGCCATATGACCGACCACGTGTTGCTCGGCGATGAGCGTTGCGACGGCTTCGCAGATGTCTTCTTCCCTCTCGTAGTGCGCATAGACAGCGCCCTGCGAATCGAGGAAAGCGCGCGTTTCGTGCTCCGCATATCGCGGACCAAGCAGGGAGCCCTGCTGCGAGTCTTTCCCTTCATTGTGGCGGGGCTTGTTCAGCAACTGATGCCACGCAAAGAGCGCAGCACCGAGCGCTCCTCCAGCATCTCCCGCCGCGGGCTGGACCCAGACTTGCTCGAAAGGGCCTTCCCGGAGGACCCGGCCGTTGGCCACGCAGTTCAGCGCGACGCCACCGGCCATGACGAGTTTGCTCTTGCCTGTGACCTCATGGGCGTGGCGCGCCATCCGAAGCACGACCTCCTCCGTCACTTCCTGGATGGAAGCCGCAATGTCCATCTCCCGCTGTGTGAGCTCGCCTTCGGGCGCCCGCGGCGGGCCGTCGAAAAGGGACTCCATCTTGCGGGACGTCATGCGGTCGCGATAGCAGAAAGCAAAGTAGTCCATGTTCATGCGAAACGAGCCGTCCTCCTTGAGGTCCAGCAACTCATTCAGGATGCGGTCGCGATAGATGGGTTTGCCGTAGGGCGCGAGTCCCATCAGCTTGTACTCGCCGCTATTGACCTTGAATCCCGTAAAATAGGTAAACGCCGAATAAAGCAATCCGAGGGAATGAGGAAAACGAAGCTCCTGCAGCAGCTCGATCTCGTTGCCACGGCCGACCCCGATGCTTCCCGTAGCCCACTCGCCGACGCCGTCCATCGTGAGAATGGCCGCCTCTTCGAAAGGCGAAGGGAAGAATGCACTGGCAGCGTGCGACTCGTGGTGTTCGAGGAACACGAATCGGCCTTGGTATTGCCCACCCAATCCGTTGCGCAGCTCCCTCGGCGTATGGAGCTTCTGCTTCAACCAAAGCGGAAGCCCCATCAGGAAGAGCTTGAACCCGGCGGGAGAGTACGAAACATAGGTTTCGAGGATGCGCTCGAATTTGAGAAGCGGCTTGTCATAGAAGACGATCAGGTCGAGCTCGTGCCGCTCGATTGAAGCTTCCCGAAGGCAGTAATCGATGGCGTTTTTCGGAAAGCGGTAGTCGTGCTTCTTGCGCGTGAACCGCTCCTCTTGGGCCGCTGCCAGAACTCGACCGTCGCGGACCAGAGCGGCCGCGCTGTCGTGGTAATATGCGGAGATTCCTAAGATATTCATGCACGAGCCCGGGAGAACGGTAGGCTACTGTATCGGTCGGCAGGGCACCAGAGTGCCTCGTTCGAACACGCGGACGCCCACTTTGGCCCCGGAGTATGATGCGCTATGCCTGCTTGGTTTCAGTTGAGCTGCTTCGGTGTGGCGATCGTTCTCTCTTCCTCTCAATCCACGAAGTTCTCATGGCTCCGACTATAGCAACCCGAGCCGCCGAGCCACGGCCTGATCATTCGCCCCGATAAACGCAACCCGAGGTGCAAGTTTCACCGACCTCGACTCGGCTCAACATCGGCAAAGTGGGCTGGAGCCGAAGCCAAATCCAACGCGCCAAAGCCTCGGTGGTCGGGTTCTCGAGCCCCTCGATCTCGTTGAGGTAGTAGTGATCGAGACGAAGACGCAAGGGCTCGAAAGCTTCCGCAATGTCGGCGAAATCGACGACCCATCCAAGCGCGGGGTCGGGATTGCCTCCAACGAATATCCGCACGCGGTACGAGTGTCCGTGCAGCCGTTTGCACTTGTGGCCGTCCGGGACATTCGGCAGCAGGTGGGCTGCCTCGAAACGGAACTCCTTCCAGATCTCCATGGGAGCACGATCTTGCGCTTCGGGGCTAGGCGGCGCCACCCAAGAGCGCAGCGCCATATGCACCCATGAGCTGGGGCTCGAGCGGTACGATGACGTCCTCGGCCGTGGCATCTGCGATCATCGCGCGGACTGCGTCGTTACGCGCCACGCCGCCGGAGAGCATGAGGGGGGGCACGATCCCCACGTTTCGCACCATGGAGACGACGCGCCCGACGAGGGAACGATGCAGGCCGCGCAGAATGGCATCGGGATCGGCACCACGCGCAATCAAGGAGATGATCTCGGACTCCGCAAAGACGGTGCATGTCGAGCTGATCGCCTCTTCGTGGCTGACCGACAGCGCGCGTCTGCCCAGATCCTCCACGGCAACACCGAGACGGGCCGCGGTGTACTCTAGAAAGCGGCCCGTCCCAGCCGCACACTTGTCGTTCATCATGAAGTCGACTGGCCGGCCATCATCGCCGACTTGGATCACCTTGCTGTCCTGCCCGCCGATGTCGATCAACGTTCCTGCGCGTCCCAGATCCCGGAAAACACCCCTCGCGTGACACGTGATCTCGGTGAGGTTTCGCGCGGCCTGCTTGATCAGCTTACGGCCGTATCCCGTCGCGATCGTCGGCACGCCTTCCGCGACTCCGAGCTCTTGTCGCAGCTCATCGAGCATCCTTCGAACTTGAAGCTCTACGCGGGGTTCCGTGGGCTCCAAAAGGGAGCCGACGATCGCGCCATCGGGTCCAACCGCGACGAGCTTGCAGGTAGTGGAGCCGGCGTCGACTCCAATGGCCGCGACCTGGCTCACACCCTCCCCTCCATCGTTTCGATGAACGCCTCGAGACGGTTGCTGCCCTGCTCGTCGGCATAGTCGCGCGGATCGTTGTGATCGGCCTCCAGCAACAGCGCGGGGACGCCGAGCTTTTTGACGAGACGATCGCGCTGATCGATCTGGCCAAGCGAATAGGGCTTGCAGGAACGATCGGAATGAAGAATCACACCGTTCAGCTGAAACTCGTCCACCATGCGCTTCATCGAATCGAGCTTGTGGCCCGTCGAGCGGTTCAGAATCGGGTGAAGATACACGCGAGCCATGGAGTCGAGTGGGCGTTCGGGATCGATCATCGGCGCAAGCTCACCCCAAGCATAGGTGTAGGTAGAGGCCACGACGTTGACACCACGTTCGGCGAGCCACTTGGAGAGATCCCCGATTTTGAACCAGATCGGTAGATTGTCCCAGAGCACGCGGTAGCGCTCGTTCTTGATGGCTCCGATGCCCCGCTCGATGCGCTCGTCGAGCTCCTCGAGCATGCGCTCGTAGTAACCGACGGTAACCGCCTCGCCACGCATGTCGACGATGGGTCCCATGTGGATGAAGCCGTCGAACGCCGTCATCGGGGCGGGATGGTGTTGGGAGCGGTTCAGTACCTGCAGCCAGAGGTCGGCCCCGCGCCTCGCATTGGTCATGACCTGCTGAAAGCGGCCGTAGTCGAGTGACCTGCCGGCGATTTCCTCCGCCACGCAGATCATATCTTCGATCTGACGTCTGACGTAGGCGATTTGGTGCTCGTGCGCTTCGTGAAAGAGAAATGGCGTATCGATCAAGACGAGCGGGCAGCCAAAGTAGTCCGCAAGGACACGGTACCAGTGCAACACCGTCTGACAGATGTTGGTGCAACAAACGAGCACATCGGGTCGCGGCAGACGCCCGGCGGGCGTCTTTCCAGAAAGCATCGCGCCGATATCGGTACGCGCATAGGAACAGATGTCACGCGACCATCCAGCATGCTCCGCCTCTTCGGCGATGCTTTGCGCTTTTCGACGGACCCCGCAAAGAGCCGCATGATTCTCCGGATAGACCAAGAAGTAACCAAGCGCCTGGAGAGGCTCGGTGGGCGCACCGCTCGTGACCCAAGCCACCTTACGAACCCCCGCGGCATAGCGGCCCTCCAGGTAGTGACGGCTCATGATCTCTTTCATGTAAGCGACACACTTGAGCGGTGGGTTGAGGGGGCTGTCGGGACGCGGGCGTTTGTTGGCCAGCTTCCACTGATCACGCCAACGCTGGATACGAAGCGCTGGCTTTCCGACGAGCTCGTAGTTGACGAAGTGCTGGAGTCGGTTCGAATCGACGTAGTGAGGGAGCGGGCCGCGCGCAGTCATGACAGCGTCTCCACGAAGGCTTCGATGCGGGAGAGGGTCTGTTGCGGAAGGCTGTCACCCATTTCGAACTCGACGTGCAAGACGGGGAAACCCACCTCGCTCAGGTGCTTGCGAAGGAGCGGAACGTCGAAAAGCTCAGGCTCACAGAACTTCGGGTCATAGACCAGAAGACCCTTGGCGCCCGTGGCACGCATCCGCGTCTGAAGGGCGTCGATGCGCTCTCGAACCGGTGCGCCACAAGTCGGATCGGGAGGGCCCTTCAGCAGCCTACCCGCGCTGCGTTCGAAGGGATCGTGCTGCATGGAAGGCGAATAGACCCGGCGAAACCCGCAAGCAAGGTCATCGGCCGTGATGTGCGCGCCCATGTCTTCGATCTGATCGAAGAGCCCGAGTGGCTCCGCCACAATTCCAGAAATCATCAGCCCGATTCCGGGGCGCGTCCGCTCTCCCTCCGGAACCGCGGCAGCTTGCGCGCAGAACTGCTCGGCAGTCAGATACTCCCGCGAACGGATCAATTGGTAAAACTGTCGATCCGAAACCGCGAGCCGCTCTCGGCGGTGGTAGAGGTCGGCGAGCACCGCATCGGCTGCCTCTTCGGCCTCGAAAGCTTCGGTCCAGTCCGCGCGGCTCGGTTCGTGCCCGCTGACCTCGGCGAGCTGGGATGCCAGCCTTTGGAGCTCGTGCCGCAGAAACTCGCGGTCGGAAGTACGCCGACCCCTGGGCAGATAGAGAGTGAGCACGCGCTGGTCGGGATGAAGAAAATCACCGAGCACAGAGGCCATGCCCTGTAGCGCATCACACGTGTGTGGCACTAGAATCGCCTTCGTGCCTGCGATGCCTCCGGAGCGAAGGAACGACGTGGCCTTCACGACGATGTCGCAGGTATAGGCCTGGAAGTGGCGGCTGCCCTCGTGACGGGCGACGTGTGGGGGGCCCCAGATCTCGATCGGGTGAAGACGGTGCGCTCGCAGCATGGCCCGCGGATAGTGAATTGGCATCACCGCGACGACCTCGCGGCCGAGGCCGCGCACGTGCTCGATCACCTCGAGCCGGCTCGGAAACGGCCTCGGCGAGCCTGCAGTTGCTGACACGCACCGGAGTGTGCCTCACTCCCCCGCGCCGCGTCGACCCGGACGCGAATATCCCAATTTTTCGAGGCGCAAATGTTTCGGTTTTGGCGAAGGAAAGTGGGGGTGTAGAGTCATCACTCGCGTCCCGTGCCGCTTTGGATCGAATATTCGGGCGCAGGAAAGGATTGCCATGGCGCAGATGGTTGGAGGAGAGGCGCTCGCACGCATGCTTGCAGCGGAAGGCGTCGAAGTTGTCTTCGGAATCGTCGACGGCACATACATGGGCTTCTTCGGTAGCTTCGCAAAGCACGGCATCAGGCTCGTCTCACCGCGACACGAAACGAGCGCAGCCCACATGGCCGGCGCGTATGCGCGACTGACCGGGAAGCTCGGCGTGTGCATGGCTTCCAACGGTCCGGGGGTCGCCAACATCCTCCCGGGCGTCGCCGTGGAAAATGGGGAAGGCAACCGCGTCTTGCTGATCACCTCGAGCCGGCGAACGCCCATCGCCTATCCAGACCGGGGAGGCACCTACCAATACTTCAACCAGGCCGGAGTCACGCGCCCCATGAGCAAGTGGAGTGGGGCGGTGCCGTCATTCGAGCGGCTTCCGGAGCTCTTTCGACGCGCGGCACGGCTCAGCTGGAGCGGACGGCCGGGTGTCGTGCATCTCGACGTGCCCGAAACGGTCATGAACGGTGTCTTCGAGGCAGACGGCATCGATCTTCGTCCGCCTCCGGCATACCGGCGAACGGCGCCCATCGAGCCTCCAGCTGACCAGGTCGCGCAGGCTGCAGAGATGCTTCGTGCGGCAGAGCGACCTCACATCCATGCCGGTAGTGGTGTGCTCCACGCCCACGCATCGGAGGCGCTTCAGAAGGTAGCCGCGGCGTTGGGGGCGCCGGTCACCACCAGCTGGGCGGGTCGCGGCGCCTTACCCGACAATCACCAACAGCTGCTGCCGATCTGGGCGATGGAACCAATCAATGAGGCTCGACGGACGGCCGATCTGGTGTTGGTCGTCGGCTCGCGCCTCGGGGAGACCGATTGGTGGGGAAGGCCCCCGTATTGGGGCAAGCCCGGCGAACAGAAGATGATCCAGGTCGACATCGACGACGAAATTCTCGGACTCAACAAGGCGACCGATCTAGCCGTCCTCGCCGATGCCGGCGCCTTCTTGAACGACCTTGCAGAAGCGCTCGACCGAACCCCCCTTAGCGACGCACGCCTGCAGGCCAACCGAGCACGCACCGCCAGTCTCAGTGAAGGCCAAGCCAAAGTCCGCGCGCAGCTCGACATGGCGTTGGAAAACACGGCAAGCCCGATGCACAGCGCCCACGTACCCACCGCCTGCAAGCGCTTTTTCGGCGACGATGCCGTCTATGTCTTCGACGGCGGAAACGCCACGGTTTGGGCAAGCTTCTTTTCGGAAATCAACCGGCCGGACATGCTGCTGTCGACTTTCAAGCTCGGCATGCTGGGCGCGGGCGTTTCGCAGGCCCTGGGTGGCCAAGTTGCAAAGCCGGGCTCCAAGGTCGTATGCATCACTGGGGACGGCGCCATGGGCTTTCACATGCAAGAGCTGGAAACCGCTGTGCGTCACGAGCTTCCGGTCATCTACCTCGTTCTTTGCGACAAGCAGTGGGGCATGGTGAAGCTGACGCAAACGATCGGCCTCAGCATGTTGCGGCCCGCCATCGGGACCGACCAGCAAGGCACCATCAACGCCGATTTCGAGGAGATCGCGTTCGACAAGGTTGCCGAAGCCATGGGTTGCCACGGGGAACGGGTTTCCGATCCATCCGATCTCGAAGCTGCGCTTCAGCGCTGTGTCGACTCGGGCAAGCCGTCGGTCATCCACGTCGATGTGGACCGCAACATGCATCTATTTGCACCGGGCCTGCAGGAGTTCAAAGCCATGCACCAGGAGCCGGGAGCCTGATGGACAAAGGCCCCGCGGTCTTGGTGACCGGGGCGGCCGGATACGTCGGTCGCCTCTGCGTTACCGCCTTGGCAAAACGCCGTGACGAGCTATCGGCGCTCGTGGCGCTGGACTGGACGGAGGTCGATCCTGCCAAACGGATCGACGGCGTCATCTACGAGCGAGATGATATCTGCGACCCCGCGCTCAAACAGCTCTTTCGCACTCACTCGATCGACACGGTGATTCACCTCGCGTCGATCGTTCGGACACCCAAGGGAGCACCGAAAGATCTAGCCTACCGTGTCGACGTGCTCGGCACGCAAAACGTTCTCGAAGCTTGCGAAGCGGTCGACGCGAAAAGACTGATCGTGACCTCGAGCGGGGCGGCGTATGGCTATCACCCCGACAACCCACAGTGGCTGGACGAAGACGACCCGCTTCGCGGGAACGACGAATTTGAATACTCGAAGAACAAACGCTTGATCGAGGAAATGCTGGCGAGGTGGAGGCAAGAACGTCCGGAGCTACAGCAGATCGTCTTTCGTCCGGGCACCGTGGTCGGAGAAGAGGTCCACAGCCCGGTGACCGATTTGTTCGAAAAGCCCGTGATCATCGGGATCGCTGGATCCGAGTCACCCTTCGTTTTCATCTGGGACCATGACCTCGTGGCGTGTTTGGTAGACGCCGTTTTCTCGGACAAGGCAGGCATCTACAATCAAGCGGGCGATGGCGCGCTGACTCCCCGAGAGATCGCAAAGATGCTCGACAAGCCCTACATTGCGCTGCCAGCGTCGGCCGTCAAAGCCGCATTGTGGACGCTCAAGAGGCTCGGCTTGACGGAAAACGGACCCGAACGAGTGGCGTTCCTTCGATATAGGCCGGTGCTTTCCAATCGTCGGCTCAAGGAGGAATACGGCTACACTCCGCAGCTCACGAGCCGTGAGGCATTCGAGCTCTACGCACGCGCGCGAGGTCTCCTTGCATCGTGATTTTCAGGGGCGCACCGTGGTGATCACAGGGGGCGCCGGGGGCATCGGACGTGCGTTAGGGCGCCAATTCGGCGCGGCCGGCGGCAAAATTGCCCTCTTGGACCTACCGTCGAGCCCTCTCGAAGAAGCAAAGAGATCGCTCGAACAGGCAGGCATCCAGACGCTGGCTCAGCCTTGCGACATTACCGACGTTGCCCAGGTGAACGAAGCCATGGCGAAGGTGCGCGAATCCTTCGGCAAGGTCGATGTGCTGATCAACAACGCTGGCATCGTGCATCGAAGCGCGTTCGCACAAACCAAGCCCGAAGTCTTCCGCCGCGTCATGGAAGTCAACCTCTTCGGCGCCCTTCATTGCACGCAAGCATGCCTCTCGGACATCGTGGCAAACCGTGGCTTGATCATCGCGGTGTCGAGCATCGCGGGTTTGGCGCCACTTTACGGGCGAAGTGGCTACGCCGCCTCCAAGCACGCCATGCACGGCCTTTTTGAAAGCCTCGGCGCCGAGCTTGCCCAAGATGGTGTGGGTGTGCTGATGGTATGCCCCTCGTTCGTGGAATCCGGATTGGAGGCATCCACGCTCGGCGGCGATGGAAGCCGCATCGAGCGGCCGCGCTCCAAGGTGGGTCGGTTGGGCAATCCCGACGACGTCGCTGCCGAGGTATTGAAGGCGGCACAGGCAGGTCGCAGACGCCTCGTGCTGACCCCAGTCGGAAAGACCAGCGCCCTTCTCTCCCGAATTGCGCCCGGGCTCTACCAGCGTCTGATGATTCGAAGCCTACGCTCCGAGCTCGAGGAGCAATGAGCTCGCTTCTTGCCGTCAGGTGCGCGGCGCTTCCATCCCTTTGACTGGATGAGCGCGGTAGGGCGCTTCCAGAGCTGCGATCTCTTCGTTGGTGAGCTCGATGTCGACGGCAGCCACGGCGTCATCCAAGTGTTTGAGCTTGGTCGCGCCGATGATGGGGGCGGTCACCGCCGGCTTGGACAGAAGCCATGCGAGCGCGATCCGGGCCGGCGGCTCTCCGCGTTGGTCGGCAACCCGCTTGACCGCCTCCACCACGTCCCAATCGGAAGGCTGGTCGTAAAGCTTCTGGTCCAGCTCGTCGGTGGACGAGCGGCTCGTCGAGGTATCGCCGAGCTTCTTGCGCGTGCCGGCGAGCATTCCTCGCGCTAGCGGTGACCAGGGAACGACGCCGATACCCTCGTCCTGGCAAAGTGGAATCATCTCCCGCTCCTCCTCACGGTACACGAGGTTGTAGTGGTTCTGCATCGTCGCGAAGCGCGCCCACCCCCGTCGCTCCGACATCGATAGCATCCGCTGGAACTGCCAGGCGTACATGGAGCTCGCACCGATGTACCGAACTTTCCCTTGAGTCACCAGATGATCGAGGGCGGCCAGCATCTCTTCCATGGGGGTATGCGGATCGAGACGATGAATTTGATAGAGGTCAATCGTTTCGACACCGAGGCGCCGCAGGCTGCCTTCGCATGCTTGCTGAATGTGCTTGCGGGAAAGGCCACCCATGTTTGGACGATCATTGATCGGAAAGAACACCTTGGTGGCAATGACCAACTCGTCGAGCTCGCCGTACTCGCGGAGCCAGCGTCCCGTCACCTCTTCGCTGACGCCGAGCGAATACATGTCGGCCGTGTCGAAAAAGTTGATGCCGGCTTCGATGGCTCGTTTGAAAAAGGGAGCAGATGCTTCGGCATCGTGCACCCATGGGCGCCATTGGGGTGTTCCATAGCTCATGCAGCCTAGACAGATGCGCGACACGGTGACGCCCGTTCGCCCCAAGTGGGTGTACTTCATGAGCGGAGGCTAACTCAAACCGTACACGGGCACGAGCGCGCCTCGGGTCACCGCGTTCTGGGGCGAGGCCAAAAAAGCGATGGTCTCGGCGATTTCGGTGACCTTGGGCCATTTCGAATGATCGGCGTCGGGCATGGCGGCCCGGTTGGCCGGGGTGTCGATGACGCTGGGAACCACCGCATTGACCCAGATCGAGGAAGCAGCGAGCTCCTCTGCGAGTGAGAGCGTCAGTGCGGCCACCGCGGCTTTCGATGCGGCATACGCAGCCATGCCGGCAGTGGGAACGAGGACGGGCCGAGCGGCCACGTTGACGATTCGCCCGGGACCTCCTCCCATGGCCTTCACGGCTTCGCGGCAACACAAAAAGCAAGTGGTCGCGTTCATCCCTACCAGATGCTCCCAGGTCGAGAGCTTGGTCGATGCGACTGCGCCCATGGCGAATCCACCGGCAAGGTGAATGCTCGTGTGGAGCGATCCCACTGCCCCGAAAAGCCGAGCTGCATCCGCCTCGAGGCGCAAATCGAGCCCGCGGTGAAACCTGATGCCGTCGTGGTCGCGATGGGGAAACCCGTGGAGCTCCTCGTCGAGATAGACAGGAACGTGAACGACGGCGCCTGCGGTGAGCAGGCGGCCGACGACTGCCTGCCCGAGGGCGCCCGTGCCTCCGGTGACGACCGCCTCGCGTCCCGCAAAATCCAACATGCACGGGATACTAGTCCAGGAAGCCGACAAGCTCACGTCCGTCGCCTCGGACCCCCACTGGGCCCGCGCATGCGCCGCAGTCGACGAGAAACAGGTCGTCGGAGGTCCGTATGGCAATGCAGGTTTGGAAACGCCCTCCGCCCTGATGGAAGACATGGCGGCGAAGATGCCAATTCGGCCCCAAGGGTCATCGATCTCGGTGTATGCTTTCGCGCCCTGAGACAGGAGTGACGATGGCTGAGCTTCAAACCGCATTGGATGATGTCTACCGTTGGGAGAAGACCGCGCCGGATAAGATCTGGATGACCCAGCCCACCGGCGGCGGGAAAATCGAAACGTACACCTGGGGTGAGGCCATGGACCAGGCGAGGCGCATGGCGGCCCATTTGAAGGCGCTCGATCTCGAGCCCGGCAGTCACATTGCGCTCATTTCGAAGAACTGCGCCCACTTCATCCTCGCGGACCTGGCGATCTGGATGGCGGGACACGTGAGCGTGGCCCTCTATCCGACGCTGAATGCAGACACGATCGAATACATCCTCGACCACAGCGAATCGAAGTTGCTCTTCGTCGGAAAGCTCGACGACTGGGCAGAGATTCAAAAAGGCATTCCGAAGGACATGCCCTGCATCTCCTTTCCCCTCGCTCCGCCCAACGACTACGAGGATTGGGATTCTATCATCGCGCGAACCGAGCCCTTGCAAGAAAGCCCCTCCCAGAAACCCGACGATCTCGCCATCATCGTCTACACCTCGGGAAGCACGGGCCGGCCCAAGGGCGTCATGCACAGCTTCGGCTCCATGGCTGCATCCGTGAAGGGCGGAGAGGAGATTTTTCACGCAGGTGCCGACGACCGAATGCTTTCGTATCTTCCACTGGCCCACGTGTTCGAAAGGCTATGCGTCGAAGTTCAGGGGCTGCACACGGGCATGCAGATCTTCTTCGCCGAGTCGCTCGATACCTTCGTGACCGATCTCAACCGCGCGCAGCCCACGATTTTCGTCTCGGTGCCGCGCCTGTGGCTCAAGTTCCAGCAGGGCGTATTCAAAAAGCTACCCCCGGAGAAACTGAAGCGGCTTCTTCGCATCCCGCTGCTCAATCGGGTGATCAAGAACAAGGTGTTGTCGGGGCTCGGCCTCCAACACGTGCGGCTTGCGCTGAGTGGCTCGGCTCCCATCCCGCCTGACCTCATCCAGTGGTACCGCGACCTCGGGTTGGAGCTGCTCGAAGGCTACGGGATGAGCGAAGACTTTGCGTATTCGCACGCTTCGTACCCTGGGCATGGCCGCGTCGGCTACGTAGGCAGTCCCATGCCAGGCGTCGAGGTGAGGATCAGCGGCGAGGGCGAGGTCCTCATCAAGTCTCCTGGCAACATGATGGGTTACTACAAACAGCCCGAGATGACCGCCGAATGCTACACCGAGGACCGCTACTTCCGGACCGGTGACCGCGGCGAGCGAGACGAAGAAGGCCGTCTGAGAATTACAGGCCGAGTCAAGGAGCTCTTCAAGACCAGCAAAGGGAAGTACGTTGCGCCCGTTCCGATCGAGAATCTGCTCAACAACCATCCCGAGATCGAGCTTTGCTGCGTGAGCGGCTCCGGGCATCCGCAACCGTTTGCCTTGGTCCTGCCAGCGGAGGAGATCCGACCGAAGCTGCAAACAGGCTCGGAGCGTCAGAGGTTCGAGGGTGAGCTACGCGGCTTGCTGAGCCACGTAAACAAGAAGGTCGAGCCCTACGAACGATTGCAGTTCCTGGCAGTGGTCAAAGACCCGTGGCTCATCGAGAACGGGTTCCTCACCCCGACCATGAAGATCAAGCGAAGCGCCCTCGAGGACACCTACGGGCCTCGAGTCGAGCAATGGTACGGGGCGGGCCAACCGGTCGTGTGGGAGGGGTGAGTCCTAGTCCAGGACAGAGGAGATGAACCGGCCGAGCCCTTCGAGCACGGGCATGGGGATCTCGTGACCTCCTCGAAACGCGATCCACTCGTTGCGCAGCCCCGCTTGGCGCATGTCATCTCGAAGCTGTTCCGCCGCCTGAAACGAAAGCAGAGGGTCATGGGTGCCGTGGCTTTGGAACACGGGCAGGCCGCGTCTCGATTTCATGCCAGCCTTCCATGCTTCCATGTGGACGGGCGTTCCTGATAGAATCACGAGGCCACCCGGTGCTACGTTCCTCGTGAAGACGGCATTGCACGCCGCCATGGACCCCTGGGAGAAGCCACCCACGATGAGCTGGTCGCTCGGGACCCGAAGCTCCCTCTGCATCGCCTCGAGCATCGTCACGACCTGATCGGTGGCCTGCTCCATTCCGGGTGGAATCTCGTGGGCATAGCTTTTCGGTCCTTGCGCGAGCGCCTGCTCGGCACGGGCCAGGTCCAGCATCCACCACGCGCGCGCACCGAACATGCCGGGCATTTCATGAGGTGCTTCGGGAAACGCAAAGCGGACCTTTCGCGGCACGTCGAGGACTCGCCACAGGCCCACCAGATCGGTTCCGGGAGCGCCAAAACCATGCATCAGGACCACGAGAGGCCCCTCTCCTCCGCCCTCGCGGTCCTCCCCTCCCGTCAAACGGACGAGAATATCACCGAATCTTCGTTCCAGCATGACGGGGACTCTAGCGCACGCCCGAGGGCACGATGGGGTTGATTCTTGTCGCGCCTGACCCAATCAGCTAGAGCGCACGCAAATGACGGCTGAAAGCAAAGTTGGAGTCACAGGAGAGCTCGCCGAGGGAGCCTTGGTCGCTGCGTCACCGTTGGGCGTGGTCACCCGGATGGTCTTCGAGGCATCTCCCTCCCAGGCCTGGAGGAGCTTGATGTTCTACGAGGAGATCGGCGAGCGTCCGCCGTTCTACCTACGGCTGCTACTCCCAGTTCCCATCCGCACCGAAGGAAAGACATCCAAGATCGGCAACGAAGCGAAGTGCTTGTACGAGGGCGGCTACCTCCTCAAACGCACCACGACCATCGAAACCGATCAGCTCTACGAGTTTGAAGTCGTAGAGCAAAGCCTCGTCATCGGCGGGGGAATGCGTTTGTCGGGAGGTCGCTATACCTTGCGCGCGCTTCCAGACGGCCGAACCGAGGTGTCCGTCGAAACCCGCTACCTCAGCAACCGACGTCCCCGCTGGCTATGGAGGCCGCTCGAGACCATGGTCTGTCACTGGTTCCACCGCTACCTGCTGGCTTCGATGCGGCGCAAGGCCGTCTCGCGTTGAAGCAGGGTCGAAAGGAATACAAATGCCAGATCTCATGCCGCCATACTGGTTGATTCGCATCGCAGTGGCAGGCGTTTGGCTCTACGAGGGCTTGTGGTGCAAGTTGCTGCGCGGAGAGCCTCGCGAGCTCGAGGTCGTCAAAGCCGTTCCGCGCTACGGCGCTCGTTTTGGTGTGCCGTTTCTCATGACACTCGGCGCAGTCGAGGTGGCGCTCGGTCTTTGGGTCTTGAGCGGCTGGGAACCGTTTCTTTGCGCGCTCGCACAGACGGTTCTGCTCGTCACCTTGAACGTCAATGGCTTGATCTGGTCTCGCGATCTGATCCACGACCCAAAGGGCATGCTCGTCAAAAACTTCGCGTTCTTGATGCTGGCTTGGGTCTCGGCCAGCCTTCCTGCCGGAGCGGGATCGTGAGCACATGACCGGGGCGGTGACCGTCTGGGAACGGGGTCGATTGGATGCACGGGTCGGCCCAAGACAGGTTCTGTTCGGGCGCATGTACGAAGACGCTTCGATCGAGCTCGAGGCCTTCGAGCCCGGCAGCCGCGTCTTCTGCATTGCCTCGGCGGGGTGCACCGCCATGAAGCTCGCCGCGCATCACAACGTCGTGGCGGTCGACATCAATCCCGTCCAGCTCGCGTACGCCCAGCGCCGCATCGATGGGGACCCCGGTTTCCGTGGCAGAGCAGAGCGCATCATGGATTTCCTCCGGTTCTTCGCGCCATTGGCAGGATGGTGGCCTTCGCAGGTGCGCGCTTTCGTCGATTTGGAGGATTCTGGCGAGCAGATGGCCTTCTGGAATCGAAACCTGAACACGTGGCGCTTTCGTACCGGGCTCGATTTGCTGTTTTCGATGACTGCGCTGCGGTCGGTCTATTCCCCGCGACTATTGGATTTCCTTCCCAAACGGCTCGGTGCGGTCATGCGCGGACGGATGGAACGCTGCTTTGCCAGACACCCGAACCGCACCAATCCGTACGCGCGATCATTGCTGCTGGGAGAGCTCTCCTCCGATCCGCCCCCGCCGCAAGCCAGAGACATCCAACTGGTGCATGCGGACGCGGCTGACTTTCTGGAGCAGCAGTCGCCAGCCAGCTTCGATGCGTTTAGCCTCTCGAACATTCTAGACGGAGTGGAAGAGGCCTACCGCCAAAGGCTCTTTGCAGCGGTCAAGCGCGCGGCCGCTCCAGGCGCGATCACGGTAGTCCGTAGCTTTGGCGAGGCGGAGTCCGGCTCACCGTGGGATCGCGCACCGCAAGACCGCGCGATGCTCTGGGGCAGCGTGCTCGTCCGGCCCGCCACCGAGCTGTGACGAGAAGAGGCCGCCCTTGCTTTCATTGCCACTGTCTGCCAAGGGTGCAGTTGGCAGAGCTGGGATGACGGCCCATACACGGAGAGCATGTTCGATCGGCAATTCGTAGCGGATGACATCCGCGCTGGCGTCGTGGTCTTCCTGGTGGCGCTTCCGTTGTGCCTCGGAATCGCGCTAGCGTCGGGTGCGCCGCTTTTCAGCGGGCTCATCGCCGGGATTTGCGGCGGTATCGTGGTCACGGCGTTCAGCGGGTCGCGCCTTGGCGTGAGCGGGCCCGCCGCTGGGCTTGCGGTCATGGTGGCCGCCGGAATCGAGACCATGGGCTTCGAGGCTTACCTCTTGGCCGTGGTATTTTGCGGCATCGTCCAACTGGGTGCCGGTTTCCTCAAGGCCGGCGTCATCGCGCACTATTTCCCATCGAGCGTAATCAAAGGGATGCTCGCGGGAATTGGGGTCATTCTCATTCTCAAGCAGATCCCGCACGCACTCGGATATGATGCGTCCTGGGAGGGCGAGCTGGAGTTTTTTCAGCTCGACGGACGCAATACCTTCACCGAAATCGGTCAGGCCTTTTCCGCACTGAGCGCGGGCGCAATCCTGACTACGCTCGTCTCGCTTGCGATTCTCATCGGCTGGCAGCATCCATGGCTCAAGGACACACGAATGGTAAGGGCCTTGCCGGCGCCCTTGGTCGTCGTCGCAATGGGGATCGGGATCAGTATGTCGCTGGCAGTCCTGGTGCCCGAGCTCGCTCCTCCGCCCGAGCACCTCGTCGCGGTGCCGGTGTCCTCTTCCTTCGGCGAGTTCTTCTCGAACTTCACGGGCCCCGACTTCTCTCAGATAGGAAGACTCGAGGTGTATACGACGGGCCTCACGCTGGCCCTCATCGCCAGCATCGAAACCCTTCTCTCGGTCGAGGCGACAGACAATCTCGATCCGCAGAAGCGGGTGACCCCGACCAACAGGGAGCTGAAGGCCCAGGGAGTCGGAAACGTCGTCTCCGGGTTGCTCGGGGGGCTGCCGGTCACCCAGGTGATCGTTCGCAGCTCCGCCAACATCGACTCCGGCGGCAAGACGCGGGTGGCGTCGTTCATTCATGGAGTCCTGTTGCTGGCCTGCGTCGCAACGATTCCGGGCTTGCTGAATCGGATTCCGTTGGCCAGCCTGGCCGCCATCTTGCTCGTGATCGGCTATCGGCTGGCGCGGATTTCGCTATTCCGGCAGATGTGGCGGGAAGGCTTCTGGCAGTTCCTGCCTTTCGCGGTCACGGTGATCGGCTTGGTGCTGACCGACCTCTTGACCGGGATCATTCTGGGCATGGCCGTCGCGTTCTTCGAGATCCTCATTTACAACTATCAGCTCGATTTCTACCGAGAAGAGACGTCACCCGGCCACATCAAGATTCGGCTCACCGAACACATGACATTTCTCAACAAGGCGGGCCTCAAGCGGATTCTGCGAGAGGTTCCCAAGGGGTCGGAGCTGATCATCGACATGACGGCCACCCGGATAATCGACCACGACGTCCGAGAGATCATTCAAGATTTTGCAGCGCATGCAGAAGCCGACGGCATCGACATGCAGGTCGTCGGCAACACGGAGCCTACGATCGCGCTCACCGGCCCTGGAGCGTCGATGCACTGACGGGTTCGCGCCGACCGAACGCTATACGTCGCGCTCCAGGATCATCGCCTGCGCCATGGCTCCAGCCGCACAGATGCTGATCAAACCGTACCGGGCGTTGCGCCGCTTCATTTCGTTGGCGAGCGTCGTGGCGATGCGCACCCCCGTAGCGGCGAAGGGATGCCCAATCGCAATCGAGCTCCCCAGCTGATTGAGCTTCGAGCGATCGACGGTCCCGATCGGGTCACGCTTCCATCCCTGCTCCCAAGCCGCGATGTTGGCGAGGACCTGGCCCGCGAAGGCCTCGTGCATCTCGATGAGATCCATGTCGTCGAGAGTCAGACCTGCTTCGGAAAGCACCTCTGGAACGGCGATGCCCGGGCCCATCAGCAGACCGTCGGATGGGTCGATGGCCACCTTTTTGTAGCCGCGAATGAACGCGAGGGGCTCGCGTCCCTCCTGTCCTGCACGAGCTTCGCTCATCAGCACGATCGCAGCGGCGCCATCGGTGAGAGGGCTCGAGTTTCCGGCAGTCAAGGTGCCGCTTCCGGATGTATCGAAGACGGGCGGGAGCTTGGAAAGCTTTTCGAGGCTCGTATCGGCCCGGATGATCGTGTCGCGATCGAGCTCATCCACTGGAATGATCTCGGCTTGGAGGCGTCCGTCTTCGGTCGCCGCCGCTGCGTTCTTGTGACTTGCAAGCGCCAGCTCGTCTTGAGCCTGGCGGCCGATCTGCCAGGTCTTGACCGTGATCTCGGTGTGCTCGCCCATGGAAAGTCCCGTCGAAGGCTCGACGACACCTGGTGCATTCGGAACCAGGTCCTTCGGTCGAAGCTTGGTCAGGATCTCGAGCCGATCTTTGAGGGTCTTTGCATTCGACAGATCTACGAATATCCGGCTAGCGTGGGGCGAAAACAGAACGGCCGGATTGGACATGGATTCGACGCCGCCCGCGATCCCGACCTCCGTCCTCCCCTGCCGAATCGCATCAGCGATGGCCATGATGGCGGTGGTGCCGGTGATGCAGTTGTCGGTCACGGTCCAGGCTGGCGTGCTCGCGAGAAGCTGACTGGAAAAGGCCACCTCGCGGGCAAACTGGGGTCGCCTGGGATCGACGACGACGATGCCGTAGACCATTTCATCGATGATCGCTGGGTCGAGGCCATGCCGATCCAACAGTCCATTGACGCTGTGAGTCGCGAGATCCAGTGCAGAGTGCTCTCTCAACTTGGTTCCTGCTTTGGCAAACGGAGTTCGAGCGCCGGCGATAATCGCGACTCGGGTTTGTGGATGGGACACGGAACACCTCTCCGATGATCCCTAGGTTGCTGCTGCGACATTGCAAGGCCGAGCGCACGGCAAAAGGGGGGCTGGGCATCCTATCGGGTTAGGATTGCCCATCGATGGGTGAGGCCAACCGCCTACAGCGTGTGATGTTCATGGTCGCGTTGATCGTGGCGGGAGAGGCGGTGTTCGGCCTTCCGTTCCACGTAGCTCGCTTCTTTCGGCCCACCGTGCTGCAGGTCTTCGAGCTGAGCAATACGGAGCTGGGAAAGGTGCAAGCGGCCTATGGCGTGATCGCCATGCTGGCTTATTTCCCTGGAGGTCCACTTGCCGATCGTTTTTCGGCGCGCCGTCTTCTAACCGCCTCTTTGTTGCTGACGAGCCTCGGAGGCGTCTATTTCGCCACCTTTCCTCCGTATCGCTCGCTTTGGGCGCTGTTCGGCTTCTGGGGGCTGACCACGATTCTGTTGTTTTGGGCGGCGCTGATTCGGGCAACGCGGCAATGGGGGGGACAGGACGAGCAAGGGCGTGCCTATGGCCTGCTCGACGGCGGTCGCGGGCTGTTTGCTGCCATCCTTGCGGCGTCCGCAGTGTTTTTGTTCGGAGCTCTCCTTCCGGCAGATCCACAAACGGCCGCGGCGCTCGACCGTGTTCGAGCACTGCGCGCGGTCATCTATTCCTACACGGGCGCAACGGCTCTCGCGGCACTCCTGTGTTGGCGTTTCGTCCCAGAAAGCCGCAGCGTCGTCGGCCCGAAAAGGCTGTCGACGCATGTTCGTACCGTGCTCGGGATGCGGGCGGTGTGGCTCCAAGCGGTGATCGTGGTCTGCGCCTACGTCGCCTACAAAGGCGTCGACAACTATGCTCTGTTCGCCGTTCAGACGTACGGGATGAACGAATTTGAAGGGGCCCGACTCGCAGCAACTAGCGCTTGGGTGCGCCCGCTCGCTGCGGTAGGAGCCGGCTGGCTCGGCGATCGAATCACGTCGTCCCGAGTCACCATGCTCTGCTTCGCCATTTTGCTGGCTTCATACGGTTGGTTTGCCTGGGCAACTCCCAATCCGTCGTTCGTGTGGGGACTGTACACGAATGTGTTGATCAGCTCCGTGGCCATCTTCGGATTGCGTGGAGTCTACTTCGCGCTCTTTCAAGAAGCGTCGGTGCCGATGGATGCTACGGGCACTGCGGTAGGGTTGGTTTCGGTAGTCGGTTACACTCCGGACGTATTCGTCAATCTCGCCGCGGGCTGGTTTCTGGATCAGTCCCCAGGTATCGAAGGATATCGACACGTCTTTGCTTTCCTCGGAGCTTTTGCATTGTTGGGTTTGGTTGCGACGCTGGCTTTTCGTCGCATCACCGAGGCCGCTCATCGACGAGGGGGACGCGGTATCAGCACCGGCGTGCGCTGCTTGTAGAGGCGGTAACTCTCGTGATCGCCCCAGCGCTCTTGTGCCCGCTTCTCCAGGATTGGAATCCCACTCACGCGTGTCAGCAGAAAAACGACGAACAAAGGTGAGATCACGGTTACCCATTGCCAACCTCGTAGCGCAGACGAGGCGATCACGAAGATGCCAATCCACAGCACGATCTCCCCAAAGTAGTTGGGATGCCTCGACCAGGCCCAAAGGCCAGTGTGAATGAATCGCCCGGGGTTGCGCTGCCGGAACCGCGTCTTCTGACGGTCTGCGATCAACTCGACGACAAAGCCGAACGTCCAAATCCCAATGCCCAGGACCTCACACGAGCTCGCGTCGGCGGGCGTCCTCGTGGTAATGGCCGCCAAGGCGGCGGACAGCGTAAGAAAAACCCACAGCCCTTGGAGCGTCCACGCCACTAGAAACCGCGCCGCGCTCGGCTTGATATCCTCGAATCTACTGTCACCGCCTTCGACGTGGATGCGCCGGAACAAGAAGATACCCAGCCGGGCAGCCCATACGAAGATCAGAAATCCCAGGATCACGGAACGCGCGTCGAAAGATCGCGAGGCCAGAATTGCGAATCCTGCAACGACCACGTAGGTTAGGCTTCCCGTCAGGTCGTAGAAGCGCTCGGTTTGCATCCAATATGCAGGAACGAACGCCACCCACTGCATCAGAAAGGAAACCGCGGCGCACAGCACGATGACCGGGACACACCCCAGCGTCGTTCCGCCCTCGCTTGCCGCCCAAGCAACGCCAGCGGCCACGGCGACTGCTGCTGCGATGACGATGAAAGAGATGCCAACTCGCTTGAAATCCATATTTTTATGCCGAGATTCATAGCGGGGCGGTGTAGGTCACGCTAGGACCAGTACGAGGACGAAGAGAAAGGTATGGGCATGAGCCGCAGACTAATCACACTTTTGGCGGCCTTGATGCTGTCGACCGCAGCTGGATGCACGGTGATCGAGGATGGTGAGGTGGGCGTCCTGATGAGCTTCGGCTCGATCAAGGACCAGCCGGTTATGCCGGGATTCACCCTAAGGTTTCCGGTCGCACGAAGCATCGAGACCTGGAACGTGAAGCTTCAGGAGATCAAGGAAACCGCTTCGGTTCCGTCGTCTGAAGGCATGGTCGTCGGGTTGGACGCGTCGCTCCTTTATCGCGTCAAGCCGGACAAGGCGCCTCAGATTCGGAAGACCATCGGCCCCGGCTATCGCGACACACTCATCGTGCCTCTGTTTCGCTCCGAGATTCGCAAAGTGGCGGCGGGCCAGCCGGTGCGCGACATGTACAGCGAAGAGGGTCGCGAACACATGAGCGCAAGCGTGATGAGCAACTTGACCGCGATGCTCGGTCCAGAGGGCGTGGACGTGGTGAACGTGCTTTTGCGCGACGTGAAGCTACCGGACCGCTTCAAGGCGGCGATCGAAGCCAAGCTGACTGCGGAGCAGAAAGTTCAAGAGAAGCAGTTCGAGCTTCAGCAGGCCGAAAAAGACGCCGAAATCGAGATCGCCCGGGCTCGCGGAGCCGCGCAGGCACAGGAGATAGTCCGCTCCACTCTCTCCGACTCGTACCTGCAATACCTCTGGATCAAGACGCTCAACGACAACCCCAACGTCATTTATGTAGCCACCGAGGCCAATCTCCCCATCTTCAAGCAAACGAAGTGAGCCGCACTATCCGCGCCAATCTACGGCTCCCTCTTTACGAGTCGCAGCGCGCGGTCGGGCCTATGGACTGGGGCATTGTGCCCGAGCCGTGTCAATCGACACCGAGGATGATTCGTTGACGGGCATTCTTTCAGAAGGAAGAAATTGCTGGCGCGTCGTGCGCGCTCGACGCGCTGCATTCATCATCGATGGAGAAGACTATTTTCGCGCCGTGCGCGAAGCGATCTGCCGAGCACGTCGATCGATCTACATCGTGGGATGGGACATTCACAATGGGCTTCGGTTGATTCGCTCAGAACAAGAAGATGGCTTCCCGAATACGCTTGGCGACCTTCTCGATGCCGTCGTCCGCGATCGCCCCGGCCTGAACGTCCATGTCCTCGAATGGGACTTCTCGATGATCTACGCGATGGAACGGGATTTTCTGCCGAGGTACAAATTGCGGTGGCAATCTCACGACCGAGTGCATTTCTGCCTGGACGGAGAGCATCCGGTCGGAGCTTCCCAGCACCAGAAGATCGTGGTGGTGGACGATTGCGTGGCTTTTTCTGGGGGTTTGGACTTGAGCAAGTGGCGCTGGGACACCTCGAGCCACCTTCCCGATGATGAACGGAGGATGGATCCTAGCGGTGAGCCATACCCTCCTTTTCACGACGTGCAGATGGTCGTCGACGGCGAGGCCGCCGGGGCGCTCGGCGATATTGCACGCCAACGCTGGCTCGCAGCATCAGGATCCGAGTTGCCATCGCACGAGCGGGACCGCGCGGAGGATCCCTGGCCTCCCAGCGTGAACCCTGCATTGCGAGAGGTCGACGTCGCCATCTCCCGCACATTGCCTACCTATGAAGATCGGGACGAGATACGAGAGGTCGAGCAGCTATACCTCGACAGCATCGAAGCTGCACGGCACTTCATCTACGTCGAAAATCAGTTCCTCAGCTCGCACCGCATCGGACAAGCTTTGGCTGCAAGGCTCGAAGATGAAAACGGACCCGAGCTGGTCCTCGTCATGCCGACGAAGACGGGCGGATGGCTCGAGCAGCACACCATGGATGTCTTGCGCGGTCGTGTACTTCGGGCCTTGCGTAGGGCGGACCAATACCAACGATTGCGCGTGTACTTCGTCCGACTTTCGAAACGATCGGAACTGTCCCTGATGATTCATGCGAAGGTCATGATCATCGACGATGTCTTCGTTCACGTTGGATCGTCGAATATCAGCAACCGTTCCATGGGGCTCGACTCGGAGTGCGATCTCGCGATCGAATCGACCGAGTCGAACGACTGCAGTGATGTGATCGCCCACTTTCGCCGACGACTCTTGGCGGAGCATCTGGGTGTGGGAGTGCAAGCCGTCGCCGCCGCCGAGAGTCGAAGTCAGTCGCTTATTGGAGCCATCGAATCCCTGCGAGGGGGTGAGCGAACGCTCGAGCCCCTTTCGGGGAAGATCCCGGCCGAGGTCGACCACTGGGTGCCAGAGTCGGCCTTACTGGACCCCGAAAAGCCCGTCGATCCGGACGAGCTGCTGGAATACTTCGTAGGCCCCGACCAGGAGACGCCGCTCTCGCGCGAGCTGCTCAAGCTCGGTGCGATCCTCCTCTTCCTGCTCGGTCTCGCAGCCGCCTGGCGCTGGACACCTCTCGGCGACTGGCTAGATGTCGATACGGTGTCCGCCGCCGGCCGCTGGATCGACGCACAGCCGCTGACGCCGCTACTGGTGCTTGCGGCCTACGTCATTGCTGGGTTGGTCGTGGTCCCGGTGACGCTGATGATCGTCGCTACCGTAGTGGTGTTCGGACCGTGGTTGGGCATGACCTATGCACTCGCTGGATCCGAGCTCGCCGCACTTGCGACCTTTGGCGTAGGGTCGTTGTTGGGACGCGGACGAGTAAACCGTCTCACAGGGAGTCGGGTCAATCGGATCAGCCGAACGCTCTCCAACCGAGGCATCATCACCATCATCACCCTTCGTATCGTTCCCGTGGCGCCATTCAGCGTGATCAATGTCATTGCCGGCGTGTCCGATATCCGCTTGCGGGATTTTGCACTCGGAAGCTTCATCGGCATGCTACCAGGCGTGCTGGCCATGGCTCTTTTCACGGACCGCGTCGTTGCGTCGATCCGAGAGCCGAGCGTGACCAGCATCATCGTTGCCATCGCCGTCGGAATCGTGGCCGTAGCGGGCCTTCTGGGGCTGCGTCACTGGCTTCGCCGTCAAACGGGATCGAAATAGACCGACGTTTCGCATGAGAATCGCTACCTACAACATTCACCGGGCAGTCGGAGCAGATGGCCGCCAAGACCCGGCACGGGTCGCGCGGGTCTTGCGTGAGATCGACGCCGACCTGGTGGCGCTGCAGGAGGTGGCGTATCGCACCAGCCAGTGCGGAGATTTGCTCGAATACCTCGCTCAGAATTTGAGTGCACACGTCATCGAGGGTGCCACCATGAAGGATGAAAGAGGCCACTATGGCAATGCGGTCGTGACCCGTTGGCCTGTCACCACGGTCGATCGCCTGGACATTAGCGTCCCCCATCGCGAGCCACGGGGAGCAATCGAGATGGCTTTCCAGGTGGGGGGTGTCGGTCTGCAAGTGATGGCGACGCATCTAGGTCTCAGGCCCCGGGAACGACGCCTGCAGATCCAGACTCTCTTACCTCGATTCGAGGGCACTGACGCCGACGTGCGGATCCTGCTGGGCGATCTCAACGAGTGGTTTCTCTGGGGGCGACCACTTCGTTGGCTACGACGGATCTTCGGTGACGCGCCGGCACCAGCCACTTTCCCGGCAAGGTGCCCGCGGTTCGCGCTCGACCGTGTCTGGGTCGATCCTCAGGTGGTCGCAACTGACATCCGAGTCCATGCGAGCGCCACTGCGCGTGCCGCGTCCGATCATCTGCCGGTCGTCGGGGAGTTGAATCTGATGGCCGCTCCGGCTTCGAGCGCAGGTGGCGTCCGATCACCGGCCGTATGATCCACCCAAATGATCGTAGGGATCCTCGCCCTTGTTGAGCTTCTCCTCGTAGCGGGCGCGATCGATGAATTTCTCCAAACCCTCCACGACGTACACGAAAAAATCACGACTCGAAAGGATCCCCGCTGCTTTCCCGTCTCGTGTGACCGGAAGGTGGCGAATGCCCTCGTCGCGAAGAAGCTTCGCGCACTCTCGGACGTGAACGTGGACGTCGACGGTGACCACCTTCTGGGTGGCGGCCTCGGAGACCTTGGTCGTCAACGGATCTCTTCCCTCCGCGACGACGCGCGCAACCACGTCACGCTCCGAAAGGATTCCGCGGATTTGTCCGTGTTCGACGAGCAAGACTGCACCCACGTCGTTCTGGGCCATCGATCGGGCTGCTTCGGCCACGGTCGTGTCAGGCGCCACGGTCACCATCTGCGTTTTCATTAGCGAGCCAATGATTGCCATTCCATCTTCTCCTCTCGAACCCAAGTCTACGCAGCGAGGCGCGCGACCGCTATTGCAGAATCACTCTTGCCCTGACGATCGGCAACCGCTCGAAAGATCGCGTCCACGAAGACCTCCAAAGAGGTGCTGCGATCAATTCTCGCGGCTCGCAAGACCTTTGCGATGGTGTCCTCGGGAACCACGTTGGAGACCCCGGATGTACAAAGGAAAACGATGTCCTCCGGTTGTAGATCCATCGCACACATCTCGGTCTCGAGGTCGTCGGAGAACCCACCAACCACGCTGGTGGGCTTTCTGCTGAACAGCGGATCGCTAACCAGTGGGCGATCGGGTGGCGGCGGCGCGAGGCTCTGGTCGGTGGTGAGTCGGTGAAGCGTATCGCCGCGGAATAGGTAACCGCGGTCGTTGCCCACGTGCCCCACATACAAGCGCAGACCGTCCATGTAAGCCAACGTGAGGGTAAGGGCAGGTGTTTGTCCCGAATGGCTCGTGGCATCCGTCTGGAGGTCGCGTTGCGTTCGATGCACGACTCGCAGGAACCCTTTCCGGAAGTGCTCGAGTCGTTCTGCGGGACCGTCTCCGAGAAGTGGGAGAAACGATTGATCCGCTCGAGCGAGCACTCGGATCGATGCGGGTGCTTCGTCATCGTCGCGTACTTGCCAATCGTCACGATACTCCCGACCCACGACCAAAGCGCAGCGGGCGTTTTCTCGAGCGGCCACGAAGAAAAAGTCGCGAGCGCGGTTCAAACGCGGTCCGTTTCTCTTTCCGGCGAACGTCTCGATCGAGCCACAAAGCGAGTTTTCAGTCGATTTACTCATTGCGTGCCCTCGGCACAGCATGTGAGGTGCAAAAGAACCATGCTGCATAGACCCGCAAGGATCATGCCAGTGTGCGCGCGGGCACCGTGTGGCGCGCGAAGCACCCTTTTCCGTCTATAGTGGGCGAGGAATGGCGTTGCGCCCACACCGTAGGGGCTCCCTCGTTGGCGTTCTGATCGGCCTCGCGGTGCTCCTGGGGCCAAGCGCGGCATTCGCCGGGCCTCCACTGGTGGCCGACGATCCCAACACCATCGGTCCGGGACACGTCTTGCCAATCGTCTCGGCCAGCGTGTTCGACCAGGGCAGCGAAACCCTACTGCGCGCGCCGATCTTGGATTTGACGGTCGGAGTCGTCGACTCGTTGGACTTCACGTTGTTGGCCCCACTCGTGGGACGACACAATCCTGGTGCGAAGCCAGAGTGGAGCTTCACGAGTCTGTTTGCGCCGGGCCTCAAATGGCAGTTCTTCAGAACCGATCGAGGCTCGCTCTGCCTATCGCCAGCCTTTTACATCGACTCGGGAAGGCTCAAGCGGTCCTTTGCCCTGTTGCCGCTCGAGGGTGAGCTCAAGGTCGGAGAGCACCGCAAGGGTGTGATCGGATTCGACATCGGGTATGAGCCAACGATCGGCGGAACCCACCGGTGGTTCATCGCACCCTACGCAAGCTATATGGTCAGTCCGAAGCTCGATGTCCTCTTGGAGGTGTGGTGTCTGGGCTTGGGGGCCACGGCCAGGACCGGGGGCTCCGTGGGGATCAACACCGGCACAGAGAGCCGCGATATTCGACTCCTCGCTGCGCTAGGGACGGGCTTTGTTTCGTTTGGTGCCGCCCGAGTCGATGTCCGTGCTTATCTCGGGGTCCAGTATATGTTTTCCACGCGTTGACGTCTTCGTGTCGGCTACGATTGCAAGCGAGTACGCAGCCACGGAATCAATCCACCTGCCAGCAGAACCTCGCGTTGACGCGCAGACAGTGCATGGCGCAGCCGAACGGGCTTTCCGTCGATTTGCGCGTCCACTCGATCGCCATGCTCCACGGCCTCTCGTAGAGCATCCGCGCGGAAGATCGATCCTTTGTCGATGCGCTCGTAGTCTTGCTCTTCGTCGAACTGAAGCGGGAGCACGCCGAAATTGACTAGATTCTGCCAATGAATCCGGGCGTAGCTCTTTGCAATCACGGCAGCCAATCCGAGGAAGCGGGGCGCAAGCGCTGCGTGCTCGCGGCTCGATCCTTGGCCGTAGTTGGAACCTCCCACGATGACGTGCTGGCCTTGCTCGCGTTGCTTGCGTGCGCGGTTTGCATAGGTCGGATCGACGACGTCGAAACAAAAGTCGGAAATTTTGTCGATGTTGCTGCGATAGGGAAGCACGCGCGTCCCGGCAGGAAGAATCTCATCGGTGGAAATGTCGTCCCCTACCTTCAGCAGTACGGGAATCTCGAGCTTATCTTCGAGCGGCTCCATCTTGGGTATGGAACCGATGTTCGGCCCCTTGACCAACTCGACCTCTCGCGCTTGTGCAGGCGACGGCGGGGCCGCGATGTGAGGTCTCATCGAGGTTGGCTTTTCTGGAAGGGACGGCCGCGGGTACTTCCCATCGAGATGGCGAGGATCGGTGATCTTTCCAGTGAGCGCGGCAGCGGTGGCCGTCTCGGGGCTGCAGAGCCATACGCTGTCCTCCTTGGTTCCCGAACGGCCCGGAAAGTTTCTAGGCACGGTCCTCAAGCTGTTGCGTCCGGTGGCAGGGGCCTGCCCCATTCCAATGCAACCGTTGCAGCCTGCCTGATGCAACCTTGCGCCGGCCTCGATGAGCTGTTCTAGCATGCCGGTCTTCATCAGATCGGTGAGGATCCCCCGGGTCGCGGGATTGATGTCGAACGATACGGAGGGATCGACTCGACGCCCTTTCACCATCTCTGCTGATACCGCGAAGTCGCGGTAGCCGGGGTTCGCAGAGGAACCAATGTAGCTCTGATACACATCGGTGCCTTCTACCTCCTGGACCGGAACCACGTTTCCGGGGCTGGAGGGCCTGGCAATCAGCGGCTCCAAGGTGCTGAGATCGATCTCGTCCTGATGCGCGTACTTGGCATCGGAATCTGCAGACAGCTCGCGCCAGTCGTCTTGGCGATCGTTCGCCTGCAGGAAGGCTCTGGTCTGCTCATCCGATGGAAACACGGTTGTGGTAGCGCCCAGCTCAGCGCCCATGTTCGCGATCACATGGCGATCCCAAACATCGAGGTGCGCGAGGCCCGGCCCGTAGTACTCGACGATGCGCCCGACGCCCCCAGAAACGCCGTGACGGCGCAGCATCTCCAAAATCACGTCTTTGGCGCTTACCCAGTCGGGCAACTCGCCCCGCAGCCGAATTCCCCAAATTTCAGGCATTTTCGTAAAAAAGGGCTCCCCGGCGATGGCAAGCGCAACCTCCAGCCCACCGGCGCCGATCGCCAACATGCCGAGCGCACCAGCCGCGCAGCTGTGACTATCGGAGCCGACAAGGGTTTGCCCCGGTCGTCCAAAGCATTGCATGTGGACGGGATGGCTCACTCCGTTGCCAGGACGGCTGAACCACAAGCCGAAACGTCTGCAGGCGCTTTGCAAAAACAGGTGGTCGTCGGGATTCCGGAAATCGCTCTGGATCAAGTTGTGATCGACGTACTGCACGGACACGTCCGTCTGGGCCCGTTCGAGATCGAGCGCTTCGAGCTCGAGCATGACGAGTGTTCCGGTTGCATCCTGCGTGAGCGTTTGGTCAATCCGGATTCCGATCTCCGCGCCGGACTCCATTTCGCCCTCGATCAAATGCGAGGCGATCAGCTTCTCTGCGACCGTCGCTCCCATGTAACTCAGAGTGCCACATTTTCTCGATCCCGCTACGGAGTGTCCCGCTCGGTGAGGCACTCTGCCACAATCGAGGCAGAACGCCCCATCGCCGGGGAGCTCGGGTCACTCTCGACGGTCGCTGAAGACGCAAAGCGGCTGCAATGCTGGCACGAATCATGCTCGACTCTTCGTTCAACTGATGCGGTGCGAATGCTTGCAGCTCTGACTAAGAAGGCGCGACGATCACCGAGAAGATCGCGGAAGCGACCGCGCGCCCGAATGAGACGACGTCCGCCACCTTCGAAGACAACGAAGCCACAACGGCGGCCATACGTTGCACTGATCGGGAACCCGAAGATCGTGGTCCCATTGCGCGGGGAGCTCGATGGGCTCGGGATCAACAGCTCGATCAAAGACTCCCCGGCAATGCTCGTGGACGACGTCAACGAGGCGACTAGGGCCGTGGTGATTGCTCCTCCCGTGCCTGATGAATCGGTGGCGCAAATCTGCGTCAACCTGACACAAGCGCTTCCGCACCTTCCCATTTTCGCGGTTCTTCGCTCGACTCTTCCATGGAAATCCGAGAAGCAACTCTACGATGCCGGCTCCATGGCGGTGTTCCTATGGCCGAAAGAAAAGAGAGCGCTGATACACACGTTGATCGGGCTTGCGCTGATTCCGCGGCGAGTGACCGACAAGGAGCCGCGCGATGCCGGGTTGGGCAAACGGACCCGAGCACGGATCAAGACTGCGCCAGAGCTTCGAGACTGCAGGTTGGATGTTCGAGTCATCCGCGGAGTCGTCGTATTGGCAGGCACGGTCCGTGGCCTATGGCAAGTCGAAGTGGCAGAAAGCATCGCGCGGAGCGTTCCTGGCGTGCAACGGGTGGCGTCAGACGACATTGTCGTCGGGTCCGACGGCAGCTCCGATCGAGCGATCGAGACCACGATTCGGCGCCTCATCCGCTCTCTCTCGGACCTCGATCTCCGCACGCTCGCGCTCAAGGTGGAGGATGGGGAAGTCGTGCTCGCGGGAACGGTCGGCTCTTCTTTGCAACTCGATCGCGTATGCGGGCTCATCCGGCAGCTACGGGGTGTGAAGAGCCTCAAAACCTTCGTCACGGTATCTGCCGATGCGCGTATGCGCGATCGAACCCTTGCCAAGAAGGTCGAAAAAGCCCTGACTGTCCGATACCCCAAACTGCGAATCGGGGTCTCTGCGTTCGGCAACGTTGCGGTCTTGCGTGGTACGGTACCATTGGCAGAAACGCGCGAAGAAATCGCCAAGCTCGTTGCTTTTCAACCCGGGGTCGAGCGCGTCGTGAACAAGCTTACCGTTCGGCGAAGTTCGCAAGAAAAGGGGCAGCCATGAATCTCATCAACCCAGCAACTGAAGAAGACCTCGGTCCGACGCCGTACATCGAGATCGGTGAAGCAAAAGAGATCGTAGAGCGCGCGCACGAAGCCTTTGAAGGCTGGTCGAGAGCGACGTTGGCGGAACGTGCCGAGCTCCTTCGAAAGCTGGGCTCTACTTTGCGTCGAGACGCTTTGGACCTCGCGCTGATCGCCGCAAAGGAGATGGGCAAGCCCATCAGCGACGGAGAGGCGGAAGCCAACAAATGCGCATGGGCATGCGAATACTACGCCGAGCACGGACCGAGCTTCCTGGCCCCACAGCCCGTGCAAACCGATGCCGAGCACAGCTACGTGCACTTCGCACCCTTGGGTGTCGTCCTTGCTGTGATGCCGTGGAACTTTCCCTTTTGGCAGTTCTTTCGATTCGCGGCGCCGGCCTTGATGGCAGGCAACGCCGTGGTCCTGAAGCACGCGCCCAATGTCCCCGGGTGCGCAAACGCGATCGTTTCCCTCGCTGAAAAGGCCGGCGCTCCTCCGGGTCTGGTCGGAGGCGCGCTGGTGAGGGCAAAGCTGGTGAGCGACTTGATCGAAGATCGTCGCATCGTGGCCGTGACTTTCACCGGAAGCACGGAAACTGGGCGAAAGATCGCCAGTGCTTCGGGCAAGGCACTGAAGAAAACGGTGTTGGAGCTCGGAGGCTCCGACCCTTACGTCATCCTACAGGACGCCGATCTGGAACGCGCTGCACGGATCACGGTCAAGGCTCGAATGGTCAACTCCGGACAGAGCTGCATAGCCGCGAAGCGCTTCGTCGTCGTCGCCTCGTTGAAAGAGCGGCTGGAGGACCTGGTGGTCGATCACATGAAGAAACTACACATGGGCGACCCCACCGACCGGAAGACCAAACTGGGCCCCATGGCGACCATGGTCCAGCGGGAGAACCTGCATGAACAGGTCGAAAAGAGCGTAGCGGCGGGCGCCAAGCTGCTTCTGGGCGGCGAGGTTCCGGACAAACCCGGCGCCTGGTACCCACCCACGGTCCTCACCGACGTGGCCCGCGGTATGGCCGCATACGAGGAGGAGCTATTCGGTCCGGTAGCGGCGATCATTGCTGCCAGAAACGACGACGATGCGATCGACATCGCCAACGACAGTCGTTTCGGTCTCGGCGCGGCTGTCTTCACATCGGACCAGAGCAAGGGTGAGCGCATCGCACGAGACCGGCTCCGCGCCGGATCCTGCTTCGTCAATGATGCCGTGCGTTCGGATCCACGCCTCCCATTCGGCGGCGTGCGTGATTCGGGATACGGCCGTGAGCTGAGTTGGCTCGGCATTCGAGAGTTCGTCAACGCCAAGACTGTCTACGTCGCATCCTCGGATGACGGCTGACGCTTCCCGTGCCAGTATCTGCCGAAGCTCGAATGCGACTATCGTTCAAGTTGGCGTTTGCCGTCACATTGGGGATCGCATCGGTTTTGGCAGCGCAAGCTGCGCTCAACGTACATCGAATCGCCGAGCTTCAAGAGAATGAGATCGAGAGCGACATCGTCACGCTTTCGCGCGCTCTGGCAAGTGCGACCAGTGTCGCTTGGGCGGCAGGAGGTCACGAAGAGGCGTTGTCGTTCGTGACGCGAAGCAACGGTGCGCGAGACCGCACTAGCGTTCGACTCATGACCGGAAAAGAGCTCGATCAACTGACTGCGCTTGGAATCGAGCCACGCGTCCAGCGAATATCAGACAGCGACGGCTGGCATATCGTCGCGATCGCACCGGTGGTCAATGCAGGTCAGACGGTGGCGGCGCTCCGCATCCAGCGGCAGCTGCCGGATGAAAGGCGAGACTTCGCGGCCATCTTCAGACTTCAGGTAGGCACCGCACTTGCGGCGGCCCTTTTATCTGGGTTCATCGTGTTCATCCTCAGCACATGGCTCGTCGGTCGCCCGATCGCAAAGCTCTCGAATCTCGCGACGCGGGTCGCCGAGGGCGACTTTTCACTGCGGAGCGACGTCGACCAACCCGACGAGATCGGCGCGATGGCCAACGAGCTCAACGCCATGATCGACCGGCTTGCCGAAAGCCAAAAGAATGTCCGTACCGAACGACACGCTCGAACCGAAGCACTCGAAAAGCTCAGACACGCAGATCGCCTCAGCACGGTCGGAAGGCTCGCCTCGAGCATGGCGCACGAGCTCGGCACACCCCTCAACATCGTATCGGGCCGAGCCATGATGATTGCCGCCGATGAGACACTTCCGAGGGAGGTCCTCGAAAACGCCGGTAGCATCGTAGAGCAGGCTCAACGAATGACCGAAATCATTCGGGACGTTCTCGGCTTCGCGAGGCGCAAGGAGCCGGAAAGGATCGATACCCGAATTGGGGAAGTGCTCGAACATGCCGTGTCACTGATGGAGCCGATCTGCGACGACAAGAATGTGGACATGGTGGTGCTCGGACGCGGAGATACGATGGCGCGGATCGATCCCGGAAAAGTGCTACAAGTGCTCACGAACCTCATGATGAACTCCATTCATGCCATGCCTGAGGGCGGGACCATTACGCTTCGTGTGGATCGGGAGCACGTCGCAGACCCGAAGGATCGGCACGCCTCAGAGGGTGATTTCGTCAAAATCTCCGTTGAAGACGAAGGCGTGGGCATCTCCCCGGAGAGGGTGGAAGACATCTTCCAGGCGTTCTTCACGACCAAAAAGGAGGGCACAGGGCTCGGGTTGAGCGTTTGCCACGGCATCGTCCGCGAACATGGCGGCTGGATGGAAGTCCAAAGCGAGGTCGGCCAAGGCAGCCGATTCACCATCTACTTGCCTGAGCGGGGTGCACCATGAGCAACTCGGTGTTGATCGTCGACGACGATCAAAAGATGTGCGAGTTGATCCAGACGGGTCTCGAGAAGCATGGCTACGGGGTGGAATGGCGCACCGGGGGCTCGGATGCGCTTGCGCTCATCGCGGAACGAGACTTCGATGCAGTCATCGCCGACTTGAACCTGGGCAAGATGAGCGGCCTCGACATCTGCAAGTTCGCGGCAGAGAACCGCCCAACTATGCCCGTACTCATGATCACCGCGTTCGGCGACATGCGCTCCGCAATCGCATCGATTCGAGCTGGTGCTTACGACTTCATCAACAAGCCAGTCGAGCTGGACACGCTAGCGCACACCTTGGACCGCGCAATCCAGCACCGAAATCTGCGCGAGGAGGTTAAACGACTCACCGATGAGGTCAGTCGCTCCAAAGGCGTCGGCAAGCTGATTGGAAAAAGCCCGGCGATGATGAAGGTGTACGACCTCGTGCAACGAGTCAGCACGACGGATTCATCGGTTCTGCTCACCGGCGAAAGCGGCACTGGCAAGGAGCTGGTTGCGCGAGCGCTGCACAGCGAGAGCGATCGCGCCGACATGCCTTTCATCGCTCTCAACTGTGCAGCGGTGCCCGCCAATCTGCTCGAAAGCGAGCTATTCGGGCATGTGAGGGGCGCCTTCACGGATGCCAAGACATCGCGTAAGGGTCTATTCGAGCGCGCAAACAAAGGGACTGTGCTGCTCGACGAGATCGGAGAAATGCCTTTGGAGATGCAGCCGAAGCTGCTTCGTGTGCTGCAGGAGCGAAGAGTGCGGCCGGTTGGGGGAAGCGCCGAGATCCCCTTTGATACGCGAATTTTAGCTGCAACCAATCGGGATGTGGAGGCCGACGTCGAGGAGGGCCGCTTCCGTGAAGACTTGTACTACCGGCTCAATGTCGTGGAGATTCACGTGCCGCCCCTCCGGGCGCGCGGGAACGACATCCTCCTGCTGGCACAGCATGTCCTCGAGGAGATCAGCAAGCGAATTGAAAAACCCGTGAAGGGTATTTCCAGCGAGGCGGCCAAGAAGCTCCTCGATTACGATTGGCCGGGCAACGTACGCGAGCTCGAAAACGCGATGGAGCGCGCGGTGACTTTGACTCGCTTCGAGCAAATTACCGTCGACGACCTCCCAGATCGCATCAGCAAGCACGAAAGCACCCGAATCATCCCGGTCGACGTCGATGCTGGTCAAGTGTTGACGCTGCAAGAGCTCGAGAAGCGGTATATCGAACGAGTTTTGAAAGCAGTCGGGGACAACAAGACCCGAGCTGCCAAGCTTCTCGGACTCGACCGGCGTACCCTGTACCGCAAGCTCGAGCGCTATGACAAGCGGGAATCGTGACCGTCTGCATCGACACCATTCGCCGTGCGCACGAGCGCATCGCGCCGAGTATCGTGCGCACGCCATTCGATCGTTCTGAAACCCTGTCCGTAGTCACCGGCGCCCAACTCTACTTGAAGCACGAGAACCAGCAGTTCACGGCATCCTTCAAAGAGAGAGGCGCGTTGAATCGGCTTTTCGATTTCAGCGAGGCCGAACGTTCGCGAGGCGCGATCGCGATGTCGGCCGGCAATCATGCCCAGGCGCTCGCCCATCATGGCAAGCGTCTGGGCATTCCCGTCACCATCGTGATGCCGCGGACGACGCCGAACCCGAAAGTCGAGCAGACTCGCGCGCACGGCGCCGAGGTGATTTTGCATGGGAGCCATTTCGACGAAACGCGGGCATTCACGCGGGATTTGGCCCATGAGCGCGGTCTCACCTTGGTACATCCGTACGACGATCCGGCTGTGATCGCGGGTCAAGGCACACTGGCTTTGGAGATGCTCGAGATTGGAGATCGCATCGACGCTATCCTGATCCCCATAGGCGGCGGGGGTCTGATTTCCGGCGTGGCAATCGCCGCCAAGGCGCTGCTGCCAAGCATCGAGGTAATTGGGGTGCAAAGCGAGCGCTATCCGTCTGCGCATCACCTGTTTCACGGGCTTGATTCGAATGAGATCCCGGACCATGACACGGTCGCCGATGGCATCGCGGTCAAGTCTCCCGGTACGCTGACCATGGAGATCATCCGCAACCACGTCGATGACATCGTGCTGGTACGCGAAGAAGACATCGAGCAGGCGATCTTCTTGCTGGCGGAGATCGAAAAGACCGTCGTGGAGGGCGCGGGGGCGGCAGGGGTCGCAGCAGCCCTTCGCCACCGGGATCGCTTTCGGGGACGAAGGGTCGGGACCGTTCTTTGCGGCGGCAACATCGACATGATGACCTTGTCCTCCGTTCTGCAGCGGGGCATGGTGCGCAGTCACCGACTGGTACGGCTGCGGGTCGAGGTACCCGACATTCCGGGCGCGCTAGGCCAGGTCACCCAACTCATCGGAGAGCTCGACAGCAACATCATTGAAATTAGCCACCAGCGTACCTTTGGAGCGTCTTCGGCTCGCGCAGCGGTCGTGGAGATGGTCCTGCAGCTGCGCGGCGAAGAGCAGGCCGACCAGGTCCTCGAGGCGCTGAAACTGCGGGGTTTCGATGCGCGTCTCATCCGCTGATCAGCGACCCGACTTGGCTAAACCGGCGGGTATTGCTCGCAAGCCTCGCGTGTGACCCGGTGACGAAATTCGAACAGCCGCTCGAGATTGCGACGCGCGAACCATCCGCCGAACAGTCGGCCCACCACCCCTAGCGGGAGATCGTATTCGATATCATCGGTCAGGATGCATTCGTTTTCGTCTTTGGGCGTGACGACGTGCTTGTGAACCCATTTGGGAAACGGGCCTTCGACCATCTTGTCGGCAAACATCTTTCCGGGCTCGTAGGCCACGTGCTCGGCGACGATCGTCTGCCATACCGGACCAAACTTGGCTCGCAGAATCACCCGGGTACCGACTTCGAGCGACTCCGGAGGCTGGACGATGTCAGTCTCTTGCCAAGGGGGCTGAAGCCGCTCGAAGGCGTTAGGCGCCTCGTGGAAGGCAAACACCGTCTCGGCACTCGCCCTGATGACGCTCTCTTTCACGAATCGCACGATGGCATCCGAACTGACGAGCCTTCGTCAGGCTGCATTGAGCGTGGGCTCACCCTTTGTCCAACCGCAGGCGGTGAGCTCGCCTGTCTGCAGCGCGTCGAGGACGCGCAAGACTTCGTCGACATTGCGACCAACCGATAGGTCGTTTGCGCTTGCGAAACGGATCACACCGTCCGGGTCTACGATGAAGGTTGCGCGAAGGCAGACACCCTCGTCCTCGTGCAGGATGCCAAGTGCGGACGAAAGCTGGCGCTTGGTGTCCGCAAGCATCGGAAACGGAAGATCCTTCAGATCGGGATGATTCTCGCGCCATGCCAAGTGCACGTAGTGCGTGTCCGTGCTCCCACCGAGTACCTGCGCATTTCGTTCGGCGAACTCTGCGTTCTTATGTCCGAACTCGGCAATCTCAGTCGGGCAGACGAAGGTGAAATCCATCGGCCAGAAGAAGATCACTCGCCATTTGCCTGCGTGCGTTTCGTTGGTGATTTCCTGGAATTCCTTGCCTGGGTCGGTGCTGACCACCGCTTGCAGGGAAAAATCAGGAAACTTTTGACCCACTGTATACATGGTTTCCTCCTTATTGAAATTGTCTAGATTTAGATTGTGTCTAATGAAACTGTAAAAAAACGGTGCTAGCCGCGGCGGCGCCGGCTCGGTTTCTTCTTGCCTCGAAGCACCACCTGATAGGTATCGACGTCGAAGCCTTCGATGTCGTCCACGTGCGATACCCGCAACGCATTCCACGGCACGTCGTAAATTCGCCCCGTCTCTTCGTCGATGAAGTGGTGGTGCTTCTCCACTTTGGGGTCGAAGACGACTCGTCCGCCCGTGAGCGTGAGCTGCCGTACCAGCCCCTTTTCGACGAACAAATTCAGCGTATTGTAAACGGTCGCACGAGAAACCATCGGAAACCGTGCACGAACCCGGCTCCATACTTCGTCCGCGGACGGGTGCGCATCCGTGTGAAGCACGAACTCGGCCACGGCTACACGTTGGGCCGATGGCTTGATCCCGTGCTCTTCCAAGATGCTTGCCTCATCAGGTCGCATATTCTTAGAATAAGTCTAAAATTAGAGCTTGTCAAGACGTGCCACGAGGCAACGTGCCGATGTTCGCGCCCATGATCATCCGGACTCACCCGATGCCGCGGCGGGGCTACTTGTTGGGCTGCGGCGTCATCCGAAGATAAGGACGAAGCTCACGATGTCCCTTCGGGAACTTCTTTTCGATTTCCTTCGAATCGGTAATCGACGGCACGATCACCACGTCGTCGCCATCCTTCCAGTTCGCCGGTGTGGCGACCTGATAGCCGTCGGTGAGCTGAAGGGCATCCAAGACTCGCAGCACCTCGTCGAAGTTTCTTCCGGTGGCAGGTGGATACGTGATGGTGGCACGGATCTTCTTTTTTGGATCGATGAAGAAAACGGAACGCACCGTGAGCTTGGCGTCCGCCTCTGGATGGATCATCTCATATAGCTTGGCCACCTTTTGGTCGGGATCGGCGACGATCGGGAAGTTCATCTTGACCCCTTGGGTCTCCTCGATGTCCTTGATCCAACCTCGATGTGAATCCAACGGGTCGACGCTGATCGCCAGAGCTTTGGCGTTCCGCTTTTCGAATCGGTCCTTGAGCTTGGCTACCAGGCCGAGCTCCGTGGTGCAGACCGGTGTGAAATCAGCCGGGTGGGAAAAGAAAACGACCCATTTGTCCCCGGCCCAATCATGAAAACGAATACGGCCTTCGGTGGTGTCCGCTTCGAAATCGGGTGCTGTCGTTCCAAGTTTCAAACTCATTACTTTTTCCTCCTGTGGTGAGACAAAGAATAGGACGATCCGAACGGGTTGAAAGCCCCTAGACGGGTGGTTTTCACCTTTGAAACCCGTATTGGGCGCTTCTTCGGGGCGAAAGGGCCTCAGTCCACCGCCTCCAAGAGATTATCGCCGCTTTCGGCCCTGAAAATCTGGAGCCGCCGTGCGTCCAAGCACAACTTGAAACGTTGACCCTCGGTCACGCCGCTGCCCGGATCGAGGCGTGCCATCAATGACTGGTGCCCGACTTGGCGCCGCTGAAGACCCAGGTCTTCGGGTAGCTCGATCTCTTCAAAGCCTCGCGGCCGCACGTCGAAGTAAACGAGGAGGTCCGCACCAAGCCATTCCACCACCTCGGCCGTGGCCTCGAAATGAAGACTCCCAGGTTGACGGTTGCTGATTTGGAGATGCTCGGGCCGAAAGCCGGCGACGAGCGGGCCTTTGGCGTCGCGCACTCGCTCTGCTTGCGCCTGTGAGAGCTCGACCGTGCCCATGGGCAGCTCGAGCTTTCCCCGCACGCATCGGGCAGGAACGAAGTTCATGGCCGGCGAGCCGATGAACCCAGCGACGAAGAGATTCGCGGGGCGTTCGTAGAGATCGCGCGGCGTACCGATCTGTAATATCTCGCCCTTGCGCAGCACCGCGATTCGATGCCCGAGCGTCATGGCCTCGGTCTGGTCGTGGGTCACGTACACCATCGTGGTCCCGAGACGACGCTGAAGGCGCAAGATCTCGGTGCGCATCTGGACGCGCAACTTGGCGTCGAGATTGGAGAGCGGCTCGTCCAGGAGGAACACCTTGGGCTTTCGCACGATGGCACGCCCCATGGCCACGCGCTGCCGTTGTCCCCCAGACAGGGCGCGAGGCTTGCGATCGAGAACCTCCTCTAGCTCTAAAATCCGGGCGGCATCCTCGACGCGATCCTCGATCTCACCCTTCGGAAGGCGGGCGAGCCGGAGGGGAAATGCCATGTTCTCGCGCACGGTCATGTGGGGATAGATGGCGTAGCTCTGAAAGACCATCGCCATGTTGCGGTCCTTCGGATCGAGATCGTTGATCCGCTCGCCGTCGACGCGGATTTCGCCCTCTGAGACCTCTTCGAGACCGACAATCATGTTGAGCAAGGTGGACTTGCCGCAACCAGATGGGCCCACCAGGATGAAGAGCTCGCCGTCGGCGATGGTGAAGCTCGCTGCCTTCAAAGCGGTCACGCCTGCAAAACGCTTGGTGACTCGATGAAGCTCGATTTCGGCCATGTGCTCAACCCTTGACCGCGCCCGCGGTGAGACCCGCGATGATGCGTCTTTGAAATAGCAAGACCATCACGATGATGGGTACTGTCACCACCACGGAAGCCGCTGCGATCGACCCAGTAGGCTGCTCAAATCTCGAGCTTCCCGTGAAGAATGCGATAGCTGCTGGAACGGTGCGAGCATCGTTGGTCGAGGTGAGGGAGGTGGCGAACAAGAAGTCGTTCCAGGCGAAGATGAAGACCAAAATGGCTGCGGTGAACACGCCCGGAGCAGCCAACGGTGCGATGACGTGGACGAATGCTTGAAAGGGCGTCGCACCGTCTACTCGGGCAGCCTTGTCGAGCTCCCACGGAATCTCGCGAAAGAAAGCGGAGAGAGTCCATATCGCCAGCGGCAAGCTGAATGTCATGTAGGGCAGGATCAACCCAGGCCAGGTGTCATAGAGGCCGAGCGTCCGCCACATGTTGAAGAGCGGCCCAATGATGGAAATGGGAGGGAACATGGCAATGCAGAGCGCGGCACCCAGAATCCAGCGTCGCCCCGGAAAGTCCAGACGCGCAATGGCATAGGCGGCGAACATCCCGAGCAGCACCGATGCGATCGATGAGATTGCACCGATGCCAACCGAGTTCCACAGGGCCGAAGAAAACTGCGGGTCCCGAAAGACCGCCTCGTAGTGCTCGAAGCTCACGACGCGCGGAAAGAAGCGATTGTCACCGAGGTCAGCGGCGCGTTTGAGGGAAAGCGACACCATCCACGCAATTGGAATCAGCGCGTACGTCACCACGACGGTACTTACCAGAGTCCACAGTGTGCGCTCGAGCGGAGCCCCATGCGCGCTCTTTCTCATGACCCGCTCCGATCGACCAAGTCGAGGCCGAATCCCTTCACGTAGAGCAAAGCGATGGCAAGAACACAAACGAAGATGAGCACCGAAACCGCAGACCCAAGACCTAGGTTGAGCCGCGTGATGAGTGCATCGTAACCGATGATCGAGACCGTCTCGGTGCCCTGTGCGCCGCGCGTCTGCACGAATACGGTGTCGAAGATGCGAAAGGCGTCCAGCGTTCGAAACAACAGGGCGACCAACAGCACTGGGCGCATGAGAGGCAGCGTGACCTTGAAAAACCGCTGAATGGCATTGGCTCCGTCCACTCGCGCGGCGCGAAGCAGGTCGTCCGGCACCAAGGTGAGGCCAGCGAGCAACAAGAGCGCCATGAAGGGTGTGGTCTTCCAAATCTCGGTCTGGATGATGACGAAGAACGCCGACCCACGTTCGGTCAGCCACGCGCCCTGCAGGCCCAACAACGCATTGACGAAGCCAGTCGTGGGGTCGAAGGCAAATCGCCAGCTCATCGCGGCGACCACGGTGATGATGCCGTAGGGAACGAGGAGCGCGGTCCGAACCACTCGGAGACCCACGAGCGTGTGGTGCATGACCAGCGCAAATGCGACACCTAGAATCAGCTCGAAAGACACGGAGCCAACGGTGATGACCAGTGTGTTGAACAGCGCCTTCCACCACGTTTCCGACGTCAATATGGACACGTAGTTGTCGAAGCCCACGAGGCGCCGTTCCCCTGGAAACCGCAAATCGTAACGGAATAGCGACAACCACAGCGCATAGAGGATCGGATATGCAGTCACGACGAGCATGGCCGACACGGCCGGGGCGCAAAGCAACCAAGCGAGCCGTCGCTCCGCAATGGCGCGCCGGCTCACAGCAAGCCCTCCGAACGGAGAGCCCGGCTCACCGCTTCGCGAAGACGCCCCACGTCTTCGTCGGGGTCGATCTCTCGCATGGGGTGCAGCGTGTGGCTGATGGCAAGCGATACGTCGACATAGAGAGGCGTCTTCGGGCGCTCCACCGAGTTGCGCAGAGTTTTGCGCAATAGATCCGCGAAGGGGAAGGTCTCACGGACTCGTTGATCATCGTAGAGCGCTGCGATCGTGGGAGGAAGCCCGCCCATCGTCGCCGCGAGACGTTGATTGTTCTCCGAAGCGAGACAGATGGCGGCCTCGTACGCGAGCCGTGGCCAGCGGGTATGGGCGCCGATGCCCAGGTTGATACCACCCAAGGTGACGCGGCTGGGTCTGCCTTCGAGGACCGACGGCCAACGCGCCCAGCCCATGTGTGAAGCGAGCTCTGGCGCATTGCTCTTCGCGCTGGGCCACACGAACGTGTAGTTGATCATGAAGGTCGAATCCCCTTTTTCGAACGCCAGACGCGCTTGATCCTCGCGAGCGGTGGATAGCGATGGGTCGGCAGTCGGCGAGGTGGCCAGGCGCCGCATGATCGAAAGCGCCTCCCTGGTTGGTTCCTCTTCGAGTGAAACCGTTCGAGCGTCAGGCCCGAGGACCGAGCCGCCAGCCGATGCGAGAAGGGAAATGAAGAATACGGTCAGCCCTTCGTAACGCTCTCCTTGAGCTTCGATGGTGCCTTTGGTCCCTAGGCTCTCCGCTACGCGAAACATTTCGTCCCAGGTGGTCGGCGGCGTCTGTACTCGGTCACTTCGGTACCACAGCAATTGGGCATTGGTCGTGAAGGGCGCCGCCCACAGTCTTTGTTGATAGGTCGCCGTGTCGATGACGCTGGCCAGCCGACCTTCCCGCGCCTTGCTGGCGAGGCTGTCCGGCCAAGGAAGAATCCAGCCAGCTTCCGCGAACTCTGCGGTCCAAATGACGTCCATGCCGATGATGTCGATGTCGGAGTCCGCAGCTGCGAGCCGTCGTACCAACTGCTCGCGCTGCTGGTCGGCATCGGCCGGAAGTGGCACCAGCGCGATATGATAGCGGCCTCGAGAAGACTCGGTACAACGTTTTGCGGCCCGGTCAAAGGCGCCAGATGGCTCGTCAAATACGTACCAGCGCAGTCGAGGCGGTTGCACACTGGGCCTCTCGCATCCGTTCACAATCAAGAGCACGGTCAACGAGGCAATCAACCAAGCGTGCTGGACGCTCACAGTCGTATGCTTCATCTTTTGCTTGGCTGACCTTCCCAAGGAACGCACACGGGTTCAAGCTCTAACTGAGGTCGAGCGATCGGCGGGCCACCGGTGAAAGTCGTCTTTCTCGGTACTCGAGGCAACATCGGCCCGAGGAATCGGCGCCATCGGATGCACGCGTCCGCACTGTTCTCGAATGGCAGGCGTCACGTCATGATCGACTGCGGGGAAACTTGGCGCAAGCACGTGCGCCGGATCAATCCAGGTGCCATCGTGCTCACACACGCGCATCCAGATCATGCCTTCGGTCTCGATGCTGGCTCCCCATGCCCGGTGTGGGCAACCGAAGAGACGTGGGAGGCCATCGATCATTTCCCGATCGAGCGAAAGCTACGTCACGTGCTGTCTCCGAGACGCCCACGGCAGATCGAAGGGATCCGGTTCGAGGCCTTTCCCGTCGTTCATTCCATTCGAGCTCCTGCGGTCGGCTATCGCATTCATGCGAATCGCGCGGGCGTGTTCTACGTTCCCGACGTCGCGTGGATCCCCGATCGCAAGTCCGCTTTGCGCCGTATCCGCCTCTACGTGGGCGACGGAGCTACCATCACTCGCAACATGATTCGCCGTCACCGCCAGACCGGGGAGCTATTCGGGCATGCCACCATCCGACAGCAACTCGGTTGGTGTGCGGAAGAAGGGGTCCCTCGCATGATAGTGACACACTGCGGCTCGGATATCGTCGGCGGCGACGAAGGAAAGGCGGCCGCAACGATCCGCAAGCTCGCCCACGAGCACGGTGTGGAAGTGGAAATCGCGCGGGACGGAATGGAGCGGGCTTATGCCTGAGCTACCCGACGTCGAGCACTACAAGCGCTACCTCGACGCCACGTCACTGCACCTGAAGATCGCTGGTGTGCACATCGGAACGGCGAAGATTCTGCGCGGCGTCTCAGGCCGAAAGTTGACTCAAGCACTGCGTGGTCGCTGCCTCGACCGAACGCTCCGTCATGGCAAGCATCTATTCGTCGCTTTGGATGACGGCAACTGGCTGAGGCTGCACTTTGGAATGACTGGCAGTTTCCTCTACTTCAAGAATCTCGATGACGATCCCGAGCACGACAGGATGCGGTTGGACTTCAAAAACGGTTATCACCTGGCGTTCGACGACCAACGACTATTCGGACAGGTGGGCCTGATCAAAGATCCGGACGCCTTCATTGCGACGCAGGGCCTAGGGCCCGACGCCATGGATGCTTCGCTCGACCAAGAGGCATTCCTCGAGCTGATGAATGAACGAAAAGGCGGGATCAAGTCTGCGCTGATGGACCAGTCTCTGTTGGCAGGAATCGGTAATCTCTATGCTGACGAGATCTTGTTTCAAGCCAAGGTGCACCCAGATGCCCCCGTCGGGAAGCTGAGCCTCAAGACGCTTCGCAAGTTGTACGCGACGATGCGTCGCGTGTTGCAGGTGGCCATCGATCGGGGAGCGGGCTCAGAAGAGCTGGCGAACAAATTGCCTCGCACCTATCTGCTGCCGAATCGGAAAGCAGGTCGCCCGTGTCCCCGCTGCGGGGGCGCCATCCAGACGACGAAGACTGCAGGGCGTACGACTTACTATTGCCCACGCTGCCAACGCAAACCTTGAGAAAGCTGTCGGCGAAGGGGACGTTCGGCTCCACGGCAGCGAGCACCCCGAACCTCGATGTCTCGCGAAAACACTAGGAATGAGAGGCAGCTACGCGCTTGTAGCTCATCTTGAAACGCAGAGGCCCGGGAAGGCGATCCGCGGTGATTTCAGTGTGAATTGTCAGGTCCTCCCCGTCCTCGCTCAGTACGAACCGGTTTCGGGAAACGCTACGCTCGCCCTTGAAACGTTGGTAGAGCACTCCGTCCTCATCGATCCCGTGGCGAACCTCGAACACGTCGCCATCGTCGGGATGGCGCCAGGTGATGGGTTTGCCGTTGGCGGGTGCAGAAACCTTCGGTTGTCCGGGCCGGTCGATGCAAATCTCGTCGTCTTCGATCGAGATGGTGACTTCTTTGGAGGGTAGGTTTGGGGCCCGCAGACGGCGGCGAGCAATGCCTCGAATGAAGAAATTCATCTGGCTCACCACTTCATCGATCGCCTCATCCAAGGCCTCGATCTCGGCGTCGCCACCTACGTATCGGTAGGTGCCATTGTACCCCTGCGGGTCAGAATCCGCGGCTTCGGACTGCGTTTCGCCAGCTGCGGAGCCGGCCTGAAGCGTTGTCCCCACGATGAGCATTGTTAGCAAGAGCGACCACCGAAACGCGATCATGCAAGCTCCTCTCGCAACAGGACCGCTCCTTCCCACGGGCGTAGCACGTGCTTGCCCCGGCCTCGGATCGGCTCGTCTTGCAAGTTGGAAAAGAGACGCGCATCCGAGCCCGTTGGCAAATGCCGGAGGTCGAGTGGAACGCTTCTCCGTGAGAAGTTGAGGAACACCTCGGCGGTTTCGTGGCGGCCCGCATCTTCGTATAGCCTGCGGTAAGCGAGGACCTTCCTGGGGTTGGCCGGGGGATCGATGAGCTCGAGTTGGCCAGAGGAGAGCGCCAAGCTCCGGCGGCGTAGTTGCAGCATGCGCCGATAGCTGGACAGGACCGAGGTCGGGTCGTTCTTTTGCGCCGCGACGTTCGTGATCGCGCTTTGCGGATGCAGAGGCAGCCAGGTGGAAGCCGCGTCAGGCGGAGCGAACCCGGCGTTGACCCCACCATGCCAAGGCATGGGGCTCCGGCATTCGTCACGATTGGTCAGGATCCCCCTCTTCCGCAAGGGAGACAGCAGGAGCTTTGGAATGAAGCGAAACCGGTGGGCGATCGGGTCACAAGCCGACTCCCGGGGGAGATCGTGGTGCACAAGCCCGAGCTCGTCGCCGTAATAGACGAATGGCACACCCCGAACCGTCATCTGGAACGCCGCAAGCAACCGAGCGCGAGCCGGATCGTTGCCGAGACGTTCCATCTGCCGGGGCCGGTCATGATTGCCAAAGACGTAGGTCGGGTGCAGAGGCTCGGGGAATGCGGACTCGAGCTCGCTCACAAGGCTGCGTACCGCTTCTGCGCGGAAGCGGGTGCGTAGGCTCTTGAACAAGAACACCAGGTGAAGGCCCTCGCCCGAGGGTCCACAGTACTCTCTCAACAAATCCGGCGAGCCAAATACCTCGCCGACGACAAATCGAGGGGGGTCGTCGAACTTGTCGACGACCGTACGCAACTCTCGTGCAAAGGCCAGCGTGTCCGGATGGTTCTGGTTGTAGAGCGCATGCTGAAAGAAACCACCCGGGTTGTCCTCCGAGGGAATGGCCCGCAACGAGGTCGGGTTGTCCGCAAACGACGCGTCCTTGTAGATGGCGTTGAAAATGTCGAGCCGCAGGCCATCTGCGCCTTCGCGAAGCCAGTGCCGCACCACATCCAAGAGAGCTCGCTTCACCTTCGGATTTCGGTAGTTGAGATCGGGCTGAAACGGGAGAAAGCTCGCCCAGTACCACTGGTCGGTGTGCTCATCGTAGTGCCAGCCCGAGCCCCCGAGCATCGAGCGCCAATTGTTGGGAGGGGCGGCACCGTAGGGCTTTTTACCATCCCGCCAAATGTAGAAGTCGCGATATGCATTGCTGCGCGAGCTTCGTGACTCGATGAACCAAGGGTGTTGATCCGACGTATGGTTGAGCACCATGTCGAGAACGACTTTCATCCCCCGCGCATGAATTTCATCGATCAGGCGGCGACAATCCTCGAGGGTACCGTACTCCGGCGCGATCTCGTAGTGGTTACTGATGTCATAGCCGAAATCCACCTGCGGGCTTTCGAAGAATGGCGACAACCAAATCGTCTCCAATCCGAGCCATTGAACGTAGTCGAGACGGTCGATGATCCCTGGTAAGTCGCCAATTCCGTCGCCGCTCTTGTCGGCAAAGGAGCGAGGGTAGATCTGATAGACGGTGGTGCGCTTCCACCATGGAAGCTGGTTTTCGCGGTCGTTGTGCTTTCTCATTACTTGATGATGGCGGCCACGGCATGGTCGAAGGTCCAGTCCTCGACCGCGTGCCAGCGGCGCTTCCACTCGCGCGCCTCGTCCGGACGCGCACCGAAATAGGCGTCCCACCACGCCTTCGAGCCGCCGGTAAAGGCCGCCTTGGCCTGCCACGGCTTTTGCACGGAATAGTGAATGACCTTGGCTTCGCGCTGAAGCGCCTGCTTGAGGCTCGGATGGCCGTGAAGAAACTGAAAGATGAAACTCTGGAGATTGTATCCTGCAGGTAGCCGGTGAGATACGTCCATCGCGTACCAATTCGAAAAGAAGACGTTCAAGAAGCCTTGATCCCCGCCATCGTAGCTCGGGGTCTCCCACAATGCTTCGATGATGCGCGCGAACATTTGTGCGGACGGCTGGATGACCATCAATCCGCTGTTGAAGCGATCGGGCAGAAAGAAATCTGGCGCCGCCGAGATGGAAGGACGCTCGAAGAGGTCGTCGATGTTTTGGAGCGTGATCAAGTCGGCATCGAGAAGCACGATCTTGTCGAAGTCGACGAGCTCCCAAGCGCGAAGCTTCGTAAACACGGTGCGAAACCGTTCGAAGAGACGAGCGGTCTCGGGATTGGGATTTTCGAGCGGCTCGACGTCCCGTACCTGCCAGCCTTGCCCAGATAGCCGCTCACAAGCTTCGCGAGAGACGTCCGCGGTCACCAGCACGACGCGAGGCACCGTGGTGCCATGGGCTTCGAGCGATTTGCCGAGAGCCTCGACGCCAGGAAGATAGCCTTCCCCATTGCACAGAGTGGTGACGTATGCCGTTCGCATCGAATTCCGAGGGATTCATCAAGGTGCACTGGATGGCGCGACCCAGCAAGCAGGCACACTAGGGCGCAGACGCGATGGCCCAAGTAACCGGTACGTCTCGATGAACGTCTAGGTCGAACCAGACCACGCCCGCTTCCCGACGGTACGACACCGAGTCCGAATCGACCGTGACCATCAGTGCACCCTCGGCAAGGGCTGCCGGCACGGTGACACCAACCTCGATCCCTTCCTCTGCGGAGGCGGTGATGGACCCCCCGATCGTATCGGGCGTGCTGCGCACGGCGAGACGCGGCCAGATCACGCTGAATGTCTCGGTTGGAAGGTGCGGATCGATCCGAATGCCCGTTGGTGTTCCATGCACTCCCACGAGACCCATCAGCGCACGGAGCGGACCGCTGTGCACGTGCGTATTGAGCGCCGGATAGTCCGTCAGCGCGGTCACGGCATGCGCATCCGCTTCACCCGGGCGCTCGTGGTCGGGTCCATTGTATGAATCCGGCCCGGTCCAGATGCCGTACCAGATGTCGGGGTAGGACTCTGCGTGTGCGGTGAGGGAGTTTCGAATGAAGCTGCTCCATCCTGCGCTTGGATCATTCGCTCCATACACCTCGGTCAGCCACGCGTTGGCAACCGGCCAAATGCCACCGACGAGCGGCTGATCGACGCCTTCGACCTCGTTGCTGGTGCCGTTCACCATCACGGTCGACATGGCTCCGATGTCGGTCTCCAGCCGGTCCGAGACGATCTGCATGATTTGATCCCGCTGCACGGAATCGACGATCCCTCCGAGCAACGCCAACACCTGGGGCTCGAGAAACAAGAAGTCCGGCGCGAGGGGGTTTCCGTTGTCCGCGAAGCCGCGCCGAAACCACGCGCCTCCCCATCCGTCCGTTTGAAATGCCGCGACTTGCGAATCGTAGAGGCTGCTCATGGTCTCGCCGAGCGCCGGGTCGTAGGGCTCGACGATGGCGGAAATCGAGGGAAATCCGGCCACGACCATTCCGGCGTTGTAGAGCGAGGACGTGCCATGGGGTGTCGTCACTTCTTCGGTGAGGTTCAGAACTCCGTCCGCATAGTCTCCCGTCCCCATGGCTACGAAGCCACGCGCGCCGATGCCGAGGCTCTGTGTGGCGTACTCCATCGTACGGGCCAAATGATTGAGCACTGTGTCACTTTCACCGGTGGTCCTGGGCCAATAAGGCACCTCGGAACCGAGGAAGCCGTGATCGCGGGTCAAGGCCACGTATTCACCCGCGATCCATGGGATGACGAAATAGGGGTCGCTTCGATCGGAGTAAATGATCACGTCGTTGAAGTTGCCCACGCCGGTCGTCGCGTAGGGGTAGCGCCAGGGGGTGGCGTCGGTCGAGGCGTGCTGTGATGCGAAGCAGTAGGCCAGGGTCTCTTTGGCAACCTCGGGGTCTATCAAGAGCATCGATTCGGCGAAGAGCGCGAAGTCACCAAATGCCCCATCGAGGCCGTGAATGTATTTGTACGATCCGCCCTGCCCGAGGACACGACGATCCCGGTACTCGTCGAAAGTGACGTTGGCGAGCGCGTTGTACGAAGCCCACGCGAGCTCGCGCTGCATCGCAGCCGCATTTTCGAGACCCGGGAATGCGGCCCAAACCAACCGTTTCCGCCAGGAATTGGCGGTGCTTGCAAGAAGCTCGGAAGCGTTCGTCCTGAGCCGTGCAACATCGGCGTCGGGGCGCCCGCCTCCGGGAACGTAGCCGAAAGCGAACCGGCGCACCTCCTTACTTCCGGCCGCCACCACGACGGGTACGCGCATGGCCAGCACGGCATGCTGCCCCTCACCGCCTAGTGCCAGCGTCCGGGACCCTTCAGTGCCTGAGCTACCGAGCTGACTTGGTATCGGCCGTTCGGCCTGGTCGCCCCATAGCTCGTCATCCACCAGCCAAGTGGCCTCGACCGTTGCGTCTTCGTCGAGAGCAGCGAGATAGATCGGATCGGGGAAATAGTCCACGTCGGCGACGTCGTCGCGGCCGCCGATTTCTTCGGGTAGTCGAAGCGCGTGCGTCTCGACGATCGCAGTACGTGTGTTCGCGTCATAGCGGACCTCATGCTCGAACTCTTTCATCAGGGCCCGTCTCTTGCGGTCGATGCGCTCGGTCACGCCAGGCGCCAGCAGGTCGCTGGTCGCGAGCTCGACCGGCAGTTCGTGGATGTTGACGTCCCAAAACTCCACTAAACCCAAATCGCGGCTGGTGTCCGAGAGGTTTTCGATCTCGATTTCCGCCACCAGTGCGCGCGCCTCGTCATCGGGTGCAAACGTGCGCCGCCGAACGCGGAGGTTTCCAAAGTCGGTGACCGTTTCGACGTATCCGACGCCGAAACGCCGCGTTTGCCGGTCCGTGGCTTTTCCCAGTGGCAGGTCCTCGAAGCGCGTGCTGAGCGTCCGATCGCCGTCGACCAGATACGAAAAGCCTCCTCCGAGCTGCCTCGGGTAGCTGGGGGTCTCCGGGTCCGCCCACGTATCCACGCGGTTGATCCACTTGTGGCCTCGGTCCTGCGTGTAGATCTCCAGGCCTCCAGACGCGTGCGCCATGGCGACCAGACCGCGCCCGTTCCCGATCAGATGAATGGGATCTCGTTGCTCGGTTGCCCTTGGGCTCCAGTTTTGAGCCGCCGGGTCACAGCGTTGCTCCGCGACGAAGTCGTACGCGGGCAATCCATGCGAGTCGATCGCCCACATGCCAGCCCACCCGGAGCCCTTGACACATGCAACGAGCGAAGACGGATTCGTCGCATCCACATCGTCGCATCGAGTGGTATCCGCCCGAACGGGCTCACCGAGATCCTCGCAGGTCAACTCCGCCGAAGAGCCCCCGGTTCCGTCAGCCGGAGCCTGCGCCCCGTTTCCGCACGCAGCGAGACCGAGGGCGCCCAGCACCCATGCTTGCAACCGTCCGCCGCTCGGATTCATGCGCGTACCATTGCCAAATCGTCGCCTCTGGTCAACGGCGCGGCGGCAAACCCCAGCGGCCCGTGAGGGCATCGTATTCGTTCTTGGGAAGCGCTACGAGCGCTGCAGCCTTCGGCTCGAGCCACTCGCTGAGCAAGTGAAGGGCAGGCTTAGCCATGGCCGTGCATCCTTTGACCGCAACGTCAGGGCCGTCCCAGACATGCAAAAAGATGCAGCTCCCGGCACCCCGAGTTGGCGGGGCCGCATTGTGAGCCACGACGATGGCGATTTCGTAGTGATCGTCTCCTCGAAGCATCAACTCCGCGCTCCGCCAATCCCGCACCTGCTCTGACGTCGACACGATGCGGTTGTAGTGAAGCGATGAGGGGTCATCGACGCACCGAAGCGCCGGCGTCGCCTCGACGTACGTTAGCGATACCTTCGCGGGCGGCGGCTCGTAGCCGTACATGGGACCGAGCGCGAACACGCCAGCGGGGGAGCGGCCGTCGCCTTCACGCTTGATGGGGCCTTCGCGCCCGGCAGGGGCTCCTTGACCATGAAGACCACGACCCCACCCGTACCCGGCATGACCGAGCACGACCGGGATGGGCCGACCGACCTCGATCCATTCACTGCCCGGCTGGCGTTCGTAACGCCGGAGAGTCGCGTGAAACGTGTCCCAATCGTCCGAAACCACGGTTAGAAGCTGGGTCTTGCCAGGAGCGATGGGCCCCTCGACATCTGTCCTAGACAAGGGATGTGGGCCCGCAGGCCTGGAAGCCTCGAGTGAAGCTGCCGATGGGCAGCCTGCGATCATGCAGATGAACAAGCACCAGAAAACTTGATAAGGCCTACCGCGCATCTAAGCTCAATCTGGAGAGTGAGAGGGATTTATGACGACAGCAACCGCGCCGAGCTCGCTGCCTAAATGGATACGTCTATTTGCTTCGGTGTTGTTCCTTTTTTCCTGGGGTCCGACGGCATTCGCGCAGGAAGAGGAGATTCCCGACAGCGTCGCCGCCGACGTCGAAGGAAGCAAGACCAAAGCCGCTGGACAGGGCACGTTCGCGGAGGCCGCCGACGTCGAGAATCTGCAAGCCGAGAAGGCCGAAGAAGAGAAGGTCAAGGTCGACTGGAACCTGAGCGCCGGCGGCGCCATCAACACCGGCAATACGCAGTCGTGGAACATCAAGCTCGGCACCGACGTCTTGATAATGAAGCAGGACCACCGCCTCACCATCGATTCCTTGTTCAACTTCGGACGAGCCAGGGCCGATGTGTTCGACCCCACCACGACCTACAACACGGTCGCCAAGCAGTGGTTCTTCAACTCTCTCTACGAGTATTACTTCACGGAGATGGATGCGGTCTGGTCTTCGCTCGGACTTCGTTGGGATCCGCTCGCCGGGTTCGACATGCAGCTCCTTGCCAATGCCGGTTACCTGCGCGCGTTCATCAAAGAGGAAAATCAGCGCTTCGTGGGACGAATTGGCTACAGCTACACGTATGAAAACTACACGGATTCCGCTATCGCAGCCGGGACGATCCTCTTCCCGACCTCGAACATCCACGGCTTGCTGGCCGCGCTCGACTACCAAAATCATTTGAACGAGCACGTGGGGCTCGATTCCAGCATTGTCTACATCGGAAACCTCAACGAGATTCCGGCCCAGAACTACGCGAAAGCCTTTCAGGATAACCGCGTCTATTTCACCATCGCCCTACTCTCGCAGCTCTCCGACAAGCTCTCGCTCGAAGCGCGATTCTTGCTGCTGTACGACAGCAGACCGGCAGGCCTGTACAAGACCGACACCACGACGGTCTTCAGCCTCGTCTACTCGCCGTTCAAGTCGGAAAGAGAATAGCGGACCCGAATCCATTCGCCGTACCCGGTGTGATGGGGTCGGGCGCGGTTGGGGCGCATGCTTATCCGCTACGGATGTGGCAATCTGCCTCGTCCCATGAGACGGCGATCGATCTCGTCCAGCCCCCGCGGTGCCGCCGCGCCAAGAAAGCCGAGGCACGCATCTTGCACCATCACGAATGATCGTTTAGCTACCGTGCGCAAAAACGAGCAAAGACAGATGGACTCGAGAGCCGCCCTCGCGCGCCATGGGCAAGCCTTGCGCCGCGCGGTTCTGGCGAGCTCGATTTTGGCCACGACCGTCTTGGTCGCATGGGTTGGCTCGGACGTGGCTCGTTTCCTCTTCGACGGAGCCGCGCTCGGGGTCGTCCTCGGCATCGCGATCGGGGCTTTGGTGATCGACTTCGTGACTGGGCTGGTGCACTTTGCGTGCGATCGGTTCGGCGATCCTACGACGCCCGTCGTCGGCCCTCTTTTGATTCGGGCATTCAGGGAGCATCACGACGATCCACAGGCGATCGTCGACCACGATTGGATCGAGACCAACGGCGAGTCGTGTTTCCTGACCATGATTGCTCTTGCTGGGCTTGCATTGCTCGCACCGTACGCGCACTCGAACCTCGAAGCGGCCGCAGTCACGGTCGTATGGACCATGGCTGTCTTGGGCGCCTCTGCCAACCAAGCGCACAAATGGGCACACATGCAAAAGCCCCCGGCAGTGGTAGGCTTCTTTCAACGCGCGGGCTTGATGCTGAGCCCCGAGAAACACGCACGCCATCACCACGCGCCCCATGACACGGCTTATTGCATTACGACGGGTTGGATGAACCCCCTCCTGGATTGGCTGGGGCTGTGGTCCTGGCTCGAGCGCTCTTTGAAGGGAATGACATGAAACTTACGGATTGGCTGAGCACACACGTTACCGATGATCCCCGGGCACTCCAATGGTTCGATTCGCCCGACGCCGAAGATCGAATTGCGCGCTGCTACAAAGAGCTTCTGAGCGGATACGCCATCGATCCATCGACCATTCTCAAGACGACCCGCAAGCTTCGCACCGACGAGTCACCTGGCAAAATCGTCGTGGACGACATCGCCTTCTACTCGATTTGCGCTCATCATTTTCTTCCGTTCTTCGGACGGGTGAGCATCTGTTACGTTCCGGGTGACCGAATCTTGGGGCTTGGCAAGCTCCCCCGATTGGTCGATGCGTATGCACGGCGCTTTCAGATTCAAGAGGACCTGGTCCGCGACATCGCCCGCGAGATGATGGAATCTGGACACGCGCGAGGCGTCCTCGTTCGGAGCCAGGCCCAACATTTGTGCATGGTGAGCCGAGGTCCTCAGAGTCCTGCCTCCGTGACGCATGCCGAGTTGGCTCTCGGATGCCTCGCTTCGGGGCACGATGAGCCGAAGGGGTGAGCTGCGTGCGAGCTCCGATTGCCGCGGTGGTGCTCGCGTTGAGCGCCTGCGCCGCCTGTGGTTGCGATCGTGAGGTCGCTCAGGATATTCGCTCGCTCGAGTTCCTCGATCGGTCGCAACTCGTCGCCTCGCGAACTCTCGATCAGCTCACCCGGAAAATCGAACCTCGCGACGTCGAGGTGTTCGATCCGCATCAGCGCCAGGAAATCGTGTTCGAGGCGCTTTCCCTCACTCAGGTGCTGGACGACGCCTACGGACCGTCTTGGCGGGAGCGGGAAGCCATCGTGTTTTCGTGCCGGGACGGCTACGAGCCGACGATCCCAGTGCAGCGGGTTTTGTCCCATGCCGCGTTCTTGGCGGTGAGTCGGCCTGGGAAAAGCGACTTCTCGCTTCTCGAGCACCGAAACGGAGCGATAAAGCCGGTCGAGCTGGGTCCATTCTATGTCATTTGGAGCAATCTCGACGATGCCCAGATTCGCGCCGAAGATGGCTATGGTTGGCCATACCAGGTCGTGCGCATCGACCTGGTGTCTTTTCGATCTCGTTTCGGAAAGATGGTTCCAGCAAAGGCGGCTGCCCAAAAGGCCTGGGATGGCTTCCACGCCTTCGTCATCCATTGCTCCCGATGCCATTCGATCAACGGGCATGGGGGCAAGGTGGGTCCCGAGCTGAACTACCCGGCCAATCCAACCGAGTACATGAAGGAAGAGTGGCTCCGGAAGTGGATCGCGGACCCGACGAGCATGCGCACTGCCCCGACCATGCCACCGCTCAATCCGATGCTCCCCGATCGGTCACGGGTCATCGACGATATCGTGGCCTATCTCGAAGCGATTGCATCTCACAAGATCGAACCGGGCTCGCCGTGAGCTTCGAACAGCTCTACGCCTCGCCAATTCAGCACCCATGGCTTCTATGGGCCTCTGCGCTTCTCGGTCTTCTCGTAGCCCTTTCCAAACGTGGTCTGTCGCGACAAGTGCGAGCATTCTGTGTGGCGCTCACGGTTCTTTCGCTTCTCGATGCTTGGCTGACCGCGGACAGCGTTCTTGGCGTCGGTCCGCTAGAGGGCGTAGCAGCCTCTTTGGTTCCTCTGCTCTTCGTCCTTCTTGGGGATTTCCGATACTTCTTCTTAATCGAAGCGGCGCGTGCGGACGGCACCCTGGCTGTTGGCAGAACGACGGTGGCGATCGCCGCCGCGTGGACGAGCGTCGTGCCAATCGGATCTCAGCTCGTGGTTCACGCGATCGGGTCCGAGGAGCCGCGTGTCCTCTTCCTCGTCTACGAAACGCTCTTCGTGATGCTGTCGCTTGGCTTGTACGCGGCCTACCTTCCCAGGCATGCACGAGCCGTGCGTTGGACCCGGCGCGTGACTTTGTTCGTGTTGATCTACTACGGCTCGTGGGCCTTCGCCGACGCCGTCATTCTACATAGCAGCGCCGACGCGGGGTTCCTCGTGCGCATGCTGCCCAACGTCCTCTACTACGGTGGCTTCGTGCCCGCGGTTGCGTGGACCGCACCTCGGGCAGCGCCGAAGTAGCGACCAGGTGAGGCACCCTATCACGCACCATCGCCATTGGTCTCTTGGGTCTGCTACCATCGGTGCGTGGAAGAGCTCTTGGTCAAAAACTTTCTGCTCGCCATGATCGCCATTCTCAACCCGCTAGGTAAGGTGCCAATTTGGGTGGAGGCATCCGCCGGATGCGACGCCCCAGTCCGAATACGACTCGCCTTGCTCGTGACAGGAACGGCTACGTGTTTGCTGTTTGCTTTCCTCCTATTTGGCAGATCGATTCTGAGTTTTCTCGGCTTGGACATGCCGTCTTTTCGAGTCGGCGGGGGGATCATCCTCTTGCTTATCGGTCTCGACATGCTCCGAGGACGCGCGGTCGACGTAAGAACCGAGACCCAAAAAGACGGGCAGGATGCGCTGGATCGTGCGAAGGCTCGTTTTAGGGACATCGTGGTTCCTGTTTCGGTGCCGATGCTTGCGGGCCCCGGAACGATCACCACAGTTCTTCTCTTTGGCTTTCGGGCTGACGATTGGCTGGATCGAGGTTTACTCGCTGCTGCGCTCTTGGGAGTCATGTCGTTGGTGCTGGTCATCTTGTTGTTGGGGCATCGCATCGAGGCTCTGCTGGGCGAGTTGGTGCTGAGCGTGCAAACACGCATCTGGGGTCTTCTTCTGACAGCCATGGCTGCCCAATTGATCCTAGTCGGCTTGGGCCAATCGTTCCCGAACTGGCTGGATTCGAGCTCGCCTGTCCTAGATGACGTCCGAAAGGCAGCTGGACAAAACTAGTCCGCGCCCCGGGTCACGACTCTCCATCGGCACCGTGGTCTCAAGAACTGCTCGAGTCGAGTTGGCACGAAGAATGCATCTACGTCTAAGCGTCCAACAGCATCCGAAGAAGGAGGAAACATGTTGAGGTGGGCGTTGATCTTTTTCATCCTGGCAATCGTCGCCGGAGTATTTGGCTTTGGAGGAATCGCAGCCGGCGCCGCAACGATCGCGAAGATTCTGTTCGTTGCGTTCTTGGTCATTTTCGTCATCAGCCTGGTCATGGGCTTGGCTAGCGGTAGAACGCCCCGCTAGCGAAACGCCGTTCCCAGTCGAGCACGTCACGTCGACGTCGACCTTCTTGCTGAGTCGAATTTTTAATGTGGCAAGACGCCACATAGCGACCAATGCGCCCCACATGCCGCGCTGCGTCGAAAATTATGGCGCGTCGAAGAACTCTGCCACGAAATCCGTCGCGGGCTCGGCGCGAAGCTCCGAAGCAGTGCCCCGCTGAACGACGCGTCCTTCTTCGAGCACGAAGAGCTCTGCTCCAAGGGCCTCGGCATCACGCACGTCGTGCGTGACGACGATCGCCGGGCCGCGTCGGACCTTCAAGTGATCGGCGAGAAAGGCGCGGAGCCTCCGACGAGAGCCGGGATCGAGCGTGGCCAACGGCTCGTCGAGCAGCAAGAGCTGCGGCTCGACGAGCAGCGCGCGCGCGAGGGCAACCCGCTGTTTCTCGCCACCCGAAAGGTCAGAGGGCATTCGATCGGCCAGGTGAGCGCCCCCGAGCTCCTCGAGAAGCCCGACGGCGGCACTGCGACGAACGCGCGCCGGTTGCCTGCGCTCTCCCACGGAGAGGCCGAAGGCGACGTTGTCTGCCACCCGGAGATGAGGAAACAGCCCGAAGCCCTGCGGCACGTACCCCACAGCCCGGGCCTCGGGCGGAAAATCGAGATTTCTGTCTGAGTCGAAGACGGCCGTCGAACCGATCCTGATCTGGCCAGACAGCGGCCGGTGCGCGCCAGCGATCATGCGTAACAAGGTGGTCTTGCCCGATCCGTTGGGTCCGATGAGCACGCTCGGCTCGTCGTTCCCGTCGAGGTGCACGTCGAGATTCAGCGCTCCAACACGGGCTCGAAGCTTGACCGACCACGTCATCGGCGCGTTCCTTTGGAGCCTGCCTCATTGCGTTGCAGCGTCCAAGAAGACAGTACGTGCGGCCCGAGGCGCACGACCAGCAGCACCACGACGGCCACGCCCACGAGCACCAAGGAGATCGCGAGCGCCACTCGCACATCCGATTCGAGAGCCGTGTAGATCGCCAAAGGCATGGTCTGCGTGGTCCGAGGGAGGTTTCCGGCAAACAACAACGTCGCCCCAAACTCCCCTATCGACCGCGCATAGGACAGCGCGGCTCCGGCCAGAAGACCAGCCCAGGCGACCGGAACTGCGACCCGGAAAAACGCCGCCGAGGACGATGCGCCGAGAGTTCTGGCCACGAGAAGGAGGTCGACGTCGACTCTGCGAAAGGCGATCGCGGCGGACTCCACGTAGAATGGCGCTGCCACGACGACTTGCGCCAAGACTACTGCAGCGGTCGTGAACGGCACCTGGATTCCGAGCGCATCGAACATGGGGCCGAAAAGCCCTCGCCGGCCGAACGTCTGGAGCATCGCAACGCCCAAGACCGCCGGAGGAATCACGATCGGAAGCACGACCAGCAGCTCGACGCCCCGCGTATAGCGTGGGGGCCCGACCGCAAGCCACCAGGCCAAAGGTGTCCCCGTGACGACCACGACCCCGAGACTGATCAGCGTGGTGCGCGCACTGAGAGAAAGAGCGGGAAGAAACAATGGATGGCGCACTCCGGCTGCAAGCTCGGAAGGGGAAGTGGAAAGCATCAATGCCAAGACCGGCAGCACGATCAACGTCAGAAGCGTGAGAGCCGAGCCCCACGCGAGCAGAGCGACGAGAACACTGGTGCCGCGAAAGGTGTGCATCACTCGGACAGGAATCCGTGCTTGGCCAGAATATGCTGGCCCTCCTCGGACTGAAGATAGGCGATCCACCTGCGGGCGAGCTCCATGTGAGGCGACTCTTGGACGATGCCGATGAAATAGTCGGTCCGCACGTTGAGAACGGCAGGGATGGGAACGACTCGGATGCGGCTCGATGGAGTCACGTCGGTTCGATATACGATGGCGGCGTCGGCTTCCCCGAGCTCGACCTTGGCCCGCACCAGCCGGACGTTGCTCTCCTCGGAGACGACGTGCGCGAGCACCTGAGAGGTGAAGTCCGGTCCGAAGGACTCGGAAGCGCGTTGCAAGAGCTCTCGGCTGTACCTTCCGACCGGTACGGTGGGCACTCCGAGAACCAGACGGTGGGCCCGGGGTAGATCAGCAAATGATTCGATCTTCGCCGGATTGTCGAGGGGAACGATGACCGCAAGCTCGCTGTGGGCAAAGACTTTGCTTGCTTGCACTCGCCCCATTCGAACCAAAGCGTCCATGTGGCTTTCGTCGGCGGAAGCGAAGACATCGGCAGGTGCGCCCTGCTCGATCTGCAAACGCAGCACCTGGCTTCCGCCGAAGGCAAGAGAAACCTCAGCGTCCTCGTTCGCACCCTCAAACGCGCCTTCGAGCTCTTGAAAAGCTTCTGTCAGCGAAGACGCGGCAAAGACGTGTAGCCGTGACGATTGTCTCGGGTCACATGGACATCCGCTCACGAGCAGGAGAGTCAAACACAGCAGGGAGACCTGCGAGAGAGCAAGAACGGAGACGGTGGGCGCGCGTGTTCGCATCGGGCTTCGGAAGCTCGAGCGGGCATAGCACAAATGACTCGCGCCGTTCGGCTATTCGCACGCACTCTGGATGGCCGTCGTTTCAGGACCTCGCAAATTCAGAGGTAGAATTGCTCCACCCAACGGCGGTAGGAAGCGATGGGTCCGTCTCCATCGCAGAGCATGGGTTGGCTCAGGTGGATCTTGTGCTCCCAGATCGGGATGTCTTGCTCGACCTGCCGCTTGACCTCATTGACGAATGCCTTTCCTACGCCCCGCGTGATCTCTGCGCCGCCGACCTTCTTGACGCTGAAGTTGAAGCGAAGGTGGCAATGGTCGTGATCGATCGGTGTCGTGGTGCCGATGTTGAGCGTTTCGACGAGCCCTTTGAACCGAACGATGCCCATACCGAAACCGTAGGACAGGCTTTCGACCGAGCCGTCGACGGGGCCACGGGGCGTCTCCATTCCGGTCCCGGAGCGCACTCGGAGAACGGGACCTTCGAATTCCGCTTCGGAGCGCGGAAGATTCCGGGTCCCATGCAGATAGCGAAAGTGTGCAGAGTCGACTGCGTTCTCGCTCATTTCTTCGTTGCAAGAGCGCACGATCCAATCCGCGGTATCCCACTCGGTCCATTCTTCGTTTCGAGCGCCATCCTTGGTACCCCACTCGGGGATTTCGTCTGGAATGTCCCACTGCGGCGCGAGGCCCTCGTGGTGGTGCCAGCACATGATGAGATTCGCGACTTCCTTGACGTGCCAACGGTGGGAAGCCGTTCCCGCAGCAAGGCCAGCGGCGTTTTGAAAAGCCGCGCGCTTGGCGTCTCCGTCCACCACGCAAAGGGTGCCATCTTCAGTGCGACCCATCGCCAGGCGCCGCCCGAAGTACGCTAGCGACTTCACCTCACCCGGCTCGACTTCGTCCGAATAGCCGATTTGAAACCAGCCCGAAGGCATGATTGTGGGAAAGTTCCGAGGGTGCACAGCCATGCGTGCACCTGTATACCAGCCGAGCATCGTGGAGTCAGCGAGATCGAGGTGCACGGCTCGTGCTCCTCGTTCAGCGGGTCAGCAGATCGCCCACGGTTCGAATTCCTCGCCGCTCGGCCTTCTTCAGCAACCTTTGGAATAGAAGCGCAGTCGCCAGCGCATCTCCGGCAGCCGTATGCCGGTCGGGTGCTTCGATATCGTAGCGCGCGACGAGGTTGTCGAGTTGGTACGCCTCACGCGAATCGGCGCCCTGGACCTCGCCCGACGACATGGCGCCGTCTTCGACCCGCCGGGCGAGCTGGGCCGTGTCCACGCTCGGGCTCCAGACTCGGGCGCCACGGTATGGAGCAATCGCCTTCCGGAGCATCCGTATATCGAACGCGGCGTGATGGGCCACCAAAATCGAGTCTCGCGCAAAGGCGAGGAATCGCGAAGCAGCTTCGTCTTCGGGAAGTCCCCCGCCGAGGTCGCTCGAGACCAGCCCATGAATCACCGCGGCATCGGCGCCCCCAACATCGGTTTGTGCGACCAGAACCTCGAAGGCATCGTCGAGCTGCACCTCGAAACCCACGACCGCCACGGCGGCAATGGAGAGCAACCTGTTCTTCGAGAGATCGAGGCCTGTCGTTTCGGTATCGAAGACGACGAAACGGGCCTCGCCCAAGGGCATGTGCTTGGAGGGGCGCTTCCTCTGCGCCATGTAAGCGCGCAGTGGCTCGGGCCATCCCTGGGACCTCGATGGCAACATGCCCCAAGGCATCAAACGTCTCAAAAACCCAGAAAGCACGGGGACCTCAACGCAGGAAATCGATTCGGTAACGCGAGGTCAACATGAGCTGCACGTCTTTGACCACCGAAAACGTGTTTCGCAGCGTCTGGCGTTCCAGCTTGTTGAGCTCCTTGATGTGGACATACCGCCCCGAAGACCCTCGTTCGAGGCCCTCCATCGCGCGGATTCGCATCAAGATCTCGTAGGCCATCGCTGCTTCGCTCGACAACCGGGCCAGGGTCTCGTCCACTTCGGCGATTCGTTGCCACCGTTCGGCCGTGCTCCCGTAGATGTTGATTCCGAGATCATAGATGAGCACGCGGGCTGCATCGGCAAGCGGCATCATCGCACGCGCCTTGATGTCGAACGCGTCACGGTGCTCGCCGCTGCGCTCCACGATCATGTTGCGAAAGAAGCTGAGTGGGGCCGGGTTCTGAGTGGCGTTTTGAGCAAAAAACGCGAGAAACGCCCGGTCGGTCTTGATCCGCTCGAAGATGTGGCTCTTGAGAGCGTGCGCCAAGGTCTCGTCGCCGTGCACGGGACGTAGATCGAAAAAGATATTCGTGTGCATCACGGCGATCTTCTCGGGCTCTCTGATCCAATCCGAGAAGTAGCGCTTCCACGCGCCAAGCGGCTGATTCCACTTGGGATTACTCGCCATGACATCTCCCGGACAACGCGAAAAACCCGCTTCCACCAGGGTATCGACGATTCGCTTTCCGAACTCGAGGAAAAACTCCTGAGCTCCCGTCTCTTCGTCCGGCGGATCGGCGTAGACGATGGCGTTGTCCAGGTCCGTGCGAAGAAGCTGCTCCTCCCGTCCCTCACTGCCAAGCGCCAACCAGCAAAATGGCACCGGCGGCTTGCGTCCGAGCTCGGCGAGCTCGATCAACGAAAGATGGACCGCTCGACGGATGAGTGTGTCGTTGATCTCCGTGATCATGTTGGAAAGGAACCCCATCCCTACCTCTTCCTCGAGGTAGCGCCGGAGCAGGTCCTCTGCTTGATCTCTGAGCGCTCGCAGATGCTTCCGCGTCTTGGCCCGGCTGATTTCGTTGAGTATGACCGTCGGATGACCGCCCTGCGTCTTCAGAATGTCGTGCTCGGAAACGATACCCACGACCGGCGTCGAGCGTGTGCTGTCCTCGGTCACCGCAAAGTGGTGCACGTGCTTTTTCATCACCGTCGCGATCAGGGAAGAAAGCGTGGTCTGATCGTCGATGGTGAGCACGGGAGAGCTCATGATGTCGGAGATCAGACCGGACACATCACGCGCCTGGCTGACCACCTTCGATCGGAGGTCCGAATCCGTCACGATTCCAATCGGGCGACGCTCGTCATCCACGACGAGGATCGAGCCCACGTTTCGTTGGCTCATGAGCGAAGCGGCATGGCGAATGCTCGTGTCGGGGCTGCACGTCAACACGTCACGCACCGGGTCGACGCGAAGTACGTCGTCCCCGGTGCCCTTCGCGCGCTCATGGAGCCGCGCGGCTCGCACTGCCTCCAGACGGTTGGCGTCGAGCCGTTGCGGAAGGTCGGCCGCGAATCCAGCGGCAAAGAAGATCGCAACGCGGGGCTCGTCCCTCATCAATTCGTCGAGGAGGTCTTTGGGCAGGACGTACAGCAGCGTGTCGTCCTTCGCTTGGGTGCGAGCCGCGTACTTCCTCTCGGCGAGGAGCGCTCTCACACCGAAGATGTCGCCGTCATCGCACACATCGATGAGGACCGTCGACCCGTCGACCTGCTGGCTGACCGCCACCTCGCCCTTCACCACGACGTAGAATTCGGGCCTGGCGGTTTGACCTTGCTCGAAGATGATCTCGTCGCGCTCCAGGTAGCGAATCCGAACCCTGCTCGCAATTCTTTGGAGTAACTCGGGCTCCAGCCGGTCGAAAGGCGGATGGCGGCCCAGTCGGCCGGCCACGGTCAGGATCATGGAATCGGACGACATCTCACCGCCCATCCTTGGAGATCGGGGGCGCGCGCGCAATGGGGTCGATGATGCTCGCGTTTGGGCGAAGGCCCCTGTATTCTCACGCGCCGGAGGATAAGAACATGTCGGTGCTTGAAATGCGACGTCGTTCCCTCGAAGACCCGGAAGGCTTCTGGGGCGAGGCGGCCGAAGAAATCGACTGGATCAGCCGATGGGACCGCGTTCTCGACGGTTCCAATGCCCCATTTTATCGGTGGTTCCCAGGGGCACAGCTCAATACCTGCTACAACGCCGTCGACCGGCACGTCGAGACACGCGGCAACCAGGCAGCGCTCATCTACGACAGCGCCGTGACGCACACGAGGCGCACCTATACCTATCGGCACCTGCGTTCCGAGGTGGCGCTCTTCGCAGGTGCCCTTGCATCCCAGGGTGTGTCGAAGGGTGATCGGGTGCTGCTCTACATGCCGATGATCCCGGAGGCGGTGATCGCAATGCTCGCCTGTGCGCGACTCGGCGCCGTGCATTCGGTCGTTTTCGGAGGCTTCGCTCCACAAGAGCTGGCTACCCGCATCGACGATGCAGAGCCGAAGATCATCGTTTCTGCGTCTTGCGGCATCGAGGGCATGCGGGTGATCGAGTACAAGCCGCTCCTGGACCAGGCGATCAAGCTCTCCGACCACAAGCCGAGCAAATGCATCATACGCCAGCGCGAGAGCTGCGAGTGCGAGCTCACCGAGGGCCGCGACATTTCGTGGCAAGATGCGGTCGCCGCAGCCAAGCCTCGTGACTGCGTGCCAGTCTTGGCCACCGACCCCCTCTATATCCTCTACACCTCCGGAACGACAGGCATACCGAAGGGCGTAGTTCGCGACAACGGTGGGCATGCTGTGGCGCTGAACTGGAGCATGCGAAACGTCTATGGGGTCGAGCCGGGCGACGTGTATTGGGCTGCATCCGACGTCGGATGGGTCGTGGGGCACTCGTACATCGTGTACGGGCCGCTGTTCAACGGAAACACCACCATCCTATACGAGGGCAAGCCCGTAGGAACGCCCGACGCTGGCGCGTTTTGGCGTGTGGTATCGGATCATGGCGTCAACTGTCTCTTCACCGCGCCGACCGCCTTTCGTGCAATCAAGAAGGAGGATCCGACCGGGTCTCTGATGGCGCACTACGACATGAGTAGTTTGCGATCGCTCTTTTTGGCTGGGGAGCGCTCCGACCCGGATACCCTCAAGTGGGCAGAGCAGAAGCTCGGGGTGCCCGTCATCGACCACTGGTGGCAAACGGAGACCGGCTGGGCGATCTGTGCCAACTGTCTGGGTATCGAACAGCTTCCGGTGAAGCATGGGTCCCCGACCGTCGCCGTCCCCGGTTGGGACGTCCGGGTCGTCGACCCGGCGTGCCACGAGCTTCCGCCGGGCACCACCGGAGCGTTGGTGGTCAAGCTTCCCCTTCCGCCGGGCACGCTTCCAACGCTCTGGAACGACGACGAACGCTTCGTGAGCTCCTACCTCAAAGAGTTCCCAGGGTTCTACAAGACGGCGGACGCGGGCTACATCGATCAGGATGGCTACGTCTACGTGATGTCCCGGACCGATGACATCATCAACGTCGCGGGGCACCGGTTGTCGACGGGTGGCATGGAGGAGGTCATCGCCGCCCATCCAGACGTCGCCGAATGCGCGGTCATTGGCGTGGCCGACGAGCTCAAGGGTGAAGTTCCCCTCGGATTCCTGGTGCTCAACGCTGGCGTGGATCGGCACCACCACGACATCGTCTCGGAGGTGATCCAGATGGTGCGCACCGAAATAGGAGCGGTGGCCTCCTTCAGGAACGCAATCGTCGTCCAACGGCTTCCCAAGACTCGGTCAGGAAAGATTCTGCGCGGAACGATGAAGAAAATTGCCGACCGTAACGGGTGGAAAATGCCGGCCACGATCGACGATCCAGCCATCCTCGACGAGATCACCGAACGCCTGCAGGCCATCGGATACGCCTAAATGAATACGGACAAAGAGCGCGCGCTCATTCTTTTCGTGGTCGCTTTGGTGCTAATCGCGACACCGGCTCGTGCTCTTTGGCTCCACACCTGGTGGTCCCCCTTCGCGTTCTGGCTCGCTATGATCGCCGTCATCGTGCTGCTGCATCGCACCGATCATGCCGCCTGACCAGTTCGTCCTATTCTTTCTCGCTGCTGCACTGTTGGCCCTGTACATCGGCGGCTCGGAGGTCGTCGAGCGGTCCCCGAAGTGGGGCCGATTGGGCCGCAACCGCTTCAGCTATGCGCTTGCGCTGGGAGTCTACGCCACGACCTGGACTCTGTTTGGGAGCGTCGGTTTTGCCGCCACGGAGGGCTATGACTTCCTAGCCATCTATTTCGGAGTCACGCTGTCTTGCATTGCGATCCCCTTCTTGTGGACGCCTGTCGCAGAGCTGGTGGACCGGTACCGTCTTGGAAGCATCGCGGACGTCTTCGCATTCCGATATCAGAGTCGTATGGTCGGCGCCGTCGTCTCGGTCTTCATGGTCGCTGGGCTGCTGCCATACATTTCGCTTCAACTTCGCGCGGTGGCAGATGGCGCGGCCATCTTGCTGGGGCAAGAGCCGAGCGAGCAGATCGGGTATGTTTATGCGATTCTGTTGAGCGCGTTCGCGGTCGCGCTCGGCGTCCGATACGCGGACGGCCGCGCCCATCGCCCCGGCCTCATCGCCGCACTGGCATTCGAGAGCGTCTTCAAGCTCGTCGCGTTGCTGGTGGTCGGGACCGCTACGCTCATCACGATTTTTGGTGGATTTCGGGGGCTGAACGACTACCTTCAGGAACGGCCGGAGTTGGTCGAAAGCATGACCCGGCCGGTGATGAGGGACGTGGGTGACTCCTGGCTCGCGCTGGTCTTCGTCACGTTCTGCGCCGCGTTCTTGCTGCCTCGTCAGTTCTTCGTGGCGTTCGTCCAGCGACCGGGGCCACGTAGCCTTCAAACGGCACGATGGGCGCTGCCCCTCTATCTGTTCGCCATCAACCTTCCCGTGCCGATCCTGTACTGGGCCGGACGCGACCTAGCGGCGGCAGGCGTCCGTCCGGACGTCTACGTATTGGTAGCCGTACAGAGCTCTCCCACCCTGCAGACCATTGCGTTTCTGGGCGCGGTCTCCGCCGCGAGCGCGATGATTCTGGTTTCGTCCATCGCCTTGAGCGGCATGGTGGGCAACTACCTGGTGCCGCGATTCGGACCGACGCCAGAGTCGCTTTTGACCCGCTGGGCCGTATTTCGCCGAACGACCATCGTCGGTGTGATCGTCGCAGGCCTTTTGCTCCACTTCGCGCTTCCCCGCTCGCATTCGCTGGTCGACCTCGGCCTCGCTTCCTTCGTCGCGGTCACACATCTGCTCCCCGGTCTGCTCGGCACGCTGTTTTGGCGCCGCGCTTCGCGAACGGGGGTCTTGGCCGGCTTGATCGTCGGAGCAACGTCGTGGGCAGTGCTGACGGCGGTGCCGCTGCTGGGCTTCGAAGTCGGGGTCTCCCAGCTCTATTCCATGTTCGGATTTGACGACCCGATGGCGAGAGGACCGGTCATTTGGGTGAGCCTGACCGCGCATGCTTTCGTGTTCATGGGCGTGTCGCTTCTCACCACGCGCTCGGCCGAGGAGCGCAATGCAGCCGAGGCGTGTCGCGAGCCACGAGTAACCCGGATCCTGCAGGTGCCCGATTCTGCAGAGTCGCTTCAGGAGCGTTTGACGTCGTACGTCGGAAAGCAAACGGCCATTCGGGAAATCTATGAAGCCGCCGCCGCGGCCGACGTGAATTGGCCTCCCCGTGATCGGCCCGAGCTGCTCAAGCTCATCAATGAGCTCGAAGGCCGCCTCAGCGAGAGAATCGGACCGCTGGCCGCGCGCACATACGTTCATGGAGGCCGCCCGGTGCGCTCAGATGCTCTGGCCGAGCGGCTGCGGGCATTCCGAGAGCTCGACTCGCTCAAGGATGATGCGTCGCAGCGAACTTCTCCGGCCCATGCAGCGCGGCGCTATCTCTCGCAGCTGATGTCCGAGCTGCCAGTGGGGGTGTGCACGGTCGACGACCATGGGGAGGTGGTGGTCTGGAACGCTCAGCTCGAACGGATCTCAGGACTGGACGAGGACGACATCTGCGGCCATCCGCTTCGAGACATTCCGAGTCCTTGGTGGGCACTCTTCGACGAGCTCGCGGCGCAGCCGAGTGGCACGGTGATCGAGCGCGAATACGAGTTGGGTCAAAAGAAGATCGGGCTTCGGGCACAGACCGCGACGATCTCTGGCGAGGCGGAGGAGGGCCATGTCTTCGTCGTCGAGGATATTACGGTCCTGCGCCAGCTCGAACGTCACGTGGCGCACAAGGATCGACTTTCTTCCATAGGCACGCTCGCATCAGGCGTGGCGCACGAGGTGGGTAACCCATTGACCGGAATCCTGATGGTCGCGAAGAATCTGGCCGCCGACCCTACTGCGGATGACGCGGCGGAGCGTCTCGGGATCATCGTCGAGGAGGCGAGGCGAATCCATGGAATCGTGCAAAGCCTCCTCACCTTCAGCCGGCGCGACGAAACGCCGGTGGAGCTTCAGGCGATCCCGGTGGCCGGCGTCGTGCGCGAGGCCGCCAAGCTCGCGAAGCTCGAAACCGACGGATGCCACATCGACTTGGACCTCAGCGTGGATGCCTCCGTGCTGGCTAACCCAGACGGGTTGACGCAGGTTATCGTCAATCTTCTGAACAATGCCCGGCAGGCCTGCGTACCTGGAGCCACCGTGTACGTGCGCACCCGTACAGGTAGTGGCAGCGTCCGCATCGACGTCGATGACGAGGGCCCGGGTATCCCGCCGGAGCTGTCGGATCGGGTATTCGAGCCCTTTTTCACGACGAAATCGGACATGCAGGGCACGGGCCTCGGGCTTTCAGTATCCCGTCAAATCATCGAGCGTTTCGGGGGATCGCTCACCTACGAGCCTCGCAAGTCTGGCGGGAGTCGCTTTACAATTACGCTCCAAGCTCAGGAAAACTAAGGCATTGATGGATCCTAGGCTCCTTTGATACTAATCAGCGGTGGCGAAGATTCTTTTGGTGGAGGACGAGCGGGTCATCCGCGCCGAGATCAAGCGGATCTTGACGAGGGAGCGGCACGAGGTCACCGATGTGCCGAGCGTCCGAGAAGCCGAGAGCGCCTGTCCGGAGGACTTCGACCTGGTCATCACCGACGTTCGGCTCACCGGCGAGACAGGCGACGTCTTGATCGAACGAGTCGGCGAAGTGCCGGTCATCGTGATGACTGCTTACGGCTCGGTGAGCGGTGCAGTCGATGCGATGAAGCGGGGCGCTGCCGACTACCTCTCCAAGCCCTTCGATCCCGAAGAGCTCAGCAAAGCCGTCGAACGCGTACTTCGGCACCGCGCGATCAACAAAGCGTATGCGGAACACGGCGCCGACGACCTTGATGAAATCGTCGCATCGGAGTCGAGCCCCATGCAGGAAGCGCTCCGCCGGGCCCGCAAAGTCGCGCCGACGGAGGCAACCGTGCTCATCCTCGGTGAGTCCGGAACCGGCAAGGAGCTCATTGCCCGGGCGGTGCACGGCCAAAGCCGGCGGCCGGGGGCGTTCGTTCCCGTCAACTGTGCATCGATCCCTGAAACGCTGCTCGAATCGGAGCTCTTCGGGCACGAGAAGGGCGCATTCACAGGGGCGATCACGCGCAAAGACGGACTGGTCCATACCGCAGAGGGAGGAACGCTTTTTCTCGACGAGATCGGGGAGCTCACACAGGCTGCGCAAGCGCGCTTGCTCCGCATGCTTCAGCAACGTGAGGTCCGCCGCGTGGGGGGTTGCAAAGCCGAGTCAGTCGACATCCGGCTCGTCGCCGCCACCCATCGAGACCTTCCATCCCTCGTAGAACGCGGCGAATTCCGGGTCGATCTCTACTTTCGGCTGAACGTGGTCGAAATCAGGCTGCCGCCTCTGTGCGAACGAGGGGACGATATTTTGGCCCTGGCAGAGGTGTTCATTGCGCGGGCGACGAATAAGCTCGGACGGCCGCCGCTCGACCTCGATGAGCGAGCCATCAGTGCAATGCAACGGTACAAGTGGCCTGGGAACGTTCGCGAGCTTCAGCATGCGGTGGAGCGCGCGGTCATCCTGCACGAGTCGGGCCCCATCACCGAAGAGCTGCTCGGGCTTCCCCCGTCGAATGGCTCCAATGGCAACGGCTCTGGCGCAGCGGCAAGCGAGGATATGTCGCTCGAAGGTTACCTGCGGCGATTCGTGTTGTCGCACCAGCACGAGCTCAGCGAAACGGAGCTCGCGAAGCGACTCGGAATCAGCCGCAAGACGTTGTGGGAGCGGCGACAGCGCATGGGTATCCCGCGGCGGGAATCCCGCCCGCCCGAATAGAGCCACTGTTTCGACGGCGTTTCGAACCGTAGCGCAGTGCTACGAATTGTAACGCTTGCTGCGGCGCGTTAGAGGGAGATTGCCAGTCGTTCCGCGGATCGCGTCTTGGTACAAGTCTTGCGTCTAAGACAGAGCAACGAGGTGTAAGGTGTACCGATGACACTAAAACAACCTTCGCTAGAGAACCGCCGCCGCATCAGCAACCTGCACGAATACCAAAGCCTCTACGATCGAAGCATCACCGAAAGGGATGAGTTCTGGCGAGAGCAGGCAAACGAGCTTCACTGGTTCTACGAGCCCTCCAGCATCTTCGAGGAAGACGGTCCCGGTGAGTTCGTCTGGTTTGGTGGCGGCCGTCTGAACGTGGCGACCAACTGTGTCGACCGGCACGCTGCCAAAAATCCCGACAAAACGGCGATTATTTACGTCAAAGACGAGCCGGGACAGTACGAGCACATCTCCTTCAGCCACCTCAAGACGGCAGTTGGCAGAGTCGCCAATACGTTGCGCTCGATCGGCGTTCGCAAGGGCGATCGCGTTTGCATCTACCTGCCGATGGTGCCCGAGTTGGCTTACACCATGCTCGCATGCGCTCGTATTGGCGCAGTGCACTCCATCGTCTTCGGTGGCTTCAGCGCTGATGCGCTTCGCGATCGCATCATCGATGCAGAAGCGAAGGTGCTGGTCACGGCGAACGAGGGCTTACGAGGCGGAAAACGGATTCCCCTGAAGAGAATCGCGGACGACGCAGTAGAGGGTCTGGGCGTCGTAGAAAAGGTGCTCGTTGTTCAGCGAACGGACACCGAAGTCCACATGGAACAGGGACGCGACGTGTGGATGCACGAGGCGATGTCCGAGCATCGTGTGACGTGTCCTTCCGAGTGGATGGCGTCTGAGGACCCTCTCTTCATTCTCTACACTTCGGGGTCGACCGGCAAACCAAAGGGTGTGGTGCACACGACAGCCGGCTACCTGACCTACGCCGCGTCGACGTTCAAGTACGTGTTCGACATCGAGCCGGACGACGTTCACTTCTGTGCGGCCGACATCGGGTGGATCACCGGCCACACCTACATCGTATATGGACCACTTGCGAACGGCGTCACAAGCGTGATGTTCGAATCGGTCCCCACATACCCCGATGCAAGTAGGTACTGGAAGGTTGTCGACGACATCGGCGCGACGACTCTCTATACCTCGCCCACCGCGCTCCGGGCCCTCATGCGAGAGGGCTCGGAGCCGGTTAAGGGCTCCAGCCGCAAGAGCCTGCGGGTCTTGGGCACGGTCGGCGAGCCGATCAACCCCGAAGTATGGCGCTGGTACAGCGACGTGGTCGGGGACGGAAAAATTCCAATCGTCGATACGTGGTGGCAAACGGAAACGGGCGGGATCATGATCAGCCCACTCCCAAATGCTACGCCGACCAAGCCCGGCTCGGCGACGCTTCCTTTGTTCGGCATCGAACCGCTCCTCGTCGATCAAGAAGGCAAAGCAGTCGAGGGAAATGACGTCAGCGGCTACCTGTGCATCAAGCATCCGTGGCCGGGGCAAGCGCGCACCATCCACGGCGATCACAAGCGCTTCCTCGAAACGTATTTCTCTCAATACCCTCCCTACTACTTCACCGGCGACGGCTGTCGGCGCGACGAAGACGGATACTACTGGATCACGGGCCGCGTCGACGACGTGATCAACGTGTCTGGCCACCGTCTTGGGACCGCCGAAGTCGAGAGCGCGCTCGTAGCGCACCAAGCCGTTGCGGAGGCCGCGGTCGTGCCAATGCCGCACGAGATCAAGGGTCAAGGCATCTTTGCCTTCGTCGTCCCGATCGCGGACGCCGAGTGGGAGCCCCATGAGCTCCAAGGCGCGCTCAAAGAGCAGGTGCGCCAGGTGATCGGACCGATTGCAACGCCGGACGAAGTCCGGGTGGTGCACGGGCTCCCCAAGACCCGCTCTGGAAAGATCATGCGTCGCATCCTACGAAAGATCGCCGCAGGCGAGGCCGATCAACTGGGAGATATTTCTACGCTCGCCGACCCCACGGTGGTCGAGGCGCTTTTGAAGAAGGATTGAGGTGCCGCCACTGGCGGAGAAACGGAAACGAAGATGACCGAACCGAAACTGAACGAAAAGGCGCGGCTCTACTGGAAAAAGAACCTCCGTCTCTTGATCTCCTTGCTCGTCATCTGGTGGCTCGTGTCGTACGGCGCCGGGATCTTCTGGGCGGACGCGCTCGACAACATCACCATCCCAGGCACCGGCTTCCCGCTCGGATTCTGGTTTGCCCAACAGGGCTCCATTTACGTGTTCGTGGTCCTGATCTTCGTCTACGCACGGCGGATGAACAAGATGGATCGCGAGTTTGACGTGCACGAAGACTAATCGTTCGAGTCAGAGGAGGAGAGGATCATGGACGTACAGACTTGGACATTCATCATCGTGGGCGGCACTTTCGCGCTCTACATCGGCATCGCCATCTGGTCGAGGGCGAGCACGACGGGTGACTTCTACATTGCCGGCCGAGGGGTGCATCCCGTGGTCAACGGCATGGCCACCGGCGCGGATTGGATGAGTGCGGCCTCCTTCATCAGCATGGCGGGTCTCATCTCGTTCATGGGATATGACGGCGCTGTCTACCTAATGGGCTGGACGGGCGGTTATGTGTTGCTCGCTCTCTTGTTGGCGCCCTATCTCCGGAAGTTCGGCAAGTTTACGGTCCCCGATTTCATCGGAGACCGCTACTACTCGAACTCGGCTCGAATCGTGGCCGTCCTTTGCGCGGTGTTCGTTTCGTTCACCTATGTGGCAGGCCAGATGCGTGGTGTGGGCGTCGTATTCAGCCGATTCCTCGAGGTCCCGATCAACCTGGGCGTTCTCATCGGCATGGCCATCGTGTTCTTCTACGCCGTTCTCGGCGGCATGAAAGGCATCACCTACACGCAGGCAGCGCAGTACTGCGTGTTGATCTTCGCATACCTGGTGCCCGCCATATTCATCAGCATTCTGCTCACGAACCACCTGATTCCGCAGATTGGGTTCGGAGCGAACCTTGCTGGCGAGGTCGGCACGAAGGTCGCGAACGGAGAGACCGTGACCTTGATGCACAAGCTCAACGAGCTGAACACAGAGCTCGGCTTTGCAGAGTACACGCAAGGCAAGAAATCCATGCTGGACGTCTTGTGCATCACCGGCGCGCTCATGGCCGGAACCGCAGGCCTTCCTCACGTCATCGTGCGTTTCTATACGGTGCCCAAGGTGCGCGATGCCCGCTCCAGCGTGGGCTGGGCGCTTTTCTTCATCGCCCTCCTCTACACCACCGCACCCGCCGTCGCTGCCTTCGCGCGCACGAACCTGATCGAAACGGTGAGCAACGCGAGCTATGCGCAGGTCGAGGGGCAGAAGTCGATTCCCCAGTGGTTCAAGACCTGGGAGAACACCGGTCTTCTCGCATGGACGGACAAGAACGACGACGGCAAGGTGCAGTACCTCGCCGGAGATGCAATGTCCGGCGGCAAGCCCGAGTTTGCCACGGCCGCGGACGGCTCGCCGGAGCGTGGCGCACACGGTGAGCGCGTCGTCAAGAATCCGAACCCGGACAACAAGAACGAGCTCTACGTCGACCGCGACATCATCGTGCTTGCCAACCCGGAGATCGCGCGTCTCCCCAACTGGGTGATTGCGTTGGTCGCTGCTGGCGGTCTCGCTGCAGCTCTTTCGACCGCGGCGGGCTTGTTGCTAGTCGTCAGCACGTCGGTCAGCCATGACCTCCTCAAGCGCGTGTTCATGCCGTCGATCACGGAGAAGCAAGAGCTGCTTGCCGCGCGCGTCGCGGCCGGCTTTGCCGTCCTGATCGCTGGCTACTTCGGGATCAACCCACCGGGGTTCGTGGCACAAGTCGTCGCATTCGCGTTTGGTCTCGCCTGCTCATCGTTCTTCCCGGCAATCATCCTTGGAGTGTTCGCGAAGAAGGCGAATCGTGAGGGCGTGGTCGCCGGCATGGTCGCAGGGATCGTGTTCACCGCGGCGTACATCATCTACTTCAAGTTCATGGGCGGCACGCCGGACCAGTTCTGGTTCGGAATCTCGCCTGAGGGAATCGGCGCGGTGGGCATGCTCCTCAACTTCGTCGTGGTCTATATCGTGGGCCGGTTCACGCCACCGCCACCCCAAGACGTACAAGAGTTGGTCGAGCACATCCGGGTACCGGTGGGCTCGAGAGCACCGACTGGGCATCACTGAGCAGTCGGTCTAACAGACAGGAGAGTTGTGATGAGGCGAAAATGGGAAAGCGGCCGCGAGCCGCAACAGGTGAGGTGCGCCTGGATCGGGGCCCTGGCGTGCATCGCAATGCTGCTCGGGTGGGCTCCCGCCACAGCCTGGGCTGAAGAACCGGAGGGAGAACCGGCCCCCGAGGACACGGCTATGGACCAAGCGGACCAGGCCGAAGTGGCGACGCCGGTCACTCATGACGACATCGTGCACACCCAAGAGGCGATCGATGAGGCACAGCGTCAGCTCGACGAGATGAGGCTGAGGATCGGCGAAGTTCCGGTCGAAGCGCCGTCAAAGATGCCCGGCGGAGCCGGTCTCGTGACCGGAGAGGACGGGACGGCCAAGAAGCTCCAGGTCAGCCTCAACAAGGACGGAAGTCTTTATTTGCGATTCGCCACCTGGTTGCAGGTCTGGGGACGCGCGATCCAGCTGAACCCAGGGACGGAAGTCAAAGGAAACAGCGACGCCTGGTATGGCGACGCGGCCATCCGCCGGGCGCGCTTTCTACTGTTCGGCCAGATCTTTCCTCGCACTTTCATCCTGATGCACATCGGCATCGACAATCAGGACTTCCGAAGCCCGCGCAAACCTCAGGTCTTCTTCCACGACGCCTGGGCCGAGTTCCAGCTCAGCAGGAACGACGCGGTCTTTTTCGGTGGCGGGCTTTTGTACTGGAACGGCATCTCCCGGCAGACCAATGGCAGCACCATCACCGCGATGAGCCTCGATTATCCCATCTCGAACTGGCCTCTCATCGAGCGAACCGATCAATTCGCACGCCAGCTCGGCTTTTACCTGAAAGGCAAATTCGGGCTGTTCGACTATCGAATTTCGGTGACCAGGCCGTTTACGGCGTTCGACGTGGATACCCCGGTGAGCGGGGCCGTCACTCCGCCCGATCCGACCGGACAGGGGAACTACAGGGATACCAACGCGTGGGCCTATGCGGGCTACTTCATGCTGCAGTTCCTCGACCACGAGTCCAACGTCCTTCCTTACACGGTGGGAACCTATATCGGTGCAAAGAAGGTCTTCAATCTCGGTTTTGGTGGCTATACACAACCGTGGTCCATCCAGTACTTGACCAACCCCGCCGACCCCGCTTCGGTAAAGGTTCTAACTAACGTCGTCGCTGCAGGTGATCTCTTCCTCGACATGCCGTTCAAGGGGGAAAATGGCGGAGCAGCCACCTGGTATGCCGTCTACCAGTACCAGAACTTCGGACCGAGCAACATCCGCAACATCGGTATCATGAACCCCGCGGATGGGGGCACCGGCGTTCAGGGAGGAGGCAACGCCTATCCCATGATCGGAACGGGCCATACCCTCTACAGCGAGCTCGGTATCTTGCTGCCGTTCACCGTGGGTGAACAGATCCAGTTCCAGCCCTATGTCAACTGGCAGGGCTCCGGCTTTCAAGTGTTCGGATGTGCGAGCGCTCCGGGGTCGTGCACCTGGATGAATCACTTCGGCATCGGCATGAACATGTTCGTTCACAAGCACAACGCCAAGGTCAGCTTCGAATACCGAAACCGGCCGATCTTCGACGCCAACGGAAGCGTGGAGAGCCGCAAAGGCAACTCCTTCATTCTGCAGATGCATCTCTTCATCTGACGGGACGCGGCGCGCTGCTCTGAGCGCGCCGGCCCCGGCCCACTCACATCGACATATCGAGGACGGCGCGAAAGCGAATCGTGTTGTCCATGACTTTGGCGAAGGCCTCATTGGCTGCCTCGAGCGGAAAGCGCTCGATCTGCGGACGGACATCGGTGAGGGCGGAAAACCGCATGGTGTCTTCGCTATCGATGGCCGAGCCGCTCGGCCAGCCGTGAATCATCTTCCCGGAGAGCATCGCCAACGCGTTGACTGAAAAAGGATCCGGAGCGGCGGCGACGAGCATGAGCTTGCCGCGGCTGCTCAGTCCGTTGACCACGCTCCCGATGGCCTCGCCGCTTGGGGCGGTCGCTAGAATCAAATCTGCGCCGCCAAGCTTCTGGAGCTCGTCGACCTCGCTTTGCGAGGTCGCATCGATGTAGCTGTGCGCCCCCAGCTCTTTGGCGAGCTTTTCTTTGTCGTTGCCGCGGGAAAGCGCCACGGTGTGGAATCCCATTCGGCTCGCATATTGGAGGGCCAGGTGCCCGAGCCCGCCGATACCCTGGATGGCGACGACGTCTCCCGGCTTCGCACCGCTATGGCGAAGCGCGTTGTACGTCGTGATTCCGGCGCACAGAAGTGGTGCGGCGTCCACGGCATCGAGCACGTCGGGAATTCGCGCCACTGCCTCCCAGGGACAGACCATGTACTCCTGGTAGCCTCCATCGTAGCTGATCCCGCAAATTCTGTGATTCACGCAGTTGAGGAAATCACCGCGTCGGCACGCGTTACATTGGAAGCAGTGGCCCCCGTGCCAGCCGACACCGACACGATCGCCCGCCGCGAACAAATCAACCCCCTCGCCTAGTGAATCGACTACGCCCGCGACCTCGTGCCCCGTCGCCCGCGGCAACTGAAGCCCCGGGAACTGCCCGAACTTGACGAAGGCATCGCTATGGCAGATGCCACATGCCTCCACTTTGATCCGAATTTCGCCGGGGCCGGGCTCCGGGATCTCGCGATCTTCCAAGACGAAGGGTCCGCCCGCTTGTCCTACGACCATTGCTTTCATGACGCCGCCTTTCGAGGTGGGTATAGAGCCCGAATGGCCGAGTTCAAGAGTGGCCGCCTCAAGCCGCGACGCCGAACAATGCACCAACCGCTGCGGTCGCGGCCATCGCGAGGGCGCCCCAGAAGGTGACCCGGATGGCTGCGGTCGTCATGGAGGCGCCCCCTGCCCGCGCGCCGAGCGATCCGAGGAACGCGAGAAACACGAGCGCGCTGCCCCCCACCGCATACATGGCGATGGACGGTGGCGCGACGACGGCAACCAACAGAGGCAAGGCGGCGCCGACCGCGAACGAGCCCGCCGAGGCCCACGCCGCTTGAACGGGCCGGGCGCTCAACGAATCGAAGATCCCCAGCTCGTCGCGCGCATGCGCGCCAAGCGCATCGTGCTCCATCAACTGCGTGGCCACCCGCGAAGCAAGATCCGCATCGAGCCCCCGCGCTAGGTAGATGGCGGTCATTTCGGCGTGCTCGTGCTCGGGATTCGAGGCGAGCTCCTCGCGCTCACGCTCCAAATCGGCACGCTCGGTATCGGCCTGAGAGCTCACCGACACGTACTCCCCGGCAGCCATCGACATCGCGCCGGCCACCAAACCCGCGACACCCGCGACGAGAACTTCGTCCGAGCTCGCGCCGGCGGCGGCCACTCCCAAAACGAGGCTAGCCGTGGAGACGATGCCGTCGTTGGCGCCAAGAACGGCCGCGCGGAGCCATCCGATTCGGTGTGTTCTGTGTGTTTCGATGTGCTTCATAGGAAGGATTGCTGCCGACCGAGACTGACGGACGCTACCACGGTTCCACGCAGGGACGCTTCTTGGCGTTGCGTCGCCATGGCCTCGGCGCGGCTCTCAAGACGTTCATGATCCATCGTCGCGAGTCCATGGGATCGATCACGGCATCGATCTCGAACTGCGCGGCCATGTTCGTAGCCTTCCCCATGTCGTAGGCCATGGCGACCATGTTCTGGTAGGCCTGCTCGCGCTGCGCCGGATCCTCGATCGCGGCGAGCTCCTTTCGATAGCCGAGCTTGACTGCGCCCTCGAGCCCCATGCCCCCGAACTCACCAGTAGGCCAGGCCACGGTGAAGCTGGTTGCTTTGAAGCTACCGCCTGCCATCGATTGGGCACCGAGCCCATAACCCTTGCGCAGGACGATCGTGAAGAACGGGACGTCGAGGCTCGCCCCGACCACGAACATGCGCGCCGCACGCCGAACCAGCCCGGTTGCCTCGACCTCCGGTCCCACCATGAAACCCGGCGTGTCACAAAGAAACAGAAGCGGGATGTCGAATGCATCGCAGAGCTGCATGAATCGGCTGGCTTTGTCCGCCGCGTCGCCGTCGATGGCGCCGCCGAGATGCGCCGGATCGTTCGCGACGATTCCGACGGGACATCCCTCGATCCTGGCGAGCGCGGTAATCATGGCCAGACCGAAGCCTGCGCGAAGCTCGAGCACCGAATCGGTATCGGCCAAAGTGCCGATGACCGCCCGAACGTCATAGACCCGAAGTCGGTTCTCGGGAACTGCGGAGCGCAACCGATGCTGGTCGGCAGAGGTCCAGCTCTCGAGGGCGCCCTGAAAATACGACAGGTACTTCTTGGCCGCGACCACCGCCTCCGCCTCGTCCTTGACCAGGACGTCGATGACGCCGTTTTGTGTCTGGACGTCGGCAGGGCCGATCTGCTCGGGCTCGAAGACCCCCAACCCGCCACCCTCAATCATCGCGGGGCCGCCCATGCCGATGTTCGAATTCTCGGTCGCAATGACGACGTCGCAGCATCCGAGTAGCGCGGCATTCCCTGCAAAGCACCGGCCCGAGCTGATACCGACCAGGGGAACCAGACCGGAGAGCTCGGCAAAGTATTGAAACGCGCGGCAATCGAGACCCGCAACTTGCGTGCTGTCGGTGTCGCCTGGACGTCCCCCGCCGCCTTCCGAAAAGAGAATCACTGGAAGTTGAAGAGACTGTGCGAGCTCGAACAGCCGATCCTTCTTGTAGTGGTTCATGACGCCCTGGGTGCCGGCAAGCACGGTGTAGTCGTACGACATGACTACGCAGCGAGTCTCCGCATCGCGGAAAAGGGCACCGTTGACCTCGCCGACGCCCGCAACCAGGCCGTCGGCAGGGGTCTTGTCGATCAGCTCCTGGACGGAGCGCCGCTGGCGCTGCGCCGCGATCACCAGCGCGCCGTATTCGACGAACGTCTCCGGGTCGACCAGGTCCGCGACGTTCTCCCGTGCCGTCCGTTGACCGGTCTTCCGCCGTCTTTCGACGGCCCCGGGGCGGTTTTCGTCGAGGCCTTTGGAGAGACGCTCCCGGAGGGCCGCGAGGTCGGCTCGAATCTCATCGAAGTCCTGCTCGGCTTCGGAGCAGACGACTTCCTGTGAAATCTCTCCCTCCTGCGTGCGAACGAGCACTTCACCCTTGCGGACGGTCGCGCCGGCCTCGGTTGCGACGAGGAGAACGGTACCGGCGCGATCGGCCGCAACGACGTGCTCCATCTTCATCGATTCCAGGATCACCAGCGCCTGTCCCTTCTTGACGGTATCGCCCTGGGCAACTACGCAGCGAACGACGACGCCCTGGATCGGCGCAACAATCTCGTGCATCGGCGGGCAGTATAGTCCGGCTCACGCAACCGACGAGCCCTATTCGGCGCGAGCAGCTCCGTCGATTTGCGCTTCGCCTTCCCGCGTTTCCCCCCGCTCGGTGGCGGCGACGTGAATGCGATTGAGATCGCGCTCGAGCAGCGCGGTGTAGATCGGCCTGGTCCCAAGGCCATGTGCGGTGATGGTAGCGGCCATGCAGGTCAGCATCAGAGGAAGGATCAGAGTGAAGTTTCCCGTCATTTCAGCGGTGAGAATGATGCCCGTCAGAGGAGCGCGGACCACGGCGGCAAAGAAAGCTCCCATTCCCGCCACGGCGAAATACGAGGGACCCAGCGCCCCACCGACGCCGAGGGCGACGACGAGCTCGCCGTACGCGACGCCCCCGATGGTTCCGAGCGCCAGCATGGGAGCGAAAAGACCACCCGGCGCACCCGTGGAGTAGCTGGCGATCGTCGCGACGAACCGGACGGCAAACACGGTCATGAGAACGGACATCGGCGACGACATTGTCAAGAAGCCCTCGAGCACGTTTTCGCCGCCACCGAGGAAGCGAAGATCGATCCCGCCGGCCCATCCAATGCAAAGTCCGATCAACGCGATGGTGAGAATGAACCGAGGCTGCGACAAGCGGGAGAGCCAGTCGCTCGACCGGAGCAAGAAGCGTTCGAATGCGTAGCCGAGAAAACCAAAGAGGACTCCGAAAACCAGGAAGAGCCAGAGCGCGCCGAGATCGGGCATGTCGAGTAGGGGCATGGCGATAGCAGCGACGTCACCCGTCAAATAGCGCGTCACCACATCGGAGATGGCGCACGCGACGACAACCGCCTGAACGGACAGAACGTTGTAATGGAACTGAGGTCGCATTTCTTCGACCACGAATAGAATTCCAGCGAAAGGTGCGTTGAACGCAGCGGTGAGCCCCGCACCTGCACCCGCGGCCAGCAGGCCGTGAATCATCGTCTTGGGCAACCGGAACAGGTTGACGAAGGCTTGTCCGACTGCCGCACCCATCTGAATGGAAGGTCCCTCGCGGCCCATCAGGACACCCGAGCCCAGCGCCAGGCTGCCACCGATGAATTTGACGGGAATGACCCGCGCCCAGCGCATCGGCAGAACGCCATCGAGGGCACCCTCGACGATCTGCACCCCACTACCCCCGGCCTCCGGAGCGAATTTTCTCACGAGAAACACGGAGCATAGAAGCATGAGGGCGACGCCCATGGGAAAGAGCACCCAGGTGCCCCAGAGGCTGGCGGCGGGCCAGTTCGCGAGGCGCACGCGCTCGGCCCAATCCAGCAAGATGTGAAAAAGACTGACGATGCCCCCAGTCACGGTGCCCACGGCGGCGGAGGCGAGAAGCAGCGGTCCACTCCTTCGTTGGGCCTCGATGAAGCGCCGGGCCAGCCGAGTCGATGAAGCGGCACGCGCCGCGATGACCGAGAGCGGCGATGGCAGCTTCATCGCCGAGCTCCGCTCAGGCGAGCCTCATGAGTCGACGCGGGGTGAGTGGCGCCGCGCCAACCGGTGGCTCTTGCGGTGAGGATGAGCAGAACGGCGATCAAGGCGAGAAGGGTACCGCTCCAGAACAAGAACTGTCCATATCGCCCCGGAATGAGCCAGCCGAACCATTGGATCGCACAACATCCGAGAACCGCCGCGGCGATCAACGCCCAATCGGTATCCCCTTCAGGTCCTTTCCACGCAGCGAGCAGCAGCGGCCAGATGAATAGGATGTGCAGATAGTAGTTCGCTGGATAGAAGTAGACGGGTATCATCATCGTTCCGATCACCGCAGCGTCGCAAAGCCTTGCGCCTCGACAGGCTAGCAACGCAAGCACGGTGAAAGAAAGCATACCGAGAGCAATGATCCAACGACGCTCTTTGACCGTTTGTGCGGTGAGTGGACCCCATTGCTCCGGATCCTCTCCGCGGGCACGCAGGTTGTCCCATAGATTCTCGGCCTTGTACCCGGCCAACGCGGTGATACCGAGGTGATTGACGTTGGGCTTGGTAGCGTGCAGCGCAATCTTTTCTGACCATACGCCCCAGGATTTTTCGAAGCCGAAGGTGCTCGCAGATGCGACGCCCAAGACGACGATCACCAGCGCGGCGCCCGCTGCAATTTTGGCGAGCGGCACCGCTTGCGACAGCGCGTGCGGCCCATCGGCCCTGTCCTTGTGGGAGCGCCAGGAGGAGAACAGTCTCCATCCGATGGGAGCAGCCACGAAGACGAGAGCAAGCATTGGGAAGGCTCGAATCATTGCGCTCCATCCGAGTAGCACGCCGCCCAAGAACCAACGATTGGCTTTGAGGGCACATACGCCCAACCCGAGCAGGACCATCCAGTCGCTTCGAAGGGTGGAGCCGCCCCAGTTGCTTCCGAACTGGTAGATGGTCGTCGCTCCGTACGCGACCAGACAAACCAGCGCAGCGCGCAGCCCGAAGGTTCGCCATGCGACGGCGAAAAAGAGCATTAACACAATCGGGTCGAGCAGAGCGCCCCAAAGGAAGGTGGCTTCGTTTGCCGAAGCAGAGCCATAGATCAAGCGAGCGACGAAGAGCCATGCGGGAGTCGCGTTGGCGCCATGGTCACGAAGACTTCCAAGATAGGCCTGCGGGCCCATGGCCTTCCAGAAATAGGACATGTCGGCCTTGAACTCGGCCCAGCGCTCCGCTGAAAAGCGACCCTTCACGTCGTGGATCTGAGGGGCGACTTCGGCGACGCTCCTGATCTCGTAGTTGTGCAGATCGCGAAGCTGTGTGCCCTCAATCGAATCGAGCGAGCCCCCGAGCACGTCATCGGCGTAGGCTTTGACGCTTGCGAGATACACGCCGTCGTAGCCCAGCTCGTCGAAATACTTCGCTGCGGGGAAGTAGACGCGCAAGTCCCAGGTGTGGACGTAGGACGGCTTTCGCGCTGCAGCGTCGTAAAACTGCGGGTATCCGAAATTGTAGAACGTCGCCATCGAAAGGAGCGCCATCGCAGCGAGCAGCCCGGTGAGCGCAGATTTTTTGGCCTGATGGGGCCGAAAGCCGAGGACCAGAACGACAGCGCAGGCCACCGACGCTGACACCGCGCGGGAAATGTTGATGACACTCGCTTCAGGCGGCCAAGCCGCCGCAATCGAATAGACCGCAGCAGCCGCGGCCGCGGCGGTCAAACCCCACAAGGAAATGGAGAATGCCTTTGTCGAGTCGCGGCGGTCGAAAAGCGCGGTGAGAACGGCCAGTGCCCCAAGCAGAGCAAGCGATAACCGAGCCCAGAGCGACGAGCCTGGCTCGAGCCGCGCTGGGATCCGCGGCGGCCAAACTGCGGGCTTTGCGGGAAAGAGTTGCAGCTCGGCCGCGCTGACGAAGGAATCACCGCCCACTGCGCGGAGCCGTACGAAACGGCCGCGTCCGCCAAGCCCGGTTCTCCACCGGGCACGAAGCCCCGGCCCGTCGACCGCCGGCACCGTCCACAATGGGGTGAACCCGGCTCCATCTTCGGACGTCTCCAAGATGAACTGATCGTTGTTGTCTCCTTGGAGGTACGCGGCCTCGATGGGCGTGACCTCGCCGAGGTCGAATGTCACGTAGGCCTGATCGCCCCTGAAGAAGGCTGCGGTCTCAGAATCCCAGGGAGCTCCATCGAGCGCACGCTCGCCGTCGGTCAGACGCTCCACTCGTTCGACACGCGACGTCTCAGCGGTCGGAGTCATCCGCAGGGCTCTTCCGGCCACGTCGGGCGAGCAGCCCGCAGTGATGACGAGAAGGAACGCAACCATGGAAGTCCGAGCTCGCATCATGGATTCGAAGCTCTAGCAGGCAGAACGATAGCCGGGAAGGCCCGTCAGATCAGCAGTGTATGACGATGGTTCCAGTGGAGCGTCGGTCGAAAAGCGATGCGAAGGCCTCCCCAGCTCGCTCCATCGGAAAGACCGTGTCGGGCGCCGAATGCAGCTTGCCTTCCTCGGCCCAGGCCACGATCTGGTCGATGACGGGGCCGACCACCTGGGGATTGGCAAACACCTCCCCACCCCAGTTCACGCCAATGATGGAACAGCGCTTGATCAGGGGCCAATTGAGAGGAAGCGCGGGAATCCCGGCGACGAAGCCGACGACGAGATAGCGGCCATGTGGCGCCATCGTGCGGAGGGCAGGCTCCGCAAAGTCTCCGCCGATCGGATCGAACACGACGTCCGCGCCTTGGCCGTCGGTCGCGCTCTTCACTTCTTTTCGCCAATCGGGTTTGGTGTAGTCGATCGCTACCTCCGCGCCGAGGTCGAGACAGTGTGCTCGCTTTTTCTCGGTCGACGCGCAGGCGATGACGCGGGCGCCGAGCGCTCGAGCGACATCGATTGCCGTCGAGCCCGTGGTTCCCGAAGCGCCGAGCACCAGCACGTTTTCGCCCGGCTGCGTCTTGGCGAGCTCTTTCAAGCCAAGCACCGCCGTCGAGTACGCGATCAAGAAATTGGCGGCATCATCGAGCGGGATCGAATTCGAGATCTTGAAAACGAAGTTGGCGGGGAGGCACGTGTACTCGGCGAGCCCGCCCAACAGGGAAAAACCGGCAACGTGGTCGCCAGGGCTCAGATCCGTGACTTTGCCCCCGACGGCTTCGACGACGCCCGAAAGAGAGCTGCCGGGGATGAACGGCAGCGGTGGCTTGATCTGGTACTCGCCTTTGATGAGAAGCCCGTCGAAATAGCCGACTCCCACGCCGTGAACGCGCACCTTCACCTCGTGCGCTCCGGGCGCCCGATCGTCGACCTCGACTACGGAGATCGCGGAGGGATCTCCAAATTCCTTCACTTGGATTGCTTTCATGATCGTTTTCTCTTCAGCCAAACGTAATGGCGGTTGGCTCATTGACAAGCGACCGCACCGGCGTCGGGAAAGACGACAAACGCAATCGAGCGTGGAGGCAGGTCGGCGGGGCGGTTTCCAATCGAGTCCGGTGACAGGTCAGGGAGAGCTCCATCGTCGTCCACGAGAACGACACCATTGAGCATCAGCTCGGCTGAATCGAGCGAATCGGCTGTCAGCAGATAGAGGTCTTTGCTCCCGCCCAGCCCGTCGATCTCGAGACGCACGCTGTGCTCCGGATCGAGGTTGATCGCCAGCACGGTCACGGCGCCAGGCTGCTGATAGGTGCAATGGGCGTAAAGACGAACGTTTTCATCGACTGCGCTCCTGTCGACATCGAGGGCACGGTCGCCCATCAGCTGTCGCCACAGAACCGAGGCCCAATAGTCGGGGCGGGGATCGAGCGTTTGGTCGTCGATGAGCCCGTAGTTCGAGCCGGACAGGGTCTGTCGAACCACGATCTGATGGCCGCGGCGCGCCAAGGCGCCCAACTCGTCGAGCCACCAAAACGTGCCCTCGAAGCGGTCGGATGCACCGGGCTGGCCGCCGCACTGCGCATGGCCGGTTTCGCCCAGCCAAATCGGCATGCTCGGCGCCTGTGCATCCCGAACTGCCTCGACCTCCGCGGCCCAGCCGATGCCCCGGTCGAGGCCCGTTGCGTTCAAGATGGCTTCGGGCTCGTACGGGTCGGTGCGGAAGGGGCAGCGCTGCGATTGCTGCGGATAGTAATGCCACGTGATCACGTCGATCGTGTCCGCGCCGCCCATCGACATGAACTGGGGATAGACCTCCTGAATGATCTCACCGGGGGTGGGCCAGTAAGCGCTCGACGGACCGCCGAACAGGGAGTCGGGGTCGAGCTCGTCCACCAGTGCCGACGCGACCTCGAAGTCGGCTACGATCTGCGGGACTTCGAGCCCAAGCGAGAGGATGAATCCGTAGAGGTTCCATTCGTTGCCGAGCTCCCAAAGGGTCACTTGATAGTCGTTATCCACCACGTACTGGACGAGCTCCCGAGCCATCTCGGGCGTCCATGCGTTCGACTGGTCGCGTACCCCCACCCCAGCGTTCAGCGTGAACATGACGTCAAAGTCGAGCGCCTCGGCAAACTCGAAGACGCCGTCGAGCTGAGAGGCGTTGAGCACGAACTCGAAACCCTCCGGAGCCTCTTCGATCGGGGCGTCGCTCATGTCGTAGATCACACGATCGGAATCCGAGCCGCCGATACGTAAAAACGCGGGAGCGAGATGAGAGGCAAGCGTCCGCAGGCGCGGGCGGCTGAAATCGTACTCGGGGACTTCTTCTTCGCCGATGACCTCTTGTTGTCCGCTCGAGGACCAAAAGCGCCCACCGACGACCTGTGCCATGTCGACTGCCACCGAGAGGTATCGCGGGTCGACCGTCGCCGCGATGTCGGCCGTATTGACGGATAGCAGCGCGGTCGTCTCGGGTGGAGGACTGTCGCTCGACGAGCAGGCACTCAACGCCAACAGCGCCACGGAACCGTAACCGAGACGTTTCATGACCAGCCTGATACCGCAAACGCACGACCTTGGCCAAAGGGACTCTGCACCGCCTCTCTTCGACCTTGCTCAAAGCGCCAGCCCCTGCCATAAAGTCTGTCTCACCGGGGAGTTGCAGAGGGTCGTTGGCCGATTCCAAAACAGGTCTGTTTTCCAACTACGATCGCGGTGGTTTCTACTGCGAGATGTTCGGGAGCGACTCCCATCCCGCCCAGCACACGGACCTGATTCGCGATCGGATGCAGCGCTTGAAGATTTCGACTTTGCGGCGTCGGGCGCAGTCGAGCGATCGAGAGCTGTACAACCTCGGCATCACCTTCACCGTCTACGACGACCGAAATGCGATCGATCGCGTATTGCCGTTCGACGTCATCCCTCGAGTGCTCTCGAGTCAGGACTGGGAGCACATCGAACGCGGTTGCGTGCAACGAGTGTCGGCGCTCAATCACTTTTTGTACGACGTCTATCACGATCAACACATCCTGAAGGATGGCACCGTGCCATCCGAGCTGGTCTTGCAAAACGCGTGCTTTCGCTCGGAGATGAAGGGGCTCGACTTGCCCCACAATACCTATGTGAGCATCTGCGGGATCGACTTGGTGCGCGATGGTCAGGGCGTTTTTCGCGTGCTCGAGGACAACGCCCGAACGCCGTCCGGCGTTTCGTATGTGGTCGAAAACCGCCATCTGATGTTGCGCGCGTTTCCCGACCTGACCGACAATGTCGGGCTCCGCCAAGTCTCGAGCTATGGGATGCACTTGCGAGCCGCGCTTGGAGAAATTGCCCCCTCAGAAGCAACCAACCCGAACATCGTCTTGATGTCACCAGGCGTCTTCAACTCCGCCTATTTCGAGCACGTGTTTTTGGCCCGCGAGATGGGCGTGCCGCTCGTCGAAGGCCGTGACCTCGTGGTCGACGATGGGTACGTATGGATGAAAACGACCGGGGGCCTCCGCCGAGTCGACGTCATCTATCGTCGCGTAGACGACGCGTTCCTCGACCCAGAGCAATTCAATCCCGAGAGTCTGCTCGGCGTGCGCGGGTTGTTCAAGGTGTACCGGGGCGGCCGGGTGTCCCTTGCCAACGCGATAGGTACCGGTGTGGCCGATGACAAGGCGATCTATGCATACATGCCTCGGATCATTCGCTACTACCTCGACCAGGAACCCATCCTTCAGAACGTCGATACGCACCTATGCCGCGAATCGGAAGGTCTGGCCTATACGCTAGCCAATCTGGAAAGACTGGTCGTCAAGCCCGTCGGCGAATCCGGTGGCTATGGAGTCGTGGTCGGGCCCAAGGCCAGCCGTGAGCAACTCGCGGAGTGTCGCAAGCGCGTGGAGAGCAATCCCGCCAACTACATCAGCCAGCCGGTCGTCGATCTTTCGGTGTGCCCAACCTTGGTGGACGGTTCGATAGAGCCGCGACACGTCGATCTCCGCCCTTACATCATCACAGGAAAGGAGAGCTGGGTATTGCCTGGAGGGCTGACGCGTGTCGCGCTCCGCAAGGGCTCTCTAGTCGTCAACTCGTCGCAAGGCGGCGGTACGAAGGATACGTGGGTCCTTGAGTAGTCTACTCGCAAGATTTGCTGAGAACAGCTATTGGATGGCGCGCTACGTGGAGCGTGCCGAGAATCTCGCGCGCATCCTGGAGGTAAACGAGACCTTTGCGCGTGACGTGCACGGCGCGAACGACTGGTTACCCATCCTGAAGCTCCATCGGGACGAGGAGCGGTTCTTCGAGCGCTATAAAAAGGCGGCGTCGGAAGAGGTCGTGCGCTTCTACATCATCGACTCGGACAACCCGAACTCCATCGTCCGTGCGGTGCGGGCAGCCCGCGAGAACGCTCGAAGCATCCGTCACCTGATCAGCCTCGAAACCTGGGTGCAGCTCAACGTGTTTTACAATTGGGTCGCTTCTTTGACGGCGCGTAACCTGAACTTGTCCGAGATCTCGAGGCTATGCGGCCGGATCAAGGAGGCCTGTCAGCTCCATTCTGGAATCGTCACAGGCACCCTCTACCGTGATCAGGTGTGGTCCTTTTACCGGCTCGGCACCTTCAGCGAGCTCGCAGATCAGATCACGCGCCTGATCGACATCAAGTACCACGCGCTGCTCCCGTCGTGGAAGGACGTCGGGTCGCCGGTCGATATCGCGCAGTGGAACGCCTTGCTCCGGTCGGCGTCTGCTTATCACGGCTACCGACGGGTCTATCCAGCCGAAATGACCCCGACGACGGTCGCGGGATTCATTCTATTGAGCCCGCGCTTTCCTCGCTCGTTGCCGCACTGCGTGAACAACATCGAGGTCACCCTGGACGGGCTGTTGTCGGATGAAGACCTTCAGAACGTCACGTTTCCGCGCCATTCGCTCGAGGAGCTCAAGGCGTTGACATCGCGTTCCCACGATTCAGTCGTCGAGTCCGGCTTGCACGAGTATCTCGACGAGGTTCAGGTGGCGCTCGTCAACTTTGGCACTCAGATCGCAAGCACTTTTTTCCACGCAGGCACGCGCGAAGCCTGACGCTGCATCAGCGTATGGCGCTACTTTTCAGTGACGACGCGTTCCAGCGCTTCGAGCAAGCTCTTGCTATACACGCGGCCCACTAGGTTTTCTCTGGCCTTTTTCTCTACGCGGTCCCATTCGGCCTTGTATGCAGACGTGTCCACCTCGATTATGCCCCGCTCGACGAGCGCAGCATAGGCTCTCGCATCGTCCCGCCGGACGAGTTGGTCGTTGGCCTTGGCGGCTCGCGCGCTCGTTTCGAGCAAGACCTTCTTGTCGTGCTCGGAAAGCTCGTCGAACTTTTCCCTCTTGAGGATGGCCGCCCCGATCATGATGTTCAGGTTCTGCTTGGCCATGTAATTGAGGCGCGTGTACCACTGGAGCGCCACTGCAGCGAGCGCGGAGATGGGGACAGTGTCCACCATTCCGGTCTGTAGACCTCCGTACACTTCGGGAAGGCCCATCCGAACGGGATTGGCGCCGATCACGTTGATGAGCTCGGCAAAGACGGGGTCGTCCTTCCAGGCCCAAGGGCGACGTGACTTGAGATCCGAGGGCTTGGCGAACTCATCTACCGAGAACAGGCGGTTCTTCCCGGCTTCGCCCCAGTTCAAAAGAATGAAGCCGGCGTCCTCGAAGAGTTGATGAAATCTCTCATCGAGCGCGGTGCGCGCCCGAACCAACTGATCGTATTCGGTGATCAATCCGGGTGCGGTTAACACCAGCACGGGGCGGGCGACCATACCGAGCCCCGTCGTCGAAACCCCCGCCGCATCCATCTGCCCGGCTCGAATCTTCCGGACGAAGTCGCGCTCGTCGCCCTGACTTCCACCGGAATAAATGCGAAGCTCTACACGGCCCTCGGTTTCCTTCTTGAGGCTTCGGTTCCAGGCCTTGGTGACTTTGTTGAACCCGGAGCCAGACGGCGCGAGCGAAGCAAACCGGATGATGGTCCGCCCTTCGGCACTGGCTTCGGGTCCGAAGCCGCGGCCTGGTAGCAGAAACGCGGCGACGGCGACAAGCACGATGAATAGTTCTCTCTTTTTCCTCATGGCGAGCCCATACAGTGCATCGATTCGGCCCAAGATGCGACCCGACCTCTCACTGAAGCAGCACGGAAACCGCTACCCGCCGGAATGCATGGACGGACCCCGAGGGCTCGATTGGCGTTTCCAAATGAGGAGCGCGCCGATTCCCAAGATGGGATCCAGAATCGCTACCGGAAGGACGAGCATGGGGTCGACGCGGCCTGCCAAGACCAGCGGCAGCGCAAAGAAGGGCACCAGGATCCGGTCTGCGAAAGTCGCGAGGCCGAAGCTATCCCGATTGGTTCTCCCGCCGATCACGTAGAACCAGCCGACGATGGCGACGGAAAGCCCGAGCATCCCATAGAGAGCGGGCTCCTGTCCCTCGAGCGGATGGGCGCCGACGAGGCTCATGACCTCCGGCCAGGCGTATACGACGAACCCCAGCGCGAGATAGAGCAGCCCATTGGCCTGCGTGTACCGCGCAAGAGGAGTGAGCGCCTCGTCCGGCGTAGAGAACATGACTTTGATCCATCGCGGCATGGCAACACCTCCTTGCCGAGGGTAGCCCGTTTGAGGTCGGGCGGGAGCAATGTATTTTGTGGCCGTCCGCTTCGCAATGAACCGTTTAGACCGTCTCGGTGAGGACGTCCGTTGCTTCACCCAGTGAAACCTGGCCGGGTCGCTTTCGGTGCAGGATCATCCGGATCGCGATGTAGACCAGCGGCATGATGCCGAACACGATGAATACCGTATCGCCCAGCAGACGCAACCATTCGAGCGCGTGGACGACCGGTTGCTCGAAGAATGCGGGGCTGCGCGCATGCCAGTAGCCGTTCTTGACCGCGTCGTAGAATTGAAGAGCGCCGATAGGAAATAGGTTCGCAACCACCATCCATGCGAGACCTCCATTCAACGCCCAGAAGGACGTCTGCATCGCGCGCTCGGCGCCCCGATCCGCCGGCACGAAGTAACGAGCGACGAAAAGGAAGAATCCGATGGCCAGCATTCCGTAGACTCCCATCATCGCGGCGTGGCCGTGGTTGGCCGTGAACTGAGTGCCGATCTCCCAGTAGCTCACGATGGGAAGGTTGATCAGGAAACCGAAGATGCCTGCTCCGACGAAGTTCCAGAAGCCAACAGCTACCAGGAACATGACGGCCCAGCGATGGGGGAAGCGCTCGTCGGACGTCCGGACTACGCTCTCCCCGGGCTGGGCGCCGCCCAGCCGCATGAACCGCCACGCCTCGTACGTGAGCAAAACCAGCGGGATGACCTCCATGGCGGAAAAGAACGCCCCTAACGCCATGTGGATGGAGGGTGCACCGGAGAAGTAGAGGTGGTGCATCGTACCGACCACCCCCCCGATCGAGTAGAGGATCACGTCGAGATAGATGAGCCGAGTCGCTGTCTTCGGATGGACGACGCCAAGCAAAACGAACACATAGGCGACGGCGATCGTCGTGAAAAGCTCGAGGAAGTCCTCCACCCAGAGATGGACGACCCAGAAACGCCAGAAATCCATCACGGCAAAGTTAGTACGAGGCCCAAATACCATACCGACGCCATAGAACAGTGGGATCGACAGCGTCGAATACAGGAACAGCCAAGGCATGTTACCCGGGTGCTCGTGCGCAAGTCGCCCGCGCAGACCGCGATAGACGATGACCACCCAGAACGCGAGCCCGGCCGTCAGGGCGATCTGAAAGGCGCGTCCGAGGTCGAGGTACTCCCATCCCTGTGCACCGAACCACCACGCTGCATCCGTATCGAGGTACCCGTGATAGCTGAGATACTCTCCAAACAACGACGCGACGACCACCAGCACCAGCGCGACGAAAAGCGCGATCGCGAGCTTCTCCTGATGCCGGGGCTCGGTACCCGCAATCATCGGTACCAGAAAGATGCCCATGGCGAGATACGACGATGCCACGAAGAAGAGCGCGAGCTGAACGTGCCAGGTGCGCGTTAGGTTGTAAGGAAACCAGGTGGCCAGATCGATCCCGAAAAAGCTCGATGGATCGGCGTGGTAATGCGCGTTTGCACCGCCGCAAAGACCTTGGGCTAGAAACAAGCCAGCGACTACAAGGAAGTACCAGACCGTCGCACGCTGTGCGGGCGTGAGCCGGACCTCGTTTGGCGCTCGGAATGTGACATGGCGCGGCTCGGGCTCGTCCTTGTGCCACCCTAGTTGCTGCCATCGCCCGAAGGCGAACATGGTCGCGCCGATTCCGCCTAGCAGCGCGATGAGTGACAGCGCCGACCACAGGACCATGTCGGCAGTGGGTGTGTTGCCAACCGCTGGGTCCGGTGGCCAGTTGTTCGTGTAGGAGTGATCAGTGCCGGGCCGTGGCGCAGTCGCTACCCATGCGGACCAGGCGATGTAACTGGTGACCGCGCGGATATCGGAAGGATCATCGATGCGCGGCCCGCGAAGACCTTCGTCGGAAACGCCGAGGCTGAGCCAATCACGGTAGTGGTCGAGGAGATCGTTCCACGCCGCGACTTGGGCGGCGCTCCACCGGACGCTCGTACCATCGAATCGGTTTGCCTTGAGGTCCTCTCGGATTCGCGCGGAAGCCTCGGGACCGCCGCCATAGTGGCGACGCATTGCAAGCTGCATGCGGTGAAGAGCGTCTGCGGTGAAGTCTGGTCCGAGGTACGCGCCATGACCGAAGATGGTGCCGTGCTCCATTAGTCCACGGGTGGCGAAAACCTGCTGGCCTCTCAGGATCTCCTCTCGGGTAAAGAGCACGGTTCCATCTGGCCCGAGGTAACTCTCGGGCACTGGGGGTTGATCGGCATAGATGCGATACGCGAGGTATCCGAGGATCCCAAACCCAACCGCGAAGGTTAAGATGGCCACCTGCAGCCACGCTGGCGCCACGGTCATCCTACGTGCACGAGGCATGCGGAATACTAACATCGGCGGCGAAGGGAATGCACGCCTAGAGAAGCGTCGCAGGCACGCCGATGCGCCGGAGCGGCTCGGCGAGGTCTTCGGGCACGGCGGTCTCGAACGTGACGCGTTCGCCGCTGGTCGGATGCAAGAACGATAACCGTCGGGCGTGAAGCGCGAGGCGGTAGAGACCGAGCTCAGCGCGATAGCGCCGGTTGTCCGCGCCGTTCCCGTACCGCACGTCGCCCGCAAGGGGATGATCGATCCGACGCAGGTGGCGGCGGATTTGGTGGCGCCGCCCGGTTAGCGGCCGCGCCTCGACGAGCGAAAGCCGCCGATCAGAGACGAACAGTGTCTCGTACTCGGTAATGGCTTCGACGTCTGGGCCACCCTCGCGCTTTTCCATGGGGCTTTCGATCACGCCGCGAGGTGGGGGCGTACCGCGGACCAGGGCCAAGTAAGTCTTAGTCGCCGAACGTGCGGTGAGAGACTCCTGAAGCGCTCGCGCATGCTCCGGTGATAAGGCGAACGCGAGCACCCCGCTCGTCGCACGATCGAGACGATGCACCGGATACACCCACTTCCCGATGGCGCTTCGGGTCAGGTTGAGCGCAAACGTCGACCCCCTGTCGTCACCGCGGTGCACCGACAAACCCGAGGGCTTATCGACCACGACGATGGCGTCATCCCGGTAGATCACGTCGATGGATGTCGGGATCGCGGCTGGACGGGGCGCGCTAGAGCTCACGGATTCATTTCGTAGGCGTCTTTGAGGGCATGCACTTGCTGCCATACCCGCCGATAGCGTGCGTCGTCCGAAACCGGCTTGCGAATCATGTCGAGACAGCAAGCCATTTGCGTGTCACTGCTGGAGGCCTTCGAATAGAGATTCAGGGCGTGGCGTGAAAAATCTCGAATCATGAAATCGAAAATCTGATCCATCAGATCATCGGAGATGTCGTAGATCTTGGCGTTCTCCAGGATCAGATTGTCCGTAGACGACCAAGGCGAAGATCTCTCCTCCCGCAAGTAGGAAATCGATGTCTTTGCGTTGTGCCTCGTCGGGAGGCGACGAAGAGAGCATCTTCTTGAAGGCCTCGATCTGGCCGCGAAACACGCGCAGGTTCGGAGTGTCCCGGCTCGAGTACGCAATGTTGTAGTCGTGAAACCGGATCTTTCCGAGGCCTTTCGTCGGACCTTGGTCGAACAGGAAATCATCGTTCGCAGCCTGGTTCTGTCGCGCTACTTCCGCGTACTCCGCCGGCGCGAAGAAGTAGCTCGCCATGAACTTCACGATGAGTGCGATGTTGACGTGGACGGTGCCTTCGAGCTTCGGCAGAGCGCGAATGTCGATTGCGGCCTGCTCGAAGTACATGTCTTTTTCGAAACCCTTGGCCGCGATGACGTCCCACAACAGGTTCATGACGTCTTCGCCCTGCGTGGTCACTTTCATTTTGACCATGGGATTGTAGAGCAAGTAGCGGCGGTCTTCGGCCGAAGCGACGCGCATGTAGTCGGCTGCACGAAGGGCGAAGAGCTTCATTGCGATCAGACGCGCGTACGCATCGGTGAACATCTGCTTCACGTGCGGGAAGTCGGTCACGTACATGCCATAGAGACGCCGGTTCGCTGCGTGATGAATCGCTTCGTAGAGCGCATGCGTGCACATCCCGATCGATGCCCACCCGAGATTGTATTTACCGATGTTGACCGTATTGAGAGCGCTGTTCCATGCGTGATCGCCCCGCGCGATGATATCGGCGTCGGTGATGGGATAGTCCTCGAGCTCGTACTGCGACACGTAGTTCTGGCTGGCGCACACGTTCTTCACCAGCTTGTAGTTGTCGTGTTGCGAGTCCACCCCGAAGAACACGTATTCCCCGGAATCCGCAACCTTGCCAAAGGTCGAGACGATGGCAGCCTCGTTGCCGTTTCCGATGTAGTACTTGCCTCCACGTGCCGTGTAGCGTCCATCGCCTTGCGGCGTGAGCGTCATCTCGGTGGAATACACGTCTGCACCGTGCTCCTTTTCCGACAGGCCGAAAGCGAAGATTCCACCTTCTTGGAGCGCTTGCGCCGCTCGCTTCTTGATGCCTTCGTTGTGGCTCATCCAAATCGGCCCGAGGCCGAGAACGGTAACCTGCCAGGTGTACCAGTACTGAAGACCGTAGAACCCCAGGATCTCGGCAAACTCGCAGACTCGCCAGGTGTCCCACCGTGAATCGGAAGCCCCGTATCCCTGCGGTGTGCACATCGTTGCGAAGATCCGTTCCTCTTTCACGAAATCGAGGAAGTCCGCGTACCAAACCTTGGCGTGATAGTCCTCTTTGATTCGACCTTTGCCCTTCCGCTCGAAGAAATCGATGGTCTTGAGCATGACCTCGCGGGACCTCGGGTCGGGGTAGGATCGGTTGTGCGCTTTGGGATTGAGAAGCATCATGGTTCCGCGGTGATACCACGGGCCGAAACGAAACCCCACCGCCTCGTGTGACGTCTCTTTAGGACCGCTGCCCCTCGAAGCTGGATACGAGGTCTTGGGCGATTCTCTCGGGGACGGGATCGTAGTGACTGAGCTCCATGCTGTAGCGCCCGCGCCCTTTCGTCATGCTCTTGAGCGCAGGCTCGTAGTCCATCATGTCGGCTAGCGGAACCGACGCGCTTACCAAGGCCGCGCCGCTGGCCGTCACGTTGGTCCCGAAGACCTTGCCGCGGCGGCTCAATAGATCGCCCGTGATCGACCCCACGGCGTCGTCCGGGGTGGTCACTTCGACGTTGACGATCGGTTCGAGAATCTGCGGGTTGGCTTTGAGAAACGCGTCTTTGAAAGCGAACTTGCCGGCTGTCCGGAAGGCGATCTCCTTGCTGTCGACCGAGTGGGTTTTTCCGTCGTAGACGGTCACGCGCACGTCTTCGATCGGATAGCCCGCGACGACCCCCCGCCGCATGATGTCGCGAATGCCTTTCTCAATCGCCGGCATGAAGCCCTTGGGAATCACCCCGCCGACGATCTTGTCGATGAATTCGAAACCGCCGCCCCGTTCGAGAGGCTCGATACGCAAGTAGACTTCCGCGAACTGACCGGCGCCGCCACTTTGTTTCTTGTGCCGGTAGTGACCCTCCGCCTGATCCATGATCGTTTCGTGATACGCGATCTTCGGAGGCTTGGTCTCGACGTCAACACCCTGGTTCCTGATGCGCTCGATCACCAGGCTCAAGTGCATCTCGCCCAGACCTTGAATGACGAGCTCGTGCGTCTCCGACTCGAAGTGCGCCTCGAATGTGGGATCTTCCTCGCGAATACGGGCCAGCACTTCGGCGATTTTGGCTTCATCGCCCCGGGTCTTCGGGACGACGGCGAGGGCATGCAACGGCATCGGATACGGCAACGGCCTGTGGTGGACGTAGTCCAGGGCGTGATCATCGTGGAGCACGTCGCTCAGGTGTAGGTCTTCGACCTTGGCAATCGCCCCCATGTCGCCTGCAACGATTTCCTGCACCGCCGTGCGCTGCTTGCCTTGTATCTGAAAGAGATGGCTGAGCCGGATTGGCTTCTTTCCGTCTCCGATGAAGAGCTGGTCGCCCGTTTTCATCGTTCCCTGGTAGACCCGAAAGAAACAGAGCTTGCCGAGGTAGGGGTCCGACGCAACGTGGAACACGCGCGCAAGGACGCTCTTGCTGGGGTCGTCCGAGTAGACGAAGGGAGCTTCGTCTGTCCCTTCGCCGATGAAGAACGGACGCGGGTTCCCCTCCGGCGGGCTCGGAAAGTGCCGAACGATGGTATCGAGCAGCGCTTCGACTCCCACACCGCTCAGGGCATCCGTGAAACACACGGGAATCACGTGCCTCTGATCCATCGCACGCTCGAAGGGCTCGTGAAGGGCCTCGTAGTTCGGCTCTTCCCCCTCGAGGTAGCGTTCCATGAGGGCATCGTCGATCTCAACGATCTGATCGAGCAGCTCCGTGTGAAAGCCGGGGACCGGGCCGAGATCGCTGTCCCCCTTCCCGTTGAGTAAACAATCGGTGACACCGGTGCCGTTGCCCGCCGGCAGGTTGATCGGAAGGCAACCACGCCCGAATGCTTCTCTGAGCTCCTCCAAAAATGGTCCGAGGCGGACGACACCTTCCCCGATGTGGCTCACCACGACGGCCACTGGGAGATCCAGATCACGTGCCAGCTTCATCAGTCGCCGGCTCATGCTGTCGATGCCCGCCTCTGGATCCACCACTAGCACCATGGTTTCCGCAGCAGGAAGGCAAGCAATCGCCTGTCCGACGAAATCTGGCGCGCCCGGTAGGTCCAAAATGTTGATGCGCCTGCCCTGGTGCGTAGCGTGCAGCAGCGTCGAATAAACGGAGTAGTGATGCGCTTGCTCTTCTTTTTCGAAGTCACTCGTCGAAGTGCCAGCGTCGACGGTGCCCTGACGACTGATTTCGCCAGCTCGAAACAGAAGCGCTTCAGCGAGGGTGGTCTTGCCGCTAGAGCGCGACCCGGCGAGAAGAACATTGCGGATGTCGGCGGTACCGAAGTCGGCCATGGCCCCGTATGGAGCAAATCTTGCGCGGAATTGCAAGTCGGCGGCGACCCTTTGCCGGGTTCGCTAGCCGTTTCTGCGTCCGGCGCGCACGAGTCGGCCCGGACGGACGCCAGTGAGCTTCCCGTCTTGGGCGATGGGCTGGCCGTCCACTAGCGTGGTGACGTAACCCTTGGCGTGCTGCATCAGCCGCTGGCCCCCGGCCGGCAGGTCCTCGAGCATCGTCGGGTGCAAGAGCTCGAGGTTGTCGAAGTCGATGATGTTGATGTCGGCACGTTGACCGGGGGCCAGGAGGCCGCGATCGGTCAAACCGATGAATCGGGCGGTGTCGTGCGCCTGCATCTGGATGATGCGCTCGAGCGGAATCCGACCGCGCTCCCGGTCCCGGGACCAATGCGTCATCAGGAAGGTCGTGAAGCTCGCATCGCAGATGGTGCCGACGTGCGCGCCACCGTCACTCAATCCGGGAAGGGCCAGCGGGTGCGTGAGCATCTCGTGCACAGCGTCGAGATTCATCCCGGTGTAGTTGTAGACGGGGAAATAGAGGAGGGCCTTGCCGTCCTGCTCGAGCATCGCGTCGTAGATCAAGCTCAGCACGGGCTCGCCCTCGGCCGCCGCGGCAGCGCCGAAGCTCTCGGTCGGTGACGGCTCGTAATTGGGTTTTTCGCCGAGACGGAAAAGCCGCATCGCGACCATGTCGAGATTGGAAAGAAAAAAATCGGCCAATGGAGGGAGCATGCTGCCGTCGCCGGCTACGGGCTCGCTCTTTTCTCGAATCATTCGCGTCTTGCGCTCGGGGTCGCGCATCGCGCTCACGCGTTCGAGCAGGGGCAGGCGGCTGATCTCCTTGTAGCTCGGAAATCCCATGAACGGGTGAAACGTCGCTTGGAGACCCAGCATGACGCCGATTCCGCGGGCACCCACCTGGCAGCGGACATCGAAGCCGTTTTCGTTGGCCTTCGAGGCGCGATCCAAAATCCACCTCCATTGCTCGGGGCTGTGGTCGCGCTGCATCGTCGAGACGCTCATGGGACGGCCGCCCGCTGCCGCGAGCATCTGCTCGAGCACACCCCACTCGGCGTCGAAGTGCTCATCGCCGTGCAAGACGTTGAAGTCGCTGACCGCCTGAAGGACGCCGTGGCCCAAACCCTGGAAGGCCTCCGCAATGCCCGCCAACTCTCGACCATCAGCTTCGGAAGCCGGTGTCCAATCCCCTACCGCGCTTCGGTGATTGTCGCTTCTCCCCGTGCTGAAACCAGCGGCGCCCGCTTCGAGTGCGACCCGGAGAAGCCTTCGCATCTCTGCAATGTCCTCTGGGCTCGCGACTTCGTCATGGACGGCGCGCTCGCCCATCACGTACACGCGAAGCGCATCGTGAGGCACCTGCGCGAGGAAGTCGATGGTGTGCGGCATTCGGTCGAGCGCATCCATGTATTCGGGGAAGGTTTCCCAGCCCCAGCTGATCCCCTCTGAAAGGGCAGTTCCCGGGATGTCTTCGACGCCTTCCATCAGCTCGATGAGCTTGTCGTGGTCGGTGGGCCGCACCGGCGCGAAGCCGACTCCGCAGCTCCCCATGGCACAAGTGGTGACACCATGGATCGACGACGGTGCAAGCTCCTCGTCCCAACTGATCTGCCCATCGTAATGCGTGTGGATGTCGACGAAACCTGGCGCCACGATCGCGCCGCTCGCGTCGATGACTTTCACTGCGCTCTCGTCGCACTTCCCGACGGCGACGATCTTGCCGTCCTTGATCCCGACGTCACCGGCCCGGCGTTCTTCGCCAGTGCCATCGACGAGCGTTCCACCTACGATTTTCAAGTCATACATACGCAATCTGTCGGGTTGGGAAGAGCGCTACTATATCGCACGTCCTGAATTCTCCAAGAGGCGGCCGCGACCGCCATCGATGGAGTCGCTGTGTGGCGGGGCAAGAGCTTGCAAATTGCCCCAGTCAACTCTCGAGCCGTTCGATGACCTCTCGGCGCGCTTTCTGCAACGCCTCGCTCACTTCGACCGGGTATGGAGGTTCGGCCGGCATCAACGCCAGAACGCGCGGTGGGAGCCGTGCCGTACGTGTTCGCGCCCGTTCCCGTGACGTTTCGAGAGACTCGAGGCTAGAACCGATTGGCTTTCCTTTGTGCATGACCTGCACGAGCAGCGGCTCGCCGGGGGCGTCTTCGTCCAGTTTCGCGATCACGTCGCCGTTTGCGTGTCCGTCCGAATTCAGGCTTCGAAAGACCTGTTTGCGACAAGGCAACGTGGACTTGCCGCTCGAGAGCTTGAGACGCCCCGTGCCCGCGTATGCGGTGAGCTTGTAGGCAATGTCGAGGGCGGGGGCGTCCTCGGAAACGCCCATGCTCGTACCCACGCCAAATCCGTCGATGGGGAACGAGCCCTGCACCAGACGCTCAATTTCGTCCTCGTCGAGACCGCCGCTCACGAAGATTTGAACGCTCCTCAGCCCCGCCTCGTCGAGCATCCCTCTCACCATTCGAGCCAAGGAGCCGAGGTCCCCCGAGTCGATGCGAATGCCTCGAATCCGTCGCGGGGAGTCTAGCTCCTCCGCCAATCGGATGACGTTTCGCGTGCCTTCGGCCACATCGTAGGTATCGATGAGCAACACGGGTTGCTCGTAGATCGAAGCAAAATCGCGAAACGCGTCCAACTCACGATCATAGGCTTCGACGTAACTGTGAGCCATCGTGCCCGCGAGCGGGATGCCGTACCGACGACCCGCGAGCACGTTGCTCGTTGCGTCGATTCCCGCGAGATAGAACGCACGAGCGGCCTTGAGAGAGGCGTCGATTCCATGCATCCGGCGAAGACCGAAGTCGATCACCGTGCGCCCGGCAGCCGCAAGCGCGACCCGCACCGCTTTCGACGCAAGCAAAGTCGGTAGATGAACCTGATTCATGAGCAGGCTTTCGAGCAGCTGCGCCTCTGGAAGCGGTGCCGACACCTCGAGTAACGGCTCGTTCTCGAAGAACGGCGTCCCCTCGGGGAGCGCCCAGATGTCCCCCCGAAACTTCCAATCCGTGAGCCAGTCGAGAAATCCCGGCTGGAACACTTGTTGGCCTTGCAAGTATTCGACGGCGCCCGCGGAGAAATGGAGCTGCTCGACGAGCGCAAGGGCCTCGTTGACCCCCGCCGCGAGCAAGAAATTTCGATTCTTCGGAAGCCGGCGGCTGAACAGGCTGAAGGTCGCCGTTTCGTACATCCCCTCGGCCCAGTAAGCCTGAACCATCGTGAGCTCGTACAGATCGGTGAGCAGTGCGAGCTCGTCTGGGGGGGTCATCGTCATGATGTTCCTGCTCCGGCGATGAACCCGCCCGCGGCTTTGATCTCTTCGAACGCCTTCCGGCCCCTGCGTTCATCGATCGGCTGGGTCGCATCCCGGATCACGTAGACCTCGAAACCTTCGCGAAGGGCATCGAGCGCCGACGCTCGAACGCATACCTCTTGCGCCAACCCGGCGACCCATATCCGCCCGACGCCGCGCCGTCGCATGTCGGCCGCGAGACCGGTCTCCTCGAACGCCGAATTCTGGTCTTTGTCGAGACGATTGCCTTTGACCACGGGGGTGCAGCCCTCGGGCGGTTCGAAGTCGGGATGCAACTCGGCGCCGGCCGTCTCTTGCACGCAATGCGGGGGCCAGGGGCCTCCCCGCGCTTTGAAGCTCACGTGGTCGGGAGGGTGCCAGTCTTTGGAGGCGTAGACCGGAATGTCCCGCTGACTCGCTCGGTTCGCGAGCTTCTGGACGACGGGCACGATCGTATCGCCGTGAGGTACCGCGAGGGCGCCACCTTCACAGAAGTCGCGCTGTAGATCGACGACCAGCAGCGCGTCGCCTCGTCGCAGCTCGTTCATCACATCCATCACACGACCTCCGAGTGAGGCATGATGCCACGGTCGAGGCAGCTCGCCTCAGCCATCGCAAAATACCCAACAAGTGCAAAGCGTTGCTCGTATCGCCGCCCGCGCATGAATCCCGAATGATTGCAATATGCGGACCACCTGACGCCGGAAGCGCGTTCACGAGATCCGAAATAGATCGAGTAAACAAAAAGGCTCGCCTCTGGGCGATGAAGACGTCACGTCACTGGGCGCTTCCCTCCCGCTTCATGTCGTCGGCCTTCATCTTCGGAGGCTCCGGCCCGGTTTGGTGGGACCCGGGCGGATACTTCTCGAGAATTGCGTCGATCGCGCGCAGAAGCGCCTCATCGTTCTTCGGCTGAGAGAACACGTCTTCCGTGCCGTAGCCATGCCAGATGAGTCGCTGTCTTACTCGATCGGCCATGTCGATGACGAGACTGCCCTGGACATAGCTCTCGGTCGTGATCTCCCCCGGCCCGTACCAGCCCCACCCGCCCCAATACTCGCTGTCTTGTCGCGCCTGTCCGCCGAGGGTGAAGCTCAGCTGGAGGTCCGCTTCGTCCCAACTCGCGGGCCGTAGACCCTTCTGCTCCAGGTCGTACGCGATCCGCTCCTGAATCTGACGCCCGGTGATCTCGCTGTATCCGGGAAACCCGGTCACCGCATTCGGCGGGGGCGCCTGCGCGAACGTTTGGTAACTACCGAAGTCCACAGAGTCGTCATACGTGGTGTTGATCTTGACCTGATTGGTGCATCCGAGGAGCAACAGGAGGCCAAGCACCGCCAACTTCGTCGCAATGTCGTGCATATCTCGCTCCGTCGCGCGCAAATTAGCTCCCGTGGAGCAATCCGTCGAGGTGATGAAGATCACCGGTGTACACGCGCACGGATTTAGGACTAGCCTCGACGTGCGATGACCGACTCGAGCAGAGAGCCAAGCGCAAGACTGATCAATGCCATGTTGGAGCGCGTCGACGTCAATGGCCTGCTCGACCAAGTCGAGCTCAATCAGCTACTCGACCGGGTCATCATCGATCGGCTGCTCGACCGCGTCGACGTCGATCGGTTGCTGGACCGCGTCGACGTCGATCGGCTGCTCGACCGCGTCGACGTCGATCGGTTGCTGGAGCACGTCGATGTCGATGCGCTCATCGCTCGGGTGGACGTCAACGCAATCGTGCAGCGTGTGGACATCGAAGCGATCACCAGCAGGGCCAGAGTTGGCGAGCTCGTTGCGCGAGGAACGACCGAAGTCGCGGGCTCGACGCTCGACGTATTGCGTCGGCAGGCTGTGGGTCTCGACACGTTGATCATACGGTTCGTCGATCGGGTGCTCGGTCGCGATCCGTTTTCTCAACCGAAGGGACCATCGGAGCTCGTCCCCGCGGAGGTCGACAACGTCCCGATGACCCGGGAACGCCGTGCCGTGATCAGCGGCTTCTACGCCGGGCCGGTGTCCCGGCTTCTCGCTTACGCGATCGATGCGTCCGTCTCGTTCGGGAGTTTCGGGTTGATCGCCGGGGCCATCGTGGGTGCGATCAACACCGTCTTTGGTATCGACCTCGAGTGGGACTGGCAAGCTGGGGTGCTTGGATTGCTCGTATTCTCTCTGTGGTCGTTCCTCTACTTCTGGCTTGGAGTCGCCATCGCTGGCAAAACCTTGGGCATGGGGATCGTCGGCATCAAAGTGGTCACGAACGTGGGACGACCGATCAGCCCGGGCCGCGCCGCGATTCGGGTTTTGGTTCAACCGATCAGCATCGCGACGGTCGTTGGTTTGTTGGGAATCGTCCTCGATCGCGACCAGCGCGCATTGCATGATCTCGTGGCAAAGACGGCGGTCGTACATGACTGGGGCGACCGCCCCGCCGAGCTGCCAGCCCCGCTCACCGCGTGGCTCGAGGACCGAGGGGTGGACGGAAAGGTTCCGGCGCCTCGTGAATGAGCCGCCTAGCTTGGCGAACGGAAGCTGACCATGGTGGAGCGACTCTGCGCGCTACTTTGGAACGCAACCGCAACGGTCGCGTTCTTGGTGAACCAGAAGTGCATCTTCATCGCACCCATGGTCTTCACGGAGTTCGGCGCGCCGAGCTTGCGCTTGATCTGACCGAGGACCCCTTTTTGGATCCCCTTCTTGTGCACGGTCACATCAGTCACCTTGTCCCCAGCGAATCGGACGATGGTCGTGTCCAGACCTTTCGAGCAGGTGTGACGGTTGCCATCCACCTCGAGCTCGGCGCTCGGCCCCGCGCACTTGCGATCGAACGAGTCGGGCGTCGCGCTCTTGTAAAGCCGCTCGGCGACGTCGACCATAGTGGGTCCCGCGGCTCGAGAGCTCGAGGTCATTGCCCCGGCTGTCAGCAGCAAAGCACCCACGACGAAAAACAGTTGGTTGTTCATCAGCCTTCTCCCCCTCCGTCAGCATAGCCATCCAACCTGCCGGTCCCAAAATCGACGGAGCTTCGAGGATGGTCAGAGGCGGCTCCGGACGCCGTATCAAAGCCAATGAGGCCGCACGGCGTGTGCTTTTCGCAGCGTTTCTCTGCTAAGGTCTGCTCTTCTCTTGCCCTGAAGCTCTGCTTTTGCACATCGAGGACCCTCACAGCTCAGTGGAATTCGGACCAAGCTACGGATCGCCCGACGACGAGAGCTTCATCGAGAAGTATTCCGCTCGCTGCCAATGCAACACGGTGCGGTACCAGGTTCGCGCTGACCCGGTTGATGCCAAGATCTGTCATTGCCGTGATTGCCAAGTGCTCCATGGCGCGCCCATGCAGTGGGCCGCGATCTTTCACAAACGCGACGTGAGATTCGTCTGCGGGGTGGAGCATTTACGCTTCTACAACAGCACGCTCGACCGTCGTGAAAGGGTCCTGCCCTGCAAGGTGTCCTGCGGGCGGTGCGGCGCCCCGATCGCCGACGAGGGTCGCGGCATGTGGCTCGCCTTCCCCACCCTATTCGATTTCGGCTTGCCACCACGGGTGCCGGAGGCGTTCCAGCCGACCTGTCACATCTTCTACGAGATGCGGGTCATGGACGTTGAGGACGGGCTGCCGAAATGGTCCGGCCACAAGAACAAATCGAGGCTCCTCTGAGAAAATGAAGACCGTGAGCGCAGGGGCTGGTCGTCGACGCCTCCGATGGTTTTTACTTCCCCTACGGCATGAATGCGGGCAGAATTGAAATACATGCCTCGTCGACAACTCAAGCAAGCGCTCGGCGCGCTTCATCGAGAGCTCGAATCGGGCGCGACGATCGGCCCCGACGAGCGGGCGGCGCTACAGCAAGCAATCCGGGAGATCCACGAGGCACTCGAGCGAGCCGACAGGGCGCGCAAACCCGAGCTTGGCGGACCGGTGAGCAAACGGGTTGCGGAGCTCATCGAAAGCTTCGAAACCTCACACCCACGGTTCGCCGAGATCCTCAGGAGCATGTCGGAAAGCCTGGCGAACTTGGGGATCTGAGACCGTCGGTCTCAAAGGTCCATGAACACCGCCACCGCTACGCGTCAGTCCTTCTTGGGAGGGCCGGCGTCGTCGAGCATCTTGCGGTACTCGTCGTAGGAGGGCGGGAACCCACCGGTGTAGCTGAGCCAGTTGGTGACCGGATAACGGGTCCCGGCCTTGTGTGTCCCCTCCAGCCCTTCGAGGATCTCTTCCATCAACGAAAACGGAAAACCGAAGGCGATTTCGTGGTCCTGGACCTGCCCGAAGATGCGATCGCCGCTGCAGGGGATGATCATCTGCGGCTCGCCTTTGATCACGGGAGCGATGGCAATATCGGCGCAATCGATGCGGCCGCGGAACTCGCTCTGTATCGTGCCGCCACGCTTCCACAGGTAGGCTTGGCCGAGACGCATGATCTGCGCGCCGTTGCCGTAAATGACGATGGAATCTGGCGTGTACGACGCGCGGTTCAAGGGAGCGGTCACGACGCCTACGTACTCCCCCTCGGCAAAGCGCGGCACACTCTCTTCGCTGATCCGTCCGGCACGTAGATTTTCCGTGTAGAGATCGATACAGAGGTTGCCTTCGTCATAGTGAGGCAGGCGCTTTTCGAGGCCGAGCGCCATCGCACCGAGCACGCAACTGCTGTCCTCCCGTCCGAGCGCCAGCACCCAACCGTAGCGACGCGACATCGCGATCGCCTGGCAGGTAGTGAAACGATTGTTCAGATCTTTGCTGGGACGTCTTGCCCGTGCCGGCATCTCGTCCCAGCTGCGCAGGAACAGGACCGCCACCGGGAACGTGTTGAGTCGCAGGTACCGATTGAGCCTCTCGTCGTACTCGCTCAGCTTGGTGGTTTCCATGAATACCTGACCTCGCTTTCTCTGGGCCGTCGTAGGGCTTTCTAGGCCGCAGCGGCGTTGACGTGGTCGCAGGCAGCGACCAAAGCTGGCACGAAATTGGTTTCCCTCTTGGCGCAAGCGTAGTGATCGCCGTCGACTTCGAACTGCTTGGCGCCGGGGATCGCAGCCGCTAGCGCATACTGACGGCGGGTAGGTACGAGGTTGTCGCGTGTCATGATGACGACCGCCGTGGGCACTGCGATCTTCGAAGCCCAGTTGCGCGAAGAGAAACGAAGGACGGCGCGAGTTGCTTGCGCAAGCGCAGCGGGATCCGAGCCTGACATCTCCTTGCGCACGTAGTCTCTGACCTTCGGCGCCGGAATGTCCCGGACCATACCTTCGATGATCTGGGCGCGCACGAGCTTGGGCGCCATGCGGGCACCGATGACAGCGCCTGGCAAGATCGCTCGCGTGAGGACCGGGTACTGCCGCGGGGTGAAATGCTTCGCCGTCGCACAGAGCACCAATCCGCGTACGCGATCGGGGTGCCGACTCCAACAGAGTTTCGCGACAGGCCCGCCCATGGAATATCCGACGGCAATGAATTTGTGGATGCCGAGCGCGTCCGCCACGGCGACGACATCGTCTGCACAATCCGTCAATCGAAACCGACGCGTCGGGATCCCTTGGCCATGGCCGCGGTGATCGACCGCCACGACGTGGTAGCGCTCGGCAAGATCCGAAAAAGCGGTAAACCAGTTCAGCGGCCCGGTGGCGCCCAGGCCATGGAGCAACATCAGCGTGGGGGCTGCCTCCGGACCTCTGTACTCGACCACACGGGTACGGCCCCGGCCCTTCAAGTCCAAGTAGAGGGTTTGACCGTGTTCTTTTTCTGTTGGCACCGCAACGGAGCGTGCCGGCCGTACGCATCAAGCGCAAGCCGATGACCCTTAGTCTCGATGGCATCAGCTATCGGCCAGTTTGCGTCCGGGGCAACCGTGCTCGTAACATGAAAGGTGGCACGATGTACGATCCGGACGTTCTGTTGGGCGATGATCCCAGACGCGAATTCGAGCAGATGCTCGAAGGGAGCTGCGCCGCGGGGAAGTCCTTTGCGCTCATGCTCGTCAACCTCGATGGGTTCGAGGGCGTCATGGTGCGATATGGCCGAGCCGTCGCCGATCTCTTGATCTATGAAATCTCATCACGCCTACGCGACGAGCTTCGTGATCAAGATGTGCTTGCACGGTTCGGCAGCAGCCAGTTCGCGGTCCTCGTGACGGGCGCCCAACGTCTCGAATCTACCGCGGATTTGGCTCGCAAGCTCATCGGTCGACTCGAAAGCGCGATTACGGTTGCGGGCACCCGCTTCCGACTGACTGCCAGCATTGGAATCACCTTGTTCCCGCAACACGGAAAGGAGTGGAGCGACCTCTTGGACAACGCCGAGGCTGCAGCGCACGACGCCATGACTCAGGGTCGAGGTCGAATTAGCATTAGCTTCCCCGCAGTCCGCTGAACATCGGTTGGCTTTTCGCCTATACTCGCGAGCCGTGGCGACGCGTACCGGTTGGGTGGTGGGGCTCCTCGTGAGCCTGACCTTTGGATGTAGTGAGAGCTCAAATGCTCCTGCGCGTTTGGTGGTGACTGCCGACTGGCTCAACCGAAGCCTGTCGGTATTCGATTACGAGAAACTCACCGATGGCCAGAGCACCGCAAGCGCCGCGTTGCTTCGCACGATCGACCTCGCCGATTGGAGCCCCGGCCCCCTCGAGGTCGAGCTCACGCCTGATGGGAGAACCGCCGTGGTCGCCGTCGGACCGGGCTTCTTCGACGGCGACGGTGTGACCAACGGTCTCGTCGGCTCTCCCGAAGTCCCACCCGGTGGTGCCCTGCTCATCGTCGACCTCGAGACCGAGCAAGTGTCTCAGGTTCCGACGCAGTACGTACCGATGGGCATCGCGATCTCTCCGGATGGCTCGACCGCCTACGTGGCCAACTATGGAACGACCGACGCCCCCGATCGGACGATGATGATCGTGGACCTCGAACGAAGGGCGGTGATGCAGCAGCTCGAGCTCGAAGGGAGGCCCGAGCAAGTGGCCCTCAGCCCTGACGGCGCTCTTGGCGTGATCAATGTCGCCGGGTCGGGCGGTGGCATCCACGTCTTCGAGACCGCGGACGTTGCTGGCACGCTGAGCCCGCTCGTCCCGACCGGCAACGATCCCTCCGATGTCACGTTCCTCGAAGACGGGACGCGCGTCGTCGTCGCCAACAGCCTGAGCTTCGACGTGACCCTCGTCGACACCTCGAATCCAAGCTCGCCAAAGGTTCTCGGCAACTTCGCCATCAGCGCGGGGATTCCCTACGGGGTCACGTACATGACGAGCCGCAATCAAATCTTGGCGCCAACTGGCACGGGGGCCCACCTCGTCACGATCGACATCGATGGGGACATGCTCATTCCGTCAGAGCCCATGCCTCTGCCCGGCGGCGCGTTTCCGTTGACTGCGGCGGTGGACGCAACCGATCGATTTGCCTTCGTGCCGCATATCTCCGACAACATGCTCTCGATCGTCGATATCGACACGGGTGCATCTCGCGCGGTGCGCTGGCTCGAGAGCCCGGGTCCCGCATATGTCGCGGTTCAGCGCGGGGATGATTGAGGGGCCGAGCAGACTTCGAGGGAGAATCTCTTGGGCTTGGATTCAACGAATCATTGCGCGAAGCAGCGCGTCCCGCAGCGGCCTCGGCAGCGCTCCCGACGCCCACGCAATCGCCGCCAGCCAGCGTGGAAACACGATCTCCGCGGGGGCTCGCTCCAAGCCCTCGAGAATTCGCTCCGCGGCCTCGTCGGGCTCCATCATCCCAGGCATCGGGTGCGTCGTTGTCGCCACCATGCGCGTGCGCACGAAGCCCGCGCGGACGTTGGTGACGCGGACCCCCGTACCCGCGAGGTCGATGCGGAGGCACTCCATCAACATGTCCAGCCCCGCCTTGGGCGCACAGTATGCTGCGCTCGCGGGGAGCGGACCGTATGACGCGAGAGAGCTCACCGCCACGAGTTGACCGCGCCCACGCGAGACCATCGCGGGCAACGCCGCCGTGAGAGTCGCCGCTGCGCCCGCAAAATTGATTTCAATCGCGTCGCCGAGGCCCTCCCACGTCCACGGCGCGACACCTTCGCGTGCGCCGACGCCCGCGTTGGCGACGATGAGATCGAAGCGATGCGCGTCGTCGAGCTCGCGAATGCGCTCCACGGTGCGCGCGGCGTCCGCGACATCGAGCTCTTCGACCAGACATCGACCGCCGTCGCGACGAATCTCGTCTGCAAGCGCTCTGAGCTCGGCTTCACGGCGGGCGCACGCAACCACGGCGCATCCGCTGCGTGCGAGCGCGAGCGCGAGGCTGCGTCCGATGCCAGAGGAAGCACCCGTCACCAATGCGCTCACATAACGATTCCGCATCTTGGCTCACCGCTGCAGCCTTGCCTTTGCGGCGCGCTTGGCGCCAAGTACTAGAGCGTCCTTGAGGTCCAAGGGAAGGGCCACGCGAATGTTCCTCAGCGTGCCAGCGCGCAGGCGCCGCTTGGACAGCGCATGCGCGGCCAAATCAAGCTCCAAGAGCTTTGCAGCCTTGTCGCGTGCTTCATCGAGCAACCGATCGGAAGGCACCAACGCATCGACAAAGCCAGCTTGGAGCGCCTGCTCCGGCGAGAACTGTTCAGACAAAGTGACCGCGCGCTCACGAGCCGCAGGGGTCAGGCGCAGTCGAAGCACTTCGCAGGCAACACGCGGCATTGGAAGGCCAATCGCCACTTCGTTGGCGACGTACGTGTACGGGCCTGGTACTCCAAAACGGTAGTCGCCCGACAACAACATGAACGCACCCATCGCGTAGGCATGACCAGGCGATGCGATGACCACGGGGGTAGGAAACGACAACAGGCGCGCGGTCAGCGCGTAACCCGCACGCAACATCTTGACCGCCTGCACGCCGCCGGACTTCATCACCTTGAGGTCAAACCCGGCTGACAACACACCCTCTCGCCCCGTGATGACCACGGCCGCGCCCTCCCGCTCCGCATGCTCGAGCGCCGCATAGATCTCGTCGAGCATGGCGGGGGATAGCGCATTGCGCTTGCCATCATCCATCGTGAGCGTCGCGACCGACCGATCGATGTCCAATGTCACCATGGAGCTCGCCATGCGTTCACGCATAGCACGCGGCTCGAGAGCTGTGTATCCAGGGCGACACCGGGTCAGGTTGCCCTGTCCAATCGAAAGCCCTCTTGGTCGTGCTTGAGCTTGATCCAGACGGCCAACGCCGAGGCGCAAGCGTTGCCGTCTTCGTCGAATACCGCGCTGCCGGACCACAGCTTTCGGCCTTCAGCGCCAACCTTCCAACCGACCACCACGTAGCGCTCACCCACTCTGGTTTCGCGAAGGAGCCGGCCGTGCAGTTGCCCTAGGACGGCGGGTGCGGGGTAGTGGGGAAAGAAGCTCGTACAGTCGAGCGCGGCCCAAACGATTTCGTCCCGAATTCGATTGTTCGTTCTCGGCATCGAAGCATCCGGCCTCCACGGAGTCGCGACGATCGAGCGGCCCGGGACCGCGCCTGGGTACAGTCGCATTCCGTCATCGAGAGGTCGTTTGGGCCCGCAAACGAAGCAGGTTGGAAACAGGTGCTGTTGAAACCCGACGTAGTGCTCGCTTGCTGCGACCGCCTCCTCGAATGAAAGCGGCTCGGGCAACGCCATGCTCAAGGGCTCGGAGACGGATTCGGCGATTACCATGTCCCCGTCCCGCAAGACCGCCCTGCCCTCCGAGGGCGCTTCCAATGTGAGCCTCCGTTCCAGCGGCGGGGGCTTTCGCAAAGTGGAGATCGCCGGCCCCCCGACCGCGTTCGCGATCAGCCCACAGACATAACCCCCGTTTGCGGAATCCGGAGGTCCGTTGAACCGGCTGTCGAAAATGATCTGCGCCACGTCGATGACGGTAACACGGACGAGCGGCGCCCGGAACAGCGCCCAGATCGATCGGTTCACCCTGGACTCGGTGAAGTCCCGGGCAGTAGCCTGTCTCGACGCTCAGGGGGCGATCTTTTTCTTGATCGCCTTTGCGATGGGTGATGGGACGCTTCCGAGCGCGTTCAGCATGTGCGGCAGCGCTTTGAGCTTCAGACCCTCGTACTCGGACGGAACAATCGCATCGATTAGATGCGGGCCACGCGTCTCGAACGCGTCCTTCAGGGCTGCGCTGAAGTCCTCGGCCCGTGCAACGCGTCGTGCCGGTACGCCCATGCCTTGGGCCATCGACACGAAGTCGATCGCTGGTTCCGACAGGTCCAACTGCGCCTTGGCCTCGGGACCGATCTTCTCTGCGCCTACGCGCTCGAGCTCAATGTTGAGAATTCCGTACGAGCGGTTGTTGAAAATGACGGTCGTCACGTCGAGACCCTCACGCGCAATCGTCCACAACGCCTGAATCGTGTACATCGCGGAGCCGTCGCCAACGAGTGCCAGCACGGGTCGGTCCGGCGAGGCCACCGCAGCGCCCAACGCGACGGGCAGGCCTTGCCCGATCGCACCGCCGGTCAAGGTCAGCACGTCATGCCGAGGCGCTCCAGCCGTGGAGCTTGGCAGCATGATACCTGAAGTTTGCGATTCATCCGAGATGATCGCGCTTGCTGGCAATAAGGCACCAATCGCCTGACACGCCTTGGCAGAGTTGAGCTTGCCTTTCGGCAACTTCGGACGCCCGGCACTCTGCAACTTGGGCGCGGTGTCGGACGCGCCAACGGCCTCGACGAGAGCCCGCAGCGAGGCCACCGCATCTTCATGGGGCTGCACCAATGTGTGGGCTGTGCAGTCTTCTGGTACCAAATAGCTCTTCTTGCCTGGATACGCGAAGAACGACACGGGCGCCTTCGCATCCACCAAAACCAAGTGGTCATAACCGCTGAGCTGTACCGAGGCCATTTCGGCGAGATACGCGATGCGCTCGACGGCGGGCAGCCCTTCACCTCGCTCTAGTCGTGTCGGAAAGACCTCGCAGAAGAGCTTGGCGCCTGTTTTCTCCGCGATCTGCGATGCCGCGCGCAACCCCGCCTCACGTAGCACCCGATTGCCCAACAGGAGCGCAACCTTCTTACCTGACTTCTTGATGACCTGTGCCAGCGCTTGCACGGTCGCGTTCGAGGCCGGCGGCGATTGCACGGGCGCATGCGCTTGCGCGGGCTCGGTGCCCTCGTTCCAGGACACATCTGCGGGCAAGATGAGCGTAGCGATCTGCGCGGGCGGGCCTTTGGCCACTGCCACGGCCTCGGCGGCATCGGCGGCGAGTTGACTCGTTTCGGGTGTGGTCTTGATCCACGTAGAAATATTCTTCGCGACCGTCTCGATGTCCGACTGCAACTGCGCGTCGTATTGGGTGTGATAGGTCGCGTGATCGCCGATGATGTTGATCATGGGCACACGCGCTTTACGCGCGTTGTGCAGGTTCGCCAGGGCATTACCGAGACCACATCCGAGATGCAACAGAGTGGCGGCCGGCTTGCCCGCCATGCGCGCGTATCCGTCGGCGGCCCCGGAGGCCACCCCCTCGAACAAGCAGAGGACACCCCGCATGTCCGCGTCATCGAGGGCAGCGACGAAGTGCATCTCCGAAGTGCCAGGATTGGTGAAACAGGTGTCAACGCCGGCGTTGACGAGGGTCTGAATCAGAGCGTGTGCGCCGTTGGCCATGGTGCACGGGACAGTACTACATACACGGAAGGCTCCCTAGGAGATCCTTGGGAAATCCGCGAACGCAGGGCAACCGGCAGAGACGATCGCCCGCCGATCCAACCGACATGCAAGACGAGCCTCTAGCTCAGCTCACTTCTTGACAGTCAGTGGTGCCTTGAGCTTGAACTCGAGCAAAGAGCCTGCAGGAACCACCACCGAGCGCCTTCGGAGGATGACCGAGGTCGCATTCTCCGAGAAGCTACCCGTTTGGATGGGATACATCGTTCCTTCGATGTTGATATCCGTGAGAGTGAGGACGAGGTCCGAGTGCTGTGCGACGATGCCGCGTCCGATCTCACCCGACGACACCACTTGACCGTAGACCTGTGTCCCAGCCTTTGCGACCACGACATCACCAGACATGAGATTGGCCTGAAGCGCTGCGCTGAACTTTCGGCCGGGCTTGTCGTTGGACGTAACCTGCTCGCCCGTCTTGACCATGAGCGACGTTCCCACGGGAACCGTAATCGGCTTCTTTTCCTTCGGCTGATCCGTGTCTGGCTTCTTCTCCGACGAAGGCGGGGCCTCATCGAGAGCCGAGGGCTCGGCGCGCGCCGGTACGGAAGTAGCGGCCAAAGACAGGGCTCCAAAGAGCGCCCCTAGCAAAACCGCGTTCCGCCTATTCTTGTTATCGAAAATCATGGCTTCCTCCATTCGCTAACCTAAATGCACGCTCCTTCTAGCACCGGGAGCACCACTTGGCATCACGCGCTTTTCTCTCAGTGTCGGTCAGCCGTTCCAGTGTCCTCAGCGACTTCTTCGGTCCGCACCGTGAACTGCACGAGGCGACTCGGGCCGAAAGAGGTCAACAGCGCAACATCAGCGGCGTCGCGCCCGCGCGCCATCAAAATCCGACCAATGCGCGGTGTATTGTTGCGGGCATCGAACGTGTGCCATTGTCCTCCGAGATACGCATCGAACCAAGCGCTGAAGTCCATCGGATCGTCGCTGGCCGGCACACCGATGTCGCCGAGGTAGCCCGTGCAATATCGGGCGGGAATGTTGAGGCAACGGCACAACGCAACCGCGAGATGCGTGAAATCGCGACAAACGCCCACTCGCTCCTGATAGGCATCGTAGGCGGTACGTGTACTACGGGCTTGAAGATAGTCGAAGTGGATATGCTGGTGCACGAAGTCACAAACCGCCTGGACACGAGCCCAACCCGGGGGCGTATTGCCGAACAACTGCCACGCCATATCCAGCATTCGGTCCACTTCACAATACCTGCTAGGCAACAGAAAGCGGAGCGCATCGTCTGGCAGTTCGTAGAGCTCGTGTTGTTCCGCGTCGCGCTCTTGCCGGTCTGGCTCACCGCTAGCCTCGACCATGCCGTCGCTCCGAAATCGCATCCTACCGGCTTTGGTCATCAGGCGGGCGCAGCGGTTGCCGAAGGTGTCGGTGTAGTCGTTGATCCGCACTTGCGGTTCAACGACCAGGACCTCGTGGCCTCGGACCGATGCTTCGCAAGAAGGATGAGTGTAAAGCATAGCGAGGACCGGCGTGGGCACCGGGTACTCGAACACGATGTCGTAGCCAGTCCGAATCAGCATCGAACGAACATACCCTACGAACCGGTTGGGCAGTAGCAGAGCGTCTCCTCAGGTCGACGGCCTGAACGCTGTTCACCGGAATTTGCTGAGCACGGTGTCGGCGTACATTTCGATCGATTGCAGCTTCGTCTCGAACGGCGTGTCGTCTTTCTGGTATGGCGGCCGAAAGCCAATCACCGCATCGGTAACCCCGAGATCCTCGAGCTGACGAAGACCGTCTGGAGTGAGCGCCAAGTAGGATGCCGCGTGAATCTCGAAGGGCCGATCGGAAGCGCCGCGTTCTCGCCTCAGCGTATGGAGCTTTTCGATCATGTGCTCCAGCTCTTGCTGATCGCCACCGGCGTGCATCCAACCGTCGCCGAGGGTGACCGCACGCCGCAGTGCCGCGTCTGAGTGGCCGCCGACGAGAAGCGGTATCGGCTCGGTTGGGGCAGGGGTCATCTTGATCGACTGAAGCCGAAACGTCTCGCCTTCGTGGTGATAGAACCTCCCGGTGCTGAGACCGCGAATCATCTCCATCATTTCGTTCATGCGCTTCCCGCGGCCCTTCCACGGCACATCACAGATCTCGTAATCCTCCGGCCAGGGGCTCAAGCCCACCCCGAGGCTGAACCGGTTGCCGCTCATCACGGCCACGGACATGGCTTGCTTCGCGACCAGCACCGGATGACGCACCGGAAGCTTCACGACGAACGTGTGGAAGCGAATAGTTTTGGTGGCGGCGGCAAGCGTGGCGGTGAGCACGAACGGATCGATGAAAGGCGCCCCGTCGAGAAACTCCCTATTTCCGTCCGGGGTGTAGGGATACTTCGAATCGGATTCTTCTGGGTAGGCAATTGAATCCGGGATCACGAATGCATCGAACCCGGCCTCTTCGGCGGCTTGCGCCAACGGAACGTACTGCGCGGGGTCGCACATCGCTTCGGCAAAGGCAATTCGCATGGAGATCGTTTTGTGTTTCCCGTGACGTCGCGTCAAGTCCGATTCGTGCGCTCGGCGCGCGCCCGCTCGACTTCGCGCGTTTCCATCAAAGCGGGGTGGATGAGCCAGCTCGCCGGGATCCGGATCGGCATATCGAGGAGCTGCTGCGCGTACGCCTTGCCCTGCGGATCGAAGCGCAGCGACGAAATGCCCCCTCCTCCCAGCGCGTCCTGCAAGACGAAATTCAGGGCGCGGATGCCGGGAACTTCATAGCGCCGGACGGGACCTTCGATCCGATGAGCCAGCCATCGCTCCACTCGCCTCGCGGTGAGCTCGGCGCGGAGCAACGGAAAGAAATCCGGATGACGCGCGCGGACTCCTATGTTGGCGTCCGCACCTTTGTCCCCGCTTCGCGCGTGGGCGATTGTGATCAGAGGCAGCTCTACCGGGTCATCGATGACCAACACCGAAACTGGCCGCTCCGGGGGCATGTCAGAGGGTGGCTGCGACCGCGGCAGCCGTGGCTCTTCGTACTCGCGCCCCGATCCGTCGAGATGGATCCTCGGTCGAACCAGGTCGCGCGGCACGAGGTAGCACTTGAGACGAATGAGAGGCGTCGGCTTCGGAAGGCCCCGCCCACCCGCCGTAAGACCGGGCACCGCCATCCCAAACGACCCGAGCTCACGAACGATGGCCGCAAGCACGGCTCGTGAGTCGTGATGAAGCCCGATCTTCACGACGACCTCGCGTGCATCCTGGGCCCGAGAATGAGGGCCATAGGTGCTCTCGGCACCGAGGATTTCGATATCAACGTCTCGAAGCGCCGCGAACCCCTCCCGCTCGAGCAGACGTTCGGCGCGTCGAATGAAGTCGTTGCCGAAGCGCTTTGCTTTTCTCGTCGCGTCGCGTCCCCCAATGAAAACCAACCCGAGCACCTTGTATCCGTCGACGACCTGAGCGCACGCTTTGAGCGTCGGTGGAGGCGGGTTTCCTCTCGCGCCTCCCACCTCGACCCGGTCCTGCCCGACCTGCGTGATGTCGACGTATCTCCAGTCGCAGCTCACGTCGGGAAGTAGATACGCCCCCGGATCCCCAATCTCGTAAAGCAGCTGCTCCGAGACGGTCCGGACGTCGACGAGACCGCCCGTCCCTTCTGGCTTGGTGAGCACGAAGGAACCGTCGGCACGGCACTCCGCGAGCGGATAGCCGAGGTCGTGCCACAATGGCACGTCCTCCCAATCAGTGAGCAGACCGCCCGTCGATTGCGGTCCACACTCGAGCAAGTGGCCCGCAAGGCTTCCCTGTGCGAGCGCATCCAGATCGTCCGGTTCCCAACCAAACTCGTGGATGAGCGGTCCAAGAGCGAGAGCAGAGTCGACGCAGCGGCCCGTGATCACGACGTCCGCCCCGGCCTCGAGGGCTGCTGCTATGGGCCGCGCCCCGAGGTAAGCATTGAAGCTCAGCGGGGTGGTCACGAGCGGCGACCCGTCGCTCATCTCGGTGAGCCCGAGCGGGCGCAACTCTTCCATTCGCCCGATCAAGTTGTCCCCCTCGATCCACGCGATGCGCAGAGGCACGTCCGTGCTTTCTGCCATCCTGCGCAGAACGGTCGCGGCCGCCTCGGGATTGACGCCGCCCGCATTGGTGACGATGCGTACCCGCTGCTCGGCGATGCGGCGGAGGTCGCGGCCGATCATCTCGATCACGTCGGTCGCATAGCCTAGGGAAGGGTCTTGCAGGCGCGCCCTCGTGAGAATTCCCATCGTGATCTCGGCGAGGGCCTCGAACAAGATGTAGTCGCATCGACCGGAGTCGAGCAGCTGAGGGGCAGCAAAGGAAGTGTCGCCCCAAGCGCCTGCGGCGCCCCCCAACACGACCACTCGATCGTCGGTCTCGGTCACGGTCCAGTCCTAGGGCGGACACCCGATCATGTCACGCGCTCTCACCGCTAGGGCTTTCGTCTGCCTCGATTCTCGTCTACAAGGGCCCTTCAGCCGCGAAGCCGTAGCGATGCCGATTCTTGCCATCGATCTTGGGACCACGAACGTCAAGGCTGCGGTCGTCGAGCGGGATGGCTCACTTCTCGGAATCGGGCGGCGAACGCTTCATACGATTCATACCTCGGACGACGGTGCAGAGCAGGACGCGGGTCTCGTTTGGCGATCAGTCTTGGACGCCGCCGAAGAAGCGCTCGGTGCCCTGCCTGACCGTTCGATCATCCGCGGCGTTGCGTGCGCGAGTCAGTATTCGTCGATCGTGCCTGTGGGACCGGACATGCGCCCTACGGCGAACATGGTGATGTGGATGGACAAGCGAGGAAGTCCGGAGCGCCTCGCGTTGCTGCCCAGCGGCAAGGGCATGAAGCCCAATCCTTTTCAAATGCTTCGGTGGCTTCAGATCCACGGGATTCCCCCCCTTCCTTCGGGCGCTGATTCGCTCGCTCACATGCGTTGGATCAAGCTTGCGCACCCGGACGTCTACGAACGCACGATTGCCTTTCTCGAGCCGACGGATTACGTGACAGCGCGGCTCTCGGGCAGGCCGGTCGCCAACATGTGCTCGAGCTTCATGTTCCTCCTCACCGACAACCGCCCATCTCGGAGCGGCTACCACCCCACCTTGCTGCGTTGGTCCGGTTTGGACGAAGGCAAGCTCCCCGAGCTCGTCCCCGTCGACCGACCGATCGGTCGAATCCTGCCCGAGGTCTCCGACGAGCTGGGGCTTCCCGGCGACACGCTGGTGTTCCCCGGGATCAACGACACGCAGGCGGGCGGCGTTGGCGCCGGCGCCTTCTCGGGCGACCACGTGGGCATCTCGATCGGAACGACCGCAGTGTGCATCACCCACGTCGACTTCAAGAAGACCGACATCTTCCATTCCCTGGTCAGCATGCCCTGTCCGATTCCGGATCGTTACTTCGTGATGGCCGAAGCCGGGATCGGCGGAGGTGCGCTCGAGTACTTTCTCGAACGTCTGGTCTTCGCGACCGACGAGTTCGGCGACCACGATCTTGGAGAGAAGTTTCAGGCGCTGGATCGGGCGATCGCCTCCATCGAACCGGGGAGCGGCGGCGTGTTGTTTCTTCCTTGGCTCACGGGCTCGATCACGCCCGCGGAAGACGGAAAGGTGCGAGGCGGGTTTTTGAACCTTTCGCTGACGACGACCCGGGAGCATCTGGCCCGCGCGGTGATGGAGGGCGTGGCCTTCAACCTTCGATGGGTGCAGGAGCGCGTAGCTCGTTTTGCAAAACGCGACATTTCGCGGGTCAAGCTCTACGGGGGCGGTGGCCTGTCGTCCGCATGGTCGCAGATCTTCGCCGACATTCTGCAATGTCCGGTCGAGCAGCTCAGCGATCCGGAATATACGGTGAATCGGGGCGTCGCGATGCTCGGGTTTCGCCAGCTCGGGGGGCCGAGTCTCGATGATACGACGGTCCCCATCGCGGCGGTCTACGAGCCGCGCAAAGAGCTGTCGGCTCGATACGACCGGATGTTCACGCAATTCGTCCGCGCGTTCAAAAGGAACCGCGGTGTGTTCCGCGCACTGAATGCTGGGAGCGAGCCATGAGCAACACGATCGAAGAGCTTATGAAAGGCCTCTACCCCTATGCGGATCGCTACGGCGTCATCCGGGATCTCCCCGAACAGGGCCGGGCCACGGATTCGATTCTCGAAGAGCTACGAACGATCGCCCGCGAAGAAGACGCCGCATGGGAGAACGGAAAGTGCTCGGGCACCATGTATAGCGGTGACCACGAACACTACGATTTTTTGAACGCGGTGTTCTCGCTCTTTTCCTACGTCAACTCGTTGCAGCGCGACCTGTGCCCCAGCATGACGCGGTTCGAGTCGGACATCATCGCCATGACCCTCGACATGTTGCACGGCAGCGAGGTCGCCAACCACGATCCGCGACACAAGGCGTGCGCCGCAGTGGGATTCGGCGGCACCGAGAGCATCATCAACCCGCTGTTAATCTACCGCGACAAAGCACGCGCCGAGCGGGGCGTGGATCGGCCCAACGTCATCGTCCCGGAAACCGCCCATGCGGCATTTCGAAAGGGAGCCCACTTGCTCGGGATCGACGTCGTGGAGGCCCCGATGGACCCAAACACGACGCTCGTAGACGTCGGGTTCGTGCGGGACAAGGTCGACGAACGGACCATCGCGCTCGTCGGCTCCGCCGGAAACTACCCATACGGGACCATCGATCCGATCGAGGAGCTCTCGGAGGTCGCCGTGAAGCACGGGATTGGGCTGCACGTGGATGCTTGCCTAGGCGGCTTCATCCTGCCGTGGGGCGAAGCGCTTGGCTACGACGTCCCCGTCTTCGACTTCCGGCTTCCGGGGGTAACGTCGATATCCGCCGATACTCACAAGTTTGGCTACGGTCTCAAGGGCACCTCGGTGGTCGCTTATCGCGATGTATCCCTTCGCAGATACCAGTACCACATCGAACCGACGTGGAAGGGCGGCATCTACGCCTCGAACGGGCTGGCAGGGAGCCGATCCGGGGGCCTGATTGCGGCAACCTGGGCGGCGATGGTGCGCTACGGGCGCGAAGGATATCTTCGATATGCAAAACAGATCTTCGAGACGTCGTTCGCGATGCAAGATGCAGTCAAGCGTCACGCCGAGCTCGTGCTGATGGGCAAACCGACGTTTTGTTTCGCTTTTCGCTCGGACGACTTCGACATCTACCACGTCAACGACTTCATGAAGACGCGTGGATGGCGGTTCAACGGGCAGCAGCATCCGGCCGCCATTCACATGTGCGTGACAAGACCCCAGACGCGTCCCGGAATCGCCGAAGCCTTCGCAGACGACCTTTCGGAGGCCGTCGGCTACGCGCTCGATCACAGAGACGCCCAACCGCAAAGCTCGGCGATCTATGGCGGCGGCGCTTCGGGAATCCCGTTGGACTCGCCCGAAGCCATCCAAATGCTGATGACGATGGCTCTCGATACCATTCAGGCCTATCCGTTCTGAAGGCAATGCCGACTCAGCGCCGATTTCCAGCGATTTCGAGCTCGGGATCGATGCACGGCGAACATTCGGTGCCGCCGTCACCATCGATCTGCTCGCCCGCTCTGTCGCAGGTAGCCAGCGCCAGCGCGGATGACGACGCAAGGCACTCCCACACACGAATCGATTGGATGCTCACCAGCGCTCCACCTACCAGGTGTAGCGCACGGTGTATCGGATGACCCTCTCACTGTCTTTGCCGACTTTGACTCGGAAGTGCACCGTGTTGGCATCGTACTTGTCGTGTCCGTCCGAGGCCTTGATGATTTCCCAGTTGCTCCAGCGGTAGAGGGTTTCCTTGACGAGCACCTCGACGGGCGCGTCCTTGTGGTTCCGCAGGCGGATCTCGAAGCTCTCCGTGATGACGTGACGGCTGGTGTCGACCTCGTAGCTGGTCCGCTTGCGTTCGCCTACGATGTCGAAGGCATCACCGATGTGCAGCCGAATGGTTTCGTCTTTCGGCGTGTGGTCGATTTCGTCTTCGCCGATGAATTCGAGCGCTCCATCCGCTTCGTCGCGCTTGTAGAGACGCACCTTGCCCTTCGGCAGTGCCATGCCCATGTGGTTTCGCTTCGAGTTCGTGAGCTCGAGGATGACGTTAACCTTGCTGTTCGACTGCTCGCTCCCATATCCCGGGTCACTCACCAGTCCACCGTAGAAACCGTATTGTGGTGCGCCGTCGTAGAGGAAGACTTTCTTCACCGGCACATTCGCTGCCTTCAAGAGCTCGACCTGTTTGGTCTGGTTGTCGGCGACGGTCGTTTGACGTCCGAGCGTGTAGAGGTGGTACTCGAAAAAAGCCTTCTCTTCGAAGGGTGACGCAGCCTCGGCCACCATCGTGTCCTTGCGATAACTTTGCATGGGCGGTTGAATGCGACGCACGTCGCCCGCGATGAGCTTCAAGCGCGCGTCTTCGTACGTTGCGCCCGAGTGATTCTCGATCGTCACCCAGCCACCCAAATCGAGCGCGGTGTCTTTTTCGTTGAGCACCGCGTTGTAGTCGGCGTGCCATCCGATCCCAGCGGTCTGGTAGGCGACCTCGATCAATTGACGGCCCTTCTTGTTCGTGGCCAGCTTCCAGACCAGCGTCGGCTTGGTGATCAACCCGTTGGGCAAGTCGCCGAGCTGGATGTCTTTGACGTTGTCCCCGCGCTGGATCATGACGACGTTCCCGTCCTGGCGGAGCACGAGTTGTGCCGGGTCGAAGCTGAGCAGCGTTCCCGCGTACCGGGAACCGTCCTTGGTCAGCACGGCGATCGGCCGATCGATGTGCTTGTCGAGCAGTTTGTCCGCGGACACCAAATCGTATTCGTAGTTTTGCTCGAGCACCGTAGTGCCCGGATGGGTGAGTGATTTGAACTGCACGGTGGTGCCGTCGATCTGTGCGGCCACGCCGGTAAACCGAATCGTTCCGACTTTCTCGCTCAGGTTCACGGCGCGCTTCTCACGAACCACCCCGAAACCCTGGTTGTAGATGGTGAGGGCCACTCCCTCAGAATCTTGGGCTCCTGCCGGTGTCGCGAGGCCCGCAAACAGCGCAGCCCATATCATCAGTACCTTTTTCGTGTTCATCGTTGCCCCTTTGGCCTTTCCATTACGAGGGAGCGTCACGCCCGTCGACGGTCCTCTCCCCGGAAAAGACGCCTGAGGGCCGTGTTTGGATCTGATGATTTTGGTCGAGGCGGCTCTGAAGCTCTGCTGCACTTCATGCGCTCCCCACAACCCTCCCACGGAAAACGGCTTCAGGAAGGGCAATTTCGCATAGAAGTGCCTTTGTGTTTCCAGTGATCGCGGGGCGTTCGACTCGCTTCGTCATGACAGATGCGCACGTCGCGCTGCACCACGACAGTTGAGGACCGAGATGTGGTTCCGGCGGAACCGATGAAACTCGATTCGGCCGTCCACATCATCGACGAGGCGGAGACAATCCGCCACCGTGGAGCTTGGCTGAGACTCGGCAGTTTCTTGACGGTTCCACCGGATTGGTTCGTACTCGTGAGCATGCTTTGTCGAGTGGTCGGTTTGCTTTGTATCGCTTCCATGGCGTTCGGCGCGGGTTGTGGAAACGACGAATCCAATGGAAGCGGTGGCTCCGGTGGCAGTGGTGGCTCCGGTGGCAGCGGTGGCTCCGGTGGCAGCGCAGGAGCATCAGGCGCTGGGGGCGCCTCCGGAAGTGGCGGCGAGGGGGGGTCTGCCGGCTGCATGACCAATCTAGACTGCGATCCCGGCACGTACTGCAGGCTCGAGAGCTGCTCTGCGCCTGGAGCCTGTGAAGCGCAACCAACGAACTGTCCCGACGTCTACGATCCCGTCTGTGGCTGCGATGGCGAGACCTACGGCAACGGCTGCGATGCAGCTCTCGCAGGTGTGTCGGTGGACCTCGAAGGTGAGTGCCCCTGCCAAAGCAACGAGGATTGCATCGTGTCGGAATACTGCGCTTCGGACGCCGGCTGCGACGCTCCCGGGTCATGCGAAGCGCGCCCGACCATTTGTCCACTGGTATTCGATCCGGTTTGTGGATGCGATGACGTCACATACGACAATGCTTGTTTGGCAGCCATCGCCGGGACACGCGTCGCTGCCGCAAGTCCTTGCCCCTAACGTCGAGGCGATTCTCGAAGTGTTCCCGACCGCGCGCTTCATGTTCATCCATCGTGATCCCGTGGATACGCAGAGCTCGATCTGCAGCCTCCACGCGTACAGCGGCTCCACTCGCCTAGTGCTGTGAGACGCACTGGAAGCAGGGCGGCGACTGTCCCTCCGGGCACGGCGTGTCATTGCACACTCCGAGAGGCCCATCAGGCAGTCGGCACTTGGCGTACCGTTCGACGCAAACCGTACCGAGGTCCGGAGATTTGGTGGCGCTCCTCGGACAGCCCGGCAACGAGAGGGCGAGAACGACGAGGGTCGCAAAGGCAGCAACGGAGCGTTGAGATGATCCGGATCGCATGGATTCGGGCATTGCGGAGTATTGATCTCAATGCCCATCTCGCAAGTTTCGTCGATCGCATGCTACCGCCCACCGCGCCCCCGCCCGGCAAACCGAAGAGTTCAATTGACTTCCCCCTCCCCATGAACGCAATCTCCAGTCCGAAGCTCCAGCGTACCGACCGGATTGGAATTCGATCTCACGTCAGGGCCGCCGGGCTGAAATCGACGCAGCGCAGAAGTCTGGCGCAAAATGGGGAAAGACATGCCGACGATGCACAAGCCCCCACGCGTCATACGACCCAGTATTTCGAGATTGCCGGCAATCGCGCCATCTACAAAGACGGTTGGATGGCGAGCACCACGCCACTTCGGCTGCCTTGGGTGACCGTTGGAGAGGAGCCCAACCCGGATGACTTCGAGTGGGAGCTGTACAACGTCAATGACGATTTCAGCCAGGCCAACAACCTGGTCGACGAGCATCCCGACAAGCTCAAGGAGCTTCAGGACGCGTTCGACGTCGAAGCAAGGAAGTACAACGTCTACCCGCTGGACTCGAGTTTTGCGTCACGCGCAGATCCCGCCATTCGACCGTCGCTCACGCGGGGCCGTTCGGAGTTCACCTACTATCCCGGAATGATCCGCATCCCGGAGGGTTCTGCGCCCGATTTCAAGAACAAGTCATGGACGATCGCAGCTCAGGTCGTCGTGCCGAAAGGTGGCGCGAGCGGAGTTCTTGCAACGATCGGAGGCCGCTTCGGCGGTTGGGCGCTGCTGCTGCAAAACGGCAAACCAGAATTCGTGTATGCATTGTCGAATCAGCCTAAGCACAAGTTCCGCATCGCGTCGGATCAAGAGCTTGCGCCCGGCGAACACATCGTACGCTTCAAGTTCGCGTACGATGGAGGTGGCATCGGCCAAGGCGCAACCGGCACGTTGCTGGTGGACGAAAAGCAGGTGGCCGAAGGGAAGATCCCGAAGACCGTCGGGATCCGTTTCTCCCTCGACGAAACCTTCGATGTGGGGGAGGACACGGGTACCCCGGTGAGCGAGGCCTACGTCGACCAGATGCCCTATTCGTTCACGGGCACTCTGAAGAAGCTCGTCGTGGTACTCCAACCGGAAAAGCTCAGCGAAGAGGAGCGTGAACGCCTACGAAAAGAGCTGTCGGAAGCCCTGATGTCCATACACTGACAAACTGGAGGAACCGCAGGACTTGTCAGCCCAATGGCTCGGGCACTCGACCTGCGCCGCGATCTCCTGAGGCTCGAGCGCTGCGCCACCTTCGGTGTGATCGAGATGGTAGTGCGAGTCGTTGCTCGGAATCAGCCGCGAAAACGGTCAGCGCGGTTTTCTTCTAGGAGAGATGCGATTCCCACCGCGACGCCGGGGTTTTCCCCCTCCGCACGCTCCGCGTTTTTGGAGGGCGGCGCGGGGTCGCTCGGGAAGAGCGGTGCGAGCGCGCTCAGCGTTTCGGGAAAGTACCGTTGCCTCATCCGCTCGCAGTAGCGCATCAGATTTTCGATCGAAGCACCGTATCGATACAGGGGATTGTCGCCAGCAACGTAGAGCGACACGCCGAGGAAGCCGAAGACGCACGCATCGATCGAGCATGGATGATCGCCCAGAAAGTGCGGCTGGTCGCCGAGCAACTCGGCTACGGCGTCGAGATCGGACTTGCCCTGCTCGATGATGATGTCCTCCGTATGACGACCCATGCCTCGGGCATACAACTGCTTTCCGAACGCTCGCTTGAGGACAGTAGGCACGAGCCAGCGCAAAGGAATCGGCATGCTGGCCGCAAATTCCTGCAATCGCTCCTCTCCGCCACGACCGAGGAAGAGCTGGTGTTCGAAACACTGGTGGAAGTGTTCTTCGAGCATGCGCTGGACGGATAGCGCGAGCGCCCGCTGTCGTGCATCGAGGTGCGCGTCGAGGTCGATGCCGAAGCGCTCCTCCATGTACTGGATGATGAGCGTTGAGTCCCCCATGCGCAGCGTGCCGTGTTCGATCCAGGGGGATTTGCCTTTGGGTCCCTTGCTCGGGTCGTTGGCGACGACGAAATCGAATGGGACCTCCGCCATCCGCAGCCAAGTGGCGAGCTTGAGGGGAAAAGGGGCCGCCGTGGCGAATGGCACGCCCCAACCGCCGCCGAAAGCAAAGAGGCGAATTCTGTCTGAAGGGTGGTTTGTCATGGGTGGACCCTCCTCCTGTTTCAAGAGGTTGAGAAGCACCGTATCACGCAATTCTAACCATTGGTAGAAAAAAACTACTTATGGTAGATTTTTCTGACCTGTGGTAAAAAATGCCTATGGATCCGCGACATGCTCGAAATGAACGCCGTCGAGAACAGGTGCGGGAGGAGATCCTCGACGCCGCGCGCAGAGTGCTCTTGAGGCGGGGCGCGGCCAGCTTGACCCTCGCCGCGGTGGCACGCGAGCTCGAACTCACCAAGGCCGCGCTCTATCACTATTTTCCTTCCAAGGAGGCCCTCGTCTTTGAGTTGGTCTATCTCGGGCTCGAAAGCCACGCCGAGGCGGTCGGCGATGCTGTGGCGAAAGCAGAATCGGGAGCCGACGCGATCGAGGCGTTGATTCGAACCTCGACCGAACACTACGGGAACCGCAAGGACGAGCTGCGACTCGCCTACCTCGTACCGCAGGTCGGTACGGCTTCGGCCACGCCCTTCGACTCGGACATGCTCGCGCGGATCCGTCCGTTCAACGATCGTCTGTACGGAGCTGTCGCAGACAAGATCGAGCGGGATCAACGAGCCGGCCGCGTCCCGTCCAGCATCGATGGGCGGCGCCTCGCGTTCCTCGCCCACACGTCCGTGTTGGGCATGCTGATCGTCGAAGGCCTCATCGAAGTGGCTGACGCCGCCCCGCTGATCCACTCACGCGAAGCAATGGTGGGGGATCTGGTGCGCATGTTCACCGCACAGCTCATGGAGCCCGGAGCTGCGCGTGACGTTTGAAAAGGCACGGCCGACCAACGCAGAGGAAGCCGACCTCGCCAAGCTCTCGAAATCGTCAGTGGGCCATCCAGGACTCTAACCTGGAGCCAATGGATTAAGAATGAGGACCAATCGTCACCATCGGTCAGGAACCGTGAGATAACGCGGGATGAACACTGCCCGATCGCGACGGATGAGACAGGTGATGCCGTTTCAAAACCGCTTCGTGCCTTTTCGCGGGGCACGCTGATCGCCTCGCTCTGCGAGCACGCAAGCGCCCTCGCCCGAGCTGGTGACATCGAGGCTCGGAAGCTGAACCTCCACGACCTGCCCCGTGAGCGGCAGATGAACAAAGGCACGCACTTCCGCGCAATCTCTCGCGGCTCGAACACCATCGGCGTACGCCCCGAGTTGCCCGACGTACTCCGCGGCCAGCTTGACCGATTCGTCGGCGGTCGCCGCAAGGGCCTTGTGATCGAGCACGGCCCCCCTCCCCTCAGCTTCAATGAACCCTTCCGACGGCCCCTCAGTCTAACGCTGGATGCCTTCGGGGGTCTTCACCGCTTCAGGCGCGGTGCTGGGAACCCCAGGTTCCGCGACAGGCTGATCCGGAATCTCGTACTGGCAGAACCGGCAAATCTTGGCCTTGCTCTTGATGTTCTCGGCGCACCTTGGGCACTCGACGGTGTCCGAGCCGGATGCGTCGAGCGGCGTGCCTGCAGCGGCTCGAAGCAGGGCTTCGCGTTCTTCCAACGATCTTGAACGGTCTTCCTCGTGCCGTTTACGTTCTTCATCGGCCTTTGCGTTGGAGCGGATCACCAGCGCGAACAACAAGCCCAGAGGGCCCAACAAGAAACCAAGCAGGAATCCAGAGCCCGCCTTGTTGTAACGACTGAGCATCGCCGCACCCAAGATGGCCGACAGAATCCAAATCAATAATACAAACATGTTCCCCCCTCTGCGCGACCAGGCTGAATCCGCATCATTGATTCAGCGGGATCGGGTGAGCACCCTACGCTTCCCCACGCCTATTCCCCTGCTTCTCAACATAGACGCTGGACCTAAGCGCGGCCAAATCCGACCGGGGAGCGTAGTAAAAAACAGAGGCCCTGTCCGCGCTGTGAGTCACGCGACATAACATCGAGTTCTGCGAAATTCGGCTCTCAGCACGAGCCCCATGGGCTAAGAGGCGCATCGGGGCCAATCGCTATCGGGGAAGTAGCAGAAGTCGGACTGGCCGGCCGGACACCCGGGGCGGCATTCGCAGCAGCCTCTCCGCTAGCGAACGCTGGCAGCCTTGCCGGAGAAGAGGTCGCGCTTTTGCGCGATCGCCTCGGCGAGAAAGTCGCGGCATTCGCGCAAGCGCGCTTTGCTGCGCAGGTCTTCGTGCGTGAGCACCCATAGCGGCGCGTCCAGCTCCGGCAGTCTGCGCACCATGCGATAGTCGCCGAGCGGGGCGAGCGCACAGGGGAGGATGGCGACTCCGGCGTCGGCATCCACCGCGGTCCGAATCGCAGCAAGCGTGTCGGCGCGGAGCACGACATTTGCGTTCGGCACGTTTTCGTTCATCCACTTCGCGAAAGGGAGGCTCGATTCGCTGGGATGTGCCACCCAGTCGAGTTGGTCGAGATCGCGCAGCGAGCGCCCCTCGAGGTAGCGCTTGGTCCCATAGATGGCGGACGCCGCCATGGCAACGCGTCGGCCCACGAGGCTCGGCGTGGGTTGGGGGCTGACTCGCAGGGCGATGTCCGCCTCGCGAAGGGCGAGATCGACGAAGTGCTCGCTCACCGTCGTCGTCAGCTCGATATGTGGGTGCGCTGCCGAGAAGCGCAGCAGATCTGGCGCTAGAACCGACAGAATCGGAGCCGGCATGGACACGCGCACCGGCCCCGCGAGACGCAGGTCTCGCCCCTCCACGCGGCGCTCGAGACCGACGATGATCGCCTCCAGCTCGCCGGCGCTGTCGAACACGTCCTGTCCGGCCGAGGTGAGCTCCCAGCTTGATTTGCCGCGATCGAAGATTTGGGCTCCCGTGGCTCTTTCGAGCGACTCGAGCCGACGCAAAACGGTCGAGTGACTCACGCCAAGAGCCCGGGAGGCGGCGCGGACCGAACGGGCTCGACCGAGGGCCAGCGCGACGCGGAGGTCGTCCCAGCAGAGCCGTGATGGACGGTCTATGTCAACGATTCAACAATGAAATCCGCAGTGGCGGCGGTGCGCCGTCGGCACGTCGACGCGATCAACCACGCTGATACCGAAGCCGCCGCAGGAATTTTCGGCGCCGAAGGCACGTTCCTGCCCCCCGGCGCACCCGCCTTGTCGGGAATCCCGGCCATCCGCAGCTGGTTTGCCAAGGCCTTCGAGGCCGTTCGCTTCGAGGACTTCGGACTGAGCCCACGCGTCGTCGAAGAGATCGGCGATTTCGCCATCGAGCACGGATCGTGGAAAGCGACCGTGGTGCCCCGCGACAGGTCGCAGGGGGGCCCAGCAGGCGGGACCTACCTCACGGTGTACAAGCGCCGAGCCGACGGTGAGGTCGTCGTGGTGCGGGACTGCTTCAACGGGCTTGCCGCTTGAGGGAGGCAAAGATGACCGAGCAAGACAACACGACAACGGTGCAACGCTTGTACGCGGCCTTCGGAGCGCAGGACCTGGACGCCGTGCTCACGCTGCTCGACGACGACGTCCAGTGGCGACACCCGAGGCCGCGAGACATCCCCTGGGGCGGAGCACGCAGCGGGCGCGACGCGGTCTGCGGATTCTTCCAGTCGCTCGCTTCACACCTCGAAGTCGATCACTTCGTCCCGCAGCACTGGGTGGCGCGCGAAGACCAGGTCATCGTCTTCGGACGAGAGCGAATGAGGACGCGGGAAGCTCAGCACGTCTACGAAGTCGATTGGGTCCACGCGTTCACCCTGCGCGACGCAAAGATCGTCGCGTTTGAAGAGTACACGGATACCGCCACGATTATCGAGGCACTCACCACGAATGGCGCTGGAGAAAAACCATGATCACAACCTACGAAGCGGCACCCGATATCGACGTGTTGACCACCGCGTTTCCCATCCCTGGGCTCGGTTTCGTCCCGATCAACGCCTTCGTGCTTCACGGTTCGGAACCCATCTTGGTGGACACGGGCCCCGGCGTGATGAAGGACGAATTCATGACCGCCCTTCGTTCGGTGATCGACCCCGCCGATTTGAAATGGATCTGGCTCACGCACCCCGATCCCGATCACACGGGGGCGCTGGCGCAGCTCCTCGACGACAACCCCAACCTGCGGGTCGCCACGGCCTTCCTCGGTGTCGGGATGATGAGCCTGATCGCACCACTTCCCATGGACCGCGTCTACCTGATCAACCCCGGGCAGGAGCTTCGTGCGGGAAAGCGGACGCTGCACGCCCTCCGTCCGCCGACGTTCGACAATCCCGCCACGCTGGCCTTCTTCGAGCGCAAGTCCCAAGCGCTTTTCAGCGCCGACTGCTTCGGCGCACTCCTTGCCGGGGTTCCCGAGACTGCGTCGGATCTCGCGGAAGACGAGCTGCGTGATGGGCAGATTCGGTGGTCTACCATCGACGCGCCCTGGCTTCACAGCGTGGACACCAAAATCTTCGCCGAAAATCTGGACCGCGTCCGTCAGATAGCGCCGAGCCTGATCCTCAGCGGCCATCTGCCGGCGGCTTCGGGTGCCCTGCTCGAGCGCATGCTGTCGACGCTGCACGCCGTTCCACAAGCCGAGCCCTTCGTCGGTCCCGATCAGGCCGCGCTGATGGCGATGACGGATTGAGATCCGCGCGGTACGGGCCGAGCGTACGGTCCTGTTCTCGGTAGGCGGCCGGGGGCCACCACGCACCGTGCGGCTGTGGTGGCGACAAGGCGCTCAGCCCCGGCTCAGATCAGCTCTCCGCCTTGGCAAGCTTGCGAAACAAGTGCGGTGTCCGCTGCGACCCGCCGCCACTCCCACGAAGTGCACCCCCGAGCTTCGCGCGCTTCGTGGTGCGGTTCGTACCCTCACCTGCGATGCCCTCGACGATCGAACCATCGACGCCATGTTCACGACTTTCCGAAATTCGCTTGCCTGCGACGGCATCGACGGGAGGGTCTCCTATGTTGCGCGGCAGATCGCTGCGGACCATGCAGACAGCAAGGTCACGCTCGAGCTCGCGGCTGCAGCAATTCTTTCGGATGGACCCGCAGCCCGTCGAACGAGCCGCGCGCGAGCAGCTGGCGGAGGAGCTCGGTGCCGATCCGGACGCAGCGCTTGCCGTGCTCGACTGATCGACAGCGCCGTAGGCCGCTCGCGCCGGACGAAGGCTCAGTTCCGCCATTCGACCTGCTCGAGCTTCGCCTCGCCTCCATCGAGAAGCGGCGTCCCCCCACCCCGGACGCGATGATGCATAGTGGCCCGTTGCGCACCGACTTCGGAGAGATCTCACCGCGCGCAATCAGCGTCTCACTGAGCTCGAGCACATCGAGCGGCCCTCGACCCGACTTTCGCCGGCGATGAAACCAACGCGCGAGCGTTAGGCGAGAGCTCCTAGAGCTGCGTCAAGTCTGTTGGGAGACCGAACAACACACGGCCCACCGGCTTGAGCGAGATCTCGTTGACCATGATGTGTTGGGTCATCGTGTGCACATCACGGAAGTGTCGCTGAAGCGGACTCGACTCGTAGATCGATGCGCCACCGCCGAGGTGGTAGGCGGCGTCCACCACGCGGGCTGCGGCGCGGGCGGCATGGGTGGCGGCGAGCCGCATCGACGCGCGATCTCGCGCATCAAGCGTGCCCTCGCCGCTCCACACGTCGTCGATGGTCGTGCCGATCAGCGCCTCGGCCGCCCGTAGCTCGCCTTCCGCCTCCGCCATGCGCAGCTGGGCGAGCTCGGTCTCTCCGAGCGATCGACGACCGCGTTTCTTTCGGGTGGCGAGCTCGGCGAGCTCGTCGAGGGACGCGCGCGCGATCCCGAGGCCCACGGCGCTGACGCCGAGCGCGAGCAAACCGAAGAGCGGGAAGCGATAGAGAGGGCCCGACTCGATGGGCGCGTCCGTGAGCACACACGCCGTGTGGTAATCAGGAACGAAAATGTCCTCGACGACCATGTCGTGAGAGCCCGTGCCCTTTAGTCCGCTCGTCTTCCACGTGTCGATGACCGACGATTGATCGGCTCGCACGAAGAAGCTGCGGATCTCCGGCTCGCCCGAGGGAAGCAAGCGCGGGTTGACGCCCTCGAAAACGAGGGCGCCGCCTAGGCGCACCGAGGAGTTCTCCACGCCGCTGGTGAACGGCCAGCGGCCGCTGAGCCGATAGCCACCGTCCACCGGGACCGCGCGGCCCATCGGCGCGAAGACACCCGCGGGGATAGAGGCAGGATTCTGAGAAGAGCTCGGTGGCGCCCTTGCGGGGAAGGTACGCGGACAGGAGGCCGGTGGTCGCGCCGGTCATGACCGTCCACGCGGTCGCGCCGTCGCCCCGGCCGAGTGCGCGCAGCACGTCCACGAAAACCCGCGGGTGCACTTCAGCGCCGCCGAGCGAAGCCGGAACGAGCATGCGGAAGTGGCCCGCCTGGGCGAGCTCGGCGGCGAGCGACGCCGGGACGCGCCGTGCTTGCTCGATCTTTGGGGAGAGCGCGCGCAACGCCTCGTGTCGATCGACGGCATCTCGGACGCGTGCGTCTTGGGTAGACTCGTTCATCGGGTCTCCTTCGCAGACTTGTTCTCTCGGTTGGGCTGGCGCAAGGACGGCGGGCGCGTGCCGTCGACGTCGTCAAACCCGTATTCCTCTGCCAACTCGGCCACGACGTGAACGCGGCCTGTCTTGTCCATGCGCTTCGGGTCGGCAAAGAGCGCAGCGATTGCCCGGCCGGTGAACTCTGGCGACTCGCTGACCTCGGTGCCGAAAGGCAGCTCGCCCGCCAGCACGCGCTCGGTGCGCACGACGCCCGGGTAGAGCGCGACGCTGCACACGCCGTGCGGCTTGAGGTCGCGCGCCATGTCTCGGGCGAGCCGATCGACGCCCGCTTTCCCGACGCCATAGGCGACGTTCACCTGGTAGCTCGCCCCTCCGAAGCTGGAGATGTTGGCGATGAGTCCTTGGCTCTTCAACAACAGGGGCGCGGCGTAGACCGAGGCGACGTAGTGAGAGCGGAGGCCGACCCGGTGCATGGTGTCCCAGAAGTCGATGGGCTGCTTCCAGAAAGCCGTCCCAAAGATCTCGCCGCTCGGGATGGCGAAGACGTTGTTGACCAGGATGTCGCAGCGACCCTGCTCGGACTCGACGCGCGCGAAGAGCGCTTGCACGTCCTCGTCGACTCCGTGATCGCAGCGCACTGGAACGCCTCGTCCGCCGCGCGCGTCGATCTCCTCCGCCGTCTCCCGCAACGAGCCCCCGAGCCCCTCGCCGGTCGCGTCCATCGTGCGCCCACTGAGATAGACGGTCGCGCCCTCTGCGCCGAGCGCGACGCCGATCCCTCGCCCCACGCCACGGCTCGCGCCGGTTACCACGACGACCTTGCCCTTCAAACGCATGGAAATGCGTCTACCACGAGTTGGCAGGGAGCCAACAGACATGACGAGCTGCCGTGCCGACTGCTCAGCCACTATGCCCACCCGCTGATACACCCATCGCGGTTGGTTGATGCCGCGAACCACACTGGGGTCCGTTCATCAGCGCGGAGTAGAGGAGCACCACGTCCAGCTCCCCCGAGGGCACGCTCAAGCGACCCGGTATCCGGTGCGGGTCGAGGCGTCCGGCGCGAGCCAGAAGAAGGAGGGTGGACCTGGGCTCGGCGACGATTTCGGGAACGGCCTGCGAGAGTCCTGTGCCCCGAGGTTTTCAAACCCAAGGTCGATGAGCGCGAGGTCCTGACGATCATGCTTGGTTGCGAGGCTGTCGACCAAACCTGGGCACTTCCTTCCATTGGTTCTTCTTCGACTCGACGTCCGATGCGGCGGGGGAGGCCCAAGAAAGATCTCGGCGTCTCAGCGTCGAGGTCCGCGGAAGCTTGCCGTAGCCGCGATCTTCCCCTCCTGGACAGCTCGCCGCTTGGCACTAGGAAGGGGCGATATCGATGAAGACCTACTTATTTGACCTCGATGGAACGTTGCTCGATTCCATCGAGCTCATTCTGGCGTCCTTTCATCACACCGCCCGCATGCATTCGGGGCGAGAGCATTCGGACGCCTTCTGGCTTGCCGGTGTCGGCACCCCGCTTCGCGATCAGCTCCGGAAGATCGCGCGCTCGGACGAAGAGCTCGAGGCGATGCTCGACACCTACCGGGCCTTCAACCTCGAGCATCACGACGAGATGGCCAAGCCGTATCCGGGCATCGGGGACGTCGTTCGCCAGCTCCATCGGGAGGGCGCCAAGCTCGGCCTCGTGACCAGCAAGCTCAGCACCGGCGCCGCCCGCGGCCTTCGGTTGCTTCAGCTCGAAGACGAACTCTGTGTCCGGGTTTGCGCCGACGACGTGGTCAACGGAAAACCCCACCCCGAGCCTGTGCTCAAAGCACTCACCGCCCTCGACGCGCAACCCCAAGACGCCGTCTTCGTCGGCGACTCGACCCACGACATCGAGTCGGGTCGGGCCGCCGGCGTGGCTACCGCGGCGGTGAGTTGGGGGCCGTTCGGGCGGGACTTGCTCGTAGCCGCGGACCCGAGCCATTGGGTCGAGCGCCCTGAGCAACTCCTCGACTTGTACCGCGACGCAAACAATCACCTGTGAGCGTGCCAAGCACGACCCAGGTGTGACACGGAGATCACAGCGTATTGGCTGCGCGGGTCACAATTCGCCACCCATTCGCAACCACGGGCGGCTGGCGCGCTCCTTGCGCAGGTTGACGAAATGCGTCTCGCGGCGGCATCGTTGGTCGCGCTGCTCGGTGGATGCTCGGCCTATGTGCACTCACCGCCGGGACGGAGCTTTCCCTTGCAGAGCTCGAAGACGCTCTACAAACGCGAGACCGGAACGCAGTTCGGTCCCCGAAATGGTCCTAACGGGCTAAGAGACGAGTCTTGACCTCCGAGACGGTCGTTGAATAGTGTCAAGCCCTCCCTATGGCTTCGCTCGGTGCGCTCCTCCGCTTGTGTTTCCTGTGCGTCGTTATCCTCATGGCAGCGTGCTCGTCCGGCGGGGAACCCATGGATCGTGAGGACCAGAGTCCACCGAATGTCTCCATCACATCGTCCCAGGCCACCCAGTTCTCTGAATACGTCCTGTCGGGAGAGGCCACCGATGACGTGGCCATCGAGGAGCTCGCCTACCGAGTCAATGGCTCGAGCGATCTATCATTGCTCGAAATCGACGGGCGATTCGCTGGTTTCGCTGAACTGGAACCGGGAGTGAATACAATTGAAGTGGAAGCGCGCGACGCAGCTGGCAACGAGACCTTGGAAACGATTTCGGTGGTCTACACCCCAGACCCCGACTTGCCCGACCCAAGCGAACCGGGAGGGAGGAGCGCCTTCACGGTTATCGACCAAGCTCTCGCGGATGGCGAAATCGACGAAGAAACGGCGATTTTGTACCGTGTATACGCTGCGTTCGGCGACGACCGTCTGCCGAATGAGCTCGACGTTGGGGGATTGATGGATGCCGGAGCAGTGCTCCGGGATGCCAGAGAACGTTTCGACACCTTGTCACCGGAGGCGCAGCAAGCCATTGGCCCCTACTTCATTCCGCCGATCTACGAGGGAACCTGGTATCGAGACGTCGGAGTAGAGGATAGCGCCCCGATAGACGGGCCCAAGGGCAACGCCCCGTTGGGATGCGAGGAGGATCCCGGTCGGTATTGGCAGTACGTGCAGACGGGCAAGATTCGCGTGTGGCACAACACGCTACGCCCCAATCACGGTCAGATTGCCTTCGCAGTGCTCAACGCTCTCGAAACGAAGGCTTGGCCCAAGCTGAGTGCGCTCATGGGCCGCACGCCCCCCATCGATTCGGTCGAGCAAGAGATCACCCAAGACGGGTGCTCCGACCACTACGACGTATATATCGTTGAGCTCCAGCCGGACGAGCAGGGGGATTTGCCGTTCTGGGCATATACCGAGGCGCACAGCAACAGCTCGGACTGCGAGCCTTGGCCGAGTTACATGGTCGTCGCGGGCAACAACGCCGTCGCATCACAGCGCCGGCAGTATGCGATGGCCCACGAGTTCATGCATTCGCTTCAGTACGCGTATCGAACCTGCCTCTCGGACGCGCTCGAGTGGATCACCGAGTCGACGGCACAGTGGGCGATCGACTATGTGGAACCGAATGCCATCGATCCCGTGAAATCCCCGAAGCACTTCGAGCACTTGTACGCTCATTCGTATTTCGAGGCGCTCGACAAACCCCTTCACCGAGGGAATAAAGACCATGCATACGGCTCCTACATTTGGCCTTTGTTCATCACGAAAACACAAGGCGAGTCGTTCATTCCGCAGCTTTGGAACGATATCGGTCAGACGCGAGATCTGCCTACCTTGCTGTCGACGATGAACGACCTCATCCCGGGTGGATTCCACCAGCAGTTCCCTGAGTTCATGCTGCGGGCGTGGAACCAGGAACCCGTATGGACGGCCAAACCGCAATCGAACTTCAAGACTTGGGACTCGATGACCGTCGCGCCAAGCAGCGCGATGGCCGCAGGGGGCACCGAGATTTCAGCCCACTTGGACGGGCAAAAAGATCGCAAGATCCTGCTAACTCTCGGCATACAACCACTGGCTGCCAAGGTCGTCCATATCCGGTTCGACGATCCAAAAGTTCGCTCAGCACTCCTGTCCAATGGGTACAGCTTCGAGCTGAAGGAAGGCGGTGGATTCGGCGGCCAATTCCCCCAGGCTGATTCGACCGTCTATGCGAGCGAGCTCGATGAAGAGGCGCGGAAGGGACGGCACGTTTGGGCGTTGGTCAAACGAGATGGAAGCTGGATCGAGCACGCCTACGACCTGACCGAGGTCGCGTTCGTCACGATCTGCCAAGACGTTCCCGACGAGTCCGTCGAAGAGATGATCTTGATCTTCACAAATGCCAGGTGGGAAGATACAGAGCCGGCGCAACCGGTGGGCCTCGCCCCTAGGATCTTCGTATCCAATATGGGCTGCGGCGCCTGGATTGGGGATGGGAGCCTCGAAGTTCGCACCAACGAAGTAGGCCTCACGCAGAACCTCGACGTAAGCTTCGACGATCTGAAGTTCACGAGAACGACCAGAACGATCACGGGTGCACTCAGCGGTGGAAGCCAGTCCAACTTCTTGGGAGACATCATTCCTTCGAAGACTACTCGCTACCGGCTTGCGTCGGCCGAAGTCCCATGGACCGTCAGCGGCACCCGACAGGAGGGCGCGGAGGTATGCACCCTGAGTGGCAGCGGCAGTTTCGATCTGGCCGACTCGACCAGCTCATCGCTCTCGGTGGATCCATTTCTGAACGGGTCTCTCGACATGGGATCGATCTATCGAAGCTATCGGATAGAGTTGCAGTTCGGACCGTCAGCCGATGCGGTCATGGACTCCTGCTTCGGATCATTGCCACTCTCCGTGGGGCTGAGCGCGGGACCAAGGGACACCCCGGCGGGTGATTTCCTCGTATCCGAGGACGGCCAGCAAATGCAGATGAGCTGGACGATCAACGACGCGACCTACACGCTCGATTTGAAATCGGCGGAGTTGTTGGAGCTTTAGCGTCTCATCCTTGAGGATGCTCGGCGGCAAGCCGTCGCGATCATCGAAGACATCGAACGGCAGTTGAGCAATGTTGATCGCCAAGTCCCTTCCGTCCGCGCGGTCGCCACTGACATGCTCGTATGGAAGCTCGCCGAACAGCGAAAGGCCGAGAGTTGCGTCGCGGGAATGGCCTCGCGCCTCCGCCATCACATCCTACCGAGCTTGGGGGAAGATACCTCGTTGGCGGAGGTAACGGAGTCGGATCGCCGTAGATTCCGAGCTTACCTCGGGGCTCTCGTTGAGGAAGGCGAGCTGACGGGTCAAACCTGCAACCGCATCCTGACGGCCCTGCGCCAGCTCTACAAATACGCGGAGCTTCGCTATGGGCTGAGCCTGCCCGCGATGCCCAAGGGGTTTCCTGAGTCGGGCGCACACGCTCCCGACGCTTGGGTTCTCCTCGATCCCGAAGCAATCGTTGAGCTATTAGGCCACCTGCCGCCCCAGGTTCGGCCTTTGTTCTCCTATGTTGCGAATACGGGGCTTCGAATCGGTACTGCCCTGTCCACACAAGCCAGTTGGATTGATTGGGAGCTGGTTGGAAACGAACGAGTGCCTAAGGTCATGAATTCGCAGCGTCGGGTGCCCGGCTGCGACCCGCCCCCTGCTAGACGCAGGAACGCCGATCCACGTGGTCAAGGACCTGGCTGGTCATGCAAGCATCACTACGACTCAGCTTTACGCTCACACCACGAACGAGGCGCGTCGCTCTGCAATGAAGAAGGTCCAGGTGCGGGCAGCCCTCGGCCCCGTCCCGGACCCTCCAAAGCGCCCTCGTGACACCAACCGTGACACCAAGAAAAAGCCTGCGAACGCTAAGTCCGCGGGATTACTAGTGGGCCATCCAGGACTCGAACCTGGAGCCAATGGATTAAGAACGCATCTCAAGTACCTGAAAACATTGAATTTTTCAACGATTCCGCGAGCGACATAGCGTCACGAGAGGCCACCAAACGCCCCGAAACGACCCTTTTCGGACACAGTGTCCAACGCGAAAACGGCGTTGTGCCGATGGAAAACGTCCACGCAGCCGCCGCGATGTTGCTTCATCGCGTCGCCGAGGGCGGCGAGATTTCGATCTCGGTGTTGCGTGAGTTTGCGGAGCTCGTGCTGCGTTCGGAGTTGGTCGAGGCGAGCCGGCAAGTGCTCGAAGGACCGCCCGAGTTTGCCGTGAGGCGTGCGCTCGAGCTGGCGAGCTTGGTGTTGGGCGTGCGAGTCGTTGATGACGCCGAGAAGGGAAAGGAAGGGGCTCGGTGAACGCGCGCAGGGAAGAAGCGGAAGTCTCGCATCGTGTCGTTCCGAATCGACGAGGACGATTTCGCGCTGACTCGATGCGCTCGCCCGGCAGACGAGCTGCTCGCGTGGAGAGGTCCTGCGACGCTGTCTCACCGGCGCTCAGCTCAAGAGCACCATCGATGCCCAGGCCCTCACTGAAGTCTCCCGAGTCCATGCCAACCTCAACCGCATCGGTGGGCTGCTCAAGCTCGCCATTCGCGAGGGCGTGTCGGACCGGTCGAGCTACCATCGACTGAACCTCGAGCTCCTCGACTCGGTCATGGACGTCCGCCGCGCGGTGAATCGCTTGGCGGGGCAGCGGTGATCGTCCGGCATCAACGGGAATCGGCATCGAACCAGGGGTTCCGGCACCTGGCGCGCTACATCCGGGGGCGAGACACCAAGCCGCGCGCCACTTGGTTCCACGCCGCCAATCTGCCGGGGGTCAGCGGGAACGACGACCTCGAGCTCGCCTGCAAGCTCGTCGACGCCGTCCAAGCGCAGAACACCCGCGCCGGCAGCAAGCGCACGTATCACCTCGTCATCTCACTTCACCCCGACGATCGGCGCCTCGAACGAAAGGAGCTCCAACAGGTTGTGGATAGACTTGTGGATACTCTGGGGTTTTCCGAGCACCAGTACATCGCGGTGCGTCACAGCGACACCGATCACGAGCACATCCACGTTGCGATCAACAAGATCCATCCCGAGACCTTTCGGATTCACTCGCCCGCTTGGGACCACCAGAAGCTCTTCACCGGGGCCCGGGCCCTCGAGCGGGAGCTCGGCCTGACGCCCCTCCGGTCGAGGACGCGCGACCGCGAGAGGGTCCCGCAACGGGCTGCCGATTGCGAAGCCCACCATGGAATCGACAGCTTCGCGCGCTGGGCCCGGGAAAAGCTTCGGCCTGCTTTGCAGACAACCGAGTTGCGAAGCTGGGACGACGTGCACGATGTTTGCGGCCGTTTTGGCGTCGTGATTCGGCCGCATGGCAACGGCCTCGTGTTCGAGGATGTGGACCGCGGCGTTCGCGTGAAGGCCTCGTTCGTGGCTCGCGAGCTCAGCAAGGCGCGGCTCTGCAAACAGCTTGGAGCGTTCCAGCCGGCGTCGGAGCGACAGCTGGAAGCCGCACGCCAGGCGCCCCATCGGTACTCGCCGATGCCGGCCCGGGCACCCCAGAGCCTGTGGAAGGAGTACGAGCAGAGCCTCGACCAAGCGCGCACGCAGCGCCAGGAGGCATGGAGCAGCTACCGAGACTCTGCCTCTCGCGAGCGTCGAACAACTCAGGCAGAAGTACCGCCTCCAACGAGGGGTCATCAATGCCCTACCCGTGTCAGCTCGCGATCGAGCCCAGCTCCTACGACAACTCGCGTTCCGGCAAGACCATGGAAGCCCGAGCCCTCAAGCGAAAGCTCGCGATCCAACGGAAGGCGATTCAGAAGACCTGGCATCCCGGCACCTGGCGCCACTTCGTCGCCAGCCGCGCCGCGGAGCGCGACGCCCGCGCGATTCGACTCGTGCAGCAACGAGAGCGGGAACGGGACCGTTCCAGCGAGGAAAGGGAGTTGTGAGATAGTCGGCCTTTAGCTTATTCCAGATTGCGTGGTTCTAGGGCATTATGTTACTCGCTCGGCCACGAAAGAGGGCGTTTACTATGAGGTGGGGAGTGCTTCGTGTTGTTTAGTGAAGCCCAGCCCGCCGCTGTTGGTGGCGCAAGAAGAAAAGACACTTCGACAAACCGAGTCAATTGTCATGAAATATTACGCTTTGAGCTGGGAGTGTGCCGCCCTCGCGCTGGTTCTGGTACTAGCGGCTGGCTGCGACTGCAACGGGTCGTTGTACGGCGAAAGAGTGCAGGTACAAGACTATGTCAACGGGGAAAAAACGGATGGCTCTGCCCCAACAGTGACTCTCTTTGTCAACGACGACGGATCGGGCAAACACTCAACTCTTGGCGAAGATAGTCAACCCTTGACGGTATCGGTGGATTTCAATGATCTGAAATCGTCCCTCCTATTCGTGGTGGGAATCGCTGAGGACAAACAGGGCATTAAGGAAGCTGCGACGATCGGAAGGGAGACGATCCAACGCGGATGCGGCAGGGTCGCGTCTCCCACGAAAGAAGTAGTTAACTCATGGGATGCAGAAGCGGCCGGGTACGGCGTTACTCGGTTTCTCGCGCCCCTTCGAATTTAGCCAAAGGGGACACAGCGAAACCCAGTTACTACGAAATCATGGTTCACGCAGAAGGCGAGAACTACTCAGGTAAGCGCCTCAAGACCGCACCGGTCACGTTTCATTACGGCTCCAGAAAACCATACCGGTTGATTGTCAAATACAAGGCGAATTTCACGACCAACTCGAAGGTGGAGTGCAGATTGCAGGACCCGGACGGCTTGACCAGCGTACCTGTGCCAGATCACCAAGTAACTGCGGGAGTCAAGACAGTAAGAATTGCAATTGACCCTACAGCGCTGTCCGGACTTCCTTACAAGAACAAGTACCATATAAGCTGCGAGCACACGAACGGATATCCTCCGCTCGGCTGCAAGTGTGAAAATGTGCCGTTCCCCGGTACAGTGACATGCGACACGCTCACCCCAGTGAACGACAAGGCCAAGTGTGTGGACAAAACCGACGAATGCATCTAGGCACTCCTGCATTTCGAAAGGCGATCAAGATGGGCGGGCCGCCGGCCCGAAACTGACGCCGGTGAAACCACCGATCCAGCGCGGCGCGAGCTTCAAGCTCAACTCCGCACCCGTGACGAGCGCATTGCTGAACTCGAGGTGCAACTTGTCCACGCGACTGCAACCGCGTCTCGCTGAGCAAGACCATCGACCGGAGCCGTGGAGCTTCTGTGATTGAGCGGCGTCGACAAACGAATTACAGCAGGCAAGCGAGATGCTCGAGGGCATTCACGCTCCAGAGCCGCCACTTTAGTCTTGCTGCGACTCTTCTGCGCTCTCATCTTCAGATGCGAACCGCCACAGAATCAAGATTCCTCCACCCAAGCCGACCGATAGCCCTCGATCGACGAGACCTACCATCGCCTGCTCTGCGAATGCAGTTGGCGTCCTAAGGCTGGCCGAATAAGTCGGTATTTCGCCATCGGCCATTCGAAAACGGAGCACGATGGTATCGCGGTCCTTCGTCCCTTCCACCGTGGCAGAATATGTCTCTGGTTCATCCTCAGTCTGGAGTTCTAGCTGAAAACGACCAGCAATCTGAGGCTCGGTGGATTCTATCCAAAGCCGCGCTCGCCCACGGTGCCCTTCTACGTCCATATACTCCCCGCTCCAAACCCCGGACTTCATCTCCGCCTCCCTTGCCGCAACAGGAGTTTTAGTGGCTCCTTCACGCTGGCGTGGTTTGTTTTTGCATCCATGTACTGCTGCAAGCAAACAGACTAATACCACGATATCCGAGAAATCTGCGCGACCGACTGCTAACCCCAGCATGCGAGTGATGCTCCAATCATCCCTGCGGCACTATCGCGATCTTTGGAAGAGAATTGGTTTAGCTCGTCGCGGAGCGAAAAGACGACCGGTACCACTAAATCATCTACAAAGGTTTGCTTCAAGAGAAGTTCACTGAGCCTCAACTCGGTCCTAAGATCGATGGCGCCCTCGAACAAAGAGCGGCATCGACGGGAGGCGGCGAGCAAGACGGTGTTCCAACGTTCCGAGTCGTAGTCCCGCCAGAGGTCAACCGCGTCATCAACCAAGGAGTAGCATCGGCCGATCGCAAAACCGAGCGATTCAGCGGAACTACCAAGCTGGCTAGTGTGGTCATCCTCCAGGACCATCCGTTTAGCGATCGTCATGAACGGACCAACGGATTTCAGCAGTGCAGCGTCATCGAGCTCAGTGCACGCACGGGTCTTTGTCAGACTCGCATGGGCGATTGCTACCTCCGCCTCCAGCATTCGTGTGAGCTCCCGCCAGAGCTCGTGAGCGGGGGGCTCGGATCGCGTTGGCTTCCCTATCAGCGTTTCGAGTTCGTCGAGGAGGACCAACGCGTTGGCGCAGAGATATCGCTCGGTCGGTGAAGACGGTTGGGCGATCGGCTCGCCCTGCAGCGGTGCACGATGAAATAGCCGATCAAAAGGTGCCATCCGTCTGAGGCGAGTCCCGCCATCACCCTCGTCGACGATGTAGTCGAAAAGACTAATACCGACATTGAAGCGACCACACCAATCGGCGCGCGAACGAATTTGGCACTCGGGAACGTCTAACAATCGACCGATTGTACAGCCGATGAAAGCCCCGAAGCGATAGACGTCGTTCATCACGCGTTCGTTCAGTGGGTGACATGCGTCGCCGTTCTCCAGAGGCATCCTTGCGGGCGGTCCGAGGGCTTCCAGAACCTTCCTGTAGTCGGCAACTGAGTAGGGAGCAGGCATGCCCGACGAGTTCCAGATCGAAAAGAAGGCCGATTTGAAGTGAGCCTCCCACGTCATGTTCGAAAGCCGACCTTCACCAGCCACGGATCGGCTGGGGCGTCCTCAACCACGAACTCAGTTCTGTGCCCTGACGCGCCGTCTTCACACTCGAGCCAATGACTCAGAGCGTAACAGCCCAAAGTCGTCGCAAAGACGCCGTTCTCGTCTAGAACGTAGCTGTTACCCCCCCCCGCTCCGACAGCCCAATCCGACACCTGGCTGGGGTCTGACACTTCCGGAGACGGAATTCGCATGACGTAATCGCCGGACCAACCGCCGCCGCTGCAAGCCTGCGTCACAAGGCACTCCGCAGCAGCGTCTCGCTCCACCGCGTAGCCGTTGACGTGCGACAGACGGCAGAAACACTCGAGGGCCAACGCTGTCGTGAATGGGTCTGAGACCACCGACGAACCAAGCCCGAAGCCGCCGTCGGGCAATTGCTCTCGCGCAAGGCCCCGGAGAACACGAACACTACGCTCTCGCGGCAGCGTAAGAGATCGCTTGTCCAGATTCCTGAGCACCAGAGCAGTTGTGTAAAAGGGTTCGCGCCACCAGTACGCGCTCCAGAATCCAGCGGCTGACTGCCCTTCTATGAGGCGCGCCAGGACTCGCCGCGCGAACTTGTCTGACGGTCGCTCAATTCCAGCCAGCAACGACGAAGCGGTTACATCTGCATGGCCCGCAGTCCAGCCCGCCAGAGGAGCCATCGGAGGTGCCGCGATGTAAGCTCCAATTCCGCTTCTCTTCAGGTAGGTGGCGAACCCGTCTTCCGTGCGATGCTCGCGCAAGAAAGCCCTGGCTTCCTGTCGTGAGAGCCCGCCCAGGCTCCGACTGCCGCGGAGAGCCATAAGGCACCAAGCGGTGGAATCGGCATCTGGCGGCACGTCACCACCGTACGACCAGCCGCCGCCTGGTTGTCGGCGGTCGGCCAGAAAGGAGCGAGCCGCGCTCAACATCCGACTTCTCGGGATCAACTTGGACAGGTGGCTTACGACAAACGCGGTAACCCAAACTTCGGAGGAGCCCGCTAGCGTTGGAAAACCCTCCCAATGCGCATTGTTCCGAGACGCCTCAATCCAGCAAAGGCCGCGATGGAGTGCTCCCTCGCCCTGATCGCGAAGCCTGAGATCCACCCACCGCCACCTCCACCTCCCGGTGGACTTGGGTCCACGAAGGCAGAAGTGTTGACGTTGAGGCTCTGCCCGCTTTTCGTAGTAACGCTTCCGGTTGCACCGTTCCAGTTCACCCAGCGCGCTCCATCGTTTCGGAACTTCGGAAAATCGTCGGACGTCGGCGCAGTTGCGCCCGAGTTTCTGTAGCAATGGTTTTCGAACGCTTCGGAGTCGAGCTCTGTCCCGCCACACGTGTGAATGATCTCGTGGAAGACGATGGCTCGAAAACGCTGTGACGAGCTCGAGAACGCCGCGGGCGTTAGGGTCACTTCTTTCCCACTCGCTTGGGCAATGGCGCCCGACGAGAGAGAAGCGCATTTCCAGACCACCTCATCGCTCGCTCGGCTTATGCAGTTCTTCAGATCTTGTAGCCCCTTCAGGTCGCAGTTCTGGACTTTGTCGCAGATGTCGTTCAGCGCGTTGATAATCTGGTTCACCTGGCTCTGTGAGCATGTACTTGCGCTCTGCTCGCAGCCACCATGCCAGCCACGCTCTACACACCTCGTTCGAACCCATATCCAGCTTGCAGGGCAGGACATACCAACTCTCCTAATTGCGATACAACCAAAGCACGCAACGACCTCCCTCGAGGCCGACGTCCTGGTGTTCACCGACCGAGTATTTGCCCACCAGGGCGCTCCGCGCATGTGGATCCGCAGGCTTGATTGTCGCATCGAAAGCGACAACTGTAGGTTTCGGACCCATCTTCAGCGAGTAACTCAGTTTCAATCTCTTCTTTGCCTTGTCGTAGGAGCCCGTCACCGGGGCGGTGAGCGCGTGACGCCAATCTGTGGTGTCGCAGGGGCCTCTGGCTGACTCAAAGTACACATCGAATCTGCCTCCCACCCGTCCGCGCGAGTATTTCAGGTTTGCCCTGACGCGAGCCATCGGGCCAGACGCGTCAAGGAGTTTGCCTTCCCACTCTCCGCTAATACTCATTCTCACTATCCTTTGGTCGGCCGCCGCTCTAGCCCGGGGTCCGCGTTTCGGTCATTTTGGCTGCGACCACCTCGACCTCTCCGTCCTTTGATGCACATACAATCCCACCTCGGAGCGTCGAAAAGCCGCGGGCTGATACGGCGTAGCTCGCACTCAGCCCCAGGCCACCGTTCCTCAGATCGATGACGTCGCCGTCCATCGATATTCGAACCTGCGGTTGCTTGATATCAACGGCCAGCTGCAGGCGGCCCTTCGCATACTCGCCCGTCACGCTCCCCTCCTGGGACAGCAGAGTGTGCTGAGCCTGTATCTGCACGAGGAAGCGTCCCGAAACTCTTCCACGCCGAACGGGCTCCAGAGAGAGTCTGACACTGCCCTCAAACCCTTGGGCATCAATCAGCCTTCCCTCCCAGGTCCCTGCGATCCGTCGAGTTGCCACCATCATCCACCCCGTGCGACCAGGTTAAAGGTCTATCGTCGCGAAAGAACGAGCAAGACGTAGTCGGTACCACACTTCCAATTCTTGTTGCAAGCAACATCTCGCCTCGGTCGGGGTAGGGATTGCGGTAACTGCTTTGCCAGGACGGCGTGCTGCGTGGGTGGTTTCCACGACTTGGCGGCAAACCGGGGGGGTGCAAGGAAGCCGAGCGCGACGATGGAGGCAACAAGAAAGCCGAGCCCCGGGTCGACGAAGTGTCACATTGGTCGGTTCGGTCACCAAACCGGCCGGGACGACAAACTTCAGCTTCGACTGATTCGCGCTCCATCAACGTTGTCGCTGCTCGCAAGAAGTGCTTGAGGTCTGATATTGACATCAACAGCCTGCCAACGGCCGAAAAAGAGGAGCTTCTTGGACTATCGAGAAACGCTACCGAGAAGTATTGTTTGCTCTCAGACGAACCGAGTTGCGAAGCTGGAACGACGTCCACGACGTTTGCGGCCGGCTTGGTGTCGTGATTCGGCCACACGGCAACCGCCTCGTGTTCGAGGATGTGGATCGAGGCGTCCGCGTGAGAGCCTTCTTCGAGCTCGCGACCTGAGCAAGGCTCGACTTTGCAAACAGCTCGGAGCTTTCCGGCCCGCGTCGGAGCGACACCTGGAAGCCGCATGCCAGGCGCCTCATCGGTATTCGCCAATGCCAGCCCGGGCACCCCAGAGCCTGTGGAAGGAGTACGAGCGGAGCCTCGACCAAGCTCGCACACAGCGCCAAGAGTCATGGAAGAGCTATCGAGACGCTGCCTCTCGCTAGCGGGAACAACTCAGGCAGAAGTACCGCCTCCAACGAGGGGTCATCAACGCCCTACCCGTGTCAGCTCGCGATCGAGGCCAGCTGCTGCGACAACTCGCGCGTCGACAAACCATCGAGGCTCGAACCCTCAAGCGAAAGCTCGCGATCCAACGAAAGGCGATTCAGAAGACCCGGCATCCGGGCACCTCGTTGCCACCCGCGCCGCGGAGCGCGACACTCGCGCGCTACGCCTTCTACGGCGACGGGAGCGGGAACGCGGCCGTTCGGACGAAGAAAGGGAGTTGTGAGATTCAGCGAAGTGGAGCGGAGATCCGGTTCGGCGATTCGAACGCGGGTCTAGAGCGCGCCGCAAGTCGACATAACGAGCTAGTACCGCGCAACTCGGCGCTCATCGTGCCCCGATGGGCTAATAGAGCCTTGAAGGGGGCCGCACGGCTTCAGGCAGCCCAACGAAGGTTCCTGGACGCTCCAAATAGCGGAGCGCCAAACGATCTATGGAACCTGTTTCACGAAGACGATCGAAACATCATCTTCCGTATGTCCAGATCCCCTCCCCCTCCCAGGGAGGTAGTAGAACCGAACGAGCCTCAAACCGTCCAGACTAGCTAGGGCGGTCTCGATCATATCGTCTACCATATCGATATTGGCGTCGACCTCCGCAAGGATGCGGCTCTTGATCGGTCCCCTTAGAATGCCCTTCGCCACCCACGCGTCGCGGTAGTCTACGAAACCCCGGAGCCTTCCGTATCGATCGATATAGAGATAGATCCACAGTAGGATGTCCGCGGCGTAGTCGAACCAATCGTCTAATATTGCGTCAATCGGCACGCGAACGTGGATGTACTTCCTCGTCGGATGGAAGGATGGCCACATATCCCATGTGATTATGGGCTCGCCCCGGAGCCTTATTGCGGAGATCGACGAAAGCGCATCGCGGATCTGTTGCCGTAGAGACGGTCTTCCAAGACTCCCCACAGGAATCACTGGCATCTCAATGCTGAACTGACGCACCAAGAGCGCGGACGATGCCTCGTCGTGCACTTTCAGGTGGCGGATTTCCCGTTCTTCGCCAGGCGGACAGTACTGCCTAGTGAATCGCCCCCTGAGCTTCTCGTGCTCAAACAGGTACAAGTAGCCACCCTGTTCGTTCTCACTCGCGCCCGTCTTAACGGAACTGACCCGATCGTGGATGCCCTTGCTGTGGAACCAGGGTGCCGGGAACATCGTATAGCTTTTGATTGGAGACCCGGCGAACAAGGTGCAGTAGGCTTGATTGCCACCAAAGTCGTCGTGCTCGTAGAGGTGTGCGTAGATCATCGGACTCCCTCCTCTGACCTCTCCTTCGGTCTGTCTAGCTTGTGAAGTGCCTCTAGAGCCTTGGACACCGCCTCTTCATCTTCTTGTGTCAAATGCGGCAAGCTCAAGAATCGATTTATCGCGCTATCGATTAGCAAGAGGTAGGTTCGCGAGCCTTCGTTTCTTTCGCCAAGCTTACAGAGCTTGCTAAGAACTCGCTTTGGTGCCCAATCCTCCATGCCTTCAACCAAAAAGCTCAACTCCGCGCTTACCGGGGATCGCACCTCGTAGTCCTCGTTGTTGCTCCGCTCTTCGTCTTCCGAGGGTTGCACCTCCGGACCGGCGCATCGTCGCCTCTCGCTTGGCGATGCGCATATCAGGTCGCCGTACCGATCCTTCAGATCTTTGGCGCGCTCAAGAATCGCCTTTCGTCCCTCTTCGGTCATGAGTCGTCGTTCCATTTCGGTGGGATTCATTAGCGCACGTCCTTTCTTACCTAGAATGCGTTCTGCTTGACTCTAAGCGGCCTGGTTTGGAGAGTACATTGTTCATGAGAATGTCGGGAAAGCGTCTTTAGCATGATGGGTTTGCTGCGTTGTCAAGTGATCGTGAACGCTCCTGCAACGGTTGACTCTTCCTCAGTCCAGCAGGCTCGCATCAAAGGCGCTGGCGCCTAGGGACTCTGATCCGGAGGTGTAGCCACAGCCGGGCACCCGCTGCGCCCAGACGCAAAAGCTGCGTGTAACATCGCTTCAACGCCGAAGATTTGCGCATAGCCAAGCGCATCGCCGCGACACGCGATGTGCATGGCCCTGGGCGGCGGGGGGTGGTAGCTCACGCACCGGACTCTTTGGGTTGGACACCTGTTGCCACGCCTCCTGCTGACCATTGTAGACCTCTTACACTTCCAAACTGGCGCTCCGGATTGGCTTTTGTGCCATCGGGTCAAGTCAACCGAAAGACGATCGCTCTGGTATTGGCCCTAAGAGCTTGGCGAGACGTTTTTTCTCAGCAGCCGTGCCAAGGCGCTTCTTCGCGCGGCTCGCGTATTCCTCGCTTGGCTCCTGGCTGAGGCACTCGGCCCAGCCAGCGGGCCTGTCGTTCTCTCGTGCTTCTTGGTAGAGCGCACGCTCAAGCGTCGCGGAACGGTCACACAGTGTCTTGCGAAGAAGCAGCCGCCGTTGAACTCACGTCGGCCCTGCCGATGCGGAAGCCTGGACGCGTGGAAGTGCTGGCACCGGACGGCGCGTCATGAGTTGCTCGGCACGGGACGGCGGGGTTTGTGAGCCCGTGTGCCCACGGCTGCAGCTCAGACCCCCACGAAAATCCACCGCATGTGCGTCGACTATGCCTCCGGGGGGCGGTCCCCTGACTGAAATAGCTTGAACTCGACACCCTTGTTCTCGAGCTGTAGCTTTTTCTCCGCGAGCTCGCGATACTTCTCTTCTATCTCGGGATGCGCCTGTAGCAGGGCGGCCTTCTTTAGCTCCCGCAGGTCGTCTGCGTCCTCCGGGGAATGTGCCTTGTCGGCAAGCTCAAAGAACTTGTCGACCACTTGCAGTCTGGCCGCCTCTGCTTCCCAGTGGGCTTTCCTCGCCTCCGCTTCCCGACGTTCTACCTCTGCGTCACCAGCGCGCTCGCCCAGGTGCTCTCCCTTTCGGAACTTCACGAATAGCCAGTCCTTAAATGCCTCCCAGCGACTTCGTTCACCCGGAATGGAGGTGTCCGTCGGAACGGCGTCAACGATTACCCGTAGCGAGCCACGCTCTCGCCGGCCTGTCATATGGACTAGCCCTCTGCTTTCCGGGCGTGAATCCAAAGCCCGCTACCCCCGGCCATTCGGTAGAGCTCTGAGAGATCCGCCAGAAAACTCTGGATCTCCGCCCAATCAGCGGGGCGACAGCGGATCTCCATCGTAAGTGGTTCTGCCTCCGATCGCACCCACCCCGGGGTTGCCTCGTGACGTTCGTCGACCGAGACGGATCGCCGTTGACGTGGGCGTGTCTTGCCGATTGTGACGGTCAGGACGCCTGAAGCGAAAGTCCTGCTGATCCGCTTGAGGTCGGCATCTTCCGACAGGTCGAAATCGCGGCTGACATAGTAGATTTTTTCGGTTGGCAATGGGAATCTCTTCATGCCCCCAATCGTCAACACCCTACCGTCTTCGTCCACCTCGACTCTAACGTTGTGCGCCTGAAAACCCGGCAGTTCCGCCGTGATCGTGTAGGAATCGTCATCTTCTGTGACGTCAAACGCTACCTGCCGATCCCACACGCGAGCACATCGATCGGTTCTTCCGCCCCGCTCGTTGGAGCCTTAGACTTCGGTTTGTCCGCCATCGAGTGTCCTTCTAGTTCAGGCCGGCCATGCTGCCGTGCTGCCGTGCTGCCGTGCTGCCCAACAAGGCGCCGCAGACTGACGGCCGGCGCGTCCAATCCTCGTCTGGTAGCTTTCTGGCGTCAACCCTCGGTACAAGCCAGCCGCTTTTGGCCGCATTGGGCGGCGCGGGTCTTTGCAGTCTCTCAGCCGCACGAGCAACTTGACCCGCAAGACCAAATCACTGCAGCAGCAGGCTGTCCGCAATTCCTCGCGTGCCTGAAGACAGGCAGCGAGCTCGTCGTCAGTGGCTTCAGAAGGAAAGGTCCATCGATAGATCGGCACGAGCTCATTTGAGAACCACGGATGGTCCATCTCAATGTAGTCCGCAGTAGGCTGGATCAACGCCCCGTCCATCCCAGCAGCATACTGAGTCGGGACCGAGGGTTCCAAGCCGCTGCGGACGTGGCTTCCGACGCGCTGCCGGGGGCGGTCGACAAGCCCGAAGGACTCATAGACATCTGCCCGTGAGGAGCAAATAATGCCATCTCGACACGCAGCCTCCGTCAGCAGACTCGACGGGAAAGCATGAGTTCAGAAAGGCCGAAACACTCTGGTGGACCACCTCGGGGAGGCAAGAAGTCCGAGGTTCGCCCTGCCGTTGGAGGCGAGGTGCGGCGTCGCGCAGGACGTCTGCTTTCCGACGCAAAGATCGAGATCTTGTGACGACCTCACCCAGGTTGGCGAAGCGACACCACATCGATCAATTCAATCGTGATCTTGAGGATCGCGACCGCCGGCGGGACGGGGCGGCGACGCCAACCTGGGTGAGGTCGCGCCTTCTACGCCCGCCTCATCGAGCTGTCGACGAACGCCGCGGATAGAATAGACTTTTGTGGTGCTACAAGTGGGCGAACGTCAAACCCCGCCCGGGTTGAGCGGAAACCCAGATTGTTGCGAAACAATGCCCGCGAGTTGGCCCATTTTTCCCCCGGAGATACGGTGAAGATTAGAGAGATTCGCCTGAGAAATTCAAACGGTTCACCGATACAACGATCGGTGATGTGCCCCATGAAGCGCGACTCGTTGTGATGGTTGGGCCAAATGGCTGCGGCAAGTCCTCTGTGATCGACGCGGCCTACGTGTGGCATCGACACCGCTGGTCGGTCACGGCGGATGGGATGCGTCGTATCACCTGAAGCAGGTGCCAGATGCGGCTGGAATTTTGGATCAGGCGGTCTCGATCACTTTTCATGATCCTCAACCCAAGACTCCTGATGAAGGTCGAAAGGCCGTCTACGTGCGAACGGCGTACCGAAATGACCCGGAATTCCAGCTGCGCAACCTATCGAAGGTCGAGCCGGCAGTGCAGGAGAATCGATTTTCCCGAATGATCGACAATGACCAGGTCGTCGGCCGCAACTACCAGAGGCTGGTTTCTGAAGGATTGAAATACGTTTACGAAGATGGTGATCCCGCCGAGACTCTCGAACGATTTCGCGAGCGGTCAATAGGCGAGATCCGCGATGCGATGCTTCGGCTCTTCCCGGATCTGGCACTGAACAGTCTAGGCGATCCGCTCGCGGAAGGAACATTCAAGTTCGACAAGGGTGATAGCATCGCTTTCCTGTACAAGAATCTTTCTGGAGGTGAAAAAGCCGCGTTCGACTTGCTTCTGGATGTTCTGGTCAAGAAACGAGAATTCGACGATACGGTTTTCTTCATTGACGAACCAGAAACACATATGTCAACCGCATTGCAGGCAGCGCTGCTGAAAGAATTGTTCGCCCTGGTCCGAGAGATTTCGCAGCTCTGGATCGCCACACATTCTCTAGGCATGATGCGGAGAGCCGGCGAGCTGGGGCGCGAACATCGCGGTCAGGTTGCGTTCCTCGATTTTGATGGTCTGAATTTTGATGTTCAGGCATCAGTGGTTTGCACAACCCCCGACAGACCATTCTGGAAACGCGTAATGCAGATTGCGCTCGACGATATTGCTGGATACGTAGCCCCGGAGAAGGTTGTGTTGTGCGAAGGGGGAACGCTGCCGGGGAAAACAGACTTTGACGCGAATTGCTACAACCAAATCTTCGGACATGAGTTTCCGCAAGTTCTCTTCATTGGCGCAGGTAGTGCAGAAGATCTTCAGAACGATCCGAAACGTGTAGGTCCACTGATTCAAGGTCTCGCTCCTGACGTTGAGATCATTCCCCTGATCGATCGTGACGATCGACGAGACGACGAGATCGAGGAATTGGGGCGCAAGGGAGTGCGAGTTCTTAGCCTGAGAACAATTGAGTCATATCTCCTGCACGATGATGTTCTCAGTGCTCTTTGTCATTTCTTGGGGGATGGTGAGCAGGTGCCAGCTCTGTTGCAAGCGAGGGAGAATGCACTCCGGAGTAGTGTTGATGCAGGTGGCGCCGCTGATGATCTCAAGCGCCCTGCTGGCGACATTTACAACGCGGCCAAACGACTATTTCCGGACCAAAAGCTTGGGGCGAACAACCGTGAGTTCATGAAGGGTCTCTGCGCGCCGCTCGTGCGCGACTGCAAAGCGGTATACGAGCGACTGCGGAACGACATTTTTCAACAATAAGAGTCGATAGCTTTCGGAGTGGTAGGCCTTCGCGGTGGCCGGGATCTTTCAGGCCAAGGTGAGTGCGATGACGGCCACCAACTTCGCTTCGTGATTCGGCCTCAGCCGCCGCCGCGAATAAGCCAAAGGCGTTGAGCGCGGCACGCGGGTTGAGCGCGGCATGCGGGGATTGAGACATCTTCGATGTCTTACAATCCCACATCTTGCCCTGCCCAACTGCGTCAACATCGGTGTATGTGGCGCAACCGTACGCAACGGAGCGCAACAAATGGATCGATCATGCAATCGGTCGCGCGTGCCACGCCACTTCGTGCAAGAACGTGCAACACCACGCAACGCACAGGTCGATTTCTATCGCCGAGGGCCAGAAACCGAAGTTCCTGTGACCTAGCATACCGAATCCCGCGCAACTTTTCGGGGGGCAAAACCGATAACTAGGAAGGGAGAAGGTTTGCCCAAAGCAACACTACCAGGTCCGCAGGCACTCCAAGGTGCGCCACCTCGCGTCTACTTCTCGTGTCATCGAGATGCGATCGAGGGCTATCTACGCCTTGGCTATCACATCAAGGAAGTATGGCGGGCCTACCGCGGTCTGAGCCCGCCGTACCCGGGGTGCTACACGTCGTTCTACAGGCAGGTCCGAAAACATGGCCTCGGATCGAACGAGCCCGGAGGTGCGCCTCGGAGCTCTGACCAACCGAGACATCCAGCGATAGGCCGCAGCGCGCGTCCACGGCGTCGACGCCCAGTATCGAGTACGTCAGGAACAACCTCCGCCGAAATCTTCCCAAGCTGGAGCTCGAATGAGGGCGCCATCTTCGCATTTCGGCTCAGCCGACAGGAGTAAGCCATGAGTGAGTTTCACTGCGTCATTCAGGCAAAAGGTGGAATCGGAAAGTCGTTGGTCGCGTCTTGGTTCGCGCAGTACCTGCGATCGCGAACCGACGATCCGTTGTGCGTCGAGTGCGACGCGTCGAACAAGACGTTGTCTCGGTATTCGGGACTTCGCGTGAAGCGCATCGATCTCCTCGATGAGGACCGGCGAATCAATCGCAGGCGCTTCGATGAGCTTTTCGAGGTCCTGCTCGGAGACGAGGAGAAGGCGGTGGTGGTCGACAACGGCCAAGGCAGTTTCGAGCCTTTGGCCCAGTACCTCCTCGAAATGGATGCCGTCCGTCAGCTGAAAGCCGCCGGCCGCCAGACGTTCCTTCACTGCGTAGTCACGGGCGGCCAGCACGGCCCGTCCACCTTGGCGGGCCTCGGCACGGTGGCAAAGTTCTTGGTCGAGGATTCGACCCTCGTCGTCTGGCAGAACGAGCACTTCGGGCCCGTCGACCTCGAGCGTTTGGGCGAGCTCACGCAAACGTGCGCCGACAGGCTGATCGGACCTGTGGTCATGGTTCGCCGGGGACATACCTTTCAGGAAGACGTTCAGGAGATGCTCAGCCGGTTCATGACCTTCGACGAAGCGATCGCGAGCGATCACTTCAGGACGCCGGCCAAGGCCCGGCTTTCGATTGTGAGAACAGACCTATTTACGGAGATCAAACATGCGCTCGATGGAGCCTAGAAACCGACGGCTGCTGCTGACGGAGGAAGAAAAGAAGGAGATCGCGGCGCAGGTTGCCAAGGAATGCGGTCGCTTGATTCCTACGGATGATCCTTTGTTCGACTTGGTGGTCCTCAACGAACGCGTGCTTCGGCGCACGGTCGAGAAGGTGGGTGACCAATTCTCGTCATCTCTTGCGGGAGAGCTGGACCGGGTGCTTTCGGCCCACCTCGATCGGGTGCAGGAGAAGCTGTCGTGCCGACGTCGACGAAAAGATTCGCGGGATTGGCGGATCTATACGGCGTCGCCGCGACGCAACTCGATCGTCGTGCCCAGCTCTGGCTGTGGGCGATTCGGCGTATCCGGCATCTTCGCCATGGTCGTGGCCTCGGGTCTGGTTAGGTGGCCTTTCTAGTGAGCGTCCGTAGGCCAACGCTAGGAACAGAGGAGGCGACGCCGGTTGCAAGGGTAGATTCGCCCCTGCTGACAAGAGATGAGGCGGCGGGGTATTGTCGCGTGGGGCTGCGCACGTTTGATCGTCGGGTGGCACCACATGTGCAGGGGCTTTTCATTGGCGACTCGCCGCTTGTTTGACCGAAGGGATATCGATACATGGCTCGAAACTCAGAAGGATGGGCGCTCAGTCGAGATCGGCGCACCGGTGTCTACACGGTCCGCTTCACGCACCGCGGTCGACGGCAGCACCGATCCACGGGCGTTAGAGATCTTGCAGGAGCTAAGGTCGAGGCGGCGCGAATCTACGCCGAGACTATTTCCGGTCGCCGACTGCAAAGCCGACAGCGAGATCTGAGACCGCTCGATGTTTTGTTTGCGGAGTGGCTGACGCAGATCGAGTCGGAGATCGCTCCCGAGAGCTGGAAGACGTTTCGCGGGTACTGCACGAACCACTTCCTGCCCTTCTTCGAGTCGGCCGAGCGGCTCACCGTGAGCTCCGTCGAGGACTACAGCCGCATGCGCCTCCGCCACGTCAAACGACCCACCGTCGCCAAGGAGCTCTCTGCCCTTCGGAACTTCCTCGGCTGGGCCGAGCGCCGAGGCGAAATCGACGAGGCTCCCGTCGTTCGGAACCCGCCGAAACGGGCGACCGGGACCGCCTACGACGGCGGAAAACGGGACAAAGTCCGCGTGTCGCTCACCAGCGAGCAAGCCGAGGCGATCATTGCCCTTTTGCCGGAACGGACCCCGGTGGCGGGCCATCCGATCAAGGCGCTCTTCACGGTCATTTGGGATACGAGCCTTCGCATCGGGACGATGTGGCGGCTCGAGGTCCCGAAGCACTACAAGCGCGGAGACGACGCGCTCCGGATCTCCAAGGACATCGACAAGTCGCGCTACGCCCGCGCCGTGCCGCTGACGCCCCGAGCCAGCCGCGCGCTCGATCAAGTCTGCCCCGACGAGGGCCTCATCTTCCCCCGCTTCGAGTACCGCCGAATTCTGTTCCAAGCCGCGCGCAAGGTGCTCGCCACCGAGCACGAAGCCAAGCACCTCAGCGCCCACGACTTCCGCCACGCGGCCCTCACGCACATGGCCGCCGTCGGAAGCGACCTCACCGCCATCGGTCACGTCGCCGGCCACAAGAACGCGACCACCACCGCCCTCTACGTGCACAACTCGGAAGCCGCCGCACGCCGCGCAGTCGCTCGTCGAGCCGGAATTCTGGACACCAAAGTGGACACCGACGCCGGCCAAGCGGCCGAAAAGCGTCCAGTGGTGCGACCTAAGTTTTCGGAATCATTGGGTGGGCCATCCAGGACTCGAACCTGGAGCCAATGGATTAAGAATCCACTGCTCTACCACTTGAGCTAATGGCCCGTTGCCGTTCGCCCGTAGGTGGACTGACGGCGTTGTTGCCCCGTATAGCGACTTCGTCACTACGGGGCTCGTCGAAACTTCGTTTCGAACGGCACACCCGGAAGGATTCGAACCTTCGACCTACGGATTCGAAGTCCGGCGCTCTATCCAGCTGAGCTACGGGTGCAAACAAAGCTTTCAAAGAATGGGGTGAGTGACGGGACTTGAACCCGCGACAACCGGAGCCACAATCCAGTGCTCTACCACTGAGCTACACCCACCAAAGGGGCCGGAGTTTAGCGTCCCTTCCGCGCCAGGCAAGGCTACGCGCAGCGCCCTTTTTCGTAATACCTTCGGGCCCATTCGGCCATGGCAATTCCGGCGGCCACGCTGATCGGGTAGCTGTGGTTGATGCCGAACATCGGGATCGCCACGACCTGCTCGGCAGCCTCGAGGATGCCGGGCGAGCAGCCTTCGTCTTCGTTTCCAAAGATGAGCACCGCATCTTCGGGGAGCTCCGCCTCCCAAAGCCCAGCCTGCGCATGGTCCTTCTCGAATGCGATCAGCCGCCAACCAGATTGCTCCGCAACGTCCAGGAACGTGCGCTCGGTGGGTAGCTCTACGATGTTCTCGTAGCGCTGCATGCCCATGGCAGCCCGTTCGTACCAAGGCTCAGTCCCGACGAGAATGATCTCCTTCGCTAGAAACGAGTGGGCCGTGCGAATGATCGAACCGATGTTGAACGGATTCTTCGCACGATCGATGGCGACGCGAAAGGGATGCCGAATGCGGTCGAGCTCACTTCGGACCTCGCTTCGAGGCATCTCGAACGGCGGTACGTGGGCCATCTACTTCCATTTGATCGAGCAGCCCATCGAGGGCACGTGCTCGAAGTCGACTTTCCGGCCTTCGAGGGCCGCATCGAGCACCTCCCGAAGGTCTTGGCGCGTGACCTGGTCCGGCTGCTGCCAGTTGTCGTCGATGCGGCCGTTGTAGATCAGCTTTCGATCTCGATCGAAGACGAAAATATCGGGCGTGCAGACCGCGTCGTAGGCACGGGCAACGGCCTGCGTCTCGTCCCGAAGATAGGGGAAGTTGAACCCCTTGCTCGCTGCCCTTTCCTTCATCTTCTCGAACGAGTCATCGGGGTACTTTTCGTCGTCGTTGGGATTGATGGCGACGAACCGCACGCCGCGGTCTTTGTAGTCGTTTTGGAGCTGGATCAGGCGATCTTCACTGGCCTTTGCGTAGGGGCAGTGATTGCATGTGAATACCACCACGAGCACCTCGGCATCGGCAAACGAATCGAGCGAATGCATTTTGCCGTGGACGCCGGGCAGCGTGAAAGGTGGCGCAGGAGTCCCTATCGGCATCCCCTTGGAGTGCATCAAAGCCATGGGGCGCTTTTAGTGCCGAGCGCCGGTCTGTGCCAGCGGACGCCCGCGCCGTGTTAGAATTCGGTACTGAAGATGGAGGACAAAGCGGAGCGTGACCGTGACCTGCTGATCGGGACGACCTTGGGCGGCCTGTATCACGTGGAGCGTCTGATCGGCATCGGGGGCATGGGCCGGGTGTACCAAGCGACCCATGCCCATCTCGGCAAGGCATTTGCCGTCAAGGTGCTCGGGGAGGGACGCGCCGATAAGCCCGACGCCGCAGAGCGGTTCCTGCGCGAGGCCCGAGCCGCCACGAAAATCGAGCACGATCACATCGTCGAGGTGGTGAACTGCGATCGCGACGCAGCGGGACGCCTGTTCATCGTGATGGAGCTCTTGCAGGGCGAGAGCCTCGCCGACCGGCTGGAACGAGGTCCTGTGCCACTCGGCGAAGCGATCGACATCGCAACGCAAACCGGACATGCGCTCGAAGCGGCCCACGAAGCCGGAATCGTGCACCGCGACCTCAAGCCCGAGAACATCTTCATCACCCAAAAGAATGGCAAGGACTTCGTCAAAATCCTCGATTTTGGCATTTCCAAGATCAAGAACCCCGAGCATGGAGACCCCAAGCTCACGGCAACCGATCAAATCGTCGGAACCCCCCTTTACATTTCACCCGAGTTGGCGCGCGGGATGCCGGCAGTCGACCATCGAGCTGACATCTACGCGCTCGGCGTGATCATATACGAGATGCTCACCGGGACCCCTCCGTTCACGGGCCAAAACCACTTCCAGCTCCTCTACAAACACGGCAACGAGCGACCGGAGCCGCCTTCGCAGCGCAGTAGCAACGCGCGTATCCCCGCGCATGTAGAGGCGGCGGTCCTTCGCGCGCTCGAAAAAGACCCTGACGACCGCTTTGCCTCCATGCGCGAGCTCTGCACCGCGCTCGAAGGGCCGACCGTTCCGCGCCGGGCCCGGACTGTGGGAATTCCCCTCCTCGCCGCAGCCATCGTCGCAGCAGTGGCGTTCGTGATGTGGCCGACCGCGGGACGCGCGCCGGCGCCCCCCGCGCCCCCTCGGACGGATGTTCCGCCTTCCCCGCCCGTGCCGCCGCCTACTCCGCCTGTGACAGAAAAGTCAGCAGACCCTGCAGAACCTTCCGAGGCACCAAGGCCGACCCAGCGAGTGTCGGTCGCGCTCGACTCGAGCCCGCGAGGTGCGTTCGTCGTGCTAAACGGCGAAAAAAAGGGCAAAACACCGGTCGAGCTTGAGCTCGACCGGGGCGCCGAAGCAACGGTACGGTTTTCGCTTCGGGGCTACCGGACCGAGGAGCGGCGCTTCGTAGCCGACGACGACGAAACGCTCCTGGTTCGCCTGAAGCCGCGATCCCGCCCCAAGCCGCCACCCATCAAGACAGAATTCTAATCCGTGACTGCCTTCATTCCTTTCTTACTCGTCGCCCTGCTCGGTCTGGGGAGCCCTTCCCCGGCGGCTGCGCAAAGCACGACCGAAAACGCGGAGGCTCGCGTCTACTTCGAGGAAGGAAACAGGCTTTACACCGAGGCGAGCCAGGCGCCCGAGGCTCAGCGGACCGTGCTTCTTCAACGCGCTCTCGGAGCCTACGTCGATAGCTTGCGGATCGTGCGCAGCCGCAATGCCCTGTTCAACGCAGCGATCGTGCTCGGCGAGCTCGCGCGGTACGACGAAGCGTTCAACTACTTTACCGAGTACCTGCAAGTCGAGGGATTGTCATTGCGGGATCGCGAAGAGGCAGTGAGGCGTCGCGACGCGCTTCGGCCGGAGATTGCCGTATTGCAAGTGCATACGCGGCCCGAGGGCGCCCTGCTGTGGATCGATCGTAAAGATCTCGCCCCGCGCGGGGAAACGCCGATCGAGCTAGCGCTTCCGGAGGGTGAGCATCGATTGTTCCTCGAAAAGCAGGGGTACCTTCCGTTGGAACACACCGAAACCGCGGTTCGGGGACAAACGGTCGTCGCTGAGCTCGCGCTCTCGCCGCTGCCGGTCGAAGCGCTGCCTCCACCCGTCGAGCCCAATACGGTCCCGGCCGAGCCGGTCGCCCGCCTGAAGCCCCATCTTCGTAATGCGGCGATCGGCACGGCGGCAGCGACGTTGGCCGCCGCGGGGCTCGCACTCGGGCTTTCGCTCCGGGGCAGGACGCTTCGGGACGACTACGACAATGCTGCCGAGCAGTACCAGATGAGCGGCGACCCGGCCGATCTGCAGCGAGCCGAATATCTCGCCGACCGGACCGACCGCTTCAACGTCGCTGCCGATGTGTTTTGGGGCGCGATGATCGGCCTCGGCGTCAGCGCTCTGGTGCTCTACGGCGTGCACCGCGGAAAGCAAAAGCGACACGCGCCGGAGGTCGGGCTGTCGCTTTCGCGCGAAGGCGGTTTTGCGTCGGTGCGGATGCCGTGGGGAGCCGCCGAATGACGAAGCCCCTCCCCCTGTTGCTCGCCCTCTCGTTCTGCGGCTGCTCGTGGCTGAACGCGCCCGATCGCGATCTGCTTTCGCGCGATGGCGGCGTCGACGGCGGCGGGATCGAGCTCTTTTGCGACGACGGGCTCGATGACGATGAGGACATGGCGTCTGACTGCGCCGATTCGGATTGCGCGGAGGAACCGGCTTGCTGTCAACGGGAGAACCCGACGTTGAACGAAGACTGGACGGAAGCAGACCTGCGATCCGGGTGGATTTTCGCGCCGACCGGCGGCTCGGCATGGACCCCGCTGCGGCCGTCGCTCGACGGAAAGACGTTCGTCGGCGGCTTCCTTCCCAATGACTCTCCCCGCGCCCTGGTGAGCCGCGATTGCATCTCGCTGGCGCTCGGTGGCTGGGTGCGAACGACCCTGCGAAGCACGGACGCAATGGGATGCGACCCGAGCGCGCCCTGCGATCGGTACGCCGGCGTGGTGTTGACCGCCGCGACCGATTCGGCGCCAGGGAGCAAGCTGCAAGACGAGCTTGCGGTCACGATCTACGGAGGCGGCCTGGTCTCGGTTACGCAAGCCGACGTCGAGGTGGCGAGCGCCACGGTCGGCATCGACGAGGACATCGACGTCGAAATCGAGCTTCGGCCCGCGCTCGACGACCGGAGCCAGCCCATCCTGAAAGCGAAAGTGAGGGTGGCGGGCACCCAGGTGCTCGAAGGCTTCACGGTGGGCTCGATCGGGAGCCTCGTGACCACGGGCGGCTGTGCCGAGATCCCCGGCCTGCACGTGGCAGCCCAGGGGCGCGGCAGCGATGTCTACGTCGGGCCGCTGCGGGCAGCCAAGCAGGACTGTGCCAATCCGAGCCAGTTCGATGAACAAAGTGCAATCCTGAGTGCCGCGAGCCTCGACTTTCAACCCTCTTGGGTAGGTGCCTATGTGGGCTCCCCGGCGTTGGCCAGCTCACGAAACGCGGTCGACGACGTCCAGTGGGACTTGATCGTGGAGGGAAGCAACGACCCCCCGGAGCTCGAGCCGACCACGCACATCGGATACGCCCTCGGGCATGCGCGGGTGGCCACCGATGAGGGTGGAGACTGGGGCCTCGACACCTGGGAGAGCAGCGGCACCCCGAAGGTCGGCGACAATCCGCCCTCTTGTCTCGACGGCACCTGCTCGGACAACCGGAGCGTGCGCGAGCCCCATCTGCTCGCCGAGCTCAATGACCAGGGGCAGGTTCGGGACCTGGTGCTCGCCTTTGCGCGCGAGGTGGTAGCCGACCCGAGCGAGCGCGACCGGTTTGGCATCCAGGTCATCCGCCCGGTGGGCGCGCCGATGACCGAGCTCGGCCTTCCGAGCTTGCCGACGCTTTCCCCCGCCGACGTCCCCGAATGCATCAGCTTGCGCGATCCCGCGCTAATTCCGGTGGATCCGGATGCACAGCAAGGATATTGGGTGCTCTTCACCTGTGTCCGCAGCAGCGGCGCGCCGACGGAAATCGATGCGGTTCGGATCTCGCGCGCGCTCGAGGTGGTCCGCGAAGGCGGCGACCCAATGCGTCGTGTGGTGTTGGTCGCCGACGAGCTCGGGCCCTTTGCAGCGGCCGGGATCCGCTCGCCCGAGCCGGTGATCTCGTTCGAGAAAGATGGCATGCGCCTGAGAATCTGGTTCCTCGCGCAGAGCACTCCGGGCGACTGGGCGGTGGCGCTCGCAGAAGCGCGAACCCATGACACGGCGATGTTGGCGTTCGAGCTCCCCGAGCCCATTCCCTTCCCCGTGAACCCGATCTTGAGCAATGCCTCGGCGCTGGTCCGGAGCGGTTGCCTCGACGAGGAGTGCAGTATCACCGGAATCGCGGTGAGCCCCCGAGTGGACCAGCCGGCCCGGCTCCGGTTCCTGTTGGCACGGCGCTTGAACCTACCAGGGGGGGGACGCACCGATCAGTTGGTCCCTCTGGAGCAAACTTGGAGCAAACCGTGACCCGCGCCCACCAAAAACCCCACCCCCAGCGGTTGCTCCGGGTTCCGATCGCAACCGTGATCATGGCGTGCCTCGTCGGAGGCCTGGCGGGCTGTGGGAGCTCGGGCGACCACACCGACGTGCCAGATAATTCGAGCGCGGGCGGCTCCGGAGGCGCGGCTGGCGCTGGGGGCAGCGGCGGCAGCATCGCCGCTCCCTCGGAGGACGGTGGCACCGCGGGCCTCGAACAAAACCCCGTCGAGCAGCTGCTCGCGGACCCGCAACGGAACCCGGGTGCCTTTCTCGGCATGGATGCGCAAGGCGTGCAAGGTTACGGCGACGCTGCGATTGCCTGCTACACGGCGCCCGAGGCCTGTGCGGCGACCGAGTGCGGCGCGTTTGCCTCGTGCTGCGTCGATACCGCGAGCTGTTGCAAGCCGGTCACTGACGGCCCTGCCCTGCCCGGCATGCTCGATTTCGCAAACTGCGCAGGTCTCACGCTCGGTCAGTGCACCGAACGCGAGGGAACGAGCGCCACGAGCTTCGGTCCGAGAGAGCCCTTGCTGACCGGACGGGGGCTGGTGCCCAACGGCACGGCGACCTCGGAGGGTGGCGCGCTGATTGGAGAGGTCGTGAATCTGTCGTCTGATCTCGTCGAGCTCGACGTGCAGTTCACCTTGCCCCTTGGATGCAACGGGACCTGCCTCGAAAGCGCCGGAGTCGCGTTCACGAGCTCGATGCCGGACGTCTTCGTCGATGCTGAAGTCGGTCTTCTGCTCAGCGGCTCGCGCGAGACGGTGAGCCTCCTGATCGGCGGCTCCGTTGCGGACAGCTTCGATGGGGGCACCGACGACACGGTATGGTCGTTGGTCCTGTCGCCTTCGGGCTCCGTGGAAGTCGATCGGGATGGCGTCCCTCAGGGTGTCTACCCCTTCGATTCGGCCCTACTCACCGAAGCAAGCCTCGTGGTCTTCGGCCGTAACGTCAACGTGGCCGACACGAGCGCCGCCATTGCCCGCATCGAGCTCCGCAGGCACTCTTGCGACAATCCCAGGGCATGGATCGACCGGCAGCCGACGGCGGTGCTCGTCCAAGGCGAAGCGGTCACGACGCTGCACGCGCCTTCGATCGCGAAGGACGACACGACCACATGGATCGCCTTCGAGTGGGACGGCCAGATCTTCGTCGGAGAGCCACAGCAGAGCCAGCTCGTCATCGAAACCGGCCCGGCGCTGGCTCCGAGTGAGCCCTATGAAGCGCTCGGCATCGGCGACCCGGAGCTCGTCTGGGATGGCAGTGCGCTGCGGTTGTTCTACACGGCTCGCGACGGCGACGGCACCGGGACCATTCAGGTCGCAGTCGCGACGCCAAGCCAAGGGGTATTCGCGCGAAGCGGGGTTCCCATGCTCGTGCCGTCCGAAGACGTCACCTCGTTCGATGCGCCAACCGTCATCTTCCGTGATGGCCTGTGGCTCATGGTGGTACGGGCCACGTTATCGACCGGCGTCACCGAGCTTCAAGCCTATTACACGAGTGATCTGCAGACGGGTTGGGCCAGGATCATCGGCGGGGGGCTCGAGCCGCTCACGCGCATCAGCGGTTCGACTTCGGAGCTCACGAGCCCGAGCTTGATCATCCACAACAGCGCCTACCATCTCTATTACGCGCGCCGGGCCGGCACGCGCTGGTCGGTGGAGCTGGCAGTGTCCGACGAGCTGCTGCTCTGGCGTTCGATCGGCGTGGTCCTCGGCCCGAGCGGTCTGGGCTTCGACGAGCTGGGCGCGAGCGGCCCCGATGCGCTCTCCGAACCAGACCGGATCGACCTAGTTTACGCCGGCCAGGACGGGATTTCCTTCCAGCTTGGATCCGCCTCAAGACCGGCACCCTCGGACTCCGCGCTGACCATCTTTTGACACCGGGGCTTCGGGCACCGATGTTGAAGGGATGGCGTCTTTTGCGACGGAGCCGCCCCCCGCAAGCCCGAACGCCAAGAGCAGGCGTCGCGCGAGCATGTTCATCGCCGTGTTCGTGCTGTTTCAGTTCGCGGTCCCATTGAGCTATCTCGGGCGCGAGGACGCTTCGGACGAACGGTTCACCTGGCGGCGATTCACCGCGTCGAGCGCGCCCGCATGTGAAACCAGCGCCTGGCTCGAGGACGTGGACGGGCGGCGGCAAGACATCGTCCTCGAATCGCTGATCCCGCAAGAATGGGTGGACTACGTGCAAAGAGACCGCCGCGTGGTGGTCGACGCCTTCCTTCGCCAACAGTGCAAAGAAGATAGCGTCCAGCGGGTCGAGCTCGTCAATCACTGCGACGATCCGCGCGGCACCCATGAGTACAGCCTTCGGTGCGGCGGACCACGATCTCGGACAGCCATGAGGACGGCCAAGCGATGATTTCCCTACAACGGTATTGGTTTGGACCGGTAGCGCTCGTGCGCCCCTATTTGACACTTCGGTTCGTGCTGGTTCTGCTCGCATTCGACACGTGGCTCAACATGATTCCCGAGGGCGCCAAGTACGGGGCCGCTGCATTCAACGTCGCGCACTTCCCTTGGTTTCAGGGCTTCGTTCCGAGCTCGGCTTTTTACGTGGGAGTGCTCGCGTTTACAGGTGTGCTCGCGCTGAGCCAGGCGCTCTATCGTCCCCACAGAATCGCCATTTTCTTCGTGGCGGCCGGCTACACCCTCGGCTGGTCTTGCAGCCTTCTCGATTCGGTTGCGTACCACTACCTGCTCTCGCTCTATCTCGTTTGTTTTGGATTCTTCCCCATGCTGAGCGCGCGCTCTGCATTCTCGCGTTCGGAGCGGGCGCCCCGCGGAAGCGCCTGGGCATACGTACTCTTGTGCGTCACGACGGCGACCGTCTACTTCTACGTGGCAGCATGGGCGGCGGCCGAAGGCGAGCCATACTGGCTGCCCATGCTTTGTTGCACCGCCTATCTCGCCGCCAGCATGCAAGATCGGAGCGAGCTTCCGGCGGCTCGCGCGGTGATCCCGGTGCTGGGTCTGGCACCCATCGCGTTTCATCTGGCGCTGCCCGGGCCGGATTGGCTCTCCGTCTACATGATCGGAATTGCGCTCGTCGTCTTCGCCCCCGAAGCGCCTCTGCACCAGCTCGGCAAGGTGCTCACGCGGCCGGCTCGGAACCTCGCCGACGAGCCTTCGTCAGGCGGGCTCGACGAGCGGGCCTCCCGGTTGTTCTACGCATCGCTAATCGGACTGGTCGTCGCGCCCATGGTCAGCATGTTCATCGATCTGCCAGGCATCAAGACGGGTTGCACATTGACGGCGATCGCCATGTTGCTCGTGATGGGCCGGCAGCTCTACCTGACACCACGGTGGCGCCCGGTGTGGCGTGTGGCGAGCCTCATTGGCGGCTGCATCGCACTGTGGATCGTGATGACCGCAAGCCACGTGCAATTCGACTATTACCAGCGAGGAGCGCTCGATGCCGACCGGCGCGGCGACCACGACGCCGCCCTCAGGCTTCGCGAGAAAGCCGAACGGCACGCTCCGTAGGCGGATTGTCCCCGTCTATGATCAAGAACGGGTCAATCGACACGGTCGCTGCTAGTCTCGGCGTCGATGATGTCGGCGGACGGCTGGATCACGATTGCGGTGATCATCGGAATGGTGCTCGTCATGGCCGCCAACGTGGCCGGGCCGGACCTGGTGCTCATCGGCGGTGTGACCATCCTGCTCTTGACGGGCATCATCGATCCCTCTGAAGCGTTTACTGGCTTTTCGAACCCCGCGGTGATCACCATTGCGGCGCTTTTCGTGGTCGCAGCGGGCGTCAAGGAAACCGGCGGCCTCGACCTCGCGGCGCGCGTCGTGCTCGGGCGGCCGCGTTCGTTGGCCGGCGCTCAGCTTCGCATGATGTTCCCGGTCGCCGCATTGTCGGCGTTCCTCAACAATACCCCAGTGGTCGCCATGTTCGTGCCGCTGGTCTCGAACTGGGCGAGGCGCCTCGACTTCAGCGTCTCACTCATGCTGATGCCGCTCTCCTATGCGACCATCCTCGGCGGGACCTGCACGCTGATCGGGACCAGCACCAATCTCGTGGTGGCCGGTCTCGCCAGACAGTGGGATCCTACGATCCACTTCGAGATTTTCGAGATCGCGCAGCTGGGCATCCCGGCGCTCGGCCTTGGAATGATCTTCATCGTGATGTCGTCGCAATGGTTGCTCAAAGATCGACGTGGAGCCCTGCATGAGTTCGGCAAGGCTCGCGAGTACTCGATTGCCATGCGCGTCGAAAAGGGATCGCCGGTCATCGGAGAGACGATCGAGGATGCAGGGCTCCGCTCGCTTCGCGGTGTGTACCTTTACGAGATCGAGCGCGAAGGCCGCTCTCTCGCCGCCGTTCCGCCTTCCACGGTCTTGCGAGAGGGGGATCGCCTCCACTTCACCGGAGTCGTCGACTCGGTGGTCGATCTTCGCAAGCAGCGCATCGTCCCAGACACCGACCAGGTCGACAAGATCACCCCGAGCCGCGATCGAAGGCTGGTCGAGGCCGTGGTCGCAGCCCATTCGTCATTGGTCGGCCAAACCGTCCGTCAGAGCCGGTTTCGTACGATTTACGATGCGGCAATTTTGGCCGTTCACCGTCAGGGCGTTCGGGTCACCGAAACCAAAGTGGGCGACATCCGGCTGCAGGCAGGCGATGTGCTCCTCATCGAATGCCGGTCGGAGTTCGTGGAGGCCCGGCAGAGGGATCCGAACTTTGCGCTGATCGCGGAAGTCGAGGACAGCGCCCCGCCCCGGCACGACCGCGCTTGGTTGGCTGCGGTGATCCTGTTCCTGATGGTCTTGGTCAACGCAACCAGCACCATGGACCTCATGACGGCGTCGCTGACGGCCGCCAGTCTGATGCTCATCACACGCTCCCTCACCGGGGAGGAGGCCCGGCGGTCGATCGACTGGCCCGTGATCATCTCGATCGCCGCTGCGTTCGGCATCGCCGCAGCCATTCAAAAGAGCGGCGCCGCAGAGGTCATCGCCTCTCGGATCGTCCATTTGGCCGAGCCCTTTGGCAGCGTGGGTGTCCTCGTCGCCATCTATGCCATCACAGCCATCCTCGCGGCGTTGGTCACCAGCAAGGCCTCGGCGGCATTGATGTTTCCCATCGCCGCGGCGGCTGCCGAAGCGCAAGGGATTGGTTTGTTGCCGATGAGCTACATGATGATGATTGCCGCGGCCTCCGCGTTTGCGACGCCCATCGGCTTCCAGACCAACCTCATGGTCTACGGCCCCGGCGGTTACAAGTACGTCGATTTCCTCCGACTGGGGGTGCCGTTGCAAATCCTGGTCGGAATCAGCACAGTCACCCTCATCAGCCTCGTCTGGCTCTGAACAGAGATGCCGCGCTTTCCTTTCGTCTCCGACCACGCACACACGGTTTCATCCCGGGTGTACAGCAGCCTCGAGCGTAGGGCCCGTTCCAAAAACGACCGTATCTACCCGTTGCACGTCGGCGACACCTATCGCGAGCCCATCGAAGCGGCCCAATCGGAACGGCAGCGAACCAGTGAGCATCCAGGGATGCACAAATATGCGCCTGTCCGAGGGGAGCCGGGCTTGATCGATGCGTTCATCGATCGTGTGGAGGCTAGACACGGCGAGAAGCTCGATCGTGAGCTGGTGCAGGTGATGTCGGGCGCCACTGCGGGTCTGAGCGTGGTATGCCAGGTGTTGCTCTCTCCAGGAGACGAGGTGCTGCTTCCCTCGCCATTCTGGCCGCTGAGCCGCGGCATCATTGCCACCAAGGGCGCGGTGCCGGTGCAGATTCCATTCTACACGCGCATCGAAGATCCCGGTTTCGACGCCGAAGCGGCGCTAGAGAGCGCGATCACCAACCGCACGGCCGCCCTCTACATCAATACGCCGCACAACCCCACCGGACGCGTCCTGTCGACGGCCACGATCGATGCCATGCTTCGCGTGGCCAAACGGCACGACCTCTGGGTGCTGTGCGACGAGGCGTACGAAGAGATCTACTTCGACCGCGATCCTCCCGACGCCGTCTGGAAGCATCCGGAGGCACGGGATCGATCCATCGCATTCCACACACTGTCGAAGACCTATGGGTTGGCGGGCGCGCGCGTCGGATTCACCCATGGTCCGGCATCCGCCATGGGCGCCATCGCTGCAATGCAGACCTTCCATACCTATTGCGCACCACGGCCGATGCAGATCGGCGCGATCGAAGCGCTACGTCAGGGTGGCCCCTGGGTCGAGCAGAGCCGGGGGCTCTACCGTGATGCGGGCTACCGAGCTGCCGATGCGCTAGGCGTCTCGTGCCCCGACGGCGGCACTTTCTTGTTCCTCGACGTGAGCGCGCACCTCGACACGGATGCCGATGACTGCAGCACCTTTCTCGAGCGATGCGCCGACGCGGGTGTCTTGTTGACACCCGGGCAATCGTGCGGAGCGGATTACGCCAGGTGGGTGCGACTGTGCTTCACGGCCGTGCCTCCGGCCCGTCTCGAAGAGGCTTTGGCAAAGCTGGCTCCGGCTTTTCGAGGACCTTCTTGCTGACCCATGCATCGATCGACGAAGACCCCGGCCCGGTGAGCGTCAAACAAGCGTACACCGCGGCGTAGAGAAGCGGGAGCTCGCGCGAGGACCAAGGGTCGGCAAAGTGCTGAACGAAGGCGGCCACCATCATGGCGATGAATAGCGTGGCGGAGGCAAAGCGGCCCAACAGACCGAGCAGCAGCAGAACCGAGCAACCGACCTCCGCAAAGATCATGAGATTCGCGCTCACTTCGGTACCGACGTTCAGCGGATCGGGGAAGCTCTGCACGAGCGTCTGGTAATCGAGCACCTTCGGAATCCCGTGGCTGAGCATCAGCAAGGAGACTGCAATCCGGAGCAGGAAGATACCGTGGTCCGCGAGCTGTCGACGCATGCCGGTGGTTATACAGCTCCTCCGCCCCGATCGCATGGCGAATCCCGGGGCCCGTGTGGGGTTCGGAACAAACCTCGTTACACTGAATGAGTGGGATCTTGTCCAGCATGTATGGCGATGCCTCTGTCGGCGTACGAGGCCAGCCCGGGCGTTCAGGTGGAGCTGTGCTCGCACTGCCGGGGGCTCTTCCTCGATCGACACGAGATCCGAGATCTCGTAGGGCATGGCTCCCTCGCGAAAGCAACCGAGATCGTGCCCGTCTCCCTCGGCGAAGAGCTGACCGTGCGATGCCCAAAATGCGTCGACCCCGTCATGCAGCCCCTTCGCGTGCAGGGCGCGCCACCGAACGCCGAATCCTGGCAATGCAGAACCTGCGGCGGGTTGTGGCTCGCAGACGGCGCCTTCTTTGCACTGGCGCGTGCGCTCCGAGCATCGAGCCCCGCGGAACCGTCGCCGGCGCAGCCGACTCGAACGTTGTCGGCTGAGGTCCGCTCGGGGCTGGCCCATAGCCGAAGCCGCTACGACGCGGGTCTCGAAAACGTGCTTGCCGTGCCTCTGGTCTTGCTGATCAGTTGGCTCCTGTGCTCCACCAATCTGGGCCGAGTGATGGCCTCGTTGGTCGGCATGCCGTTCCACGAGCTGGGGCATGCGGCCGCGTCCTGGCTCAGCAGCCGCATCGCGATTCCGCTGCCCTTCTTCACGTTTTGGTTCGACGAGCAGTCCGTGTTCATGGGGCTCGTCGTGGCCGGGACGCTTGGTTGGTTGATGGTCCACACGTACCGGGAGCAGAACTGGTTCATGCTGGGGGCCGCCAGCACCGTGCTGGTCGCATGGGCCGTGACGACCTTTGCCGTGCCGCCCACGCGGACCCTCATGTGGCAGATTCTGGCCGGCGGATGGGGTGAGATCCTCTTCGGCGCTTTCCTGTTGATCGCTTTTTACTTTCCACTGCCCGATCGATTTCGGTGGGATTTTTGGAGATGGATTGCGCTGGTGCCCGCCGCGCTCACGCTGACCCAGGCGACGCTACTCTGGCGTACCGTCGCGACCGACGTCTCCCAGATGCCGTGGGGCTCGGCCGTCGGCAGCGACAGCGACGGCGACATGAACAGGCTGGTCCAGCAGTTCTCGTGGAACGCCAACGACCTTGCCGATTTCTACTTGCACACGGCGTACATCTGCCTCGCCGCGCTCTTCGTCGCCTTTGTCTACGCGACCTTTCGGTTCTTCAAAAACGGCGGATTTACCGGGCTTTCGAAGCGCTAATCGCTGAGGCCCCACTTGGCCTTGTTCTGCGCGACCTCTTCGGGCGTCGGCTGGTCGGTGCCCTCGTTGACGGGAACCTCGAAGTCGTCCTGGCACTCCATCATCTGCGCGTTGAGGGCCGTATCTTCCTCGAAAACCTCGGGGACCGACGCGTCCTCGTAGATTGCCTCCCACGGGCACTCGGGCTCGCAGGCGCCGCAATCGATGCACTCTTCGGGCTGGATGTAGAGCTGGTTCGGGAAGGTTCCACGATCGTCGCCCTTGTACTCGTAGATGCATTCGACGGGGCAAACATCGACGCAGGACATGTCGACACAGTCGCGGCAAAGACGTGTAATGACCCAGGTCATCGGACTCCCTTCCGAAAAAAGTGGCTGAAAGCTAGCAGGGGCTTCCCAGCTGGTCAAAGACGATCAGACGGTCTGCTACCCCTTGGTTTTCGACCTCGTCTGCTTGGGGGCGACTGCCTTCTTCTTGCCGGTCTTGGTCTTCTTGGGGGCCTCGGTCGGATGACAGCCCGCACATGTGAAGTTCTCGATGCCCAAGAGCTTGCCCATCGCGGGCGTGATTGTCTCTTGCATGTACTTCACGGTTTCCGGAAACGTCGCGAGCATGCCGCGATGACCGGGCGTGCCCTCCGGAGGGACGATGTACATCGTAGGCGCAGGCATTTTGAAATTGAGCTCCCGCATCTGCTCACTGTGACAATCGACGCAATCGAAATCCGCATATTCGTCTGCGTCGTGGGCCACGAAAAGCTCCTTCATGATCGGATTGACTTTGCCGATCATGTAGAATTCCCTGTCGGCAACGCTCATCCCTTCCCATGGTGAATCGGGGGGAGTGAGACCCATGGCTTCGATGGCGCTCATCTTGCCCGTCGAACCGGGCTTCGTCTTCGAGCCCGCGCACGCAAGGGAGAGCAACACGGCGGCCATGGCCACGGATTTCATTGTCGTCGTCATCGCCGAAAATGGTAATTCATGCCTGCCTTGTTTTCGACCTTTCAGCACCAGATCGTTTTGCCGGGGCCTGAAGGGGTGAAGAGCAGGTTATAGTGCCCGCCGTGCTTCGAACCATCGCGATCTTCGCCGCAGGAGCACTCCTGCTGTTGGCCTGTCGGCGCGGCGCAGAGCAGGCCGTCGTCATCGAGCCGAGCCTCCTGTCACCCGAGATTCCGGCGATTCCCGCCGAGCCCTTCGGCTCGCCAAGCTTGGCCTACGTGCAACTTCGAGACGTCACCGATGCAGCCTTGGCGCTGTCCTGGGACGGCCAGTTGGCAAGCTTCGCTCAGTGGATCGAGCAGGAGACGGTCGCGGTCGAGCGGGCGCTCGTGTTGTTGAAGGCGCTCCGCGCCGGCGCGGGCGACGAGTACGCGGTGGCCAATGCGCGCATTGCGTTGGTCTACGAGCACATCGTGCGCGCGTTGACCGACGCGTCTTCGGTCGCAGACGCAACGGGGTACGACGCCGACTGGAAAGACCAGCAAGCGCTCGTCCAGGAGCAGGCCAACGCCTTTTGGGAGCGGTGCGTGCGGCTGTGCAGCGTGGGAGGCGCTCACCTGGATGCTTGGGATCTCCGATGCAGGCGCGGGCTTGCCACCGGCCAGGAGCAATCGCCTCGACAGCCTGAGTGAAACATGTTCTATTTCCTCCCCATGTCAAAAGGTAAGAAAACTCGGGCCCCCAAGCCGGCTGAGCCACCTCTGGTCGTAACCAAATCCAACGGCCAAGCATGGAACGACGAGGCGGACGTGGTCATCGTCGGCTTTGGTGGCGCAGGGGCATGCGCTGCTCTCGAGGCCAGAGCGCACGACGCGAGCGTGGTCGCGCTCGACCGTTTTCATGGCGGAGGCGCAACGGCGATCAGCGGCGGGGTGTATTACGCAGGTGGAGGAACCCACATCCAGGCAGAGGCTGGCGTGGACGACGACGCCGACGAGATGTTTCGTTATCTCTCACTCGAAGTGAAGGGGGTCGTTTCCGAAGAGACCCTCCGGGACTTTTGCGACAAGAGCGTAGAAAACCTCGGCTGGCTGGAGCGGCATGGCGTGCCCTTCGAAGGATCGCTCTGCCCCTACAAAACCAGCTATCCCACCGACGACTACTACCTCTATTACTCGGGTAACGAAGGTTTCGCGCCCTACAAGGATGCGGCAAAGCCTGCACCACGAGGCCATCGTGCAAAAGGCTCTGGGCTTCCGGGCGCGAACTTCTACGAACCGCTCCGGCAGGCCGCGCTCCGGGCAGGCGTCCGCGTGGAATACGAGGCTCGCGTCACGCGCCTCGTGATCGACAGCCAGAATCGAGTGCTGGGCGTCGAGTACCGCCAAATCGAACCGGGCTTTTGGAGCAAGCTACACCGTAAGCTCCACGAGGCCGGCATCGCGGTCGTGAAGTACAACCCGAGCGTGGCGGCGAGACTGCGAGAGCGATGTTTTCGAATTGAAGCCAACCACTCGGTGGTCAAGCGGATTCGTGCACGCAACGGCGTCATTCTGGCAGCCGGCGGGTTCATCTACAATCGCGAGATGGTGAAACGCATCGCACCGCAATATCGCACCGGAATGCCGCTCGGCACCGTGGGCGACAACGGCAGCGGAATCCTTCTCGGCCAGAGCGTTGGCGCCAAAAGCGACCTGATGAACCGCATTTCCGCGTGGCGCTTCATCAACCCGCCGGAAGCCTTCGCGAAGGGCATGATCATCAATCGAAGAGGCGAGCGGTACATCAACGAATTCATGTACGGCGCTGCAGTGGGCGAAGCGATGGTCGAGCACAACGACGGAGTGGCTCTGTTGATCATCGACGCTGAGCTCAAGAAGCTGGCCCGCGAGCAGTCGAAGCCCGGAAAGGCACAATGGTTCCAGCGGGCACCGGCGCTGCTCAACCTGTGGTTCAACAGCAAGGAAGCCAAGTCGCTCGAAGAGCTTGCGGAGGTGCTGGAGGTTCCCTTGGAGGCGCTTCGCAAGACGTTCGAACGATACAATGACGCCGCGGACGGCAAGATCCCGGATCGGTTTGGCAAAGACCCCGCCAAGATGCACGCCATGCGAAAAGGACCGTACTTCGCGATCAACGCCGGAATCAGGACTAAGCGGTTTCCGTGCCCGACGCTGACGCTCGGCGGCTTGGTCGTGGATGAGCGTACTGGTCAGGTGAGACGCGAGGACGGGGGCGTGATTCCAGGCCTCTATGCAGCAGGCCGAAACGCGGTGGGAATTTGCTCGCGGCAGTACGTGAGCGGCCTCTCGATCGCCGACTGCGTCTATTCAGGCCGTCGGGCCGGTGGCGCCGCCGCTCGCGGCGAGGTGTACGTAGCCTCCGATGCCCCTGCGCACGCACGCGACACGTCGATTCAGGCCCAGCCCCTCGAGGGGCTTCCGACGATCCACGAGCGGCAAGTGGCCGATCCGACACCCGAGGCGCGTCCGGCCGCCATGCGGCGCGCGCGGAACGGCACGCTGTCTCCTCGTCAGTCCTTGCAACGATCCATCCGGCGTCCTGGAGGAGCCGCGCGTGTGGCACCGAGAGGCCGCACCGGCCCATCCAAGCGCACGCGGTAGTTGCCGATGATCCTCGAGTCCGAGCGTCGCGCGATCGTCGATACCTTGATCCGGTACTGTACTGCGATCGACACGGGTGCCTGGGAGCTCCTCGCAGACGTGTTTTTGCCGAATGCGCGCGTCGACTATCGTGGAGCTGGAGGCCCGGTACTGAGCGGAGCCGAGGCGGCGAGCTGGCTCGAGGAGAACATGGCGCGGTTCCACGTCTTGCAACACTTCCTCTCGAACGTGCGGGTCGCCCAAGACGGCAACGAGGTTCGCTCCACCGCGTACGTGCTTGCGGTGCACGGGTTCAAAGACGAAGGCGGCACCATGCGTTTTTTCGATCTCGGCGGCGAATACAGTGATCGCCTCGTGGAAACATCCGCAGGTTGGCGGATTTCCGAGCGCATCTTGCGCACGCGCTGGCTGCGGGGAGACATTCCCACGGAGGTGACTTGACGTGCGGCCGGCCGGGGCTAAGGCTGGCCTTCGATCATGAGTAATCCGATCAGTGATCAAGAGGCTGAGCAGTGTGTTCGGAAGCTCCTCGCCTACTTGGGCGACGATCCAGAGCGAGAAGGATTGGTCGACACGCCGAAGCGCGTACTCGGAGCCATCCAAGAGCATTTTCGGGGGTACCACGAGGATCCCGTCGAGCATCTGTCGCGTACGTTCACCGAGGTAGAAGGCTACGACGAGCTCGTTCTCGTGAGCGATATCGAGATCTACAGTCACTGCGAGCACCACGTGGTCCCCTTCGTGGGCAAGGCGCACGTGGCATACATTCCGAACGGCAAAGTAGTAGGCTTGTCCAAGGTCGCGCGGGTCGTCGATACCTTCGCGAAACGGCTCCAGGTCCAAGAAAAGCTCACCGCTCAAATCGCCAACACCATCGATGAGACGCTGAGCCCCCAAGGGACGGCCGTCGTCCTGCAGTGCCAGCACTTCTGCATGTGCTACCGAGGGGTTCGAAAGCCCGGGTCGTGGACGACCACCAGCCGCCTGACAGGCTGCTTCCTGAAGGACGAGGCGGCTCGAATGGAGCTGCTGACCCTGATCGGGATGCGGCGCTCGATCGGCAGCCACGGCGGATGAGCCCGGCTCGATCGGAGGGTGTTCTCGGCCTACAGTAGCGGCATGCGCGAGCAGCACTACGACTGGATCATCATTGGGTCGGGTTTCGGCGGAAGCGTCTCGGCACACCGGCTGACGCAAAAAGGCTACAAGGTTCTGGTCATCGAGAAGGGTCGCCGTTTCACAGCGGAAGACTTCCCGAAGACCAACTGGGACCTGAAGCGATGGATGTGGAATCCGTCGCTCGGCCTGAAAGGAATCTTCCAGATGTCCTTTCTCAAGCACATCACCGTGCTTCACGGTGTCGGCGTCGGCGGCGGCTCGTTGGTCTACGCAAATACCCTGCCCACCCCGACGTCCGAATTCTTCCGGTCGGGGTCCTGGGGAGGCCTGGCCGATTGGGAAACCGAGCTGGCGCCCCATTATGCAACGGCGAAACGCATGCTCGGCGCCACCGAGAATCCCCTGATGACCAAAGGCGACCACATCATGAAGGAGATCGCCAAGGACATCGGGCGCGAAGAGCACTTTCACCCGACCGAGGTGGCGGTTTTCTTTGGTGAGCCCAACAAGAAAGTGCCCGATCCGTATTTCGAGGGCGAGGGGCCCGACCGCGTGGGTTGCAACTTCTGTGGCGCCTGCATGACGGGCTGCCGAGTCGGCGCGAAGAACACGCTCGACAGAAACTACCTGTACCTCGCCGAGAAATACGGCGCGGAAGTCGTGCCAGAGACCGAGGTGACTGCGATCAGGCCGCGCCACGGTGGCGGTTACCAAATCGAAACCAAGCCGACCTTCTCGAAAGCCCCGACCCGCGCAGTCACCGCGGACCGTGTGGTCCTCGCCGGCGGCGTGATGGGCACGATGCCGCTTCTGCTCAAGATGAAGGAAGATCCGAACGCCCTACCCGATCTATCGGACCGTTTGGGTGACTTCGTGCGCTCCAACAGCGAGGCGTTGCTGGGTGTGATCGCTCCGGACAAGAATGTGAATTTCTCCAAGGGCGTCGCGATCACCTCGATCCTGAATACGGATGAGCACAGCCACATCGAGCCCGTCCGATATGGCGCGGGATCGGGATTTTTCCGAATGCTCCTCGCTCCGCACGCGCCCGGACCGACCGTCCTGTCCCGGCTCTGGGGCGCGTTGAAGGCCTTTGCACGCCAACCGATTCGCTGGCTCAGAGCCCTCTTCGTCAAAGACCTGGCAAAGCAGTCCCAGGTTCTGCTTTACATGCGCACCATCGAGGGCACCCTCAAGATGCGACTCGGGCGAGACCTGCGAACCGGTTTCCGCCGTGGCCTGGTGACCGAGGTAGACGATCCGAGTCAAGCGCCCCAAGCCTTCATGGAGGAAGCGACTGATCTCGCCGAGCGGTTCGCGGACAAGGTCGACGGCGTGCCAACGACGCTGATGACCGAGACGCTGCTCGGAGTCCCCTCCACAGCGCACATCCTCGGCGGCGCCTGTATGGGCGCATCTGCTGAGACCGGCGTGATCGACCCCAAGCACGAGGTGTTCAACTATCCGGGGCTTTACGTGATCGACGGCTCCGCGATTTCGGCGAACCCGGGCGTCAATCCTTCTCTCACCATCACCACCCTGGCGGAGCGCGCCATGAGCCTGATTCCTGAAAAGCGCACGACCAAGACGGCCGGTCCCCCGGGAAAGGGGACTGCACCCGTCACGGCGGAGCTACGAGCTGAGTGACGGAGCTCGTCGGGTCGACAGGCTCGGGGGGCTCGAGGTCGAACGTGTCCACGACCTCGCTGCCGCGCTCGTCGCAGTAAGCTGCCCATTGTCCCCACTGGGGGTCGCCGAGCTTCAGGAAAAGCGCAACGCAGGCGTAGTAGGCACGTGCGGACAGCTCCGCAAACGGCGTGATGTGCTCGGTGAGCGCCGCGGTGTAGATGTCGAGGAGCTCTTGGTCTTCGGCGATGTGCTGCGGAACGGGCGCACCTCGGATGCTGCTGGCCATATCCTCGTACATGTATGCGAAAAGAGCCGTGCCGATCCCGCGTTCGTACAACGGATTGGTCCGGAGCGCATGCGTCGCGGCGAGGGCACGATCCGTGGCCTCCTGACGCCGTAGGAGCCACTGCCGAAACTCGCCTTCGGCCCACTCGTCGATGTCGTCTTCGGAATCTCCGTCGGGCGGTTCGGGCGGACGCACCGATACCGCTTCCTCGACGCGGCTCCAAAGCTCTTGCAAATCCCGGCTGAGCGCCTCACGTGGATATACCGGCTGCGGAACCGGAATGGGGCTGACTTCGGCTTCCTGCGATCCCTCGGGAGTCTGGCGGCCGGCACAACCCACCCCCAGCACGATCAGGATCGAGAGCCAACGCCACATGCCGCAACATTAACAGGGGCGGATCGAGCGGGCGAGTTTTGGGCGTAAGCCGGTTGACTTGACGGCGAAACCACCATTCCATGCCCCCATGGTCGCCTGCCTCGTCGAGCTGACCGATGCCGCGAGCGTCGACCGCGCCGCCAGGGCCTTGTTCGGCAGCCCTGTCGATTCGAGACCCGCGGTCTCGCACAGCATGGCCGTGTGGAGCGCTCGCGAAGACGTGCCGCTCACCGCGATCCGGATCAACGAGCACAGCCCGAAGAGCGACCTCGATTTCTTGAGCCTTCACATCGGAAGAGCTCGGGCCGACGGCATCATCGTCACGGGCAAGATCCTGCGCGATGAACCCACGCTGCGATACGATCTGCGCGCCGATTCGCGGTGGGGCGACGCCCTGGTGAAATGGCGGGAGCGGCGCTGGGGCCTATTCGAGCCTCCTTGGCTCTTGATTCTCACCGCCAGCGGGGACTTCGACTTCGCCCATCCCGTCTTTCACGGGTGGGCCCGTCCGGTGATTTTCACGACGGACCGCGCGGCCACGCGAAAGCTCGCGGCCGCCCCATGCCCCGTCGTCTCCGATGACGCGCCCGACATGGAGAAGGCGATCCGGCATCTCCAGATTGCTCATGAATGTGAATGCGTCTCCATCGAGGCCGGACCCTCGACGGTTCGCTCGCTTTACAAGCGCCCGATGCGGGTCAAAGAGCTCTTGCTCTCGGTGTATCTCGAGAGCTCGCTCGACGAACGGGCCCAGGGAGCGCCACTCATCAAGCTGTCCGAAGTGCGGGCAATGTTTCGGAGGGAGACCTCGGCAACGCACCGGGAGGGCAACCACCATTGGAGCTTTCACCGGTTGCGCCGCTAGCGGCTCAGCGCTCGTGCTTGTAGCATGGCGCCAACTCGATGACGTTTGGCATTCGCAAGATACCTCGAAATGCAGCGCTCCTGATCGGGCTTCTGATCCTGATCGTGTCGAGCCCGTCGGCCTCGGGCCGCGGTGCCTACTTCGTCATGGAGCTGATGTTCGACCTCATCTTGGTCGCAGGCGTATATGCGATTGGACTCTCGCGACAGCGTTGGGCTTTCGCGGCGCTAACCGTCCTCACGCTCGCCATCCGCTGGGGGGAGATCCTTCCCGGCAGCGAAGGATTCGATGTGCTCGCTTTGGGCTTCACCGCCGCTTGGCTCGCCTACGCTGCATGGATCACCATCGCCGAGCTGTTTCAACGCCGTGACGTCACGCTCAATATGATTCTCGGCGCCGTCGTCACCTATCTGTTGGTCGCAGTGGCGTTCATGATGACCTTTCAGCTGCTCGAGCTGGCAAACCCTGGAGCGTTTTCCGGTTTGTCCGCCGGCGTCCATGAAGACCCGAGAAAGCTGGCCGGCTCGATGCTGTACTTCAGCCTGGTCTGCCTCACCACCATGGGCTTCGGTGACATCGCCCCCTTGTCCGACCTCGCGCGGTCGCTGTCGGTTCTGGAGGGTGTGTTCGGACAGCTCTACTTGGCGGTCATGATCGCCAGACTGGTCGGGCTTCACATCACACGATCGACGAGCGACTAAGCCGGCGCGGGCGGCGCAGTGGAAGCCGAATGCGCGTCCGCGTCAGCCGTTGGTGGCACGGTTGCTCCGTTGCCCTTCTTGGCGTTGAAGAAGATCGCGTAAAAGACCGGCACGACGATCATCGTGAGCACGGTAGCCACGGCGAGACCGAACACGATGGTGACCGCCATCGCCCTATAGAACGCGTCGAAAAACAGGGGTAACAAGCCGAGAATGGTCGTAAGCGCCGCCATGGCGACCGGCCGTAGACGGCCGACGCCGCTATCGAGGATGGCTTGATACGTCCCCTTGCCTTCTTCTCTCTCGATGTCCATCTGCTCGACCAAGACGATGGCATTCTTGATGAGCATGCCCGACAAGCTCAGAAAGCCGAGGAGCGCCATGAATCCAAACGGCTGACTCGTGAGCAAAAGCCCCATGGTGACGCCGATGAGGGCGAGCGGCACCGTGAGCCAGATGACCAAAGGCTGGCGAATCGCGTTGAACAGCCCGACGACGATCAGGATCATGATGCCGACGAACATCGGAATGGGCGCAAAAAGCGCCGCTTGCGCATCTCGTTGCGATTCGTACTCCCCTCCCCATTCGACGTAGTACCCGGGGGGATAGTCGAGGGCTTCGACCTGCGGCGCGAGACGACCCCACAAGGTTGGCGCGGAGTCCTCGGTGGGATCGGTGACGACCGTCAGCGTCCTCTTTCGATTCCGGCGCTCGACGACCTCGTCGGACCATACGGTTTGCAGCCCGGTTACCACGTTGGCCATGGGGATGTAGCGCTGGGCCACGGGGCTCCAGATCGGAATCTGCCGGAGATTCGCCACGTCGAGCCGAATGGGGGCTGGCTGACGAAACAGCACCGGAATGACTTCTTCCTCTTCCCGATACACGCCGGTGGCCTTGCCCTCGAAGGTTCCGTGAATCGCCTCGGCCACGTTACGGGTGGTAATCCCGTGGGCATCGGCCTGCTCCTCGGAAAGCCGGGGACGGATGACCTTGACCCGCTCGTACCAGCGGCCCCGAGACCCCTTGGTGTCCGGATCCGCTCTGAAAATGGCCAGCACCTGGTTCTCCAGCTTCCGGAGCACGTCGGGGTCCGGTCCAACCAGACGCGCTTCGATCTTTCCGGGCTTGCTCGGGCCGAGGTCGAACGTTCGTCCGAAGGCGATGGCATCGGGCGCTGCCTCTCTTATGTATTGCTCTGCTCTTTCGATGTCGCGCTGGAGCGTCCGGTAGTCCTCGATGTCGACCAGAAACTGAGCGTAGCCACGATGTGGCTTTTCCGGGGTGAACGTCAGGATGAAACGCGGCGGACCTTGCCCGATCGCGGTCGCCACGTGGGTCACGCCTTCGAGCTCGGCTAAGCCCTTCTCTAGGACGGCAGCCTTGCGTTCAGTGTCGTCGATGTCTTGATCGATAGACCAAAAGACATCGACCCGGAACTTCGGTGTCGTCGACGCCGGAAAGAACGCCTTGTCGGTGAACTGGAAGCCGTATAGCGAAAGAACGAACAACCCAAACACGATGCCGACGGTAGGCCAGCGGAACCTCAGGCAGAGCTCCAAAAACCGTTTGTAAGCGTTGTAGAACTTGCTGTCGTACGGGTCCTTGCCCGTGGCCTGTTCGCTCGCGTTCGGGCGACCGAGAAACCAAATCCCGAGCAAAGGTGTAATCGTCATCGCCGTCACCCAGCTGAGTGACAGCGAGATCGCGATCACGATGAACAAAGAGCGACAAAACTCTCCCGTGCTGTCCGGAGACAAACCGATCGCCGCGAAAGCGATGATCGCGATGGCCGTCGCTCCAAGCAAGGGCATCGAAGTTTGACCGGCCACTTCGGTAGCTGCCTCTTCGGGCTCCATACCCCCCCTGATTCGCACCAACATTCCGTCGATGATCACGATCGCATTGTCGACGAGCATGCCGAGCGCGATGATCAACGCCCCGAGCGAGATCCGCTCGAGGGCAAGCCCGGCCGGGGACATGAAGATGAAGGTCATGGCGATGGTGAGCACCAGCACGAAGCCGATGATCAAGCCGCTGCGCAATCCCATGAAAAGCAAGAGAATGGCGACGACGATCCCCACGGCCTCCAAGAGATTGATCAGGAAGCCATCGATGGCGGTCGTCACCATGTCGGACTGCATGTAGATGACCTCGAGCTCCATTCCGAGCGGGATCTGCTGCTCCAGCTCCGCAAGGCGCTTCTTGATCCCCTCGCCCATGGTCACGACGTTGCCTCCGCCTTCAGTGGAGACAGCGATTCCGATCGCCCGGTGGCCGTCCATGTGAAGCTTGGCGTCGGCGGGCTCTTTGTAGCCGCGTCGAATCGCTGCGATGTCGCGCAAACGGACCTGCGATTTGTCACCTTTGGTGATCAGAATATCGCCGAGGTCCTGAGAGGAGTGGATCAGCGAGTCAGGGCGGATCCGCAAGTACTCGTCGCCCGCTCGAACCCTGCCCGCATCGACCACGATGCCCTCGGCGACGAGCTGGGCACCGATGTCGTCGACGGAGATCCCGATCTGGGAGAGCCGTTCGCGGTCGAACTCGACGTAGATCGCTTCGTTGACCACCCCGAAGAGCGTCACCTTCGCGACGTCTGGCACCAGCACGAGCTCTTTTCGAAGCAGCTTGGCCACGTCGTACAGCTCACGGTAGCTGTACTCGTCGCCATAGAGCGCGAAGAAAACACCATAGACGTCGGAATAATCATCGTTGACGAGCGAGGGCCCCGCGCCCGGAGGCAACTTCGCTTGCGCGTCATTGACCTTGCGGCGGAGCTCGTCCCAGACCTGGGGCAACGCCTTCCCGGGCACGGTCGAACGCATCTCGACGGAAATGTTCGAATTGCCAGGTGTGTTGCGTGATTCGATTTTCTTGATCTTGCCGAGCTGTTGAATCGCAAGCTCGAGCTCGTCGCTGACCTCCTGCTCGACCTCGTAGGGGCTGGCACCTGGATACGGTGTGACGACCAGCGCCTCCTTGATCGTGAACTCCGGGTCCTCGAGGCGGGGGAGAGTGGAAAAGGTCTTCATGCCTGCGAAAACCGCCACCACCGTCAAAACGACGACGAGCGTACGGTTTCGAAGCGAGAAGGCGGTCAGGTTCATCGGCGAGTCTCGTCCGATTCCTTCATCTCGGTGACCTGCCGGCCTTCGGTGAGCAGGTGCACCCCGGACATGGCCACGGCCTCGCCACCTTCGAGCCCGCTCTCGACGACGATACGGTCTCCCGTAATCCCGCCGACCTCGACTGGTTGCTTGGAAACCGTCATCGACTCGGGGTCGACCCGCCAGACGAAGGGTTGCGCGTCGGCGTCGGCGACCACCGCATTGACGGGCAGCAAGAAATTCGCTCGATTTGATGGCGCTCAGCCCCGTCAGGAGCAGCTTGGCGGTCATCCCGGAAAGCACTCCGACTTGATCGGGCTTGTCCATGGTGAAGGTGGCTCGAAACGTTCGAGTGCTCGGGTCGGCCGCGGTGGCTAGCTCGGTGAGCTCCACGGGAAACTGCCTGCCAGGCAAGGCCGACAGCTCCACCACCGGTTGGGCGACCTCGTTGAACTTTTCGAAGTCGAGGCGTTCTCTTTGCGTGGTGAGATCGCGCTCCGGCACATCCACGACGACCTCCATCCGCGACTCGTCCTGCAACAAAAGCACAGGCTCGCGGGCTCCGACGTTACGGAAGTCGGTGACGAGCTTTCGTGCAATCACCCCGTCGAAGAGCGCCCGGAGCTTCGTCTCTTCGAGGGCCTTTTGTGCAATGCGAAGGTCGGCCCGCGCGACATCACGGGACCGCGTCGCCACGTCGAGATCCCGCTGCGTGCCGGATCCCGACGCAAACAGCTTGCTCTCACGGCGGTACTCCGCCTCGGCGAGGCGAAGGCGCGCAAGCGAAGCATCGACCTTGGCCTGATAGTCACGGGGGTCGAGCCTCGAAAGGACCTGGCCCTTCTTGACCCGCTGGCCCTCTTCGACGTTCCAATCGATGATCCTGCCCGAAACTTCGAAGGCCAACTCGACCTCTTTCACCGCCTTGATGCGTCCCGGATAGTCGCGCCCTTTGGTTTCACCTTCCCCACGCAGGTGGTAGATCTTGATCGGCCTCGGCTGTGGCTCGACCTCGACCACCTGCTCCTTCTTGCAACCAGCGACCCCTGCGGCGCAGAGCAGAACCGACAGCAGCGTGAGGTCACGGATGCGCGTGGTCGAAGTCATGGTGGGCTCCATCTTCAGGGCTTTCTCGCGACCGTTCGTGGACGCGGCAGCATAGGCAGCGCGCTTGCCCTTGCCAAGGCCAAACGAAGGCCGAGATCAATGAAATCGCCAACTAAGACCTAGGGAAATGCGCTCGCCTCGACTATTCTTCGCGCGCAATGCGGCTGCTGTCTCGTCTCTTGCTGGTTGTCCTGCTCGTCCCAAGCTCGCGCCTCGACGCACAGTCGAAGCCGACGGTGGGTGTGGCGGTGGTCGTTGATGGCCCCTCCCCGGTCTTCGAGCAGGAGCTCGGGTACCTCAGAGAGGAGATCCGGACACAGCTCTCCGATCGGTTCGAAATTGTCCTGGTGGAGCTCCCTGTCGAAGCCGACTGGACGGCCGACAACGTCGAACGTCAGCTCGAAGCTGCCTATTCCAATCCAGAAGTCGCGGTCGTTCTCGGTTTCGGCCATCTCACCGTGCGCGCCGTGGCGGTGCGTCGAAGCCTCCCCAAGCCGACCATGTTGCCTTTCGTGGTCGAGGCGGAGCATCAGGGTCTTGCGAGACGCGGCGACGTGAGCGGAAAGAAGAACCTGACCTACATCACCGAGGACTTCGACATCTCGCGAGAAGCCGCGCGATTGCACGAAGTGGCAGGGAGCCAACACATCATCGTGCTCGCGGATCGGTCCGAGGAGGGATACTTACCTTCGTTGCTACAGGGCGCGCAGCTGCCCGTGGTGGTCGCCGACCCGACCGTCGAAGCGCTCATCTCCGCGATTCCCAAGACCGCGGACGGCGTGGTGATCACCTCCATCCGACGATTGAGCATCCCGGACCGGGAGCGGTTGATGGCATTGATCACGCAACGACGCCTCCCCAACGTCGCGGTCGATCCCAACTGGCTCGAGCAGGGCGCGATGATGTCGATCCGGTCCCCCGAAAATGCGCTGCGACGTGCGCAGCGAGCAGCGCTCAATCTCGATTTGATCGCCGAAGGGCGTCCCGCCAGCGGGATCCACGTCGAGTTCGAGGAGCGCGAAGAGCTGCAGATCAACGCGAGTGCCGCTGCCGCCGTCGGGATTCGGCCCACGTTCGACATCTTGCTCGAGGCACAGCTCGTCGGCGAAGAAGCCGTCGAACCCGAGTACCAGGTCTCGATGGAAGATGTCATGCTCGAAGCGGTCGATCGCAACTTGAATCTTCTGGTCTCCGAGAAGTTCGTCGAAGCGGGGGAGCAAAGGGTCAAAGTGGACCGTGGGCCTCTGCTGCCCCAGGGACAGCTCGAGGCGGGTGCGGTCGTCCGAGACCCCGACCGCGTGCCCGTCGGAGGCCAGATCGCGCAACGGCAGGCCTCCGCGTATGCCAGGGCGAGCCAGAGCATCTTCTCGGCGGAGGCGTGGGCGCGGTTCCAGTCCCGCAAGCTGCTCCAAGAGGGACGCGAGTACGGCTATTTCGTCGATGTGTTGGACGTGATGCTGGGTGCCGGCTCGGCTTACGTGTCCGTGCTCCGGGCCCAGGCACAGGAACGGATTCAGCGTCGAAACGCCCAACTCACGCGCGAGTATTTGGAGCTGGCGCGACTTCGCCTCGAAGTCGGTGTGGCCAATGCAAGCGAGCTCTACCGATGGCAGGTCACGCTCGCCGAGAACCAGCAATCGGTCGTGGAAGCGCGCGCCCTGATCGCACAAAGCAAAATCGACCTCAACCGCGTGCTCAATCACCCTTTGGAGCAACCCATCGCCCCCCTCGACTTGCCTGACGATCAGGAGGGTCTCGCGATGGCCCCCGACGATCCCATCGCAAAATACATGCGTGACCCATGGTCGTTCGAGCATTTGCGCGACTTCATGGTGGGCGAGGGACTCCGCAACTCTCCTGCCGCGCGGCAAATCGAAGCGCGCAAAGCAGCTCAGGAGCGCATCAAGAAGGGGCTGGTGCAAGGGATTGGGGTGCCGGATTTCTTCGTCGAGGGGGGTGTCCAGTACGACTTTTGGCGGAATGGAAAGGGAGAGACGACACCCCCAGACTTCGCCCGTCTCGGGTTTCCCGATCCAGACAAGTTCGGCTGGGACGTGGGGCTGTTCCTGGCCGTCCCCCTTTCGCGAGGCGGCTCTGGTGTGGCCGCCGTGCGCGAGAGCGCAATCCTCGTAGAAAGATTCGCCGCAGAGTTCGACCGTGTCGCCCAGTTCATCGACACGGGCGTACGCACCGAGCTCTACAGCGCGGGCGCTGCCCTCATGTCGGTTTCTCTCACACGGGAAGCCGCCAGAGCCGCCAAGAAGAACCTCGACTTGGTCGTCGATCTCTATAGACGAGGAAAGGTGGACATCGTTCGGCTGGTCGACGCCCAGACGCGGAGCTTAGTTTCGAACCTCGCCGCAGCCAACGCGGTCTATGACTACATGCTCTCCCTGCTCTTCGTGAACCGTGAGATGAGTCACTTCCGCAATCTCGACACGCCCGAGGCCGAGCAAGACTTCGACCGAAGGCTCAACGAGTTCATGCTGCGCCAACAAGGGCAGTAGCGGGGCCGGCTCCCACTGAGCGCGTCCATTGAGGTTCCGACCGTGGACGGTGACCATGCTATGCGTAGCCTATGACAAAAACGAACGTGCGCGCGTTGAGCATCGCATTGGCGTTGCTCCTCCCGATCGGCTGCGGGGGAAGCGCCTCAGGAACCGGTGGAGCTGGAGGCACCGGCGGCAGCGGCGGAAACGAAGCGACCCAGAGCCGAGTCTTCATCACCAACACCGCTCAAACCGCCGACTTTGGCGGCATCTCCGGAGCAGACGAGCTCTGCGCCAACGAAGCGTCCGCGGCAGGACTCGAAGGTGTCTTCAAGGCATGGCTGTCGACGGCGTCGTCTTCTGTTGCGGATCGGCTAACTCATTCGACGGGACCCTACGTCCTGGTCGGCGGCACCGTGATCGCCAACGACTGGGACGACCTCGTGGATGGTTCCATCTCGGCACCCATCAATGTGGATGCAAGCGGACAAACCCGCACGGGCGACGTCTGGACCGGAACCCTCGCCACGGGCGCCTCCTATCTAAGCAACGATTGCGACGGTTTCACGAATGGCACCACTGGCGTGGCGCTCTGTGGTACCAGCTCGTCGGCCAATTCGACCTGGACTCAGAATATCACCCCATCCTGCTCGACCTTGTTGCGCCTCTACTGTTTCGAGCAGTAGAAGCAACAGATGCACGACCAGAATGCGAAGCGAACCATTACTACCATACGGCCCGATCAGAGGACTCCTTTGCCGGGCCCTACCGATTCACCATTCGTCCGCGAGGAGTATTTCAGCGATGGTCACGTCTGGATCGGGCACGTGACCACCGAACCGGGCTCAGCCACGCCCTGGCACCATCACGGTGCCCACGAGACGTACGCGTACCTCCTGAGTGGCGAGGCTCGTGTGGAATTTGGTGAGGATGGCTCGCAGAGCCGACACGTCACAGCCGATGGATCCATACACGTCATCCCGGCTGGTCTCGTGCATCGCGAAATAAACGTAGGCACTGAAAAGAACCACTTTCTCATCATTCGCGTGGGGGAAGGACCGGCGGTGGTGCCCGTCGAAATGACGGAAGACTCGTGAGCCGGCGACGTGACGCTCCGCTTTCGCGTCACACGTCTGGTTCTCCGACCCGTGACGGAAGTAAGCAGACTCGTGACGTGCCTGTGGCTGCACCTCAAACGCACCCACGTCGCTCAGAACACGAATCGCGATCGTGCAAGGTCCCATTGCACGCGGTGCGGTGTCGCGTTGTCGTGCGCTCGCTTCAGCTCGCGCACCTGTCGCTTGCGGGCGCGCCATCGGCCGCCTGAGATGGCCATCCCCAGGACACCTCCGAATCCTACAAAGCCCCCTGCCAGCGCAACGCTGGCCCCGGCGACGCCCCGGTCGAAGTCATCCGGAGACGCCGACGCCGTTGCCGCGCCGCCGGCTATCATAAGTACTGCCCCCACACCGAAAAGAACGGAAGAACCGACAAGGCCGTTTCTTGCTCGCTGGACGCGAAGCTGCATCTCCTCAAGCGTGAACCCATCGCCTGTGCGCGGCGGACTCGGCTCAACCTCAACTCCAGCAGTGTACTGCTCGAGCTTCAGCGCGCGATTGGTATCTTCTTTTGCTTGTGCGCTCGCGCCCTGGGGGAAAGCCGCCACCATCACACACAACACACTTCCCAGACGCCACACGACAACCTCCCGATATGGCTCGGCATTGGTCTGGCGAGTCGATGCAACAGGCGTGCCAGGCGGACAGCTGGGCATTTCTCAGTGAATTGCGAGCGCCGATGTGAAGATGTTGCGTCCATCGGTGTGACTACGAAATACATGCGCCAGGCGGCATACGCAATTCTTCACCCGCTCGCGTTGTGCGTTGATAGGGGGGAACTGGTCACGCCGACCAGACCCGGGTTGGGCCAGTCCTGGCTTTAGCTGCTCCGTCCAGCCTGAGCTAGCAACCATGTCTGACAACTATCCAGACTCATTCGGCGCGCCTGGGAAGACTCGAACTCCCGACCGTCGGCTTAGAAGGCCGCTGCTCTATCCAACTGAGCTACAGGCGCTTGGTGCTTTTCAAGGAATTCCGACTTGGCTCGTGGCCAGTTTTGGCGCTGTGCCGTAGAGAGACAAGGCAAACGCATCAGCTGTGTCGCAGATCACAGAAACACGGCTTGACAGGAGCTCGGTTTCGGATGTCTGCTTGTCGTTTCTGCGGAAAGACACGACCGTCATGGAAGCTTATGCCCCGCCGCTTAGGACTTGGTCGCTTTTGTTCACGGCGGTGGGAGCTCTCGCCCTCGGTTGTGGCGACAGCGCCAGTGGTGGTGGTTCGGGCGGGACTGGCGGCTCGGGAGGCATGGCTGGAACCGGTGGCTCGGCTGGAACCGGTGGCGCTGCCGGAACCGGTGGCGCTGCCGGAACCGGCGGCTCTGGCACCATCTTCGCGTTCGACGATTTTCAGAATGCCGCGGTCGTGGTCGGGCAGCCCGACTTCCAGGGCACCGCGCCAGATCAGGGCGGCGCTGCGGGCCCCAACACGCTGCAAAATCCATTTGGCAGCCCCTTCGTCGTCGACGGTCGGCTGTTCGTCGCCGACTCGGGCAACCATCGCGTTCTCGCCTTCGACGCGTTGCCGACCGTCAACGACACCAGTGCTGACTTCGTGTTGGGTCAGCCGGACTTCAAGACGACCACGGCGAATCTGACGCGCGGAGGCATGAATCGCCCGTGGTCCGTAGCGGCTGGGAACGGGAAGATGGTCGTCGCTGACTACGGGAACGACCGCGTGCTGATCTACAACGTCATCCCGACCGATGGCTCGGCACTACCCGACACTGTAGTGGGTCAGGCCGACTTCGAGACAATAGGAGAGGGCTGCACAGCCGATAGGCTCGCGGGTCCCGCCAGTGCGAGCGTGACCCCAGGAGGCAAGCTGATCGTCACGGACAGCTCTCACAATCGCGTTCTCGTGTGGGATGCGGTGCCGACGACCAACGGACAGGCAGCTGACCTGGTTCTCGGACAGAGCGACATGCTGCATTGCTCATCAAACGACGACAATCAGGATGAAACCGATGACGGCGCTCCCACTGGACGTACCCTTCATGGTCCGCTCGGAGTGTGGGCGGACGACAGCCGGATGGTGGTCGCTGACTACGTAAACCATCGCGTGTTGATCTGGACGAACTTCCCCACCGAGAGCTTCCAACCAGCCGACTTGGTGCTCGGCCAATCCGACTTCAGCCGCAACGTCCGCAACGATGACGACCAGAACGGCGCCCAAGACGCAGGGCCGACGGCGCGCACTATGAATTTCCCCGCGTTCGCACACTCCAACGGCGCACAACTCGTCGTCACGGACTCATCCAATCACCGAACGTTGATCTGGAACAGCTTCCCGACCATGAGCTTCCAACCCGCGGACAACGTGCTCGGCCAGTCGAGCTTCACCAACAACGCCTTCGACGACGACAACCAGGACGGTGTTCCCGACGCGAATCCATCGGCACGCACGCAGAGGCTCCCGGGTGGCGCCGCGTCTTATCAAGACAAGTTGCTGGCCACCGGCCCTGGCAACAACCGCCTCCTGATCTATCAGTCGAAGTAACTACCCTGCATGGTCACGGCTTCGCTCCGAGGATGAGGTCGGCCGCTTTTTCAGCGACGGCGACGGTTGGGGCGTGGGTGTTGCCCGAGGGGAGCAGCGGAAAGATCGAGGCGTCGGCGATGCGGAGGTTCTCGATGCCATGGACGCGGAGCTCGTTGTCGACCACGGCCGTAGGATCATCGGCCGCGCCCATTTTCGACGAGCCTACCGGGTGATAGACGCTCATCGACTCGTTCTTCCAGAACTCGAGAATTTCATCATCGGTCTTTACACTGTCGCCGGGCAGAATCTCGTAGGTGGCATGCGGCTTGAAGGCTTCGGACTGATAGATCTTGCGCTGAATCTTGAAGCCCTCGATCGAAAGAGCGCGGTCGTGCTCGGTCGACAAGTAGTTGTGGATGATCTTCGGAAACGCTTTGGGATCGGCGCTCCGCGCATGGACGCTACCCCGCGACGTCGGGCGCACGACACAGATCGTCGAGTTGACACCAGGGTCCGCCGAGGAGACCATGTTGCCTTCGCTGTCCATGCCACCAGCCCCCGGCGTGAAGTGAATTTGAAAGATCGGACGCTTGCCACCCTCGTTCGGAACGAAGCCGCCGACATTGCACGCCGGCATGGTCAGCGGACCCTTCTTGGTGAGCACGTACTTGAGCACGTTCCAAACGACGCGCGGAAACTTTCCGTCCTCCGACAGGCATTTGTTGGTCTTCACGCCCTGTTGAACCCATAGCTGGAGATGATCTTGGAGATTCTCCCCAACGCCGCGAAGCGCGTGCCGGACGTCGACGCCGAGCGCGTCGAGCACCTCGGGGTTGCCGATGCCCGATAGCTCGAGAAGCGGCGGGGTATTGTAGGTTCCAGCCGACAACACGACCTCCCGGTTCGCCTGTGCCTGGTGCACGGCCCCTTTTGCATCCCGGTATTCGACGCCGACGGCCTTCTTCCCGTCGAGCAGTACACGCTGAGCCACGGCATTGAGCACGATCGTGAGGTTCGGACGCTTCTTTACCTCCGGGCTCAGGAACGCGTCGGCCGAGCTCCAGCGCCGCCCGTTCTTCATGTTGACCTGCACGTAGCCGATGCCTTCTTGAGTCTCCCCGTTGATGTCTTCGTTCCGGGGAATCCCGATGCTCACGGCCGCCTCGATGTACGCCTCGCTGATGTCGTACTTCATGGCCACGTGCGTCACGTTCAGCTCGCCCCCTTTGGCATGGTATTCGTCGGAAGCTCCAGCCTCGAAATTCTCCGAGCGCTTGAAGTAGGGAAGAATCTCTTCGTAGGACCAGCCTGCGCAGCCCGGAAGCGCGGCCCAATCATCGTAGTCCTGCCGCTGGCCGCGCATGTAGACCATGCCGTTGATCGAGCTGCATCCGCCGAGCACCCGGCCGCGAACCACGCTCATCTCTCGGCCATTGAGATGAGGCTCGGGCTCGGTCTTGTAGAGGTTGGTGGTCTTTTCGTCGTACATCAGCTGCGTGAAGCCGATGGGCATCTTGATCAGCGGATTGTTGTCCTTGCCGCCAGCCTCGAGCAGAAGCACGCGATTGGACGGGTCGGCCGACAGCCGATTGGCAAGACAGCAGCCGGCCGATCCGGCACCTACGATGATGAAATCAAAAATTCGTTGGGACATTTCCGAAAGACCACCTCGAGCAACGGGAGCCCCGCTTCCCTATCACATGGACAGAAGGTGACAATAGGCAGACGGTGTCCCGGCGTTCCATCATCGGGCATCGTGCGTGGCGCCCGCCCCGCCGTCACTCTCCACGCTGAGATCGAGCCACACCGCACGGTGGTGATCGAGGACCAGACCATGGGCAAGCGAAACTACTTCTCCAGTGAGATGGTCGAACGCCTCTCGATTTTCACTCCACGCCCGAACGAAGCGAGCTTCCATCTGCTGGGGTGTCTCCGAGAAGTTGGCCACGACGAGGAGGCGCTGGTTGGCATGTGCGCGCAGATAGCCGAAGAGATGACGATTGCCGGTATCGACGACTTCCATGCCACCGTCGTAAAGGGCCGGAAGGCGTTTGCGCAGGTTGAAGAGCTTGGATGTTTCGCGAAAGAAACGCCATTCGATGGTGTCCTGGTCGGCCAAGTCCTCCTTGGCTTCCCAACGCTTCCTGCAGCGATGGACCCAGCGGCTGTCGTTTACTTTCCGCGGGTCAGTGAGATACGTGTAGTCGTTGACCATCCCGTACTCGTCTCCCGCATAGATCAGCGGTAGCCCTCCGATGCTTGCCTGAATGCCCATCAAGAGCGTGATGCGCCGAACGGCGCGCTCGATGAGCTCGCTGTCGTCCCGCGCCAACGCGTCTTCGAGCCCTGCCAGGGACGACAAGGTGCCCGAGATACGGGCATCACCGCTGGCATCCTGCTGGAACAGCTTCCCCCGGGCGAAAGATCCCGGAAACTCACCGGTGTAGAACTGGTTGAGAAAGTGGCGGTGGGCCGCGGGATCGATCCCCACGCTGCGGGCGTCTTCGTCATCGAACGTCCATCCGATGTCGTCGTGGCATCTCAAGTAGTTGATCCAGGAGCAGCCGGCGGGAAGCCGGTAACGTGTCCGCATCGAGCGTTCGAGCAGCCTCGCGTCACGGGTGGCCAGGGCCTCCCACAAGAGCGCCATCAACAAGGGATTGTAGGAGAGTTGGCACTCTTCGGGGTGCACATACCGAATCACTTCGGTCGGGTGAACGATCGCCTCCGACTTGAAGAGAAGGGAGGGCGCTGCAATCCGTGCCATGGCGTTGAAGGCCCGGATGATCGTGTGCGCCTCGGGCTGATTTTCGCAGTTGGTGCCCATGCGCTTCCACAAAAACGCCACCGCATCGAGCCTCAGAACCTCGACGCCGCGGTTTGCCAAAAAGAGCATCTCTTCGGCCATCGCTCGGAAGACCTCGGCATTGGCATAGTTCAAATCCCATTGATAACTGTTGAAAGTCGTCCACACCCACCGATGGATCTCCTCGCACCAGGTGAAGCTTCCGCGCCGAACCTCTGGGAAAATGTCGCGCAGGTATCGCTGGAACTGATCGGGCAGCTCGCGATCGGGAAACGTGAAGTAATACGCCATGAAGTCATGATCCCCAGACTTGGCGCGCATCGCCCACTCGTGCTCGTCCGAGGTGTGGTTGAAGACGAAGTCGAGCACCACGCTGATGCCTTCCTGGCGCAGAACGGACGCAACCTCTTCGAGCTCCTCCATGGTGCCGAGGTCGGGATTGATCGAACGGTAATCGCTCACCGCATATCCGCCGTCGTTCTCGCCATGGGGAGTGGCGAAAAGCGGCATCAAGTGAAGGTAGGTCAAACCGAGCCGTTTGAAATAGGGGATGTGGTCCTTGAGCTTTGCCAGTTGGTCACTGAATAGATCGACATAGAGGACGATTCCGACCATCTCCTGCGACTGGAACCACTCCGGATCGGCCTCGCGCTTCTCGTCGAGCCGGCGCAGCGCCTCGGGCCGATCGAGCCATGAACGGATGAGCGATCGCAGGATACGCTCCAGCGTATAGTGAAAATCATACTGCCAGCCGTAGAGGTCGTGCAGGTGGGAAAACAAACGCTCCCACTCGCGATTCAGACGATTTTTAAAGCGATGCCAGTCGAAGGCGACGAGTTTGAGCTCGTCGGCAAACGCTCCCTCGAGCTCGGGCAAGAGCCGCTTGAGCGACTTGCGGGCCTGCTCCGGCTTCCATTCGTGCCCTTCGCTCACCCCTTCACCTCGAGCTCAGGAGCGAGCACCAGGGCCGTTCGCGACGGCAGATAGAGGCTCAAGAAGTGGCGAGCGATGCGGTCGGGCATGGTGTGATGCTCGATATCTGGAGCCTGACGATCAAACCCGCCATATCTTCGGCGATCGGTATCCAGCACGGTGCGGTACGAACCGGGCGCTGCGGGGATCCGGTAGTCGGGGAATGAACGGCTCGGATGAAAATTGATCGCGAAGACGAGACCGGCTCGCAGCCAAGCGAGAATTTTGTTTCCCTCGTCCGCATGCAAGAGATACTCGTCCTGGCCGTCCGGGACGCCATACGTTCGAGCAAGCGCCATCAGGTCGCGGTCGAAGGCGCCGAGGTGACGGTAGCGTAGGCCCTCATCTTCGGCCAAGTGCCACTGGCGGCGGGCGTAGGCATAAGACCATTGATTTCCCTCGCGTGGGAAGTCGATCCACTCGGGGTGACCGAATTCGTTGCCCATGAAGCAAAGGTAACCATTTCCCGCGGTTGCCAACGTTGCCAGGCGGATGATCTTGTGCAGCGCAATGCCGCGTTCCACCGCGAGATCTTCGCTTTCCACCGACATGCGGTCGTACATACGCGGGCCGAGCAGGCGGAAGATCAGGGTTTGATCGCCCACCAATGCTTGATCGTGTGACTCCGCGTAGCTGATGGTTGGCTCATCGCGCCGTCGGTTGGTGAGCTCGTGCCAAACCTTTCCGATGGGCCACTGCTCGTCTGGCACGTCCTTGGTGAGCTCGATCCACATGTCTGCAACACCCATCGCGAACCGATAGTCGAACCCCGCGCCTCCTTCCGACGCCGGTAGCGCGAGGCACGGAAATCCAGAAACGTCCTCCGCAATCGTCACCGCATCGGGCCAAAGGCGGTGGACGAGCTCGTTGGCGAGCGTGAGGTAGGCGAGCGCGTCCTCGTCGATGTCCGCGCCAAAATAGTCCGCGTAGCTCGTGAATTTTCGCGCGAGACCATGATCCGCATAGAGCATGCTCGTGACGCCGTCGAAGCGAAAGCCGTCCATCCGATACTCGTCCATCCAGAAGCGACAGTTCGACAGGAGGAAATGCATGACCTGAGGCTTGCCATAGTCGAAGCAGCGCGAGTTCCACGCGGGATGCTCGCCGCGGGGACCTTCGTGGAAGTACAGGCTGTCCGTGCCGTCCTGACGCGCGATCCCTTCGACCTCGTTGCGGGCGGCATGGGAATGGACGAGGTCCATGAATACCAAAAGCCCCATGCCATGTGCCTCGTCGACTAGCGCCTTGAGCTCTTCCGGAGTGCCGAAGCGTGAGGAGCAGGCGAAGTAGCTCGAGACCTGGTAGCCGAACGATGCGTAGTAGGGGTGCTCGGCGAGCGCCATGATCTGCACTGCCTGGTAGCCGGCATCGAGGATGCGTGGAAGCACGTGCCTGCGAAACTCGTCGTAGGTGCCCACCTTGAGCTCCTCTTGCGCCATCCCGATGTGGGCCTCGTAGATCAGGAGCGGCCCGTCGGGCCGCGAAGGCCGTTCGTTGCGCCACTGATAGGGGGTCGACGGACGCCAGACCTGCGCGTTGAAGCTGCCGGTGGTCTCGTCGCGGACCACCCGTCGGACCCAGGCGGGAAACCGGTCGCCGCTTCCCCCCGGCCAGTGGACCTCCAGCCGGTACGCATCTCCATGTGACAACTTGTTCTCGGGAAGCTGGATCTCCCAAACGCCCTCGCCGCCGCTTCGAGAGAGTGCGTATTCGGGGGATGGGCGCCACCCCGAAAAAGGGCCCTTGAGGTACACGGAAACCGCGTTGGGCGCCCACTCTCGCAGCACCCACCGTCCGTCACGGAAGTGAAGGCCGAAGTATTCGTGACCCGACGCAAAGTCGGTGAGGTCGAGGTCTTTTTGGGTCAGCTGATGCTCCACGGCTTGGGCGTGGCGAAGGCGTCGCTCCAGAGCAGGAGCAAAAGGCGTCAAGAAGGGATCCCGCTCGGTCAGGCGACGGACGGTCTGCTCCGGAGAAGTGGATTCAGCAAGGGGCATCCCATCTCTTTAACACAACACCGTCACGGCGGGCGTTCGTTCAGGAAGACGGCGTATGATCCAGGCGGAACTCTCCGAGCTGACGGTCGCCGCTGCTCTTCAATTGGCTAGGTAGCCTCGTACCAAATCGGAGATGTCCACGCCCGCTCCTGGATCACGTCGAACCGGTTTGTGCCCGCAAAGCTACCCGGCTCGCCCTCGATGTCGCAGCATCCCTCCCAGCCTGCCCATCCCGATTCACTCGAGAAGGTCCCAGCAGCAGCGTCCAGCTGCGCACAATCCACGCCGAGCTCGACGCACTGAAGTGTATTCCATCGGCACGTCGGCTGTTCGAGGACACGTGCGTAGTAATACGCGTCTCGTGTCGCTTCGAACTCGGGGTCGGTCCAGGTCGTACACAACTGCTCGGGCCGGCCCTCGGCGAGGATGGAGCAGTCGGACGCGGGAATCGGTCCGTCGGCTTGACCGGCCACGTCGAAGACCTTGGTCTGCACCACGCCTTGTGCGTCAACCCATCCCTTCACGATTTGGATTCGCTCGAGGGGTGCGCCCGGGACGCTTCCGCCCGCATCCTGCAGCGCCCACACCGCTAGGCTGGGCACACCGCCGGCCGCAGGCAGGATCGAGCCCATCGGAACCGCATCGACCTCTCCCTGCTCGACCGGGGTCTCTCCGGCCTGCAACCGGGCACAGAAGTCGCCGCCGAACGGCTCGCGGCGGCCGTACGTGCGTACTTCGATTCGGGGTCCGCTCGTCGCGTACGCCCGCCGGGCCTTCAGCGCAGCAAAGATCGCTTCGCGCGTGTTCTCTTCGGCCCAGACCGCGGTCAAGCCGCCGGGATTGTTCGAAAAGGCGACGGAGCGTTCGAAGACGCGGTTGGTGCAGTTTGGGTCGTCGATGGCACAGCTCCACTGTCCGTGACGCGTCGCTGGATTGGCATCGATCACCCCGCCATGGCCGTTGAAGTTGCGTTCATCGACCGCGCCGGGAATGCCATTGTGCGTGTCGGTCGAGCCGACGAAGCCGAGCTGATACGGGTTGACGCCAAGCGACGGCCGAGCGCGAATGCCCTCTCCAAGCGCGCCTCGAACGAAATCGAGGGGTGAAGAGCAATCATGCGGCTCCGAGCTGGCCGTGGGGTCTCCTGTCACACTGGTGCACAGGGCCTCCTCGACCGGTTTGCAGCGCGGGCTGTCTTCGGGCGCGCCGGTGCAAACCGGTTTGCTTTGTTCGAAGTAGCAAGCGGCATCGAGCTCATCGGAGCCGAGCCCGTCGAACCCGAACCCAGCCATACATTCGGATTGGCCTTTGAGCTGGATGATCTCGATCATGCGATCCGACTTCGCACGGAGCGCGGCGTCCTCGGGAGTCAGTGGTTGGTTGTCCCGACCTGCATTTGCAAATGGCGTTCCGATGGGGAGAAACATCCGGCCATCGGCGAGGTTGGAGTTGTGTGGAATCGTCAGGTAGTCACATCCCTCGACACTGCCACAGGTTGCTTCCAGTGAATCGAAGAGCTCCCACTCGCTCTCGGTATCGAAAAGCGAAATCGGATGAGTGGGTCGGACGTCACCGAGGAAAAAGACGTTCCGGTGCATGCTGGATCCGTTGATCAGAGGGCTGTATTCGTACGCGTGGAGCGTGGTGAAGTTGCAGGGATCGTTTTGGGCCTCGGTGACCGCTTGTACGTTCGCCCAAATCGTATCGGGATTGGGAAGGTTCTCGAACCACCCCTCGATGACATCTATAGGGAGGGGGTTGTCGCCCTGGATGAGCTGCGCCACCGAATCGCGAATCAGCATTCCCACCGTACCGCAATCGGGATCGGGCATGGCGCCACCGCACGCGGTAGAGAACGCCCCGAGAAACTCCGCGTGCTCGGTCACGGCCGTGAAGTCCAGCGGGCGGTCGAGCTCCAAAGTCCGACAAGCGGTATCCGGATCGTCACACACGAGCTCGGCCGGGTCACCCTTGGCAAAGCGATAGGCTTCTTCCGGACCGTTCAGCGAGCTGAAGAAGTAGGCATCGAAGGAAATGCGGGTATGGACGTGAAGATCGCCCCACAGAACGCGAAGCCCCGGGTCGAAGTCCTCGCACTGCTGCTCGCATTGAGCGCCCGTGCATGGGCCCTCGACCGCGTCTTGCGTGGAGCATCCCACCCACAAACCAAGCAAACCAAAGCAAAGTCGCTTCATCATGACATCAACCACGCCCTTTGAAGGCACCAAAACACGGCAGCGACACCGATACCATAGGCAGCGGTCCGTTCGAAGCCCTCCCGTAGTCTCTCCCCAGTGATGCGCCCAGACGGTGCCACCTGACGCAGAGCCCACCACGCGCCCCCGATCGCAGCCAAGAAGAGCAACTGACCTGCCTCGACGCCCAGGTTGAAGAGCAAAAGCGTCCTGCCGACCGTCTCCTCGGGCAAACCGACCTCGCGAAGGACACCGGCAAAGCCAAATCCGTGCAGGAGCCCAAAGGCAAAGGCCACGGCCCACGGGTAGCGGGCCGTGAGCGTGCGGTCCGGCGCGGTCCGGGTGAGCTCGACCGCCAGGAGCAGCACGCTCAGCGCAATCGCGACCTCGACAGGGGGGGTGGGAAGCCGAACGAGCCCCAGAACCGACCCGCCGAGGGTCAAGCTGTGTGCGACCGTAAAGGCAGTCACCGTCCAGGCCATCGTCGACACGATGGCGCGTCGAGGCTCGTAACGGTTCGTACGAGTGACCAAGAGCAACAGGGCGAATACGAACAGAAGGTGGTCGGGACCGGACAAGATGTGCTCGACGCCGAGGACGAAGAAACCGCGCGCTACTTTTCGAGGGCCTTCGCTCGCCGAAGCGCCACTCGCCAGCGTGATCACCGGCGCGTCGCGCCTCAACACGGCGGTCCATGGCGCTTGCGCCCCGCTTTCGAGATCCACGAAAAGCTCTCCGACCGCTGGGTTGAGCCCGTCGACCGCAAGCTCGTTCCCGCGCAGATCGTCGAGCGCACAAGCGACCCGCCACGACTCGACGATGGCCGTGGGTGTATCCCGGTGTGCGCGTGCACCAAGATCCCGACAGGCGTTCGGGAGGTGAATGCGTAGGCTTCGCGGCCCGGATTCGATCCGTGGAATTTTGAGCAGCACTTGCGTCGTTCCATCCGCGTGAACGTCGAGTCGCAGCAGCGCCGCGCTCATGGAGTGTGCTGTCGCGAGCGCAGGCGGCCAGACGACGCCGCAGAGCACGATGAAAATCCACAATCGCGGTTTCATCGTAGGTCCTCCCCTTTCACGGCGTACCGTTCGATGAGGCGATCCACCGCTTGCTGGTTCCGATCCTTGCGCTCCACGTACATCCAATCGGCTCGTGCCCGGTCGCGGACCGCTTCGAGCGAGGGCGGCGCCGCTTCGATTCGGGCCGTGAGACGAACCACGTGCAGGCCGTAAGACGACTCGATCGGCCCAGACCAGCGTCCCACCGGAAGCTCGAGGAGGCGATCGGCAAACACGGTCCCAAACGATCGCGCAATCGAGGCCGGTGTCTGCTCACGGACCACCTCGCCACGCGGGAATGAATCGGCTTCGATCGATGCGTCCGGCGAGGCCATCAGCTCCTCGGCAGCCGCCTCGGCGTCCGCCTCGAGATGTGTTCCGCGCTTGCCGCGACTGAAAAACCGATGCTCGAACGAGAGGCGGGCTGGCTCCGAGTAGTCAGCTACGTGGTCGGCGATCCACGCCCGCAGCTCGGCATCTTCGGGCTCGGGAACCGGTGTCGTGTCCTCTACGAGAAAGCGCATCCGCTGAATCAGACGGCGCCGCACGACGGTGTCACTTTGATCGAGCCCCAGCTCGAGCGCCCTGCGATAGAGGGCTTCTTCCTCGAGCCATTCTCTGACCAGGCGAGCCCGCTCCGCGTCGGTTGGTGGAGCTCCGGTTCGGGTCTGCCAATCGCGTACGAGCTGTTCGACTGGTGCGTCCGCGTCAGTCAGGGGATCGAGCGGCCGGTCTTTGATGACCGCGTAGACCGCAAACACGGCTGTGCCTAGCAAAACGAAATGCAGCAGCGGCTCTCGAAGCCACCGCCTCCACTCGGAATTCCCGCGGGTCACTAGCGGAGACTTTACCCATCCATCGCGCCGCCGCCAGCCCGTATTCGATTCTGCGTTTACTCGGGAGGATCCAGATAGTACGAACTGACACGGTGCAGCAGCGGCGACATCCAAAGTGGGAGCCCCTCACCGCCTATGTGGCGGACATGTCGTACTTCAGCGGCAAGATGGAAGCGTACCTGCGATACAAGGAGATTCCCTTCGAGCGCAGGGTTGTCGACGTGAATGTCCTGCGAACCGAAATCTTGCCGGCCACCGGCCTGATGAAGGTGCCCGTCATACGGCTCGCCAATGGACAGTGGCTCAAAGACACCACGCCGATGATCGAATGGCTCGAGACACACTATCCCGATCCGCCCGTAATTCCGAGGGATCCGGTCCGCCGTTTCCTGTCGAAGCTCGTCGAAGACTACGCGGACGAGTGGTGTTGGCGCGCGGCGCTCTACTGGCGATGGCAACCGATCGAGTCTCGCAGGCTTCTCATGCGGCGTATCGGCCACGAGGTCTTGGGGGACTTTCCTGCACCGACTTCGCTTGCGGGTTGGTACTACGGTCGACGCCAAATCGCGACCTATCTCCGAGGCGACGGCCTAAGCCGCCAAACCGAGCCGCACATCAGGCAGCACTACCTAGATCTTCTAGACAACATGCGCCTCTTGCTCGCGGACCAGCCGTACCTCCTGGGAAGCCACCCCACGCTCACCGACATCGGCTTGTTCGGCCCGATGTTTCGACACTATGCCCAGGACCCGACGCCCAGCCGCGTCATGGAGGCGCGTGCTCCCGAGGTCTACGCTTGGGTAGGCAGGGTCTGGAACGCGCGGGCGCATCACCTGCCCGAGAAGCCCGTGCTCAGCGATTTTTCGCACCCTGGATGGGCGTACTTCCTCGAAGAGATCACCCGAGTCTACTGGCCGTTCCTTCTTGCCAATGCACGTGCCTGGGAAGCAGGCGAGGAACGGTTCGATCACGAAGCGCATGGGGTGGTGTACCGACGGCTCAAGGTCGTCCACTACCGCGTCTACTGCCTGGAGGTGCTCCAGCGCGAGTACCAGGCGCTCGACGCGCACGCACGCCAAGCGGTGGAGGATTTGCTCCGGCCCTACGGCGAGCTCGAGCTGATCGGCGGGCTCGACTCGGGGCTCCTCGAAGAGCATCGGCTGCCGCTTCCGTCCGATAGACCGCAGCCCTCCAGGCTCCAACGGCTCAAGCTGGCGCTCTGGGGCACCCCTTGGGACATGCCGATCAGGCCGAAAAAACCTGGTTCTTCGAGTAAATCTTCGTCCTCTTAATCCAACTCCTCCTCGTCGACGTAGGGGTCTTTGAAAGGCGGATCGACTCTGCCTTTGCTCGCGGACGCCGCGTGCAACCAACCCCCACCCCGAAGGAATGAGGAGCACATCATGAAGAAACGAACCCCTGCCGCCATTTGCCTTGGACTGCTTTCCTTCTTTGCCGTGGCCTGTGGAGACGCTGGCATGGTCGAAGAAGAGGGCTTCACCGTCGATGATCCCCCCATCGATGACGTGAACAACGTCGACGAGCAGAACGTGATCGAAAACGAAGAAGAGCTCATTGCGCCATTCGATAACGACAGCGCCGACAACCCCGCGGTCGACGAGTTCTTGAGCATCACCGGAACCCGCGAGCTGGCTTACACCGATCAGATCTCGGCCGAAGACGGTGATCAGGAAGATTTCGTCCAATTCGTGCTGCCGAACAACAGCAATCCGAATCAGCGAATCGAGATCGACATCGATTGCGACGTGTACGGCGACCAGAGCGTCTTTGCCCGGGTCGAGCTGCTCAACGTCGATGGCAACGACACCACCCGGATCAACGGCGGTCCCTTCGACTGCAACGCAGGCCCCTTCCCGGTGACCGTGCGCAATGATCAGGTCCAGTTGGGGCGCATTCACGTGCAGGGCGTGCCCCAGGAGCAGACGCTGATCGAGTATACGTTCGTGGTGTTGCCCTTCCGCTGAGGCCTCCCAGCCGAACATCGCAGCCGCCGAGGTTCGGCTGCCATCCCACGGGCCGGCTCTCTTCGGAGGGCCGGCCCTCTTTTGTTCCTTCGCTCAGGATTTCGAAAACCAGCTGCGCAGACGACCGAGTAACCCACCCTTTTCCTTGGCGATCTTCTTTTTGATCTGCCCAAGCGTCTTGGGAGACGTCTCGAGCGGATCGAAGCTCGAGGCCAGCGCCGCGATGGAATCTTGGAAGTCCTTGACCACCTCATGGAGGCTCGGATCGACTTCGAGCAGCGCCTCCAGCTCTTTGTCGTCATCCTCCGATGCAGCGCCTGCTGCATGCAGCGCCGCCAGAAGCTCGGCTCGTTCTCGTTGCTCACTCATGCGCGCATACTCCGATGAATGATGGGAAGCATCGAGCGCAAAGCGCGCATGCCCAACAGAATTCGCGACTTCACCGTTCCGACCGGTAGCTTGAGCGCATCGGCGATCTCTCCGTGCGACATCCCGAGAAAATAAGAGAGCTCGAGAACCGCGCGCTGGTCTTCACTGAGTTGCTTGAAAGCTTGGCGCAGCGCTTGATGCCAGCGTGTGGACGAGACCAGCACGTCCGGTCGCCCGCCTTCCGTTCCGAGCGCGTGTCTCTCGCTGAGCTGAAGCTGCCGATCGCCGTGGCGACGCGTGCGCGCGCGCAGCGCATCGAGGGCTCGACTTCGGGCCACGGTGACCACCCATGCCATCACACTGCCCTTGCCGGCGTCGTATTGCGGTGCGCGTCGCCAGAGCTCGACGAAGACCTCCTGCAAAGTCTCCTCTGCCTCCGCGCGGGAACCAAGCATCTTGGTGAGCAGGGCGAGCACGATGCTCCCGTACTGAGCATAGAACGAGCTGAGGGCGTCTCCGGAGTCGCCGGCCGCCATGCGTGCGACCAGCTCCACGGAGCCGGTGGGTCGTGGCTCTGCCATCAGCTCTCTGTATACACCGGACCGGCTTGAATCGTCGCCAGGCTCCCCACCTCGGAGCTCCGACGACGGCTCATCCTGATGCTCTGACCCATGGTTTCCCACCACTGGGCAGCAGCCTGCTGAGTCCACCGTTCGACCGGCACCGACCGAAGCCGCTCGGCGAGCTCCGCTCCCGACTCAGGCCGGTCATCGCGCTTTTTCTCGAGGCATTGCATCACGATTTGCTCGAGCTCGGGATGCACGTGGCGCCCGGCGACCTTCGACGGTGGCTCTGGAACCGCGCTCAAATGCTGCGCGCAGATTTCGATGGCGCTCTTCCCTTCGAATACGAAACACCCTGCGAGCAGGTAGTATCCAACGGCCCCGAGCGCATAGAGGTCGGATCGCGCATCGATGGAGGGCGGGTCCAAGATCTGCTCGGGGCTCATGAAGCGAGGCGTTCCGATGATGGCCTCGGTCCAGGTTTTGGTCGTATCGGGATCCGCACCGACGCTTTTGACCAGACCGAAGTCGAGGACCTTCGTGACGTCATGAACACCGCCCTGCTGTGTCATCATGATGTTGTTGGGCTTGATGTCACGATGAACGAGCCCCATTTGATGGGCCTCTTGGAGCGCCATCGCGCACTGCCGCAGGATGTGGATGACGCGCGACTCCGGAAGCTGTCCTTCCGTCTCTACGATTTCGAGGAGCGTGACGCCGTCGAGCAGCTCCATCGCGTAGTAGAATGTGCCGTCATCGGTGCGTCCGTAGTCGTAGATCGTCACGGTATTGGGATGCTTTAGCTTTGCGGTCATCTGCACCTCGCGCCGAAAGCGATCCATGTCCTCCGGCGCGTTTCGATCCGGGCTCAATAGCTTGATGGCCGTGGGTCGTTTGAGCAGCCCGTGCTGCGCACGATAGACGGTGCCCATGCCGCCTTCTCCAAGTTTCTCCTCGACGAGATACTGTCCGAGCTTCCTCGCATCGCGCACGTCCTTGCGCAGGCCGTAGATCACGCGGGTAGCCCAAGCTGCGAGCAGCGTGGTGAGGGCCCATGCAAAGCCGATCTGAATCGACTGGCTCCGTGCCAAGACGTCCTTTTTCTCGATTTTTCGAAAGAACCCATGGCTGTTCCAGACTTCCAGGTCGACCGTGAGAAAGTTCAGATACACGGCGATCACGAGAGGGATGCCGATTGCCAATCCGAGCCAGGCCGTGTGCTTGGCGGTACTCGGAACGAAGATGGCGCGGGCAATGAGCCCAAAAGACAGGGCGTATGCGGTGGTCGTGGCCGCCCCCGCAGCTGCCGGAAGATAGGCCCCCATGATGACCAGACAAATGCTGGTCAACACCAGGCCGATGCCTTCGACGAGTTGAATCAAACGGGTGGGAAGCGGCTCCGAGCGGCAGATCAGCCAGACGCTGGCAACGGGCGCCCAGGCGATCGCGTGAGCCCAAAACGAGGGATGTACGACCTCTGCCTTCGAATAGCCGAACATGACACCCAAGAGGAGTCGGCCGATCAGCGAGAGCAACAAAATAACCGCGACCGCCAACCCGAACGCGGCCACGCGCTCTTGCAAGAATTCACGGCTATCGGTGGTCTGGCCTACTCCGGTCTGCACGACGCCTCACTCGGAGTTTGTGCATGACCGGCCATTTTGCCAACAACCTTTCAGGGCACGAGATGGGGAGCGGTTCCCTATCCGACGGCTTGCTTTTCGCGGGTCATGACGAGTGGGAGAGGAGGAACCCTTCGCGAGAGCTGCGCTCGGGTTCTCACACCCAGTTTTTTCATGGCGGAGCTCAGGAGCGTCGAGACGCGCGCTTGTGAAAGGCCGAGACGATAGGCGATGAGCTTGTTGGTGTTTCCGTGCACTGCGTACTCGACGACCAGGCACTCTTGCTCGGTGAGCCCCCTTGGGTCTCGAACGTTCGGCGGGTTCGGGATGGCCAACAGGAAACGACGCTCGTCGGTGTCGAACCAGTCGACCAAGCTCCAACGTCCGCAGACCAACGCGCGCCAAATGCGAAGGGCCTCTTCGGGGTCTTGCCGGCCCTTGCGACTGCGTGCGCGATCGATCCATCTAGCGCCCCTGCGAAGGCACTCCACCGCGCTCTCATCTCGACCTCGTCCGACTGCATCGATGACATGCAAGCTCCGGGGATCGACCACTGCTTCCGCATTGTGAGGAAGCCCACTCGCCGCCGCGCGACCTGAGGCCCTGGCAGAAGCCAACGCACGCCGGAGGCGATACGCGGAGGCGATATGAGCGCCGAGCATCTGCCATTGCTCGCGCGACTTCGGAAGAAGCTCGGCAGCATCGGAGAGCGGCGCGGCGACACCGATGCCGGTTCCGTTTGGATCCCTCGCCAAAATACCAATGACATCGGGATAGCCGATCGTCTCTAACGCGCGCTTCGACTCCAAAGGGTAGTCCTTCGAGATCTCTGTCCACGTACCTGCGTACCCAAGAGGGAAAACTTTGGCCGCCATTTCCGGCGGAAACGCGCTCACCGCCTTGCGGGCGCGCATTGCATAGTCGGAAGGAAGCGACACGTCGCGGAGGGTCTGAATCGCCACCTCCGCTCCCTTGTCTCGAGGCCTCACCACGTATTCTTCAATCGCAAAACCGAGACCATGGTCGAAGATCGGTGCCCCCGTGTCTGCTATCGCATCCAGCCAAGCGGAATCGGACTTCTGGAAGTCGTATACGGTCTCGATCAGATCGATGGCATGCGACAATTCAGGAGCAACGGAGCCCGCTGGACTCATGCAACCAGAGTGCCATCAGCGGCAAAAGTAGCCATACGTAATTTATCGCGTCTTTGGGCTAAATAGGTCAATTGGCGACGCGGAAGAACCCCTGGACACGGGCCCCGCCCTCCTCATGGCTGCGTGTGGAGCAGCCGCAAGATGAGCGCTCTGCCCCCGGTGGAAAAAACAACCAGCGCTCCCAAGACCGCTAGGGAAATTGGTTCGTTGATCGCCAGTCGAATGATCAGCGCGACCGCCGCCACGATTGCGAGGACCGCACCGGTCCAGCTCACCCAACGCCAGCTGTCGGTTTGGCGGGCGGCGATGACGTTCACCGAAGCGAAGGCGAACAAGAAGGCGAGCGAAGCGGCCTCGACCAACTGTCCTAGCCCGCCGACAACCGCGAGCGTCGCGCCGATGACCCCGATCGACACCACGGCTCTGGCTGGGATCTGGTGACTATTTCGCGCTTGGAACCATCCCGGCAGCTCACCATCGTCGGCGACCTTTGCCGTGAGGCGGGCGCTCGAAAACAACGTAGCGTTGATCGCCGACGCGGTCGAAAACGCAGCCGCAATCGATACCAGCACTTTGCCGGTCATGCCGAGCGCCTGCTGTCCAGCCGATGCCAGCGCGATCTCCTTGTGCTCGAGCATCTTGGCCGCGCCGACGAGCGATACGGCTCCGAGGGCAACGACTACGTAGACGACAATGACGGCGATAATCGCCCAGATCGTCGCACGCCGGAGCGTCTCGTCGGGCGACCGGATGTCTGCATAGTCGTAGCTCAGAAGCTGAAAGCCCTCGTACGCCATGAAGATGGAAGCGGCTCCCAACAGTGCGCCTCCGAGGCCGCCCGGATCGGCGTTTGCATAGTGGATCGCTTCGGGATGAAAGTGCCACAAGCCGATCGCGGCAAGACCGAGGAGCACGACGAGCTTCCCCCAGACGGTGATGATCTCGAGCCACGATGCCTCACCGACGCCCAGGAGATTGACGCCGATCAGCACGACGACGATGGTAACTGCGGCGACACGCGAGATCCAAGCGGCGCTACCGATGACCGCGGCGAGATAGTGTCCAAACGTGAAAGCGTACACGGAAATCGTGAGCACGTAGCCGATGATGAGCACCCACGAGAGCGAGCCGGCCATTCCTTCGTGATCGATTTCCCGCAAGTAGGTGAATGCACCGCCGCCTTCCTCGAACTTGGTGGCGAGCGCCACGTAGCTGTGCCCCGTCGTCAACGCGATGATGCCCGCCAGAACGAAGCTCAACCAAGCCCATGCGCCGGCCATCTCGATCACGACGCCGAGCACCGAAAAGATTCCGCCCCCGACCATGCCGCCTACCGCCATCGCCCACGTGGCGGAGAAGCCCATTTTCTGGCTCTTGGGGCTCCTGCTCATTGAAAGAAGCCTATAGAATGAATTTCGGCTCGTGACGAGCTTGCAAGCAGGCCGATTTCTGAGGCGGCTCTTCCTCCTTTCGGCTGAAGGCGCTCTGCGCTGTGCCGGATTCGATCGATGTGGTAGCTCGTTTTCGTGCCCAGCTCGAGCAAGCCCCCAGTCCCGCGACGCAAACACGACGACTACACCGAAGAAGCGGCGGCGGCGCGCCGTGATTTTGCATTCGATCAGACCAAAACCGAGCTCAAGCACACAAGTCGCTACTCGATCGATCCCGCAGCGGTGAAGGGCAACGTCGAAAACTTCTTTGGCATCGCGCAGGTGCCCATTGGCTTGGCAGGGCCGTTGCTCATCGATGGAGAGCACGCGCGTGGCGAATTTTACGTTCCCCTGGCGACGACCGAGGGAACGCTGATCGCCAGCTACAATCGGGGGATGCGGCTGCTGACCGCATGCGGCGGCGTGAAGGTGACGGTCGTCGAGCAGTTCATGCAGCGTGCGCCCGTGTTCTTCTTCGACGATGCGCGCGGAGCGCGGACCTTCGGAGCCTGGGTCGACACGCATCTCGACGAAATTCGAGCGGCCGCCGAATTGACGAGCCGGATCGCCAAGCTGGCGCACATCGAGCAATACGCCGTTGGACCGATGCGCTATCTGCGATTCAACTACACGACCGGGGATGCCGCAGGTCAAAACATGGTGGGCAAGGCGACGTTCGCAGCCTGCGAGTGGATGAAGCGCGAATACCCGGGGGGTGCCCGATACCTGCTCTCGGGCGGAATCGACACCGACAAGAAGCATTCCCATCTGAACACATTGCACAGCCGTGGACGCCGCGTAATCGCGGAAGCCACCATCTCCGCGGCGATCATGCGCGACATGATGGGAGTCGATACGAAGACGATGTTTCGAGGCCGCCAGGCCTCCAACGCAGGCGCGTTGCTCGCCGGCTCGGTCAACAATGGGGCCCATGCCGCCAATGGGATCACCGCGCTCTTCATCGCCACGGGCCAGGACGTGGCCAACGTCGCCGAATCACACGCCGCGATCGTGTACACGCAGCTCCAGGAGAACGGTGATTACTATTGGTCCATCACGCTGCCGTCACTCATCGTCGCGACCTATGGCGGCGGCACCGGCCTCGGCACGCAGCGCGAGATGCTCGAAATGCTCGGGTGTTACGGGCCGGGCAATGCCAACAAACTGGCCGAAATCATCGGCGCCACCGTGCTGGCGGGTGAGACGTCGCTGTCGGGAGCGGTTTTGGCAGGCGACTGGGTGAGCAGCCACGACCAGCTCGGGAGAAACCGGCCCTGAGACTCGGGTCGGAGCGTCGTCACAGTATGCTTTTTCGAGCCTTTTAGGGTTGTATCCGCGAGGAGTCGCAGCCTGCGGGCGCCGAAATCGGATTGCACCGGGCGACGTATCCGCCGGGGACGGCCACCGAGTAGGTCGTGCCAAAGTCGGGGTTGGGAACCACGTAGTCCGTGCTCACATATTGGCCGCCGCTCGCGAACGCGGCTTCCTGGAGGGAGTAGTCGTCGTCACGTGCTTGTTGGGTGTCTTCGTCCGCGCGTGTTCTCACCATGTAACCGTCGGCGACCAAATCGCGAATCGTCTGTCCGTCGTTCAACGCGTTGTTCACGTTGAACCACGCAGCTTCCGGCTCCCCTCGAACGGAATTGGTGAACATGACCCGCCCCGTGAGAGACGGATGGCCCTCGATATAGTAATCCTTTGGGGCATCTCCATTCAGAAAGACGAACATGATCCGCCCGCGCGCTTTGGCGAGCGTCAACCAGCCATCATTCAGCACGGCATCTTCCAACGTGTCGTGCTCACCACGCACGTCATCGGGCGTAATGAGCTGATCAGGAGGGAACACGGAGAGGATTTCGTCGTCGATACCGGCGACCTCGTCAGGGCCGAACGGGATCGGAACGGTCATTCCGTAGCCGACGTCTTCTTCCTTCGCTTCGATCATGACGGTAATCGGAAGGTGGTCCGAATGTGCGTCGGACCATTGCTTGAGCGTAGTCAGGCAGATCTTGAACGTCAGGCAGTGGGTCTCGAAATCGAGGTCTTGGACGTGTAGGACCTTGAGACCCGGCTCGTAGAGCTCCGGCGGGGACGCTTCATCTACACCGATGATCTTGAGAGCTTTACGCTCCGCGTAGAGACCTCCCTCCGGATCGGCGAAGATGTCCAGCTCGATCTGTCGAACGCCGCGGTCGAACTGCTCCTGCAGAGGCAGCGCGGTGTATTCGAGACTGTCCGCGGTTTCCTGATCGATTAGGGCCGCCAAAGCCTCGAGAATCGAGTCCCTCGGTTGAATGTGGTAGCTGTTGTGGGTACCGAGGACCTGGATTTCATTCATCTTAAGCACCTGGCCGTCGTCGCTGCCGCAGCCAACCAGGAAACACACGAACGTGGAAATGAAGACAAGACGGTTGTTCATGACACTCTCTCCAATCAGTGACACATGCGTATCGCTTTTCGTATACCCCTTGGGAAGCACTAGAGAAAGCCGGCCGAGGTCGCCCGCACCGCGGTCGATGAACTAGACCCTAGGTCACTTCAATTGGCTCTTTTTCCGGGGCTGTTCTTCGGGCGGGCCCTGACTGTAGTCGCCGAAGGGCGCGTCTCTCTCTGTGACCGCCGCTTTCACGCCTTGGGTCACGGCAAGGCGAACGAACTCCCGCCCTTCGCGGGTATTGCGCATCGCGCCATCGAGGATCGGGCCGAGCGTCTGCGTGCTCTGCAATCCCATGTTGTCGTAGGCCTGATTCACGATGAGCTTCATCGAAACCAATTGAGTCAGAGGGATCTGCACCAACTTGTGGGCCAGCTCTTCCACTCGCTGATCCAGCTCTTCGAGCGGATAGGAAAAGTTGATCAGCTCGATCTCCGCGGCTTCCTTCCCGCTGATCCATTCGCCGGTGAGCGCATAGTACTTCGCTTTGGCAAGACCGAGGCGATAGATCCACATGCCGGTCAAGTGGCAACCCCAGACGCGCGAGTACGGGGTCCCGAACCGCGCGTCGTCCGACGCGATCACGATGTCGGCGCAAAGCGCCATTTCCGAGCCGCCACCCACACAGTAGCCATGAACCTTGGCAATCACGGGCTTCAGCCCACGCCATAGGCCCATGAACGTGGTGATGTAACTCGTGTAGTGGTTTGTCACCATGTGATGGTCGACGCCCGGGTCGTATCCCTCTTCCGTAATCCCCGGGAAGTGTTCCAATCCGCCGGAGAAATCGAAGCCACCGCAGAAGCTATCTCCCGCGCCTTCCAGCACGATGACCTTGATCTGATCATCGGTGTTCGCGTCCCTCAATGCCGTGTCCATCTGCTGCAGCATCTCGAACCGCAGCGTGTTGTATTTGTGCGGACGATTGAGGCGGATGGTCGCGATTGCGTCCCGCTTCTCGTACTGGATCATCTCATCTTCCATGTGCGCTCCCCGGTGCCTAGCGTACGCGAGGCGCGGAAGAAGGCTAGAACCGACCGACCAAACGAATTCCCGCAAAAGTGCGGCCCACCTGGGGGGACGCGCTCCATCTCGATGGCGAGGGCGGGCCCTTCCCTTTCAAGTATGCGTTCCAATAGTCCGGCTCGGACTGCCCTACGAATGAAAACGCGAAGCCCATCAAGCCAGCACCGAGCGCGACGCCGCCGGTTACATAGCCGACGGTCGCACCGTCAGGGGAAAGATCTGCCGCCGGCGTGAGACCGAGAATCAATGCGCCGGTGAGCGCCATTCCGAAGTTGGTCCAACGCCCAAGCCGTACGGCGCGTTTTTGCATGTCCGCGTAATGGCGCAGCTCCCCTTCGAAGCGAGTGAGCTCTCGGAGCGTGAGCTCGCCCTCCGTAGCCGTACGCCACCGTGCGAGCATCTTTTCGGGCTCGCTCTTTGCGGCGAGCTGGAAGATCCCGAGCGACATGAACACGCCCGAGCCAGCCAGGGCAACCAAGCCTGCGCCTCGGGTGAGCTCGTTGTCCGGAGGGTCCTGGAGGTAGGCCCAGATTCCGAGGGCCATGCCCACGCTGCTTCCGACGAGACCGGATGCACCCGAGGAGATGCGAGCGCGCTTCGCGCTCCGCGACAGGTACACGAGCCACTTTTCGAGTCGAGCTTGGTCGTCCGCAGGTGCGAGCTCCTCTAACGGCGCTGCGATGGACTCCGAAGGCTCCGGCGGCGCGGGCCATTGCTGGGCGGCAGGCGGCTCTGCAATCACCTCGGGCTGGCCTTGCGCGCGCGCCGTGATTGGCGGCGCGGCAAGGATCGAAATGAAGATCGTAACTTCCCTCCGCATCGAACGGATGAACGAGAAGCTACCACAGTCGAGCACTTTTGTACGTATTGGCCGGTCCAGGGGAACGGTCACCCAAGCTATCCTCGACGGCGAGCGGCAAAGACCGCCTCTTTCAACTGATTCAATCCCTCGGTGAAGATCTGCGGGGGCGTGACGAGGCTGACCACCACCCAGGGCTGATCGGGGAAATCGTAGAACCAACCCGGTTGCACGAGCAAGCCGCGGTCGAGAAAATCGAGGACCCATTGCTCTTCCGACATGACCGCGGGCAAGCGGAGAACCTGATACCAGCCACCCTGCACGGGAAGCACCGAAATCTCGGAAACTTCTTCTTGGAGCGCTAGCGCGCTTTCACGATTGTGTTGCAGTCGCTCGAAGATCCGGCGACGACGGTCCGCCGATGGAGTAGATAGGAGCGCCGGAAGCGCGCGTTGGGTGATCTCGTTTGCCGATAGATAGGTGTCCGTGATGAGATCGAGCTGCGCGAGCGAACGCTCGACGTTCTCTTCGTCTCCGGAAAGCGCCAGCCAGCTGAGCTTCAGCTGAGGGAGGCCGGCGGCTTTCGACAGCCCGCCCAATGCAAAGAGAAGGCCCGAGTGCGCCTTCGTATGGCGAAGCGCCAACGCCTGGCCCGAACGAAGATCATAAGCTGCGAAGACCTCATCCAAGACGACCGGCAAGCCGAAACTGAGTAGAAAATCGAGGTCCTCGCCGCAAAGAAACGACCCCGTCGGGTTGTTCGGGCTTACGCCGAGGATGAGCTTGATCCGCGGATTGAAACCTTCGAGGAACGCCGCCCGATCGATGTGCCACTCACCATCATATTGGAGACGGTAGGGAGCCGCGAACCCCCCCTCGAGGCGCACCAGCATGGAAAGCAGAGGATAGCTCGGCTCGGGAATCAGGATCTGATCTCCAGGGTCACAAAAGAGCTTGATCAGAAACGAATAGGCGTCGCTGGTGGTCGCAGTGAGAACCAGATGCTCGGGATCCCAGTCGAGCTCACGGCCAAGCGCACGTCGTGCTGACGCAAGGCCTCTCGGTTGCGGGTCGCAGGTGGACGAATAAGCAGCGCCCATCGCTCGCCCCACCTCATCGTCCTCGAACGCGAGCCCGACGAGCGTCGGATTCGAAGCTGTGAGATCCCAGATGGGCGGCTTCGCGGCCGCACCGCGGGCAAGCGCGTTCGGAGCCAGGTCGAAGGCACCTCGTTTCGAGAACAGCTCGCGATGATACGACGCGCGCTTCACAGATGAAGACGACGAGGTCATGACCTTGAGCGATCTGCCATGCCGATCAGCCTGAAGCCGGGCGATAACGAGCTAAGAATGTCGTGACGACTTCGCGCGTGAGCGCTTCCCGCGCGTCCACGGGCATCGGTCCTTCGAGAAGCTGCGGCCAAAAGAGCGCGCCGCCGGCCATTGCCCAGAAGAGGTGCGCCGCGAGCTCCGGGTCGGGAACGTCGAGGCGGCCTACCTCAGTCGCTTTGCGAAGCCAACTGACCAGCATGGTCTCCTGCTCGGCCGAACGCGCCATCACCTCTTGCATGAGCTCAGGTTGCTTGATGAAGACGCCGAGCACGACCCGCATGAGACAGCGCGAGGCCCCGCTTTCCGCCAACAAGGTCTTCGCGCGCGCGAAATCTGCGAGCTGGTGCTCGAGGGGACGATCGGGATCCCAGACGACCTGCTTGAGCCCGACGGCTTCATCGAAAAGCCGGCCCACCACCGCTTGGAAAAGCGCCTCCTTGCTCGGAAAATGGTTGTAGACCGTTCGCTTGGAGGCCCCCGCCAGCTCAGCGATGCGATCCATGCTGGTGCACTCGTACCCCTCATCGCGAAAGGCGGTCGTCGCCGCCTCCAATATCGTTTCCCTTTTGGCGGTGACGCGTGATTCTTCTTGTATTTCCATAGCTTACACCAAAACTACACTGTGCAGTGCATTTTTCTCTTGACCCGGGCGTGAGCTGAAACTACACTGTGCAGTGTAATGGGTTGAGGACTATCAGGCAACCCCCTGAGTGCCCACAGCGAAGCCCGGAAAGACCCGCCATGCCACAAGCTCTGCAAGCCATTCGAAGCGCGACATTCGGTCCGATTTTGACCGCGGTGCTCTGGCCGGCCGTGGCGCTCGCAGTAATGCCCGGCTCTGCCTCGGCCCTCGAGCCCGAGGAGGAGAGCGCAGGCATCGTCACGGCGCAGATTCCGGTGGACGGATCGGACATTGCTTCCGGTCAGGCGGTCATCGTCGTGGACAAGCCCATCGACGAAGTGCTTCCAATCGTGCTCGACTATGCCAACTACGTTCGGTTCATGCCCAACTTCACGCGGTCGAAGGTGCTCGCGCAGCGCGGTAGCCGGGCGATGGTCTACATGGAGGTCAGCGTGGCGAAAGGCATGTACACGCTCTACGGCCAGCTCAACCTGGCAGAGCATCCGCAAGACGGAGGATCTCGGCTCGTCGAGGGACGTCTCCTCGACGGAAACATCAACGCGTTCAATGCCAGCTTCAAGCTCACCCCGGTCGATGGAGGCACTCGTACCGAGATCGACTTTCACATCTACGTCGATCCGGACATCCCGCTGCCCTCCTCGGTCTTTAGCCGGGAAAATGAACGGGCAGCCGGCCGCACCCTTCGCGCCCTTCGCGCGCGGATCGCCGAGACGCCGGGCGGCTCGGTCTAGACAATCGCTCCGCATGCTTTAACCACCGAGGAATCAACGATGAGCAAGCACAACTGGAGCGCACAGCAACTCGGTGACCAGAAGAGTCGGGTGGCGATCGTGACCGGAGCCAACAGCGGTATCGGCTTCGAGACCGCGCGCGCCCTCGCCGAAAAGGGTGCGACGGTGGTGATGGCATGCAGAAACCTAGACAAAGCAGGTGAAAGAGCAGACCAGATCCGATCGGCGCACCCAGTAGCCGACGTCGAAGTGATGCGTCTGGATCTATCGGATCTGGACTCCGTCCGTCAGTTCGCCGAAGCCTTTCGAGCGAAGCACGCGCGGCTCGACCTTCTGATCAACAATGCCGGAATCATGGTCCCGCCCTACGGGAAGACCGCGCAAGGTTTCGAGACGCAGCTCGGTGTCAATCACCTCGGCCATTTCGCGCTCACCGGCTCTTTGCTCGATTTGCTCTTGCGTACGCCCGGCTCGCGCGTCGTCACGGTGAGCAGCATCGCACACTACTTTGGGAGGATTGACTTCTCCGATCTCAACTTCGAGAAGGACTACAATGCGCAAGCCGCGTACGGGCAGAGCAAGCTCGCCAACCTCCTGTTCACTTACGAGCTTCAGCGGCGCCTGGATCGGGCTGGCAAAGACACGATCGCCGTGGCCGCGCATCCGGGTTGGACGGAAACCAATCTGCAAAAGCACGCCAAGTCTGTGAGGTTTCTAAATCGCTTCTTCGCCCAGGAACCGCGGATGGGGGCGCTGCCCACCCTGTATGCCGCTGCGGAGACCGGTGTGAAAGGCGCCGAATACTACGGCCCGAGCGGTTTGCTCGAGATGAACGGTCCACCGAAGCGAGTGAAGTCGAACAAGCGATCGCACGACCCCAACGTCGCGGAGCGTCTCTGGAACGTCTCCGAAGACCTCACCGGCGTGCAGTTCCCGCTCTAGCGCGGCGCGCGTCGCAAGACGCCTTCGGATCATTTCGTCCTTGTCAGAAAGCCCTGCCATGGGGATCCTGAGCTCATGCCCGAGTTGGTGGAGCGAACGACGGCGCTGAAAGAGGCCCGCCAGCTCTACGCCGAGCACTCCTGGCGCGCGGCGTATGAGGCTCTGCATCGCCTCGACGAGCAAGAAGCCTTGCCGGCGCCCGACCTGGAAAAGCTCGCCTGGTCGACGGCGCTGATCGGCCAAGACGAGATCTTTCTCGAGCTTCTCGAACGCCTCTATCATCTGCACCTCGACGGCGGAACCGAGTTGGCAGCCGCCCGTGCCGCGTTCTGGCTCGGCTTTCGACTCATGTCCCTCGGCGAGGTCGCGCGGGGGGCCGCGTGGATTGGCCGCTGCCGGCAGCTCGTGGAAGAGTGGAGCGAAGACTGTGTTGAAAAGGGCTACCTGCTCTTGCTGCCAATTCGAAAACACATCGTCAGTGGTGACTTTGCAGCAGCGGCCGAGATGGCGGCGCGCGCTGTGTCGATCGGCAAGCGCTTCTGTGAACCGGATCTCGTGGCCCTCGCGCAAAACCTGCAGGGTCGATCCCTCGTCCAATCCGGTCGTGCCGACGAAGGAATGGCGCTGTTCGACGAGAGTATGCTTGCGGCTGCGTCGGGCGAGGTGTCGCCGATCGTGACCGGTATCATCTACTGCGCCATGATTGCATCCTGCCAGCGGGTGTTTGCGCTTCAGCGAGCGCGCGAGTGGACGGCCGCCCTGGCCGACTGGTGCGACGCCCAACCCGAGCTCGTGACCTTTCGCGGCAGCTGCCAGGTGCACCGATCCGAGATTCTCCAGCTTGCGGGAGAGTGGCAACGGGCGCTCGACCATGCCGAACGAGCAAGCTCCGGAGAGTTGGCCCTCGTGGACCGTGATGTCGTCGGCGACGCCTTCTATGTGCAGGGTGAGATTCACCGGCTGCGCGGTGAGCTCGAGCAAGCCGAGGAGGCCTATCTGCAATCGAACCAGCTCGGGCGCGATCCGCAACCGGGATTGGCGAGGCTGCGCGCTGCGCAGGGCCGGCACGACGTGGCTCTGAGCGGGCTGAGACGTCTCCTCGGTGAAACCACCGACCTGCTCGCTCGCGCACGACTGCTTCCCGCCTTCATCGAGATCGCTCTCGATCACGGAGATCTCACTAATGCGAACTCGGCCTCCGACGAGCTCGAGAGCATCGCCTCCCGGTATGCAAGCGAGATACTCCAAGCGATCTCAGCGCACGCTCGAGGTCGATTGCTCCTTGCAAGGGGCGATGCCCAAGCAGCCCTCGGACCGCTTCGTCGTGCGTTCTACGTATGGCAGCGGCTCGGTGCGCCGTATGAGGAGGCGCGATCGCAGCTTGCACTGAGCAAAGCTTGCGAGGCCCTCGGCGACGCGGACGGGGCGCGTCTTTCCCTCGAAGCCGCGCGCACACTTTTCGAGCAGCTGGGCGCGACACATGATTTGGCGGCTCTGGATCATCCAAACACCCCGACGGCGTCCGCGCACGGGCTCACACCCCGCGAGCTTCAGGTGCTTCGACTCGTCGCAACGGGCGAAACCAACCGCATGATCGCCGAACGCCTACGGCTGAGCGAGAAAACGATTGCTCGCCACCTCAGCAATATCTTCAACAAGATCGACGTGGCGACGCGAGCGGCAGCCACCGCCTATGCCTACGAGCACCACCTGATTTAGGGGCGGATCCGTGAGCATGGGTAGAACTACCCACACCCAAAAGTGAATTCACTGCAAAGGATCCCCGATGCGGGGCCCGTGGCTCCCAACGTAGGGTGATCTCCATAGAGGCCCTATCTGGTGCCAAAGGAGATTCCAATGGAAATGCAACGACCACCATTCGAAGTCATCGTCATCGGCGGCGGCCAAGCCGGGCTTTCCGTCGGCCACCATCTCAAGAAGCTCGGTGTCCGTTTTTTGATTTTGGATGCGAGCGCACGCGTCGGCGACGTCTGGCGCGACCGCTGGGACTCACTGCGACTGTTCACCCCTGCTCGCTTCGCATCTCTCGATGGGCTGGCGTTTCCCGCCCCGCCCCACTCATTCCCCACGAAAGACGAGATGGCTGACTACCTCGAGTCCTACGCGGCCCACTTCGAGCTTCCCATACTGAGCGGGGTCCGGGTCGAGCGACTCTCGAAGAGGGACGGTCACTATCAAATCGAGGCTGGCTCTCGCGTCTTTGTCGCGGAGCAGGTCATCGTCGCCATGAGCAACTACCAGAAGCCCAGCATTCCTGCTTTCGCCAAGGAGCTCGACCCAGCGATCGTGCAGCTCCACTCCATGCACTACAAGTCACCCAGCCAGCTCCAGCCAGGATCGGTGCTGCTCGTCGGCGCCGGCAATTCCGGCTCCGAGTTGGGGATGGAGCTTACCAAGACGAGGCATGTGTACATGTCGGGACGCAGCACTGGCGAGATGCCGTTTCGCGTCAACGGATTTCTCGGTCGCGTCCTTCTGGTGCGCCTCGTCTTGCGTGTCCTGTTCCATAGAGTTCTAACGGTAGATACTCGGATCGGGCGCAAGCTGCGGCCCAAGCTCCTCTTCGGAGGCGGGCCGCTGATCCGGGTCAAGGCCAGAGACCTGGCCGCAGGGGGCGTCGAGCGCACGCCGCGCACCATCGGGGTACGCGACGGACAGCCGGTCTTGGAAGACGGTCGGACCTTGAACGTGAAGAACGTGATTTGGTGTACGGGCTATGAAACGGGCTTCTCTTGGATCGACCTACCCATCCTCGACGAACGCGGAATCCCCAACCATCGCGCGGGCGTGGCGAGTGAAGCCCCCGGGCTCTACTTCGTGGGCCTGCACTTTCTGTACTCGCTCTCCTCGGAAATGATCCACGGCGTAGGTCGCGACGCCGCGCGGATCGCCGCGCTCGCCCATGCCCGCCTACGTCAACCATCCCGATCGCAATTCGACGAGGCCGTAAGCCCTGCGACTGGTGCATCCTCGAACGCTATCGCTTGCTGAGACGCACCCACCCCCGGCGGGGCAGCACTCGCCGTTTCTGGAAGCCTTCGAGCGATCGTCGAAACGCTCGCGCCCGGCGGTGCTGAATGATGTGTCCTCCAGGGTAAGTGATGAGCTCGGATCCGAAGTGTTCTGCGAGACGTTGCCCATGTGTAATCGTCGCGAGCCTGTCGAACTCTCCGGAAATGATGGAAATCCGTTCGGGATCGACTTTGGGTGTGCGGCACACGGGGGTGATGGGAACGAGCTGCTCACGGTAGCCTTCGTAGAGCGTCCGTTGAATGGCTCCGGAGCCCGGGACCAAGTCGTTGTCATTCATGACATCCGGTACGCTAGCGATCGGGATGTAGGAGAGCACGAAGTCGACGTCCGAGGTTACCGTCGCCAGAAGGGATGCGGTATATCCACCGAGGCTCATCCCCACGACGCCGACGTGGCTCGCCCCGGCGTCCCGCATGGCCCGAATGGCAATCTGCAGATCCCAAATGGCTTGCCGGAAGCCCTCGATGGTGAAGGCGGTGTCCTGCTGCGGCCACTCCGGAGGGAATGCGTGTCCTCGCGGGCCGTGGAATGGAAGCGCAAACAAGGAGATTCCGATCCCGAGCCGATGGAACTCCCGCATGGGCCAGGCCACTCGCTCCATGAGGTGATGACCGGACGAGAAGCCATTCACCAAGATCGCCATGGGCTTGCCTTTGACCCGCAGGCTCAAGGTGCGGAGCAGGGCGGTTTGGTTGTCGCGGTGACTCCGATACTCGTGCTTGATGCTCCTGAAGACGAGCGGATGGATGCTCTGCCAGCTCCACTCGGCAAAGCCCACGCGGTGGGGTGCAAGCCAGCGCTTCTTGACGTCGATCCGGCCCGGTTTGGGGAACAGGACGCTCGAGTCGGCACGGTAGGCCCGATACTCGTCGCTCGAGGCAAAGGCGGTGAGGTCGTGTACCAGCTCCGGCGGTTCCTTGAGGTCGGAAGGCTTGAGCTTTTCCAACTGGGCGATCAGAACCCCGTCGACCCGGCAGGCCAGTCTCTGAATCAGGCCTCGGGGCCGAGCCGTGGTCAAACGGCCCCCGCCGGATTTGAGGGAAATGCTGCTGGGTCGATTCACGTCGCCGGCATTCCCCGCCTCGTAAAGATCACGCGCCACGTTGCTCAAGGCGTATATCGAAACGGAGCGCTCAGCGCAATCGTCGTGTTGCGGCCAGCCCAAAACAAAGCCCGGCCATGCTCTGTTCGGTGAGTTTCGACCCGCCACGAGGCCCATCCTGGCTGTGGCAGTGCGGGTTGCGGACGGTGCCAACCCAGGTCGAGGGGCTCTACTCGACTCCGTACTTCTCGGGGCGGAGCACGCGAACTTCGTCGAGATACGCAATCAGCGGGTACTGATCGAAGTAGCGGGCTGCGACGTGTTCCAAAATTCGCTCGGCTACTTCGGGGTTGGTGATGACCTCGAGCTTTCCGTTTGGGCCGCTCCAATTGCTCGGTCGAATCCCGCGCTCGCCTTCGCCGTGCACCATGGTGTACGTATAGCCGTTGGCGCCTAGGTTGCGAATTTCGGAGATCAAGGCCTCGTGCAAAGAATGCGCGCCGATGATGGTCACGCGTGTTACGAGCGTCGTGTTCACGGACATATCTCTTACTGCCTACTCGGTTTGCTCAAATCTCGGTGTTCCTCGCGCTCCTCGAGCCGGACGTCGATGCCGCTCGTGGGCTTGGGCTTTTTGACCCCCTTGTATTCGAAAACCTTGAACGGCTGAACGTCGTCATCGCCGGGCAAGTCGCTGCGCTGCCATCCGCCACCGAGCGCTCGCACCAGTCCGACGGTGGAGGTGAGCAAGTTCGCTTTGATTTCCGCAGAGACGATTCGTGCGTCCAGCGTGTTGACCTGCGAGTTGATGAGGTCGAGGCTCGAGGCCAAACCACCACGGTAAAGCTCCATCGACAGGTCCTGTTGCTCTTCTGCTGCGACGACCGCCAACTTCTGCCGGTCCAACTGCTCCGAGATCAGCTTCGTACGGCTCAGTCCGTCTTCGACTTCCTTGAATGCCTGCAAGAGCGTTGCGCGATAATGGTCTTCCATCTCTCTGTAAAGAGACCATGCTTGCTGCAGGTCCGCTCGACGAGATCCACCCTTGAATGCGGAAAACGTAATGAGCGCGCCGATCGACCAGAATAGATTTGCAGCTTTGAGCAACCCGCCAAACTGACCCTCGATGCCTCCATCGGCTGCAATTCGCAGCTTGGGAAAGAATGCGGCTTTAGCAATGCCGATCTGTCTATTCGCTTGTGCAACCTGCCGTTCGACTGCAGCCACATCGGGGCGACGTTCCACCAAGGTGGATGGAACCACCTGGGGGATGCTGAATGTTCCGACGGACATTGTATCGACGGGATCGATCGAGAAGCTCGCGGGCACTCGATTGACGAGAATTGCGATCGCATGCTCGACCACTTCGCGCTCGGCTTGCAAACCGAGCTGGCGCGATTGCGTCATCGTCAATTGATACTGTGCGCGGGCGACGTCGAGTGCTGATGCGACATGCCCCTCGAATTTGACGTTGACCACCTCGAGGGAGCGCTCGTAGTAGCTGATCGACTGTCGGTAGATTGCGTTCTGCGCGTCGATCCCGCGCAGCATGAAATAGTCGGCCGCCACCTCCGCCTGGAGCGACAAGCGCGCCAATCCGTACTCTGCGGCCTTCTGTTGCGCCGCGTAGATTTGCGTGCGGGTCTCGTTGCGAATTTGAGACCAAAAATCCGGTTCCCAGTGGGCCAGCCCCCCGAGATTGATCCCCTGATCGTTCACCGGCGCAGTCGGCGCCCGAAACAGCCGACCTTCGGAGTCTTTCCCCACCCGAGGCTCCGCGCCGATGCCGATGTCAGGTATCAGCTTGGCCCGTGCTTTCATCATCATGTCTCGAGCTTGCATGAACCGCTCAGCTGCGGCTTCGAGCTCGGGGTTCGCCTCCATCGCTTGTTCCTCCAGCGTGTTGAGCACCGGGTCGTCGAAGATCTCCCACCACTTGGTGCGAATGACGCCGTCCGATGGGCGCGCCTCGACAAACGGGCTGGACCCGTGCCACGCCGCCGGGAGGGCGAATTCGGTGGGCTTGTACTTCGGGGCCAAGTCGATTGCGCCGTGATTGATGCACGCGGGCAGCACTAGTGCCGAACAGACTAGGACCGCGCGGGCAATGCCAATGCAAGAACTAATACGCATTTTTCGAGTCCTGTGAATGAGCTACCTCTCCTCGTCCCGGGGAGGCCCTGTCCGAGCCTTACTCAAAGGGTTTTTTGGGATTCATGTTGATCTTCTTCAGACACGGCCTCACCGACGGGTTCGTCGGCCGGTGAACCCGATCGGTGATCGGGGCTGAGGTTGTATCCAGGAGCAGGCGTCACGATGCGCACAGACTCTCCCTCGAGAAGGGCCGCACTGGGGTTATCGATGATCCGGTCCTCGGTCGTCACGCCTGCGCTGACCTCGACCGCACTATCCAAGATTCGGGTCACCGAGATCGGCTGGAAGTGGACCTCGTCTTTTGAAGTCAACGTTGCGACCTGCGTTCCCTTTTCATCGAAGACCAAGGCCGTCGCCGGTACGGTCAAAGCCCCTTCTTCCACCTCCGCGCTGAGACGAACGGTTGCGTAGGAACCCGGCCACAGCGCACGATCTTCGTTGTCGACCACGAATTCGGTAACCGCCGTTCGCGTGTCGGGGCTGAACCCTTTGGCCACGGTGAGAAATTTCGCCGTGAAGTGTCGATTCGGGAGTTGCGGCACGGTGACGTCCGCCGTCAAACCGGGCTTGAGAAACGGACCAAAGTTTTGTGGCACGGAAACGAACAACCGCATCTTGTGAATGTCCGCAACCGTGAACAAGCGACTGCTCTTGTCCTGGTTGTGATCGAGGGTTCCTTCTTCGTTGACGTAGTCGCCGACGTTGATTTCGCGCGACGTGACGACGCCATCGAACGGCGCTTTGATCGTGGTGAACTTCATTAGCGCGCCGAGCCTGGCTACGTTTTGTAGCGCCGCCTCCAGCTTCTTCTCGGCGACCTGGGCAAGGGCTTGCTTCACGTTGATGGTCTGCAGAGGCACCGCATTCGACTTGCTCATGGCGCTGTACCGCTTCGCCGTTAGGACGGCGAGCTTGTATCTCGCTCGCTCGGCGTTGGCGTCGGCTTCTGCCTGCTTGTACTCGGCGCTCAGGGCGGGGGCGTTGATCTCGGCCAGAACGTCGCCCTCTTTCACTTCCGCGCCGTAGTCCTTGTACCACATCTTCACGTAACCGGACACCTGCGCGAAGATCTCGGCTTCGTACCAAGGGGCGATGTTGCCGGGCAAAGTAATCGTCCTCTCGGGGTCGACGGGCTGCGCTCGAGTGAGCGACACCGTGGGCACGGCCTGTTGGAGCGTCTCCTTCGCCAACTCGCTCGATGCTTCCGCTCTTTGGTGAAAGGAAACGAAGAGATAGAGTACGACGACTAGAACGGCGCCTATTACGAGGACCTTTTTCTTATTGACTTTCATGGGAACACCATTGGTTACGTCGAACGGATTGGATGGTTTTTAGACACGGCATCAGGACACCGCCTCTTGCTGGTGAACGGTTCGGTTTTTGTACATGACGGCATAGATCGTCGGCACGAAGAACAGGGTCGCGAACGTGGCGAAGAGCAGCCCTCCGATCACGGCGCGGCCGAGGGGCGCGTTTTGCGAATTGCCCATCGACATCGGCAGCATGCCGATGATCATCGCGGAGGCCGTCATCAGAACTGGACGAATTCGGGCGCGTCCGGCCTCGATTGCCGCGCGAAAGGCATCGTGGTGGATCTCGAGCCGTTCTTTGGCATACGCCACGACCAAGATGGAGTTCGCGGTCGCGATGCCGACGGTGATGATGGCTCCAGTCAGCGCAGGAACCGAAATGTACGTGTGTGAAACGAAAAGAGCCCAAGCGATTCCCGCAACGGCTCCGGGGAGAGCGGTGATGATGATGAACGGATCCAGCCATGACTGGAAGTTCACGACGATCAGCAGGTAAACCAACAAGATCGCCGCCAACAAACCTGCCAGAAGCTCGACATAGGCGTTGTGCATCGTCTCCGCTTGCCCGATGACGCGCAGCGCTGCAGAGGGGGGCATCTCGCTCTTCATTTCTTCGCTGATTTTATCGACGTCGGAAAGCACTCCGCCGAGGTCTCGTCCCTCTGCAGAGACGTAGACGTCGAATACCGGCTGGATGCCCTCGTGGGTGACCACGCCCGGAGTTCCCACTGCCGAGACTTTGGCGACGTTGCCGAGCAACTGCGGGGGATGGTTGGCCGACTCGTCGGGACTGTGAATGGGAAGCGTAACGAGCTGCTCGATCTGCGAAAGCCAGGGCTGGGGTGTGTACACGTTGATCTGGTAAGAAAGGCCGGTCTTGTGATCGAGCCAATACTTCTGGTCGATCTGCTGACTGCCCGAGGTTGCCAGCAACATGTTGAGGCCGAGGTGTTCCGCCTGCAGGCCAACGCCCAATCCCTGGCTTCGGTTTCCTTCGACCAGCAACGTCGGCGTGCGCATCGTCTGCTGAATCGTCACGTCGGCCGCGCCCGGAATCTTCTTCATACGTCCAGCTAGCTTGCGGACGAAGCGATAGTTTTCCTGCATGTCCATGCCCTTGACTTGCACGTCGATGGGGGCGGGTGAACCGAAGTTCAAAATCTTGGCCGTCAGATCAGCAGGCTGAAAAGTGAACTCGGTGCCGGGGTAGCGCTCCCTCAAACCTTTGCGCAGGATCTTGCGAAAGTCCCAAACGGGGGCTTTCTCGTTCGTCAGCGCGATCGTCAAATCGCAGTCCTGTGAACCGATGGTGGGGGTCGGAATGAAGGCGAGATTGTGCGGGCCCACCGGCAATCCACAGTTGCTGACGATTCCTTCGACCTCGCCTGGAAGCATGCGCTCGATGTCGTCTGAAACGAGCGAAGCAATACGGCCGGCGGTTTCGATCCTGGTTCCGAGTGGAGCTCGCATGTGCAGCTGCAGAGCGCTCGTCTTCACCTCCGGGAAAAATTCCGTTCCGTTGAAGTAGAAGAGGGCGCAAGAAGCTGCCGCCAGGAGAAGAAAGACTGGTACGAATATCCGGCGAGCCGAAATCGTCCGCTCCAGCACGTTTGCGTATTTGTCTCTGAAAGTCTCGAACCAACGCTCGAAGTTCTTCTGAAATCGCGCAAGCGAATTTTTGCGGGTAGCCGGTTCGTCTGCGTGCTCTTCTTGTCCCTCGTGATCGCGAAGCAAGTACTTCGCCATCGTGGGCACGAGTGTCCGGGACAAAACGAACGAGGCAAGCACGGCGAGCATCACCGCTTCCGCCATCGGTTTGAAAAGATATCCGGACACGCCGGTCAAGCCGAACAGAGGCAACCAGACGATCGCGATGCACAGCGTAGCGACCAGCGTCGGTATGAGAATCTGATTGGCGCCGTCGATGATTGCCGTCTCGAAAGGCTTGTTCATCGCCATGTGTGTGTCGATGTTCTCGATCATGACGGTGGCGTTATCGACCAAGATGCCGACGGCCAATGCCAAGCCTCCCAACGTCATGATGTTGATCGACTCTCCCAACCAGTGCAGACAAATGATCGCCGTCAGAATGGAGAGCGGAATCGACGTGGCAATGATCACCGTAGCTCGCCATGACCCGAGAAAGAGCAGCACCACGAGACCCGTGAGCGCAGCCGCGATCAACATCTCGGTCAGCACTTCCTCGATTGGAACCTTCACAAACTCGGAGGCGTCGTTGAGGATCTTGATGTCGACGCCTTCGGGAATGCTGCGTTTGATTTTGGGGATGGCCTCCTTGATGCCATTGACCACGTCCAATGTGGAGGCCTCTCCACTTTTCATGACGACGATGCTCACCGCCTGTTTGCCGTCGACGAGAACGGCGTTGGTTTGCGGCGGGCCAGCGAGACTCGCGTCTCCCACGTCGCGCAGATAGACCGTCGCATTACCCACGCGCTTGATCGGGATGTTGTTGAAGTCAGCTACCTGCAGCGGAGAAGCGTTGGTCTGGACCATCCAATCGAGCGATTTGATCTTCTGGTCGCCTGCCGGCAGCACGAGGTTTTGTTTGTTCAGCGCCTCGTGCACGTCTTTGGCGGTCAAATGGCGCGCCAGGAGCTTCTGCTGGTCGAGCGAGATGAGCAGCTGCTTGGGCTTTCCTCCATACGGATGAGGCAAGATCGCGCCCGGAATCGTCACCAGCTCCGGACGGATTCGAGCGATCGACAGGTTGTAGAGCTCGGCCGGCGACAACGTATCCGAGGTGACCTGTAACGTCGCCACCGGAACCGACGACGCCTCCAAGCGCATGATCATCGGAGGTGAAATGTCTGGCGGTAACGCGTTCGTGACGGTCTGCGAGATCGAAGCGATGTCGGCCTCGGTCGCTGCCAGGTCTGCTCCCGGGTGCAGGAAGACCTTGATCATGCTGCTGCCGTAGTACGATTGGCTCTCGAGCCGCTCGATCCCCTCGACGGTCGACGTCAGGGCGCGTTCATAGAAGTAGGTAATTCGTCCCGATACGTCCTCCGGCAGCATCCCAGCGTAGGCCCAAACGACCGCGACGACGGGAATCTTGACGTTGGGAAAGACGTCCGTGGGCGTCTCCAGCGCCGACTTGCCCCCGTAGAGCGTGATGAGAATGGCGAGGACGACGAAGGTGTACGGCCTTCTCAAAGCAATTGCGACGAGCTTGTTCACGTAGCTAAACCTCTGTCCTTCCGCGGACAATCGTTTCGGACATACCTATCCACCTGCGAGTTAGAACACGGCTGTGCCGACGGATTCGCACCCGCGAGCACAACCTACGGACGAAGCCCCCGAAGGGACCTCGTCAGGTGGACGGCGGACCGCGCGCGGCGTCAGAGTCGACGAAAGGGGTCCGGGTCGGCGTTGTGGGGCGCACGCCGACAGAAACCGAGGCTTCCAGAGCTACAGGCGAGAACGCACTCGACTGCGCCGCGGCCTGGTCGTGTCCGTCCTCGAGGGGGTCTACAATCTCCTCGGAACCGGTTCCCAAACCATCGATCGAGGCCAAGCTAGTCGCATGTGTTGTGCATGCGCCCACGGCAGCAACCGCAGCGTCTATGCCGCGCGCCGAGAGCGCAGCAGGCGACTGAGCGCCTCCCGAACCGAAGCCCAAGAGCCCACCCAAGATGAGCAACAAGGACCAGGTTCGAATCGGCCAACCCCCAGGCCGATCTTCATTCATGGACTGTTCCGAAGTCATTCGCGTCGATTAACCTGGTTGAGACTCAAATATTCCCCCAGGTCCGTCCGTGGTCAACAATCTGGGTCCAGCGGCAACGTTTGACAATGCCCCCACCCCAATTTCCCGATCCCGTCGCCTCCGTAAGGCAGGCCGCTGAACAGCTGGAGTGCATGAAATGTGAGGCATTTCACATCGAGGTGTCCACGTCAGGTCCACGGGCGTCGGCTGGACGAACCCGCGCCGGCAACAACCGAAAGTCATCAGTAACGGCTACGCACACCTTGGGTCGGCTTGCCCTGCTTTTCGGCCTCTTCGACCGCCGTTGGCTTCTTGCGTTTCGTCTCTTTCTCCGCCGCAGCCTTTTTGCCGATCTCTTCCGCAGCTGCGGCTTCGGCAGCCGATGCTGCATCGGGAGCAGCCTTTTCCGCGTCCGCCTTGGCCGTGGCCAAGTTGCTCGTGCATTGGTCGGCAGCGGCCTTGAGCTCGGTGAGCTTTGCCGCCTGCTTGTCGAGCGTCTCCGTCAGGGACGTCTTCAGTGCTTCGAGCGACTCGACCGTGGCTTCCGGCTCAACCTTGGCTTCGCCCATGAGCGTGGGAACGTCGAAGCTGACTTCCTTGGACTTGACGACGGCAGCTTCCCCTTCGACTCTCGCCAATTCCGCCTGGCAGGTCTCGATCTGGGTGACCAGGTTTCCGAGCGTTTCGTTTTGCTCCATCACCTTGGCAGTTTGTCCTTCCGTGAGCTCTTGGAGCGCTTTGATTTCGGCATCGTCTTTTTGACAGCCGACGACCGAAAGTGCGACCGCGAGGGTCAGAATCAATTGCTTAGACTTCACAGGTTCCTCCATTTCGCGTCACCGGCGTGTTGAGAGCGAGAGGGCAGGCTGACCTCCTGATCATGCCGGCGAATCGACCGCACTTGCCCCGTTCTTCCCCTGAACTGCGCCGTCCTTCTTTAGCTTAGGCCACTATTGGGCCGCAAGGATTAGTCAGGTCGCCGAGATACCAAAGCGGGAATTCTTCGTGATTTGAGCGCGCTAGACTAGGGTGCGGCGACTTCCGCTGCCTGCCATCCATCGTTGCGGCGCACGGTACCGAGACGCTTCGAGCGGCTGGTCGGCGCGACGACCTGCGAACGGGTGTCGAGAACTGCGATGCAGCGGCCGGCGTCAGCGTGTTCGCGGTTCGTCACTTGATATCACTCAATTTCACATCGAGGTGTCCACGTCAGGTCCACGGGCGCCGGCTGGACGAACGTGCTTCAAGGCCCTTTGAGTCGACAAGCTACCACTCCCACGGCACGCTCTCGAATCGCCGCCGTGACTAGGACGACCAGCAAGTGATGAGGTCGCCCATTCCGAAGCCGAGAATGATCGTGCTCGCCGCGATGCTTCCGAGCGCTGCCGCGGCGAGCACGCCACGAGCCTTTCGCGATTTGGGGGCAGCGCGCGCCGCCTGGGAGGCGCGGTGCAACGCCACGATTCCTCCGATTGAGAGTCCGCCGCCCACGATGGTCATGGTCAGTCCGGCGGCCGTGCTGGTCCGTAGCGTATCGTTGAAAAGGTAGCAATTGTCAGCATGGGCGGGCCGGGTGAAGCCGATCAAGATCGAGCCGATCAGGAGCGGTGGTAGGCCGGTGGCGAGCAACAGGCGGCCTCGCATCGCGCGCCTTTCGTCCACCCGCGTGACGGTGTTTGCCTTGGTAGGGCGGACCCACTTGAGCTCGACTTCGTCTGAGATGGTGAGCGTCTCGGTTGCGAGCAGTGAATGACGCACGGTGAAGGGAAACGGGCCGTCGGCGCTCGCCGAATGTGCGGGTGCCACGCCGGCGACGCCCACGAGAAGCAACACGGAAAGGATCCGAATCGATGATGTCGAGCGCATGACGCTATTCGACAGTATGTTGCCAGGAGGCGGCAGACTCAGCGGTTATCCGCCTATGCCGGCTCGTTTAAGCATTTCCGGGAACTCATCGACATCGCCGACCGGATGCACGTCCGGATACGCCTTGGTGGTGCGCCAGGTCCAATGGAGCGCCTCGAAGAACGCATCCTCGTTGTTCGCTTCGAGAATCACGATAACCGTCCGGCGCGCCAGCGAGAAGTACAGACCAATGGGGTCGTGTGCTTGCCACTTGGCGATCAGCTCCTGAATGCGTTGCGGATTGTCTTCCAACTCGTTGCCGACGGTTGGCTCGATCTCGATATGAACGATGTACTTCATGGATCTACTTCCTCGTGAGCCACGGCCCTGAGCCGAAGCGTGAACACGCTACACGCGCGGGTCGACCGTCGCAAGACGCTGCATGCACGTGGGACCGACACGCTGCCATGCAGCGAATGCGTTCAGGCCGCGTGCAATCTGGACCTCACTTCGTGCACCGGCGTCGCCTTTCCGTCTGTCCAGCCCGAGTTGATTCCCTAGAGCTCCCATGCGGCGGGGTTGACGCCGTCTCGGGTGGAGTTCCAGCTCGCTCAGCTCCGGAAGCCTCTAGCTCTGCGGAATGCCTAGTCCCGCCTTGTCGGCTTTCTTCGCGGCCTTCGCTACCTTCTTCGCCTTCTTTTCTTTCGCGGTTAGTTTCGGTCTGTTCTTCGTGTCGGTTCTCTTCTGATCTTTGCTCATCGAGATCCCTTTTGTGATTAGGCTGTAGCGCAGACGTTCTACGGTCTGGTTCTCGCAATGAGTTTCACTGTCCCTTGATATCTCGACGGGGCAAGCTGACTCAAAATCACCCGCCTTGTGTAACGCTTTGTTTGATCAAAGCCCACTAGCTGCCGTCGCGGACTGTTGGTCGGAGGGCATCCTTGATCTGTGCGACGTGCAAGGCAAGGCCGATAGACACTGAGTGCGTCGATCATCGATGCCGCGTAGCGCCTCACATGACGCCGTATGCCAACATCGCGTCAGCCACCTTGCGAAAGCCTGCACGATTCGCCGCGTCAGCGTAGTCTGCTCGGTCGTCCCTCTCCATCTCGTCCACGCACTTGTCGTGTATCGTCCTCATGATGTCTTTGAGACGCCGGTCCACTTCTTCACGGGACCAACTCAAGCGAGCTGCGTTCTGTGACCGCTCGAAGCCACTGACAGCGACGCCCCCTGCGTTCGCCGCCTTACCGGGCGCAAACCGGACGCCTTGCTCCCGGAAGCGACGAATCGCATCGTCGGTCGAAGGCATGTTGGCGCCTTCAACCACTACCTGGACCCCGTTGTCGACGAGAGTGCGCGCCGCGTCGTCGCCGAGCTCGTTCTGCGTGGCACAAGGGATGGCTACGTCGCAGGGCACGCCCCACGGCGCCTTTCCTTTTTCGTACTTGACGCCCACGAGCTGGCCGTCCAAGTCGCCCAAACGACCTCGTCGTTCGAGCTTGAGTGTCTTGATCGTCTCGAGACTATCTTCGTCGAGACCAGAATCACAGTGAATGAAGCCGTTCGAGTCGCTGAGGGTGACCACTTTCGCGCCGTCGCGAATGGCACGCTCCGCAGCAAACAGCGCGACGTTGCCGGCGCCACTGATGGCGATTCGCTTGTCCTTCAGGGATTCGCCGCTCCGCTCCAGTACGTTCTGGAGGAAATAGACTGCGCCGTAGCCGGTCGCTTCCTCGCGAATCGCACTGCCACCGTAGGCCATGCCCTTGCCGGTGAGCGCGCCTTCGAACTGGTTCGTGAGCCGCATGTACTGGCCAAAGAGAAACCCGACCTCGCGGCTCCCCACGCCGATATCGCCGGCCGGAATGTCTGCGTCGGCGCCGATGTGCCGAAACAACTCGCTCATGAAACTCTGGCAGAACCTCATGACCTCGCGGGTCGACTTCCCTTTCGGATTGAAGTTGGACCCGCCCTTGGCGCCCCCCATTGGCAAGCCCGTCAAGCTATTCTTGAAGGTCTGCTCGAAGCCGAGGAACTTGAGCACGGACTGGTTGACGCCCTTGTGGAATCGAAGGCCGCCTTTGTAGGCTCCGATTGAACGGTTGAATTGTACGCGCCAGGCACGATTGACCCGGACGTTTCCTTCGTCGTCCTCCCACGTCACCCGAAAAGCGATTACTCGATCGGGTTCGGTCATTCGTTCGAGAATCCTTGCTTTGCGGTACGCTGAGCTTTCCTCGATGAGGGGGTGGATCGAGCGTGCGACCTCGCAAACCGCCTGAATGAACTCGGGCTCGTGCGGGTTCCGACGCTTCAGGCCTTCCATGAAACGGCGCAAAGAGCCGTTCGCTTTCTTCGTGCTGCCATCGTTTGTCATGGGATCGTGTAACCGTTCCTAGGGCTACCGACGCGCTCGTCCACTGACGCTCAACTTGTCGACTACCCGTCCAACCCGATCTTGCCCGTAGATCCGTTGGCAAACGCTAAGCGTTGTGAGGGTTAGCGTGCCGCACAGGGATGGTTTCTCCTCGGCGTTTCCACGTCGGCGCCAACAATTTGCCCGTGTCCGTCGCGGCCCACATAAGAGCTAAATGCAGACTTTGAGCTCAGCGCCTTCGTCGCCGATTCGATTCACCGGCCCCTGGAAGAAGTCCCGTGTTCGGGAGTTCCTAGCTGAGGCGCGCATCCCCATGCGGCTCGCCGCCAACACCGACACCGGTTTCCCCATCGTCCTGTCTCTCTGGTTCTTACCCGAAGAGGACGAGCTCCTCGCAGCGGTCCACCGGGACGCACGGATCGCGAAGCGCTTGAGGGCGGATCCCCGCTGCGCCTTCGAGATCGCCCCGAACGAGCCTCCGTACCGTGGTGTGCGAGGACAAGCGATCGCGAGCCTGGCCCCAAACCGAGCCAGTGCGCTCCTCGAACGTCTCCTCGATCGGTACCTCGGCTCGAGCGACTCCAGTCTCGGGCGCTTTCTACTCGCTCGCGCCGAAGAGGAGCTCATCGTTCGCCTGCAGCCCTCCTGGATCGCCTCGTGGGACTACAGTCGACGCATGGAGGATGCGCTGAAGCGGCGAAGCGCTCAGGTTTGACCGAAGCGACTCGATGGCGCGCCCGGCACGTATCTAGCTGCCTTGGCCCAAGTACTGTTTCAAGATTTGCGTCCATTGGTCCGTCTCCATGAACTCCAAGAGGGCTCTATTCAGCGGCTCGCGAAGCTGGCTACCGGGCGGCACGGCCATGCCCATGTAGTGGTGATCGAATGTCCCAGGCAGCACTTGCACTCGTCTCCGGAACTCGTTCTTCGCCAGGTACCTCAAGATGGGCCCTTGGAAGACAAAGGCGTCTGTTTCCGCGTCTACGAGCGACTTCAAACCATCCCGCGTATTCCCGAACAAACGCACCTGCTTGATTCCCTTTTTCATGAGGTAGGCCGCGGCGCTCGATTCGGCCACGGTGCCGACGCGAGCAGTCTCCAGATCGTGTATTCCGTGCACCTTGCCGCTCAATTCACCGACGGTCAGTGAGCTAGAGATGGCCGCTGTGAAGCCAGAGATCGATCGGTGTCAGGTCGATGTCGCCTTTGACGAAGGCCTCCGTCAGCGCTTGGACACTGCCGTATTCGCGCAGCTCTTCCCATTGGCCATCGACGGCCTTCATGGCGAACGGCTGCAATTCGGACACACCGACCTGCAGTGTCTCCGACTGGATGCCGTCGTCTTGCGCAGATAGTTTGACGGGCAGCAGCCCCACGACGCAAAGCGTGATGATTCCTACGACCTTCTGAGATTCACCCATGACCCGACGGCGGTTACCGCGCTGGCCCAGAATGTCAAGATGTAGCGCTCGATGAGCCTGCGCATCCCGGGGTCGCGCGCGGACTCGGCCGCTGTCAATTGATCTTGAAGGCGAGGCTGACGACGATTTGATAGTCGTTCTCCTTGGGCTCAGTCCCGTCCGCTCGCGGCAGGGGATCCCGGGTTCGCAGGAATAAGAACGAGGTGACGAAGTTGAACATGTCCGTGATTTCGACGCTCACGTCCGCCTTCCCGGTGTGGTTCGTGCTTCCGAACCTCGTGTAGACGAGGTTGGTGCGCCAGTCGACCGTGAGCTCGACGTTGTCGTTTAGGAACTCCAGCTTCCAATAGGTGCGGAGCATGATGAACCCATCGTTTTGCGGGTTGTCGACTCCAGCTGCGGTCGACATCAATCGTAGGTATTGATACCCAACGCCGCTCTGCACGTCCCACTCGAACAGGTTCGTATGCTTTTTTCTCTGCCTGGTCTTCTTGAAGAGATAGACCCCGGCCCCCGCGCCGGGAGTCGCGCGCAGCTTGATGTTCTGGAACGCATCGTAAAGGAGCTGCCCGTCGATCGGAATCAGGTAGACGTGGTCCCAGAGGAACAGAGCGGTATCGAGGTCGCCGAGGTGCCGATTGACGTTGAGCTCGCCGTTGGTGTACGCAACGGTTCCCTGGTAGCCGAGCCCCGCGAGCGAGTGGCCATCCTCGCGTGTCAGGCTCCATTGCGTGGTGAGCGAACCCTGGTTCGTATTTCCCGCATTGGCGGAGAACCCGAGGCTGAGCATCGTCGACCACCATGTCCGCTCCCGAGGCGGTCCCTCGGAGATCGAGATGAGCTCATTGCGAGGGTAGGTCTCGACGCCTTGGTCGGTTTCGAGAATGACCGTGTCTTTGGTGATCATGGCCTTGCCCGAGACTGTGGTCTTGTTCTTGAACTTGTAGGTCTTAATCTTCGGAGAGTGGACGCCGGCGATGTCCGCCCAACTAAACATCAGGTCGTCGAGCTTGTTGCTGTAGAAGTTCACATCCTTGCCGGATTCGAGTCCTTTTGGACGCAGCCAATGGAGGTCGCCCCTCAGCCATTCCCCCGTCTTGAGCTCGATCCAGTCGTCGGTATCGCCAAACTCGAGCCGGCTATCGCTGGTGAGACCCTCGGCGACCTGTCGCTCGGCCTGCTTCATGGTGGCCTGTACACTCGTCGCGTCTCCGCCCGTCTGGGCCTCCGCCACACGGGAAACACAGCACACGCCGAGAGCCACGGCCGCGAGGGCCATGGGTACGACTCTGCGCTTCGCTATAGGTCCCGAGTCCTGCATCCGGCCGCGGCATATACGCCGTGCGTTCCTGCCCGCAAGAAGGCTGCGATGATGCCAGTCGATCCCTTCCCCACGCTGCAGGTTGCGGAACGGGCGACAGGGTATCGAAACATCCCGATCCCCTTTTCACGCTGCGTCGCAGCCTCTAGGGTCACGCTCCCCGAGGATCGAAAATCGCGAAACGCGCAACCACTTTGTGAAATCCCAAGACAGAGGTGACAACTCGGCTCTTCTCCGAGAAAAGGCACAAGGAGGAGAGTGGGATGACAAAGACAGAGCAGGTTCGGCTTGCGAGATGGCGGATGAAGGTGCTTCGGCACGTCGCAGAGACGACGCAGAACGTCTCTCGGACGTGCCGGTACTTCGGGATTTCCCGCAAGACGTTCTACAAGTGGAAAGCGCGCTACGAAGAGCTCGGGGAGGCCGGTCTATGCGACCGGTCCCGTGCTCCCCGGCACTCGCCTCGGTCGACTCCTGCAAACGTGGTTCGCAAGATTCTCTATCTGCGCCAAAGGTATCATTTCGGTCCCGGGCGAATTTCGGCCTATCTGCAGCGGTATCATGAGATCTCGATCGCGGCCTCCTCGGTTCACCGTATTTTGTGCAAGCACGGCGTCAACCGACTGCCTGCTAACCAGAAACATCGACCCCACAGACAGCGCTGGAAGCGTTACGAAAAGCGCCAGCCCGGCCACCGACTGCAGGTCGACGTGAAGTTCCTCGAGCGCATCCCTGGGACCCGAAAACGCTTCTACCAATTCACGGCCATTGACGACTGTACTCGGATACGGGTCTTGAAGATCTACGACGCCTGCAACCAGAAGACCGCGATTCAGTTCATCGACGAGGTGATACGACGGCTGCCGTTTCGCGTGCACGTGGTCCAGACGGACAACGGCGCGGAGTTCCAGTCTAAGTTCCGCTGGCACCTACAGGACCGCGACGTCCGGCACGTCTACATTCGACCGCGAACCCCCCGACTCAACGGCAAGGTAGAGCGCTCCCATCGAATCGACGATGAGGAGTTCTACCAGGTCCTGGAGGACAGCGCTGTTCGTGAGAGCATCCACCTGTTCAACAAGAAGCTGCGGGAGTGGGAGGACTACTACAACTTCGATCGCCCGCACGGAGCCCTCGATGGACAAACTCCCTACGAGCGTCTACTAGAAAAGAAGAGAGCCGAAGTGTCCCCGGTCTCCTGAGGCACCACATGCAATCATTGGTCGGGGCGACTGGATTCGAACCAGCGACCTCATGCTCCCAAAGCATGCGCACTACCAGGCTGTGCTACACCCCGTGACCGCTTCGTAGTCTGGCGCGATGGGTAGCCGATGGCTAGGGCTTCCGCAACTGGCGCAGCACGGGCACGAGCTTGGCCGCGGCCTTGGCGCGGTGGCTGATTTGGTTCTTGGTCTCGGGGCCGAGCTCGGCGATGGTTTGCGTGAATCCTTCGGGCACGAACAATGGGTCGTAGCCAAAACCGTGGATTCCCTTCGGCTCCCGGCCGATTCGTCCCTCGCATGTGCCCTCAACGAGGGCGAGCTCGCATCCATCGACGTCAACGACGGCAATCGCACAGCGAAACCTCGCCGTGCGCTGCGCATCCGGGACATCGTGCAGCGCGTCGAGCAGCTTCCGATTGTTTTCGGCATCGGTCGCACTCTCGCCCGCATAGCGCGCTGAGTGCACGCCTGGCCTGCCGCTGAGCGCATCGACCTCGAGACCGCTGTCATCGGCCAAGCACGGCACGCGCGCCACCGCAGCGATCTCGATTGCCTTCTTGCGCGCGTTGCCGCTGAACGTGTCTCGATCCTCGATGACCTCCACGGGCACCCCGAGCGCGCCCATCGTCTCGAGCTCCAGATCCGGCACGTCCGCTAGGAGGCGTTGGTACTCGCGGAGCTTCCCGTCATTCGTCGTAGCCACGAGAATCCGCATTGGACGATGCCCTCAGGGCAGGAGCGCATCCATGTCCACGTCGAGCGCGCGAAGCGCACGCCTTTGCTCCACGACGAGCGCCGGCAAGGAACCCAATGCGAGATCGATCATTCGGTCGAGCTTCTCGCGTGGGATGGGAGCGCCTTCGGCCGTGCCCTGCACTTCAACGACACCGCCGAGGGGCGTGCCCACCACGTTCAGATCCACCTCCGCGTCACGATCCTCGGTGTAGCAGAGGTCGAGTAGCGGAACTCCGTCGAGCAGGCCGACGCTCACGGCGGCAATCGGCTCCCGCAACACGCCTTTTTTGGCGATCCCGGCTCCGACGAGCCGGTCCAATGCGATCCCCATGGCGATCATGCCACCCGTGATCGACGCGGTGCGCGTGCCACCATCGGCATCGAGCACGTCGCAGTCGACTGTAATCGTCCGTTCTCCGAGCCGATCGAAGTCGACTGCGGCTCGGAGCGCACGGCCCACCAGCCGCTGAATCTCGGAGGTACGGCCGTCGATGCGCCCGTCCCGCCCATCGCGGCGCTTGCGCTCGGGATTGGCGCGCGGGTGCATGGCGTACTCTGCAGTCAGCCATCCCCGCCCCGTATCGCGCATCCATTCGGGCACGCCCTCGGACACCGAAGCAGCGATCAGCACGGTCGTGCCGCCGCAGCGGTAGAGCACGGATCCCTCGGGGTTGCGCTGGACGCCGGTTTCTATGGAAACTGGCCTCAAGGCATCGTCCGAACGCCCGTCCGCTCTCGTCATCCGACCCTCCGCACAGGCGAACCACTAGTCGCAAGTGCGGCGGCAGGCAACCAAATCTCGAAGGTCGTTCCATGTGGATGCCGCGGCTTGCAGGCGATGTGACCCCCATGCGCAACCACGATCTGTTGCGTCAGGGGCAGCCCGAGACCCGTGCCCCTTTCCTTGGTGGTGTAGAACAGGTCGAACACGTGCTCGCGTTCCTCCTCGTCGATCCCCGCACCCTCATCGTGCACCTGAATCCGGACGCCACCGTCGTAACGACTCGCCTCGAGCTTGGCGGTTCCGCCATCGGGCATGGCCTCGCGCGCGTTGCGCAATAAATTGAGCAGCGCCTGCCGAAGCTGCGGCTCGTCCATGGCCACCTCGGGCAGGTGCGGCGCAAGGTCGAGGCGAAGCTCCACGCCGGCGGACCCCATCTCGCGCTGCACGAATTCCGCGATATCGCGCAGGAGCTCACTCGGGTCTTCCGGGGTGAGCGTAGGCTGGGGAAGGCGTGCCAGCCGCAGGTACTCCTCGGTGATGCTCTCCAGTCGCTCGAGCTCCTGCTGGATGGATTCGATCAACCGGAGGCTCTCCGGCCCCGAGCCCTGCACCTCGTCCCCGAGCATGTCGACATTGAGCCCGATGCTGGACAAGGGATTTCGGACCTCGTGGGTGACATGGGCAGCCATGCGACCGATGGCCGCAAGCCGCTCGGTTTGGATGAGCAGGGATTTGGTCGCGATTGCATCGGACACGTCATCGGCGACCACCAGAACGCCGCGGGCGCCGCTCCTGCCAGCCTCCTCGCCAAACGGTGTCACCAAAACGTCGACCAAGCGCTCGGTGAAACCGGCAATCGGCTCTCCCTCGAGCGTAACCGCGTCGCCGCCTTCGGCTACCTCGTCGATCGTGCGGCCCAAGGCCGGAAAGCGTCGGAGCAACGAGGTGTTGTCGATGCGCAATCCCACGTCGCGCGCGCTCACGCCAAGGATGTGATCAGCGGCTGGATTGGTCGTCCGGATCACGCGATCGGCGTCGATGACGAGAATGGCAGCGCGAAGCGCCTCGACGATCTGAACTTGCATGCGTTGCAGACGCTGCTCAGCCAAGGCCGCCTCTCGCAAGCTCTGATCACGCGCAGCCAAGGCTTGCACCATGCGCTCGAACTCCGCCACCAGCTGGCCTAGCTCGTCGTTACGCTTGATGTTCACCGTGCTCGAGAGATCGCCATGGGCCACGGCGGCAACTCGCTGGTGCAGCAGAGGTATCGGACGAAGGAGACGCTGCGATAGAAACGTGACGGCAACGCCGACGAGCAATGCGAGCAATCCGAGAAAGCCCAATAGCAACGTTGCTCGTTGCGACTGCGCCGCGGCCATGGCGCTCGTTCTGGAGATGCGTTGCTGGACACTTTGGGATGCACGGTCGTAGTTTTGTTCAATCCGCTGCTCGGTATTGCGAAGCTTGGAGAGCAGATCGGGCACGGCCTCTTGGTCCTCGTCCATGCTGTTGAACAGGAGCTCGTACTGCGCATCGATGGATTGATACGCCTCGGCGATGGCGTCGAGCTCCCGGCGAACGGAACGCAGCGGCGCGGGCTGGCCGAGCTCTGCTGCAAGCGCCTCAGCCTTTTCGACACCCTCGTAAGCGCGTCTTAGCGTCGTCGGACGGATTCGTAGGGCGGCCCGCAGCCAGGTCTTGGTCGGCGTGCTCCGTTCCGACTCGAGCGCTCGTTCGACCAGGTTCGCGTACACGCTCTGCGTCGCCTTGGCCTGGCTCAACGTGAGGGCCAACGGTAGATACCCGTCCTCGAGAAGGCCCAGCGTTTGCGACGTGCGATGGTGCTGAATGAAGCTGAGTCCTCCGACGATGGCGAACGCCACGAGCACCACGATGTACCCGAGCACGATGCGAGTCGGAATCGTGAGCCATTTTCGGCGGGCCTGGCGGACCATGAGCCGATCCTAAACCTGACGGCAAGACCTGGCGAGCCCTCGTTCGGATCGTCGAATCGACGCGCCTATTTCAGTTGGCGCGCGCCTCGGTGGTACTGCCGACCGAACGCTCCCGGCGCGCATGATACTCGATTGCCGCACGCACGAAGCTGGTAAACAACGGATGCGGCCTGTGCGGCTTACTCTTGAATTCGGGGTGAAATTGGCAGCCTATGAAGTGCGGATGGCTGGGCAGCTCGATCATCTCGACCAGGCGCCCATCCGGAGAAAGTCCGGATAATACGAGACCGCCGCTCTCGAGCTCATCGCGATAGCGGTTGCTCACCTCGTAGCGATGACGGTGACGCTCACTGATCTGCGACGTGCCGTAGATCTGGGCGGCCAAGGAGTCGGACTTCAGGGTGCAAGGATAGGCACCCAAGCGCATGGTCGCGCCTTTGTCCTCGATTGTCCGCTGGTCGGGCATGATATCGACGAGAAGGTGCTTGGCCTTGGGGTCGAACTCGGCACTGTTGGCTCCTTCCAGCCCGCACACGTTCCGAGCATATTCGACGACCGCCATCTGCATGCCGAGACAGATCCCGAAGAACGGAATGCCGTTCTCGCGCGCGAACTGAATCGCATGAATTTTTCCTTCGGACCCACGGTCACCGAAGCCGCCTGGAACGAGGATGGCATCGTGCCGGCCGAGCCGCGCCTCGAGGTCACCCCCTTCGAGCTCCTCGCTGTCGATGTAGTCGAGGTCGAGCTTGACGTCGCAGTCGAGGCCCGCATGCACCAAGGACTCGTGAAGTGATTTGTACGAGTCGGGGAGGTGGACGTATTTGCCAACGACCGCGATCGAAACGTGACCCCGTCCCGGCGCCACGCACTTTTCCACCGTCCGCCGCCAGATGGACAGATCCGGATCGCGCGCCCAGATGTTGAGTCGTTCGGCCAGCAGACGGTCCAGACCTTGCTCGTGCAGCGTCAAGGGAAGCTCGTAAATGACTCGAACATCCGGCGCCGCAACGACTGCATCCACGGGGACGTTGCAGAAGTGCGCGATCTTCTGTTTGAGACTGCGCGGAAGCTCGCGGTCGACCCGGCAGAGCAATATTTCAGGCTGAATGCCCAAGCCCAGAAGCTCTTTGACCGAGTGCTGCGTCGGCTTCGTCTTGAGCTCCCCGGCCGCGGCGATGTAAGGGACGAGCGTCACATGGACCGAGACGCTGTTTTGGGGGCCGAGCTCCACGCGCAATTGACGAACGGCCTCGAGGAAGGGCAACGACTCGATGTCACCGACCGTGCCCCCAATTTCGACGATGGCCACGTCGACGTTGCGCGTGGCCTCGCGGACGCGGGCTTTGATCTCGTCGGTGATGTGCGGAATCACCTGAATTGTCGCTCCGAGATACTCCCCCCGCCGCTCCTTCGAGATCACAGAATCGTAGATTCGACCGGTCGTGAAGTTGTTGGCCCGGGTCATCCTGGCGTTGGTGAAGCGCTCGTAATGTCCGAGGTCGAGGTCGGTTTCCGCGCCGTCATCCGTGACGAACACTTCTCCGTGCTGAAACGGGGACATCGTGCCGGGATCGACGTTGATGTAAGGATCCAGCTTGATATTGGTGACACGCAGACCTCGCGCCTCGAGGAGCGCGCCCATCGAAGCCGCTGCTAGGCCCTTTCCGATAGAGCTGACAACACCCCCTGTGACGAAGATGAACTTGGTGTGTCGCGCGTTCATCCGGGTGGGGCTCCTAGAGCGCTGCGCGCTGTGCGCAACACGGCGACCCTAAAGTGCCGGCAGGATCGTGTCAACGCGACTTTGGATCGGTTTCACCAATGCCGAGATTGGTCGTGTTTTTCGCGTCGAGAGCCGCCGGTCCAGCTGGTCCGGCGAGCAGCGAAGCGCGCGTCAAGCCCGCCGTTCCGAAACGCTCGCGAAGCATGCGTGTCGCCGCAGCCAACCGCTCCCGTCTGGAACGATCGTCATCGGGAAACAGCCCGTCGTCCGGGGACTGGCAGAACACCGAGACAGACACTCCCGTCAAGCGAACGCCGGCGCCGAGGTGGTCGAACCGATCGAGCAGCCGCGATGCTGCTTGGAAGATCGCGTCCGTGTCGGCGACTGCGCGAGATAGCTGAACTTGCCTCGTCCGCACGCGATGGTCCGCGTACTTGATCTTGAGTGTAACCACACGCGCCCATAGCCCTTTGTCGACGAGACGGTCGGCGACCTGCATGGACTGCTGCAGGATTGGCTTCAGCAGAGCATCACGGCTGGTCAGATCGTGCTCGAACGTCGATTCGCTTCCGAGGCTCTTCGGGGGAGCGCCCACGACCACGGGGCGGTCGTCGTGCCCGCGCGCGAGGGCCTGGGCCACAGGCCCCCAACTTCCGAGCAGCTGCTCGAGGGTGCGCGCATCTGTTCGAGCGAGGTCACCGATCGTCTGCAGCCCGGTAGCATGGAGCTTGGCGCGGGCCTTGGGACCGACGCGCCACATCCGCTCGAGAGGCAGGGGCGCCAAGAACGCGGCGACTTCATCGGCAGCGACGACGGTCAACCCATCGGGCTTGTCGAGGTCGCTCGCAATTTTGGCGACGAACTTGTTGGGCGCGACCCCGGCGGACCCGGTCAAGCCGATCCCTGTACGGATGTCCTCCTTGATGCGGCGCGCGATGGCCACGCCGTCCCCGAACAGCGACCGGCTCCTGGTGACGTCCAAGAATGCCTCGTCTAGGGAAAGCCCCTCCACCAGGGGGGTGTACTGGGCAAAGACCTGGAAAACTCGCCGGCTCAGCTCCAAATAGCGGGCACGGCGCGGAGGCACGACGATGGCTTGGGGACAGCGCCTGAGGGCCTCCACCATTGACATGGCCGAGCGTACCCCGCTGGGACGCGCTTCGTACGAAGCCGCCGCCACCACCCCTCGCCGCGAACGGGCGCCGACGAGGACTGGCTTGCCCCGCAAATCCGGGTCATCCAGCTGCTCCACGGACGCGAAAAACGCATCCATGTCGAAGTGGATCACGGTACGCATGGTTGCTGTCCCGACCGTACTCCAACAAGTCTTGATTGCCAGCCCGATCAAACGTACCGTCCGGCGCTATGGCGAACGCGGGTGAAGACAACCCCTATGAGGGTCGGTTTGGGATTCTTCGGCGAATAGACGATTGGATTTTCAACGTCGAGATGGGTGTTCTGTGGACGTTTCTCGCCACCTCTGCGGTCATGGTGTTTCTGGACGTGATGTACCGGCGGCTGGCCGCGCCAGATAGCAAGGTCGCCGAGCTGACTGGGCGCATTTTCGGCATCGAGAGCGCCGAAGGCATGAAGACACTCACCACCATGGGGCCGCCTGCAACGGCCGTCGTCGGTGTGTGCCTGGTGTATTTTGCGTTTTGGACCGCGGAGAAGCACGCCGGAGAACCTGGCGGGCAATCGCGGATGAAGCCACTCCTTCACACCATCGCCGCGTGCGCCGGCCTCGGTTTGTTGGGTTGGCTCATGACGCAGCGTTGGTTCGAGTCGCGTTGGTTCTATCTTCTCCTTTACGGACTGGGCTCAGCCGTTTGGCTGTTCAAGTTGCTGCAGAACCGCGCGCACGGATGGGTTGCCAAGCTAATCGCCTTCTTCGTGCTGACTACACTCTACATCTACGTCACGCTCAACTACTTCCCCGACGGCTATAGCTGGTCCAAGGAGCTCTCCCTGATCATGCTGCTTTGGGTGGGTTTCCTCGGCGCCAGCGTGTGCGCCCACGAGGGCAAGCACATTCAAGTAGGTGCGCTGAAGAGCGTTGCCCCCGCGTCGCTGGCTCGGTGGACCGAGTCGCTCGGGTACTTGGTCACAGCTGCCTTCTGCCTGTTCATGGCATTGCTCGGCTATGGCTACGCAAAGGCCGCCCTTCAGCTCGAAGGCCGATTCGAACAGACCAACATCCCTGACTGGGTCGCAACGATCGCGGTTCCGTTCGCGTTTGCGATGACCACAATCCGATACGTCGCCGCTGCCGTCAGTGCGGTCCTCGGCGGCTCCTACGGCGCTCCCCCCGAGGACGAAGCCCTGATCGCGGCGACCCAAGCGAAAAAGGGAGCGGAAGGATGACCCAAGCACGTGGGCGCAAGCTCCCTTTTGTAATCATCCTCCTGCTGATCGTCTTCCTACCGTTTCTCGGCAAGGGCGGTATCCTCGCCTCGGCCCTTCTTGCCGCCGCACTGATTGGCTCCCCCCTCTTCGTTTTGATCGGCATCGCCACGCTGGGGAGCCTCTTTTTGTGGAGCGGCTTCCGAAGCCTCAACGAGTTCTCCATTGTCATCGAGGGCATTCGAAGCCTAGCCGACAGCCCCACCTTGCTGGCCATTCCGTTCTTCATCATGAGCGGCGCCATCATGAGCAAGGGACAGATCAGCCAGCGCCTGGTGGACTTTGCGCAGGCGTTCATCGGTTGGATTCCGGGCGGCATGGCGATGAGCGCGGTCATTGCGTGCATGCTCTTTGCCGCCATCAGCGGCTCGAGCCCCGCCACGGTCGTGGCCATCGGCTCGATGATGGGTCCCGCCCTGATCGCCGCGGGCTACCGAGAGCGTTTCTCCCACGGATTGCTCACCTCGGCGGGCTCTCTTGGAATCCTGATCCCACCGTCCATTCCGATGATCGTCTATCCGATCGTGAACCAAGGTGCCGTGATCGAGGTCGAGCGATTGTTCGCCGCGGGCTTCGGGCCGGGCCTGATCATGGGCGCGATCCTGATGGGGTACTCCTTCTATCACGGCGTGGCCGACAAGGTGCCGACCGAGCCTTTCCGCTTCCGCAAGCTCGCAGCCGCAACCCGCGACGGCTTTTGGGCGTTGATGTTCCCCATCTTGATTCTTGGCGGCATCTACGGCGGCATCTTCAATGCCGTCGAAGCGTCGGCGATCAGCGTGATCTACGCCGTGGTGGTCGAGGTTTGGCTTCATCGCGCGCTCAAGCTCAAGCAGGTGCCGGCGATTTTCGGCGAAACCGGCGTCTTCCTCGGATCGTTCCTGGTCATCATGGTCATGGCTCTCGCGCTCGGCGAGTTCCTCCAAAAGGAAGAGGTGCCGGCGCGAATGGTCGAGTGGATCCAAGGCAAGGATCTGGCTTACTGGCAGTTCCTCCTTCTGCTCAACCTGATGCTGCTCGTCGTCGGCATGATGATGGACATCTTGAGCGCGATGTTCGTCTTCGTCCCGCTCCTTGCCCCGATTTCCGCGTCCATGGGTGTCGATCCAATGCACTTCGGGATCATCTTCATCGTCAACCTCGAGATCGGCTATCTCACCCCACCGGTCGGCCTCAACCTCTTCGTAGCAAGCGCGCTCTACGAGAAGGGTCTCGGGCACGTGATACGGAGCGTGGCGCCGTTCGTAGGCCTCATGCTGATCGGCCTGGCCATCATCACTTGGTACCCGCAGGTTTCCGTGGGGCTCGGCAATGCGATCATGGGCGCTGACACCAACGTCATCCGCGACGAGGAAGGCGACGTCATCGAGGGCGGCATGCCCACCATGGAAGAAATGATGCAGGAGGCCATGGGAGGCGATGATGGGTCGGGCGACGAGGACGAGGACGAAGACGAAGAAACGGACGACGCACAGGGCATGGGCGGAGGAGCGAAGCCCGATACGGCGAATACTGCGGAGTGAGCGCAGCTGCGCCTGCGCCGCGGCCGTGATAGGCTCACGCGCCCGATGGCGTACACCGTTTTAGCGAGAAAGTATCGTCCGCAGAGCTTCGCCGACCTGGTGGGTCAGGAGCACGTGGCGCGCACTCTCGCCAACGCCATCGAGACCAACCGCGTCGCGCATGCGTTCTTGTTTACGGGTGTTCGCGGAGTCGGGAAAACCAGCACGGCTCGTCTCCTCGCCAAGGCGCTCAACTGCGAAAATGGTCCCACGCCCACGCCTTGCAACGCGTGCCGGCCCTGCGTCGACATCACCGCGGGCGTAGACGTGGACGTTCAGGAGATCGACGGCGCCTCCAACAATAGCGTCGAGGACGTGCGCCGGTTGCAGGAATCCCTTCCCTACCGGCCCCAGCGCGACCGTTACAAGATCGTCATCGTCGACGAGGTCCACATGTTGTCGTCCGGCGCGTTCAACGCCTTCCTCAAGACGTTGGAAGAGCCGCCTGACCACGTGAAATTCATCTTCGCGACGACCGAAAGCCACAAGGTGCCAGTCACAATCCGCTCGCGCTGCCAACAGTACGACTTTCGGTTGATCCCTCACCGCCTCATCGCCGAGCGGCTCCGCGCCATCCTCGACGCCGAGGGACTCGAGGCTGACGACGAGGCCATCTCGGTGGTGGCCCGCGAGGCGGCCGGCTCGATGCGCGACGCGCTCACGCTGCTCGATCAGCTCGTCGCGGTCTCCGACGATCGGATAACCGCCGATACCGTGGCTGCAAGCCTGGGAATCGCCGCCCGAGAGGCGCTCTACGAGGTGGCCCGTGCGGTGCTCGAAGGCGACGGTGCTGCCGTGGTGACCGCCGTCGACCGGCTGGCGGAAAAGAGCATCGACATGCAACACTTCGCACGTCAGTTGTTGCAGCTCGTGCGCGATTTGGTCGTCCTCAAGCTCGACGCGGGAGACCCCGCCGGATGGGTTCCTGAAGAGCGCGAGAGCGCGGTTTCTCTCATCGACGGTATCGACATTCTCGAGCTTCAGCGCACGTTTCGTGCGGTTGCGCTCGTCATCGACGAGATGGCACAAAGCCCGAGCCCCAAGCTCATGCTCGAGATGGGATTGGTACGCGTCGCCACGCGCCCGCCTCTTCGATCGGTGTCAGAGCTTCTCGCTCGACTCGAGGCGCTGCAAGGTCGAGGCGGCGCTGGTGGCTCTTCGGGGGTCCCCAAAGAGCACCCTCCCGCATCCAGGCCGGCAGCCCCGGCAGCAAAGCGCCCATCGCAGGCAGCGCCCAAACCTGAGCCCGAGCCCAAGCGCGCCGCTGGCGCCGAGACCGATGCCCCGACGAAACGTGCGAGCCCGAGCCAACCAATCATGCCCGCAACGAAGCACGCGGGCGGCTTTCAGACGAGCAGCGGCGAGGTCCTGACGCCGATTCGGAGGGCCGCATTGCAGGAGTGGGAAGAGCTCGTCGGCGCGCTCGCGCAGCGTCAGCCGGCCCTGGCGGCGGTGCTCGAGCACGGGATTCCCAAAGCGGTGGGTCCGGACCGCATCGTGCTGTCCTTCAAGGATGGGTCGTTTTACGGACGGCAAGCCCAATCGCCGGAATCGATCGCAGCGATCACCCAGCTCGCCGAGGAGCGCATGGGCATGCGGCCCGAGATCGAGATTCGCTTCGATGCACACGGTGAGGCGACGAACCGCACCGTCGCCGCGGTAGCCGCGCAGCGAAAAGAAGCGGAGCTCCAAGCAAAGAAGAAAGAGGCGCTCAACCATCCCCGAGTGCGCGACGCGATCGACGTATTTCCCGAATCGGCTGGAAAGCTCGACGTACACATCGAAGCGGACTGAGAGGATCGAATGAATTTTCGTGGCGGAATGGGAGAGCTCATGCGGCAAGCGGGCCGCGTCCAACGGAAAGTCGAAAAGCGGAGGGAAGAGCTCAAAGCAGAGACTTTCGAAGCGAGTGCGGGCAACGACAAAGTGACTGCCGTCGCCAACGGCATCCCCGAGCTCACCGAGATTCGAATCGACAAGACGCTCCTCCAAGAAGAAGATCTCGAGATGGTGCAGGATCTGGTCGTCGCAGCCGCCAACGCGGCCCTCACCAAAGCACGCGAGCACGTCGATGCAGAGATCGAAAAGATTACGGGAGGGCTCGCGATTCCTGGGCTCGGGTGAGTGATGGCTACGAACGACCCCATCGCTTCACTGATCTCGCTTCTGTCCCGTTTGCCCGGAGTTGGCAGACGGACGGCGGCACGGCTTGCGTTTCACATTCTGGAAGGGGATGCGCAGTACGCCGCAGCGCTCGGCCAGGCGCTCGGAACGATCCATGGAGAAGTCACACGCTGCGAGTGCTGCGGCAACTATGGTGCCGAATCCCTCTGCGCCATCTGTCGCGACCCTCGCAGGGACGACTCGATCATCTGCGTGGTGGCCAAGGTTCCTGACCTGATGGCGCTCGAAGCGCTGGGAAGCTTTCGTGGACGTTATCACGTGTTGCACGGTCTGCTCGCGCCACTCGATGGCATAGGGCCCGATCAGCTCCCCCTGGATGCTCTGGAACGTCGGATCGGGGACGCAAAGGTGAAGGAAGTCATCGTCGCCACACCTCTCAACGTCGAGGGCGAGGCCACGGCTCTCTACGTGGCCGACGCGCTGGCTTCCTTGCCGGTCCGCGTTTCGCGCATCGCGGCGGGCGTGCCCCACGGGGGAGAGCTCGAATTCACCGACCAGGTGACCTTGGGCCGGGCGCTCGAAGATCGCCGCTCGGTTCGCTGAGCTCCTATCCCTATCTCACGGAAATCGGCTCTTTTCGACGATCGAGACCCCTCGTTTGAATGTTTGTTCGGGCCTCCTCGTAGAAGAACGAGAGGTGGCCCATGCTCCGACTCGCAGTCCTTTCCGGCATCGCTTGCATCTTCGCACTGACCCATGCTCCATCGGCACGTGCCGAGGTGGTCGTCGTGCAACCTCAAGACACGTCCTCACCAATGGTCGTCAAGACCAGGCCTCCGACCGTGGTCGTGGTGAAGCAGAAACCCGCGGTGGAGGCGCCGGTGGCGGGATCCCCGCCCACTGCTCCGAGGGAGCGCAAGGTCGGGCTTCACTTCGACGTCGGCGGAACACTTGGACCTCAGGTGACGATGGGCGGTTTCAATGGGGCCATTCGATTCAGGCCAAAGCAACACATCGGAATCGATCTCGGCGCCGGGTATTTCGCGGGGAACGACTACCAAGGGTTCTACCGAACCGAGGTTCCCGTCACCACGAACTTGCTCTTCTTCATCAATCCGCAGCACAAGCTCCAAGTCTACTTTTTGCTGGGACCGGGCATGTCATTCGCTAAAGTCGACACCTTCGATGGAGGCCGACACATGACCTATGTCGGCGGCCAAGCTGGCCTCGGACTCGAGCTCAGGCTCGCCCGCGCCTTTGCACTCAACTTCGATGGGCGCGGTGTGCTTCGGCACCGAGTCGATGGCGACCCCCGGCCCGAGTTCGTCGATGGCACGCAGGCCACGGATACCTCGGGAGGCGCGCTCCTCACCTTCGGTGCGACGTTCTACTTCTGATCGGCGACTATGGACGGTTGCTGCTGCGCCTGCCGCCGAAGAGCTTCTTGAAGAAACCGTCGCCCTCCTCGTCCTGCTGCGGGACCGGCGGCGGCAAGCTCACGCGCGGGGCTTCTTCTCCGGCCTTTTCGAGCTCTTCGAGGTCCGCCTCGTCGACCAGCAGGACGAAGTCGGACTCATCGATGATCTCGACCTCCGTGCTTTCGTCCTCCCAGCCCTCGCTCGTCGCTTCAGGAACCCGAGTCTGCGCAGTGTGCGCATCGGCAGGCGCACTCTCGAGCGAAACGTTGTCCGCCAGCGCATGAAGCTCGCCGTCGACGGACTCCAGGTTTGCCCGCTCCATACTTGCGAAGCGCTCGCGAACAGCGGAGATCTCTTCGTCGCTCTTGCCGAGCTCTGCGAGTGCCTGGTCAACCCCCGCCAGCTTCTCGTCAGCCATGGTCACGTAATCAATGTCACAGGAAAAAGCGGCCCCGTAAAGTCTTTCGCCCGAAAAAGACCCCTAGCCCTCTCCAAAAAGCCGAGCAATCTCGGCTTCTATCAAGGGAATCCGGTCTTGGCCCCAGGTGTGATACGCACCGATTCGAAACGAGGGAACCCCCCAAAGCCCGAGCTCCGTGAGCGCCTCGCGATTGTCGGCGGCCTGGTCTTTCCAGCTGCGGTCCTCAAGCGCCGCCCGCACCTCCGCTTCGTCGATGCCCACCCTGCCGGCGAGAAACACCAGGTCGGGCAGGTGTCCGACATCGCGGCCTTCCGACCAGATACCTTGCATGACGGAGCGCGCGAGCTCCAGCTCGAGGCCACGTCTCGTCGCGCAGTTGAAGAATAGCGCCAGGCAATAGCCAATCCCTTTGCCCAATGGATCGCAAACCCGGCCGAAGGGAATCCCGAGGCGATCGGCCTCCCGCTTGGTGTCGTGCGCGATGTAGAGCTTCTTGGCTCGCGAAACGGGAAGGCCGCGCATCACCATGGGCAATACCGGGCGGAGGACGACCTCGACGCCGTGACGATCTCGAAGCGCGATGAGCTGAGGCACTGCAAGGTAGGAGTAGGGGCTTCGAAACGAAATGAAAGCCTCGATGCGCGGCTTGAGGCCGTCCGTATCCGCGATTGCCTCGGCCAGCGCCGGAACCGGGCCTCGAACGAGCCCGAGATCCCCGTCCAAGCCCTCACCCTTCAACCGTTCCTCGAGAAAGTGGAGTCGGTCGATACCCCAATACCAATCGCCACCGTAGTGGATCATGCCCGGCTGATAATGGCCCGCGCGCTCGAGCGCGGCGTAGTTGGCCTCGAGCGCAGGGCGCACCTCCTGACCGGACACGCTTCCATGTTTCTCGACGAGCGCGGCGAGGGCCTTACCGTCGTCTCGCCACACGGCCTCTCCGAGCTCGGCAGCGATGCGCAGATTCTCCCCGGCAGAACGCGGCTCGAGCAGCACGGCGTGCGCTCGACGAACGCGATCCTCCGGCGGCGGTTTCGCGTCGCGTGGGAAGCTCAGGCCGTAGCTTTCTGCCAAGAGCGAGGCATCGCGCATCGCGTGATGCAAGAGTTGCTCTGGCGCCGGATTCGCTGCCAAGCTCGGCTGCCCCACCACGATGATCTCGACCTCGAGCCCGAAGGTGCTCACGAGGCGTGGGGCGACCTGTGCAAGAAGATGGCTATAGGGATCATCGGCCCTGTAATAGAGGCGGGCGTACCGTTTGCCGCCTCGAAGCAACCGCAAAGCGCGGTAGAGCGCATGCTTGGCGGGACGCGAGCTGAGGTACGCGTTGAGCACCGTCCCGACGAGTCGAGATTTTGCGGACAACTATGCCGCTCCCACCAGCTCGTACACTTTGGTCACCGCTTCACTGAGCTTGCTCGGATCGGGACCTCCCGCTTGGGCGAAGTCAGGCCGGCCTCCACCACTGCCGCCGACGACCGATGCTGCGGCTTTGACGATGTCGCCTGCTCGAAATCGGTCGGTCAGCGCTTTCGAAACACTGCAAACCAGCATGGCCTTCGTCCCATCCTTGCTCGGGGATCCCAATAAGATGACGGCGGGGGCCAACTTGTCCCGCAACTGATCGGCCATCTCGCGCAGGGCACCGGCATCTCCTATTTCGACCAAGGCACCGAGTACGCGGGCGCCGTCGATATCGCGCGCTTCCGCCGACAGGTCGGATCGCTCGCCCGACATGAGCGCACGCTTGAGTCGTTCGATTTCACGCTGGGTTTCCTTCTGTTGCTCGATCAACCGCTCGACCCGAGCGTGCACCTGCGGCACGGGCGCCTTGAGCAAGGATGCCGTTTCGGCAAGCTCCGACTCGACCTGCCGCAAGTGGGCCAACGCGTTCAGGCCCGTCGTCGCCTCGATGCGCCGGACACCCGCCGCGAGTCCCGACTCGGACAGAATCTTGAATAAACCAATGTCCCCGGTGCGGTAGGCGTGGGTGCCACCACAGAGCTCGAGTGAAGGCCCAATTCGGAGCATGCGAACCACATTCCCATACTTCTCCTCGAAGATCCCGATTGCACCGCGTTTCTTGGCCTCTTCGATGGGAAGGGCCTCGGTCGTGATGTCGGTATTGTCGAGCACGCATGCATTGACGAGATTTTCGATTTGCTCGATTTCAGTGGGAGAAAGAGGACGGGTGCCGCTGTAGTCGAAGCGCAGCCGATCGGGTCCGACCAGCGAGCCCTTCTGCGTTGCGGTTTGCCCGAGCACCTGTCGAAGGGCCCAGTGAAGCAGATGCGTGGCGCTGTGATTGCGGCGCGTCGCGCCGCGCAGTGCTTGGTCGACGCGCAGCTCCACGGCCTGACCTTGCACGAACGAGCCCGACACGACCCTGCCCCGGTGGACGATCAAGCCTTCCACCGGTTTCTGGGTGTCCTGCACCTCGAGCTTTGCGCCGCTCGATTCGATGATGCCGCGGTCTCCCACCTGCCCGCCTTGCTCGGGATAAAACGGCGTTCGTCGCACGATGATCTCGCCGAGGTCGCCTGGACCCAACACCTCGGTACGGGCGCCGTCGGAGATCAGGGCGACGATTTCGCTTTCCGCGCCTTCCGTGTCGTAGCCGACAAACTCCGTCGCTTCCACTTGCTGAGCGAGAGTCTGATGAATCTCGGCGACCGCACTGCTCCCGACTTTCGAACCCTGGCTCCGCACGCGAGCGTGCTCGAGCTCCTGCTCGAAGCCATCGTGGTCTATTTCGAAGCCCTGTTCCTCCCCGATGACTTCCTGGAGATCGAGCGGAAAGCCATAGGTGTCATAGAGGCGGAACGCGACTCGCCCAGGCAGCGAGCGTGTGCCTTCGCGATCGATCCATTCATCATTTTCACCGATCAACTGCAGGCCTCGATCGAGCGTTCGCCGGAAACGCTCTTCCTCTCCCAAGGTGATTTGCTCGATGAGCGCTCGGCGCTCGCTCAGCTGCGGATAGACGTCACTCATGTTGTCTGCGACGCGGAGCGCGCAGTCATGCAGGAATGGCTCCTCGATACCCAGGCGGTGGCCATGGCGAATCGCCCGGCGCATCACTCGGCGCAGCACATAAGAACGTCCGTCCTTGTCGGGGAACACGCCTTCGGAGATCAAGAAGGCGGTCGTGCGGGCGTGGTCGGCAATGACGCGCATGCTGATGTCATCATCCGATTGAGTGCCCCGATAGCGTTTACCGGAAATTTCGGACGCCAAGTCGACCAGGGGTCGCAAGAGGTCGGTGTCATAGTTGCTGAGGACACCTTGCTTGACTACTGCAATCCGCTCCAGTCCTGCGCCCGTGTCGATCGAGGGAGCAGGCAGGGGAACCAACCTACCCTCGGCGTGGCGCTCGAACTGCATGAAGACGAGGTTCCACAGCTCGAACCAGCCTCGGCCGTCCGCAGACGGCTCTTCACCAAAGGTGCGGGGATCGACTTCGTCGAGCCCCAGGCAGTAGTGGATCTCGGAGCAGGGCCCGCAAGGACCGGTATCGCCCATCTGCCAGAAGTTGTCTTTGGCTCCGCAACGAATGATCCGCTCGCTCGGAAAGCCAGTGACCTCCTTCCAGATCGAACCCGCTTCGTCGTCGGCCGGTGCAAGCCCTGGCTCACCCCCGAAGATGGTGACGACGATCCGCTCTGGGTCGAGACCGAGGGTAGCGATGAAGTAGTCCCATGCGAACTGAATGGCATCGCGCTTGAAGTAGTCGCCGAACGAAAAATTGCCGAGCATCTCGAAAAACGTGTGGTGCCGCGCAGTGACACCGACGTTTTCGAGGTCGTTGTGCTTCCCGCTGATACGGATGCATTTCTGAGAGGAGGTCGCCCTCGAATAGGGGCGTTCTTCTTTTCCGGTGAAGACGTCTTTGAACTGCACCATCCCGGCGTTCGTGAACATGAGGGTCGGATCGTTGGGCGGAACGAGCGGCCCAGAGGCAACCCTTTCGTGCCTTCGGTCGGCGAAGAACCGCAGAAACGATTCCCGAATTTCCGATGAGGAGACCATTGGTGACGATTGCTAGCGCTAGTGCAGCGCCCACGCAATGCCTGTGCTAGGTCCCGGGCGTGCTGACGTGTCTTCGCGTCCGAAGCTTTGCCATCATCGAGGCCCTCGAGTTCGAGCTCGACCAAGGGCTCAACATCGTGACCGGGGAAACCGGAGCGGGGAAGTCGATTCTAGTCGATGCGCTGCAGCTCGTGCTCGGAGCCCGTGGTCGGCCCGAGGTGGTGCGCACCGACGCCCAGGCGGCTGAGGTCGAAGCGCTCTTCGACCTCAGCGATGAGCCTGAGACGCTCACTGCGCTTCGAGGCCAGGGTATCGAGACCGATGGAGAGCTGTTGATTCGGCGCGTGGTGAGCGCCGCCGGCCGCACCCGCGCATACATCAACGGGCGGCTCGTGACGTTGGCCCAGCTGCGGGAGGCCACCAAGGGGCTCGCGGATATTTCCTCTCAGCACGAGTACCATTCGCTTGCGGATGCACGACATCACTTGAGGTATCTCGACGCATTCGCGCAACACCCTTCGCTTCTCGAGGCAGTCGAACAGGCCCACTCGGCGCTTTTGGATGCGGCAACACGGCTCGAAGCAGTGGTTACCGAGGAGCGAGGCCGGGTGGACCGCGAAGATTTGCTCCGTTTCCAAGTGCGCGAGATCGACGCTTTGCGCACAGTGCTGGACAGAGAGGAAGAGCTCTCGGTGGAGCGAGAGAGGCTGCGTCACGCCGAAAAGCTCGGCACGGTGACTTCGGAGGCGGAGGCGTGGCTCTATTCGAACGACGCGTCCATCTGCGGTGGGCTTTCACGTATCGCCTCGTCGATGGATCACGCATCGGGTTTCGACCCGAGTCTCGAGCCACTCGCGGCGAGGCTTCGGGAAGCGCTCGTGCAGCTCGAGGACGTGGCGTCGGACCTAGGGCGCTATGCGCGGGACTTGTCGTTCGAGCCCGATCGCCTGGCGAGTATCGAGGATCAGCTCGACCGGCTATCGCGTCTCAAGAAAAAATATGGGCGGGAGGTGAGCGAGATACTCGCATATCGCGATGAAGCCGCCGCCGAGCTCACGTCTCTCGAGCGCTACGAGGAGCGCCTCGATCGCTGTCAACGCCAATACGACGAGGCGCTCGAGGAGGCGTCCCGCGTGGCGGTCAGTCTTCGCGCCAAGCGAAAATCGGCTGCCGCGAGGCTGAGCGATGCGATCAGCAGGGAGCTTTCGTCGCTCGGCATGGGGGAGGCGGAAGTCCTGGTCGAGCTGGCCGCACTCGAAGGCGGTCCCCTCGAGCTGCAAATCGATGGAGCGCGTCTGTCTCCGACCGGAATCGATCGCGCCGAGCTCTTGATCGCACCCAATCGGGGCGAGGAAGCCAAGCCACTTCGCAAGATCGCAAGCGGAGGAGAGCTCTCACGCGCGATGCTCGCCATCAAGCGGGTGCTCGCGGGCCTGGGGCCGGCGAATCTCTACGTGTTCGATGAAGTCGATGCGGGCGTGGGCGGTGCGGTCGCCGAAGTCATCGGGCAGAAGATCCATGAGGTGGCGAAGCACAGTCAGGTGCTGTGCATCACGCATCTACCGCAGATCTCGGCCTACGCCGATGCGCACTACCGGGTGCACAAGGAGATCGTGGGTGATCGCACCAAGAGCGACATCCGGCTCCTGTCCAAGCAGGAACGCCTCGAGGAGATCGCCCGCATGCTCGGAGGCGTCCGCGTCACCGAACAGGCACGGGCCGCAGCCCGAGAGCTCATCCGAAGCGCCAGCGCACGCTGAAACGCTGTCGCTGGCTCGGTCCCTGACGCGGGCGCTGACCTGACGAACGGTACGGCCCCCTGTCTCAGACCTTCGGACCGACCAGTGTGCGTAGCGTGCCCTCGACGACCACGTCACCGGCTTCGTCGCGGAGCGTCACGGGAACCTGATATTCCCTCTTGTCGCTCGAGTCGATGGTCGGGATGTTGCACTCGCCTGTAATCGTACCGCGTGCTTTTTTCAGGTAGTCGAGGCTCATGCCGGCCACGATGAAGCGGGCGTCGTCGGGCAACGAGTAACCGAGCGCCAGGTTCCCCGTCAGCTCCACCAGGTTGGCAAGCGCGACCGCATGGACACAAGACAGATGATTCCGGACAGCGCGCCGATCGGTCATGGTGACCCGCGAGTAACCGCCTCGCAGCTCCTGAACCACCGCTCCGATGGTCGAGGTGTAGGGCGCGAGCCTGCCGATGATTCGGCTGTATAGAAGCTTTCCTCCAGGAACCGCATGCAGCCGGTCCCACGCCTCGCGAATGACATTCTTCTTCGATTCCGTCGTGAGCGCTTGGGCTCGCAAAAACGCGGTCATGGCCATGCGCGTAAAGCTACAGCAGAGCTGCCTCCGAGCCAATGCGCGGTCCTGCCGTGGCGACGTGCAAAAAGGCCCGGCGCATGCTTCGACCCGGGGCGCCGTAACGAATCCGCCGGCCCGGCGTAGAAATCATTACAACCTCTCCTTCATTCATCCCCCCTGCCTGGCGCCAAAGGACCCACCAGCCTGCGGCGAGCAGGCAGGGACTTTTTTGTCCCCCGGAGACCCGCCGATCATTGCGCGATCAGGTCGCCCAGCCGGGTCAGGCTTTCATGAGCTCCGCCGAGCGTGAACTCGAGGTGCTTGGAGGTCATGAAATACCGATACAACGGGTAATCGCGATCGAAGCCCATCCCGCCGTGTACGTGCTGGGCGGCTGCAACGACGCGCGCACCGGCTTCGGAGGCGAAGAACTTGGCCACGGCGAGCTCTCGATCGGCTGGGAGGCCCTGGTCTAGGCGCCAGCATGCCTGCCACATGGATGAGCGCATGGCCTGGACGTCGATGTACGCATCGCCTACTCGCTGCGTGACCCCCTGGAACGTACCGATGGGAACTCCGAACTGCTTGCGCTCACCCGCATAGTTGGCGGTCATGAAGAGCGCCTGCTCCGCGATGCCGTGCTCGACGGCGCAGATGCCCAAAGTGGTTCGGTCGAGGAGGTAGCGCAGGACCCGATCGCCGTTCTCGGAGCTTCCCAGCAGATCGCCAGGCGAGGCGGGGGCGTTGTTCAGGTCGAGAAGCCAAAGAGGCTGCCCATTGGTGCCGCGCTGTGCGCCCAAACGCACCCCCTCCCCTTTGGGGTCGATGAGCACGACGAGGGTGGCGCCCGTTTCGGTGCGGGCGGACACGAGGATTCGCTCTGCAAGGTCCGCGTATGCCACGTTGCTGAAACGTCCGGAGACGAGCCAGCCCTTCTCATGGGCTCGCGCCACCGAGGAAGGGCGGAGCGGGTTTCGACTGGCGGTGTCGACCAGGGCGGGAGTCAAAATGGAGCGGCCGCGTGCGATCGCTCCCAAAAATCGTTCCTTCTGCTCCGGGCTCCCATACTCGCCGAGCGGCAACGCCGAGGACACGAGGGTTTCGATTGCTGGGATCGGCGCCACCGTACGGCCGACCTGCTGAAGCAGTAGACAGAGCTCGGTCAATCCCATCCCCGCGCCACCGTACGACTCGGGAATGGCCAGCCCGAGCATCTCCGACTCGGCAAGCTGCTGCCAAGCTCGCTCGTGAAACCACTTGCCTTCCCTGGTGAGGGCCTTGAGCGAGTCGTCGGTAACGAGGTCGGCAAGCACCTGCTTGACGAGGGCCCGAATGCTTTCCTGGTCTTCGGTAAATGAAAAGTCCACGTCTTGCCTCGTCAGCGCCGGCCGAGCCGGGGCATGCGTAGTCCCGCCTGGCAGATGATGTCTCGTTGGATCTCGTTGGTTCCACCACCAAAGGTCAGAACCAACGACATCCGGTAGTACTTCTCGAGTCGGCCGCGAAGGAGCGCTCCCTCGGAGCGATGATGAAGAATCCCAGCGGCTCCATGAACCTCCATGAGAAGCCTCGACCCTTCGACGTAGAGCTCGGAGCCGAACACCTTGATCGCCGAAGCGTCGGCAGGAGAAAGCTTGTCCTCGGCAATGCCCCACGCCTGCTGCCAGTTGAGCAGCTTGAGGACGTCGAGCTTGGCATAGACCCGTGCGAGGTTCGTCCTCACCCAAGGCAGATCGATGAGCATGCCGCCCTCGCCGTTGGGCGTCTTCTTTGCCCATTCCACGGTCTCGGTGAGGATCTTCTCGAGCGGTCCCACCGAGCAGAGCGCGACGCGCTCGTGGTTTAGTTGGGTCGTGATCAGGTGCCAACCGTTGTTTTCGCCACCCACTAGGTTTGCAACGGGAACACGGACGTTGTCGTAGTAGACGGCGTGCACGTTGTTCTCACCGAGCGCATGCATCGGCGTGATCTGAATACCCTGTGCATCAGTAGGCACGATGATGATCGAGATGCCTTTGTGAGGGGGCGCGTCGGCATTGGTGCGGCAAGCGAGCCAGATGTAATCGGCATGGTCGGCGAGGCTCGTCCAGATCTTCTGCCCGTTGATCACGTAGTGGTCGCCGTCTCGCACGGCGCTCGTTTTGAGAGAGGCGAGATCCGTACCCGATTGAGGCTCGGTGTACCCGATGGAGAAGTGACACTTGCCTTCGAGGATCTTAGGGGGGTACTTCGCCTTTTGCTCTTCGGTGCCGAACTTGAGAAGAGTCGGACCCACCGTGTTGAGCGTCAGAATCGGAATCGGAAAACCGGCGCGCTGCACTTCGTCGAAGAAGATGAATTGCTCGATCGGACCGCGGCCCTGACCGCCGTGCTCCTTGGGCCACCCGATGCCGAGCCATCCGTCGGCGCCGAGCTGTTGCATCGCCTCGTGGTAGAGCGGGCCGCCGCCCTCGACCTCGTCCAGCTCCGTGAGGAGCTCGTTGGTGATCAGGCGGCTGAAGTACGCGCGGAGCTCGTCGCGCAACGCCTGTTGCTCGGGGGTGTAGTCGAAGTACATGGTCTCGGGATCCAGCATCCGTGCTGGAATGAAACATGTTCTAGTTTGACGCGCCCTCGATGCAAGCCCCTTCGCCAAAGGCATGAAAAAAGCCGGCTCCGAGGAGCCGGCTTTTGCATCTCATCGCGACGAGCCCTGAATGCTCAGTGGCCCATCTTCTCGTGCGCGGCCTTCTCGGCCTCATCGGCTGCCTCGTCAGCGGCTTCGGCGGCTTCGTCGACGGCTTCCCCGGCAGCTTCCTGGGCGTCCTCCGCTGCTTCACCGGCGGCTTCGGCGGCCTCGCCCGCGGCTTCCGTGGCTCCTACCGCGGCGGCCTCGGCGGCTGCTCCCGCTGCTTCGGCGGCCTCATCGGCCTTCTCCACGGCCTGGGCTGCGGCTTCGTCTGCCTTCTCGGCCGACTCTTCCGGCTTCTTGCAGCCGATCATCGCAGCACAAACCGCGAGGACCAGACCCAATTGAAACATGCTCTTGGTCATCGTGACTCTCCTCCGTTGGTATGGCGGGGTACACTTTGGCACCCACACTCCCCGCTTCCCGTGTGCAGGTAGCGGTTTGGGGCCACCCGGTCAAACGCGTCGCACGAGAAAAATCATCTTTGGTCTAAATTTCTCGCTTGATGTAAGGCAGGCGGCCCGAATGGGCGAAGCCGCCCCGTAACTTCGCGCAACCATAGCCAGAAGCGAAGCGGCGCTTCGGTCGCGTGCGTTCACGCCGGAGCAAATATTACGAAGTCAGTGGTAGTCCGGGGTCAATTGTCATTTTGTGTCAAACATGCCGTCAGAACGCCCGGCCGCCTCGCTCCCGCAGCAAGCGCAGGAGGTTCTCCAACACGACGGGACGGGTATCGCGGCTCTCGAGCGCGGCGGCATGGAGGAGATGAACTGGACGGAACACATGGGAGGCACCGATCAGCTCCCCGTCCTTGGTCCATGCGGTCGTTCGGAACTCGGCGCTCAGCTCGGCATGCTCGAAGCGCCCGCCTGAAGGCAGCGCGAGGCGCAGCTCCGAAGGCATTCCGGCAAAGAGCCCCTCACCCACCGAATAGATGTCGCTGAGACGACCGCTGACCGGGGGCTCCGAGGATGCCCCAGGATGGGAGCCGAAGAACTCGGCGACGGGCGCAATCGCGGCGCCCACCGCGAGGACCGGAGCACCGCTCCAGCACAGCTGGTGCGTCCACTCCCGTAGCCGTCCGCCTCGAGCCGCTCCGGCACGCGTTGCGATCACCGCCAGGCTCCCCTCGGCGCCGTGCACGTCGGACGACGACAGCAAAGGGCCTTCGGCTACCTCGAAACCATACCGTCGCAGGTCGACTGCAAGCTCGAAAGCAGAGCCGTCGTGCACGACGACCGCCCTTCGGGCTCGCGGTTGAATGCGGGAAGGTTTCTTGGCTGCTTGATTTCTCTGGGCTCGGGTCATCGTCGGAGCTCCTGGCTCCTCTCACGGCGACCTAGATGATTAACCAAGAAGGCCGCCCTAAGAGGCGGCCTTTGAGCGAATGCACGCGCAGGCCACCTCAGTCGGTGAACCAAAAGTAATTACGCAGCATTTCGCGTTGGGTTTTCATATCGAGCTTAGTGTACGACCCAAAGACTTCGCGTCAAGCATCTGGCCAGCGCCCCGTCGGGATCGGGCGAAATCCGGTCGCATCACCCAAAAAGACGTACGTCCAGGCGAGCGTGGTGCCGCCCTCCGTCACCACGGTGATCAGGGAACGCCGATAGAGGGACTCTTGTCGCCCGTAGCCCGCAAAGTCTTCGTACGCGTCGAGCTCCCCGAGCGTGGCCGCGACGTCGTTCACCTCGTACAGCTCGCCGTGCACGAGTCCGCCGTCGCTCAGAATGAGCCCGGGATACCAGTCGATGTGGATCAACGCCGCACCGGAGACGTGGGCGGGACCATGAGCGCGCCGCACCTTGGATGCGAGCAGGTCGTGACGCGCTTGTCCACTCATCAGCGTTCCATAGGTGAAGACCGCATTGGGCATGGGCAGGACCGGCTCACCGCGGGCCGCCGAGACAAACCCCTCGTGACCGTGTCCGAAGCGCGACAAGCCCCGCATCACCATCTCGCCGTATTCGGACGCAGGTGCCACGAGCTGTTCGACGATGCGATCGGCGCAGACACGATAGGTGATGGCCGGGTGAGCGCGACCGTCCGCGGTGAGCGCGGTCACCGGCTCGCGCCGATAGTACCCGCCAGAGACGCCTTCTTTTGCATCCAGCCCCGCCCAGTCACGTACGATGAAGAGAGCCCCCGGCGTCGCCACACCGACGCGCTCGCGCACATCGAGCGCTCCACCGGATCGAAGACGAGACCGGTAACGAAAGACGAGCTCGTGGTCGGGAAGCCAGGCGGGGCCGACCGGCTCGATCGATGATGCTTCAAAGCCTCTACTCGCGCACCATGCCTCCCAGTTGTCGGCGTCGAGATTCGATCCGTAGGCGAAATAGAGCATGTTTCGTGCCATGTTAATCACTTAGCCGGGGTGGCGCCGCACCCGGCGTTGACCTAAGTTCGGCGGCGATGAGCCGGGACCTCTCAGGCCGCTGCGGCACCTGTGGTTGGTACATCCGCAAGCGCGAAGAGCCGGACGGTTCTTGGGTTGGAGATTGCAGGCTCGGACAGGGACACTGGCCTCTCAAAGACACCGCTACTTGCTCGAGCCACAAGCCCAAGGAGGTCCCCTGGGATCAAGCTTTGAAGCGCGCCCCGGCTGCCGGCACGCCGCGCCGCTATCGAGACGAGCCGGCCCCGAAACCCCGGCCCCCTATCCCATCGGAGATTGGAATCGACATGGACCAAGAAACGTTCCGCGACGTGCTGCGCGAGGTTCTTCTGGACGAGCTAGGTATCCGCGACGTCGACATGGGAGACCGTTGGCACGACGGCGAGCTGGTGTTGGTGCCCGGGAAGGCAGGGACCCAAGAAAAACGCATCCCCCTCGATGTCTTCTTCAAGAAGATTGTGATGGTTCGGGACAAGCTCCGTGTCCTCGAGCAGAAGATCAACGGTCACAAAGGGCTGAGCGACGAAGAAAAGATTCAACTCCAGCAGTACATCACGGGCTGCTACGGCTCGCTGACCACATTCAACGTCCTGTTCAAACGCAAAGAAGACCAGTTCACCGGCCAGAAGAAGTGAGCCCGTCCGCCGCGAGCTCAGCGATGCTCCGCGGCGTTAGATCATGCCCAACTCGAGCTTTGCGGCCTCCGACATGCGATCAGGTGTCCAGGGCGGATCCCACACGAGCTCCACGTGGGAGGTCGAGACGCCTTCGGCGCGTCCCGCTTTTTCGGCCACCTCTTCGACTAGGGCGCCCGCAACTGGGCAGGCTGGCGCAGTAAGCGTCATGCGGATCTCGGCGCGGCCCTCTCGGTCGACTTCGATGCCATAGATCAAACCGAGCTCGTAGATGTTGACTGGGATCTCCGGGTCGTAGACCGTCTTGAGCGCGTCGACGATGGCGGCCTCGACCTTGACCGGGTCGATCGGCTCGGCCGGTGTTTCACCGGTCCCGCCTAGCGCTTCGCTGATCGGCTCCTCGGGCGGTAGATGACCACCGGCCACTGGTAAAAAGACGTGTTCGGCCGTCGATCTCGGCTGAATCTTGTGGATCTTCAATCGTTCGACGTCATCGCCCACGGCTCTACTCCGTCTTGACTTCACCGCTCCCGTCGTGGAGCGCTTGGTTGAGCGTGTGCCATCCCAAAGTCGCGCACTTCACGCGCATGGGAAACTCGCGAACGCCTGCAAATACCGCGAGCTTGCCTAGCTCTTCGATAGGCTCGCCCGAAGGACCCTCGCCGGTGACCATCGCGTGGAACTTGCGGAACAGCTGCTCGGCCTCCTGCACCGTCTTTCCCTTGATCGCTTCGGTCATGGTCGAGCAGGAGGCCTGCGAAATCGCGCACCCCTGCCCAACGAATCCGACATCGGTGATCGTGTCACCATCGAGTTGGAGTCGGAGCTCGATCTTGTCGCCGCAAAGGGGATTGTAACCTCGGCTTTCGTGATTGTATCGCTCGAGTAGCCTGTGGTTGCGCGGATTCTTGCCGTGATCGAGGATCACTTCCTGGTAGAGCTCTCGCAGGTCCATCAGCCGAACAGCTCCTCGACCTTGTGGAGCGCGCGCACCAACGCGTCGATGTCTTCGGTCGTGTTGTAGATACCCAACGAGGCCCGCGCCGTCGCTGCGATTCCGAAGCGCTCCATGACTGGCTGCGCGCAGTGATGTCCGGTGCGGATGGCGACCCCTTCTGCGTCGACGATCGTGCCGATGTCGTGAGGGTGTGCCGCCTCCATCAGGAACGACAGAACGGCTACTTTGCTCGGGGCAGTACCGATCAGCCGCAGCCCGCGAATCGACTGTAGCGCCTCCGTTCCATAGCGGAGCACGGCCGCCTCGTGCTCGTGCACCGAATCCTGATCGTACCCGCTGAAATAGTCGATGGCCTCGCCGAGGCCGATGGCACCCGCGATGTTGGGAGTGCCCGCCTCGAACTTGTAGGGCAGGTCGTTGTAGATCGTTTCTTCGAAGGTGACCGAGCGAATCATGTCGCCCCCGCCGTGATAGGGAGGCATGCCGTCCAGTAGACGCTCCTTGCCATAGAGCGCTCCGATGCCGGTCGGCCCATAGAGCTTGTGACCGCTGAACGCATAGAAATCGCAGTCGAGCGCCTGCACGTCGACCGCAACGTGTGACACCGCCTGCGCACCATCGACCAGCACGACGGTCCCTCGCTCGTGAGCGAGCGATACCATGGCGCCAACTGGCAAAACAGTCCCCAACGCATTCGAGACGTGCGAGAGGGCCACCAGCTTGGTCCGACTGCTGAGCTTCTTCTCGAATTCGTCGATCAGCACCTCACCCTGGTCGGTAATCGGTACGACGACGAGCTTGGCTCCGGTCTGCTGGCAGACGATTTGCCAAGGAACGATATTCGAATGGTGCTCCAGCTCGGTCAGCAAGATCTCGTCGCCTTCTCGCAAATTCGTGCGTCCCCAGCTCTGGGCTACGAGGTTGATCGATTCCGTCGTTCCGCGCGTGAAGACCACCTCCGACTCGCGGGCAGCGTTGAGAAACCGTCGAACCTTGTGGCGGGCCTCTTCATAACGAGCCGTGGCGCGCTGCGAGAGCAGATGAACGGCACGGTGGACGTTGGCGCAGTCCCGCGAATACACGTCCGCGACGGCATCGATCACCGACTGCGGCTTGAGTGACGTCGCGGCGCTATCCAAGTAGACGAGAGGCTTCCCGTGCACCTCCTGGTCGAGAGCCGGAAAGCCGGCGCGAGCTCCATCCACATCGAACGATCGGGCGCGCATGGGTGTGACGACCGACGCTTCACTCATGCGATCCCCCGAATCTCGTCGCCGTGTGGAATCCTGGCAAGGAGAGTCTCGCGCAAGCGCGCTCTGGTCGGCAGGTGATCGACCCTGTCGACGATCGCTTCCACGAATGCAAACGTGAGAATTGCGCGCGCCAGCTCTTCGGGGATGCCCCGGGTCCGGAGGTAGAAAAGCTGGTCTTCGTCTAGAGAGCCCACCGTGGCGCCGTGGCTGCAGATCACATCGTCGGCGTCGATCTGCAGGTGAGGCTTGGTGTGCACCGTCGCGGTGTCGGAAAGAAGCAGATTGCGATTTTCCTGATGAGCCTCGGTGCGCTGCGCATCCCGGTGAACGATGACGAGCCCGTCGAACACCGCCGTGCCTTTGCCCGAAGCGATCCCACGGTAGGTCTGCCCGCTTCGACAGCCCGGAGCCTGATGCTCGATGAGCGTGTGATGATCGACGTGATCCTCGCCCTCGACCAGGTACACCCCATCGAGCTGAGACTCGGCCCCCTGCCCTTGAAGCAAGCAGCGCGCATCGAAGCGGAGCAGGGCTCCCCCCAGCGTCACCACCGTCGAGCGGTAGCGGCTGCCGGCCGCCTGACGGACATCCACGCGTCCGATCTGGAACCCATCGTTCTCGTGCACCCGCACGTGCTTGATGCGCGCGTTGCGCCCGATGTCGATTTCGACGACCGAGTTCGTGAGCTGCTCGGCCGCGTTGCCCTCATATGTTTCGAGAAGCTCGATCTCCGCGTTCTCTCCCACCGTCAGCAAGACTCTCGGATAGGTGACGCCTGGATCCCGGCCTGCGGGGGCCGAATGAACGAGCTCGATCGGACCTTCGAGGGCCAGGCCTGCGGCCACGTCGATCCAGAGACCATCCGTGAACAAGGCGGTGTTCAGCGCCGCAAAATGCTCTGGCGCGCCTCCGAGGTTCAACTTGTCTTCGATGAGCGCAGGCTCGGTCTCGAGGACTTGCCTCAGGCTTCGCACGGTCACGCCATCAGGCAACGGCGAGCTCAGCGAAGGCAAGTCTCCTTCCGTCCGGGAAAACCCCTGATCGACCACGGAGCGAACCGGCGTGAAGCGCCATGCCTCGGTCTTTTTGGTGGGGAGCCCCCCCTCGCGCAGCGTTTCCGCTGCACGTTCACGAAGCGCACGGAGCCACGCGGGCCCCGTATCGAACGAGGTAGGAATGCTCTCGAGGAGCCTCTGGCGATTCGAGTCGGTCACGGCCCCCGTGCGTCCCGGGCCTGTGCGTAGCCCTGTTCTTCGAGGCGCTTGGCCAGGTCCTTGTCTCCGGTTTGAACGATGCGGCCGTCGATCAGCACGTGGACCACGTCGGGCACGATGTGATCGAGAAGCCGTTGATAATGCGTGATGACCAGCATGGCGCGCTCGGGGCTGCGCAGCGAGTTGACGCCCTGCGCGACGATCTTGAGCGCGTCGATGTCGAGGCCGGAATCAGTTTCGTCGAGCACTGCCAGCGATGGCTCGAGCATGGCCATCTGAAAGATCTCGTTGCGCTTCTTCTCGCCCCCACTGAAGCCCTCGTTCACCGCGCGTTTCGTCAGCTCATCAGGAAGTTGAACCAGGGCGGCCTTTTCCTTCGAGAGCTTCATGAAATCGATCGCATCCAGCGGATCTTGGCCGCGGTGCTTGCGAATCGCGTTGAGCGCGGCCTTCAAGAAATAGATGTTGCTCACTCCCGGAATCGCGACGGGATACTGGAAGCCGAGGAAGATTCCCTCTGCGGCCCGAAGCTCGGGCGGCATCTCCAACAGGTCCTGGCCCTTGTACAAAACCCGGCCTTTGGTGACCTGATAGCCTTCCCGCCCGGCGAGCACGTAGGCGAGCGTGCTCTTACCCGACCCGTTTGGACCCATCACCGCGTGCACCTCGCCCACCTTGATGCTCAAGTCGATTCCCTTGAGAATCGGCTTTCCCTCCACCTCGACGTGCAGGTTTTCGATCTTCAACATCAGCCGACCGCTCCTTCCAAGCTCACGCCAAGGAGCTTTTGGGCCTCGACGGCAAACTCCATCGGCAGCTCCTTCAACACTTCTTTGGCAAAGCCATTGACGATGAGGCCCACCGCATCCTCCTCGGAAAGCCCACGCTGCCGGCAGTAAAAAAGCTGGTCCTCCCCGATGCGAGACGTCGTGGCCTCGTGCTCGAGCATCGAAGAGCTGTTGCGAACGTCTATATACGGCACGGTATCTGCGGCGCACTTGTCGCCGATCAACAGCGAATCGCACTGCGTGTAGTTTCGAGAGTGGGTGGCGCCTCGCATGATCTTCACGCCACCGCGATACGTCTGATGGCCGTGGCCCGCGCTGATTCCCTTGGAAATGATGGTGGACTTCGTGTTCTTGCCGAGATGGATCATCTTGGTTCCCGTATCGGCCTGTTGGCGATGGTTGCTCAAAGCGACCGAGTAAAACTCTCCAGTGGAGTGATCGCCCTTGAGAATGCAGCTCGGATACTTCCAGGTGATCGCCGAGCCGGTCTCGACTTGTGTCCAGCTGATTTTGGAGCGCTCCCCTTCACACAGGCCGCGTTTGGTGACGAAGTTGAAGATACCGCCCTTTCCTTGCTCATCACCGGGATACCAGTTTTGCACGGTGGAGTATTTGATCTCGGCGTCCTTGTGAGCGACCAGCTCGACGACTGCCGCATGGAGCTGGTTCTCGTCGCGCATCGGCGCCGTGCATCCTTCGAGGTAGCTCACGTAGCTACCCTCGTCCGCGATGATCAAAGTACGCTCGAACTGGCCGGTCTTCGCGGCGTTGATGCGGAAATAGGTGGAAAGCTCCATGGGACAACGCACGCCCTTGGGTACGTAGACGAACGAGCCATCGCTGAATACCGCGCTATTGAGCGCTGCGAAGAAGTTATCTGAGACCGGAACGACCGATCCGAGGTACTTCTTCACGAGCTCTGGATGCTTGTGCACGGCCTCGGAAAAGGACATGAAGATGACGCCGAACTCAGAGAGCTTTTTCCGGAACGTCGTGGCCACCGAGACGCTATCGAAGACGGCATCGACTGCCACACCGGCGAGAACCTCGCGCTCATGGAGGGGAATTCCCAGCTTTTCATAGGTTTGAAGAAGCTCTGGATCGACCTCGTCGAGGCTCTTGGGTGCGTCGTCCTTCGACTTGGGCGCCGCGTAGTAGCACATGTCTTGATAGTCGATCTGCGGATAGCTCACGTTGGCCCAGCGAGGCTCCCTCATCTCGAGCCAACGCCGGTAGGCTTTGAGCCTCCAAGCGAACATCCACTCCGGCTCCTGCTTCTTCTTGGAGATGAACGCGATGATCTCTTCGTTCAATCCAGGCGGCGCGTACTCCTGCTCGATGTCGGTGATGAAACCGGCTTCGTAGCCTCTCCTGAGGATCTGTTCGATCGATTCCGTTGCTGTGGACATGAGTCACTCCAACTCAGTGGATATCGCTGCTCGGGGGGGAGGCCGCGCGCAGCCGTTTTGCTTCTTCGCTCGATCGGGCGAGCAACACCAGATCGGCCGTGCCCGCAAATGCCATATCTGCGAGGGTGATACCGGATAGCGCGGTCTGAACCGCGAGGTTGATGCGTTGCCAGTTCGCCCGCACTCCGCAGTTGGTCTCGTACTCACAGGACGAATCACTGCTCTCATCGGAGCACTCGGTTACTGCGATGGGTCCTTCGATGGCTTCGATGACCTGGTGAACACCGATCTCCTGGGGCGACTGGGCCAGCGCGTAGCCACCTCGAGCACCGCGCTGCGACACCACGACGCCGGCGCGCGTCAGCTTCTTGAGCAGCTTGCTCGTCGTCGGCTCGGGAATCTGCGTCTGCAAGGCGAGGTCGCGGGCCGCATGTGGGCCTTCCACGGCCGCCATATGGGTAGCCAGGACGACGGCATAATCAGTCATCTTGGAAATTCGAAGCATTCTCGGGCACTTTGATACAGGACTGATACAGTCCTATTTTGCATCTCTAGAGTGCCCTCCCATGCCTGTCAAGCAGCCTTGGAGCCGTGAGGCTACCGCGCTTGCTCTGGAACCATGAGGACGGGAACCGGTGCGATTTCGAGACAACGCGACGCCGTGCTGCCCAACAGAAGGCGCCCCAACACGCCTTGGCGATGGGTGCCCACGACGATGACGTCGGCCTGTTCGATCGCGGCCGCATCGCAGAGCGCATGAGACGCGTAGTCGATTGAAACGACCTGGTGGTGCTCCGCGTTGGGAGCGTGCTGCTCGATGTACTTCGCCAGCTTCTGGCCTGCTTCGACTCTGCCTTGATCCCGCAAGACCTGACGCCAGGTTCGCTCCGCATCGGGCTTGTCCTCGCCGCCGGCCGGAATGACCACGTTGGCAACGTGAAGCTCGCCTCCGACGCGGGCAGCGGCGCGCTTGGCCCAGGAGACGGCTGCAAGCGCCGAGCCTGAGAAGTCGGTGCCGACGAACCACTTCGTGCCCTGAAGGCCGTCGGGAATCGGCTTGTCTCCGGTCGCGACGAAGACGGGACGATCGGCCGCCCGGACCACGCGCTGCACGGTCGAGCCGAGAACCAGCTCCCTCACCCCTTTTCGTTCGACGGTCTGAGGTCCGCTCGATCCGTACGACCCGATCACGATTAGAAACGAGCCTCGTTCTTGCGCGAGCTCGGGGATCAGACGCCACGGACGGCCGCGAATGACGAGGGCCTCGCACTCGACTCCTGCCTCGACACAACGCGACTGTTCCTTCTGAAGCTCGCGTTCGAGGACGGCTTCGTATTGCGTTGTGTCTTCCTTGGCCGCCTTTGCCGCTTCTTGCAGCTCGGGCGATTCGGGCCACCAAGAATCTGCATCGTCCAACACGTGAACGAGGTCGATGCGGACCCCGAACGCTTTGGCTGATGCAATCGCGAGGTCGACCGTTCTTGGAGTCGCCGAGGTCAAATCCACCGCGCAAAGGATGCTCGCTCCTGCCATGGGCCAGAGCATAAACCAACACGTTGGAGGCGCACGTGGTCGGCGCTAGGCTTATCGAAGCCCTCATGGCCAAAATGCCGATTTACATGGACCATCACGCGACGACCCCCGTGGACGAACGGGTCCTCGAGGCGATGCTTCCCTATTTCAAGGAGCGCTTCGGGAATGCGGCAAGCCGAGTCCACGCCCAGGGCCGGGTTGCCCGTGAGGGAGTCGAGCGCGCGAGGGCGCAAGTCGCGGAGCTGATCGGCGCCAAGCCCGAGGAGTTGGTGTTCACATCGGGCGCCACCGAGAGCGACAACCTCGCGATCCGCGGAACCGCCCTGGCCCGCGCAGCGGATGGAAAGCACATCATTACCGTGCGCACCGAGCACAAAGCAGTCCTCGATACCTGCAAACCGCTCGAAGAGGAGGGCTGGCGCATCACGTGGCTCGACGTCGACGAAAAGGGCCTCGTTTCGCCGGAGGCGGTCGCAGCTGCGATCACCGACCAAACCGTGCTGGTGAGCGTCATGCTCGCAAACAACGAGGTGGGCGTCGTGCAGGACATCACCGCAATCGGCGCCATCGCACGGGACCGCGGTGTGGTGTTCCACTGCGACGCGGCCCAAGGGCTCGGATACCTCCCATTTTCCGTCGAAGCGATGAACGTCGACTTGGTGAGCCTCTCCGGGCACAAGATGTACGGCCCCAAGGGAATCGGCGCGCTCTACATCCGGCAAGCGGTGCAACGGCGCGGAGTGCCCGAAGCGCAGTTGCGAGGCGGAGGGCACGAGCGTGGATTTCGCTCGGGCACGCTCAACGTGCCAGGTATCGTCGGCTTCGGCGCCGCGGCAAGCATCATGAAGTCCGAGGGGAGCCAAGAAGCCGAGCGGCTCGCCTCCCTGCGGGACGATCTCCTCGACCGGCTCGTGGCCGATCTCCAGGAGGTCCGCCTGAACGGCGCGCGGAGCCCTCGGCACCCGGGAAACCTCAATCTTTCATTCGGATACGTCGACGGGGCGCAGTTGCTCATCGAGCTTTGCGAGGTGGTGGCGGTCTCGAGCGGCGCGGCTTGTAGCAGCGTGGAGGCAGGTCCGAGCTACGTATTGCAAGCCATGGGCGTGCCGAAGGACTGGAGCAGAGCGTCGATCCGGTTTGGGCTGGGCCGGCACAACACAGGGCGCGAGGTGGCCGAGGTCGCGGCCGCGGTGAGCGGGATCGTGACCCGGCTCAGGGAGCGGTCCCCCCTGTGGGCCGCGAAACAAAGCGGTAAGTCGATCGACTGGTGAGCCTCGGTGGGCTGGCCAACCGCGAGCACCCGCCTTAAATAGGAAAGCAAATGAGCCAAAGCTTCAATCTAACCCCCAAGGCGATCGAGATGGGCAAGCGGAAAGTCGCCGACGCGGAACAACCGGTCGAAGGCCTGCGGCTCGGGGTCAAGGGCGGCGGGTGTTCCGGGTATTACTATGTGTATGACTTTGCGACGAAGATCCGTCCCCACAGGGATCTCGTCTTCGATTTCGATGGGCTCAAGGTCGTGGTCGACAATCGCAGCGTGGAGTTCTTGAAAGGCGCCGTCCTAGACTGGGAGCAGAGCCTGATGAGCTACGGGTTCAAGTGGAAGAATCCGAACGCCACCGGGGATTGCGGCTGCGGCCAGTCGTTCGAGACGAGCTAGAAGCCTTCCTCGAGCGGGACGGGGATCGGATTCGGCAGATCGGAATAGCGCTGCAGATCTTCGGGAGCGCAATCTGCTGGAAGCAGTTGGGGGTTGCTCAGCTCGACGGAGCGGCAGCACGCGTCAAAGGCCGGCTCGGACCCCGGGCTCAGACCACCGGCGCAAGGGTCGGGGATCGGCAATTCGACCGGAGCAATCGTGTCGGCGATGTGAGCTCGGATCCCCTGGAAAGCGAAGGCTATGCCGCTCGCGGTGCAGGGTTCGTCCGGGGTGCCCAACGTCGGGTCGATTCGAAGGTCTAAATTGTTGGTGAGCAGGCTGGTGATGCCATCTCGAAAGCCTTCGTTGCAGATGCCGAGTGGGGCCAGCGTCGCCACCAGCTCCCCGGCCGAAAAGCGCCCAGCAAGGAGGCCTTTTTCGAGGATCTGCCCGTCCTCGCTGATGTCGGCGAGGAGGAATCCATTGACCGAGATCGAAAAGCTTCCGGGGCCCGTGAGGAAGACGAACGTGGCTGCGGTGTCCACGGGCAGGACCACGCGCCCGTCCCGGATGTAGGCGTCGGTCTTCCAGACCAGCGGGTGTGACAACTGGCCAGCCACCAGGCTCGACGGATCGACAAAGAACATGTCTTCGCCGTCCCATGCAGGTGGAGGCGCTTCTGCCGACCCTCCCGCTTGCATCAGCGTGGCGCCGTCGGGTCCGCCCCATTCGAGGCTCGTCACGTCGTCGAGGGAGGTCCCGTCCACGGCGGACAGCACCGATACGTCGACTTTGGCGTCGTTGGGTGTGCCATTCCATTCGCGCAAGCGAAGCAGCACCGTCCCGAAGCCAAGGCCCTGATTGAGCGCAATGTTGTCCTCCAAGCACGGGATCACGACCATGACCGTCGGCAGCACGTTCTGGCCGAACGAGTTGTCGATCCCTTTTTCGCCATCGAGCACTGGCTCGCCGTTGGCGGCGACACACTCCGCTGGGTCATCGACAGATGCCGTATTCAAGCCGTCGAGGTCGAGGCCGAACCGGCGCCATCGGTCACCGGACTGATCGAGAGAGATATTGCGAAACGCAAAGGTAGCCTCGACATCGTCATCGGGGGAGCTGGTGCTCGCCGGCGGTCGATCGGGTATGGAGGCCAAGCTCTTGTCCATCAGACTTGGGTCGTAGACGCTGCATGCGGCGACGGTCACCGCCAGGAGCGCTGGCCACTGATCGAGAAAGGCTTTCATCGGTCCAAGACAGTTCACGCAAGACACTAAAAATACTGCTACAACATAACATAACACTCGTAGCATATTTCAATTTTCTGTGAGCTGTCTCACAGTGTGGGGCACGAGCAGACGCCAGGGCGCCATCCGCGACTGTGCCAGCGTCCGCGACTGTGCCGGCGCCCGCGTCAGCGAGCCTGCCTACGCTGGGGCGTTGCTATCGCGGGATACGAGCAGCTCGATCAGGTCGAGGACCCGGTGAGCGCCGCGCTCTAGTATTTTGATGAAAAGCATGATCTCAAGGTGCGGCCCGGAGGTGACGACCGTGTTTCAACGCGCGAAACTCGGCGAAACTTCCACTGCCGGCCGCCGTGACCACCAGGCCGCCAGGATGCTGCCGACGATGCAGTGGGTGATTGCCGAGAGCGCGCTCGGAATTGCGGTCAGAGGATTGGCAAAATGTGCTTGTGCCAGAACCGCCCCCAATCCGGAGTTCTGCATGCCAACCTCGATGGAGGTGGTGCGCGCAACGTTGCCAGAGCCCGACACCCAGCCGGAGAGCACGTAACCGAGAAGAAAACCCAGCGCATGGACGGTCACCACGGCGCCCAGAAGCTGAAGACCCGAGTCGAGAACGGCGTCTTTTCGAGCTCCGAGGATGGCCGCTACGATGAGCACGATCATGAGCACCGCGGCGGCTGGAGCAGCCGGTAACAACGTTCGTGTGAGACCCGGCGCATATCGGCGCAGGAGCAGTCCGATGACCACGGGAAGCAGGACCACCGTCGCGGTGCTCTCGAACAGACCCCACGCGTCGACCTCGACCCGGCTGCCCACGATCCAGGTGGTCAGAAGCGGTGTCAACGGCGCAGCAAGCATCGTCGAGAACGCCGTCATCGAGACCGACAACGCGACGTCGGCCCTGGCCAGGTAGGCGATCACGTTCGACGCGGTCCCCCCAGGACAGCAGCAGACGAGGATCAACCCCACCGCGAACGGCGTCGGAAGCTGGAAAAGAGACCCCACCGCCCAACCGAGAAACGGCATGACGCTGTACTGGAGGAAGACACCCACCCCGATCGGCGCAGGAGCCCGAAAGACTCGCGCAAAGTCGGCTAGCTCGAGCGTGAGCCCCATGCCGAGCATGATGATCTGGAGCCCTATCGTGATCAGCCCGTACTCGAGGAACCAAGTGAAGGCCGGCGGGTATACGAGCGAAGCGACACCACCCACGGTGACCCAAAGCGGAAACAGTCGAACGAAGGTGGCCACGCCGGCCCGGTGTAGCACAGCAAGCCGGCCCCGCCGGCCACGAGCGAGACGTGGGTTCGCTTCCGTGCTAGGGATCCGGCTCCCATGTTCCGTCCACCTACCGACGACGTCCGGATCGAAGGCCTACGCCCATTAATCCCCCCGGCGATCTTGATGGAGGAGATCCATCCGGGAGACGAAGCGATTTCGCGCATCGCCGATGCCCGGCGTCAGATTGCCGACATCGTGCATGGCAGGGACGACCGGCTGGTCCTCGTCGTGGGGCCCTGCTCGATTCACGACCCGGAAGCGGCTCTCGACTACGCTCGACGTCTCAAGGCGCTCCGTGATCAGCACGATGAGGAGCTCTTCATCGTAATGCGGACGTACTTCGAAAAGCCACGAACCACAGTCGGCTGGAAGGGCCTGATCAACGATCCCAAGCTTGACGGGAGCTTCGACATCAACCATGGGCTCCGGGTCGCCCGCGGGCTGCTCAGCTCGCTTGCGGAGCTCCAAATGCCCGCTGGAACCGAGTTCCTGGACCCCATTTCACCCCAGTTCGTGGCCGATCTCGTATCGTGGGGGGCCATTGGGGCCCGTACGACCGAAAGCCAGGTGCACCGAGAGCTCGCGAGCGGGCTGTCCATGCCCGTGGGCTTCAAGAACGGAACGCGAGGCACGGTGGTGATTGCGGTCGAGGCGGTGAAGGCGGCTCGACATCCGCACCATTTCCTTTCGGTCACCAAGCAGGGTCTAACGGCGATCGTGGCCACAAAGGGTAACCTCGATTGTCATGTGATCCTGCGAGGCGGAACGAACAAACCGAACTACAGCCCCGAGACGATCGTCGAGACGGTGAAGATGCTCGAGGCCGAAGGGCTCGATGGACGCTTGATGGTCGACTGCAGCCATGCCAACAGCGGCAAGGACCACGAGCAGCAGCCGGCAGTCGCGAATGCCGTCGCACGACAGGTCGCGGAAGGCAGCAAGGGAATCTTTGGCGTGATGCTAGAAAGCTTCCTCGTCGGTGGGCGCCAAGACACCAAACCTGGGGTCGAGCCGACCTACGGGCTGAGCATCACCGACGCCTGCATGAGCTGGGACGCCACGGTTCCGATCGTCGAAAGCTTTGCCGAGGCCGTCCGGTCGCGCCGCAAACGCGGCTGACCTGGCTCGATCAAGCCTTGGGCGCCATCGTCCGAATGAACATCTCGATCATCTCCCACGGAAAGTTCACGGGGAGATTCAGGATGGGAAGGTCGATGCCATACTCGCGGCGCCGCTTCAGCTCGGCGATGCAATGTTCCGGATCCCCTGCAATCGTCAGGGCCTCGATCATCTCGGCGGAAACGGCATCGGGGGCCTGGGAGCGCGTTTTCTTGTCCCGGTACAGCTCCTCGACCCGCTTGCATTCCTCAGCGTAGCCGAAACCGGCCAGCAACTCCTTGTAGTAGTCGCCCATGCCGCCGATGTAGAAGGCGATGATCTGACGGGCTTCTCGGATGCCGGCATCGCCGAGCGGGATGACCGTCGTAAACGGCGCGGTCACGATCTGATTCGGATCGCGGCCTGCTTTGGCTGCCCCTTCGGCGATCCACGCGCGCCCCTGCTCGAGCTTCGTGTACGGCCAGAAGGTGGGGATCCATCCATCGGCAAGCTCACCGATCGAGGTGATCGACTTGCGCTTGAGCGCGGCTACGTAGATCGGCACGTCGGCACGGACCGGCCTCATAGCGAGCTCGAAGGGGCGGTAGTCGTGAAGCTTGGCCCCACTCTCGTGGAGACGTTTGCCGCTCAAGAGCGCCCTGGTGACTCGAATCACGTCGCGCAGCTGCGTGAGCGGTTTGTCGAACTCACGCCCATGGAAGCCCTCGATGACCCGCTTGCCACTGGTACCCAGTCCGAGGATCAGGCGTCCTTCGCTGATGTCGTCGACCGTCGCGGCGTTCATCGCCAAAAGACCCGGTGAACGGCTGAAGCAATTGACGATACCGGTGCCGATTTTGATCTTCTTGGTATGGATGGCGATTTCGGTGAGCAAGGAGAAGATCTCGTATCCCCATGCCTCCGGAATCCAGAACGAATCGTAACCTAGCTCGTCAGCCAGAATCGCTGCCCTGAGATAGAGCTTCCGGTCGTAGTTTTTCCAAAAAGGAAGGAGCCCGATTCGATCCGCCATCCACACCTCCGCAGCCTGAAGTAGACGGTTTGTGACGCCTTTTCAAGCGCAGCCCGCGCTTGACAGTCTCCCGCGACTCGTGCCACGAGGCTGTTTTCAGGCGAGGATCGCGGCATGAAGATAGACGCTGGTTTGCTGGTCACCGACATGAAGCAGATCCCCGCTCGGGTACGTGAGCTCGAGGAATCCGGCTTCGACGGGTGCTTCACGTTCGAGGGACCGCACGAGCCATTCATGCCGCTGGTGCTCGCCGCCGAGCACTCCAAGCTCGACATCGGAACGGGGCTCGCCATCGCCTTTGCGCGCACACCCATGACGGTGGCCCACCTCGCCCATGACCTGCAGCAGCTCTCCGACGGCCGCTTTTGGTTGGGCCTCGGCTCGCAGATCAAGGCGCACATCGAAGCTCGGTACAGCATGCCCTGGAGCAAGCCCGTGCCACGCATGAAGGAGTTCGTGCGCGCACTGCGAGCGATCTTCGCGAGCTGGAACTCCAACGAAAGGCTCGATTTTCGGGGGGAGTTCTACACACACACGTTGATGCCGCCCTTGTTCAATCCCGGGCCGGCCAAGGGTGGTGCGCCTCCGATCTATCTGGGCGGCGTGGGCCCCAAGATGACGCAGGCCATTGGCGAGGTGGCCGATGGCATGCTCGTGCATCCGTTCCATACCGAACGTTCGCTCGGGGACGTGACCCTGCCGAGCCTGCAAAGCGGCCTGGCTCGTGCCGGGCGCGCACGATCGGACTTGGCCCTTTGCGTCCAGGCGATGGTGGCCACCGGCGACGACGAGGAGGGCTTCGACAGGGCGCGAACCATGACACGCCACCAGATCGCGTTCTACGCCTCGACACCGGCGTATCGAAGCGTGCTCGAGGCGGAAGGGTGCGGCGACCTTCAGCCCGAGCTGCGCCGCCTCACCAAGGAGGGCCGGTGGCACGAAATGGCCCCCCTGATCGACGATGACCTGTTGAGCCGTATCGCGGCGGTCGGAACGCCGCGCGAGGTTGGAGAGATTTTGCACGCGCGCTACGGACGACTCGCTCAACGGCTGGCCGTCGCTTCGCCCTTCCCCCTCACGCAGCAATGCGCGTCGCAGATCATCGGGGACCTTCGGATGCGGTTGAAGTCTGCATGACGGCGCCCCGGTGCATTGCGCTCGACGCGGTCCATGGCGAGACCGTAGGGGGTAAAGCCCAAGGTCTGGCGCGCCTGTCATCCTACGGGTTCGACGTGCCTGCCGCCTTCGTGGTGACTGATGCGTCACCGGGCAATCTCCCAGACGCACTCGAAGAGCACTATCGACGCTTGGGCGGCGGCAGGGTTGCGGTTCGCTCGTCCGCCCTGGGAGAGGACTCGAGCGAGGCTTCGTTCGCCGGTCAGTACGACACCACGCTCGACGTCGAAGGTGCCGAGGAGCTCCGAGCGGCTGTCGAAGCGTGTCTTCGTTCGGTTGCCAACACGAGGGCCACTCGGTATCGCGAGGACCAATCGGGAGGCGCCGAAGCACCGATGAGCGTCGTCGTGCAGCGGATGGTCGATGCACGCACGGCGGGGGTCTTGTTCACCGCGAATCCCGTGAACGGGAGACGGGAGCAAGTGGTGATCGACGCCGTTCGCGGGCTTGGCGAGTCATTGGTAGGGGGCCAGTCCACACCGGACCACTGGCTCCTCGACCGAGACGGGAAGGTGGTCGAACGCGACATCCAAGGCGACGAGCCGTCGTTGAGGAACGAAGACCTCGTGCGCTTGCGGAACGAAGCGCTGCGGGCTGAGCGACGATTTGGAACACCCCTCGACATGGAATGGGCGTTCGACCGCAGTGGTAAGCTGTGGTGGCTGCAGGCGCGCCCGATCACGAGCCTGCCTGCCGATCCCAACGAGCTCGACACGGAACCGCACCCCGACCACGTCTACACCTGGGCAAACATCGGGGAAATGATGCCAGGAGCGGTCACGCCGCTGACGTACTCGGTCACGGGTCGAGGCATAGACATTGGCATGCAGCGGACGTACAGGCGGATCGGAGCGGAGGTTCCACCCGGTGACGGGCCGCGCTATGTCGGCATGTTCTTCGGTCACCTCTTCATCAACCTCACCACGTTGGCCGAGCTTTCAGCGCACGTGGCGGGGTCGACTAAGAAGCAGATGTGCCTGGCCATCTGTGGGAGGGACGTCGAAGAAGTCGCCGATCCCCCGCCAGCGCCACGGCTTCGGCGGGCGATCAATGGTGCTCGCTACTTCGCACTGTTGGCTGCCGCTTCCCGACATCGCAGGGAGCTCGATGCCCTTCGAACGAGGCTCGAGCTGCCCAAGCTCGGCAACGCACGGGAACTGTACCAAGCGGTCGACGAGAGTCTCCCTCTGCTGTGGAAGGCGTACGAGCTACACCTGCTCTCGTCGGCATCCTCCGGAGCGTTGAGTCCGATTCTGCTCGGCGTGCTCGCAAAAGGCGAGGAGCCGAGTCAGACGCATCACGCCCAGGTAGCCGAGTTGCTCGCAGGCGCGAAGAACGTCGAAAGCGCCGATATCGCGGAGGGGATCGAGCGCGTGATCGACCGACTCGTCGAAAGCCCCCGATCCGTGGAGGGGTTTGCATTTGTAGAACGGGACGCTGCGCTTGCGTGGCTCTGCTCGGCCGACTCGGGACCGGCCGGAGACGAGTTCGGCCGGTACCTCGTGCGGCACGGCCATCGCGCGGTCCGGGAGCTGGAGCTTCGCCAACGAGAGTGGGCTACCGATCCGGGGCCGCTGATCGACGCGCTCCAATCGGGCTTGCGGGCTCGCCTACGAAATGGGACCACGGGTCGACCCGAAGCTCTCCGAGCTCACGCCGTGGAGCACCACCCGATCATTCGGAGGCTTCTTCCACTCGCGCATGCTGCAATTCGAAGTCGTGAGCACACCAAGTCCGCCCTCGTTGCGGTGACCACCCGGTTCAAGCATGCCTACCGAGCGCTCGGCGCACTCGTGACCGAGGAAGGATTGTTGCCCGACCCGGACGCCGTTTTCTTTCTCACGCACGGCGAGTTGGGCGAGCTCATCCATGGCCGCCGCGAGCTCGGAGGCCTCGCAGTCCAGAGACGGCGCGTGCTCGACTACCAGATGCCGTTGCACTTTCCCCAGGTCTTCAAGAGCAGACCGGAGCCGCTTCGGGCCGCGATGGTCGAAGCCGATGATGGTGCCCTCATCGGGAAGCCGGTGAGCAGGGGCAAGGTGACCGGCCGCGCCCGCGTCGTGGAAACACTTCAGGACGCGGCTGCTTTGGAGGCGGGCGAGATCCTGATCGCGCCCATCACCGACGTCGGATGGACTCCGTATTTCAACCTCATCGCGGGGCTGGCCACGGACGTGGGTAGCGCGGTATCGCACGGCGCCGTGGTCGCACGCGAATACGGCTTGCCCGCGGTCGTGAATCTTCGGGCAGCAACCCAGCGGTTTCAGACCGGCGATCTGGTCGTCCTCGACGGCGATGTGGGAACGCTGAAGCCCGCTTAACCCGCGGGCTCCTTGACTTCCCTATGCAATATGCGATCGGCAAGCCCCGGAGGAGCTCACCATGGTCGCCACGATCGGACTTACCGGATTGCGTCCCGATCCGGCACGCGTGTCTCGAGTTGCCGCCCCGCCGTATGACGTAATCAAACCCGGAACACCTCTCGAAGCCTGGTTGGACAAAGAGTCGAGCTCACTGTTCCACATCAGCCTGGGAGACCAGCCCGCGGCGGCATGCGAACGCATGATCGAGGCCGGCATACTGCGCGAGGACGACGAGCCCGCTTACTACGTGTATGAGCAGACCTGGCCTGAGGGCAGACGCACCGGCGTATTCGTGGCAGCCGAGGTCTCACCTTATGAAAAAGGGCAGATCATCCGGCACGAAAAGACCTTCGACGCCAAGGTCCAGGGGCGTCTCGCCGTGCGCCGCGCGACGGGTCTGCAGCTCGGTGCAGTGTTCGTGCTCACACGCGCTCCCATCGCCGCTGCGCTCGAGAACGCCAAGCAAGAAGGCGAGCCGCTCTACGACTTCACGAGCACGTTCGGCGGCTTCAGCGAGCTCGAAGGCATCCGCAACAAGGTGTGGCGCGTACCCGAGCGGAGCCAAACGGGACGGGCCATTCAAGCATCCTTGGCGACCGAGCCGTTCTACATTGCCGACGGGCATCACCGTTACCACGCGAGCTTGCTCAACGAGCAGAGTCACTTCCTTTGCTACGTCACGGAGGAAGCGGTCATCCAAGCCTACAATCGCGTGATCAATGGAGTGCGACCGTTCGCGGAAATCGCAGACCAGCTGGCGCTCAGGCCGGTCGATTCGTTCCGGACCCCTCCGAAGCACACCTTTTGCATTTACACCAAGCGCGGTTCTTTCGATCTCGAGGCGCAACATGTCCCTGACGATGTCGTCGGTCGGCTCGACTGCGCCATTCTCGAGCGCGAGCTCTACCCGAAGCTGGGGCTGACCCATGACATGATCGTCGATCCCGATCACTTCGATTACTACTCGGAGTCGGCGCTCGCCGAAATGAAGTCGGTGGTGGACCGTGGCGAATATGACATCGCCGTGGCGTTGCATCCGGTGAGCCTCGACGAGCTCATGGCCGTGGCGGATGCGGGACTTAGGAATCCAGATATCGTGATGCCGGAAAAGAGCACGTTCTTTCAGCCCAAGATACTATCGGGGCTCTTTCTTTACCGTTACCGACAACGATGAGCGCGCTTCCGCAGTACGGCAGTCACCTCGACGCCCATGCCACGATGCGCGCGACCGTCATCGACCGATACGGTGGCCCGGAGGTGCTCCGCCCCACGATGGTGCCTCGTCCCGTACCCACACGCGGCCAGGTGTTGGTCCGAACGCGCTTTATCGGCGTGAATCCCAAGGACATCATCGTACGCAAAGGCAAGTTCGAGGTTGCGACGGGCAGGACGTTTCCTCTTCTGGTCGGCCACGACATCGCCGGAGAGGTGGTGGAGGCCGGGCTTGGCGCCGATCTCGCAGTGGGCGACGTCGTGTACGGGATGATCAACGACTTCGCAGGTCGCGCATATGCCGAGTACGCCGCCGTAGACTCTCGCCAGCTCGCCATTGCCCCGTCCAACATCGAGCTGAGCGCCGCTGCTGCCGTTCCGCTCGCCGCCCAAACGGCGCTGCAGATGCTCCGCAACAATTCGCACGTGAAGCCGGGGCAGAGCGTGTTGATCAACGGAGCATCTGGTGGGGTCGGTGTGTTTGCCGTCCAGATTGCGAAGATTCTGGGCGCGCACGTGAGCGCAGTATGCAGCTACCGGAACGTCGATCTGGTTCAGGAGCTCGGAGCCGATCGGGTCATCGACTACACGAAGACGGATCTGCCGAGCCTCGAGGAGCGCTTCGACGCGATCCTGGACGTATTTGGCAATTATCGATTCGATGCGCTCCAACACCTGCTGACCCCCAAGGGGGTGTACGTACAAACGATTCCAAGCGCGCGCATCTTCAAGGACGTCGCCAAGACCTTCGTACGTCGCAAACGCGCCAAGCTGGTCGTCGTTCGATCGCGTCGGAAGCAACTCGACTGGATTCGCCAGCAAATCGAGGCAGGCCGGCTTCGAGTGGTCGTCGACCGATCCTTTTCACTCGAGGATGCGGCAGAAGCGCACCGCTACATCGAAACGAAGCGGGCCCGCGGCAAAGTCGTTTTGGCAGTGAACTGAGATCAGCTACCCTCCGCGTTCATGAAGCTCCTTCGACTAAGCTGGATCGCACTTCCTTTGTCCGTGGCCTGCAGCAACGCAGGCGACGAGATCGAGCAGCGCGTCCACGAGCTCGTGTCGCAGATGACACTCGAAGAAAAGGTCGCGCAGATGGCGGGAGACAGCGGCGTGCTCCTGCCGGAGGGCGAGCTGCTGTGGAACGTGCCGGGAGTCGAACGGCTTGGCGTCCCACCGTTCAAAATGTCCGACGGTCCCCGCGGCGTGGCCAATGTCGAAGGTGCAACCACTTTCCCGGTCGGAATGGCCCGTGGCGCAACCTGGGACCCCGAGCTCGAGCAAAGGGTCGGGGCAGCGATGGGCCGAGAGCTCAGGGCCGTGGGTGGCAACGTCCTGCTCGCGCCGACCATCAACAATCTACGGCATCCGAGCTGGGGCCGATCCCAGGAAACCTACGGCGAGGACGTCCATCTCCTATCGCAAATGGCTGTTGCATTCGTGCAGGGCGTGCAGGAATACGTGCTGGCAAATCCCAAGCACTATGCTGCAAACAGCATCGAAGACACTCGTTTCGAGGTCAATGTGACCATCGATGAGCGGACGCTTCGCGAGATCTACCTTGCGCAGTTCCGAGCAGCGGTGCTCGAAGGCGACGCTGCGTCGGTCATGAGCGCGTACAACTCGGTCAACGGCCAATTTTGCGGCGAAAACGAGCATTTGATCAAGGAGATTCTGAAGACCGAATGGGGATTCGACGGCTTCGTGCTCTCCGACTTCACTTTTGGTACGCATTCAACGCTCGGCTCGGCGTTGAACGGCCTCGATCTGGAAATGTCGATCGCTCGCGTGTATGGGGATGATCTTTTGATGGCAGTGCAAGCCGGCCAGGTTCCCGAGTCGGTCGTCGATGATGCGGTTCGCCGCATGGTGCGAAAGAAGCTTCAATACCACCTCGACGAGCCGAGTGGGCTCGACCAAAGCGTCCTGGGAAGTCCCGAACACTTGGCCTTGGCACGAGAAGTCGCAGCCAAGAGCGCGGTGCTGCTCAAAAACGAGGCAGAGGCGCTACCTTTGGCCAAGAGTGCGCTCACCCGCTTGGCGGTGGTGGGAACCCTCGCGGATACGCCCAATACCGGCGACAGCGGCAGCAGCGACACCAAGCCCTCATTCGTGGTGACGCCGCTTCAGGGAATCGAAGATGCCGTGGGAAGCGACGTGGTGGTCGACTCGATCCCCGCAGACACCATCGAGACCGCTGCAAATCGGATCGCATCGGCCGACGCCGCCATCGTCGTCGTCGGCCTCACTTCGGAGGACGAGGGTGAAGGGTTGATCAGCGCCGGAGATCGAGTCGATCTTGGCTTGTCGCCCGCCAAAGTCCAGCTCATCGAGGACGTAGCAGCCGCAAACGCACGCACGATCGTGGTGCTCGAAGGAGGCGGTGCGATCACCATGGGTGACTGGCTGCCGAACGTGCAGGCGTTGTTGATGGTCTGGTACCCAGGGCAAATGGGAGGCTACGCCATTGCCGACCTTCTCTTCGGTGAAGTCAATCCGTCGGGCAAGCTTCCGATCACGTTCCCCAAGAGCCTCGATCAGTTACCGCCTTTCGACAACGTGTCGTCGGAGGTCACGTATGGTTACTTCCACGGGTATCGCTATCTCGACCGCAACGGCGCGACGCCCGAGTTTCCGTTTGGCTTTGGCCTGAGCTATACGACGTTTTCGGTCGACAACCTGAGGCCCGCGCGTGGGCAGATGAAGCGTGGGGACGTCGCACGCTTCGTCGTCGACGTGGCCAATACGGGCACAGTCGCCGGTGCCGAGGTGGTGCAGCTCTACGTGAGCTACCCAGGCTCGGCCGTGGAGCGCGCTGAACGGGAGCTGAAAGGCTTCGCCAAAGTCATGCTCGAGCCCGGGGAGACGCAAACCGTCGAAATCGCGGTTCCCATCAACAGCCTCGCGTACTACGACGTCGGGGAGGCGACATGGATGGTCGAAAGCCTCGATTACGGGGTGCATCTGGGCACCTCCTCCCGAGATCTGCCGCTTTCAGCCACCTTGCAAGTGAATGATCGGGGCCCGGTTTCGTTGTACTGAGCGGCGATTCCTCGGTACGCTTCTCCCGTTCCGCGTAGGAGAAGCAGATGCGGTATCGAAGCATGATTTTCGGGGCGGCCTTGGTATGGGCGACCGCTTGGAGCTCCCCCTCGCCCGCCCAGGCGAGCTTCAAGGGCGTCGACTTTCCCACGGCCGATGGCTTGGAGGCGAGAGCGGACTTGTACGAGCCCGAGAAGGAATCGCCCACGCTCATCCTCCTTTTTCATCAGGCGGGTTGGAGCCGCGGAGAGTATCGGGAAATCGCCCCGAAGCTCACCAAGCTCGGCTACCGGGTGATGGCGGTCGACCAGCGATCCGGCGGAGGCGTCAACGGCGTCATGAACGAAACGGCCGCGCGGGCCAAAAAGAAGGGGCGGCCCCGAGGCTATCTCGACGCCTATGCGGACCTCGAGTCGGCTCTCATGTTCGCCCGAACGAAGCTGCATGCGAAGCGCATCATCGCGTGGGGCAGCTCGTACTCGGCTTCCTTGGTGCTGCGGTTGGCCGCGGAGCATTCGGACGAAGTCACGGCAGTGGTCGCGTTTTCGCCCGGCGAGTACTTCAAGCAGAGCAAGGGCCCAAGTTACGTCGAGGGCCTCGCTAAACACGTGAAGCAGCCGCTCTTCATCACATCGGCCAAACAGGAGCGGGGTCAGGTGAAGCCGATCTTCGATGCATCGCCTTCACAGAAGAAGATCCTGTTCACACCGGCATCGAGAGGTCAGCACGGCTCGCGGGCACTCTGGGAAAAATGGCCCGACCACGACGTCTATTGGACTGCAATCAAGGGCTTCCTCACGGAGTATGCGCCGGCCCGTCCCGCGAACTGAGCGCCTTGGAACGCGAAGCCATCAGACGGGCGCGGCTTGCCGGACGAGAGCTCGGTGCCGACCTCGGAATCGAAGCGCAACTTCGCCCATACGAAGCGTACCGGTGGCAACCTGGAAACCAGGCGCAACCGACGTTGCAGCTCGACGATGTCTCGGCGATTCCGTTTCTCGCGGATATCGCAGGGGTCGAGGAATATCAGCACCGCGGCCGCCTCCGAGCAGGCGATCACGACGTTTACGTGACCGTCACGCCGGCTATCGACGGTTACGAGGCCTACTGCCGCAACGTCTTGCAGCTGGGTACACCCGAGCACTTGATAGCGGACCCCGCGGGACTTCCGATCTACGTCGCACGTGCCTGTGCCCAAGGGCGCACACGGACCCGACTCGCCCAAATTGCAAAAGACGCAAGCGGTATGACCATTCACCCTTACATGGGGATCGAAGATGTCTGGGAGCTCGCCGCGACGCTCAGCGTGGACAGTCGCTCCGAGGTGCGCGTGGTGGCTCCACCGCCGCCGGTCACTTGGATCGCGAACGACAAGGCTGTCTTCAGTGAGCTCGTCGAGCGGGTCCTAGGGCGAGACTTTCTGGTCGATACTCGGATCGCCCGTGACCCCGTCACGATCGAAAGCGATTTGCGCACGCTTGCGCAGCAATACCCGCGAGTGGGTCTGAAGCGAACGCGATGCGCGTCCGCCATGGGCAACGCCGTGTTTTCAGCACCGCAGGTGCAAACGAAGCGCGATGCGAGCCGCGCAGTCGAACGGTTCCTCCGCCGCACCGAATGGCCCGAGGGCGAGGACGTGCTCTCGGTAGCCTGGATCGAGACCGATCTGTCACCCTCGACCCAGCTTTGGATCCCCCCGCTCGGATCCGGCCAACCCCGGCTCGACGGTATCTACGAGCAGATTTTGGAAGGCGACCACAAGGTGTTCGTGGGCAGCCGTCCTTCCGGGCTACCGAGCACCGTGAACGAAGCCCTGGCCACCTCGGCTCTTTTGGTGGGATCGGCGTTGCAAGAGCTCGGGTATGTCGGCCGCTGCTCGTTCGATCATCTGGTGACGGGCGATCCGAAGGGTGACTTTCGAGCGCTGCTCACCGAGTGCAACGGCCGCTGGGGCGGAACGAGTACGCCCATGAGCCTTCTCGACCGCATGCTGCAAGGGCCCCGTCCGCCCTACCGTGCGCAAGACGTCGTCTTTCCGAGTCTGGTGGGAGCAAGGCTTCCCGACTTGCTGGCGCTCGTGGATGACTTGCTGTTTCGAGCCGAGAGCAAACAGGGCCGGTTCGTCTTCTACAACCTCGGTCCTCTCGCGAAGCACGGGAAGCTCGACGTCATCTCGATCGGTGCCGATCAGTCCGACGCGGAGCGGGGGGTGCTCGATCTCCTTGCGCGGCGTCTCGGTCTGTGAATCGAGCTTGCGGCGACGGCGGCTCTCTGCGTATCGTCGACCCATGAGCACCGAAGGCCTTTCCGAACGACGGATCCAGCTCATCCGGGTGGTGTGTTTTTTGTTCGCGGCTTCTTCGTTCGTGTTGGGAGGTTGGATGATAGCCGACCCCACGTCCGTTTGGGCGAGCATGGGCTTGGAAGTCGGGCCCCACCCGTTCGTGCCGGCGCTCTACGGCGGCGCGATCGTCGGAGAGGGAGCGATGTTCGCGCTCGGAGCGGTCTGGCCGATCCGCTACTTGGTGTTCTTTCAGTATCTGGTGATCTACAAGACGATGGCTTGTCTTGCCGGGATCGCGGTGCTCATCTCCATGGAGCCGACCCCGACCGGGGGGTGGCTCGTCCTCGGCGGGTGGGCATTCGCGGGTCTAACCGCGGCCGTCATCTTTCCTTGGAAGCAGTGGCGCTACGTGGAGAGCTGGTATGGCACGACGTGATGGCGCGCTGGTCACCGATATCGATGTGCTTCGTCGACTGGCTCGGATTGCTGCCCGCATTCATGACCCGCAACGATCCGCTTTATTCGAGCGCCTACGTGATCAACCTCGGAAGCGTGGGGCTCGAAGCCGCGTACCATCATCTGTAATTCCGTTTTTCGTCGTGCTGGGCCGGGTCAAGAAGGCCCCGATCGTCGATGATTGTGGAGAGCTGGTCGCCCATGACGTCGTGCACATCCGGTACAGCTTCGACGAACGAATTACCGACGGGTTTTACACCTCGACGGCCCTCGAGCGCTTCCGCAAGTACATCGAAAACCCGGAGCTGCTCGAGGCTGCGGGGTCGCCGTGAATCGCTCGGTGAAACGGTGACCGGTTGGTGCTAGAGTCTGCGTGCGATGTGGCAATGGGTCCACGAGATCTACACTGAACCGCTCTTTTGGTGGTTTGCAGTCGGTGGCACGGTGGTGGGCATCGTGTCGTTTCTCGCCTTCGCCGTGCCCTTCACGTTGCTCGCATGGAAGCCGCCTGCATGGGCGGAACCGTACCGGATTCAGGCCCGGAAGACCGGCCGTCGTTCCGTCGTGGGCCCCGCGTTCTGGCACGTAGCCCGCAACAACGCGGTCATGGCGGTGGCGACGCTGGCCGCCTGGCCCCTTTTGCGGCTCTCCAACGTGCACATCGGCCCTTTGCCCGCATGGTGGATCATCGCGCTCCAGCTCTTATTCTTCATCGTCCTCGACGACTTTTTGTTCTATTGGATGCACCGAACCCTTCACGAAAGTCGCTGGCTCTTCAAGAAGGTGCATTCGACTCACCATCGAATCATGACGCCGTGGGCCATCACGGGGCACTACATGCACCCGGCCGAGTACGTCCTGACGGGGACGGTCATGCTCATCGGACCGCTGCTCGTGGGCGCACACGTCGTGACGCTCTACATCTGGATCGTGATTCGCCAGTGGGAGGCGGCCGAAGGCCATGCGGGTTACGACTTTCCTTGGAGCCCCACACACCTCATCCCGTTCAGTGACGGGCCGACGCACCACGACTTCCATCACGCCAAGGTCAAAGGCAACTACGCAGGCTTTTTCCCCTGGACGGACGCTCTCTTCGGCACCCTGTGCGCCGGCTACCCCGAGCACCTGGCGAGCCGGAAGAAGGTACGCGCGGCCAGCTGAACAGCGGGACGTTCAGGAGGGGGCGCCGATTGCCTCTTTGCGTTTTTTGATGTCCAGCGCGGCCCTGAGGCCTTTCTCACGGATGACCCGGAGCTTGAGACCGGTCTCGGTGAGCTTGAAGAACCGCTTGCCGTATTTGCGAAGCCGCCGTTTGTCGATCTCGAAGCCGAGGCCCGGGTTTCGAAATGGCTGCAGCATGGCGCTTCTGTCGGGCAGGATGGGGTCGATGATGCCCTCGCGGAATTCCGGGATCCAAGAGGGTTCCTCCAACGGATACTCGAGCGGGTGACTACTCTGGCGGTCTGCAAGAGCCATGTTCCAGTTCACGTAGAAGCCGATGCCATTGGTCCATGTGTGAGGCGAGAAGATGCGATCATGGGCATGGCACGCGTCGATGACTTTCTTCACCTGCGCTATGCCGCCAGCAAAACAAGCATCCGGCTGGTAGATGTCGAGACAGTCTTTTTCGAACATGATCTTGATCTCGTCCCAGCCGTGGTTGAGCTCGGCTCCGGCGATCTTCACCTCCGAGGCCTTCTTGAGGGCTGCGAGGCCGTCGTAGTCATGCCAGTCGAGCGGCTCCTCGAGCCAAGAAATCCCGTTTTGGTGACAAGCTCCTGCAAATTCGGTCGCGCGCTTCAGATCCCACGCCGGAATTCGGTCGACGATCGAAACCAGCCACCCTTGGTTCGCATCGACCCCGAGATTCAGCCCGTCTCCCACGCCCTTGCGCACGATCTCGATCTGGCGAATGTCTTCGGCCAAGTGAGGGCTCTTCACGCGCAGCTTGGCCGTGCGAAAGCCGCGCTCCATCATCGCAAGCAACTCGTCGACCCGCTGCTCAGGCGGGTGCACCTCGCCGGTGGAAAGGTAGACCTCAATCGGGCGCGCCGTGCCTCCGAGCAGCTCGTACACCGGCTTTCCCTGAGCTTTTCCCATGATGTCCCAGCAAGCGGCCTCGATCCAGAAGTTCCGCCAGCCGAGAAACCCGGCCTGCTTGATCAAGTCCTGAACGCGATCGATGTCGCAAGGATCGGTACCCAGTAGATAGGGTCCGAGCAAGTCACCGAGCCCCTGGCGTTCTTTGCCCATGGACTGACCTGCGGCGTAGCCTTCGATTCCGTCATCGGTGACCAGCTTGGCCAACGTGAACCGGTTGTGGGTCTGGGGATATCCCGGAATCCACGACGGCCAGAAGGTTCGTCGAAGCGGAACGGAGACGTGATAGAGCTCAATGGAGGTGATTCGCATCGTCGCGGTCCCAGGCTCAGGGTGTTGCAGGAATCTCCGGCGTGTCGATCTGCGCGATCGCGGCATCGACGTCTTGCTGACTCAGCTCGTGCCGTTCGAGCTTCCCGGCGAAGTAAGCCTCATACGCAGACATGTCGAAATGACCGTGGCCGCACAGGTTGAAGAGGATCACGCGCTTGCGCCCTTCTTCCTTGGCTCGCTTGGCCTCTCGAATCGCAGAAGCCACGGCATGGTTGGCCTCGGGCGCGGGAATGATCCCTTCGTTCCGTGCAAAGAGCACGCCTGCTTCGAAGCTTTCGATTTGATCGACGGCTTCGGCTTCGATCAAGTCGTCGTGAAGCAGCTGGCTCACCAGCGCCCCCGCCCCGTGGTAACGCAGCCCGCCCGCATGAATCTTCGCGGGCACGAAGTTGTGGCCGAGGGTGTACATGGGAAGGAGTGGCGTCATGCCCACCGTGTCGCCAAAGTCGTACCGAAACACGCCACGCGTGAGCTTGGGGCAAGACGTGGGCTCGCTCGCCAAGCAACGGATGCTCTTGCCTTCGGTGAAGTTCATTCGAAGGAAGGGGAAGCTGAGCCCCGCGAAGTTCGATCCACCACCGAACGGCGCAATCACGACATCGGGAAGCTCACCGGCTTTGTCCATCTGCTTGATCGCCTCTTGACCGACGACGGTCTGATGCATGAGAACGTGGTTGAGCACGCTGCCGAGCGAGTACTTGGTATCGGGGTCGGTTGCCGCCCGCTCGACGGCCTCTGAAATTGCGATCCCGAGGCTGCCCGGGGATTCGGGATCTTGGGCGAGAATCGTTCGACCCGCTTCGGTCTTGTTGCTCGGTGATGGGATGACCTCGGCACCCCAGGTATTCATCATCACCTTGCGGTACGGCTTCTGGTCGTAGCTGATGCGGACCATGTACACCTCGCACCCGACGCCGAATCGCTGACACGCGAAGCTCAACGCGCTTCCCCACTGGCCTGCGCCCGTTTCTGTCGCGATTCGTTTGACGCCTTCCTGCTTGTTGTAGAACGCCTGCGCGACGGCGGTGTTCGGCTTGTGCGAGCCGGCCGGGCTCACCCCCTCGTACTTGTAGTAAATGTGTGCTGGCGTATCGAGGGCCTTTTCAAGCGCATGCGCGCGGTACAACGGGGTGGGACGCCACAACGTGTAGAGCTCTCTCACCTGCTCGGGAATCGGAATCCACCGTTCGGCGCTGACTTCCTGCTCGATCAATGCCATTGGGAACAAGGGCGCGAGCGCCTCGGGGCCGATGGGCTCCTGCGTTGCCGGATTGAGGGGCGGCAACGGCTTGTTCGGCATGTCGGCCACAATGTTGTACCAGTGCTCTGGGATTTCGTTCTCTTCGAGAGTGATCTTGGTTTGCTTCATGGCGCCGGGGAGCCTACCAGCGCTTGGCGCCGTAGACGACCCCTACCGACACCGGAAAAGGCCCAGCTGCTCATGACCGATGCCCCCAATCCCGAGCTACGCCGAACCCTCGGCTTGTGGGCACTCGTTTTCTACGGTGTTGGGGACATCCTCGGGGCCGGAATCTATGCTCTGGTAGGCAAGGTGGCGGGCGTGGCGGGACCTGCCAGCTGGGCGGCTTTTGCCGTCGCGCTGTCCGTCGCGGGTCTGACGGCACTCACCTATGCCGAGCTCGGCGGCCGCTTCCCCCGAAGCGCCGGCGAGTCCTATTTTGCGTCGCAGGCATTCGGGCGGCCGGCCCTTGCCCTCTTGGTCGGATGGGTGGTGCTGTGCTCGGGCGTGCTGTCGCTTGCAACCGTATCGGTAGCTTTTGGGGGCTACATGAGCGGCTTCTTTCCAGGCCTGTCGCCGAAGGTGACCATCGTCGGCATCCTGCTGCTTTTGGCCGCGATCAACTTCCGCGGGATGCGCGAATCGTCGGCAACCAACATCGCCGCCACGATGGTCGAGCTGACAGGCTTGCTCATCGTAATCGTCGCAGGCTCGCTCTTTCTCGAGCGAACGCCTGACCAAAGCATTACGCAGACGCTGGCAGCCAGCGGCGAAATCGGGTGGACATCCATCGCACGCGGAGCAGCGCTTGCCTTCTTTGCATTCATCGGCTTCGAGGACATGGTCAACGTCGCCGAAGAGGTGAAGGAGCCCGAGCGAAACATGCCACGCGCGATCCTCGTCGCCCTCGTGGTCACCGGGCTCCTCTATCTCCTCGTGGTCATCGTCTCCACGAGCATCATGGGCCCATTAGAGCTTGCTCGCTCGAGCGCCCCATTGCTCGCGGTCGTGCGTCGGTCCACCGAGGTAATCCCCGATCGTGCGTTCACGCTGATTGCCCTATTTGCGGTGGCCAATACGGGCTTGCTCAATTTCATCATGGGCTCCCGCCTCATCTACGGAATGGCACGCCAAGGCCTGCTGCCCGCTGCGTTCGGCCGAATTCACCCAGAGCGGCGCACTCCCCACGTTGCGATCGTCGCGGTGCTGCTGGTCGCGCTGACATTGGCCCTGTCGGGCACCCTGACCTATCTCGCAGGCACGACGAGCCTGCTGCTGCTCGTCGTCTTCTTGACCCTGCACGTCTCCCTGATCGTCATCAAACGGCGGGACGAAGTACGCCCGCGCACATTTTGCGCCCCAAAGCTGGTTCCGGTGCTCGGCGCGCTGAGCTGCGTCGCGTTGATGCCGTTCGTGCCGCGCGACTCGATTCTCACCGCAGCGGCGGTCTTGGCTCTGGGATCGACACTGGTAGCGCTACGCACTCGCCGATCGAGCGGCTAATCCTCTTTGTCCGGATCGGGGGGACTCGGGGGAATTGAAGGGCGAAATGTCGCTCTTTGCAGGTCGATAATGACTACCAATAGGAACAGTGCGAATGATAACGTTCCGATGCCTTGTCCCACCGTCATCGCCATCATCACGGGAATCCAGCCCTGGTCGAAGAGCGACCAGCACATGAGGGCGAGCCCGATGAGCCCGAGGATGCACGCATAGGTGAGGATGCGCCGCCTCGATCCGCTTTCGACCAGCCACTCAACCTTCGCCTCGACCTTATCCCTGATCATGTTTCCTCGGGATTGCGAACCTTCTCAGTGCCTCGCGCCTCGGCAGGCGTTGGAGTTTCTTCTGCTGGTTTGCTAAAAGGATGCGCGTAGCCATGGCATCCGGCACTGGCGCAACTGGTCTGACCTGTTCGAAGATCGTTCAGGAGCCCGCGATGATCCGCGACGCCGTTCCAGATATTCCCGGTCGTGCTGTGGCACTGCATGCAGTTCTGGTTCTTGAACGGCTTTGCGATGTGAACCTTGGGGAGCGCCTCGTCGACACTCATCCACATGAACTCGGTCAAGTAGAGATAGACGTGCTTCATCCCGCCCATCTTGGTCAGGGCGTAGCCGAACATGCCGTAGTCCTTGTGGCAGACGTAGCAGCTCTGGTGCCCGAACTTGTGGATGCGGGAGTGGATGGCCGCCAGGCTCATGCTGTTCGGGTTGTTCGCGTCCTCGATGTGCCGATCCATGGTGTGGCAGCTTCCGCAGAACGCCTGCTCCTCCGTGGATGCAAGCCCCTCCATGTTGCCCACCAGCGCCGTGATGATGGGAAGCACTCCGATGCCGATGATCAGCGTGGCCTTGACGGGGCCAGTCAGCTTGGGCCTGCGGACCAGGTAGTTGACCATGATCGCGGCGGCGATCAAAGCGGTAGCGAATGCAATCCAGGCAAGTGGCGATGCGTGCATGAGCAGTCCGGTGCGCTGCGGGTGCGATTGCCGCAGCAACCAGACCATGGTCCGAATTCGGGGACTGATGCAAGAGGGAAGATGCGATTAGGACGGGTCGGCTGGCTCCTTGCGGCCGCAGCGGCGCTCGCATTGCTCTGGGCCGGCCCAGTGGCGACCGCCTTTGCCCAGCCCCACAGCGTGGGGGCCGAGCTGTGGGGACAACTGGATCCCAACGCCGGCTTGATCATCCTGCAAGGCTCGACCCGCAAATACCCTTATGTCGACGCCGAAGCGCTCGTCTGGGGCGGGGCGGGAATGCCCCAGTTTGGCTTGGGCGACGATGCGTTCACCTTTGAAGCCCTGGTAATCGCGGTAAAAGTCCGCGATCCGAGGGGCATCATCGATACGCGGCTCGGTCGTTTCATTCTTGGCACAGGGGCGGTGCGTGCCGTGCAGATCGATGGCGGGCACATCATTCTTCGCGCGCCGTCCAAGACACACTTCGAGATTTTCGGCGGAGTGCCAGTCGAGGGGGACATCGAAGGACGCCGTGATGATTGGATGGTCGGAGGGCGAATCTCGCAGGGTCTGGGCAATCGCGGAATGCTCGGCGTTTCCTATTACAATCGATACAACTACGGGCAGCGTTCCGATGAAGAAGTAGGGGCGGATTTTGCGCTTCGAGTGGCCCGCTGGTTGGATATGTCCGCCAAGTTCTCCTGGGAGATCGTCAACCCGGGTCTGGCCGAGGTGCTCGGCACCATCTCTGCACAAACCAAGAACCGCAAGTTCCGCGGAGAGATTTTCGCAACCCAACGATCGCCGACGCGTATGCTCCAGCAGACCTCTCTCTTCACGGTGCTCGGTGACCCGGGCGCGCTCAAGACCGGCGGGAACCTCTTTTGGCGAGCGGCTCCGAGACTCGACTTGTGGGTCGAGGGCGCGGCGCTAAACGCCGAGGACAAGTGGGGTTGGACCGGATTTCTCAAAGGCGTGCTCCGCACTGACGACGAAGGAAAGGGAAGCGTTTTGGGCGAGCTCCGTCGGCAGTCTTTGTCGGTCTCCAGCTGGACGGGAATCCGACTGGCTGCCGTGATTCCCCTCTTCGACAACCACAAGGAGATGTTGGGCCTGATGCCCGAGTTCGAGATCGTGATCCCCGACGAACGGAGCGACGAGACGGGCAAGGCATGGCCCTGGGGACGGATCGCCTTGCGTTGGTCGCACGAGAAGGGTTGGTCCCTGGCGGCCGCAGCCGAAGCGAGCTCCAATCAGTACCAGCGCATCGACGTTCGAGGCCTGGCCAAGCTGGCCTATCAGCACACGTGGCACGGAAAGCAATGAGGCATACTCTCGTAATTACTGCGTTAATCGTGCTGACCGGCCTGGCCGGGGCCTGCGCCAAAATGCTGGGCCTCGAGCAGGAAAAGCAGGACTGGGCATTCGAGCACCGCGCCCATGTCATCAATGGCATCAACTGCCTCGAGTGCCACGCTGGCATCAAGGAGACCGGCGAGACCGGACCGCTGCACTTTCCGACCACCGCCCGGTGCGTCGAGTGCCATCAGGATCCGCATGACTCGAACACCTGTTCGAACTGCCACGGGCGCGCGCGGAATAGGCACGCGGCCGAGATGGCGCGTAAGCACCTTCGATTCTCGCATGCCGTGCACATGGAGGCCGGCGTCACGGAATGCGTGCGGTGCCATGTCGATGTGACCACCAATTCGGATTACGTGCGGGTCAAGCATCCCACTTGCTACAGCTGCCATGCCCACAAGGGACAGTGGGACACGCGAGACTGCGGCGGATGTCACGTCGATCTGCCCGGAGAAATGGCTCGGCCCGAGAGCCACGTGATCCACGACGGAAACTTTCTTCGAGAGCACGGCGTACAGGCTAATGCCCAAGGGGATCTATGCACCAGCTGCCACACCCAGCGACAATGCGCGGCATGCCATGGCGTCACGGTCCCGACGATTCCTTCGCGGCTCCGGTTCGACGAACCCACACGCAACACGATGCATCGAGCGAATTTCATTTCGGTGCACAGCAAGCAGGCAGCGGCCGATCCAGGGGCTTGCGTCGTCTGCCACAGTGAGCTCTTCTGCGTCGACTGCCATACCAAGCTCGGCATCTCGGGACAGAACCCGACCCGCGGCAACCCGCATCCACCCGGCTGGGCGGGCCCTCCTGGAACTTCCAACTTGCATGGCCCAGCCGCGAGGGTCGATCCCCTGTCATGCGCCAGCTGTCATAGCGGCGCGGGGGAGATGCTTTGTGTGAGCTGCCACATCGTCGGCGGTCCGGGAGGCAATCCGCATCCACCGGGGTTCAATAGCCGCCTCGACGTGAGAAACGATTTGCCCTGCCGACTGTGCCACGTAGGTGGCCTATGAAGCGCGCCTTTCTCTGGATTGGCGTAGTCACGGTGGTCGCTTTCGTGGCAGGCATCGCCGTGAGCCGTCTCGTTTCCAGCGTTGAGATCGTCAAAGAGCAACGTCATACGCCGACCCCTCGCACGGTCCCAGCCAACTGGCCCGAAGTTCGCCTCTCTCCAGGCCACTCACAGCACGTCGTCAACGAGGTAGTGAAGTGCGACCAGTGCCACGACCCGACGCAGCCCACCTTCGAGGCGCCCGACACAGGGGTATGCACCCAGTGCCACGAAGAGCAGGCGGCGATGTCCCACGTCAGCTCGAGCGGAACGCCCATGGACTGCTACACGTGCCATGTTTTTGGTGCGCAGCCCGACGTCTACGGCCCATGGCATTGCTCGCGATGCCACGGCCCGTATCAAACCGAAGCGAACCCACAAGGGCTCGCGATGCATACGACGGTGCCTTGCGAGAACTGTCACAATCCCCACAAGCCGATCAGCCAAACGATTCGTCAATGCGATGATTGTCACGACAAGGTGAATCTGCAGCACGGGAATCCGAAGCTCAGCGGAAGCTGCACGGGCTGCCACGGAGGCCACAGGCTTGCATCGCAGGCGGAGGCTTGCATGCACTGCCATCAGACGAAAGAGCCGATCATCCCGAGCTCCGCGACGTTCGTCGGCGGACATGAGTCGTGCACGAACTGCCATCATCCTCACTCGTTCACGCCCGCAACGGCAGCACGTTGCAACGATTGCCACAAGGGAGTGCGTGTGTTGGCGCAGAACATTTCGCGGCCCCATCGCGAATGCACCAGCTGTCATCGGCCCCACGACGTTCGAGCAGCAGCAGCCAGCGCGTGCAAGAGCTGCCACCAAGACGTATCGCCGACCCACCCGCCATCGAAGCAAGGCGAATGCGTCGGCTGCCACCAACCGCATCCTGCCAGGGTCACCCAGCTCGCCCTTCGCTGCTCCCAGTGCCACCAAGAAGCGAAGTCGGACACGGCGTTTCATTCGGGCAACACCCCGTGCACCGGCTGTCACCAGCCTCACCGCTTCGATTTGAGCGCCCTCGATGATCGCGCCCTTTGCAGAAGGTGCCACATCGCTCAAATTCGCCTAACTAGCCGAAATATGGGGCATTCGAGCTGCAGAGGGTGCCATGAGGGCATGGTCCATCAGCTCGCAGGGCCCGTGGCCTGCGCGAGCTGCCACCAAGAAAAGCTCACCAACAACCCGAGCGGCCACCGGCAATGCTTGACCTGTCACGAGCCTCATTCCGGCAAGGTGCTCCCCAATACCAGATGTCTCGGTTGCCACAACGTGGCCCAGCTACCGGGTCTCCATCGTCTGCCCGATGTACCCATCGGCGAAGGTCACACCAAGTGCACGGCATGCCACGGGATCCACGACGCCCACGTGCACGACGACCGAGCGACCTGCGTAGGCTGTCATGAGGACAAGGTGAATCACCAGCCAGACGCAAAGGTCTGCTCGGGCTGCCACACCTTCATCAGCGGTGGATCGGCCGCCGCCGAAACACGAGCTCCTTCAATCGATGGGCGGTAGCGTGCGAATCTTGATTGCGACGACGATCGTGAGAAGCAGCAAAAGCAGCGTGCTGACGGCGAGCCCACGGCGACGCGCGTCGAAAGCGTTGAGCGCTTGGTATCCCATCTCGAGCGCGGCCGCTTGATTTGCGGCGATTTCAGTGACCTTGTCTTCCATCACGGGTTTGGAAAATGCGTGAATCAAGGTGCGTGCCTGAAGGAGACCTTGACGGGCTGCTTGCTCGGCATCCTTGGCTTCGGTCACGTCCATGCCCTTGTTTTCGGCTTTTTCGAGCAGCTCGTCGATCTCGTCGAATGACTGCCGAATCGAGCCGAGCGTGTCGGCGTAGTAAAGGGCGAGCTCCGAACCCTCATCTCCGGTTTTGTGGCACTTTCGGCAGGTGCCGCCAGGCTCGTCGTTGAGCCAGTCGTCGGAGACATGCGTGATGCGATGTTTGCCATGACACGCGACACAGTCCGCGAGGGACTTCTCCTTGAAGTCTGGCGCCAATGGGCTCTCCAGGAACAACTTCGCGTTGTACGCATGGCACGTACCGCAGATGTTGCTGATCGCGTCGATGGAGGGGGGCGCCGCCCCGTGATTGCCATGGCAGTCGTTGCAGGCGGGTGCACCACGCACGTCGTGTTTTTCGAGAAGCGCCTTCCCATGCACGCTGTGCACATAGTCGTCGTATTGATTAGTCGGAATGTGGAAATCCGCCATGTAATCGGCATCGCCGTGGCAATGCCCGCATGTGGCTGGGACGTTCTCGGCATACACGGGCGACTTGGCGTCGTTGATCTCTCGGATGCCATGCGCGTGGTGACAGCTCGCGCACTGCGCGACCCGGGTCTCCCCTTTGGCCAGAAGCTTTCCGTGCACGCTCGTCTTGTACTTTTCGAGCTGGTCCGTCGGTAAAAGCGGGTCGCGAGCCTTCATGTATTCCACGTCGGCATGACAGCCTCCACACAACCGCGGGATGGCTTCTGGCGAAAGGATTCCGCGATAGCCGGTGCCGGCTCGCTTGGCCCGTTCGCTCGACTCGGCTTTGGGATCACCTCCGTGACAGTCGGCACACCCGATGCCAGCTCGCGCGTGCACGTCGTTTTCCCAAAGCTCGCCGAGCTTGTCGTCCACCGTCAGGTGACACGTCAAGCACTGGTCGCCTGGAAGCGGCTGGGCGCTGGCTTTCGAGCTGATCGCGACGAGCAGCGAAACTAGGATCGCGGCGTGGGTCTTGCTCATGCGGCCCACCCCCGATAGGTCATGAAGCTGAGGAACGCGATGGCGATCACCCCCGCCACCATGATGATCCGGGTGAGCGTCCGGCTTCGTCCGCGATCAATCCAGGGAACCAGCGCGAACAGGACGCCGCCGATCGAGATCAGCAGCAGGCCGAATCGTTCCCCTTCGATGGGCCCGACGTGAGCAGGCATGTACTTGAGAAATTCGAAGGTCGCGAGGAAGTACCACTCCGGCTTGATCCCCGCCGGCGCCGACGCGAAGGGGTCGGCTTTCACCCCGAGCTCGGCCGGAAAAAACACGGCTAGAACCGCCAAGATGTTGAGGGTGATCAACCACAGCAAGAGCTCCCGCATGAAGAAGTGCGGGAAGAACGGCATCGTCTTTCGCTGCTCTGGTTGGGTTTTCCATACCGGCGGCTCGTGGATGCCCTGCAGCTGGATGAAAAACAGGTGCACGGCAATGAAAGTGGTCAGCAACGCGGGAAAAAGAGCAACGTGAAGCGCGAAGAAACGCGGAAGGGTGGATCCCGTCACGTCCTCGCCCCCGCGAAGCACGTACATGATGGGCTTTCCGATGTATGGGACGACACCGATGATGTCGGTCCCCACTTTGGTCGCGAAGAAGGCGAGCTCATTCCACGGCAGGAGGTATCCGCTGAACCCAAAGCCAAACAGGATCACGAGAAGGATCATCCCCGAGATCCAGGTGAGCTCACGTGGCTTGCGATAAGCGCGCATGAAAAACACGCTGAACATGTGGATGAACGCGGACAGGATCATCAAGTTGGCCGACCACGCATGGACCGATCGGATGAGCCACCCGAACGGTACTTGGGCCGAAATGAACCGGACGCTCTCGAAGGCCGTGTCGTCGCTTCCCTTGTAATAGAACATCAACATGATCCCCGTTCCGACTTGAATCAGGAACAGGAACAGCGTGATCCCGCCAAAGTAGTACCAAAAGGCACCACGCCCGATCGGCACGGTCTTGTGCTTGGCCCACTCGGCAAACTGCGCGATGGGGTAGCGATCCTTGAGCCAGCTCAGGAGCGCGCGATCACGATTGTCGGGTGACGTAGACATCGTCCCCTTGCGTATGAACCTCCAGCGCTTCCAAGGGCCTCGGTGGCGGGCCCGACACGTTGGTTCCGTTGAGATCGTAGGTCCCGTTGTGGCAAGCACACCAAATGTCTTCTTTGTCGGGACGGTATTGGACGGTGCAGTCGAGGTGCGTGCACTCAGCGACGTACGCCACGAAATTGCCATCGGGCCTGCGCACCAGGAGCGCCGGCTTCCGGCCGAATTTGAAGACCTTGCCCGAGTTGGGCTGCATCTCGTTGACCGTCGTCGCCTTCACCGCGGAAACCGCGGCCTCCTGCTCGGGGGGCGGGCTCAGGAATCGAGCCACGGGATAGATCACCGAGCCGAGCCACGCGAAGGCGCTCGTTCCGAGAAACCAGTTCAGAATCGTCCTTCTGTTGAACGTCATCAGGCTCGCCTCACCCCAATCGGAGGCGAGACTATCGGATTTGGCGACCGATTCGCAACGATTAAGGGAATGCGTCGACGCGGCCGTTGATGTGGGGCGCCTCGATGGTGAGCCGGGTGCCTGCCGGGTTGATACCCAGATGGCAGGTGTTGCAAGCGATTTTCGCATGGCCGACTGGGGGCGTTTGGTGGCACGAGTTGCAGTCGATCTCCAGATCCGTTTCGTCCCATGCGACGGTAGGGGTCGTGCCGCCGCGCACATGACACGTGGTGGCGCAAACCCGCGTCTCGAAGTCGTAGCTCGCGTCGGCGCCCCAGGCGGGCTGGAACACCACGTTGACCTCGCCATTGGCGTGGCCGTCGCCCAGCATCTGGTAGTCCTCGCCGAAGTGACAGGCTTGGCAATCGAGGCCGCTTGGATTGTTCGCCGAGGGCTGCACATGAGGGCCATGGGCAAAGCCCTCGGGTGGGCCCGGGAAGTAGCACTGGTCGCGGGGCGGATAGGCGCGCAGGCCGTTGCCATGGCAGGTGCCGCACGCCATGACGCCGCCTGGTAGGTCGTGACAGTCGGTGCAGTTGGTGGCGCCCGGAGGGTAGATGGTCACTTCGGTCACGGGCGCCGGGGACCCAGCATGACAACGACCGCAGGCGTCGACGCGCTCGGAGTCGATGATGGGCTGCCAGTCGGTCTCGCGCAGGTAGCTGCCGTGCCAATCGGGAGCGCGTGGATCGGTCCACTGGCCTGGGTGGGTGCCACTATCGTCGGGAAAGGCGCCCTCGGTGACCCAGGTTGTCAAGGTCGACGTTTCCTCGGCGTCTAGTAGGTCGGCGTGGCTCGGCTCTCCGAGCACGGCCAGGATTGGGGCGGTCTGGTCCGGCGGCAGGGTTGCAGGCTGTCCCTCTGGATCAGGAATGCATCGGATGGTCGTGAAGTAGTCGTCTACACGATAGCCCGCGGCCGCCTGGGGACCGCTGTGGCATTCGAGGCAATTGCTCTCGAGAATCGGTTGGACGTCGGCGAAGGCGAGTGGCGGCTCGGGTCGATCGCGGTCCTCGTTGCAACCTGCGAGCACCAGGGCCGCCAGGGACAGCATGGCAACCCAGCGTCGACGTCTCTGCGCGGTCATGGCGTCGGATTGTTTGGAAGAAACTCGCCGTGGCACTGACCGCATTCGTTGGTGAAAGCGAGAGGCTGCGTGGGCTGTCCTTGAGACTCATCCCAAAACGTCACGGTCATGCGATGGCTTGCGATATCGTTCCAATAGTATTGCACGGTGGGCGGACCGCCGATCGCATCGGTCAGAGCTCGAACGGCCGCGCCCGACCTGGCGGTCGGCACCATGTGACACTGCGTGCAGACATAGGGGCCCAAGAGCTCTTCCAGGCTCGCGTGACCCTCGAACCCCGTCACGTCTGCAACGTGCTGGCCGACCGGATAGAGCTCCGGGTTGGCTTCGGGACTGTGACAGGTGGTGCATACCGCATTGGGATTGCCCGAGGTGTCCATGGCAGCGACATCGGAGGCATTGACGTGCGGATTGTGGCACCCCGTGCACGTGACGAGCCGTACGGGGTTCCGGTAATGCCTCGCCCGGATGTGGTCCGAGTACTGCTGATAGTCGGCCTTGGAGTCGCCTGAGATGAAAAAGTCGTCGGGCGCACCACTGACCCGGCTCGTGTAGAGCGGCGCAAAGTCGCGCCGGCGAATCCCCACCGGCGGCATCTCGTCATCTGCGGAGAGCGGCAGCCCGGTCATCCCCGCACCGATGCCAAGGGGCCGCGAATGACAGCGCCCGCAAAGCATGGCCTGCCGGCCCGGCGTGATCAGCCCCGGCTGCACGATGTGACTGCCGCGCGGACTCAGCTCCAAGTGCTCGGAGCCGGGACCATGGCAGGACTCGCAACCCGTGTTGATCAGCTCCGGCTTGCCGTCGCCGTTGTAATCAAAGGCTCCGTTGGGGTCGACGATGGCCTGCGCCGACCAGCCCTGGGCTTCATCGCCTTGCACCCGGTAACCCGTGAAGTGGCAACCCGCGCAATTGTTGTCGAACGAGTCCCCGTTGTCGGGCTGTCGAAGCGTGTCGCTCGCGAAATCGTACCAGAGGTCGGAGCGGTAATCGACCCACGGCCAGTCTTGCGGATTCGGATTCGAAAACCCGCCTTGGTAGTTGTACTGCAAGGGAAGCACGAAGTAGCTGAAGCCGCCGTCCGCGTTGGTGCGCCGTGTGAGATACTGCTGCCTCCCGAGCGCCCCCCCGTAGGTCAGGACGATGTCGTAACGCGGTGCAACCTCGGTGTTGATGCGGTTGACCATTTCTATGTAGTAGGCGCCCACCTCCCCTAGCGGCACACCGGTATCGCGCCGAAGCCGAAGCTCGAAGCTGACCGTGCCAACCGGCGGTGCATCGCTCACCACGCACTTCGCGGTCCCGGCAGCCGCGTCATCGCAATCGTAGTAGTAGAGCGTCGTCGAGTTGTCATCGAACACGTCGAGCGCGGCATCGAAGCTCGGCCATGGCTCCACATCCTGCAAGATGGAGCGCACACGCGGAACCTGAAGTCCCACGTTGTGCGCGGTCCGCTCCGTGCTGTGGAGCCCGTGGCATACCATGCAGGTCGAGGAACCGACGTAGGTCGCCGCGGAGCTCTGTCGCGGGCTCACGCGGATGTCCATTTGCATTCCGATCAACGAATCGGTGCTGAATGACACCACGCCGCTGCTGCCTCCAGGAAGGTGCTCTGAGTCGCCGGATGCCGGAACCCACACGACGAAATGACTTCCTTCGGGAAGCGACTCGAAGCGGTAGACGCCATCGGTATCCACCGCGGCTTGCTCGTAGCTGCCTACATTGTCATCCAGCAGGTCTTCGATCGGTTCGTCGATCTGAAGCGCAGCAGTCGCCTCGGGCGACAAGAAGATGTCGATGGGCGTTTGCGAGAGCTGCTCGACGTCGTCCGCAGGAACGAGGTACACCGTGCCGCTCGTGACCGGCACCAAGTTCGGCTCCATCACCCGGCCGATCAAACCAAACGGTTCGGGCTGGAGCCCTGGCTCTGCGGGCTCACCCGGCGGGCCTTGCTCACCGGGCGGGCCTTGCGGGCCTTCCTGGCCCGTGTCGCCCTTGCACGATGCCAATACCCCACACGCGAACGCCAGGACGAGAAGCCAAGAACCACGCCGCGGAACGAGCATTGCATGGATAATAGACATCCGGGGCGCGCCTTCAAGTGAAGACGTGCCCCGGGATGTGGTTTTGGCTCTTGGGCCGATTGGGTTTGCCCGTCGTGTTACGGACAGTTGGCGGGTCGGCTGGGCACCAGCGTGCTCGGGTCACCACCCATGAGACAGGTGGAATCCCAAAGGAGCTGCTCGACGTATGTCCCGTTGTGGATGTAGCCAGCCGGATCTTTGTTGGCCACCTGGAAGTTGTAGGCGGCGGTCAACATGTTGAAGTCGAAGTCTTGGTAGCGGTTACCAAAGTTGGCGCCCTGCCCGTTGTCCTTGAACCAGTAGGGATAGGCGGTGTCATCGTAGAAGACCGGGGATGGGTTATCGAGGCCGTTGACGGCATAGTCCTGGATCGCCGCGTACAGATCGCCCTTCAAGGCTTCGATCTCTCGGAAGTTGTCGCCGGGCGAGCCGCTCAAATCGCGGAACGCGCCGCCGGAGTGACAGAGATTGCAGTCCTGAACCCGCGGCAGGAAGGTGTGCCTCTGCTTTTGGGTGTCGGACGCGTTCATGTGGCAACCGATGCAGTCAACCAGCGTGCGGCCATCCTGGGTGTGGAGCCCGACGAACGTGTTCTGCCCGCGGTACGTGTTCCCGGGGTATTCGTACCCACCGTTCACGTCGCTTCCAAACAGCGTGGCCGCGGCTGCGTAGTAGTGGATGTTTAGGAAGTCGTAGGACGGGTAGTCGATTGGAGATTGCACCACTGAGTTTGCGGTTGCCGTTTCCACGCTAACCCCGGACTCACGTCCCTGATGGCATTCCATACACATGTTGCTGGGATTATCGAAGCTAGCCGTAGCGCCCGAGGGGAATACGACGTCTTCGAGCGCTGGATTGGTGGTGAGGTCGTCCCACCGCGTCTCTGCGTTGTCGAAGAGATTGAAGTTGTTGTGGCAGCCCCAGCAGTCCACCGTGGTGGTGGGCATCGTTCCGGCGGCCGGATCAGCCATGGCGAGATTGACGAAGCCCGGCGTGCTGTGGCACCTGGTGCAATCGGCCTCGATGCCGGCCGGTGTGTACCCGTCAGCCTCGTAGTCCTCGTCCCAGTGACGGAAGGGCTCGGTGCCCGCCGCCCCATGGGCGCTGATCTGCCATTGCTGCGCCTTCGATGCGTTGCCGATGTCCGCTCCCTCGAGCGTCATCGCACCGCGGCCGGGGACGGCCACGCTCGGAGAGCCACCAAGGGCTTGCGTCGAATCGTAGGCGAGCTGCTGCAGATAGGTCCCGTTGTGGATGAAGCCATTGGGGTCTTTCTGAAGGACCTGGTAGTTGTACGCAGCCGGATACAGTGCCGCGTCGAACTCAGCATAGCCATCGCCTTGATCGTCGAACCAGTAGGGATAGCGGTCGGGGTTGTACACGATCGGCGTGCCAATCGTGTCCGCTGCATAGGCCTGAATGGCTGCGTACAGCTCGGGGATGAGCGCTTGGAGGTTCGTATAGTTTTGACCGGGCGAGCCGCCTAGTGTCTGGAAGCTGGTACCGCCGTGACAGCTGATGCAAGTATCGACCGCTGGAATCCAGGTGTGCATCTCGCCCCCCTCAGCGTTGGTCATGTGACAGCCAACACAGTTTGAGAGCTCATCGGGATGCGAGGGGAACACGTTGCGCGGCCTGTACTCCAAGCCGGGATACTGGTAACCGCCAACCGTTTCGCCTCCGAAGAAGCTCGCTGCGGCAGCGTAGTAGTGGACGTTGCGGAACCGGTACGGCCCCGCTCCGCCATCCGCGTCGATGTCCGCCTGCACGCTATTTCCGGACTCACGGCCTTGGTGGCAGGTCATGCAGATGTTGGCCGGGCCGTAGAGGGAGACCTCTTCGGTGGACGGGAAGATGACGGGCTCGAGCCTGCCATCCGGAAGCCCGAACTTGGCCAAGTTGTTGTAGATCGTGGGGAACGTCTGATGGCAGTTCACACAATCGATACCCAGCGGAAGTGGCGAGGTGCGCGTGTTGCTGCCCGTTGCAAGATACTCGAGCATGCCCACGTCGGGCGGCGGCGCATCGTTGGCTTGTGGGCCATGGCACTTGGCGCACGAGGTTTGCACGGCACCGTCTGCGTCCCAGTGGCGCCAGGGCTCGCCGGTGATGTCGCCATGACCGCTCTTGGCCCATTGATCTCGAATCGGAGTTTCGGCGAACACGTAGCCTTCGGATTGCTCCGACGTGTAGGCACCTTCGGTTCCCGTGAGGAACTTCAAGACCGTGGTGTCCGAGATGGTGATCCCCTCCCCCTCCGTGTACTCGGTGCCTTGCACATTGCCTTCTTCATCGAGGACGGGAGAAAGATCGGTCGTGTAGTAGATCGGGTCGCCGCTGTCCGTGGACAGCGTGACCGTGATGGCTGCGGGACCAAACGTCATCCCCGTCGGGTCCGCAGTCACGGCGCCAACGGGAACGCCACCGGTGCCGCCGGTCCCCCCAGTGCCACCAGTGCCACCAGTTCCCCCAGTGCCACCAGTTCCCCCAGTGCCACCAGTTCCCCCAGTGCCACCAGTTCCCCCAATGCCACCAGTGCCGTCACCGCTACTTCCGCAACCCATCGCAGCAAGCGCCGCGGTCAGCAGTCCCGTGAAAACCAATCGAATGAACAAAGGCTTTTTCATTTGCATGACCTCTTTATCCCAATCTCCCGCCTATCCAGGCCGCGAGTGTCGCAATTCCTGCGCAAAAATCAAAGGATTGTCGTTGAAAAACGCTTTCAACAAACACCACCCGCAGACGCAAATCCTGCGCATGATCCCAAAATATTCGCCCCCGTCTTCTGGCCCTTGCCGAAATCACGTAAACAACCCTTCGTCGAGTCTCGTGCAAGGCCGACCGTGCAAGACCGATACCACAATTGGGCTCACACGAGCGTGCGTCGGTTCTGCTTCACCTCGGCATCGAGCACGTCCGTGCATGCGCGGTCGACGAGGCTGCGCATCAGGTACATCTCCTCAGCACCGAGACCCTGTCCGATCAACGTCGCCCCGTAGACGAAGCCGAACGCCGCAACGGCAGCGGGCACGACGAGGAACGACCATGGCGGCTGGCCAAGCGTATATTGGACTATACCGTACGAGAGCCCGCCGAGCGCCATAATCGCCAGCAAGATGTAAATAGCCATGAAGAGCGTCCATACGTTTGGGTGCGGCGAAAACCTTCCTCGAATTGCAGAGCCATCCGGCTCGTCCTCGAGCTCGAGATTCAAATAAGGTGACCAGAACGTCCGCTGTGTATCGCTCATCTGCACCACGGCGTGCTTTCGAAATACCTGACCGCGCAACGGGCCCGGGTCGTCTTCGAGTAGCGCGCGAAGCGCGTCGAGCCACTGCTCCGACGCAACTGGAAGCTGCAACTTGAAGCGCGGGCGCATGCGTGGTGGCGCCATGCAGCAAAGAATACCGGATCGATCCAGAGGGTCCGACGCGAAAAAAATGCGCCACCCTGAGGCTGCGCCGCGGCCGACGCTTCACCCTGGAGGATTAGTACGTGCGATCGGCTTTGGCGGCGAAATAGAAGTCGCTTTCGGTGAGGCCCTCGATCTTGTGAGTCCAGATCTCGACGGTGCATCGGCCCCACGCCACGTACAGATCGGGGTGGTGGTTCTGCTCCTCGGCGATGTCCCCAACCCGATTGGCAAACGCCATGGCGTCCACGAAGCTCGAGAACGAATAGGTGCGCTCGAGGTGCCCATCCCCGTTGAGATGCCAGCCTTCCTCGAGCTCTTGCAGTAACTCTTGGGCCCGGTCTTGGTCCATCGGGGGCACGCCCCCCTTGCACGGCACGCATTTCTGATCGGCTAGGCTCATGTTGACTCCCTGTCGGTGCGAACGATCATAAGGCAGCGCTTGGTCATGCACAGGGCCAGCCAAGCGCCACGCGCGTCAATGGGCCGCTTCGCGCAGGGACTGAGACGGCAGCTGCGAAGGTTGCATGAATGGGCGCTTGTCGATGTCGACCTGACGGTCGACGAAGAAGTCATCGAAGCTGAGCTTGGTCGTCGCGCGAAGCTGCTCGGCGACCAGCTCGGCCTTGGAGGTGTCGAGAAGTATCCCCTGCTCGGCCAGATCTCCTCGAAGCCGGTGGCAAAGCTGGTCGATCCGCTGGAGCGCCGACAAGTACGACCCGCGCCAAATCTCGAGATACGGCCGGTGATCCATGGGGTTGCTCGACAGCACCCGGCGAAGCGTGTTCGACGGAAGAAAGGTGTACGAGCTGACCTCGGGGTTCTTGCGCAGGGCCGCGTCCCGGGCACGCTCGAAACGCGTAAACGAAATCGTCCGGATGTCTTGGTCGATGTTGTAAAGCACCCCCCGCCGGTGTCCGAGCCCCGGAAGCTTCGATACGTAGGGAACGAAGGGGTCGAGGGTCACGATCAAGGTCGCGTTTCGATGAATCGCTTCGATGAAGTTCGACGTTCGCGTGATCGCGCCATCCTCGTAGTAGCGCCCCTCGATCGGCACGGAGGCAAAGGCGGGATTGACGCTGAGCGAAGCCTGGACGGCCTTGCTGATGGGCACGTGGTCGTATCCATCCGAGCCGAACAAGACGTGGGATCGGGCGTCTTGGTCCGACGCGCCGACATAGAGCTCGACCGGCAGCTTGCGGAAGTCGTTGGTGCTTCCGGACAAGAGCAAGAGCCGGCGGAGCATCACCTCGAATTCGGACGAATGGAAGGGTGCCCCGACGAGGCTGGTGTATTCCAAAAAGAGCTTTTCGGCGGTCTCCTCTCCTCCGCCCCGCAAGGTTTCCCAAAACGCACGCGCTCCGGTCCTCGCGGCGCTCTTCAGGCGCCATCGCATGTCTTCGTGATTGAAGTGCGAGAGACGCAAGAGGCTCAACGACAACGGCGGTACGCGCCCACCCGGCACGCCCGCGATCGCCGCCATGAGCTCATCGGTCGTATATCCGACGGCCAGCAAGCTGGTGACCACCGCTCCGGCGCTGATGCCGAACAACATGTCGAAATCGTTGACTTTGCAGTTCGTGAGGCAATCGTCGAGGCACTTGAGAGCTCCCATCTCGAAGTAGATGCCCGTGATGCCCCCGCCCGAGGCGCAGATCGCCGACTTGCCGATGCGCCGGGAGACGGTGAGATCGACGGCGTAACGAAGCACCCGCTCCGCGAAAGGCGGGTCGCTCGACCAGGCGGGCGCATCACGACGGAACTCCTGCCGAAGGACGTGGCGCACCCCCGTGGCACCGAGCTCGATGATGAGGTCATCGAGACGGCTCGGATCCGGACCCGAAACGAGCGCGACGATGCGGTGAAATCCATAGCGCTGCTCGACGTCTTCGGCGTGATCGATCTCGTTGAGGAGCCTGCGAATCTCCGCAACCCGATTCTCGAAGTTTTCACACCAGCGAAGATCGATGAGAAGCAGATTCACGTAGGCCGATCGAAGCGACGCGGTCGCGCCCCTCGTGTCCCAAACCGGAATCAGCTCGACTTCGTGGCCACGCAGACGAAGCACGGGGTACGCGTCGGCCTCGATGCGTTCAGCCCCGCCCGCCGAGCCCATATCGTTGACCAGCGATTCGAAGCAGCGGGGCCCCGAGCCGACGTAGAGCACGCGCTTTCGCGAATTTCCGGGGACATATTGACAGGGGACGTCACGTGTCATGGGAGCGAGATTTCACTTACCATGCCCTCGAGCGGCCGGCCCGTGAAGCGCATGACCTGACTCCGCGCGAGAACCTCGCGCACGCGGTCGGCAAGGCTCTCGTCATAAGCCATGGCGACCAGCTCAAAAGAGCTTGATGCTGATGTCGATGATCTTCTGCTTGAGGTTGTTGAAAGGCGCAGTCATCAACTGGAGGGCCGTAAACGGCAACACTTGCTTGAAGACGCCGCGTGGATTGGAAAATGCCTCGAAGCCGAAGAAGCCGTGGCCCTTGCCGATGCCACTATTGTTCGAGCCCCCGAACGGCAGGCTATGGTTGAAGAAGTGGACCGCACTGTGGTTGATGCAGGTGCCGCCCGCGCGCGTGTTTTGGATGATGCGGTCGATGTTCGCCCGGCTCTTGCTGTAGATGTAGAGAGCGAGCGGTTTTTCTTTCGAGTTGATGGCCTCGATCGGCTCATCGAGCGACTTGAAGCTGTACACGGGCAATATGGGACCGAAGATCTCCTCGGTCATGACTTTGGATGTGGGATCGACATCAGTCAGAACGGTCGGCTCGATGTAGTCCTCGCTTCCCAAGGTATGCCCGCCGTACGCAACCTTGGCCCCATGCTGCTTCGCATCCTCGAGATAGCCCGCCAGCCTCTCGAAGTGCCGGTGGTTGACGATACGGGCGTAGGACTTCGAGCTCCGCGCGTCCTTCCCATAAAAGGATTGAATGTTCTCTCCCAGCTTTTGGAGAAACTCGTCCTTCTTGCTTTCGTGGACGAACAGGTAGTCCGGTGCGATGCAAATTTGGCCGTTGTTGGTGTACTTGGCCCATGCGATGCGCTGGGCCGCGGCGTCGACGCTCGCCGTTTCGTCTACGATGGTCGGCGACTTGCCGCCGAGCTCGAGCGTCACCGAAGCGAGGTGCTTTGCGGCAGCTTCCATGACGATCTTGCCGATGGCGGGAGCGCCTGTGAAGAAGATGTGGTTGAAGGGAAGCCTCAGTAACGCGGTCGAGGTCTCGATACCTCCCTCGATCACCGCCACCTCGCTTTCGTCGAAGACTTCCTCGATGATACTTCGGGTCACGGCCGAAGCGTGAGGGGTGTGCTCGGAAGGTTTGACGATGACGCAATTGCCTGCCGCAATCGCGGAGACGACGGGCCCAAACGTGAGATTGATGGGGAAGTTCCAGGGCGCGATGACCAGCACCACTCCTTTGGGCTCGTAGTGGATGTACGACCTGGCGCCGAAGAGCGCGAGCGGTGTCTTGACCCGGCGCGGCCGCATCCATTTCGAAAGATGCCGCGACGCATGCTTGATCTCGCTCGTCACCGGGAAGATCTCGGTCAGATCGACCTCGCTCGGGTGCTTGCGAAAGTCGGCATGAAGCGCGTCGCGGACGTCTTGCTTGTGGGCCACCAGCGCGCGTTCTAGCCGCGTCAGCTTTTCCTTGCGCTCGCGGGCCGTGGTCTTGGCGACCGCGTACTGGTTCGCCTCTTGAAGCTTGAAGATCCGCTCGATCTCGGCCGTGCTCGCGTCGATGCCTGGAACCGCGGCGACGTGCGAAGATCCGTTGGTATGTAGCTCGTGGCTCGGTTCCGCTGGAGATTGCGTCATGACCTAAGATGCGTGGGGTCGGTTTCCCTTGTCAAGCGGCGACCTCGGCGGCGATTTTTTCCGAGACTTCCCAGAGCTTGGCCGCCATGGCTTCGTTTCGTGCCTGCGCGGTGGGGCTCGATTCGTTGCAGTCGGCGAAGTACTTGCCGCTCACCCCCTCCAAGCTCGGATGCACCGCAACGTAGCATTGCGTCGCGGCGCCTTGCGCGACGCTCTTGAGCACCACCGGGGCGGCGAGCATGAGCGCGCCACGCGCGATCGGGTTCATGTTTCGCCCGAGATTGGTGTGGATGACACCGGGATGCACGCTGTTGGCGGTTTTTCCGCTTCCTTCGAGCCGCCTCGCGAGCTCGTTTGCAAAGAGAATGTTGGCGAGCTTGGATTGGCCGTAGCTCTTCCACGGCCGGTATCCCTTCTCGCCGCTCAGATTGTCGAACTGGATCCCTTCGGCGGGTGCACCTTTGTGGGCGTCGCTCGCCACCATGACCACGCGGCCCTTCTCGGCAAAGTCGTCGAGCAGGGACGTCACCAAGATGAAATGACCGATGTGATTGGTGAAGAACTGAAGCTCGTAGCCATGCTTCTGACGAAGCTCCGGAAGCGCCATGATTCCCGCATTGCAGATGATCGCGTCGAGAGGTCGGCCAAGCTCGCGCACCCGTTGCGCGCACGCTTGGACCGAGGCGGGCTCGGAGAGCTCGCATGCTACCGGGGTCGTTTGACCGTTCACCGCATCACAAGCGCGGGTGGCCTTTTCGATCGTGCGGGCCGCCCCAACGACGTGCGCACCGCGTTTCGCGAGGACCCGCAGGGTTTCATGACCAATACCGGAGTTGCAGCCGGTCAGGAGAATCGTCCGGCCTTCGAGATCGAGCCCCTCGGTCACTTCCTCGGCGGTCGTCGCGTATCCGAATCCATTCGGAGCCTTGCCTTTGAGCATCGATAACAGAGACACGGTTTCAACGGCTCCCCTCGCGTTTGATTGGTCCGAACATAGAGCCGGTCATAGCCCTGTACAGGCGTTGACATCGATGCAGTTTTCGAGCGCACACGCAGCACATTCCTCGGAACCCGAGTTGGGCGGTAGGCATGGCGCGATGCAAAACGCGGTAGAGCAGGCCGCGATGGATCCGTAGCAGCCGGTGCAGCCCCCAGAAAGCCCGGTTTCGTACGCGATGCAACGGGCGATGCAGTCCCCCAGCGCGTTGCGCGCCTGTTCGGAGCTGTCGGACAACACGGCGCCGACTTCGGTGCCGCATGCGGTGAGCGGGCAGTCCCCGGCGATCATGCCGACGACGGCCGCACCGCTCAGCTCGTCGGTCGCCAGCGCTTCGAGCGTCGCTTGGTCTGCGTCGTTGAGACACTGGTCGACGACCGTGGGCGTCTCCCCACCGCCGGAGCCCCCGCTTCCACCCGCACCCCCTGGCTCGGACGGCCGCACCAAAAAGGCCTGCACGCCAGTCAGTCGAAACATGGTGCTGATCGAGCCGCACTGCCCCGTCCCGGCGTCGTGGTCACCATCGGCGTACTCGGCCATCGCCTGGTCGAATTGCTCGATGGTGAAGTTGGCAGCGTTCCCGTTGTCGGTCGTGGGCTTTCCGACGATGTCGCGGATGTTGGAGACGTCCCAATAGCCTGCAACTACTCCTTCGAAGGTCCCGTCCGTGACCTCGAGGCGCAGCCAGGCATCGTGGATGAAGAGCTCGTCACGCACGATCATGATGTCGACCGGGAAACGAAGGTCGATGGGCCCTGCGATCAATACGCCGTCGACGACCTTGCCTGCGACCTGACGACTGTGAAACCGGGTGTCGGCATGAACGCTGAGGGTGGCCCCCTGGAGCACCGCGTTGTCCGTGCCGAGCGCAGGGGCATCCTCGCTTCCGTAGATCTGCAGCTTCACGTCGTCGTCATTGCGCGGATCGTCGAGCCCTTCGATTCGAAGCAGAATGGTCATCGATCCGTTCTTCACGGCGCCGCCAATCACACCGTCGATGATTTGGCCCTCCCGGAACCCGCCAAAAACGTACTTTCCATCCTCTCGAACCTGCTCATCGTTGATGATGCGCAGAAAGTTGTAGTCGATGCCCATCTCGCCGTTGGGCCCGGTGAAATCGTCGTGGGCGCATTCACCTGCGGCGGGATCTTCCTTTGTGGACACGAGCCCATCGAGGTCGAACCCGGGCAGCCCCGTCTCCGGATCGGATTGGTAGTAAAAGCCAAACGACGAGGTTACGAAGCCAATGCCGGGCAGGACGGGCGATCCTCCGGAGCCGCCGCTCCCAGCCGCCCCCTCATCGAGGTTCTGGCCATTACAGGCCCCGGTCGCTGCCGAAAGCAATACAGCAGCCGCGAATAGGCGAACGGACGCGCGGCTGGTCAACATCGCCGGCGCCTACTGTCCGGGACACGTCGTGTTGCGAGGCACCGGCGTCACTGCCGTGTAGCCATTGAAGAATGCTTCGACGTCGTTGGACGGGTTCTCGAGGGTGGAGGTGCAGTCCTGCGGCCCGAGCAGCCGGTAGTTGTCCGGGTTCTCCGTGGCAAGCGGCACCTCGACGGTACCTCGGATCTCCCCGTTCCCGTCACAGCTCGGAATGTTGATGCTGGTGATGTCTTCGACGGGAACCTCTCCGGCGAGAAGCGCCGCTCGATGATCCGTTAGCCATTGCATCACCGCCGCCACACCGGATGGGAAATCGACGGTTTCCCCGTCGCCCTGGGATGAAGCGAGCGCCGGGACCCCCGCACATGCGGCCGTCTTGGCGGCGCCGACCGTGCCTGAAACCTGGGACAGGAGCCCGGTGATGTTTCCCACGTTCTGGCCTTCGTTGACGCCGGATAGCACCACATCCGGTGGTCCGTCGGGATAAAGATTGGCAAGCGCATAATTCACCGCGTCTGCGGGGCAGCCGTCCACAGCCCAGGTCGCCGCGTCATATCCGCTCGCGGTCGAAGATGGCATGGCCGTGCCCGTGCCGCACGAGGGATCATCCTCGATGGTGGCGTCTCCGGTGCCGCTTTGGTTTTCCGCGGGCGCGCAGACGACGACGTCATTGTTTGGATCGGCGATGAGCGCCTCGACCAACGCATCGATGCCGGGCGCGCCGACGCCATCGTCATTCGTCACGAGGATCTGCAGTACCTCTCCGCCCGATCCACCGGAGCCGCCAGAGCCGCCAGAGCCGCCAGAGCCGTCACTGGAGCTGCCGCAACCTAACAGCCCGACTGCATAAGAAAGGACCGTAGCCAGCACCACTCCATACCGATTTTGCGCCGTCATGCGCGCAATACTAGAAATATCGCATCGTGGAGGCAATAGGCGTCGCGTTCCCATGCGAGAAATCGGGCCCATAGCGCCCGGTGGCCTGTCTTTTCGCCCCCTCAGTTGCAGAAGGCACTCTTGCGTAAGCCGGAATGTGGGCCGAGGATTGGCGCATGGCCCAGCCGATCATCGACGCCTGGATTCAGCATCCGACTGGAGCGTTCCTTCGTCACGAGATGTTCGCGTCGCTCCGGCGATGGATGAAGCTCGACGTCGTGCCGGACGAAATTCCGGTGGAGCTCACCCTCGCATCGCTCGATAGAGCAGGCGTCACGAAAGCGTTGACCTCGGCATGGTGGGGTCCTCAGGGCCCTCTTCTGACCAACGACGATGTGGCGCGCATCGTCCAGGCGCACCCCGATCGGTTTGCCGGCATCGGCTCCGTAGATTTGCATCGTCCGATGGATGCCGTTCGCGAGCTTCGACGTTGCGTGAAGGAGCTCGGATTCGTGGGCGTCCGACTGCTTCCCTGGCTGTGGGGGCTTCCGCCCAACGACCGGCGCTACTATCCGATCTACGCGGAATGCGTGGAGCTGGGCGTGCCCTTCTGCTTGCAGGTGGGACACGCGGGTCCTCTTCGGCCGAGCGATCCGGGACGCCCCATCCCCTACCTCGACGAGGTGGCGTGTGAGCTCCCCGAGCTGCGCATCGTCGGCGGACACATCGGATACCCTTGGACGGAGGAGATGATTTCACTCGCCACGAAATACGAAAATGTCTACATCGACACGTCCGCATACACCCCGGAGCGTTACCCCGAAGCGCTGCTGCGCTTCATGAAAGGGCCCGGCCAGCGCAAGGTATTGTTCGGAAGCAACTATCCCATGATCCAGCCGGCCAAGTGCATCCAGCAACTCGACGCGCTGGGCCTCAGCGAGGAGACGCAGCGCCTGTTCTTATACGAAAATGCGGCAAAGGTGTTCGGCCTGGCCTGAGCACGATTACCCGACCGGCGCCCGACCGCGCGCTTTTTTCGGATCCCGCATGTCGAGGAGCGGTATTCCCACCCCGTAGGTTGCAAAGTGGCCCGACGGTCGGATCTCCAGCGCGCAGGTCCGGGCCAAGCGTTCCGGATCCTCGGCCATCCCGCGCATGAGGACCTCGATGATCTCGGGTTCGGTCTCGGTAGCTGCCATGACGCGCGCCGTGGCGCTGAACGCGATGGTCGCATCGGGAATCTTGACCCACGGCATGAACGGAATGCGTTTCGGAATCGTCACGTTGAGCGCCACGTGCGGGTTCGAACGAATGTGCTTGGCCTTCCACGAGTCGTCGTTGGTCGCGACGTAAAGGGCTCGGTCCTTCACGAGGTACACGATCCCCGCCGAGCGTGCGTGACCGCTTGGGTTTACCCACGAAAGAACGGCGAAAAGGCGCTTTTCGACCTCCTGCCAAACCAGATCGGTCGTGATGGGCGCGGGCATGAGCCGAAGCAGACGGCCCCGCGCCTCGGCTGTCAAGCGACTTCCTAGCCTGTTATCGTCTCGAGACCATGCGCCCGCGCTGCCTAGGCGCTTCGCCAGACCTATGCCTGGCCGAGCGGCTGAGCCGACCCTGAGGACTCGATTGCCCGAGAACGGAGGCCGGGGTACAAACGCCTTCGACATCATGAACCAGAAAGCCAAGCTTCAGTACGACGATCAGGCCTACGAGATGGGCATCGTCGAAGGCACCTACGGGGAACGCGCGGTCGACATTCGCAATTTGCGAAAAGATACCGGCCTCATCACACTCGACTCCGGATACATGAACACCGGCTCCACCGAAAGCCGGATCACGTTCATCAACGGAGAAGAAGGGATCCTGCTCTATCGTGGGTATCCGATCGAGCAACTAGCGGAAGAATCGACATTCGTCGAAACGAGCTACCTGCTGATCTACGGTGAGCTGCCGACGAAATCGCAACTCAAAGAGTTCTCCACGCTGCTCACCTACCACAGCATGTTGCACGAAGACATGCGTCACTTCTTCGATGGGTTTCCCTCGAACGCTCATCCGATGGCGATCTTGTCTTCGATGGTGAGCGCGCTGTCTGCCTACTATCCGGACAGTCTCGAACCCGACACGCACAACCAGCAGCACATCGCTCGTCTGCTCTCCAAGCTTCGAACGATCGCCGCGTTCAGCTACCAGAAGAAGCAGGGTAAGCCGGTGGCCTATCCGCGCAACGAGCTGAGCTACTGCGCGAACTTCTTGCACATGATGTTTTCGCATCCTGCAGAGCCCGAGTACGTACCCGATCCCGAAATCGTGAAGGTGCTCAATGTGCTGCTGATCCTGCATGCCGACCACGAGCAGAACTGCTCGACGTCGACGGTTCGATTGGTGGGGTCGAGCAGGGCGAACCTGTATGCTGCCATCAGCGCGGGGATCTCGGCCCTGTGGGGCCCGCTCCACGGCGGCGCCAATCAGGCCGTCATCGATATGCTCCACGACATCCAGGCCGAAGGTGGCGACTGCAAAGCGTTCATGGAGCATGTGAAGAACCGCGAGCGCCGCTTGATGGGCTTTGGGCACCGCGTCTACAAGAACTTCGATCCGCGGGCGACGATCTTGAAGAAGCACGCTGACAAGCTGCTCAAGCACCTGGGGATGGACGACCCCCTCTTCGACCTCGCACGTCAGCTCGAGGAGGTTGCGCTGTCGGATGAGTTCTTCATCGAGCGGAAGCTGTATCCAAACGTCGATTTCTACAGCGGCATTTTGTACCGCGCGATCGGCATCCCGACTGAGATGTTCACCGTGATGTTCGCCTTGGGCAGGATGCCGGGATGGATCGCCCATTGGAAGGAAATGATGGAGGACCCGAACCTTCGTATCGGCCGGCCTCGTCAGGTCTACATGGGTGCGACCAAACGCAATTACGCCAAAATCGAAAAACGCTAGTCCCTACGGCATGTTGAAGACGTAGCTCTTCTCTTCGACACGGCGACTGATCCGCCAGCCAGCCTCGGTGCGTCGGTACTCGTCGACGTACCAAAGACCGCACATGAAGATGTGAGTCTTGCCGTCCGGCAGAGCCATTTCTTGCGGGTTGAAGCACATGACCCGGCCTTTCGCCGTGTCGCCATCGACGGTGATCTGTGCGTTTGCGTTCAGGTGTTGGTGATTGGGAAACATGCCCATCGCCTGGTGCAGAAACGCGATGATCTTGTCGAGGTCTCCGGCGGGGCCTCCCAAGGCGCTGTAGTCGATGTGGGCGTCTGGCGTGAATACATTACGAAGATCATCGAACCGCTTCTGATCGATGATCGCAGAGTATTCGTAGATCAAATCTTCAATAATTAGTCGGTCCGAGATCTGCTGTAGCGACAATGTCATGGGCACCCAGCTGCTATCCAAGATGAAAAGTGGAAGGGTTGAGAATAGACTGCGCTAGCGGTGGTGTACAACGATGAATCGCAAAGAACACTGGGACCACATCTATGAAGCGAAGGCGCCTCAGGAGCTCACCTGGTTTCAGCAAAGCCCCACCGTGGCCCGGCGGATGCTGGAGCTGGCCGGCGCAACCACTCGGTCCTCCGTGATCGATATCGGTGGCGGGGCCGCGCGCTTGGCTGACTATCTGCTGGCGCACGGCTATGAGCGCGTGACGGTTTTGGATGTCTCGAGCGTTGCCCTGGACCACAGCCGAAAGCGGCTTGGTTCCGCCGCGGAACGTGTGCGGTGGATCGTGGGAGACGTGCTCGAGGTCTCGTTGCCGGAGCAATACGACATTTGGCACGACCGAGCGGTCTTCCACTTTCTCACCGATACGAGTGAGCGGCAGCGTTATTCGGAGCAACTCTTCGATGCACTGGAGCCCGGCGGACATGCGATCATCGCGACGTTCGCCGAGGACGGTCCCGAACGATGCAGCGGCCTTCCCTGCGTCCGCTACTCGCCGCAGGCACTCGCAGCAGAGCTCGGCAGGAGCCGGTTTCGGCTGGTCACCTCCATGAAAGAGGCGCATAAGACGCCGCGAGGTACAGAGCAGCGCTTTCAATATAGCTTGCTCCAAAAGCAGTCCGGCGGGTATCAACGCCCGCAGTGACAGGAGGTTGGATCATGAAGAAGGAACTGTGGGCAGTCGCCGCAGCGTCGATACTGGTGTTCGTCGTCATCGGCTGTGGAAGCGATAGCAGTAGCGATGGCTCTGGTGGTGGCGGCGGCGCAGGCGGACTTGGCGGCAGCGGTGGAGTCGCCGGCAGCGGTGGAGTCGCCGGGGCCACGTTCAGCATCAGCGGCAACGCGTTTTCGTTCGCGCCGCCTGGTTTCGAGGGTTCGGGACGAATCGTCGGGGGCACGGTTTCGGTGCTCGAGATGCCCGAGTACTCGACCACGACCGTCGAGGACGGTTTCTTCATCATCGAGGATCTACCCGCCAATCAGGAAATCACCCTGGTCCTCGAGGCCGAAGGCTTTCCCCCCACACACACCCAGACCTTCACACTGACCGACTCCGACATCGAGGAGGTCACCTTCCAAGTTCCCAATCTCGGTCTGTACGATGGGCTTGCTCTCATAATCGGAGCGACGATCTCTCCAGACAAATGCCAGCTGGTGAGCACGGTCACCATTCTCGGCGGCTCTCTGTACCTGCCCGGCGCGCACGGTGAGGCTGGCGCGACGGTCTCGATCGATCCCCCCGACGAAAACGCCGATGGGCCGATCTACTTCAACGAGGATGTGATTCCGGATCGCTCATGGACCGAGACGTCGTCGGACGGTGGTATCGTGTTCGTCAATACGGAGCCCGGTGACTACATTCTGAGCGCCACCAAGGACGGGGTGGTGTTCGAGTCGGTGAAGCTCAAGTGCCGCGCCGGAGTTTTGGCCAACGCCTCTCCGCCGCATGCTCTGCAGGTCATCGAGTACCAATAGCAAGCCGCTCGTCAGGCCCACTGCCAATTTGGCAGTAAGGCCCTATAATCTGCGGATACGACCGGGGAGAGGAGGTGGCTCATGGAGGCGCTTCTCTTCGATCTCGACGGTGTGCTGTATCAGGGTGATCGCGTCATCGAAGGTGCGATCGAGACCGTGCATTGGTTCGAGGAGCGCAAAGTCCCGCATCTGTTCGTGACCAACACCAGCTCGAAGCCGCGGCGTGCTCTCGTGGAGCGGCTTTCGGCCGTGGGGTTGTCGGTGTCTGCCGAGCAGATCTTCGCACCGCCAGTCGCGGCGCGGGACTACTTGGCCGAACGCGGCGCAACGCCGCTCGCGCTGTTCGTGCGGGACGCGACGCGCGAAGATTTCGAAGGTCTCGAGCTGCTGGACGACTCCTTGGAGAAAGGCGCGGGAAGCGTGGTGGTGGGTGACATCGGGCAAGCATGGAGCTTCGCCACGCTCAACCGGGCATTTCGCTTGTTGATGGCGGAGCCCAAGCCGGTGCTCATCGCGCTCGGCATGTCGCGATACGCGCAAGGCGCCGATGGCCTGGTCTTGGATGTGGCTCCATTCATCAAGGCCCTCGAGCATGCAGCCGACTGCGAGGCGGTAGTGATGGGAAAACCGGCAAAAGCCTTTTTCACCGCGGCGCTGCGCAAGCTGAACGTTTCGCCGGATCAGACGGTGATGATCGGGGACGACATCCGCGGAGACGTCGGCGGCGCACAAAGAGCCGGTCTCAAGGGAATTCTGGTGCGAACCGGGAAGTTTCGACCGAGAGACATCGAGGGAGACATCGAGCCCGAAGCGGTTCTCAATTCGATTGCGGACTTGCCTCGATGGTGGGAGCAACACGGCGCATAGCGGGCCACCCCCGAGGAGGCGGGCTGCGACTTGCCGTCATGGGTCTCAGTTGCCGTTGTGCTGCTGACAGGCGGCGCTGTCGCCGACGCAGTACGGTCGCATCATCTCGTTGTCCTCGTGCTCGAGGATGTGGCAGTGCCACACGAACAAGCCTTCGAGTGGGAAGGTCGCCTTGACGCGGGTGACTTCGCCTGGGTAGGCGATGACCGTATCCTTGAAGCCTGTTTCCCAGACCTCGGGTCCGCGGGCCACGCCGACCAACTGAGCGGGCTGCGTCGCCATCCCTTCCAGGTCGGTGGCGAGCGCCTGACGGTCTACCACTTGGAATTGCACCAGGTGGATGTGGATCGGATGCGCATCGGCGGTAAAGTTGTAGATCTCCCAAACCTCGGTGTCGCCGGCTGCGGCGACGTTTTCGGTCGTATCGTCGGCCCACACCCGCGCAGTAGAGGTGCCGTCGGCATTCAAGGTCCCCAGCAATGCCTCGGTGGGACCGAAGGGCTCGGCCGCTGGGTCGGTGCAGGCGGCCTGCACTACGTTGCCGTCGATGTCCTCGACTACGCAGACCGTGGCCGATTCCTCCTCGTTGAGGGTGATCGTCCGCGTGGCCTGGGTGGTCGCAGGCAGCACGGGGGGCGCCGGCAGCACCAGCTGAGCCGCGGGAGTACTGGCGTCGGTCGACTTGAGCGGCACCGGCCGGAACTCCATGACCTGCCCAGTCGTCGCCGGATCGGCAGGATCGAAATCAACCCCGACGGTCCCGCCGCCGAACGGCTCGTCCGGAGCCACGTTGACTAAGTACAGACTGGAGCCGGCAGGCACGCTGATGGCGCTGAAGTCGATGATGGTATCGGCGCGCTCCGCTGGGCCCATCAAGAGCTCATCGAGTCGCACCGGCGCAGGGAGGAAGCCTTGCTCGGCGCCGATCTGCCAGAACGCGCCAGGAACCTGGGCCCAGGTCGCGGAATCGTCCGGATCGGTGGCGGTCACGAGCCGCAGGATCAGGAACCGCGACTGGCTACCGTTCAGGAAACGGAATCGATAGCGCCGGGGCTCGGTATCGAGATACGGCCATGTCCTGCCGTTGCTGACCAGCGTGTTGCCAAAGAACTCGGGGTTCCAGATCGGCGATACGTCGCTCAGCAGGCACTGCCCGGTTCCGGTCTCGCACCCAGTCGGGTTCTCAGTCTCGTCCGGAATGAACGGAATCTGAAGTTGGAAGGGACCGAGTCCTTCGAAGAAAGCCCGGTTTTCCGGATAGTAGAGAGACCCGTCTTCATTGAAGGATCGATCTTGAATGACAATCGGGATCTCGTAGTAGTCGAGCCCCGGTGGATCGCCGAGCGCAGGCGCTGGACCGGGCAAGGTTCCACTCACAGCGTCGCCAGGACCTCCCCGGAGGATGTAAAAGCCTGCCGGGCCCGCGTATACGTTGAGCCGCGTCATGCCGAGCGTGTGATCGTGGTACCAGAGCGTCGTGGCCTCCTGATCGTTGGGATACTCGAACACTGCGCTTCCCGGAGCCCAGCTGGCGCCGAGCGGTGACGAGCTCTTGAAGGTGTCGAAGAAAGAGCCTCCGGTGGTGTACCCGGCTAGATTGTTCGCAGCCGGAAGGTACCAAGCCTCTGGATATCCGTCCGAGTGTTCCGTGGTTTCCGCGCCGTGCACGTGCACAATCATGGGCACGGGGCCGCTGTAGTCGTCGGGATCGTTGGTTCTACAGTCGGTGCCCTGATTTCCATCGTTGCAAAGCGTTGCATTGGCCGGATTCGCCCAGTGGAGCGTTTGATCGACCGGGAACAAGTGCGAAAGATAGTTACAGGAGTCCGCGTGGACCGGACCGCCCGGCGTGTAGAAGCAGTCGATTGGATCCTTGACGAGCTCGTTGATCCACTTGACTCGAACCGGCTTTCGCCACTTGGCCTCGATGGTAAAAGCTGGATAATTGAAAGTCGCTGGGGCTCCGACGGCGCCGTAGCTCCAGACCGTGGTCGAAGGCATCCCAGTCGGCAAGATCTGCTGCTGAAACTCGCGCACCGCGATCTCGTAGTAGTCGATGTTCTTGCCGCCCCGGACCTTGACCTTGCCGGTTCTCGGAATCGCCGGCGGAATCACCAGCGGATCGGCGTATTTGTCGATCATCATGGGATCGAGCGCCAACGGCGGCTGCGCGGCGACCGTCGTGGCGCGCAGCCCGAGCGCGAGACTCGCAAACCAGACGAGTCCGATGCCCACGTTTCTAAGCTGCAAGAACTGACGCGAAAGATGCATTGCGACCTCCTCTCCTCTTTCTCTCTCCGCGCTCTGGCCGGGCGAAGGCCGCCGATTACACCACAAAACTTAAGGCGACGATCTCAAAAAGTTTGCGACAATAGACGACATTTCGATCGGCAATCCGCTCAAATTGCGCGTTAATTAGGCCATCGGGCGTACGATTTACGTGGTCGAAAAGCCTCGACCGCCCACTCGATGTACGAATAGAGTGCGCGCCATGCCGACGTATCGAGGCCCGAGCCGAGCCCTGGCAGCGCTCGTGTTCAGTTGCATGCTGACCGCGTCGATGGGCGAAGCGCTCGCGCAAGATGATCAAGGGCCTGCCGAGAAAGATGCCCCTGCCGTGGAAGAAGCTACGAGCGCCGGCATCAATGAGGAGGTCGCGACCCCTCTCTTTGCGCACGGCTATCCAGTGCGTTTCGCGCGAAGACCTCTGGTATTGGACGAAGGAATGGTGCGCACGGACGGTCGGTTGCGAATCGGCGGCGTGTTTGGCTCGGGGACGTTCTCGTCGATGGACATCGGCGCGGCGATCAGCCCCGTCGACAAGCTCGAGATCGGCCTGAGCACCGAGCTCACCGGGGCAGTGCCGGCGCCTGGCGGCATCGGCCTCGTCAGCGCGATCTTTTCACCGACGGCAAGCTACGGAGACATCCCCATCTACGCGCGCTACCAGTATGCACAAAGCGATGTGGCCTTTGCGGCAGTGGATTTGGTTCTGGTGTTGCCGTCCAATACGGACTTTTCGCTCACAGCCGGCATTCCCCTGCGTATCGTAGAGCTCTTCGGGCTCTTCACGATGGACATGACCATCAACGTGCGTTACCGCAATGGCGACAAATACGCCGCGTTCATCGCAAATCCGTCGAACAACACCGCTGACTTCACCTTCTCCGGAGCCAGCGTCCTCAACATCACCGACAACGGCTTCTTCGAGATCGGTGGCGGCGTGGGTGTGGTCAACGTGGGAGGCGGCCAAGGCGCGAAAAACGTGGTCGAGCTTCCCTTCTTTGTCGGCGGTGGCTATACGCACAAAGGAAAGACGTTGACGGACATTTTTGCACAGTTCGGCTGGGATCCACTCATGACGGCCAACGCACCGCCCGGAATTGACACCTTCAACATCGCAGATACCTGGTTCGCAACCGTGGGGGCTTCCATCCGGACAGAGCCGCTCTTCGGGAAGCACACGCAATAGCCTAGGCGTTGGTCGCTCCGAGACGCTCGAGCAGCGCCTTGGCCATGTCGGCGACTTCGTGCCGCTCCAACTCACGGCTCTCGGTTGATTGGTAGTGTTCGAGGTCTGTTTCCGGGAGCCCATCGAGAAAGCGGCTTGGGGCCACTTTGACGATACGGCCTCGATGCACGCGCTCTTGGTATCGCGTTAGGTAGAGCAGATCCCGCGCCCTGGTCACTCCCACGTAGAAGAGACGGCGTTCCTCCTCGATATCAGCAGCTGAAAGATCGGTGATCCGAGGGTCGGTGGTTCGAGCGTGAGGGAGTGTGCCTTCCACGCAGCCGATCAGAAAGACCGCCGAAAACTCGAGGCCCTTGGCAGAATGTAGCGAGGACAGCGTCACCTGCCCCGCCGACTTGCCCTCATCTTCATCGGCATCGCTAGGATCGAGAGCCAGGTGGTGCAAGAGCTGCTGTAGTGCTTCCCGATCGGCGCCCGCACGTGTCTCGAGCCGCTCGATGCTCCGGAGGAGGAACCGGATGTTGGCGCTCCGTCTTTGCGCTTCGGCGCTCTGGTCGCCTGCTTCGTCCAACATCCCCACCCTACGCAACAATGATTGCGCCGTGCTCCCGAGCGTACCCGCTCGAAACCCTCTGCCCGCCGTTTCGATCGCTTCGCCCAACCGCACCGCAGACGTCTTTGCGCGCGGCGACAGACTCTCGATGCGCTCCGCGTCCCGAAGCGCACGGACAAGACCCATTCGGTGGGCCTGCGCATGCTCGGCGATGTGGCGAAGCGACTGTGTACCGAGACCCCTTGGCGGAACGTTCACGATTCGCCGCAACGAAAGCTCGTCACGCGGATTGAGCGCGATACGAACATAGGCGATGCCGTCTTTGATTTCCTTGCGGTCGAAAAACTTGGTTCCTCCGAAGACGCGGTACTCGATCCCTGCGACTCGAAGCTCTTCCTCGAGGATCTTGGCTTGGGTATTGGAACGATAGAGAACGGCGATCTGGCTCGGCTCCGTTCCCTCCTGTCGCAGCCTTCGGATCTCGGACGCTACGAGCTTCGCCTCATCCGTAGGCTCTCGGAGCGCGCACAGTCGGACCGGCGCCCCATGTTGCCGCGTGGGCCTGAGCACCTTGGCAAAAGGGCGTTTGCTCGAGCGCTCGATAGCAGCGTTGGCCACGTTGAGAATGGCCGGCCTCGACCTATAGTTCTGTTCCAACTTGGCTATGACGGCCCCAGGGAAGTGTGTTTCGAAGTCGAGGATGTTCTCGACGCATGCTCCACGCCATCCGTAGATCGACTGATCCTCGTCGCCGACGACGCACACGTTAGCCTGCTCGTTGGCTAGAAGCCGAACCAGGTCCAGCTGCGCCAGATTCGTGTCTTGAAACTCGTCGACCAGAATGTGAGCGAAGCGAACGCGCCATTTCCCCCGGATTCGAGGTTGATCTCGGAGTAGCTTGACCGGTCTGACTACCAGATCGTCGAAGTCCAACGCATGCATGTCCGCCAACGTCGACTCGTACATTGGATAGAGGCTCGCAGCCTCCTGAGCGTATTCGTCGTCTTTCGCGCGCACCTGCCGAGGATCCAGCAGCGCGTTCTTCCAGAGCGAGATGCGCGACAAGATCGCCTGCGCGTCCAGCTTGCGCTCTGCGCTACCCTCGGTGCGCAACAGCTCGCGAACCACACCCAGGCTGTCGCCCTGATCGAAGATGGTGAACCGAGACCCAAGGCCCAGAGCCTCACCCTCTTCGCGAGCGAATCGAACCCCGAAGCTGTGAAACGTGGAGAGCCAAATGGCGCTTGCCGTTTGGGGGCCGACGATCGCTGCGATCCGTTCTCGCATCTCGCTGGCAGCCTTGTTGGTGAAGGTCACAGCCAAGACCGCGCTGGGGTCCACCCCTTTTTTGAGTAGACGTGCAATGCGCGCGGTGATGACGCGTGTCTTGCCCGAGCCAGCGCCCGCCAGAACTAGAAGTGGACCCTGTCCATGCTCCACCGCCGCTCGCTGCTGTGCATTGAGTCGCAAGGTTGGCGTGCGTAGCGTGCCCCCTGTGCTCGTTCAAGGCGGCATGTGTGATACAAACGCGGCTGATGTACGGAGATCGCGACGGGGCATAGTGATGGGAGAAGAGATCGAGCGGAAGTTTCTCGTCCATGGTGAAGGCTGGCGTGACGAGGCAACCGGGACTTTGTACCGGCAGGGTTTCCTGTCGACGGAGCCCGAACGTACCGTTCGAGTCCGTGTCGCGGGCGAGATGGGTTGGATTACGGTCAAAGGGAGGACGGCGGGCGCTCGCCGTGCCGAGTTCGAATACGAAATTCCTGCTGCTGATGCACGAGAGATGCTGGACACGCTTTGTAAGCGTCCGCTGATCGAAAAGGTGCGTTACACGGTACGGACAGGCAGGCACGTCTGGGAGATCGACGTGTTCCAAGGAGACAATGCGGGGCTGGTCGTCGCAGAAATCGAGCTCGAAGCGGAGGACGAAGCGTTCGAAAAACCCTCCTGGATCGGCGACGAGGTGACTGAGGACCCCCGGTATTTCAATTCGAGCCTCGTCGAGCATCCCTACAGCGCGTGGTAGCCATTTCATCGGTGGCGATGTCTGGCTATGATTCCTGCAGATGTTCGACACCGCAGAGATCATCTGTCCGTACTGCTTCGAGCAGGTGGAGGTTTCCATCGACCCCGACGATGAGGGGGAGGTGATCCGTGACTGCGACGTCTGTTGCCGGCCGTGGCTCTTGCACGTGAGCCGAGATGGCGATGGTCAGCTACGCATTGATGCGTCGCGTTCGCAGTAGACTAGGAATGCCGTCGATTGCGTGCTCCGCGAGATTGCCATGCGGCTTCAGGACACGGTGCGTTCTGCGGATTTGGTCGGGTGAATTGGCGGCGATGTACACGACCAAACGAAAAAGGCTCCCGTACTGGATTCACGAGCATGAGCTCGACGATACGCGCCGTCGCGTCGCGGAGCGCGTCAGCGAACCACCGCCTGCTGCGTAGCGCTGCCCTGTAGCCGTGTTTTCTAGTTGCGCTAGAGTTGCAGCATGAAAGCAACCATCGGCATTCTAACGGGCGGGGGTGACGTGCCGGGGCTCAACCCGGCCATCCGTGCTGTCACGGTTCGTGCAATGAAAGAAGGTCACCGCGTCGTCGGCATACGGCGCGGATGGGGCGGCTTGGTAGACATCGTCCCGGACAAAGACGCAGATAACAGCGAGCACGTGCAGGTGTTGACGGAGGAAATCGTGAACAGAGTCGGCCGTACCGGCGGCACCTTTTTGCACACCTCGCGGACACGGCCGAGTCACTTGCCGAAGGCACTCGTGCCCACGCATCTTCAAGACAAGTATACCAACGAAATCAACGACATCACGGATGACGTGCTGAAGAATCTCGATTTCATGGGCATCGACCATCTGATTCCCATTGGTGGCGACGATACGCTCAGCTACGCAGCCGAGCTGCACCAGCGGGGCGTTCCGGTTGTGGCGATTCCCAAGACCATGGACAACGACGTTCCAGGCACGGACTACTGCATCGGGTTCAGCACCTGCGTGACGCGCACGATCCAGCTGACACACAAGCTGCGGACCACGGCTGGTTCGCACGAACGATTTCTGGTGATCGAGGTATTTGGCCGCTACGCGGGCTATACGGCGCTTCTCCCCACGATGGGCGGAGCGGCCAATCGGTGCGTCATCCCCGAGCATCACTTCGATATCGGTCGCCTAACCGAGCTCCTGGTGGCAGACCGAAACCGAAACCCGAGCCGATACTCGGTCGTGTTGGTGTCGGAAGGTGCACAAATGGCGGGTGACGATGCGATGTCTTTCGAATCGGACGAAAAGGACCAGTTCGGCCATCGCAAGCTCGGCGGTATTGGCGACAGGGTGGGCGAGGCACTCAAGAGCTTGTCACCACGATTCAACCAAGGACGCCGGGTCAACGTGGTCAGTCAGCGACTCGGTTACCTCGTCCGCTGTGGCGAACCGGACGCCCTCGACTCGATCGTACCGATGGCTTTCGGAAACTTGGCGCTGGATCTCATCGACGCAGGTAGGTCGGGACAGCTCGTCGCAGTTCAGAACGGTCGTTACGGCAGCGTTCCAATCAGCGCAATCACGGGCGCGAAGAAGGCCGTCGACATCGGGAAGTACTACGACACCGAGCGTCTCCGCCCGAAGTTCAAGTCTTTCAGTGAGCTTCCCCTGTTCATCATGACCAGCGAAGCACAGAGCGATCGAGTGCCTTAGGGACGAGCATGGTGGGGCGTTGGCTGAAAGGCCTGCTCTCTCACCCACACGCGGCGCGCGCGACACTGGCTAAAAATGTCACCCGCTAGCTCTGGGCGGGTATCGGCATTGACGCCGATCAAGATGGTATCGCCGTCCAGATCCTTTTCGTCGAACTCGACTTTGGTGTCTCCGAGCAGCAAACCGAGGACGCCACCAGGGACCAGCCCGATTGCGCCTCCCCCGAGCGCTCCTTCGAGTGCGGCAAGCAGGGGTCCTGCAGCCAGCACCCCTGGCCCGGTAGCGAGCAGCGCACCGCCTGCCACACCGAGAGCCGCGCCTAGCACCACACCTCTGCGCACGCCGGAATTGACGGACATCGGGACGTCGCTCCACTGGGAATCGGTCCACATCAACGCGCTTATGTAACGCGTGTCAAAACCCGACTCCATCAGCAAACGAACGGCGTCGGCGGCGTCGCTCTCTTCTGCAAATGTGCCGTACACGAACATGATTACTTGCCAAGCCTCGAGGCGTTGGTACGTCGTCGAGGCCGCAAGGACCGTGCCAGGTCAAAGCTCGGTCTAGTACTTGCACTCTCGACAGCCACGGCAGTCAAACCATACGAACCGCGGAATGGAACGTGGCAGATTGACACAGTCGGGGCGGAACGCCGCGTCTGCAACCGCAAAAAGACAGATAGCGCCTTGAGAAACCGCAGCGCCCGTGCTTGGCACGAAAGCTGCTCACTCAAGACTCCCAATACCAATAGGAGGGAATCAAATGACAGAACAACCCAAGACACAATCCTCGCAGAAGGGGACCGTGGCTCAGGATGTGAGCAAAGAAGTTGGATCGCTCAAAACCGAGATCCAGAGTCTGACCACTGACATTCGTGAACGAATCAATGCCGCGGGGGACGAAGCAAAGCAAACTTGGAGCAAGCTCGATGCCGAGCGAAAGCGTTTCATGGACAAAGTGGAACAAGCAGCCGAAGAAACAGGGTCGGATGTGCGCCAGATGGGCAACGACCTGAAGCGTAGGCTGCAGGGGCTACGGCAGGAGCTGCAGGCCGGGGGCGGAAAACAAAAGTCCTCACAGTCCGGCGCATCCTCCTCTGCGTCGAAATAACAGCAAGTTGGAGCGTTTAAAGGAACGAGGGCCTCCACGGGGGCCCTCGTTCCTCGTTTAACGACGGAATGACGGCGCGAAACATCCGTGGTAGTCGCGCATAAGCAGGAAATCGATGCGCGTGGTGATCATTGGAAACGGCGTAGCGGGCATGGAAGCCGCTCTGACCGTGCGAGCGCGGCAGCCCGATTGGGAGGTTACGATCGTCTCTGAAGAGTCGGATCACTACTTCTCGCGAACGGCTCTGATGTGGGTGTTTTGCGGACAAATGAGTCAGAAGGACATCGAGCCGCTCGAGCGCGATGCCTACCAACGGCTGAGATTTCGTAGAGTCCGTGCGCGCGCAGTGGGTTTGGACACCGAGCAGAAGAAAGTCTTGCTCGCCGCAGATCTGGATCCGCTACCCTACGACAGGCTCTTGATTGCATGTGGCTCGAGGCCTCGTCCGGCTCCATGGCCTGGAAGTGAGCTTCGCGGGACAGGACATTTCGTCACGATGCAAGATCTGGCGTGGTACGAGTCGGAGATTCATGGCGGTCAGAGTCGCGGAGGCACACCGCCCAGGCATGACGCCCATCTCACGGCTACGACCGATGATTCGCCGTATCGCTTTCGGGAGGTCGCTGCAGACAAACGCGGTCATCTGGCTCGCCAGCCAGCCGTCATCGGCGGCGGCCTCATCGGCATCGAAGCGATCGAAATCGCAGTCGCCGCCGGGCTCAGGCCGCACTTTTTCATCCGAGAGGAGTGGTTCTGGCCGATCGCCCTCGACCCCCGCGAGGCGGCCTGGATCGGGGAGCGTCTGCAAGAGCATGGTGTTCGGATGCACCTCGACCACGAGGTCGAGCGTTTGGAGGGAAACGATGCCGGAAATCTCGAGCGCGTGATCACCGATCGGGGCACGTACGAGGTCGATTGCGCGGTGATCGCGATCGGAGTGATCCCAAATACCGAATGGCTCAAAGGCTCCCGTGTCGAGCTCGACGAGCGGACCGGTGGAATCATCGTCGATGAAAGCTTGGCTACGAACGCAGCAGACGTCTTTGCTGCGGGCGACTGTGCAGCGGTTCGGTGGTTCGAGGGGAGCCTACGGCCTGAGCAGCTCTGGTATACCGCGCGAGACCAGGGACGCATTGCGGCGCGGCGGCTGCTGGGTGACGGAGCGCGCTATCAGCGCGGCATTTGGTACAACTCGGCCAAGCTCATGGATATCGAGTACACGACCGTTGGCTTGGTCAACTGGAACGTCGAACGCGAGCAGAACTGGTTCTTCGAGGAAAAGGGGCGCGTCCGGAGCACCACCCGTATCGTGGCGCAGGACGATCGGGTCGTTGGATTCAATCTGCTCGGACGCCGCTGGGATCATTCGGTATTGATTCGTTGGGTCGAGCAGCGGCGAAGCCTCGACTGGGTGCTCGACCACCTGGAAGAGGCACGCTTCGATACGGAGCTCGTGCCAAGGCTTCGCATTCCCAAAGACAGGAAGCGGGCCTCACTCGACGGACCCGCACCCAATCCGGCCATTCCCGGTCCGACGGAAGTCCCATTCTGAAGCCCCGCGGAGATGAACGATGGATGAGCAAGGTCAGAGCGGATTGATTTCCACCTATCGCCAAGGGTGGCGATCGCGCGGCGCCGTTGCCCTGGTGATCGCGGTCTTGCTCGTCGTCTTCTACGTGGTGCTCTACTGGGAGAAGCAAGTCGAAAGTCTGCTGGGCTTCGCCCCCTTCACCGAAATCGCCGAAGCCGTAGGCCTCCGCAACCGCTGGTATCTGTACGGGTTCTTGTACTCGGCAGCAATGGTGAGCGGTGCTGTTTACTATCTCCGTCATCACGGCAACAGCCGATACAACCGAGCGCGGATAGGCGTGAACGTGACCGTGCAGGTGATATTGGCGTTCTTGCTCCCCTTCGTGATGCCGCTTTTTGGAGGCACCGAATTCTACTTCTCGTACTTTTGGCCTCTCAAATACGACTACTTCTTTCCGCAAACCCTCGGTCAACTGCCCCTTTACATGGCCGTGTACACGCTCGCCGGATCGTTGGTGCTTGCGCCAATCCTCGCAGTGGTGCTCGGCAAGCGTTGGTATTGCTCCTGGGTATGCGGTTGCGGAGGATTGGCCAATACATTTGGAGATCCTTGGCGCCACCTGACGAGCAAGTCCACGAAGGCGTGGCGTTTCGAGCAGGTGGCGGTGCATTCCGTGCTGGGAATCATCGTCGTGGTCACTTTTTTGCTCGGCCTCGATGCGCTCATCGGCGCGGATCATCCGACGTACAGTCACATCGTCGCTGGCCCGCAGGCATGGTCGCTCAAAAGTCTGTACGGGTTCGTGATAGGCGCAGTTCTGGCCGGAGTCGTCGGTGTGGGCTTCTATCCGCTGTTCGGCCCACGTGTCTGGTGCCGAAATTTCTGCCCCATGGCCGCTGCCCTCGGCCTCATGCAGAAGCTCGGCCGCTTTCGGATCCGCGTAAAACCAGACATGTGCATTTCTTGCGGAAACTGCAGCACCTACTGCGAAATGGGAATCGACGTGCGGTCGTACGCGCAGGCCAATCAGAGCTTCACGAGGGCGTCATGCGTCGGGTGCGGGATGTGCGCGCACATGTGCCCCCGAGGCGTCTTGAAGCTGGAGAGCTCCTGGCGCCACTCCGATGACAAGGAGCGCCAGCAACTTCCGGTGATTGACTTCTAGCCCGGGGCCTGGAACGTGTTGAAGCCCAACCCTTGAGCTTCGAGGTTTCATGCCGACACGCACCGTAGAAGATCCGCTACTTGTGGAACGATCGTTCGAGGAAGTCTTGGGCGCTCCCAATGAGGCAGTGGACGCGCTGAAACGGCGAATCTCGTCGAACGAACCCACGCGCTTCGGTGGCACGAACGGTGCGTCGCTTCGCGCCGGTCTGGCGGCCTCGTAGGGCGTGGTTTCAGTGTCCGTGGCATGCTTCGTGCATTGCTACCGGGACGGAGATGACATGTCTGAAACCACGAACGCACGAGACGAAGACCAACTGCGTCTTCTGAGTAGTTTTCACTATGTGCTTGCCGCAATGCAGGCTTTTTTGGCCTTGTTTCCGGTGATCGATTTGGTTTTGGGGATGGGAATCGTCGCGGGACGCGTCGCCGAAAGCCCGGAGCAATCTTCCTCGTACGGTTGGACGCTCATCGGCTCGTCGGTTCTCGCCGTGGTGCTGGGTCTTGCGCTGGCCGCCCTCACGATCATGGCAGGGCGGCGTCTTGCAGCGCGGCGGGCTCATTCGTTTTGCGTGTTCGTCGCTGCCATCAACTGCTTCTTCTTCCCGTTTGGCACCATCCTCGGCGTCTTGACGCTCATCGTGCTCAAGCGTCCTGCGGTGCGAGAGGCGTTCGGGGCAAAGACACGCTTGCCGAACGTGGCGACTTGGGAGGGCCGACGGCTGCCTTGATCCACCGCCCGGACGGCGAGCCTGGCTGCCCTCAACGCCCGGACACAAACGCGTCCAGTTTCTCCTGAGTCGGAAACCGGGCGAGCATCAACACCCAGGCAACGGTAAAGAAGGGCATGACGACTTTGGGCGGTGCACCCTGAAGCCCGAGCACCAGCCCGAAAATCGCCACGCTTTCGGCCAACGCAAGCGCGATGATGAGAGTGACCAGGTACACTCCAGCCGAATCCGTGGATGTCGCCGCCGGATCGTCTCGTGTGGCCAAGTGTCGTCGTAGAACGATCCCCGGCGCGACCAGGCTGGCCCCCGCCGTGCTTGCGCCCGCAATCGCAAGGGGTACCAGGAGCATCTCCCAATGCGGCTCGCCAGACGTAGCTGTGAGCTCGAGCACGACCACGTAAATCAATGTGGAAGCGAGCAGCGCAGCCCAAATGATGCGAGGAGCGGTGAGCTGACCAGCCATCATGCGATGATGCCAGAGATGACACGAAGGGAGCACCCATATTCCGAAGAGCCTTCGGACCCCGGCGTCATTCTGGACCTCGCTTGCGAGCCCGAGGTGCCCCGTCCTCGAGAAATGTGGGCCCCGGTTAATCCAACTCTCAGCCCCCGGCGTAGCACCCGAGAAGGGAGAGCTTCGCCATGTTTCCAACGCCCAACCAAACCACCGTCAGCCACAGCCTTCTTGCCGAGGCGGCACGTTCGGCCGTGTTTCCGGATCCCGCGCTTTTCGTCTACGGCGTGCTCGGCACGCTCGTCTTCGCCTGCCTGCTGATGGGATATCTCACGGTCGGGAGATCTGGACGGCATCATGCGTCAGATCTCGAGAGCTGATCCGATTCTGACCATCACGTGAGGCACGAATCGATCAAACGACAAAGCCCGTCTCGTTCGAGGCGGGCTTTGTCGCATTCGCACGCGATCACGGAAGAGCAAGCAATCCACGAAGATTGTCTTCTGGTTAATCCATCTCTCTTTGTCCGGCGTAGCCCAGACAGAACCCGCACTCAGTCGGGTCGAGGGAAGAGCGATGAAGAACAAGCCAAACCGAACGGATCGCAGAGCAGGTTGGGTCGTGTGCGTGGGGCTGGTCTCGCTGGCTTCCGGGTGCGGCGATGGGTTCTTTCACAAGCCCGGCGGCGTGTTCGAGGCGGTGCTCTCCCGGCAGATTAGCGCCCGAATGGCCGACGCCGACGTGGAGTTGCTCGAGTACACGGGCTGCCAGGTCATGCAAAGCGACGACCCCGACGCCCACTGCCAGAGCGTGTCCGACAATCAGATCGAAGTCTTCGTCGACGGCCAGAGCCTCATCTTCGATTTCTCCAACGTCTCCAAGACCGGCCGGATCTCAGAGGGCGAGTTCGAGGGGTATGTCCTGGTAGTAGAAGAGGACTCCGGTTTGCCGCCCATCCTCGATGCCATCGTCGACGCGCTCAAGTCGAGCCCCGGCTCCGAGAACCTCGACGTACAGTTCGACGATAAGAGCGTCGTGGTGAACTTACAAGGACTCGACTATGACGACGCCACATTCATCAAGGTCGACCTCATGTTCGAGCCGGAATCCTAAGCGGGGCGGAGTCTCAGGAGACTTCGATGCCGCCTTGACCGCCCGCGCCGCCTTGGCCGCCTTGGCCAGCTGCGCCACCTGCGCCACCAGCACCGCCTGCGCCGCCTGCGCCGCCTGCGCCGCCTGCGCCGCCAGCACCGCCTGCGCCGCCTGCGCCGCCAGCACCGCCAGCACCGCCTGCGCCGCCAGCACCGCCTGCGCCGAGGTCGCACTCCGCGGCATCGAGCATCATCTCATAGGCGGCTCCGTCATCGACGGCTTCCCGGCCGCTTTGATCGTGAGGAACGGTCACGACGCACTCACCGTCCGTTCGGTTGCCGGCATCATCGACCGCGGTCCAACCGAGCGTGTACACCCGGCCGTTGCTGCCGCCCTGGCGCTCGGACCGCAGTTGCACCTGGTCGCAGGCCAGGATGATGTCGGGTTCCGTGTTGCCATCGCCTTTGTCGTTGACCGGCTCGTCGCTCGACGCCGACAGGAACGCGACCTTGAGATTTTGATCACAGGCATCACGCACGCAGTCGTCACCTGTAATGGTGTGAAATTTGTGATTCGGCGGCCAGAGCTCGATCGATTGATCCTTGGGCTCCGGCGGCTGCGTATCTTCGACCGTAAGCTTGGCTTCGCAGGTCACCTCGACGGGCTCGGTATCACCATTGCTCGCGGTGGCCGTGACCACGATGTCGTGGGTGCCCAGCTCGAAGGGCCCTTCATCGTTGAGGGACAGATCGATCTGGTCGCAGCTCTCGGGCAGGTCGCCGGACGGCTCGAAGTAGATCAGATCCGGGTTCGCGCTGCCGTCTTCGCACTCGACCGTCAAGTCGTTTGGACAAAGCCAACCTTCGAGGTCGGTGGTGTCTTCGACGCAGGCGGGGGCGAGCTTGGCGGTCGTAGCGTTCGTCCCACCGCTGCCCGAGCAGCCAAGCGCAAACGCAAACACAGAGGGGGCAATGACGATGAATGAATTGCGGTAGTCCATGGAGTGATACCTCCCAGCCTTCGGGCCTAGTGACAAGATCTCTAGCTCACAAATTACGAGAACTTACAGGCGTAGAGGCTTGGCGGGCAGCACCGCTGCAAATTGTGAGGTGGAACACGGTTCGTAAGTTGGGTGAAATGTCGTATATGCTTTTGCGCTCACGTTCTCATCGGCGTTTCTTGCGGGTCTTCTTGGACGGAAGCGGCGGTCCGAGAATCAGCTCGATCAGGGCATCGAGGGTTCGGTGACCTTCGACGGGGTGTCGGAGGCGAAGGTTTCCGTTCACCTCATATCGATTGCGCCGGCCCTCCCGGATTCGCGTGAGGTAGCCACCGGCCTCGAGCTCCGCGACGATGCGCTGCACGGCCCGCTCCGTGATCCCCACGCGCTCGGCGACGTCCCGCATCCGGGCCGCCGAGTCTTGCGCTAGGCACAGTAAGACGTGTGAATGATTGGTAAGGAAGGTCCAACTGGCGTCTTCTTCGAGAGCTCGGTCGCTTGGTTTCGCCACGGTTATCCTTCTGCGGCGTTTTCGCCCACGAATGACGATACACGAAGATGATTTCGTAAGTCAAACCGTGGGCTCAGGCCATGCGGGCGATCTTTTTCGCCTTGAAGGCCTTGCACGCTATGTAAAACGCGATATAGAACACGTGATACCGATTTCGCTATTTGGAGCGACATGGAAACCTACCCAAGCCGAGAATCAGAGCCAGGCCATAGAGCACGCGTAGCCGTGATCATGGGAAGCCAGAGCGACTGGCCGACAATGGAGCACGCGGCGAAGGTTCTCCGAGAGCTCGAAGTGCCTTTCGAAGCGAAGGTGGTTTCGGCGCACCGGACCCCCGACCTCTTGTTCGCCTTCTGCGAGCAGGCCGAGGCGAGGGGGATCGAGGTGATCATCGCGGGCGCAGGTGGGGCTGCTCACCTCCCGGGTATGGCTGCGTCGAAGACACTCCTCCCCGTGCTGGGTGTTCCGGTTCAGTCCCGGGCCCTGCAGGGTTTGGACTCTCTGCTTTCGATCGTTCAGATGCCCGCTGGGATCCCCGTGGGGACGATGGCCATCGGACAGAGCGGTGCCGCCAACGCCGCCTTGCTAGCAGCCGCGTTCCTCGCGCGAGGGGATCGCGGGCTTCGCGAGCGACTTCAGGCCTACCGCGTCGCGCAGACCGCCAGAGTGCTGGAGGCCACGCTATGACCCCGCTGCTGCCGGGATCGACCCTCGGGATCATTGGAGGAGGACAGCTTGCCCGCATGATGGTGCTCGAGGCGCGGCGTATGGGCTATCGCACCTGCGTCCTCTCACCCCGAGACAGCGATCCTGCCATCGATTTGTCTAACGATTGGGTGGCCGGCGAGGTCGATGATGAGGAGGCGGCACAGCGCCTCGCGCTGCGCAGCGATGTCATCACCGTCGACACCGAGCACGTCCCGGCGTCGATACTCGAGGATCTCGCGCTCATTCGCCCCGTGCGACCTTCCGGTTCAGTGCTTCGAACCGTCCAGGATCGTCGTGTTCAGCGCGCCTTTCTGCAACGCATCGGGGCGCCGCAGCCGCAGTGCGCATCGATCAACTCGATCGAGGCTCTCGAGCAACGAGCCCGAACGTTCGGCTTCCGCGGCGTGCTCAAGAGCGCGCATGCTGGATACGACGGAAAAGGCCAGGCGATCATCCACGGCGAACACGACCTCGCCGGAGCCTGGCAAGCGGTCGGAAGGCGGGCGGCCGTCCTCGAGGAGTTCGTCGACTTCGATTTCGAGATCTCGGTCCTTCTCGCGCGGAATCCACGGGGAGAACTGCGGTTCTACCCCGTCGCGCTGAACGCGCATCGGAATCGAGTGTTGCGGTCGACGGTTGCCCCAGCTCCGATCCCAGCAGCGCTCGAGGCCGAAGCGATCGAGATCGCGGGCCGCATCGCCGGCGCGCTCGACCACGTCGGCATGATGGCCGTCGAGATGTTCGTCGTGGACGGAAGTAAGCTCCTCATCAACGAGATCGCCCCGCGCCCCCATAACAGCGGACACTTCACCTTCGGAGCCTGCGCGACCTCTCAGTTTGAGCAGCACGTGCGCGCCGTGTTTGATCTGCGCCTGGGCGATCCTGCGCTGTCACGTCCAGCTGCCATGGTGAACCTCTTCGGTGACCTTTGGCTCGAAGGTCGACCGGATTGGACAGCGGTGTTCTCGACCCCGCAGGCTCACCTTCACCTCTACGACAAGCTCGAACCGAAACCGGGAAGAAAGATGGGTCACGTGCTCGTCCTCGATCAGGACCCGTTTCGGGCGCTTCAGGCCGGAGAACGAATCCTCGAAAAGCTTAGCGCCCGTCCCTCCGCCGCGTCGAAGCAAGCGCGGGGGGGCTTCCTGTGCTCCGGTCGAGCGATGAACCCCACGAAACGAAGAGCCATGGAGATTGTGGTTCCAACGGGCGATGGAATCGCTCCGGTGAAAACTGAATCCTGAAAGAGCGACGAAAAGAACATGCACGACTGGATCCCTCAATTCATCATCTTGGCCCCTCTCGCCCTGATCGCGGTAGGGCTCGTACCATCGCGCCTCGCTGACCGCAGGCCGGAGGTGATGCTGAGACTGGCGAGATGGGCGGCCGCTCTCGCACTTGGAGGCTCGCTCGTCGCGGCCGCGTTGCTCTTCGCCACATACCCGATACGCCCGACCCAAGGTCTCGTCTTGGGCGCTTCCAGCGTCGGAGTGTCGGTGTACTACGATGCTCTGTCGGCGGTGATGGCACTGCTGGTGTCCTTTGTGGGTGCCATCGTGGTCGGGTACAGCCGCAACTACCTCGATGGTGACCCCGGTCAGGGCCGCTTCGTCAAGTGGTTGTGTCTCACTCTCGCAGCCGTCTTGACGCTCACGATCTCGGGCAACCTTCTGCAGTTCACGCTAGCGTGGGTCGCGAGCAGCCTCTGCTTGCATCAGCTACTCGTTTTCTACGGGGATCGTCGAGCCGCACGCTTGGCTGCGAGAAAGAAGTTCCTCGCGAGTCGCTTGGGTGACGTCTGCCTCGCTTCGACGATGGTCTTGGTTTACCTCACTTTCGGAAGCCTCGATTTCGCGACGGTTTTCGCGGAGGCAAACACGCTCCAAGACTCGACCAGCCTGCCGACCTCGATTCATGTCATCGCGGTCTTGCTGGTCGTCGGTGCGATGCTCAAGTCGGCGCAGTTCCCTTTCCACGGTTGGCTCACCGAGGTCATGGAGACGCCAACCCCGGTATCTGCGCTCTTGCACGCTGGAATCATCAACGCAGGTGGGTTCTTGATCCTGCGCCTCAGCGACCTCGTCTCCCTCTCGGTGTTCGCACTCGAGACACTCGCGCTTGTCGGCGGATTGACTGCTCTGTTCGCGTCAGTGGTCATGCTGACCCAGACGAGCATCAAGGTGTCGCTGGCGTGGTCCACGATCGCGCAGATGGGCTTCATGATGTTGCAGTGCGGACTCGGCGCCTTCTCCGCAGCAGCTCTTCACATCGTCGCCCACTCACTGTACAAAGCGCACGCGTTTCTTTCCGCAGGAAGCGTCATCGACATCTCACAGGCTTCGTGGGTTCCGAAATCGCATGGAAAGCCGCATCCAGCTCGACTGGCTCTCGCGCTCGCGGGTGCGGTTGGTCTCACATGGGCCGTCAGCTCCGCGTTTGGTGCTTCACTGACTCGAGCGCCAGGAGTGTTCGCGCTTGGTGCAGTCATGGTCATGGGGGTGACCCACCTCGTCGCCAACGCGATCGATGAACGCCCGAGCGCATTCGTGATTCTGCGTGGCGTAGGCCTAGCCACTGGTGTCGCGATCACCTACTTCGCCCTCCAACTCGGCGCCGAGCTGCTCATGGCCGGGAGCCTTCCCGAGAAGCAGGCCCTGCGCGGCCCCCTGGACCTCGCCATCGTAGGGGCTGTGATCCTGATGTTCGGCGCGGTCACGGTTCTTCAGAACACGATGCCCTACCGCATGACAGATCCGAGGTGGCAAGCGCTTTACGTCCACCTCTTCAATGGCCTCTACGTCAACGCCATGACCAACGCCCTCGTGCAACGGTGGTGGCCCGTCCATGAGGTGATCCCGAGAGAAGGAGCCCGCCCGTGAGTTCAACGCTTGCAGAAACGACCATCAGCCTCGAGCAGGCGGAAACCAGACGCAACGGAAGACCTCCGTCGCCTGTGCGGCCGGTCCCGTCGCCCAGTCACGGTCTCGGCCTCGCGATCTCTCGCGCAGGGTCTCGTATCCCACCACTATGGCCGCTCAAGAACTTCGTCGCCGTCAATCCATTCTTGGGACTCGCGTCGCAGAGGTTCGAGGAAGCCTGTCAGACGATGAAACGCGTGACGGGCGCACGGATGCTCCTGCCCCGGCACCGCTACCGAACGCTGATCGCGGCAGGCCGGATCACCCAGGATGATCTGCGCGAGGCCCTAAAATTGGTGCGGAACGTGACCGGCACACCGACAAGCCTCTCCGATCTAAACGAGGCGGTCGACGACGAGCCGGAATACGTCGACGCGGCATTCACGACCGTGACCGAGACTCTAGATCGTGTTCACGGCCTCGAGACCGACCTCCTGATGGTCGGCGAGATCTCGAAATGGTGCGCGGCCTACTGGGACGAGGGGCAAGCGGCATGGACCATGCCCTGGCGACGGCTTCCCTTCTATGCGGCGTGGCGCGCCTCGACTTCCCTCGACCGAACCGCGGAGGTCATGGGTTTCGCAGGGTTTCGAGAGGCGCTTGCGAGCCTTCCCGATGATCCTGTCGCGACGATCGAGATGGTGGTCGACGCTCTCGGGCTTCCCGCCGATGTGCTCGAGGGCTACCTTCACCGCGCACTGTTCAGCGTCCGAGGCTGGGCTTCCTACGCCCGATACCTCGGCTGGTTTCAGGAGCTCGAAGGGCAGGACGACGACACGGTGATCCAAGTCTTGGCCGTGCGTCTAGCGTGGGACTACGCACTCTACACGCTGCATCGTGAGGCGACCTTTCGCAGCGCCTGGCAGGAGTCGGTCGTCACGATGCAAGGCGTCGTGTCGAACCACGACCAGGATCGGGATCTTCTCGTCGACGCGATTTTGCAAAGCGCGCTCGAAGCGTCGTATAGGCGCGCGCTCACGGAGGCCCTTGCAAACCCTCCCGAAACGTCGCGCACTCCGGAATCGCGACCTCCGCTCCAAATGGCGTTCTGTATCGACGTTCGGTCGGAGGTCTTCCGCCGGGTCCTCGAAAAGGTGGCGCCTCAGGCGGAGACGATCGGATTCGCTGGGTTCTTCGGTTTCCCCCTCGAGTACGTTCCCATCGGTAAGACGCGTGGGCAGGCACACTGTCCCGTTCTCTTGACCCCGAAGTTCGTGGTGCCGGAAGCGGTTGCGGGCGCGAATGACGATGAGACGAAGGAGATTCTCGGGCTTCGACTGCTGCGACGTCGGGCTTCCAAAACGTGGAAGTCTTTCAAGAGCTCAGCCGTATCTTCGTTCGTATTCGTCGAGACAGCAGGGCTTGCCTTCGCAGCGAAGCTGATCAGCGACGCCACGGGCACCACTCGCACGGTGACGCATCCGAGCGCGGACGGACTCGATGCGAAGACTGTTTCCCGCCTGGCGCCCGACATCGAACCGGGCGTGCTTGGCACTCGAAAAACCGGTCTCGGCGACGAGGAGCGGATCCAGGTCGCGGAAAGCGCCTTGAGAGCGATGTCCCTGACGCGCGATTTCGCGCGACTGGTCGTGTTTGCCGGACATGGGAGCACGACGGTCAACAACCCGCACGCCTCCGGGTACGACTGTGGCGCGTGTGGAGGTAACCCCGGGGATGCGAATGCGAGGGTTGCAGCATTGGTCCTCAACGATGAGCAGGTCCGCGTTGGGCTCCGACAACGTGGAATCGACATTCCCGACGACACCTGGTTCGTCGGGGCCTTGCACGACACGACGACCGACGAAATCCGAGTCTTCGACCGGGAGCGCGTTCCCGAGTCTCATCTCGGAGATCTGCAAAGTCTCGATGCCTGGGTCGAGCGGGCGTCATCGTTGGCACGCCTCGAACGCTCGGCTCTACTCAATACGGGCTCTGGAAACGTCGAAGAGAGAGTCATCGCGCGGAGTCGCGATTGGTCGCAGGTGCGACCCGAATGGGGCCTCGCGCGCAACGCGGCATTCATCGCTGCGCCACGAGCCCGGACCCGGGGGATCGACCTCGAAGGTCGCGTGTTCCTCCACGATTACGACTCGCGTCAGGATTCCGACTGGAGCGTGCTCGAGTCGATTCTCACCGCCCCCGTCGTCGTCGCAACTTGGATCAATCTTCAGTACTACGGCTCGGCGGTCGATCGAGAGGCCTTCAGCTCCGGCAACAAAGTGCTTCACAACGTAGTCGGGACGCTAGGTGTTCTCGAGGGCAATGGGGGAGACTTGAGGGTGGGCCTTCCGTGGCAGTCCATCCATGACGGGCACCGCCTGGTTCACGAACCCCTCCGGCTCAACGTTCTCATAGAGGCTCCAACCGATCGAATCGACGCGGTTCTCGAGAAGCACGCCAACGTCCGCGAGCTGGTCGACAACGGTTGGTTGCACCTGCTGGCCCTGGGCGACGGTCACGACGCGTACTTGCGGGATCCGATCGAAGGCCATTGGCTTCCCGTGGCCCAGGGCTGACACTTGAACGATCTCCAACAGCTGGAAGCGGAGGCGGTCTTCGTGATCCGTGAAACCGCTGCCCAGTTCGAGAAGCCGGCGCTCTTGTTCTCGGGAGGAAAAGATTCAATCGTCATGGCTCATGTGGCCTGCAAAGCGTTCCATCCGGCTCCGCTGCCGTTTCCCCTTCTTCACATCGATACCGGGCATAATTTCCAGGAGACATTGGAGTTCAGAGACCGCTTCGTCGCCCGGATAAGCGCACGACTGGTCGTGGGGAGCGTGCAGAAGTCGATCGACCGGGGCCGCGTGCAAGAAGACACCGGCCCCCACGCCAGCCGCAACGCGCTTCAGATCGTCACGCTGCTCGACACCATCGAGGAGCACGGCTTTGATGCATGCCTCGGAGGAGGGCGTCGCGACGAGGAGAAAGCGAGGGCGAAGGAGCGATTTTTCTCGCACCGCGACCGCTTCGGCCAGTGGAACCCTAAAAACCAGCGGCCCGAGATCTGGAACCTCTACAACGGTCTCAAAGCAAAGAGCGAAAATTTTCGAGTCTTCCCGCTCTCCAACTGGACTGAGATCGACATCTGGCGCTACATCAAAGCCGAGGACATCGAGCTTCCCAGCCTCTACTTCGCAGCCGAGCGGCCATGCCTGAAGCGCGACGGCGCGATCCTGATGATTTCCGAATTCGTCGCACCGCGCGAGGGCGAGACCGTCGAACGAAAGAGCATACGGTTTCGCACCATGGGAGACGCCACGATCACCGGTGCGGTCGAATCGAGGGCTTCGACGCTCGATGCCGTTCTCGTCGAGGTTGCGCTTGCAGTGGACACGGAGCGCGCCAGCCGCGCGGACGACAAGGTCACGACGACGGCGATGGAGGATCGGAAACGCGAGGGATACTTTTAGCGCCTAGATTCGATTGCCTTTCGGACGATGTATCTCGCCTGGTACGCAGGCCATCAAGAACAAAGCCCCGCCTCTTTCGAGACGGGGCTTCGATAATTCCGGCAGCGTCCTACTCTCCCACAGGGCTGCCCCTGCAGTACCATCGGCTCTGACAGGCTTAACTTCCGAGTTCGGGATGGGATCGGGTGTGACCCTGCCGACATTGCCACCGAATCCGTAGAAAGTTTCTCTTCACCGCTTTGTGAGCGGATCAGAAGCAAGTTCGAGCGTCCGTTTTGATGGAACGTCTCGAGCTCTTCCTTCCAACCCTGACCTCGAGCCACGTACGAAACGTGTCTTAGAAGAAGGTCAAGCCTCACGGCCGATTAGTACTGGTCAGCTTCACGTGTTGCCACGCTTCCACACCCAGCCTATCAAACTCGTAGTCTACAAGTGGCCTTTAGGGACCGAAGTCCAGGGATACCTCATCTTGGGGCCCGCTTCCCGCTTAGATGCTTTCAGCGGTTATCGGTTCCGTATATAGCTACCCGGCTATGCTTCTGGCGAAACAACCGGAACACTAGGGATACGTTCAACCAGGTCCTCTCGTACTATGGTCAACTCCCCTCAAGTATCCTGCGCCCACGACAGATAGGGACCGAACTGTCTCACGACGTTCTGAACCCAGCTCGCGTACCGCTTTAATTGGCGAACAGCCAAACCCTTGGGACCTGCTCCAGCCCCAGGATGCGATGAGCCGACATCGAGGTGCCAAACCGCGCCGCCGATATGAACTCTCAGGCGCGATCAGCCTGTTATCCCCGGAGTACCTTTTATCCGTTGAGCGATAACCCTTCCATATGGAGTTACCGGATCACTAAGGCCTGCTTTCGCATCTGCTCGACCTGTCGGTCTCACAGTTAAGCTCCCTTATGCCTTTGCACTCTACGGCTGGTTTCCAATCAGCCTGAGGGAACCTTCGCGCACCTCCGTTACGTTTTAGGAGGTGACCGCCCCAGTCAAACTGCCCACCAGACAATGTCCCCGCACCGGATCACGGTGCTGGGTTAGAAGTCCAGAACAGCCAGGGTGGTATTTCAAGGTTGGCTCCATCGAGACCAGAATCCCGACTTCAAAGCCTCCCACCTATCCTACGCAGACTGTCCCGAACTTCACTGCCAAGTTGCAGTAAAGGTTCACGGGGTCTTTCCGTCTAGTCGCGGGTAGAGCGTATCTTCACGCCCAATACAATTTCGCTGAGTCACTGGCCGAGACAGTGGGGATGTCGTTACGCCATTCGTGCAGGTCGGAACTTACCCGACAAGGAATTTCGCTACCTTAGGACCGTTATAGTTACGGCCGCCGTTTACTGGGGCTTCGATTCGCTGCTTCGCCGAAGCTAACAACTCCTCTTAACCTTCCAGCACCGGGCAGGCGTCAGACCCTATACGTCCTCTTACGAGTTCGCAGAGTCCTGTGTTTTTGGTAAACAGTCGCAACCCCCTGGTCTCTGCAACCCACATCCGCTCGGAGAGCAAGTCTCGTCACGGACACGGGCACACCTTCTCCCGAAGTTACGGTGTCAATTTGCCGAGTTCCTTAGCCAGTGTTCTCTCACGCGCCTTGGGATTCTCACCCCGCCCACCTGAGTCGGTTTGCGGTACGGTCACTGAAGACCCTCACTACGCAGCTTTTCTTGGAAGCATGGAATCACCGAGTTACGGAGCCGGAGCTCCACCTCATCACGTCTCGGGGTTGTTTCCGCGTTTGTGGCTATCGCCTCCTACGGAAACCCCCTACCTGCTTGAACCGGCACTACCATTCGCCGGATCGGCCTATCCTTCTCCGTCCCTGCTTAGATCAATGGATTCCTCAGTGGTGCAGGAATATTAACCTGCTTCCCATCGCCTACCCCTTTCGGGCTCGACTTAGGGGCCGACTAACCCACAGGCGAATTATTCTTCCCTGGGAAACCTTGGGCTTACGGCGACAGGGTTTCTCACCCTGTTTATCGCTACTCATGCCTGCATAAGCTCTTCTCAAGTCCGAGAGTGCTCCTTACGGTACACCTTGTATCTACTTGAGAATGCTCCGCTACCGCTCTCAAAAAGAGAACCCGAAGCTTCGGTACCAGACTTAGCCCCGTTATATTTTCGGCGCGGGCTCGCTCGACCAGTGAGCTGTTACGCTTTCTTTAAAGGATGGCTGCTTCTAAGCCAACCTCCTGGCTGTCTGAGCGTTCCCACATCCTTTCACACTTAGTCTGGATTGGGGACCTTAGCTGTCGATCTGGGCTCTTTCCCTCTCGGCTACGGACCTTATCACCCGCAGCCTGACTGCCTAGTAGTTGTCACCAGCATTCGGAGTTTGGTTGGGTTTGGTAATCTGGTAGGACCCCTAGCCCATCCAGTGCTCTACCTCCGGTGCAATTCACTAGACGCTATACCTCAATATATTTCGCGGAGAACCAGCTATCTCCGAGCTTGATTAGCCTTTCACTCCTATCCTCAGGTCATCCCCTGAATTTTCAACTTCAGTGGGTTCGGTCCTCCACGCAGTTTTACCCACGCTTCAACCTGCCCAAGGATAGATCGCTCGGTTTCGGGTCTACGCCCTGCTACTAGATCGCCCTATTTGGACTCGGTTTCCCTACGGCTCCACCTCTCGGCTTAACCTCGCAACAAAGCGTAACTCGCAGGCCCATTATGCAAAAGGTACGCCGTCGCACATTCCCCGAAGGGCATAGTGCTTCGACTGCTTGTAGACACACGGTTTCAGGTACTATTTCACTCCCCTCGCCGGGGTGCTTTTCACCTTTCCCTCACGGTACTCGTTCACTATCGGTCGTCGAGTAGTACTTAGCCTTGGAAGATGGTCCTCCCAGATTCCCACAGGGTTCCACGTGCCCCGTGGTACTCGGGTGCCAGTGCAGAGACCAAACGTTTTCGACTACAGGGCTGTCACCTTGTATCGCCGACCTTTCCAGATCGTTCGCCTAACGTTTGGTTTGGTAACTCTGTGAGAGCATTAGGGCGCTCTCCCACTGGTCCCACGACCCCATATCAACAACGCCCCTAAGCTTACATTGATATGGTTTAGGCTGGTCCCCGTTCGCTCGCCGCTACTAAGGGAGTCTCGGTTGATGTCTATTCCTCCAGGTACTTAGATGTTTCAGTTCCCTGGGTTGGCCGCCTAATGCCTATGTATTCAGCACTAGACTCCTGGGTATCACCCCAGTCGGTTTCCCGATTCGGAAATCCCCGGATCAAAGTGTGTTAGCCACTCCCCGAGGCTTTTCGCAGCTGCCCACGTCCTTCATCGCCTCTCGACGCCAAGGCATCCACCGTGTGCCCTTTCTAGCTTGACCTTGCTCCTAAGACGCATTTCGTCCTCAGGCTTCGACAAATCGCCGATCCGCCGCTTACCTCCTCGGTCGCTCCGCTGCGAGGTACTGTAGTACCTCTCACTTCGCTTCCTGCGGGGGCGCTGGCGCCTCGACGATTTCTCTTCGCCTAAGGGTGGTGGCGTTACCAAACGCGAATATTTGGGATACCACCGTGTGGTCTGTCACGACGGAAGTTGTGACGGACCACGCTCGCAACTCGAGGCCAGGGTTCGAAAGAAGAGCCTGGCCACAGTCGCGGCTAGAAAGAGAATTTTCTACTTTCTTCAGTTGTCAAAGAGCTGCGAGAATCGAGCTTTGAATCTTGATTGCTCGGGTCGATGGCGCGCGTTTGTCGCGTCGCCGACCGGAACGATCAAGAGTGGTTCGTCACGAGGTTTTTGGCAAGTCGCCTCATCACTGTCGAGTGACTCATCTCGGACCCGGGGGTGGCGGGCGTGACTCGGTGGAGCTGAGGGGGATCGAACCCCTGACCTCCGGCTTGCAAAGCCGGCGCTCTCCCAGCTGAGCTACAGCCCCTTGGCTTTCGTCCCAGCTCCGGCACCTGGCCGGCTTACTCCCATCGTCGCTTCGCTGCGAGGTACTTGAGTACCTCTCACTTCGCTCCTCCGGGAGACGCTCGCCCATGCACCGAATCTGGAACGAAATCCATTCCTTGGAATGGAGGCATGGGAAGCCTGGGCATCTTGTCTCGGACACATGGTCCGGGCGCAGGGTTCTTGGGGTCAGGTCCGAGCGGCGCCCCCGCAGACCCGGAGTGAGAGCTACATCGGTAGCTCGCAGCGGAGGGTCGAGGAGGTAAGCCGGAGCTGGCGCAAAAGGACAAGCCGGTGGGGCACGCTAGACTCGAACTAGCGACCTCACCCTTATCAGGGGTGCGCTCTAACCACCTGAGCTAGTGCCCCGTGTTTCTCGCAAGCTGTCAAAGACGCATCGGAAGTGGATTCGGTGAACCTTGTCCGGAGCTCGTTCGGGCGTAAGCCCTGAAAACTACTCCGCTTTGTTGGTTCCCGTCCCCAACTTCCTCCGCAAAGGGACGCCTTCTTTAGCGGCCTTCACCTAACCGGTCAAGCACTTTCCAAAAAAAGGAATAGCCCGCAACTCCCTTTTTCTAACCGGCCGTGAACATTGAAGAATCCGAGCTCACGCATCGTTCCGGTACATCGTGACCACGCAGGCACCGCCGAGGCCCAGATTGTGCTGGAGCGCGATCCGCGCACCCTCCACCTGCCGGCGATCGGCTTGCCCGCGGAGTTGCCACACGAGCTCGGTGCACTGGGCTAGCCCGGTGGCGCCGAGCGGATGTCCCTTGGAAAGCAGACCGCCGGAAGGATTGGTGACGTACTTGCCGCCGTACGTGTTGTCGCCTTCCTCGATGAATTTCTCGGCGTCGCCCGGTGCACACAGTCCCAGCGCTTCATAGGTGAGCAGCTCGTTGGCCGTGAAGCAATCGTGCAGCTCGACCACATCGACGTCCTCGGGGCCGATACCGGTCTCTTCGTAGACCAAGTCCGCGGCCTGCTTCGCCATGTCGAAGCCGACCATCTTGATCATGCTCTGCGGCTCGAAGCTCGAAGAGAAGTCCGTAGTCATCGCCTGGCCGGCAATCTGAACGAGGTCGCTCTTGCCGTGCTTCTTCGCAAAGTCCTCCGAGCAAAGCACCGCGGCGGCAGCGCCACAGGTCGGAGGGCAGCACTGATAGCGAGTCAGCGGCTCGAACACCTGCGGTGCGCGCATCACATCCTCGAGTGAAAGCTCATCGGTGAAAATCGCGTAGGGATTCTTGGCTGCGTGCTTGCGAGCTTTGACAGAGATCTTGGCAAACGTCTCCGGCTTGGTCCCGTGATCTTTGGCATACTCACGCCCTGCCCCACCGAACATCTGAGCGGCCACCGGCGCAGGCGCGAAACCCTGCACGTCGTTCATCACCTGCACGTGTTGGACGAGCGGTGTAATCCGATCGGTGTATTTGGATCCGAGCGCGCCCTTTTCCATCTTTTCAAAGCCCACGGCAATCACGCATTCCGCGAGACCGCCCTCGATCGCCTGCCGCGCAAGCATGAGCGCGGTGGAGCCAGTGGAGCAGTTGTTGTTGACGTTGTAGATGGGAATGCCCGTGACGCCGACGCGATACAAAGCGGCCTGTCCACAAGTGCTGTCACCAAACACGTAACCGGCATAGGCTTGCTCGACCTCGTCGTACGGAATGCCGGCGTCCTCGAGCGCGGCGCGCGCGGCGTTGGCGCCCATGACGTCGTACTCCTCACTCGTGCCGGGCTTTGCAAACCTGATCATCCCGACACCCAGCACGTTGACTTTTCGCTTCATGTTCCTTCTCTCCTGCGCGCAAGGATTGCCGGCCGTACGAGGAGCGGCCAGCCGTACTTGGGCTTGACACTGTATGTAACGTTCGTTACAGGACTCGAACAAGAGCCCGAACGCGGAGAAGCTACATGACTGAGCCCCATTTCCTCTACGAAAAACGTGGCCACCTGGCGATTTGCACGTTCAACCGCCCAGAAAAGAAGAATGCGTTGAGCATCGAGATGCTGGTGCGGATGGCCGACGCCTGGGATGAGGCTGACGGCGACCACGACGTGCGCGCCATCATCCTCACGGGGGCTAGCGGGGTGTTTTGTGCCGGCAGCGATCTCGGTGCGATGAAGTCGGGTCAGTGGGACGCCGGCGATCAGTGGCTTCAGCGTATGAAGCAAGACCCCGAGCTTCACTGGAAAGCGCTGCTGCTCCGTTACCTCACCAAGAAACCCCTCATTGCGGCTGTAGAAGGGTACGCGCTGGCGGGAGGAACCGAGATCCTTCAGGGGACCGACATTCGGGTCGCGGGACAAGGGGCCGTCTTCGGCGTCACGGAGGTGCAGCTCGGTCTGTTTCCATTGGGCGGCTCCAGCGTTCGGCTTCGCCGGCAGATCCCCTACACCATCGCGGCGGAAATGCTTCTGGCGGGCAGGAGGCTGAACGCCCAAGAGGCGCTTCACTACGGCCTGATCGGGCACGTTACTCCGGAGGGGCAAGCCCTCGACAAGGCGATCGAGATCGGAGAGCAGATCGCAGCCAACGGCCCCGTCGCCGTACAGGCGGTCAAGCACTCGCTCGTCGAAACCGACGGTGTGCCGGCCAAAGAAGCGGTCACTCGCTCGTTGGAGATCGGACAACCCGTATTCAGGACGAAGGACGCCATCGAGGGCCCGACCGCCTTCATGGAAAAGCGAAAGCCGAACTTTCAGGGCGCTTGATGACGCGTGCGGAACCGGCGCAGCGCAGCAGCGGAACCCGAGAGGTCATACTCGAAGCCGCGGAGCGTCTGTTCGCCGAGCGTGGGTTTGCGGCCACGAGCGTGCGCGACATCGTTCGTGACGCCGGGACCTCCGCACCGAGCCTCTACCACTTCTTCGGGAGCAAGGAAAATCTGGTCGTCGAGCTCGTGGCGGATCGGCACGCAGCGTATTGCAGCGCTCTCGAGGCCGACCTCGAGCTGGCCGACACGGTCTTCGACGTTTGCCAGCGGTTCGTCCGATTCGTGCTCACCAACATGAGCAAAAGACCAAACACCGCGAAATTCATCTTGGGTGTGATGTTCGGGCCTCAGCAAGACGTACCGGAAAAGGCAGTGGGTGAAACGATGGTTCGTTCCCAGGAGATCTTGCAGTGGCGGATGCGAGAGGTGTCGACCGGAATCTCCGAGGCTCGCCTCGTCTTTGCGCGTATGATGCTCGTGGGCATGGTCACGCCCGCCGTATTGATGTTTCTCACCTCGGGCGTACAAACCTTTTCGCCGAAGCTGCCAGCTTGTATCGCCCATCGAGTCGTCGACATGCTGGCCGACTCCCATCCCATCTGCGCTTGGCCGACGGTGAGCCTGAGTTCATGAGGAGATGATGGCCTCGCCTGTATCGGAACCGGTGTTTGTTCGATTCGAGCTGCCCAATGGCATGTCGATTGCGGCCGAAGCGCAAGGCGATCCGGACAGCCAGCCGGTGCTCTTCTTGCACGGGGGCGGCCAAACACGGCATGCCTGGGGAGGAAGCGCAGAGGCCCTGGCCAAAGCGGGATTCTACGCGATCTGCATGGACCACCGCGGCCACGGACAGAGCGGGTGGGCCGTCCACGATCAATACAAGCTCGACCATTTCGTCGAGGACCTGAGGGGCGTCCTCGCGCAATTGCACGAAAAGCCCATCTTGGTGGGCGCGTCACTAGGTGGAATCACGGCGCTTCTTGCCGAGACTGGCCAACGCGAATCGATCGCCAAAGCCGTGATTCTGGTGGACGTGACGCCGCGCTTGGAGACCGAAGGCGTCGACCGGATCATCGCATTCATGAGAGGCGGCACCGAAGGGTTTGCATCGCTCGAAGAAGCGGCAGACTCGATCGCTCGATACCTACCGCACAGGGAGCGCCCGAAAGACCTGTCGGGCCTGGCCAAGAACCTTCGCCTGATGGACGATGGCCGCTACTACTGGCACTGGGATCCCGCGATGCTGAGAACTTGGGAAAGGGACAAGTACACCGAGGACGATGATCTCGAGCTCAAGGAACGTCTCTCCAAGGTCCGAAATCTCAGTATTCCTACCTTGTTGATCCGCGGGCGCTTGAGCGACATCGTCTCCGCGGACACTGCGACCGAATTCCTCCAAATGGTGCCGCATGCGGAGTACGTGGACCTCGCAGATGCCCATCACATGGTCGCGGGCGACCGAAACGATGCATTCACCGACGCGATCCTTCAATTCCTGTTGAAACATTTTGCGCCGGCGCTGCACGCGGACGAAGACCGATCAAAAAGGATTTCTCAATGAATCATCCGAGACTTTTCGACATGCCCTTGCTGCCCCATCTGATCATCGACGGGCTCAACCGCTATGACGACCGGCCCTTTTTGTTTCTCGGCGACCAGACGATTACGTATGCTCAGGTGCGTTCGCATGCGAGCTGCTTTGCGCAAGCTCTCGAATCGAAGGGCGTCCTCAAGGGCTCGCGAACGGCCGTCCTGTCGGCGAACCGACCTGAAGTTCTCTACAACCTGTGCGCCAACATGTTGATCGGATCGTGCAACACCCCGCTCCATCCGCTCGGTTCCGCAAACGACCAGGCATACGTCCTGCAAGACGCCAAGATCGAGACGCTCGTATACGACCCTACCGTTTTCGAGGCGCGGGCCGCCGAGCTCAAAGCGAAGGTGCCGGGTTTGAAGAACCTGCTCGGCTTTGGAACCACGAAGGCCGGCGAAGATCTGAATGCGCTCGCGGCGACTTTCGAGCCCAAGCCACTGGTCGCACCGGACATCGGGGCGAACGACCTCAACACGATCGTCTACACCGGGGGCACCACGGGCCGGCCCAAAGGCGTGCGCCAACCGTATCGCTCCGCGGCGTACATGACGATGATTCAAATGGCCGAGTGGGAATGGCCCAAGGAAATGCGGTTTCTCATCGCGACCCCGCTGTCGCATGCCGCCGCAGCGTTCGTGGTGCCGACGCTGCAGGCCGGAGGAGCCTTCGTGGCGCTGCAGGGCTTCACGCCGGACTTGTTCTTTGACGCCATCGAAAAGCACCAGATCACGGCGACCTTTCTGGTGCCGGTCATGATCTATCCGCTCCTCGATCATCCGCGGGCCAGCACGGCCGACCTCGCGAGCCTAGAGACGCTGTTCTACGGCGCAGCGCCCATGAGCCCCACCCGACTCCGCGAGGGCGTCGAGAAATGGGGCCCCATTTTCTTTCAGTGCTTTGGGCAATCGGAGGCGCCGATGGCGCTGACACACCTGAAGAAAGAAGAGCACGACTTGTCGAAACCGGAACGGTTTGCATCGTGTGGTCGCCCGAGCCCATGGGTGCACCTGGCGTTGCTCGGTGAAGACAATCGGCCGGTCGCGGAAGGAGAAGCCGGGGAGATTTGCGTCCGCGCACCGTTGGTGATGGAGGGCTACAACGGGCTTCCCGCCGAGACGGAGGAAGCGTTCGCGGGTGGGTGGCTCCATACCGGCGACGTGGGCCGCTTCGACAGCGAGGGATACCTCTACATCGTGGATAGGAAGAAGGACATGATCGTCACGGGTGGCTTCAACGTCTTTCCACGAGAGATCGAAGATGCGATCTCCGCGCATCCCGCCGTGGCCCAGGTGGCCGTCATCGGAGTTCCCGATGAGCGATGGGGGGAGGCAGTCAAGGCGGTCGTCATCGTTCGCCAGGGGCATGAGGGAAGCGATGCCCTCGCAGCCGAGCTCATCGCGGCCGTCAAAGATGCCAAGGGGTCCGTACAGGCCCCGAAATCGATCGATTTCGTCTCCTCAATCCCTCTCTCGCCGCTCGGCAAGCCGGACAAAAAGACGCTTCGCAAACAGTATTGGGGCGAGCAGACTCGCGGAGTGAACTGACATGGAAAAGAGAACGGCGCTCGTCACCGGCGCGGGAGGAGGGCTAGGCCACGCAACCGCCGAGCGTCTTCTGATGAACGGGTGGAAGGTGTTCGTGGCCGACGTCAACCGCGATCTGCTTCGGACCTCGACCCACGACCCCGACGCCGTGCCCATCGTCATGGACGTAACCGACAGCGAAAGCATCCAAAGCGCCTACGATGCCATCGCTGGTCAGACGGATCACTTGGACGGCGTGGTCAATTTTGCAGGCATCTTGGGCGTCGGATCCCTGACCGACATTCCCGAAGAACGCCTCGCACGCATTCTCGACGTGAACGTCATGGGCACCTATCGGGTCAACAAGCAGTTTTTGCCGATGGTCGAGGCAGCACGGGGTCGCATCGTCAACATCAGCTCCGAAACCGGATGGCAGAGCGCTGCGCCCTTCAACGGCCCTTATGCCATGAGCAAGCACGCGATCGAGGCCTACTCCACCGCGCTTCGACGGGAGCTGGCCCTCCTGGGGATCAAGGTGATCACGATTCAACCAGGACCCTTTCGTACCGGCATGGTCGAAGGCATCGAACGAGCATTCACCCAAGCGGAAGCCGAGACGACGAGATTCGCGCAGGTCATTCGCAAGCTCAAGACGTTAGCGGCCAAACAAATCAACTCCGCGCATGACCCGGGAATCGTAGCCGAAATCGTGGAGAGGGCGCTGACCGTGACCCGGCCCAAACCCGTGTATTCGGTGAAACCCGATCCGTTGCGGTCGTCGCTCGAGCACCTACCACGACGTGCGGTCGATCATGTGTACGTCACGGTTCTCCGGCGCGCGAACAAGGGGTGAGCTGACATGAGCGGCGACATGGTGAACATCAAACCCAAGCCCGAAGGGCTGGACAAGCCGTATGTGAGCAAGATCATCCGTCTCATGTCCAAGGTCAACGTCGCTGTATACCGATGGACGGGCGGGCTATTGGGCTCGAAGTGGAGAGTCGGAAGCGCATTTCCGTGGGGCATACCCATTCTGCTTCTGACCACGATCGGGCGAAAAAGCGGTCAGCCTCGGACCGCACCGCTGCTATTCATCGAAAACGGCGAGCGCATCATCGTCGTTGCGTCGCAGGGCGGGCTTCCCAAGGACCCTCTCTGGTACGAAAACCTTCGAGCCAATCCGGACTGCGAAGTCCAGATCAAGCGCCGGAAAATCGAGATGCGGGCACGCACGGCGTCCGCTGAGGAGCGGGACCGCCTTTGGCCCAAGCTCGTGGCGCACTATCCGGATTTCGCCAGTTACGAGACTTGGACCGACCGGATCATCCCCGTGGTCATCCTCGAGCCGATCGCTTCTTAGTCGTCGCAGATCTTGAGAGTGAGCCGGGTCGCCGGCGCATCCACGATCCGGATCTGGCAACTGAGGCGGACTTTGTCAGGCGTGTCGCCAAAGATTTCCAGAACCTCGAGCTCGTCCTCGTCTGGAGGAGAAAGAGCTTGACCGCCCTCGACGACCTCGACTCGGCAGGTTCCGCAGGTCGCCGAGCGGCAGGAGTAAGGCACTTCGGCGGCGGGATTGGCATCGGTGATGTCCATGATGGTCTCACCAGGCCGGGCCTCCACTTCGAAACCTGCAGGCTCGAATCGCACTCGAATCGTAGTCATGCCGTGATGTGGATTGGAATCTTCGTAAACCCGCGGGTAAATGCGGAGTGCCGACGATGCGCGTTGTCCCAGTCGATCTGCAGGCGCTCGCCTATGCGCGCGCCCATCTCTTCGAAGTAGATGCGCACCATCAGGCGCGCCACGTGCGCCCCGATGCAGAAGTGAGGGCCTTGGGCGAAGGATAGGTGCCGGTCTACCTCACGATGGATGTCGAGCTCGTCCGCATCGTCGCCCCAATGGCGCGGATCGCGATTGCCTGAGGCGTAGAGATTGTGGACCTTGCTCCCGGACGGGATCGTGGTCCCCTGGAGCTCGACGCTCTCGGTCGTGGTGCGCGACAACCCCTGCACCACCGAGTCGATGCGAAGGAGCTCTTCGATCGCGTTGGGGATGGTCGAAGGGTCTTCCATCATCTCACGCCGCTGATCGGGGTAGTCCTCGAGCCATCTCATCGAATTGCCGATCAGGTTCGTCGTGGTGTCGTTTCCGCCGGCGATCATCACGAAGCAGAATCCGAGAATGTCCCAATCGCTCAATCGATCGCCATCGATTTGGGCCTGCGTGAGCTTGCTGATCATATCGTCGGTGGGCTCGGAACGCCGCGCTCGGCACATCGCTCCGAAGTACTCGACCAGTCCCTGCACGGCGCCTATTGCTTGCTGCAAATCCAAATCGAAATCCGCCGAAGCCGAGGTGATCGCATCGGACCACGGGTCGAATCTTTCGCGATCCTCGGGAGGCACCCCCAGCAGATTGGCCACAACCATCGTGGGGAGCGGCGAGGCGATGGATTCGATGAGATCGACCGGCTCCCCGTCTGCCACCTTGCGCTTCATGCTCTCCACGTGTTCGACGACGAACTGGCGAATCGTCGGCTCGAGCGCCTTGACCGTCTCCGGCGTGAACGCTTTCGTGATCAATCGGCGCAATCGCGTATGGTCCGGCGGGTCCATCATGATGAAGGTCGGCGGAAGGCCGAGTTGGCTGATCTCGTCCTTGGCAGGCGTGAGCCCTTGCGCTGAGGAAAAGAGCCGAGGCTTGCGGAGTGCGTGAAAGATATCGTCGTAGCGAGACAGAACGTAAAAGTCCATCCGCTGGTTGTAATAGACGGGGTGGTCGTTTCGGAGCCGTTCATAGAACGGATAAGGATCGGCGATCACGTCGGGGTCGAACGGATCGTAGACCGGGTCGTACATCGATCCGAGCGTTGGCGAGAGCGCCATGCAGGTCAACCCGGGAAGCGACTTCCGTCGCGCGGCACTCTGGTGCTGATGCGGCGAACCAGCTCGGGCCAATGAACCGTATCCAAGGCGACGAATGGTTTGCCCGAGTTCATGAATGCAACGGCCAAATCCCGTTCCGGGTCGGCCCACGCCAAGATGTTGCTCAAGCCCACATGGCCGAAGGCCTTGCCACACCAAGCCCCATAGAGACCCACTGGGTCCGTGCCCAGCATGAAACCCATCGAATAGGACATGGGCAAGAGGATCATGCGATCGACCTGCCAGGAGGTCTGCGGCTCGATCGCCCGGCGCACCGTCGAAACCGAGAAAATTCGCTTGCCTCCCAAGGTGCCGCCTGAAAGCAGCAGCTCGAAAAAGCGGCAGATGTCGTCGGGCGATCCCATGAGATTGGCGGATGGAATCACCGCCGTGCGGAAGCGGGGATCGTTCGAAAGCTCGATCAACTTCTCGACGGAAACTCCAAGAGCCTTCTGAAAGATGTCCTTGAGCGGCCAGATCAGCTTCGGTCCGGTGCATGCGTCGATGGCAACCTCGCCGAGCCGCTCCGGAGGCACGCCATAGTTGAAGTGGTTCATGCCGAGGGGCTCTGCGATCTCTCGGTCGAGAAACTCTCTGATACCGACGCCGGCCACGCGCCGAATCAGCTCTGCAAAGATGAAGCCGCTGGTGACTGCGTGATACGCGGGAACGGTCCCCGGTCGATAGGCGGGCTCGAGGTCGTAGATCATCTCCAAGATCCGTTCCGGTTCCCGCAAGAGGTCCAAATCGGCCACGCCCGGAGGCGCCGCCGGAATGCCCGCCCGGTGGGTGAGTAGATCCCGTATGGTGATTCGGTCCTTGCGTTTGCGCCCGAACTCCGGAATGAACGTGCTCACCGGCTCGTCCACATGCAGCAAGTCTCGCTGGGCCAGCAGGTGGACGAGCATGGCTGTGACGGCCTTCGAGCCAGAAAAAAAGTTGAACAGCGTGCGAGGCGTGGCCGGCACCAGCGCGGCGCCCCGGGAATCGTTGGGAGCGTTTCCCCGGGCATGCCCGATGGTGCGATCGAGGATGACCTCCCCGCGTCTTCGGATGCACAAACCCAGCGCAGGGTGAAAACCCGTTCTATAGAAGTTAACGACCTCGTCCCAAATCGCCTCGACGTCGTCAGAACGCAGCCCCACCGATTCTGGATGCACCTCCGGGATGCCGCGTGCCGTCACCTGCTCGGGGTCGAAGACGCGAACTCGCCTCGATGAAAGACCACGTAGTTGCCATCGATGCGAGCCAGTCCGGGCACGTCTCATGAAGAAGCGCTTTTGCGAAACCGCACGTCCGTCGGCATCCCGCGCGCACCCGGGTGCATCGAAAGCTCGGTCACGAAATCAGGCTCGAAGCCTTCGGGGACGTTCGGCTCGACCCGTTGCAGGAGCGTCGCGAGGATCATGCGCATTTCCATCATCGCGAACTGCTTGCCGAGACATACACGCGGACCTCCGGCAAACGGCGTGTAGGCACCCCTGGGCAGACTTCGTTCGAACTCCCGTGTCCAGCGCTCGGGACGGAACTCGTCCGGGCCGTCGTAGTACTTGGGGTTCCGTCCCATCGCGATGTGGCTGATCGTGATCGTCTGCCCCTTTTTGATGTCGTAGCCTTCGATGACGAGATCGCGCTGCGCTTGGCGGGCATAGGCCCAGACCGAAGGGAGGAGGCGGAGCGACTCCTTCACCACCATTTCGAGATACGGAAGGCTCGGAAGATCGTCGACCTCGGCACGCCGATCGCCGAGCACGCGGTCGAGCTCTTCGCGCATCTTGGCAACCTTGCCAGGGTGCCTCGCCAGCAAGTACCAAGTCCAGGTCAGCGCGTGCGCGGTGGTCTCGTGCCCCGCAAAAATAAGGGTCATCGCCTCGTCACGAAGCTGCTGATCGGACATGCGGCCCTGCTCGTCTTCGACGAAGACCATGTGAGAAAACAGATCGCCGCGGTCCTTCTGATTGGTGAGCCGATCTTGGTGGACGCGTCGAATGATCTGCTCGATTTTGGTGATGGCGCGCTTCTTGCGGCGATTGTCCGCCGTGGGCCACCAGTCCGGTCGTGGAATCATCTTGTCTGCATCGGTTACCAAGATCTCGCTGACCTCTCCAATGGCATCGCGGATGGTTTTCGAGTCCTCTTTCCCAATGTCGATGTCGAACAGCGTGCTAGCGACGACCTCGAGAGCCAGCGCGTTGAGCTCGACGCGCATGTCTCTGCGCTCGCCTTCTTGCCAACGGTCGATCATTCGTTCGGTGAACTCGACCATCGTCGGTGCATAGGCGTCGACGCGCTTCTTGTGAAACCCGGGCATGATGAGCTTGTGCTGACGCTTCCAAGACTCGCCGTCGTTCGGGACCAGGCCGTTTCCGAGAAACGGCTTCCACATCGCCTTGATGTAATCGGGTTTGTGGAAGTCGGCCCAATACGTGACGTTGATCGCGTTGACCACCGCCGGATCGCGCACGCAAAGAAGGTCTCGCACCAGCGCCCGCGCGACGAAGACATCGCCGTACTCGGCATGCCCTTCGATCAGAAACCCGGAGCGGTCCCTGGAGAGGTCGAACAGACAACCCCAGAGCCAATGGCCCTTCATCCGGGGGACGGGCCGGGCCGTGAGCGAGCCCCCACTCGTTTGCGCTGCGGCTTCCGCGGTCATGCGAACCAACCCCTCGAAGGCACGGATCGCCTCCTTTTCCTGGTTATCTCCTTGTAAACTTGTTGATGGGGGCCGCGCAACCCGGCGCGGCAGGACCCAAGGCAACCCAGGGCGCCCGAAGCCCTCTTTACGCGCCTCCGAAGAGAAACTATACGGCATCCGATGATTCGATCTGCTTTTGGGTTGTCCTTGCTTGTCAGCATGGGCGTGGTGATGACCGGTTGTGGCGACAGCGGTGGCAGCGCCTGCGACACAGGCCAGGTCGAATGCGACGGCGTCTGCATCCCCGCGATCGAGCCTACGCTCGACGGGGTACGCGGCATTCAGGCGAGCGTGTTTGACGTCAGCTGCGCGATAAGCACTTCCTGTCACGGAGCCGGAGGCGGTCTGCAGTCGGGGCTCGTGCTGAGCTCGGCAAGTGTCTCAGCAGACAACCTGATCGACGTCGAGTCCACCGAGGTAGATAAACTGCGAGTCGCCCCAGGCGATACAGGTGCGTCATACCTGGTCGACAAGCTGCTCGGCCAGAACCTAGCCCTGGGCACCGCGCAGATGCCCAACCTCGGGCAACCTCTTTGCGACGCCAAGATCCAAGCCGTCGAGGACTGGATCGCAGCGGGCGCAAATTAGCCTGGGATAGTCTGCGTGGAAATGGAGTACCGGCGGCTGGGCGATGCGGGCCTCAAAGTCAGCGTGCTGTCGTTCGGCTCCTGGGTCACGTTCCACAACCAGCTCGGTGACGACTCGGCCCTGCGTTGCATGGAGGCCGCCTGGAATGCAGGCGTGAACTTCTTCGACAACGCCGAGGTCTACGCGGGTGGCAAGTCGGAGCGCATCATGGGCCGCGCGCTACGCGAGCTGGGCTGGCCGCGTGAGTCGTACGTGATCTCGACCAAGCTCTACTGGGGCTTGCGCGAGGGACCCAACACCAGGAACACGCTCAATCGAAAGTACCTGCTGCAAGGGATCGATGGGTCACTCGAACGCCTCGGCCTCGACCACGTCGATCTCTTGTTCTGCCATCGACCCGATCCTGAGACGCCAGTGCAAGAGACGGTATGGGCGATGAGCGACATCATCGCGTCTGGGAAAGCGCTTTACTGGGGCACCTCCGAGTGGCCGGCGGATGCGATCCAAGAAGCCTACGAAATTGCGGAACGGTACCGCCTCCGAAAGCCCGTGGTGGAGCAGCCGCAGTACAACATCCTGTGGCGTGACCGCGTCGAAAAGGAATATGCGCCCCTCTATCGGGAGCATGGCATGGGCACGACCGTTTGGAGCCCTCTCGCTTCGGGTGCGCTGACCGGCAAGTACCTCGACGGGATTCCGGAGGACAGTCGCGCGGCGCTGCCCGGTTACGAATGGCTTCGCGAGCTGATCACCTCGGCCGACAACCACGCGCAGGTGAAGCGTGTGGTGAGTATGGCCAAGGAGCTTGGCTGCACGCCCGCCCAGCTGGCCATCGCGTGGTGCGCCAAGAATCCTCACGTGTCGACCGTCCTCACCGGCGCGAGCCACGTCGATCAAGTGCGTGAAAACATGGGCGCGCTCGAAGTCTTGCCGCACCTCAGCGACGAGATCATGGCCCACCTCGAAGGCAGGAGCTGAAGCGCGCCGGCCTAGAGGCCCAGGAGCGCGTCGCGTGCTGCTTGCACCGCAGCGTCGTACGGCTGGCCCGCGTCGAGCGCCGCCACAGCTGCATCGAGTTGCTCCAACGCCGTGGCGGCCCCGGCGGCGACGTCGCCGAGCCTCGCATCGACGGCCACGCTCTGCGTGGCATCGAGTTGCACGATGGCGCGCCGGAGGTAATCGCGCGCGCTGATGGCGCCCGGCTCATTGCGCTGCAAGCGATCCAGCAAATCGAGGGTCTGCGCTACCCCTGCCGCGGCTTGCGTCTCGGCCGGAAGCGCTTCGGCCACCGAGGGAACGTAGCGGGTCATCCCATTGAGCGTCCCTTGGTAGACCATCCCGTCGGGTCCGACAGTGGTCGCCGCAAAGACGGAGTTCTCGCAAGAGTCGGGCACTTGGTCGAGTATGTCGGCCACCCCCGGAAGAAGCGCCACGAGGTCCAAGTAGTCCTGGGCGCAAGTGCCTGGCCCGGCGGCGACCCAAACCCGCGACTCACCCGTTTCGAAGTCGAGGCCCTCGAGCCCCCACTGACCGTCACGCTGGCCCGCGCCGTACACCAGACCCGAAGCTTCGCTGATGGCGGGTATGCCATTTGGAATGCTGATCTGCGCGTTGGCCCAAGCGGTGGCGCAGCTCTTGGTCTGCGGGTCCCAGTCGATGCGCTCGACGCCGTAGGGGGCCTTGTCGGGGATTCCGCCCTCGAGCGCCGACACGAGGTTCTGCGCAACCGCGCTGAGCTCGAGCATGGAGGGTGGGTTGATCGTGGGATCGGTGAGCAGGTTGTTCACCACGACGGCTGAATAGCCCCGAACGGCGACCGACTGCTCGGAGATGGCCGCGGTGGCGCCGGTTCCAAAATCGACCGGAAGCTCGCATGCAATCCGTGGGTCCTTGCCAGGCGCAATGGGCTCCCAGTCTTCGGGGATCTCATCCCGCCAAAAGAGCACGAGGTTCATCAGCGCTTGGCCGTCGGTGATGACGACGAATCGATCGTCGTCGGCGCGCGTGCCCATCAGGCTTGGAGTAGAACCCGACCCCGGTCCCAAACGGATTGGGCTCGGGCTTTGTTCCGCGGATTGGTATTCGGCCCGCCATGCCCGCGTGAGCGTGCTGCCATCCCAGTTGAACCGATACATCGCCGCGCTGGTCAAGAGGTAAATTCCCCCGCTTTCGTCTACCGCGACGCTGTTGGAGACGATCTCGAGATCAGCTGGATCGGCGGTCGCGCAGTTGTCGTTGGCGGAAGCTACCGGGATGTCGCCGAGGTCGTTGGGATCCGCATCAGGCGAGAGCACGAACAAGTTGCCGAGCTCGGTCGCAAACACCAAGGATCCATCGTAGGCCAGCGACATGCCTGCAATGACATCATCCTCGTTGCAGAACACCTCGTCGGGAATGAAGATGCGCTTCTTCAGCACGATGGGAGAAAAGCGATCGCCATCGACCTCATCACCGAACAGCGACACGAAACGGGTTCGGCCGACCACGAAGCGGTTCTTGCTGTCGATGCCGGTATAGGCGCCGCTCAATCCGAGGGTGAACGTGGGAGGGTTCTCCTCTCGGTCGGCTGGAACGTACCAGTCGATGATCTCGAACGTCTCGTGATCCACCTTGACGATCGCAGCGTCGGTGCCGGTCACGGTCGACCACACGGCGCGGCCGCCATCTTCGTACGGTGCGCTAAACGAGGTGATGACGGGAATCCCCGGCCCCTCGAGCTCGAGATGCTCGCTCACGGTTTCGTCACTCACGCTGGGCCCGGCAAGCGGCGAGGAGCCTTGCGCATAACTGCCTCGGTGCGAGCCCGGCCACGTGCTATCGGCGAATCCAGTGCTGCAAAGCGGCTCGTGAGGGGCGAGCGGTGTCGTGCACAGATCGGAGGTATCCGTGGCTGGCGCGTAGCCGCTGCCGTTCGAGCCACTGGAGCTACAAGCCGACAAGACAAGGGTTAGAAACAGCGATGAAAAAGCGGGTCGACGAAGCATGAAACCCGCTTGTAGCAGGAGATGCACGAGGACCAAACCATGCCTATGCTCCATGCATGGCGGCATTCGAAAATCTGGCGAAATCTCCGTATGTGAATTTGGAGACTTATCGGAAAAACGGAACGGGCGTGCAAACGCCGGTTTGGGTGGCCCGAGAGGGTGATGAGCTGGTGGTCTTTACCAATGGCGAGTCCTACAAGGTCAAACGCCTGCGCCGAAATCCGAAGCTCCGAATCGCTGCCTGCGGCGTCCGAGGGGCACTCAAGGGGCCCTGGCACGAGGCCACGGCACGGCTCGTCGACGATCCAAGCGAGAAGCAGTCGGCGATCAAGGCGATTCGAAAGAAATATGGTTGGCAGATGACCTTGGTCGACTTGGGCGCGCGCCTCGGCGGCACCAAGAAAAACTGGGCCGTCATCGCGATACGCTTGACCCATGATGAATAGACTCGTGCCAGACATGGTCCCATCGCCCATGCAGTGGCTGTTGATCATGTCGTTGGCGTTCGCCGTGTCGTTGCGTGCGGGTGCCCAGGAGGGTGCCCCTTCCGAAGGGGTGCGATCGGCCGGGGAAATTCCAGCCGACATGCCGCCGCCTCCCGACAGCGCGCCGCCAGTCGAGGCGCCGCCGGCCGGTGCAACCGACGAAAGACCTCCTCATCCCGAAACCCCCGATCCTCTGGCAGAAGCGCAACCGACGCCCGAAGTGCTGGCATCGACTTCCTATCACTGGCTTCCCGGTCACTGGATTTGGACGGGGCAGCAATTCGAATGGTGGAGCGGCCATTGGATCTACCAGGTCAAAGGAATGATCCTCGTGCCGCCGCGCTGGGAGTGGGACGGCAAGCAGTGGGTATTCCACAATGCAGGCTGGGCAAGCCCCGGCACGTATGAGGTGATCTATCGACCCACCGATGCGCCTGGCGGGCCCGACGTCATCGGCAATGCGGCGGCGCCTCCAGTAACATACGTCGAAGCGCCTCCACCCCAGCAGAGCGTCACCACCGTGTACGTCTGGACGGGATTCTACGCGCCACCGCTGGTCGCCTTCCCGATCTGGTCTCCCTGGTACCACTACTACTGGTACCACCGCTATCCGTACTATGTGCGTCCGCCCCTCTACCGTTCTCCGTATTACCGCTACGCGCGGACGCATCCCCCGCCGCCGCCACCACGCCACCGTCCCCCGCCCGCAGCCAGGCCGCCCCAGAGGCCGAGCGCCCGCCCGACTCAGCCCAGGCCGAGCACGCGCCCTTCCCAACCCAGCACCCGGCCGAACACGCGGCCTTCACAGCCCAGCACCCGGCCGAGCACGCGGCCCTCCCAACCCAGTACCCGACCGAGCGCTCCGCCAAGTCGCGGTGGCGGCTCGCGAGGTGGGCGGCGCTGACTCGGACGGCTAGCGCTTTCTGACGAGCACACCCGCGTAGGGCGCAAGCCACCATCCAGATTGCTCGAAGAAATCACCTTTGCCGGTGAACGAGTACTGGAAGCCGACATCGATGAGCACACTGCTCTGCTTGATGTTGAAACCAAGCCCAGCTTTGCCCGTGAACCCGGGGGTGAAGCGATAGACGGCGTATTGCGCGCAGTACCAGTAGCCGCAGCCGACCGTCGTTTCACGGAAGTTCCAGAAGTTGATGTCGAACGAGCCTGAAATGTAAGGCAGCACGACCTTGAGGTTCGGGATCTGAAAGCGAATCTCCGGAATTGAGAAGTAGAAGCGCTTCAGGGGAGAGCGACCGGAGTAGGTAGAGCCGTCAATGGTCGTACCCCTTCCGAAATCGATCGGATTCCACTGGAGACCGAGCGAGCCCCCGATCACGAAGAAGTCGAAGTCCGCGCCGCCAAAGAAGAAGATGTTGGCCCCGGGACGAACGGTCTCACGCGGTACATCCAAGATGATGGGCACGCCGAGCCCCAACGACCACGTGAACCCTACCTCGAGCCCCTTCTTTGGCGGTGCCGCGGTCGGTGGCGGAGCCGTCACCATTTGATCGGGCGGAGCTGGGGGCGGCGGCGGGGCCGTCGTCGTTGTCGTGGACACTCCCTCCTCGGTCGAAGGGGCCCACTGCGCCGAAGCAAATGAAGCGGGTAGCCAAAGCGCGACCGCAAAGCCGACCAATCTCGGTGCCGTACTCCTCATGGGTCCCTCCCGAACGGACGCAACTCTAGAGTGCGCCAACGCTTTGTTCAACGTCACAGATGGTCTTGAGGGGCACCCGAACTTCGACTAGCACAACCCCCCCGGGCGTCCATGGCTGATTCCCCGGCCGGAGTCGTTTTCACCTTCACAGAGATAGAGCATGCACGCATCACCACAATCCTTTCCGAATCGAACGGCAATCGGTATCGCCCTCCTTCTTGCGCTCTTTGCTTGGCAGCCAACGCGAGCGTGGGCGCAAGAGGAGACCCCCAAGGAAGACCAGACCGTCGAGCAGAAGATCGACGCATTGCTTCAGCAGCTAAAGACGAGCGACGCCGACCTCGAGGAGATGACCCGTAAGCTCCCGGAGCTCGATGAGAGCGCTGCGGCAATCCTCGAATCGGAGCTTTCGGAGCGGCGCGCTCGACGGCGGCGCGATCTGTCGGAGTTGGTCGACCTCGTCGTCGGCGCCGAAGATGCCGGAGCCGAGGTGGCGCAAGCGCGCGCCACCTTGGTCGAGATGCTGCAAAAAGACGCCGAGTCGATGCAGGAGCAAATGCGGCAGCTCGACGCCGCCAACCTGGCGCGCGTGGAGGTGACGGAAAAAGGGAGCGCTGAAGAGGCGCAAAAGGCCCGCGCGCAGCTCAACGACAGCATCGCTGTTGCGAACCGCCTACTCAGCTACATGGACGCGAACATCGACCAGCGAAAGAAGCTCGGCCTGGATGTCCAAGAGGACGTGCAGGCTTTCACCAAACGACTGGAGACTCGCGCGATCATGGTGTCCGGGCTGCTGCAGAACGTAAAGGCGCAGATCGACGAGATCAGCACTAGACCCGGCGCCGGAGAAGATGCGGAAGCACAGAAGGAGCTCGCCGCCCTCAAAAAGAGCCGAGACATCCTGGCTGAGACCCAGCGTCTAAACGTGAGCCTGATGGACAAATACGGGCTCGAAACCGCACAGCTCAAGCAAGCCATCATCAGCGCGACGGGCAAGCTGTCGCAGGATGTGCTCAACAAGGACGTCGCCTCGGGCTTGGTTCAGGATTGGTTCGAGAACGCCGGCGACTCGCTGCGCACCAATGGCCCGGCGCTCGTATTCCAAGCGATCGTTTTCTTGTTGATCCTATTCGCGTTTTGGGTCTTCGCCCGCATCACACGCGGCGCGGTGCGGCGCGGCCTCGACCGCTCCAAGCTCAAGGTGTCGAGCTTGGCCAAAGACTTCTTCGTCAAGACGACGAGCCGGCTGATTCTACTCGTCGGGTTCATCATCGCAATCGCGCAACTCGGCGTCGAAGTTGGGCCACTGCTGGCCGGCCTTGGCATCGCCGGCTTCGTCATCGGTTTCGCGCTGCAGGACACCCTGTCCAACTTTGCCTCGGGTCTGATGATCCTGGTCTATCGGCCCTTCGACGTGGGGGACGCGGTGGAAGCGGGCGGCGTCCTCGGAAAGGTCGATCAAATGAATCTCGTTTCGACGATGATCCTGACCTTCGACAACCAGCTCGTCATCGTCCCCAACAAGCAGATCTGGGGCGGGATCATTCGCAACATCACGCATCAGGAGACCCGACGAATCGACCTCACATTTGGAATCGGCTACTCGGATGACATTCCGACAGCCGAAAAGATCCTGACCGAGATCGTCACCAGTCACGACAAGGTGCTCAAGGATCCGGAGCCTGTGGTCAAGCTGCACGAGCTCGGCGAGTCCTCGGTGAACTTCGTCGTGCGCCCATGGTCGAAGACCAGCGACTACTGGGACGTGTATTGGGACGTCACTCGCGAGGTGAAACGGCGGTTCGACGAGGAAGGAATCTCGATTCCGTTCCCGCAGCGCGACGTGCACATCTACAACGAAGGCACCAAAAACGAGGACCCCTAAGGCTCGTTCATTTTCAGGCGCTGGCGCTCGCCGAACCACTGAAAGGGCTTGAGCGCCCTCAGCCCGAGCGATGGAAAAGGGCGGAGGGCGTGGGCAAGCGCAGCCCGCGTGCGCGGAACGCTCACCGCGACCCTGGGTTTGTCCACGAGGTCGAGGACCACGCCAGCCACTTCTTCCACGGTGAGCAACTTGGGCGAGGAGAACACCAGGCCGGCCTCTTTCGACGAGCGCACGTTGCGAACCATGTCGGTGTCGATTCCGTCGGGGCACACGGCGCTGACCTCGATCGGCAGCGACGCCCTTTGCAGGTCGCCCGCCAGGGAGATGGTGAAGCCGAGGACGGCCTGTTTGGTCGCTCCGTAGACCGCCAAGCCGGGAACCGGGGCAAGCGATGAGATCGAGGCGATGTTGATGATGTGTCCACCCGCGGCGCTCATCGTGTCGATCGCCGCGCGCGCGCCCCAGATCATGCCCAGCAGGTTGACGTCGATCATTTGCCGCACGACCTCGTCACTATGCTCCCAGGGGTTGCCCGTGTAGAGCACGCCGGCGTTGTTGACCCAGAGCGCGAGCGGGCCGCGTGCGTTGGCAGCCTGAGCCACCGCCTTGTGCGATCCAGGATCTCGAACGTCCTGGCGCAGGGACCATGCGCCGCCGCCTATCATGCGAGCTGTCTCGGCTGCGCTTTGCTCGTCGATGTCCGTCACCAGCACCGTGAAGCCCTTGCCTGCAAGACCCTGGGCGATTTGCCGCCCTAGCCCCTTTCCTGCACCGGTTACGACTGCGGTTTTCATGCGGGCGTTTTGCTCGGATCCGGCCGGGAGTTCAAGCGCACCGGCTGGTTCCTCTAGCCAAAGATGGCGGTTCCATCTAGCATCCGCCGCATGAATCGACTTGGTTTTCTTGTGGTTGGCGCGCTCTTCAGCGTCCTGTGGCCCGCCGGGTGCGGCAGTGATGGCAGCGGCGCTGCGGGCGGGACGGGAGGAACGGCCGGAGCAGGTGGCACGGGCGGGACGGGAGGCGCAGGCGGAACGATCCCAGCGCCGCCCTTGGGCTGCGATCCGCTCACGCCTACGTATTGCGGGTTCCCCTATCCCAACGACTACTGGACGGTGGCGGATTCGACCACCGTGACCGGGCTTCGGCTTGCCCTGCCCGAAGAGATCATGCCGCAAAACGAGTTCGGCGTCCGTTCCGATCCCGGCCCCTTCAACGAGATGGATGGATTTTCAGCCGGCATCGCGGCAATGACGCACTTTCCAGGAGCCACCGTCGAGGGGCTACCCACGCCGGACACCATCGCCGATTCGCTGCTCGACGATTGTCCCACGGTGATCCTCAACGCCGAAACGCGCGAGCGGTTGGCCCATTGGGTGGACCTCGACGAGTACGTCGTCGAAGCCAAGTTGCGCGTCGACGACCCGACCAAGGACAAGCCCGACTTCAACATCGACCGTCCGCTCGAGGAGCTTCGACAGGAGCAAGCCCTGATGCTGCGCCCCGCGATCCGTCCCGAGGATGCGACCCGCTATATCGTCGCGATTCGGAACGTTCGCGACAGCGAGGGCGCGCTGGTGGAACCCTCGCCTGGTTTCGCGGCCCTGCGCGACGGCACGCCCTCCGGTGATGACGTGATCGAATCACGCCGCGCGCATTTCGAAGAGATTTTCGCGACGCTCGAGAACGCCGGAATCTCGCGGGACGACCTTCAAATCGCATGGGATTTCACCACGGCAAGCCGCGAGAACAACACCCGAGCCATGGTGCACATCCGGGATGACGCGCTCGCGAAATATCCCAATGGAGTTTCCTACGGCATCAAGCTCAAGAACGACGGCATCGATGCAGGCATCGCCTGTGGCCTCGAGATCACTTTCGACATGCCGCTGTACATGACCCAGAGAGAGCCCGGCGGCTTGCTCAACCTGGGGACCGATGGGCTTCCCGAGCAAAACGGAACGTTCCCAACGTTCCAGTACACCGCGACCATGATCGTTCCGGACAGCTCCAGCCCAGAGACGCCGTCCCCGCTCGTGGAGTTCGGCCACGGCCAGCTCGGGACCCAAGCGCAGGTGTTGGGGCACGACTTTCAGCAGCTCGTCGCCACGGAGAACCTTGCAGCGTTTGCGCTCGACTGGAAAGGCTTTGCCAGCGATGACGTGCCGATCATCTTTGCTGCCATCTCCGGGGGTGATCTTTCGGACTTCCGCGCCATCCCGGAGCGCATGCATCAAGGTTTCCTCAACTTCTTGATGGCGATGCGAACACTATGGCGCGAAGCCGATGGGGGGCCCAGCACCCCTCTCAACCAGTTCCTCACCGACAATTGCGGCGGCGCCAAGCTCGATGGCAGCAAACGATACTACTTCGGCGGCAGCCAGGGAGGGATCCTCGGCGCGAGCATCATGGCGCTCACCCAAGACATCGAGCGGGGCCTGTTGGCCGTACCGGGCCAGTCGTACAATCTCCTGCTCAACCGAAGCGTGAACTTCGACGAGTTCGCACCGCTCTTCTACGCCCACTACAACTGGAACGCGCTCGACTCCCAGATGAACCTCGCCTTGATTCAAGGGCTTTGGGACCGGGCCGAGCCCACGGGATACTCGAAATACATTCGCACCAATCGCCTCCCCGACACGCCCGCACACGAGGTCCTGATCCAGGTGTCCAAAGGCGACCACCAGGTGACCAATCTCGGTGCGCACATCATGGCTCGCACCATCGGTGGCGTGGTGAACCTCGCCTCAGATGGCGATGTCAGCAACGTCATACGGCCGGTGTGGGGTATCGACGTCGTCGCCGGCCCCCATGAGGGCTCCTCGATGATCGAAGTCGACTTCGGAAACCCCGAGGCGCCCCTCATCAACATTCCGCAATGGGACGACACGCTGCCAGACCCGCACGGCCGAGCCACGGAGCTACGCGGAATCGGCAGCACATTGCTCGGCTTCTACGAAACCGGCATCGCCGAGAATCCATGCATGGGCCCATGCGACGAAGACGACATCTTGCCCTGATGAGCTTGTAGGGCACCATGGCCGAGGCAATGGCGTAAGCCGTGGGTGATCCGCCGAACCGCGTTCTCGTACTTTTCGCGCACCCCGCGCTCGAAAGATCTCGCGTCAACCAAGCGCTGATCGGCGGCTTGGACCGTTTGCAGGGCATCACCCTTCACGATCTTTACGAGGCCTACCCCGACTTCGACGTCGACGTCGAGCGCGAGCAGACGCTCCTCGTCGAGCACGACGTGATCGTGCTGCACCATCCTCTTTTCTGGTACAGCACGCCGGCGTTGGTGAAACAGTGGGAAGATCTCGTGCTCGAGCACGGATGGGCCTACGGAAGGGGTGGCACTGCGTTGCGGGGCAAGCGGATGATGAGCGCGATCACTACGGGCGGTCGCGAAACCGCCTATCAACACGGCGGCCACAATCGCTTCACGATCTCCGAGCTGCTACGTCCGATCGAGCAGACGGCCGTGCTCTGCGGGCTGGACTATTTGCCCCCCTTCGTGGTCCACGGAACCCACGGCCTTCGGGAGGCGGAGATCGCGTCGCATGCTGCGGACTATCACCGCGCGCTGACGGCTCTGAGCCTAGGAACGCTGGACATAGAGGCGGCGCGACAACAGGCGAGGATCAACGCAGACCTAAACGCGATCATCAGGGAATGAGGGCCGACGATGCATGGGCAGGGATTTTTCTTTCAAGCATTCGTCTACCTCGGCGCTGCCGTGATCGCGGTGCCCGTCGCCAAGCGCCTCGGCCTCGGCTCGGTGCTCGGCTACTTGCTCGCCGGCATGGTCATCGGCCCGTTCGGCCTCGGCCTCATCGGGACGGAAGGTCAGGACGTCATGCACTTCGCGGAGTTTGGCGTCGTCATGATGCTCTTCGTCATCGGCCTCGAGCTCGAGCCTTCGCTGCTGTGGCGGATGCGCGCGCCCATCATGGGACTCGGAGGCCTGCAAGTGGCCGCGACGACCGCAGCGGTCGGGGGGCTCGCCATGGCCTTCGGGTTTCACTGGAAAGCAGCCCTCGCCATCGGGATGATCCTCGCCCTTTCGTCCACTGCCATCGTGTTGCAGACCTTGGCCGAAAAGGGCCTCCTAGGCACCGACGGAGGGCAATGCGCGTTTGCCGTCTTGCTCTTTCAGGACATTGCCGTGATCCCGATGTTGGCGGTGCTCCCGTTGCTCGCATCGGGGGCAGCCGCCGGTGCCGGCGGCTCCGAAGCCGCTGACCACGCCGCATCCTGGGTGGAAGGCCTTCCTGCGTGGGGGCAGACGCTGGCCGTCCTCGGCGCGGTTGCCGCCATCGTCGTCGGCGGCCGCTACCTCATCCGACCCGTGTTTCGGTTCATCGCGAGGACGAGGCAAACCGAGATCTTCACGGCAGCCGCCTTGTTGCTCGTCATCGGAATCGCGCTTCTCATGGCGGAGGTGGGACTCAGCCCCGCGCTTGGCACCTTTCTCGCCGGCGTGGTTCTCGCCAACAGCGAGTATCGGCACGAGCTCGAGGCCGACATCGAGCCGTTCAAGGGTCTATTGCTCGGCGTCTTCTTCATCGCCGTTGGCGCCTCTGTGGACTTTGCCTTGATCTTGGACGACCCGGGCGGCGTGGCGGCCGCTGTCGGCGCGCTGATCGTCCTCAAGCTGGCCGTCCTGGTGGTGCTCGGGCGCGTGTTCGGAATGGGCTTGGACCAGAATCTGATGTTTTCCTTTTCCCTGGCCCAGGGCGGTGAGTTCGGCTTCGTTCTGTTCTCCTTTGCGTCGCAGCAGGGGGTGCTGGACACGGAGACGACCCAAAGGCTCACCGCCGTGATCGCGATCTCCATGGCGATGACTCCGATCCTGATGCTCTTCAACGAAAAGCTTCTTCAACCGCGCCTTGGCACCCGGGAGCGTCAAGAGCGCAAGCCGGACGTAATCGAGGAGACCAACCGCGTGATCATCGCAGGCTTCGGCCGCGTCGGTGGAATCGTCGGCCGACTGCTTCGAGCCAACGGGGTCGGCGCCACGGTTCTCGAGTTCAACTCGGATCACGTGGAGCTACTCAGAAAGCTCGGTCTCAAGGTCTTTTATGGAGATGCCTCCCGGCTCGACTTGCTCCGAGCGGCCGGGGCAGAGGAGGCCGAGGTCATGGTGCTGGCCATCGATGAGCACGACAAGCTCATGGGCATGGTCGAGACCGTCCAGAAGCACTTTCCACACTTGAAGCTGCTCGCGCGCGCGCGAGGTCGCGTCGAGGCCTATGACCTTTTGGAAAAGCGAGGCGTGCGAGTCTACCGCGAAACCTTCGACACCTCGCTACGCATGGGGATCGATGCGCTGCGCGCGCTTGGATCCCGCGCCTACCAAGCCCAACGCTCGGCTCAAAAGTTTCGACGGCACGACGAGTCCGCGCTCGAGACGCTGGCCCGTGTCCGTCACGATCAGGATCAGTATTTCAACGCCGCTCGCCAGCACATTCAGGCGCTCGAGGAAACCATGTTGCAGGACGTCCGGAATGAGGACGATCTGAGAGACATGGGGTGGGACGCGGAATCCCTACGACAGGAGTACGGAGAGCAGTGAGCTGTGGCCCCGGGTGATCAGATCCAACCCAGCCCGGCGCCGAAAACGAGCAGGCACAGGGCGTCGAATCCCAAGATGACGCCTACCGCCGCCGCTTGTCTCTTGATGCACTTCATGTCGTGCACCCAGTAGGCCACCACGAAGAAAGGGAAGTAACCGAACAGGAAGATCAGCCAGGGAGCGGAGCGATTCCACCAGGGATAATCCCAAGTCAGCGCGCCCACTGCATTGAGCAGATACTCGACGAAGACCGCGAGCGCGGCGAAGAAGATCGCGAAGAACCAGCGGTTGGGAAGGCCTAGAATCTTCACATCCCTGCTGGGCAGCATCACCGTCGTGGCGATACCCATGATCGCGAACATGAAGCAGATTTCAATGTTGAGACCGATCAGGATCAGATAGGCCGTTTCGCCGGGTGCTGCCCACACGGGCGCGTAGTCGGTGAAGTGAAAGACCAGCGAGTTCCAGATCTCGTTGAACCAGTCCATCCCCCACAAGGCAAGTCCGGCGAACACCACGCTGTAGTTCTTTCGGCCGATCTGGTCGTGATAGACGTAGAGCACGATCAACAGGAACGGAATCACGTACCACTGGAAGTCAGACGGATCGCGCAGGTGCGACAGCGCTCGTTGGGCGGATTCAGTGGGCATGCCCGGTGATGTACCACTGTCGGCCGACGATTGGCCAACCCAGAAATCATTCGCGAAATCGACGAGTTGATCGATCTTTTGAATCTCGCGAAACTGGCGCTATCCTCGGACGGCGGCGCAGGGCGGGTCCGGCGTCGCATTCCACACGACGTAAGATGCTTCGATTTGTCTCAAATCGGTGGTCCCTATTGTCGTTGGCGGTTTTGGTCGCCGGCATCAGTGGCGGGACCGTCGCCTTCGGGGAACACACCACAACCCAACGAAACCAAGGAGTCGAAACGGTCGACGGCCAGCTCGTGCTCCGCGCTCCTGGTCTCGATGGCTGGAACGACCATCGCAAGGCGCCGCGAAACAACCCCGGTCAATCCTCCCTGTTCGGCGCAGCGTTTCACTACGACGCGTTCGTCTATGACGACGCTACCGCCAACCCCAAGGTCGCGGGCGTGGTGCGGCGGGGATCCGTGCTCCCTCTGGGACCCAAGGTCAGCGGGTCGGGTTGCAAAAATGGTTCGTGGTACAAGACGGCACCCTTCGGCTATGTCTGCTCGGCGCTAGGCTTTCACGTCAGCGATCAGCCCACGGCCGAGCGGTATGGCGTTCCTCCAGCCGAGGTGAGCAGCCACCTTCCCTATCAGTACTCGCGGGTGATCAAGCAACGCGCACCGCGCTACTACCGCTTGCCAAGCATCGAAGAAGAGAAAGAAGCGCGGCTCGCGATGGACAAGAAGGGGCCTACACCCGAGGTCGTGTCGGCGCTCATGGAGGGCGACTATTTTCTCGCCCTTGCGGACAAAGAGACCCGCGAAACAGATGGCGCCGTATTCTATCGAACGGTTCGAGGCCGTTACGTGCGGGAGAGCGACGTCGAGCTTCGCAATCCCGAGGTGGTCCGAGGCGAGGAGCTGGGCCGGGACGGCTGGCACTTGCCTTTGGCATTCGTCTACGGCGAAGACCGAGACCTCTGGGATGTCGACCGCGCAAAGCCTCGGGTCACCGGGAAGGCTGAAAACCACGCCAGATTCGTGGTTGAGGACGAACGGGTGCAGGACGGAATGACTTACGCCGTGGGCTCTGCTGGGGCCGTGCGCCGGGACGAGGTGCGAGTGGCACGCCGGACCGACCGACCGAGCGACGTTCCAAAAGGCGCCAAATGGATTCACGTCGACCTCGGACAGCAGACGCTGGTCGCATACGAAGGCGACGAGCCCATCTACGCAACGGTCATCTCGAGCGGCAAAGAGGGCTACGAGCCACCCACGGGCCTTTTCGAGATAGAACAGAAATACATCTCGACCACGATGAATGCCACGGATCCGATCGACGGATTCTATGAAGTCGAGGAAGTGCCGTGGACGCTTTATTACCACGGGGGCTACGCTCTTCACGGAGCGTATTGGCATACGGACTTCGGGAAGGTACGGAGCCATGGTTGCACCAACATCTCACCGGTCGACGCTCGCTGGCTCTACTATTGGAGCGACCCGAAGGTTCCACCGGCGTGGCACGCGGTACGCTTCCAGCCCGACACGACCTGGGTCTATTTCACCAATTGAGCAACCCGCGGCCGAGCAAGAGGAGCGCGGCGCCCCCTGCTATCAGAACGATGGCATTGCGTAGTAGGGGTCCATCGACGCGCGGAATCAGCGTGCGGCTGGCGCGAAGGCCGAGCCAGACTGCCGGAAGCAGCGCGGCCCCAACCACGACCTCGCCCGAGCTTACCTCTCCGGCTGCTGCACGTACGCCGATGGTGATGCACAGCCCAACCGCGAAAACAAGTCCCAGGTTGGCACGCACCGTGGGGCCGGTGTCGTTGCGATAGAGAAGAGCAATGGGCGGTCCGCCGATGGCTGAGACCATGGCCATGATTCCGGAGGCCACACCGGCGCCAAACTCGCGACTAGCTGTCCGCCGGAAACTCCCGCGGCTGATCACGAGAGCCACCCCGGTGAGCACCATGAGGGACATCAGGACATCTAGCGCGGACGCGGAGAGCATTTTTAGCAGAGCCACTCCGATGAGAGCACCGGGAATGCGTCCAGCGAAGATCCACAACGTGCTGCGGACGTCGACCGCGTGGCGCTCGCGCAACACGATGGCGAGAGTGAGCGGCAGCACCACCAGAAGCTGCGGCACGGGCGCAAAGATGGGATCGAGCAGTGAAAGCAACGGAACGCTGATGAGCGCAAAGCCAAAGCCGACGGTGCTGTGTAGCGCCGCAGCGAAAAAGCTCACGATCAGGGCCACGGCGAACTCGGGCGTCGCAATGTGTGCTATCGCTTCCACGGGCGGTGCTAGGGTAGTCAGGCTCTGATCATGCGGCCAACCAAGACCACGAGGACTTTCGAGCCGCTCATGGCTCCGACGGGCCGTGCTCTGAGAATCGCGGCGGACGCGCTCGACACGGTGGTCCGCAATCTCGAAAACACTCGTCGAATCGCGAACTTCCTGCGCGCAAGGATGGAGCTCAAGGTGCGGTCGACCGACGTGTTCATCTCGAGCTATCCCCGCTCGGGCACCACACTCACCCAGTGGATTCTCTATCTATTGACCCACGAGCAGCAGCCCGATCCCGAGCATCTCACACGGGTATCGCCATGGTTCGAGCGTTCTCTCGCGATGGGCGAGCTGACTGCAGCCGATTTAGAAGCGTTTCCTCCGCCCCGGGTGTTCAAGAGTCACCTGCCGCGACAGTGGTTGCCAGACGGCGCACGCTACATCTACGTCCAACGCAACCCGAGGGACGTGTTGGTTTCGTATTTCCATTTCTATCGTGCGTATCTGGGATTCCACGGTTCGTTCGACGATTTCTTCCGCCGATTCATGGAAGGACGTGTGCAGTACGGTTCCTGGTTTGATCACGTCGCCGGATGGCGGGAGAGGGCGGGCGATCCCGACCTGCTGATCGTGAGGTACGAAGATTTGGTAAGTGATCGCAAGGCGTCCATTCAGCGTATCGTCGATTTTCTCGGCTGGGAACGCGACGAACGATGGGTCGATCGCGCCGTGATCGAAAGTAGCTTCGACGCCATGAAGCGCCGTGAATCCGTCTTTGACCATGCGACGGCGTTGCTCCTCGAGCGCGGAATCACTCAGCGCGCCTTTTTACGCTCGGGGGTCGTGGGAAGCGCCGACGGTGAGCTGAGTGAAGCGCAGGCGCGAGAGATCAAGGAGCGAAGCTCGAAGGCGCGTCGGCTCTCGATCCGAGGGCTCGCCGCGTTCCTGCAGTAGTGCCTCGCGACGAAGTATCCACAACGAACTGAAGAAATGTCTCGGGTGTCCCAGGATCATCGCCCGAGAGGTGCTGGTATGCCCGGGCCAGCTTGCCAATGAGTCGTTGGTAGCCGCGAGCGGCGGGAGAAGTCCCATCGGAGTAGAGCTTACGCACCGCGTTTTCCTTGGTGCCGAGCAGGAGACGGTCACGAGGCTCGCGACAAAGATAAGGGCATGCCCTCGGCCGCTGGGCATTCAAGGTTCGTCCGCCGATCGTGTACACGAACGTGACCTGGTCGCCAAAACGGTTTCGATACAATCGATCGAAGTAAGTCTCATCATAGGTGCACGCCGAAAGAGCCCAACCAACCTTCACCGCGGCGCCTCGCTCACGCATGATGTCGGTTTGCACCAACTGCTGCGCGACGTAGCCATTGTCGATGTCGAGAGCTTCTTGCTTGCGTTCGACCTCGGCCGCTGGCGCGAGTGAAGACGAGCGGCGGATGTCGACGGGGAAACCGAATCGATCGATCAGGGCTTCCAGCGGAGCCTGTGCAAGCGATGCGGAGCGATGCACATCGAGCCGGGGAACGCCCGCATGGCAGGCATTGCTGTCCGCAATGAGGATGGAGCTCTTGCTGAGCCCCAACTCCCTTCGGACCATCTCCTGCCCGAAGACGAGAATCAGTACGTCGGCCGGAAGACCACAGCTCGCATCGCCGGCGGCCACGCCCACACCGAACCAAGTCGAGGTCGCTTCGATGAGCGACCGGGCGGAGATCACAGGCTCGTACTGCCGCCGAGCGAAAAGCTCCTGGCGATTTGCAAGCGATGCGAGGCGCTCCCCCGAAATGTCCGTCGCTGATGGGCTACTCATGAGGCGTTCGGCCGCAAGGCTCAATCGGCACCCTAGCGGACATGGAGCGACGCCGCAAAAAGGTTGGGGACAGCTGAGCCAATTCAGATAGTTGCATCATTAAGTTGGACAGTCTCTGCTGGCGCGGCATGCTGAAGGCTTCGGAGGATTGCTTGAGAATCCTTGCTTGCTGCACGTGCCTGGCGCTCATCGCGGTCCTCAGCGCCTCTATCGAGCCGAGTCGCGCACAGGACACGCCATGGAAGCGCCGAATGCGCACCGGTGTGGTGCTGGACGATTCCTCGCCAGGTGGACCCACAGCCCGAGCCGGATCCGTCGATGCGCAGGAGCTGCTCCGGCTCGGCTTGCGTCCACGAGGCAACGGTCTGATCGACCTCTCGTTCTGGCCGGGGGAACCTCCTTCCCCGGCCGATGTGACACCCGAGGCGCTCGCCAAGGCGATGCGCCAGCTTTGCCCCGCCTCGGTTGATTCCAAGCAGCTACGACGATACGCCCGCGCAATCGTTCGCTACGGCCGAGAATTTTCGGTGGACCCGTGGTTACTGGCGGCGTTGGTCTATACGCAGGGCAATTGCAGCACCGAGATCGATAACGGCTACGGAACGGGGCTCACGCTCATCAACGTAGGCATGCACGAGCGACACATTCGCGGCGGATACTACCACTATGCCGTTTGGAGCGGGCGGGGATGGACGCGCCGGGATCTCGACGTCAGCGCCTTTCCTTTTCGGAAGGCGACGCTCCAGAGACCGGAAGCCAACCTCTATTTCGCCGCAGCCTTTCTCCGCGTGTTCGAAGAGCAGTGCCCGGACATCGATCATGCCTTTCACTCCGTCCCACACCGCCATCCGGTTTCGCACTTCGTGTGGGGTGACAGGGTGGGAGACACCGGACCCGAAGACAGGATCCTGACGGCCCGTCGGCGTTTGCTCAATAGCCATGCTCAAACCAGCACGCATGCAGTGAGCGACATCGGTGGCATCGATCTGTCGAGCCCGCTCGACGGGTATCCACGGGTCGTCACTAGCGGCCTCGGTGAGCCACGCGACCATGGAAAGCGCCTTCACAAAGGCATCGACTTCGCGTCCGAATACGGGGAGCCCGTCCGCTCGGTGGCCGCAGGGCGGGTGATCTTCGCCGGAGTCGATTGGGAACGGAGGGCGCTCATTCCATTGGAGCCCTGGGGCGCCAGCATCGTGCACGCGCGCCACATGGGGCCCCGGGGGCTCTTCGTGGAGGTCGACCACGGCCACGGCGTGGTTTCCCTCTACGCGCACCTGGCGAGCTACGACGTGAAAATCGGTGACCGGGTCGAAGCAGGCCAGCGGCTCGGGGAGGTGGGCCGGACGGGCGTTCGGGATTCGGGCCCGCATCTGCACTTCGGCCTGTTTCGAGACGGTGAGGTTCTCGATCCGTTGGACTATCTCGCAGCATACGTATTTCCGCCGGAGCTCACCAAGCGAGGGCGCGCGCAAATCGCGGGGCAGTACCACCGGCCGAGGCGGCCCCCGGTCGTCGCACGGAAGCCGCGCGCCCATGCCATGGAGCGAGGCCGAGCTTCGCTCCGATAGCCTGCCTCACTGCGACGGGGAACAGATGCGTTTGTAGGGCCACTGCTGGAAGATCTCCTGCACGGCTTGGCGCACTTTGGTCTGGACGTCCGGCCCGGTGTCCAGGATCGATTGGGCAAGGCCCGCAAAAACCGCAACAGGCGCCTCGCCTTCGGCCCGCGGGAAGCCGACAGGGATCAAGAGCGTCCCCACGTCATACTCGACATAGTTGGGACACCAATACGCACAGGGATCCCAGTACCAGCCCCAGTAGCCCCACCAATAGCCACCGCAGCAGTCATACACGTAACCTCCCTCGGTCTCTCGAGCGAGCCCATTGGCAGCCCAGAGGTCCGGCTGCGTTTGCTCGGTGACGGCTTCGGGAGGAATGTAGGTCAGGCACACCGGCTCGGCCTGCATCGCCTGGACGATGAGGCCGTTCACCAGTTCGTTGAAGGCCTGCTGATCCTGGTCGAGGTCAGGGGCGTCGACCAGGTCCTTGGTCACGACGCTGAAGGTTCGAAACTCTGCGAAATCAACATCGGGGTTCACCTTCACATCGACCGTCACCGACTGGACGGCATCATTGGAGCAGCTAGCGGCCAGGAAAATCGAACCCAGGAACAGAGCAAAACACGAACGACCAAACATACCCACCTCCGACGGCGGGCTCATAGCATGCCGCCCCTACGCATCCAATGCGCAGGTCTTGCACAGCCGCGCTATACTTCACGGCATGGCACGAGGAAAATCTTGGTGATCAAGCGAGTCCGCTTGGGTCGCATCCATGCCGACGCAGTCAGCGCGACCGAAGCGCTCGAGCGGGTAGCTGGGCTGATCACTGCGCGCGACGGGGGCTACATCGTGACCCCGAACGTCGATCACGTCGTGCAGGCCGAGCACAGCGATGAGCTGACCGCGGCCTATCAAGGGGCGAGCCTTTCCCTCGTCGACGGGCAGCCTTTGGTGTGGCTCTCGCGGCTAATCCGCCAACCTCTCCCGGCGAAGATCTCGGGAAGCGATTTCGTGCCGCTTCTCATGGAGCGAGCCGCGCTCGAAGGTTGGCGCGTGTTCTTTCTCGGCGCCGCAGAGGGGGTCGGCACGAAGGCCGCAAAGGTGTTGCAGCAAGAGCTTCCTAGCCTCCAAATCGTGGGAGTCGAGTCTCCTCCGCTTGGCTTCGATCGGGACGAATCCGAGTGCGAACGGCTCATCGCCCAGGTTCGTGATGCGCGGGCCGACCTCCTCGTGCTTGCTCTGGGTTGTCCCAAGCAAGAGCTGCTCATGCATCGCTGGCGAGCTGCCCTCGGACCCACCGTCGCCATCGGGAGCGGGGCCACGCTCGATTTCATCGCGGGCAACATTCCGCGGGCCCCGCAATGGATGTCGAACCATGGGCTCGAGTGGTTGTTTCGGCTTGCACGCGAGCCCCGTAGGCTATCGCACCGATATCTGGTGCGCGACCCGCGTATCATCGGGGTCGTCTTGAAAATGATGCGATCGGTGAGCCGTCCGGAAGCCGCTGAAAGACCTCAGCGCAGGTCTTGAGCGGAGGACTCTCGGTCGCCCCCGTTGGTGGACTGCGCGAGCTCGCTCGGTGGTTTGGGCGCCGGTGGTACGATGCTCTCAGGAGGAATGGTCGTCCGCAGCATGCGAGTGCCCCACGGAGCCCGCGCGATGACGAACAAGGACAACAGGATCAGCGCGGTGACGATCCCGGCCAACCAGCGATTTGGTTGGCGTTTCTGAAAGATGTCACCGGTTCCGACCTCGGGGGTGGTACGGGGCGCGATCTCTAGACCGTATTCTTCGGCAAGGTCGACGATTTGGGTGATGTGAATGCCCGGCACGCCGGTCTTCAGAAACGCGCCGATGACGGAGGGCGGCAGGTTCTCCATGCCGCGCGGCGGCCTGGTGTTCACACCCGGCTCGAACTTGTGCTTGCCCACCTTGGTGCCGACCGACACCGTGCCGCCGCCGACGTTGATGTACGCCTTGATCTCGCGATCGCCGGCTGCCTCGTAGTACACGCGAACGCGTTCACGAACCCTATCCTGGTCCACCAGGGCAAGGCTCGGCGTAGGCGTTTCGGCGTTCTCGCCCTCGGGTGTCTTGATGTCTTCCGGCTCGGTATCGGCGAGCTCGGGCACGTCGTTGCGCTCGATGGCGCGTTGGAGCATGCGCTTTCCTCGTTTGGTCAATCCGATCGCCTCGTCGCCGACACCACCGAGGGATGCGGCGGAGGACTTATAGGGGAATACCCCGGCCTTTCGAAGCGCGGCCTCCATGTCGAGCCAGGTCAAGGACGGCTCGTTCGCTCCCCATTGCGAGGCGGCCGTGCTGCTGATGATGATCGGCTCGATGCCCAGCTCGTGAGCCGCGGAATACACCGCCACATTCATCGCCGGGAATGAGCCGGACATCCCGACGGCCACCACGTCTCCGCTACGGATGCCCAGATCCTTGAGCCATTGCACGATGACGGCGGCGAAGTTCGGGTTCACGGTTGTTTGCTTGGACACGAGGCTGCCGCTTCCGCTCGTGATGGGAGACAAGACCTCGCCAATCATGCGGGATTCGGCCGGATCGGTCTTGGGGTGCAGCGGAATCCCCTTGCTCTCCGAGGTCTCGGCGATGACGTCGAACGCGTCTTGCGCCTTGCGGGCGGCGAGCATCTTCTCCGCATAATATGGCTGCTGCTCTTCGGCGGGGAAAACTTCCACCGCGATGAGACCGATGATGGCCAACGCTGCAACGAGAGAGCGTTGAACCTGAGAGGCGCCCGAAGGCTTCCAGTACATCCCCCTCATATCGTCACATCTCCGAGTAGCACGATTAGGACCATCCGAACGAGCACTGCTGCCGTGAGAAGGCTGAGCGTCGTTTCGATGACACCTTGACGCTGGTACCAGATCGCGATGAGGCCCGGAATGATGAAGCCGATGATCGCGCCTTCCGCAAACGGCGTGACCGGGCTTTGGAGCCACATCCGGAAGACCATGCCCACCAGATAGCCGATGAGAATGGTGAGCGCGGTCCGGCGCCGGCCGTAGACGATCGCGATCTGCGAGAGCCCCTTGAGGAAGGCAAACGTCACCAGCGCGGCAAGCAAGGTGAGGCCGACATCGACGGGCTTGTCGGCGTAAAGCGCAATGTAGCCGGGCACCACCATGCCGCCGGCCGCAAGGCCGAACAGCTCCCCGTACAGAAGGCTCGCGGTAAGGCCGAGCCCGATCGACAGGGTCAACAACTCAATTTCTGGCATGATTTCTCCCCCGATTGGCAAAGTATTCGGCCAGCGCCAATCCCGGCCCCGCGATGTTCCCGAGCCCCATGACCAGGGCCGAGGACTCGGCGAGGCCCAGCAGAATTTCGAAGATGTCGGCAGGATGAGTCTGGTCCACGAAAACCAGCCGTGTCGGGTCCAGGCCGTTTTTCACGGCGGCGCGAGCGAAGATGAATTGTCCGCTTCCGAGCAGCACCACTTCATCCGCTTGGGTCCAACGAGCGTACGATTCGGCGAGTTGCTCCGAGCGATTGGCGCGGTCCGAACGGCAGTTGAAGACAGCGATGCGTCTTCGAAGCTCTCGATGCCTCTGCAATGACTGCTCCCAGATGTATTGCGTCGAGATGGGGTCATTGGCTGCAAACCCATTCACGAAGACGATGGTTCGCCCGAAGAACTCGACCTCGTCCTCGGTCATGGCGCCGGGGTCGGGTTTGGCCCGACACATCCCTCGAAGAGCGGTTTCGCTGTCGATTCCGAGCTCCTCGCACACCGCGAGCGCAAGCTCCACATTGTCCTGATGCTCGAGATACGAAAAGCCGGCTAAGTCCTCGGGTGTCACCGGTCGGCTGATCTGCTCGGAGCCTCGTAAGCGAGAGCCGCGATCTTCGGCAACCAACTGAAACAAGGCGCGGTGCTTGTGCTCCGCGGTGAGAAGAACGCCAGCGGTGGGAACCATGCCGGCAAGCGCAAGCGCCACGTCTTCTTCGGTGGGCCCCATGACCTCCAAGTGGTCCGGTCGCGCGTTGGTAATCACTCCATGTGTCGCGCGAACGAGCCTAGCTTCGGAGAGCCACTGCAACTGCGGTTGCAGCGCCATACACTCGACGACGAGGGCGTCTGCCCGTTGCGCCGCAGCCATCGTGACCGACTGCTTTTGCTCGATGATGTTGGGGCCGCCCGGCCGGTACACCGGCACCTCGCGGCCGTTGGGCAAGATGAAGCGCGGAACCGTGCCCGTGGTCTTGGCCACGGTACGAATGCCCGCCTCGCGAAGCCCGCCTGCGATGAGGCGCGTGACACTGGTTTTCCCGCGAGTACCGTTGACGTGGATGCGGATGGGAATGCGCGAGAGCCGACGGCGATGGAGGATCAGCTCGATCACCCCCAACACGATCAGGGCTCCCGTGGCCCCGAGAAGAATGTAGATTTCTCTGCTCACTCGACTTGCCCCGCTCCTCGAAAGAGGAGGCGGACGCGAGCCTCTTACCAAATCGCAACTGCGCAGCAAGCCCCACCACGGATGGGCGCGAGACGGGCTGCGCTTGGGTTTCGTACGCGATCTAGGTTACGAAGGGGCGGTCCAAAATAGACCTAATGGACGAAAAAAGTTGTAATCAACTGTCGCCCAGCCTCGACTAATACACCCTAAAGGGTTCATAAATGTCAGGAAGACCAAAAAGGGAAACGGGGTCTTCGCGACCTTTGGCCGGGCCCCAGGGTCGTCAAAGGTCACTGGAGATAAGCCGGGGCGGGTCGCGTTCGGGGGGACGGCGGCCCGCCCTGCAACTCCAGCCTCGGGCTCACGCAGGACGTCGAAGCACGGTTGCTTCGAGGTGCTGACAGGTTCTCTCGATGCCCTCGTCCACACTGACGGCCGGCTCGTAGCCGAGCTCCGTGCGTGCCTTGTCGATGCTGAAATAGTGATGGGTGCACATGTAGCGGATGGCGAACCGGGTCAGTCCGTCCTCCGCATTGAGGGTGCCGCCTTTGAGTGTGTCGAAGCCCTCTTTGACGGCCGCGATCGCGTACACGAGCCCTTTGGGAACGCGATACTTGATCGGCGGGAAACCCAGGCGGGCGGCCACTTTGCGGACGAAGTCCCAGAATGGCATGGGCTCACCGTTGGTGATGAAATACGCCTGCCCTGCGGCGGTGCTTTGCGGACCGCCTGCGCGTAGAGCCTCATCGGCGAGAATTACCGCATCGACCAGGTTGCTGACGTAGGTGTAGTCCGACAGCCACACGCCGCGGCCGATCTGGACGCGGAGCTGACCGGACTGGGCCTTGTCGAGCAGCGCGGGCATGAAGCGGTTGTCGCCCGGGCCGAAGATCACGTGAGGACGAAGAGCGCAAGTGGCTACGCCATCCTTGCCGTTGGCTGCAAGGACGCGTTTTTCAGCCTCGATCTTGCTGTCTGCGTAGGGCGCCTGCGAGACCGTCGAGTACGGTAGACTCTCGTCCCCGTTTTCGATGTCTTTGCCTTCGTAGACCACGCTTCCCGAGCTGATGTAAATGAAGCGCGGAACCCGGTGGCGCTGAGCGCCCTGCAGCATGTTCTCCGTACCCCCGAGATTCACCCCCCAGACGACATCCTTTTTGTTCTGCTTGGTATGCACGATCGAGGCATTGTGGATGATCGTGTCGACACCACGGCATGCATCGATGACCGCCGCTTCGTCGGTAATGTCGATGCGTCGGTAGTCGACTCCGTCGACCGGGCATTCGGGGGACACATCGATCACGATGACCCGGTCGCCACGAGCCTGTAGACCCCGTGCGATCGCTGCACCGACAAACCCGCAGCCGCCCGTCACCAAGCTCACCGTCATGTTCTACTCCACGGTGCCAAAGATGATGTCGGGCAGGGGTGTGATCGACGCATAATTGCCCGAACGCATGCTGTGGTGGTGCCTGTCGTGCTTGGCCGCGAGCACTCCCAGCGTCTTCAATGGAAAACGGGGAACATCGACCCCCGCATGGTTGAGAATGTTGAATGCCGTGTACGTGATGAAGAGAGCAGCCAGCGTATAAATGTGCACGCCCCCTACGAGTGCCACCGATCCAAAGAACAAGCTGAGACCGAGGACGGTTTCGATCGGATGAAGCAAGAGGCTATCGATGACGCGGGGGTTTCGCGCTGCGTGATGGACCGAATGCACCGCTCGAAGGAGCTTCCACTCGTGGAATGGATAGCGGTGCATGAAGTAGTACGCGAAATCGTAGATCAAAATGACGGTCGCGGCCTCGAGCACGTACCGCCACCAAGCGATGGGGTGGTCGTAGTACAAATAGTCGCCGAACCCGAACATCAGGAAGAAGATCAGCGCAATGGAGACCGTCGAGTTCAGAGCGACCCGCCAGTAAAGCTCACGGTCGCTCTTCGAGCGATGGGGGTCGTCGCTAATCAAATACGCGTGACCAGCCGGGGAACGGTAGGCGTACGCGAGGACGGCGATGGCCAAACCGGCCGATGCATAGCTCGCGAGAATGACGAACAAGGCCTTCATGGGAGCTTCCGGATGATCATGTTACCACCTAAGGAACCATTCTGAGAATCAGCGTACCGGCGACCATGAAGGCGAACACCGCCACGGCCGCCAACTGGGAAGCACGCTTGCTGAAGGAAGATTTCACGGCGGACGCTGCGCGAAACGACGTGGAGTTACCGTCGAGCTCGAGGGGCTCCGCGCTCGCGGGGATGCTTTGGCAAAGGAGGGCGACGCCTCGCCCGACGTCCCTGTCCGACAGGGCCTCGTGCGTGCGCATGTGGACCTTGCCCGTTTTCACGTGTGCCATGCAGGAACCGCAAAAACCGGATTGGCACGAGTGAGCCGGGTTCAGACCGGCGACCTGGGCGCACTCGAGCAGCGTCTTTCCCTCGATGTACGGTACGGTGCGAGAGCGCCCGCCGAGCCAGAGGCTGAAGGCTGGGGGCGAATCAAACGAAGGGAAGCCTGATCGAGCGTCTTGGAGCCGATCCGGGTCGACCGGGGAAACGAAGCGCTCGACGTGAATGAGCTCTTCATGCGCGCCGGCGTCGATGAGGACGGCCTCGATGAGGTTCATGAACGGCTCTGGCCCGCACAAGTAGAACTCGGCGACTTCCGTGTCGTGCAACAAGGCGCGCACGTCTCGGGCCGAGAGCTGGCCCCGGTCGGAATCTAGATGATGTTGAAGGACGACTCTGCCTGGATGCGCCGCCACGATACGGACGAGCTGCTCCGCGTAGATGACCGATGCCCGATCGCGATTCGCGTAAAGCATGGTGATGGGGCGTTTGGTCGTGGCGAGCGCGCTCTTGAGCAAAGAAATGATTGGCGTGATCCCACTGCCACCAGCGAACAGGAAAAGCGGCGTGCTCGAGCGCGTCTCGGGATCCAGAACGAAACGGCCCTCGGGAACGCTTGCGCAAATCGAGTCACCGGCTTTGAGCTGGTCGTTCATCCAATTGGATGCGCGGCCCCCTTCTACCCTTTTTACGGCAATTTCCAGCGGCTCGCCGAGTTCGACACAGCTCGAAAGGGAATAGCAACGGCTGATCTGCCAGCTTTCCCAGGGGAGCCTCAAAGTCAGGTGCTGGCCCGCACGGTATTGAAACTCGGCCTCGAGCCGTTTTGGAACCGACAGTCGAAAGGAGCTGCAGTCCGCCGTCTCGCGGGTAACTGCCGATATCGTCAAGGTGTGGAGCGGGACTTCCATCAAGTCTCCGAAAGTCCGGCGAGTTGCAAAGCGGTGGCGAGGCGCTCCGGCCGACAGTCGCTCCGAAGCAAATGCCGGATGGCGGCATCCACGACGCGGTCCGGCGGCTCTTTGGCGCCCCGATTCATCCACAGCGCGAGCCTGACTTGCTGGGTGGCGATGGCCATTCGCGCCATCAGCTCCGGATCCTCATCGATGAAGGTTCCTTCTCGAATTCCTCTCCGAAACAAGTCGGCAAACAATGCAAGGCCGGCACCCAACGCCTCGACCTGCTCGGGGCTGCGCAAGAGCTCGACGGTCGACCATGCCGTCACCTCCTTGAGCTGCATCCGGGTGAAGTCATGGCGGTGCATGAAGAATCGGAGCTGCGCGCGTGTTCCCGCCACCAACTGTTCCAGCACCGGCATGTCCTCTTGGATCACGCCCTGCACGAGCCCCATCACTTCGGCGAGCCGGCGTCGGTGCACTGCGCGGTAGATTTCCCATTTCGACTCGAGCACTCCGTAGAGAGTCGTCAGAGAGACCCCCGCTTCAGCCGCAATCCGCTGCACCCTCGTGGCTTCGTAGCCGTCGTCCCCGAAGACTCGCTCCGCGGCGTCGAGAATGGCTTCTCGGTAGAGCTCTCGCTTTTTGTCCCTGAGATTTTGCTGCGGGCTTGCTGGAGCGACGGAGGCCGGCATCGTCAGAATGCTAGTGTGGAAAAGCAGAATGTCAATTCTGGCAGGGCCATCGGCATTGGCCTGGGCCTCACAGGCGGTCGTGCCCGGGAATGTCGGGAAGCTTGATGACTGACATTTGCGGCATGAGGTCCTCCTCGGCGAGGAGGGTTCGGAGCACCACCTGGCCCCGTCGATGCCCTTGTGTGCAGATCCAATTCTTCACGCCCGGGTCCTGACGGCTCGCGTAGATCCGGAATGCGCCGTCCTCATCGAAGACGACCTGGCGATTATTCAGAGCGACCGGATGATGGCGATAGTCGCCCGCGCGAAGGTAGTGATCGAAGATCTGACACGACCAATACCGGCAGGGCACGTCCTTGCCTTCGACCAAAATGGCTTCGTCGTCGGCGAGCTTGAAGGAGACGCCTGCGTATCCGATGCCTGGGCCCGGCAAGTTGTTGGCGACCACCTTCGGATCGACCATCTCGAAAACCTCATCCGGGCTGTATTGGTCGTGTCTTTCTTCGTCGACCACCAATGCCCCGTCCTCACCGATTCGGGTCGGGGTAGCGTGGGCGTCACCCTCGTGTTCGATGTTGCTCATGCCGACAATGGCGGATACGCCCAAGCCCGCGTCGACGGTGTCGTGAACAAACTCGATGATGCGGTCGAGACCTTCGCCGAGGTCGGCCTCCGTGTATTGCTCTGGGGGCGGTATGCTCTGGGCGCAATCGATGGTCATGGTGGCAGCCTCGTATCTACCCTTGTCGACCTCGATCACGCACTCGGGAAAATACTGCCGCGTCATGACGAATGGCCGATTGCCCTTGAGCTCCAGCCAATTCCGGGCTCCTTGGGGACGCTTTGCGCTGATGTGAATCGTTGCGACCTCCTGACCGCCGTCCTCCTCGAATGCGATGTCCTTGTCGATGAGGAAGCTCGCCATGAAACGCATGCCTTCCTCGTCGCTGGCATAGACGACGATGGAGAAAAAAATGTCCTCTCCGCGCCGAAGCGACAAGACGTAGTCTAGCTGCTCATCGAGCTTGGCTTCGTGGTAAAGGGTGTCGGGTCCGTCACCGACGAAGCTCCGAATCGGAGTGAACATACGAGCGAGCACGGGATGCGCCCTATCGGCCTCCATTTCCAGCTCGTAGCCGCCCGCGATCAACGATGCGAGGTAACGGAAGCCATCTGCCCTCTCACGCGCGCTTCGTGCGCCGAGCGGGCCCACGATCTTCTGGCCGACCTCCTTGAGGCCATCGGCAAAGCGATTCCATGCGGCTTGGCTCGATGTGATTTCGTCAGGCATCTTTCGGTCCCCATCTGTACATCTTCTGAAGGATTCGCTCGGCCATACGATTGGGCATCAGCGCGAACATTCGAGCCGCTGTGCCTGCCGACCTTGGGGCGAAGTATCGAGCTTTCGGTTCGCGCGACGATGCGATTCGCACGATCAAGGCCCCCACTTCCTCTGGCGTGATGGCGCTCTCCAACTGTTGTTGGGCGAACGCATCGAGGTGATCCATCAGCTCGCGGTATGGATTGCTTTGATCGTGACGCAGGTGCAGTCCGGCTTCTCTGCTCTTGTCGAACGCAGGCGTATCGACGAAACCAGGAACGACGACGCTGAGCTGAATGTTCCAAGGTGCGAGCTCGAGACGCATGCAAGCGTTCATGGCTTCCATCCCTCCTTTCGTGGCCGCATAGGACGAAGCAAACGGGGCACCCACGTAGCGGCTGAGGGAGCTGATGTTGATCACGCGGCCCCCGCCTTGGGCTCTCATGATCGGAGTGAGCTCCCCGATCAGTTGCATGGCTGAGAGCAGATTGACGTCGAACACGTGCCGGAGCGCTTTCCGATCGAGTTGCTCGAGCGCATAGGGCGGACCATAGCCCGCATTGTTGACGAGCAGATCGACTCGGCCGAACCTAGCCAGGGCTTTCCGGACCAAAGCCGAGGTCTGGTCCGCGTCGCTCAAGTCTGTGGGCACGCTCAGGGCGCTGCCTCCTTTGCTTTCGATTTCAGCGACGATTTCGTCGAGGCGATCCTTGCGCCTGGCCGCAAGCGCGACCGAGAAACCCGCTTCTGCCAAACAGCGAGCGGTCGCCTCCCCGATGCCAGACGACGCTCCAGTCACGATCGCGGCCTTGATTGGTTGCTCTTGCGCGTTCATGCGGCTCTAGGTTTTGCGGGCTATGAGGTCCCGTGCTACCCGACGCAACCCGTTGGCCATGGCCGCACCCCCGCCACACCGTCCTCGCCTCGTCCGATGGCTCAACCGATTGGGACCCGTGGTCGCATCTCGCTGGCCGTCCCTCGACCCGGACGACATCATCCGTACCGCAGCGCGAAGGGCCAAGTCCGACGAGCTCGGCGATCATGGCTTCATGGAGAGGCTTCCCGTCTTGGCGGAAGCGGTGGAGCGCGAGGCGAATCTTCATTGGATCGGCCGGTTGGCGGTGCGTGAGTCGTTGGTGACCGGGTTGGAAAGCCGGTTTTCCGTCTATCGCCGTCGCGCGCTCGAGCCCGAGCTCGCGGATGTGCCGATCGAAAAGCCCCTCTTCATCGTGGGCTTCCCACGGACGGGAACGACGATCCTCTTCAATTTGCTGGCGCAGGATCCGGCCAATCGGGCGCCTCTCGGATGGGAAGTTCAGTTTCCCGACCCTCCACCCGAGCCCGAAGCCTATTCGAGCGACCCCAGAATCGAACGCGCTCGCAAATATTTCGGCCAGATGGATACGATGGCGCCCACGCTTGCTTCGATCCACGAGGTGGGCGCCGAGCTTGCTCAGGAGTGCATGCCGATCATGGCGCATACGCTCCTGAGCCCGCAGCCAAGCATTGCGTACAACATTCCCGGCTATCAGGACTGGGTCGACCTTCAAGACGCGGCCCCCGCCTACATCTATCACCGCCACTTCCTCGAGCATCTACAGAGCCGGTACATGAAAGAGCGCTGGGTGCTCAAGAGCCCAGTGCATTTGGCAACGCTCGACGCGTTGCTCCGTGAGTATCCGGACGCCAGGCTGATCTTCACGCATCGAGATCCGGTCAAAACGATTCCATCTCTCGCGAGCTTGGTCTATACGGTGCGCGGCATCGTGAGCGATTCCGTCGATCCGAGACGGATCGGCCCGGAGCAATTCGAGTGGTGGGCCAAGGCGCTCGATCACGCCATGCAGGTGCGTGCAAGACATCCCGACAAGGCGGACCATTTCATGGACATTCATTTCGAGGAGGTGATCGCCGATCCCATCGCAGCCCTTCGCCGCGCCTATGACCACTTTCAGATGCCGTGGTCGCAGGAGGCCGAGGATCGAATGCGTGCCTTCTTGGCGGCGAACCCGCGAGACAAGCACGGTGCGCACCGGTACGCCCTCGAGGACTTCGGCCTCGAGCTCGGCGCGATCCGCGAGCGATTCGCCGACTACTGCAAGCGTTTCGACGTCCCCTTGGCGCTCTGACTGGTTCCTGTAAGTCGCCGAATCCATTGACAGCTCTTGGCCGGAAGGCTAGGAACGAAAAACAGAATGACTATTCCGAATCAGGTCGAGCACGGCGCGCATCATGCTGGCGACCGCACGCACATCGAGTGCATCGACCCGGCGACCCGAGAACGCCTCGGCCTGGTCCGGGTCGACACGGCCGGGGATGTCGAGGCCGCAGTCGCACGTGCCCAAGCCGCCCAGAAACAGTGGCGCAAGACCTCGTTCGAAGAGCGTCGCGAGGTGCTCCGCAAGCTCATGGCCTACACGGTCGAGCACAAAGACGAAATCTGTCTCACCATCCAGCGAGATTCGGGCAAGACGCGGGAGAACGCCCTGCTCGGCGAGATCTGGACGACCTGCGAGAAGTTTCGCTGGATCATCAAGAATGGGGAGAGGCACCTTCGCCCAGAGCGGGTGTCCTCCGGGCTCCTCGTCCACAAGAAGGCGCGGTTGGAGTTCCATCCCCTGGGTGTCGTGGCCGCGATCATTCCCTGGAACTACCCGTTCCAGAACATGGTCAATCCGATCATTCCGGCGTTGATGACTGGCAACGCGATCGTAATCAAGCCTTCCGAATGGGTCGCATGGTCTAGCCAGCGGTTCGTGGACGCGTTTCGAGGTGTCATCGCCGACTCAGGACACGACCCCGATTTGATCCAGGTCGTGCAGGGATACGGGGCCACGGGCGCGTCGCTCGTGCGCTCCCCAGTGGACATGATCTTGTTCATAGGCTCGGTAAAAAACGGCCGGCGCGTAATCGAAGGCAGCGCCGAGCGCGTCACGCCAGTGGTGATGGAGCTTGGCGGCAAGGACGCCTTCATCGTTTGCGACGATGCAGACCTCGAACAGGCGCTCCACGCCGCGCTCGCCGGGTGCTACGTGAATTGTGGACAGAATTGTGTCGCCTCGGAGCGTATTCTCGTTCACGACAGCATCTACGACGAGTTCGAGCGTCGAGCCGCTACGCTGGTGACCGGGCTTCGGCAAGGCAACGGCAGGGAAGCTCTAGTCGACGTCGGAGCCATCATCACTCCACTCCAGCTCGACGTCATCGACGACGCGGTGCGAGGGGCAATTGCGCAAGGCGCTCGTCTGGTGGCTGGCGGAAAGCGGACGCGGACCGACCAGGGTGACTACTTCGAGCCCACCATCTTGGCCGACGTGACGCCCGAGATGGACATTGCCCAAGAGGAAGTATTCGGACCGGTCATGCTTCTCATGCGCTTCGGGGACGACTCCCAGGCGGTCGAGATTGCCAACAGCGTATCCTATGGGCTTTCATCCTCGGTCTTTTCGAAGGATCGTCGTCGAGCGCGCAAGATTGCCGAGGAGCTCGAAACGGGAATGTCGGCGATCAACGAATTCGGAGGCATCACCTACATGGCCCAAGACCTCACGTTTGGTGGCGTCAAAGCATCGGGCTACGGCAGGATGAACGGACGCGAGGGTTTGCGCTCGATGTGCAACATCAAGGCGGTCATCGACGATCGAATTCCCATCCATCGCGCAAACGAGATGTATCCCGTGGGTCCGGCCCTCTATTCGACCTTCAGCGGTGTGATCGACCTGGTCTACGGAAGAAGCTTCAAACGCCGCTGGCAGGGGCTGATGAAGCTGCTGCGACGAAAGCCGTAGATGCAGCACTACGAGTACATCGTGGTCGGCGGTGGTTCGGCCGGTTGCATCGTGGCAGCAGAGCTTGCCAAAGACGGTGTAACACGCGTGCTACTGCTCGAGAGCGGACCTGCCGCGGAGGATCACCCCGAGACGCTCGTTGCGCACGGGTACAAAGAGGCGTTCGTCAACGACGCGGTGATGGGCGAGCGTTTCTCCGTACCTCAGGAGCATGCCGGAAGACAACGGGTCTTTGCCGGGACGGGAACCGTCATGGGCGGAAGCGGTTCGGTCAACGGCATGGTCTACACGCGGGGTGCGCGGCAAGACTACGCCGAGTGGCCAGTCGGATGGCATTGGGATGACGTCGTCCCCGATTTCGAGGCAATCGAGCGACGGATCAGGCCCCACCGCCGTGCTCCGACGCAATGGACCGAAGCATGTATCGCCGCCGCGCAGGCGCACGGCTTCGACCTCAAAAAGGATCTCAACGATGGCGATATGAGCAACGTCATCGGATACGAATGGATGTCTTACGAGGAAGAGACGCGGCGCAGCTCGTACGTTGCCTTCATCAAAGATCCGGGTGAGCGCCCGAATCTCACGGTGCTCCCGCAGGCTCGCGTCGATCGGATCGTCTTCACGGTCGATGCAAGAGCAAGAGCAGTGGAGTTCGAGCACCGAGGAGCGCTCGAGCGCGCGGAGGCAGCCCGGGAGATCGTTCTTTGCGCAGGCGCGCTTGAGACTCCGAAGCTCTTGATGCTCTCCGGAATTGGCCCGGCAGCGCACTTGCGCTCATTCGGCATACCGGTCGTCGCCGATCGGCCGAGTGTCGGGGCCGGGCTCCACGATCATCCGAACGTGCCCATCTTCTTCAAGACGCGCCGGGACATCGACTGCTTCTATCCTCAGCTCTACAGCTTTTTCCGCACGAATCCCGCCTCCGGCCTGCCTCCTTCGCAAAGTGATACCTGCTACGTCTACTGGCCGGCTCCATCCGCCATGCGTCAAATGATGCAGCGCATGCTTCCACCAAAGCTCATCCCGCATCGGTTGTACGGTCCTCGCTCGCGGGCGTGGACCCGCTCCATCATCGGCGGAGCATTCAAGATCGGTGCGCTGCAGCGGTTCACCGACCACATGTTCGGCATCATCTTGATTCTTGGAAAGCCGAAGAGCCGAGGCACTCTTCGCCTCCAGTCGACCGATGTGAACGAGCAGGCTCTAATCGATCCCGCCTACTACTCGGACCCGCAAGACATGGACACCATGGTGCGAGGTGTGCGCATAGCCCGCGGGATTGGCGGTGCTAGCGGTCTGTCAGCCTGGCGCCCCAAGGAGCTCATGCCAGGGCCCCGCGTTCAGAGCGACGACGCGGTCAGGCGGTACGTCCGCAAGAACACGATCACCACCTATCATTTCGCGGGAACCTGTCGCATGGGAGAAAGCGAGCCCGATGCAGTCGATCCCCAACTTCGCCTGCGCGGAGTGCGGGGGCTCAGAATCGCGGATGCCTCGGTGATTCCCTGGACACCCGTCTCTGCCCTCAACGCGCCGAGCATGCTGATCGGCTACCGCGCAGCTCGACTGATCGAGGCGGAATCCGGCCGGTAACCACCGTCTTCAGCCCAGATCGTCGTCGATGAACTTGAGCGTGAGCTCGTTGAAGAGCTTTGGATACTCCACCATGACCCAGTGGCCGCAATTGGAGATCAACAGGGTACGAGAGCGTGCGCAGCGAGAGGCGATCTTCGATGCGCCGCTGACCGGACAGAACTTGTCGTCGACTCCCCAGAAGCAAAGCACGGGGCATTGGATCTCCGACAATCGGTCTTCCTGATTGGTGACCTGGATTCGAGCGATGTTGTCTTTGTGTTGTGTCTTTGCGACCTGATAGCGCTCTTCGATGATCTCATCGGTGATCTTCGACTCGTCGTGCAGCTGGAGCGTGAAAACCCTACGCATGGTTTCCTTGCTGATTCCTTCCTTATAGAGGACGCGAATCATCGTCTTGATGCCCTGCATGTCCATGTAAGTCTCGCGACTTTCGAGGCCTCCAGGAGCCATCAATACCAGCTTGTCGACGAGCGCAGGGTAGTTGAGAGCAAGGGCAATCGCGATGGCGCCACCTTGGGAGTTTCCAATGACGGTGACGCGCTCGATCCCGAGAACATCGAGCAAGGCCTTGTACTGCGCGGCCACCTGATCGAGATCGAAGGTGCCTTCCTCTGGCTTCGAGGAGTAGCCGTACCCCATCGTGTCCGGGACGATGGTTCGATACCCGTGCTCAGCGAGGAACGGATAGTTGCCTTTGAAGTTGCTCCATCCGCTCGCTCCAGGGCCGCTTCCGTGAACGAACAAGACCGCGCCCTCGGGGCCCGGCCCCGAGTCGTGATAGTGCATGGAGATGCCCGCGCCGACATCGGCGTACTCTCCCTCCGGAACTGCATCCACAACCATCACTTCACTCCTTGGCGCGCCGATACGCCTTGGTGAGCAATTGCGGCGGGTGGTGACCCCATTCGCTCACCTTCCGGTGCGTCGTGGTCTCCCAGGTGCCGTCGTCGATCTCGATCGCGTCCGAGCCGAACTCGAAGTGAAATCCGGAGGGCGTATAGCCATAAAAAGAGAACATCTTGTCGTTGGGATGACGACCGAGCGTTTGATGCACCATGCCGCCGCCAAAGAGAAAGCGATCGTAGCACCTGCCGACCTCGTCCATCGACTTCGCCTGCACCATGAAATGGTGGATGCGTTTGTGCTGGCCTTTGGCAAACGCGAGGGAATGGTGTCGAGGGTTGGCGTGCATGAAGGTGACGTCGATGTCGTGGCCGAAGTACTCGCACCGGATGTAGTCGCTGAGCCTGAGGCCGAGCATCGTCGAATAGAAAACCTCGTGCTCGTGTTGGTCGCGCGATAGAAGCACGACGTGTCCGAGGCCCCGCTCGTCGGCGACGAATCCCGATGGCACGACCTGCGAAACGAAGGGCTCTTCGGCCATGGCCGGACCGTAATACACTTCGTTCGGATTTCCTGCGGGATCCTCGAAGCGAATCAGGCCTTCCACGTTTCGCCGGGACGCCTGGTCGGCGCTGCCGTCGGTCACCCGGTGACCTGCAGCCGTCAGACGCTGCTTGATGTCCGCCAGGGCGGCCGGCCCCTCGACCTCCCAACCCACCGCTCCGAGGTCGTCTGCGGGCCCGTGCTCGAGGAAGAAGCGCTGACGATGACCGTCCATGCGCAACGAAAAACCCTCGTCTGCGCGGCGATCGACGACCTGGAGGCCGAGAACCTTCGCGGCAAAGGTCTCCCACGCTCCGAGATCGCTGACCTCGAATACCAGATATCCGAGCTGCTTCACCGCACTCATTTGCTTAGCCTCGGCGCGCATCATAGTACGGAGCCGCCATCTGGCTATGGAGAAACTCGATGGAATCGAAAACGAGGTCTGCTGGTCCCACGGTCCCCACGGTCGCCGTGATCGGCTTGGTGGTAATCGGCGGCACGCTGTTCCACATCTGGCTGCATCACCGCGTCCATGGAACGTACAACGTCACGCAAATAGGCCTGGCGTTCTTCTTGGTGATCAACGTGCTCGTCAACTGGTGGGAGATCGCATTGCTGGTCTGCCAAGACCAGATTCGTGCGGAATACGAGGCGTTCAAAGAACCCTATTGCGGACGCGAGCTCGAATGTGTGGGCAAAGTATTCATGAGGCCGATTCCGGTGCTGAAGGTCTTGTCGTTCCGGCAATGGACCACCGTTTGGTCGAGCTATTCGCTATTCGATCCGGGCTACTCCGACCGTCGCTCATTCGGCTACAACATCGACGTTGGAAACGGGTTTACGACCATCATTCCTTCGGTTTTTTTCGTTTTCGGAATGACCTACGAGCTCGTGCCCGCGCGCATCCTCGGCATCGTTGGTGTCGTCATCTTTTGGCAGATGTTTTACGGAACGGCGCTCTACTTCTTTCAGTTCTTTCATAACGGGCGACACAAGGGGCACTCCGTCCGCGACTTGATCCTGTTCGTTGGAATCACCAACCTGACCTGGCTGATCTTCCCCATGTGGGGAATGACGACGAGCGTGCAATTGATCCTCGACGGATCCTACGGCCTGCTCCGCTGAGCGCTCGTGCCCGCGTTCGAGATCGGCCGATCGTCGGCTACGGCAGAAGGCTGAATGATCTTGTGCGCCCCCGCTCGCAACATCATTCGCTGCATCTGGTTGAAATCGGCAATGGCGTCCGGATTGTCGCGAGGCAGCGGATAAGGTGCGCCGATCGCGTGGGCTGCAACCAGGCCGGACATGAACGATAGATCGTGACCGCCCTCGGGCGTGGTGAAGGTCCCGCAGTAGTACATTCCGCGCTTCCCTTGGAGGAACCGCATCATCGACATGATGAGTAGGTTGCGAAGCGACATCGTGTGTGTGGGGTGTGGAAGATCGATGCGCTTTTGGACCGCTCCAAGGTCCTTGTCGGAATTGAAGGTCACCAGCATGGGAATGCCTTTGTCCTTCGTGCTCGGATTTTGGGCGGAGATCACGAACGTACATTCGAGCGAACCGGCGTCGGTGATCTCCGAATACGTGTTGAACTCGGAGAGAATTCTCTCGCGATGTGATTCGGGAAGGATGCTGGTGTCGGAATGAATCACGAATTTAGAGAAAGTCGGATCGACGTCATCGACATACTGCGCCCCACCGAGAAGTAGTCGCTGCAGCCAGCTCGGAGACTCGATTGAGCTCAACGCGGAGTCCGCGTCACAGGCAAAGACCACTTCATCGACCTCGTACGATCGACTTTTCTTGTCTTCCACCACGAATCGACCGCCACGTTCCCGCACCCGGGTCACCTCGTGGTCGGTATGCACGTGATCCGAGAATGCGGCGGTCATCCGATCGAAAACCTGACGGGGCGCACCGTCCCAAGTGCCCATTTGGGTTGGCTCCTCGAGCGGGACGATGCTCTCGAGTAGAGGAAGAATGACCGCAGGCACGCCGCGCATCGACGTCGTGATGAAGCTGGCGCAGTGAATCGGAACGAAGATGGTGTCCCAAAACTCACTGGAGATTCCGAAGACGCGCGCCAGCCAATAGAGAGGGATGAAGTTGAGCGGATTGAAATACGAGAAGTGATAGAGCGAATCGTGCCGATTCTTCCGCAGGAACAGACCGTTTACCCTGGTGACGAAGCGCACCAGCTTTTTCCATCGTCGAAACTGAACAGCGAAACGCCGGTGGAGCGCGGTTTGGCCGTCTTGACAGAAATGGCCATTGGGTGTCTGGACGAAGTAAGAGATCGGGAGCGTCTCGATGCCCACCCCGAGCTCTTGCAAGAGCCGCTCGTAGTTGTGGTAGTACATCTGCGGCCAGGCCACGACGAGGAGCGGGGACTCCGCGTACCCGCCACCTTCCAAAGGCCAACGAAACGTCTTGGCGTTTCCTCCGAGTGCCGGTCCCTTTTCGAAGAGCTCGACTTCGTATCCCGCGCGGTGCAGCGACCACGCCGCTCCGACTCCGGCGATGCCGCCCCCGATGATTCCTATTGTTCGCGTCATGTCCGTTCCGGGACTGGTGCTCTACCCGCGTCTCGGCCGCAGGTCGACGATCGGTCCGTGCCGCAGGGTATGGCAGGCGCCTTTGTAAATGCCAAGGGATTCGTAGACCGCCGCCGTCATCATCACGGTACGCGTTTGCCCCGTGACCGACGCTGGAAATCCGCTGTGAACGAAGGCAAACGAAAGCTCGAACTCTGGGTTCGCCCAGCCACCCGCGCCTCCCAGGCCGAAGTGTCCGAAGGCATTGGGCACGTCCATCAAGAACGCATCCGCGCGGTGGTATCCGAGCTTCCAATGAAGTGGGTACCCGATCACCCTGTCGGCACGCTTCGTTTGGACCACCGCCGCCTCACCGATGATCCGCTGCGAAACCAATCGAATACCGTCGATCTCCCCGCCTACGGAAAGTGCCGCGTACATCTTGGCGAGCGAACGCGCTGTCGCTACCCCGTTCATCGCTGGCAAGCAAGCCTTCCAAAAGGCCGGATGTGTGAAAAGCTCCTTCGCGTAACGAGGGGTCAAACCGCGGCGGCAGAGCGATCGGAGCTTCGGTGCACGAACCCAAAAAGGTACTTGGTAGTCGGTGGTGAGCGGGGCTGGGTTCCGTCTTTGCAGAGGAGGAAGCCCTATGAAATCGGGAATTCTATCCATCTGTGATTCGGCATTGCCGATGTAGAGGCCGTCGAGCTTCAGCGGCAGTGCGATGCGTTGCTTCACGAACTCCGGAACCGTCTGTCCCGAAATGCGGCGGACGAGCTCGCCAACCATCCAACCGAAGGTCATGGCCTGATACGCATTGGCCGTGCCCGGAGTGAAGTCGGGCTTGGCTCTCTCTAGACGGGAAACGATGAGGTCCCAATCCAAGATGTCCGTGAGCTCATGGACGAGGTGGATGAGCTTGTGGAGCCCTGCCTGATGCGACAACAGCTGCCGAACGGTGATCTGCTCTTTGCCATTGCAACCGAACTCCGGCCAGTACCGCGCAACGGGCGCATCGTAGGCGATGAGACCAGCGGTCGCGAGCATGTGGATTGCCGTCGAGATGATCCCTTTGGTACCGGAGTAGCAGATCGACATGGTGTCTCGCTTCCAGGGCGACCCGTCTTTGCGAGCCGAACCTCCCCAGATGTCCACCACGGGCTTTCCTTGGAGGAATACGGTTGCGGCAGCCCCACCCCCGTAGTGAACGATCTGCTTGCGCATGAGCTTTGCGACCGGCTCGAATCGCGGCTCGTACGTTCCTTTGATTGCGATGTCGTGATCAGTCACCTGCCCCTCCATTAGCCTGGTGAGATCGGCCCGAATATTCGGGCGGCGAAGTCCATCAAGAACAGCATGATCATGCTCGCAGACAAAGCCGCGGCCATCGTCGTCTTCAGGCTCCAGTCGGTATCGCGTCCTTCGTCCAGCCAGTAGAAGATGGGGAAGCTTGCAACGAAGTAGAGCGAATAGAAGAAGGAGCCGTAGGACAGCATTCGCTCCATGTCTCTATAGTAGAACTGACTCTCGATCCAAGGATTGGCCATCGCCCTGGTTTCCATCCAAGCCCAAAAATACGCGACCGCTAGAAGCAGTACCGGCCAAACGAGGTTTCCCACGGGAAGCCTCGACGTCCGGATCCTCCTCAGAACGACCACCGCCGTCGTGTGATAGGTCATGAAGTATGCCTGGGTGAGCAGGTACATCACAATCGGCACTCGTTGCTGTCCTGATCCGACCAAGGTCGCGTCCAGGTTGAAATCGATCATCGGGTAGTCGTAAACCATTCCGAGGATGTCGAAGAAGTACTCCGAGCCGAAGTAGTTCGCGGCCACGTTGAAAATCGCAATGTAGAGATTGGCCTTGAGCCAGTACGTCTGATACCAGGGTCGGCCGAGCGGCGTTTCGTCACGGATGAGAGCGGGCACGACGACCAGAGGAAGGGCCACTGCGAGGCCGATGGTAATGAAACCCCATTCGCCAATGCGATCGGTGATGCCCATCCCCATCACCAGCGCCATGATCCCCATCCAAATCGGCGAATAGACGAGGAAGAACTTCTCCCCCCAGGCCTTGCTCGAATTCGCCGAGAACCAACGGGGGCCATCAGCGGATGTCGTCACGAGGCGTTCATTCTACGGGATTCTCCTGCGGTACCTGATCCGAATGGGGGGCTTGGGTCCGAGGACCAAACCCTGAAAGTCGGTTTCGATCGGATCGCCGACCAACTCGAAGTCATAGCGATTCAGCAGAGCCGCGATGATCGTCTTGATCTGCAAGATGGCAAAGGCGTTACCCATGCACTTGTGCCGCCCACCTCCAAAGGAAATGTACGCGAACGGACGCTTGTCTTCTTCACGCCCGGGGCCATACCGATCCGGGTCGTATTCGAGCGCGTTCTTGAATACCTCGTCGTCGCGATGCGCCACCATGGGCGAGACGGCGACCCAGTTGCCCTTTTTGACCTGGTAGCCGAGGATCAGGCAGTCCTCGAGGACGGCTCGCAGCAGAATGAAGAGCGGCGGATGAATGCGGAGCGCCTCCTTGACTGCGCTTTCCGTCTTCTCCAGATCCCGAAGCGACTGAAAAGTGTAGCTCTCCTCGTCTGCGTAACGTGCACGGATCTCGTTTCGGACCTCCTCTAGGCACCGAGGATGACGCAACAGCTCGATCAACGTCCAGGCCGTGGTGACGGAGCTCGTGTGATGGCCGGCGAACATGGCTGCGACGAGCATTCCCGTGATCTCGTGGTCGCTGAGCTTGCTACCATCCGAGTACTCCGCGTCCATCAAGGTCTGAAGGAAGTCTTCTCCTCGATAGCCCGACCGCTTCCGCTTTTCGACGATCTCGGAGACCATTTGCCCCAGGCGCTTGCGAGCTCGGTCACGGCGCCGGAACGCCGGGATGGGCAAGTAGGGATGAATGTAGCCCCATGCCACGATGCCGCGTTCCAGGTCGTAGTAGACCTTGGCAAACTCCTCGCTCATCTCATTGCGAAACTCTTTGCCGAGCAGGCAGCTGCTCGAGGTGAAGTTCGTGAGCATGCCGAAGAATGCCGAGGCCTCGATCTCGCCTTCCTCCCCCCAGTCGGCGATGATGTCTGCTGTCTCCCGCGCTACAATTTCGGTGTAGGTCCGCATGCGGTTGTTGCGAAGCGCTGGATAGAGCATGTGCATTTGCTCGGCCATACGAGCAGGCTCGGCCCCGTAGGCGACCCCTTCACCGAATACCGGCACCATCATCTTGTAGGCCGCGTTTGGACTGAGGACCTCGTCGGGCAGCCTGAAAAGCGCCTCGTGCGCCGCGGGCCCCGAGAAGAGGATCATGTCCTTACCAAACAGTTTGAATCTCCCGACGTGGCCGCACTCGTCGTAGGTCCGCTGTAGCAAACCGGTCGTGTCCTTCACGAAGGCGAGTGTGTGACCGATCAACGGCAGCCCGCCTTTGAGCCTCGGCGGCCTCTTGGCCTTGCCCGCAGTGATGGGGGTGGTCGTGGTTCGTGCTGGTGCCGTCACTTTCTACTCCTGAACAGGCTGCGCTTGATTTGTTCTTCGATTTGTTCGGTGAGCTCGCTCGCATCTTCCTCCATGCCCAACTCAACCCAGGCCGACATGAACACCTGCTGCATTGCGACCATGAGACGCGCGGCGAGCACGGGATCCCCCTCGTAGAGATCGCCATCGCGCATGCCTTGTCGAATCACCGAAGCGATCAACTCGATGCCACGGCGCCATGCATGCACTTGTCCCTCGCTGGCTTCTCGCGGATTGGATGCCCAGACGCTGTTGTCTAGATGGATCCGAAGGAAGTCGGGGTGCTCGGTGAGCCATCGTATGAAGACGCGATTTCCCTGGGTGAGGCGGCACGCCGCGGTGTCCCCAGTTGCCATCGTCTCGGACGCAAGAGCGAAGAGCTCGCCCAGGCGCTCATCGTGGATGGCCTCGTGGATGGCAGCCTTGCCGTCGAACACCGAGTAGAGGGTTCCAAGGGAAAGCCCCGAGACCGACGCGATGTCCTGGATCTTCGTTCGCTCGTAGCCCCGAGTGGCGAAGAGATGCTCGGCCGCGTCGATGACCAATGCCCGATACATCGAGGTCTTGGCGTTGCGCGCTCTGGCAGTGGCCGCGGACAATGGAGCGCGAGAATAGAATATGATTCTCTTTTTTGAAATTCTATTTTACCATCCGGGATAGAAGCCGCTTCGTTTCCGCGTATTCTTGTGTTATTTCATGATCTTGGACTCCACGGGAGGGAGCGGTCAATGCGAATCAGAGCGGATTTCGATCTCTGCAAGGGACACGCCAACTGCATGGGCGAGGCGCCGGAGGTTTTCCAAGTCGACGACAACGGCTACCTGACCATCTTGCAAGAAGAGCCTCCCGAGGCGCTGCGCGAGCAGGTCGAGCTGGCAGTGAAGTACTGTCCCACGGGAGCTCTGAGCCTGGAAGATTGAGCGAGCACGAAAAGCACAAGTTGCCGATGCCCTCCGGCTGGTTTCGCGTCGCCACGAGCGACCAACTGCCGCCGGGGAGCGTCGCGGTGTTTCGAATCAACGGCCGTGAGCTGGTCGGCTTTCGGGACGAGCAGGGCGCTGCTGCGATGGTCGACCCGTTTTGCCCGCATATGGGCGCCCACCTCGGCCACGGCGGCCGGATCGTCGAGGGTGCGCTTCGATGTCCGTTTCACGGGCTGCGGTTCGGCACCACGGGGACGTGCGTCGGAACCGAGTACCCGACAAAGCCCGAAGTGAAGCTATCTCTTCGCACCTGGCCGATCGTGGAGCAGCTCGGGTGCCTCTTCGTTCACAAGGGGCACGGGGGCGCTACTCCAACGTGGCAACTTCCGAGATACGACACGGACGGATGGACCGAACCGGTTACCAAAGTGCTCACGCTCCGGGGCCACGTGCAGGATGTTGCGGAGAATTCGGTCGACTTCGGCCATTTCGCTGCAGTCCACGGATACTCGAATCTCGATGACCCCGTCGTCCGAATCGATGGACCGCATCTACACTCGAAGTTCGGATTTGTGAGGCGTAATCCGTTTCTGCCGTTTTTCGACGTGCAATCGAGCTTCGATACGACCGTACACGGCCTCGGCCTCTCGGTGACCGACCTCCGCGTGCCCAAGCTCGGGATTCACTACCGCGTGCTGCTCACCGCAACACAGCTCGACGACCAGACCATGTCGTTTGGCATCGGGGTCAGTGCGGAGCTCCCGCCTCCCTTCGTCCCGCACGCAATGCGAGGGCTGCCCCTTCCCTGGCGCGCCGCAACCCGGGCGCAGATTCGGCTCATTCATCGCTTCATCGTCTCGGATGTCCTCCAAGACAAAGAGATATGGGCGCATCGCGCTCCCATGACGGTTCCGGCCTTGATCCCCGGCGATGGTCCGATCGCGAAGTTCCGGCGTTGGGTCGCGCAGTTCTACGAGCGCTAGCCAGTCCGCGGTGAGAGCGTCATGGATCAGTTTCCCGGCAGATGGAGCGCGATAACCGATTGACCAGGTGGATTGTAGGCTAAGCTCGAGTGAATATGGCGACGGCCACAAACGACCGATTCGGAGCCGTGCTCGTACTGATCACGCTGGCTTCGTGCGCGTTCTTTCTGGCTCAAGGAGCCACGGCGCTGGTCTCTTCAAAGCTGCTGAACCCCGGGCCGGACGATGTGCCAGCCCGATCGACCGCCACAGCCGTGCCACCTCTGGCCTCGCGCAGACACGATCCCGCCATCATTTTGCGGCGGAACATCTTCGATTCCGCTCAGGGTGACTTGACCGATGCTCCGATTGCAGAGGCTGCGTTACCCGATGAGGATTTACCGCTCGAAGAAGTGGAAACGCCGTGCAAGGGAACGATGCGTCTCGTCGGAACAGTCGTGTTGCCGGGGGATTTCGAGCGCTCGCTCGCGGCCATCGTCGGGACCGACCAGAAGATGGACCTCCATCAAGGCGGAGCCGAAGTCGAAGGCTCGAGGATTCGGGCCATTCAATCGGACGGCGTGATTTTGCAGGGCAAAGGAGGCTTCTGCCGGTTGGCGATGTTCGAGGTGGAGGGATCTCCCAAACCGCCAATTCCGCCGCCAGTGGTTTCCAATCGAAAAGAGCCGCGCAGACAGCGACCCGTCGTCGACCGAAATGCGGGCTTGAGCGACGAGGAGATCGCCGAGGGTGTGGAGAAGGTAAACGACACCAACTACAATCTCTCTCGTACCATGCTCAACAAAGTGCTCGACAACGCCGGCAAGCTGATCGGCATTGCCGCGGTTTCACCGAAGATCGAAAACGGCCGGTCGATGGGGCTGGAGATCCAGGGCATCCGGCCTGGTACGTTGTTGACCAAGCTCGGGCTCCAAAACGGCGACATTTTGGAAAGCGTCAACGGGGCGCCGCTCAGCAGCCCCGATGCGGCCCTCGGTGCATATGGGACCTTGCGCACGGCGGACAAGTTCACGCTGTCCGTCCGGCGCGGCGGGCAACCGATGATGTTGAACTACAACTTGCAGTGAGCGCAGTACGCACGGAACGCAGCTGGCTCATTTCCCCGAGCCGGGGGGGCTCCATCCCTGTGGAAGCGAGCGCAAGTGCAAATCCCGTTGCGGGAAGGCTATCTCGATGCCGGCCTCGCGAAACGCCTTGTCGATGTTCATGTGGAGCTCGTGCTGGACGGGCAGGAAGTTGTTGACGGAACGGGTGTAAACCCGGAGCTCGAACGAAAGACTGCTGTCACCGAATCCGAGAAACAACACCTGCGGTTGGGGGTCTTGGAGCACACGCCAAGACTTGCGCGCCACCTCATTGAGCACCTCGATCGCGCGGTTCGTATCGGACCCGTAGGCAATCCCGACGGGTATCTCGACGCGGAGCACGGAGTCCGACAGCGTCCAGTTGATGAGGCGCCCGGTGACGAACTCCTTGTTGGGCACGATGAGCTCTTTGCGATCGAAGGCCGTGATCCAAGTAGCCCGAATCTGAATCTTCGACACCGTACCACTGACCTCACCCACCGTGACCGTATCGCCCACGCGGATCGGCCGCTCGAACAAGATGATCAAACCAGAAACGAAGTTCGCGAAGATCTCCTGAAGCCCAAATCCGAGACCCAGGCCGATCGCTGCCACGAGCCATTGGATGCTCGACCATCCAATTCCGAGTGCATCGAATGCGATGGCGAGGCCTACCAGCACGATGGTGTACTTGAAGATGGTCGAATACGCGTAACGTTCTCCCGGTCCAACCCGACGCAAGAGCGTCGCCTCGAGGGCCCCGGGCAAGACGCGCATGGATGCAAGCGTCAACAGCACGAACAAGAGCGAACGAAAGAGATCGGCAAGCGTGACCGCGACAACCCGATCTTCGGTGGACATTTGCTCCGCGCCGGATGGACCGATCTCGGACAAGGTGACTTTTTTCGTGGTGGTCCAGAGCTCCACCTGATCGAGAATCCGGGTCGCCGGTAGCAAGTCTGCCCAAATGACCAGCAGGCCGATGATCCCTATCAGGACGCCCGCACCGATCATCAGACGGCTGACCTCCATGGTGGGCGGAGGCGCTTTCGGCTTGTCTTCGAGGCCTTCGCCCTCGAGAGCCGCCCGCCGCGCAGTGACCATCGACCAGCGGGTGTATAGCTGCACACCGATCACCAACGCGAAGAACAAGGCCACCGACAGGTGCAACCGGACCGCCAGCTGCAGAGCCGTCCAATAGAAACCGTAAAACGCGGCGGCTCCGAGAACGAGAGGCAGCAGTAGCGCGGCCAGTTGCAAAGCGCGCCAGGCCCACCGGTTCCGAGGCGTCGGTCCGCGAAGAATCTGTCCGAGCGAGCGAGCGCTTCGGAGCGATGCATAGTTGAATGCAGCGACGGCGATCATGGCAAGCAAGAACGCGAGCCGGCCGACGGATTCGCGCCACAGATCTTCTCCGCGCATCTCGAACACGAAGACCAGGAAAGCAAGCGGAATGGTGACCGCTTCGAGCCATCGAAGGTCGCTCCAAAGGGCGTGAGCCGCAGGGGCCGGCCACGCACAATGCGCCTCCGCGATGCCGCCGGGGCGTACCAACTGACGGGCCGAGCGGAGCGTCCCCCAGAACAAAGCCGCCACGAGCAGGCCATGTGCGATGCTTCGGGCGTACTGCGTCGCCACCGGGGAAACGCCGAGACGCCACCCCGTGTAGGCCAGCGTTGCAGGGAGCCAAAGCCCGAGCAGCAGGCTCAAACCGAGCGCTTGCATGGTGGGCACGATGCGATCGCAGTCCGGCTTGCGCGCTTCCTCTCCCAGGCTCGTGATACGCCGTCCGACTCGCCGGACGAGAGCAAAGAAGAGCAACGCCCAGACTAGGACCAGGACGTTCAGAGGCCAAAGCCGAGTGAGCGCATCGCCAATACCGGTCGCGAGTTGCTTCCAGTACGTCGGGCCGAGCAGCCAGGCCATGGCGTCGCGGCCGTCGGACAGAAGCTCGGGCTGAACGGTCTTTCCGCTTGGAACCCAGAGGATGCGTTCGTCGATGAAGTCGAGCAAATCTTTGGTGCGAGCGACGAGCTCTTGTTGACGGGCGTCGAAGTCGACGAGCTTCTGAAAGTAGGTTTCGTAGTCCTCGAGCAACGCATCCATGTACTTGCGCTGGGTCTCGAAGAGCTGTCGCAGAAGCTGCTCGATCTCCCTGCGCTTGGCGTCCGGGATCGACTCGCCCACGGAGGCCATGACCTCGTCGACGAGGGCATCGATATCGGCGAGCGCCTGACGCTGCTCGCGTAGGCGAATCTGTTGAAGCTGCACATCGCCGATCTGCTCCTGCCGCATGCGGATGAAACGGCGGTACATGCCGATGTCCGGAGCGTCAGCGCGGTGTTGACGCAACAAGGCGCCCACCGAGTCCGCAAGCCCGACCGCCTCGACTCGCGCCGCGAGCCGGGATAACTCCGTCTCGATTTCAGCGACCCTCTCTTCGGCCCGGGACAGCTTCTCGCTCACGTCCCGAATCTGCTCATGAAGCCCCTGATCGCCGGTCCACAGAGAGGCGAGGGCTTCGTTGCGCTGGTAAAGCCGCTGGAGAGTTTCTTTGACCCCTTCGGGCAGTGCGGTGAGCTCCTGCATCAGCCGTTTGGCTGCTTCGTTGTCCTGTTCGATTTCGAGGCGCTCGCGGCGTTGCTTCGCATTGCGCAGTTGCTCGGTCAGCGTCTGGTAGTACGAGATTTGGAGCGTTGCGTGGTCGCGTCTCTTCGCCAAGACCGCACCGCGGGCGTCGTAGCTCGCCAGCTCGTTTTGATAGGCCTCGATTTCGGTTTGTTGAACTGCTCGACGAAGGACCTGGAGTTCGGTGAGCGCCTCAGCCACGGCCGGGTCGGCGCTCGGTGCAGGCGTGGGGCTTTCGAGCTCCTTGAGCCGCTGCCTCCCGATCGATAGCAGCTCCGGAATCTTCTTGCGTCGCTCCGATCTGGCCTCCGATTCGGCGTCGGCCTCGGCGGCGTCACGCCGGGCTGCCGCTAGATCTTGCTCTGCCTTGACCAGTTGGACCTCGAGCTCTGCGCTCGTTGCACTCTCGGCGATGGTGATCTCTTTTTGCTGCTGCAGCCGGGCGATCTCTTGGTCGAGGATTTCGATCCGACTCGGCGCTTCTCGGGCGGCCTGCAGGTACTGCGCGGACTTGGCCTGCCATTCCTGAAGACGAGCGCGGAGCTCCTGGGCTTTGCGCTCGATGTCCACCAGCTCCTGCGACGGCGTCGAAGGGGCGGCCTGTTCCGTGGGTGCGGGAATCGGGCTCAGTTGCGCCTCGGCAGGGGAAGCCGACAGCAGCAGCTGTAGCGTCGCCACCAGCCAGAGAACCCAGAGATTCGTCGCGCAGTCGGTCATCGGGACTTTCGAATTCGGATCAATCCTTCTTGGGCCACCGAAGCGACCAGAACGCCATCCTGGGAGTAGACCTGACCGAAATTGAGGCCGCGGCCCCCGGAGGTGCGTGGGCTCTGCGTCACGTAGAGCAACCACTGGTCGGCACGAAAAAGCTGGTGAAACCAAACGGCATGATCGAGGCTAGCAAGGATCAGCGACCTCGAGAGAAAGCTGTGTCCATGCTGATTGAATGAGCTCTCGAGGAGACCGTAGTCGCTGGCATAGGTCAAGGCCGCTTGGTGAAGAGCTGGATCATCTCCCAAGGGGCGCCTCGTCCGAAACCAGGTCCGACGGATCCCGTGATGGGGCGCAGGCTCGAGTAGATCCACGTGATCCACCTCCCGCCTTTCAATCGGTCGATCGAGCGATAGCAAAAACTCGAAGGCCGGATCCGTCGATCGTGTCTGATAGCCGCGCAGACGCTCTTCATTGGTTGGAACCGCCTCTGGCGCGGGCGCATGCGGCATTGGCGCCTGGTGGGTGAGCCCTTCCTCCGGAGCCTGAAAGGACACTGACATGTTGAAGATCGCTTTGCCGTGTTGCTTGGCCACGACGCGTCGTGTCGCAAAGGAGCGGCCGTCACGGATACGATCGACGTGATAGATGATGGGAACGGCGGTATCGCCCTCACGCAGAAAGTAGCCGTGCAGCGAATGCGCGAGTCGGTCTTCGACCGTCCGAGAGGCGGCTACGAGCGAATGCGCCGCAACGAGGCCCCCAAAGATGCGGGGCCTTCCGTCCTGCGGGCTGAACCCACGAAAAAGATCGAGGTCCAGCCGCTCCAAATCGAGCCGTTCGCCCAGGTCTTCGAAGCTCACGCCCGCCTATTAGCACGGGATTTCAACAGTCTGTGGTCGCCGTGTGGGGTGAGGGGAAACTGGACACCTACATTCTTTTCCAGCTAATCAACATCCTTAAGGATTAATCTCGGCATGATGCGATGGCTGGCGATCGGCGCCGTTGTCTGGATTGGCGGATGCGACGGCGTGATCGGAGACGGGGTCGGCGGCGGCCCCAGCGGCTCCGAATGCGGCCGGTCCGTGTGCGGAGCGACCGGGGAGCTCGCGGCGGCCACTGCGTTTCCGAGGCTCACCCACGCCCAGTGGGAAAACACGGTCCAGGATTTCCTGCGGCTCGGGCAACCTCCCAACCTGGCCGGCACGTTCGAGCCTGACACCCGGGTCAGCTTCTTCGACAACAATGCGAAGGCGTTGCGGATCAGCGGTGATTTGTGGAGCGATTACCAGGCCGCAGCCGAGCAGTTGGCCGATGCGGTCACCGCCGATGCGGCAGCGCTCGAGCGCCTGCTGCCTGCCGGGCTCCCGACCGACCCCACCCAGCAAGCCGGCGCGATCGTGTCCGACTTGGGCCGCCGGGCCTACCGCCGCTCGCTCTCCACGGAAGAGCTGGATGCCCACGAAACGCTATTCGCGCGGGGGCCCGCACACTTTCCAGACATGGATCCCTTGTCGAGCGGGGTCCGTGTTTTGCTCGAGGCGATGCTCCAATCACCTTACTTCCTCTACCGCGTCGAGCTTGGCAAAGGGAGAACCGGCGATTCGATCGAGCTCAGCGACTTCGAGATCGCGTCCCGTCTCTCGTACATGATCTGGAATACGATGCCCGACGATGCGCTTTTGGCCGAGGCGGAGCGCGGCGCACTGCACACACCGGAGCAAGTGGCGGCACAAGCGTCCCGACTGCTGGCCGATCCACGCGGCCAGGAAATGGTCGAACGTTTCCATTCACAGCTCCTCAACTGGGATCTGTACCGTCATCTGAGCAAGGACCCCACCGAGTTTCCACTGTACTACGAAGGGGTGGGCGACGACATGTACGAGGAGGCCCGTCTCTTCGTGCAGAGCGTGGTGCTCGAGGAGAACGGAAGCCTCGCCGAGCTCCTCACGGCCCCGTATACGTTTGCCAACGCCGGGCTTGCGGGGATTTACGGGCTCGGCGGCGCTTTCGACGACACGTTCTCTCGCGCGACCTTCGATCCGGCGGACCAACCGGACCGCGGAGGCCTTCTCACGCAGCTCGGGTTCCTGGCGTCCCACGGAGGGCTCACGGGCTCCATTCACCGGGGCGTGTTCATCAATCACCGAATCTTGTGTACGGATCTTCCTCCGCCGCCAGATGCCGTGCCGCCGATTCCCGCTGACAACGGGCAGACCATGACCTCCCGCGAGCGGATCGAAATGCACACGGGACCGGGAACGTGCGGGGCCACCTGCCATGGGACCTTCATCAATCCAGTCGGGTTTGCGTTCGAGAGCTTCGACGGTTTTGGACAGTACCGAACCGAGGAGCTCGGTCTCCCCATCGACGCGAGCGCAAGCTTCGAGTTCGAAGACGGGCCCGTGTCCTACGACGGCGCAGCGGAGTTCACCGGTGCCGTCGCGGATCGCGTACAAGCGCACGACTGCTACGCCAAGCACTGGGTGGAGTATGCCCTCGGGCGGAGCACGGCCGGTTCGGATCTCGACTTGATTCAGGATCTCGGAAATGCGTCGCTCGGCGGGCTCGCAATCGAGGACATGATCCTCGAGCTCGTCGGCAGCGAAGAATTCCGAACACGGAATGCGGAGGGCTCGTGAGCGCTTTTGTCAAACGACCCTTCGCGCGCCGGCTCTTTTTGACGGGAGCTGCGGGGGTCACCGTGGGCTTGCCGTTCTTGGAGACGTTCGCGAGGAAGATCGCGCGGGCGGCCAGTCCCGACGATCCAGGCTTCGCCGTGTTCATGCGCCAGGGCAACGGATGCTCGCAAGCGCTCACATACAGCGACCCGCCCGAGCCGGAAATGTTCTGGCCCCGCAATTTGGGCACGCTCACCGCTGCATCGATGGCCGGAGACGGTGATCGAGCAACCAGCGAGCTGAGCGCCCACGCAGACAAGCTCCTGCTGGTGCGTGGAGTCGATGGAGCCTTCTCGATCCAGGGGTGTGGACATGCGCGAGGAGCCCTTCAGGCTTTGACCGCGCAGCCGACGGGCGATGCGGAAGCCAGCAACAACTCGCTGGCCCTGGGAGAATCGATCGACAACCGGATTGCCCGAGAGCTCAACCCAACGGGGCGCGGTCCGCTCACGCTTGCGGCCATGCGTCCCTACAACTACTTGGACAGCGTTCTGTCGTACCGTGGTCCCAACGATCGCCGCGGCGCACAAACCAATCCGAAAGTGGCCTTCGACGACATCATGGGTCTGGTCGACTTGGATCCATCATCGGCCAGCGCTCTTGCAGACCGCCGCCAGAGCGTAAACGACCTCGTGCGTGACCAAATGCAAGCGCTCTTGAGCCGCGATGACCTGAGCGCCGATGATCGAAGCCGTTTAGACCTACATTTTTCCGCCATTCGCGATCTCGAAATCCGCCTCGCAGAATGCGCACCGCTCGATGCATCCACCGTCGATGCAATCAACGGAATCGATGGGGACCATCAGAACGGCGACCGAGTCGTCGAGGTGGCCGAGCTTCACATCGACGTCATCGCGCTCGCGATTTCATGTGGCTATACCCACGCGGTGACCCTCCAAGTCGGAAATGGGAACGACGCCACCCGCTATTTTTGGCAGGGTGAGCAGCTCCCCTCGTATCATTGGATCTCGCATCGCATCTTCTCGGACGGCTCGGACGGTGATCCCATCCCGGATGCCCAGTCGAAGCACAACGCAGTCGATCGGATTCACGCTCGCCTATTCAAGCGGCTGCTCGACCGTCTTTCGGCATACACGACCGACTCGGGCACGCTCCTCGACGAAGGCGTCTGCGCATGGATCAACGACCTGTCGAACGGTCCGCCGCATGCGATCAACAACCTGCCCTACGTTCTGGCAGGCGGCGCGAAGGGATTTCTGCGAACCGGTGTCTACATCGACGCGGGAGGGGTGCCGCACAACAAGCTGCTCAACACCGTGGCCACGGCCGTAGGCCTGCGCAAAGCCAATGGCGATCCCGTCGATGATTTCGGGCACGAGAGCCTCGAGCCGGGCCTGATCAGCGCCATGACGGTGTGAGCCGCCTCACACGACGGCGTGCAACACTTCCCTTTTCAATGTAATATTCCATCATGAACGTCGCTCGGTACGGGGTCGTGTGGGTCGCGATATTCGCGGTGGGCTGCGGTGGTGCCTCGGACGCGGGCTCAGGCGGTGGTGGCCGCGCAGGAGGGACCGGCGGGACGGGAGCTTCGGGCGGAGCCGCTGGAATCGCCGGATCGGGTGGGTTTGGCGGTGGCGGCGGCGCCGGAGGAGCCGCCGTCTGCGAATCGAATTTGCTCTGCGGCACCCCCGCAACGTGCTGCGAGCTGGGAGAAGAGTGCTTCGGAGGTGGGTGCGTGCCCTCCTGCACCACGGGCATTCGTTGTGGTGGTGATGGCTCGGTCTGCTGCGAGGGTGGCGACGTCTGCTTGGCGGGTGAGTGCGCAACCCCGGGCGATCCATGCACCGATAGCTTCGACTGCCCGGAGGGTCAGTTCTGCGAGCCGACCCTCGATCAATGCTTGCCTCAACCAACCGGTCCGCTTTGCGAGCTCCGACCGGATTCGGTGACGTTCGACCCGACGGTCGAGTGGCACTGGGAAGGGTGGAGCCAAGATCCGCGCTATCGACACGTGCAATCTACGCCCGCGGTTGCAGACATCGATGCCGACGGGTTTCCCGAGGTAGTGACCGTCGCCTATCGTGGAACCAGCAACAACATGCTCGTCGTGCTCAACGGGGAGGATGGAAGCGAGAATCTCATGATCCCCGACTCGACGTACAACGTGCGATGGGGAACCGGCGCTGCCGTCGGGAACATGGACGGCGACCCGGAGCTCGAGATCGTGTTCATGACCCAAGATCGAACACTGGTCGTGATCGAACACGATGGTACGGAAAAATGGACTGCCGACGTGAGCGGCGGTGCCAAGCAGGGATATCCGGCGCTCGCCAACCTCGATTCAGATCGCGAGACCGAAGTGGTCATCGGAGGCAAGTGGTTCGACAACGACGGGACTCCACTTCAAGACAAGGGATGGCTCGGGTGCAACGGCGAATGGTGCATCACCGCGGTGGCCGATTTCAACGGGGACGGCAGGCTCGATATCGTGAGCGGAAACCGAGTGTTCAATGCGGACGGGACACTGGTGTGGGAAAACACCGCCGTTCCTGATGGATTCGTGGCAGTCGCCGACATGACGGCCGACGGACACCCGGACGTGATCACCATCAGCGGAGGCAACGCTCGGGTGCTCGATGGGACGGATGGTACGGTGGTATTTGGTCCTGTCGCAATCCCGGGTGGCGGCCAAGGCGGCGCACCCACCGTGGCCGATTTCGACGGGGATGGACGGCCCGAATTCGCCGCGGCAGGAAAAGGGAATTACGCGGTCTATGACCTCGACTGCGCAGGCGCTCCCGTGCCCCTGAGCTTGTGCGGCTCTGGCCGCAGCGACGGCATCTTGTGGTCGGTCGCAGTGCAAGACATCTCTTCCAGCGTCACTGGCTCGAGCGTGTTCGACTTCGAAGGAGATGGGAAAGCGGAAGTCGTGTACAATGACGAATGTCATCTCTACATCTTGTCGGGCGCCGACGGCACCGAACTTTTGAAGATGCAGAACTCGTCGCGCACGGCAGCGGAATATCCACTGATCGTAGACGTCGATGCAGATGGCAACTCCGAGTTCATCGTACCGGCCAACGACGATCAGATTGCGCGCGATGGTTGCGCGGTCGGCACGCACGGGTTGTTTGCCTTCGGCGACACGAACGACAAGTGGGTGCGCACTCGGCCGGTCTGGAACCAACACACCTACCACGTGACCAACGTGAATTCCTCGGGCGCGATTCCATCGCAAGAGAATGACAATTGGTCGGTTTCAGGGTTGAATAACTACCGTCAAAACGTGCAAGGCGAAGGCGTATTCAACGCGCCGGATCTGTCGGTTGCTGGGCTTTCGGTCCGCACCGCTTCCTGCCCGAGCTCGATCGGAATCCAGGCGCAGATCGCCAACACGGGATCGCTCGGGGTCGAAGCTGGCGTTCCCGTCGGCTTCTACCGCGGGGTGCCGCCGGCGGGCAGCCTGCTCGGGTTCGAGCTCACGACCGTTCCGCTGCTCCCTGGGCAAAGCGAAATCCTGACCATCGATTTCACGCCGGAAGCGGGCGACACCGGTCCTTGGGACTTCTACGTGACCGTGGACGATGAAGCTGCAGGTCTCTCACTGGCGCTAGAGTGCGGGGAAGACAACAACCAGGGCAGCGTGGGCGCTGCCCGGTGCCTAGTCGTTCAGTAAGGGGGGGTCCGGTAGCGGTTGGCGCTCCGAGGGTCGGGTCGTGGTAAGCTACACCCCCATGGTCGACTCGGTTCGGTTTTGCGAGCGGCACGAGCTCCCGCTCGACGAGAATGGAGAGTGCGAGCTTTGCCGCTTGAGCGGCACGCCATCGAAGCCACCGCCGGTGCGAACCGGCTTCTTGGCCGTGATCATCCCGATCGCGCTGGTGCTCATGGGCGCCGCATGGATCATGTCGTTCTATACCTCTCACCCGCAGGGGGTCTCTGAACGGGGTGTTCACCCGGCGGACTCTCCTTGATCGGGGACAGGAACGTCACTTGGGCAAGGTTCGCACGTAGCTTGCATCGCAGCGGCGATTGTCGATAATCAGCCCATGGGGGAAGCGCCAAAGCTGAGCGGACCGCCGCTCGGCGTGGGCTTACGGTTCGACGTGTCGATGTGGCCGTTGGTGCTCATCACGATGCCCCCTGTCACCACACGGGCGGACATCGAGTACATGCAGGGCTGCTACGAGCACGTCTTCCAGGCCGCGACGCGCCACGCCTTGATCGTCGATTCGACGACCATCGTCAGGGTGCCAGACGCCACCCTTCGGCGGCAGATGAAAGCCTTCGAGGACAGCAGGCGCCCGATCATCGCGCGTAAGAACATCGGTAGCGCGATCATCATTCACAGCCCGCTGGTCCGAGGCGCGTATACGGCGCTGCGGTGGATTTCGCCACAACCGGCTCCGAACAAGGCGTTCGCCACCATGGAGGATGCTGCCCGGTGGTGTGTCCAGGGGATCGAGGAAGATGGGCAGATCGTGCCCGTTGCGGCGTACAGGCTTGCAGGTCTGTCCGGCAAGGCAGCAGCCGGTTGAGCGAGCTCGGCGGTTCGTCGATTTGATTGCGGCCAGCGGGTCTTTCCAGATACTCTGAACGAGTGGTGGGTCGTCCGGAAATCGCCGTACCGCCGGCAGAGGTGGGCATCGAATTCGACGTCTCCATGTGGCCGCTCGTCCTGGTCTCGATGCCTGCCCAGATCCGGCTCGAAGATATCGAGTACCTGCAGCAATCATACGAGCACGTCTTCGCTTCACCGACTCGTCATGCGCTGATCGTCGATACCACGGTCATCGAGACGATCCCCGACGCGACACTACGTCGCCGAATGAAGGAGTTCGAGGATAGTAGGCGGCCCATCATTCGTGAAAAGAACATCGGCAGTGCCATCGTCTTGTCCAACTCGCTGGTGCGCGGAGCGTTCACAGCGCTGCGGTGGATTTCGCCACAACCGGCTCCGAACAAGGCCTTTTCGAACTTGCGCGACGCTGCCCGGTGGTGCATCGAGGGCGTCCAGGCAGATGGGCAGACGGTCCCCGCCTCGGCATACCTGCTTGCCGGCATGCCGCAGGGCCTCTAGTCCGATCAGTTCGACGAGTCTGCCACTTGCAGCCGAAGCACGCCGCCTTGGGTAATGTCTCGATGGGAGAGCACCGGACGTGATAGCGGCTTGCCGTTCAAGGTCATTTCCTCGATCAGGACGTGATCGGGTGAGTTTCCCTCTGCTTCGATCACGAAGGTTTCACCACTGTAAGGTGGATCGTCGAGATGAATGACAACACGCTCGAACAGCGGGCTGCCCACGCGGTATTCAGCCCGGCCTGGGGTGACCGGATAGAACCCGAGCGCCGAAAACACGAACCAAGCGCTCAGCGCCCCCGCATCATCGTTGCCAGGCAGGCCATCCGCTCCGGCTCCGAAGTACCGATCCATGGCCGAGCGGACTTGGATCTGCGTTCGTGACGCCTCGCCGTCGATGAAGGTGAACAAGTACGGATATGCCATGTCGGGCTCGTTCCACATCACGAAACGACCGCTATCGAACATCCTCTGGAGGCGCTCGACGAACGATGACTCGCCGTGCAGACCGATCAATCCTTCCACGTCGTGAGGCACGAAAAACGCGTAGGTCCACGCCGTTCCTTCGACATAGCCGGGTCCGCCCAAACGAAGAGGAGACGAGCCCTCGGCCGCATCGGGATCGAACGGCTCGAGAAATGAGCCGTCTTGGTTTCTAGGGCGGAGCATCCCGGTCGCAGCATCGTAAAAACCGGCGTAGGAGGACGCGCGCTCTTCGAGCGCGTCAGCCTCTTGTAACCGGCCGAGCGCGCGCGCGAGCTGGGCCAGCGACCAGTCCGCCAAAGCATACTCCAGTGTGGTCGAGACGGGGCCCCATACCGCATCGGCGTCCTCCATCGGTATGAAACCGAGCCTCAAATAGTCGTCACTTCCGGGGCGGTGCTCCGTGCTGTCAGCCGCTGCACGAAGGATTGGATACACCGAGCCCAAATCGAAACCGGTGAGCCCCTTCGCGTAGGAATCTGCCATGACGATGGAAGCGGGATCCCCGACCATCATCTGGACTTCCTCCCCGATGAGCTCCCACTTGGGCGGTACGCCCGCACCTAGAATCATGTCCTGCATCGATCGGAGGATCCCGATCTGCACTTTCGGGTAGAGCAAGGTCAGGAGCGGGTGCAGCGTCCGATACGTGTCCCAGAGGGAGAAGATCGTATAGCGCGAACCGTCGGTCGCGCGCCCGACTTCATGCAGGCCGAACTTCGGGTACGTCCCGCTGACGTCGTTCAGCAAGCTCGGATGAATCAACGCGTGATAGAGCGCCGTGTAGAAGCGCGTTCGATCGTGCTGGCTGCCGCCTTCGATCTCGACGCGGCTCAGCTCGTGCTGCCATGCGACGGCCGCAGCATCACGCGCTTCGTCGAAAGTAAGAGCCTCGGCCTGAAGATTGGCGCGCGCTTCCTCGATGCTCACCCACGAAAGTCCGACCCACACGGTCACGGGCTCGGCAGGGGCTTGCCGGTAGTGCCAGTAGGCCATCGCCTCCCCGCTCGGCCCACCCCCAGCGTTGGGCTTCGGATCGACGATGCCCGCCTGGTCAGCCGCACGATCGACTCGGGCCACGAAGTACAACCGGCCCCCCTTTGACGCCGCGCAAAATCCGCCGAAACCCGCGGATCCGCGGATCTCTTCGACATCGGGTGCCTCGGGCAACGCGCCCTGATTGCGAGCCCAGCTCACCCCGCGTGCGGGATCCACCACGATGTTGGCCGGCTCCCCCGCCGGAAACCAAAACCGAAAGACGCCGGTGCGGGGCGTGGCGGTCATCTCGGCGACGAGACCAAGCTCGCCAAGCTCGACGGCGTAGTATCCCGCATGCGCCGTCTCGTTGCGATAGATCGATGCATAGTCGTCTGGGCTTTGCGGAGGCTCGCCCGAGACCGGCGCGATCACCGGGACGCCGAGATCGGGACAACCCACCCCACTCAAGTGCGTCAAACCAAAGCCTCTCATCATCGGCTCACCATGCCGGTATCCCGCATTGACGAAGAAGTCGTCGAGGGCGTCGATGGGGGTGGTCAGGGTGGTGTGGGGGCTCGGAGAGGCCATTCCCCAAGGAACGACGGCACCTGGGAAGGTCTGCCCGTCTGCGGGGCGATCGCCACTCGTGCCGATGAAAGGATTCACCTCAGCAGCGAGCGGTGCGTCGGAAGGTGGGACTGGCACCTCGTAGTGAGAGGACGTGGTCTCGTTGCAGGCCGTCAGCGAAATCGACGCAGCGACAAAGACCGTGGTCAGCCGTGACGATGCGAAAAGAGGAGACACAGGCACTCACTCCGCTTGATCAGGAACTTCGATCGACACGAATGCAGGGTCGCTCTTTTGGCCTTCGGAATCCATCACCTGCAAAGCCACGCGGTACGTGCCCGCCACGTCGGGGACCATCGTCGCTCGAGGGGCGCTTGTGTCGGCGAGCAGCCAGCGAGAGCCGGCGGGAGCAGAGCGCAAGGACCAAGCATAGTTGAGCGGGCCGTCCTCCGGGTCACAGCTTGGGCTGCCATCGAGCACCACGGTTTCGCCCACCTCCGCCTGGATCGAAACCGGGGCTACGGCTGCCGGCCGGCCGTTCGCCGCCTCGGCGCGAATCCCAAAACGCCCGCCCCCCGTGCGAATCACCAGGTTGGGGGCGCTGCCCTGGACCTCACACGCCCCGTCGAGGGTCCCCATGGCGAAGGGCAAGCCTTCGATCGACACCGTCTGTGGAGTCGGGCTCAGGTACCACTCGATCTCACCCTCGCTTCGCGCTTCCACGAAACGGCCGGGGCCGCTGAGCCGGGCGAGCTGCAAATCGTCTCCGCGCTCTGCATAGCGTAGCGTTTCTTGGTCCCCATCGGTCTCGGTGACGAGAAGCGTGCCATCGCTCTGGATTCGTGCCTCCGCCCGCCACGTGCCGTCGACCAGCACGATCGAACCGTCACCGGTGCTCACCGCCGGCCCCTCCTGCCCCGCAGGGTACGGAAACACGACCGAGAGCGCCGTGACGTCGGAGCCCTCCCCGATCGCATCCCACGCGGTATGGGAGCTTCTACCGATGTCTCCGTCAGAATTGCGTCCGCCCGGCTCGTGGAACCGCGTCTCCTCGGCATAGCTCATCGGCCCGTCCGGCGAGACCGTGACGACGAGCACGGTGGCCCGATCGCGATGCCAGCGGGCCTCGGGATCGGCGCGCTCGAACGTGCCGAGGTTGGGGAGATCTCCTTCCAAGAGCTCTCCACCTCCGTTTCCGTGAAAACGCCACGTGAAGTCTTGGCTTGCCCCCGCCACGCTGGACACGACGTGGTCGGCAATGACCAGATAACGGTTGGAGGCAAAGACGAAGCGTCGCTCGATGTCGGCGCCACCGGCCAACCCGTACTGACCGGCGCCGTACTGCGTCGTGACCGTGACCCCGTCGGCCATCGACGAGTCGAAGGCGCTGCGCAGGTACGCCATGCCGTCAGCAGGCGGCGGCGAGTCCGGCGATAGCGTCCCCCACGCGAGGGACGCGTTCACGTAGTCCACCGGACCACGGCCCCCCACGAGAATCACGTTGTGGTCCTCCGGCCGATTGACGTCGAAGTGCCGGCTGAAATCGAGGTAGCCAGGGTCGAGCATCAACCGCTCGCCATATGCATACAACATGAACGACCCAGGATCGGCGTGCTCGTGAGAGTCGGGAAACACGGGGTCGCCGTCAGGACCTCGGCCAAATGACGCAGCCACGCCGTGCTCGCCGAGGACCACCGCCACCACGTCTTCCTGTGCCCACCCGCTCCGAAAGACGGCGACACCCCCATTTTCATAGATGCGGGTGGGGGACCCCGCAGGAGCACGAGGCGTCACGGAATCGTCGAAATCGAAGATCGCATCGGGAGCAAGCTCGATGTTGCCATCGCTTGGGTAAGGATAGGGCGCGGCCAAGTACTCCGACTCGCGGCTCAAGGCCCATGCCCATTGAAGCTCTTCGGCATCGGCCGCAGTGGCCGCTGGCGCAAGCCCGTAATAGTGACGCCGGCCGACGTTCCCGTCGTCGTACGGTGCGAGCGACCCGTCTGGCAGCATCACATCGAGCATCCACCGGTGGGCGTGAACGATGCGAGGGTCGCGCCAAGGGCTGGTGCGTTCGATGCCTTCGGCCACCGGCCAAGGCTCTCCTTGGACCCATCGGTCCCAGGCGCGCGACATGGGCAGCAGATTCTGCGAGGTGTATCGGAAATAGAATGGGCCCTCTGAATAGACGCCGTCTTGCGTCAGGTGGGAGTACTCGAGGATCCGTTCGAGCAGCTCGAATCCATAAACCGCCCATTTCGATGGATCTTCGTACTCGAGGGCGCGGCTGTCCCCGGGGTCAGGCGTGTGCTCCGCGAGCACCATCGCTGCGGTGATGAAGGCGCACCCCACCTTGGCTCGATGATTGTTTTGATGAAGAAGCGGAAAGCCGCTCGCCGTCGCCGGGTCCCGATAGTTCTCGTAGAGCGCAGAAGTCAGCTCGATCAGATTGCGCTGGACCTCCTGCTCTTCGTCGGGCGCCAACGAGTATCCCGCGCCGACCAGCGTGTCGTAGGCCGACGCCCACATGATGATCTCTTCGCTCGTCGTGATGTCGCGATCCCATCCCCCGACCGGCGGCGGCACTGCGATGCGGCTCTCGGTGTACATCGAACGAAGGAACGCAGCGACCTCGGCCCCAGCGGCTTGTCGTTCTTCTTCGCTCGCAAACGGGACGGGCGCACCATCGACCACGGTCCAATCGAGCAGATAGAACGCCGCGAGGGCGCGCGCTGCGTTGGCCTTGATGCGCTCGGGACCCCGAAGATGGTCATCGGGATCCTGCGCGCGCCCTTCACTCACCCGTTGCGCCATGCGCTGCATCCAGCTTCGGTAAGGCTCCTCCGTCAGCTTTGCGCGCACCTCTTCCAGGTCAGCCCCCGCGCCGAGGACTCGCGGCCGCGTCAGTGACGCTTGCAGAGGCGGCCATGAAAGTACGAACGGCTCACCCCCATCGGGCAATCCACCGTCCGGATCCTGGGGAGCTCCAGGCGAGCTGCAGCAGGCGATCGTCGAGACCAAAGCGATGGTCAACCAGAAGCGGATTTCGAGGGCGGTCTTCATGCAACTCTCTGATCTCGAACCCGCGCTGATGCAGCCGGTCCGGCGGCTTTTTCTACACGCATTCGAGGCGGCTTCAAACACCGCCCTGTGCGCTCTGCACACTACGCGAAGAGCTGAGTAGCATGGCGAGCCAGGCCCACTCGTGCGACTGGGAAGCGATGATCCGCACGATGATCGTGAGCGGAACCGACAAGAGCGCGCCGATCGGTCCCAGCACGAACCCCCAAAACACCATCGATAGAACGACCACGGACGGAGAAAGGTCCGTTGCCTGCCCGGCCCAGCGGGGCTCGATCATGATCCCGAGGACCATATTGATGAGGAAATAGCCCGAAGCGAGGGCCAGCGCGGGCAACCAGCCGAGCGTGATCAGGCACAGGGCGACTGCGGGAACCGACGCCAGGATGCTTCCGATGCTCGGGATGTAGTTGAGGACGAAGGCCAGCAGACCGAACAAAAGCGAGTGTCCGAGCCCGATCGCGCTGGTCAGCGCAGCCACCAGCAGGCCCGTCCCAGCGCTGATCACGGTCTTGATGAGGAGATAACGCTGCACATCACGCGCTGCGCCTTTGAGCACCTCCACGTCCATTCGACCGAATCGATGGGCGCCTCTGAGCTTGAGGCTGATCGAGCCGCTCTCGACGACCAGAAACACCGTGATCAACAAGACCAAAGCGCCCGAGGAAATGACGCTAAGCCCCAGAGTGAGACCGGGAACTGTGAGCCCGCGAACGAGCTCACCCGGGTCGAACTGTTCCACCGTGGTCGCAGGAATTCCTAGCCCGTGATTCCAGAGCCAGGACGCAGTTTCGGACTGAAGACGGTCGAAATCGGCACGGTAATGACCAAAGGCCATCGCAAAGTCGGTCGCTGCTCGCGTGGTCAAAAAACCGAGCCCCATGACGACGGCCACCGCAGCCAACACGGCAACCAAGACTGCCGCCCAGTGCGGAAGGCCGCGTTCGCTCAGGTCGAGTATCCTCGACAGGCTTATCGCGATGAGCGTCGCGAGAAGCACGGGGATCACGATCGGCTGCCCCAAATGCAGTACGACCAAGAACACCCCAAACGCTGCCAAACGAACCATGCGGCCGAGGCTAGCACCCCGCACACGCAAACGCCGTTGCGGGCGTGATCGCAGACACAGACGCTGGCGCCGTCGCTGGCGCTGACGCTGACTCCGGCGCTGGGCGCCGACATTGGCGCAGACGCCCGTGCTCCTCGGTACAAGTCGACGTATGGAGGGCTCGCAAAAACGCGACATGGGGTGGAGCGGGCGTGCGAAGTGCCAATCGGCATGACAGCAACCCCCTCCGATTGGCGCGCCGCCCGAGGGGCGGGTTGCGTGGCCTGAGCTCCCCAGTGCACCGGGCCACCCATGCAACCCGCCCCGTCCCGCGAAACCGCGTGTCGCGTTTTTCCGAGCCCGTCCTCGCGCCACTGCGAATCCGGCCGCTGACGCTGACGCTGTTATGTTCTCGCTTGTCGCTCATGGAAGAAGCAAACGTCTACGAGAGAGCTCGGCAGGTGGTGCGCGAGCTCGGGCCCGTGCTGCGGGTGATTCGCACCCACGATAAGTCGCTTGCCGAGCAGCTTCGGCGGGCGGCGCAAAGTGTAGTGCTGAACATTGCCGAAGCGCCTGGCAACGATGCGGGCAATGCGCGGGCCCGGTTCGCCACAGCCTGTGGGTCCGCCAAAGAGGTCCGGGCGGCCCTTCACGTCGCCACGGACTGGGGCTATCTCGAGATGGGCGCCGCAGCCCATCTCGAGCACCGGCTCGACACCGTCTGCGCCATCACCTGGTGCCTAGGGCACCGTGCTTCTCGTACGGAGAGGCGCGGCGGAACGCGATGCGGGGATGGGGCGACGTAGCGAGTGCCAATCGGCGCCCATCCCGACCCGTGCTCCTCGGTACAAGTCGACGTGCGGAGGGCTCGGAAAAACGCGACATGGGGTGGAGCGGGCGTGCGAAGTGCCAATCGGCATGACAGCAACCCCCTCCGATTGGCGCGCCGCCCGAGGGGCGGGTTGCGTGGCCTGAGCTCCCCAGTGCACCGGGCCACCCATGCAAGCCGCCCCGTCCCGCGTAACCGCGTGTCGCGTTTTTCCGAGCCCGTCCTCACGTGGGGGGCGGCGCGGCGTTCCCATCACGGGCCGGTCTTGCCGGCCATCAGCGTGAAGAAGGATGCGCCTGTGTGTTTCATCATGCCGATGATGTAGACCAGGGCGATCGCTCCATCGAAGGCGACGACTCCGTATTGCCAGGGCTCCGCAATGCCCGCGGGTACCATGTACATGATGCTGGCCACCGCGGTCAGCCGGACGAATGCCTGCCAAAAAATGATGGGCGCGCGCTCCTGCATGTCCCGCGATGCCCACATGAGGGCAGCGCCGGCAAACACGAGGAAGGAACCACAAGCCAACAGCGCTCCAAAGTGCGCATCATGGGGCTCGAGCACTGCGGCCGCCCAAGTTGCCAGTCCGATCGGTATGTCGAGAAAACCAGTGACCAGGACGAACTTCTGCAACACTTCCATCTCCTCTCAGATTCGAGCCCGAGGCGCCGCGATTCTAGGCGACGTCTGCACGCATGTCATCCCGCGAATACAAGGACGAACGATGATCGCCGTTGCGACGCAGGGCTGATGAGCGTACCGTCGCAGGCGATCGGCATCACCGCTGAGATCTGCTCGTGCATACCTCTCGTCAAAGATCACTTGGCGCGCTTTGCGCCGTCCTCTGCGCCGCTGCGATGGCATGCAACGACTCGGGCTCACAGCAAGCCATCGACGTCCAAGGAGGCCCGATTGCTCTTCGCCGCCTCACCTCGGACCAGTTCGTCCGTAGCCTCCAGGACGTCCTTGGCAGCCAGATCAGTGTGCCGAGCCGTATCGATCCGGACGATCGACGATCCGGTCTTCTCGCCGTCGGCGCATCCTTCGCCAGCGTCACGCCTTCGGGATTCGAGAAGTACGAGGCCGCCGCAGAGGCCGTCGCCGAGCAGGCGCTCGATCCCGATCACAGGGACGAACTGATTCCGTGTCGACCAGCGTCCGTTTCGGGAAGCGACGCGAACTGCGCTAGAGCATTCATCGAGCGTATCGGGCGACGCTTGTTTCGCCGCTCGCTTAGCGCAGAAGAGACTGCGGCTCGCGTCCTGATCGCTGACCAGAGCGCAACCGCGATCGGAGACTTTTACGCGGGCCTCGAGCTCGCGCTGACGAGTCTCTTGATCTCGCCCGAGTTTCTTTTTCGTGTGGAGGCTGCGGAGCCCGACCCTGCTGACACTTCATCGATGCGCCTGACCAGCGTCTCGATGGCCTCCCGCCTCAGCTATCTGCTCTGGAACACCACGCCAGACGACGAGCTGCTGGACGCGGCGGAGAACGGCGACTTGGTCGACGAGGACGGCCTCGATGCGCAGGTGGAGCGAATGCTCGCGTCTCCGCGCCTCGAAGCCGGAATTCGTGCTTTTTTCTCGGACCTGTATGACTTCAAGCGGTTCGACGACGGGCTCGTCCGCAAAGACGCCGCTCTGTTTCCGGCCTACACACAAGGACTTGCCGAGGAAGCCAAGGAGCAGACGCTGCGGACGATCGTGAAACATCTGACCGCGGGCAAAGATTATCGCGAGCTTTTCACGACGTCGGAGTCCTTCATGACGCGCAGGCTCGGCATCGTGTATCGGCTTCCCGTTGCAACCCCAAACGGCTGGGAGCCCTACGTGTTTCCCGAAGATTCCGAACGTGCGGGCTTGCTATCGCAGGTCAGCCTGAACGCCCTTTACTCTCACCCGGGCCGAAGCTCCGCCACGCTCCGGGGTAAGTTCGTGCGTGAGGTGCTTCTCTGCCAGGACATCCCCACGCCACCGGCAAACATCGATTTTTCGATCGTGGAGAATACTACCGGCGAGCTGCGAACGGCACGGGAACGCCTGGAGCGACACGTGAGCAGCGATGCTTGTTCGGTGTGTCATCGGTTGACCGATCCGATCGGTTTGGCTCTCGAGAGCTTCGATGCGATTGGCATGCTCAGGGACGAGGAAAATGGGGCCCCGATCGATACCTCGGGAGAGCTCGACGGCATCAGCTATCAGGACGCCGTCGGCCTCGGGCAGGCACTCAAAGATCATCCTGCACTCGGGCCTTGCTTGGTGCGCACCCTCTACCGCTATGCAGTAGGACGTGACCCAACGGCAGAGGAAGAGCCACTGCTCGCGCATCTGAACGAGCGCTTCGCTGCTTCCGGTTACCGCGCGACGGAGCTGTTGCGTGAGATCGTATTGAGTAAGGGATTTCGGACCACTTCGGGACCGCGCGAAGCGGAGCAGACGGGGGGCGAGCCATGAAGCGCGTGCATCGACGAACGCTCCTTAGGGGGACGCTCGCCGGGGGCGCAGTCTCCATGGCGCTTCCGCTGCTCGATTGCTTCCTGAACGAGAACGGCACCGCGCTCGCACAGGGCGCCCCGCTTCCCGTACGGTTTGGCGCATGGATGTGGGGCTGCGGCATGAATCCAGACCGGTGGATTCCGACGACCGAAGGACCCGGTTACGAGTTGCCCATCGAGCTGCAGGCGCTCGACCGTGAGCTGTCGACCGGTGGCAAGCTTCGCGATCACGTGAGTATATTGAGCGGCTTCGACGTCAAGCTGGACGGGCGGCCCAATTTTCCACATACGGCAGGCCTCATCGGAACGCTCACAGGAAGCGTCCCCGAGGAGGAGCACCAGATCCCAGCACCAACCCTGGACGTCGTCATCGCGAAACGACTGGGCGGTCTCTCCCGTTTCCGATCGATCGAGATGTCTTGCACGGGCAATCCCAACCAGAGCTACAGCTTCGAGAATCAAAGCGTCTTCTACGCCCCCGAGCTCTCGCCAGCGGCCCTCTACGCTCGAGTCTTCGGGCCGGAATTCAGCGATCCGAGCGATGGAACCTTCGTTCCCGACGCGCGCTTGATGCTGAAGCAAAGCGTGCTTTCCGCGGTCAAAGAGGACCGCGAACGGTTACGGAACCGTGTCGGCACACACGATCAGCAACGTCTGGATCAGTACTTCACCTCCGTGCGGCAGCTCGAGCAGCAGATCGAAGTCGTGCTCGCCGGGCCGCCCGACCTAGAAAGCTGCTCCCGCGCTCCAGAGCCAGGTCCAGAGAGCCTGGGCACGGAGGTCGAGCAGTCGAGGTCGACGAATCGCCTCATGGCCGACCTCTTGTCATTCGCCCTTGCCTGCGACCAGACCCGCGTATTCAGCATGCTGTTTTCCGATCGGATCTCAGGCCTTCGCAAGGCAGGCTCTAGCTCCCAGCACCATCAACTCACGCACGACGAGGCGCTTGATCCATCCATCGGCTACCAGCCGGAAGCCACCGAATTCGTGTACGCCTCGATGGAAGCGTGGGCAGATTTCATCGAGCGCTTGGCGGAGATGCCAGAAGGAGCCGGAACCCTGCTCGACAACTGCCTGGTCCTCGGCCACTCCGATGTCTCCTTGGCGAAGGTTCATGCAATCACGGAAATACCCATGATGATTGCAGGCGGCGCGGGAGGCGCTCTCACGCCCGGCGTGCACATCTCGGGCGCCACGTCGCCGACGACTCGCGTGGGTCTGACGATTCAACAGGTCATGGGCCTGAATACCGAGCGATGGGGAACGCGGTCGATGGAAGTCACGCAATCTGTGAGCGAGATCGTAACGTAGCCCACCAAACCGGAGCCCGACTCGTGTGATCGATCTCACATTGAGCGGGGGACGCGGTTGACGGCGCTACTGCGCCCACTGACACTGAACTCGGGGAAACAGCGGCCTGCCGAGCCGGGCCGTAGACACCGGTCAGGGGGAACCGATGAAGCGCTTGGCTTTTGTTCTTGCTTTCGGAGCACTTTGCATCGCAGGGAGCAGTGCGGGCGCGCAGCCTGCGGCGACGACGCTGTCTGCCGATGAACGGGGAATCGAGCTCCAGGGAGGTGGCGAACCCACCAAGGAGGACAGCGCGGAGGAGCACAGGGCCTATGACAAGCGAGTCGGAGGCCTGGTGTGGCTCGAAGCCACCGCAGGCGTATCTCGTTTCGATGCGACTCGATTCCGAGCTCTCGACATCGTTCCGCCGCAGGTCCAATCTGTCGTCCCCCCGGTGGTCGTTTCGGGTCCTGAGTTCGGAGCCGCGCTCCGATTTCGCACGGGGTCCACGACCATCGGCGCCCGCTTCAAGCGCGCAGATTACGAGGCGTTCGACCTGACCACCGTCGGACTCGACCTGGGTTTCCTGGTTCGCGCCGTGCCCTACGTGCACCCCACGATCCGGCTCGGCTTCAACTATTGCACGACCACCGGGGGCCTGGTCATTCCTGGCTTCGACAACCTGGTCAGCAACGTGCGAAGCCAGGGGGGCGGAGCGACCATTGGCGCCGGCCTGCGCATACCCCTGGTCAAGTGGGTCTCGATCGCCGCGGATTTCGACTATTCGATCATCGGACTGGTCTTTCGGGGAAGCGAGAACGTAACTGGAAGCAGCTTCACCGCGGGCACGGCCGGAACGGCCATTGCCGGCACATTCGCGCTCACGTTCCACATGGGCACCTGAGAAGCTGGCAGGGGGCGGGCCGCGAGTGTGCGCCAGCCGGGCGTTCCAGTTATGCTGCTCTGCAAGGTCCAACCAGCTCGATGCGGATCATCGTTACCGGCGGCGCCGGCTTCATCGGCGCCAATTTCTTGAATGAATTGGTGCCCGCGCTGCCGGAGCATACGTTTTTCAACGTCGACAAGCTCACCTACGCGGCGAACCTGGGCAGCCTGCGCGGCATCGAATCGCTCCCGAACTACGCACTACGCCGGATCGACATCACCGACATGGCCGAGGTGGATGCGGTCTTCGAAGAGGTCGATCCCGAGCTCGTGGTTCATTTTGCCGCGGAGAGCCACGTCGACCGCAGCATCCTGGGGCCTCGGGAGTTCATTCGAACCAACATCGAAGGCACCTTCAACCTGCTCGAGGCGTGCCGTAAGCATTGGTCTCGTGACGACAACCGCCTCTTTCATCACGTCAGCACCGACGAGGTATACGGTTCGCTCGGCGACACCGGTCTGTTTACGGAGTCGACCCCCTACGACCCATCGAGCCCGTATTCAGCTTCGAAGGCGGCGAGTGACCACATCGTAAGGGCGTATCATCGCACGTATGCATTGCCCGTGAAGATCACCAACTGCTCGAACAACTACGGGCCGATGCAGTTCCCGGAGAAGCTCATCCCATTGATGATTCTCAACGCGGTCGAGCGAAAAGCGCTCCCCATTTACGGGGAGGGCCTCAACGTGCGCGACTGGCTCTATGTGGGCGACCACTGCGAGGCGATTTGGACGGTGATCCAAAAAGGCCGTGTGGGACGGACCTACAACATCGGGGGAAACAACGAGAAGCGAAATATCGAAGTGGTCGACACGCTGTGCCGGGTCGTCGCCGAGGAGACCGGTTGCAGCGTCGACGAGCTCTTGGCCTTGAAGCGCTTCGTGACGGACCGGCCCGGTCACGACTTGCGTTACGCGATCGACGCCTCGCGAATTCGCGAGGAGTGCGGCTGGGAGCCCAAGGAAACCTTCGATACGGGTATTCGCAAGACGGTCCGCTGGTATTTGTCGAACGACGACTGGATCCGGGACGTCCGTTCCGGAGACTACCGAAAGTGGATCGATCTCAACTATGGCAGTCGGACGGCTTAGAGAGCGCGCATGATTGAAAAGGGCATCATATTGGCTGGCGGATCGGGCACACGTTTGCACCCGCTCACCAGGGGCTTGAGCAAGCAGCTCATGCCCATCTACGACAAGCCCATGATCTACTATCCGCTGTCCACGCTGATGCTAGCGGGCATTCGTGAGATCTTGATCATCACGACCCCGCATGAGCAGCCGCTCTTTCGAGGGTTGCTCGGTGACGGCCGAAGCTGGGGTCTGCGTTTCGAGTACGCCGTGCAGCCGAGCCCAGACGGGTTGGCTCAGGCATTTTTGATCGGCGAAGACTTCGTCGACGGGGATGCATGTGCTCTCGTGCTCGGCGACAACATCTTCTACGGGCACGGTCTTCAAGGGTTGCTCACTGAGAGCGCCGACCAAATCGAGGGCGCGACGGTGTTTGGGTACTACGTGAGCAACCCGACGGCGTACGGCGTGGCCGAGTTCGATGATGAGGGCATGGTGGTCGGACTCGAAGAAAAGCCCGAGGAGCCGAAATCGAACTATGCCGTGGCGGGCCTCTACTTCTACGATGGCCGCGTCGTGGAGCTGGCCAAGGAGCTACGGCCATCGGCCCGAGGTGAGCTCGAGATCACCGATCTGAATCGGAAATACCTCGAAGCAGGCAAGCTGAGGCTCCAGAAGCTCGGCCGCGGCGTCGCTTGGCTCGACACCGGCACACCGGATGCGTTGCTTCAGGCAGCCAATTTCGTGCAGACGATCCAGCAGCGTCAGGGATTGCGAGCGTCGTGCCCGGAGGAGATCGCGTTTCGCAAAGGTTGGATCGACGCCGGCGAGCTAGCCAGGCTCGCCGAGCCTCTGCTCAAGACGGAGTACGGCCAGTATCTACGGAACTTGGCCGACGGGTTGGACTTCTGATGAAGGTGCAAACCGCCAAGCTTCCCGGGCTGGTGATCATCGAACCGGCGGTTCACGGAGATGATCGCGGCTTTTTCATGGAATCCTACTCGCGCGATCGCTATGCCGAGGCAGGCCTTCCAAGAGAGTTCGTGCAGGACAATCTCTCTTTGTCGGCCAAGGGCATCCTGCGTGGCCTCCACCTTCAGCATCCGCACGATCAGGGCAAGCTCTGCTTCGTCCTCGAAGGAGAAGTATTCGACGTGGCGGTCGATGTGCGAGTCGGATCTCCCACGTTTGGCCGATGGGAAGGCGTCGTCTTGTCTTCGCAGAACAAGCGTCAGCTGTACGTCCCGCCGGGCTTTGCACATGGTTTCTGCGTCTTGAGCGACCGGGCGCTCTTTTCTTACAAGTGCAGCGACTTTTACGCATCCCAAAGCGAGCTGGGCGTAGCCTGGGACGACCCCGACGTCGGGATCGCGTGGCCGATCGGCGCACCCCAGCTTTCGGCCAAGGATCGACAGAACCGCAAGCTCAGAGATATCCCGATCGACCGCCTACCCCGCTATGCCTGATTTCCTGGTCATCGGAGCGGATGGAATGCTCGGACGGTGCTGGATCGAGCTTCTCGCTGATCGCGGAATCGATCATACCAGCACGACGATCGAACAGCTCGACGTCACCGACGATAGGGCAGTGGCCCGCTTCGTCACCGCCGGCACGCAATGGGTCGTCAACTGCGCCGCTTACACGCTAGTCGATGCGGCAGAGGGTCACGAAACACTAGCCAACGAGGTCAACGGGTACGCCGTGGGCCGTTTGGCGGACCGATGCAAGACGGTCGGTGCGAAGCTGGTCCACTACAGCACGGACTACGTATTCGATGGAGCGGCGACCGAGCCCTACGCAACGGATCATCCGCGGAAGCCGATCAATGCCTATGGTCGTAGCAAAGCCATCGGCGAGGAGCTGATCGAGCGCTCGGGCGCCGAGCATCTTCTCGTTCGAAGTAGCTGGCTCTACGCACCGTGGGGAAAGAACTTCGTGTTGACGATCGCCGAGCTCGCGAGGTCCCGAGAGGTGCTGCGCGTCGTCGATGATCAGCACGGCCGTCCCACCGATAGCAGGCGGCTCGCCGAGGTAAGCCTGGGATTGGCCGAGCGTGGACATCGCGGGACTTTCCACGTGACCGACGGAGGCCAGTGCACCTGGTTCGGCCTCGCATCGCACGTCGCCGCAATCGTCAACCCCAATTGCCACGTCGAGCCCTGCACCAGCGCGGACTTTCCTCGTCCCGCGCCACGTCCCGCGTACAGCGTGCTGGACATCTCCGCGACCGAGGCGGTGATGGGCCGGATGCTTCCGTGGCGGGAGCGAGTCGCGAGCTCGTTGGCCGCGGCCAGTCAATCAAGCAGATAGGCCTGCGTGGGCGGTAGACCGAGCTCGGGGGCGATCTCTTGAGAGCCGACCTGCACGAGACCCCCTCCGTCGAGGGCGAGCTCGATCACCGCGTCCGCGGCGGCGTCGGGCACGAAGACCATTTCGCGTTCCGGATCATAGGCGGAAAGCCCGATCGCGAACGAATCGGTAGACTCGTAGACGGCCTCCTGCTCGCCCGTGACGAGATCGACCCTCTGCAGCGTGTCGACGACCGTCGCGAAGTCGCCGTTCGCCACGCCCAGCACCCGCTCCTCGTCGAGCGCGACCACGTAGCCGACGGCAACGGGCGCGTCCGGATGATCGGCAACGCGCCACAGCCGCTCGACTTGGACGACGGGCTCGGACGCATCGAGGATCGCAATGCCGGCCGATGCCCGGATCTGCGCTTCGTCCCCAAACGGCTGCGAGAACCCGGCGCAACCAACCACTACCTTGGTGGGAGCGCCTGGCACCCTTCCGACGTTCCCACAATTCTCGAGCCCCGAAAGCTCGACGCCCTCCACCGATTCGTCTTCCAAGTCCACGACGGCCACCATGCCGGGTCCCGCCGCATCGAAGCTCGCGCTGATGCGATCGAGCCCCACGATGATTCGCGTGCCGATCAACCGGGCGCGGCCGGGACGTGCGAAGACCTCGACCTCCCTCGTCCCTCCATTGCTCGCGTCCACCACCATCGTGTTGAGCGATGACAGATCGATCCGGGCTCCGGTCAGGGTCATCTCGGTGGGGTTGACCTCGATGAGGTCGTTGCCTCGGTTCTGGGGCAACGCCGAGGGATCTAGATTCGGCTCGTTCCGCGTCGCCCATGCGCTTTGGGGGCTCACGAAAACGAAGTCCTGCGGGTTCGACGAATAGCCCGCGTCGACTTGGGTGCGCACTTGCCCATTTAGGTTGCCGCTCGGCACGTAAAAGCGGGTGATCACATCCGTGAAGAATCGATCGATGACCGTCAGCGTTCCGTCTCCCGCTTGCCTGGTGGGAAGCACGACGTCTGCGGATAGCGTCGCCACGAGGCCCGGGTACGTAGTCCCAGAGCTCACCCAGCTCTCGTCGAGCACGGCGAAGCTCTCGTCGAGCACGGCGATCGACGAGCTGCTGGGGTCGCTGCTCACCACTGCATATCGTGGGATGCCGTCCAGCGGGTCGAGGGCCGCCGTGCCCGGCTGCCCGCCGGTTCCCCCGGAGCCCGTCGCCGCGCCGCCGTCGTTGCATCCCGGGGCGGCAAGTACTGCGCCCATGACCAAGATGATTGTCGATGCCCGTTCCATGTCCTTCCTCCTGCCGCGGCGCCGGAGGGTTGGAAACGAGGCACGTTCGACTTGCAACGAAACCCGCTGTCCTACCCGCCATCCCCGAGGCGATTCGAGTGGGACTTGCGGGGTAGGTCTCCGGGCTCGTGACCCTAGGCTCTGCCGCCTTCCCAGGTTTTCCCAGTGGCTCGTTGGCAGCGCATTCGGTCACATACCGTGGCGGGTCCGCGTCGGCCTTTCACCGACTTCCCTGTTCGACCGGCGGTTGTCTCTCCGTCGATCTTATCTCCAGCGGCCTCCGAGAAAACCGCCTTCGACCACGCAAGGATTTCGAAAGTACCCTCGGTGAATCCAAAGTCAACCTACCAGGCATGGCGGTAGCTCAGCCGCCCCGCGTAACGCCGGCCCGGCAGTGGAAAGCCCAAAAGGTCTTGTCCACGGGCATCGAGCAAGTCATCGATGCGAAAGCTCAAGCCGAGCCGCGTCTCGAAGAGATCGACCCCGACGCCCACCGCGAGCACCGTTCGCGAGGGAAGCACGATGAGGTTGGCGGGGTCGCTGAAGCTCTCTCCCACGTAAGCGACCTGAAAGAAGCCGACGATGTCGGAAACCCAAGTCGACAGAGCGCCGGAGTGTGCCTCGGGCTGCGCGAATGCAACCCATTCCGGCTGTCCGGGCAGCTGTCTCCCACGCTCCCCGTCGGTGGCCTGTGTCCACGTGGTTTCGCCCTGGAGCACGAAGTGCTCCGTGACCGCGCCGCGAAGCTCGATCTCGACACCCCGAATTCGAGCCAAACCGATGTTCTCGAATATGATCGTGCCCTGCGGCAGGGGACGCGGCCGGATTGCATTGTCGAGATGGGTCAAGAATGCGCCGACCGACGCGTACCCGCTGAGCACCCCGGTTCGGCCTCGTGCGGTGACCCCGCCATCGTACGCCATGGATCGCTCGGAAATCAGCGCGGTGTTGGAGACGACCGTCGAACGGTTACCGAAGAGCTGGAGGAGGGACGGTAGCTTGTAACCACTACTGGCCGAGCCTCGAAGCGAAAGCCACTCCAGCGGCGCGATCGCACCTGCGATTCGATACGTCGGAAGGAAATCCGACGATTGTGTGGGCGCCGATGCACTTGTGCCGGTCTGATCGATCGCCGCGCGCGTCCATGCAAGCCGAATACTCGGACGGAGCTCCATCGAGACCTTGCCGGCCTGCCCGAAGAACCGAGTTTCCACCGTGCCTGCAGCTGAGATGCGATGGGACGCGCCTAGCAGGATGGCGCGAGAGTCGCTGCTAGGATCAAACGCCTGATAACGCGTAGATGCGATCGAGGTGACCTCGAGCCAGGGCATGGCCTCTACTGATGCCGCGACTCGTCCGAAGAGCGCGTGGACCCGGTCGTCCGTTTGACGGGGACCTCCGCTTCCAATCTGTCCGAACTCATCGTCGAAGCGGTTCCTCCCGTAGTCGTAATTGGCAGCTACCTGAAGCTGGTACGGGTGCGGGCCGTCTTTTTCCTTGCGCCATGATGCGGTCCCGATCAGGCGCGTCGTCTTCGTGCTAGCCTCGGTTGCCGGGTTCGACCCAGGTCCCGGCTCCCCTCGATCCCGCCCGAGCCCCAAGAAGACCAGATCGAGGCGGCTGGTCTTGCTGGTCTGCGCCACCATGTTGGCGAAGCCAAAACCCTCGAGGAAGTTGGCATTGGTGCGTCTCCGTTCGACGTCGTCCGTCGGGTCGAAGCGAGTTCCGTTGTCGTCGAGATAGGGATAGTCGTTGCGTGACCCGGCTGCGCCCCCGGTCGCAAAGAGCTGGACCTTTTTCGAAGAGGCGGCGCCGAACAAGTTCGCGCGCCAGGAGCCAAAGCTCCCTGCGGTGGCACGCCCACCGATCTCGTTTTGCGTGTAGCGTCGGGGAAGCAAGCGGAGGACCCCTCCGATGGCGCCCTCGTTGAGCCAGACGGGGGCGCCGCCGCGATACACCTCGAAGCCATCCACCGCCTCCAGGGGCACGAGGCTCAGGTCGAAAGGTCCGGTATCAGGGCTGCTGATCGGAACCTCGCCGAGCATCACCTTCGTCTGATCGCAGCTCACTCCCCGCAAACGAAGGCAGAAAGGGGTTCCCGGACCCCCGACGACGACAACACGGGTGCCGGCCGACTCGAGCAAGAGCTGCTCCGTGGTTTGGACCACCAAACGGTTGCGTATCAACACCTCGCTTCCCGCCGCCGTGGGATCGAGCGGGTTGGTGGCGGGAATGGGTCGATCGATGCGTGCGGTTTCCCCATACTGGGCCGAGGCCGGCCCCGCCATGAGGACAACGAGCCCAACCAGGGGAAACCAGGCGGCGTGGCACGAGCATCTCCTTCGTTGGGTTGTGCGCCTCTGCCCGATGTGTTCCAAAGCCCGTTCCTGATTTGGGAACGGCCGTTCGAGCGGAAGGGGAATTCCGACGCGCGACTCTCACCATCCCCGAGGTGATCGACACTGTTCGCAGGTTTCCGGGCTCACGACCGCAGGCTCTGTCACCTTCCCAGGCTCATCGCCCAGTGGCACAACGACAGCGCGTTAAGTCACATACCGTGGCGGGTCCGCGCCGGCCTCTCACCGGCTTCCCTACTTGGCCCGACGATGACCGATCGCCATCGTGTGGTCAATCGTGCGCCGCGCATCGATCGACCCGGGGACGCGTGGTAAGGAGCCGCGGTGCGGCTGTATCTGCTGCTGTTTCTGCTTTTGTTGATCGCTGGAGTGCTTGCCGTGCTCGTCGGCTCCGGAGACCTGACCGATCCCGATCTCCGTGACACCTTTTTGAAGCTTCGGGGCTATCGTCTGGCCGCGTCATTCCTAGCGGGCGCGGCGTTGGCAGTCGGCGGCGTCGTGGTCCAGGGGCTGTTTCGCAACCCACTTGCAAGCCCCTCGGTGCTCGGCACCACCGCAGGGGCCAGCTTCGGCGGACAAGTCGCGCTGTTGTCGTATGGGCTCGCTGGCGTGGGCGGTGGTTTCGTCGTTCCGGAGATGATCGTGCCCTTGGGATGCTTCCTCGGAGCGTTGGGCGCGCTCGCCATCCTCCTGTTTTTCGTACGGGTCACACAAGATCTGCTCGCACTGTTGCTCACCGGATTCGTCTTGAGCGCTCTCTTCTTGAGCCTGAGCGGGCTGCTGACCAGCATCGCCCAGGAGACGTGGGAGCTCGGTCGCGCCATCGTCTCGTTCTCCCTGGGCTCCGTCAGTGGAACGGGGCCTCGTCAATTGTCGTTTGCCTTTCCGCTGGTGGGAGCGGCCCTGGTGGCGTGCTGGTTCTGGGGCCGCCCTCTCGATCTTCTTCTGAGTGGAGAAGAGGAAGCCATATCGATGGGCGCAAACGTCGATGCGGTCCGGTGGTGGTCGGCGGTATGGGTCAGCGTGCTGGTGGCAAGCGCCGTATCGGTCGGGGGCAACGTGGGCTTCGTGGGGTTGGTGGTCCCCCACATGTTGCGACCGTTCGCGGGAACCAAGCATCAGTTGCTCATCCCGGCTGCGGCGTTGGGAGGAGGCATTTTCCTGGTCACTTGCGACGTGCTGGCCCGCTTGATTCCCTCGCGAAGCGAAATCCCTCTGGGTGTGGTGACCGGCTTGATCGGCGCGCCGTTGTTCTTGTTGTTGTTGATCCGGTTGCGCCGGGAGCAGGCTTATGCCTGAGGTTGACGAACAGATGCAGCTCCGGGCCGAGGACGTTTGCGTCTCTCTCGGCGGTCGCACGGTCCTGTGGGATGTCGACGTGGAAGCCAACCCGGGAGAGGTGCTCGCGTTGCTGGGCCCGAACGGCGCGGGAAAGAGCACGCTGGTCAAGGCGCTCGCAGGGATCCTGCCACACCAAGGCAGCGTGGAGATCGGCGGTCGACAAGTGGCATCACTTTCGCCCAAAAGCAGGGCCAAGCGGGTGTCCTACGTGCCCCAGCGAAGTCAGCTTCGTTCCGCCCTCTCGGTCGAAGAGGTAGTGGCGCTGGGCCGCTACGTCCATGGCGGCGGCTTTGGCGGCATGTCGAAGCGGGATCGAGAGGCAGTCGACGGTGCGCTCGATACGGCACATGCCGACGTACTGCGACATCGGGTATTCACTCAGCTCTCCGTGGGCGAGCAGCAGCGCGTGCTATTGGCACGAGCCCTCGCGTCGAACGCGCCCGTCCTGTTGCTCGATGAGCCCACGGCTGCGCTCGACGTGGGTGAGGGGCTCTCCGTGCTGCGGTTGATCCGTACACTTGCGGCGCGCAAACACACGATCGTCGTCGTCCTGCACGATCTCGCGGACGCGCGCACGATCACCGATCGAGCTCTCTTACTCAAGGACGGGCGCGTGGTCGAACGGGGCGACACCAAGGACGTGGTCGCTTCCGGGCCGATTTTCGAAGCGTATGGGGTGAGATTGATCGAGAACGCGCGGATCGGTTTCGAGGCGGACGCGGAGACGCCCGCGGCGGAGTGAGGCGAGCTTGATTTCTGCGCTCAATACGATGCTGCTTCTAACCGCTCTTTTGACGGGGGCGGCGCTCACGGCCGCGGTCTCACAAAGCGAGGCGGTAGTCGGTCCCGCCGGAGACGCCGACGCCGTACGGGACGCGACGGGCGCCCTTGTCCCTGCGCAGCAGTACGTGCGGATCGCGAGCACGAGCACGATCGCCGATGAGGTATTGGTCGAGATCATCGAGCCAAGCCGCCTACTTGCCGTCAGTCGGCACACGCTGAAAAGCCAGCAGTCCAAGGTCTACGACGACAAGATCGGCGTGGAACGCGCCCGCGACATCGAAGCCATCATCGAGCTTCGGCCCGACATCGTCTTCGTCAACAACTTCGTCGACCGACGCCACGTCGAGCGCCTCAAGGACGCTGGGCTCAACGTTTTCGATTTGGGCGAGATGCGCGGTCTTCAAACCTTGTTGCCGAACATCCGCCAGCTCGCCGCTGTGGTCGGCGTACCAGGTCGTGGGGAGGAGCTCGCTCGAAAAATCGAGCGCGACCTCGAGGGCGTTGCAGCGGATGTGCAGGAGTCTGAACGGCGCCGCGGTCTGTACGTCGGCATTCACGGCGACCGCCTCTATGGAGGAGCTACGGGGACCAGCTTTCATGACGTCCTCGTCGCCGCAGGCTTGATCGACGTCGCAGCGGAAGCCGGCTTCGAAGGGTGGCCCGCGTACACCAGTGAGCAGCTCTTGAGTCTCGACCCCCCGTGGATCATCACCAACCCGGGAACGGAAGAGACGCTGTGCCAGCATCCCGGGCTTCACGCGCTGACCGCATGCCGAAACGCACAGATTCGAAGCGTCGACACCGATCTGTTGACCGATCCGGGCCTGCGGATGGTGGACGCGGCTCGCGCGGTGCACGCGGAGGTCTACGGTCAGCGGAGCAAAGCTGGCAGCAACTCGCCGTAGTTTTCGGTTCTATGAAACTGCGGAAACTCCTCGGCGACGTTGTCTGGACAACGGAACAGGATCCCACGATCCGCCTCGCGGAGCATGGTCGTGTCGTTGTAGCTGTCTCCGGCCGCGTGGACGCGAAAACCAATGCTCTTGAGGGCGGCCACGGCTTTGCGTTTCCCGTCCGCAATACGCAACTGGTAGCCGGTTACTCGGCCGCTCTCGTCGGTGAGCAGCTGATGGCAAAACAAAGTGGGTTGTCCCAGCTGCTGCATGAACGGTGCCGCAAACTGATAGAAGGTATCGCTCAAGATCACGACCTGCGTCTGTTCCCGAAGATCGTCGAGGAATTCGCGCGCGCCCGGAAGGGGTTTCATCGTGCTGATCACGTCCTGAATGTCGGACAGCTTGAGTCCTTCGGCGTCCAGGATCTCGAGCCGTCCCCGCATGAGCACGTCGTAGTCCGGCTCATCGCGCGTTGTCTTTCGCAGGGCTTCGATTCCAGTCTTTTCGGCGAATGCGATCCACACCTCGGGGATCAGGACGCCTTCCAAATCGAGGCAAACGATGAGCGGGGCCATGGCGCTGACTCGTACCCGATTTTCGCGACCAGGCAACTCGCATCGCCACAACGGTCGGCCTATAGTGCCGCCCGGTGACGCGATCAGCTCTGACACTCGCCTTCGCGCTCGCCCTCGCGTCACTCGGAGCTTGGATGGGGCGTGGTCTTAGGCTCGACACCGGACTCGAGGCGTTGCTTCCGGCAGATTCGGTTTCGGTGCGTTCGATCGACAAGACGCGAGATAAGCTCGGACTCGAGGAGCCACTGACCGTCCTCGTCGCCTCCGACGACCCCGACCGCAACGAGGCGCTGGCCGAGGAGCTCGCAGGGATCTTCGCGCGGTGGCCAGAGACGGTCTGGGTCACGACCAGCTACGGGCTGGACGACCTGGCCGAGCGCGCGCTGTACTACGTCGATGCCGATACGCTCCGCGAGTGGAGCGAGCTCGCCGAGGAAGCACTCGACTGGGAGGTGTGCAAGGCATCCCCGCTATGCGTGACCATCGCGGATCCACCGGAGCTTCCCGACAGCGACGACATCCGGGAAGCAGTCGACGCGTCGCCCGCCGGGACCGTCCTTCGCCAGCTGACCGGTCAGTCAGCCAACAAAGCAGGCGGCCAAGAGGAAGGAGAGGCCGAGCCACGTGCCCTGTGCAGCGATGACGGTTCGGTGTGCGCGGTGCAGGTGATGCTGAGCGGCTCTCCTGGAAACCTGGCCTTTGCCCGGATGATCAAAGACCGGGTCGAATCGATCACCCTGCCCCTGGCTCGATCGCAACCGGACGAAACCCGAATCGAGGTGATCGGCCGCTATCGCGTCGCGCCGCTCGAGCATCGGATCATCGTCGACGACCTTCGCTTGGTTTCGATTCTGGCGGCTGCCGGTGCGTTGTTGGTCGTGTTGCTCTTCTTTCGTGACCTCAACGCCGTGATTCAGCTCATGGTCCCGATGTTGAGCGGCCTCGCGGTGGCCATCGGTCTCATCACGCTCATCGAACCCGAGATCAACATCATCAGCGCGTCGGCTCTTGCCATCCTCGCCGGGATGGCCATCGACTTCGGCATTCATCTGCTAATGCACTACCAGTCCGCCCGGGCGGAAGGGTTGAGCCCGGCTGCCTCGGCCCAAGCGAGCGTCCAAGAGCTGTGGGTATCGTTGGTCGTTGCGGGGGTCACCACGGCGTTCGGCTTCGGGGCCCTCGCGATGACCGATTTCAAGGGCTTTTCGCAAATGGGTTGGATGGCTTCGCTTGGAATCATGGTGACGCTGCTCTGGACGCTCGCGGTGTTTCCGAGCTTGGTCCGCGTGCTTCCCGGGCGCGCGACGGCATTCGGGAGACCCGCCGCCAGGGATTGGAGCGCCCGGCGGTTGGCCTCGGTGGGGCTCGTGGCCGGATTGCTGGCCGTTCCACTCGGAGTGCGCGTGGGTTTCGAGCCCAATCTAGGCAAGCTCCAGCCGAGGAGCGTAGCCCACGGCCTCGATGCTTCGGTCATGCGCGCGCGGGGCGACATCAATGCGCTTTACGTGAGCGATTCGCGCGAGGCGGTGAAGGCAGCGCTCGAAGACGACCTGATGAGCGGGGGCGCGCTGGCGACCCTCGGTGTCGAGCCGGTCGTGGTCTCCGCGCAGGTGATCTTTCCCGAAGACTCCGACGAAAAAACCGAAATCTTGCATGATCTCGAGTCCACCCTCGAGCGGGCCAGGCAACGGGCGGAGCAGCGCGAGGACGAAGCGCTCCTCGCGGACCTCGACGAGCTCCAGCCTTGGGTCGAGGTCGAGGGGCCACCCGAGCCTGATCAGCTGCCTCCATGGTTGGCCGCAACGCTCGTGCTCAAAGACGGATCCGTAGGAAATAGCGGCATCATCTACGTGCCGCTTCGCGGATCCAACGCGGAAGCCATGGAACGGATGGCCATTTGGCTCGACGAGCTTCGCGTCGCTCACCCGGAGGTCACGTTCGGCTCGGCAGCGGCTCTCCTCGGCGAGGTAACTCCGGCATTGATCGCGGATGCGCCCTGGATCGTGGCTCTGGTATTTGCGGGATTGATCCTGGCCACTGCCGTGGCGAGTCGGTCGTTCGCTGTCACCCGTGACGTGTTCCTCGCGACGGCACTGAGCACCATTTTCTTTGCTGCGACACTGGACGTCTTTGGAATCGACCTCCATCTCTACAACTTGCTTGCGGTACCGGTGGTCATCGGTTTGGCCGTGGATGGAGCCGTGCACGTGAGGTGGGCCTACGGGTCTGGCAGCGCGCGTGAGCAGTACGCGACGTACAAAGCGGTCGCCGCGTCGACCCTCACCTCGATGGCCGCGTTCGGCGCATTGCTGACGGCGGACAGTCCGGGGCTCCGCTCCCTCGGCGAAGCTGGCACCATCGGCCTCGGCGTTTCCCTGTTGGTGAATCTCGTCTGGCTTCGCGCCTGGCTGCCGCCGCAGCGACCAAAGGAAGCCTGAGACGATGTGTGGCATCGCCGGCATGTTGGCAGCAGACCCCGGGGCCGCCCCCGATGGCGAGGCGGTGAAACGCATGTGCGACGCGATGATTCATCGGGGGCCGGACGATCACGGAGCTCTGGCCGACGGGCCTTGTGCGCTCGGGCACCGGCGCCTATCCATCATCGACCTTCGACCCGAAGGCGCTCAGCCGATGACCAACGAAGACGGGTCCATCGCGGTGATCGTCAATGGCGAAATCTACAACTTTCGAGAGCTCCGGCGGGGGCTCGAAGCCAAAGGTCACAGGTTCAAGTCTCGGTCCGATTCGGAGGTGGCCCTTCACTTGTACGAAGAGGAGGGCGTCGACTTTCTCGACCGTCTGCGGGGCATGTTCGCCCTAGCCCTGTGGGACGGGCCTCACCGCCGCCTGGTCTTGGCCCGCGACCGGTTCGGCAAAAAGCCGCTCTTCTATCACGTCGGTCCGAAGGGCCTGGTGTTTGCATCGGAGCTCGCAGCGCTGATGGAGTCCGGGTACGCCGAGCGGCGCCCCGACATGGATGCGATCGATTCGTTTTTGTGCCTTCAATACGTGCCCTCTCCCTCGACCGCATTCGAGGGGGTGCGAAAGCTCCCCGCAGGATCGAGGCTCGTCTGTGAGCCGGGCCGTTTCGCAGAGCCCGAACGGTACTTCCAGCTCCGATTCGACCAAACGCGCCGGGGGTCTTTGTCCCAGCTCACCGAGGAGCTCCGCGCTCGGATCGAGGACGCGGTCCGAGTCCGGCTCGTATCGGACGTGCCTCTCGGGGCATTCCTTTCCGGAGGCCTCGATTCGTCGCTCATCGTCGCCATGATGGCTTTGCAATCGTCCGAGCCGGTGAAGACCTTCTCGGTCGGTTTCACGAGGAAAGACTTCAGCGAGCTGCCGTACGCGAAGATGGTTGCTGAACGATACGGAACGGACCACCACGAGCTGGTGGTCGAGCCGGACATGGCGTCGGTCATTCCGCAGTTCGTTCGCCACTACGGAGAGCCGTTCGCCGATACCTCCGCCCTGCCGACGTGGTACTTGTGTCAGTACACGCGAACCGGGGTCACCGTGGCATTGAGCGGAGACGGCGGAGACGAGGCCTTTGCCGGTTACCGCCGGTACGGCTACGCACGAACCGCACGCGTTCTCCGGAGCCTTCCTGGCCCGCTTCCCTCGATCCTAGCGAAAATGATCGGGAGCGTTCCGATGTCGGCGGCCCAACAGGTGCGGGACTATGGGCGGCGGCTGATGCAGCCTGAGCACGTTCGCTTTCTCGGGCTGGCCGCGCACGTCCCGCACGAAGACCGCATGGCTCTCTACACGTCTACGATGCGCGAACGGTACGCCACCGATCGGGTGGCCCGGCGTTTTGGCGATCTGTACGCCGGATCCACAGCGTCCGATCCGATCAACCGTCTTCTCGACCTAGACATCCAAACCTACCTCACCGATGACATTCTCACGAAGGTCGACATCGCATCGATGGCGCATTCCCTGGAGGTGCGATGCCCTCTAGTCGATCAGGAGGTGATGACGTTTGCGGCCTCGCTGCCAGGCGAGATGAAGCTTCGCGGGCTCGAGACCAAGCGCATCTTGCGGGAAGTCGCCAAGCCTCTGCTGCCGGAAACGATCCTGGCCCGCCGCAAGCAGGGTTTCGGTCTCCCGGTCGACCGCTGGATGCGGGAAGAGCTCGAGCCGTTGTCACGGGACGTCTTGCTCGATCAGACCGCCCGAAATCGGGGCGTCTTCGACCCCACGGCGGTCGAGACGCTGCTCCAGCGACACCAGCGCGGGGAGCCGAGAGGCGACCAAATCTGGGCGCTGATGATCCTCGAGCTTTGGTACCGCACCTTCATCGATCGATGATCTCGCCGTCCATTACGCGCGTCGCAAGCGCAGCAAAAAGCTGTTGCCCTGCGATGCGGCGGAGTGCTGCCTCGTCGACGTTCGCCACGATCTGCTTGGTGCGCACCGACGCATACCAATGTACGCAGCACGTCCGCGGGTCCAACACCTCCATGGGATCCACGCCATCTCGGTAGAAACGAAACCAATGTGCGCTGATCTCCGGTGGCAGCGGATAGAAGTACGGTGGTGGGAACGTGTAGAGATCATCGCCGGTATAGCCTTTGTAGACCGACTGGAGCAGGTGGGTTCCGAGAGCGTGCGGCTTGTTCCAGCGAGAGCTCGGAACTTGCGTCATCGCGGTGAGGTATTCGGTGCAAAACCGGTGTCCTGCGACGGCGCCGAGGATTGCGCCATTGACGGCCCGGTGATAGCGGTGCTCGATTCGACGAAAGTACCGATAGCCATGAGGGATGCGCCGATAGAAATCGCGCACGGAGGTCATGAAATAGGCCCTGGCCTTCACCCGAGGATCCCGGGATGCCACGACTTCCCCTGGGAACACGATGTGCTCCTCCCCAACGAAACCAGGGGCCTTGCTCCGGACCTCATCGAACCGACGGATGGTGAGCGTATCCATGTCGAGGTAGACGCCACCATCGCGATAGACCAGCGCCGTGCGCACCAGATTGGATCGGGCAACCGGTGATTGAAGCGCGGTCACGAGGTCTGCGAGACGCGGGCCACCTGCTTGCTCGCACAGCGCCCGATCGTCGAGCTCGACGAGCTCGACGTTCGGTAGGGCCTGCAGCGCCTTTACGTGCGCAGGCTCCTCCAGCGGATCGGTGTGATGGAGCCGCACCGAGTCGAAGCCCCCGTGCGTCGCCGCAGAGCGGATCGCCAAGGCGTGCAGAAAGGGCAGCTTGCTTCCATACCAGATGAAGTGCGCGGTCGATGGAATCAACAGATGCCTCGGCGCAACTTCTAGCCCACGCGATAAATCAATGCCACCGATTGCCGTGACGAGAATCTGCAGATCCGTGCTAGGCAGCCCACGTGATCTCGATCATCGTGCCGACCTATCGCGAAGCACAGAACCTGCCGCTGGTGGCGGGCGCCGTCCGAGAAGCGTTTGCCGGGCGTCCGGAACAATACGAGATCCTGTTCGTCGACGATGATTCCCAGGATGGTTCAGAAGAGATCTGTGCCGAGCTGGCGAAAGCACATCCGGTCCGCATACTCGTCCGAAAGGGACAGCGAGGGCTGGCCACTGCGGTGCTTCATGGCATCGAAGCGTCGTCGGGACGAGTCATCGTCGTAATGGATGGGGACCTGTCCCATCCGCCGAGCGCCATTCCGACGATGGTCGATAGGCTGACGTGCGGACAGAGTGATTTCGTGCTCGGATCGCGGTACGTCGAGGGTGGTTCCATCCACCAAGACTGGAGCCCACTTCGCAAGGTCAACTCGCGGGTCGCCTCGCTGCTGGCAAGGCCGTTGTGCCCCTTGAAGGATCCGATGAGCGGCTTTTTCGCGCTCCGGCGGGCGGACATGCCCGATCCCCATCGGCTCTCACCCGTCGGCTACAAGATCGCGCTCGAAATCTTCGTCAGAGGCGACTTTCGAAAACCAAGCGAGGTGCCCATCCGCTTTGCCGAGAGGCTATTCGGACAGAGCAAGCTCTCTTTCAAGCAGCAGCTCAACTTCATTCGGCACCTCGCTAGGCTTTACGCGCACAAGCTGGGCTCGGGTGCAGCATCGTGAAGGCGGCTCTCGAAGGTCGCCCGATCGGCTGGAGCGCAATCCTCTGGTCGGATCAAGGGAAATCGACGAGGCCGATGTATTCATGAAAACGTATGTCATTGGCCGTGGGTTCTTCGGCGCATAGATCGGTGATCGAGAAGTTTCTTCGCGCAGAATGTGCGCCTATGTCCCGCGGCCGGAGTAGATGGAGAAGTGAGATTCTCCTTGTTTTTTCAGGCTGAAGCGGCCTTTGTTGAAAATTGACGCGCCTGCGCTGTTCAAATGTGAAGTGCGTCCGACCGCGCGGCCTTCATAAAGATCCATTGCGAGACGCTCGGCTTCGCACGATGCATATCAAAAAAGGGGGTAGACAGAACATCAAGCCTTTGTGCATTCTCCGTTCCACCGGGGCTCACATCGATTCCTGGGCCCGTAACCGGTGCGCTCGACGCGAGCAGGTGGAGGTGCGACGTGAAGTATGGATGGATCGCGATAGTCACCATGATGGGCGCCTTGTGGCTCCCAGGGCAGGTCGCTGCACAGTACGGATCGGACGAACGAATCGATGCCAAAGGCGACCAGAAGAGCGACGCGCCCCCGCAGACACCCGGCGAGGAAGAGCGCCCCATGTCCGAGCTCGAAAAGCTCAAGGCCATGGAGGGCGAGTCCGAGACCCCAGACGTCACCGGTGAGCGGCCGCCAGTCGACTCCGACACGGGTGACAAAGAGGGACAAACCGGGATGGGCACCCAGGCCGCGGAGCGCGAGCGCAGCCTCGCAAGCGTCGGTGTAGTGGGCAAAAGCGTAAACGAAGATCGCGAAGACGCGATTCCTCTCAAGGTCAACTTTCACGGCTACTACCGCACCCGCTACAACTGGATCGGCAACGCGCCGGTGCAGGTTGGAACCAACCCGGCTCCCACGGGCGAGTTCCCGATCAAGAACGCGTCCTTCGGCGAAATGCGACTTCGTCTCGATCCCGAGGTGACGTACGGGCCGAACCCGGACCTGCCCATCGCGCGCCTTCGCTTCACCATCGATGGCTTCGACAACGTCGTGTGGGGCGACAACGCCCGTGTTTAAGCACGCCATTGTTTGCGGTCGATCAGTCGTTCACGGACCGCAACGGCTTCGACCTTCGAGACAGCCTCAAGCTGGAGCGCGCCTGGATCGAGTTCCTGGTTCCCATCGGTCAGATTCGAGTCGGTCGCATGGAATCGCAGTGGGGCGTCGGCACCTTGACCCATGCCGGTAACGGCCTGGCCGAGTGGGGCGAGTTCTACCGCGGTGAGACCTTCGACCGTGTGGTCTTCGCCACCCGGCCGATCACCTTGGCCCGCGGCATCAGCAAGGGTGACACACGCGAGACGCCGCTGATCTACGCGTTCGTCTACGACCGGCTCACCCAGGACCCGGTAATCGACTCGACGATTTCGTCGAGCTACACCGGCGTTTCGGGCGCTGCCACCAACCCAAACTTCAAGCCGTTCTACACGACCTTCGACGATCGAACGACTTTTCCATTGGCCTATCTGACCAATCTCGACCGCCGCGTGAGCGAGATCGTCAACGTGCTCGCCTGGCACGATGAAGACTACGGCCGCGGCGCCACCGATGAGCTCTTCGTCGGTGCCTATGTCGTCTACCGATATCAGCGGTCGACCGAGAGCCGCGTCACCATTCCGGATGTCGCCTGGCGCTTGAAGCACACCCTGAAGAACAACAGACGGTTGGCCATCACCACGGAGGGCGAATACTATACCATCCTCGGTCACAGCGGCGCGCTCGCCTTCACCAACGGCACGGCATACGGCCCGCTTAGGTGTCCGCCCGCCCCGTGCAACAAGGGCAAGGCCGGGATTCACAACGTGCTCGCGCGGCTCGGTGTGATGAACGAAGGCAAGTGGGCCACGCAGCTCGAGGGCGGCTTTGCCTCCGGCGATGCCAACATCCTATCGGGCGCCGCGGGAGGCGGAACCGAGGGCCCCCCGCCGAAGCTCACGACTCGAGGCTTCAACGAAAACATCAAAGTGGGCCTCCTGATGTATCAGGTCGCTCTCAAGGCCTTGACGTTCCAGAAGCTTCAGCCTTTTGGTGCAATCGACCTCGGCGCCAATGGCAGCGTTTGGAACTCGGTCTATTTCCTTCCAATGGGTCGCGTCACCATCGTCCCAGGGCTCGAATTCCACACACAGTTCTTGGTCGCATGGGCCAACAAGCTCGACCCGTTGATCTACGGCGCTGGAAACAAACAGGATAAATGTGGCTTCAAGTCCGACTGCTTCTACGGGTATGAAATCGATGCGGCCTTCCGCGCCAGGCTGGGCGCTCGAGACATCGTTTGGATCGATCTGGAAGGTGGTTTCATGCAGCCTGGCCAGGCGTTTACCAATGCAGGATTCCAGAAGAAGGATCCAGGTAACCGTCTCGGCACCCCACTCTGGACCACACAGATCCGTGCTGCCATGATCTTCTGACCCGGGCGTAGCGATGAGAAAGGAACCATCCATGAAGCTTAACAATCTCATGTGGATTCTCGCCTTTGGTGGGATCGTCGCCGCGGCATGCAATAGCGGGCCCGCCATCGGAACATGGCCGCCGGACGCCGGCACCGGCGGCGGCGGCGGGACCGGTGGTGGCGGCGGCACCGGCGGGTCGGGCAACACCGGCGGCTTGCCCGAAGGCGCCTGCACGGACGCTGCAGACCAAGCGGCCTACGACGCCCTCACCTACACGGACCCGGACGGCGTCACCTACACCGGTGTGGCGGCGGCGTCTGCGATCGGCAGCGACTGCATCTTTGGGGCACCTACCGGCAATCCCTCTCTGGCCGGCTGCACCGACGAGGCGACCGCGGTCCTCGGCTGCTTCCCAAATTGCGACAGCGGGACGATCAATACTTTGGCGGACTGCGTTGCGCAGTGCACGCAAGACGCCACCGGTCTCTCTGATCAATGTGTCGGATGCACGGGAGACACGGTGGCCTGCGGCGCCGCATTCTGCACGACCTCATGCGTTTCCGATACGAACTCCCCCGAGTGCATCGGTTGTCGATGCGACAACGACTGCATTCTGTCCTACGATGAATGCAGCGGGCTCGTGCCCACGACTACCTGCCCCTAGCCGAACCTAGGTAACGTACTCTTCAACCAAAAGGGCGCCTCGAATTGGAGGCGCCCTTTTTTCAATTTGGCGCGCAATTGCCGTAACCAACCACCTCCGACCGGCATGGAAACGAATCGGCCGGAATTTGCGCGAGCCAGCTCTCGACGTCTTGGCAATCGAGCTCAGAAGCACATAGAAATACCGCCTCTGCGGCAGCTCCGCAGGCCTCGGACACCGCGCTCTCCTCGCTCAAGTTCTGCTCGCAGCCTTGCTGGCACGATGTCTCATCGACCCACTGGTACGCCGGGTAGTTGGCAAGGGCGTCACACTCGGCAACCACCTTGGCGCAAAACGCAATGCAAGTCGGTCCAGGCTCGAAGAAGATCCCGCCGGTGCCCCCGGCCCCCCCCGTCCCGCCCGTGCCGGTCGCGCCCGTGCTGTCTCCGCAACCGACCACGCCAACCTGCGCCAGAAGCGCCAAACCGCAGATCCCTCGGAGCATGCGCGGCCTCAGTAGTCCCGGCCGACGATCTGCTCGACGCGGACGAGAAGAGATTTGGAGTACAGGCGGCCCGTGAGGGCCTCTCGCGCCTTGCGCTGCACCGCCTCCCAGGCCTCTTTGTTGCGCCAGATGTTTACGAATTCGAGTCGCTTGGCGAGCGCGGCGGTCGCTTCTTCATCGAACTTACGGCCCCCATCGCGGAACTCTTTGGCATGGTCCTTTGCGCTCTGCCGGATGAAGTCCTGCACGTCCTTGGGGAGCGCTTCGAGCTTGTCCTTCCGGATTACATACGCGCCGACCACGATGCCCCCGCCTGGCTTGGTCATCGTCTTGAGCCGCGTGAACCACTGGAAGCTGAGCACGCCGACCGAGGAGGCGATGACCGTGTCGATCATCCCGGTCTGCAGCGCGGAATACACTTCCGGCAGCCCGAGCATCACCCCGTTCGCGCCGGCCGCTTCGATGAACGCCTTCATGGTGGGCGACCCGCGCCAGACCCAGGGCCGCACGTTTCTCAAGTCGCTCGGACGCTCGATCTTCTGCGTCGAGAAAATGCGGATCTGTCCCGAATCCCCCCACGAGATGAGCGCGTAGCCGGCCTTATCGAAGAGCGCCTCGAACTCGGGCGCCAGCTTGCTGCGCACGTCATCGAGCTCCGGATAACTTCGGATCAGCCCGGGGGCCTGCAGGACCAGCACCTGCGGCACCAGCGCGCCGAGCCCAGTCGAGGTCAAAAGCGCGCCGTCGAGCTGACCGACCCGCATCTTGCGCACGACCGTCTCCTCGTCACCCGCGACGCCGCCATGGTACATCTTGAGCTCGACCTGGCCGCCCGTTCGTTCCCGGAGCTGTTTTTTGAGGTCCTGAAACGCCTCACCAAGCCCGGACTGCCTAGGTGCCAAGGTGGCAATTCGAAGCTGTTGGACCGGCGCAGGCTCTTCAGCGCCCGCCGTGGCTTGAAAAGGCTGCCCCCCGATGACCAGGGCCAGCAGGCACAGCCCCGACAAGAAAAGCGTGTGTCGCATCCGCCAACCAAACCACGAACCGATCGATCGCTCAAGGCGCCCTACCGGCCGTCCGCGCCCTTCGATGCCTTTGCGCAACAATTCCGCCTTTCTAACCGGTTCATTTGCAGCCCGAAGACTGCTACCTACGGTGGATGGAAATCGAGCGAACCATTCATCCGGACCCGCAAACCGCCGATGTCTTTTCACGGGAGCAGGCCTCTCACAAGCCCATCGTGATGATGAATCTGCTTCGGTTTCGGCAGGCCGCCGATTATTCGGGTACGGGGATCGAGGACGAGCCCGTCAGCGGCAAAGAAGCCTATGACCGCTACGGTCGCGCGGTGATCAAGCTGCTCTGGCGGGAGGGCGGGCAAATCTTGTGGTCGGGCAACGTCCGAACGAGCTTCATCGCGCCGAGCTACGAACGGTGGGATCGAGCGGTGCTCGTGTATTATCCGAGCCGCGCCGCGTTTCTCCGCATGGTGGGCTCGGAGGAATACCAGCGAGTGGTGGGACATCGCATGGCAGCGCTCGAAGACTCCAGGCTTCTCGAGACGCGCGCCACCCGGTTGCCGAAGCTCCCGTTGGCTGCCTCACGCTTGGCAATTCGCACCTGGGCGCTTCTGCGTCGAGCCACCCACTGAGCATAGAGCACGCCGATGAATGGCATCGACCAGGTGCGGCTCAACTTCAATCCCGCCACCCTGACGCTTCTCAACGCGCTCATCGGGTTGATCATGTTCGGCGTCGCGCTCGACATTCGAGCCGACGACTTCAAGCGCGTGGTGCGCGATCCTCGTGGCCCACTAATTGGGCTCGGAGCGCAGTTCTTGTTGCTGCCGGCAATGACTTTCGGGCTGGTTTGGATCATCGATCCGCTGCCATCGATCGGCCTCGGTATGATGATGGTCGCGGCGTGCCCTGGCGGAAACTTCTCCAACTTTCTGGCGCATCATGCCAAAGCCAACTCGGCCCTGAGCGTGAGCATGACCGCGATTTCGACCGCCCTCGCCATCGTGATGACGCCAGCCAATCTCGCATTTTGGGGCGGGTTGAACCCCCAAACGGCGGCGATCCTGAAAGAGGTGGACCTCGATCCGTTCGCATTGCTCCGAACGATCCTGCTCATCCTCGGGATTCCGCTCGTTGCGGGCATGCTGGTGGCCGCCAATAAACCGGCGCTCGCTGCTCGCTTGCGGAAGCCGATGAAGATCTTCTCGCTCACCGCGTTTGGATTGTTCATCGTGGGCGCGTTGGTAGGCAATTGGCAGCAGTTTCTGCAAAACGTCGGCTACGTCGCCCTTGCCGTTGCGCTCCACAACGCTTCGGCGTTGGCACTCGGCTACGGCACGGCCCGGGCTCTCGGCTGCCATCGATACGACGCCCGCGCCATCTCGATCGAAGTCGGGATTCAGAACTCGGCGCTTGCGCTGGTGCTCATCTTTGGCTTCTTCGATGGCCTCGGCGGCATGGCCATCATTGCGGCCTGGTGGGGCGTCTGGCACCTCATCTCGGGGCTCACGGTGGCCACGTATTGGTCGATTCGCCCGGTGCCCATTCCATCGACAAGCTGAGGAAAACGGCAGCCTAGGAAAGTCGCGCTCAACTCTTTCCGGCAAGCCTGGCCCAAGAGTCCTTGAGCGAAATGGTGCGGTTGTAAACCGGTCGCTCCGGGGTGCTGTCGGGATCGACGACGAAATAGCCTAGGCGTTCGAACTGAACCCGTTCGCCAGGCCCACGAGCCCCGAGACCGGGTTCGAGCTTGGCGCCCTGGATGATCTCGAGGGACGCCGGATTGATGCGCTTGGTGAAGTCTCCCTCGTGCGCCTCATCGAGCGGGTTTTCCTCGTTGAAAAGACGATCGTAGAGCCGTACCTCCGCGTCGACCGCCTGCTTTGCGCTGACCCAATGAATCGTTCCGCGAACCTTGCGTCCGTCCGGGGCATTGCCCCCTTTGGATTGCGGATCCCAGCTGCATCGAAGCTCGACGACGTTGCCGGAGCCGTCCTTGATCGCCTCGTTGCAGGTCACCAAGGCGCCATAGCGCAATCGCACTTCCTTCCCTGGCGCCAACCGGAACCACTTCTTCATTGGCTCTTCCATGAAGTCGTCCTGCTCGATGAAGATCTCCCGCGTCAAATGCACACGCCGCGAGCCGAAGCTAGGGTCATCGGGGCTGTACGGAGCATCGATCTCGAGCTCTTCGGATTCCGGAAAATTTTCGATGACGAGCTTGAGCGGACGCAAGACGGCCATGGTGCGAGGGGAAGTCGCATTGAGATCTTCGCGCAAGGCATGCTCCAAGAGCCCGACGTCCACGATGCTATCCCGTCGTGAGACCCCGATGCGCTCTGCAAAACGGCGAATGGCAGCGGGCGTATACCCGCGCCGACGCATGCCAGCGATCGTGGGCATGCGTGGATCATCCCACCCCTCCACATGCCCTTCTTCGACCAGGCGCTTGAGCAAGCGCTTGCTCATCACCGTATAAGTCAGGTTCAAACGCGCGAATTCGTATTGCCAAGGGACGGGTTCGAAGTCGAAATGCGATACGAACCACTGGTAGAGCGGGTTGTGATGCGCGAATTCCAGCGTGCAAATGGAGTGCGTCACGCCCTCGAATGCGTCGGACATCGGATGGGCGTAATCGTACATGGGATAAATGCACCAATCGTCGCCGGTCCGATGGTGCGTCACCTTGCGAATTCGATACATCAAAGGGTCGCGTAGGTTGACGTCCTTGGACGCCATGTCGATCTTCGCCCGCAAAACGAGCGCGCCTTCTTCGAATTCACCCGCACGCATGCGCGCGAAGAGATCGAGATTCTCCTCGATACCGCGATCCCGAAAGGGGCTGTGGACTCCCGGACGGTAAAAGTCGCCTCGACCTTCGCGGATCTGCGAGAGACTTTGACTGTCGACGTACGCGAGCCCGCGCCCAATCAAGTCGACCGCGCATTCGTAGAGGCGCTCGAAATAGTCCGAAGCGAAGTACTCGTGGCTCCCCCAGTCGAACCCGAGCCAGCGAACGTCCCTTCGGATCGACTCGACGTATTCGACATCTTCGGCTTCCGGATTGGTGTCGTCGAACCGCAAGTGACAACGACCTCGTTCGGATAACGAAGCCGTCGTGAAGTTCAGACAGATCGACTTGGCGTGCCCGATGTGCAGATAACCATTGGGCTCCGGAGGAAAACGCGTGACCACGGCGCCGCCGTGCTTGCGCGTGCGGATGTCTTCTTGCACCAGGTCGTGGATGAAGTTGGGGGCGTTCTCCTGACCTTCCCCCCTGTCCTTCGCCTCGGTCATGGATCAGGTCTAGCGCGCTTTGTAGCCCTGCGCCGCACCCGCGCACGGATGTGGAATAGCCAGTGGCGCGCCCACCGAGTGCGATTATCCTTGGCCTCGTGCGCATGCTCACCAAAGTTGCTCTCATCCTTCTGGCCGCCGTCGTAATCGCCATCCTCTACCTGCGCTTTGGCTCGCCTCGGATTTCGGGCGCCGAGGCCCGGGAGCTGGTCCAAAAGGGTGCGATACTCGTCGATGTACGAAGCCCCGCAGAGTTTGCAGGCGGGCACATCGACGGTGCTGTCAACATCCCAATCCAACAGCTCAACAGCCGATTGAGCGAGCTCGGAGAGAGCTCGGGCGAGATCGTGGTGTATTGCGAAAGCGGCGGACGTAGCGCAGCCGCCAAGCGGTTGCTCGAGGCAAATGGATTTGAGCACGTCCACGACTTGGGCGGAATCGGGCGGTGGTGAGCAGCATGTCCACCGCCTACCTATGCGCCGACTGCGACTACGAGTTCTCGCTCGAAGGCTCGGACGACGACCCCCGATGCCCCAAGTGCGGCCGGACCGAAGCCGTGGAGCCCGCCGACAGCTCTGCGCTCCAAAGCGACATCTGGCGCCAATGGTTGGTGGTTTTTGCAATTCTCTTCATCGCAGGCCTGGCGTACGTGTTTTACCGATGAGCATTCAAATAACCTATCTATCCGACGTTTTGTGTATCTGGGCCTACGTGGCAGAAGCCCGGGTCGATCAGCTGCGCAAAGAGTACGGCGCCTCGGTCGACCTCGAATACCGCTTCATCCCGCTCTTCGGAGCCAATCGCTACCGAATCGGAGAAGGATGGAAGGACCGTGGTGGATATGAAGGCTACGGGGAGCACATCCAGAAGATCGCCGCCGATTTCGACCACGTCTCGGTGAGCGAGCGCGTCTGGAAAGAGGTTGCACCGACGACCTCTGCCGTTGCGCATGAGATGCTTTGCGCTGCACGGCTGCTCGTTGCCGAAGGCATCATCGACTCGGCGCGCCACGACAACATCGGGGGGCGCACACTGTTCGAGGAGGCGATTTGGAAGGTCCGGTCGGCCTTCTTCCAAGAGGCGCGCGACACTTCGAAGCGCGACGTCGTGCTGGACGTGCTGCACCGTGCAGGCCTACCCACCTCGGCGATCGAAGCGAAGTTGCAATCGGGCGAAGCGATGGCCGAAGTCTGCCGCGACATCGAGCTACGCGATCAATACAAGATCGAGGGCAGCCCCACGTACTACCTCAACCAAGGGAGGCAGAAGCTCTATGGCAACGTGGGCTACCGGGTGATCTCGGCGAATCTTCGCGAGCTCCTAGAGCGGCCTGGGAACCAAGCTTCCTGGTGCTGAGCCGCCTTCTTCCTAGGCTGCAGCGAGCCTCATCAGGGTTGGGTCCCGTCCCCGTTTGCGTTCGTGGCGCGTGCAGGCGCTCGCCCGAGCAGCCGCATGATGCCGAGCGCCAAGCCACCACCCGCAAGCGCTGCCACGTGGAGCGCTACGATGGAGAGGATTACGATGAGAAGTTCGGTGTTCATGGGAAACCCCCAGACCGAGCCGTAAGCGGCTGACGAATCAGCGGCCCACCCTCGTACTTTTCAACCTGGGGTCTTAGACGCACCGCGTCAAGGGACTAAGGCTGGAATATTCCACTATCGATGGTAAAAGCGGCCCATCAAGCGGCGTGAAAGCTGGAAAACCCAAGCCTATGCGGCCGTTTTCCGGCCAGCACCGGGGCGTCTTCACGAAAACGCACCTTCATCTGCATCCCCCGCTCGCCGGGATGAAGCGATAGCTCTGGCAGAAAGTCGGGCTCGAATCCATCGACCACATTGATGTCGACGTTTTGGATCAGGGTGGCGAGCACGATCCGCATCTCCATCATCGCGAACTGCTTCCCGAGACAGACCCTGGGCCCCGCGGCAAACGGGACGTACGCCCCACGCGGAAGGCTTCGCTCGAACTCCCTGGTCCAGCGCTCCGGCCGGTACTCCAGCGGATCGTCGAAATACGCGGCGTTGCGACCGAGCGCCAGCGGGCTGATCGCGAGGATCGCGCCCTTGGGAAAGGAGTAGTCCCCCAACCGCAAATCCTCTTGCGCCTCGCGGCCAAAAATCCACACCGCAGGCAGGCGCCGGAGCGACTCCTTGAGGCACATCTCGAGATAAGGGAGCTCCCGGAGGTCCTCGACGCCGACGGGCTTGTCGCCGAGGGTGATATCGACCTCACGCTGGGCTTTGGCGAGCTTGTCTCGATTCGTGGCGAGAAGGTACCAGGCCCAGGTGAGCGTGTGCGCCGTGGTTTCGTGCCCGGCAAAGATGAGGGTCATGAGCTCGTCGCGCAGTTGCTTGTCCGACATGCCGCCCTGCTCATCCGCTGCAAACACGATGTGCGACATGAGGTCGCCGCGATCCTCTCGTTGCTTGCGGCGGGCAGCGACGAGCCGCGCGATGACGCCGTCCATGGCGTCGAGCGCCCGAACCATGCGCCGATTGCGCTCGGACGGCCACCAACGAGGCGCCGGAAAGGGAGTCTGCGCATGGTCGATCAACGCCTCGCTGATGTCCTGAATCGCCGCGTGAACGGTATCGGAGTCGTGCGCGAGATCGGTGTCGAACAATGTCTTGGCGACCACGCGTAGCGTGAGCTCCACCATCTCTTTTCGGAAATCCCTTTGCTCCCCTTCCTTCCATCCACGCACGAGGTCGCGCGTGTAGTCGGCCATGGTGGGGGCGTAGGCATCGATGCGCATCTTGTGAAAGCCGGGCATGATGAGCCGGTGCTGGCGGCGCCACGATTCGCCGTCGTTCGGCACGAGGCCGTTGCCAAGGAATGGCTTCCACATCTGCTTGACCACTTTGGGCTTGTAGATGTGCTTGGCGTGCGTGACGTTGATCGCGTTGACCACCTGTGGATCGCGGATGAAGTACGAGTGCCCGGTCAGCACCCGAGTCATGAACACGTCGCCGTACCGCTCGTGACCCTCGACTACGAACTCGGCGGGATTCCGTTGGAAATCGAGGGTGCCGCCCCACAGCCAGTGTCCGCGGTGTCGCGGGATCGGTCGGGGCGGAGGGAGTGGGTCATCAGAATCGAAGTGGAGCGTCATTTTACTTAACATAAAGTAAATTAGCTCCTCTCACCCCGCAACTTAACAAACCGTAAAATTTTGTCTCGTTGCGGGGCGAGAGCTTGGAGCGCTCACTGGGCGGCCCGCGCTCTTGCAGCTCGCATCCCGCTTGGGGTGCCGCTGAGTATCCAACCCCGCAACGGACCGTCTGGGGACGGCGTCGGCTTCTTTTCCCAGCTTCGGGTGATCGAGGCTGGATTCCAGAGATCTCCACCGCTGCGTTTTTCGTAATAAGCCGGATCGGAGACGGGGCTCGGCATGGGCTCCTCTCGCTCCCAAAGGCTTCCGAGACCTTCACCGCCCAAGTGCAGCGTCTCGATTCCCTGTGCGGGCTGGCGCTTTGCCGGCATCCAGAGATTGCCGAGGCCCCGATCGTCCCGAATCTGCGGGGTGAGGCTCGACGCGTGCTGCGTTCCAAGCCCGGCACAGCCCATCGTGCCGAGGGAAAGAATGATTCCGATCGTCAGTAGTTTCTCGTTCACGTTGACCTCCTTATGTATGCACCGTATACATCAATGTATACGTCGTTCACTTTGAATGTCAACGGTGTTTACACCACAACCCGAATCAAGTTACCCTGCATCATGTCGATTACTAGAAAAGCTTATCATCATGGAGAGTTACGCGAGTCACTGCTCCAGATTGCCGAGCAGCAGCTGGAAAAAGATGGACCCGCGGGCCTCTCCTTGCGAAAGCTCGGACGCAAGCTGGGCGTGAGCCCGGGCGCTCCGTACCGCCACTTCGAGGACAAAGACGGCCTCTTGGCTGCGCTGGCGACGCGCGGCTTCCAGCGGCTTCGCCAAATGATGCTCGACGCGCAGAAGGGGGCCGTCCGCGGGGAGAACCGGCTTCGGTGCGCAGGCATCGGATACGTCGGGTTCGCGTCGCAACATCCCGAGCTGTTCCGGCTGATGTTTGGCTGGATGCCGGCGCGCGACGTGCCCGAGCTTTACGAAAGCGGCAATGCCGCGTTCGCGGTGCTCGTCGACACCCTCACCGCGTGTGAGCAGGAGGGCCTCTTGTCCCAGACACCGCTGGAAGCAGGGCTCCTCGCGTGGTCCGCGGTGCATGGCGCGTCGTTCCTATTGATCGACGATGGGCTCAAGGTCTGCGACGTGAAGCCCAACGCCGAGGATGTCGCCAATCGCCTTCACGCAAGCATGTGGTCGGGCATCGGCCGCACGGCGCCGAGCGGCGATCAAGGCTCGTAACGAGTGGCGAACGCGTCCATGAAGGCATCCAGCTGGTCGCCCGGGAGCGCATTGATGCCGGCAGCTGCAGCCCGCCCTCCTCCCGTCGGGAACTGGCGGCAAAGCGCGTCCGCGCCTCGCTTGTCTTCGAGCGGCGCGCGAACGCTCACCAAGTACGTGCCGTCGGCCCGCTCGGTGACCACGGCGTGCGCCCGGCGAGGAAAGGCGTTGGCAAGGTCGTTGCTGTACACCCCCGACACCCGCCGCGACCATGCTTCGTCCGGCAAAATGAAGACAGCAATCCGAGAAGTCTCTCGCTGCGGCTTCACCGAGGCGGCGAGCGTCATGTCCTGCTGATATCCCGCTTCGAGCCTCTCATACGTCCCGCGCGCTTCCGCGATGAAGGCCAAAGGCGTCACGTAGGCACGCGCAAGCTCGAACAATGCGGCCGGTGCGAAATGAAGGTCCTCGAGCGAGGCGCCATACGCATTGTAGTTCATGTAGGTTCCGAGCTTTTCGAGTAGGGAGAGCTGCTCAGCCGAGAGACTCAAGGGTTCGGCAATCGCATGAGCGCTTGCCGTGAGATTGTCGCCAAAGGCTCCAGTGACGGCCCAGTGCGCGTATTTTCCACGTAGATAGCCGTTGATCAGAAGGCTCGTGCATACGTTGGGGTCGGTGTCGATGATCGCGGTGAGCGCATCGTCGTGGGGAATCTCTCCTGCGTAGTGATGATCTACGTAGAAGACTTCGGCGCCGGCCTGGAGGGCCTTGCGCACGCCCTCGCGGTTCTTGTCGAAGCTGATGTCGAGGGCGGTGATTCGATCTCCAGCGGTCGGGTGCGCCTTGTCGACCAGGGCGATGTCGCGCTTCACTCCCGTGATGAGCTTGCTTGGCCGCGGGTCGGCGTGGCGTAACTGGATCAGCGCACAGATGCCATCCGCATCGCCGTTGAAGATGTCCGTGTCGGCCATGCGTGGTCCTAGCGTAGCCGCGTCCACGAGGTCAAAGCAACTCTGCTTCGGGCGGCGCGAAGACGGCGAAACCAGGCACGTGCAATCACGAAGAACACGATCAACACCACATGACGGATTCGAATCCCGCTCTGCGCCTGCCCGTACACTGGCCGCACCGGAACTTCCCGAATCCGAAACCCTTGCATGACGAGCTGACTGAGCAGGTCATTGGGGTACCCGTAGCCCGGCCACAGCCGGTCCCAGTCTAGGGCCTGCTTCGCCCCGCGGCTCAGCGCGGCGTAGCCACATTGCGAGTCTCCGACGTCGAGACCGACAGCCTTCCTCGTCAGCGACGACAGCACGTGGTTGCCCGCCCATCGATGCCAAGGCATCGCCTGCCTTGCCGATGGCCACTGCAGCCGGTTGCCCTTCACGTAATCGGCCTCTCCGACGGCTAAGGGCGTAAGCAATGCGGGCAAGTCGCTCGGGTCCATCTGGGCGTCCGCCGCCATGACTGCAGTGATCTCCGCGCCGATCGAAACCGCACGCTTGCAGCCGGTTGCAATGGCGGCGCCCACGCCTCGATTGACGTCGTGCTCGATCAATTGCACACGATCGCAAGCGCGTGCGATCGCCCCCGTTTCGTCCACGCTCGCGTCATCGACTACGATCACGTGATCCACGAAGGTTGGAATGCTCTCTAGCGTGCTGCGGATCAGCCGGGCTTCGTTGTAGGCGGGCACGACCACTGCAATCGACCTACCGAGGAGCATGGCCACGTCGTCCAATGCGTGCGAGTTGGGGCATGAGCCCCGTGGCTATCGCCTCGCGGTTTCCACGTCAATCGCTTGCAGTGTCTGCGAGCCGGGCGTACGCCAACAAACCATGGAGGAGGTACTCTTCGTCTCCAAGCCGGTTGCCCCGCCTTGGAACGACAGCAGCAAGAACCTGGCCCGGGACGTTGCGGGACACCTACGACGTCACGTTCCAGTCTTGATGGGACGACCCGGCCAGGTCAATCCAATCGATCGGGGGCGTTTCGAAGCCGTCTACCCCGCCTCGGTCAATGGGAGCTTCACGCCGAGCCTGCGTGACAATCTGCGAGTCCTGAAGCGCCTGCTGTTGGGGCAGCCAGCCGACGTGTGGCACTTCTTCTTCTCGCCCAATCGGAAGAGCTCCGCGGCGGGCTGGCTAGCCACGGCGGCTCGCAAGGTGCCGAGCGTGCACACGGTCTGCAGCATGCCGCCCGAAGGAGCACGGTGGCGCGATCTCTCGTTTGCAGACGTCACGGTTGCGCTGTCGCGCGCCTCGCAGGACCGATTTCGTGCGGAGGGCGTTCCGGCAAGCGCTCTCCGGTTGATCCCTCCATGTACGCCGTCACGCGAGGTGCCGACGGCGATTGAACGGGCGAGGCTGCGCCGAACCCTCGGCCTGCCTGAAAGCGCCTCGATCTGGATCTATCCCGGCGACCTCGAGCACGGCGGCGGTGCAGCCATTGCATTGGAAGGCTTCGCGGAGTGGAACCGCGCAGATGCCGTGCTCGTCATGGCTTGCCGCCACAAAACGGTCCAAGCGCCGGTGGCGCAAGCGCGCCTGGAGGCGCAAGCGAAAGCCTGGGGCATCGATGCGCGGGTGCGCTGGGTCGGACAAACGCCGAGGATTCTAGAGCTGCTCGCGGTCAGCGATTTCGTGGTGATGGTGAACCCCACGCCCTATGCCAAGATGGACTACCCGCTCGTGGTACTCGAAGCGATGGCTCTCGGGCGGACGGTCGTGGTTGGGCAAGGGACGCCCTGTGCCGAGCTAGCTGAAGATGGAGGTGCATGGGCCGTTCGCACCAATGGCGCAGCGCTTGCAGAAGGTATCGAGGGGCTTAGCTCCGATGGAGCGTTGCGTGCATCGATCGAGGGGACTGCGCATGCCCTTTCGGCTACGCGATTTTCTCCATCGGCGGTCGCCAGTGCATACGAGCTGCTTTATGAGGAAATACGTACCTGATGCTAATGGACGAAGAAACGCGAAGGTACTACGACGACTTCAGCAAATCGTACGACCGTAGCCGTCGGACGGGCTACCACCGAATGATCGACGATCTCGAGCTCGAAGTGCTCGCACCCTACGCGAAAGGTGCGCGGGTACTCGAGCTTGGCTGTGGTACCGGACTAATTTTGGAGCGGGTCGCGCCCATCGCCCGGGAAGCCATGGGAATCGACCTTTCCGAAGGTATGGCAGGACGGGCCCGCGCGCGCGGTCTCCCTGTGCGCATCGGCGATATCCACGATCTTCCCTTCGACGACGACCGGTTCGATTTGACCTATGCGCTCAAAGTGCTGGCACACGTGCCGGAAGTCGAGAGGGCCATACGAGAGGCCGTCCGCGTCACCAGGCCGGGCGGGTTTGTGCTCCTCGAGCTCTACAATCCATGGAGCCTGCGGTACCTAGCCAAGACGCTGGCGGGCCCGCGACCGATCGGTGACCACCGAACGGAGGCGGACATCTACACCCGCTGGGACTCTCCTCGCGTGATCCCGAAGCTCTTGCCAGCGAACGTGGAGCTCGTCGAGCTGCGCGGGATCCGGGTTCTGACCCCGTTCGCCGCCCTGCACCGGATTCCGTGGCTGTCCCTGGGCATGATTCGAGCCGAACGCTTGGCAAGCCGATCTCCCTTGCGCTACTTCGGCGGGTTCATGGTCGTGGTCCTGCGCAAGCGCGGATGATGGGCCCCAAAACCGCGCCTGGATCTGAACCCCACCCACGAGCTACCATCGACCGCGGTGGTTTCAGATAACCTATTGTCTCCTGAACGAGACGTGATCGGCGAAGCGCGACGGATTCGCCAGCAGGTGCTGAATACGTCATTGCTCATTGCTGTCGTGGTCGGCGGCTTGGCGTTTGCGCGAACGTTGACCGACGCCATCGATCTGCACGCCTGGCGCATCGTCACCGTCGCGGTAACGATCTACGCAGGTTGCATCACGCTCCTGTTGGCGCGCCGCTGGTCTTACCCGGTCCGCGCCCTCGGGTTTTTGACTCTGCTCTATCTCGTAGGAGTCGCTGCGTTTCTCTCGGTTGGGTACCTCGCCGCGCCCGGATTGATCCTGGCGGGTCAGAGCGTGCTTGCCTCGGTTTTCTTCGGACGCCGAGTCACCCTCGTGACGTTGGGCGTGAACGTGGTCACCCTGCTCGTGGTGGGCGGCCTGCTTTCGAATGGAATTATGGAAGTCGAAACGACCACGTTCTATGACCCTACCGTCTTCGCGAACTGGCTCCGAGTTGCGGCGATCTTCGCCGTCTTCGCCAGCATCGCAGTGGTTGGCGTCGACGTTCTGACCAATCACTTGAACCAGAGCCTTCGCGACCAGGCCGAGCTGATCGAAAATCTCAAGGGGGCGTTGCAGCTCCGTGATGAAGCGGACAGACAACGGCGTGAGGCGGAGTCTAAGCTTCGCAACTCGCAGGATCGAGAACAGGACCTACGCTCCGCTGCCGACGACACGCCGCGGTGAGCTGGAACCGCGACGGTATTGCTCCAAGAGCATTGCCCTACAACACCGATGGCACGTTCCCGACCATCTACGAAAAGGTGAAACCGGAGATCGATCCGCTCCAGTTCTTGGAGCAGGAACGAGGCTGGCGTGACGAGAGGAGCGAGCGCCCCGTTCAGGAAAGCTGGATGCCCGGCTCGAACGTACCCCACTGATCGATGAGCTCACCGTCGCGAAAGACGTCGAGGCGGGAGAGCCAGCGAACGCCGTCGCCTTCCCAGGGGTGGTAGAAGACGAAGTCACCAACCTCTAGGGGGACCTGTCGGGAGCCGAGCCACTGGGCCTGGTTGGATAACAGGTTGTTGACCCCTTCGGGCCCTGGTTCGAGCGGGTTTTCGACGAGCCCGGGCGGAAACACCTGCTCGGCAGGAAATCCGCCCCCGACGAGATAGAAGGAAACCTCGAAATCTGGATTGGTCTGCGCCATGTCTGGCAGGAGCCCCGGCGCGAAGGGCAGCTCGGCAGGATCAATCCGTTTCAACACGGGGGAGGCGAGAAAGGTCGCTCGGCGGAGCGCGGTTTCCGGCAGATTGGCGAAGTTGTAGGGGTAGAAGAAGCCCGAGCCCATGGCGATCTCGTTGATCGGCGTATCGAGATCGTCGGTGTAGCGATGATAGGTGCGGCTGCCCCCGCCGTTATAGACGGGCGAGCCCTCGAATAACGCCGGGAACGCGTCGCTGCCTGCTCGAACGAAATCGGCATATCGCCTCTGCACTTCGGAGAACTCGATACCCTCTGGAGCGAGATAGACGTGTCCATCGTAGCCCATGAGCCCGGCGAGCTGCAGTTGGCTCGAACCGTCGATGATCGAAAGCATCGCAAGCAGCTCTTCTTCGTTGCGGGCGCCACCGCGGCGAAGGCCCACGTCGATCTCGACGGCGATCCGGATGGGGCGACCACGCTGCTCGGCGAGATCGCGAAACGCGCGTAGCCGCTCGGGCGTATCGACGAGCCAGCGCACCCCTGCGCTCGGGTTCGAATCCCGAGGAAAGCGCTCGTCGAGGGTGTCGAACGTCCGTGCGGCGGCGTCGGCCGTCGCAGGGCGTCCCAGCAAGATGTCGACGTCGCTCCCGAATCGAGCCAAGAGGTCCCTCACCATACCCTCGGAAAACGCCATGACTCGGTTCGTGCAGGCCGTCACCATCATGTATTCGAGGAGTCGCACGCTGGGCAGGCTCTTGGCGACCAGCCGAAGCGAAAAACGAGAGCCGAGCTGCGCGCCCACGACCTTCAAATTGTGGTCGACTGCGTCCAAATCGACGAGCGCGACCTCGCGGCCAGGAGCTTTGTCGCGGAGCTCTTGGTTCCAGATCGCAAACCGGCTCTCGTCGGAGGGAAGCGGCGCAGAATCGATCGGATCGGTGCACCGGGCCGCCTCGAAGGGTGGAAGGACCGCAGGCGGCGTATCGTCGAGCTGACAGCCTACCTCGCTGCCATTGCCGCCTCCGCCCGTATCGCCGCAAGCCGCGACGGAGCCCACGACCGCAGCGGCAGAGGCAACCATCCACTGCCGCCGGGAATGGCCGGAAGCACTCAGCTCGGCGCTTTCCGACGAAGCCGCCGTGCGATGTTCATCCGTGGCGGTCTGCTCTCGTGCTTTCATCTCGCTTCCCTCGTCCCTATGCCTCGGCCCGTGCCGCGGCACCGCCCGATGGTACCCTCACCCGCTGCTTTTCTCATCCTGTCTCCTCGTCGACGGGCACGGGGCGGCTTTCCATGCCTCCGCTGACGCGGAAACCCAACAAGCGTAGGAATAGGCGTCTTCGGCCGATGCCCGGTGCCCCCAGGCGCTGCGGAATGACACGAGGGGCCGTGAGCGCGACCACGAGACGGAGCGCGGCGCTCCCGATGAAGACGACCGCGAATCTTCGATCCACGGCCGCCAGCAGCCATCCTCCGAGCAGGCTCCCAGTGAGTTGGGCAAGGCCGTTCAACAGACTCATGGCCGCAAAGACGTGGAGGCGCGAACGCGCGGGGCTACTCTCGAGCAGCAGTGAGAACTGAGATACTTCGTGGCCTCCCCACGAGAGACCCGACAGTGCCTGCGCTGCGATCACCATGGCCACGCCACGCGTCCAAAGCCAAGGAACGGGCACCAGCGCCACCAGGACTGCCGCCAGAAGAAACACGGCCCGGGCGCCGTACCTATCGATGAAGCGGCCCCACGTCGGCAGCGAGATGAACTTCATCATGACCACCGCCACGCTGCCCGCCATGTACTCCGTGTAGGTCAGCTTGAGCTCGTCGAGCATGAACGGCCCAAAGTAAGGCGAGGCAACATACACGGTGAGTTGCAGGCCAGCCGCAAACAAAAGAATGCGGCGAACTGAAAGCGCCTCATTGGAACGAGCGAACGCCAGCGACTCGTGACGATGACCCATTAGCTCGGCCCGGGGCTCCGGGGAGGCCGCTAGCAGACCCGCCGACACCAATCGAAATAGCCCCGCGGCACCAAAGATGAGCGCATATCCCAAGCCCCCTGCGCCGTGGGGCACGACACCGGCCGCGCCCGGTTCGAGCCGCTGCAGCGCGACACCGGCCATGATCAGTGAGGCCGAAGTCGCCATCTGCGCGATGCGGTTGCGCGTTGCGAAGTAGCGGCCCCGGATGCGCGCAGGCACCAAGTCCCCGTACCATGAAGCCCAAGCGGTTCCCGCAGCCTGCGCGAAGATCTGGTAGACCGATGCGAAGCCGATGAGCAGCCTGGGGGAAAGCAGCCCTCGAGCATCGCAAAGCACGATCGAGAAAAGGACGAGCGCCTGCGCTGTGGCCGCCGTGACTACGACCGCCTTCCGGCGTCGAAACCGCCCGAGCAGCGCCAACGATAGGAGGGGCCCGAGCGTCCCTACACACAGTGGAACCGTGATCACCAACGCCTGCTCGAGGGGTGTGGCTCCGAGCCGCACCGCATCGGCGAGAAAGTAGACTTCGCCCGCGCCCACCATGAGGGCATAAAAGAGCGCATCCGCCAACGAGAGCCGCATGGCGCGCCGTGTGGAAGTCACTTGAACGACGAGGCAATCTTGGCACCCGAAATGAGGTCAGCCCAGAAACAAAGAGCATTGCTCGTGGTCGTTCTGGGCTTCGTCGTGTTCGGCGCCATGGCCGCCTTGGTGGCCACGGGGAAGATCGAGCAGGACGCAGCCATCCTTGGATGGCTCGAGGGCCAGCGGAGCTCGTTTTGGACATCCGCGATGGTGGCCATTACCCGGCTCGGTACCGGCCCGGTAACGCTGACTGTCACCGCGGTCCTGTGTCTGTGGCTTTTCGTTCGCAGGCAGAGGCTGGATGCGGCTTTTCTCGCGACGGCCAACTTCGGGAGCGCGATCATCAATGTTGCGGTCAAAGCTATCTTCGAGAGGCACCGGCCGCCAATCGAAATCGTCAATTCCATCCTCGAACCGCAGAGCCTTTCGTTTCCGAGTGGCCACGCCATGGGCGCCATGGTCTTCTACGTTTCGATCTGCATCATCGGGGTGCATTGGCACCGCCCATGGCGTGCCCTCGTTCTTGTGTTGGCCCTGGTGATGGTTCCGACCATGGGCTTCACCCGACTGTACCTCGGCGTTCACTACCCTAGCGATGTGGTCGCCGGCTGGGCTCTGGGAGCCGCTTGGGTTTCGCTTTCATACCTCGTGCTCTTCCAGACATGGCCGGGAGGCCGCCGGGTCGCATCACGAAGAGGTGGCGAATGAGGCGCAGGCGAGCCGTTCCGTGCTCCTCGTGTGTCGTACGTGAGGGTTATCTTCCGAGCACGTTCCAAAAGGCCGTGCCGACCCAGATACGAAACGCGAAGTCGACGTCCGAGCCCCCGCTTCCGACGCCAATGCCGGGCCCCAGCTCGAACAAAAAAAACGGGGCGACCTTTGGCGCCGCGTTGATCTCGACACCCATGCGAATCAGAAGTGGAATGACGCCCCAGGGGTCGACCCCCTCGGCGAACATCAACGTCAGGGGAATCGCGGCACCCGTCACCACGTTGACTCGATCGTGCACGTCGATGGACACGGGCACCGCAAGCTCGGCGCGCACACCGCCCATGGCCCGGTTGTCGAGCTGCACCCCAAACCGTGGGGCGCTACGCCCTTCGCTTCCGCCGACCATGGCGCCCGGAGTGAACCGGAGCCCCACATCGGTGGTCGACTTGGCGTGCTTCCTGCTGTGAATGTGCCAGCGAAGGGGCACGTTGAACGCAAAGCCTACGGCGACGTCAGAGTAGGCAGCGGACCAGTCCCCGTAGACCAATTCGCCGCCGAGGGCCCAATCGAGCTTTCCCTTTCCCTTGTTCCACCATTCATAGAAAAGGCCCGGCCAGCCGACCCCGACGTTGTGCGCCATGTCTGTCTGGAGCGGCTTGGCGCCGATCGTCGACTGCGGACCGGCAAACGCCGTGTTGGACACGGCCAAAGCCAACAAGAGTGTTGCGAAGACTCTCATCGATCCCTCCCTTTCAATCCCCCGTCCACCGTAGAATGCCCCGGACGAGGAAGCAATTCTCCCAATCGGGAGCGTGCATTTCATCCTTGCTCACTCGGTACTGCCTCATACAATCTGGGAGCTGCAGATGACACGCATTTCTCGTCTGTTGGCGCTTACTTCGTGGGCGCTCCTCGCTGCGAAACCGGTGTCCGCCGCAGACACGTGCACCGTGGTCTATCGAGTCGACGCGACGCTCGAAATTTCCGACACCTACTTGGGCAAGGGCGATAAGACGCTGGAAAACATCGCCGGATCGCTCGTCCTTCGCTACGAAAAAAAGGACGGCCGCGTGGTCGACGGCAAGGTGAAGATCCTCCACTTCGCCATGTATGAGAGCTTTACCATCGATGCCATGGTGGACGTCAGCACGACGATTCATCACTTCGCACCGGCCTGCAACGGAGTCGACAACCCGAGCTGGCGGAGGCCGGAGGACCAGGGCTTTCCCTCCGAGTGCCGCTACGTTGGCAACGAGCGTCCGGTCGCCGTGGGCAGCTTTCGGCGCGATGCCGGAAGGATCGAGTGGGCTAAATGCAAAGCCACATCAAGCTATTGGTCGAAGGACCGAAACGCCTACACGCCTTCACAAAAGAGCAAGGGCAGAGGCTGCCTCGACGAAATGCATGCGGTGGGCAACGTGCACTGCGATGGGAAGCTCGCGTGCAGGTGGGGCGGCTTGAAACCCGGAGACAACCCGGAGTTTTCCGTATGGACGCAGCCGCTGATCCACGGGCCTCCAGGCTCCGATGAGGCGGTGTCCGTATCGCCCGACCTGTCGACAATTTCCACGCCGCGCTACCGAAAGGACGGCCACCAGTCCTATAACCTGCCAAACGATGCCCCGAGCCGCACCTGGTTTGCCTGGACCGCGACCCGAGACGACTCGAGTCCCTTCACGACTTGTCCGTGAAGAGAGCTACATGGATCGAGGAATCGGCGGCATTCGTGCTAGGGTGAGCGATGCTCGAAGACTTCAGAACGCTTCGCGAGCTCGAGGAGCTGATGCGCGAGGACGGCGGCGCAGCGATTCTCGATTTTTGGTCCCCGACGTGCGGACCATGCAAAGCGATGGCGCCTGCATTCGAAGCCCTCGCAAACGAGCTGGCCGACGAGCCGATCCGTTTCATACGAATCAACACGGCTTCGCAGGCACAGCTCGCCGAGCCTTTCCACATCCAGGCGGTACCTACGCTGTTGTTCGTACACAACGGCGAAATACTAGACGTTCGCGTGGGTGCGCTGCCCGGCCCTGCGCTCGCCAAGAAGGCCCAATGGCTCTTGCGCAAGTCGCGAGGCGAAACGCTCTTGTCGAGCCTGTTTGGCACAAGAGCGCGCTGACCAGCGCGCTTTCATGCGGCTTCCTATCTGCCCTTTTTTCGCGCGGCAATGAGCTGCTCGGCGTGCTCGGTGAGCGTGTCTGCCACCGGCCTATACTCGATGCCGAGGTCTTTGCGACTTCGCGTGTTGTCGAAGGCGACTCGGTATCCGGCGTTTCTACGCCAGAATTTCCAGGAAAAACCCTGCATCGGCCCCACGAGATACAGAATGGGCTTCGGTATCTCGGTCTTGGGAAAGGGATAGCTGGGACCCAGGCGCTCCCGAAGGATCTGGCCCATCTCCAAGAACGTCTTCGCGTCAGCCGCCAGAATGAACCGTCCCTCGGCTTCGGGCCGGATCGCGGCCTCGACGTGCGCCTTGGCGACCTCGCGCACATCGACGACCCCGAAGCAAAGCGGGGGCGCCCCGAGCTTGTACACCCCTCGGAGCATGTCGCGCATGAGCTTGATGCTCTCGGAGTCTGCACGCGGCGTCTTGCTGGGCCCCAAGACAAAACCGGGATTGATCGTGGCGAGCTTCCAGCGGCTCTGCGCACGTTGCATCGCCCAAGCGGTCTTTTCCGCCATGGTCTTCGAGTAATTATAGGGTTGGTGGTCCACCGTGCTCGTGGTGTTCCAATCGTCCTCCGTAAAGGCATCCTTCTGTAGGTCCAAGAGATCTCGGGCATCACCGTACACGGCGGCAACGCTCGAGGTGAGCACCACCTTGTGAACGGACCGCAAACGGTTGACCGAGTCCAGAACGTTCTGGGTGCCCTGCACGGCAGGCTCGATCAACTGGGCTTGCGGATCTTTGATCTTTCCGATGATGAACGGCGATGCGGTGTGGATGACGACCGCAGCGCCCCTAACCGCCTGATCGAAGCTTCCTGGCGCGAGAAGATCCGCTGGAACCAACTCTAGGGTTCCCGAGAGCTCACGGTCCATGTCGAACAGATGCCCGCACTTGTCCTGATTGCCCGGGTCCCGGACCGTGCCGCGCACGGTGGCCCCCCGGCTCAGCAGCTCGAAGACGACCCAGGAGGCGACATAACCCGAGGCGCCCGTGACGACGAAAGGCGGATGGGACGCCAGCTCACCCATGCCAGCACCTCTTCGTCGAGCTTTGCTCCGGAAATCCTCCCGCGAGGGTCGCGCGGGGGGTAGACTCGAGCCCCGTCATGCGGTCCACCATACGCCAAATCGCGCCCGACTTCTGGAACATTCGCGGCTCCTTCAAGATCGCCGGTCTCATCGACGTCGGCACGCAGGTGTCGCTGGTCCGGCGCGGCAACGGCCGGTTCGTCCTTCTGGACGCATATTCACTGCCAGACGAGGTCGATCGCGAGGTCAGGAGCCTGACCAACGGCGGCAAAGACATCGAGGCCATCGTGAACGTGCATCCCTTCCATACGATTCACGTGCGTTCGATGCATGAGCGGTTCCCCGCAGCGCGCCTCTACGGGACGGCGCGTCACCGCGCCCTATTTCCCGAGCTGCCATGGGAAACCACGTGTGCGGAGGATCCCGAGCTGCACGCCCTCTTTGCCGGCGATTTCGAGTTTTCCGTGCCTCGTGGCGTCGATTTCATTTCCCACGACGACAAAGTGCATTTCTCTTCGGTGCTGGTCTTTCACCGGAGCTCTGGGACCATCCACGTCGATGATACCCTGATGTATGTCCGCTTCCCCACGGTCGTGCGCTGGGTCGGGCTGACCGATCTGGTACGATTTCATCCAACGCTCGCTCGGGCCCTCGAAAAGCGCCCTGGCGCAGCAAGCGATTTTCGGAGCTGGGCGACGGAGCTCGCGACGCGCTGGCGTGACGCGAAGAACCTTTGTGCAGCTCATACGGCGACGCTGACGGCGGGTCAAAACCGGGGTCCGTCGATCGAGGCCCGGATCCACGAGGCGCTCGACAAAGTCGTTCGCACGCTCGACGAGCATCAGCGCAAGTACAGCTGAGCTCCCGCTCGACTTCAAAGCGCGTCGATGATCGCGTTGAGCGTCGAGCTCGGCCGCATCGCCTTGGCAGCCAGCTCGTCGTCCGGCATGTAGTATCCGCCGACATCCATTGGCTTGCCCTGCACGGCGTTCAGCTCTTCGACGATCTTGGCCTCATTTTCGCCGAGGGCTTTGGCTACCGGGGCGAAGCGGGAGCGCAGGTCGGCATCCTCCGATTCAGCGAGGGCTTGGGCCCAGTACAGAGCGAGATAAAAATGACTGCCTCGATTGTCGAGCTGGTGCACTTTCCGCGACGGGGCCTTGTTTTCGAGCAAATACTTGGTGGCGGCAGCCTCGAGGGTGTCTGCGAGAATCTTGATCTTGCGATCGTCATGGCGCTCGGACAGGAAATCGAGCGAGGCAGCCAGGGCCAGAAACTCACCAAGTGAGTCCCAGCGCAAGTGGTTCTCCTTTTCGAACTGCTGAACGTGCTTGGGGGCCGAGCCTCCTGCACCGGTTTCAAAGAGACCACCGCCATTCATCAAAGGCACGATGGAAAGCATCTTGGCGCTCGTTCCCACTTCGAGGATTGGAAAGAGATCGGTCAGATAGTCGCGGAGCACGTTGCCGGTCACCGAGATGGTGTCCTTGCCCTCGCGAATGCGCTCGACCGAAAAGCGCGTCGCCTCTGCAGGAGCCATGATCCGGATGTCGAGCCCTGAAGTGTCGTGCTCCGGAAGGTACGCTTTGACTTTTGCGATGAGCTGCGCGTCGTGAGCGCGCGTCTCGTCGAGCCAAAAAACTGCGGGTGACCCGGTCGCACGGGCCCTACGCACGGCTAGCCCGACCCAATCACGCACGGCCGCGTCTTTCGTCTGGCACGCGCGCCAAATGTCGCCCGCCCCCACCTGGTGCTCCATCAGTACCTTGCCCTGATCGTCGACCACGCGAACCATTCCGTCGGACGCGATCTCGAACGTCTTGTCGTGGGAACCATACTCCTCGGCCTTTTGCGCCATCAGACCTACGTTCGGGACGCTTCCCATCGTCGTCGGATCGAAGGCGCCATGCGCTTTGCAGGAGTCGATCACTTCCTGGTAGACGGCCGCGTAGCTGCTGTCCGGAATGACGGCTTTGGTGTCCTGCGTTTTGCCCTGAGCGTTCCACATCTGCCCCGAGCTGCGGATCATCGCTGGCATCGAAGCATCGACGATGATGTCGCTTGGGACGTGGAGATTGGTGATGCCGCGGTCGGAGTCCACCATTGCGAGGGCAGGTCCTTTTTCGTATGCCTCCTGGATGTCCGCCTCGATTTCGCGGCGCTCGTCTTCGGGCAGCGTTTGGATGCGCTTTAGCATCTCGCCGAGGCCGTCGTTCGGGTCGGCTCCGATTCTCTGGAATGTATCGCCATGCTTCTTGAAGACGTTCGCAAAGAAGACTTCCACTGCGTGCCCGAAGATGATCGGATCGCTGACCTTCATCATGGTGGCCTTCAGGTGAATGGAAAACAGAACGCCGAGGCCAGCGGCGTCGCAGACCTGCTCCCGAAGAAACGTCAGCAAGGCCTCCTTGCTCATGTAGGTGCCATCGATGATCTCGCCTTCGAGGAGCTCGAGCCCGTTCTTGAGCACCGTCTTGGATCCGTCCTTGGCCACGTGCTCGATCCGCACCGTCGTGGCAGCCGGAACCGTCACCGACTTTTCGTTGTGAAAGAAGTCGCCTTCGCTCATCGTCGCCACGTGCGTCTTCGAATCGCTCGACCACTTGCCCATGGAATGCGGGTGCTGGCGCGCGTACTCCTTGACGGCTTTGGGCGCACGGCGGTCCGAGTTCCCCTCGCGGATCACCGGATTGACGGCGCTGCCTTTGACCTTCCCGTAGCGCTCCGCGGTCACGCGCTCCTCGTCCGTCTTGGGGTCTTCGACGAAGTCGGGAATGTCGTAGCCCTTGGCCTGCAGCTCCGCGATGGCAGCCTTCATCTGAGGTACCGACGCGCTGATGTTCGGAAGCTTGATGATGTTGGCCTCGGGCCGCTGCGCCAGGCTGCCGAGCTCGGCGAGCGCGTCCTCCACCCGCTGATCCTCCTTGAGTTGGTCTGGAAAGCTCGACAGAATTCGCCCTGCGAGAGAGATGTCCGGAAGCTCCATGACGACGCCGGCGGGCGCAGTGAACGCGCGAAGGATGGGCAGCAGCGAGTAGGTCGCCAACAAGGGCGCTTCGTCGGTCTTCGTGTACTGGATGGTCGGTTTCTTGCTCATCGTCCTGCGTTTCTAGCTCAAAAAGCCCGGGGGTATGCAAGTCACTCGCGAACCGTGTGATTCCGAGCCCTTAGGAGGCACACCTCGATAGTGCAGTTTCAGAGGGGGAAGACGCGCCCGACCAACCAGACCACAGCCACCAAATCGAAGGCCGAAAGGACCAGAAACAACGCAAGCCAGGGGAAACCGTTGGGAACGACGCGCAACATCGCCTGGATGAGCCCTCGGCTGTGCCCGCTGAGAACGGGAAAGGCCTGATCGTAGCTCACGTGATGGACATGGTGGACCGACGGAGGGAGCAGCACATGGTGCTTCTGAAGCCAGGTCGCCAGCTTCGGTCGATGACGAGGGGCCGTGTGCGTCAGCCGATGTGACAGCTGATTCGCATATCCCAACGAGTATCCGACGCCAGCCACCATGAAGGTGGTCGGGTTGAACCCGCAGATGCCGAAGAGAACAAGCGACTTCAACAGCAACAGCACGTTGAGATCGCCCCATACATCCAAGAGCCGCCGGGTCGAGATATCGTAGGCGAAGGTGTGATGCCACTGAAACTCCACGCAAGGCACGCCGATCAAGGGCAGCCGGATGAAGCGCGGGTTGTCGAGAACCACGTGCAGAACCCCACTGTAGAAATCGATGTAGAAGTACATGGCCACGAACGTCGCCGACAACGCAACAAGGCTCGGGGCCTGGACGATGCCGTACACGCAGACTGCGAGGACGAGCAGCACAAAGGGTTTGAAGCGCCGCTGGTAGACGGCGTGATTGGTCTCCGCGACCCAGGCCATCTCTTCTGGCAACGTCTCACCATCTTGCTTGGCCTGCGCGATGCGCTTGCGCACGAGCACGTTGAGCCAATCGTTCATGTCCGAGTACGACCCCTTGCGGGTGTCGTGCTCCGTGGCTGCCGCGGCTATGTCCATCTATGTCGTCTCGGTCTCGAGGCGGCGCGGGACCGGCTCGAGCAGCACGCGTTGGGCTCTGACCGGAGATGACACAGCCATGCGTCGCCGATCAACCGCGCGCGACGCGTGGGGACAGTGTTCACCACAATGTTGGCTTTGGCAAAAGGCCGATCGATCGCTGAAAACTGAACCGGAATCGTGCAGAGCTCAAACAACGGGCTCTGCATAGTCACTACTCGGATATGACCAGATACATTTCTCTTTCGAGAAAATGCTCCTTAGAAAGGAGGTGATCCAGCCGCAGGTTCCCCTACGGCTACCTTGTTACGACTTCACCCCAGTTACCAAACACTCCTTGGGGACCTGCTTCCCTTGCGGGTTAGCGCGGCCACTTCTGGAGCACTCGACTCCCATGGTGTGACGGGCGGTGTGTACAAGGCCCGGGAACGTATTCACCGCTGCCTGCTGATCAGCGATTACTAGCAATTCCGACTTCATGCACTCGAGTTGCAGAGTGCAATCCGTACTGAGGCTGGCTTTTTGCGATTCGCTTCACCTCGCGGCTTCGCAGCGCTTTGTACCAACCATTGTAGCACGTGTGTAGCCCAGGACATAAGGGCCATGAGGACTTGACGTCATCCCCACCTTCCTCCGGGTTGACCCCGGCAGTCTCCTTTGAGTGCCCAACTTAATGATGGCAACGAAGGATAAGGGTTGCGCTCGTTGCGGGACTTAACCCAACATCTCACGACACGAGCTGACGACAGCCATGCAGCACCTGGACCTGAGTTCTCTTGCGAGCACTCCCGAGTTTCGTCAGGATTCTCAGTTTTTCTAGCCCTGGTAAGGTTCTGCGCGTTGCTTCGAATTAAACCACATGCTCCACTGCTTGTGCGGGCCCCCGTCAATTCCTTTGAGTTTTAGCCTTGCGGCCGTACTCCCCAGGCGGAGCACTTAACGCGTTAGCTACGGCACAGCAGAGGTCAATATCCACTGCACCTAGTGCTCATCGTTTACGGCGTGGACTACCAGGGTATCTAATCCTGTTTGCTCCCCACGCTTTCGCGTCTCAGCGTCAGTAAATGTCCAGGTGGCCGCCTTCGCCACTGATGTTCCTCCCGATATCTACGAATTTCACCTCTACACCGGGAATTCCGCCACCCTCTCCATTACTCAAGACGAGCAGTTTCGGATGCAGTTCCTAGGTTGAGCCCAGGGATTTCACAACCGACTTGCCTGTCCGCCTACACGCGCTTTACGCCCAGTAAATCCGAGCAACGTTCGCACCCTCTGTATTACCGCGGCTGCTGGCACAGAGTTAGCCGGTGCTTGCTAAGGAGGTACCGTCAAGCCTCCGCCCTATTCGAACGGAGGTTTTTCGTCTCTCCCCACAGTGCTTTACGACCCGAAGGCCTTCATCACACACGCGGCGTGGCTGGGTCAGGCTTTCGCCCATTGCCCAATATTCCTCACTGCTGCCTCCCGTAGGAGTCTGGCCCGTGTTCCAGTGCCAGTGTGGCTGATCATCCTCTCAGACCAGCTACCCGTCTTCGCCTTGGTAAGCCATTACCTCACCAACAAGCTGATGGGACGCAGGCTCGTCCTCTGGTGGTAGCTTTCAAGAAGAGGCCACCTTTTACCACTCTCACCGTGGTGAGTGTGGTCTTATGCGGTATTAGCATTCCTTTCGGAGTGTTGTCCCCCGCCAGAGGGTAGATTACCTACGCGTTCCTCACCCGTGCGCCACTGTACTCATCCCGAAGGACTTTCTCGTTCGACTTGCATGTGTTAGGCCCGCCGCTAACGTTCGCTCTGAGCCAGGATCAAACTCTCCAGTTGAACTGTTGAGCTGGTTTATCCTGCTGAGTTCTGGCGCTCCCGCCAGATGCTCAAGAGCCGACACGTTTGTTATTGCGTGTTGCTCTCGGATTGCGGTCTTCAATCATCGATTGGGACCGCATTTTGAATTGACCCTCGTCGCGCGTTGTGTTGCACGACTCGGGACCCGAGTTACGTAACTATTGATTCCGATTCAGTTTTCAAAGATCAATCGGCGGAATGTCCGCAGAAGGGAAGAGCGTCAATGTGAGCCCGAACGGAGTGCCGGTCAAGCTGCTGGCGACGCCGTATTTCCCGCCGATATCCCTAAAAAGAGCCTTAGCCCCCGCAAAGGGACGCCGAAGTTAGCGCGGAAAAAAGGGTGGTCAAGGACAATTTAGCCTTTTCGATCCGCTGCCGAGAATGACAGCCCACGCTGGCCCCCGGCTGCGAACAATCACGTGGAAGCACGTGACGCCGCGAGCGGCTTGGAAAGCACACTTGACAACGGATAGTCAATATGACAATGAAATTGTCATATTGACGGAGGCCCTGTTTGATGAGACGCGCCTGCTCTTTCACGCGCTGAAGCGGTGGGCGGAGTCGCTTCACGAGACCCGCGGGCTCACCGTGCCGATGCGGGCGGTTCTCGAGCTCGTCTTACGGTTCGGCCCGCAGACGGTCCCTCAGATGGCCCGCACGCGCGGAGTCTCACGACAGCACATCCAGCAGCAAGTGGACGCCTTGGTCGAACGCCAATTGCTCGAGCGGCAGGACAATCCTGCGCACCGAAGGTCTCCGCGGATCGCGCTCACCGACCAGGGTCGGGGTCTCATCCAAGACATGCGAGCGCAGGAGCTCGACGAGCTTTCGCGGTTGCAAGTCGGGGTGTCGGACCATGCGGTGCAGGAAGCCACTCAGGTCCTGGCCGCGTGGCGGGCCGCCCTTCGGCGCGACATCGAAAGGCGGAAATGATGAGAAATCTGGTCGTACGACAGTTCGAGAATCCGAGCGGCCTGCTCGGCCGCATGGCCGGGTGGATCATGGCCCATCGCGAATCACAACGCTGAAGCGATCCGGGATGGACGGGTCGAGGTGCTCCATGGGACGGCACAGACCGCCCTCTGAAGCTCGAGCCGATGGTCATCTGTGTCCTCGGGCGCGCCTGAGCGGTTCCTTGTGGGCACGCCCGGTTGATCGTAGATTTTCGAGCCGATGGGTCTGATCTACTACGCAATCCCATTTTTTCTCGGCACCGTCGCGCTCGAGAGTTGGCTCGTCTCTCGCCGGCAGCGCAAGCAGGGCTCCGAAGCGAAGCTGGCAGGCTTCACGGCCAAAGATTCGCTCGCGAGCTTGTCGATGGGGTTGGGCTTTTTGGGCGTCAACGCAGGCCTCCAGTTGCTTCCTTTCGCGGGCCTCGCCTGGCTCTATCAGTTCCGCCTGTTCGACATTCAACCTGTCTGGTGGGCCTGGGTGCTGCTCCTGTTCGCGGAGGATTTTTGTTACTACTGGTTTCACCGGCTCCACCACGAGGTGCGCGTGCTGTGGGCCGCGCACGTCAACCATCACTCGAGCACGCACTACAACCTCACCACCGCCCTCAGGCAATCGTGGACCACTCCGTTCACGGGATTCATTTTTTGGGCGCCGCTTCCTCTGCTGGGCTTTCCCGTGAGCATGATCCTCATCCAGAAGTCGGTCAGCCTGCTCTATCAGTATTGGCTTCACACGGAGCTCATCGGCAGGCTCGGTTGGTTCGAAACGGTTTTCAACACCCCGTCTCACCACCGCGTGCACCACGGCCGCAACCCGATCTACCTCGACCGGAATCACGCCGGCATCTTCATCATCTGGGACAAGATCTTCGGAACGTTCGAGCCCGAGGCCGAGCCGGTGGACTATGGCCTCACCAAGAACATTCATACGTACAATCCGGTGCGTATCGCCTTTCACGAATGGGCGGCCATGCTGAAGGACGCGCGGGACGCCGGAACGTGGCGCGGGCGCATCGGCTATCTGCTCATGCCCCCGGGCTGGACCGAAGATGGAACGGGCAAGACGTCCATGGCCCTGAGGCGCGAGTACGCGGGAGCCGTGCCCTCACGCGCGCCTCAGAGCTAACCTCTCACTGAAACGTGACGGTTTCCGTCGCGTCCGCGGCCGCTTGGGCGATGTCGAACACCAGCGGCATCGCCTCGTTGTGCAGCCAAGGAAAGAGCAGGTCTTCGTAGTGCGGCGAGTTGATGTCGCTCGATTGACCGCCTGGGAGCTGGATCGTGCAGGTCGGTCCCTCAGGGGAAGCCTCACAAACAAACCGCGTCGAAGGACCAGCCGTCTGCGTGAACTCGAAGTTCTGCTCGGGTGCTTGATCCCCGTCGAAAGCCGGGTTGGCCACGTCGACTGTGAAAAGACCGCCGTCGTTTGCAAAGAGCGGCTCGCCCGGCGGTGGATTATCGTAGGCAGGGATAAAAAAGGACGACAGATCCTCGCTGAGCTGCAGCCCGTGGAGCTTTCCCCAGGCCCACTTGGTCTGATCGGCTCCGAGCCAGTCAACCAAGAACTGGCCGGCGTCGCGCAGCGCGTCGGTCATCACGTCGAACTTCGTTTCGACGGCCGTGGTGCCGGGGTCGTCCCAATAGATGTCGCCGGCGGCGAGTTGAGTGGGATCGACGACCGAATAGTACATGGCGTAGCTCGGCCCTCGACTACCGGGGGCGTTCTCGTTCTGCTCGATACGAGCACGAAGCTGATTGTACAGGACATGGAAAGCCGTGCAGCCCGATGACTCCAATAGTTCTTCAGAGTCCGTCACGAGGTCCGAATCGGTGTAGTCCCCCGCAAGGCCCGTCGGGCAAGTGAACTGCCAATTTTCGAGTGCGTCGATGACTTTCAGCCCGTCCAAGCCAGGGGTCGTATTCTGATCGTTGGCGATGATGAGAATCCCGGGCCGCATTCGCTCGCCGATGAGAGAGTATGTGTTGCTCACGATTTGATCCATCGTGTCTCGGCTGTGCTGATCGCCGAAGCTTTCGATGAGGTTGACGATCTGCTTGTGGCGGAATCCCGAGGCGGCCTCGGTCTGATACGGCGGATAGAAGGTGCCATCGAGCAGGGTCGTGGGATCGCCGTCGAAGAGCGCGCCGGTCATGTCGTTGTTGGCCGTCGCGATGTAGCCCGACTCGGGGTTCATCAGCTGCGGGAGCTCGTCCAGAGTGAAGTACTCGTCCCATTCATAATCACCGGTTCCATCGAGCGGAAGCCACGGAGGTGCATCACCGGCCAAGTTGGTCGCCCAAGTTCGCTTGGGGAGACGGTTGTAGGGGAACCAGCCGATGTTGTTGTCTGAGTCGATGACCACCCAGTTCTGTCCCACCGTGGTGCCATTCGCGAATGCCTGGCGCGCTTCTTCGATGTTGGTTGCCACTCCGATTGCCGAAAAGAGGTTGAGATCGGTGTCGATATCATTGCCCGTCCACCGCAACGTGACGGCGGTACCGTTCTCGGCATCGATCTCGCGAACGGCGCCGTGGTGTGGCACGAACAAGAGCACCTTGTCTTCGGTGGTGCCGTCGCTGAAGGTAATGGTGAACGTTTTGCGAATGAAGGGAACCTCCTCGCCCTTGAACATCACGCCAGTCGGGTTTCCGTTGCCGTCCTTCACCAGGGTTTCCTGATAGATGTCGCTGAAGTCCATGTTCGTGGTCGTCGCTCCCCAGGCGAGGTCCTCGTTTTGGCCGATGAGCGGCCAAGGGATTCCGGCGAATGTCACACCTGCAACGTGCATGGTTCCGCGGCCGTTGGTCTTGGCGTCGAGGTGCGCCAGGTACCAGGTCGCAGGCTGCGTCATGCCGAGGTGAGGGTCGTTCGAGAGCAAGGCGTTGCCGGCGACGGTGAGAGACGGACCGACCACCCAGTTGTTGGAGCCGATTTCGTCCTCCTCGACCCGCGGTCCGAGCAACATGTGACGGAGGTCGGCGATGCGCTCGAGCTTCGCGGCCAGCCTCTGAACGACGGTAGCGTCCTTTGCAGCACGCTTTTTCGTCGTGGCAGCAGTGGCCGACGGGGGCGTCCAGTCGGGCGGCAGAATCGCGGATTTCTCGAGCGGCTCGCGGCTCCAAAGGTCCGAGAACTTCGCGTCATCGTCGATCGCCGCGCGCGCGGCACCGGCTGCGACCTGAGCCGATTCGTCATTGGTCAGCTCGTCCGCCAGCGCGATGACTGTCGACACACTGTCCTGCGGCGTCCATGCCGGGACTTTGTCTGGCGTGTACTCCAAGAGTGCCGCGGTGAACTCGAGCGGGAATGTAGCGCCGTTTTCCCCGCTCTTCATGTCCTCGATCCACTTGTTCACGCCCACGGCGTAGGCATCGAGCATCGCCTTGGTCTTCGGAGCAGCCTGCTCGTAGAGATACTGCTCGGCGGGCTCGCCAGTCCGGGTCGAAAACAGCGCCCGAAGATCAGCGAAGTCGTTCGCGTAGGACTCCGCCAACACTTTTGGCAGAATGTCCCCCAGCCTTCCGGTGGTGAAACGGCGGCGAATGTCCATCTGCACGAAACGATCGAACGCATGATAGTAGCCAAGCGCCATGGCGCAGTCTTCATCGGTCGCACAGTCCGCATGAAAGACGCGATACTCGTCGAAGTAGACCGTCGCGTCCGGAGGCCATTCGAGATCACCGGTCGTAGGCCCACTATCGCTGCTAGTGCACGCTCCGACCGAAGTACCGAGAATCAAACCAAACAAAGCCAATCGTCGCATCGCAAATACACCTCAGTCCAAAGGAATCGGGGCCAGACCATAGCCGTTCTCGGCAGAAATCCAAACCCCCAAACGGCGAGTGCTAGGGTTGCGGCAAGGGGGTCTGATGGAGCGAAGTGTTGCCTCTTGTTTCCTGCTCGTGCTTCTGCTCATGGGCTGCCGCAGCAGCGGGGTTCCCATGGCTCCACAGAAGTCGCCCCACTTCGATGCGGTCAGCGCGCGGCTTCAGCTCGGGGGCACCGTCTACGCCTATGCCGACATCGAAGGGGATGCCAAGCGAGCGGCCGACTTTTTTCTGCCCCTCCTTCGCGACGTGCCCGGCTTCCTCGTGGAACGGGACGCACACCGACTCACCGCCACGGCGCTGGTCCGCATCCTTGGTATCGACCAGGTGCTCGCGATCGGATTGAGCTCCTATCGGGCGGAGACGCTCTACCGCAACACGGGCTTCATTCATCACACAGGAGCTCGAGAGGGACTTCTAAAGCTCTTCGGTGCAGAGCCCTCCGCCTTTGGAATGGTCACGATGGCACCTCGGGAGACCGACTTGGTCTGGGAGCAACAGCTCGACATCCCAGCGCTGGTGGACATCGTTCGCGAGCTCGGGGCGCTCGGGATAGGCCTCAGTCCCGGGGAGCTGGATCAAGCGCTGAGTGAGCCCGCGCTGGATCTCGACTTGACTTGGAAAGCGGTCTTCGAACGCTTGAACACGACCGCGGGGTTGATCATCGCCGTCGACGAGAGCCGCCCGTTGCGGATTCCAGGTGAGTCGTTCTGGTTCCCCTATACCGACTTCGTCTTGCGTATCGACGGTCTCGAAGAGGTCGCGGATGCGATCGCCCACAAAGCCGCAAACGACCCGTTCGTCGCTTCCAATTCGACGAAGGACTGGATCATCATGAGCCCCGCGATCGAGCTCCCTCCGCCTTGGAACGCCTATCAACCCTCGGTCATCGAAGAGATCGCAACGGGCCGCATGTTCGTTGTGAGCTCCCCGGCGTTTCTTCAGAAGTGTCTGTCGGCCGGGGAGAACGTCACGACGACTCCCGATTTTGCTCGTGCTTTCGAGGGGCTGCCACGTACGGGCAACGGCTTGATGTACGTGTCGCCGCGCATGACGCGCCAGATGCACGCCATGCTCGACCGGATTATCCTGGCCAACGGTTCGTCGCTCACCACAAGCGTGGTTCGCTTCTTCCTTCCCGACGTGGGCTATCCGGCAGGTTGGGTCGTGAAGAACACGGACGACGGACTTCTCTTGACGTCGAACACGGCGTCGTCGCACAAATCGACCCTTCTCACCTTGGGTTTCGGGGCGCTGTTGCCTGCGGTCGTGTTGGCGGGGGTGTCGGCGCTGGGGCCCCCTGCCGAGGTGTCCGGGCCACCGATCCCTTGATCGCTCCTCGATCACGAACCTAAAAGAAGAAACGCCGGGTGAACCAACGGGCCCACCCGGCGCGTAGAAAGCAAGCTTCGCTGCGCGTTGCGCCGACCGCAGCGAATCTCCTAAGCACAAGGAAAGCATCCGAAGAGGAACGCCGGGGCCCCTCATCAGCAGAGGCCCCGTGGAATGAATAACACAGTAGCAACGGATAAATCCGATTTCAACGAATCAAGCAGCAGACGGCGCGGCCCGTAGGCAAATGGCCCAAAATAAAGTAATTTCAGCGTGATGCCGGGCTCACGGCCGGGCTCAATCCGGAGCCGGGAGATCCGAGCTGCCCATGAGGAAGGTGTCAACGGCTTTGGCCGCTCCGCGCCCCTCGGCAATGCCCCAAACCACGAGCGACTGGCCGCGTCGGCAATCGCCTGCCGCAAAGACGCCTTCGACGTTGGTTACGTAGCGTCCGTACTCCGCTTTGAAATTGCTGCGCGCATCGCGCTGGAGACCGAACTGCTCTGCGAGCGTGTCTTCTGGGCCGAGAAAGCCCATGGCCAAGAAGACCAGATCGGCTTCGAAGATCTGCTCGGAGCGCGGCACCTCGGACATCTGCCACTTGCCCGCATCGTCCTTGGTCCACTCGACGCGCACCGTTTCCACCCCAGCCACGTTGCCGTCCCCGTCGTCGAGGAAGCGTTTGCTGAGCACGCGATACTCCCGTGGATCCTTGCCGAACTTGGCGGCAGCCTCTTGATGTCCGTAGTCCACACGGAAAATGACCGGCCATTCGGGCCACGGATTGTCGGGGGCGCGGCTTGCGGGCGGCCTGGGTAGAAGCTCGAAGTTCACGAGCGCTGCGCAGCCGTGACGAATCGAGGTGCCGATACAATCCGTACCGGTGTCGCCGCCACCGATGACGATTACGCGCTTGCCCTTGGCACTGATATACGCCCCGTCTTCGAGCTTGCTATCGAGGAGGCTCTTGGTGTTCTTGAGCAGGAAATCCATGGCGAAATGGATGCCTTTGAGATCGCGGCCTGGAATCGGTAAATCACGAGGCCTGGTCGCGCCCGTGGCGAGGACGACCGCGTCGTTCTCGGCCCGGATCTTCCGTGCATCGGTATTCACACCGACGTGAGCATTGGTGACGAACCGCACGCCCTCGGCACGCATGATGTCCAGCCGTCTTTCGACGATCCCTTTGTCGAGCTTCATGTTGGGTATGCCGTAAGTGAGCAGGCCGCCTATGCGGTCATCTCGCTCGTACACCGTCACCTGATGGCCGGCCCAGTTCAGCTGCTGAGCCGCGGTGAGGCCCGCTGGTCCGCTTCCGATGATGGCCACCTTCTTGCCGGTTCTTTCCTCGGGGGGCTTGGGCTCGATCCAGCCTTCTGCGAAGCCTCTGTCGACGATGGCGCACTCGATGTTCTTGATCGCGACAGCCGGCTCGTTGATCCCCAGCACGCAAGCCCCCTCGCACGGAGCAGGGCACACACGGCCGGTAAACTCCGGAAAATTGTTCGTCTTGTGCAGCCGGTCGAGCGCCTCGCGCCAGCGTCCCCGGTAGACGAGATCGTTCCACTCGGGGATCAGGTTGTCGATTGGGCAACCCGTCGCCGACTGACAGAAAGGAACGCCGCAATCCATGCATCGCGCGCCTTGCTTCTTGAGGTGCTCCTCGGGCACATCTACCAAGAATTCGTCCCACCCCGAGACCCGCTGCGCGGGGTCGCCGTAGGGAACGGTTTCGCGCGGAAACTCTTTGAAACCAGTCGGCTTACCCATCGTCCTACTCCGCTGCCGGCTCCGCGACCGGACTGCCTTCGGCACGCTTGGTGCTTGGCCCGGGAACGCCCACCGTGAGATCGCCCTTCTCGCGAAGCACGCGTTTGTAGTCTATCGGCATCACCTTGACGAACGTGCGCAAAGCGCCGTTCCAGTCGTCGAGAACGCGCTGCGCCGCGGCTGAGCCGGTCAGCTTCCGATGCTCTTCGATGAGCGTCTTCAATACCGTGATCTCCTCCGCGTACTCCAGTCGTTCGAGCTCGACCATTTCCATGTTGCACTTGGTCTCGAAGTCGCCCTTCGTATCGAGCACGTAGGCCACGCCTCCGCTCATGCCGGCGCCGAAGTTCCGGCCGGTGTTACCCAAGATCACGGCGCGGCCACCGGTCATGTACTCGCAACCGTGGTCACCCACGCCTTCGATCACGGCCCACGCTCCGGAGTTACGCACGCAGAACCGTTCCGCGGCCCTACCACGGAAAAACGCCTTCCCTCTGATTGCGCCATACAAAACCACGTTGCCGACGATCATGTTCTTGGCCGGCTCGAACGTCGCCTTTCTCGGCGGATAGGCGATGAGCGTGCCGCCTGACAGCCCCTTGCCGACGTAGTCGTTTGCGTCTCCCTCGAGCTCGAGCGTGACGCCCTTTGCGAGCCAGGCGCCAAAGCTCTGACCAGCCGATCCTTCGAGCTTGAAGTGCACCGTTCCCTCGGGCAGGAGACCCTCACCCCAAGCCTTTGCGATCTCGTGGCTGAGCATCGTCCCGACCGTTCGGTTGGTGTTCTTGATCTTGAGCTCAGCACGAACGGGCTTTCCCTCCTCGATTGCGGGCCGCGCGAGCTCGATCAGACGATTGTCGAGGGCCTTGTCGAGACCGTGGTCTTGCTTCTTGGTGCAGTAGACTTCGGTGACGGCGTTCTTCTTCTTCGCCGGCGTCAAGATGGGCTTGAGATCGATCCCTTGCGCCTTCCAGTGCACGATGGCGTCAGCCGTGTCGAGTACGTCGACTCGGCCGATCATTTCATTGAAGGTGCGGAATCCGAGAGAAGCCATGATCTCGCGCGCTTCCTCTGCGACCATGAACAGGTAGTTGATCACGTGCTCCGGCTTGCCCGTGAACTTCTTTCGAAGCTCTGGGTCTTGCGTGGCGATCCCGACCGGGCAGGTATTGAGATGGCATTTGCGCATCATGATGCACCCGATCGCAATCAACGGTGCCGTGCTCAAGCCGATTTCCTCGGCGCCCAGCAAAGCTGCGATCACGACGTCGCGACCCGTCTTCATCTGGCCATCCGTCTGCAGAACGACGCGGCTTCGCAGGTCGTTCATGACCAGCGTCTGATGAGTCTCCGAGATGCCGAGCTCCCAAGGCAAACCGGCGTGCTTGATCGAAGTCAGCGGAGAGGCGCCCGTGCCGCCATCGTGACCACTGATGAGGATGTGATCGGCATGCGCCTTCGCCACGCCCGCGGCGATGGTTCCCACCCCCACCTCACTGACCAGCTTGACGCTGATTCGCGCCGATGGGTTGCTGTTCTTGAGGTCGTAGATCAGCTGCGCCAGATCCTCGATCGAGTAGATGTCGTGGTGTGGAGGGGGGCTGATCAGACCCACTCCGGGGGTCGAATGGCGAACCGAAGCGATCTTTTGGTCCACCTTGCGGCCCGGGAGCTCTCCGCCCTCTCCAGGCTTGGCTCCCTGAGCCATCTTGATTTGGATCTCGTCGCCGTTGGTGAGGTAGTTGATGGTCACGCCAAAGCGTCCAGAGGCCACCTGCTTGATGGCGGAGCGCATGGGATTCCTCGAGCCGTCCGCCAACGGGATGTAGCGCTCCGGATCCTCGCCGCCTTCGCCCGTGTTCGACTTGCCGCCGAGCTCGTTCATCGCGATGGCGAGGGTGGAGTGAGCCTCGGCGGAGATCGACCCGAAGCTCATCGCACCCGTGGCAAAGCGCTTCACGATCTCGCTGGACGGCTCGACTTCGGTGAGGGGGATCGCGTTGCGCTTCTTCTTGAAGCGCATCAGTCCGCGCAGCGTGCATCGGTCGCGCGCGCTGTCATTCGCCTGCTCGGCGAATCGCTTGTATGCCTCACGGCTGTTGGAACGCGCGGCCACCTGGAGACTGGCAATGGCCTGCGGGTTCCACATGTGCCGCTCGCCACTGGCTCGCCAGTGGAATTGCCCGTCGTTTGAAAGAACGGGCAACCGGAATTCTTCCTCGCCCTCGGGGTAGCCAAAGGCGTGACGCTCGACCAGCTCCTGCGCGAGCACGTTGAAGCCGACGCCCTGAATGCGACTGGCCGTGCCGGCAAAGCAGAAGTCGATGACGGAGCTGTTGAGACCGACCGCCTCGAAGATCTGCGCGCCTTTGTAGGACTGAAGCGTCGAGATGCCCATCTTCGCAAAGACCTTGAGCATGCCCTTGGCCACTGCCTTGCGATATCCGGTCACGATGCTGTCGTCGTCCGGGAATGTCTCTGCATCGAGCGTTCCAAGGCGCCGCTCCTGCCAAAGGGCTTCGAATGCCAGGTAGGGGTTGATCGCATCGGCGCCGTACCCGAGAAGGCAGCAATGATGGTGCACCTCGCGGGCTTCGCCGCTCTCCACGACCACCCCCACCCGGGTCCGCTTCTCGGTGCGGACCAAGTGGTGATGAACCGCGCCAGTGGCGAGAAGCGCGCTCACCGGAATGCGATCCGAGCCAACCGAGCGGTCGGTCAGGACGATGAGGCTGTAACCCTCATCCACGGCTTCCTCGGCTTCCTTCCGAATGCGCCGAAGAGCGGGCTCCAGACCGTTGGCGCCCTCGCTGCGGGGCCATGTGATGTCGATGATCTTGCTGCGCCATCCGCGCTCCCCGATGGTCTTGAGCGCCGTCACCTCTTCGTTGGTGAGGATGGGATGAGGAACCCGGAGACGATGAGCGTGCTGCGGGGTGGTCGTGAGCAGGTTTCCTTCAGGGCCGATGTAGCACTCGATCGCCATGATCACCTCTTCGCGTATCGAGTCGATCGGTGGATTGGTGACCTGCGCAAAGAGCTGTTTGAAGTAGTCGTAGGTGAGCCGAGGCTGGTCGCTCAGAACCGCGAGCGCTGCGTCGTTGCCCATGGATCCGACCGGATCCCGCTTCTCCTCGATCATCGGTCGCAACATGAACTGCATGGTCTCAGTGGTATAGCCAAAGGACTGCAACCGAGGCAGGAGCGTCTCAGGAACGAACCCGTGCGCATTCCCGTTGATCGGAAGCTTGGTCAGACGAAGACGCTGCTCGTCGATCCACCGGCCGTAAGGCCGGCGCGATGCAATGTCATTCTTGAGCTCCGCGTCGGGAATCATCCGTCCCCGCTCGAAGTCGATCAAGAACATGCGGCCCGGCTTGAGGCGCCCCTTGTGCTTCACCGTCTCCGGCGGAACCGGAAGCACCCCGACTTCGGATGCCATGATGACCCGATCGTCATGCGTGAGGTAGTAACGGCTCGGGCGCAGACCGTTGCGATCGAGGACCGCGCCGATGACGGTACCGTCTGTGAAAGCAATCGAAGCGGGGCCATCCCAAGGTTCCATCAGGCACGAATGGAACTCGTAGAAGTCGCGCTTCACTTGCGGCATGTGCTCGTGCCTCTGCCAGGCTTCCGGAATCATCATCATCGCAGCTTCGGGCATCGAGCGGCCGTTCATGTAGAGGAATTCGAGGACGTTATCGAGTGTGCCCGAGTCCGACAGGCCCTCCTCGGCTACTGGAAAGAGCTTTCGCAAATCGTCGCCGAAGAGCTCACTTTGGACGACACCCTGGCGAGAGTGCATCGCATTCTTGTTGCCCCGGAGGGTGTTGATCTCCCCGTTGTGACTGAGACACCGCAGCGGTTGGGCACGCTCCCAAGTCGGGAACGTATTGGTGGCAAAGCGCGAGTGAACCATCGCGAGATGCGTCTCGTAGTCCGGGTCGGTGAGGTCCGCATAGAAAGGCAGCACTTGCTCACAGGCGAGCATCCCCTTGTAGATGATCGTCCTGCTCGACAGAGAGCACGCATAGAGCATCGATCGCTGCTTGAGTTTCGGGTCGACGCGAAGCGGGCTCGCTGCGCTCTTACGAATTACGTAGAGCTGACGCTCGAAGGACTCCCGACCGAGGCCCTCGGCAGCGCCGACGAACAACTGTTCGATCTGGGGCATGCTCTCGAGTGCCGTCGGTCCGAGGTTGGCGCCGTCCGGGTCCGTCGGAACCACTCGCCAACCGAGGAAGCGCTGCCCCTGGGCGGCAATGGCGCGCTCGAACGCCGCCTTGCAGTAGCTTCGCTCCTGTTCATCGGTCGGCAAGAAGATGTTCCCCACGCCGTAATGCCCCGGCGCGGGAAGCTCGATGCCGAGCTCCGCTCTGGCCACTCTACGTAAGAGCTTGTCTGGAAGCGCGGTGAGCATCCCTGCTCCGTCGCCGGTGTTGGTCTCGGAGCCGCGCGCCCCGCGATGGTCCATGTTGCACAGGATGCGGTTGGCGTCCTTGACGATCTGATGGGACGCCACGCCCTTGATCTGGGCGACAAACCCTACGCCGCAGGCGTCCTTTTCGTTGGCCGGATCGTAGAGGCCATGTTTTTCAGGGAGTCCGTACTTCATCTTCCAATCGTCTCTGCGTCTCTCAGGGTTTTACGACGAGCCCTTCACGAAAAGAGGGCCATCCCTTTCGAAGGGGTCAAGAAGGCCGGGAGCTTGCTGGGTCCGCCTTGCGGCGGGGACGTTTGCGGCGCCGTGTCTCGGACTCGGGCTCGCATGGAGGCAGGGCGACTTCCACCCTCTCCGTGTGGGTCGACAGCACCACCATCGTTTCGGTGCCAGCAACCCCGTCCATGGACCGGATCCGACTGATGAGCTTCTCCAGGTCCGCGGTGTTTTGCGTCTTTACTTTCAGAAGGAGGGTGTGGCCACCGGTCACGTGGTGACACTCCAGAACTTGCGGGATCGATTCGACCCAGACCTCGAATGCGGAGATCTGTTGTGGATTGCTGACAGATACGCCGATGAAGGCCGAGGTGTCGAGACCGACCTTGCGAGCGTCGAGCAGTGCGTGGTAACCTCGTATGACTCCAGCGTTTTCTAGCTTTCGCACCCGCTCCATGACCGAGGGGGCGCTCAGCCCGACGGCCGCGCCAATCTCCTTGAGCGAGCGTTTGGAATCGGTCTGCAGCGCATCGAGCAACTGCCGATCAATTCCATCTAGAACGTATGTTTCTCCTAAATTCATTAGGCTGAATCCTTAGGAAGCCTAATAGATAGGCTCCAAACGGCTTGGAGTCAACCGATCTCATTCGCCTTCTCAAAACGGTTTTTCAGCTTCAGTCATAGATGTAATACTTTGATGTGAATGAAAGATTCGGGGGCGAAAAGCGTGGAAACGGCGCGTCCCGCTTTGGGAGGTGGTCTGATCAGCCACTCGCGCATCCCTCGGCCGGCGGCGCCCGAGCGGATCGGACGCTATCAACTTTGCTTCGAGCTCGCCTCGGGAGGCATGGCCAGTATCTATTTGGCGCGCGCCGACGGGCCTCCCCGCTTCCAGAAGGTCGTGGCGCTCAAGCGGATCCATCCTCACCTCGCCCTCGAAAAGGACTACGTGGAGATGTTCCTCGACGAGGCCCGCATCGCTGCGCGAATCACACATCCCAACGTGTGCAGCGTCTTCGATTTCGGCGAAGCGGACGGCGAATACTTCATCGCAATGGAGTATCTGGTCGGCGAGCCCTTGTCTCGGTTGCACCGACGGATCGTGGCCAACGCCGGACAGCGGAGCTCTGCTCTTCTTCCAGCGCGCATGGCGCGCATCGTGGCGCAAGCATGCGAAGGATTGCACGCGGCGCACGAGCTGAAGGACATCGATGGAGAGTCCCTGCAGGTCGTGCACCGGGACGTGTCGGCCGAAAACCTGTTCGTGACCTATGACGGGACGACCCAGGTCGTCGACTTCGGCATCGCGCACGCCCGTCAGCGAGTGCATCAAACCGAAGCCGGGCAAGTGAAGGGCACCTTCCCCTACATGGCGCCCGAGCAAATGACGGCGGGGTCAGTGGACCGTCGTGTCGACATCTGGGCGTTGGGCACCGTGTTGTGGGAGCTGCTGACCTTGAGGCGGCTTTTCATGCGGGACACCGACGTGAACACCATGTACGCGGTTCTTTCCGCCGAGATTCACCCTCCGTCGGCATATCGCGACGGGGTCACGCCAGAGCTCGACGAAATCGTGCTCAAGGCGCTGCGACGAAACCCGGACGAACGTTGGCAGAGCGCGCGTGAGATGGGCAAGGCACTTCGCCGTGCTCTGGCGAAGGAACCAGAGCTCATCGGCCCGGCCGAAATCGCGGATTGGATGGCCGAGCTGTTTCCGGATGGCGAAGCGCGCAAGCAGCGGCTGATGGAAATTGCGAGGGTCAGCGACACTGCGGATCTGCCAGACGCGCCGGATCACGCCATGGAAAAGAGCCGTCGCCGCCACGTGCCGATCCCCGCTACGGCCAAACGGCGCACTCCTCCCGCGCCACCGTTGCCTGCGAGCCTGCTCATGATGGCCATCGGCGTAGCGACCGTGCTAACGGTTGCCGTGCTCAACTGGCTGCGGCAGTAGAGTCATCACACCTAGGGCGAAGTATCTCGGACCACCGGCATGAATGAGGCCCTGCATCCGTCCATCGCGGTCGAGCACGGGCGCCCCTGAGCTTCCTTCGTGGATCGGACAGGACGACAGCACGCGGACCGAAGCCGATGCCGACGAGCTCGAGGGGATCAGCCTCCGACTATCGTCCACCACGCACCGGCGCGTGTGCACCTCATGAAGATCGTCGTAGAAGCGATCGGCCGTCACGCTGACCATCCGAACGACGTCGCCCGCCACGACATCGCCTGATGCGACCGGAATCGCAGGGCGTGCAACGTCCGAATCCAGCTCCAGGACGGCGAAATCGGGGGCCAGCCACGTTCGCTCAGGCTCGGATAGGGCGGCGATCCGGCGACAGCCGACCCACTGCGCCGGGTGCTCGCCCGACTGCGCAAAACCGAGCCATATGTCGTCGCAGGAGCTTCCGGTCGAAAGCTCCCAAGCGACGCAATGGCCGGCGGTGACCGCCGTTCGAGGCCCGACTAGCGCGGCGGTGCAGCGGACCGGATCACTCGACCCTGCAAGTCCGACCAGTAGGGCCACCGACGGGTTGCAGTCGTCACCCGCTGAACAAGCGATCTGGTAGCGCGGCGGCTCCGATTCGACATACCGTGGGGCCGGTGAACAAGCTCTCTGGCAAGACGTCAACAACCACAGTGCTGCAATCGACCCCGCGGCTGCGAATCGGACGGCCCGGCTCATCCAATCAAAATACCAGGAGCGCAGGGCGATGCCAGGACTCGGATTCTGACCCGGTTTTTTGGCCCGGTAGGCGAAGTCCGTTAAACCGAGCGAGCATGCTCCGCACGCTCGGGATCGCACTGCTGTGCCTCGCTGCGCTCGCTCCGATCCGAGTGCAAGCCGAAGTGCCCATGGTCGTCGTGCGGCCGGGGGACGCGCTCAGCTCGATCGCGCAGCGGGCGGGCGTCTCGGTCGCTCAGATCAAGAAGTGGAATCGCTTGGACGGGGATCTGATCCGCATCGGCCAGCGGCTCGTCGTCGCGCCGCCGACCGCAACTCGACCGGCCGCGGCCAAGCCAAGCGATGACGGCATCGATTGGACACCGCCTTTCGACTACCCGAGTGAGCCGCCAACGCGGCGCGAGGCGCCGATCGCAGCGCGTGACCCTCGAAGCGCCGTGGCGACCCGATTGTCGAACAAGGGTCGCGCGCGGATCTATCGGGTGCAGAAAGGCGACACGCTTACGGACATCGCGTTGCGACACCAGACCACCGTCGGGGATCTCCTGGCGGCCAACCCGGGGCTCGAAGCCGATCGGATTTATCCCGGTCAAACGATCGACATAGGCGACCCTCGACCCGAGGTCGTCTTCCGGCTGGAGCGTGGCGATACCTTGCTTGCCGTCTCCGAACGGTACGACATCAGCCCGAAGGACCTGGCTCGATGGAACGCCAATCTTCGCACCCCCAATCCCAAGTCAGGCACGGCCGTACGCATCTACACACGGGAGCCCGTGAGCCCCTCAGAAGCCATCGGTCCCACGAATCGCGGCATTTTGGAAAATGCCGTAGCGCTGCCGCAGCACCGCGGGTACCGGATTCGGTCGGCGTCGCGCGCCTACGGAACCGAGGAAACGACACGCTGGATCGTGGATGCCTTCAACGCGGTCGACGCGAAGTTCAAGCAGACCAAGGTCGTGCGCGTTCATGACATCAGCGACCGCGATGGGGGCCGGCTTCGGGATCACAAAAGCCACCAAAACGGCCGGGACGCGGACATCAGTTACTACCAAGAAAACTGCAGCTCGAGCGGCTGCCGGTTTGCCAAATTCAGATCGTCTGAGCTCGACGCCGCGAGGCAATGGGCGTTGCTCGAGTATTGGCTCCGGCACGGGCAAGCGGAGGTGATCTTCGTCGATTATCGCTTGCAGGCCAAGCTCTACCGCTATGCAAAGCGCAAAGGCGTGCCGAAGTCGCTGCTCGATCGTTGGATCCAGTATCCGCGCGGCAGGTATGAGCCCGAGGGTATCATCCGTCACTACCCGAACCACGAGGATCATTTCCACGTGCGCTTCGTCTGCCCGTATTCCGATCTGCGCTGCAAGCCCTAGGGGTCGGCGAAGAGCGCCGCAACGAGCTGCCGTATTGCTGAGGCGCGGGCGTTGACCCGCAGCCTGTGCTCCCGGGCCATCTCGCCGTACGTGATCGCGTAGCCGTCGGGCAGGAACATCGGCTCGAAGCCGTGGCCCAGTGTGCCACGGACGGGCCAGACCAACGTACCGCGCGTCTCTCCGCGAAACGTTTGCGCCCTACCATCGGGCCACGCCACACACAGAACGCAAATGTAGCTCGCCCTGCGGCTGGCGCCGGGCCCGAGCGCGGCCAAGCGTTGCTCGACCCGGCGCCGCGCCACGGCGAAGTCGTCGTCCGGCTCGGCCCATTGACGGGTGTGGATCCCGGGCTCTCCACCCAACGCGTCCACCTCCACGCCCGAATCGTCTGAAAGCGCCGGACACCCCGTTGCGCGGGCGGCGGCCGCCGCCTTCAGCTCCGCGTTGGCTTCAAAGGTCGATCCGGTTTCCTCGGGCTCAGGAAGCTCCAGCTCGGGCGCGCTGCGCAGGCGGACCGGAAGCCCCGCCAGCAACGCGCTGAGCTCTTCGAGCTTGCCGGTGTTGTGGCTTGCTAGGACCCAATCTCGGATTTCCACACGCGTCATCGCGCTCCTTGCGCTGGGGCGTACCGCCTTCTGGCAGTGGGGTAAACCCCAATGACGCCGGGGGCTTGCGAGCGCTGGCTCTTGGGGCTACACGCAGGCGATCGCAAACGGGTGCAAGCGCACCGGGTCCGTGATAAACGACGGGCTCGTTTTTTGCGCGCCCGAGGGCAGCTGCCTGAGCGTTTCTAGGAATACGTATCGATGTCAGAGACCACCCCTTCCGTTCCACCGAGAATTTTCGAGCATACCACCCGCAAAGACTGGGGCCGTTCGGTGCTACTTCAGGAAATCCCGGACAAGCGCACCTTTCTGTTCGAAGACGGGTCGGAGCGAAGCTTCCGCCCCGACTACTGGGACAAGATGGAAATCGTCGAGGTCCAGCCCAGTGAGGCCGTGCGAATCGACAGGCTGGCGCGGCGTAACCAGGCGCCCGCCCCAGGGTCGCAACGCAAGTCCAAAGCGCCCCCGAAAAAACCCGAGATTACGTTTGGGCAGCAAGTCGCCTACTTCATGCAGCTCTATCCCGTGGGCTTCGAGGACGAGGGCTACATCAAGTCGGAGCGCGGCGAGCGCGGCACCAAGGGTGCCGAGAAACTGAAGAACGCGGCTCTCGAGCGTGCGGAAGAGAAGCTCAATCAGAACCATCTCGAAGAGTTGATCGCGAGCGGTAGCTACGACGAGATTCACAAGATGGTGTACGAGTTCCTCACGAGCACGAAAGGCACGACACAAAAAGCCGAAGCAACCCGATTCAAGAACATGGCCAGCGAGGCCCAAGAGACGTTTGCGCATTCGTTGCACGACCTCTTGTACGGCGAGCGCCCATTTGGAACTCGCTTCGACTCGTTCGCCGCCGCGATGGTGATCGAAGGTGGTGCCACGTGGCCGCTCGCGACCTTGCTTCCGGCACTCGTATATCCGGCCGATCACGTGTTCGTGAAGCCCACCTTCTTCAAGAAGCAGGCGCTGATTCTCGACATCGATCCGAAGTACGACACCACGCCGAACGGAACGACCTACGAGCAGTTTTTGCAAGCAGCCCGCAGGGCCATGGAGCTTCTGCAGGAAGCCGGTCAGCGGCCGCGCGACCTTTGGGACGCGCACACGTTCATCAGCAAAACGCTGAGCCCGAAGGCGATCAAGGAAGCCACCGGCAAGGCCTGACCGATGTCCACGAGGGCGGTGGTCCGAGCCGAGTCTTGGCCCGTTCGGGGAGAGTTTCGGATAGCCCGTGGCGCTCGGCGCGCGGTCGAGGTCGTCGTGGTGGAGCTTCATCAGGACGGGATGGTCGGCCGCGGGGAATGCGTGCCGTACGCACGATATGGCGAATCAATCGATTCCGTTCGCTCCCAAATCGAGACCGCATGGCCGAAGATCGAGGGCGCCGACAGGCGCCTGCGTCTGCAGCGCATGAAGCCTGGCGCCGCGCGCAATGCGCTCGATTGCGCGCTCTGGGATTTGGACGCCAAGCTCAGGGCAGAGCCCGTGTGGAGCCTGCTTCGCTTCCCCTCCCCACCTGGGGTGATACGCACGATGCGTACGGTCAGCGTCGCTGCCCCCGACGAGATGCATGAGGCCGCTGCGCGACTCGCGGGCAATGCCGTGCTGAAGGTGAAGGTCGACGGAGGCACGGATCTCGAGCGAATTGCGGCGGTCCACGAAGCCGCGCCTCGCGCCCAACTCGTCGTCGACGCCAACGAGTCGTGGTCTGCATCGCAGCTCGAGCGATGGCTCGAAGAGCTTCCCAAGTATGGTGTGACTGTGCTCGAGCAGCCGCTCGCAGCGGGCAGCGACCAGGCGCTCACGGGACTGCAGAGCCCGTTGCATCTGTGCGCCGACGAGTCCTTCCACCATCGCAAGTCCTTTTGTGACATCGAGGGCTGCTACGATATGGTCAACGTCAAGCTCGACAAGGCGGGCGGTTTGACCGAAGCGCTTCGATGCGTCGAAGAAGCAAGACGGCGGGGGCTTGCATTGATGGTCGGATGCATGGTGAGCACTTCACTGGCAATCGAGCCCGCTCTTCTCCTTGCCGGCTCGGCTGATTTCGTCGATTTGGATGGCTCTCTCCTGCTCGAAGCCGACCGCGAAGGTGCACGGCACGACGCCGAAGCCGGGATACTGGTTCCCTCACCCACCATCTGGGGCGGTTCGTAGGAACGAGAGGACACCGCGAACCACATCGGGGTGATCCATGATGAAGGTGTGAATCGCAGAAACCACGAAGTGCTCCTGCATACCGTCGAGTTGCGTCTCCTCGACTCTGAGCAGCCCGTCCCCCGAAGCGCCCAAGGCGTTCCCGGCAAAGATCGCGAAGGAAGCGCTCGGAACGGGCAAGCGGGCTGCGACGCCATCGGCGATTTGCCCAAAAGACGGGCCCAGCACCTTGCGCAAGAGGCCAGCTTTGTCGAGCGAAGCCGCAAGCGAAGCGCCCTGGTTGGGTGGCGCCAGCATGACCACCCGAGCCGCGGAAGCACGCCAAGGCCTGTCATAGGCGAAGAGCTGGCGGGTGATGAGCGCTCCCAAGCTGTGACCGACGAAAGAAAGCCTCACCGGTCTAGGGATGTGGTCCAGCAAGTCGGCCACGACGGAGGCGTGCTCCTCGATCGTCCGCCGGGTGCTCGGATAGTCGAGCCGTACGGTGCTGAATCCCGCGCTGCGGAGCGCGTCGTCTAGGCCTGCCAAAGAACGTCTCGTTCGACCGAGCCCGTGCAACAAGACTACGAGATGCGCCGCCTGGGTCGGCTCTGGAGCGGATCGCGCGAGGGTGCGCTCACACTCGGCAGTACGGCCCCGGCAAACGGTCCGCCCGGCAGGGTCGAGGACTCTCGCCACATCGCCGCTCCACCGCCGCTGCACGCGCCAACCATTGCGCCACCGAATGTCGGCCCACAGCTGTGTGCCGAGAGGCTCGATCATCCCCCGAGGTCTTCTTTCAGCCGCTCCTGAATCTGGTCGTCGCTCGGATAGATCTCTTCCACGTGCTCCGAATCGACCAGAGTCGCGGTCAGTTTCTTGAGCATGTGCTTGACGGAGCGCGCATCGGAGCCGGCCGTGACCAGCTCGATCAACAAGGCTTCCTTCCGGTCCGGATCGAGCTCGAGCTCGCCACGCTCGACCATTCGATCGAGCGAAGCCGAAAGGGCCTGCATGAGCTTGCGCGTGAATGGTGTGTGCTGGAACGGGGGCGGCTCTTCCTCGACGGCGAAATCTTCATCAGGCGTAGGCACGTTGGCGGCGGTCCTCCAGCTGTCGTGCCGCGCGATCCAGCGCTGCGCAAGCTTTGCGAGCTTCGTATCCTCACCGTCGGCGGTCTGCTCGATGATTCTTGGAACGTCGCCACCGTGTATGGCTTGCTCGAAGTCGATCAAATGATCGACCAGAGCGCGATGCACCGCATCCATGTCCGATACCGCGATGTCTGCGGGCAGCTCGAGGCTTCGGGTCGCAAGGAATCGGCGCGTCAGCCAGAGTGAAAGGCGCCGCTGCCATCCATCTTCGCGATCGAGTGGCGGCTCGCCGCCGTCGGATTCGACGAGCGGCCATTGGCCTCTGGAGATCGCGTCCCAGGCCTCGAACAGCGGTGTGTCGAGAAGCTCTTCGACGATGAAGAGCGCGGAGGTGGGACCTTCCTCCCACTCGTCATCGAGCACCGTGGACGCGCTACCTTGAATGTCTTCCGCCTCCACCGCACCCATGTCTCCTTTGGCGTGTCGAACGTGGGCGCCCATCCACGGAAGAATGCCGGCAAGGTCTGCGAACTCGAGATCCCCACGCATTCCATCCTTGAGGGTGTAGACGCGATGCCGGCCCTCGGAGTCGGCGATCGTGTCGGCCACGAAGATCACGCCTTCGAGCCCTGGATGAACGAAGGGTTCGACCTCCCCGACCTGCAGAGCCCAATGCAATTGCCAGGGGCGGCTTTCGTCGCCCGCCGCGATCCCCGCGTAGGGGGACTCGGGAAGCTGGAGCAAACCGAACGCGTGCTCAGCGGCGGCGGTCAATTGCAAGAGGTCGACGAATGCATCGATCCGCGACTCCGCGAGCTCGGGCGGCTCACCCGGCTGTCCGAGTGCATCCCAATAGGCCCGAATCCCTTTTAGAAACGCCTGGTGCGGCATAGGGGGCGGAAACTAGCCCAATTCCATGCCGATGACAGCCCACTCGTCGACTTGAAACATGTTCTATTTTTGCTTAGACCCTTTGGAGGCCCATGGCGGTCGACGAAGAAGCATTCAAGCAGGCGCTCCGAGGCTGGGCGAGCGGTGTGACCGTCGTGACTTCTCGCTCGGGCGACAGGGTGCACGGAATGACGGTTTCGGCCTTCTCCAGCGTCTCGGCAGACCCGCCCCTGGTCCTGGTTTGCGCCAACAGTGCGTCGACCACCCACCGCATCATCGAGGAAGGCGGCGTGTTCGGCGTCAACATCCTGGCGGCACATCAGCGAGAGGTTTCCAACCTCTTTGCCACGCCGGACAACGAGGAGATCCGGTTGGAGAGCGTGACCTGGACAGAGGGCGAGACGGGTGTCCCGCTGCTCGATGAGGCGGTGGTGGCGCTCGAATGCAGGGTCACGAAGGCCTATCGAGAAGGCAGTCACACGATCTACGTGGGACGAGTCGAAGCCGTGCATACGGCCGAGGGTGAGCCGCTAGTCTACCACCGGGGTTGTTACCGCTCGCTCTTGTGCGACGAGTAGCCGCGCGCCCGGGCGGTGCGTGCCCCTCAGGGGCTTAGCTGCTACCTTCGGGCGCATGATGCAGAGGAAGTGGGTCATCGTAGTCCTTGCCGCGATCGCGATCGCCGGCTGCAAGAAAAAGGAAGAAGCTCCCGCCCCGGCCGCGGAGGAAAAGGCTGCCGCTCCCGAACCACAAAAGCCAGCGCCAGCCGAGCCGATCATCCCACTGCCCGAGTCGGTCGACGTCGACATGGACAAGGTGATCCTGGGACGAAGCCTCTACCACGATACGATCCTGTCGGGAGACGGAACCATTTCGTGCGCGACCTGCCACATGTTGGATCACGGTGGTGCAGAGCCGCGCAAGACATCAACCGGAATCAAAGGTCAAAAAGGGCCGATCAATTCTCCGACGGTGTTGAACTCGGCTTACAATTTCGTTCAGTTCTGGGACGGCCGCGCCAAGGACTTGCAGGAGCAAGCGGAAGGACCGGTCGCCAATCCGATCGAAATGGGCTCCAAGTGGAATCAGGTCGTCTCCAAGGTTGCGAAGAACGAACAGTACGCGGCGGCTTTCGACAAGCTCTATTCGGATGGTGTGACGAAGGACAACATCACCGACGCGATCACAGAGTACGAAAAGTCATTGATCACGCCGTCACGCTTCGACAAGTATCTCCGGGGCGATGAGTCGGCGATCAGCGACCAGGAGAAGAAGGGTTATCTGACCTTCAAGGAAGTCGGCTGCACCGCCTGCCATACCGGCATCATCGTCGGCGGCACCATGTTCCAGAAGCTGGGGTTGGTGAAAGACTATTTTGCAGATCGGGGTACGCCTCTCACCGAGGCCGACAACGGGCGTTTCAACGTGACCAAGAACCCCGCGGACAAGCACTTTTTCAAGGTCCCGACACTGCGCAACATCGAGCTCACCCCGCCCTATCTGCACGACGGGTCGCGTGAAACCCTCGAAGAAACCGTCGCACTCATGGGCAAGTACCAGCTTGGCCGCGATCTCACCGACGAGCAGATCAACGACATCGTCGCATTCCTGAAGAGCCTAACTGGCGAGCTTCCGGCATACGCGAAGATGCCGCAGGGGAACTAGGCGGAGGTTCGGAGTTCGGGGTCCGGGAGCTGAGGATCGGGGTCTCAGGTTCGCGGTTTAGGGATCGTCATCTGAGGCCAACAAGCTCAGCCCACCACGTGGAGCCGGACGGCTTCTGGATCCTGCTCCGCGCGGGGCGGGGCGGGGACGTACTCGTGGCTCGTCGGAATGTGCGCTTCAGCGCTTTCTTCGGCTTTGGGGACGGCGCGGCGCATGAGCTTGCTCCATGCCTCTTTGGGCGCCGGGACCTTCTCCCTAAGCTCGACGTAGACGAGGCGGGCCAACGAGGGGAGATACGGAGCCATCTTGTCGAAGGTTTCCTTTGCGTGGCGCAGATCGTCGGTGACGAAGCCCTTGGTCCGACTCACGGCGCGGGCCGCGTGCACTTTGGCGCGACCGATTCGGCTTTTGCCGACGAGCGGTCCAATCTCGTGGATGATATCGGCGGCCGTGCCTGCGACGACGTGCGGTGCTTTGTAGAACGTCGTTCCGTACCGCGATCCCTTCAAGAATGCCCGGGCCTGCTCGTCGGTGATGCCGTACTGATCGAGCGCAGCCTGGTACTCTTGCCGCGCTCGCTCCCGCGCCTTGAACATGTACATCTGCACGCGTGAGTAGAAGTTCACCGCGCCGTCGCCGCTAGTCTCGACCGGGCAGTAGATCGCATCGGGGTGAAGCTCGGTGATGACCGTTTGAATGCCATCGGAGACACCCGAGCTGGGCATGCATCCGAAGGGCTTCACGCTCAGCGTCATGTGCGCCTTCTGCTTGGCGACGTTCAACACGAGCTTGGCCACCTCCATGTGACCCTCGCCGCCACGAAGCTCGTTGTTGTAATGGCTGTGACCGATGCGAGCGATTTCATCCATGTCGGGGAGGCTCTGTCGCTTCAACCCGCTGACCCCGCAAAACGTCGCAAAAGTCGCCCGAAGCGCCAGCTCGCCAAGCCACACCCCGGCCATCTTGTAACCGACGTCCGAGCCCTCGAGGCCGTAATACGACTGGTCCGTATCTCGGAGCGCCATCCTCCGCTCGGTGTCGTGCCGCATCTCCCACAAGGTGTAGAGAAGCCAGTTCACCAAGGTCTGAATGTCATTTTCACCGCCCTCGGACTCGACGAATCGCTGCAGGTGATAATTGCCGTCCCCTTCGGTGGTCATCGCCCAGAACTCGCCGATGATGGCGACCTTGGGCTTGGGTTGGAGTCGATCCAACTCGACCGCGCGAAGGTATTTCCTCCCCCGCCAAAGCGCACGGAGGACGCTTCGGTTCTGCTCGAGGGCCTCCCGTACCTCTCGCTTGACCTCGGCAATCGCCCGATCGGTCGCGCCCTCTTCGACTTCGTAAGGACGCATGCGGTAGCTCAAGACGTTGATCACGTCACCAGCAAACAAGCCCCGCGCAAGCGCCATGAAGAACTGCGGGTTCAACACCAGACCGACCTCTTCACCGGTGGCCTGCTTGAATCCCGCTTGCTGCTGGAAGAGAACCACGCGGAACCCGTCGAACCCCGCATCGCGCAAGGCCTTGCGGTACTCGGTCACGTACATGCCGAAGCGGCATGGTCCGCATGCCCCGGCAGTGAGAAAGACGTAGTGGTCGACGATCTCTTGCGGTGAGAGGCCTTCTTCGTCGCGCAAACGGCAGAGCTCTTTGACCAGATTGCCCACGGTGAAATACGTGGGATTGCACTGGGCCTTGTTTCCAAACTCCTTTCCACGGCGAAGCGCTTCGGTGTCCGCACAGTCCAAGGGGCGGGTGTTGTAGCCGATCCCTTTGAGCGCTGCGGCGACGAACTCGTCGTGGGCCATGGTCAGCCCTCCATTGAGAATCGTCGTGGTCGGACGCTCCCGTGCCGAGAAGAACGGGTTGATCATCGCATCGGTCCACTGCTCCCGGTCGTCGTTCAGCCCGAGCCGAGCCCGTTCCTTTGCCTCGAACTCCGCGAGCTCTTTTTCGATGTCGATTTCAAAACCATCAGCCATGTTCAGCCCCTTCACACACGAACGACCTCGCCGTCCTTGGTTTTTCTTCCGAGACGAATCAAGCCGTGTGATACAGCGTCCGCCATCACTGCGTTCTCTTCCGACTTGATCGCTTCGATACGGTATTGGTTGACCCTCTCCGCGAGCTCCTGAATCTGGCGCTCGAGCGCCAGATCGGCCCGCCGGTGCTGCGCGAGCTCCCTCTGTTTGATGCGCAACAGCTCGAGCCGTTTTTCGTCGATGCGGCGCTGCAGCTCCACCCTTCGCGCAGCGACTTCCTCGAGGTGCTCCTCACGGAGCCTCAGCGAGTGAGCATAGGTCTTGACTCGAATCTTGATCGACCCGCCCGGCTTGTTCGCATCGATGTCATGGAGGGAAGACGAAGGAACGCCACTCTTTTCGACGATGCGATCGATGATGCCGTAGGTGGGCGCATCGTGACCACACTTGAAGCTGCTCAGGTCCAGGATCGCCACGTTCGGATGCCGCGATGCAAACTTGGCGGCCCACACTTTCTGAGCCGAGTTGGCCGAATAGTTCTCCGGCCACACGTCATTGACGCTCAATACGTCCTCGTCGTCGCCGTAGAAACGCTGGAGCCATTCGCGGTCCTTCGGAATCGAACGGATGCTCAAGATGGGATACCCGAGCACCTGAAATTCGTCGGGGATGCCGTGGTGAAGGCCGGGATCGAGATGGTACGGCCGGCCGAGCACGAGGATGGCAACCTTGTTGTCGTACTCGACTTGATCGAGGATCGCCTTGCCCTTGGCCTGCAGGTCCTGGTCGAATCGATCCAGCGCGGCCAAGCCCTCTGCGGCGGCAAAATCGCTCTCGTCCTCGGTGATGCCGAGCACGTCGCGGAAGGCTTCGAACAGATCGCGCTTGAGCAGAGTCGGCTCCGCAAAGCTGAAGGCCGGCGCCATGTAGCGGATGCCTCGGCTTGCAAAATAGTCCTGCTCCTTGGTGAAAGCCGCCTTCATCACGTCGGGAGTGCCTGCGACGATGGGGCAGCTCGCATAGTCGACGGCGCCGGTCACGAACGACGGGACGTGGGTGAGGATCGGAAAGAAGATCGCATCGAGCGGCGTCTGGCGATGCCTGTGGAAAAGCAGTTGGTGGAAGTGCGCCTGCGCCACCTTCGACGGGTAACAAGGGTCGACCGAGCCGTACTTGCCACCCTCGGCGAACATCTCCTCCGAGCTCGGCTCGCTGAAGACCACGTTCTTCGGGCGGACCCCCAAAACCTCGAAATAGGTTCGAAAAAACGGCGCCGTCGAATACATGTTGAGCACGCGCGGAATCCCGACACGCCATCGCGCACGCTTGTTGGCGGCCTCCTCCGAGGAGCGCTCGAATCCACGAGTATATCGGGTTCGCTCGATGGACCCGAAGAACTTCCGCTCTACCTTGACGTCTTCGATGGGCGCTGCAGCCTCCGGAAGGGGCTGGACCCCCGCCATTCGCTTGAAGGCCTTGAGCCCCTCGTAGGTCACGAGGTTCGGGAACTCTTTCATGATCTTGCGCCGCTCTTGGACGATCGCCTCCATGGCGCCTTTCGACTCGACCATGCCTTTCTCGCAAGAAAACCCGCTGATGTAACGGCTGGTGGAGCCGTCTGGACGGAACGCGTCGATGAATGTACGCGAGCATTCGTTTGCGCAGAAGTGGCAGGTCGTCGTCTCGTCGTTCTTCGTCTCGTAACGGAGGTCGATGGCTGCATCCAACCCGATGAACGTCGAGCTGCCACGGCGTTTGACGACGCGAAGGGTTTCCATCGCAGCACCAATCGCGCCGGCCTCGCCGCTGTGCGGATGGACGTAGACCTCGGCGTTGGGAACACGCTGCTTGATGTAGTCAACCTGCGCTTTGACCGCGGCTAGATTGTATTGCGTGCCGCCCTGCAGCACGAACTTGCGGCCGAGGGCCGCCATGCGGGGTACCCCGACCACATACTGCCAGACGTTCTTGGGGAGCACCTGCGCAAGGCCCGCAAGAAGCTCCTCCTTGCTGAAACCTTCCTTCTGGAAGTTCACGCGGTCGGTATCGAGAAAGACGGCGCAGCCGTAGCTGAATTTCGGCGCCAGGTCCGCTTTGAAGGCGTTTTCTGCATACTCGGTCACGGGGAGGCCGAACTGGTCGGCCATCGCTTGCAACAACATGCCATTGCCCGCCGAGCATTGGTTGGAAAGCTTGAAGGTCTTGATGTCGCCGTTCTCCATGAACAGGACCTTGATGTCTTGGCCGCCGATGTCGCAGATCACATCGACGTCGCCGAAATAGTGCGTGGCACTCATCATGTGGGCTACCGTCTCGACGATGTTGACGTCGGCACGAACGCATTCTTCGAGGACGTCGGCCGCATAGCCCGTCGCGCCGAATCCCAGCACCTCGATTTCGGCGCCCCGTTGAGCCATGCGCCCGCGAAGCTCGGAGAGCAGATCCTTGGCGTCTTGAATGGGGTTTCCCTTCGACAGGGTGTAGGCCTTCATCAGGACCTCGCCGTCCTCGCCGAGCAGCACCGCCTTGGACGATGTGCTGCCACCGTCGAGACCGATAACTGCCCTCACCCGCTCAGTGTCGATCATCGGCTCGACGAATTTCGGAATGCGGTACGCTCCGAGGAACTGATCTAGCTCCTTTTCATCGCGGGCGAGCGGGGGCCCGGCGCTCTCTCCGAGCCGCTCCTTTCGACCTTCATTGATGTAACGGCGCAGCCCCTCGAGACCCCCGTACACGCCCACCCCTTCGGGCTCGTGCATGCCGTACATCACTGCACCATACGCCGCGTAAAGTGCGGCGTTTTCCGGCACGGCAATCAGCTCTTCGATCGGCACGTCTTTGGGGTAGTCGTATCCCCTCTCTTCCCAAGTCTCCGGAATTCGCTTTCGCCAGCACTCTTGGAGAAACGGAAGGAAGGTGTTGGGGCCTCCGAGCAGCAACACTTTGTGCCGGAGGGTGTTGCCGCGCGTCAGCACCGAGAGGTTCTGCATCACAATCGCATCGGCGAGGGAGCACATGATCTCGTTGGACGGAATGCCGGTCTTGACGAGATTGACGATGTCCGTCTCCGCAAAGACGCCACACTTCGCAGCGACGTGGTGCAGGTGTGTGTCGTCGAAGTGCAGCTGGAGCGTTTCCGACGCGGGCATGCCGACTTTGATCATGCACTTGTCGATCGTCGCGCCGGTGCCGGACGCGCACTTGTCGTTCATCGATGCAATGGGGGACTTCTCGCCCGTCTGCAGGTTCTCCTTGAAGATGATGATCTTGGCATCCTGCCCGCCCAGCTCGACGACGGACCCCGCATCCGGATGTAGCGTCTCCACCGCCAGCGTGACGGAATTCACCTCTTGGACGAACTTCGCACCAAGCGGCTCTTCGAGCGGCTTGGCGCCGGACCCGGTGGTGAAAACGCGGATGTCCTCGCAGCCAAGCTCCGCCAAGAGCTGTCCAACGCGCACCATGAAATCGAGGACGCATTCGGCCTGCTTCGTGTGGTGTCGCTGGTAATCACTCCAGACGATCTCCTTCGTCTCGGGATCGACGATGACGGCCTTCACCGTCGTGGACCCGACGTCCAATCCTACTATGGCTCTGTGCATCGGAACGGTTGTGCCCTTCCCTCTGAGGTAGTGGAGGTAAACACAAGGTCTGGGGAAAGTCACGCGACTTGACTTGCAAACCAGGGACGTCGAAGTCACACCTCTACGTGCGGGCGGTTGGAAGAGCTCTCACTGGCACGGGAGGACGGATGAGCAAGGTCTTGATCGTAGGCGCGGGCGGCGTAGGTGGCGTGGTGGCGCATAAATGCGCCGCTGACAGAGAGACGTTCTCCGAGGTCGTGCTGGCCAGCCGGACGCTCGCGCGTTGTGAAAAAATTCAGAAACAGATACGCGAGCTCCGGGGCCGGGAAATCGAGATCGCCCAGGTGGACGCCGACGACGTGGCGCAGACGGTTGCTCTCATCGAACGGGTCAAGCCGGACCTGCTCGTCAACGTCGCGCTTCCCTACCAGGATTTGCCTCTGATGGATGCCTGCCTGGAGACGGGCGTCGACTATTTGGATACCGCCAATTACGAACCGCCACACGAGGCGAAGTTCGAATACAAGTGGCAGTGGGCCTACCGAGATCGATTCAAGTCGGCCGGAATCATGGGGCTATTGGGCTCGGGCTTCGATCCGGGTGTCACGAACATCTTTTGTGCCTATGCGCAGAAGAACCTATTCGACGAGATCGACTACATCGACATCCTCGACTGCAACGCCGGCGTGCACGGTCATCCGTTCGCCACCAACTTCAACCCGGAAATCAACATCCGCGAGGTCACCCAACGGGGCCGCTATTGGGAGAACGGCAAGTGGGTGGAGATCGAACCGATGTCGGAGTCGTGGGTTTTCGATTTCCCGGGTGTGGGCGAGCGCAAGGCCTACCTGCTCTATCACGAAGAGCTCGAGTCGCTGGTCGAGCACATCGATGGGCTCAAGCGAATTCGCTTTTGGATGACCTTTGGAGACGAGTACATCACCCACCTTCGCGTCCTTCAAAACGTGGGGATGACGGGCATCGACCCGGTCGAGTTTCAGGGGCAACAAATCGTACCCATTCAATTCTTGAAAGCGCTTTTGCCGGACCCGTCGACGCTGGGCGAGAACTACAAGGGCAAGACGAGCATCGGTTGCTTGATCGAAGGACGAAAAAATGGGGAACCGCGCAAGGTGTTCATCTACAACGTCTGCGACCACGAGGAGTGCTGGGCGGAAGTTCGTGCACAAGCGATCTCTTACACCACCGGCGTTCCAGCAATGGTCGGAGCGAAAATGATTCTCACCGATCGATGGCGGGATCGCGGTGTCTTCAACGTCGAGCAGTTCGACCCCGAGCCTTTCCTCGAAGAGCTCGCCGTACGTGGCCTGCCCTGGCACGTCGAGGAAATGTAGTGCGCGCCTGCGAGAAGCTCGATCTGAGCCGGGTCGATACGCCATCGTACGTGATCGATCTCGATGTGCTCGAGCGAAATCTCGCGCTGTTGGCCCACGCCCAGCGTGCAGCCGATTGCCAAATTCTGCTGGCGCTCAAGGGCTTTGCCGCATGGTCGACGTTTCCATTGGTCGGTCGGTATCTGGAGGGAACGGCCGCAAGCGGGCCGGACGAAGCCCGACTCGGTCGCGAGGAGCTGAATAAGCAAGTTCATACCTACTGCCCGGCCTTCGACGACGAATCGCTTCGCGAATCGATACGCTATTCCGATCACATCACCTTCAACTCCCCTTCCCAAATCGATCGGTTCCGCGGCATCGTCGACGAGTACGTCTCGAAGGTGAGCTTTGGCTTGCGAATCAACCCTCAGCACTCCGAGGTCGAGGTCGCGCTCTACGACCCTTGCGCCCCAGGCTCGCGCTTGGGAACGACCAAGGAAGCGCTGATGAAAGCGGACTTACGCGGGATCGAAGGGCTTCATTTCCACACGCTCTGTGAGCTCGGCGCCGACGCGCTGGCGCGGACGCTCGCCGTCGTCGAAGAGCGCTTCGGGGGCTGGCTCGACGATGCGAAGTGGGTGAACTTCGGCGGCGGCCACCACATCACGAAGCCGGACTACGACGTCGGATTGCTGATCGACTTGATTCGTGAGTTCAAGCACCATCACGGGGTCGAGGTGTTCCTCGAGCCCGGCGAAGCCATCGCGCTCGAAACCGGCATTTTGGTCGCCACCGTGCTCGACATCATCAAAAACGATGGTCTGATCGCGATTTTGGATACGTCGGCGACCGCGCACATGCCCGATGTGCTGGAGATGCCCTACCGACCGCGCGTCCGGAGCGCTGCGGCGGCAGGAGAGCTGTCCCACACGTACCGGCTTGGAGGCCTGAGCTGCCTGGCAGGGGACGTAATCGGGGAGTACTCCTTTCCGCAGCCCCTGAAGGTGGGAGATCGGCTGATATTCGAAGACATGGCGCACTACACCATGGTCAAGAACACGACCTTCAACGGCGTCCGCCTGCCATCGATCGCATTGTACGACCCTCGGGACGACTCCTATCGGGTGCAGCGGAAGTTCACCTACGAAGACTATCGAAACCGATTGTCTTAAGACTTGAACTCGGACGCAAAGCGGTAAGACTCGGGCGATGGGGCCATTTTCGGATTTCACCGAGTATGCAAAGGAAACCGGTCACCGGCTCACCGATCAACCTTTGCTGGTGGAGGACACCCGTCGTTTGGACGCCACGCGGCAAGCGTTGTTCGACTACATCACCGACTTCAACCGCCTTCACGAATGGATTTGGGGCGCCAAGAGAAGCTGGACGGACAACACCCGCGCACAGGTGCCCGGCCAGGTCGGCTCGGTACGCATGATTCAGCCACCGGTCGGCAAGCCTCTGGGAGAGACGGTGAAGGCCTACGAAGCGCCGCGCATGCTGGCTTACTCCGCCGACGACAAGGCGTTTTTCGGCTTGTGCACCGATCATCTCGGCGTGCTGACCTGCGAGCCTCATCCGGACGGCGGCGTCGTGTTCTGCTGGCTTGCCTACGGACGCCTTGCGCGCTCTCCGGTGAAGGCTTGGGCGGGCAAGAAGCTATTCCAAGTCGCCCTCGGCCGAAGTATGAAGAACTTGGAGCGAATTCTTTCGCGTCGCTGAGCGCATGGAGCTCATCCGGAGCAATCGAACCGAGAGCCTGGCTGATGCACTTGCATCAGCGGTTCGGGAAGACCCCCTGCCACCCTTCGCGCAGGAGGCCATCGTGGTGCAGAGCCGGGGCATGGAGCGATGGCTCACGCTTGCATTGGCCGAACGTCTGGGCATCTGGAGCAACCCCTGCTTCCCGTTTCCGCGAACGGTCATCGAGCACGTGCTCGAGGACCTAGCCATGGGACCCTCGGACGAGGCCACGAGCTACGACCCTGGGTGCTTGAAATGGACGATCGCGCAGCTCCTCTTGGAGAGCGCGCCAACCGAGCTCAAGAGCTACCTCGGCGACCCTCCGAACGCAGACCGGGCGCTCCGCTTTTCGGGCAGCCTTGCAGAGGTTTTCGACAGATACGTCGTTTACCGTCCAGACGTGCTTCGGACGTGGGTAGAGCGTGAGGACCGGCAGTGGCAAGCGGCGCTCTGGCGACGAGTCGTGGAACGAATCGGCCCGCACGACTTGTCGGCTCGCATCGAAGGGGCACTGGCGTCCCTTCAATCGAGCTCGGTTGCCGAGCAGCTGCGTTTCAAACGGCTGCACCTTTTCTCGCTCGAAACCCTGCCACCGTTGTTCCTGCGCTTCTTTAGCGAGCTGTCGAAAGCGGTTCCGACGACGCTTTACCTCCTCGAGCCTTCCTCCGAATATCTGGGTGAGCTCGACCCGGCACCCCAACTCTCACTCGCCATCGATGACGCCCCGGCAGACGTTCATCCATTCCTGTCGAGCGTAGGCCGGCTGTCTCGTGATTTTCAGCAGTTGTTGCTGGACTTCGACGAGTCGGTGCACGGCCGGACCGATCTTTTCGAGGCCCGAGGCGGACCGAGCCTGCTGAGCGCTTTCCAGACGGACATTCTCCAGCTGCGCGGTGCTCCCCATGACGGTGAGCGGACGGTCTTCGAAGCGTCCGACCATTCGATCTCGATCCACGCGTGCACCGATCCGATGCGGGAAGTTCAGGTGCTGCATGACCTCATCCGTGGGGCGCTCGAAGCCGACCCCTCCTTGCAGCCAGAAGATATCGCTGTGATGACACCCGATCTCGAGATCTACGCGCCGGTCTTCCGCGCGGTTTTCGGACAAGATGAGCCCCACCGCATTCCGTACGAGGTTCACGACCGCAAGACGAGGGAGGACGCGTCGTTCTACGACGACTTTCTTGCAGTTCTCGAAGTGCTCGATTCGAGGTTCTCGGTTCTCGACCTCGTTCGTTTGATGGATGCCAGCTCGATGCGCGAAGACTTCCGCTTCAGCCCGGAGGAGCGCTCGCGACTCACCGAGCTTCTGGCAGTTGCCGGCGTGCGATGGGGGATCGATGCGGAGCACCGCGCACAGCTCGAATTCCCCGCCGAGGGGCTTCACACCTGGCGCGCCGGCTTCGCGCGCCTCTTTTTGGGGTTTGCCTCGATGCCGCAAGCCATGGAGGTGTTCGAGGGCTTGCTGCCCCGCGGCGCGCCGAGCTTGGGCGACGCCGAGCTCGTCGCACGCCTCTGCCGGCTGTGCGAGGTGCTTTTCGATCTGCAGGAGCGCACACGGAAGCCTCTGGGCATCGAAGCCTGGATCGCGGAGCTGCAACGGCTGGCGGACCTGCTGTTTGAAGAAGAGGGCGAAGCCGGGCCCGCGGTCAGAGTATTGCGAGGATCGTTGCAGGAGCTGCAAAGCATGGCTCAGCGCGCCGGCTACTCGGGTTTCATCTCGCTCAGAGCGCTGCGGCGCGAGCTCGGCATGCTCCTCGCCCAGAGCACCCCCGCGGTGGGGTTCCTTCGCCGAGGCGTGACACTAACCGAGCTCGTACCGCTTCGTTCCGTCCCGTTCAGGGTCATCTGTCTGGTCGGCATGAGCGAGGAAGCCTTTCCCCGCAATGACGACCGGCCGACCTTCGACCTCACGCGAACGACGCACCGGCCGGGGGACCGCACCAAGCGGCATGATGATCGGCACTCCTTTCTTCAGGCGATCTTGTGCGCGAGAGACCGCGTGATCGTGACCTACAGCGCACCGGCGAGCCTTCGCACGGGAGCCAATCCCTCTCCGGTTGTCTGGGAGCTGTGTGAGACGCTCAATCGGTGCTACGAGGGTTCTGGCGGAAAGCGACTGCTTGCGCCGACGATACATCCCCTCCACGCGTTCGATCGCCGCTACTTTGCCGCGAGCGACCTGCCGCAGAGCTTTTCCCAGCGGCACTTGCAGATCGCACGCGCCGTCGAAGAGGCCCCCCTCGGGCGGCCTCGCATCGAGCTGCGGGCCGAACCGGAAACGTTGGAGAGCGTCGTCCCCGTGGACGAGCTGGCGAGCTGGTTATGGAATCCGATGAAGACGTTCATCGATCGGGTGCTGCGAGCCCGTTTCGGTGAATCGGCGCTCTACGAACCCACGGGGGCATTGACCCATCTTTCTGCGTTGGATGCTGCGAACGTGGGCAATGGCGCGCTCCGTGCGGGCCTCGTCGGGCAGGCCCTCGAAGCGTATTTCAGGGCGGCGCCGGAGTTTCCCGACGGAAGCTGGGGCGCGCTCGAAAGACAACGCCTGGTCACAGAAATGGAGGCGTTTCACGCAACCCGGCGGCGGCTCGAAGCGCAGCGTGAGGGGCAGTCCGCACGCGTCGCCGCCGAGCTCGGAAGCGTCGTACTGAGCGGCCGGCTCGATGGCTTGGGCGCCGACAGCCGAGTTATCCAGCGGTTCACACGAACCGGACGCAAGGCCGAGCTCACCACGTGGATCGAACATCTCCTGATGCAGGCGGCTTCGGAGCCTCGTCTTCCCCGCGAGACACACTTGGTGCTTCGAGGCACCGAGCGGCGGCCGAGCATCATCTCGTTCGGTGCCGTGGCCGACCCCCTGCGCCTCCTCGGTGAGTTGCTCGATCTCTACCGGGCTTGCAGGGAGGCCCCGTTGCCTCTGCTGGAGAAAGCTTCTCGCGTCTTTGCCGAGCGTTTCCACGAAAGCAATCGCAAATCAGCCCTACGTGCAGCGAGCTCCGAGCTCGCGAAGCATCGCAAGTGGGACCCGCGCCTGCAGTACGTGCTCGGACCTGACGATCCCTTCGAGGACCCGCAGTGGACCGAGACGTTCGAGCAAGCGGCCCTCGTGCTCTATCGGCCTCTTCTCGATCACCGGAGCGAGACATGAGCGCGACCTCTCCGGAGCTGGCTCCGCTCGATGCTCCGACCCTGGTGGAAGCCAGCGCCGGCACTGGCAAGACGCACACCATCACGACCTATTTCGTCCGCGGAGTCCTCGAACGGCAGCTCGAGCCGCAGCAGATTCTCGTCGTCACCTACACCAAAGCTGCCACCGCCGAGCTTCGGGTGCGGTGCAGAAAGCGAATCTTGGAGGCGCTCGACCTTCTCGATCGTTCGCCCGCGGAAGGTGATGCACTCCATCGGATCGTCCACGATGCCATCGAACGCATGGGCCGTTCCAGAGCCGAAGACCTGCTCCGAAGCGCGCTCCGCGAAATGGATCAAAGCTCGATCCTCACGATTCATGGTTTTTGCCAACGGCTGCTACAGGACCATCCATTGCTGTTCGGAGTCGATCTCGATTTCGAGGTGGCGCAGGATTCGTCGTCGTTCCACGCCGATCTGGCGGTCGATTTCTGGGCTACCGACCTGTACGAGCGACCTCAGTGGCTGCTCCAGGCGCTCGCAAAACGCAGAGTGGATGTCGATCATCTCACCAGGCTGGCCAACGGGGTCACGATGCCCGGTGTCGAAGTCGTCGGACCGCAGGCTCGGGGTTCCGCGGACCACGCTGTTTCCCGCGCCGCAACGCTACACGGCGAAGCCGCCGCGATTTGGGCCTCCCGCCGCGACGAGATCTGCGCGATCCTGCGCAGCGATCCGGGCCTGAACAGACAATATTACCGAAAAGATAGCGTCGAAACGAAGTGGATTCCCGCGCTCGACGATCTGTTCGCGGAGCACGGATTCCGTTTCTTGCCCGATTTTTTTCCGAGGCTCGCGCCCGCACACATGACTGTCAAACAGGGATGCGACCGGCCCGAGCATCCCTTTTTCGAAGTGTGCGGCCGCCTCTACGAAGCTCACCAGCGACTCGCTCCCCTTCTCGACTACGAAGTCTTTGCGTTCAAGTCCCGGTTCATCGAGTTCGTACGACGGCAGACGCAAAAGCGCCGAGACGAAGCGGCGGTCTTGTCCTTCGACGAGCTTCTCACCGCGGTCTACGAGCCTTTGGCCGGTGCCGAGCGCGGCCATTCTGGCGGCCCAGACGTGATCGCAAGAACCATTTCGCGCACCTACCCTCTCGCTTTGGTCGACGAGTTCCAGGATACCGATTCGATTCAGTACGGAATTTTCAAAGCGATCTACGGCGATGGCGCGGTGGTCTACGTTGGTGACCCCAAGCAAGCCATCTACGCATTCCGTGGAGCGGACGTGTTCTCGTACATAGGCGCGGCTGCAGACATCGGAGACCGACAGTACACGCTGCGAACGAATCGCCGTTCGGATCCAGATCTCGTTCGCGCGGTCAATACGCTGTTTTCGCTGCAACAACACCCGTTCATTTTCGATGGCATCCGCTTCGAGCCGGCAGTAGCTCAGGAGAAGGCCAACCGGTCGAGCATGGCTCCCGCCATGGAGGTGATCCTAGCGGATAAGGACCGGCTCAAGGCGCCCATCGAGAGTGCGGTCGCACCTATCGTCGCCAATGAAATTGCACATTTGTTGCGCTCGAATGCGTCGATCGCGCAGCGCGTGATCGAACCGGGCGACGTGGCCGTCTTGTGCCGTAGCAACAAGCAGGCAATTGCCGTGACCAAGTCGCTGCGGGCGCTAGGCATTCCGACCTCGCTCGACGGGGATTCGAGCGTGCTCAACACCGAGGTGGCCTCGGACCTGCGCGCAGTCCTCGAGGCAGCGCTCATGCCGGGAGATGCGCCCAGCGTGCGCCGTGCGCTATTGACGGGACTGATCGGCTTGTCGCCTGAAAGGCTGGCGACGCTGAACGACGACGACTGGTCCCGGTGGGTATCGAGGTTTCGAGACTGGAATGCCACCTGGCACACCCAGGGTGTGGTTCGGTTTCTCGAAGACATGCTGCGTGAGACGCACGCGGAGACGAGGTTGGCAGCAAGTCCCGCAGCCCGACGCGAGTTGACCGACCTCGCTCACGTCGAAGAGTTGTTGATGCGGGGAGAACGAGAGCGGCGGCGTGACCCGGTCGCTCTGATGCAATGGTTTCGTCGTTTGGACGAAGGAACGCCCGATCAGGGCGCCGTGGCGTCCGAAGACTTGCAACAGCGTCCCGACGCGGAGTCGGGTGCGGTCCGGGTTGCGACGATACACAAGAGCAAAGGGCTCGAATACGGCGTCGTATATGTGCCGTTCACTTGGAATGATGCGGGTCTTCGCGGCTTCGACAAACAAGCGGTGAAATTTCACGACGAAGAAGACCGCATTAGGATCGATCTCGGGTCGAGCCAGCTAGAAGAGCACCTGGCCAAGAGCGAGCAAGAAGCATGCTCCGAAGCCGTCCGGTTGCTCTACGTCGCAGTGACCCGCGCGCGGCATCATTGCGTGTTGCTTTGGGGTCCTGCGTCTCACTGGAAGAGCTCGGCGCTCGCTCGTCTTCTTCATGGAGAGGACCGCCTCGAAGCTCTCGACGAGGATGCCATGCGTGCGGACTTGGATGCTCTGCGGGAGGCCTCGGGTGGCACGGTCGGATGGAGACTGCCCCACGCAGATCCAGCTCCCGGCCATCGAGACGAGCCGTCCGGCCCCGCGCTTCAAGCGCAGCCTCGAACCCGTGGTTTCGATCAGGCCCCACGAATTGGAAGCTTCACGAGCCTCACTGGCTTCGATGAGAAGGTTCCCGCACCTCGAAGCGACGCGCTGACTCCCGGAGCGCATGCGCCCTTGTTCCCGGAGCTTCCTGGAGGTGCGCGCACTGGTCTACTGCTTCACTCGATTCTGGAACGCATCGATTTGTCGGACCTACACGGCGCCGATAGCGAACGCACCATTCGAGACCAACTGAGATTGCATGGATTCGATGCGGCTCTCGAGCAGGCCGTACAGCGAGATTTGCTGTCGGTCGCCAACACGCCCCTGACCGAAGATGAGGATCCGCCGCGGCTCATCGAGCTCCGCAAGGACAGACAGCTCCGCGAGCTCGAGTTCACCCTCCATGCGGACCGCCCCGATCTCGGAACCCTGGCGGATATCCTGCGGGAACACGGAGCGCCTCGGGCTGCTCCGAGGTATTATGAACGCCTGGCCGAAGTCAGCGTGCAGACACTGCAGCGATTCTTACGCGGCTATATCGACCTCGTTTTCGAATGGAAGGGGCGATGGTACGTCGCCGACTACAAGTCGAACACGCTTCCTTCGTACGATCTGTCTGCGGTCACCGAGGCAGTCCAACGCGAGCACTACCTTCTACAAGGTCAGCTCTACAGCGCCGCCGCCCAGCGGTATCTGAAGCAACGCTTGCCTCGGTATGACTGTGCGAACGACTGGGGCGGCACGTTGTTCCTGTTTCTGCGCGGAATGCGCGGCTCGCAATCTGCAGGCAGCGTGTTCTTCGACGACCAATACGCTGACCTCTTGCATGCAGTCGATGAGTGGCTGGGAGGTGCGGATGGATCTCTGTGAGCTTCGCGCTTCCGGTTTTCTCGATCTGCTCGATGTCGAGATTGCACGGGCGCTCGCGCGTGCAGGAGGTTTCCCTGGTTCGGAAGTCGAGCTGGCAATTGCGCTCACGAGCCGCAACATCCGGCGAGGCCATACGTGTTTTCCGCTCGGTACGAAGGCCCTAGACCTGTGGCCTGACGAATCAGTGCCAACGGGCACCTTCCCGTCGGTGTCCGACTGGGAGGCCGCACTGCGTCAGAGCGTGCTCACGCAAAGAGGTCCCCTGGTCCTCGACTCCCGCCACCGGCTCTACTTTCGCCGTTATTGGGAGCTCGAACGTGATGTCGCGGAGGACCTCGCGACACGGTCCGCCGAGCTTCCTCAGCTCGCGGCGGATCCAGCCTGGCTCGAGAGTGCGCTCCAAAGGCTGTTCGGCCCAGATCGCGGCTCGCCACAGCGCACCGCCGCATCGAACGCGATCCAACATCGTCTTTCGTTGCTCTGTGGCGGACCGGGCACCGGGAAGACGACGGCGGTCTCGGCCATCATCGCCCTCCTCGCGGAGCGCGCGCTACGGCAAACAGGCATCACGCCGCGCGTGGTGCTGCTGGCGCCGACCGGGAAATCGGCCGCCAGGCTGGCAGAGGCCGTCAACCGATCGAAGGCCGGGATTCACGCGCCCGAGCAGGTTCTCGAGGCGATTCCTACGCATGCTACGACCATCCACCGGGCACTCGGAATGCAACGGGCGGGATTGCAATTCCGGCGGGACGCCGATCATCCCATCGAGGCGGAGGTCATCGTCGTCGACGAGGCTTCGATGGTCGATCTGGCCTTGATGCGCCAATTGCTGAACGCGACCCCGTTAGACGCCACCCTGCTGATCGTCGGCGATCCCGACCAGCTCACCTCGGTGGAGGCAGGCTCGGTGCTCCGCGACCTGGTGACCGCGAACACCGAGACTTGGTGGACGGATCGCGTTACCCATCTCACGAAGACCTTTCGATACGCGGACGAGCAGCCGCTCGGGCAACTGGTGGCCGCCATCCGATCTGGAGATGCCGACGAGGTCGACGCGTTACTCGGCCTACGGGGCGCCCCGGACGTTGCATGGGTGGGTCTCGACAAGTTGCCGGCCGAATTGGATCGAGCAGCCGAGCATTGGTCCGAAATGCTGCGTACGACCGATCCCGAGGCGCATTTTGCCAATCGCTCGCGCTTCGTCGTCTTGAGCCCCTATCGCGTCGGACCCACCGGCACTCGGCAGCTCGGAGCGGCCATCGAAGCCCGTCTGTCTGGGACTACGGGCCGACTCCCCGTCGTCACTCCGATCATCATCGAGCAGAACAGCCAGGAGCTACAGGTGTACAACGGCGATTTTGCAATGTTGGTCCATACCGACCCGCGTCAGGCCGTAATTCAGCGACCTGCGGAAGGCGTCCACGAGATCCCCGAGGCGCGTCTCCCCCAATACTCCAATGCGTTCGCGCTGAGCGTTCACAAGGCACAGGGTTCGGAGTTCGAAGAGGTTTTGATCGTGCTTCCCGAGCAAGACGCTCCCCTGCTGACCCGCGAGCTGCTGTACACCGCGGTGAGCCGCGCCAAAAAACGGGTTCGCATCGTGGGCCCCAAAGAAATCCTCTTCGCGGCGCTCCAACGCCGGGCGCAACGCTACTCCGGGCTCGTCGACGCGATCGGCGGCGCGGCGCGTGCATCCGGTTCGCGATCGGTCTATGACCCGGACCAGTGAAACGTGTTTCACTCGAGGGTAAGCGATGGCCGAGTACGACTACATCGTGATTGGGGCAGGCTCTGCAGGAGCTATCGTGGCCAGCCGTCTCGCCGAGCGCCCCGACGTCGAGGTCTTGTTGTTGGAGGCAGGCGGGACCGACCGAACGACCTTGGTCCGCAAGCCCGGCATGATCAGCCTGGTTCACCAGGTGAAACAGCTGAAGAAGAAGCTCGATTGGGGTTTCACCACGGTGCCGCAGGCACACATGAACAATCGATGCCTTCCGTACACACGCGGCAAAGTTCTCGGCGGCTCGAGCTCGGTAAACGGGATGTTGTACCTGCGCGGCAACCCAGCCAACTACGATGGTTGGGCGGAAAGTGGTTGTGAGGGTTGGCGCTTCGAAGACGTTCTGCCGTTCTACAAGAAGTTAGAGGACCACGAGGATGGGGAAAGCCCCTACCACGGCGCCGGAGGGCCGATTCGAGTCAGCCGTCACCCCGACGACCAAATCAGCCCCGTCTCCAAAGCGTTCGTGCGCGCTGCCTCCGAGGTCTGCGGCATCCCCATACGCGATGACTTCAACGCCGAGCACCAGCCGTGCGCAAGCATGTATCAGATGTCTTCGAGCCACGGCATACGAAGCAGCACGGCCGAGGGGTATGTGCATCCGAGCCTCGGAAAGCCGAACTTCTCGGTCGAAATCCGTGCGTTGGCTCATCGCATCGTCATGGAGAACAAGCGCGCCGTGGGCGTGCAATACCGAGCTCCAGGAGGCGTAACCGTGGCCAGAGCGCGGCGGGAGGTGATCGTATCGGGTGGGGTCGTGGGCTCGCCACAAATCCTGATGCTCTCCGGAGTTGGTCCTGCGGACCATCTGCGCGAGCACGGGATCGAGGTGGAGGTCGATTTACCGGGGGTGGGGAAGAATCTGCACGATCATCTATTCGTCCCTCTCACCTATCGATCACCGACCAGCCTGCACCGGGGCACGGCCCTGCACTTTTTTGGTGCAATGGCGCGAGAGTACCTTTTCGGCAGCGGATGGTTCGGCCGCACCGTCTTCGAAGCCGGGGCATTCATCAAGAGCCACGAAGATGCGCCCATTGCGGACATTCAGATCCACACCCTGCCCTGGGGGTATCCAACACCAAACCAAGACGGCCCGGAGCGCCCTGACATCGACAAGGGCCATTGTCTGACCGTGATGCCGACGCTGATCTATCCAAAGAGCCGTGGCAACCTGCAGCTCGCGTCGGGCGACCCGTCTCGAGCACCGCTCATTGACCCGCACTTTTTGGAGGAGCCGGAAGACGTGCAGCTGTTGATGAAGGCGATCCGGCGTTGCCGCGAGATCTGCGGTCACCCCGCCATGGCGGACCATCTCGGCGAGGAGCTTTCACCAGGCGCGGAGCGGTCGAGCGACGAAGCACTCGTCGAAGAGATCAAGCTACGCGCAACGACGGTCTACCATCCGGTCGGCACGTGCAAGATGGGCGTCGATGAGATGGCCGTCGTCGATCCAAAGCTCCAGGTCCGTGGCGTCGAAGGGCTACGTGTCGTCGACGCGTCGATCATGCCGCAGATCACCGGAGGCAACACCAACGCGCCCAGCATGATGATCGGAGAACACGCTGCCGCGCTAATCCAAGGCGCGAGCTAGGCCGCGTTTGGAGGCCACTGCCGACGAATCTTCTGCGCGACTTTCGCGGCAGTCTCCTCATCGATCGGCTGCGTTGGATCCGCGCCCAGTTGTTTGAGGATCACTTTGCAGTGCGCCGGATTCCAGTTGAGCAGCTTGGCGAGCTCTTTGAGATCGTAGGTTTCGGTGACGACCATGATGCGCTTCCTTTACGAACCGTAAATTTATAGCGCACCCAGGCGGGTCGATCCAAGCTTTATTTGCCATTTAGTAAATAAGCCGCAATTCCCAGCAACCCGAGGAATATCAGGGTCATGACCAGCCAGCCGGGGCCCCGGATGCCGGCGAGAGGGCCGCGGTCCGGCGGGGGCGCCACGGGGGGCCCCTCGATGGGCTCCGCGGCGATGAATTCTTTGATCAGGCGCTTGGCCTCTTCGACCTGGTCGGCCTCGACACGAATCTCGGTTCCGTGGCGTTGGCGATCGGTGATGCCCGGGTAGGCGGTATCGCGATGATTGACCAAGACCGCAGCGATGCCCTCCGCTTCGAGCGCCTCCTGAAGGGCTAGAGCCTGAACCTCGTCATCGGTCTCGAAAACGTTTTGTGTCTCCATGGCGCTACCTCGATTGCACAAAAGGGGGCACCGGACAATCGAGCCCATCCCCGATGGCGCGGATCAGCTGGGCCTCTCGTTCGGTCACGGTGTCGTCGGCCATCACGGTCGCTGCACAGGCCATCATGAGGTTCCTCTTGAGGACAGGGGTTGCGGCATCATAGCGCTTCAGCGCCTCGTCCACCGCAGCCAACGTGCATTGTCCCGAAGGCAGGATGGTTTCTACGCAGCTCTCGAGGTGAAGTGCCTGCACTCCATGACGAAACGCCCGCCTGGCCTCGTCCTCGGTTCGGCTGCCGGCCCTGGCCAGCGTCGACAGGAGAACCTGCGCCTCGGGCAGCAGCCGCTTGAGAGAACGAAAGCGGACAGGAGTCGGCCCGGTGCCCTCGAAGTAACGTTCCAGATGACGCTGGACCATCCTGCTCAAGGTGTACTCGAAGAGGTCGATCCGGCGGTCACTGAGGATGAGCGCATCGACCGTCTTATCAAAGCGCTGGTATTCATCTTCGGATAAGCTGCGAAGCGCGGGCATCGCCATGTCGATCAAGGCGATCTTCTGGGACGAGGAGCGGTCGCCCGCCTCGGAATGAAAGCGAAGAGCGAGGTCCGCGGTCTGTGGATCGGTCATCTCGGCGAGACGAACGATCTCGGTGCCTCGAAGCACCTCGTCGTGGGCGAGCAAGAGGCCGAATACCATCGCTTGGGCCATGGGCGCCTGGCGCACGGCCCGAAGCCAATTCTCGGGAATCGCTGCGTGCAAAGAGCGTGCAAATGCGACCTGCTCGGAACGAGGCTTCCCGACGCGCTCGAGCGCCTGGCCGACGGCTTCTTCGCTGGGGGCTTCGGCGAATGCCATCACGTCATCCGGGGGCGCATCCGGCGGCGTGCTCATCCCCTCGGCAATTTGCGGCAACGGGACCTCGATGAAGTGACCGTCCCACTGTGGCTCGAGCTTGCGGATGCGTTCTTCGAGAGGCGGATGGCTTCGGAAAAGACCTGCGAACAAACGGAGCCGGCGGATGGCTTCGGAGAAAAAAATGTGACTGGCCTCGTCCGCTTGCGGCGCCCGGAGGTAGGAATGTGATGCCGCTCCGCCGATCTTCTTGAGCGCAACGAGTAGGCCCTCGGTATCGCGGGTGAACTGCACTGCGGATGCGTCGGCGAGCAGCTCTCGCTGGCGGCAAATCGCGCTTTGAATCATGCGGCCGAACAACACGCCGATCGACCCGATGGCGAGGAGGCCGAGGCCGACCAGCGCCAAGCCGCCGCTTCCTTTCTTGCTGCTGGCGGTCGACCCACGAAGCAGGAAACGCCCGATCAACGCGAGCAGGAAGATCCCATGCAGCAACCCGATCGACCGCATGTTGATGCGAGAGTCTCCATTGAGAATATGGCTGAACTCGTGCGCGATGACCCCTTGAAGCTCGTGGCGGCGGAGCAGGTGAACCGTCCCATGGGTCACGCCAACGACCGCGTCGCTCGTCGTCCTGCCCGCTGCGAATGCATTGATGCCAGGCTCGCGATCGAGAACGTAGACCTCCGGGACGGGCATGCCCGATGCAATGGCCATTTCCTCGACGACGTTGAGGAGGCGACGCTCCTCCAGCTTGCTCGTGGCCGGCTCCATCTTGCGTCCGCCCAAACCGAGCGCCAGGGCTGAGCCGCCGTCGCGAAGCTGCGCAGTTTTCGAGAGCGAGCCGAGCCCCACGATCAGCGCAGTGGACCCACACGCGAACAAGAACACGGAGGGATTCCACAACGACGCGTGCAGGTTGGAACCCCCCTCGTAGCGTCCCACCATATAGGCCACGCCGGTCGCGTCATTTGCTGAAAGCAAATACACGAACATCGCCAGCGCGTACACGGCCGCCATGACACCGGTCACGGCGATGGCGAAGAGGACGGTCAGGCGTACGGTTCGTTTACGCGCGAGGGCCTGCTCCTCGAAGAAGTCCATGGCTCAGAACTGCACTTTGACCGGCGCGCGCTCGCTCTCGGACTCGACCTCGAAGAATTCGGCCTTTCGAAAGCCGAACATGCCGGCAATCAGGTTCGAAGGGACCATCTCGCACTTGTTGTTGTATCGCATCACCGCGTCGTTGTAGGCCTGGCGGGCGAACGCGATCTTGTTCTCGGTCGTAGAGAGCTCTTCGGTGAGCTGCATCATGTTCTGGTTCGCCTTGAGGTCTGGATACGCCTCCGATAGCGCGAAGAAACGACCGAGCACTCCGCTCAGCCCGGCCTCAGCGTCCACCAAGCGTTTCATCGCCTGAGGGTCGCTGGGATCGGATGCGGCGCTCTGCCGTGCGCCTTCCGCCGAGTTTCGAGCGGCGATGACGGCTTCGAGCGTTTGCCGCTCGTGTGCCAGATAGGCCTTCGCAGTCTCGACGAGATTCGGAATCAAGTCATGGCGGCGTTTCAGCTGAACGTCGATTTGGGCGAACGCATTGGCGAACCGATTCCGAAGGTTGACGAGGGTGTTGTAGATTCCCACGAACCAAGCAATCGCGAGGACCGCAAGCACCAGAAAACCGATCAACCACCCCATGTTGGCCTCCCTGCCCCGAAAGTCCCTTCCAGTGTAGGTGCGTGCCCCTGTAAACTCAAATCGGCATGGTATCGGAAGGGACCGTCTTGCTCACGGGCGCGAGCACCGGGATCGGCCTGGCAATCGCGCGGGCCCTGCTCGGTACGCGTTACCGAGTGATCCTGACCGCGCGGCAGCGCTCCCTTCCGCGGTTCGATTCCCACGACGTCCGCGAATCAGAACGCGTTCGGATCCGCTCCCTCGACGTCACGAACGCAGACCAGCGCGAGGCGGTCATCGCGGAGGCGGAGCGAGACTGGGGCGGCATCGACGTGCTGATCAACAATGCAGGCGTGTCGTATCGCGCCGTGGTGGAGCACGTCGCAGACCACGACCGTTTGGCGCAGATGGACGTCAACTTTCGATCACCGATGGAGCTCGTTCGTCTCGTGCTCCCGGGCATGAGGGACAAGCAAGCCGGGCGCATCATCACGATTAGCTCGGTCGGGGGAATGATGGCGATGCCCACCATGGCTGCCTACAGCGCATCGAAGTTCGCGCTCGAAGGCGCGCACGAAGCCCTTTGGTACGAGGTTCGACCCTGGGGGATTCGGGTGAGCTTGGTGCAGCCCGGATTCGTCGATTCCGACGGGTTTCAGCGGGTGCGGCTCACGCCCGAGAGCGATCGTTCGGAGCACGACCTCTCGGAGCCCTATCACGAGCACTATGTGAACATGGGTCCCTTCATTGCCAAGCTGATGAGAGGCTCGCGGGCCACGCCTGACTCGGTGGCCCGAGTCGTGCTGAGGACGCTCCGGCACAAGCGGCCTCCGCTTCGCGTTCCAGCCACGATCGACGCATTGGGGTTTTCGATGTTGCGTCGCATCCTGCCCCGAAGCACGTATCACTGGCTGCTCTATCGAATGCTGCCCAACGTGCGCACTTGGGGACCCTCGCCCAAGCGAACCAGCTCGCTTCCGAGCTCGACTCGAGACTACTCGGAGTGACGGGCGATGAACTTCTGCTTTTCCCTTTCGCCCTTCTTCTCGAGCACGGGCAAGATCACCCTGCGGATCCCCGGGAAGAGATAACCGATCGTCGCGAGCACACCGCTCGACACGGGCTTGGTGCGCTCGCGCGCGCCATCCGCCGCAGATGCGAGGACGAGGTCTGCGATCTCGTCGGCGGTGCTCATGGGCTGCGAAAACACCAGGGCCGGAACGTGTTCGATGACGTCGCCTCCCGTGATGAAGCCGGTCTCGACCGGACCGGGCGACACGACCGCAATCCTGATGTTGGTGTCGCGTAGCTCCTCAGCCAAAGCAAATGAAAACCCGCGAAGCCCGAATTTAGTCGCGGAATAGGTGGCCTCGCCGTCGAGCGGAAATCGTCCTGCAAGCGATGCCACGTTCACGATCGTGCCCGAGCCCTGCGCTCTCATCGTCGGTAGCACCAGCTTGGTCAGCACCAGTGGCGCACGGAGGTTCACGTCGAGAATCTGAAGCATGTCGTCGACAGGGAGCTCCTCGACGGGACATCTGGCATTGTACCCGGCGTTGTTGACCAGCACATCGATGCTCCCAAATCGGGATTTCGCTTGCTCGAGCAATCTCTCGCATGCGGCGACGTTGGATACGTCGGTCGGGACCGCGTATGCGACATCGGTTCCGAGCTCCTCGGCGAGGTGGCGGAGCGGCTCGGCGCTGCGCGCAGCCAGCACCACATTCGCTCCTCGCGCGGCGAACTTACGGGCGCAAGACGCTCCAATACCCGCGCTGGCCCCGGTAATGACCACTGTTTTGCCGTCGAACCTAGTCATGCTGACCCCATCGAGCTACTCCTTGGTGACCGCAAAGTCCCTGGTCAAGTCGATTTTGCTCACGGTGAGGATCGAAGGGCGAGAGCCGATGAAGCCGCGCCCCATGACTTGGGCTAGAGTGCGGCCGATGACGGAGCAGAAACAGAAGCTCGAGTTCGGCGGCGTGCCCGGGAATCTCGCCATGATTATCGGGTTGCCAGTCTTCACTGCGTACCTCTTTTTCGCCGTTCGCTTCAACGACGGTCGGGTGCTCCCCGGCGGCGATGCGGACTGGACCGGATTTGCAGAGGCGATGATGCCGACCGGCCGCGCCGCAGTCATCTACGGCGTCTGGTTCGTCTTTCAAGCTGCTCTGCAGAGGTACGCCCCCGGTCGGCAGGTGCTCGGGGCCGAGCTTCCGGACGGCAGCCGTCTTCCTTACCGCATGAACGGCTTGCTCTCCCTGATCGTAACTTTCATCGCCGTGGCCGTCCTCCACTGGTCCGGCTTGTTTTCGATTCGCCAGCTCTTCGATCAGTTTGGCGCGTTGATCAGCGTGATGACGATCTTCGTCTTCCTCTTCAGTATCTACCTCTACTGGTATGGCAAGCAGCACGGGCAGGCACGTCATCTCAGCGGCCGCTTCATTCACGACTTCTGGATGGGCACCGGCCACAATCCACGCGTTCCCCCTCGGCCCGACGGCCTCGATCTCAAGATCTTCTGCGAGGCACGTCCCGGGTTGATCTTGTGGATGTTGATCAACACGTCGTTCGCGTACGTGCAGTACGAGAGATACGGTTTCGTTTCGACGTCGATGGTCCTCGTCTGGCTCTTCCAGATGTTCTACATCATCGACTACTTCTGGAACGAAGAGGCCATCCTCACCACGATGGACATCAAGCACGAAAACTTCGGTTTCATGTTGGCGTTCGGAGACTTGGTGTGGGTGCCGATGACCTATTCTCTGCAAGCGCACTATCTCATCGATCGGGTGCATTCACTGCCATGGTGGGGCGCGGTGCTGATCATCGGCGTCAACATGCTTGGCCTCTACATCTTCCGCGCGGTCAACCTGCAGAAGCACAAGTTCCGGAGTGATCCCGAGAACGCCCGGATTTGGGGCAAGAAGGCGGAGTACATCCAGACCGCGCAGGGCGGGAAATTGTTGCTATCAGGTTTCTGGGGTTGGTCCCGCCACTTCAACTACGTGGGGGACATTCTGATGGCGCTGTCTTGGTCGCTACCCTGCCTGTTCGACTCGATTTTGCCCTACTTCTACCCGATTTATTTCTCGATCTTGCTGATCCATCGTGAACGTCGCGACCACAATTTCTGCACCAAGAAATACGGGTCCGACTGGGAGCGCTACTGCGAACGCGTCCGCTGGCGAATCATCCCCGGGATCTATTGACGGCCGCCGTCCCCTTTTTGAAAAGGTCGATGCGCAGTAGGCTTGGCGGGTATGGCCCGCACGCCGGTTGCATCCACGAAGGTCGAGCGCATCGAGGGTGCGCTTCGCGCGCAGACCACCGACCTGGTTGCGGTCGAAGAACCGCTACAGATCATCCTCGAGCATGGCGAGGCGCATGCCCGTTTGGAGACACCGCTCGCGATGACCATGCGCACGCCGGGGCACGACCCTGATCTGGTCACGGGCTTTCTCTATGCGGAAGGCGTAATTTCTAGCTTTGCCGATGTGGTCCGCATCCGTCATTGCCTGCGATCCGACACGCCTGAAAACGTAGTTCGCGCGGTACTCCGGGAGGGGGTTTTAGTGCCTCGGCGACTGCTGGAGCGAAACCTCATGATCACCAGCGGCTGTGGCGTCTGCGGCGAGCGCACAGCGGAGGCGCTTGCGAAGCAGGGATGCGGCGAGATCCCAATAGAATCGGGCGCCTTCGAGCCAGGCGCCGTTCGACGAGGGCTCGCATCGCTCGAAACCTCACAGGCCTGGTTCCGCCATACCGGCGGAACCCACGGGGCCGCGCTCTTCGATCGCTCCGGCCGCCTCATCGTGCACCGAGAGGACGTGGGGCGTCACAACGCCTTCGACAAGCTCGTAGGCGCATGCCTGCGGGAGGCAGCGGCCGATCCTTCGAGCTGCTTCGTCGTCGTGAGCAGCCGGGCCAGCTTCGAGCTCGTGCAAAAGGCCGTTCGTGCAGGCTTTCCCATGATGGTCGCGATGGGTGCAGCGACGAGCCTAGCCGTCGAGACCGCGCGGCGCTTCGATCTGACGTTGATCGGATTTGCAAAGGCGAACCGGTTCAACGTGTACTCGTGTGCAGAGCGCATCGCACACGGGGACGCCTTGCTCGCGTTTGCCGAAGGCGGGACGCGCTGATGCCGAAGAGCCCGCCAACGAGCGCGGAGCCACCGGAGACGGACGACAGCCTTCGCATCGGTGCGCCCAAAACGAAGGCCGCGGGCCTTGCTTCGGTCCGTTCTGCGTTCGCGCACATGCTGAAGCAGGGGCACTCCTTGCCTTCCGCCGTGCGCATTCTGGGACAGATGAATCAAACCGACGGCTTCGACTGCCCTGGATGTGCGTGGCCGGACCCCGACGACCGCGCGGCGCTCACCGAGTTCTGCGAGAACGGAGCGAAAGCCGCCGCTTGGGAAACCACCCGGCGCCGGGTCGATTGGAAGTTCTTCCAGCAATACAGCATCGATGACCTCGCGAAAAAGTCCGACTACTGGCTCGGACAGCAGGGCCGTTTCACCGAGCCGTTGATGCTTCGTCCGGGCTCCCGCTTCTACGAGCCCATCGACTACGAGGAAGCCTTTCGGCGAGTCGGCGATGCGCTCAAGTCCCTCAGCTCCCCGCACCAGGCGATCTTCTATACCTCGGGCCGCACCAGCAACGAGGCTGCCTTTTTGTATCAGCTATTCGTGCGCGCCTTTGGCACCAACAATCTTCCCGACTGCTCGAACATGTGTCACGAGTCGAGCGGAGTGGGCCTCGGTGAAACACTCGGCATTGGAAAGGGATCAGTCACACTCGACGACATTCACGAAGCCGACACGATCATCGTGATGGGTCAGAACCCGGGGACGAATCATCCCCGCATGCTGACCGCGTTGCAAAAGGCCAAGAAGAACGGCGCGCGCATCATCGCGATCAATCCACTTCCCGAGGCTGGATTGATGGGCTTCATCAATCCGAAGAGCCCCGCCCAGGTGCTTTCCGGCGGCACCCCCATCGCCGACCTGTTTCTACAGGTGCAGATCAACGGCGATGTGGCGTTGCTGAAGGCGCTGATGTGCTTGATGCTCCAAGCAGAGGCGCGAGCGCCGGGGACCGTCCTCGACGAGGATTTCATCGGCCTTCACACCGAGGGCTTCGGTGCGCTGCGTTCGCACTTGGAAGCCCAAGACGTCGACGCGCTGATCGCGGCATGCGGCGTTCCGCGCTCGACGCTGGACGAAGCGCTTTCGATCATCCTGCGCAGCCGCAAAACGATCGTGTGCTGGGCGATGGGATTGACCCAGCACAAGAACGGCGTCGGCAACGTGCGTGAGATCGTCAATTTCCTCTTGATGCGGGGGAGCATCGGCATACCGGGTGCCGGCACTTGTCCCGTGCGCGGTCACAGCAACGTGCAGGGCGATCGTACGATGGGCATTCATGATCGGCCTTCGAACGCTTTGCTCGATCGAATTCAGTCGGTGTTCGGCTTCGATCCACCCCGCAAGCATGGCTTCAACACCGTCGAGTCCATTCAGGCGATGCTCGGCGGGCGGGCCAAGATCTTCTTCGCCATGGGCGGCAACTTCTTGCAAGCGACGCCCGACACGCTGCAAACCGCCCACGCACTGCGGCGCTGCGAGATGCTGGTCCACGTGAGCACCAAGCTCAACCGAAGCCACCTGCTCCACAACCAGTGGTCCATCATCTTGCCCTGCCTCGGACGCTCGGAGGTGGATCAGCAGGCCTACGGCCCTCAGTTCGTAACGGTCGAGAATTCGATGGGCGTGGTGCACGCGTCTCAAGGGCATCTCAAACCGGCCCATCCCGACCTCTACAGCGAGCCCGCGATCGCCGCGCGGCTCGCACAAGAGGTGCTCGGGCCCGACGACCCCGTGAGCTGGTGCTGGCTGATCGAAAACTACGACCGCATCCGTGACCTGATCGAAAAGACCATCCCAGGCTTCGAGGACTTCAACGCGCGCGTCCGGGAGCCGGGCGGCTTTCACCTCTACAACTGTGCCCGTGAACGCAAGTTCGACACCGACACGGGCAACGCCAAGTTCACCGTCAACCCGGCCCCGGACCTCACGCTGCCCGAAGGCGCGTTCCGCATGATGACGATGCGCACGCACGACCAATACAACACGACGGTGTACGGAACCGACGATCGGTACCGTGGCGTCCGGGGCGGTCGTAGGGTCGTTTTCGTCAACGAGGACGACATGCGCGAGGCCGGTCTACGCGCCGGATCGCTCGTCGACCTCAGCAATGATCACGGCGGCCAATTGCGAGTCGCCCCGCGCTTCACGGTGGTTCCCTACCCGATCCCGCGCCGTTGCGTCGGAGCGTATTTCCCCGAGGCCAACGTGCTGGTCCCGCTCGAGCGGTACGCCGACGGAAGCTTCACGCCGGCCTCGAAGGACGTCACCGTACGGCTAACCCCGAGCACCTAGAATGACGGCGCGATCGGCTCACCCGAGCCGGCGCAGGACTTCGTCCGCGGCGCGCTCACCCGACTGGACGGCCCCCTCCATGTAGCCGATCCACTCGGTCGCGGCTTCGGTACCCGCCCAGTGAATGCGGCCCTCCGGCTTGCGAATGTGCGCAAACGAATGGGTGAGCACGCCGGGCGGCAACCCTCCCACGGGGCATCCGCGCGACCACGGTTCCGCGCCCCAGTCGAGCTCGTGATAGTCCCGAAACGAGCGCGCCTCCTCACCGAAGTAGCGCTCCAGCTTGGCGATGACGCGCTTTTGACGGTCGGCTTCGGGTTGTGAAGACCAGTGGCGCGCCTGACTGCCGACGATGAAGCCGACCAAGGCAGGCTGCTTTTCGTCATGCGAGGTATTGTCGTAGACGACGCTGAGCGGCCCATCGCTGCTCACCACCTCGCCTGAAAAGCCCGCGTCGCGCCAGAACGCACGCTCGTAGGTGACGAGCACCTTGACGGTGGCGCCCATCGCAAACCGTTGCGTGAGCTGATCGCGTGCAACCGACACCAGTGGCTCGTACTCGATGCGACCTGCGAGCGCGGGAGGAACCGCAACGATGGCGTACCGGCCTCCGATCGCTTCGCCGTCGGTCACGGCGTCGATCCCGCCTCGGCTCTGTACCAGCTTTCGAACCGGCATGCCGAGCCGAACCGAGCTTCCGAGCGACGCTGCGAGCGCCGCGGAGATCGACTGCGCGCCTGTCACGAAGCGATCCTGCTGCGCGCCGCCCCGCACCTCCGAAAGCTTCAGCAGGCCGCCACCCGCATTGAGGTACATCAAGAAGTAGAGCGCCGAGAGATCCCGCGCTTCGGCGCCGAAAATGGTGCGAACCGCAGCATCCATCACCGCGTTGATCTTGCTCGACTTCACGAACTTCGACCGCCAGGTCTCGAGCGTCTCGGCATCGAGGGCCTGTGCGCCGTCGGTGGTGAGGGGCGCCGTGGGCGCAATCTGCTTGCGGATGCGCTTCATGTAGCTGAGCGCGCCCTGCATCTGAATCAAGTTGGGAATCGACAGCGAGGGAATCGAGCGCTTGTAGGTCGATAGGCTGCCCTCGATCTCCAGAACCTTCTTGCCTTTGTCATAGGTAGGAAAGGTCTGAATCCCAAGCTCGTTCACCAGCGCCCAAAGCCGGTCTTGCCCGGGCCCGATCCACTGCCCACCGAGGTCGAAGTCGCCTTGCCCGATGCGCTCGGTGCGCGTCCGTCCACCCACGCGATCCCGCGCTTCGATCACCGCGACCGACGCGCCCTGCGCCACGAGCTTGCGAGCCGCACAAAGCCCCGAAAGCCCCGCACCCACGACCACCACATCCACCCGCTCGCCCATCGCGTACGCTTATAGTACCCGCCGGGCATCTACTCAATTTTGGTGATTCTAGGTCGCTTTTTTCTTTTGGGCAGATGTCTTTTCGCCGTCTCGAAAGTCTGCTCGATTACGAATACCTCGTGGACATCAGGCATCGTGAGGATACGCATCGGGTTGCGTGGCACCAACGATGGCTGCTCCGAGGTGTCCAGCCGGACGGTCAGCTCCGTCCCGGGAGGCGCCGAGGTAGAGAAATGTGCCACGCCAGCGGCGTTGGTCCTCGTCATGACACGCTCGTTGAGCAGAACCGCAAGACCCGCTCCATTGTCCGCACGCACGACGATGACGGCGAGTCGATTCGTGGGTGGGCAACGGATCGCGAGTTGAATCGGCGGCGGTGAAGCGCCATCGATGCTTCGATAGTGGCCAAGTCGGAGCATCTTCGGCTCGGCCGGGGCCCGGTATCCCTGCGGACAGTCGTACTCGATGCGGATGCGCTGGCCCAACTTGGCGTAGATCGTGGCGTGAAGTGAGCCCATCGCGTCGCTTTGCCCGACTAGCATCCCATCAACCGTGACCGAGACCCCCTCCAACGCTGTTCCGGGATCAGACTCCGCCGCGAAGTCCAGCACCACGAGCTGTCTGCCATCGGATGCCTCGACGCAGCCGGTAGCGCTCGCCGCGCCTAAGGCCAGACACAGGCACCGGATCAACGACATGTTTCGCTGATTGCAGAGTTTGACCCGAAGCAGTGCTGTTTGAGCTCGAGCACCATCACGATGTCGGCGAATACCGCTTCGTTTGGGAATTCCTCAGCCAGGGCTCGATAGTGTGCGAGCGCCCCGAGGTAGTCATTCGCTGCAAGAAGATCGGCGCCCCGACGCTCTACAGAAACCCTGTCTAGGCGCCTCGGCTCACGATCGGCCCGCGAGTGTTGAGCTTGATCGATCCGCACAGGCTGTGAGCTCGTCGCGAACGCCTGCGCATTGGCTGGACGCGCGCCGTTCTGTGCGCGGGCCATCTCTTCGATGGCTTTCTGCAGCGCCCGTGCGTTCCGATGCTCTCGATAGGCGAAAGTCGTGAGCACGCAGACCAAGCCCAGGAGGACGATAACGGCCCCCAACGATCTCACTCGAAAGCGCCCGGAGATCCACGAGCGCCAATCGGCAAACCCAGCTCGTGGAGCGTCGGTCGCCGCCTCCACGTCGGTGCCTTCTGGTAGCGGCACGCTGTGGGTCCGCCCGAACGACGACGCTGTGGCAAGAAGATCGCCCGGGTCTATCAGCTCGGTCTTAGAGCACGAGCTACCGAGATCCCGGGGCCGCCTATCGATGGTGGTCTCCTCGTCGTCCTGCTCACTGATCACGAAGCGTCGCGGCTCGCTCATCCCGACGACTCCGTTTCCGCCCCCTGCTCGAAAAGGGTGTAAAGCTGATATCCGCGATCTCGATGGTATCCACGCACCTCGACGATGTGGGTAACGCGACGATGCCCGTCTGCGAGACGCGCCACCTGAACAATCGTATCGATCGCAGACGCAATCTGCGACCTGAGAACGCTCAGAGGCATCTCCACGTCACTCATCAGTGCCATCGTCTCCAGCCGGCTCAGCGTATCGATGGGAAGGGTGCCATGAATGGTCGAGAGGCATCCTCGGTGGCCGGAGGTCATGGCCTGAATGAGGTCCAGCGCTTCACCTCCCCGAATCTCGCCGATGACGACTCGGTCCGGACGCATTCGAAGCGTCGCGCGAAACAGCTCACGGATTGTAACCGCGCCGCGCCCGCGCGAGTCCGAAGGTTGGGCTTCGAGCTGAACGACGTGAGGCAGATTGAGCTGGAGCTCCTGCGCGTCTTCGATGACCACCACCCGCTCGTCTTCGCAAACCAGACTGGACAAGGCGTTCAAGAGGGAGGTCTTCCCGGAGCCGCTTCCCCCAGCTACGACGACGTTGTGCTTCTGTTGGACCAGTCTCCGAAGGAGGTGGGCAGCAGTCGCCGGCATCGCGCCGAGATCGATCAACCGGTCGAGAGTGAGTTGCGATTTCGGAAAGAGACGAATGCAGACGCTCGCACCTCGCCGAGAGGCCGGCGGTACGATTGCTTCGACGCGTGAGCCGTCTGGTAAGCGGGCCTCCAGAATCGGCCGGCTCGGGCTGAGCTCCCGACCGACATATTGCGACAGGTTTCGAAGAGCGGACATGAGCGCATGCTCCGAATGGAACCGATTGCCCGTCAGGTGCAGCCGACCTTCCTTTTCCACGTAGATCTCATCGTGGCCGTTGATCATGATCTCGCTGATGTCGTCCGCATCGAGAAAGCATTCGATCGGTGTCAACAAAGAGCGCACGGTTTGTCGAAAGACATGCGCGGGGACGGTCATGGAGCCTCCTCGGCGACTGGGTGCTCTTGGCCCAGAAGCGACACGGAACTGCGATCGGCTTCGAGGTTTTGCAGCTCTCGCAGTGTCGCGACGACTTCGGCCCCGTGCGTGCCATCCGGTGCGAGGCGAAGGTACTCCTGCAGGTGGCGCCTCACCATTGCCGGCTCCGAATGCTGAGCGGAGTAGAGCAGCGCGAGGCGGTAGTGCGGGAGCGCTCGGTCCGGCTCGGATTGCACGATGGACTCGAGCACCGCGCGTGCACGGCTGAAGTCACCCAGCGCCTCGTGAATGCTAGCGATGACTAGTCGCAGAGCCCAGTCATCGGGCTGCTTTTTGAGGTACGTATCGGCATGTTCGAGCGCTGCGTGATACCGTCCTGCAAAGACGCAAATTCGCAACAGCCAGAAAACGGCGACTCGTTCATCGTAGCCTCTCTGCCGGGCTGCGCTCAAGTATTGCTCTGCGCGCTGCAGATCGCCTTGGCCGGCGTAGTGAAGGCCAAAATCAAAGAGCCGGTCGGCTGTTACCGAGGCAATGGTGTCGGCGGGATGGTCCATTCGACGAGGCACCGTGTGACTGCAGCCGGCAAAAGGAGCCGAAATACACAACAGTGCGCATCCGAGCCGGAGCCTACGGTGCCATGGTCCGGCGCGCAGTGGCGCGGCCCATGATGCTTTCGAGCCATTCGACATAGTCATGTTCTCCGAGATGATCAGTCAGACGACGCAGTCGGCGAGCCTCGTCCAAGACCGCCGTCCACCGTTGGGACTGGATGGCGCGTGTCAGGTTCATGCGGGCGGCGGCGTAGTCGGTCTCCACCCTGGCCTGAAGCATCACGGCGGTAGCATCCGCCCTTGCCGCCTGAGCCGGATCTCCGGCCGACCTGTAGCAATCCGCCGCTTGTCGATAGTCGCGAACCGCCAGAATTCCATCCCGTGGATCGTAGGGGTATCGATCGGCCCGAAGCCGGCCGCGTCGCTCCAGCCTCCGAGCGAAATCATGAAGGTGGTGGGGCCGAGAGCATCCGCCTCCTCGCTCGAAGAGGCTAGGCGGGCGCGGAACGCGAAGAGCAGCTTCTGCATTCAAGCGTGGCCCCGTTCTCCAGACAATGAGCGCTGCAATCACGCCAAGCAGAGTTAGCGCGCCTCGCCAAAGGTTGCTCTTTGGGGTCGACGGTGCGTGTTGGGACCTCTTAGTCATGAGAGTCCCAAGCCACCCGTCATGAGTCGAACCACCACAGGACCAAGGAGAAGCACGATGACGCAAAGGAAGATCAGCGTCATGGGGCCCATCAACATCAACGCCGCGTCCGAGGCGATCTGCTCCGCGGCAATGCTCCTCCGGAGTCGTTGCGTTTGAGCCTGAATGGACAGCACAGGCCCAAGTGGGCTTCCTTTTTGCTCGGCCTGCACGATTGCACTGGCGAGCTCGCGAACTTGGTCCGTAGGAACTCGGTTGGCGAGTCTTTCCAGCGCGCTGCGCCGAGTGAGTCCGAGGTCCAGCTCTTGCAGAACGCGGAAAAGCTCTTCTACGATCGGCTCTGCCGAATCCGGCGCGGAACCTACGATGCGCCGAAGCGACCCTGGAAAGTCCAGCCCTGCGCTCATGCACATCGCTGCGAGCTCCAGGATCCCTGGAAGCGAGCGATTGACACTTCGCGCCCTCTCTCTTCCAACGGCCTGCACTTTGAGCCAGGGCAGGAAAGCGCCGATGCTCGAGGCCATCGGTACGAAGACCAAAGGCCATCCGAACCAAGTGCGCATAGCCGCACTGATCGCCGCCAGAGAAATCGCAGAGAAGATGCTCAGGGCGAAGAGCTCGTCGTCTGAAAGCCCCAGATATTCGCCCGCTCGCGTCAGGGCGAGCCGGACCGTACCTCGCACGGGTCCCAGAGGAACGGGTTGGAACCACGCCCCGACGAATCGTGCGGCTGGCTCTACAGACGCAAAGGGACCAACCGCCTTCAAGGCCCTCGCACGCTTCATGCCCCTGATGCCCAGCGTGGGTCGCTCCAGCATCGGTACACGCGCTATCTGAAAAGCAACTCCCGAAGCACCCAGGACGACGGCCATGATGGACGCGCCCAAGAGCATGTCGCTCACGGCGATCACAAGTCCGCCCGAACGATGTAATGAGCCCATAGCACAGCAACCGCCCAACTAAGAGAGCAGCCCGCGAGAATTACCCGTCCGTACGAATGGTCGAGCATCGGGTCGAACCAGCCACGGTCCAACCAGGTAATGATGACGCAGAGAACGAACGGAACCGCTGCCAACACGAAAACTTGGCCTCGACCCTCGGCAGTTTTTGCCCGGAGCACTCCTTCGAGACGCGCAGACTCTCGGAGAGCTGCGGCCGCTCGCTCCAAGGTTTGCGGCAAATCGCCCCCCGTCTGCCGGGCAACGATGATCGCCCCAAGCGCCCCGGAGATCATGGCGCTACCAATGCGGGATCCCGTGGATTGAAGCGCCCTGTCGAGAGGAACACCGAGTCGAATTTCTTTGACTAGTAGGTCCAACTCGTCACGAAAGGGTCTTGGGGCAAGCGCTACCGTAGATTCGATAGCCTCGCCGACAGACGAAGTCGCCTTCAATGCATTGGCAAGCATGAGCAACCACGTGTCGAGTTGCGCCTCTAGCTTTGCAACGCGCGCCATGTGTTTCCTCTGCAGCACCGTCTGCGGGGCCACTGTCACCAGCGCCACGAAGAATAGGAAGCCGGCTTGTCTGGTGGCGGCCATCAGTGCGAGCCCTACAACCACCGCAAAGAGTTGGAAACGTGCGATTTGAGCGCCACGCAATGATGACATCAAGAAGCTCGTCTGGTGCTCCAATCCGGCTTCGTATTGGGCGAAAATTCGGGGAACCGGCCCGATACGATAGGCCAGCGTCAGATAGACGAGCGTGGCGGCACCCATGATCAATAGCGTGCTTCCGAGCAAAAGGAATGGCGTGGAGAGAGGGCTCATAGGTAGCCCCGATCGTCTATCAGACCTTGCCTGATGAACTCATCGATGAAGCTTGGGACGTAGCCAGTCGATCGATGCTCTCCGATCACATCACCTGCGAGGCCGACCCCGATCCGGTCGAATACGAAGATATCATGCAGAGCGATGTCTCCCTCTTCAGTGAGCGATCCTACCTCGGTGACTGCCGTCAACCGTCGGGATCCGTCCGAGAGGCGAGTCTGCTGGACTATCACGTGGATGCTCGATGCGATCTGCTGCCTTATGGTCGCAGATGACAAATCGAGACCTGCCATCAGGCACAATGTCTCGATGCGTTTCAGAGCTTCCTTTGCGCTATTGGCATGCGTTGTCGTCATCGACCCTTCGTGACCAGTATTCATCGCCTGAAGCATGTCGATGGCTTCGCCTGCCCTGCACTCACCAACCAGGATCCTATCGGGACGCATGCGCAGCGCGTTTTTGACCAAATCACGGATCGTGTAGGCGCCCTGACCCTCGAGATTTGTCGGCTTTGATTCGAGCGCTACCACGTGTGGCTGATCGAGCTGGAGCTCGGCGGCGTCTTCGATGGTGATGATGCGCTCGGTTGCAGGAATCTCTCCGGAAAGAACGTTCAGAAGTGTCGTCTTGCCACTGCCGGTACCGCCGGAGATGAGGATGTTCTTCTTCGCGCGCACACAGCGTTGTAGAAATGACGCCATCTGCGGGCTTAGGCTCTTCAGGGAGACCAACTCCGGCATTTGAAGTGGGCGGCGAGAAAATTTTCGTATGGTGATACACGGCCCCCGAAGCGCTAGCGGCGGGATAATCGCATTGACACGTGATCCGTCCTTGAGCCGAGCATCGACCATCGGAGTGCTCTCGTCGATTCGCCGTCCCAGCGGAGTCACGATTCTCTCGATCGCAGCCCGGCAGGATTCTTCGTCGCTGAACCGGAGTGAGGTGAGATCGATCTTGCCTTTTCTCTCTACATAGATGGTGTTTGGATCTACGACCATGATCTCGGAAATGTTCTCGTCATCGAGCAGGTCCTGAAGCGGGCCCAACCCCAAGACCTCATCGGTCATTTCCGCGATCAATTGCTTCTTCTCTACGGAGTCTCCGATCTCTGTCTCGAGGCTAGCGACGATACGTTCCAGCGCTCGCACGACTCGCGGCCTCAGCACGGAATCGTCCATGTCGGAGCCGTTGAGAGACCTGAGCTCGAGATTGTCGAGAAGAGACTGATGGATGCGCCGACGAAGGGCCGGAGAGACGTGATTCACGGCGCCTTCTTTGCAAAGCGCCACAACATGGAGCTCATAGGGGCCGACTCGAAGTTGCCCGCTCTGCGGGAGCAAGCGGCCGGCACGGCGAACGACCTCGCTGCCCAGAACCGTACCATTGGCAGACTGATCGATGACTCGAAAAGCGCCCTCGTCGTGCTCGATACGAAGATGGAACCGACTCACCTGCGGGGAAGACAAAACGACATGGCAGGTCGGATCGCGACCTACGGTCAGGCACGGGACATTCGGGATGCTGATTTCACGTTGGGCTCCCTCGGGTGTAACCACGCAGACACTGAACCCAGCGTTCATTCGATCGTCTCTCTTTGTCGACCGACACGAGGCTCGTCCATCAGGTCCTGTGAATCGACTCCTCCCATGAAGCGCTCGTACACACGTAGTGCTTCCTCGACGCGATCCCGCTGCGTCATGCTGATGGGCTCGAGCACCGAAGGCACGATGAGCATGTACGCTTGGTCGTCCTCTACCTCTCGAGCGTGGCGGCCGAAAAGCGCCCCGACGAATGGCACCATGGCCATCCCCGGAATTCCGTCCTTCGTTCTTCTTTCGCTTCGAGCGCGTATGCCAGCAAGCGAAACGGACTGACCGAGCTCGAGATTGACGAGGCTCTCCACATGTGACGTGATCCGCCCAGGAATTCCACGCACTCCCCTTTCGGCATCGAGGTCGGACACGTCGGCGGTGATTTCGAGCTCGATTCGGCCGCTTTCGGCATCGTAGCGAGGCAACACAGCCACCTTGGTGCCAAACTCGATTGACTGGACGTTCACGGTGAGATTGTTCTGCACCTGGACATTGAACTCACCGCCAGAGGTGAACAATGCCTCTGTGCCATTGGCCGTCACCAGGGTTGCCTGGCGGTACAACTTCGCCCAACCCTTGGCTTGAGCGAGATCGAAGCTGGGGAGAAAGGTTTGTGGGAGGATCTGAAACGCGCTTTGCGTGGGCTGAGCGCTGCCACCGGTGATCGCGATCGCTGCCTGCGATGGCGTCAGCGTGCTCCCGACGTTCCCGGGCCAGCTCAAACCGATCTTATGAGTATACCGGTCTTGTATGAGGACGAAATACAAATCCAGGCGAATGTTCTCGCGCCCCCCTGATCCTTTGATGGCATCGGCAGCGATCACGCGGATCGTATGCTGCACCTGACTCCCATCTTGCATGATCAAGAGAAGTGAGGTCGACCCAACTTTCCTTCCGACGAGCACGAACCGACTTTGGTCTCGCGTGACTCGAATGTCGGCAAAACCTGGCACTCCCTCCGAATAACTTCGTACACCGTCTGCGGAAAGGCTCTTCTGCTCTCCGACACGGAGAACGATCGTCCCGGATGGCTCGACGTCTGCATGAGCATTGCTCCACCTTGCCAACATGACGAGCATGGTTGCAACGAGGGGCGGTGTGCTAGAGCGCAGACGTCGCATCTTAGTCCACCCTTTCGATGAGGGCTCTTCGCCGTCGACGCTCCCGTTCTTCCAACTCCAAGACGTCGGAATCGTCGGTCTCCGCGAGCCCTTCGTTAATCTCCAAATCGTTTTCGTTTCGCAGAATCAAGCTGAGCTCGCCACCACGTTTCGCTTGAGCTAACAAGCTTGCTTCCTCCATGGTCACGAGAAGAATCACGGAGGACACGTTCGCGGGTGGAGCGGCTTCGTAGATCGGGCGAGCGCTGTTACCGACCGCAAGGACGAGTACGTTTTGCAGAAGTGGCACGGTGACTACGGTCGACTCCTGATCTGGCTTTGCCTTGGTGAGAAGAACATCGACCCTGTCTCCAGGAAGTAGAAGCTCACCGAGTGCACGCCTTCCGCTCTGCTCCACGGCAATGGCTCGCATCCCCTTAGGAACTCGACTGGACAGAGAGCTTCGATCACGCTCGGCCGCCACGAGGTCTGTCCAAAGCAGCCACTGATTGGCTTTCAGGTCGTTTGCCGCACGCACACCGAGCACCTTCGACAGGTCGGACGCCAGCACGTGACGTTCCTCCACATACGTTTCAGGAAGCGTGCGCACCACGAGCGATCGCTCATCGAGCGGTTGCTTTGCGCTGACGTCTTTGCGCATTGCAAGTAGGTCGACGAGATCTCCGCCCCTCGCTTCGCGCTGGAATTGGCGCATGTACGCTGCCAGGAGAACGAATCCGGCAATGGCCACCGCTACCGACACCACGAGGGCTTTTCGACTGCCGGCGTGACTTTCCCTCATGACGGCTCCGAGACGAGAATGGTCAAAACGGTCGTGCCTTTCGCGGCGGGGTGCGTGATCACGGTGATTAGGCGGCCCTCCTTCTCGGCCGCGAGCATGCGGATTTGGTCGAGCTTTACCGACTCGCCTGGGTGTCTCTCGACGAACCTCCACCCTTGCTTTGGAAGGGAGTTGCGATAAAAAGACTCGAGGTCCGCAGCAGAATGCGCTTCGGTGACATAGCTGAACAGACCGCTTGGACCGTTGACTTCCCATGCAGATAGGACCCGCTGCGCATCTCTTGGGCGTGGGAACCCCGGGACGTCCTGACCGTCGGCGTCGCCATCGCCGAGTGGGACTAGCCGTCCGATTAAGGACTCAAAGCTTGCTCGGATGACGAGAACGAAGCTTTCCTCTACCGGGCTGCTCACATCACGTTCCACATACACGTAGCGAACAGATCCAATGGCGCTGAGATCACCGCTGCGCGACAGGCCGCCGAGCCGGTCGAGAAGCAGGTCGCCGTCTGAAGTCCCAAAGTCGACACACGCCACGTAGCCCCGGTCGGCCTGCTGATCGCTGGAAGTGGCGATTGCACCCAAGATATCGGCCGCGCGGCTCACCAAACCATCGACCGCGTGGCCGAGAGCGCGAAACACTCTGGAATTGCTCTCGGCACAGACTTCCTCGTACCGGCGGAGCACTTGCGCGACCGGCGCTTGGACTGAGTGCGTCCGGAGCCAGAAGCGAGCTCCGTTGATGCGCGCTTCTCGCAGCCTCTCGAGCTCTGTTCTTTCGAGCTGCCTCAAGTTAGAGCCGATCTGCAGTAGCGCTTCATCGATTTCTGCTCGCGCGTCCCGCGCAAACATCCCCATCGCGACCGCGAGCACTGCCACCACGATGACCGTAAGAGCCGCAAGTCGCGCAGCCACGGAGCAAACGCCACCGGAAAACGCGCACACGAACCTACGGACACACTTCACGGGCATACTCCGTTGTGCCGAGGCTCGTTGAGCAAGCCTGATCGAGGATGGTTTGAGCCTGTTGTGTGCGGCGGGTCGTCGCGTTGCACAAAACCCTTGTCGTCGCGCGCTGTACGGTGATCGGAGAGCTCGAAGTGGAAGGCATCCGTGCCTCCGCAGAGGCGACGCCATCCGTATAGGTTCCGAGCAGATGGTCTCGGACGTGGATGGCAAAGGACCCAAGCGACATTCCGCTGCGACTGACTGTGTCGAGATCTGCCAGATCGCCAGAACGAATTTCGGCCTCGGCTGCCTGGCACGCGGTGGATGTACAACTGCGCGCACGACACTCTCCCGAATCGGCCTGCAGCCAGGCCAGTCTGCGAGCCCGCGCCATGGCCTCCAACTTGGCCCCATACATACTGTTCAGAGCGACCGTTCCTCCCAGGAGCGCAACGAAGACGGGTAAGCTGATCAGAGCCTCCGTAAGGGCTGTTCCTATCTCGTCTCTCAGTAGTTCGATCAGTCCTTGGCTCATGGTGAGATCGCTCAGTGGGCTGAGACTGCATTCAGGGTGAAGTCTCGGACTACGTCGCAAAGCCGTCCCAGACCGTCCACCGGGCCGCTGCCACGCGCGCCGCCGCAAGCTCCGAGAATTCCGTGCGGCACCCATGCCCGCGAGATCCGAAACCGGCGAAGCCGCGCTCGCCAATTTTGTTTCCACATCCACTGAGAGCGGTTTTCAGTGCCCTGGAAGTAGTACTCGGATTGCGCGATGCCGATTTGGCCAAACACATGCGACTCGTAGGCGAGGTCCCGTCCACGACCGGCTCCGCCCTGCGATGCGCGGACGCCCGCCTCTCCGTGTTGCCAACGCCCTCCATGTGGGCTCTGGCCAAAGTCATACGCTCGGTATTGAAACTCTTCGTGTCCAAGCCAGACTTCGGAGGCGTCTTCCCGAGCGCGTATGACGCGTCGAGCCGGCTCGACGATGTCATCATTGCAAGTGCGTCGCTTTCCGAGTCGAAGCGCCTGACGAACCACGCCGCCTAGGAATTTGAGGAGCCATCTGGGCGCCTTCGATCGAACGTTCGCGAGGCGGCTGCCTAGCGCGTCGGCAACGCGATCACAGGAAACGCCGACCTCGTCTTCTTCGACAGGCAGCCCCCTGCCACCATTCGGGAGCCGCGGCCCAAGGGGAGGCACCACGAACCCAGCGACAACGGGTGGATCATACACTGGCTCGAATGCCATTGCGTCCACCGCGCGTGCTTCCGCTAGCAATGGGTAACCGTGCTGAACCGCGTGGTGTGCGACATCGAGCGCATCGTGCGCAATGCGAACGAATTGCTCGACCGCATCACCGACCCTCTCGACTGCGATCTCAGCTGGTGTGAAAATGGCAATGAGTGGGACAGCTTTGGGTGCTAGAACAATCGACGCTGCGAGGGCTTGCAGCACCGCAAGGATTATTTCCAACAGTACCTCCACGCTCCGAATCACGAGGAGCACACCAGCGGTAGCTGCCATCACGATGTTGAGAAGGACGTGCAAGTTCATTCCCTTTGCCGCAACCACCGATGCTGCGTATGCGCCGGAGTCGGCCGCGTCCTGCATGACGCGGCGATAGAGCACTGCGTCTCCAATCCCGAGTACGGAATAGAGGGCTCCGACCATGAAAAGTGCCATGAACAGCGACATCACCATCATGGACCCGCGTTCTTGATCGAAAAGCGACGGAGTCGATGCCTCCATCACGAGCCTCGCCCTCGATATCGATAGGGTGCATCGTGGATGATCAAAGTGGTTTCGTGGCGCAACTCGTGAAAATGTGCTCCTGCGATATACCTAAGCATCGGAAGCGGCGCCTGTTCGTAATCCCCACTGGATGGCAGCTCGTCGAACGATCGACAGAGCAACCTGCGCGCCAGTGGGACGGAACATTGATACGCATAGGTGACCCGGACCGTGATTTCTGGCCCGGATGCCACGCTTCCGTTCAGGCCTGGAAAGGTAACGGAGAGTGCGAAGGGATGATAGGCGAGTGAGCTGAGGGGTCCACCCTTGGCGCCAATGGCGTTGCGAAGGCTCGGTCGTGAATCGATTCCGATGAGTCCGGGCGCAAGAGGCGCGAGTGCGACATAGGCGGCTAGTCGTATGGTATTGAGCCTGGAGCGACCCACATTTGCGAATGCGTCCGTGGAAAGCGCCGAGGTGAGGGAGTTGGGTGAGGAACGGCGCAGGGACTCGGACAACTGATTCATTGCGGCCACGAGGTCGCCCATGGCTACCGAGTTGCGGTCGAGGCTCATTTTGGGCTCGCCTCCGTACTCGGCAGGGTCGTCCGGAAGAACGACAGCAGCAGAACGGGCGGCCGAGTCCGCCGCGTGCTTGACTATCAAGCTTGCGCGCGCGACCAAGGCAAGTTGGACGACGCAGAGGAAGAAGAGCCACAGCGGAACAAACGCGATCAGGAACTCTACGAATACGACGCCGCTGCAATCTTGGAGGAGCCTTTTGGTAGACCGAGTCATGGGCTCAAAATCCCCTCCATGCGAGTGTGAGGTGGGGTACTGCGAAGATGCCCGTGGCGATCAGAATCGGGCCCCCCATGCGGAGGGAGGCATGGTGCGCGTCTTCGTGCTCGGCGCTCCAGCGCCCCGGGAGAATCCGCCCAAGGGGCCTCGCTGCAGCAGCCCAAAGGAAGCTCAGCAATGATCCCTTCCACGCCAGAACCATCAACGCCAAAACCAACCCGATGCCGAAGGCGCCTAGTTGGATCTCGACACCGGCAAAGAGGTCGAAGCCCGTGATTGCGCCAAGGGCCGCAAAAAGCTTCACATCACCGCCTCCCATCGCTGAGCGACGGAAGAGCACATAGGGAACGAGTGCGCTCAGCAGTGTCGCGGCGATACATCGAAGGGCCTGCTCGAAGCCGAAAGCCTGGCCATATACGAAGGGCGCAACTCCAATGGGAGGCAGGGTGAGCCAGTTCGGAATCTCCGCCGTGCACCAGTCGAAAACCGCGGCGATGGCGGAAACAACGAGCGCAGTGCACAAAGCGATGCGAATTGGCTCGAACACTCGCATGCCTCCTACTGGACGACGTCCGCGATGTATCCGTCCGCGGCCTCGACCTCGCCGGTCAATGTTTCGCCGAACTTCTGCCACGCGGCAATACCGACGACAGCAATGAGACCGAGGACGATGATGTACTCGACCGTCGTCAATCCCTTTTTGTCCGAAACGAGGTTCGGTTTGGTTCTTGTGTTGATTCGCATGAAAGCCTCCGAGCTCAGGGAATGGGTAAAAGGATGAAGAGCTTCGCCAAGTAGTAGGCTTGGACCAGGGGCACGCCGAGGCCGTAGAGCGCAAGCCCCACGGTGAGAACGACGACCCCAAGCACGACCGTGTACTCCGCGAACACCATGCTCCCTCTTCGGTCATCAAAGAGATGCGTTGCGTGCAAAAGCAGACTGAGACGGTGCGCTGCGCAAAAACACGAAAAAAACAACAGGCCGCGCGGCCTGTTGTTCTTCTTGCGTTTTAGAGTGTCCTTAGGATTCGATGCGCGACGCGCGCGCGTTTAATCGCTATCAACCCCCAAAGCGAGCGAGTGAAGAATTACGCATGGAAAGTCTTGTGATCAGCGACCACTCGGTCGCATGTCCGTGATAGCATCGGGCTTTCCATCTCTGAGTCTCGGCTTGGGATGCCGGTTTTTTCGGAACCGAAGGAGGAAACGATGAAGCAGACGCCCAGTGGAGTGCTTCGGGAGGCCCTATCGACAACCCGGGAAATCAGGAGACCGGGTACGTGTGCGCCTCGCCAGGGACACACTCCGTCCGCATCGAAGTCTCCGATGACGACTTCACCGACTGCATCGATGGCTGGACCGTGGAGGTCGTCTGTGGAGAGGAGACCGGCACGAGTGGACCTGCCGAATACACCTTCACGTGCACTTTGGCCGGGTTGCCGATTCCGCTGCCCGTGTCGATCACGCTCAATGCCGAGGACCCCGGATTCACGGAGGGCACCACGACGACGTTGACCTCGCAGCTCTCCTACAGCGTGGCTCCGGCCGTCATCAACCTGCTTCCTGACCTCGCGCCCGACTCGAGGATCGCGAGCGTGGACACGACCGTGGGCGTTGCGGGTGGCATGCCGACCTCGATCCTCTACGACGCGACGGAGGCCCCGAATATCCTGCCCTTCCCGCCCGTGGGCAACTTCGACTCGACGGAGGTCATGACGGATATCACACCGGACAGCGGTGCCACCGAGATCGTGCTCTCGGTCGACGCGTTCAGCGCGGTGGTGAACGGCCTTCCGGAATCCCTGGTGGCAGGCGGCCAGATCGAGCTCATCGCTGGAGAAGGCGACTGCGGCGCGCTCGAGCCCGTCGAAGGCTCTGGTCCTCTCACATTCCCTGTCCGATAGTTTCACCCCAGGAGGTGTGCCTATCGCCGCTCGACTACCGAACCCTCACCACCGTCGGATGGTCCTCCGGGATCGGCAAAATGGCATTCCACCCCGGAGGCAGCACGGGCTCGGTGAACTGAAAGAGATAGCGCGCGTCCGAAGGCGATAGATTGATGCAACCGTGGCTCCGGCGGCGGCCGAAGTCGTCGTGCCAAAACGCCGCGTGAAAGCCGTACGAGCCCTTGAAGAACTGCACCCAGGGCACGTCTTGAATCGAATAGTTCTTGTCGACGTCGGTGCGCTCGATGTCGTCCATGTCTGTGTAATCGAGCTTCACCCAGATTCGAAAGGTGCCGAGAGGGGTCTCGGACTGCTTGGTGTTCCTTCCCGTCGACACCAAGGTCGCGAACGCCGGCGTCTCGCCTTCGTACGCCACCAACACCTGTCGATCGACGTCCACGTCGATCCACCGGTCGGTCGGGCCGATGCCGTCGGGCGGCTCGGTGCGCTGCGCGCGCGCCAAGTCGGAAAGCCGCATCCATCCACCGCCCCGGAGCTCGGCCCAAGGGCCCTTTGTCGCCGCGATGTGCACGGCGGCATGCCGGTCGAGGCGTTTCAGCACCCTTCCCTGCGGCCGTTCGTACACTTTGGCGGGCCGAAGAGACACCCACGCGACGTCGAGCTCGTCACCGGGACCGAGCTTTTCCCCGGCAAACGGGCTGCCTTTGACGAAGCGAACGGAGCCCTTTTCCACCCAGAGGTGCCGCCGGGTTCGCACGAAGGTGACGCCCTCGTAGACCTGCTCACCGGTCACGACGATGCCAAAGCCCTTGCCGAGGGCCTCTTCGTAGTCGTATCGGAAGTAGTCGCTCGGGTGCAGGTACGCCCGCGTCGCGCCGAATCGAACGAACGCATAGCGCTGCGGCAAGCGCCCGCCATCGGTGGCCCACTCGTCGATCTTCGGCCCGGGTGGCTCGGCCGACGGCTGCACGTGCGCTTCGCAAATGAAGAGCTGGTCGCGCGTCTCGTACCAAACCCCGGTGGAGCATCCGGGCCCAAGCACCCTTTTGGAAAACCCGAGTCGGGTTCCGACGCCCACCGTGCCCCGGCGCTGTGACCCGGCATCAGGCGCCATCATCACCGGCGCCCCATCGTCGACCACCTCGATCGACTTTGCCCACGACGGCGCCGGCACCGCCACTTCCACCGTAGTGGTCTCCGCAGCCACCACGTTGGTCCAGGAAAAGACGCCCGCTGCGATCACCAAGAGCGCAAGCCCACCCATGCCTCCACTATAAGGGCAGCCCGCCGCTTGGCGTCAATCTTCGTCGTCGGGGCCGCCAGTATCGCCGGCGTCGCCACGCAAGCCGTAGCGCTTGGCGAGCTCGCGCAGATGATAGCGGGTGAGGCCTGCGGCCCTAGCGCTCCGGCTGATGTTGTCGCCATGCTTGTCGAGGAGCGCCTTGAGGTATTGCGCCTCGAACGCGTCGACGACGCGTTGCTTGGCGTCTTTGAAAGGAGTGCCGCTTTCGACGAACTGCTCTGCCGTGCCACCCGGGAGGAACACCGGAGGGGTCTTTTGCGAGGCCGGCAGGAGATCCCGCATGCCGAGCTCGGTTCCGTCGGCAAGCGATACCGCGCGCTCGATGGTGTTCTTGAGCTCCCGTACGTTGCCGGGCCACGGGTAAGCCTGGAGCTTGGTCATCGCGTCGTCGGAGATCGTGTAGTGCGTACCCTCGCCCTGTGGACCGCGCTTGGCGGAATCCTCGAGGAACTGCCTCGCCAGCGAGGGAACGTCTTCGGGCCGCTCACGAAGCGGTGGAAGATCGATCTGCACCACACTGAGTCGGTAGTAGAGGTCCTCACGAAATTTCCCCTCGTTGACCATCTGGCGGAGATCTCGATTGGTAGCGGCGACGACGCGCACGTCGACCGGGATCATCCGGGTTCCGCCGACCCGCTGCACCTCGTGGGTCTCGAGGACGCGCAAGAGCTTGGGCTGCAGGCTCAAATCGAGCTCGCCGATCTCGTCCAAGAAGAGAGTGCCGCCATCGGCCACCTCGAAGCACCCGCGCTTGCGGTCGGCGGCGCCGGTGAACGAGCCCCGTTCGTGCCCAAACAAGATGCTCTCGATCAGGTTCGCGGGGATCGCGCTGCAATCCTGCACCACGAGCGGCCGCTGCGAGCGCTTCGAGGCGCGGTGGACCGCCCGCGCCACCAGCTCCTTGCCCGTCCCCGTTTCGCCTCGGACCAGCACGGTCAGGTCAGAGGCCGCCACCTTCTCGAGGACTGCGAAAATCTCGCGCATTCGAACGCCGTGGCCGACCAGGTCGTAGAATTGCTCGCGCCTGCTGAGGTCGATCTCGATCGAGCCCGAGCCGCGCTCGAAGCGAATCTCGGTGCGGCCGATTCGTATGAGCGCAGCGGGCTCGAGCCACGCTTCGCGAACCCGCACGCTGCCAAGCCAGGTGCCATTGGTCGAGCCGAGGTCGCGCAACAGAAAGCCGCCTTCGTTGGCGACGATTTCGCAGTGCGTTCCGCTCACCGCTTCATCGGTGAGCGTGAGGTCGCAGATGACGCTTCGGCCGATCGTCACGCGCTCGCTTGCGATGTCGAGCCGGGTCCCTGCCTCTGGGCCCTGCTCCACCACCAGCCGGCTCTTGCGAAGCTTGCGCTTGGTCGCGATGCGATCGACAAAGACTGTGGTGAGACCGGGGTCGTCGGTCACTCGCCATCCTTTCGAAGCGCTTCGATGGCAGCCCGGTAGTCCTCGTGGGTGAAGATAGCGCTTCCGGCCACGATCACGTCTGCGCCAGCTTCGACGACCTGCCGGGCGATACCTGGTTTCACGCCGCCGTCGACCTCCAGATCGATGTCGTACCCAGAGTCGTCGATCAACGCGCGAATCTCAGCAAGCTTGGCGTTGGCCGAGGGGATGAAGCTCTGCCCCCCAAAGCCGGGATTGACGCTCATGACGAGCACGAGGTCGACCTCGGGCAGGATGTAGCGCAGAAAATCAGGGGGCGTGTGGGGGTTCATCGTCACGCCAGCGCGCTTGCCGAAAGAGCGAATATGCTGAAGCGTGCGATGCAAGTGCGTGCTTGCCTCGACGTGGACGGTGATGCCGTCGGCTCCAGCCTCGGCAAATGCCTGAACATACTTTTCGGGTTCGACGATCATGAGATGCACATCGACCGGGAGGTCGGTTGCGGAGCGAATCGCCTCGACGATGATGGGGCCAGCGGTGATGTTGGGCACGAATCGGCCGTCCATGACGTCGACGTGAATCCAATCGGCGCCGGCTTGGTCGACCGCTTGGACTTCGGCCCGCAGACGGCCAAAATCAGCAGAAAGCACGGAAGGGGCGATTCGAACGGGTTTGGCAGAGCGAGACACGGGAGCAGTCAAGCGCCGCGGGGGCGGCCTGTCAATGGCATCCGTTCCTTGACCGGGCTACCACCACCAAAGGACAATGGAATGGCGCCCGGGGGGAGGCGAGCAAGCAGTCAATGAGCGATCAGCGATACAACCTGATCGAGAAACTCGAAGCGGGCGGGATGGCCGAGGTTTTCCTGGCCGAAGCGACGAGTGTTCAGGGGTTCAAAAAACGCGTGGCGATCAAGCGCGTATTGCCCCATCTCGCCTCGCACACGAACTTCATCGGCATGTTCCTCGACGAGGCTCGCCTCGGGGCGCGGCTATCCCACGCCAACGTCGTCAGCGTCTTCGACATCGGCAAGTCCGACAACAGCTTCTTCATCGTGATGGAGTTCGTCGACGGGACGAACCTCAAGAAGGTCATGGAGACACTGCGGCTCAAGCGGCAACACTTTCCTTTGAAAGACGCGATCTTCATTGCCATGGAAGCCTGCAGGGGGCTCAGCTACGCGCACGAGTTGCTCGACGAGGATGGAAAGCCGCTCGACCTGGTTCACCGCGACGTGTCGCCGCCCAACATCCTGATTAGCAAGCGGGGCGAGGTGAAGGTCACCGATTTCGGGTTGGCCAAAGCCCGCACCCAGCTCGAGCGAACCGATCCCGGCGTGGTGAAGGGAAAGTTCAGCTATCTGTCGCCCGAGGTCGCGAGCGGTCACCAGGTAGACGAGCGCGCGGACATCTTTGCGCTGGGCGTATGCCTGTGGGAGATGCTCGGCGGGCGCCGGCTGTTTCTGGGTGAGACGGACTACGAAACCGTGCAAGCCGTCTCGGCCGCGCGTGTGCCGACCTTGGTCGGTGTGCAACCGGAAGTCGATTCGCAGTTCGATGCCATCGTGCAAAAGGCGCTCGCGAAAGACCCCGAAGAGCGCTTTCAATCCGCCCGCGAATTCGGCGATGCGCTCGCCAGCTATCTCTTTCATCACCAGATGAAGGTGACCCCGTACGATATCGCGAATTTGGTCAAAGCCGTTCTCGAGCGGCAAAAGTCGGTACCCCCGCAGCCGGTGATGATCGACACGATGATCCAAGAAGAGCTGGCTCGATTCACCTCTCTCGATAGCAGCGCCGACCTTCCGATAGACCCCTCGAGCACCTTCAGGCTGAGCCCGGACAACGAGGGCTCGCGCCCGCTCGATGCCGCCGAATTCGTGGACCCCAGCAACTGGTTCGAAGGCGACCAGGAAGTGGAAACCGCGATCGAAAGGGTCCGCGACAGCGCGCCTGCCGGAGCGACGATGGGCTGGTTCGAGTCCAAGGACGAGCGCCTCAAGGCGCCGCGTCCGGCAGCGGTGCCGATGGGCCCGTCTCTCAATCCTCCGCCTCGGAGAAAAGCCCAAGAGGGGCCCGTGATGACCTTCCGGCCGCCCGGCACGGCCCCGATTTCCCTCGCCGTGGAAGAAGGGGCTCAGCCCGCCGAGCCGAGCGTGCGCGAGCCCAAAGAGCCGGCCAAGGGCGGCGGCTCGAAGGTGGCGCTGCTCATCCTCGGCATCCTGGTGCTGGGCGCGGCGGGCGTGGCCGCCGGTTGGTTCCTCACGCAGTAGGACGCTTCGCCTTCGATCGCACGCTGCGGCTCACCTGACGAAGCCTGGCGTAGTCCTGGAGCGCCAGGCCTCCTTCCCCGAACCGGGCCGCAAGATAGGCATCGGTGACCTCGCGAACCTCCTCGGCTGCAGGGAAACCGGACTTCCCGAGCGCTTGGGCATGCTCGGCCGGCGTCACGTCCGGCGGGCGCGCATGACCTGCGCTTCGCAGGCTGTTTTCGAGGGAGAGATAGAGCCGCACCGCGCGATCGCGATCGGGATCGAGGTGCCGCCCTGCCCGGCTCTCGCGTCGCTGCTTCTGCCTCCATCGCACGAACAGAACGCCCACCCCGAAAATGGTCATGACGCCGATGAACCAGCGCCAGTCGGCCCGGAACGGGATCGGCCCGAGCTGCGCGTCCTCCCCCTCGCCCGCATCGCCTTCGGAAGCTCGATCGAGGCTCCAATCGCGGCGATGCGACCGGTACCAGTCGAGCATGCCTCGGAGCGCCTGCGCCTGGTCCCGAATGTTGTACTCGACGACGTACTCCGCCCAGCGCACGCGCAAGGCGTCCATCATTTGGCGGAGCTTGACCACGAAGCCCGATTGCGTGGCAAACGCCTCCCGAGATGCGGGCGTCGGGTCGAACGTGATCCAACGGCCTCCGGTGTACACCTCGACCCAGCTGTGGGCGTTCCCGTTACGCACGGCGTAGTAGTTGCCGTAGGGGTTGTAGTCGGCACCGAGGAACCCGGTGACGTTGCGCGCCGGCACACCGAGCGCGCGCATCATGATCGCCATCGCGGTCGAGAAGTATTCGCAGTGACCTGCCTTGGCTTCGAACAAAAAGACGTGAAGGGGGTCCTTGCCTTCGGTGTTGGGCTGGTCGAGGGTGTAGCGGAAATCACCCTCGCGCAGGTACCGCTGGACTCGCCGCGCCTTCTCTAGCGGCGCTGAAGCGCCTGCCGCGACGCGCTGGGCCAGCTCGACGACGCGCTCGTAGCCGTCCGGCACCTCGAGGTAGCGTTGGCGTAGGCTCTTCGGCGCCCGTTCCTTCAATCCTCGCCGCCCGGGATCCGCGAAGACCTTGTATGTGAGCGACGAATCGAGCCCGCCGCGGTAGCGCACGTCGAAGCCCGGCGCGTGCACGATCTTGCGGTAGCGGTTGCGCCCCGAGCGAACGGCTGGCGGGACCTGTAAGGCCACCGCACCCTCCGGGATGAACAGGACGGATTCATCCATCGGGTCGAGGATGATCTCGTATTCCTGATCTTCGTGCTCGGGTGGACGAAACAAGATGTACTGATCCCCGAGCCGCTGGACCTCAGATCCCCGAGACGGCGTGCGAGACCAACGTCCCTCTTGGTACCTGTCGAACGAGGTTCCGCGCAGCCGCAACTCGATCGCCAAGGGCGGGGGGTTGGGCAGGTCTTTCATCGTCACGCGCATGACGACCGTGGGATCGTCGCGGATGGTTCCGAAGCCACCAAGCTCGACGTCGTCTCCAAACCCGGCCACCGACTGCGTGTGGGTCCCCAGGCTCGAGAGGAAACCGAAGCCAACGCGCGGAAACGCGAAAAACATCGCAGCGGTCAAGATGAACAGGGGCACCGCCAAGAGCGTCGTGCCTCCAAAGAAAGCGGCCGTGGTGAGGGCCCGGCTTTCGAGCTGCCCTCGCAGCATCGGGGTGCCGGCGCCATGTTGGATCTCGAGCTCTTTTCGCAGATGCGTGAGGGTGAGCATCCACGGCATGACGATGACGAAACCGAAAAAGACGATCCCATAGTCGAGACCCGACGAAAGCACCGTGCCCGCGATCAGGTGTAGGAAGGCCAAGATGGCGATCTGCTGATAGTCCGCGGCCGTTTTTCGGTGCGCGAGTCGAGAGATTTGGAGGAACGCAGCGTACTGCACGCCGACGGTCAGCGTGGCCTCGCCCGCGAGGGCGCGCACGATCTGGATGATCAGGAAGCCCACCGCGGTCGTATTCCAGAAGCGTGAATAGCCCGGGCGATCGATGAGTGGGGGCTCGGCAAACCAACTGGCGAAGAAGGCGACCGTGACCACCACCGAATCGAACGGGCTGAACGTCGTGCCTAGCATCAGAGCGACGAGGCCGAGCCCAGCGAATAGATAAGCCACGGTCTTGTGGGCAAAGGCGAACCTCATGCAGCCCTTCTCCTCGGCCTCTTCGAACCGCTCCTCGGCGCCTGGGTGTGTACGACCTCGAGAAGCGCCAAGAACCGCCAGATCGGGTCGGGCGCCGAGCCTCCAATCACCAACGGGGACACGCCATCACTGGAGTGGACCTGCACCGACACCCCTTGTGCGAGATAAGCGGCCGACACGGTCGCAATCTGCGAAATCACCTTCTCGAACCGCTCCCTCCAGGCAGCCTCGTCATCGGTTCCAGCCGGAAGCACGTTGTCGACCGTGAGCGTCACCAGGGAGCTCGAGTCTTGCTCATGCTCCCGGACGACCAAGTCACCACGGCTTGCCGTTCGCTTCCAGTGGATGTCCCTTGCCTCGTCGCCCTCGCGATAGAAGCGCACGCTGCCGGCAAACTCGCTGCCGCGGCCGGTACGGTGCATGGGCGCGGCGTCGCCGGGCACGGGCTGAGCGGGCGGGGTCACGACGTGCTCGAGAAGCCTGGGGTACACGACTACTTCGTCGGGTTGGAACACCGTGTAGCCCTTTTCGATCAGCCCGAACGGGTATCTCGTTCGGACGCGGATCGTGCCGAGCTCGAAGATGCCACGCCTGGGTGCTTCGAAGCCGTAGCTGGCATCCTCCGTTTGACCGGGATCCACACGCAAGAAGCGTGCGGGCGCGGTCTCCATTCCGTCGACTTCGTCGATCACCTCGACCGACACGCTGGCCAGCCATCGCTTCTCATTGGTCGCATCGACCTCGATCAACGACCGCTTGCCCGCAAAGATCCGCGTGGGCAACCTGCGTCGAATCTGCAGCTTCCAAAGCGCGAGATCGCTCAGAACGCCGCTCACGAGCAGGAGGCTCAGCAACAAGCCGAGCACCAGATAGAGAAGGTTGTTGGCCGTGTTGACCGCGGCAAAGCCTACGCCGACCGTGACGAACAGGAAGGCCCTGCCCTCGCGCGTCAGCCGAAACCTCCGTCTGCTACGCCTCCGTCGAAAGATTCGCATCAGACGGACCGATCAAAGAGGAACGGCTACGACCGTGAGCAACTCGCGAATCACGCGTTGCGCATCGTCACGCACGGTGGTGCCCGCCACCCCGCCAGCCACCTTCACGCGGTGAGCCAACACGGGACCCGCAAGCGCCTTGACGTCGTCAGGCAGCACGTACGAACGTCCCTCGACCAACGCCCTGGCCCGGACGGCGCGTTCGAAGCCAAGCGCGCCCCGAGTCGACGCACCCACCGACAAGAGCGGCGTATTCCGAGTGGCGATCACGATGCGATGCAGATAGTCGAGCACCGCGTCATCGACGCGCACGGCGTCCACGGCTTGCTGCACGTGCCGCAGCTCCCCCGCGCTCATGACAGCGTCGAGCTTCTGCACGGGATCTGCGCCGCGGCGGGTAAGCACCTCGCGCTCGACGCCAGGCGGCGGATAACCAATGCTCAGGCGCACGAGAAACCGGTCGAGCTGCGATTCGGGCAAAGGGTAGGTCCCGTAAAACTCCTGCGGGTTTTGTGTGGCGACGACGAAGAACGGATCCTCGAGCATGTGAGTCTCTCCGTCGATCGAGACCTGGCGCTCATCCATCGCCTCGAGCAAGGCACTTTGCGTCTTTGGCGTCGTCCTGTTGACCTCATCGGCGAGAAGAACCTGCGTGAAGATCGGCCCCGGCCGAAATTCGAAGGTGCCCTTGAGCTGGTTGAACACGTTCCCGCCGAGGACATCGGTGGGCATGAGGTCCGAGGTGCATTGCAGGCGTCGAAACGAGATGCCGATCGACGCCGCGAGGGCGCGGGCCAACGTGGTCTTGCCCACGCCGGGAACGTCCTCGAGCAACAGGTGGCCGCGCGCCAGAAGCGACACCACCGCGAGCTTGATGACTTCTTCCTTGCCGCGAACGACCAGCCCAACGTTTTGCACAAGGCGCTGAGAGAGTTGAGTCGCGTTCTCCGAAATGTGCGCGACGCTGGTTTGAGCCACGTTTCGAGCCTACCACACCCAACGTTATGGGTAAAATATTACAATCGCACTGACTCCACGGTCAGTAATTCACGCGTTTTCCACAGCCTCAACGCGGAAGGAAGAGTCTGCTATTCCGACGCTTTGACTTCCGAATGCTCCAGGGTTCCCACAGTCGAGCCTGTGGACAGGATCGCGTCCGGATCCTCGAAGAGGAACGCTTCGATCTCGGCGCGGCGCGCATGCGCGTCGCGGCGTCCCATCTCGATGAGCGCCTCCGCAAAGCCTCCGTCGAAAAGCAGGTAGCTGGCGAGGTCGGCGTCTGCCCCGGCGCCGACGTCCAGCAAACTGATGAACGCCCGTCCAAGGCTCTTCCCAAATCGGACCCGGTTCGACGCGAGATAGTCGGCGGCGACTTGGCCGATGTCCGTGCTCGGCCTCAATACCAACGAGCTCAGCAATCGGCGTGGCGCCAACGCGCCACGTGCTTGGGCTGCCTCGTTCAACCGGTCGAGAAAATCGATCCCATAGGCGCGCACGCCGTCCTTGAGGAAGTCGTTGATGCGTTGCACCTCGAGGAGGTCGGTATTGACGTGATCGAGGAGGAACGCGTTGAGAACCTTGCCCAGCATGTACGTGGCGCCCGGATACACCCCGTCCTTCACCGCTCGCTGATCGGGGGAATGCGGCGTGGAAAGACCGACGACCAGGAGGCGATTCATCCCGAGGTGAACCGATGGGCCCATCGGGGTGTTGAGACGGAGGCCGCCGTCGCAGTGGATCTCGTCACCGATCTCGACGGGCGGAAAAATCAAGGGAATTGCAGCCGAAGCCAAGACGTGGTGTTGCCCGATCTTGGCTCTGCGAACGAGCGCATGCAGGCCGAGGCTCTGAGGGATGCCGACGCCTGGCGCCGCGTCGACGAAAATCACGGGCTGTCCGGTGCCGACGTGAGTCGTGCTCACGGTGAGCGCCCGTAGCGCGCCCGTGCGGATGTTCTGCCGGAGACGACGCCAAGCGACGGTTCGACCGACGAGCGCCGAGAGGGGCGACGGATCGAACACGCCCCGCGCGTGCCCGGCGCCGCCGAGCAAGACGCGATAAAGCCCCGCTGCTTGCCGGAAACCGAAGCCGAGCACGTGTGCAAGCTCGAGGCCTGTCCAGACGGAGACGAGCTGTCTCACTCCGCTCGGAATGTCGTTGATCGTCGACGCGATGAAGGTGCCGTTGACGGCCCCCACGCTGGTGCCCGATATCAGGTCCACCTTGGGGGGTATGCCCTTGGAATCCGCAAACTCGCTGAAGATGTACTCTAAGACGCCAACTTCATAGGCGCCTCGGGCGCCTCCTCCAGAAAGTATCAAGCCGAGTCCACTCAACGGTCATCCTCGTTTTCTTTCTCAAATTGTAACAGCCCGCCGGGGTCGCTGCCGAAATCCTCGCGGCCGAGGAGGCGGCGGAGCTCTGGAGGGAGCCAAATGTTCCGGAGGGGCAGCTGCCGGAGCGCTTGGTGCAGCACCTGCGCCCGGCGCCAGGGAGGGGCGGTAGGGGAGACGTAGACCACCAGCTTACCTGCGACCTTACACAGACCCCCATCCACGTGCGCTTCCTCGGGAAGCTCCTCTTCCAGAAGCCGAATTCCCATGCGTGTCAGCGCCCGCTCCATGGCGTCGAGCTTTCGCGCAAGGTCCACGGTCGGTAGGGTGAGCCTGAGCAGGACTCCCTGCAATCTGGGCGTTTCCAAAGTTGGGCTGGTAGAATGTCTGAGCCTTGATTCGCTTAGCCAAACCGTGGATCGGCGAGGACGAGCAACGCGCCGTCGCTGCCGTGCTCGAATCGGGACAGTTGGTGCAAGGACCGCTGGTCGAGCGCTTCGAGCATGCCGTCGCCGCGTTGGTGGGCCGCAAGCATGCGGTCGCGGTGTCGAGTGGAACGGCCGCCCTGCAGCTGGCGCTGAAGGTTCTCCAGGTCGGCCACGGAGACGAGGTGCTCTGCCCGGCGCTGAGTTGGCCGAGCCCCGCCCATGCAGCGCGTATGGCAGGTGCCAAGGTTCAGTTCGTGGACGTCGACGAGGACGAGTGGAACAGCACGGCTGAAGCCTTTCTTGCTGCCCGCACCGCGGATACCAAAGTCGCCATCGTGATCGACCAGTTCGGAAACCCGGCCCGTGCGGCGGAGATTCGGGAGGCGCTCGGTGCGCTGCCGATCATCGAAGATGCGGCATGTGCGCTTGGAAGCCGGTTCCCCAATGGACCTTGCGGAAGCTTTGGAGCGGTGTCCTGTGTCAGCTTTCATCCGCGCAAAATCCTCACCACGGGTGAAGGGGGAATGTGCCTCACCGATGACGAAGACATCGCCGAAAAGCTGCGCATGCTTCGCAATCACGGGCAGCTGCGCGGCCAGTTCGTCGTGGCCGCCGGAAATTTTCGAATGACGGAGATGGCCGCAGCACTGGGGCTTGCTCAGCTCAAGCGCCTCCACGAGATCGTCGTGCGACGGCGTGAGCTCGCCGCTTTGTATCGCGAGGTGCTCGACGGCCAAGTCCGGCTGCAACAGACACCGGAAGGAGCCGAGTCGAACTACCAAACACTGGGCGCGATTCTACCTCACGGCCACGATCGCAACTCGGTGCGGGATACCCTCGCGGAGCGCGGCGTCGAGACCGGTGTGCTTTCGTTTGCGATCCACAAGCTCGGGAGCTTCGCGGGCAGCCAGGCGGCCTTGCCGATTGCCGAGCACGTCGCGGCACGGGGCATTGCGCTCCCTCTGTACCCCCAGATGCGCAACGCCGAGGTCGAGCAGGTGAGCCTGACCTTGCGGGGGGTGCTTCATGACTGACGACGTGGTGCTCGAGGTGGTTGGGCTTCACAAGACCTTTCACATCGGGTTTTTCCGCAAGCGCGTGGAGGCGGTGCGCGGGGTGAGCTTCACCGTTCGCCGAGGTGAGATCTTCGGCCTCCTCGGTCCCAACGGCGCGGGGAAGACCACCACGATCAAGTCGATCCTGCGGCTGATCTTTCCAAGCGAAGGCCAAATCCGCATTTTCGGGAGCCCAGCAGGCGATCGAGAGGCTGCCGAGCGGGTCGGCTACATGCCCGAAAATCCCTATGTCTATCAGTACTTGAAGCCGTTGGAGTTCTTGGATTTGTGCGGACGTTTGGTAGGCATTGCCAAGGGCGACCGGCGTACGCGCTCCGAGGTCATGATCGACAAGGTGGGCCTGCAGCACGCGGTCGATCGTCCGATCGGAAAGTTCTCCAAAGGCATGATGCAGCGGATCGGATTGGCCCAGGCCCTGTTGCACGACCCCGAGTTGCTGATTCTGGATGAGCCGATGAGCGGCCTCGATCCCATCGGGCGAAAGGAAGTCCGCGACGTGCTCCTGGAACAGCGCGCACGCGGGAAAACCTTGCTGTTCACGAGCCACATTCTGAGCGACGTCGAGCTGCTCTGCGATCGGGTCGTGATCATGCAACGCGGGAAGATCACGTCGGAGGGAAAGGTTCACGACCTGCTCGAATCGACCGGTCGCCGGGTTGAGATTCGTCTGACCGGAGCTTCGAGGGCGCTGAAGGATTCACTCGCGACGCGGTCGGCGATCGTGGAGGATGGCGAGGGTTACGTCACGGTTCGGGCGGAGGGGCAGCAGGCGGTGGACGAGATTTTGCGGATTTCGAATGCCGCGGGGGCGCGCCTCGATGCGCTGGTTCCGGAGCGGCAAACGCTGGAGAGCCTCTTCCTGCAGGATGCCGGCCGCTGATCGATCGCTTGCGCCAGGGAGCGTGCATCTCTAGATGTCTCAGGTGAGCGTGAAGAGGGTGTCACCCAAGGAAGCTGACCAGCTCGTGCGAGAGCAGGGCTATCTCTACCTCGACGTCCGCTCCATCCCGGAGTTCGAGGTTGCGCATCCGGCAGGCGCGTACAACGTCCCGCTCCTGCACGCGACGTCATCGGGCATGACACCGAACCCCGACTTCATGCGCGTCGTCGAATCCGTCTTTCCCAAGGAAACCAAGCTGGTGATCGGGTGCCGCACGGGCAACCGGTCGCTCGCAGCGGCGCGCCAGATGGCGGAGGCGGGGTTTCGAAATGTGGTTGATCAGCGCGCCGGTCTCGACGGCACACGCAATGCCTTTGGTCAGACTCTGGAACCAGGGTGGGAAGCGGAGGGCCTCGAGGTCTCGACGGATCCCGACCCGGACAAAACTTACGAGGCCTTGTTCGCGCGTGCGGGCCGTTAGCCGAACAGGCTCGACCAGATGAGCCCAGGAAGCCGGGCGATGGACGGGTCGGCGTTGAAGTAAGTCATTTTGCGGCCAACCTCCGCAGCCGTCTTGTTGTCGATGAACCAACCGGGCCTCGGAAAGACGCGGAACGGACCGCGAACGACCGATTTCTGGGGCCGATCGAACATGTAGGTGTTGTGCACTACGCCCTGCCCGGAGCGGATGTCCTCCCTGGCGTGCCCGGGGAAGGCGCCCCAGGTAGGCGTGATCAATGCGAAATTGAGCCCGGCCCAGTGGTTCACCGCAATGCCGCCGTACCGTAGGTTCGCGATCGCGCGGTCGACCGCTTCAGCCACCCGAGGATCCCGCAGCGACTTGGGGTGGACGAAGATGCTGCAGTTGAGCGTACCCCAAACACGATCGTTGCAAAACGCCACTGCATTGTCGATGTACTCGACGATCGAATCGCCAGGCAACGCAACCTCGCTGGTCTGGCCGCACCAGGACTCGGTGTTGAAACAGATCTCATCCGGATCGTTCGGGTCCAGATGGTGGATCAACGTCCACGGCACGTGTCCCTCGCCCTTGGCGCCGAACAAGTCGGCATCGGGGTGATGCTCGAGGAAGCGTTGTTGGCGCTCTTCGGACCCCGGGTAATAGGGCTTGCGGTCTTCGGCTTGTTGAAACGCCTTCTTCATGGAAGCGAGCAACGCCTCGCGCTGACTCCATTGTTCGTGCTGAATCACGACTCGGGTTGCAGAGCAGTTGAAGCCTGCATTGTTCACCACCGAGGTCGCGATGTTGACTCCATGAAAGTCCAGATCTTTCTGTGACCATGGTCCGGGAACGATGATGACCGGGCTCACATTGCCAAGCTCGCAAGTGAGGCGCTTGGTGTTGCGGGGCTCGCGCTCTTTCTTGCGCCGGTTGCCCTCTTCGCCCACGCCAAAGACGATGGCGTCATGGGTCTTGTCCGAGCCCGTGATGTGGATCTCCTCGACCTGCTTGTGACGGCACAAGTAATCTCCCTCGGCCGCACCCCCGTAGACGACCCGGAAAAACCCGCGCTCACGGAGCGCCCCAAATGCCTGATCGATGAAGGGGCCGAGGTATTCGTTGACGGGGTTCATCTTGAGAAGGACGACCTGCCCTTCGACGAAGAGCTTGTAGAGCGCATCCATGGGCCCGATTGACGCCACGTTGCCCGCGCCCAACACCAGCGCGAGACGCCCTTTGGGGGCCTTTCCCCGGTAGAAGGCGGCTTGATTTTCCCGGAGGTTTTCGAGCGTGATCCCGGGTTGCATCCAAACCTCGGCCGTGAAGCCTTGGAACAGGATCTTATCCCACACGTTGGCCGGCAACACGGGAGCGACGACCTGTCCGTCCGGCCGAGCGAAAGCTGGCTCAGGAAGCTGCGGGACGCCGTGCTCCTGGATGTCGCGAAGCGAGCTCATCAGGAGCACGATGTTGCGAAGGGTCGTCGCGGGGCCGGTCATCCACTCCTCGCCCTCTTCCGCGGTCCCAAAGGTCAGCCCCTTGGCTTCGACCGCCGCCCGCACCCAGCCCTCGGCGACCTCGGCGACGCCTTCGCGAAGCTGCTCGAGCAACTCGACTCGCTCATCGATGTCGAGGGCAGCCCACTCTTGCTTGTGATCTTCGAGGATGGCAAGCGCCTCGTCGAGCATGGCCTGCGAGGTGGGCTCGATGCGGTGTTGAGCTTCCGGAATGGCTGCGGAGCCCTGCATTTCAACGGCGGCTTCGGTCACGGGTCCTCCTTAGGCGGATCGAGACGTCATGTTGGGCGTTGCGGTCGAAGAGATCAAGAACTCCCGAACCTCGTCCAGGCTATGGCATTCACGGGCGCGCGGAAGGCTCCGAAGAAAGACTTTTCCATAGCCTTTCCGTCGAATTCGCGCATCGAGAATGGCGACGACGCCGCGGTCCCGCGTGGTACGAATCAGGCGCCCGAATCCTTGCTTGAGCGAGAGCGCTGCGGCCGGAACGAGGTAGCGCATGAACGAGGATTCTCCGGCCTCGTCGATTCGTCCGCATCTGGCGGCCACGACCGGATCGCTGGGCACCTCGAACGGTAGCTTGTCGATGATGACCAAGCGCAGGGCCGCACCGGGAACGTCCACGCCTTCCCAAAAGCTCGCGGTGGCAAAAAGCACGGCGTTTCCGTGATCTCGGAATCGATCGAGCAAGGTTTGCTTCGGCGCATCTCCCTGCACGAACCATTCGTACTCGAGCTCGTTTCCGACACGTTTTGCAAGCATTCGCATCATTCGAAGCGAGGTGCACAGCACGAAGGCACCGCCCTCGGACATGCGGATCAGCTCCAGGATCTCGCTCGCGGCAGCGTCGGGAAAGTCGGAAGCGCGGGGGTCGGGCAGATCGTCGGGCACGTATAAGGCCGCTTGCTCCTCGTAACGAAAGGGCGATTCGACGACCTCCTCGCTGACTTCAGTCTCGATGCCGAGGCGGCGTTTCACGAATGCGAAGTCGCCGCCGGTCGTGAGCGTGGCGCTCGTGAAAACGATGCACGGAATCCGCTCGTGCAACCGCTCACGAAGCAGCGGTCCGACGTCGATGGGGCTCGAGCCCACCGATACGCTTCTCCCCGCGCCCTGCGACCAGCTCACCTGCCCGGGCGATTGCAGAGAGCCGAGCGCATCGCGAAGTTGGTCTGCGCGCTTCGCGATCTGAAGCATGCTTTCGCGAGGGGGCCGCCGGTTTCGACAGGCCGCAGCGAGCTCGGCCAGCACGTTGTCGAGTGCGAAGAGCTCCTCTTCGGGGATGGCTTCGGGTGGCAGAGGGCCGCGCCCGCCGTTCGGATTGGGGGGCAGTGCGCCAAAGAAGCTCGACGCCCGGTGGAGCACCGCATCGAGGAGGCGCGCTTCGTGCCCCTCCTTTGCCGGCTCGGACCGTATTGCCAGACGGGCGTCACGCACCAACCGTTCCACCATCCCCACCGATAGGCGCGAACCGAAGAAGAGCGTGGCCGTATCCTCGATCTGATGCGCTTCGTCGAAGATCACTGCGTCGTAGTCGGGCAGCACGGAGGCAAAGCCCGTGTCTCGGAGAGCGAGGTCGGCGAAGAAGAGGTGGTGATTGGCCACGACGAGCTGCGCCTCTTCCGCCCGGCGTCGAACCCGGGTCACGAAGCACTGGTCGTAGTAGTCGCAGCGCGCGCCAATCCGCGTATCCGAGCCGCTCACCACACGCGACCAGATCGGATCTTCCTCTGCAACGACGCCGAGCTCGGCCCGGTCACCCGACCTGGTCGTCTCGACCCAGGTTCGGAGCACCGGGAGGGACCGTGCAAAGCGTTCCTGCGTTGCGTCCGCGCTCTGCATGAGCTCGTTGAAACGTCGCCTGCACACGTAGTTGCTGAGGCCTTTGACGCATGCGGCGTCGATATCGAGGCCCAGATGCCGCTTGAGCGCGGGCAGGTCCTTTTCCATGATCTGGTCTTGCAGAGCCCGCGTGCCGGTCGAGACCAGGACCCGCCGCCCGCTCAGCGCGGCAGGCACGAGATAGGCCCACGTCTTGCCGGTGCCGGTCCCGGCTTCGATCAGCACGACGCCGTCGTGCGCCAAGGCATCTTGAACCGCGCGAGCCATGCGGATCTGGCCGGGTCGGTGCTCGTACCCCGGCACGCCCCGGGACAAGGGTCCCTTCGGTCCCAGCAAATGGCCGGCGTCCATGGGTGTCCTCTAGCATGACCCGCTGCCGCTGCCCCGGGCGCGCGCTATACACGGACCGATCGTGATCCCCATCCGCGACATCAACGAGACCCGCCGCACGCCTATCGTGACGTGGGCTCTCATCGCCGCCAACGTGCTCCTGTTCCTTGGAACGCTGAGCCTCGGCAAGGGCCAGGCTGAAGACGTCGTGATGCGTTTCGGCGTCATCCCAGACGTGATCCTCCATGGAAATTGGAGCGCCCCGCGCATGGAAGGCGGCGCCCTCGGCAGCTGGGTGACGCCCTTCACCAGCATGTTCTTGCACGGAGGCGTACTGCATGTCGGGCTCAACATGCTGTTCTTGCACGTCTTTGGAGACAACATCGAGGACGTGCTCGGGCGTGGCCGATTCCTCGTTTTTTACTTGCTCTGCGGACTCGGCGCGGTCGTCGGGCAGATCCTCGTCGACCCGGACAGCACGGTGCCCATGATCGGCGCCTCGGGCGCGATCTCGGGAGTCTTGGCGGCCTACGTGACGCTCTTTCCGCACGCCAGGGTGGTCACCCTGATCCCCATCTTCATCTTCATCCAGTTCATCGAGGTCCCGGCGGCGATCTTCATCGTGTTGTGGTTCGTGCTGCAGCTGGTGCAGGGATACCTTGCGCTCGGCATGATCGCGGAGGGTGCAGGCGGGGTGGCGTGGTTCGCCCACATCGGCGGCTTCCTCGTCGGCCTCGTGTGCGTCCGCTTGATGTATCCGAAGCCTAGGGCTCGTCGACGACGGAAGGCCTTTCGTTAGACGCCGGCTGCCCGGAGGCCTCCGGGGTGGGAGCGGGCGGCGCTGCGGCCCCCGCTTGGTCGACGCTCGAACGGGTCTCTTCCGAGGACGGGCCGTTTGCCGGCTCCCCGGCCTCACTGGCCTCGGGTGCCGTGGCAGCCCGCGGGGCTCCCTCCGGCTCGAGCGTCACGGAGATCTTGGCGGTCATGCGCCGCGGCTCCTCGACGAAGCTTCTCCGGGTCAGCGACTTGGTGACCGTCTTGTAGCCTTCTTTGGAAATCACGACCTTGCGGGACCTCGACATCGAGTTGATCTCGAGCGCTACCGGCGTGACGCCTTCGCCGCCACCCACGGCGGTGACCCTGGCGCCTGGTGGATCGGTCACGACGTCCACCACGTAGGGCAGCGCGGGCAAGACCAGCTTCAAGGGTTCTTGGCCGGACTGCATCACGACCTTTTGTCGGCGTGCGAGGAAGCCGCGCGCCTTCGAGAAGATCGAGACTTCGCGGCCCACCTCGTACTCGAGATCGAGCGGCGTACGGCCCGCGGCTTTGCCGTCGACGCTGACGAACGCGCCACTTGGAACGGAAAGCACCCGGAGCTTTGCCATGCGGGCCTGCGGTGCGGCATCGGACGCGGCCTTTGCTGCTGTCGTGGCCTGCTTTGGCGCTTCATCCTGCTCGCCGGGGACGGGTTGTCCTATCGCCTCGCTTGGCGTTCCCGTTTCGCGGGGTTGCGCCGCGGAATCCGCGCTCGGGCGGACTGGCTCTGCGGGTATGCCTCCAAGAGCGGGGGATCCGTCGATCGCAGCAGATGCTCCGAACCCTGGGATCAGTTGCGCGAGGACTCCATCCAGTAGGCCGAGTCGCAGCGCAGCCACGGCGGCCGTCATCGACAACAAGACCAGCAGAAGGACGACGAGCCAACCGCGCGTCCTTCTCCTCTTGGCTGCTTTCACCGGATCGGCTACCGCCGGAGCGGCTTTCGGAACCTGGAAGACCTGGTCCGCGCTGGAGGTTGGATCGGGCGCGGTCGCAGCACGCGGTGGAACCGTCGCAACCCCGGGGTCGAGAAGGCGGGGATCGATGAACTCTCCGGGCGCCGGTCCGAACGAATCCCTATCCGAAGGGCTGAACAGATCGGGCACCGCATCTTCGAGGGGCGAGCTCGAGCGCGAGAGCGTGGGGACGACGGGGGTTGGCCGCCTCTCCCGGACGAAGGGGGAGATGTCCTTGGTCACGACCGTGGCGGCGGCGTCGGGGTAGTCCGAGACCGGTAGCTCTTTGATCTTGGTGGTCTCCTCCTCCAAGAAGTCGTCTTCGGCATCGAGCTCGTTCAGTGCTGGCGCCGCAGAGCTCCGCCGGCCGGCGCCAGCGGTCGCCGTCGAACCACCGAACGCGGACATCGCGCCTCGTGAAGGCGCCTCGGAGGAAGGGTGTCCTCGCTCCGCCGCGGCCTCGCGAAACGCGCTGAATGCCCCCCGAGCGGCAGCTCTGCGCTCGGTGAGATCGCTGCTGCGCTGACGGGCTTGCTCGGCCCCGGCTCGGGCGGCATGCGTCGCGGCCGGTCCGGCACCGCCCTGCTCGAGCGCGGAGGCGAGGAATTCGCTGACGTGACGCACCTTGGTCTGGTCGGCGCCGCCGAGCTCGCTGGGATCGGAAGGCGCTGCGCTGGAGCCGCGAATGCCTTCCTTTCCTTGATCGAATACGCCTGGCAAAACGCGATCCTCCACGATGCGCTGGACGACGGAGCGGGAGTCAGGGTCCATCTTGATGAACTTGATTCCCATGCCGGCTGGGTTGTTCTCGTCGGCCTCCTGCTCGTCACGTCTCCAGACGACGCGGCCCACGCCATGGATCAACGTCGACTGGTCCTGGAGCAAGAACTCGAACTTGAGGAGGGTCCCAACGGCCAACGGGTTCTTGGCCTTGATGAATACGCCTCCCCGCGAGATATCGTTGCTGTAGCGTTCGATGAAATCCTCGAGCGTGGCGCTCTTGTACCGGATCTTCACCGAAAGCAGCGTGCGCTTGTCTTTGCGTGCGTCTGCCATTGAGTTGTATGAACCCCCCGCATCTCAGCGTAACTAGCCATTCGTGAAGCAACAAACGTTTCGACGAGAAAACGACCTCGCAGAGCCGGTCATGAGACCAAAAACCGTGCGCAAGCCTCACGGTTGGCGCCTGACGTAGTCCAAAGTCGCACATCGGCATCGAGATGCGCGCCCAGGCTCACCCCGTGAAACTGCGTAACCCACCGGGCTTTCGAGCAGTCACTGACGCTCACGAAATGAATGGCAAATCCCGACTCGAGCGTCCTGCGCACCGACTGAGCAAACGCCTCGGGCGTCGGATCGACGATCGCGTGGCGCGTCGAGCAGGGCCGCCCCAGGGGGGCTGGCATGCGCACGCTGAGCGCGCATGCATCGACGATCGAGTCGGACTCGACCTCGACCTCGAAGCCGCGTGCCGCTGCCCGGGTACGGACGATGGACCGGCGCATCCATGCAGTTGGTTGACTCTCCAGCCTTCGAAGCGCGGTCCCGTACACCTCCTCGAGCTCCGGTGCCACGTCCAAGAGGGGTCGTAGCGCGAAGCCACGTGTTTCCAGCGCAGGGTGCGGAATGCGGAGCTCGCGGGAATCGTGGGCACCTTGCTCGTCCCATAGTAGATCGAGATCGAGGCTGCGCGGTCCCCATCGCTGACTGGCGATGCGATGCCGACCGAGTCTCCGCTCGATTCGCAATAGGAGGCGCAAGAGCTCGGGCGGAGGCAGCGCGGTTTCCAATCGATACGCGGCATTGAGATAACGAGGTTGAGGCGGCCCAATGGGTTCCGTCTCGTACAGGGGCGATACGGCGCGTACGGAAATCCCCTCGCGCGCGTTCAAAAGGTCACGCGCGGCCCGAATCGATGCTTCGCGTGCGCCGAGATTCGACCCTGCGCCGACGATCACGGCTCGCAAGGTGAGCTCCTCGGCCAAAACGGAAGCGTCCCCTTTTTCATGGCCATAAATACGGCTACGGTCAGACCATGTCGGAGATGCCGCTTTTCGAGCGTCTCGAGGATGAAGACCACGACGAGGCAGAGCCTGTCTTTCGCGTCAGCGAAGTCAACCGTGCGGTCCGTTTCATGCTGGAAGGCAACTGGCCAAGCGTGCTGATCGAAGGGGAGCTCTCCGACGTCCGACGGGCCAAAGGCCATGTCTACTTCACTTTGAACGACGAGGAGGATCCCGCCCAGCTGCGTGGCGTGATGTTCCAGTCTGACGTTCGCCGAACGAAGACCGCGCTGCAAGATGGGGCGAGGGTCCGCTTCCGAGGCAAGCTGTCGCTGTACACCGCACGGGGTCAATTTCAACTCATTGCACGTTCGGCACGGGCGGCCGGGCAGGGCGATCTTGCCGAGCAGTTTCGAAAGCTTCGCGCCAAGCTCGAGGCCGAGGGCCTGCTCGATCCGGCGCGCAAACGGCCCCTTCCAAGGCTTCCACGCGTGGTCGGAGTCGTCTCGAGCCGCACCGGCGCCGCCCTCCACGACATCATGCGAGTGACGGCGCAACGTTGCCCCGTCCGCCTCTTGGTGGCCGATTGCCGCGTTCAAGGCGAGGACGCCCCTCGCAGCATCGTGGCGGCGCTCCAGCTGATCCAGCGAGTGGACGACTTGGACGTGGTGATCATCGCGCGTGGCGGCGGCTCTTCGGAGGACCTGTGGGCGTTCAACGACGAAAGCGTAGCGCGGGCCGTGGCGGCTTGCCGCGTCCCCATCGTGAGCGGGGTCGGTCACGAGATCGACATCACGGTCACCGATTTGGTGGCCGATGCACGTGCGGCCACGCCCTCGAACGCCGCCGAGTTGGTCGTTCCCGAGCGTCAAGCGCTGCTTCGGGACGCGCGATCGCTGGAAAGGCGACTGAGTCAAGCCTTCGACAATCGGCTGGGCGGGATGCGATTGCGGCTCGAGCGGTTGCTTCGTCCGCTCTATGGCGCAAGGCGCGTAGTGACGCCGGTTCGCCGCGGGTTGCTCGCCCTCGAGGAACGGCTCGAGCACGCCCAACGCGCTTCGCTCCGCGCGCGCATCGAGAGCCTTGGCGCGCTTCACCATCGATTGCTGCGTCTCGATCCACGTACCGTGCTCCGGCGCGACCACCGCGCGCTCGCGGTCTTGAGCGCCAAGCTCCGGGATGCTGGTCGACTCCCCGTTCGCCGCCACCGTGAGCGGCTGCTTGCGCTGAGCGTCAGCCTGCGCGGTCACGGCAGGCCCTTCGTTCGTGATGCGCGCGCCGGGTTCGCCGAGCTTTGTACGCACCTCGACGCGCTATCGCCACTGCGCGTGCTCGAGCGCGGGTACGCCATTGCCCTGCATGAAGCGACCGGGAGAGCAGTCCGAAGCCGGTGGGAGGTGAAGACGGGTGACCGTTTGCGCGTCCGAGTCTCCGATGGGGAATTCGGTGCGAAGGTCGAAGAATCATGATTGATCCGATCCGGCTTGGAATTTTTGGGTGGCCCGTGGCGCATTCGAGGTCGCCACGAATGCACGAAGCCGCGGCGCGCGCGCTCGGGATCGACCTCCGTTACGAGCGATTCGAGGTGGCGCCGGATCACCTGACCCGCGCGGTGCGCAACAAGCATGCCGAGGGGATCGACGGATACAATCTCACCGTTCCCCACAAACAGACGATCATGGCGCTGCTCGATGACGTCGCATCATCGGCGCGTGCGATCGGCGCGGTCAATACGGTCATTCGCGCCGGAGAGGATTACGTCGGACACAACACGGATGCGCCCGGGCTGGTTCGCGCGCTCGAAGAGGCTGGCGTCGAGGTGAACGAGGCTCGGATCGTCGTTCTAGGCGCTGGCGGCGCAGCGCGTGCCGCAGTCGTGGGCCTTTCGGACGCGGGGGCGAGCCGGGTGACAGTGCTGTGCCGCCGGCGTGAGCAAGGTCGAGCACTGGTGAGCTCGTTGCGCGCGCATGTCGAGTGCGATCTCGCGTTTGCGCCACTCGGCGATGCCGCGGAGCATTTCGAAGGCGCTACGGTGCTGGTGCAAGCCACGAGCGCCACCCTCGAGTCCAGCCCAGGGGCTCGCGAGTTTGCGGCGTCGTTGCCGATCGATGCGCTGCCGGCGGACGCTGCCGTGCTCGACATGGTGTACCAACCCTTGAAGACTGCGGTGCTCGAACGGGCCGCGGATAGGGGCCTCCTCGCCGTAAACGGACTCGGCATGCTGCTGCATCAAGGGGCGATCGCGTTCGAGATGTGGACTGGATTCGAGCCTCCGCTCGAGGTGATGCGCGCAGCGCTCAGGGATTGAGCGGATTTCCACGGCATGCAGTCGACCGCTCGACTGACGGTCGATCACTCAGATTCGAGCTCCGCGACACCAAACATCTCGGCGCCATGCACGAACACGAGCTCCTCGGCTTCCATCGTGGGCTCCGGTGCTGCGTCGATGCCCAAAGTGCAATCCTCGACTGCGAAGAACTCCTGCGAATGCATGAGCTCGTCCGACACACGTACACCCTTGGCCAGGCGCAGGGCGCCCATGACCAAGCCTCCGTCGAAGAGGCAGGCTACCTCGTGACGCTCGCGGTCGTCGCCCTCGACGAGCCCGAGCACGGCGTCTTCTGCGGGGACCACGAGCAGCGCCGCCTTACGCTGCAGGGCGAGAAACGGAATCGTTCGCGGCTGCTCGGGAAGGCTCACGTTGGTCATCCGAAAGAAGCACTCGCCGCTGTTGAGGAAAGGCAGCAACCCCATCCCTTCCGGAACGTGCATCGTGCCGATCACCCACCCCGTCGGCGTGAACAATCGCACCGTTGTCATCGACTGGGACACTCTCCGGGGTCCTAAATACCCGAGATCGGATGCGATCTGCGAGAAAGATCGCAGCGCCCAATCATTGGAGTTTTCGGCGCACCCCGCGTCACGGGGGAAATGGATCGCTGCGATCTTTGTGGGAGAAAGTGTGTGGTTTCGCGTGGTTTGGAACCCGGAGAGTGTCCCTTTGTCAGCCGTGAGGGATGGGAACTTGTCAGAATGGCAATCGGCGTTGGGGGGTGGTCTTGGAATTACGCAGGAAAACGGCTGGCATGGGACGTGCAAAGACATTCTTTGAGTCATGCGTCGTCTATCCATTTATTTCCTTGTGCTCGTCTGCATCGTGGTCGGGGCCGCGGCGGTCGTGGATGCCGCCGTGGTCACCGACCAAGAGCGGATGGATGACTTCATCGACTCGGTGACTGGCCGGGTTTCCGGGTCTCGTATCGACAGCGCGTTGAGCTACGCCGATCCGTCGAAACTGCCGATCGAGCTCGTGCACGACGGACGAAGCCAACGATACACGGATCGCAACGCATCGAAGCTCAAGCCCGATGCACGCAAAGCGCTCGCGACGCTCGAAGGCTCGAGGCTCGACCTCATTCAGGAAAGCATTTCGGTCGATGGTGAACGGGCTCGCATCGCGCTCCGCCTTCGAACCGACTCCGGCCTCGCCAACACCGTGTTCGATTTGCGCCGCGAAGACGATCGCTGGCTCTTGCGCCGCGTGATCGTGAACTAGCTCTCGCCGAACGACACATCGTTCTCATCGATGCCGTGCACACGGATCAGCTTGGTACGTGCACGCTCGCCGCGGATGATCTCGACGTCGGATTTCGCGACCCCGAGCTTCTTTGCCAGCAGCTTTCTGAGTGCGCCGTTGGCTGCGCCATCGACCGGTGCCGCCGTCAGCGAGACCTTCAGGGCACCATCTCGAACGCCGATGATACGGTCTCGGCTCGCCCGCGGCGCAACGCGCACCTCGAAGCTGATCGCTCCTTCAGCCTTTCGAATGTGCAGTCCGGTCATCTACGAAAAAACAAACCCACTTGACCCCTGCGACGAACCCAGCGAGATTTCCGCCCGATGCATCCCATCCTGTTTAGCATCCCCACTCCTTGGGGAGCGATCCCGATTTACTCCTACGGCGTGATGTTGGGAAGCAGTCTTCTGTTTGCTTGGTACTTCCTCATGTACATGGGCAAGCGAATTGAAGGCTACGACCGGGAGCTTCTCGCGAGCGCGTTCACCTGGACTGCGGTCGGATCCATCGCAGGCGCGCGCCTGTTGTATGTTTTCACGAACCTCGACTCGTACGACAGCTTCGCCTCTTGGTTCGACCTTCGCGAAGGAGGCTTGGTGGCCTATGGCGGTTTCCTCGGCGGATTCATCACCGCATGGGCGTTCTGGCGCATCAAGAAGATCCCGCTCATGCCATTTGCAGACATCATCGCGCCGACGTTGGCTTCGGGTCTGCTACTCACCAGAATTGGCTGTTATCTCTACGGCTGCGACTACGGCCGCCCACTCGACGACGGGGCACCCGGTTGGTTGAAGACCCTCGGCACTTTCCCCAAGTGGAATGTCGAGGCCTATCCCACTTTCGCATGCAGCCAAACCATCAATGGATCGCCGGCCTTTCAGCATCATCTTCAGGAATACCCCGACCTGATGATCGACCGCGCAAGCTCACTCGCAGTGCACCCTACGCAACTGTATGAGTCCGCCGCCGGCCTCGTGCTCTTCGTCTTCGCGGTATGGCTACTCACGCATCGCAAGTTCCGTGGCCAGGTATTCCTCACCATGGGAGGGCTCTATGCTTTGTGGCGCTTTTTCATTGAGTACTTGCGCGACGACCCGGAGCGCGGCTTCGCTTTCGGTTTTTCGACCTCACAACTGATCTCGCTTGCCGTCATCCCTCTGTGTGTCTTCGGGTACGTCCATCTGAAGAAGCGATCCGAGGAAAACGGCGACATCGAGCTACCACCCTGGGCGCTGGCGCCTGCGACCGGACCTGCAACCCCTTCCGTCGCGGAGGATACGCGCCCCGCCAAGTACAAGCCGAAGAAGATCAAAAAGAAGCGCTGAGCCGGATCATGGATGCGGCGGCTGCTTTGCTCGATTGAACGCCTCGAGTACGCGCGGCGAAGTGCGCACCGAGTCGAGCTCGAGGTTCGGCTGAAGCGCCAGCGCAGCCCGAAACGATGCCTCCGCGAGATCGGCTCGTTCGAGCGCCACGTACGCGACCGCGAGCTCCTTTTGAATGGTCACGACTTGGGTTGAGGTCAGGCTGCCGAGCCCCAGCAGGCGATTTCCGAGGGCCACGGCTTCGGCGAACGCAGCCTTTTGACCGTACTGAATCAGCTCTGGCAATGCGCTCTCCACCTCGCTCTGCGCCGTTTTGGACGCCCCGCCGCCGGAAGCCTGCGAGAACGCCTCGGACGCCTCGGCGCGTCCCTCGCCCGAGAGCTTGAGATCGAACAATGGCACCAGCACGACGCGTCCTCGCTCGATCGCTGCCCCCGGATTGAACTGCCGCAACCGTTTCAACGACACGGGACTGTCCGGCATGTAGAGCTTCACGATCTTGGCGAGCGTGTCTCCCGGCGCCACGACGTGGCGCAGAGGGTAGGGCACCAGAATCTCTGCACCCTCGTCGGGATCGACGCGGCGGCTGCCCTGATTGGCCTCGATCAACGCTGGGGCTCGCGCCTCGTTGCCGTAGAAGCGCATGGCAATCGATCTCCACGTCTCGTCTTTGTCCACCCGATAGTAGGTCACCGTCGGGATGAAGAGCCAGCTGCCTGGGACGAGTCCTCCTTGACCGGATGCCCTCAGGTGATTTGCTTCACGCAGCACCGCTTCGCGAGTCGGATCCCCGTAGAAGCGCTGTGCAATCGAGGCGAGAGTGTCGCCCTCCTGTACCGCGTGGGTGTACACGGCGGCCTGCGATTGAGCACGCGACGCCAGCATCAGGAGCATGAGCGCGACCGAGGATGGAACGAACCTGAGCATCACGGGGAGCCCTGCGCCTTGGAATCTACCGCCAGTGGCTCAGTGAGCGCTGCGTGATCATGGAGTGTTTGCCCCGCTTCGATGACCACCTCGTGCTCGACAGGTGCGAAGTAAGGATTGGTGTACTTCAAGTAGTGGCGCCCGGGCGTCAAGGGAATCGCGCGCGCCGCCGGCGTGGTCAATACGTGCACACCATCCACGTGGACGTGGGCCCAAGGCTCCGCGCTGACCGTCAGCCGGCCGGCCTCCACGGGGTTCAGCGCCATCGGCGGCTCGCCTGCCGCAGGTCCCGACCAGCGCCCGGTCGCCGCCTGCACGGTGAGCCCGGTGAGCAAAATGAGCGCAAGCGCGGCGCTTTGCCACTTGGCTACGCTCCACAGAAAGCCGTTGTTGCGGCGCCCACTTCGAAGCACGCGAGGTGCGACGGCCGACAAGACCTCGTCCGTCTGGTCGCCACTCATCACGCCGATTTCGTTCAGGAACATCACCAGCCGGGCGTTGTGGTTCATCGGCACGCGTGGCGCCAAGAATTCCGTCAGGTCGTCGATCAAGGCCTGCGTCGTGGGATATCGGTTGGCAGGCATCTTCTGAAGACAGCGCCCCATGATCCGCTCCAGCTTTCGGGGCACATCGACACCGAGCTTCTTTGGTGGCTCGTACCGGTCGAGACGGATCTTCTGCATGACGGTCCGCGTATCGTCCTCGACGAACGGCTTGCGGCCCGTGAGCATTTGATAGAGGACGATGCCAACCGAGAAGATGTCGCTGCGAAAGTCGAGCTTGTCCCCGAGAATCTGCTCGGGGCTCATGTAGCTCGGCGTTCCGAGACCCGTCCCCGTTTCGGTCAGATCGCCGAAGCGCTCATGCCGCGCGATCCCGAAGTCCATCAGCTTCACGTCGCCTTGCATCGACACCATGACGTTGGCCGGCTTGATGTCGCGATGGATGATCCCGCGGAAGTGCGCGTAGTCGAGACCACGGGCCAGCTGTAGTGTGATGATCGCCGCGACATCGGGAGGGAGTCGCGGGGAGCGCTCGAGAATGTCGTAGAGATCGATGCCGTCGACGTACTCCATGATGATGAACATCGAGCGGCCGTCCTTGATGAAATCGATGACGTGCAGAATGTTCTCGTGCTGTAGCGAGGCCATGAAGTGCGCCTCGCGCTCGAAGCGCTCCGCGAACTGGCTGTCGATTGCGATCGACGGCTTGAGAGCCTTGATCGCGACCCGCCGGTTGAGCGGCTCCTGGATCGCCTCGTAGACGACTGCCATCCCCCCGCTGCCGATTTCACCCAGAACGCGGCACGTTCCGATTCGCTCGACCATCGCGATCGATCACACTAGGTGTGCGCTCCGCCGGTGTCAACGAGCACGGAAAGTTTGGCAAAAACCGACACTTAGGGCGGTAACCGCGTCGGCGATGGCGGCAGGATGCAAAGCCCTCTCTCGATGTAATCGGTACCGCCCCGTCCGTCGCGAATGACGAAGGTGAAACGGGCCAAAAGCCCATCCTTCGGCACGTCTCCCGGCGGCAGCCAAGAGATGAGTGCGGACCGCGCCGGGTCGGTGATGAACGAGAAGCTGCGGTCGAAGCCGCCGCCATCGGCAAGCCAACTGACTTGGATTTCTTCGACCAGCTGCTCGTCGTTCAGCGTGTAAGGCTGCAGGCTGTCGGCCGTGACGAAGAGATTGACGGTGGAAGAGGCGCTGCCCGCCGTCGGATGGGCCATGCGCTCTTCGTCGGTGAGGTCGGCGAGGTCCGATGCGCATCCCGTGCGAGGAGCGGCGCGCGGCACGCGCTGATCGTACGGAGGCGGCCAAGGGAAGCCGTTGAGAGTCACGCTCGCGATTTGGGGGTTGAGGTTCGGATCTTCCGGGTCGTCCTCGATGGGAATCTCCACGGTGATGAACCGGCCCTCGAGCTCAGGATCTTCGCACGGGTCGAGGACGTCGGTTTCGCCGAGAACGAAGCGCAAGATCGCATCGAGGGGAGCGGGCGGCCCGTCGGCGCAGATCGCACCTTGTACGATGACGGACGAGGCTTGAGCCGCCTCGAGCGCATCGGCCGAAGGAACCTGAAACCGCAAGACGGGGGTGGCCCGCGGATCGACCGGCGGTGCCCCGGCGCAACCTTCGCATGGCTGGATCGGGGTCTGGCAAACCGGTGTTCCGAAGCGCGTCGGCGCCGGGATGCAAGGAACGAATTCCCATTGCAGGAGCGGCGGCGTCAGCGCAGGGACTGCTGGATCCTCCGAAGGCGGAGCCCCACGATCGATGACGAGGATCGAGACTTCCGTGTCCTCGTTGGGGCTCGGGTTGGCGCGTCCCGGTACGGACGGCAGGTCGACACGCGCGGCCACCGCGCGGAGGTCGGTGACCGCGGACGCTGGGGGCAAGCTGTCGCTGCATGCGAGGATTAGGCAGAAAAGAGCCAGCGATGCAGCTTTGGTCACAGCTCCCCCCGAATTCCCAACGCGGGGATGATGGGCAGGCCAAGCAGCGGAGTTTGCTGAGTGAAATCGTAGTTGTAGACGATGCCCTCTTGGTTTTGCCGATTGTAGACGTTGCGGATGTCCAGGAACAACGCGAGCCTCCATCCCTTGAAGATCCACTTCTTCTGCACGCGAATGTCGAGCTGATTGAACAAGGGGTTTCGAAGAGTGTTCACGCGGCCATCGATCGGAATATAGACATCATTGAGCGCGTCATAGACCGAGCCGACGACGGGTGTGTAGGGGTTCCCACTCACGAGCCGGAAGGTGGCTCCGATCTCCCAGTTGCGTGGAAAGTCGTAGACGAATGCGGCCGTGAGAATGTGGGTCTGGTCGAAATCGAAGAGACGCCAAGGTTCGTTCGGGCCGTCCTTTCGTTCGCTTCGCGAAAGCGTGTAGGAGAGGTAGCCAAAGTATCGCCTTCCCGTGGCCGGGCGTATGTTCACGCTGAACTCAGCGCCGTAGATCCGGCCGACGCCCTGTGTGACGTAAAAGGGCGCCTCGCCTTTCGGCGTCGCCACCGGACGGTCCCAGAGGTATTTGTAAAAGCCCTCCACACCGAAGCGCGCACCGGGAAACGCATCGTATTCCCAACCCGCGTCGACGTGCACGGCTTGGATCGGTGCCAGATCGGGATTGCCGATATCCGCGGCCGATTCCTGAAAGTCGGGGGGCTGGCTGAAGATACCGACGCCGAGCTTGACCCGCATGTCCGGACGCACCGTGAAGATGGTGGTCGCGCGAGGGTCTATCGAGTACGCAGCGATTTCACTGAAATAGTCCAGGCGAAGGCCCAAGATGAGCTCGGTGAACTTGCCGAGACGCAGGTCCGATTCGAGATAGACACCGGGCCGAAAGACCGTGGTGTTGACGTCCGCGATGACTTGGTCTTCGCCGGCCAGAGAGCCCTGCCCGCTTCCCGCCCCTTCCTGGGCACGGGGCTGAGGGCCCACGTAGGTCAAATCGATGGGTGCCGTATAGACGTCGAGCCCTGCAATCAGGCGGACGCGGTCGGTGATCTGATATCGCCATTCGCCCCGTCCGTACGTCTGAATGAACGTCCCCTCCAGCCTGAATGACTCACCCAGTCCAAAGGTGATCTTGCTGGGGCCGACGTTGAACGCGAGCTGTTGATCCACTTTGTCGCCAATGCGCCGGGTCCAGTCGACTTGGTTGTTGTAGAAGCTTGTCGCAACCTGGGTGTTCCCTCGAATCGCCGGGTCGTCGCCTTGGCTTTGCTCCAAGAGCAAGTCGAGCCGATCGTTCGATCCGTAGGCGGAGATCCGCACGCGATCCCGCTCGGACGGCAGGAAATTCAACTTGAATTGGTAGTCGAGGTAGACGGGCGCCTGGCGGACGCCGACGTCAGACGGAAGGAACGCAGGCAAAATTAGATCGATGAAGCTTCGGCGGAGGCCGCCCGAGATGCTGATCTTGTCGGTGATCGGGGATTCCACGGTGACGAAGGCGTCGATGACCGAGATCTCCGCCACGCCGTGGATACGATCGCGGGCTGGATCTCGCGTGGTGACCTCCAGAATGCCCCCGGTCCGGCGACCGTAGCGAACCGAAAAGTTTCCGGGATAGAAATCGATCCGCTCGAGCATGTACGAGTTGTAGACGCTGGTCAGGCCACCGAAGTGATAGATCAGCGGCACCGGAACCCCGTCGATGAACGACTCGCTGTCTTGCGGCGCGGAGCCGCGAACGATCAACAACCCGAGCCCGAAAGGCGGTCGAGCTACGCCCGGCAAGAGCTCGACCGCCCGAAGCGCATCTCCGCGCGTGCCGGGAATGCGCGTGAGCTCTTCCTTGTCGATGGTGCGCTTGACCACTTCGCGCGGGGGAGCGTCGACCACGGCCGTTTCGCCAAAGCCCTGGTAGGCCGCTCGCTTCTTCGTTCCGAGCCGGTAGATGACCTGCGTGACTTTCCCGGCTTCAACCTCTTCTTCGGCTTTGAGGTCGCCGTATTCACCGCCCAGCACATTGACCTGATATTTGCCGGGCTCGAGGTCTGTCACGACGAACTTGCCGTCCGAACCCGAAACCAGGTCTCGGACCAGCTCGTTCTGTGCGTTCAGGATCTCGACGGCGACAGTGCCCGCGGGGCCATCGTCTTCGGCACGAAGCACCGTTCCCTCGAGCCATCCCGTCGTGATCTCTTCGGGGGACGGTTTCAGCTCGAACACGTAGCGGTAACGAATACGCGCTGCGATGGGCTCCCAGTCCTTGCGCGCCGGATCGAAGACGAACTGCCGGGCTGCCGCGAGCGCGGCTTGGTCGAACGCCTCGCCAGCGGAGCGGGCCACGCTGGCTTCGGTGACCAGGCCGTCCTTGCCTACAACCAAGTCGAGCTCGACCACGGCCTCGACCGGCTCCGGTCCTTTGGTTTGGGGATACTTCGCTTCGACGAAACGGACGAGCTTCGGGGGGGTAATGAGTGGCTTGGGCTCGGGCTCCGCAGATGCTTGGGACTGCGCTCGTGCCCCGCTCGCGAGGACGCATGTCGCCAACAACGCACCGGCCAAGCGAAGCACCGCCCCAGCATACGAAGACGGCCTGGGGCGTACAAACCAAAGCCCGAGCTCGTCCAGGACAGCCGCGCTCTTCAATCAGAAGCTCGAAGCGCGCGAAGCCACGGTCCGCTCACCACGAACCTCGGAAACTTGCAGAACTGCTCCGCAGGTGCGGGATGGAGCAAATAAGTGCCCCGGCTGCTTGCGGGCAACCGGGGCTGGGTGGTGGATGTGCGTTCCTAGCGAATGCGTTCTTGGGGAGGGGCGACACGCGCCGAGCACCGGGAGCCGGAGAAAGAGGCTTGAACGCTGGCTTGCCCGGATGCGCGCGGCGCGTGGAGGCTGAACATACTCGATGACGGCATCTCGTGGGGTGTCGGGATCGTGAACAAACGGTGACGGAGAGACGCTGCGATCTTTGTGCTGAGAAGCCTGTGATTCCAGACGCTTAGGGGGGTGGAGAGTGTCCCCAAAGGCTAGTTTGCTGGGAAGGAGGTCCAGCCGACGGTCCAGTCGGTACCGTCTGGGGCGAAGGCGCCCATGCAGTTGGCATTGGTGACCGAGTAGTCGGGCGTGCCGCTGCCATCGAGCGCCCCGCTGACGTCTCCGAGACCCGGGTCCTCTTCCACGTTGTTTTGCGCGGGCAAGTTGGTGCTCTCCGGGAAGTAGTTGGCCACGTCAGTGTAGTCGCCCCCAGCTTCATTGAAATCGTTGCAGTCTTCCGCGCCTGTTGTTCCGCCCGGATTCCCCGGGTCTTCAATGCAATCCACATCTTCGATGAAGCTCGGGTTGTTGTTGTAGAAGCAGCCGTTCTCGACGAGAAGACCGGTCGGCCAACCGCCGCTTTGGTACCAGCCGCCATCGCGGACGTCCACGCCGGCTTCGTCCCAGCCCACGACCACAGCGCCGTCCACGGTGCCCCAGGTACCCCGGCGAAGCACCATACCCTGCTGGGCCGCACCCTCACCTGCCGTGCGAACGAGAGTAACGTACTTGACCGTGGGATTTGAGCGTGGCTCGACGTTGTTGTTCTGGCTGAAGTTGTCCGCTTCGATGCCGCGCGGGTCGCTGGAGGCGCCAGCGAAGTGGTGCACGATGACGTTCGTTGCGGTGCCGCGGAAGCCTTGGTCCCAGTCTAGACCGTCGTCGCCGGCTCCCGTCACGATGAGGTGCGAGATGTTGGCCACACCACCGAAGAACTCCACGCCATCATCGTAGCCGCGGTGGATCTGGATGTAGTCGAGCTCGGTCTGTGAACCGCAGCCGCCCACGCTCAAGCCGTTGAGCTCGTTGTCTGCACCAAATCGGTAGCCGGCAAACTCGATGCGGACGTACTTCATGGTGCCGCAATTGTGGGTGTCGTCGTTTCCACCGAAGATACCTCGATTCTCGGTCGGCTCGAGACCCTCGATGTTCGCTTGGCACTCGCCGAGGGCGCCGTCGCATGGCGCGTTGCCCCAGCTGAGCTTGGCTTTTCCAAGAAGAACCACACCGCCCCAGTCCTGTGTCAGCCGCTCTCCCGGGGCCTTGGACGAGGTCATCACGATCGGGTTTTCTTTTGTGCCCTGCGCATCGATCTTGCCGCTCGTGGTGATGATGAGCGCCGATTTAAACTCGCCGTAAATGGTCACACCGGGATCGATGGTCACCGTGGCGTCGACCACGTAGACATCACGGGTCAATACGTAGGTACAGTCTGCAGTTAGAACCGTGTCGCGATTGATCTCTTCAGCGGAGATCCGTACCTCGCCGCTGCCGCCGGCGTCCGCGCAGAGATCGCCGCCGTAGCCAGTTCCGCCAGTGCCGCCAGTGCCGCCAGTGCCGCCACCGTCGCTACTACCGCACCCGCCGCCAAGGGCGACCAAGGCCCCTATAAGAGCTGTTCCCGCATAATTCTTCATGTCCATATCCTCTTCATTGGCGGCCTGTAAGCGCCGCGTCGTTGTCTTGTGATCTATCGAAACTCGGCGCCTCAATAGTTGTACTCGGCGCCGATACTCACGGTCGTGCCGAAGTTCTCGCGCAGCACCAACTCGCCGCCTTGTTTGAAACGCTTCTTGGCAAAGGCGATGTTCTTCCACTTGAGGCCGATTTTGACATGCGGCGTTGGCTTCCAGCTGGCGACGAAATCGAGAATGTGTTGGGGAAGCTCGAAGACGTCGGGAATGACGAAGTCGCCGGCAGCGGAGCCTGCTTCGACGATCCTCGGCCCAAACGCGTTGTAGACCAGGCCGACCATCACGCCCGCGTCAGGATCGTCAAAACGAAGTGACAGATTGGTGACGTAGGGCGACTGGTTGTAGAGGCGCCGCTGCAAACGTCCGGAAATGCCTTGGCCTGCGGGCAGCGTGGTTTGCGAGCCCATCACGGCGACATTGCCGACGAAAAAGAGCCGGTCGAGCTTCTCGTGAAACCGAGCAAAGCTCAAGCGCAGCTCGAGCTCGCCGCCGACCAGCCATGCGGTTTCCGCGTTTCGGAACCCCGCGGTGCTGTTGACCTGATTGAAGATGACAAACTCGATCGGCTTGTCGAACCATTTGAAGAACGCAGTCGCGGCAAACAAATCGGTTCCCCCGAAGTAGTATTCGTACCGAGCTTCGGCGTTTTGCACGACGGTGCTCTCGAGGTCGGGATTGCCGCTGATATTCCATCCCCGGATGTAATCGACATAGGTGAAAGGCGCGAGCTCGCGGATCGCGGGTCGAATCGCAGTCATGCCGTAGCCGAGCGTGACGAACATCTCTTTGTTGACCTCGAACCGAAAGGTGGCCGAGGGCAACGGGTTGAGATCGGTGCGGTCGGTCTCCTTGATCTCGCTCGGGTTGGTAACCTCGGCGAAGGGGCTTTGCGACCGAACACGCTGGGTGAACGCCTCGAACCGCATCATCCCCAAAAACTTGAGCCGGGGCGCCATGGGTGTTTCGAGCTGGGCGTATCCTGCGAGGTAGCGGTTGCTCGCGGTGTAACTATCTTGGACCTTCGTAATCTCGCGGATGGTGGTGATGTCGCCCAGATTGAGCTCGTTGAACAGCACCTCCGGGTCGCCGGTGAGCTGGTTATTGCCGAGCTGCTGCTGGACAAACCGCCGCGCCGTGAAGTCCCGGTGTTGGTAGCCGCCGTAGAAACCGATCTCGCCGTACGCTGTCTGCTCGAAGGCGTTGTACACGGGAAAGCGTACGCTGTCCTGCCCCTCCAGGTAGTATTGGCCGAGGTCGGAATAATAGCGCTCCGCATTGGTGACCAGCTGACTGTAGGGAAGCTGCTCGACCTGGCGGCGATCCGGCTCGTCTCGCTTGCCCAAGCCCCCGCTTGCGTTCCACTGGAATCGAGCCTTGGTGTTGCCGAGATTCCGGTGGTCGCCGGTCAGCTGATTGAACAGGATGGAGCGACCGATGAAGTTGTAACTGTTCTTGCTGAGCAGATACTGGTCTTCGTAGCCGGTGTCCTCCCTCTGACCGAGCTGGGTGAGCGTCACGTCCTCGGTAAATCTCGAAAACAGCGAGGTGACATTCAGGAAGTTGTCGGGATTGAGCTCGAGATACGCGCTGCCAAAGGTGCCCCAAAGCACCTCCTGCTTGCCACCCTTGATATCGAAATCCTGCAAGGTCCGTTCGATTTCGCCATCGGCGTTGTACCGATAGCGCCGGTTGTATCCGGTTCGAATGGCCTCTTCGTAATCGTAAATGAAGCTGATCTGGTATCCGGCCCGGCGATCCTCCTTTTTGAGCGGGCCCGAGTTGCCCACGCTGGCTTTCAGACTCAATTGCGGAATTGCGAGCTTGTACTTCGGGTTCCACACGTTTTCGAACTGATGGCCCACCTGCGCCACTTGATCGCGGGTGATGTAGCGGCTTCCCGACCCAGCAGTCCCGACATCGAGTCGATCGGAGCCAACCGCGCTCGGCAAGGCCCTCGAACCGTCGTCGAAACCAAGCCAATCGCGGTTGCCGCCGTTATAGGTCGGCCTCTGTTTGAAGGTGCTCAGCGAGTTGAATCCAATGGAGGCACCCGCTTTGATCTGCAGATCGCGTGGATACTGGGTCGTGTCGATCATGAGGAGGCCGCCGGCAAAGGCGCCAATCAGGTTCGGACGCGGTACCTTCACCACGTTGATGTTGCTGACGATGTCGGCGGGAAAGATGTCGAGGCGCACGCTCGGCACGTCGGGATCGACACCCGGGACCGGCATGTCGTTGAGCAGGATCTGGTTGTACCGGCCGCCTAGCCCTCGGATGATGAGCCGGTCGTCCTCGTCGATGGTGACACCGACGACACGCTTGACGGCGCCCTTGGCCGTGCTGTCCCCGGCCCGCTTGATCTCCTCGGCGCTGATCGCGTCCTGCACCCCGACCGTTTCTTTGCGGATGTTGAGCTGCGCGGCTTCGCTCGAGGTGTCCGCGAGGTAGACGATTTCGATTTCTTCGACGCCCGCGTCTTCCTCGGTGATGGGGTCGAGGATGAAGTTGATGCGCTTGAACGCGCCCCGCTTCACCAGGACGTCGTCCCAACGCGCCCCGTGGTACAAGTCGTAATACGAGCGCAGCGTGTACTTGCCAGGCGGAAGATAGAGCCGATAGCGGCCCCGATCATCGGTGAGCGTGCTTCTCAGCTTGCCGTCGTCACCCTTGGCGAGCACGGGGGCGTCGGGCAGGACTTTTTTAGGCCTCCGCGACACGACTTGCCCTTGTACTCCAGTCTCTTTGTCCGCCCCGGGCTCGAGATTGTTGGGGTCCTGAACCTCGACTGCCTTGGAGACCACGGGCAGCGTAACCTCCTCGAGCTCCTTGCCCTTGGCGTCGGTGACCTTGTCCCCTTTTTCGGCGTCCGCGCCGTACTCGATGATCACCTGATCGACGTCGCCTACTGAATCTTCTTCCTCTTCTTCTTGTTCGGCTGCGACGTCGGGCGTGATCCACTCCTTGCCGTTTTCGTCCTCGACGACCCTGCCTTCCGGAGCAGGCGATTCGCCCTCGCGCTGTCTTGTCTCCTCGCGTTCTTTACGGCGCTGCTCAGCGGGTTTTTCGGCGGGAGGCTTCTGTGCAGGAGGAGGCGGGGCAGGGGCACGCTCGGCAGGAGCGGGCTCCCCCGGCGTGGTGTCCTCAGGTCGCTTTTCCGCTGGGGGTGTCGCTGGCGGCTTTTCGTCCGGAGGCTCTTCAGGAGGCGTCTTTTCAACGGGCGGCTCATCAGGTGTCTGTGCGCCGACTCCCCCGGGAGCGAGCACAGTCATCACCATTAGAAGGGCCCCACACCACCCTTCTCGACGCACGCCTAGCATTGCTCTCCTTGATTAGAAAACGGGTTGAGGGCCTCTGGATGGCTCAGTTGTCGTACACACCTTCGGTGAGGACCGCGATGTGGGCGGCACCTCCAACTCGTGCCAAGTCGAGTGCTCGCACAGCGCGTGCGTAGGGCGCGTTGTCTGCTGCGTCGAAGAAGACCTTGCGCTCGCCCCGGGCGATCAACACCCGTTTCAACTTCTCGGAAAACTCCGCGTCGGGAACGACGTCCCGGTTGATTTGAAACTCCCCGTCTGGGTTGACGCTGATCACGATCGGTTGCTTCTGATCGGGATCGGGCGGCATCACCTCTTCCTCGTCGGGTTTGTCCGGCACGTGAACCCAAAACTGCGCAGGCATCAGCGGCATGATGACCATGAAGATGATCAGCAACACCAGGACGACGTCGACCAAGGGCGTGACGTTCATCTCGGGGCGCGCATTGCCCTTCTTCCCTCCTCCCGGCGCTCCGACGTTCATTGCCATGAGATCATCTCCTCGATACCTCTCTAGCCGTCTCGGCCGTGCACGCTCTTGGCAAATTCGGCCGCGTCGTGCAGCGCCGACTTGGTCGCTCGCAAATTGACCCCCGGAAACCCGACGTCTTGCACGATCGCCATGACGTCGCGCACCTTGCCGTAGGTCAGCCGTTGGTCTCCGACGAGCACGAGCTTCTTGGTCGGATCGTTGGCCGCAGCCGCCCGCAGATGATCGGCCAGTTTGCTCTTTTGCACCATGTAGTCGTCCAAGTAGAGCCGTCCGTCCGCATCCATCGAGAGCACGTAAGGCTCGGGCTCGTTGTCCCGCTGCTCGTCCGGGTTTTCGATCTTCGGGAGCTCGACGTTCAAGTCACTCACCGTGGCAGGCAAGATCACCATGAAGATGATCAGCAGCACCAAGACGACGTCCACCAACGGGGTGACGTTCATCTCCGGTGTGACTTTGCCCTTCTTCTTGCGTGAGAGACCCATCGCGTTGCTCTTGCCTCGTGCGCGTTCAGCCTACTCAGCGGCCATCGGCGCGTGCTCTACGTGCGGAGGCTGGACGTCTCCCACTACACCGCCTCCAATGGCACCGGCTTCCAACTGGTCGACGAGCTCGCTGCCCGCGTTGGCGAGTCCCGCCTCATACTTCTGAATCTTTCCGCTGAGCCAGTTGAAGAGCATTACCGAAGGAATCGCGACCATGAGCCCGTACCCCGTGACGTAAAGCGCCTCACCGATGAGTGGGCCGATGGTGCTCAAACCGCCTCCGCCTTCCTGACCGATGACCTTGAAGGCGCCGAGGATGCCAAACACCGTGCCGAGCAGCCCGACGAACGGCGCCGTCGAGCCAGTCGTCGCCAGCACCGCCAGGCCCTTGTTCAGACTCATGCTCAGGTTCTCGCCCGTGCGCTCGAGGGTTCGCTTGGTGAACTCGGCCGCCCGATCGCGGCCCATTCCAAGCGCGAGATTATCCTCGAAGGTCTTGATTCCCTCGTAGATGAAGCCGGCCAGGTGACTTCGTTTCTTCGCATCCTCGGCGATTTGCATCGCAGCGATGGCATCGCCGCGGGTCATCGGCTCGGATACCTCGGTCGCAAACCTCTGCGACCTTCGCTTCGACATGAAGAGCATCAACAGCCGATCGATGGTGACGGTGACACCCCAGAGCCCCTGTATAGTGAGAACCACGACCGCGGTTTTCACGATGGGGTTCATCTTCAGCCACATCTCCATGAGATTTATTTCCATGGTTTTCCTTTCGCTCTCGTTCAAATCGCGGACGGCTTGAACGTAAATTGTCTGCGGTACGGATAGGGGACCGCCGTACCATCGGGTAAGCGCGCAGGTTCAAAGCGCTGCGCCAAGGCGCATTTGATGATCGATTCGTCGGGGATGAGCTTGTGTGACTCCTCCATCTCGGCCTTTACCGGAACACCATTGGGCATGATCAAGAGACGCACGCGAACACGAATCGTTTCGGCCGCCTTCCGCACCTCAACCGGAACGTCGGGCGCCTGACAGCCGCTTAGGTACTTGGGCCGAGATACGGTCTCGCGTCTCTGACGCGGGCCCCTCTTCTTTCCATCCGTGCCGCCAGCCCCAATCATCTCGTCGATGTTGATCTCCTGGACGTCTGCCAATCGTCCTTCGGTGGCTTCTGCAAGCTCTTCGTCGGGGATTTCGGTAGGAGCGTTTAGACCGCGTTTTTGGCCGGGTTCCGTTTCGATTTCCTTCTTCGATTCCTTCTTTTCGATCACCTTCGGCTTCGGTTTCGGCTCCTCCTTCTTTGGCGGAGTGGGAGCAGCAGCGAACTGGATTTCGACGTCTCGTTCCTGCCGATCCACCACGACCTTCGCCGTAGCGACCGCTGCGGCAATTCCCGCTGCAGCAACGACATAGACCACCGACGACACAGCGAGCGAGAGCCCAATGCGTCTTCTTTCTTCGGGGGACTCCTTCTTCTTCCTGTCGAAATCACTAAACATGAATGGGTCACTTCAGTCGGTAACCGACACCGCGAACCGTTTCGATGTTGCGTCCAACGTCACCTAGCTTCTCGCGGAGCCGCTTGACGTGCGTATCGACGGTTCGGGTTTCGATCGTGGCGGGCTGATGCCAGACGGTTTCCAGCAACCTTTCCCGGCTGCGAACGAATCCTCGGTGTCGAGCAAGATCCGCCAGCAGCTTGAACTCGAGGGCGGTGAGCGGGACGACGTCCCCGTCCACCGTAACCTCATGCCCCGGGATATCGATGCTGAGGCGGTCCAAATGGAGGTGGTCGACCGGAGGCTCGGCCCGACTTTGCGCGCGGCGCAACACAGCACGAAGACGGAGCGCGAGCTCTCTGGGACTGTAGGGCTTTGCCACGAAGTCGTCCGCGCCCAACTCGAAGGCGAGAACCCGATCGATCTCGTGGTCGCTCCCGGAAACCAGGATGACCGGTTTGCCGCGTGTCTCGGGCTGCTCACGGACGCGCTTGAGCACCTCCGTTGCCCTCATGTCTGCCAATTGGTCCTCGACGATGAGACCTGCGACGTCTTGCTTGGACAGAAGCCGGATGGCGCTCTCGCCGTCCCGTGCGGCTTCGAGATCGGGTCCGGAGGGTCCCAAACAACCCCGCAGCGCATCGAATAGCGAGCCATCCCCTGCAACGATGCAACAATCTGCCTCCATCATCGGTCAGAGCTTGCGGAGCAACCGTGACGGCTTCGGGACACGCCCGTGTCTAGCTCGTGATTACTCTGTGGCAGTCCTGTGTCGCCCCACGGAGTCTTGGAGGTGACGCGGGGTCGTCGCCGGTCTGTCACGTGGTTGTCACATGGGGGACGCAGAGTCGGGGCGTTTGGAGCAGTGACATTGAGACAAGCACATCACAATCGTTGGTTTTTTCTTTTTCTGGTGGCGGCGCTCGCCGTCTCGGCGTGCTCTTCCCGCAAGCGCTCGGAGGAAGGTGGCGCCGACGAGTCGGCGCAGGCGAAAGCAAACTCGACCCTGACCATCAAGGGCTCCGACACCATGGTGATCCTAGCTCAGAAGTGGGCCCAAACATTCATGAAGGCCAACCCGGGCAAAGTGTTACAGGTCTCCGGAGGTGGCTCAGGCACAGGCATCGCCGCGTTGATCAACGGCACCGCAGACTTAGCGAACGCCAGTCGGCCGATGAAGGAGAGAGAAGAGAAACAGCTCTTCGACCGTCGTGGCGTCAAGGCCGAACGGTTTCCCGTGGCCCTCGACGCGTTGGCTGTCTATGTCCCGGTCAGTAATGACATCGAGACTCTCACAATTCCGCAGTTGAAGAAGATCTTTCGAGGTCAGACGACGAACTGGAAAGACGTGGGCGGCGAAGACCGGCCCATCGTCATCTATAGCCGTGAAAACAACTCGGGTACGTATGCGTACTTCAAAGAGCACGTACTCGACAACGAGGACTTCGCGCCGACTGCGCAGACTCTTCCGGGCACCGCCGCAGTGATCAACGCGGTCACCAAGGACCCAGGGGGCATCGGATACGGCGGCATTGCCTACGCAGAGGGTGTCCGCACGGTGAACGTCGCGTCAGCGGAGGGCCAAGGGGTCGAGCCCACGATGCAAAACGCTACCACCGGCAAGTACCCGCTATCTCGCTTCCTCAACATTTACAGCGCTGGGAAGCCCTCCGGGCTGGCCAGGGACTATCTGGATTTCGTTCTCTCTGCAAAAGGCCAAGAGGTGGTCGAGGGCGTTGGCTATTACCCGCTTCCAAAGGAAGCTGCGCCGGAAGCGAAGTGACCCAACCGGCCTTCGAAGCGGCTGAGCCCGCGGAAGCTCCCGCAACTCGACGGCGACTCATCAGCATACGCCGGCGACGGGCTCGATCCGGATTGGCAGGCTCTTTTCACACACCCCTATGGCACCGCATTGCCGAGCGCATGATCACGGTGCTCGCGCTGACGGCGATCGCGGCCATTGCACTGATCTTCATATTCATCGCGCGCGAGGCGGCTCCCATGTTTTGGGAGCAGGATTTCGCTCAAGAAGTTCATCTGCATGATCTGTTCTTCGCGAAGCAGTGGCACGGCTACGATGAGCCGGTGTTCATCTGGCAGCCAGTGGGAGATCCCTCGAAGTTCAACGTGATCCCGCTCTTCGTGGGAACCCTCAAGGTGACCTTGTTGGCAATGTTGATGAGCGTCCCACTCGGTGTCGGCTGCGCGATGTTCGTTGCACTTTATGCACCTAGGGCAGCGCGCGAGGTGGTGAAACCGCTCATCGAGCTTCTGGCAGGCATCCCTTCCGTCGTGCTGGGGTTCTTCGCCCTCATGGTGATTGCATCATGGGCCCAAGCCACCTTCGGGTTCCATTTCAGGTTGAATGCCATCGTGGCTGCAATCGGCCTAGCGCTCACGATCGTACCTGTCATTTTCACCATTTCGGAAGACGCAATTCAAAGCGTGCCTAAGACCATGCGAGACGCTGCTCTCGCGCTTGGCGCTCGGAGGTATCAAGTCGCCGTTCGTATCGTGCTGCCTGCTGCACTGCCGGGCATCGCGGCGGGCGTCGTCTTGGGGTTCGGCCGCGCCATCGGCGAGACGATGATCGTGTTGATGGCCTCTGGCAATGCCTCGGTGATGGAGCTCTTCAACTTCTCCTCCAGTGTGAGGACGGTGACAGCGACGATCGCCGCAGAGCTCGGAGAGGTTGCTCAGGGCGACCCCCATTGGCGCGTTCTTTTCCTACTTGGCGTGATGCTCTTCGCGGTTACGTTTCTCCTCAACTTGTTAGGCGATCTGATCATTCAGCGGCTCCAGAAAAAGCTGACGGCATCGTCATGAGAAACACCGGCAAAGATTGGCTGCTCGCCGGGCTCACCGGGATCTCGCTCGCAGTGATCTTGCTGCTTTTGGCGGTGCTGCTCGGGCAAATTGTGTGGTACGGCGCCCCCGTAATATCCGTCGAGTTTCTCACCAAGAGCCCCGGGGCGGACATGATCAGCGGCGGTATCTGGCCGGCGATTTACGGCACGGTGTTCCTGACTTTGCTGATGACGATCGCCGGCGTTCCGGTGGGAATCGCTACGGCGATCTTCTTGAGTGAATACGCATCTTCCCGCTCGAGAATGGCCAAACTGGTGCGGATCGCGGTCAACAATCTGGCGGGCGTGCCTTCGATCGTGTTCGGCCTCTTCGGCTTGGGGTTCTTCATCATTTTCGTTGGCGGAGGCCTCGACTCGCTTCTCTACGGGGATGGGCGCCCGGTTTGGGGCAAGCCTTCGATCCTCTGGGCCTCGCTGACCTTGGCCGTCCTCACTCTGCCGGTGGTGATCGTCACCACGGAAGAAGCTCTTCGAACGGTACCGAGAGAGCTGCGCGATGCCGCGCTTGCCCTAGGAGCGACGCGCTTTCAGACCGTCTACAAAATCGTCCTTCCGAACGCCAAGGGAGGAATTCTAACCGGTATCATCCTCGCGGTGAGCCGGGGAGCAGGCGAGGTGGCCCCGATCATTTTTTGTGGAGCGGCGAACTTTCTCCCCTATTTGCCAACTGATTTGCGCGACATGTTCATGCACCTCGGGTATCACGTCTACGCACTGGCCACTCAGTCTCCGAACGTCGACGCCGCAAGACCTACCCTCTTTGGGACCGTGCTCGTATTGCTCGTACTCACGTTCTCTCTCAATCTGCTGGCCGTGATCATCAGGGCCCGTTCGCGTGCAGCGCTGCGACCATGAGCAAATCGAGAGAAGCGTTTGCCGAAGCGTCGACGAACGTGAAGATGGAGACGCGTGACGTCAACGTCTTCTACGGGGCCAATCAGGCCATCAAGGCGGTGGACCTCGACATCATCGATCGAAGTGTCACCGCGCTCATCGGACCGTCGGGCTGCGGCAAGAGCACGTATCTGAGAGCGCTCAACCGAATGAATGACACCATCGACGGCTGCCGTGTGGAAGGTCGAATCCTGCTCGATGGAGATGACATCTATGGCCGCGGGGTCGACCCCGTGGAAGTCCGCCGACGCGTGGGCATGGTCTTCCAAAAGTCCAACCCCTTCCCTAAGTCGATCTTCGACAACGTTGCGTTTGGGCTTCGAATCGGAGGTGAGAAGGACAAAGACCTCATCGCGGAGCGGGTCGAGGAGTCTCTGCGAGGGGCTGCCCTTTGGGATGAGGTGAAAGACCGGCTTCAGAGCTCGGCGCTCGGCCTCTCGGGCGGGCAGCAGCAGCGCTTGTGCATCGCTCGGTGCCTCGCGGTCTGGCCGGAGGTGATTCTCATGGACGAGCCCGCCTCGGCATTGGACCCGATCGCAACGGCCAAAATCGAGGAGCTCATCCGAGAGCTTCGGGAGCGATATACGATCGTGATCGTCACCCATTCGATGCAGCAGGCGGCGCGAGTCAGCGATTTCACTGCGTTTTTTTACATAGGAGAGCTGATCGAATTCGGGAAGACCGATATGATGTTCACGCGGCCGTCGAAAAAGCGTACGGAGGAGTATATTTCCGGTAGGTTTGGATAATGACAACGTCGAGTCGACCCATGCTTAGCCACACGCACCAGGAGTTCGAGGCGGAGCTGCGTAATTTGAAGGATCGGCTGCTGGCGATGGGAGGGCGATGCGAACAGATGATCAGCCTCGCCGTCCGAGCCTTCGAAGACCGCGACGAGGCCCTCGCCTACGAAGTCATGGAGGCCGACCGGAAGATGAACGACGATGAGCTCGCGGTCGACGACCTGGCCGTTCGGATCTTGGCTCTTCGCCAGCCGGTAGGCCGTGACCTTCGATTCGCCGTCGCCGCCGTGAAGGCATCGACCGACCTAGAACGAATTGGCGACGAAGCAGTCAACATTGCGGAACGCGCGATCGAAATGGAGCCCTCGGAAAGCCCGAGCCCGCCGGCCTCCAAGCTACCTGAAATGGCGCGACGAGCCGGCGCGATGCTTCGCGATGCGTTGAATGCGCTCGTCGAGGAAGACCCAGAGCAGGCTCGTCAGATCTTCGTGCAGGACGACGCGGTCGACACTATCTACAGCGACGTGATGAAGCTGTGCCTCGACTACATGAAGGACGAGCCATCGCGCATCCCAAACGGGATGCGGATCTGCAACTGCGCGAAGTACCTGGAGCGCATCGCAGACCATGCCACCAACATTGCCGAGATGGTGGTCTTCATGGTCGAAGGCCGTGACGTTCGGCACGGTCGCGGCTGACCGTCCGGCACGGTCGCGGCTGCCGTCCGTCACGGATAGCCCGTTGGCGGAAAGTAGGATCCAGATGGCGGGCAGTCATAGAGCTTCGCCTCCACGACTGTGACGAGACCCTGTTCGACATCAAGCTCCGGGCGCCCCAGGACGACGTGTGTGGCGCCCCGGTCGAGCGCACGCTCCTCGGCATTGGCAATCGCATATCGCGCGCTTCCTCCGACCCCTTCGATCACGCCCAGTTTCTTGCAAAAGTAGGGTACTTCGTCCGCGACGATCACCGTCTTCCCAGGCGGGATCGTCCCTTGATGGGCACACGAAAAGCTCACCGAAAACCAGGCGAGCGCCGCAAGAGATGAGGCGGCCCTATTCATTCACGCGTCAGAGCGAGGCCTGGAGCTGGATTCGGACCGTGGTCGCGCCCTCGCCAAAGCTCTCCGATTCCCACTGCTCGGATACATCCGCTTGAATCTTGAATGGGTGCTGGAAGAAGTACCAGCTGGCGGCGAAAGTCACCCCGTTGAGGTCGGGGGCGCCTGAGGCGGCTGTGGTAGCCCGGATGATCGAGCCTCGACCTGCGAATTCGAGTCGCGTATGGGGAATCAGGTACCCGGCCTGGACCATCCAGCCAACCCCGTTTCGTGCCGGGGTGGGGTCGAAGGGAAGGCCAGTTTCGGGATCAATCGCGTCTCCGACAATCCGCTTGCCCGTGCGAAGAGCGAACTGGCTCAGCAGGGAAAACCCTCGAACCTTGTACATCAGGTCTACGTACGCGAAGTTATAGTTGGCGGTGCCTCCATCCGCGAAGGGCAAGCCGACCATGCCGAGCTGCCGTTCGGCATGCATAAAAAAGGAATAGGTCGCGCCGATACTGAGGCGGGATTTCGTCCGCTCGAAGTCTGTTTCGCTGTAGTCGTCGAAGATCCCCATCGGAAGGTACTCGAACCGCACCAGGTAGACCATGCCGAAGTCCTGGAAATGGAAGTTGTTGATCCCGTTCCCTGAAGAAATTCCGAGCACGTAGCGCATCTTGTTCTTGCCGAGAAAATCCCTGGAGCGAATGTCGATGCCGATGTCACGGTCGAGGCTGAACTCGGCATTGACGCTCGACCGGTCCACCATCTGCAGATTGCCCGAGGAAATCACACGCTCCCGATTGGAGGAGATTTTGTATTGCCCGACCCGAACTTCGACGTCCCGGTTCTGGGTGAAATCGAGATAGTAGTCGAGCACGACGTTGTCGGGTCGAAGCGGATCGATCTCGAGCTTGTAGTGGTTGTCTTTTCCAAAAGCGTGGCCTTGGAAGACGAATCGAGCGCGTCGGATTCGAAAATCGTTCCGCAGATCCTCAGACTCGTCGGCTTCCCGGGGTCCGGCGCTCCCGCGCAACAAGGTGTACAGAAACTGCACGCGAACCCGGATACGCAGCTGAAAGTCGTCGTCGGCGCTATTGATCTCCACGCCCTTGCCCGGCTTGAACGCGATGTTGCCCTGACCGACCGGATGGGGCTCCATCATCTCGCCCTCCCCCTCGGGTCGAATCTGCTCCGCCGGCGGCCGACCCCCAGAGCTCTGGGTCTCCGAGGTACCGGCCTTGCCAAGCTGGGGCGGTTCTTCGACCACCACCGGTTCCGCTGCGGCCGGTGGCTCGCTGATCGCCGCCTCGGGAGCTTGCGGCTCCGACACGCTTGAGGCTGCATCGTCGGGAGGCTCACCTGGCGTCGAAGATTCGCTGGTTTCCACGTCCACATCCTGCTGCGCAAGCACCGGACACGATAGAAGCGTGCCCGCAGCGAGCGAAACGAGGAGGTGCCGAATGAGTCGAGCTTGTGTCATTGGCCCGCGTATTACAGGTCAACTGTGTCAGCTCTGTGACAGCTGGGTGTCGCTCTTGGGGCTATCGGCGGAGGCGAGACGAAGCTGGAATTGCGTCCACCCGTCGGCACTCTGGACGCTCACCTGAGCGCCCATTTTGGCTACCAAATGTTTTACGATGGAAAGGCCTAGCCCGGTCCCCCCAAGCTCTCGGGAGCGGCCCGCGTCGACACGATAGAATCTCTCGAAGACGCGGGGCAGATGCTTCGCTGGAATTCCGGGGCCCGAATTGCCAATTTGAATCACGACGTCGTCGTGGCTCGTCTCAGTGCTGATCCGTATCTCGCCACCTTGCGGAGTGTACTTGATCGCATTGTCGATGAGATTGACCAATACCTGTTCGAGCGCGCGTTCCTCGGCAATCACTCGGGGCGCTTCTTTCAGTCCCGTCGAGACGATGTGAAGCTCCTTCGCCTTGGATTGTGATTCGAGGCCGCGGACGACTTGTGCAATCAGCGCACCCGCATCGACCGGTTCGATCTGGAGTTGTAGCTCCTGGCCTTCGAAACGGCTGAGGTCAGCCAAGTCGTCCACGAGCGTCTGCAAGCGTCTTGTATGCCGGAGGATGACGTCGACGAAGCCTTTTGCTGACTCCGGATCTCGAATCGCACCATCTCGCAAGGTCTCCGCAAACCCTCGAATTGCCGTGAGCGGTGTCCGAAGCTCGTGACTGGCGTTCGCCACAAAATCACGCCGGACCCGATCCGCCGTGCGCTCGGCGGTCACGTCGTGGAAGACGGTGACCACACCCTGTTTGGCCCGTAGCGGCGAGACGGACGCCCGCAGCGCTCGCCGCCGCTTGCCACCCACGCCGTCGATCTCGATCTCGAGCGAGCCCGGCGTGCCTCGCTGCGCCTCCTGCATCGCCCGATGAAAGTCGGGGTGCCGAATTGCTTCGGTCGCGGTCTTCCCCTGGACGTCAAAGCCAACCCAATCCGCCAAGACTTCGTTTGCCAACGTGATGCGGCCCCGCGAATCGGTCACCATGACCGCCTCGGCCATGGCGTCGAGAATCGTTTGCAGACGATCCTTGCGTTGGTCTTGCGTCTCCTCGCTTGCGGAAAGCTCCTCGGCCAACGCATCCAACGCACGGCCCAGATCGCCGATCGGCCCTTGGTTGCGGAGACGCACGCGCCGGTCGTATTGTCGCGCGCTCAGAAGCTCGATCCCGCGTTGTAGACGCGTCAGGTCGCGAGAATCGCGAAGCGATGTCAGCCAACCGACGACGGCTCCTAGCCCCATACCAACCAGCGCAACTGCCCACCCCGGAGCGCTGGTGCTTCTTGCGAGCCAAATCCCATTCAACGCGACGACCATCAAGCCGATGGCCCCGCCGGCGAGCGCATAGCGTCGAATCACCGTGAAAGAATACGCGGACCGGCGGCCAGGAACCAACCTAGGACTTCAAGGCCCGATAACCCACGCCGCGTACGGTCTCAATCCGCGCGGCCGCCGGGCCAAGCTTCTCCCGTAGGCGCTTGACGTGGGTGTCGACCGTCCGGGTCTCGACGTTCGGCGAGTACCCCCAAACTCGCTCGAGCAGCGCGTCCCGTGACTGCACGCGACCCGCCCTGCTCGCAAGGTCGAACAGCAATCGAAACTCGAGCGCGGTCAGCGCAACTTCTTGTCCCTGAACCTCGACGCGATGGGCCGGTACGTCGATGGCCAGGTCGCCAAGAACGATCATCTGGGGACCCTCTAGCGGACCGGTTTGAATGGTTCGCCGCAATATCGCATCGACCCTGAGAACGAGCTCTCGCGGGCTAAATGGTTTTGGCACGTAGTCGTCTGCCCCAACTTCAAAACCGACGACGCGATCGACTTCGTCGCTCCGCGCGGTGAGCATGATGACGGGGAGCCGGAGCGTTTGGGGACTGCGTCGCAGCCGCCGGCACACCTCGATACCCGAGATGTCAGGTAGCATGACGTCGAGGACCAACAGGTCCGGAACGCTCCGCTGGATTTCGGCAAGCGCTGTAGCTCCGTCGTAAATGCAGGAGACTTCGTGGCCGGCATCGCGTAGGTTGTATGCAACCAACTCGGCCAAATCCTTCTCGTCTTCAACGACTAAGATCCGCGAACCCATCTTCGACTGCACGGAGCCTGCGCTCTTGGTGTGACGACTCTGTGACGTACCTGTTCCAACGGGGCAACCCCTTGCCGGTCTTTCGAGACCGCCGCTAGGACCCGCATCAATTCAGAATCATGAAGGATTTCGATTTCGAGACATACCGTTTGAGTCTCGCCCGAAGGGATGGGAGTCTCTCACCGCGAGGTGTCATGAGAATACCATTAGCGAACCTGCTCGCGCGAAATCCCCTGCCCAAAGTGGGGGAACTGATGGAAGAAGTCGTCAAAACCAGCAGCCGAGTCGAAGAGCTCATCGAGCTCCTGGCCAACGGTGATCAAGCTGGGGTCGAAGCGCTGGCCAAAGAGATCAGCAAGATGGAAGCGAAGGCCGACGACGCAAAGACCGCGGCTCGATCCAAGATGCCGGTCCGGCTCTTCATGCCTGTAGACCGCCGGGATGTGCTGAAGTTGATCAGCCAGATCGATGCGATAGCCGACTGTGCGGAGGACGTCGGAGTGCTTCTCACGATCCGGCCGTTGACCGTCCCCGAGGACATGAAGCCCATCCTCAGAATCTTCGTCGACCAGGTTCTGGACACGATTCGAGAAGCCGCGAAGCTGATCGATCTCGTCGACGATCTGGTGGAGGCGGGATTCTCGGGGCCGGTTGCTGAACGGGTACTCCAACAAGCGGCGATTCTGGGCCGCGCCGAGCATGAGGCAGACAAGATCCAAGATCGGTGCGCCAAGATCTTGTTCAAAGAAGAAGAGTCCATGCCTCCGGTCGCCGTTTTCATGTGGACCAAGGTCCTCAACAAGATCGGCGACATGGCAAACCATGCAGAAAACGTAGGGGACCAGTTTCGCCTTTTCGTCGCCGGCTGAGTCAGTTTCATGGATCTCTCGACCATCGTATTGGCCATTGCGGCCGTCGCCGGCCTCTACATGGCATGGAACATCGGAGCCAACGACGTGGCGAACGCCATGGGCACCTCGGTGGGCTCGGGCGCGCTCACGTTGCGTCGAGCCATCCTCGTCGCCGCGGTTTTCGAGTTCGGAGGCGCCATGTTGGTCGGCGGCACCGTCACGGAAACGATTCGCAAGGGAATCGTCGATGTCTCCACGTTCGGCGCAGACCCCATGATCATCGCGACCGGCATGACCTGTTGTCTGATCGCAGCGGCCTTGTGGTTGAACCTAGCGACCTACTTCGGTTGGCCGGTTTCGACCACCCACAGCATCGTCGGGGCGGTGGTTGGCTTCGGCTTCATCGCGGGCGGATTCGAGGCCGTCAACTGGCCGGTGATGGGCAAGATCGTGGCCAGCTGGGTTGTATCCCCTTTGATGGGCGGGCTGCTGGGATACATGGGCTTCGTTTTCATCAAGCGTCGAATCCTAAATGCGGACCGCCCATTGCTGGCGCTCCGCGGTTGGGGTCCGATCATGATCTTTCCGATCTTCGCGATCCTCGCGCTCAGCGTCCTGTTCAAAGGCCTGAAGCCTCTCAACCTCGACCTGACGCTTGGTCCCGCCTTGGGAATCGCCATCCTAACGGGGCTCTTGGCGAGCCTCGTGTCGGTTCCGCTGCTCAGCAGATTCACCCGTGACTCGTCGAAGGACAGACACCAACATACGGATCGAGCCGAGCGGGTCTTCTTGGTGCTGCAGGTCTTTACCGCCTGTTTCGTGGCTTTCGCGCACGGGAGCAACGACGTCGCGAACGCAGTTGGCCCGATGGCCGCCGTATTCGGCGCAACGTCGGGAAATCTCGGAGCAAAGGTCGCCGTCCCACACCGCATTCTGATGATCGGTGCGGTAGGCATCGTCATCGGCCTCGCCACGTACGGCTACAAGATCATGGCTACGGTTGGGAAGAAGATCACCGAGCTCACTCCTTCGCGCGGCTTCGCTGCGGAGTTCGGTGCGGCGACCACGATCGTGCTAGCAAGCAAGCTCGGTCTTCCGGTGAGCACCACCCACACGTTGGTCGGAGCCGTGGTCGGCGTCGGTTTCGCGCGAGGGATCGGCGCCATCAACACCAAGGTCGTGACTGGGATTATCGCGAGCTGGTTCATCACCGTGCCCTTCACCGCTCTACTGGCCGCCGCGCTGTTTCTGGTCGCGCGCCTGGCGCTGTGAGTGGCTTCGGCGAGCACCTCGCGCTAAGCACGGCCCATGGCCCTGTCCGTCGGTATCGTCGGGCTGCCCAATGTGGGTAAGTCGACGCTCTTCAACGCGCTTTCCGAAAAGGAAGCAGAGGCGGCGAACTACGCGTTTTGTACGATCGATCCGAACGTCGGGATCGTTCCTGTCCCCGACCCTCGATTCGAGGAGTTGGTCGCGCTCTACAAACCCAAAAAGGTGGTGCCTGCGACCGTGGAATTCGTCGACATTGCAGGGCTCGTTCGAGGCGCCTCGAAGGGCGAGGGCAAAGGCAACGCGTTCTTGAGCAATATCCGCGACGCCGATGCCGTGGCTCACGTCGTGCGCTGTTTCGAGGACGAAAATATCATCCACGTCGACAATCGGGTGGATCCCTTGGCGGACATCGAAACGATTGAAACGGAGCTGATCCTGAAGGACCTGGAGACGGTGCAGAAGCGGCTCGACAAGGCCGAACGTGCCGCCAAGGGACAGGATCCGTTCGAAAAGAAGGCCGTTGCCCTGTGCAAGCGGCTCGAGGAATCGCTCGACCGGGGAAAACCTGCGACGGCGGTCGAGCCCGCAGACGAGGACGAAGAACAGATCCTTCGCGACATGTTCCTGCTGACCAGAAAACCATCGTTTTTCGTGGTCAACGTGAAAGAAGATCAACTCGCCGGGATCGAGAGCGATCCCCTAGTCGCGCCGGTCCGGGCCCTTGCCGAGGAGCGTGGCGTGCCCGTCGTCGTGATCAGCGCAGCGATCGAAGCAGAAATCATGAGGCTACCGCAACAAGAGCGCGCCGAATTCGTCGAATCGCTCGGCCTGGACGAGCCAGGGCTGCACAAGGTGATCCGCACCGGCTACCAAACCCTCGATCTCATCACCTACTTCACGGCAGGCGAGCCCGAGGTGCACGCATGGACGATTCGCCGGGGCACCAAAGCGCCTCAAGCCGCGGGCAAGATTCACTCCGACTTCGAGCGCGGGTTCATTCGCGCCGAGGTCATGAAGTGTGAAGACCTGTTCGAGCTCGGCTCCGAGCAGGCCGTGAAGGCGGCAGGCAAGCTGGCCATCGAGGGCAAGGAATACGTCGTGCAAGACGGTGACATCATGCACTTTCGCTTCAACGTGTAACGGCAGTCAGTTGTCGAAATTCGCCTGGAACGCCGTGATCGGACCGCATTCGGTTTCGTTCAGCAAGATGCCGTTTTCATCCTCGCCCATCGGGTGGTTATCGCCGGCGCTGCTGCCGACCTTCAGATCGGAGTCGGTATACGCCAGGAAGACGCACATCTCTTGCCCACCGAGCCCGTAGTGGAGCGTGCGATCGGTGTTGTTGAGGTAACCGCAGTCGACGGTGAGCGCGGGCGCTCCGCCGTTGTTCATCGGCGGATCGATGGTTTTTCCTATCGGCTCGCCCACTCGATTCTCGAGCTCGAGGATCGTCTCGCGGGTTCCATCCTCTTGGGTGAAGCTCAAATTGAAGTAGTTGCCCCATTCGTGATAGTGCGCGAGCACGTAGTAGACGTTGTAGTCGGGCGCGATTCCGTAGTTGTCCTGAAACGTTTCGGTGAGGTCACAGGTCATCGAAAAGCGAGACTCCCGCTGCGGGGCAATGTCGAGGGCCGTGTTGCTGAAGCTGAATGGGGTCAGCCGCACCTCGACTTGGTCGGCTGGTACGGTTTCCACTTCCATGGTGAAGGCGCTGTCGATGGGATGCGCTGAAATGTTCAAGAGGTGGATGCTCCCGATGATTGCGCTCCGCGGGGGAATCTCCAGCACGGCCCCTTCGGGGAATTCCTGAGCCTCCACGAGCGTCTGGGTCGACTGCGCGAAGAACACACCACCCGCCGCGGCGGCTAGATACTCCCGGAAGCTCCGATCGCTACACTTCCACGTTCCCTCGACGGTGGCGTCGGGACCTTCCAACTCGGTATTGGGTAGGTATGCCCACTCCGGAACGAAGAACCAGTTCGAGTGATGCCATCCGCCGTCGTTGGTCTGGCGGACCTTGCTGACGTAGAGCGGCTCGTCGTTGTCGAGCACCCAAGTCTGGCAGCGGTTCGAGACCTCGCCGCCGACGTCGACCGCGATCGGTTCGTAGGTATGGGAGAGCTTGGCCGCGACATCGCCCGTACCGCCGGCTCCACCCGACGCCCCGGTGCCACCGGTACCGCCCGTGCCACCGGTGCCGCCGTCGACCGTGATGCCGTCGCCGCAACCGATCAGCAAGAAAGCGAAAATGGATGATAGAGCTATCACGCGCATGGAGTCAGTTTCCTCGGGTCAGGGGAATTGAGCAAGCAAAATAGGGCTCATTCGAGCACGTTGACTTCGATCAAGAGGTATTCGTTGTTGCCGTGGTTGTTCACGTGCCAGAGCAAGGGGGTCCCGGCGGGATAGTCCTTGGGGGCCGTCCAGGTATTGCTCAGAAACTCGCCGTCTCTCGGAATCAGGACGGTCTCATCGAAGGCCGCCTCGTCGCCAATGACGAAGACCATTCGCGCCTCCTCGGCTAGGGGCTCGGTGAGCGCGAAGTGATACGTCCGAACCTCGACGCAATCGCCTGCGCGGATGTCGCGAAGAGAGGGCTGCTCGAGCGTCAACCAGTTGCAAAGGGGAACGCGAGTGTCCGGCATTCTCGTGTACACCGATAAGACCGTGTAGGTGTCGTAACACTCCGGCACGTACGAGGCGATGCAGGATGAGCCGGCCAGGTTGGGGACACACTCTCCCTCGGGCCATGGGTACTCGGGGCAGTCCACCGGCGTCAGCAAGCATTCGGAGTCCTGAGGCGGCGTACCGAAGAGCTCTTCGCCCTTGTCGGATGGTACCCATTGGGTGTTGTCGATCAGCGGTCCGGGGTCGCTGCTGCCACCGGTACCGCCGCAAGCCCAAAGGGCACAAAGGCACATTGCGAGTAACGAATGTCTATACATACGGCCCCCGACGATACGCGTCGATGCGATGCCTGGCTAGCTCTGCCTTGGAACGCTGACGCGGATGAGCACGTCTGGCTTGACTTTCAGGGTGCCCAGCGCCGCCGAGTACGGCTTGATCCCGAAGTCCGGCTGATGAATCCTGACCTCGGTGACCCACCGGTCTCCATCGGCGCGTATGCTCGCCTGGATGCCGCGCGACTTCCCGTGAATCTGCAGCGTTCCTTCGACCGCAAATCCGTCTCCACGCGGGACCACGTGAGTCGAGTCGAACCGGATTTCGGGATGCTTGCGCACGCGCAGCACGTCTTTGACCACGTTCTCGTGGATCTTTTTCTTGTCGTTCCGGCTCAGTGTTGATGAGTCGTCGCGCCCGTCCACCTGGGCACACACCACTTCGATGCTGCTCGGATCGAAGTTGGCTTTGATCTCGTGAGTCGTGTCGTCGGCCTCGATCGAAAACCGCTCCACGCGCAGCTTCAGGTCGTGCGCCAGCGGAGCCAGGAGCCCGTCTTTGAATGAGAACACGAGGCATTCGGAATTGTAGGCGTCGAAGCGAGCCATCGTGCGCCATGTAGCGCACGGCGAAGAACGGGGCCAGTTCGTTCACAGCAGTATCAAAGTCAGGGCGTTTCGACGTAATAAGAGCCCAGAAGGATGAACATTTCCTCCTCCGTGGTCACGCCACCACCGAGCGGGCATGCGTCGCAGGTGCCGCCCTCGCCGCAGACCGAGTCGTCTCCGTTGCACGGCATGCCCTCGCTCGGACCGCCAAAGCACGATCGCTGATCGGGCTCGCAGCCGCAGGTGAAGATATCGACCCCGCCGGCCGTGCTGGCGATGGGAGCGAACGCCGCAATGAAGTCGCATGTCTCGGCGTCCGGCTTGATCGAGTTGCGTCGAACTGTTTGGGGATCGCTCTCCCCATTGTCCCAGAACGCACAGTAGACAAACGTGCGGTCCTCCGGGTTTGGGCTGCCGAAGGATGGAATCGCATCGCCCGCGAACCGCTGATAGAGCGGATCGGCGTAATCGAAGCTCACATAGTCGGGCTCTTTGTCTGGGCGCTGGCACTCCATCCCGGGCACGTCGTTGTCGCACACCTCGTTGGGCGGATACCAAACGCGGAAATTGGTTCCGAACCGGTGCGTGTGGGAGCTCAACGTCAGCAGGCGGCCGTACTGCGGCATCGTGAAGCTCCCGCATGCTTCGTTCGACGAATACGCCTCGATTCGCCCCATGCCGAAGATGTCGTCCGCATCGAAAATCTGGCGACGCTCGTACACAAGCTCATCGGGGGGCGCAAAGCCCAAGTTCAGCCATTGCTCGATCGTCGTGTCCTCTTCGGTGAGGTTGAACGCGTGGCTGTCCCAGACGATGAAGCCTTTGACCGGCACCATGGCGTAGACGTCGGGCGGATACGCCTCGCGAAAGCTCGATTCCTGCGCGGTCACGAGATTCTGACGGACCGAGGCCCTGCCGAAGAAGCCCGCGATGGTCCCGAGCTCCGGCGGTGCGTTTCCATAGGCGATGCAACCGACGGTGGTGAGTGGCGCGGTGGTGCACTGACCTCGATCGCCACACTCGTCGCCGCCCGGCGTGCAGTCCATGCCGTCGTTGTCGCCGCCGAGGCAACTCCAATGCTTCCATAAAGGATCCGTCGGGTCCCACTGCTCGGGTTTGTCCGGAGGGGGAACATAGAACTCGATGATGCTGTGGTGGGTTTGGGGGTCTTGGGCCAGCAAGGACTTGTTGTAGAAGAAGCAATCGTGGTCGGGGCCGCCCTGCTCGTCGGTGCAGGGAATCACGAAGTCCTCTGGGATTTGCGCCGAGTAGTCGTAGTAGCTCACGAAACAGACTTCGCCCTCCTGCTCGGCCGGAACCTTCCATGCACCCGAGTAGAACTGTACGCCTTCATCGACTGCAGGCGGTGGCAAGGGTTGGATCTTGTTCGGCACGACTTCTCCTTGAAGGTCGCAACTCGCATATTGCTGGGAGCCTTCCACCACGCCCGTCTGCGGCGCGCCACCGCGGATCCAGGTGCGAAGCAAGGAGAGGTCGTCTTCGCTCAGCACTTGATTGCTCGAAGGCATGGAGCTGCCAGAGATCGGGTTTTCCAAGGCAGCGAGCTGAAAGCCCCGCGTCTTGGCGGCCACCTTCTGGTAGAGCACGCTCAACTCCTGCTCGCCGGCGAACACGCGTACATAGTTGCCGGAGGAGGCGGGGACGTTGACCAAGTTTGCATACGCATTGGGAGGACGGAGGTCGAGACCTCCCTGGGTGGCTTCCCCGTGACACGCCGACGCCGTGCATCCGTATCCGTCGAAGATCTGCTGCTGCACCTGCGCGAAGGTGCTGTCGGCCTCGCACTTCGCTTGCGTTCCGCTCGAGCCATCTGTCCCGCAAGCGGCCATCACCACTGCAGCCGCCGCTGCAATCGCGCATTGAACCAGTTTCATGAGTCACTCCAAACGGGCTTGTGAATCCAAAGTTAGGGCCGGATTGTTTCTGATGAAGCTATCAGTGCAAGGAAAAATGTGAGGTGTGCTCAGAAGGATAGCAAGGACGACAAAAGTCTTACGCCTTTAGGCCTACGGGACGGCGACGTAGTAAGAGCCCAGGGGGATAAACATCTCGTCGTCGGTGGTCACCCCACCGAGCAGCGGGCACGCATCGCACAACCCACCGTCGCCGCAGACCGAATCATCACCGCCACAAGGCGTGCGCTGGTTGTCTCCGCCGAGACATATCCTCTCGTCTGCCGCGCACCCACAACCCGCCGGCACAAGCTTCGACTCGCACACCGGCGTGTTTGGTTTCGTCGACTCGCGCTTGACCTCGAGTGGATTGTCCGCGCCGTTGTCGTACACCGCACACGCTTTGAGCGTACGCTCGGCCGTCACGTCCGAGGAAAAGTCGTCGGGCGGATCGTAATAAGTGTAGATCGGATCGTCGTAGAGCCTGCTTTCGTAGTCGGCAGCAGCGTCAGGCGGCACGCAGCCTTGAGTCCCTTGGCAAGGCTCGTTGGGTGGGAGCCAGATCCGGAACAGCTCGCCTCGCTGGTGCATGTGAGAGCTGAGCGACAACAGCTGTGCGTACTGCGGCAAAGTCCATGTCATGCAGACCTCACGCTTGGTGAACGGCTCCACCGGCGTCATCGCAAAGATGTGTCCCGCCTCGAAGATCTGATGACGCAACCACGTGCGCTCGGACTCGGGCGCGAACGTCAGGTTGACCCATTGCTCGACCGTCGTGGCCTTCTTGGTGAGGTTGAACGCATGACTGTTCCAGGAGACGAAGCCTCGAAGCGGAAGACGGGAGTACACGCCAGGCGGCGGCAGGTCGACGAATGTCGATTCCTGTGCTCCCGAGAGTTGCACCACGGAGCTACTGCCTCCGGTGAGGGCGCCGCCAAGGCCGAAAGACAGAGGTGCGTGCTGGTAGCCAACGCAGGCGACCGCGGTGTCGACAGGCGTCGTGCACTGGCTGCGGGGACCGCAAGCGCCGGGAGCGGTCGGGTCGCAGCTCTGTCCTGCGAGATCGCCCCCGAGACACTGCCAGGGGCCCCATTGTCCGCCGTTCGGATCGGAATCCGGGGTGAAGACGCCGATGATGCTGTGGTGGGACTGTCCGTCCTGGGCGAGCTCGTTCCTGCGAAACGCAAAGCACTTCCGCCCAGTGCCGAACTCGTCACAATCGATCTGATACTCCGCGGGCACCTGGTCGGTGAAATCGTAGTAGCTGGCGAAGCAGACCTCGTTCTCCGATTCGGCGTCGAGCGCCCAACCACCAGCATAGAATTGCACCCCTTCGCCTGGTGCGGGCGGAGGAAGCGGATCGATCTTGTTCGGATCGGAGTCGAAGCTGCCCTCGCAACCCAACGCCTCGAGTGTGCCGCCCACGATGGCGTCGGGAGACGCACCGGCTCGAATCCAAAGCTGGATCCCTTGGAGCTGATCGGCGGTCAACGGGTCCAGGTTGAGCGGCATGGGCTGACCGAGAGGACCGAGGTTCGTGCCGTCGGTGGCTGCAGCGAGCTTGCGGTAGAGGAGGCTCCGATCCTGGTCGCCCGGAAAGACCCGCTCGATGGTCGGGTCCACCGTGCTCGGCTGCCGAATGAGCGCGTCGAACGAGGAGTCAGCGCGAAGGTCGAGACCGCCGCTCGCGGCCTGTCCGTGACAAGCGCTCGCCGTACAGCCCTTGGCCTCGAACACGGTCTGTTGTATCGCCTCGTACGTGCTCGCGAAATTGCAGCCCTTCGGGCCGTTCCCGGTGCCGGTGGAATCGGACCCGCACCCGACGAGCAGGAGCACGGGGGTCAGGCCGAAGCACAGGAGCAAAGGAAGGGATTTCGACATGGAACCTGATTGCCTTTCCCGGAGCTAGGACGCTAAGAGCTGGTGTCAACGGATCTAGATTGAATTGACGGAGTGAGCAGACCGACGCAAGCGCGCGTGCTCACCCAAAGGATATGCCATGGCGCTCGAAACCCTATTCCAAGCCGCAAACTACGCGGTTCTTCCCTTTTGGCTACTGTTGATTGCCGCACCGCGTTGGCGCGGGACGCAGCGATTGGTGCACGGTCCCGTCGTTCTTCTTCTGCTCGCACCGATCTATGCGTACATGCTGCTCGGCTACGCCCCGCCGCCCGAAGGCACCGAGCTCCGGACGTTGTTCGGTGTGATGATCGGGTTCACGGCACCCCACTTGGTCCTCGCCGGCTGGATCCACTACTTGATCTTCGATCTCTTCGTGGGCGCGTGGGAGGTCCGCGACGCCGCGCGACGCGGGATTTCCCATCTCTGGGTGATCCCATGCCTCCTTGCCACGTTGATGGCGGGTCCGCTTGGGTTGCTGCTGTACGTGCTGATCCGCTTCTTCAAGCTACAAGTCCTCGAGTACGACGAAGCCGGCAGCCAATAAAAAAGGGCCAGCGCCAAGAAAGGCGCCGGCCCTCGTTCATCAGGACTCCCACCAAGAGAGGGAGCTGCGCTAAGGGCTAACTCGCCCACACCTCCGGTGAGAGTCCGATTCTACAACTGGTGTCCATACGCACATTCCTCCCCCGGCGATGCCGGCGCTCTCGGGTCTCTGAGCACCATGCTCAGACCGCGCGGAGCGTTCCTTGGTGATTAGACCCGCGGTTATCGAGGGCCGAGTCACGGCAGCAAGTCTCCCATCGGAGTTCGCACCATTGCGGGGCAATCTACCCAACCGCCGCCCGCGGCAAGTCGCATTGCAAAAGGGATGACCCTTTTTGGGGCAACGCCACTCACTCTTTGAAGATACTCCCAACGCTCGAGGACGCCAAGTCTCGAACCGCGCTAGAGCAAGAATTCATCGTCAAGCTGGAGAATCTGCAAATTCCGACCGCGAAGCTGCGCCAGCTCTTTCAAAACCTGGGCCTCGAAGGTCGGCTTGATGTGATAGAGCAAGATCGGCAGCTCTGGCCTGTGCTCGAGCTTGTCGAGCTCCGATGCCAACGTTCGCGGCGTCAAATGCAGTGATTGACGCGCCAGCTCTGCCTCCCCGTCGGGAAACGACACCTCCATCATCAGCGCTTGCAGATCATCGAGCGCATTCACCTGGCGCCACAGCTCTTCGGTGGGACCCGTGTCTCCCCCGTAGACGATGCTGGTTGCGTTGTGACGAATGATGAACGCGGACGTGTCGACCGTGTGATTGACCAGGACGGGGATGACTTCGTATCCGTCGACGCTCGTCGATTCATTGGGTTGAGCCTCGACGAAGCGGACGGTCGGGCCGTCTTTCGCATCGATCCGCGTGAAGTCGGGCCAGATGACGTCATTGAAGAAGTGCTTCCTCAGCGCCTCGATAGTGGCCGGGATCCCGACGATGTCGAGCGTCGAGCCGCCTTGCTGACACCGGTTGTCCGCCAGCGTGGCCAGATCGCGGACGTGGTCCATGTGAGGGTGGCTCACCAAGACCGACCGGATGCGTTCTTGTTCGTCGAGCGACAGCGCACTCGTGATCGCCCCTGCATCGATCGCGACGGTGTCACCGACCAAGAAACTCGAGGTTCGATGCTTGGGCGTCTCCCCACCGTGGCAGCCGAGCACACGCAGCTGCATCACGGCTTCCCCGAGTTGCGGATGAAATTCAGAAATTCGCCTAGTCTTTCGGGCGCTTTGAGCAGGATGAAACCGCCGGATGCTTCGATGATTCCCACCCGTTCGAGCCGACGCAGTGCGGGCCGGATCTCGTTCTTGTCGGTGCCGAGCGTGAGGGCCAGGTCCGCAGCGGTGATGTCCGGTGCAACCGAGCCGCTGGCGGTCTGGAGGGCGTCTTGTAGCTCGAGAATGATGCGCGCGGTCACGTCATCCTCCAAGAGCACATCGATGAATCGATTGGCGCTCTCGAGACGCTCGGCGAGATGACGAATGAGTCGGATCGCAATCTCTCCAGCGCCCGTGACCATCTCCTGAAGCATGGCCGCTGGAACCTTGAGCAGCTCGGCGTCCTCGATCACCTCGACGGTCGCAGAACGAGGTCTCCCGGTGACGGGAGCCATCTCTCCGAAGAAGTCGCCTGGGCCGAGCTTGGCGACGATGCGGCGGCGGCCGTGCGCCTCCTTGACCACACACACTTGCCCGGCGCGGATGACGTAGATCGAGCCGCCCGGATCACCCTGCCGAAACACGGTTGTGCCCGCCGAGAGACGTACCCCGAATCTGTCGGCCAAAGACTGAACCGCCATGCCCCGCCCTGACCAATGTAGCCCGCTGTCAAGTCGACCGCCAGAGTGTTACGCCGTAATCTGCTCCGCGGGCTGAGATGTCTCCGGACTGGCAGCAACTGCAGGACATTGCGCCCGCGCTGGGCATCGCGTTGGATCTGCTGATCGCCATCGCCGCGTCCTGGCACGTCGTGTTGAACAAGACCGACACCCGTGCCGCGACGGCCTGGGTTGGGCTGATATGGCTGGTCCCCTTCGTCGGCGCGGCGCTCTACCTGTTCCTCGGTATCAATCGAATCGAGCGGCGGGCGAAGGGGCTCAGGTCAGGGGGCACGAGTTATAGTGTGCCTTTGGAGGAAGCGCCTCGGTCTCCTGCCGATCTCGATCGAGAGCTCGGAAGCGACCGGGCGCGCCTGATCGAGCTTGCCCGCGTAGTCGGTAAGGTCACGCGACGACCTTTGCTGGTGGGCAATTCGGTGGAGCAGTTGGTTAACGGCGACGAAGCATATCCCGCCATGCTGGACGCCATTCGAAGCGCAACGAGGTCCATCTCGTTCATGAGCTACATCTTCGAGCCGACCGGAATCGGTGCTGAGCTCGTCGACGCACTGGCCGAAGCGTGCGCGCGCGGGGTCGAAGTCCGTGTGTTGATCGACGACGTGGGGACCCGCTATGCGCGCCCCCGCATCCACCGCGTCTTGAGGAAGCGCCGCGTTCCCGTGGCCAACTTTCTTCCGGCCTTGCTCCCTCGGTCATTCACGCATTTCAATCTCCGCAACCACTGCAAGATCATGGTCGTCGACGGGAAGATCGGGTTCACCGGTGGGATGAACGTAAGGCAGGGATCGTTGCTCGCTTCGAATCCGAGATTTCCCACGATGGACTTGCACTTCCGCGTCCTCGGTCCAGTCGTCTCCCAGCTTCAGGAGACGTTCGCTGCCGATTGGACGTTCACCAGCGGTGAGAAGCTCGGCGGAGATCGCTGGTTTCCAGAGCTACATCCGGAGGGGATCGTGTTGGCGCGAGGCATCACGGATGGGCCGGACCAGAACATCGACAAGATGCATTGGGTGTTCCTGGCGGCGATTGGCGCTGCACGCCGCTCGATCCAGATCATGACCCCGTACTTCTTGCCCGATCGCGTGCTGTTGAAAGCGCTGCACTTGGCCGCTCATCGAGGAGTCGAAGTCGACATCGTCGTCCCCGAGCGGGGTAATCTTCCGGTGGTTGGATGGGCCATGTGGGGGCATTACCGCCAGGTCCTCGAAGACGGCATCCGCCTTTGGTTGACGCCGCCGCCTTTCGACCATTCCAAGCTCTTCGTCGTCGATGGATATTGGTCGTCGATCGGCTCGTCGAACTGGGATCCTCGCAGCTTGCGATTGAACTTCGAGTTCAATCTGGAGTGCTACGACGAGGAGCTCGGCCGCAGCCTCCAGGCTCACGCGCGAGAGCGCTTGAAGGGCGCACGCCGGCTGACAACCGAGGAGCTAGACGCCCGCACGCCACTCCAGCAGCTTCGAGATGGGACCGCCCGGTTGATGCAGCCTTATCTCTGAGGTGCAAAGAGCGAGGCCAGACGGCGCGCGGTTGCTGGTGCGGCCCCCGGATTCGCGGACAGATGAGCTCGCAGGATGGCCAGATCGGTTTGATCATCCACGTCGTACCAGGGCGAAATGATCGCGGCTTGGTGCGACGCATTTGCCCGAAGGGTGTCTGCAAGCGCATGGGCTGTCGACCACCGCACTCCATCGAAGCTCGGCCGAACGCCGTGCGAGGCGCCGATCGCGTAGTAGCCTCCATCGTTTGCTGGTCCGAGCGCGAGCGGCACCCGATCGAGAGAATCAAAGGCAGCGACCACCAGCGCGAGCGGCAACGTGGGCATGTCGCTCCCGATGACCACCACGCGCTCGTACCGCTGCAGGCCTTTGTCGAAGGCCGCGGAGAGCTTGGCGCCGAGGTCGCCCGCAGGCTGGAGATGGATCTGTGCGTCGTGCTGGAGAGCCCACCGGTTCACGGCCTCTTGGGGCGGTCCTGCGGACCACACCGCAAGGTCGATACGACCGGCTTCACGTACGCGAGCGCAGAGCCCAAGCATGTCATCGACGAAGGCATCGTAGAGCGCGGCGGCACCCTCGTCGCCGAGGACCCTTGCAAGCCTCGTCTTCGCTTCGCCCGCGACGGGCCGCCGGACGAATACGGCAAGCTGGGCTAGCTCCATGCGTAGCGGCCTAGCAGCCAGAGGATCTTGACGCCCGCGCTCACCGAGCCGCGCAGCGTCCCGCTGACCTTGGAGACGCCGATCCGCGGCCGATACGAAACCGGCACCTCGACAGCACGCACCTGGCATTGCGCCGCCTTGATTTGCATCTCGACGGTCCAGCCGAAGTTGCGGTCGCGCATGCGGAGAGCCTGCAACGTGTCCCATCGGATGGCGCGGAACGGCCCGAGGTCCGTGTACCTGACGCCATACAAGATGCGAAGCGCATGGCACGCGATCGCGTTACCGACTTGCTGCTGCGGGCTCAGCGCGCCCGACTCACGCCGCCCACGCGCGCGCGATCCGATGACCATGTCGGCCCGATTGGACGAGATGGGCTCGATGACGAGCGGTAGCTCAGCGGGATGGTCGCTGTAGTCGCCGTCCAGAAACACCACGATATCGGGGGGATCGGCGGCAAGATGAGACAATGCGCGCAGGCATGCCGCTCCGTAGCCACGCTCCGGCTCGAGCACGACCTCGGCGCCGTGTTTCCTGGCCACCTCCGAAGTGGCGTCGGTCGAACCGTTGTCCGCGACGACGATTCGTCGCACCGGGGGACGGGGGATCTCCCGGAGGACGCGGGGCAGAGCCTGCTCCTCGTTGAGCGCAGGAATGACGACGTCGATCTGCACTCGGGTGTCGACTACAGGCGCTTCGAGTAGTATTCGATGACGAGGTCGATCTCGAGCGGGAAGGGCACCGAATCTACCTTGGGAAGGCTCTTTACGGTTGCCGTCTTCTTGCCCTCGTCGAACTCGATCCAGTCGGGACGTGCCAGGCGCACGTCCTCGAGCGCCGCGTCGACCGAAGTCAGATTTTGGCTCCGTTCACGGAGGCTGATCACGTCTCCCTCGCGAACACGATACGACGGGATGTCGAGGCGCTTGCCGTTGACCAAAAAGTGGCCGTGGCAAACCAGCTGACGTGCGGCTGGGATCGTCGGCGCAAACCCGGCCCGAAACACGGCGTTGTCGAGCCTACGCTCGAGGAGCTCGAGGAGCTTGTCGCCGGATGGGTCCTTGCTGTGCACCGCTTCGCGATAGAGGCGCATGAACTGGCCCTCGTTGAGGCCGTAGTTGAAACGCAGCTTCTGCTTTTCGAGAAGCTGCTTCTTGAAGTCGCTCATCTTTCGGCGCCGAGCCGACTTCGGCCCGTGGACGCCGGGGGGATATGGGCGGTCCCACATGCTCTTGCGCGAAAGACCGGGCAGATCGATGCCCAGAGCTCGCATGCGCTTTACCCGTGGTCCTGTGTATCGAGACATGTTTGATAGGCTCCTGGCGCGAAATCCCTGGGCTTTTCCCGGCTCGCGCGAGGCGCCCCTTATACGGCAATCTGCTGACGAGGCAAATCGAGCAGGCCCATCAGGGCCAGATCGAGCGGGGACGACTGGCTAAGTGGCGAATTTCCCAGTAATCATGCGTGATGGCGGAACCCCGAACGATTCACTTCGTGTCGCTCGGCTGCGCGAAGAATCGCGTGGACACCGAGGTCATGCTCGGAGTGAGCGACCAGTCCGGCTTGGAGATCGTCGAGGACCCGGCCCGGGCCGAAATCATCGTCGTCAACACCTGCGGCTTCATCGGGCCCGCAAAGGAAGAATCGATCCAGACCATCTTGGAGATGGGCGCCCACAAGGCGAGCGGCAACTGCAAGAAGCTGGTCGTCGCAGGCTGCCTGTCCCAGCGCTATCCGAGCGAGCTCGCCGCCGAGCTGCCCGAGGTCGATCACTTCCTCGGCTCGAGCGACATGTTGAAACTGCGCGGCGTGCTAGCCGGCACGGGCGACCGCATGCTGGTGGGCAATCCAGCTCAGTACACCATGCGCTCAAACGACCCCCGGATGCTATCCGGGCAGCAACATCGAGCGTACGTGAAGATCGCGGAAGGCTGCAACCGGCAATGCAGCTTTTGCGCGATACCATCTTTCCGGGGTAAGCAGCGCTCTCGGCCAATTGCGGACTTGGTGCGCGAGGCGGAGATTCTGGCCGCAGCGGGTGTGGTCGAGCTCAATCTGATCAGCCAGGACACCATCGCGTACGGCCGAGATCTTCCGCAGCGAGAATCTCTTGCGGAGCTGCTCGCGGCGCTCGGTGACGTCGACGGCATCCGTTGGGTTCGCGCTCACTATCTATATCCCGAAACGCTCACCGATTCACTCATCGGGGTCTTTGCACAGCACGACAAAGTTCTCCCCTACATCGACATGCCGCTCCAACATGCGTCGGACACCATGCTCCGGACGATGCGCCGCGGCCACGGTGGGAGGCGCATGTACGAAATCGTCGAACGGCTCCGCCGGTCGATCCCAGACCTCGTATTTCGGACGACCTTCATCGTCGGTCATCCGGGCGAAACACCCGAAGATTTCGAAGAGCTGCGCCGCTTCGTGGAGTGGGCCGAGTTCGATCACGTGGGCGTGTTCTTGTACTCGCACGAGGAGGGCACACCAAGCGCCGCCTTGGATGGCGCGCTCGACGTATCGACATCCGAGGCGCGCCGAGACGAGCTGATGAGCGTGCAACGCCCCATCAGCCGCGAGCGTATGCAGCTTCGTGTGGGCACGGAGCTCGACGTGCTGGTGGAGGGTGTGAGCGACGAGAGCGATTGGTTGCTCCAAGGAAGATGGTGGGGTCAGGCGCCGGAGGTCGATGGGAACGTGTATTTGGCCAATGGAACGGCCCAGATTGGAGAAATCCGGCGGGTCTTGGTCACGGACGCGGCCGACTACGATTTGATGGCGGACTTCCTCGACGCCGCAGGCGGCCGAGACGCGCCGCCGGACGCAAAAGATCCCAGAGCTCCCAAAGTTAAGCTACGAACGATCGTGTGAGGTGGTCGAAGATCGCTTTGGTGATCGCATCGCTCGCGGCTTCCGCAGGCTGCGCGACGGCCATGCCAGCAATGAGCGGCGGATCGATCGCACCCGAGCACCGCACCGACTTCGCCCTGGGCGGTGCGGCCAGGGTGCCTCTCGGAGATCTCAGGGATCCGGCGGTCGTCGACCCAGGGCAGTCGGAATATCGCTACGCGGCGGACGCGGGGGGCGTCGTTCCGATGGTCTATGCGCGGTATGGGATCGGGCGTGCCTGGGATCTGGGCCTCATGGTATCGGGCACGACCGTCCGAGTCGAAGCACGATACGCGCATGTCCTAAGAGACGGCACGGCCCGGTCCAGTCTGATCGTGGGTCTGGCGCCATATGGCGGTTGGATCCCGGAGCGCGATCAATCGGGAAGCGGAGGGCGTGTCGGCTTCGAGGTTCCCTTCGTGTATGGGGTAGACATAGGCGGCATCTACGAGATCTGGTTGGGCGCGCGAGCAAGCGGGGAGGGTGTGTTCGGAGACTTTCAGCTTATGGGCTCGCAAGCGCGAGCAAGCGGAGGTGGCGTCAGGGCGGGACCCCTCATCGGCATGGGCCTCGGTGTTCGCCGGATCCACGTGTTGGTCGAGCTGACCGCCGCGTACGAGCATTGGTTCATCGATCATGCCGGAACCTCCCTCGATCGGGGCGGTTTCGTGTTGATTCCGGGTTTTGCGCTGCGCCTGCGCTTCTGAGAGGCTACGCGGCTTTGGGACGGCTGGATTTTCTCTTCGGAGCAGGCGCCCGCGCATTCGGCTGATCGCCTCGAAGCAGATTCCCCACGAACGCGCCCATCAGCGCCATCATCGTCGCCATCAACACACCGAGCACGTAGGCACCGGTGGAGAGTTGATAGACGTCGGCGATTGTCGATAGAAAGAACATGGTGGGAATGGCGGCCAGCAACCCTCCGACCGGGGGCTCGATGAAGTTCTTCCCGGGCGAGAAGTAGTTGATCACGGCGGCTCCGACAAACCACAAGATGATCGTGATGACGATCCCTGCGAACCCTTGCGGATCGTAGGTTGGAATGATCAGAGGGAGAAGCGCGAGGGCGAGCGCGGCGAGCAGCACAAAGAGCCCGAAGGAGATGAACACCCAGCGCCACTCGAACTCGTCGGGTTGGTTTCGGCGCGCGTGAAGCTCTTCTGCGGTCAGCTCGGAGGCGAGCTCGGACAGACGGGCCCCACAGGCGCGGCACCGTTCCGTGCCCCTGGGGTTGCCAGCCCCACACACGTGGCATTCGATTTGTTCGGTAGCCATGTTCTATGTCACTCGAACGGCGGAGAGCCCCCCCGAGGTCCATTGTCTACGGCAGGCAGCCCGAGCGCAACCGGCCATACCTGCGAGGAAATCGCCGCGGGCTTGACGCGGGAAGCGTGGCGGCTACCTTCCCGCACCGCCCGAAAACCGGGCTGAAGGAGGCCTGAAGTGGCCCGTTTCATCGACGAGCTCAAGCGTACGCATTCTTGTGGTGAACTGAGAGAAGAGAACATCGATCAAGAGACGGTGCTCTTTGGTTGGGTGCAAAACCGCCGGGACCACGGCGGCTGCATTTTCATCGATCTGCGTGACCGGGACGGTCTGACCCAAGTGGTGTTCGATCCGGAAACCACCGACAAGGCTGCCTTCGAGACCGCAGACAAGGCGCGCTCCGAGTGGGTTCTTGGAGTCCGGGGCAAGGTTCGAGACCGCGGCACGAAGGATGACGGGACTAGCCTTCGCAACCCACGGTTGAAGACGGGCGCGATCGAGGTCATCGCGTTCGAAGCGACGGTGTTCAACAAGGCCGAGACCCCGCCTTTCGAAATTGAAGACCAGATCACGACCGGGGAGGACAAGAGACTCGAGTACCGATACCTCGATCTACGGCGCCCGCTGCTGCAGAAAAACCTTCGCATGCGCAGCAAGCTCAACCACGAGACGCGGAACTACTTCAGCGAGCAGGGGTTCCTCGAGGTCGAGACCCCCTTCATGGTTCGGTACACGCCGGGCGGGGCGCGCAACTTTCTAGTGCCATCCCGTCTCTATGGCGGTCATTTCTATGCATTGGCGGAGAGCCCGCAGCTCTACAAGCAGCTTCTGATGTGCGCGGGCTACGACAAGTACTACCAGATCGTCCGCTGTTTTCGCGACGAAGATCTGCGCATCGATCGACAGCCCGAATTCACGCAGATCGACATCGAAATGTCGTTCATCAACCAAGAGGACTTGTTCAAGGTGCTCGAGGGTTTGGTTTTTCGGCTCTGGCGCGAGGTTCTCGGCGTCGACCTGTCGAAGATCTATCCAAGCGGTGAGTTCCCGCGCCTCGGGTTCGAGGAATCCATGGAGCGCTTCGGCAACGACAAGCCCGACATGCGTTTCGCGATGGAGCACGTCGACCTGACCGGTTTGACCATCGAGCACGGCGGTGGCGGCATCAGCATGCTCGAGCCCATCGCCACCAAGTTCCGCGAGGGCGTTTACCGGCGCGACCTCCCAACCGAGATCGTCAAGGCCATGGTCGTGCCCGCGGGCCACGGGTTTTCGCGCAAGGATCTCGATGCGCTCGAGAAATACGTGCATCAGATGGGCGCCAAGGGCCTGGCGCGCGCCAAGGTCGATGCCGAAGGGAACTGGTTGCAGAGCCCCCTTGCCAAGATGACGACGGCCGAGTTCCGGGAAGCAGTCAACCATGCAGTAGGTGCGAAGGACGGCGATCTCATCCTGTTTCAGTTCGGCCCGACGCAGAAGGTGCATACGGTGATGGCCAATCTGCGGCTCCACGTGGCGCGAAAGCTCGGTTTGATTCCCGAAACCGGAAGCGGCGGTGATTGGAATTTCCTCTGGGTCGTCGACCCCCCCTTGTTCGAGCGCAACGAAGAGAAGAGGCGCTGGGAGGCTGCCCATCACATCTTCACGCGGCCCCACGACGAATGCATCGCGCTTCTCGAGACGGATCCCGGCAAGGTGCTCTGCTACCGTTACGACCTGGTTCTCAATGGCTTCGAGATCGCAGGGGGCTCGATTCGTCTTCACGATCCCGACGTTCAGAAGAAGGTGTTCGAGGTCGTAGGGCTGAGTGATGAAGAGGCCCGCGAGAAGTTCGGATTTTTGCTCGACGCGCTGACTTACGGAGCACCCCCGCACGGAGGTATCGCATTCGGGATGGATCGCATCGCCATGCTAGCGGCCGAGACGGAGTCGATCCGTGACGTGATCGCCTTTCCGAAAACGCAGCGTGCCAACGACCTGATGACCGGGGCACCGTCCCGGGTCGACCCCGAGCAACTGCTCGAGCTGAAGATCAAAACCCTCGAGTGAGGGGTGAATAACGAGAACTTGCAGGACGTCTTCATTCCCTGACAAGGTTGGGTGATGAAAACAATCGGCACTATCGCGTTCGTCCTTTTTGCGCTCGGCATGGTCGTTCCATCGGCCTCGGAGGCGGAAGGCTCCAACGACATCAAGAACTGCTATCAGGTTCGTGGCGAGGCCCGATACGGAGCGCTTGCCTACAAGCACATCGTCATCGTGAGCAATCGATGCGATATCACCCTGTCGTGCGAGGTTTGGACCGATGTCGACCCCACACCGCGGCAGAAACTCACCGTCGGCCCAAACACTGAGGCAGAAGCCATGACCCGAAGCAACTCGCCGGCGCGCGACTTCAAAGCATATGGCGAGTGCCAGAAGAAATAGCCCGGTCAGTAAAACGGGCTGTTCTCTTTTCTCGTGAAGAAGCGCTCGAAGATGGCGTAGCCCTCGACGAGACGGCTGAGCTCGGTGTACTCGTTGGGCTGATGTGCTTGCGCCGCAGTGCCGGGGCCCAGGTTCACGCCAGGCACCCCGACGGCATCGAAACGAGCCACGTCGGTCCAGGCCTGCTTGCTTCGAACCCCGTTGACGCCACACGTCATCAGATGCCGGACGTATGGATCGGACGCGTGGGGCCGTCCGGCAGGCGATAGGTCCATCGCCTGGATCCTGCAGTCGCCGTCGACTAGCTCCCGCAACTCGGCGAATGCCTCCTCCGGTGTGCGCCCGGGCGCGAAGCGGTAGTTGACGTTGAGATCGGTTTCGTCGGGGATCACGTTTCGGGCTCTTCCGCCTCGAATGATCGTCGGTGTGATCACCTCACGAAAAACATACCCGTCGAGCTCGACGTCGCGCGGTTCCCGTTGCTCGAGCAGCCGAATGAAGCTCGCCGCCTTGTAGAGCGCGTTGTCCCCTTGCCAGGGTCGCGCGCTGTGTGCGGTCCGCCCGAGGAAGGTGACGGTTGCATGGACCGATCCCATCGCCCCGAGTTGCATCTGATTGTCGCTCGGCTCCAGGCAAATCGCGAGGTCGATCTCATGCAGCTCGGGGTGCGTATCCAGGATGGGCCCGAGGCGGTTCTCTTCGAATGGACCCTCTTCGCGCTCGTAGAAGATCAGTGTGAGCGCACAGGGAAGCGCTCCGAGCTCCAGACGCTCGACCAGCTCGATCATGATGGCGAGCCCGGACTTCATGTCTGCTGCGCCGGCGCCATAGAGACGATCGCCCTCGACCCGCGGCGGACCGTCGTGTCTGGTGCGAACCGTATCGAGATGGCCCACCAAAGCGATGTGCGGGGCGTCATCGCGTACCGCCGCGTGGACGATGAGGCTGTCGTGGAATCGCGTAATCGCGTCCGCGCCGACGCTGCTCGCAAGCCGTTCCTCGACGTGATTGCAAAGCGCGGTTTCCTCGCCGATGGGGCTCGGGATCCGAGTCAGGGCGAGCAGGGTGTCGCGGAGCGCATCTGCGATGTCCTTCATCGGGGCAGAGCCTAGCAGGGAGCCGAGGCGGAAGCCTACGCTCCGATGTCGCCAGGAGTGTCCCAATCTCGGAGCGCACGCTCGATGAGTGGGCTGAGAGGCAGGGGAGCGATCTCGATCATCGAAAAGAGCTTCTGAAACGACCGCGCGTTTCGGATCGTCGCTTCGTCCAGGACATCAGCGGTGCGGGCCGCATCGTAGCGGGCAAGCATGGGCTCCCAGGGACCGTCCGCACCACGGCGAGGGGCGAGCACCACTGCGTCGCTCGGGTGTTTGCAGGCTTGCTCGAGCGCGTCGGCCGTGACGTGAGGCATGTCACAAGCCACCGCGACCAGATGCGTATGCCCGGTTCGCAACGCATGGCCCGTCGCCGCGCGCAAGCCTGCAAGCGGCCCGCCATCTGGCGGATCGTCATCGATGCGGACCACGTGCGGGACGAGATGCCGGTAGGGAGCGGCATCCCCGATGAGCGCGATTTCCAGCCCTAGCTGCCGGCCGAGGCGAACCATCGCCTCGAGGATCGGCTCGGCGCCCCCGGGAGCGGGGAGGAGCCCTTTGGGCATGCCCATCCGCCGCGACTTGCCACCAACGAAGATCGCAAGAAGCGGTCGCGGCGGCATCTCGCTCAAGCAGGTACGCCAGCGTCGCTGACCAGCCGCGTCTCGAGCTTGTCGACGATGCGGTTGAGTTGATCTTGCTGGATGGCGCTGGTCACGAAGTTGGTGAAGAACGCAGTCACGTACGACGCGACATCGAGGATGACTGTGATGAGCGAGGTATCTTGCGCAGGGCCGAGCCCATTGCTTTCCTCGATCTCCGCGATTTGACGGGAGATTTGGTAATCGACCCAGATGCCGTAAATAGCCAGGGTCACGATGACGAAGAGGAAGTCGAGCCAGAAGCCGTGACCGGTCGGTGTTCGTCCGCCAAGCGTCTTCAGGTCCTCGTAAACGCCGTGGTACCAGAAGGGCAGATACAACCCGAATGTGATGATGCTGAAAACCAACACCAACGCGGGCTCTCTGCGCTGTATGGCATGTGCGGTCATCGCGTCGTCTCGTCCTGCTCGCGCAGGGTCCGGCGTCGGCTAAGTTTCGTCCCATGAACGATGACATGGCGCAAGTGGCCACGATCGGCGTGATCGGAGACGTGCATCTCTTTTGGGACGAAGCGGACGTCGCCTTCTTCAACGGTGGGGGCTACGATCTGCTGCTTTTCGTGGGGGATCTCAAAGGCTACACGCAGATGAAGGCGCGTCGCGTCGCCGACTTGGTGGGAAAGCTTCGTGTTCCCGCGATGTGCATCCCGGGTAATCACGACGGGCTGCATGCGTTGCAACTGGGCGCCGAGATCACGCCTCGGGCGCACCGGCTCCGGAGCGTGTTTTGCGTGGGACAGGAGAGTCGGTGCCGAAGGCTCGAGCGGGCGCTCGGTGACGTCGAGCTCGTTGCATACTGTCGTCGGCGGATGACGCTTGCAGGCGTTCCGCTCAACGTCGTGGTGGGCAGACCCCATTCGATCGGAGGCAGGCGCTTGGCGTGTCTTCGCTATTTGACCAAGCGATACGGGATCGATTCGATGGAAGCTTCGGCGGCTCGTTTGAAGTCACTGGTGGATGCCTGCGATGCCGCGCCGATCTTGTTCTTGGCACACAACGGACCCTCGGGCCTCGGAGACCGGGCCAGCTCGATTTGGGGATGCGACTTTCGAAAGAAAGAAGAAGACTGGGGCGATCGCGACTTGGCAGAAGCGGTGCAATACGCCACCGGCAGCGGACGCACGGTGCTGGCCGCAGTCGCCGGCCACATGCACCGGAGAACCAAATCCGGAAAGCTCCGCCCAGATCGGATCGAAAAGGACGGGATTCTCTACATAAACGCCGCGGAGGTACCCCGTCACCGGAACATCGATGGTCGCAAGAGACGCCACCATGTGAGGCTCGAAGTCACCGAGAGCCGCGCAAGGGCGGAGGATGTCTGGGTATAGGGGTAGGGATTGGGGATCGGGGCTATCGCAGCTTTGTTTTCGCTCGGGCCAGCTCCAGGACGCGTTTGAAGTGCTTTTCGTCCACGGGCTGCACGGAGAGGCGCGAGCCTTTTTGAGTCACACGCATGCCCTGTAGCTTGCGATCGTGCTTCATGGTTTCTAGGGACACGAGCTCCGGGAACTTCTCCACCAGCTCGACGTCCACCATCCACCAGCGGGGGGACTCCTCGTCGGACTTCGGGTCGTAGTACTCGCTCTTCTCGTCGAACTGGGTGGGGTCGGGGTACGCTTCCCGACAAATGCGGCAGACCCCCGCCGCGCCCGGCGGCTTGGCGCTCGAGTGATAGAAGATCGCCAGGTCGCCAAGCGCCATCTCCCTCATGAAGTTGCGCGCCTGGTAGTTGCGGACTCCATCCCAACTTTGGGAACGGTCGCGTTCAAGGTCGTCGATCGAGTAGACATCCGGCTCGCTCTTCATCAGCCAGAGCTTTCTGGCGCGCTTCGGCATCGGCAGACTATGGCATGAAACCGACGCGGTTCGGACGTAGATTTGACCCAGACCTTGCCCTCGTCCGATCATGGGAGCGCCTTGCGCTCGAACCTCATGAAGGGAGTATTGGCGGGTCTCCCGCCGCTGCTCATCTACATCAGCACGGCTTCCGGCTATGCCTACTGGTTCGATAGCGGTGAGTTCGTCGCTGTCGCCGCCGATTTTGGAATCTCTCATCCCCCCGGACATCCGTTGGCGGCCGTGGCGCTCGGTGCGGCCAACCTGATTCCGATCGGAGCGCTGTCGTTTCGAGTCGCCGTGATCTGCGCCGTTTTCGGCGCCGCGGCTGCCGTGGCCCTCTGTTTTGCCCTGGAGCACACCCTGGACGCCGGGCGTGTGATTCGGAGGAGCTTGCGCTACCCGCTGGCGCTCGGCGCGACCTGGTGGGTCGCGGGGAGCCACGCTTGGTGGTTCCAGTCCGTGCGGCCGGAGGTCTATTCGTTGCAAGCCGCGCTGATGTGCGTTGCGATCGAGCGTCTGCTGTGGGCTTGTCGCTCCGAGTCGGGCGGTGATGTGAGGCCGCTCTTTCAAGCCGCGCTCGCATTGGGCCTCGCCCTGGCGAACCATCACTATCTCGCGGCGATCGGTGTCTTGCCGTCTGCGTGGTTGCTGATTGGAATCTGGCGGCGTTGGGGGTGGAGGCCTTTCGCCTGGTCGATGGGATTCATCGGCGCAGGTCTACTGACCTACGTCTATCTCCCACTCCGAGCCTCGACAGAGCCCTTCTTGAACCTGGGCGATCCCTCGGCCCCAGGCCGCTTCGGATGGGTCATCACGGCACAGGCGTTTCAAAAGAGCGTCTCGCCCGACGTGGCGGAGCCTTTTACCAAGCGACTTGCCGACGTGCTGGTGGTGACTGCCGAAGATCTGAGCGTGGTTACGCTGGCCTTCGCAGTGCTTGGCGCCTACTTCATGATGCGGATTGCAACCACTCGGAAGTACGCCCTTTTTTGGCTAACCCTTTGGCTCGTGTATGTCGTCGGGCGCGCGGCGATGGGGTTCATCCACGGCAACCCGGATGCCGTCGCTTACTTCATGCTGTCCTATTCATCCCTGGTGGCGTTTGCAGCGTTTGCCGTCGGTGTGTTGTTGTCCGCGTTGGCCGAAGTCACGCCCAGCCGCCCTAGGTTGGCCCCACTGATCGCATCCGCGCTTGCTTTGATGACGTCGGTTCAGTTCATCCGCTCCTGGCATACATCGTCGCTGGCCAGCTTCGCAGATACCGACGTGTTCGATGATGGTCTACGACGCTCGCTTCCGCCCGGGGCGATCGTTCTTGCGCACAACCCGCAGACGATTTTTCGGTTCTGGGGCGGCGAAGCCGAGGAGCTCAATCGACCCGATGTGACGCTGATCCCTCTTCCTTTGCTCACCTATCCGAAGCTGGTCGACCGTTTGGTCGTCGACGAGCCGGAGCTCAAGCCCCTCTTGCGGGACTACGTGTTGGACGGCGCGCTGCGCGCGACGGACCTGCAGAGCCTGGCCACGCTGCGACCGGTGTACGTCGAAATGGACGTCCGAGTTCATCCCGACATGATGGAGCTGCTGGTTCCCGATCAGCTCTATCATCGGGTGCTCACGTCCAACGCTGCGCCTGCCGACGAAGTCGACGCGATCCGCCGATATGCCGCGCTATGGGCCGATCTTTACCAGCGGATCGGACACCCCATCGACGAGCATACCGAAACGCAGCTGCTGTGGCGTCACTACACGGATTCGCTCTATTTTGCGGCGATTGGCGCAACCGATGCGGCCTTGCGCACGGTCAACGCGGGGCTCGCCCTGAACCCCCACGCCCAGGAGCTCGTCATGATGCACGATGCGCTGAAGCTAGCCCGGCCCGGCGAGCGAATCGACATCGAACGTTTCGTCGTCCACTGAGCTAGCGCTAGCGCGCGCCACGCTCGGCTCGCCGAGCCCGCCGGTACACCTCGTAGAGGGTCTGCCGGATCTGGGGCGGGACGCTCTGCCTCAAATCGATTCTCCACGCGCCGTCTTGCTCCACGAGCACGATCGGCTGCACTTCCGAAGAGCTCGGAGCGACGAGGATCTGAGCGGTCTGCTCTCGCCGTTCGATCTTCATGTCTTCCTTGGCGGCGACGAGCTGGCCGAACACGAATCCGCCGAGGGCCTGGTCATGCTCCCCTTGCCAATCGGAAAAGCAGCTTCGAAAGAGATTCGGGTCGAGCAGGTCGAAGCGTTCACGCGCTTGCAGCCGGCGGCGTGCCTCGGCCTGGGAAATGTCTTGCACCCCGTAGGCCCGAAAGAGCGAATCGACGGTGGCCCGCGGAGACTCGAAACCCGTGACCGTCTGCTGTCTCTTGCAGGCGGTGAGCGCGAGTAAAACGCAAGACGCTGCGATGACCGTACGCACAGGACGGTTATTGCTTCGTTTTCACGGTCTGTCGAACTATTGACGTCTCCTCGGCAGTGCTTAATTTCACCGCGAAATGCGACTCGACCGACTCACCACCAAGACCCGGGAAGCCCTGGTCGCTGCGCAGCAAAACGCAGCCGATCGCGGCAATCCAGAGCTCTACCCAGAGCACTTGATGCTCGAGCTATTGGCTCAAGCCGACGGGCTCGCGCCCGCTATCATCGAAAAGTCCGACGCCGATCTGCAGGGCCTGATTCGAGCGATGGGTGCAGTGCTCGATCGGATGCCCAAAGTCGCGGGGGGCGCGGAGCCCGGTCTTTCCTCGCGGCTGCGAGACCTTCTGAGCAACGCTTGGAAAGAAACCGAGGCCCTCAAGGACGAGTACACATCGGCAGAGCACGTGCTTCTCGCGGCGTACAAGGACGACCAGCTGAAGAAGGCGCTCGAGGCGCAGGGAGTCGATCGACCGAAGCTGCTCGGGGCCATTCAACAAGTTCGCGGTAACCAACGGGTGACGGATCCGGATCCGGAGGGGAAGTTTCAGGCGCTCGAGAAATACACCCGCGACCTCACCGAGGCTGCGCGCCAAGGAAAGACGGACCCGGTCATCGGGCGTGACGAGGAAATCCGGCGTGTCATGCAGGTCCTCTCACGCCGAACCAAGAACAACCCCGTGCTGATCGGAGAGCCGGGTGTCGGAAAGACCGCGATCGCGGAGGGAATCGCTCACCGGATCGTCCAGGGCGACGTGCCGGAAGGGCTCAAGAACAAGAAGCTCCTGGCGCTGGACCTCGGTGCCATGGTCGCGGGGTCGAAATACAGAGGGGAGTTCGAAGAACGTCTGAAGGCGGTGCTTCAGGAGATCGAATCCGCCAGAGGCGAGATCATCTTATTCATCGACGAGCTGCACACCTTGGTGGGCGCGGGCGCAGCCGAAGGCTCGATGGACGCAAGCAACATGCTCAAGCCGGCCTTGGCACGCGGCGAGCTTCGCTGCATCGGTGCGACCACACTCGACGAGTATCGCAAGCGAATCGAAAAGGATGCGGCGCTCGCGCGTCGCTTCCAACCGGTGTTCGCAGGAGAGCCTTCGGTCAACGAGACGATCGGCATTCTGCGTGGTCTCAAGGAACGCTACGAGATTCACCACGGCATTCGCATTCAGGATTCGGCCATCGTTGCTGCGGCGACGCTGAGCCATCGCTACATCACGGACCGATTCCTGCCCGACAAGGCGATCGATCTCGTCGACGAGGCGGCCTCGCGGCTCAAGATGGAAATCGACTCCCTGCCCGCGCCGATCGACACCGTCGAGCGAAAGGTCACTCAGCTTGAGATCGAGCGCGAGGCGCTCAAAAAGGAAAAGGACGAAGCGAGCAAGAAGCGTCTTGCGGACCTGGAGAAGGAGCTTTCAGACCTCCAAGAACAGCGCGACACGATGCGCGCTCAGTGGCTCCGCGAGAAGGAGTTGATCACCGAAATCAGGGAAAAGAAGGAGCTCGTCGAGAGCCTGCGGCTCGACCTCGAGCGTGCGGAGCGCACGACCGACTACGAAAAGGCCGCCCGACTGCAGTACGGTGAGATTCCCGCAGCAGAAAAGGCCGTTGCGGAGGCGCAAAAGAAGCTCGCCGAGGTTCAGACCCAAGCCTCTTTCCTCAAGGAAGAGGTGACGGACGAGGACATCGCCGAGGTGGTTTCCAAGTGGACGGGCATCCCGGTCAGCAAGATGCTCGAGGGCGAGAAGGACAAGCTGCTCCACATGGAGGACCGCCTGCGCCAACGGGTCATCGGTCAGGACGAGGCGGTGGTGGCCGTGTCGAACGCAGTGCGGCGCTCACGTGCGGGTCTGAGCGAGCCCAATCGTCCGATCGGCTCGTTCCTCTTCCTCGGTCCGACCGGTGTCGGTAAAACCGAGCTCGCCCGCGCACTAGCCGAGTTCTTGTTCGACGACGACAAGGCGATGATCCGGCTCGACATGAGCGAGTACATGGAAAAGCACGCCGTTGCGCGGCTCATCGGCGCGCCTCCGGGCTACGTCGGTTATGAAGAGGGTGGCCAGCTCACCGAGCCGATTCGACGCCGTCCCTACTCGGTCGTGCTGTTCGACGAAGTGGAAAAGGCGCACCCGGACGTGTGGAACGCATTGCTCCAGGTGCTCGACGACGGCCGGTTGACCGATGGGCAAGGGCGCACGGTCGACTTCAAGAACGTGGTCGTCATTCTCACGTCGAACGTCGGCTCCCATCACATCATGGCCCTCGAGGACGACGAGGCGATCCGAAAAGCCGTGATGGAAGACCTGCGCGATGCATTCCGGCCGGAGTTTCTCAACCGGCTCGACGAGACGATCATCTTCCACCGGCTCGACCGCAGGCAGCTTCGTGAAATCGTGGACGTGCAGCTACGCAACTTCGAAAAGCGGCTGGCGGACAGGGAGCTTCGCCTCGAGATCACCGACGCAGCCAAGGACTTCTTGGCCAACGTGGGATATGACCCGACCTACGGTGCCCGGCCCCTGAAGCGCGCCATCCAGCGCTATCTCGAAAATGGACTGGCCGAGGACATCCTCGCCGGCCGCTTTCCCGCTGGAGAAACGATTCGCGTGGATGCCGGCGACGGCAAGCTCGTGTTTGAGGGGGCGGGCGGCCCGGAACCGCAGGAAACGCGCCTCCCGGCCCAATGATCGTACGAATGCGCTCGGTTGGCCCGGCCGTCGTCCCCAAACGGGGGGTCCTTGCGTGCTCTTGGACAGTGTGTAAGCCTCCGGCCCTTCGAAGAAGGGAGCCCTAGCGTTCATGGTCGAGACCGTACAATGTAAGCCTATCGAAGTTCACGTCGGCGAGCGTGGCCTCGAACGCGCGGTCAAGCACCTGAAGCGCAAGATGGCCACCGAAGGCATCCTCCGCGAGCTCAAGCGCCGCCGTCACTACATGAAGCCTTCGATCAAGAAGCGGAAGAAAGCCGCCGAGGCGGCCCGGCGCCGGCGAAAGCGCGTCCGTCAGTTGAACGAGCGCCCTTACTGAGCACGAGCCTCCGAAGCTACTTCGGGGGCTTTTTATTCTCAGGCTCGAAACGCATGCCGGGGCTCCACGCGAAGCGACGGCCGGTTTGCGTCTCGAGGAATCGTGCAAGCCTGTGGAAATCGCTGCCACGGTCGATGAGACGCACCTCGGTCTTCAATGTCTGCGGATTGATCAGCTTCGAAAACTCGACGTAGTGGAGCTGGAGCTGGCCGCTGACGCTCACCATGTGTCCGTCGAGGCCCTCCTCGACCAGCGCACGGAAGGCTCCGATGCCAAGCTGGCTGCCGAGCATCACGTCGAACGCATGGGGCGGCGCGCAGCGGGACTCGTAGCCGAGCTGGATGTGACGAACCTTCTTGCGCCGCCCCGTCCGTTCCTCGTACCGGACCTGTACGCGATCAGCCACGACCTTCGCGAGGTCGAACGAGCCCAAGCGAAGATGACCGTGCTCGTCACGGGGCATGCCATCGACTGCGTTTTCGGGCAGCAACTCGGCAAGACCCTCGGCCAAGACCACGGTCCCGTAATACTGCTCGCGCTTCTCTCTCGAGAATCAAATCGACGATGCGATCGACGAGCGACGTCATGGAGAGCCGACAGCCGACCTTTTCCTCTCCCGTGATCGAATCGATCTGCTTCTCTTCGACCGCCAGATCATCGTGAACGTCCTCGGTCGAGACCACCATGCTCGCTTCGCCGGCAATCGCCACCCCGTACGAGAGCCAGCCGGCTTTGCGGCCCATCGTCTCGACGATGAAGTAGCTGCTGGTCGCAATGCAGTCGGCGCGCAGATTCAACAGCTCCTTGGCCATGACGTCGACTGCCGTGAAAAAGCCAAAGGTGAAGTCGATCCCCCGGTAGTCGTTGTCGATCGTCTTGGGTAAATGAACGATGCGAAGCCGGTTGGCTTTCGCGACATGATGCTTTTGGTACTCGTAGAGAAAATTGGCCGTCTTGAGGGTATCGTCGCCGCCGATGGAAATCAGCGCGTCCACGTCCAAATCTGCCAGCGCATGGTGAATACGAGCCAATCGCTCCGTCTTTTGGGGATGGAGAAGGTCCGACGGCCTGTCCACGCTGGCACCGGGATTGACGCGCGCCGTTCCGATGATGATGCCCCGGGTATTTCGTATTCCCCGGATGTCCGCAGGTGTCAGCACGCGATAGTGCTCTGACTCGATCATGGGACGGGCACTGGGCTCGTACTCTTGGAGATTCGTGTACCCGTGAAAGATCCCGAGAACCTCCACACCGGCCTCCAAGAACGACGTCGCTGCAGCTGCGATTACTGCATTCGCTGCAGGAGCAGGACCACCCGAAAACAGGATCGCGACTCGTTTCAACGCCTTGGCCACGCCGAACTGTAGGATCGTGCGTGCCGGATTGCCATCCGCTGCGCGAGGCGCTCTACTCCGAGCCAGTGTCATGGGCATCGACCCGAAGAGCGTGGGCTATGAGACTCCACCGATCGAGTATGACTACACGTGGCATGACACCGTGTTGTATGCGCTCGGCGTGGGCGCATCCCCGGAGGTGGAGCTCGATTATCTCTACGAAGGCCGCGGGCCCAAGGTGCTACCCACGTTTTGCACGATCCCGACATTCGTTGCGTTCGACGCGCTCGTAGAGCGGCTCGGATGCGACCGGCTTGGCATGGTGCATCACAGCCAGAAGATCGAGCTATTCAAAACCATGCAGCCCGAGGCTCGGCTCGAGGTCAGGGGCCGGATCGCGGCCTTGTATGACTTGAAGCGAGTTGCCACGTCGGTTTTCGCGATCGACGCATACGACGACGCAGGTGACCTGATCATGCGCGGTGAGTTGACGCTCGTTCTCCGCAATGACGGCGGGTTTGGCGGCGAGCGTCCTCCCCGGACCGAACGTGTGTCGCCTCCCGAACGCGCGCCCGACTTCGAAATGCGCGAGCACGTTCCCGATTCTCAGGCCCTGCTCTATCGCTTGAACGGAGACTTCAATCCGTTGCATGCCGATCCCGAGTTCGCGGTGCGGGCAGGATTCGACCGGCCGATTCTGCACGGGCTGTGCACGTTTGGATACGCGGGACGCGCGGTTCTTCGGTGCGTTTGCGGGGGGGATGCCGATGCGGTGGCTGCCTTGCAGGCCCAGTTCAGCAACCCGGTCTACCCGGGGGACACCCTGATCGTGCGTGGGTGGAACGAAGGCGTGCGCGTCGTCCTGGCCGTCACGACCGAACGAAGGCCCGGCGAGCTCTGCTTGAGCAATGCCTATGCCATCTTGCGCTGAGCCCGGCCTACGCCCTAGACTGCTTGCGCTATTGGTGGGGCCCTGCTTTGTGGGCGCCCTCGATGGCATCCCTCGGTAGCGCTTGGCAGGCGCGCCGCGGAGCTGCTACGCGCACACCATGACGAGGCGTTTTGAGAACCAAGTCGTTTGGGTCACCGGTGGGGGCAGCGGAATCGGCCGCGCGCTTGCGCTCGCCTTCGCGGACGAGGGAGCCGCGGTGGCGGTCTCCGGGCGACGCGAGGACCGGCTGGAGCAGGTCGTCGAGGAGATCGAATCACATGGCGCCAAGGGGCTCGCGGTCCGATGCGACGTCGCGGACGAAGCATCCGTGGCTGAAGCGGTCCAGAAGGTGGTTCGTACTTTGGGCGGGCTCGACGTCGCCGTCGCCAATGCCGGTTTTTCCGTAGCCGGACGAATCGAGAAGCTATCCGCAGCCGACTGGCGCCGGCAGCTCGACGTGAACGTCATCGGCCTGGCCATGACCGCACGCTATGCGCTCCCTCATCTTCGAGAACGAAAAGGGAGGATGGTCCTCATCGGAAGCGTCGCTTCGATGCTGGCGACGCCTGGCATGGGGGCGTACTCGGCCTCGAAGTCCGCGGTGCGCGCAATCGGACAGGCGCTTGCGGTCGAGCTACATGGCACCGGAGTGACCTGCACCACCATTCATCCCGGGTACATCGAAAGCGAGATCGCTCAAGTCGACAACCAGGGGCGCTTTGATGCATCTCGCGAAGACCGGCGGCCGCAGAATCTCATGTGGCCCGCGGACAAGGCTGCGCGCGTGATGGTCGATGCCATCGCGAAGCGGAAGCGCGAGTACACGTTCACCGGACACGGGAAGGTGGGGGCGTTTGCGGGGAGGCACATGCCGGGCCTCGTTCACTTCGGGCTCACGCGAGCCAAGAAATGAGCCTACTGGACGACGAAGCGGAACGTGAAGAGCAAGTATGTTTCGTTTCGTCCCTTGAGGTCCTGCCGAAGCGAGCCTTCGAAGCCGATTTTGCCTTTGTTGATGCCGATGCCCGCGGTGATCTGGTTGAGATCGCGGCCGCTATCCCGCCTGTAGCCGATCCGTAGGGGTACCAGCTCCCCCGCGATGTAGCTCAGGCCTCCGCCCGCGATCAGCTCCGTCTTGTCGAAGGTCGTGAGATCGACCAGCACGTCCCCGCCGAGGCCGAAGCTTTCCAGCGGGGTCACGCTGACGCTGCCACCCGCCATTTGGGGTGCGAGCGGAGAGTGCGTGCGGATCAGGTTGTATCCGAGGCCCGCGATCTTGAGCCAGGGTAGGGGTGTGATCGTGATCGAGGCATCCATCGTGACACGCTCGAGCGAAGGACCCAGGCGCTGGTCGTTGTCCTTATCGGCCCGGATCTTCGCCCACCGAAATCCGAGACCGATACCGAGTTGCGGAATGGCTTGGATGCCGATGGCTGAGCGCCAGTCCCAGCCGCTATAGCGGCGGTTTTCGCCGCCGAAGACGCCGCGGAAGCTGGTCCCAAGCGCGACGCGCTTGGCAGTGGTCGAGTCGGTCACCGAGCTGCCAATGGTCCAGTAGGTGCCCCCGTCACCTTTGCTTCCCGGAATGATCTGGGAGAAGGCCTCGACGTGGTAGGTCGAGATGGCCGCCATGTTGGAATTGTTGTAGGCGAGGCCGGAGATCGCCGTGGCACCGGCACGGGCGCCCGAGCCCATGGCCAAGCCGTAGGTCGTCTCGAGCGTATCCTCGGTCGGCACGAGCGTAGGGTCGCCGGTCCCATCGACCCCAGAGGGCGCTTCGGTCTGTGCCACGGCGACCGAAAACGGGCACAGCACGATCGACAGACCGACGAATGCCGCCCCCCAACAAGCTCGCTTTTCCCCCATGGGTAACGCCCTCGGCGAAGCTATCAGCGATGGATCACCCCTCCAAATTGTCGACCGCTTGGCGATGCAGAGTGGAACGCCTCACCATCGCGCGTTCTTCCCGATTGAATTGCCTCCATCATGGGTGGGCTCTAAAGCTGGGGGGTGTTGGATTCGATACTGGACAAATCCGTTGTCGGTTACACGGCGCTTGGGTACCGGCTACGTCCCCATCCGCCCATCCGCAACGATCTAAGCGGTCGCGTCGCGCTCGTCACCGGAGCGACATCGGGGCTCGGGCGACGAGCCGCCACGGACCTGGCCCGCTTGGGCGCGACGGTCATCGTGGTCGGCCGCACCGAAGAGAAGACCCATGCGGTGGCCGATGCCATCCGAAACGAGACCGGAAATCCCCACGTGCGCGTAGAGATCGCTGACCTCAGCTCGATGGCGCAGGTGCGTGCGCTCGCCGATCGCATGCAGGCCCCAATCCATTTGTTGGTCAACAACGCGGGCGTTCTTCTTTCGGACCGTACCGAGACAGACGAAGGCTTCGAAACCACTTTCGCTACCAATCTACTCGGCCAGTTCCTTCTCACGAACCTGCTCATCGACAAGCTGGAGCCTCCGGCGCGCATCATCAACGTGTCCTCGGGCGGCATGTACACGCAACGGATCGTGGTCGGCGATTTGCAGATGAAGCAGGGACGATACGATGGCGCCGTTGCGTATGCCCGCACGAAGCGGGGGCAGGTGATCCTGACCGAGCTCTGGGCGGACGCGCTTCGGAACCGAGGAATCGTCGTGCACGCCATGCACCCCGGCTGGGCCGACACCCCAGGTGTCTCGAGCTCGCTGCCCCGGTTCTACAAGCTCACCAAGCCACTGCTGCGGACGCCGGCGCAGGGAGCCGATACGATCGTGTGGTTGTGCGCCTCGGACGAAGCGGGCCGCTGCACCGGCAAATTTTGGCACGACCGGAGGCCGCGTCCGACACATCGGCTTCCAAACACCAGGGAAACCGAGGCCGAGCGCCAGTCCCTCTGGAGGCAGTTGGCCGAGCTCAGCGGCTGGTCCGGATCGCTATCCGATCTCGCCGAATCCGGCTAGCCTCCGCCCGTGCTCAAGCCACCCAAGGCCAGCGTGGTGCGGCGACGCATCGTCACGATTTCCATCTATGGGTCGTCGTGGTTGCTGCTGACCGTGCTGAGCCCGCTTTGGATCCCGGTCGGGATCGTGATCGGCCTGCTTCGGAGAAGGTCGTTCATCGTGCTCAGGTTGCTCATGTTCGCTTGTTTTTACGTCGGGTTCGAGCTGATAGCCCTAGTGCGCGTGGCTGCGGTGCTCGCCCGATATCGCGGCGAGCCGAGGAGCGTCCTACTCTACCGCCTGCAAGCGTGGTGGGCGACGGTCAACCTCGAGGTCGCGCAGTGCTTGCTTCGGCTCGACATCGTCGTCGACGGAGCCGAGAAAGCCCTTCCGGGTCCTTCGATTCTGCTGATCCGTCACGCCAGCATCTTGGATACGTTGCTTCCCTGCGTCTTCGTTCAGCGTCCTTACGCCTTCCGCGTTCGGTACGTCCTGAAGCAGGAGCTCTTGTTCGATCCTTGCATCGATGTGGTAGGCAACGCGCTCCCCAACTACTTCGTCGACCGAACGGGAAATACGCCTAGGGAGCTCGAGGGACTGCGGTCTCTGGTGTCTGACCTGGGAACCGACGGGGTGCTGGTCTTTCCCGAGGGAACGCGCTTTTCGCAGGAAAAGCGTGCGCGCGCGCTCGCAAAGCTCGACGCCCAGGGTTCGCCGCTTCGTGATTCGGCCCACGCGCTCACTCGTGTACTGCCGCCGAAGCCAGGGGGTGTCCTAACCCTTCTCGATGCGCTACCAGGGGTTGATTGCGTGCTGTTCGCACACACCGGTCTCGAATCGTTTGCGAAGATCAAAGACCTCTTGAGCGGCGAGATCGTGGGCGCGAAAGTTCGAGCTCGATTGTGGCGTGTCCCTTCGCAACGGATCCCCAAAGAGGTCGATGCGCGCCTCCGATGGCTCTACACGGAGTGGAGCAAAGTCGATGCGTTTGTCAGGAATCCCGATGCCCCGCTGTGAGCTTCCGAGTGGACAAGCTGTGGATCGAATGCGGTTTGATGCTTCTTTGTCCCCGAACGAGGCGGCCGAGCGCGTGCCGTACGCTGTGAATCAATTGGGTGTGAAACAGCGAGGATGTCGCGCGAACGATAACAAGTCGTAATCCGAAGTGATTGCAACAGGTTGTCAACAGCGAGGAAACATCACGTAAAGCACTTCGCGTGTTGGTCAAAAAAACTGCAAGCGAATCTTTCGCGATCACAAGCGGTTATGAATTAGTCTGTCGATCTTCGTAGACGGCTCGAAAACTCGCTGCTAGTTTCGGCGCCCTTCGGTCAAAACGACACCAGCCGGCAGCCGCCCTGTCCGGCAGACGTTGGTGGGTATCAAAGGATCATTCGCCCCTTCTGCGAGCTGTGGATGGTGTGGGGACGAAAATGCCGAACTGCGTGCTTTTTGGGGGCAAGTAGACGATGGAAGACCTGTGGGAACAAGCTCGGAATCGCCTGAAAACACAGCTCTCCGCGGAGAACTTCGAAACCTGGTTAGAACCGGTCCAGTTCGGCGGCATCGACGGTGATTCTTTCGTCTTGCGGATCCCCAATCAGTTTTTCGCCGAGTGGATTGCGGCACACTATCTCGACCTGATCATCGATACCCTCAAGAGCGAGTCCGGTGACGGCCGAGTCCCCGGCAAAGTGCGCTGGGAGCTCGACGAAACGCTGCGCGAAAAAGCGCAGGCTGCTCGCGAGTCGACTCCTCCTCCACCTCCGTCCCGACCGCCCCGCGCTACGCCTCGCGCACCTGAATCCGCAGATCTAAATCCAAAGTATCGATTCAAGAATTTCGTCGTGGGACCCGCCAACCAACTTGCGCATGCGGCCAGCGTGGCATGCGGCTCCGATCCAGGCAGGCGATATAATCCTTTGTTCATCTACGGCGGTGTAGGTCTCGGCAAGACCCATCTGGTCAATGCTATCGGTCATGCCATCCTGCAGCGTAATCCCCGAGCTCGTATTCTCTACCTTTCCGCGGAGCGATTCACGAACGAGTTCATCTGGTCTTTGCAGAATCACCAGATCAATACATTTCGCGAGCGATATCGGACGCAGTGCGATGTCCTGTTGATGGATGACATCCAATTTCTCGCCGGTCGCGAGCAGACGCAGGAAGAGTTCTTTCACACGTTCAATGCCCTCTATCACTCCGACAGGCAGATCGTGATGACCTCCGATGTCTATCCACAACAGATTTCGGAGATGCAGGATAGACTGATCAGCCGCTTCCAGTCGGGCATGGTTGCAGACGTGCAAGCACCGGAGCTGGACACCCGCATTGCCATCCTGCAGACCAAAGCCGAGAGCGAGGGAATCGAGCTACCGAGTGAGGTCGGCTTGTACTTGGCGCAGGCGGTACGCAGCAACGTTCGAGAGCTGGAGGGGACTCTGCTGCGCATCGCGGTCAAGGCGGAGCTCCTAGGGCTGCCCATCGACCTCGAGCTGGCCAAAGACACGCTCCGCACCATCGGGCCCAACCAAGATACTGCGACGACCGTGGAAGACATTCAACGAATCGCCTGTGGCTACTTCGGAATCCGGCTGGCCGATCTCAAATCGCGGAGGCGCCACCGAGCGGTCAGCTTTCCTCGCATGATCGCGATGTACGTTTGTCGCCATCGCCTGGGAACCAGTTATCCGGAGCTAGGCGAGCGATTCGGCGGCAAAGATCACACCACGGTGATCAGCGCAGTCCGGAAAATCGGCGGCCTAGTGGAAGCACAGGACGAACGCGTGTTGGGTGCCGTCGATGCGATCGAGCGCAAGCTCGGCATCTGATGGCTACGAAGCTTTTTTGCGCCGAATGGGGGCAGCGTGGGGGGTCTGGTGAGCCGGGCCTTCCACGCGCTTTTGGTGTATACAAGCGCCCTGTGCTCGGGTTGGGGAACAACCTGGGGAAGGCCCTTGTGGATGAACCCGCCTCTGCGCTATCCACACCCGAGCCAGGATCAGCCACCATCTCTCAATTCCCCAAAGCCTCGTCCTTCCGATTGGTTATGTTGCTTCATCCACAATCCACAGCTGTTAAGACGAAGACGGTTTTAAAGAATTACAGATCAAACGTGGTGGATACACAGACACATCCTTGCATGGAGTGAACCCGAAAATGGAGCTCTCGATAGAAAAGGCACAGTTCCTCCGCGGCCTTGCTCGAACGCACGGAGTCGCTGATCGCAAAAGCTCGATGCACATCCTTTCGAACGTGTTGCTCACGGCCGAAGGGCCGGACCGTCTTCGCTTGTCCGCAACCGATCTCTACCTAGGGGTGACTGCGGTGGCCCCGGCAAACATCAAGAAGGGCGGAACGATTGCCGTGTCTGCGCGAACGCTCTTCGACATTGCGAAGAATCTTCCCGATGCAGAGGTACGTTGGAAGCTCACCGATAGCCATGCGGTTGAGCTCAGCTGCGGCAAGGTGCGCTATCGAATCCCCGCGATGCCAGGCGAAGATTTTCCACCGTTGCCGAATCCCGGCGATGCGGACTTCGCCCATCTCGATGCAGGAGTGTTGTCTGAGCTGATTTCCCTCACTCAGTATTCGATGTCTCACGATGATACGCGTCCACATCTCGCGGGCACGCTTTTCGAGGGAGATGGGAAAGTCGTCCGGATGGTAACCACCGACGGTCATAGGCTGTCCAAAGCCGAGCACAAGGTCAGTGGCAAGGGCACCATGATGAACTTCAGCATGCTGGTACCCCACAAGGGGATCAGTGAGCTCAAGCGGCTTCTCGATGATGTGAAGGCCGCCAAGAGCCGGGGCGAGGAGCCGGTCACCATCGGGATCGCAACCGCAGGCGGGAATGCATTTTTCCGCCAGGAAGACCTTTGCTTGAGCGTGAAGCTCGCGGATGAGAACTTTCCGCCCTACAGCAAAGTCATTCCGAGCAAGCAAAGCCGCAGAATCGTTGCGGCACGTGGCCCATTGGTCGAAGCGCTCCGACGTATCAGCTTGGTGGCCAACGATAAGAGCGGCGGCGTGCAGCTCATGATCGAGCCCGGAACACTGCGTATTCAAAGTCAGAATCCAGAGGTCGGCGAAGGCAGTGAGGAGGTCGACGTCGACTATGCCGGGGAGGGTCTGCGAATCGGCTTCAACGCCCGGTATCTGCTCGATGCGTTGAGCGCGTTGCCACATGACGAAGTGGCGCTGGAGCTCAGCGGCGAGCGCGATCCTGGAGTCATCAAGCCCGTTGGCGGCGATTCCGAGTTCATCGGCGTGATCATGCCCATGCGCATTTAGGACGGCGGCTCGGTGTCGGAGACCCCAAGTCGGGTGACCGCTCTTGCTGCGCGTGGTTTTCGGAATCTCGGCTCATTGAGGTTCGAGCCGGGATCTCATTTCAACGTCATTCATGGGGACAATGGCGCGGGCAAATCGAATTTGCTCGAAGCGATTTACTATCTGGGTGCGCTCAAGAGCTTTCGAGCCGCCAAAACCGAGGACCTGATCGAGCTTGGGGCCGACTCCGCTTCACTCGAGGCCAGCTTGGACGGGGGGCCGGCGCCCCACCGGCTTCGAATCGACATTGGGCGCTCCGAGCGACGTCGCCTACAGATCGATGGAAAGCGGCCCCGATCGTCCAGCGCCTGGTATCAGACGGTGCGGATGGTGCTGTTCCATCCAGGCGACCTGGTCCTCGCCGCAGGCGCCGCGGATAAACGCAGAGCCTTTCTCGATCGAATGCTCGAGCAAATGGACCCAGTTTATGCGGCTACGCTGCACAGCTACGACAAAGCGCTCCGAAGCCGCAACCGTCTCCTGAAGGAGGAGCGAAGTGATCGCCGATCGATCCGTGCTTACGATGCGATCCTTTCGAAGACGGGAGCCGTGGTCGGACAGGCACGCCGTCGCTTGATCGAGGATCTCGGACCGCGTGTGGTCCGTGCGTTCTCGGACGTATTCGCGGGGGATGTGCCGCTTTCCGTTCGCTACCTACCCCGCATCGAGCCGTCTGAAGAAGCGATTGCGGAGGCGCTGACGCATTCGTTCGACAAGGATCGGGCGCGAGGATTCACGGCGGATGGGCCCCATGGCGATGACTTGGAGCTCCGTTTGCACGGCGTGGGAGCGCGGTACCACGGCTCGCAGGGCCAACACCGCACCATCGTGCTCGCGCTCAAGACCGCAGAGCTCGATTTACTCGCCGAGCGCACGGGCCGGGTGCCGATCCTGCTGTTGGATGACGTGTCGAGCGAGCTCGATCGCAGCCGCAATCGGCGGTTTTTCGAGGTGCTGAGCCAGGCAGGGGGCCAGGTGTTTCTCACGACCACCCACCCCGAATTCATTTTGCTCGAGCGGGGACGTGTCGACTTTCACGTCGATGGTGGGCGCGTCACTCGAGGATCTTGGCGCTCTTGATGTAGTCGAGCTTGGGAAAGTTTTGCCGGAGGTACGCGTTGCCCTGGCTTTGGACGAGGGCCTGTGATGGACCGCGGCCACGGGGCGCTCCTTCCCCGTACCCGTCGTACAGAGCGTCGACCGGCGCCATGTCTTGCACCTTGCCAAAGGGCGCAAATCCCATGCTGTCGAGTCGGGAGTTGTCGCCGAAGTTGATGAAGAACTGGGTTGTGCGGGAGTCCGGGCCGGAGGTGGCGAACGTCACGGTACCTCGCGTGTTGCTCGCCTTCACCGGATCATCAGGGATCGTTTTTTCGCGCCATTTTGCGTTGAGGGCGGGGTCACCACTGATGCCCACTTGGGCCATGAAGCCGCCGATGACGCGGAAGAACGCGACGTCCGTGTAATACCCATTTTTCACGAGCTCGTAGAAACGGTCGGCACCATGAGGCGCCCAGGCGCGGCGCACGTCGATGACGATGGCGCCCTTGGTGGTGTCGAGCTCGACGGTGTATTGGTCGGGCGCACGCGTGGGGCCTTCGACCGCCTTGGGCTGTTGCGTCGAAGCGGAGCCTTCTTCGGTTCCGCTCTTGGTCTGGGCGTCCTCGCTTTTGGGACATCCCATCAGGAATGCTCCGGCCAACAAACAAAGGGCTGCAGCTCGCATGCGCCTAACCTTGGCAAGGAACGGGCCGGGTGCAAGTCACCGTCAAGATTCGAAGAGGCCCCGAAGCTTCTGTAGGAAGCTGGCTTGCTGGGGATGGGCCTCGTCCCCAATCTCTTGCGCGAGCTCATTGATCAATTTGCGCTGACGCCGGCTCACCTGCTGTGGCACTTCAACGACCACCGTGACGAGCTGATCGCCCTTGCCATAACCACCGTACACGGGGATTCCCTTCCCGCGGAGCCGGAACATCTTTCCCGACTGCGTGCCGGGTGGCACTTTCATCACGACCCTGCCCTCCAAGGTCGGGACCTCGATGCTCGCCCCGAGGACCGCCTGCGGGTACGAGATCGGAACGGAAAGCAGAATGTCTGCGCCTTCGCGGCTGAAAAGGGCATGGTCTTTGACCTTGATGTTGATGTGCAGGTCGCCGTTTCCATTCGCATTTGCTTCGCCTGCGCCCCGGACGGTTCGAACTGCACCGTCTTGAACGCCAGCCGGGATCTTCACGTTCATCGCCTCGGATCGCATCTGGGTTCCGCTTCCCTTGCAGTCGTCGCAAGGAGACGGGATCTTGTTTCCGGTACCGCGGCATGCGTGGCAGGGACGCGCGGCGGCAAACAGACCACGCTGATACTTCACTTGCCCCCGGCCCTGACAGACGTTGCATTTGTGGACGGGGGTTCCGGGCTTGGCGCCAGTGCCACCGCAGGTCGTGCAGGGTGCGGGCCTGTTCACGTCGATGGTCTTCTCGGTGCCGAGCGCCGACTCGACGAACGAGATCTCGAGGTCGTAGGTGAGGTCCCGGCCGGCCCGGCGTTTACGGCGTCCGCTGCTGAAGACCTCGCCGAACAAACCCTCTAGGATGTCGCTGACCGCGCCGAAGTCCCCTGGCTCGAAGCCCGCGCCTCCACTCTGGAACGCAGCGTGTCCGTAGCGATCGTACTGGGCGCGTCGGCCTGGATCGCTGAGCACCGCGTAGGCTTCGCTTGCTTCTTTGAAGAGATCCTCGGCCGAGGGGTCGTCCGGATTCCGATCCGGGTGATGCCTCATCGCAAGCGCACGATACGCTTGCTTGATCTCGTCGGCCGATGCGGCGCGGCTGACCTCCAGAATCACGTAGTAGTCACGCTTGGTCACAGATTTTGCCGGAGTGTAGACGGGCCGCCTAACGGCGCAACAGCATGGAAAAATGCCCCAGACTGTGCGAGGGAAGCCACATGCCGGCCTTCGAGCTCGAGGTAGAGGAGAGCGACGCCGGACAGCGGCTCGACGTGACGCTGGCCCGGCGCGTACCGAGCCTTAGCCGCGGTCGGGCCCGGGCCCTGATCGAAGCCGGGGGAGTCCGGGTTGGCGGCCGGCTCGTACGCAAGGGCTGCATATTGAGCGTGGGCGACCGAATCACGATCGAAATACTGCCGGGAACGAGCGACTTCCACGCTCTCCCAGACCCGGATTTGCCGCTCGCGGTGCTTGTCGAGACCGACGACTTCGTCGTCGTCGACAAGCCCGCTGGCGTGCCGAGCCACCCTCTTCGAGAAGACGAGCGCGGAACACTGGCTGGAGCGCTGGTTGCACGGTATCCGGAGATGCGTGAAGTCGGCTACAGCCGGCGGGAGCCAGGGATCGTGCACCGGCTCGACACCGACACCTCGGGGGTGATGCTTGCGGCGCGCAACCCCGAGGCCTTTCGCTCGCTACGTGAACAGCTGCAAGCGGGGAAGATCGAGAAGCGCTATCTCGCGCGCTGCGTCGGCATGGTCGCCGCGCCGCAGGTCATCGAAACACCCATCGCCAACGATCCGAGAGACCGCCGCAAGGTCCGTGCCTGCTTCGACGCACGCGAGGCGAAACGTCTTGGCGCGCAACCGGCGACAACCGAAGTGCTTGCTAGCTGGCCTGCGATGCACGGCTCGCTCGTCGAGGTGCGCGCAAACCGCGCTCGCCGGCATCAGGTCCGCGTTCACCTCGCGTCGATCGGCCACCCCCTCCTCGGCGACACGCTCTATGGCGGCCCCCGCCTCGAAAACCCCGACCACCACCTCCTCCATGCCCTCACCATCACCATAGGGACACGTTCCATCAGCACAACTACCTGGAATCACAAGACTTCCGCCCCGAAGATCGCAGCGCCAGATCATTGAGCTTTTTTGGTCTTCTCGGGGGATGCGAATCGGCAAGGACATGAATCGCTGCGATCTTTCGCTGGGGAGCGTAGTCATTTCCGGCGTTTGGAGGGGTGGAGAGTGTCCCGCAGTCGCTGGATCTGGTCGCGCAGCGCGGCGGCTCGCTCGAACTCGAGCTCTTCGGCGGCGAGTAGCATCTCGCTGCGAAGCTCTTCGATGCGTAATGGAATGTCTGCTCGCTCGCTCGCGGCTTCGGACTTCTTGAGCACAGGGATCACGACGTAGTCTCCGGCACCGGTGGAACGATCCATTTCGAGGACCGCCTTCTTGACCGTCTGCGGCGTGATCCCATGTTCCTCGTTGTAGTCCCGTTGACGCTCGCGCCGACGCTCCGTCTCGTCGATCGCATAGCGCATCGCGGCGGTGATCCGATCCGCGTACATGATCACCTCTCCTCCCGCGTTTCGAGCCGCGCGTCCGATCGTCTGAATCAGCGACCGAGGCGAGCGAAGAAAGCCCTCTTTGTCCGCATCGAGAATGCCCACCAGCGAGACCTCGGGCAGATCGAGCCCCTCGCGAAGCAGGTTGATCCCGACGAGGACATCGAATTCCCCCCTTCGCAAATCCCTAAGAATTTCAACACGTTCAAGCGTGTCGACATCGCTGTGAAGATATCGGACCCGAACGCCGAGCTCGCCGTAGTACTCGGTGAGATCCTCTGCCATTCGCTTCGTCAGCGTCGTGATGAGCACTCGCTCGTCTTGTGCGACGCGCTTTCGGATTTCCGCAAGCAGGTCGTCGACCTGATGCTTCGTCGGGCGCACGCTCACTTTCGGATCGAGCAGGCCGGTCGGTCGGATCACCTGCTCGATGATCACGCCGCCCGTCTGCTCGATTTCCCAGGCGCCGGGCGTAGCGCTCACGTGGATGACTTGACCCACGCGCTCTTGCCACTCGGAAAAGCGCAGCGGTCGATTGTCGAGCGCGCTTGGAAGCCGGAAGCCATGCTCGACGAGCGTCTCTTTGCGCGATCGATCTCCCCGATACATCGCGCCGAGCTGAGGGACCGTGATATGCGACTCGTCGAGCACGACCAAGAAGTCGTCGGGGAAGTAGTCGAGTAGCGTCGGGGGCGGCTCGCCTTCTTTGCGACCGGACAAATGCCGGCTGTAGTTCTCGATGCCGTGACAAAAGCCCATCTGCTCCAGCATCTCGAGGTCGTACATCGTTCGTTGCTCTAGACGTTGTTTTTCCAGCAATTTCCCTTCCGCCTCGAGCTTGGGAAGCCATTGCTGGAGCTCCTCCCGGATCGATTCGATGGCGCGTTTCCTGTGCTCTTCCGGTGTGACGTAGTGGCTGCCGGGGTAGACGCCGTAGTGTTCAAGCTCCTCGAGGGCTTTTCCACGGGTCGGGTCGACCTCGACGATGCGTTCGATTTCGTCGCCCCAAAACTCGATTCGCACCGCGACGTTCTCGGAATGGGCGGGGAAGATTTCGACCACATCTCCGCGCACACGAAAGGTACCTCGGTGGAAGTCGATGTCGTTTCGCTGGTACTGAATGTCGACGAGACGGCGCAAGAGACGATCACGTCGATACTCTTGCCCAACCTCCAAGTTGATCAGCATCTCTTGATACCACTCGGACGATCCGATGCCATAGATACAAGAGACACTTGCGACGATGATGACATCGCGCCGTGCGAGCAACGATCGGGTAGCGCTGTGGCGCATGCGATCGACCTTGTCGTTGATGATCGCATCCTTCTCGATGTAGGTGTCGCTCGATGGAATGTAGGCTTCCGGCTGGTAGTAGTCGTAGTAGCTGACGAAGTATTCGACTGCGTTGTTCGGGAAGAGCTCGCGCATCTCGCTGTAGAGCTGCGCGGCGAGTGTTTTGTTGGGCGCGATGATCAAGGTTGGTCTCTTGGTCGCCGCGATGACGTTGGCGATGGTGAAAGTCTTGCCGCTACCCGTGATCCCCAGCAGAACTTGGTGACGGTCTTCGCGACGAAGGCCTTCTAGAAGCTCCGAAATCGCTGTCGGCTGATCGCCCTTTGGCTCCAAGTCGGTGATGAGCTCGAGCTCGCTGGCCATCGGGCAAGGTTAGCTTGAAAAAGGGAAGAGTCCTCCTAAGGAGGAGCGCATGGACCTCGCGCGTCTCTGGGACGTTACCACCGCCACCGCGGCCAGCGCAGCCCGCCCCAACTTCGGCAACCGTCACCATGAGAGACGGCGTCTCCCGGACAAACCGGTCGAGCTCTACGAGTTCGAGCTCTGCCCCTATTGCCGGATTGCGCGCGAGGCCTGCTCGGCGCTGAGCCTCGATCCCATCATCTACCCATGCCCCAAGGGGGGCACTCGGTTCCGTCCGAAGGTCAAGGCGATGGGAGGGCGGCTCTTGTTTCCTTTTTTGGTCGATCCGAATACTGGGCTATCCACATACGAGTCCGCCGACATCGCCGCGTATCTGTTCCGCGAGTATGGATCGGGTCGGGTTCCTTGGTTCTTACGGCAGCGCGCATTTGCCGTGCCGACTTCGATGATCGCATCGGGATTTCGACCGCGGCAGGGTGGCTTTGCCGTGCCGTCTCGCCTGCCAGAGCAGCTTCTCGTGCTGTACTCTTACGAGGGATCGCCGTTTTGCCGCATTGCGAGAGAAGCGCTTTGCGAGCTGGAGCTGCCCTACCAATTGCGCAACGTTCCCCGGAAAAGCCCCGATCGCACGGGCTTCGTGGCGATCTCGGGGAAGATGCAGGTCCCTTATCTGATGGACCCGAATACGGGTCGGCAGATGTTCGAATCTGCGGACATCCGGCGCTACCTCTACGACACGTACGCCGTGCGCGAGGCGAGGGGAAGCAAGCCAGGAAAAAAGGCGTGACGCCTTGCTTTTAGGCGTTCTTCTTGGCGAAGGCGCGTGCAAACTCGACGAACTTCTGAACGTCGCCGGGGTCCATCGCGTTGTAGATCGAAGTACGAATGCCTCCGACCGATCGGTGTCCCTTGATGCCGACCATCCCGGCTGCGCTCGCCTCGGAAATGAATTTCTTCTCGAGCTCCTCGGTTGGAAGCCGAAAGACCGGATTCATCATGGAGCGTGACTCGACTTCGACCGGACAACGGAAGAAGCTGGGGTTTTCGTCGATCATGCCGTAGATGTAGCCAGCCTTCTGGCGATTGCGCGTTTCCATCGCAGCCGCGCCGCCTTGGTCACGGACCCACCGCAGCACGTTGCGAACCATGTAGACCGCGAAAGTCGGGATGGTGTTTTGCAACGAGTCGTTGTCGAGGATGGTCTTGTAGCGAAGGATCTTTGGAAGCGTCTTGGGGCTGCGCTCGGCGAGATCCTTGCGAAGGATCATCAGGGTGATTCCCGCTGGGCCGAGATTCTTCTGCGCGCCCGCGTAGATGAGCCCGAACTTGGAGACGTCGATGGGACGCCACAGAATGTCGCTCGACATGTCGGCAACCAGGGGAACGCCGCCACTGTCGGGATACTCGTGGAACTGCGTCCCCATGATCGTGTTGTTGCTCGTGAAATGTACGTAGGCGGCCTTGGGATCGAGCGAGAGCTCCGACTGCTTTGGAACCCGGATGTAATGGCCATCGACTTTGCCCGTCCCGGCTTCGCGCGCCTCGCCCGTGATCTTGGCCTCGGACAATGCCTTATCGCTCCAGGCACCGGTCATGATGTAGTCGGCGGATTCACCAGGAGCGCGGAGGTTCATCGGGACGAGCGCAAACTGGGCGGACGCACCACCCTGCATGAATAGCACTTCGTGCGTGTCGGGAACTCCGAGCAACTCACGGACGAGGGCCTTGGTCTCTTCGTGAACCTTGGCATAGGCCGCGCCACGATGGCTGTGCTCGAGGAGGGACATCCCCGTGCCGTCGAAATCGAGAAGCTCTTTTTTTGCCTGCTCGAGGACCGCCAACGGAAGGGTGGCGGGCCCCGCATTGAAGTTGATTGCGCGAGCCATAGGCGCGGCAGCCTAGCCGCGGTTCGAACCGGTGCAACTCGCTAGGGGCTTGCAGCGGAAACCCCAGAAAAACGGTGGAGCTGAGGGGGATCGAACCCCTGACCTCCGCATTGCGAATGAGAAGTCACGGTCTCGGCCCGTCCCTCAAAAGACGCCTGATCGCGTTATTCACTGCAAATAGCTGGCCCTCGGAGGCAGGCAGGAAAAGGCGAGAATGGCCCACTTGAACAAAGGTTCCGGGACCACTACAGTACCCACATGCCGAGTGACCACCGAGGCGTCTTCATCATCGAGCCCATAGGCCGGCACGGTTTCCGAGCTCGGTTTCGCGATCCCGACTTAGACAAGCAGTTGAAGCGGACGCTCCCGGTGACGGACCTGCCCCATGTGAAATTGCCGTCCTGTACGCCTCAGCTCGCCAAGCGGCTCCAGTCGGATAGCAAGACGGGACGCAAGGCCCGGAGAGACTACTGTGTGCGCCTCAAAGAGGCCCTAGAGCACCGGAAGCGCCAGCTCGAAGAGGGAGCAGCCCGCACTACGAACCTCCCGTTAGAGGACGCCCTGGAGCGTTTCCTTGAGCCCAAACCGCACCCGGACACTCAGAGCGCCATTCGAGCAGCAGTGAGGATCTTCATTGGGTGGGCAGGCGAGAAACGGATCCAGACAGTGGGGCAGGTTCGCCGGGGAACGCTGAAGGACTTCCGGGACTACCTCCTCGGCACCGTCATGGTGGAACGCGACTGGTCCCCAAAGACGTTCAATACGCACTTGGGCCACATCAAGTCCTTTATTCGGTATGCGATCGACGCAGAGCTTGGAACAGGGGTTACTTACAACGATTTGCCCCGTATCAGGCCGATAAAGGCGGCAGGGAAGAAGCGCGAATGGCTGTCCCCGAATCAGGTGCGGAGGGTTTTGGAGGCCGCGTTGCGCTACGACCGGGACAGCTACGAAACCACGCGCTGGACACCGGGTGAGGGTCGAGTCCCGAGGCTGAAGCATGCCAAGCCGATCGCACCCTATGCGCTCTACGTGTTGCTGAGTCAGTGTCGGGCCAAGGAAGCGCGAGAAAACATTTGGGAGAACGTTGACCTCGACTTCGAGGACGTGAGCGGGAACCGGGTGGGCAAGATCGTGATCCCTGCCTCGATCAGCAAAATGAAGCGGCGTCGCGAGATCGGTTTACGCGAGACCCCGGGCCTGCTCCGGCTGCTCAAAGCATTGAAGCTTCAGAGCCGTGGACGGAAACGGATATTTGATCTCAGTGCGACCGAGGCACGGAATGCCATGCGGAAGATGCGCACCGACTACGGGGCACCGCCGGAGTTTTGTTGGCAGGTCCTCCGGGTGACCGCTGAGTGCTACCTCGTCAATGCGCCAAGTATCTACGGGGGATCGGCGGCCTCCATGGCCTCCAAGCGAGCCGGTCATTCCGTGCTAGTCGCTGAGGAGCACTACACCGACCAAATTCATGGCATCGATCCTGCGGCAACCACGCTCGAGCAGGCGCTAAGAATAGAGGATTTGTGCGAGCAGATCATTCGGTCCGTTGCTTCGCCAGATGATCGCGCATCCGTTTCCCGCATCGCGGCGAGCACATGATCTTGTGCGACGGCTTTTTCAAAAAGACGTTGAGGCAGTCGTCCGCAGCGCACTCTGCGAATTCCCAGCCGTAGTCCCTCGAGTGCTGGACACTGTGGCAAATCGCAGACCATAGGGTTGGCGCGATCCAGGCGCCCGTTTTTGGATCTCGGCTACATCGCCCAGCGCCTTCGTTGATTTCCGCGATCGGGTCGAAATCGTCGAGGAGAAACGTGCCGGAGCGGGGCGGGATGTGCGGGGATTCCGGAAGGACCCACGACCGGACGCAGTAGGCAGCCCTCATCGTGCCGTCAACGTAGTCGGGCCAGTCCCCGTCCAGCCCGAGGCACCCAAACTTGTTCGCCCACCTCGTCAAGCGCTTGTCGAAGGCCTGACGCCGCCGGTTACTTTGGACGCTTAGGCGCTTCATGTCTGGGGTACGCAGGTCCCGTCTATTTCCCAAAGTCAGGCAGAGCCTCATCCATTTGGCTTCCCGAGCCGCCAGCCAATAGCGGAAGGTCATATCGCAGCCGAGTAAGCCCTGGATGGCCTCTCTGGTATCGACGATCCGCTCTGCCTCGGTGCTTTCGCCAACTCCCCGCAGCCACGCCATTGCGCCGACCTCGAGCAGCTGCGGCCGAAGTGCCTGCCCGACAATAGGCACGGGAGGCTCCCTCGAATCATCTCCCGGACGCCAAACCTCGTACTTAGGAGCTCGAGGCTGCTGCACCGTAGTGTCCCACGGCATTAAAGCAGCATTATTTCGGCTAGTTGTACGCAATGTTCGCGACCTTTCTCCAATAACGCAAACTGACTGCTGGATTAGGACTCCGTTCTATGCCCTAACTTAGCGAGCTGGTCAATGGGCGTTCGCTTCAGGCCGCCTGAGACTTACTTCCACCTACATGAGGACATTATGAAATTATTAGAAGAAGAAGATCCGATCACCCGAACGCTTCGCGATGCTCCGGCAGTCGCAGGCCTTCTTTGGTGGTCAGGGTTTCTCGGCATCTCCACACGGGAGTTGCGCCGCGCGATTGAGGACGGGGATCTCCCGACCATTCAGCGCAAAGCCAAGACCAGGGGATCTCGCCACCACTTGTTACGCGAGGACATCGGGAACTGGCTGCGAACGCTCCGGCGGGAGGCGGTCTGATGCCTCTGCATCGAAGCGAGTCCCCAAACAACAATTGGGCGACTCCACCGACCGTCCGCGATCGCGTGTGGGGGCACTTCGGTTTCCCTGCGCTGGACGTGGCAACCACCGAAGCAAACCCGATGCAGGCGCTCCGGTACTACACACCGGCCGACAACGCGTTGATTCGATCGTGGGCCGTACCCGGGGGCTATTCGTGGGGCAACACGCCCTACACCGGTCGCTTCTACAAGAAATGCGCAGAGGAAGCGGAGGCGGGAAAGGAGCTGCTTTTACTCTTGCCCGGGAAGGCGGGAACGCGGTGGTTCCAGGCCATTGTCGAGCATGCAACGCTGATCGGTTTCTGGCGGGGCCGGCTCACGTTTGAAGGTGCAACCGCTCCGGCTCCGTTTGAAAGCGCGCTGATCTATACCGGCGACAAGCTCCAAACCTTCCGAAACGCCTTCAGCGATGTCTGCTGGATTGTCGGAGGCGGAAAGGCAGCTCGCCATGCAGCTTGAGAGCCCCGGCGACCAACTGCGGGTACTCGGTTCGGGAATGCTCTCGGCCTACTCGAGCCGTTACGAGCAAGCCTTGTTAATCGACCCGGATGTTGTGACGAATGCTAAGGCTGTCGGCTGCGCAGTCACCTACGTGACGTGTCGCGGAGGCGGGCGCAATTTCTTCCTCGCTCTCCCGCTAGAGGAGGTCCAGGCGAAGATCAAGCTCGCCAAAAAGAGAAGGGCTGAAGCTGCAACTCCAACCCTTCCAAATCTCCTGCCCCCGGATGAGAGCGAGGAAGACGATGGGTGATCCTGCCTCGAAGCCGCCCGTGGCGTCAAGTGGGAGCCCTTATCACGACTCTGAAGCGATTAGCAGCGGCGACATCCGAGCGGCCTGCCTTGTAAGCCTCTACCACTTCAAATACCGAGGCCGTCTCACCGACTCCACCCCGGCCATGCGGCTAGGGTCTGCGGTCCATACGCTATTGAACGAGCCGGACTACTACGACCAGCGCCATCCGAGATTTCAGGGCACACGGCGGTATGGGAAGTCTTGGGAATACTGCAAGGCAGACAACCCCCAAACCTCCCCAGAGCAGATCCTCACAGAGGCTGAGCACGCAAAGGTTCTTCAGATCGTGGCGGCTCTCAAACGGCACCCGAAGGCCAAGCATTGGCTGCAAGGTGGCGTGAGCGAAGTCGAGATCTTTTGGACGGACGAGGCGACGGGTCTTCGGTGTCGAGCCAAACCCGATCGTCTATGGCCGCACACGATCATCGACATCAAATCGACTAACTCGCGCAACTTCGGGAAAGACCGACTCCGCAACCATGCTCTCCACGCAGCCTGGCACGTCCAGGTCGCTTGGTATGCAATCGGAGCGCGAACCAAAGGCTTCGACATTCAACGTGCTGTGCTGCTCGTAGCCGAGTCTGAGGAACCTTTCGACGTAGTGGTGATGGAGCTCTCCGATCGCCTCTTCGAGGAAGGACTCCGCATCTGCCGCCAGACGCTCGATCGCATCGCTGAGGCAGAGCGTACCAACACATGGCCCGGAGTCGGCGGGGACGAGTTTGTGCTCGATCTTCCGTTGCCGTGGCCACCCACAAATGATCCTGCTGACGATGATGCCAGCGGGGAAGACGATAAATAATTAGTTGCGAGTAGATATTATGAGTAAAGAAACAAGCGGCGGCGAAACGGACATTAGAGCCATTTTTCCGTCAAATTCGTTCCTGAAGTACAACGATCTCGTTGGCACTAGCTGGGAGACAGTCATTCTCTCCGCGAAGGCTGAGGAGGTCGATGCGCCTTGGGGACGTGACCACCGGATCGTGCTCGATCTCGAGCCTCATCCGGATAACGTCGGGATGCCGACCAAGGTTTCCGCAAGCAAGCGACTCGCTCGCGAAATTGCAGAGGCCGCCGGTACACCAGACTTCGCAAAGTGGCCTGGGAGGCTCGTCGAGTTTTTCGGCAAAGAGGTCCAGGCATTCGGCAAGGTTCACCAAGTGATCGGCTGCAAGCGATCGGAAGGAGGCCTCTAATGCCGGACCCGCAAACCAACGAGCCCAACGCTGCGGCTGAGTGGGTGGAACGCTCCATCATGGTCCTCAACGATGCTCGCAGACGCTTTCTTGAAGCAGAGCAGCTCGAGCTCTCTTTCGAGACGCAGGAGGAGGACGACGATGGTTGAACTTGCCGGACTCGACTGGCGCAAGACGCTGATCTCCGAGGAGGTCACGGAAGAGGCCTTGGCTGCGCAGGAGGCCGCATCAACCGGCGTCTCTTACGGACGACCGGGAAACGGGGTCAACTTCCGAGGCCACCCCGAGCTCCATCGACCGATCTTCTTTTTAGATCGAGTCGTTGGGGGCACCGAGGAGCACTGCCTTGTGATGAGCGAGGAGGTACTCCGACAGCACAAGACCCGGTGCAAGCTGCGCCACTGCTTCCTGTACTGCACAGAGTCGGGGGCACTGGGCGTATGGGCCATCAGCACGATCAAGAGCGTGGCCTACTGCACAACGGGAATGGCTGCCGCAATGGCCGCGATCGATGGGTGGGTTTCGATCCATTCGGACGCTGCGTCCAAGCGGTACCGCATCCACCGACCAACGGACAAAGCGCTCGCAGAGCTGAAAGATCCGGTTTGGCCAACCCACTTCGAGGACGTGTCTCAAGCGATCATGCAAGCGTTTGAGCACGACCCGGAGCGGTTCATTACAGGGCTCGATCACCCGGCTGTGGCTGGGTTCGGGCAGGAAATCCACGTCGAGCTCAAGGACAACGCCTAAGTGACGTGGACCCCCGCATTCGCTGACTTTGAATATTCGACCACACCACGGTGCGGACTGCCTGAAAAGGTACTCTGCCTCGTGGCGAAGGTCGGCGGGGTGGAGCATCGGTACTGGCTCGAGGACAACACGCCTCGCGAGTGCCCCTTCAACTTTGACGCTCCCGGTGTAGTCATGGTGGCCTGGCACGGTTGGGCGGAGGCGAGCTGTTTCGAGCGCCTCAAGTGGAAGCTCCCGGACCGCATGATCGACCTTGCCGGAGAGTGGCGCCTGGCAGTCAACGATGGTCATAAGCGCAAGCTCGAAATTCGGAATGCATGATGCGATGGCGGCGATCGACCTCGAGCCCGAAATTAGCGACAGTGAAAAGCACGGAATGCAACTCCGCGCTGCGGCTGGAGGCCCTTTCACCAAAGCAGAGCGCGATCGCTTACTTGGCTATTGCGCCTCCGACGTGCGGGACACCGAGCGGATTTGGGAGCGGGTTTGGGAGGAGCGCCGAGCACCGACGAGCCAGGCGGACCGCTGGGTCCACGCCATGATCCGGGGACGCTATGCGGCCGTTGCGGGCAAGATGTACCTGCGCGGGATCCCCGTCGATGAAAGCGCCGTGACAACCCTGGTCGAGCACAAGGACGCGCTACGAGCTGCCGTAATCCGTGTGGCTCGAGAGGAGTACCCCGGTTTATTCGACGGTGAAAGCATGCCTCAGCGCAACTTCAGGGAGCTCCTGCGGAAGCTAGGCGCACTGGAAGCTTGGCCACGGACCCGAACGAAGCTTCTATCGACCAGCGAAGAGACATTCAAGCGCATGGTTCCCGCGTTTCCGGCTCTGCGCACATTGGCCGCAGTCATGCACACGGACAGCCACCTCCGGCGGGTTGCCTACGAGACGGAAAACGGACGGGCGCACGTCATGCCGGGGCTGTGGATCACGGCTACGGGAAGAGCGAACCCAACCAACACACGCTTTGTCTTGAGCGGTCCGAAGTGGACTCGAGGTGTGGTCCGACCGGAGCCGGGGACCGTGCTCCTTGACTGCGACTTCGCCGGACAGGAGTTTTTGATCAACGGGGTCCTTAGCGGCGACCTGAACATGATTCGAGCCTACGAGGCAGGCGATCCCCACATGGCCTTCGCCATCGACGCGGGCCTTGCTCCGAAAGGCGCTACCAAAGCCAGTCACCGAGCGATGCGGAATGCAGCCAAGGAATGCAACCACGGGATCGGCTACGGTCAGACGGCCTATGGACTTCGTCGAAAGCTACGCAAGAGCCAAGGCTTCTGCGAGGACCTGATCGAGCGCCACCGGCGCACCTACAAGCGCTTCCACGCCTGGAACACCCTGGTGCGCAAGGAAGCTCGAGAGCAGGAAGTCATTACCACGCAGCTAGGCTGGTATCAGGGAGTCTGCTCGAGCGTCACCGAGAACACGCTACGGAACTTCAAGGCTCAGGCGACCGGCGGGGACATTCTGAGACTCGCTGTGATTGCGCTCGACCAGGCCGGGTACAAGGTCCTCGCCACCAACCACGATTCGATCCTGCTCGAGGTCCCGATCGAGTTTGCAGCACACGCCAAGCAGGCCGTTCCCCGTACCATGTCCGAGGCCGGAGCTGAGTTGCTACAAGGACACCGACTGCGGGTGGACACGGACCTGCTTTATCCAGGCGACACACTGCTACCAAACGATGCCACCTCGAAACGCTTCTGGACCATGTTCGGGCGCATGCAGGAGCTGCTGGATCCGGACGACCCGATCTTCGGTGTCGGTGGTGAGCTCTACAGGCAGAGCGACTTCCTCGACTGAACCCGCAACGCTCTTAAACGCCAGTTCATCAGGGCACCCCGATCAGCCGATCAAACATCAAGGTGTAGGGCTCGGGCGGGACGCCTTGCCAATCGGCGGGCGGCCCAAACGTTTTTATCCCGCAAGGGACTCCAGGGTATTCACTGCTGTTGATACCTTCTGGAATCTCAACGCACTGATCTCCGATTTTCAAGCTGAAGACAGTCATTTCAGGCCCCTCAACCCCGTCGAATCCGTGTAGCACTTGGTTTGGTCGGTAGATCCCAAAAGGAGACTCCGGCTGCCAGGGCAGGGTGGAGGGGTCTGGAAATTCGTATATCTGTTGGTCAATGCACGCGGGGTCAGCGCGGTACATGGGCTCTCCTTGGCAACCTGGCTCGGTGAACCAGGTAAGGTTGGAGTTGAACCCCCCTCGGAAGGCGTCAGATCGATCCGCGTGAACTGCCACGGTTGCTCGTAGCGAGGATCGTCCGGTTTGATGAGGTTGACGAGCACCGTCCAGTTGAACTCGGGCATATAAAATTTCGCCTCTGCCCAGTTCGACGTCGTAGTAATCGACGACCGGCCATTCAGTGCCGTTGCCATCGACGATGTAGAGACCGCCACGCTGAAGCGGCCCCGGCCTAACGTCACAGGTGTAGCCAACGATCGCGATCAGCCCGATCAGAAGAACGACTCTCCTCAGCATCTCAAACCCCCTCCACTCGGCTTTGGCGCTACCGTTCTTCGTCGCATCGGAGGCCTCCTTTGTGTCGCCAGAAGTACCACGTGCCAGGTCACGATTTGAAGGGCGGGGAAAGCGATGTGACGGAACTGTTGGCCAGGTCACAAAGCGGAGGGTTAATCCTTAACCCGTTTACGTACACCCCTACTAACCAACCAACCAACCAACGTACCTACCAACCAACTAAGTAAACTAAGAGAACTGATCATCTTCTAAATTCAGAAGCACCTTTAATTGCCATTAAGGAACACACACCAAAGACCAGTAATTAATCAATGACGACTTTCTTACTCATTCACGCGAGGACCTGTGACCATACGTATAGTGTCACATCGCACACACGAGCATTACTCCTGACTGTAGCCAGTGTGCGTACATGTAATGTTTATACCCACAATTCCAGACACGGCGTAGAAGCTGCACCGGGACTGATTCAATAGCCAGCAGATCGCACACCGCACGGACCATTCCCCTCACGCGAGTACCCAAACCAGGCCTATTCGTACCCTGGGCCGTACCCACAGCTGCTTTTGTCCCAGGAATTGCTGCTCGACCCTCGCATACAGCCTGTGACGCCAGCTCGATAACCCCACCCCGTGTAAGGAAAACGCCTACATCTGGGGTTCTCCAAGCTCCCAATTCGCGCCAGGAATTCCCAAATACTGGCTGGGTCCTGGGGTCAGTCACCGAAACCGTCTCGAGCTTCGAGTTGCATTTGAAAATTTGCACCAATTTTTGCACCAAATAGCGCTAGTCCCAAATGGGATCCGTGCTTGCTCTCAGTTTGAGCCCCGTCTGGGGCGTTCTCTGGACTTGCTGGTGGGGAAAACTAAGGCTTGAACTCTAGTTAGGCTGGCCGCGGACTCGACCCAGTGTCTACACTGGAGAATGCAAGACCTTGATGGAGGAGTTCCCATTGAAAACCGCCGCACTAGCTCTAGCCTTAATTGCGCTGGCGGGCTGTACGCCTCACGAGGAGCCTGTCCGCGCGCACGTAGTGCCAGTCGACCCCTTCGACAGGAAGCCCAACGACAGGATCCGCGAGGACGCGATCTTGGTGGCTCAGCGATGCTCGAGGTGGCGGAGGGCGATGACGTGGTTTTCCGGGATTGCCTGATCGACTTCAGGTTTTGCACCGACAGAGCCGATTGCCAAATCCCGTCCCAAGAAAGCCTCCCCGAGCCCGCTCCTGTAATCGCGGACATTAACAGGGCGATCTTGTGAGGACTTCGGAAATATAAAGAAGGCTTTCAAAGGGGCGAAGCGAGAGGGGAGGTTCTTCGGAAGCCTCCCTTTTCTTTTGTCTAGTCCTCCAACTAAGGGTTGAGAACCGTTTGGTGTCCCTGAACGGGGACTAGTCTCTGGCTTGACAGAGTGTAAAGTTAGTGTGGTATCTTTCCCTACATGTGCAGGGTTCACATAGCCAGGCGCGAGGACCGAAGAGGGGAGGCTTTTGGCAAGTGGAGGCTTTACGAAAGCGATGGGAGCTTGGTCTGTCGCTGGCTGCCTGCGGAGGAGCCGTTGTCGCCTTTGGACGCCGGCGGGTTCCATTCCAGGAGTGACGCCTTGGGGTTCAAGCTGGCCGTTGACCTGATCCGAAGTGAGGCCGGACTGCTCAAGGAAACGCCGGAGGACATCGAGGCAGAAAGGCACGAGCTCGACCGGACCCGGAAGGTGGCATGAGCTGCCCCTACTTCTCCCGGCTTTGGCGTGACACGGACCGGTCCTGGGTGGAGTTGGCCCGAGACCACGATCACGTCCTGCCCGATTTCGCCCGGTTCACAGTGTGGCAGCAGGCCGAGCCTCCTCGGACCAAGAAACCCTGCAAGTGTGGCGCTCCTGACCAGTGGCTTTGTTGGTGCCGGACTCAGCAGGCCGAGCTCATGGGACAGTCCCGATCTGGTGCCTGACAGATGTTCAGCTTCGTGCTAGAGTTAGGCAAGGGCTGTCCGGCCCCTCCGAGGACTGTTCACGTTCATGTTTACCTCCTGTTTGGCGTGCGTGGGAAAGGGCAGCACGGGACAGAAAGAGTCAAGGCCTGATCCTGTGCTGCCCCGAGTTGACCCGAGCGTTTCAGTTTTTGTTCTAGAGCCTGCCGCTTCCAACCTCCCGGGTGGTGGGCTCACCTTTACGCCGCTTCAGATGCCGTAGCGGGAGAAGTTTTAGAAAGGACCCGATGACCGAAAGTAAGTTTTATCGCAGCTCCGGCGCGTACCCCATCGAAGATGTGGAGCAGGTTGCCGACAGTACCGCGCAAGACCGCGCCAAG
>CAWFPD010000011.1:0-115702 GCA_963817725.1 uncultured delta proteobacterium
CGTGTCCATCGACGAATGCCGGACGCGCATCCTCGAAGCGATTGCGGCAAAGCCCGAAAACGCGGTCGAGATCGATCACCGATTCGCACCCGGTGATGGCCGAAGAGAAAACGACTTCGCACGCGATGCTGCCGAAGGGCTCCTCGTTCGTGAGCGGATTCTCAAAGACGTCGAAAACCCAGGCGCCCGCGAGTTCGTGGATCGGTCTTTCATGGACATCGCCGAGAATGTGCTGCAACTCCAAGGTGTCGATACGCGGCAATTGCGACGGATAAGATCGGGCTTCGAAGCGTGCCTTTATTTCGAGCACGACTCTCGCCGACACCGTGGCGACATTCAGCACCCGTTCGCTGATGTCCGGTTACAACGCGGTACCTCGCACCTTCGTCGATGCATTCCGCGAGAGCACGGCCCGCAATTTCAAAAACCAAGAGCGGATTCGGGTATCCGATTCGCCGGCCCTTGCTGAGGTCGCTGAGGGGGACAACTTCCTCGAGACGACGCTTTCCGATCGCAAAGAAACCTACGCGATCGCGAAGTATGGGCATCTGCTGAAGTTCACGATCGAATGCATGTACAACGACGATCTCGGGGCGATTGCTCGCGAAGGAGAGCGAGCTGGATTCGCGGCGGCCGTGACTGAAAGCAACGTCTTTTGGAGCGTGATCACGACCAACGGAAACCTCTCCGATACGAATCCGATCTTTGGTGCCGGTACAAGCAACCTCGTCACCGGCGTTGCGTTGACTGCCGATGCGCTCGAAGATGCCGGGAATATTTTCGGACGGCGGCGACCGAAAACGGCGTCAAGCTCAACTTGCAGCCGCGCTATCTCTTCGTGAGCCCCACGATCGAGCGGACGGCTGAAAAGTTGGTTCGGCCACCGACCAATCACAGCACAAGCACACTGACCGACGTGCTGAGCAACGCCTACGCATCGCAGCTCGAGCTCCGCGTGGAAAGCCACTTCCGGATGGGGACTGGATGCTCGCGGCCGACTTCCGACAAATCGATACCTGTGAGTACAGCTGGCTCGATTCGAGGCGCGGCGTATTCGTCGAGCAAGACTCCGACTTCGATTCGATGGGACTCAAGTTTCGAGTGAGCGACATGTTCGGCGCGGGCTGCATCGATCGCAGAGGCTTGTACTACCAAGACACGGACGGCTAATGTACGTCGAGGTTCGACAGTCGTTTGAGCATGCGGGCATCTTCCATGAGCGCGGCGACGTGCTGCATGTGATGGCCGAGCTCAAAGACATCGTGGCGGACCTTCTGTCTCGGGGCGTGGTGATCGTCATCGAAGACGCCGACGATCCGATTCGCCTCTCAACGCCCGAATCCGGGCAACACCTAACTCTCCGGCAAGACGGGTTTGCCGGCGGTTCTCCTTTCTGACTAGCGTACCCACAATCCGGTGCCGGCCCCCTTTTTTGCCTTCTTTCCGGGGGTCGGTGCCAGACCTCCTTTTCGCGCCCCGTGGCCCGGTCTTTTCGTTCCAGCCGGGCCGTGGGGCTGCGGATTTTTTGAGGGCTGACGTTCGAGCACCGGGTCAACTACGGTTGACTCGCGTAAAGCTCGGTTGACTAAGACCAGGCGTCGATAGCTTCGTGCCCTGGGGTGTAAGACTCTGTTTGACACCAGGCCGCCGAATGCGCTAGATGTAGGCGCATGGTGGGGCAGCAAGTCGCTTTTCGTGCGGGCCAAGAGTTTTTGAAGGATCTCGATGAGTACGTCGCCAAGCTGCAAAAGGAGCTCGGGCCAGCGGCGACGGTGACGCGATCGAGCGTAATCAAGACGATCGTCCGGGAGCGGCTCGATCAAGAGAAGCGAAAGGGCGCACGGAAGCGCAAGGGGTAGGAAAAAGCCCCGCGACGGTTGCAGCCGTCCGAGGCGATGGGTCAGACGCAGTGACCAAGAAGAAGAGTATCCTAAGAGGCGGCGAAGACAAGGCGCGGAAGCGACTCCGGGCCGTCTTCGAGCTCAATCGCGCATTGACCAAGCTCCTCGAGACGGCGGCGATGGGGGAGGAGTTCGACCAGGCCGCCAGCGAGCTCGTTCGCGTAGTTGGGCAGGGTGTGCTCTATGACTACCCGGGCCATACAATCGCGCTCTCCGAGCGCCTACGGGCCAAGCGGTCCAGGGCTGAATGGGCGCGGACGTGTGAATGGTATTGGGCGCAGCTCACCGACGAAGCCATAGGCCCGGATTCACGAAAACGGCTCTTATCGAGCCTGGCTCGCTCACTGAGCCGTGACACCGAAACCGAGCTCACGCCGGAGCATGTCGCCGAAGCGCTCAATCATACCAAGACGCCAATGTACTTCGCGGGCTGGCTCGCATGCCAGGGCAACGCATTCGCCTATGGCCCCAACACACCCGAGCGAAGAGAAGGCGCAAAAAAGGCTTTCGAGGGCGTGAGGGAGAAGAGGCCATGACAGGAAATCCGGATTTCCCGTTTTTAGCCGTCCCGAAGGAGGGTAGACCATGACCTACCATGGATGCCCAACATCAAATCAAGCGGCTCCGGAAGGCGAAGGGCTGGTCACAGGCGGAGCTCTCACGCCGGACGGGGATTCATTCATCGACGCTTTCGCACATGGAAAGCGGGCACGTGAAACTCTGGGATGGGTACGCGCAACGCATCGCGCGGGCTCTTGGGGTGAGCGTGGCCGAGCTCCGGGGGGAAGAGGCCGCGGCATGAGCGCACAGGTTCGCCGGCTGCCGGACGCCAACGCCGATGAGAGGCGTCTTGTGGATATGACATGGGGCGAGCTGCGCGCGGCGCTTGCATCCATGCACAGGCCGGAGGAGCCGAACCGACCGCTCAACGTGAAGGAGCTCGCGGCAATCTATGGCGTGGACACAAAACGTGTCCGCGAATGGATTGACGATGGGATGCCTTGCATTCGGACCGGGGACGTGCGGGGCGTGCGTATTTGGCCCGACCGTGCGCGCGAATGGCTGGAGGCGCATCGTGGCTAGACGCATCGGACCGAACGGAAAACCGCTTCCCGCCGGCCTCTATTGGGATCAGGATCGAAAACGATTTCGCGCGTGGGTTCCTGGGATGAAAAGCCCCGTTCACGCGGGGAAAACGATCCGCGAGGCGCGCGCCAAACTTCGCGAGCTCGAGCTCCAACGCCGCGGATTCGAGCGCCACACGCTCGCCGCATACGTGGACCACTGGGCCGAGAACAAAACTCGTCGAGGCCGCCGCAACGTGAAACGCGCCGCCGCGAACCTTCGCCGTCACATTCTCCCCACATTAGGGCACCATCGCCTCGACGAGATCCAAGCGAGAGCGATCTCCGAGCTCGCCTGGGATCTTTACGATGAGAGCTTGAGCGCGAAAACAATCCACAACGTAATCGGCTACCTCTCCTCGGTTTTCAAGCTCGCCGTGTACGAGGAGCTTCTCGAGGCGAATCCGTGTCGTTCGATCCCACGCGATGAGTTGCCCGCAGCCGGGCGCAATCCTTGGCGCAAGTACGAACCGCGCGACGTGGTAGCGCTCCTGTCGAATCCCTCGATCCCCGAGGACCGCCGCGTGCTCTACGCGCTGATGTTTTACCTCGCGACACGCGAAGGCGAGGGCGCGGGCCTCACGTTCGATCGATGGGATCGTTCAGTCGAACCGCTCAATGCGTTCATCATCGATCGCCAATACGATCACCAGCCGCTAAAAACCGCTCGCGACGATCAGACGGCCGAACGTCGGCTTCCCGTACATCCCGAGCTCGCCGCGATCCTCGCTCGATGGAAACTGTCCGGGTTTGCCGCCGTGTTCGGACGCCCGCCGCGTCCAGGTGATTTCGTTGTCCCGAGCCGCCGCACGCTTGGCGCGCGAACCCGAAACGCGATTTACAAGGCCCTCGTGGCCGACGAAAAACGCGCCGGTGTGGAGCACGCGGCAGGACGCGGAACGCACGGATTCCGCAAGGCATGGATCAGCATGATCGAGGACGCCGGCGCCCCGCGCGAGGAGTATCGCGTTCTCACACACACCCGGCCCTCCCGCGATGTTCTCGAGGTGTACGTGCAGCGAAGTTGGACCTCCCTCTGCGCCACCGCTCAACGAATCAAGCTCCCTTGGGACGAGAACGTGATTGCGATCGGGGGCCGCCGTGGGTGAGGCCGTGTCAAGGATTCGTGTCAAGGATTCGTGTCAAGGCTGGCTCCGCCATCGCCAACTTACAGGCTTTTCGGCGCCCTTACTTGGGGATGCCGAAACCCAAAAACCCTTTGGGCATGCGTAGCCCGTCTAAGGGCGCAGGCTTCGAATCCCTCCTCCTCCGCCAGTTTCGCGGATCCACCCGAACGCAGCGTGCGGTTTGGCATTTGCCGTGCCGGCTAGCGCCCTATGGGACCGGATCGCAGGTGACAATTCCCTGCGTGATGAAGCCCGCGCGTACCGGCAATCGGACCGAGCCCGCACCGCTGCCAGGCCACCCAGCGACCACCACGCAGTTGCTCGCCGTGCCGCCGAGCGTGACTTCGTAGGTTCCCGGCGCAACCTCGATGAACCCGCCGGCGCCCGACGGCTCCGCGGTGGCGGTGGCCTCGAGCCTGGGGATCTCGTCTTGATCCAGATAATACGAAGTGAGCGCTTGGTCGGGCGTGTACGTGATGCCTGCAATCCCGTTGCCATCTGCGCCGACCGGCTCGACCAGTGACGAGATCGCGATCACGCCCGTCCCCTCGAACGGGTAGGACGTGCCCAAAATGCCAGCCAGCAGCGTCACGACCGAGTCGGCCAAAAGTGGCGAGAGCTGCGCGGTCACGTCTTGGTCGGTCGTGGTTTGTGGAGTCAGCGTGTCCCCGTAGCCAGTGGCGGTGACCTCGAAAACGATTTCTGAGTTGGCAGGAACCTCCATCGTGACCATCCCATCGGCATCGGAGGTGGCGCAGTTGGTGGTGTCGGACACGCAGACTTCTGCGCCCTCGAGCGGAGTATCGGTCGTGCCGGGCTCGAATTCGACCACGCTCAGATCGACGCTCACCGTGTCGGCCGAGCCGCCCGTTCCTCCCGTCCCATCGCCGTTCGAGTCTCCACAGCCCACCAACGTCCATGCGAAGACGATCGCGAGCGCCCGTGTCAGTATTTTCCGTTCCATGTCTCTCCTCCTCGGCGAAGGCTACGGGCTCGTGGGGGGTCAGCCTTCGCAGTGATCTTTGACTTCCAGCACTGTCCCGTGTGACCCACCAGCTGACAGCCAGCCAGTGGGTCACACCAAAAGACAGACCTGGTCACGGCCTCGCTCTAGAAGCTCGCGAGACCACAACTGTTCGTGAAGTAATTGGGGAACGTTCCACCGAGCGTGATGAGCGCGTCGTGTTCATCCATACAGGCTTCCGCCTCGGGCGAGGAAGCTAGGAACACTTCAAATGCGTATATAGATTGTGATTGACCGAAGCCCTGCACCAGGCAGTACACCCCTCCTACATTCGGATCGTATCGAACCTCGCTCGATAGGTGCCCTTGTCCGGTGGCCGTATCACATGCTGCCTCGGTGAGTTTCACACTACCCGAACCGGTTAGGTCTCTGTCCTGGCATCTATCTGTCGAACATGTGGTAGGACCATACAGCGTCCACAGCTCGACCACGTTGCTCACGCCGTTTACAGAAGTGGCGCTTCCATCCCAGCATGGACAGCCCACTGCTGGTTGGGCCGGTTCGCAACGCGGGATAGGAGCGCTTTCGTTGCACTGTTCTCCCGTCGGGCAGTCGGCATCGCTATTGCAACATCCCGGAAGTGGGTCGTGCCTGCACCCGTCGGCGAAGGGCGACGAAGGGTCACACTTGTCTCTAGTGCAACGGTCCCCGTCGTTGCATGCGGTATCGTTCGCGACGCTGTTACATCCTGTGATGGGGTCGCAGCTCTCGGTGGTGCATGCAACCCCGTCGTCTGCACATTCCAGTGGCGCGTCCATGCACATGCCTGGTTCGACGCAAGACGAAGTCTGGCACGCGTTGGATGGCTGGCACTCGATAGGATCACTTGCACATCCGGAGGCGGGGTCGCATGAATCATTCGTACAGCCAAACCCGTCATCACAGACTATCGGTGTCTCGATGGTGCAGCTACCATCAGCTGGATTGCAGTTCAGACTGGTGCAAGCGTCTGGGTCCTCGCACTCGACATCTGCGTGGCTGCATGTGCCGGAGGGATTTTCAGGGACGCCATCGCAAAAGTCGTTCGTGCAGAGGTCCCCATCGTCGCAATCTCCAACATAGATGCAGCAATTGTCAATCTTGTCGCCCGCACATTCTCCACTTTCATCGCAAACATCACCGTCTGTACACGCGTCACCGTCGTTGCAGCTGTTGCCAGGTCGTGGCTCATTCGCGCAGCCGTCTATCGGGTCGCAGATCTCATCTTCGGTGCAAATGTCGCCATCGTCGCAATTGACCTGAGGACGTTCGTTTGGTGGCAGACACCCGCTTTCCTCGCAGTTGCCGTTATGGTCAATCGTGCATCTGTTGTTGTCGCTACATAGCAGGTCACATATTGCGTTGCATGAGCCTGTTACGTCGCCGTGCGCAAGATGCGCCGCCAGCGCATTCTCGCTAATCGTAATCGTATGAAAGTTGTCGGGATTGCCGGGGGGAATGTGGCAAACCTCGACCTTCTGCGCTGGTGCCGCTGAAGCCGATGCGGCCAGCAAGCTCGTTGCGGCAATCAAAGCGCATGCCGCGAGCGCAACGGGAGGTATGGGGTGTAAGCAGAAGGACGGTGTGTCCAGCTGGGGGGGGTCGATCATGGTGCTCTCTCCATTCCTCTTGGTTCGTGACCAAAGCGGCCACGGGATCCCAGGTAAGGGGAAGGGCGACTTTTCCTCTATACGTAATGGTTAATAGAGCGGCGCCGTGCGCGTGGGCGTTCGTCTCTCATCGCGTTGCAACAGTGGACTAAGCTCCCGTTATTTGAGAGATCTGTCCCCCGCCTGTGAGTTACGCCCTCACGGATACTGCGAGGAGGGGGATAACAATTACGTATGGACGAACGCGTCCATTGCGCTGAGCGAGACGCCGCCCTCACCAATTTGGTATCGTCGGCGAGGCCAACGCTGGCGATTTTGGTCTTCGTGACTGAGAGGTGGCTTCATGGTGGAGATTTTCCGGAGGCGCGTCAGCAGCGCGATTGGCCTGTTCATGGCGTGGTCGGTTCCTTCAGGCGTCGCATTGGCTGATCAAGAGGCGCCCGCTCTGTACGATGCGCGCTCTGCGGGTATGGGCGGCACTGGTTATTCTTTCTGCGACAGCGGCGCGGCCCCTTTCTTCAATCCGGCCAACATGGATCTGTGGGAGAAGACGGCGGTCACGCTTGCTGTTACCCCGACGTTCGGGCGGGTGAGCGCACCGTTCGCGGGGCCAGGAACCGAAACGGACAGCACGCGTGGATTCGCCCCTTTCTTTCTGGTCGGTGGCGGCTATCGGGTTCAGAAACGACTCGTCATCGGACTCTCGGCTTACGTCACGGGCGGCGTGGGGAGCAGCTACCGGGATGTCGAAGCGGTGGGCGGCGAAGACCTCGACCTCTCGGTCGGCCTCGGGGAGGTATCGTTGCCGATTTCGGTCCGAATCCTCGACAACTTGTCGTTCGGGGTCGCTTTTCGGGTCGCTCTTGCGTTTCAAAATTCCGACGCGATCGATCCCACGAGCGGAGAACGAATCCAGCAAAGTCAACGCGGCGTGGGCGTTCCGGGGTTCCTCGTCGGCATCAACTATCGGCCCATCCAAAAGCTGAGACTCTCCCTCACCTACAAATCACGGGTCGACATCGATCTAAGCGGCGACACGACGCTTCCCGGTGATGTGACAGTCCACAGCGACTCCCAGTGGTTTTTACCCCACTCGTTGCAGGTCGAGTCGGCCGTAAGTCTCTTACAAGACGCGCTCCTGCTCGCGGTAGCTTTGAATTACCAGTTCTATGACCAATCGCACAACACGGTCACCACCACGCTGGACGTTCCGCCCGATGGTGCCGAGCAGACCGTCATCTTGAACTGGCGAAACACGATTACCGGCAAGATCGGAGCCGAATACCGCATTTCGAAGCTCGTCAGCGTGCGTGCGGGATATATCGTCGGCAATTCGGCCGTGCCCAAGAGCGAAGCGAACCCTTTTCTTCCGACTCCAGGTGTGTTGCAGGCGGTGACCGCTGGGGTTGGATTCGATGTCGGCGACTTCGAGATTTCAACCGCCTTGATATTTTCGTTCGCGAAGACCGACGTGACCGAGATGCCCGCGAATGGAACTCCGGGAGTCTACAAGAGCAACAGCGTCGGCTTCGCGCTTTCGGGAACCTTTCGACGCTAGCGCATTCGGTTCGGCGCGAGAATGCCTAGCGGTTGCCAGCGGCCCGTGCTGCGATGGAACAGGTGCGCAATCGAGCGCTTGGTTCCATCCTCATCCAGACGTGAACCACCGACGATCAGGGTTTGCTCGCCAAGCGCATGGGCAACATGCCGCCCGAAGTCAACTCCTCCGTCCTGCAAGCTCGCGAGCCTCTGCGTCTGCATCCAAGAGCCGCCGCGAAGGGAGTACACATACGCAACGCCGCCTCCGTACGCCAAGGGGGCCCCAACGACAATCTCGTCGTCCTCCATGCCGACGGAGTAGCCGAAATCGTCTCCCGCAGAGCCGTTTTCGGACTGAAGCTTCTGCGTGGCCTTCCAAAACGGCCCTTGGCGCTCGAACACGTACACCGCCCCGCGTGCGCCGAGATGACCTGCGCCGACCGCGATTACCTCCTTTCGAATATCGACCGACCCGCCAAAGAAACCGTCTTTTCTGGGGTCGGGTGGGAGAAGCTTCTGCTCTTCGCACCACGAATGACCATCCCATCGATACACGTATGCAGCGCCTGCGCTCCGCGCGGCAAGGGGAGCGGTCACTACGATGACATCGTCATGCATCCCCACCTGAAAGCCGAAACTGTCCCCCGGCGTGCTGTCGGATGCGGTGATCGCCCTCCGAGCGCGCCACGAGCCTCCAGACCTTCCAAAGACGCTCGCCGATCCCGGTTCGTGCACACCTCCCGGCAATCCCACGACCAGCGCATGCTTGGTGCTGTCGAAACGCCACATATGCCGGGACCACCTCGAGGCGACACCCTCGGGGCCTAGGTACGCACTGAGCAGCCAGAGGTCGTACTTCATCGGCTTCACTTCGGTTTGGACCGACGCCACAGAATGCTCATACTCCGCACAGTGCAACCGCTCGTCCATACGCAATTCTTAACGGAGCCACCCAAGTTGCTGATCGACTCGCGATCGCAGGCAGGCTGGCGAGTCACGGACGAGCTCCTCTGCGAGGCTTTCAGCTATCTGGGGTTTCCAGAGGCTCGTTTGGAAACCCACGCATCTTTTCGACGAGCTGGGCTTGGGTTTTGACGCCGAGCTTACGCATCGCGGAGCCGAGCAGCGTCGAAACTCGCGGGCGGGAAATGCCGAAACGGTAGCCGATGAGCTTGCTGCTCTCGCCACGGGCGGCGTACGTGGCGACTTGGAGCTCGCGCTCGGTGAGGCCGCGCGGCCCAACGAGGACTGGAAAGCCTCGGACATCTCGTCGACCGAGATGACGCGGTCGAAGGCACAGTGCGCCACGTCACCGCGCATGGCGGGCGTCCAATCATTGGGAGCAGATTGGCCTTCGTAGACGCTCTCGACCGGTTCCCGACAAGATCGGGACAGCAATTGGCTCGTGGCTGCGCTTTCCCCTCCGCCATTGCCGTCGCACCCCACGAAGGCGGCAAACGTGAGGCCCCAAAACAAGCGGAGGAGCGCTCGTTGCGACCAATCGGGCTTCATGCTGCGCTCCTGCGGGCGGGACCTGACCCGAACGAGCCGCAGCCTCACCCTGTCGAGGGTTCGGGCTCCGATGTTGGGCACTCGAAACGCGCCTGTCTATACGTAATAGTTCTCGAGGAGCGCTTGCGGTCGGCCCTGCTCGGCCGTAGGGCCGATGGGTGCCGTGGCTCGTGCTGGGTGTCGTGATTTTCTTTGGTGTGCACCTGTTGCCGAGCGCGCCGAAGTTGCGCGAGGCGGCTCGAGATCGCGTGGGCGCTCGGGGGTACCAAGGGATATACGCTCTCGTTGCGCTCGTCGGTCTCGTGCTGATCGTCGTCGGGATGGGTCAGGCCCCGTTCATCCCGCTTTGGAATCCGCCCTCGTGGGGACGAACTGTTGCCCTCTATGCAATGCCCGTGGCGCTGACCCTCCTCATTGGCGCCTACATACCGAGCAACCTCAAGCGGCTCACTCGGCATCCGATGCTCTGGGGCGTGACGTTGTGGGCGGGTCTTCACTTGCTCGCCAACGGCGATCTCGCGTCGCTGATCTTATTTGGGAGCTTCGGGCTCTACTCGCTCTTCGACATGATGTCGGCCAATCGCCGTGGCGCGACGCTTTCTAAGACGGTCTATCCCCTTTGGCGAGACGCAGCGCTCGTGGTCGCCGGCCTCGTCGTCTATGCGGTTATCCTTCACGCGCACGGCTGGCTGTTCGGTCCCGCCCTCGTTTGAGGCACGCACGAGGGACTCGCTAGAAGCCGCTGCAAGCGTTCCAAGCCTGGCTCTCCTCGATACAGTCCGCGTTGGCGCAGTTGCACGCGTTGTCCTCGCAGCAGCCGATGAAGGCCTCGGCCTCGGGGCCGCAACCGTCGTCCGCGAGCGTGGGCAAGAAGGTTTGGCAATCGCTCATGCACGCGTCGTATCCATCCTCTGCGGGATCCAGGGGTCCGTACTGACAGGACGCCGCGCAGAATGCCTCGCAGGTGTTGACCGCGGGACCGCTCGGACCGGAACCGCCGGTTCCCGCGCTTCCGCCCGCGCCGCCACTGCCGCCGGAACCACCCGTGCCTCCCGAGCCCGCGCCTCCAGTGCCGTCGTCTCCACAACCCGTGATCGCCAGCATCGAGCCGAACACGAGCGCCCACATCATCTGTTGCCTGCCCATTACCGAACCTCTCTCACCGTCACTCCCACGTGGCGGCAGCCCAAGCGGGTACCACGAACCCGATGCGAAAGACAAACCTGGAGGCCGGCTGAGGACCCAATTGCTGGAACCTTCGGGCGTTCTTGCCCGTTGGATTCCGGCCCTTGGATGGAGTAGCGTCCCTATCTCTGGGGTACGGAGGAGCCATGACATTGCAAGGAACGATGCTTTCGACGATCGAGCGGTGGGCCAAGTCAATCGGTAATGAATCGGCCATTCACGACCGCAATCCAGACGGGACGTGGGCTACCAGCACCTGGGCCGACTATTGGTCCGAGGTGCGCCGGGTGGGCAAGGGGCTGATGGCGCTTGGGCTTCAGCCGGAGGATTGCGTCGCCATCGTGGGCGCCAACCGCCGCGACTGGGTGATCTGTCAGCACGGCATCAACGCCGCGCAAGGGATTCCCGCGCCGCTTTACACCACGCTCTTGCCCGAGCAGATGGCGTACATCGTCGGAAATGCGCAATCCAAGATCGTCCTCTGCGACGATCAGACCCAGCTCGACAAGTATCTTTCGATCGCCACGGGCGACAGCCCCATCGAGCACATCGTCACCATGGACGATCTCGGCTCGAGCGATCCGCGCGTGATCAGCTTGGGTGCATTGAAGACGAAGGGCGATTCCATCCCTGATGCGGACCTCGATGCGCGCCTCGACGCGGTGCACATGGATGACACGGCGCTCCTCATCTACACATCGGGCACGACCGGATTGCCCAAGGGCGCCATGCTCACCCATCGTGGCATCAAGCTGATCAGCGATGCCGTCGTCGAAGTCTTTCCGTTTCTCTTGAACACCAAGACACGCGCGGTGAGCTACCTGCCTTTGTGCCATGCCGCCGAGCAAGGGATGACCAATTTCGCGGGTCTGACGGTCAAGTCGGAGACCTATTTTTGCGACGATCTCACCAAGGTCAAGGATTATCTGATCGCTGCGCATCCTACCTTCTTCTTGGCAGTGCCGCGGGTTTGGGAGAAGTTCGAGGCGGCACTTCGAGGCAAGCTCGCCGAGGCGACCGGGGTCAAAGCCAAGCTTGCGAGTTGGGCGCGAGAGACCGAGCTCGAAGCCTTCAAGGAAGAGATGCGAACGGGGCGTCAAGTGTCGAGCCTGTCGCGGACGCTTGCCAACAAGCTGGTGATCTCGAAGATCAAGGAGGCCTTGGGGTTGGACGAGCTTCAAGTCGCGCTGAGCGGCGCTGCGCCGATTTCGGTTTCCACCTTGGAGTTCTTTGCGTCGATTGGGCTACCCATCCACGAGGGTTACGGCATGACGGAGACCTCGGCCTTCGCGTCAGTCCAGCCTTATGGAAAGCTGAGGCTGGGGACCATCGGCAAACCGCTTCCCGGCGTCGAGGCCAAGATCGCCGACGATGGCGAGATCATGCTCCGTGGTGTCAACATGGTGAAGGGCTACCACCGCTTGCCCGAAAAGACCGAGGAGCTCTACGACGAGGAAGGCTGGATGCATACGGGCGACCTCGGCGCCATCGATGAGGATGGCTACATCTCGATCACGGGCCGCAAGAAGGACCTGATCATCACCGCCGGAGGAAAGAACGTGGCTCCCTCGGAGATGGAAGGCCACTTGCAGTCCATTCCCGGGGTCGGTCAGGCGGTGGTGGTCGGCGATCGCCAGCCCTACCTGTGCGCGCTGATCGTCCTCGATCCCGAAGGGCTGCCCGAGCTCGAGGTCGCCGCCGGCGTCTCCGGCCTGCGCGACGTCGAATCGGCCGCTCGCAACCAAGCGGTCAAGCGCTTCATCGAGGAACAGACGCAGGAGGCATGCAACGCCAAGGTCGCACGCTATCAAACCATCAAAAAAATTCGGATCTTGCCGGCGGTCTTCAGTGTCGATGGCGGAGAGCTCACCCCCACCTTGAAGGTTAAGCGAAACGTCGTTGGCGAAAAATATGCGGCAGAGATTGCGTCCTTTTACGAGGAACTGCGATCTGCGGCGCAAGGTGCCCACCCTTAGCTCCATCCCGCGCAGTGCGCTAAGGTCAGGAACCTGAAATGGAGGGTAAGCGCATGAGCGAACGAGTGGAGAAAATCCTCGCCAACTACGCCGGGGAAAACCCGGGCATCATCGGCAACCTCAGGCGGATACTCAACACCGGGCGGCTTGCCGGAACGGGCAAGGTCGTGATCCTTCCCGTGGACCAAGGATTCGAGCATGGACCGGCTCGTTCGTTCGCGCCGAACCCGCCTGGTTACGATCCTGCCTATCATCCAGGGCTCGCGGTCTCGGCCGGTTGCAACGGGTATGCCGCGCCACTTGGATTCATCGAGTCGATCGCACACGAGTACGCAGGACGGCTCCCGCTGATCCTCAAGGTCAACAACAGCGACTCGCTTGGGGGCCCGGAGGCACCTTGCTCCGCGCTCACCTCCGCCGTCGACGATGCGCTTCGATTGGGGTGTACGGCGGTCGGATACACGATCTATCCGGGCAGCGGTCTTCGCAACCAGATGTACCAGGACCTTCGCGACCTCATCCACGAGGCGCGTGCGGCGGGTCTGCCCACGATCGTCTGGTCGTATCCGCGCGGCGACCTGCCCAAAGAAGCCGAGACCGCAGTCGACGTCGTGGCCTATGCCGCGCAGATCGCCTGTCAGCTCGGTGCACACGTGGTCAAGGTCAAGCCGCCGACCGAGGTGGTCTACGAAAAGGCGGCCAAGAAGGCGTACGAGAACATCCCCATCGGCACTTTGGCCGAGCGCGTCCGTCACGTCGTCCAATCGGCCTTCAACGGCAAGCGGATCGTCATCTTTTCGGGCGGCGCCGCAAAAGCGACGGATGCCGTGCTCGAGGAAATTCGCGAGATCGCCAAGGGCGGGGGCTACGGGTCGATCGTCGGCCGGAACGCGTTCCAGCGCTCCGAGTCCGATGCCGTGAAGCTGCTGCACGACATCATGGACATCCACGCTGCACAAGCGTAAGAAGCGCTCGTTTCGCGTGACCGAACCTGCTGTTCCACCGATTGTGACCGCAGCCTGGGATGCCTACGGCGATTACCGGGAGGTGGTCGCGGTGCGCGAAATCAGCGCCCAGGTCTCGACCAATTCGGTTTATCTGCTTTCTCTCGACGACGGGCATTCCGTAGTCGCCAAGCGGTCGAGCTACGGCTCGTACGTTCACTTCCGGCAGGACCACTATCGAATCCACGAGTGGATTCATCGGCTTCGGGGAACTCGTTACGCCACCTTCCTGGCGCCGGTGCTCCTCAAGAATGGGGAAGTGTTCACATACCGCGAAGAAGATGCATGGGTCGTCTTTTACGGGCACCAACCGTTTTACGATTTCCTCCCCAAAGTCCTGACCGACGCGCAGGTCGAGTCCTTCGGGGAGGAGATGGGCCTCTTCCACCGAGCTTGCCTCGAGATCTCCGACCGCGTGAAGCCCACCTGGCAATCGCTCGGAGCCGACATCGCAAGCCTCCACGACGCAATAGGCAGCTCGGAATGGCGTCGTGACCGTGGGTTCATGGACTCTTCGGTTGGATTCGTCCGCGCCCATTGCGATGCTTTTCTCGGCAATGCGGACGACCTCGGCTATCACCAGTGGACGAAGATTCCCGTCCTGATCGACTGGAACATCGGGAACTTCTCGGTCGGCTTCGACGGCGAGGGCTTCAAGTTCTTCTCGCGTTGGGACTATGACTGGTTCCGTATCGAGCCGAGGATGCTCGATTTCTACTTCTGCGCCCGAGTGGTCCGCGCCGAGGGCGACAAGACGGCATTCAGCTACACGGTCGATCCGTTCTTCGATGAACGCTTCATGAAATTTCTACGTGCGTATCACGAGGTGCATCGCCTCACCAAAGAAGAGCTCCTGTTCTTGAGAGAGGCGTACCGCTTCTTCGTCTTGAACTACGTTCTGCGGGTGGGAGAGCACTTCTTCCGGCCCGATATCTGCCACCGGCTGCAGCACGAGGCGATCGAGGAATACTTGCCTCAGCTCGAATTGGTGAGCTTCGAGCCCTTGCTCGACGTCTTGTGAAGAAGCGGGCGACGAGTCCCCGGTTCACACCGCAATGGACTGGCTGACGTAGGTGGGAATGATGCCGGACGAGCGGATCATGAGGTCCGCCGTGTCCGGCAGGGTATTGCCCGAAAGTACCAAGACGGTATCGAAACCGAACGTATTGGCCCCGATGATGTCCGTTCGGAGCGTGTCCCCGACGAACAGGACGTCCCGTTTGGTGATGTCGGGCCGAAGCTTCCGGGCCCGGGTGAGCGCAAAATCGAACATCATGGAATCGGGTTTTCCGAAGCGTACGAATGTCTTCTCCGTGATGGAGGAAAGAAGCCCGCCCAGGCTGCCCACCGCAATGGCGATGTCGTTGCCCCGCATCGGGTAGGTGATGTCCGCATTCGCGACGATGACGGGCACGGTGACCCGGCGGATGAGATTGAGCGTGGCGTTGACGTCTCGAAACCAATCGAATCCTTCGTCGTCCAACAGCATGATGGCGACGATGTGGTCTTTGGGGGTGCACTGGGCGACCGGTATGGGAATCTTGCCCGCGATCTCGATGTAGTGGGCAGACTCGGGCTTTCCGAGATAAGCGATCTTGCCGTAAGGAATCTGGGTTTCGATGTACTGTGATGCGAGCAGCCCCGACGAAATGTAGCGCTCGGCCGGCAGAAGGTCGGTCCCGGCCTGCTCGGCATATTTCTCGGCCATGGATTCGGGCGAGCGCGAGGAGTCGTTGGTCACGACGAAGACCTCCTTGCCCTCGTCGATGAGCCACCTGACCGTGTCCAAGGCGCCCTCGATCAGGCCCGTCGAGCTTCTGAGCACCCCATAGGCGTCGAGGCATATCACGGAGTACCGTTCGGCTGTATTTCGGAAGGACACGAGCTCCATAGTGCGGAGATATTCCCTCGGCGGCGCCCGGTCAATCTTTGCCGGTGCGGCGCGGGAGCTCCTCAGGCCATGCGACGAATGGCAAGCACCGCGCCCATCACGAGAAGTAGGGTCAATCCAAAGCTCGCGCCGTACCCGCTTTGCGTAGAGGCGCTGCAGTGGTCTTTGTCCTTGGTCTCCGAGTCGTTGCTCTTGGGGCTCGTGGGCGCGGCGAACTCGTTGGACGGGCGCCCCAAAAATTCGATGTCTTCTCCCGCATTCTCGAGCAGCGCGGTCCGGCTGCAGAGACTGACCCGCATTGGATCCGCCTCATCGTGTACGGCATACACCAGGTAGGTTTTTCCCTGCACGAATGGAAAGCCGCAGGCTGCGCTGCTGCCCGCCGTGTGCACCTTGACCTCCTCGGCCGGAGCCCCCTTCCATACCTTTTTCACGCGCAGCGTGACCTCCAGGCCCCTGAACCGCGTCGCTTCGTTTTGCGCGATATTCGTCACCTCACCCGAGAAGACCGCGTGAGACGAGGAAAGACCCTGCGCCGGCGTGAGCTTCATGCAGGAGCAGGCGGACGCATCCCCCGAAAGAGCCCAGCTCGACAACCCCAAAACCAAGACAACTAGCCATCGCATGAACCACTATGTAGCACGGCTGTCCCGCCGGGGGCTTTGACACTCCCGTAGGCGGCGGCTAAAAGCGGACCCGCTTGTGGCCAGGCTCCTGTCTGGTATTGAAAACATCGCTTCTTGGAGAGGTGGCCGAGTGGTCGAAGGCAGTCGCTTGCTAAGCGACCGTACGGTGTAGAGCCGTACCGGGGGTTCGAATCCCTTCCTCTCCGCCAGGTGGGCGCTTGACGCGATGTCGGGGAAGACTACCTTGCGCGCTCCCGAGGACTCATAGCTCAATTGGATAGAGCATCGGCCTACGGAGCCGGAGGTTGTAGGTTCGAGTCCTACTGAGTCCGCTAAAAATTCTGTAGCTCCTGGATCCCCCGACCAACTCACCTCGTCGGGTACACATTCACATGCGCCTCGTCGTTTTGCGCAGCGAGAACCCCGCCTGCGATGATTGAGCTCACCAGGACTCCCACGCCCGTATAGAACATCGCCGGGTAGCGTATCTGCTCGCCGTAGTAGGGGTCGTAGCGGTAGTCCACCGAGGCAAACATCAACGCCATGCCCGCGATCGCGCCTGCGGCAAACGTCGCCCAGCCGGCCCTGCGCAGGCGGCGCTTGTCGACATAGCGGCCCTCGATGACCGAATCGCTGGTCAGCTCGACGGGCTGGGCGACATCGACGGGATGGCCGCCGCCGAGCGAAAGCGCCATCCGGTATCGGCCCGAAAGCAGCGTGGCGTCGCACGGTGCTTCACAAATCGGCTGATAGGTCTTGGTGACTACCTCGCCGTAGTAAGGCGCGACCCCGACGGCGCCCCAGCCGGGGTAGCCCCAGCCCCAACCAGGATAGCCCCAGCCGCCCCAACCATAGCCGTACCCGAGACCCATGCTGACGCCGCTGATCGAGGAGTAGCTCCCGCCCATTCGCAGCTGAAACGAAACCCCATTCGTGGGTGAGCGGAGCTGCACGCGCACGGGAGTGCCCGACACGAGCACCTGACCAGGCTGCTGAAGGACGACACCGCTCGGCGGTGTCAACATGTGACTCGGGGCCGGCGGGGCGTCGATGACGACCGGTGACGATGGCGCTTGCTCGGAGCTTTCGTCTTTGGGTGCGACGGATGCGTCCCATTGACCCATCGCCGTCGATGCTCCGAGAGCGTGGACCAGCACGATGAGGGGGATCCAGATGCGCATGATTCGCTCCACGCTAACCACTTGCCCCGCACCTTCACTATAGGCGTAAAAAAAGGCCCCGCCACACGCCGGTTACCGCTACCGTTGCTCCCTTCCGGGCCTGGCGGATTTCACGGGCCGGCGTTGGCAGGACCATAAGGCGGAGAGGAAGGGATTCGAACCCCCGGTACCTTTCGGCACACACGATTTCCAGTCGTGCACCTTCGACCACTCGGTCACCTCTCCAGGCGGAGTCCGCCTTCCTTCATGCATCGGTCTCTGCGCGAGGCAGGGACCTATGCTTTCCTCAACTTGTCGTCAAAGAACCTGGCGGAGAGCAAGGGATTCGAACCCTTGGTACCTGTCGGCACACTTGATTTCGAATCAAGCACCTTCGACCGCTCGGTCAGCTCTCCGCGGCGGAAGCTAGCAAACCACCTTGGGGTGTCAACGAGCGTTGCCCGGCTCGTTCCTGGCGCGGATCGCCGCAAAAAATCCGCTGAGAAGCGCGCCGCATTCGTTGCCGAGGACGCCTGAGACGCACTCGAAGCGGTGGTTCAAGCGGGAGTCGGTGCCGATCGCGTAGAGGGTCTGGGTCGCTCCGGCCTTCGGATCGTTGCAACCCCAAACCACCCGGGCCACGCGGGCATTGACCAGCGCTCCGGCGCACATCGGGCAGGGCTCGAGCGTGACGTAGAGGGTCGTGTCGATCAGACGCCAGCTCTGCAATGCGCGAGCCGCTTCGCGAATCGCGATCATTTCGGCGTGCGCGGTGGGGTCCTGCTGGGATTCGCGCTCGTTGTGCCCGCGGCCGATGATCTGGCCTTCGTGAATGATCACCGCGCCCACCGGGACCTCTCCACTGGCTTCAGCCAAGCGCGCCTCGGCGATGGCGGCTCTCATCCATTGCTCGTCGAGCTCGTGCTCTGTCATGGACTTTCCTGCGTTTGTCGGTACCAGGCGGCCAGACGAGCCATTCCTTGGTCGCGGGTCACGGCAGGCTCATAGCCCAAGTCCTGCTTGGCCCGGCTCATGTCGAACGCGCTGGTTTGTCCGCGGACAATCACCTCGGTCGGATGAAGCGCCGAGAGCCCCGCCCTCGCGCAAACGAAGGCCCAGCGATAGGGCCCGGCGCTGCGCGGGGGATGCCATTCGAGCGCTTCGCTCAGCTCGGTGAAGAAATCGCGGCAAAGCGAAAGCTCGGTGTCGACGACGTAGTACACATTGCCCGTCGTGACTTTGGTCTGCAGCGCAAGCGAGACTGAGTGCGCGAGATTGTCGACGAAGGTCGTCGCCATGAGCTTTTTGCCACCGCCGACCAGGCGAATGCCTCCGGAGCGCGCCTCGGCTGCCCACCGAGGTAGGTGGGTCGTATCCCGCGGGCCCCAGACCAGCGCCGGGCGCAAGGCGCAGGTCCAAAATCCCTTCTTTCCCGAGACCCGAACCAGCTCTTCGGCATGCAGCTTGGTGCGTGCGAGCTCGCCAAACGGTCGGGTCGGTGCTTGGTCTTCGTTCCAAAAGGACCGTGGGCCGTCATACAGGGTCACATCGGCGCACGAGATGTAGACCATGCGGCGGCACCCCGCCTGCTTCGCGGCCTTGAGCGCATTCTCCGTACCGGCCACGTTCGCCCACCCGAGCAAATCGTCGTCGGCCGCGGGGTCCGCCACGCCCGCGGCGTGAACCAGCGCGTCGCAGCCGCTCGCCGCGGCGGCCAACCGATTGGGCTCTCCGAGATCCCCCACGACGCGCTCGACATCCTGAAGCCCGCGAGAATCAGAGCCTTCACGAACGTAGGCCACGACCTCGTGACCCTCGGCCTCGAGTGTCCGCAACACCGCGCCGCCGATGAACCCGGTGGCCCCTGTGATGAGACAGCGCACGCCGGTCTTGTAACAGGATGCACCAAGCGTACAAGCGGCTAGGCAGCCCTCGAGGCTTGGTTGCCGGTGCCTCCCATCTTTGCCGTAATTGCCTGGCGGAGCTTGTCGTCTGTTTCGAGGGCGGCGCGCGCACCCTCTCGGCCTTGTGCGATGTTTTTGCCCCCGAACCGGTAGTAGGCCCCGTTCTTTTCGATGGCATTCACTTCGACGGCGCGGTCGAGGAGGTCGCCCACGGCGTCGATGCCCTGTCCGTAACGAATGTCGAACTCTGCCTTTTGAAACGGGGGTGCGAGCTTGTTCTTCACCACCTTCACCCGCGTGCGGTTGCCGAGCACGGACTCGCCCTGCTTGACCGCACCGATGCGCCGGACGTCCAGGCGCACCGTTGCGTAGTACTTGAGCGCGTGGCCGCCCGTGGTCGTCTCGGGGGAGCCGAACATCACGCCGATCTTCATGCGGAGCTGATTGATGAAGATGATCGTCGTCCCGGTGCGATGCGAGGCCCCTGCGAGCTTGCGAAGCGCTTGACTCATGAGCCGGGCCTGCAGGCCGACATGCGTTGCGCCCATCTCTCCATCGAGCTCCGCCTGAGGGACCAGCGCTGCCACCGAGTCGATGACGACGAGATCGACTGCACCGCTGCGGACTAGGATCTCCGCGATGTCCAGCGCTTGCTCGCCGCTATCCGGCTGGCTCACCAGCAGCTCCTTTGCCTGGACCCCGAGGCTCTTCGCGTAGTGAACGTCGAGCGCATGCTCTGCATCGATGAACGCAGCGACACCGTCCATCGCCTGACACTGTGCGATCGCGTGAAGGGTGAGCGTGGTTTTGCCGCTCGATTCGGGCCCGAATACCTCCACGATGCGTCCCTTGGGGTAGCCGCCGCACCCGAGCGCCTCGTCGAGCGAGAGGCTTCCGGTGGGAATGCTCGGCACGCGCTCGGCCTTCTTCTCTCCGAGCCGCATCATGGCGCCCTTGCCGAATTGCTTCTCGACGCTTTGAAGTAGCGCATCGACGGCCTTGAGTGATTGCTTCATGTGGGTCTGCTCCTTGTTTCATGGGTGGGTTGATGATCGGTCGTGGTGCGCTAGGCAGGCTCACGATCGAGGACGCGGTATTGCAATGCTTCGGCGGTGTGGGCCGGCAGAACCTCCGCCGACGCATCGAGCGCGGCGATCGTGTGCGCCACCCGAAGCGCCTTCAGATAGGCGCGCGCGCTCATCTTCAATCGTTCGACGCCGAGCTCGAGTAGATGAAGCGCTTCGGTTGAAACGCTGCAGGTCAGGGCTTCGAGCCCCAGGCGCATCCCGGTCGAGCGCAGGCGATCACGGGCTGCCTGCACCCGCTTCTGTACCGATCGGGAGGGCTCGCCTGGAGTGGCCTTGCGCATCGTCCGCGCGCTCACCCGGGGCACCGCCACTTGCAGGTCGAAGCGGTCCAAGAGTGGGCCCGACACACGGCCTCGATAGCGCGCGATCTGCGATTCGCCGCAGCGGCAAAAGCGGGTGGGATCACCATGATAACCGCAAGGGCAGGGATTCATCGCCGCCACCACGACCGGCTCGGCGGGAAGGCGCACCCGTTGGCGCGCACGGGAAATGACCACCTCGCCTTCTTCCATCGTGGTGCGAAGCGTTTCGATGGCATCGCGCCGGAACTCGGGCAGCTCGTCGAGAAACAACACGCCGCGGTGGGCTAGCGTGAGCTCGCCAGCGCGGACCGGCTCGCCACCACCCACGATTGCCGCAGCGCTGGCGGTGTGATGGGGCGCCCGGAAAGGACGCTGCATCCCGAGGAGGATTCGAGGCGAGCGAAGCCCGGCCGAGCTGGCGATCGTGGCGATCTCGAGCGCCTCTTCGGCCGAGGGAGGTGGGAGGATCGAGGGTAGGGCGCGCGCCAGCATCGTTTTGCCTGCGCCCGGGCTCCCGACCATCAGCATGTGATGGCCGCCGGCCGCCGCGATCTCGAGCGCGCGCCGGGCCGCCTGCTGACCCCGAATCGCACCGAGGTCGCGGTCTGCATCGTCGGCCGGAACGTGGTCGCGCAACTCGGCGCCGTCGCGCTCGATTTCGGGCAGAGGCGCTTCGGCGTTGAGCCAACGGGCCACAGCGCCGACGTGTGGCGCGCCGTACACCGCAATTCCGTCGACGAGCATCGCCTCGTGGCGATTCCCTTCGGGAATGATCGCGTGTTGCAACCCTATGCGGCGTGCGCTTCGCAGAAGCGCAAGCACCCCCCGTACGGGCCTCAGCTCGCCAGAGAGGGAAAGCTCGCCGATCAGCATGGTGCTGCCGAGCTGCTCGGCCGAGGCACCTCCGCAAGCGGTTAGAACGGCCACTGCGATCGCGAGATCGAGGCCGGCGCCCGTCTTCGGAAGATCGCCCGGCGCCAAGTTCAAGACCAAATGGCGCGGGGGAAACGCGAAGCCGATCGAGGACAGAGCCGCCCGCACCCGGATGCGGCTTTCGCGAACCCCCCGCTCTGGAAGCCCTACGATATCGAAACCCGGCAACCCTTCACCGAGTCGAACCTCCACCTGCACCGGGTGCGCTTCGATACCGATCAGGCAGGCGGCGTGTGCGGTGGCCAGCATGCCGGCTCTTCGAGCACGAGCCGTGCCATCGATTCATCTAGAAGCTCTGCACCCTTAGCGCCCACGTCACGACCGGATCGAAGCCCCCCGACGGCGCCCGCCACTATGCCGGGGCTTGGCGGAACGCGACGCGGGGATGTGTCGAACGGCTCGGCTTGCAAAGGTGGCCGGAAGCACTTGCAAGGTTGGGCCACGCAAGCCTCGCCTCGGGGCTCACGACCAATCAGGGGTGGTTGCAGCCATGCCCATTGGCATTCGCCACGTCGCCCCATCCCCGCATCGCGTTCCGCCAAGCCCCTGCGTCCGACGACTTGTTCACACGAGGACGGCTCTTCCACCTGTCAAGGGACGCGTACCACGCTGTAGAAGCGCTCGCGACCGCTTCTCTTCGTCGATAGCGAGATATCCGGGTTCATACGCGGTGGCGTAAGGAGGGGCCCGAAAAAACGCGACATGAGGTGGAGCGGGCGTGCGAAGTGCCAATCGACATGCCAGCAACCCGCATCGATTGGCGCGCCGCCCGAGGGGCGGGTTGCGTGGCCTAAGCTCGCAAGTGCATCCGGCCACCTATGCAAGCCGCCCCGTCCCGTGCAACCTCGCGTCGCGTTTTTTCGGGCCCCGCGTCCGTCCTCTAGTTCAGAGAGCAGGTCGGATTCACGCAGTAGCTCGTGCCGTCTTCGTTCTCGTCGAAGCAGGCAAAGCCTCCTGGGCACTGGACGTTGCTTTCGCACGTCAGCTGGCAGGTGTTCGATGCCGGATCGCACGTTAGCTCGAGATTGTCGCGGTCGTAGCGCTCCTGCAGGATGCGCGTCTCGCACTTTTCGATAGTCTCGGGTTGACCGGTGGCCGGGTCCGGATTGAGACAATTGGCTGGGTCGGGATTGCAGTCGCTGTCAGCGGAGCACGGCCAGCCGATGTCGACGTCCTGCGGCGCTGCGGCCTGCAGGCACTCGAAGCGAATGCGCGCGCCGCTCACCGGAGCCGCTCCGTCGGTGAAGCTCACCCGCTGCTGCGTCGGGTTGAACGAGCAGACTTCCTCAATCCCCGGCAGGTCGTCATAGAACCAGCCAAGGCCATCTGGCACGCCGGAAGCGCTCGAGAGCTGTGTCACGCGGCAGACCTCCCGACCATCTTCGTCAGCCACCTTCTCGGGCTCGCGGCCTCGGCCTGCCGTTGCACAGGTCTGGCCTTCCGGCTGCACCTCGCGTACCTCGCAGCGCACCAGACCGTTCGAATCGCGGTTGAGCGGCCGCGGCAAGCAGAGCTGACGCAGCGCCGCTGCGATGCGGTCGACGATGGCATTGAGCGCCGGCGCATAGTCCGCCGCGCAGATCGACTCGACCACGGTGCCTACTGCCGTGTCCGCTGCCAGCCCCTTGGCGACCTCGATGATGCGGCGTCCGGGAGCTGCGGAGCCGGACCCATCGGTGGCCGTGCAAGCGGGTCTCAGTTGCTGGCGCTGGAGGTCATCGATCGTGGGGTTCATGGGAAGCGGCCCCGGCTCCTCCACCATGTCGTCGCTATCGAGAATCGCCTGGTATCGGTCCTCGTCGCTGTTGAACTTTGCGCGATCGAGCGTCGGGTCTTCGGGTATGCCGGTGATCGCGGCAAACACGACCTGGCTCGGGTCCGCTTTGAGACTCGCGATGCCCGACACATATCGTTCGATTTCCTGCAGTGCCTGGCTGTGCGCCCAGCAGCGCAAATTGAACTGTACGACCTGATTCGTCGGAGGATCGGCGAACGGCCCTTTATACGGATTGCTCGCACGGGCCTCTACGTCGAAGACGCGCGGATCGGTGGTCGAGCAATCGTCTTCGTCGGTGATCACGATGACCGCCAGCAACGCGTCTTCGCGGTTGAAGCCTCCGTTGGCGCTATTTCGATTGGACGCCAAGATCGCTTCGAGCTGCTGCTCGAAGCCGCAGCCGTTGGTCTGTCCGGTCACGCACTCGACGTCGCTTACCAGATCGCTCGCTTCGAAGGGGGGCTCCGGGTAGTTAAGATAGAGCGTTCCCTCGGGCGGCGTTTGTGCGTCACAAGTCATGCGGTTTCCGCTGACCTGCATCAAGCCTGCTTTCCCCAGACCGTTGTTGACCTCGCACAGGTCCGACGGAAAGAAATCATCGGGCGGCGAATAGTTCGTGGGTGGCTCAGTCGACCACCCGAGATCGGGTGTGATGATGCCCACGTGAAGACTTTCGACGGCTGGGAACGTGCCGCCCGGGAGCGGTGTCGAACCGTCGGTGTCCACGCCGCCTGTGAGCAGCAGGTTCACGAGCCTCGGCACCTGCTCGGCGAGCTTGGCCTGCTCCTGCTCCATCGAAGGCGAATCATCGATGAGGATCAGCAGGTCCAATGCCCGCTGTGGGTTGACCGGTACGTTTTGGACGACGCCATTGATCGTGCACGGATTGAGCGCGTTCAGGGACCGGTTGTTACAGCTGCTGACCGTCGCGATGAACCCCACCATCACGAGCAAAAAAGCAAAGCGGATCTTCATGTCTTTTCCCCCTACCCGACACGCAAATCATACCCATTCGGGCTTACGAAAGCCAATCAAGCGGCAACTTTACAGCAAGCTCAGCCCCGAACCCAGCTGGATCATGAAACTTTTTTAGGCTTGAGCATTCTGCTATGCAGAAATTGCAGGGTCGGGGACAATGCGCAGGGTTTTGGTCGTAGATGATGAGGAGAACATCCGAGTGGTGCTGCGCACCCTGCTCAAGAAGCACGACTACCAGGTGGAAGCGGCGGACAGCGCGGAGAGCGCGCTCGAGCAAATCGAGCGTTTCGACCCGGATTTCGTGCTTGCCGACGTCCGGATGAACGGGATGACCGGCCTCGAGCTCTGCGCCGAGCTCAAGGCGCGCTCGTCGCTTGCCACGGTCATCTTGATGAGCGCGTATGGCTCCGTGGATCTTGCGATCGAAGCGATCAAAGCAGGCGCCTACGACTACATTTCCAAGCCCTTCAAGCAGGACGAGGTTCTGCTCGCACTCACCAAAGCCGAAGAACGCGAATCGCTTCGCCGAGAGAACCGCGCCTTGAAAGAAGCAATGCGCAAGGAGCAGACGTTCCATGGAATCCTCGGCAAGAGCGAAGCCATCGACAAGGTGTTCTCCACGATCGACAAGGTCGCCGACTACAAGACCACCATTCTGATCCAGGGCGAAAGCGGGACCGGCAAAGAGCTGGTCGCACGCGCGCTTCACCTCGGAAGCACACGCAAGGACAAGCCGTTCGTGCCGGTGAATTGCGGCGCGATCCCCGAAACTCTGCTCGAAAGCGAGCTCTTCGGACATACCAAAGGCGCGTTCACCGATGCCCACGCGGAAAAGAAGGGGCTATTTGCAGAAGCCCACCAGGGCACACTCTTTCTGGACGAAATCGGCGAGCTGCCCCTGAGCTTGCAGGTCAAGCTTCTTCGGGTCTTGCAAGAGGGGCGCATTCGGCCGCTCGGCGCCACCCGTGACCAAGAGGTCGACGTGCGTGTAGTCGCTGCGACGGTGCGTGACCTCGGTCGCGAGGTGGGGGCGAATCGCTTTCGGGAGGACCTCTATTACCGGCTCAATGTCTTGCAGATCGTCGTGCCACCGCTGCGGGATCGTCGCGAGGACATCATGTTGCTGGTCGAGCACTTCATCGATCGCAACAACCGGCGCCTCGGCACTCACATCCGCGATGTCGACCAGCGCGCTCGCAAGCTCATGCTTCACTACGCATGGCCGGGGAACGTTCGGGAGCTCGAGAACACCATCGAGCGGGCAGTCGTGTTGGCAGAGGGCGACGTCATCACGGCGGCCGATTTGCCGGAGCGCATGCGGGAGCCGGCGGACCCGGTCGCTGCCAGCCTCGCCAACGGAGAGCTCTCGATCAAGAAGACCGCCCGTTTCATGGAGGAAAACCTAATCCGCCGGGCTCTCGAAAAGACCCGGGGCAATCGCACGGCCGCCGCCAAGCTGCTGGAGATCAGCCACCGCGCTCTCCTTTACAAAATCAAAGATTATGGGATTCAGTAGCCGCCGATGGACAATGGGGAATGTCGAGGAAAAGAGGAGCGTTGGGTTCGTGATGTGCCATATCCTTAGGGCGCTGGCTGCTGCCGCGTTGTGCGCGTCGCTCATTGGGGCTGCGGGCTGCACGAAGACCATCCCCAATACCACTGTGAAGGACACCCCCGAAAACCGGGCCGTGATCACCTTCATGGAGAACTATCGGAACGCCGTGGAAGCGCGGGATGTGGGGGCGCTGTTGGCCATGGCCAGCCCGCAGTACTTGGACGACAATGGCACCCCTGCGGGTGACGACGACCTCGACTACCGGGCTTTGCAAAAGAAGCTCAGCCTCTGGCGGGAGCGGGTCACCGACGTTCGTTACGAAATCAAGTACCGCACAATCACAAGGGAAATGGACCGCGTGATGGTGGCCTACCGGTACAGTGCGAGCTTCCGGATCGCCTACGATAAAGAAGATCAGCGTTGGTCCCGTCGTATTGGGGAGAACCAACTCGTGCTCACCTATGACGACCTCCAGAACAGGTATTACGTGCTTTCCGGCATGTGAACTTTTGCGTTCCCGTTGAATGGCTGCGCCAATTCGCGCTACAATTCTGTCGATGAGAAGCTGGAAACGGCGCAAGTGAGTGTCTTTGCCCACAAGCGGTGAACCCGATGAGATTCGAGTGCGATAGCTGTCAGGCCCAGTACAAGATCTCGGATGACAAGGTCCGGGGCCGCGTGGTGCGCTTTCCCTGTCGAAGGTGCAATCACAAGATCCTGATCGACGGCCGGCTGGTCGACGCAGACGTTACGGTTCCAGCCGGTGCGGCCTACGGGTTCGACGATGTGACCCGAAGGTCCGAGCCGGTGTCCTCGTTTCAGCACGAAGCGCCGACCGCGCGCGGTCGGCGTCCATCGGCTCCGCCACGCCGGCGTCCAGCGTCCGTTCCGCCCAGAAGGCCGGCCACCGTCTCTCGCAAGCTGTCGTCGACACCAGCGATGGCAGCGAGGGAGGGGCAACATCCGGGGTTGGCGCCACCGGTTCCTGCCGCTGCACACGCACCAAAGGCAAGCACGCGAGAGGTTCCCGAGTGGCACGTTTCGATCAACGACGTGCCGGTCGGTCCGATCCGGCGCGAGGAGATGGCGCACAAGATCGATGCAGGCGCGGTGAGCGAATACTCGCTGGTTTGGCGTGGTGGATTCGAGGAGTGGCGTCCTTTGGCCGCCGTTCCCGAGCTCATGGCCTTGCTTCACGAACGCCGTGTGTCGGGCTTGCCGGCGCGCACGTCGTTTTCCTCGGTGCCGCCCTTCGTCGAATCCCGTTCCTCGTCCGCTTCGTCGAGCGACTTCACTTCGCTTGCGGACTCGCTCCAGCCGGAGACCGGCTTTGACGAGATGGGCGAGGCGTCACAGCCGCCTGCGCCCATCGGACCCGAAGACTTGTTTCACTCGTCCCCATCCTTGGGGTCTTTTTCGGGTCTGCCACCTGGCCCGGATCAGGCGGTGTCAGTCCCACCGGTTCCTCCCGAGCCGGCTGCGGCCACGGCCGAGCCTCGACGCGGCATGTCGCTTGGGGTGCTGGTGCTGATCGTCTCGATTGTCGTGTTTTCCGGGGTGACGGCGTTCCTTGCGTTCGAGCGCTATGGCGATTCGTTGCTGACGAAATGGCTCGGCGCTGGCAAGCCACCCCGACATGCGGCGCCGGTGGCTTTGATCGATCCGCCCGCCAAGTCGACCGCGGCTGCTGCCAAACCGGCGCTGGCCGAAGACGTCGAAGCACCAGCAGCGCCCGTTGAAGACGGCACCGCCGCCGAGGCATTACCAGTTGAAAGCGAACCGACTGGCGCCGAGGCGGAGGAGGCCGACGGGCAGGAGGCCGAAGCAGAGCCTGATCCAAGCGCGGACGGCGCACTCCGGGTACCGCCACCGAATCCAGCGACCGATGCGCGCCCGACGATCGCACCGGCGCATGTGAGGCGAACCGAAGCTCGGCACAGGCCTCGCCCCGAGCCAGTGGCCGCTCCGCCACCCAAAGACGATTCGGCGAACGACGAAGACGAAAAGGTGCTGCGTGAGTTCCGCTCGACCTCCAATGCGGGCCCGGCCCAGATCGAAGTCAAGAAGTCGGACAGCACCGACAACGACGCGCCACCGCTCGATGGGGCGGGCGTGCGCGCCACCGTCTCGGCGAACAAGGCGCGGCTTCAGCGCTGTTACGAGCGTGCGATTCGGGGGCAGCAGTCTACGCCTTCGGTTCGGCTGGACGTGACCGTGATGGTTGCGTCGTCAGGCCGGGTCAAAGACGTCAGCGCCGAAGGCAGTGCTCCGGGGGGCCTTGCAGAATGTGTCGCCGCGTCGGTACGGCGTTGGCGCTTTCCCGCGTCTTCCGAGGGTGGCCCGGCGAGCTTCCCGATCGTATTTTCGGCGAACTAGCGGGCTCTCGATGCCGGTCAAGCCTCTCATCGACGCAGGTACAATCGCGCGGCGCGTTGCCGAGCTGGGCCGCGCGATCACCAGCGACTACCGCGGCAAGGAATTGGTGGTGGTCCCGGTTCTCAAGGGAAGCTACGTGTTTGCCGCCGATCTGGTCCGGCACATCGACTTGGACCTGTCGATCGACTTCCTCGGGGTGCGTAGCTATGGCGACGGCCAGCAAAGCAGCGGTATCGTTCAGATCACCGCTGACCTGACTCATCCGATCGAAGGCAAGCACGTCATCGTGGTCGAGGACATCGTCGACACGGGCCTGACCGTCTCGTACCTGTATCAGAACCTCGAGACACGACGCCCAGCGTCCCTCAAGCTTGCGTCGCTGCTGCACAAACCTGCCCGCACCTTGGTTCCAGTCCAGATCGACTACCTCGGTTTCACGGTCGACGATGTTTTCATCGTTGGTTATGGCCTCGATTCGGGTCAAAGATTCAGGAATCTACCCTACCTAGCAGCGTTGACCGGCGACGGCGCCTGAGCGTTCTATACTCCGCGCTGTGACTGATGAAGCGCCACCCCGGGATCTCGGAGAGCGAATACGGCGCATCGCATCTTCATTTGCCGGTGAGGATAGGGAGACGTCTGCGGACGAAGAGTCGATTTTCGATACCGCGGCCCGGTCCCTTGGCGCCACCATCGAACGATGGGGCCGCAACCCGAGCTTGCGGCGCTTCCTCGGCGGCGTGCAGCGTGATGACCTGACTAGCCAGGACGAGTACGTCGAGCTCTCCGCCAATCTAGGCGTTTCCGCGAAGCTCGGCACGTGCGTCCGGTTTTACGTCGACGATGCCGTGGCCGACGAGGTGACCATCGGGGACGGGGGCGAGGTGCGAACCGTGATTCGTGCGCCCGAGCCCGGGCTGTACCGCGTGGGCGCCAAGATATGCAACGACCGGGGGCAGACCGTATCGGACCTCATCGGGCACCGCGTCTTGCAGGTTGCAAGTGGCCGTCCCGTCGTGTTGGTCAACGCCTCGCTGATCCTTCCCCGGTCCTCGGACGTTGCGCGGCCCGACGAATCCCTACTGGAGCTGCTTCGCGCGCTCGTCGACGAGGGCTTCGAGCTCGCCTACTTCGACGTCCATGAGAAGAACCGCGACGCGCTCCTCAATCAAGAGGTCCGGAAACAGCGGCTGCCCCCGGGGGCAGTTCTCACGTACTCCGCGGAGGAGGAAGAGCTGCGCAGCCTGGGTGTCGACTTCGTCAAGATGTTCGCCAAGACCGCCATACGGCGGCTGCGCGCCAAGGGAGTGCCTGTGACCACAATCCTCACCGAGCGTGACGACGATTCAGAGGAGACCCGAGCGGAGCAGGTGAGCGTCGTGTCACCGGACACCATGGCGGGTCGCATCGCTGCCGGCGAGCTTGGCACCGAGGAGCGGCAGGCCGAGCAACTGCTCCATGATCGAGATCGCAGCTCCCCGCTCGATTGGCGCCTCGACCAGACCACCGACTCTCGCCTCGTGTCCGGCAACTCGTTCCACGCAGAGCTCGACAATCACCGGGCACGGCTTCGTCTATTCGATGCGATCGATCAGGCGCGCTCGTCCATCCACGTTCAGCTCTATATCGTGCGGCCGAGCAACTTCGCCGAGGAGCTGATCGTCAGGCTCATCCAACGGGCGCGCAGCGGGGTCGCCGTGCGGTTCATGGTGGACGCCCTCTACTCCGACCAGGAGATTTTCGGGCGCGTCAATCCGCTCATCCTCTCCCTACAACAAGAGGGCAACGTCGAGATTCTGGCGGTGGCTCCAATCGAGTCCCGCCGGGAGATGGGTATCTCCAACCTCAAGAAGCGGGACCATCGCAAGCTGGTCATCATCGACGGGCAGCGCGCTTTCGTCTCGGGACGCAACGCGAGCGATGAGTACTTTCTCGGCTTCGACGAGGTTCCCATCCATGACCACACCCGCCACGAGCGCATTCCCTGGCTCGACGCGCATATCGAGGTCTCGGGGCCGCTCGTCCACGAGGTACAGCAGACCTTCTTGGACACCTGGGAGGAGCATGGTGGGGCCGCAATCCCCAACCAGTCGCAGTTGCTGCCTGTGCTCGGCAAAGCAGGCTCGGCCGCCGGGCGCTTGATCGTGCATCACGGCCTGGCCGACACCAATGGGCTTTCGATGTACGAGTCGATGTTCGACGTCGCAGAGGACCACGTCTACATCGTCAACGACTTTCCCATCGTGCCAGCGCTCGAGCGTGCAATCTATCGACTCCTCACTCGAGGTGTCACCGTCAAGCTTCTCACCGGGAGCGCGACCGCGCGGCGTGACGATGGAAGCTTTTTTCCTGCGCCCCTTCACCGCACGCTCTTCGAGTACATGGTGAAGGCGAAGCTGGAGCCTCTGCTGCTGGCCGGCGTCGAAGTGTACGAGTTCGTACCTCCGCCCTCGCCGATGGTCGTCGCGCGTGGCGGGCGTGTGCGTCCCTACGTGCACGCCAAGATCGTATCGGTCGACGCAATGGCCATCAGCATCGGCTCGGCCAACCTCGACGCAACGGCAAGCTTCTGGGAGAGCGAGTCCAACATCGTGGTGCAGGACCCGGAGTTTGCCGGCAACGTCGAAGAACTGCTGCAGACGATGATCGACGGCAGCGATCCGCTCGACCCCGAGTCCGAGTACTGGAAGCGGGAGCGAGCGCAGCGCGCCGTCGTCACCACATTGTGGCCAGGGTCGCTCTATTCCTGAGTCTCGGCCGCCTCTTCGGTGGCCGTTTCGTCTTCGGGCAGGTCATACGTCACGGTCATTCGAACCTGGAACGCACGATCGATCTCGATCACGTCCGTGCCCTCGACCGTCGTGACGTTGATCACGGCTCCCGACTCGCCTTTTGCCGCGGCATTGGCCTCGACCGCGTTCAGGTTGGCGATCACCTCACCTGTCGCCTCCATGACCAGCGATTTCAGGGCTATCTCCATCCCGTCTTCCTCGAATGTCACGCTTTGCTCGGGTGCGGTCTGTCGAATGGATACGTTGAGCTTGAGCTCGTTTCCGACTTTCGCTTGGAGGGTGTAGGTGTCCACTTGGTTGATCTCGAAACCGTAGAGCACCAGGTCCTTTCGGGCTTCCCAGCTGGCGCCGACGCCGACTGCTTCCGCAGGAAGAACCACGCGCGCAAGTGAGGTGCGGGCGTTGATGAGCATCACCAAGAGCCGCACCGGAACGTCTTCGCGCTTGGCGGCTTCGTTGAGCTCCGCGCGTTTCACGATGCCGCGGTCATCGACTTCGACCCAGCCGCCCACGTTGTTGAGCACAGAGACGCTGCTGTTGAGGTCGTTTGCAAGCTCCGGGTCCAGGCCAGGCGGTACGATTGCCTCGGCTTTGACGATGCGGACGTCGAAGCGCGTAACGCCCCGTTTCCCCTCCATGGTCGGACCGGAGACGATGTGTAACCGGACTCCGGGGGTTACCGCGAGCGCAGCGGTCCTACGCGTCGTGGCGAGGGATACGATGCCATATTCCATGGTGGAGTTCATGGTGGTTCCGTGCGCGATGTCGTACCGCAGCACCGAACGCGGCTCCTGGCCCGCGTCGAGCACCAAAACCGGGTCGCTGCTCTTGGCCTCTTTGGCGCTCTTGGTCTCTTCGGACTTGCAGCCGTTCAATCCGAGCAACGCGACGAGCAAGATCGACGCGCGCAGCACTATTTGTCTGTTCATGAAATCTCCTTTCGGCGCCCCTACTCGCCGTCCAGCGCGTATATCGCAAGGGTGACCTGCGCCGTCAAGGTCGCGGAGCGGCAGGTCCTTGGATTCTTTGGTAGCCCTCGGGAAGCTCGAAGACGGCCGGTGGCACCGGGGCGCGTTTGACTTCTTTCACCAGGAACACCACGGGCACGCCTCCGGCACGCTCGACGCGCATCTTCATCGAAAAGCCAGGTTTGACCCCGTATTTCATCATCGCTTTGGTGCGCTGGTCATCCGACATCTCGAGTCCCAGATGCCGACCGCGAAACGCTCTCGTCCACAGGTCGGGGGGGTATTTCTGCGTCAGCCACAGATCGATCACCGTGTCGTTGTCTTTGTCGAAGATACGGACGTGCCGCGTCTCGATGCCGCTCACCGTCTCCTTGCCGAGCTTCGTCACCTCGAGCTCGGTGTTTTCGACGGTCCCCGTCACTTGATGGCTCGTGTCGGCGAGGGCCGAGTACGGCATCTCGACCACGACCTTCTGTTGGTGGTCGATCGTGTAGTAGTGACTTCCTTTGGCGGGCATCATCGTCGTATGCAATACCGGCTTGCCCTCGGGGTCGCTCGACTGCACGTCCATGCGTACGTCGCCATCCTTTCCGTATCGAGCTCTGATTTTGGCCGCCATACCCTGCGGGCTCGAAAGGGTTGCCCGGAGCTCTCCCTCGAAGGCCATTGCGTTCGATGACCAGAGGCATACGGTGAGGAACGCCGCAAAGAATCGCATCGCGGCTCAAGCTTAAGCCGTCATCACCACCAAGCCAAATCCGGGATCTTCGTAGAGGCGGTCGAAGATCTCCTTGTGCTTCGTCTCGATGTTCTTTCGTTTGACCTTCAGCGTCGGGGTGAGCTCGTCCTGCTCCACGCTGAATTCGCGGTCTAGGATGTAGACCTTCTTGATGGTTTCGACGCGAGAGAGCGTTTCGTTCGCACGGCGGACCGCGGCCACGATGCGCTTCTGCACCTCCGGATCCTGCGTGACCCGTTCCATCAGCGTTTGCAGGTCTGCCGAACGGGCGAGCGGGTTTTCAGTCAGCGCGTGGATGTGCCGATCCGCGGTGGTTTTGTCTACTATGCCTCGCTGGCGCGCCCAATCGACGGCCTCGGCAGCGCCGATGGTGACCAACGCCACCAGGTACGGCCGTTTGTCCCCATGTGCATGGGCCTGGCTGATCAACGAGTCTGACGCCTTCAGCTCGTTTTCGATGTTTGCCGGCGTCAGGTTTTTGCCCCCAGCCGTGATGATGATGTGCTTTTTCCGATCGAGGATGTAGACGAAGCCCTCTTCGTCCTTCTTGCCCACGTCGCCGGTATGGAGCCATCCATCGATGACCGTCTGGGCGCTGGCTTCCGGATTCTTGTAGTAGCCTTGAAAGACCACCTCGCCGCGAATCAGGATTTCGCCATCCTCGGCGATGCGGTCTTGGACGATGCCGAGCGGGCGGCCGACCGAGCCGAGCTTGACGTGACCAGGAACGTTGGCGTGCGTAATCACGGTCGATTCGGTCATCCCGTACATTTCGTAGATCGGAAAGCCCGCCGCCCAGAAGAACTCCAGGATCTCCGGGGCAATCGGTGCAGCGCCCGTGATGAAGTAGCGCACGCGGCCCCCAAACACTGCGCGCAGCTTCGAGAACACCACGCGATCCGCCAGCTCCTGCTGGAGTCTCAAACCCCACGGAATCGGCTTGCCCTCCTGCCAGTGGCGCACGCACTCGCGTCCGACTCGCTCGGCCCAACGGAAGATCCGCTGCCTGGTGGGAGGCGCTTGCTCGACCGTGCTCATGATCTTGGCGTAGGCCTTTTCGAAAATCCGGGGGACGCTTCCGAAGATCGTCGGTCGCACCTCGGCGACCTCATCCAGTACTTTTGCGATGCTAGAGGCAAAGTACGTCGCCATGCCCGTGTTGATACGCCCGTAGAATGCCAACACACGCTCGGCCACGTGCGCCATCGGGAGGAAGCTGAGCCCCACGTCGCCTTCGTCGATGGAAAAGGCTTCGTCTTGGTCCCGCATCACGGCCATGATGTTCGCGTGCGAGATCATCGCCCCTTTGGGAGGACCGGTGGTGCCGCTGGTGTAGACGATGATCGCGGTGTCCTCGGGGTCGACGGCCGCCAACCGGGCGTCGAGGGCTGCCCGATCGATCGGGGTGCGTAGAACCTCGTCGAACGGAATCAGCCAATCGTGGGCCTCCATCAGCCTTTCGGCGCCCCTCGTGTTCCACACGATCACCTGATCGAGCTTGGTCAGCTCGTCGCGGCGCGCCAATATCTTCTTGATCTCTTCGAGACCCTCGACGAACGCGATTCGGACATCGGCATGATCGAGGATGTACGCGAGCTGCTTGGGTGTCAGCGTGGGGTAGGCGCCCAATGTCACCGTTCCTGCCAGCTGGCCGCCCATGTCGCAGTAGCACCAAGCGGGACCGGTGCTTCCGACCATGCAGATCTTGTCTTGCATCTGCAGGCCCAGGCCGAGGAGATAGGAGGCGATGGCGGACGCATGCCCGAGGAAGGCATCCCAGCTGACCGGTTGCCATTGCCCGCTGTGCTTGAAGTAAAACGCCGGCTCGGCCCCGTCCCGCTCGACCCGCTTCAGGAACATCTCTCCGACCGTGTCGCTGCGTCGGGCGATGTATTCGGCGGGCCTTCCGGTGGTGGCATGGGTATCGAACATGCCGCGGGTTTACACCGGATCGCGGCCGGGGATCCAGGGCCTCCGCATGCGGTTTGACGGGGGCGCAACGCCCGCTACACTGCCGCCCCTTCGGAGCCCTCAAGGCAAGGCAAACCCATGCGCGACCTCATCAAGCTGAGCTGTGAAACCTGCGGCAAGGACAACTACGTGACCGATAAAAATCGGCGCAACATGCCTGAAAAGTTCCACATAAAGAAGTTCTGCCCGAAGTGCCGCAGCCACCAGCCCCACAAAGAAGGCAAGATCAGCAAGGGCTGAGAAGGGAGCGCCGTCCCACATGGCCCAGGGAGACACCCACAACCTAGGGATCGGCTACCTGCTGTGGATCTTCGGGTTCATGGGCTCGCACCGCTTCTATTTCGGGCGGCCGGTGACGGGCACGATTTGGTTTCTGACGTTGGGGCTCCTCGGAATTGGCTGGTTGATCGACCTTTTCCTGATGCCTTCGCTCGATCGCGCGGCCGAGCTGCGATACGAGCCGGGACCGATCAGCCACAACGTGGCCTGGATCCTGCTCACCTTCACCGGAGTGTTCGGCATCCACCGGATCTACATGGGCAAATACCTCACCGGGCTTCTCTACTTTCTGACCGGTGGCCTTTTCCTGATCGGCGTCCTCTACGACTATTGGACGCTGAACGAACAGGTCAGTGATTTGAACCTGGAGCGGGCCTGAGCCTGCATTCGGCACCGGGCCCTCTCAACGCAGCCGAACGACGAGGGCCCCGCTGCCGCCCAGGCGTCTCGGGGCGGTATGGAACGCGAGGACGAACCGCGCGGGGGCCCGCTTGCTGAGCGCACCGATCATCTGCTCCTGAAGCGTTCCCTTCCCACCGGGGCTGTGTAGACCCTTGCCCACGATGATCAGCACCCAGTGCTTGCCTGCCTGCTGGCACTGCCGCACGAAGCGAAGCACCTCGCGCTCCGCTTCCCGAGCGGTCAGGCCGTGCAAATCACACTCCGCTTCTATCTCGAGCCTCGGGTCTTCGAGGGCATCGAGGATGCTCCGATGGACCCCAGGCCGTCTGCCCAGCACGATCCCGTTGCTTTCGCGCTCGACCTGCAGCGGTTCGTCATCCGCCGCAGCCCGCTTCGCAGAGGCTCCAGCCTGCACTGGGTCCGCGGGCTTACGCACCCGCTTTGGCGACTTGCCCCGCAGCGGCTTCACTCCCGCAAACGCTTCCCGCAGCGCCTCTCGGTCCGGCTTCGAGGCATTCCCGCCCCTGCCGTTCTTGCCATCGGGCTGACTCATGTTCCGTGCATGATGACGCCTGAGACGGCCCTTCGGCAATTCCGCAGCCCGACGGAAAGCTTACACCCGACTCTCGCCGACTGCAGGGCTAGGGTTTCCTGGGCGCCTCTCGCTTCGGTCGGCGATTGCACTGCAAAATGGCCTTGCGGATCGCGGACCGCATCGGGGGTCACCTCGACGAGCTCGTCCTGATCGATCCAGTCGAGCGCGTTCTCGATGGTGAGCTCGCGATGCGGTGTGAGGATGACGTTCTCGTCGCGCCCGGCGGCGCGAATGTTGGTCAGCTTCTTTTCGCGCGTGCAGTTGACGTCGAGGTCACTCGGCCGGTTGTGCTCACCGATGATCATGCCTTCGTAGACCCTGGTGCCTGGGCCGATGAAGAGCTTGCCCCGCGGTTGAAGATTGAACAGCGCATAGGGCGTGGTCGTCCCCGTGCGGTCCGAGACGATGGCGCCGTTCTTCCTGCGAAGCAGAGGGCCGGTATAGGGGTCCCAGCCTTCGAACATCGTGTTGAGCAGGCCCTCGCCGCGGGTTTCGGTCATGAAGAGAGAACGAAAGCCGATGAGGCCGCGGGACGGCACGCGATATTCGACACGCACCCGATCCGCTCCAACCGGCGTCATCTTGCCCATCACGCCGCGCCGGTCCCCGAGCAGTTGGGTCACCGTTCCGACTTGGTGCTGCGGCACGTCGACGACGACCATCTCGACCGGCTCGCACTTCTTTCCATCGATCTCGCGGACCACGACCTCGGGCATCCCGAGCGCAAACTCATACCCCTCGCGCCGCATCGTCTCTGCCAAGATCGCCAGCATCAGCTCGCCTCGGCCGTAGACGATGAACGCATCGGGCTCCTCGCCCTGCTCGACACGCATCGCGATGTTTCGCTGCGCTTCCTTGAAGAGACGTTCGCGCACCTGCCGGGAGGTCACGTAGTCCCCTGCGCGTCCCGCGAAAGGCGACGTGTTGACCATGAAGCGGATCTTGATGGTCGGCTCCTCGACCGAGATGCGCTCGAGCGGCTTCGGATGGCCCGTCGAGGCGATGGTGTCGCCGATTTCGATTTCCTCGATACCCGAGACCGCCACGATGTCTCCTGCGGCGGCTTCTTCGATGCGCACCCGCTCCAGGCTTTCGAATCCCCAGAGCGCGCCGACTTTCCGCTCGAGCACGCCCTCCTTGCCGATGATGGCGACGGTTTGCTGTGGCTTGATGGTCCCGTTTCGGACGCGGCCGATCGCGACTCGCCCCACGTACTCGTCGTGGATGGTGTTGTGCACCAAGAGCTGCAGCGGCAAGAATGGGTCGCCCGTCGGAGGGGGAAGACGCTCGATCAGGGTCTCGAATAGCGGGGTGAGGTCGGCCGATTCGTCCGCGAGCTCACGCTTGGCGATGCCTTCCTTGCCGATCGCATAGACGTGAGCGAAGTCGGCCTGCTCGTCCGTCGCCCCGAGGTCGCAAAACAAATCGAATACTTCGCTCAGCGCCTCATCGGGCCGCGCATCGCTTCGGTCGATCTTGTTGACGACCGTGACCACCGGAAGGTCGAGCTCGATGCATTTCGACAGGACGAACCGGGTTTGGGGGAGGGCGCCTTCGGCCGCGTCGACCAAGAGCAAGGCGCCATCGGCCATACGGAGCGTCCGCTCCACCTCGCCGCCAAAGTCGGCGTGGCCCGGCGTATCGATGAGATTGATCTTGTAGTCTTTCCATCGGATGGACGCGTGCTTGGCCAAAATGGTGATACCGCGCTCACGCTCGAGATCATTCGAATCGAGAACCCGCTCGCGAACGGCTTCGTTGGCTCGAAACACGCCCGTTTGACGCAGCATGGCATCGACCAGGGTCGTCTTGCCGTGGTCGACGTGGGCGATGATCGCCACATTTCGAATCTTTTGTCGCACCGTGGAACCCCCAGGCTTTCGCCCAAGCGCGCCTTCTTGGCAGATCCGCAGCGCGGCTGCCAGTCGGGGCGCTTTGGTGGCCATGGTCCCAAGCGGCTATCTTGAGAGCCGGGGGAATGAAAATGTCACGGCTACGATCACTCGGGTTCGGCGTGTATTTGGCGTTTTTCGTCCTCGGATGCGGTGATGCCGCGCCGACGGACCCGAAGACCAATCCGGAAGAGGGGCTGCCGACCGGCAATGGGGATGGCACCTGCACCGTGCCGGCCGAGGCAGGCGAAGAAGACAGCTCGAATCCGGACACGGTCGTGGGCGACGGGACGCCGGAGAGCTGCACCGCCGATGCGTTCATCACCGCCGTGGTCCAGGGCGGGGTGATCACCTTCGACTGCGGACCGGAGCCCGTGGTGATTACGCTCGACCGCACGGCCAAGGTCTTCAACGATCAAAATCCGGACATCGTCATCGACGGAGGCGGCCAAGTGACGCTCAGCGGCGGTGGGCGCGTTCGCATTCTCTACCAGAACACCTGCGACCCGGACCAGGTATGGACCACATCGCATTGCGACGATCAGGATCACCCGCGCTTGACGGTGCAAAACCTGACCTTCATCGATGGCAACGCGAAGTCCGAGGAGGACGGAGGCGGCGCGATTTTCGTGCGCGGAGGACGCTTCAAGGCGGTCAACTCGCGATTCTTCAACAACGTCTGTGACGACGTGGGTCCCGATGTAGGCGGCGGAGCGATTCGCGTATTCGATCAATTCGAAGACCGCCCGGTGTATGTCGTGAACAGCACCTTTGGGGGTGAAGGGTTCGGCAACGTGTGCTCCAACGGCGGCGCGCTCAGCTCGATCGGGGTGTCGTACACCGTGATCAACAGCGTGCTCACCCACAACGAAGCGATCGGCTACGGAGCCAATCCAGAGCGGCCGGGGACGCCCGGTGGTGGTAGCGGCGGAGCCATCTACAACGACGGGAACACCTTCACTCTGTCGATCTGCGGAACCGAAATCGCCCACAACAGCGCAAACGAGGGGGGCGGCGCAATTTTCTTCGTGAGCAACGATCGCACGGGAACCCTGGTCATCGAGGATTCCCTCTTGGAAGACAATCCGAGCGCCGGCTTCGAAACCCAAGGCTATCCTGGGATTTTCGTCCTCGCAGACGGCGACCCGCAGGTGCGCAACTCCGTCATCCGGTGAAGCGCAGTCCGGGCCCTCCGGGCCTCAATTTCAGCTTTCGCCTCCTCACGAAAAAGGGGAAAGTGCCTTCGCATGAGTAACCCCACGATCGATGCCTGGCACCGTCTCATCGACGAGCGAAACGTCGCAGCGCTCGATGACATCCTCGCTGACGACGCCGTCTTTCACTCCCCGGTCGTGCATACGCCTCAGAAAGGAAAGCACCTCACCAAGCTCTATTTGAGCGCAGCCATGATGGTGCTCGGAAACAGTAACTTCTCGTACATCCGAGAGGTGGTCGGCTTTTCCGATGCCGTTCTCGAGTTCACCGCCGAGGTCAATGGCATCGTCATCAACGGCGTCGACATGATCCACTGGAATGCCGACGGGAAGATCGACGACTTCAAGGTGATGATTCGCCCACTCAAGGCGGTCAACCTGCTTCACCAATTGATGCGGCAGATGCTCGAGCAAATGGGCTAGCAGGCCAAGTCAGCGGAGGGTGGACAGCTTGTCGCGGTGCTTGGCCTGCAGCGCGTTGTACTCATCCTGGGTCAGGTTGAGCGCCTTCGCGATGCGCCGCAGCTGGACCTGTTCGTCCTGTTTGAGCACCTGGTCTGCCACCGCCATCTCCACAAGCACCTCGAGCACCTCGAGCCGGAGAGCCCGGTCGGCCAAGTCTCGCAAGTCACGTGTCCAGTCGTGATCACCGAGCAGCGCGACATGGCTGATCTGGTCCGCCAAGAGCCCGCAAATGGCATCGACACCGGCTTGGCTGAGGCCGTGCACGCGGCTCAGCTCTTGCCGGATCGTGGCCTCTTCCTGTGCCGAGTAATCCCCGTCGGCGTAGGCGATTTTGGCGAGCAATCCGGCCACCGCCGTCACGATCCGCCGCGTCGCATCGTCCGCCTCGACCAGGTACTTGGCCACGATTTGCGCCAGACGGTCGCGCGCCTCTGGAGTGAGCGTTTTCGGCTCTTCTTTGCGTCGAAAGAACACGTGGATCTCAGCCTACTCGGGCTTGTATGCCACAGCTGCGGACGAAGGGCCCGCCAACGGGATGATCTCGAATCGTGAGAAGCCTGCTTCTCGGCACCAGGCCTCGAAATCGGCTCCCGTATAGTCGAAGGCATCGCCGAATTCGATCAGCATGTTGAGCGACATTAGCAAACCGAAGGCATTCTCCCGCCGGGCGTCGTCGATCAACGCCTCGACCACGATGAATGCGCCTCCGGGCGGCAATGCGTCGTATGCAAGCTTGATGAGGTGCTTCTTCTTTTCGAGGTTCCAATCGTGAAGGATCATGCCCATCGTGATGACATCGGCCTTGGGAAGCGGATGGGCAAAGAAATCGATGACTGCCGTCTGAACGCGATCGGAGAGACCCGCGCGCTCGATGTGCCGCTTTGCGATCCGCTCGACTGGAGCGAGATCTGCCGAGATGCAACGCATGTGCGGATGCGCCGCAGCGACCATGCACGCGAGCTGGCCGGTCGCGCCTCCCGCGTCACAAAGCGTCTGATAGCGCGAGAAATCGAACTTCTCGGCTAAAGATTTGTAGTTGCCCGCCGATACCCCCGCCATCGCATTCATGAACTGCTCGAGACGCTCTGGCACCGCGTACAACTTGGCGAACAAGGGCTCGCCTGATTGTTTGATTTCGTTTTGTGGCAGTCCCGTCTTCAGCGCTTCGGTCAGGGTTGCCCAGAAACCGTACAGACGGGTTCCCGCCATTTCCATGATTCCGCCGAGATACTGAGGGCTCTGCCGGTTCAAAAAGGTCGCGGTCTCCCGTGTATTCGAATAGAGCGCGTCGGGTCCGTCACCATCCCGGTCGAGCAGCCCCAGCGCGACGAGCGCATCGGGAAAGTCAGGCACCGCTCTCGGATGCAGGTCGAGCTGCTGGCGGATCGCCTCGGCGGTGAGCCCGTTCGCGCCGAGATGCGTGAAGAGATCGAGCTCGACCGCGGTCAGCAACGCACGAGATCCAAAAAACCCCATGCCGATTTGCATGATATGGGAAGGATCGAGCTCGAGCTGGGTCATGGAACGGCTCCTTTCGAGCCTCCATTAGTACTGCCAGAGGCTGTGCAGAGACAACCTCCGAGAACCAACGCTTGTTCCGCTAGGGCTGCAAATGGGGGCCACCCAGCCCCGCATGGCGTCTTCACGACGATGCGAATCGGTCTCCGGTGCTCACGAACCCGGCCTGCGTATCGGGCTGCCTGTGGGCAGGGCGCCATCCTTGGAGTGCAGGCCGAGCCTCGCTTTGTTTCGCGTGAGCCACGCATCGCCCCCGTGCACGGCGAGGATGAGCGCCAGCATCGGCAACGCGAGCAGAGCACCTTTGGCGCCTTGGAGGCGCACGGCCGGGATCAAGGTACTGAGGAAGATGCCCCAAAGAATGCCCGCGCCGAGCATCTCGAGCAGCGCGTACTTCCGGTAGCCGAGATAAAAGTCGCCCAGTCCTGGGAAGATCAGGGACCGCAGCGCGGCCGTCTTGAAGCTCTTGAACCGTTCGCCGCATCGTGGGCACGCTTCCGGAGCGCCCTCGATCGACGCGAAGCAGTGCGGGCACAGGTTTTGCCAGCCGCCTTCGCTGCCGGAGGCCGACGCGAGCAGATTGCGAAGGTGGTGGGCCTCCGATCGTCTCACCCCGTGAAACATCAGCTGCTCGCGTCCGCTTCGAATGAAGACGTAGCTGTTTCGTCCTGTGGTGGCGACGACGCGCTCGAGGGGTAGCTGATTTGCAAAGAGGCAGGGCCGGTACCGCCAGTCCGTGTGGATTAGCAGCACCCGTTTGTCCGTCAGCACCAGAGTCGTCCGGTTGGCGAACGGGTTCATCGACCCCGCGGTCAGCATCCACCAAATGAGCTGACGCACGCCATTGGTTGCGAACCGCACGACCTCGAGCGGACCGAGAGCCCGCTTGAGCACCGGCTCGGCCTCGCTGAGTATCTTTGCGCGCTTGCGGTCGCGCCGCGAGAGCTTGCCCTTGCGCAGGCTCGGAAACATCTCATCGAAGCGCACCGCGATCGTTTCGGGCAACAGCGATCGCAGCTCTACCTCTGGCGGAACCCCCTTGGCCATGCGCGTGCGTGAACGTAGCACGATTGCGCGGCTCTCATTCGGCACTGCGCAAACCGACAGGATGGTGCTAGTATGCCTTCAAATCTCGCTTTTTTTGGGGGACCGGGAGATGGTAGTTCCACTGTTGGTGGCCGCGATCGTGTTGCTCGTCGCCAACCTCGTCATCACGCTCGTGCTGCTCAGGTCGAGCAGCGGCAATTCGGATGCCCGCGGCCAAGCCGAGGCAGCGGCCCGCGCCGAGTCGGTGCAGATGCTGCGGGCGGAGCTTCGGACCGCCCGCGAAGAATCATCGGCTGGAGCGCGGGAGCTACGCGAGGAGGTCTCCCGCACCCATCAGGCCGGCACCGAGGTGTTGGTCAAGACGATCGCGCAGATCGGCGAGTCGCAGACCACGAAGTTTCAAGTCTTTACCGCGCAGCTCAAAGCCCTGACCGAATCGAACCAGCGTGGGCTCAAGCACCTGCAGGAAACCGTCGACGGCCGCCTTCAGGAGCTCCGCAGCAGCAACGAGCGCAAGCTCGACCAGATGCGCGAGGTGGTCGACGAAAAGCTCCAAAGCACGCTCGAAAAACGGCTCGGCGAGTCGTTCAAGCTGGTCGGCGACCGACTCGAGGCGGTGCAGCAGGGTCTCGGGGAAATGCGCAGCCTGGCAAGCGGGGTGGGCGACCTCAAAAAGGTCCTCACCAACGTGAAGACGCGCGGCACCTGGGGCGAGGTGCAACTCGGCGCCTTGCTCGATCAGATCCTCACGCCCGACCAGTTCGATCGCAACGTGAAGCCCTGGCCCGACTCGCGCGACGTGGTGGAGTTCGCCATTCGGCTCCCCGGCGCCAACGACAATCCCGATCAATGCGTCTGGCTGCCCATCGACTCGAAGTTTCCCCAAGAAGATTATCTTCGCCTGGTCGAGGCGAGCGACAATGGCGACGTTGCGGCGGTCCAGCAGGCCCAAAGCGCGCTCATCCGTTCCATTCAGGACTCCGCCAAAGACGTGAGCACCAAGTATCTCAATCCGCCGCTCACCACCGACTTTGCGATCCTGTTCTTGCCGACCGAGGGGCTTTACGCCGAGGCGTTGCGTCATCCGGGGTTGGTCGAGCGCTTGCAACGCGAGCATCGCATCGTCGTGGCGGGGCCGACCACGCTGGCGGCGGTGCTCAATAGCTTGCGTATCGGTTTCCGGACCTTGGCCATCGAGCAGCGGTCGAGCGAAGTGTGGAAGGTGCTCGGGGCGGTGAAGACCGAATTCGGGAAGTTTGGCGACGTGTTGACGAAGGTGAAGCGGCAACTCGACACAGCGGGCCGCACCATCGAAGAAACCGGGGTCCGGACCCGCGCGATGGAGCGAAAGCTTCGCGAGGTGGAGGAGCTGCCGGCCGATACGGCCTCCGCCATGCTCGACCTGCCCTCCGAGGATCCTACGGACCTGTTGGGCACCCAAGAAGACGGCGCCGCCTGACCAATCCGGCGACGCCGATTTTCGGTCGCCGTCTCGGCGTGCTACATCAAATTCGGCATGCCGCGTGGGAGCCTTCGAACGATGGTCGTTTTTGGTCTGGTGTTTGCCTGCGCCGCTTGCTCGAACAGCGCCACCGACCCCGCTCCCTATCGCGATCCGGGCCCGTATGTGGCCGGGGTGACCACCATCGCGTTAGCTGACCGCTTGGTCGAGGTTTGGTACCCGGTGGATCGGGGTGATGAGGTCGGCCGCGAGCACGATGCGTACTACATCCGCGATGCGCTTCCCGATGCATTCGATGCGATCTTGCCGCAGGACGTCAATCCACCGTTCGTCACCGACGCCTACCGAGAGGCGCCGGCCAGCCGCGACGGTCCGTTTCCCTTGGTATTGTTCGCCCACGGCTATGCAAGCTACCGCAATCAGTCGACCTTCCTGACCACCCATCTTGCGTCGTGGGGCTTCGTGGTCGCCTCGGTCGACTACCTCGAACGCGGCCTTGCCTCGGTCCTCGGCCAGCAGCCTGATCCGCAGCTCGAGGACACCGAGCTCACGAGGATGGTCGTGGGCCTGATGGCCTCGGAAAATGATCGAGCCGGTGGGCTGCTCGAAGGGCGTGTCTCGACCGATCGCATCGCCATCACGGGACATTCCGCGGGCGGCGGCACTGCGATTCGCTTTGGTGGCGAGCCCGACGTCGTGACCTACATCCCGCTGTCGGCAGGGATCTCGAGCGAAAACCCGGTCGCGCTGGCGGACAAGCCTTCCCTTTGGATCGCAGGCGACATCGATGACATCGTCGAGCCCGACCGCACGATCACTTCCTTCGAGGCGGCAAGCATGCTCAATGCATCTGCGCGTTTGGTCTTGATCGAGAACATGGGTCACCTCGGACCGAGCGACATCTGCGCCATTGGAGATTCGGGCGGTGGCGTCATCCAGATCGCGATCGACGCAGGGATTCTTCTTCCGGATTCCGAACTGGTTCGCCTCGGCACCGACGGCTGTCAGCCGGGAGCGCTTCCGGTCGAAGATGGTTGGCCCACCATTCGCCACTTCGTGACCGCCCAGCTCCGCTGGGCGTTCGGCATCGATCCCCAGCCCAAGGGTCTCTCAGAGAGCGCCGCCGAGGGCCTTCCTGAAACGGTCTTCAGCTACCAAGAATCTCCCTGAGCCTGTCGAACCGACGCGGGGCGGGGTCGGGCGCGCCTCAGTCGCTGATGGAGAGCAGCGTCAGCACTGGCTGGGCTGCGTTGCGGCTTGCGGGCAGATCCACGCGCAGGCGCAGATGCCACGCACGGTCGCCCTTGGGATCGAGGAGGATCTGGGTGAGGCGCCACTCGGACTCGTCGCGATCGATCTGAAGATACGTGCTGCTTCTCGCATCGGGGCCGGTGTCGATCGCTTCGTATTCCGCCCAGTACGGCGCGAGGGTCTCGCGTAGGCGCTCCGGAGTCCACTCGTTCTGCTCGTCGGCGTCGAGCAGCGCCTCGACCACCCGGTCGTACTGCTGAAAGGCGAGAAACCGGACGAGCTTCCACACGGCGTTGCGCACCATCGTCGTGAAACCCCGTTGGTCCCGCGTGATGTCGACGAGCTCGTCCTCTTCTTCGCGCTCTACCGGCGCCACGGTATCGTCGGAGAGCGTATGGAGCTCTTCCCATTCGGCCAAAAGGCTCGCGTCGATGGAGCGAACCGTCAGCCCCAGCCAGTCGGACACGTCATAGAGCTCTGCGGTCTTCGCGGATTCGGGCACCGTCTGCACGAACGACTTGTATGCATCGGTGAGATAGCGAAGAAGCACACCCTCCGAGCGCTGAAGGCCATACTCCTTGACGTACTCGATGAAGCTCATCCCGAGCTCGTACATGTCGCGCGCGATCGATTTGGGTCGAAGGACGTCGTTGCCGACCCAGGGATGGCGCTCGGAAAAGACTTCGTAGGTTCCGTAGAGAAACTCTGCGTTGGGCTTCGGGTATTCGATCTTGTCGAGCTCGGCCATGCGCTCGTCGTACTCCATGCCCTCGGCCTTCATCGCCGCGAGTGCGCGTGATTTCAGCGTGTCGGTCTGGCGGTAGAGCACGGCCCAAGGATCTTCGAGCGTAGCTTCGACCAACGTCAGCACGTCCAAGGGGTAGGCGGGGTCCTCGGGATCGAGAACCTCCACCGCCTCCACGACGTAAAGCGACAGAGCCTGATTGAGGGAAAAGTCCGATTGAAAATCTTCGTGGACGCGCGGCCCGCCCGGCACGAGCTCGATGACCCCGGCGTCGCGAAGCGATCGAATCATCGCAATGGCGCTGCGGGCGTGTTGTCTTTTGGCAGTCGGGCCATCGTGGCAACCGCGGATGAGCTTTCTGAGCGCCAAGCACCCGTCGTCCTCACGCTCGAACAAATTGAGGATCATGGCGTTACTCACCTGAAACTGGGAGCTGAGCGGTTCGGGTGCCGACTCTTGAAGGCGCGTGAACGTATCGGCGTCCCAGTGGGCGTAGCCTTTTTCCGGGGGTTGCCGCATCTTGAGCTTGCGAACCTTTTTCGGATCGTCGCCTGCCTTGGCCCGGAGCTTCTTGTTCTCGATCGCGTGCTCGGGCGCCTGCGCCACCACGCTGCCCAGCGTATCGAAACCCCGGCGGCCGGCGCGCCCCGCGATCTGCTTGAAGTCGCGGACGCTCAATACCCTGGTCTTCTCCCCGTCGTACTTGCAAAGCTTGGTGAAGAGCACCGTACGGATCGGCACGTTGACCCCCACACCCAACGTATCGGTCCCGCAAATGATCCGAAGCTTGCCCTCCTGCGCGAGCCTTTCCACCAGCCGCCGGTAGCGGGGAAGCATCCCTGCGTGATGTACCCCGATTCCGTGATGGAGGAATTTCTTGAGCTCTTTGCCAAAAGGCGTGTCGAAGCGCGTCCCTGCGAGGCCTTCCTTGAGGGCCTTCTTTTCGTCTTTCGACAGGACATCGATGCTCATGAAGCTTTGCGCTTGCTCGGTCGCCGCGCGTTGCGCGAAGTGCACCACGTAGATCGGCGCTTTGCCCTGTTCGATGAGATCGACCACCGTGTTGTGCAGCGCTTCTTCGCTGTATGAAAAATCGAGCGGCACGGGGCGGTCAGCGCTCTGGACGAGGCTGGTCGTCACGCCGGTGAGCTCGGTGATCGCCTCTTCGAACCGTCGCGTATCGCCCAGCGTCGCGCTCATCACCACGAAGCGGGCTTGCGGGAGGGTAAGCAGTGGAATTTGCCACGCCACGCCGCGATCCCGGTCCGCGTAGTAGTGAAACTCGTCCATCACCACGCCGTCGACGTCGGCCCGTTCGCCTTCACGAAGCGCCATGTTTGCCAGGATCTCGGCGGTGCAGCAAATCACGGGCGCGTCGCGATTGACCGTGGCATCGCCGGTCATCATGCCCACGCGCTGCGGTCCGAGCGCTCGGCACAAGTCGAAGAACTTCTCGCTGACCAGCGCTTTGATCGGCGCCGTGTAAAACGACCGTTCGCCCAGAGCGACCGATCGAAAGTGCGCCGCGAGCGCCACCAGTGACTTTCCGGAACCGGTTGGCGTGTTGAGGATCACGTTGTTGCCGACGAAGAGCTCCATGAGCGCTTCCTCCTGCGCCGGATAGAGCTCGAGGCCCTGATCACTGACGTACTCGAGAAAGCGGCTCAGCAAGGTGTCGCTATCGACCCGCTCGTCCAGGTCGTCGAGATATCGATCGAGAAGGCTCATGGAGCAGTGCGTCAACTTCGCATCGCGACCCCACGCCATCAAGCGGTTACTGTGACCGCGGTTCACACGAGCGTGGTGTTTTCGCCTCGACGTGGTCCTGTGTTGCGGGCGCAAGACGGGCATTCGCGTGCATTTTCGGCTGGCACGTCGGTTGCACAGATTTGCTGCCGAACGGGCAGCGGGAGGTCTTGATCATGCTTCGCTTTGCTTCGTTCTCACCCGGTGCCTTGGTAGCGCTGGCCATTTTCCCCGGCTGCGTGGGTTTCGCTGTGGACTGTGACTTGGGGTCCTGCGAGCCCGAGATTCAACACATCGCGGAGCGATACGCGCTGGGCTCTCGAACCCGAATCCGTGTCCTGGGACACGGCCCCTGGACGATCGAGTCGAATGACCGCTCGGTGGTACGGATCGATGCGATCGACCGCGATGATGTCGACGACGGTGATGTGACGCTCAGTTTCGTAGGCGTCGGACGAGCCACGTTGGCGATCGAAAACGAGCTCGCCACAGTCGAGCGCACCATCGAGGTCCTGCCGCACGACCGGTTCGACGTTGTGCTCGCCGAGATCACCGGCGCCGCTCTTGGGCCGATCGCCGACCAGGTGCTCCTGGCTGGTCGTCAATGGATTCTAGTCCTCTACCTCGATGCGCAGGGCAGGGCTCTCTATGGAGAGGGGCTCGCCAAGCTCAACCTGTCCCGAGGTGTCCGACGCTGCGACGAGGTCCTCGGCGCCGTCGAGCGCCACTGCCTTTGGATCGAAAACCCTGGCGCGCACGTGCTCGAGGTGGAGGTGGGTGACGAGCGGGTTTCGCTCCCGTTCCAGGCTGTCCTCGCAAGCGACGTGATCGATGTCGAGTTGCTTGCCGCCGAGGAACGCGAGCTGCAGCCTCGAACCTGGGTCCAGGTCGATCTGGTCGGCATCACCCGAGACGGGATGCGAGTGCGCGGTATGCATCCGCGATTCGAAGTCGGTGAGGGTTCCTATGTCGGATACTTCGCGTATCAGTACGACCCCAGCGCCCGTCCCCTCACACTGCTCGCGACGACGCTCGGCTTGCCGCGGCGCATCATCTTTCGTGGGCTGCCACGCCAAAAAGTGAAGCCGGTCAAGCTACGCTGACCGGCTTCGGGTAACGGGCTCCCATGGGTGGGGGAGGCCAAGGCGGGCACCATCTTCGGGAAACGTTGTTTCGCCTGACTCTGGATGGGATGGTGGGCTCATCCGTTGCCCTTCGTTTCTTGCCGCTGGTGCCCGCCTCGTACCGAATGACGATCTGGAACTTAACCGGCGGCCCGACACCGGCGGCGACAAAAGGAGGCACCCAACGCGCCAACGTCACAATCATTTCACCCTCTAGGCTTGATCTTCCCGCTCTGGTGTGGATCGATCACCGTCGGTGGGCGATCTTCCCGAAAGCGCTGACGCGATCCGGACTCATTCAGGCCTTCGTGTGTCGGGCGCCTGGACGCGAGGGGTCGTGAACGCGTTCAAGCAGCTCGGCCTCGACGTTGGAGCGCTCTGCGAGGAGGCTGGTCTTCCGCTCGAAGTTTTCACGGACACCGATGGCAGACCGCCCCGCGATGCCTCCGGGCGGTTGTGGCGCGCCGCCATGATGGCCACCGGAGATCGCTTCCTCGGTCTTCACGCCGCCCAGGTCTGGCGTGCACGTGCCGATCATCTCGTCGTCCTGCTTCTGACCAGTGCCGATTCGTTGGGCGAAGGCCTCGAGGCGAGCATGCGATACCAGGAGCTTCTCTCGCACGGGCAGGTCGTCACCTTGGGGAAGCACCCGACGTACAACGCGATTCAAATCAACAAGATCGAGCACGAGCTGCCGCTCACCGTGCACGAGGTGGAGTTCGTGACGGCGGTCGTCATGAAGATGCTCCGCTTCGCGACCGACGGCCGTTTCGTCGCCCGCGAGGTCCAGTTCCAGCATCCATACCGCGGGCAGATCCAGGACTACACACGGACCTTTGGTTGCTTGGTCACCTTTGGGCACGAGCGGACTGCCATTCTCGCGGACGACGAGGCCTGGAGCTTGCCGCTCGCGCACGGAAATCCCGCTTTGCACACGCAGCTTCGTGGCGTGGCTGCGGGGCTTCATGCGACCCTCGAGTCGTATCCTTTCATCGACACGGTGCGTGATCGCATCAAGACCTTGTTGCCACGGGGCAAATCGAGCATCGAGGCGGTGGCTGCCACTCTGCACATGACGCCTCGCACGCTGCAAAGGCGTCTTCAGGATGACGGCACCACCTTCCGTGCCTTGATGGATGCGACTAGAAAGTCGATTCTGATCAGCGCCGTCGAACGGAACCAGACGTCCAGCGAGATCATGCGGCACGCAGGGTACACCAACATCCGGAGCTTTCGCCGCGCGCTCAAACGTTGGAACCTACCGAACCTCAGCTCCGAGACAGACGAAGCGGCCTCAGGCTAGGGCGCACGCATCTCGGCGGCAGTCCATCCGTCGTTTCGCTCCACAGTCCGAAGCTCGTGATAGGCCTTGTCGGCGTCGTCCCATTCCCGCTTGGCATCCACGGCGCGTGACTCGATTCTCGAGCGCTTCCATGAAACCCACTCCGTACATTTTCGCAAGTCGGGTGCGACCGGGATCGCGTCCCGAACCGCGGGAGGAAACGCCTCGAGCGGTTGAGCGCTTCGGCGAATCGGCGAGATCCCCACCGGGCTCTTGACGTTAACACGCATTTCCAGTCGAACGACGTAGGTCCTGCCGGCTCTGAGATTGACCTCCATGAGTTGGACCGTGGGAGGCGCCTCGCCCGTGATGACCATGAGCATGTGCGTGCCAGGCCAAAGAGGCGCAGCCATCTGCCAGCCATTGTCGAGCTCGGCCAAGCACCGGCCCGCCGGATTGACGATTCGGAGTGTGACGTCACTTGCTTGACGCCGCCGAAGGCGTGAAAACACCAAAAGCGCCTGACCGGAGGACGCGACGTAGGGCTCCATCGCCTTGGGGATCTGGGCGCTTGCGTCAGACGAGATGCCGGCCAGCACCATGACCATCATGGCAAGCAGGTGCATGGCTTTCGGTACGGATTTCATCTTTGTCATCTATCTCGCACGTCGCGCGGCTCGTCGCCACCGCCGCTCTCGCGTTTTCATTGGGTTTTCGAGCGGTTGGCTTCGTTGCGAGAGTCTCACCGGCGGTCCGCTGGATTCTTGGCAATACTGTACCAGTGCGAACCTTGAAGGCGGGGAACGAGCCGGTCGTGCTGCCGGCTTCGCAGGGAACCACAGCGCCCCGAATCGGCGATGTGCTGGACTCCCGATATCGGATCACGGGGATTCTCGGCGCCGGAGGGATGGGTTGTGTCTATTTGGCGGAGCACGTGGCGATTCGTCGCCCGCTTGCGCTCAAGCTGTTGCATCCCGAGGTCGGTGGGATCGATGAGGTGAGCAAACGGTTCGAGCGCGAGGCGTTCGCGATCGGCCGCGTCGATCATCCCAACTGCGTCAACGTCTCCGATTTCGGAAAGCTGCAAGACGGGACCCTCTACATGGTCCTCGAGCTTCTCGATGGCGTGCTGCTTTCGGATTTGCTCGAGCAAGAGAAGCGCATCGGCTGGCAGCGCGCTTTTCACATCGCTCGCCACGTGTTGAGCGCGCTCGCCTACGCACACGACGCAGGCATCATCCACCGCGACATCAAGCCGGAGAACGTCATCTTGGTCGAAAAGGATGGCGACCCGGATTTTGCGAAGATCCTGGATTTCGGCATCGCGAAGCTCTTCGAGGAAGGCAAACCGGAGGAGGTCGTGATTGTGCCAACTGACGACCCGAAGCTCACCCAGCTCGGCGTCACGATTGGCACGCCAACCTACATTTCGCCCGAGCAGGCCTTCGGGCAGCCAATCGACCGCCGTGCCGACCTCTATTCTCTGTCGGTGATGCTGTACGAGATGATCACCGGCGTGCCGCCCTTCGATGCCGATGAGGTGTCCGCGCTCCTTCGCATGCATGTGTCAGCGGAGGTCCCGAGCTTCGACGAGGTGGCGGCCGATTTGCGCGTGCCGAACGCGGTGGAGTTACTCATCCGAGATGGCCTCGAGAAGAACCGGGACGATCGCATCTCGACCGCGACCATCTACATCCAGCGAATCGACGACCTGTTGGTGCGCGAAACCACGTCTTCATCCGTTGCTCCCGAGGCTGGTTCGGGGCTCCGTGAGATTCCGTCGGTCGTCGCCGAGGGGCTTCGAGCGTCGCTCGTCCCCGCCATGGAGCGAGTTGCCGCCACGAGGAAGAAACCAAAGCGCCTCGCCGCCGCGGTGCTTGCCGTGATCGGACTGTGCACGCTGGGAGCCTTTGCCATCGGAAGGCAGGGGCCTGACTACCTGCCGGGAGGTAGAGACCTGCCCTTGCTTGCGCCCAAGCACGGACCGGAGGCGGAAACGGCTGCCGACCTGCTTGCGCAAGGCCACCCGAGGCAAGCGGCCGCCTATCTCATGGATCACCGCCGAGAGGTACGAGACGAGCCGTATGCACAGATGGTCCTCGGTCACGCCCACGCCAGCGCGCAGCGCAACATTCAGGCCCTCGCCGCCTACGAAAAGGCGATCTCGATCAAGCCTGATTTCGCTCAGGACCGGCTCATGCGCACCAACATCGAGCTATTGCTCCACAAGAAGGCCGCCGCGGTGGTCGATGCAACGCTCGAGTTTCTCGGGATGTTGGTTTCGAAGACAGGCGACCGCGCAGCCGAGGATCAGCTCGTCGATCTCGCTTCCTTTTCCAAGGTTTCGCGCACACGGGAAAAGGCAATGCAGGTGGCCGAGGAAGTCGGTCTCGGGGATCGCATCGACCGCTTGAGCTCGTATCTGCTCGACCTCGACCAAGGAGCGACCTGCACCGACCGCAAGGAAGCCGTCGCCAAGCTTCGGGCCCTCGGAAACAAGAAGGCCATCCCCGCCTTGCGAAAGGCCCGCAAACGGATTCGCACCGAGGGCCTTCTCAAAAAGAAGGTGAACACCAACGCGTGTCTGCGTGTCGATGCGGCCGAGGCGATTCGATACTTGCAAAGCCTCTGAGCCCGCGCGATACGAACGATCATGGCGCAACGCGCCCGCGCAGAGCTTCGCATTGGCACGTCTGGCTACCAGTACGACGACTGGCGCGGACGGTTTTACCCCGAGGACCTTCCTAAGTCGCGCTGGTTCGAGCATTACGCCAAGCACTTCGACACCGTGGAAGTCAACGGCACATTTTACGGGTTGCCTGAAGCTCAGACGTTCGAGCGATGGCGGAATGAGGCGCCTCGAGGGTTTTGCTACGCGTTGAAGTTCAGTCGCTACGGGAGCCACCTCAAGAAGCTGAAGGACGCAAACGACACCATCGGCCTCTTCATCGAACGCGCCCGGCTGCTCGGTCCGACCCTCGGTCCGATCCTGGTGCAACTGCCGCCCCATTGGAACGTCGACGTCGATCGGCTCGCTGCCTTTCTCGAAGCTGCACCCACGCGATACCGCTGGGCGATCGAGATTCGAGATCAGAGCTGGCTTTGCAAAGAGGTCTATGGCTTGCTTCGAGAGCATGACGCGGCGCTTTGCATTCACGACATGATCGAAAGGCACCCCCGCCTGACCACTGCCGACTGGGTCTATCTGCGCTTTCACGGTGATCACTACGCGGGAAGTTACTCGGCCCAGGCGCTGAGTGGCGCGGCGCGGCGCATTCGCTCGCACCTCGATGAAGGACGGGATGTCTATGCGTATTTCAACAACGACATCGGCGGGCACGCTGTCCAGGACGCACAGGATCTGCTTCGTTTCCTAGAAGACTAGGCTTTGCAAAGAAATCTGGGTCCCCGTAGTCAAAAGCCTGGCAGCGAGGTATCGTCCGCGGCCGGGAAGGGAAGGTTTCATGTCTCGTTTCACAATGTTGGTCTCCGGTTGCGTTCTTGCGCTCGCAGTGGGCTGCCAGCCAGCCCATCCGGCTCCCGCCGAGGAAGCAGCTCCCAAAGATGGTGCGCAGCCACCGGTGGGCGCACCCAAAACCAACTGGGAGCCCCAGAAGGTCGAGTACCCGCGCAGCTCCGAGTCGCTCGCGAAGACCGAGGACGTCGTCGTGGCTGCGCAAGATGGAGACCTTCCCAACATCCTCATCATCTGGGGTGACGACATCGGCCAGTCGAACATCAGCGCCTACTCGATGGGCTTGGTCGGCTATCGCACGCCGAACATCGATCGTGTGGCACGTGAGGGAATGATCTTCACCGACTACTACGGTGAGCAGAGTTGCACGGCGGGGCGCTCCACGTTCATCACCGGGCAGTCGGCATTTCGCACCGGGCTGTCAAAGGTCGGGATGCCCGGAGCGGATCTCGGTCTGTCCTCGGAGGATCCGACCATTGCCGAGATGCTCAAGCCGCTCGGGTACGCCACTGGGCAGTTCGGCAAGAACCATCTCGGAGACAAAGACGAGTTCCTTCCGACGAACCATGGTTTCGACGAGTTCTTCGGGAACCTCTACCATCTCAATGCCGAAGAAGAGCCGGAAAACCCGGACTACCCGAAGAATGCCGCCTTCCGCGAACGCTTCGGCCCGAGGGGTGTGATTCACAGCTACGCCGACGGCAAGATCGAAGACACCGGCCCGCTCACCAAGAAGCGGATGGAAACGATCGACGACGAGACGGTCGATGCGGCCATCAACTTCATCCAGCGTCAGCATGAAGCCGGCAACAAGTTCTTCGTCTGGTGGAACGGGACGCGCATGCACTTCCGCACCCACGTGAAGCCGGAGCTTCGGGGGATTTCAGGGCAAAACGAGTACGCGGACGGCATGGTCGAGCATGACCGGCACGTCGGGAAGCTCCTCGACAAGCTCGACGAGCTCGGACTCGCGGACAATACCATCGTTTTCTACAGCACCGACAACGGCCCGCACTACAACACCTGGCCCGACGCCGCGGCGACCCCGTTCCGTGGTGAGAAGAACACCAACTGGGAGGGCGGCTGGAGAGTGCCCGCGATGGTGCGGTGGCCGGGCAAAGTTCCCGCTGGCACGGTCAGCAACGAGATCATGGCGCACATGGACTGGCTTCCCACGTTGGTGGCAGCCGCGGGAGAACCCAACATCAAGGAAGAGCTTCTGCAGGGAACCACGGCGGGCAAGAAACGATTCAAGGTCCACCTCGATGGTTACAACCAACTCGATCTCTTGCTTGGCAACGGACCGAGCCGCCGCGACGAGCTCTTCTATTTCTCGGACGACGGCGATCTGATGGCCCTGCGGTACCGGGATTGGAAAGTCGTGTTCTTGGAGCAGCGGGTACAGGGTACGCTTCAAGTTTGGGCCGAGCCCTTCGTACCGCTCCGCGTTCCCAAGCTCTTCAACTTACGGCGTGATCCGTACGAGCGTGCCGACATCACTTCGAATACCTATTTCGATTGGTTGCTCGATCGCGCATTTACGATCTACGCGGCTCAGGCCATCGTCGGGCAGTTCATACAAACCTTCGAGGCGTTTCCGCCACGACAGAAAGCCGCGAGCTTTACCGTCGACCAGGCGCTCGAGAAGATCAATACGCCCCTAGGCGCGCGGTAGCTCGTTTCCCGTCGAAAAAAGGGACACTCGTATGGAACGCAGCGCTCGCGAGCCGGGCTGCAGGGTATCGCCGCAAATGCGCACGCTGCATTCGGTGTGAACCCGTGTATGATGTCGGGAGCGTGTCTGGGAACCCGCCGATTCACGAACATTTGCTTCAGCAGTTGGTGGAAATTTATGGCGCGCCCGAGCTGCCTACATCGAGCGAGTTTCGCATTCCCGTTTCGATCTACACCGACGAGGCCAAGTTCAAGGCCGAGCGCCAGCTGCTTCGGCATCTTCCCATCCCCATCGCCCATGTTTCGCAGCTCGCTTCGCCGGGCTCGTGTCTTGTGCACGACGCCATCGGCGCACCCCTGCTGATCACGCGCACCCGCGACGGCGAGCTTCGAGGCATGCTCAACGTCTGCCGGCACCGCGGCACCCGCCTCATGCAGGACGAGGGTTTCTGCAAAGTGCGCAAGGGTTTCCGCTGTCGCTATCACGGATGGACCTACGAGAGCGACGGGACGCTCGTCCACATCCCCAACCAGGCCCTTTTCCCGACGCTCAAAAAGGAAGAGCACAATCTGATCCGCGTGCCGGTGCAGGCGCGCTTTGGCTTGGTTTGGGTCGTGGCGACGCCCGGTACCGAATACGATTTCGATGCGATGCTGGATCCGCTCGAAGACGATTTGGGGCCGCTTGGGCTCGAACGTCACGTCGTCTACCGCCGAGCCACCAGCCGCCGAAAGACCAACTGGAAGATCGTGATGGAAGCCTTTCTAGACGGCTACCACGTGCGGCACCTCCACAAGAATACGGTCGCTCCATTCTTCGAAGATCATCGGAGCTACACCGAGCGCACGGGTCCGCACGTGCGGTCGATCGTCGGGCGCACCGGGTTTGCCGACGCCATTGGCAATGGTCGCATCGAAGACATTCGGGAAATCGCCACGCCGACCTACGTGATCTTTCCCAACACCATTTTCGTGGTTCAGCCCGGATTCATCAGCCGCGCCACCGCCTACCCCACCGCGATCGACGAGATCGTCTGGGAGCACGATCTGATCATTCCCGAGGAACCGAAGACCGACAAAGCCCGCGCCCACTGGGAGCTCAACTACGAGCTGATCCAAAACGGCGTCTTCGACGGCGAAGACCTCTGGGTCTGTGAGCAGATTCAGCAGGGCCTCAACAGCGGCGCCAATGAATATCTGACGTACGGCACCGAAGAAACGCCGATTCAGTGGTGGCACCAGGAGCTCGAGCGGCGCTTGGGGGCGCGGGGAATCGCGTAGCCCGTAGTCGCCGGATCCGGTCTTCAGGCCGAGCGCGCTATGTCCGTCGCTTCTTGAACTTCTCCGGGTCGATTTCGAGCGTTGCCATACGGCTGATGAGGCCGGTTCTCGGCACGGAGAGCATCCGTGCCGTACGTGCGACGATTCCGCCGCAGGCTTCGAGGGCATCTTCGATGATCGCCTTTTCCATCGCATCGAGCCCACTTCTCCGTTCGTTGAGAACCTGCCAGCGTTCCTCTACACCGCTTTGGCCCGGCCTTTGGCTCGGTCGAGCTGACGGCGATCGGGCTTCGCCTACGATCGCGTCGGTGCCCAGATCGAGGTGACGTTCTTCGAGGACGTGTTCCTTGGAGCCATTCGCGCGAGCTCGATTTCTCGCACGCTCCATCACGGATTCGAGCTCGCGGATGTTGCCCGGCCAATCCAACTGAGAAGAGAGTAGTGCCTCCACGGCGCTTCCATCGAGCTCCCAATCAGCCTCGGCATCCGTGCGGTTGAGGTAGCGAACGGCCATGTTTGGAATATCCCATCGCCGTTGTCGTAGAGGTGGTAGGACGATGGGAACCGTGGCCAGACGGTAGTACAGATCTTGGCGAAACTTCCGGTCGGCGATGGCTTGCTGGATATCGCCGTTGGTCACCGAGATGATCCGAACGCTCGCTGTTTTGGGCTCTCGCCCTTGGTAGCCGAGCGGCCGATACGAGCCGAACTGGGTGAAGTCGAGCAGCAACTGCTGCGCATGGCCCGGCAGGTTCAACACCTCGTCGAGGATCAAGGTGCCGCCGTCGGCGTATTCGACCAGACCTTTGCGCTTGGATACGGCGCCGGAAAACGATCCGCGCTCGTGGCCGAATAGCTCCGAGGTGATCGTGTTCAAATCATCGGCCATCCCGAGCGTCGCGCGAACGATGGGCTCCTGGTTGCTTGCGCGAGCAAACGCGGTGGCCAGCTGGGTCTTGCCGGTGCCCGATTCGCCCAGAATCATGATCGACGCCTCGCCCGTGATTGCGGAACGCAGCTCTTGTCGAATGGCTGCCATGCTTTCCGGGGCAAGGAGCTCCTCCAGCGTCAGGTAGTGCTCGTTATGGTCGCGGGCTCGCTCCGCGCGCAAATCCTCGCGCGTGTCTTCGATCAGTGCCTGCTGCGCGATCATGCCACCGAGCAGCGCTCCCACGGTCTCGGCAAACTCGATGACCGACGGATGCGTGCCTTGGTCCTGGGTGAACTCGAGATACAGCGCTCCTACGAGGCTGCGCCCCCTGGGCGACGACATGGGTTGGGACCAGAGCGGCACGGCGATGAACGACCCCTCGCGTGCGTAAGGAACCGGCCCTGCGACCGTTCTGAGCTTGGTCTGCACCCGTTGGAGCACATCGGTGACGTGCATGGCAAGCACTGCGGGCGCGACACCTTGAAAGCTCGCCGTACGCGAGCGGTGTAGCGGTCCTCCGCCTTTCGTTTCGAGTGTGCTCCAAGCAGAAGCCGCGCCGAGTTGCACGCAAAGCGCTTCGAGCGTGTCTTCGATGAATCGGCCGCGATGAAGCCCCGTAACGACAGCCGACACCAGCTCCCGCATGCGCGGCCAAGGGTCTGTCACTGTGGAACGATGCATTGGGTAACCCTGGGAGACTACAAGGTTGTCGCGGCTGCGACTAGCCCTTCGAGAGGCGCGGAGACGGAACACGAAGCGCGGCTGCAACTCGGGCGGCGCGGAATCGTGTTGAAAGCTCACCAACCTTCGCGCTAGGACGGTAGCTCGGAGGCCTCCAATGAAGACACGTGCCGCAGTGGCTCATCAAGCCGGCAAGCCGCTGACCATCGAAACGATCGATCTCGAAGGTCCGAGCGCCGGCGAAGTGCTCATCGAGATCAAAGCAACCGGCATCTGCCACACCGATGCGTACACACTATCGGGCGCCGACCCGGAGGGCATTTTCCCTTCCGTGCTCGGTCATGAGGGGGCCGGGGTCGTGGTGGAAGTCGGCCCAGAAGTGAAGTCGATTCGACCAGGCGATCATGTGATTCCTCTCTATGTTCCGGAGTGTCGTGCGTGCGAGTACTGCCTTTCCGGAAAGACCAACTTGTGCCAGGCGATTCGCGTGACGCAGGGCAAGGGGCTCATGCCCGACGCATCGAGCCGCTTTTCGCTCGGGGGCGACACCATCTACCACTACATGGGCACGTCGACCTTTTCGCAATACACGGTGGTGCCCGAAATCGCCGTCGCCAAGATTCGCGAGGACGCACCGTTCGACAAGGTTTGCTACATCGGTTGCGGGGTCACTACGGGGATCGGCGCGGTCATCAACACCGCGCGAGTCGAGCCGGGCGCCAACGTGGTGGTCTTCGGGCTCGGCGGCATCGGGCTCAACGTGGTGCAGGCATGCCGCATGGTCGGCGCAGACAAGATCGTGGGCGTCGACATCAACCCGGGCCGGCGCGCGCTCGCCGAGAAGTTCGGCATGACCCACTTCGTCAACCCGAAGGAAGTCGAGGGGGACCTCGTTGCGTATCTGGTCGACCTCACCGGAGGCGGCGCGGACTACAGCTTCGAGTGCATCGGGAACGTCGACGTCATGCGACAGGCGCTCGAATGCTGCCACAAAGGGTGGGGCGAGAGCGTCATCATCGGGGTGGCCGGCTCCGGCGAGGAGATCTCCACGCGGCCTTTTCAACTGGTGACGGGCCGCGTGTGGCGAGGGACGGCGTTTGGTGGGGCGAAGAGTCGCACCGACGTGCCGAAGATCGTCGACTGGTACATGGAGGGCAAGATCAACATCGATGATTTGATCACGCACAAGATGCCCCTCGAAGACATCAACGAGGCCTTCGACCTGATGCACGAGGGCAAGTCGATTCGCAGCGTGGTGGAGCTCTGAGGTGGCCGAGGAAGGCATCTTCGTTCACCAGTTCGAGCTCGGCCCTTGGGAGAACTTCATTTATCTCCTGGGCGACAAGGCCACCCGCACCTGCGCCGTGGTCGACCCGGCGTGGGATGTCGACGTGATCCTCGCCGAAGCCGAGCGCCTCGACGTGGACATCAGCCACGTCCTTTGCACCCACAGCCACTTCGACCACGTCAACCGCGTCGATGCCATGCTCGAACGAAAAGACATCCCGGTGCATATGCTGGGTGAGGAGATCGATTTTTCCGGCTTCCGTTGCGAGAACCTGCAACGGCATCGTCCGGGCGACGTGCTGCAAATCGGCGAGCATCTCGAAATCACCATGGTGCACACGCCGGGTCACACCCCGGGCTCCACCACCTATCGCATCCGCGATGCCGTCGTCACCGGCGACACGCTCTTCGTGCAGGGCTGCGGCCGCTGCGATTTCGTCGGCGGCGACCCACAGGTCATGTATCAAACGCTCAAGCGCCTCACCGAGTCGCTGCCACGCGACACCCGGATGTACCCCGGCCACAACTACGGTCCGGTTACCGTGTCGACGCTCGATGAGGAGCTCCGCGAGAACCCGTACCTGCAGCACCAGACTGTGCGCGATTTCGTGACGCACCGCATGGAGGGCAAGACGCCAGGGACCAAGTTGCCACCGCCACCCAAGTGACCCTAACAATCAGGCTCGGGATCGATGCGAGTCGGGACGGCTCAGCGCGAATTCGAGTAACTCGCGGATGAAACGCTGAACGTCCGGACCCGCGGAGTACCGTGGCACGCGCGGCTGCGACCAGCGGCGTGACGAGGGGTCCCAAACCGCAAGCGGCAGCGTCGCCCCTGGCACGAAGACTCCCAGCTCACCGTGCCCTTGCCCGGCCAGCTCGAAGTGTGTCTCTCCTCCGGGATGGCGGAAGAGCTCATAGCGCTTGTCGATTCGGTTGCTGATGTTGTTCAATGGATTGTCTTTATGGTACGCGCGATGCGATGGTGGGCGACCGTGGCGGTCTTGTGGCTGTGCGGCTCGGCGAGCGGCCTCGCTCAGTCGCAGGATTGGCTCATTCTACCCGTAACCGAGGGGAAACGGACGGAATGGATGCGGCCGACGGTCGATGCTCTAGACCGTGAGTTTCGTAAGCAAGGGGTGGGTGTGTGGACCCCGAGACGCGCGGCTGCGACGTTCGAGGCGCGAGGCTCGGCCCCGCCCGCAGAAGTCTCAGACCGCGAGGTCGAGGCCTGGGCCGAGCGCTCCCAGAAGGCACTTCGCAAGCTGGTCCACGCACAGACCGCGGTGGCGCTCGCGGAGCTTGAGGATGCGCAAGCCTTCTCGCGTGCCGCGCTCGAAACGCTCAATCGAGACCCGGGCCGCGCCAGGACCGTTCTCGACACCTGCCTCTACCTGGTGCGCGCAAGAATCGACTCGGGAGACCGGCAAGCCGCTTCGGCGCAAGCGAAGGAGTGCGTTCGAATCGTTCCGTCGACTGAGCCGTCTCCACGGATGCATCCGCCCGAGGTCATGGCCCTCTACGAAAGCGCCAAAGAACTTGGCTCGGAGCATGTGAGCACTCTGCACGTCGAGAGCCAGCCGCCCAAATGTCCACTTCGCGTCAACGGTGTGCTCGTGGGAAAGACGCCTCTCGATCTCTCGAACCTCTATCCTGGAGAGTATCGAGTCCAGCTCGAATGCGAACCGCACCGACCTGGCCGGGTTCACAAGGTGAAAGTGCTGACCAGTGATGGGAACGTCTTTATCTTTGATGGCTTCGATCACGCCGTGCAGTCCGAACCAGTCCTGCACCTTCGATATGACCAGCCCCCCGTCATACAACAGCTCGTCATCGACGCTCGGCAGATCGCGAGAGCGCTTCCAGCGTCGGCCGTAGTGGTTGCTTCCTCGACCGGCGATCAAACACTCGAGTTGCGCGTAGTGACCATGACGCAGCTCGAGCCAGCCCTCGCGCGCATTGCGACCACCGGCACCGGTCCAAGCACCGACGTTGTGGCCAATGCCGTTGCGACGCTTCTGAAAGGCCAGTGCACGGACTTCACCGGCGCGAAACCGACTCCGCTCGACTGCCTAACCGGCGAGCCTCCGGAGCGAGCCTCCACGGATACTTCCCCGTTCGAGAAGAAGAAGCGCGACCGCCGCCAACGTCCACCACGCGGTCAGTTCGTTTCCGGACTCAGTCTCGCTTCGCTCGGGACGGCCTCGATCCTCACGAGCTACGGCCTTCTCAGTGCTCGTCGGCCAGCGGGAAGCGATTGGATCGACGCGCCCAACGACCTCGATTCACAAAACAAATGGCTTCGCCTCGGCACTGGCCTCATCGCGACGAGCTCCGCCGGGGCAGGGCTCCTCGTCGCTTCCATGCCGTTGGCCTTGCCCTATCGGCCGAAAACACCATGGTGGGGATGGCTCAGCGGCGGGCTCGGTCTGGGCGCCGCCGCCGGCGCCATCGCATCCGCGGTCACGGCCGATCCCAAACCATCTCAATCCTGCAAGATCAACGGACCCGACCCGACTGCATGCGTCGAGCGTGGCCGCGACACCGATCGCGCGATTATTCTCGGGATGACTGCGGCCCCGTTGCTCACCATGCCTTTGATCTATCTATTGCGTCGCGGCGAGAAGAAGGCCGGAGCCCATCTCGAGCCGTTGATCGTGGCCGGCCGTAGGCAAGGCACAGTCGGCCTTCGTGGAGTTTTCTGAGATGCGGCGGCTCCTGGCAAGTCTCTCCGTGCTCTTCCTGGTCGGCGCCGGATGCGAATCGGCGGTTTGCGAAGAGGGCTTCATCCAGATCGGCGGCCGATGCATAGACCCCAATGCGCCTGGGGACTGCGGCGGACCTTGTGGCACGCACGAGTTCTGCGATGCGACGACCATACCCAATGTTTGCAAGTGCTTACCTGGCTACAGCGGCAACCCATGCACCTGGTCCGGCGTCATCGAGGATCCTGGATTTCAAGTCGAGCTCGGCCCCTCGTCCCCGTGGCAACCTACCAGAGGCACGCCGAACGTCTTGCCCCTTGCACCGGAAGAGCGTGGGTCCGGCGAAGCCGTGCTCGACCTCGGGGAAGCCGCTTTTGATTCGAGCGTCATTTGCAGCGCTGGTACCCTGACTCAGCAGCTCGAAATGCCGAGCTATGACTTGGCCGAGCCCTTGGTCGTGGAGGTCACCTATCTGGCTCAAGGGGTGCACGGTGTTGCCGTGGGCTTCGATCGTGCGTGGAAGCGGCTCGCACCCACAGGGACAACCTATAGGAAGGGCACCTTCTGTGCCGGCGAAGCTGCGTATGGCAAAGCATGGAATGGTAGTCCGGTCACACTAGCGCTCTCCGTTTCGGAGCGTCTCCCCGATTGCCTGGGAGACGAGCCTGGCGGCGACATTCGTATTGACCGCATCACGATGATACCGGCGACCACGGCTGAGTGCCCTGCACCAGGCGAGGTCGTCAACGGTACTGCGCGCGTCAGTGAGGGTGGTTGGCAGTTCACGATCGAAGGAGATGCTGCTGGCGGGCTCGAATCCGGAGTCGGTCGCGAGGGAACGAGCGGCGCGCGGTTGTCGCGCGAAGCGGGTGCAACCGGACGCGCGGCGATGACTGCGCGCCTTTCTGTTCCGCTTCCTTCCTCGCTGGCATCCCCAGCGCTCGTGTTCTGGTGGAGGGGATCCGCCGAGCGCTTGTTTCAAGCTACGATCGGCACATTTGCCGGCATTGATGATTCGGGACGGGACGTCGAGACCTTGGTGGGAACCAACGCCGGACAAAACAATATTTATTGCTTGCCACCATGGACGCATGGAAGCGTGCTCGACCTTTCATTTTCCTTGGCTGAGGACGAACCGACCGACGCGGAGGAACTAGTGGTCGATGATGTGGGCATCGTGTCCGACCCGGACTGTGGCAACGATTCAGACCTGCTCGATCCGGGTTTCGAGTCCGCGCCCAATCGCTGGCTTGGCTCTTCGCTTGGGTCCGTGAATGAGAACGTGGTCATGCGGCAAGACGGTGCTTTGGCCCGTAGCGGAACCGGCACTCTGGACCTCACCTATTGGAACAGCGGCGCGAACCTGACGGCCGAGCGCCATGTTCTGGTTGCGGAGGCTGAAAATGGCCGCGGCCCCGCCGTGAGGTTCTATTCCAGAAGCCCGACGGCGCCATCGATCCCAGTCCAATGGATCGTTGGCCGCAACGAGCTCGTCGGGGATGTGGGTACGTCCGGCGATTGGATGCTCAACGAGGCATGTCTTCCTCCGGAATGGGCGGGCCGCTGGTTTCGTTTTCGGGTACGGGTCGGGCCTAACGAGGGGATCGGTGTTCCCATCACTCAGGAACGGGTGTTTTTGGACGATTTCTCCCTCACGACCTCTTCTGCCTGCCCGGTCAACCCATGACTGCAGTGCTGCTGATACCTTGGTTCCGCTGGCAAACAATCGCGCTGCGTCTCGGACAGCATGAGCTTACGTTGCATCCCTACCGAATTGCGATGGCCGTTGCGATTGCCACGATCATCTGCACTGCGGCACTGTTCGCCCGGAAGCGTCGTCGCTCCGTGGAGCCGACGCTCGGTTTCATCATCCACGTCATGGCATTTGCTCTGCCCGCGGCACTGCTGGCGAGCGTGGTCTTAGACCAACCGCAAGCTTTGAGTCGCTTTGTTAGGAGGCCAGAAAACTTCGCCGATCTTCGGTTCTATTGGTCGACCTTCGGGGGAATGATCGGCGGTTTGTTTGGGGCCCTGGTTTGGAAGCTTCGGACAGAAGGCTCTCTGCTCGAGATGCTCGACGTGCTCGCGTTCGCGCTTCCGTTTGGGTGGTGCATCGCACGGCTCGGCTGTTTCGCGGTTCATGACCACGCCGGACGTGTCAGCCACTTTGCGCTCGCCGTCGCTGGTTTTCATTTTGGCGTGCCACCATACCAACCCCGCCACGACATGGCTCTCTATGACGCGATCGTAGTGGGAGCAATTGCTTTGCTGTTCTTGTTCCTTGCACGTACGCCCCGAAGAAAGGCCTTCTATTTGGCGCTTCTTCTCATTCTCTACACGCCGGCCCGCTTCTTCTTGGATTTCTTGCGGGCACCACAAGATGAGGGGGGGATGACGCGTTACCTCGGGCTCACGCATATTCAATACATCGCAATCGTCCTCTTCGCGGTCGGTCTCGCGTTGGTGTCGCGGATTCGCTCACGCGCTGCTTGACGGCGGTTTCTCAGTCGGGCGAAAGTCCGGCATGGGTATTGGCCGCTACAAGAACGGCAAGTTCGAGCTCAACGTCTCGCTCCGCTACGACGCGAGCGCGGATGAGATTCGTCAGTGGGAGCATTCGTTTCGTCGCGCGTCCAAGTTGCTCTACAACGCGACCGGTGGGCAGATGCAGTTTGGGAGCGTCTTCGTTGCAAATCGCAGGGCTGGCACGGACGAGGCAGACAGCTGGCTTCGGCCTCCAGACAATGATGCCTCCACGACGACCCATGGAGCTTTTGGCTCTCCGGGTATTCACATGTCGCTCACCGATGGCGAAAAGAAGATTCCGTACAACGTCACGCACGAGTTTGGGCACCACGGGTTGGGCCTCGGGGAAGAGTATCTGGGGCTCGAAGAGGGGACATACCAGGTTTCGAAGATGCGATGCGCAGAGGACCCTCAGAGCGCCGCTTGCATCATGGGGGTAGAGCTCGCTCTTACTACGGTCGGCGGGCTCCAGATCATGCCGCAGGGGGACCAGATCGACACGACGGGTGAGCTCACCGTCAAGGGCTTGACCAATGAGTTTTGCACGCCAGCCAACCACAACGAGAACGCACCTTCATTTCACAACAAGGCTCATGACAACAAGGCATGCTGGACCGTCATTCAGGACAGCTACCCGGGAATCCAGGTTGCAACCGATTTGGGGGGATCTGAGCTCCCTGGTCACGAGTACATCGATTGGATCCTCGTCGACGAGGTGGCGAGGTTTTCGCTCGTCCTCGATCGGTCAGGCAGCATGACGCACGAAGGTGCGCTGGAGGCCGTCCAGGATGGAGCCGCATACTGGTTGCAGGAAACTGCTCAAGACGGAGACCGACTGAGCATCGTTTCCTTCAACCACGAGCAGAGCGTTATCTTTCCATTGAAGTTGCTCAACACTGGTGACGAGCTCATCTTGACCGCCCTGGCGCAGGCTCAAACGGACATTCAGGCGATGACGGCTGCCGGCCAAACGGATGTCGGAGGCGCCATGGCATCTGCGCGTGAGCAAATAAAGTCTCCGGGGGAGCGTGCGGCCACGCAGGTCATGGTCCTCTTCAGCGATGGAATGCACAACACGGGCACAGAGCCTAGCGCATTACTGGATGGGCTCGCCGATGACGGCATTCGGGTCTTTACCATCGGATTCAGTTCCGGTGCGGATCAGGCCACGCTCCAGAAAATTGCCGAGAAAACCAAGGGCGAGTTTCATCAGGTGGGCACCGACGACGATCCACAGGAGCTCAAGGATTACCTCATCGGCCTCGCGAACAAGCTACGATTCGGCTCTCCCATCGTGGAGTACCTCGCGACTGGTTCGATCGAGTACGAACGTCGCGTCCATGTCGAGCACGGCTCGAAGTCGATCAGGCTGGTACTGAGTCACGCCCGAGGCGTATCCCTCACCCTGTCACTGCGTCGTCCCAATCACTCGTGGGTCGACCCCGCTTCCGATCACAACCTGATCCTGATGGATTCTTCTCGGATGGGCTATCGGCAATACACGATCAAGAATCCCGACTCTGGGGAGTGGTTGGTGCGTGTCGATGGGACGCCGGCGCGCGAGGACGCTCGGTTTTCCCTGTCAGTCTATAGTGAGAATCCCACGCTGCATGTCGCGGCGAGCGGCCACGGTCGCCTCTACGAGGTTGGCGACACGGTCGAGCTCCTTCTCGTCGTCAGTCACCCCGTGCCGGTCTTTGGACTCGACCTGCCCATCGCGAGTGTCAAGACCCCACGGGGCAGGGTTCTCGAAGCGCGGTTCTCGAATCCTCGCTCGGGTGGCGCGTATCGAACCACCTTCGTGGTTCGGGAGCCCGGCTCGTACGAAGTGGAGATCGACATCCACAACCCAGGCGATGAGAATGTTCCGGAGTTCCGACGAATCAGGAGGTTGCAAGTGCACGTGGCCCCCCTGCAGGGACGTTCATGGCTTGAGCGCGCGTGGTGGTTACGACCGTTTCTCAGGTTGTGGAGACCCGCGTCTTGAGTCTTGCAGTCTTCGACTACGGTTGCGCAGGGTTGCAGGCGCCGGCACCGTCGCATTCGCCTTTCCATTGATCAGGTGACGAGGGATCGTCACCGGGTAAGGCGCAGGGTGTTTTTGCCGGGGCGGGTTTCGTTTCGCAACAGGTTGCGTTCGGGCACAGCGAGTTCACGAATTTTCCGAAATCGCACGTGGTCTCGAAGCACGGAGGGGGAGGCTTGCAGTACTTGCTGGCATCGCACGAGCCCGCCGGGCCACACTCCACCAGACCGCCGACCTTCCTACACACACCCGTCAGTGGCCCGCCTGGCGTGGTGGCGCAAGGCTGTGTGCCGTCGACGCCCCACCAAGTGCAAGCGGCGACGCCCGCTCCGTCAGCGCAGGTATCATTGGTGCAGTCGATCCCATCGTTGCAGGTCCCCATGTTGTCTGAAGACACACCGGCTACCTGAGTGGACTCGTCCTTGCAATAGGTCGTCCCACAGATCGAGTTCTGGCAAGTTCCTCCAGTCCCAGCCCCTGGACCGAGCTCGCCGGTAGGGTCACAGCTCAAGCCGTTTATGGTCTGCTTCTCCGCCTCGCTGTCTCGGCATTGCGCGCCGCTGGCATTGGCACAGTTCGCGCAGCAGTTGATACGGCCCACGCCAACTCGCGCGCAAGCGTTTGTCGGGACGCAGCTTTGGTTGATGCAAACGCCTTCGCCACCACCAGAAAGGGTGCACGCAACGTGGTACTCGGAATTAGTGCCGGCGCATGGATTCGTGCCGCCACCACAAGAATCATCCTGCCCTGTCACGGCGACGTACATTGCCGACAGAGCCACTAGGGATAGTACCTTGATGATGAGCGACACCTTCATGATCTGCTTCAATTGCGTGTGATCAGGAGGAAATCATCGATCAAGACAGATCTATAAGCAAGACCGGAAAATGCCGCCAAGCTCGCTTCGCGCGGAAGGACACTCTTGCAAGCCCATCTTCAACAGGGCATTTTCGCGTGGTGCGAGTGGCAGTGGCACTTGGAGCGTCGACGCTGATCGCCGCCATGGGTTGCGACAGCGCCGCCAGTTGCGGGGAAGGATTTCAACCGGAAGGCGGAACTTGTGTACCGGTCACACCTCCGAAGTGTGCTGAGCCCTGTGGAGCGCACGAAACCTGCGATGGAAGCGTCAGTCCCGCGGCATGCGAGTGCGTGACGGGATACGTCGGAGAGCCTTGTACCTGGGGAGGCGCGCCTCGTGACCCTGATTTTACCGATCAAACGGCCTGGCCGGACAAAACCAATGGAGCAACGGTCATCCCATTGACGCTCGGCACGAGAACAGGCATTGCGTCGTTCGAACGTAGCGTGGTCTGTAATGCGGGAGCGGTGAGCCAGGTTATTGACATGCCGCCTTATGGGCTTGCCGAACCTTTCGTTGTTGAAATCACGTATCGCGCAGAGAATGTGGAAGGTGTCGATGTGGGATTCGATCGCGCCTTCAAGACGCTTCCGGGAACGAACGGGGAGTGGGAGACGCACCGATTCTGTTTGGGAGATGCTGCCTACGGCGGCTCCGTGAAGCTTCAAGTTGCGTCTTCCGAACGGCTCGCTGACTGCTTTGCTGCCCCGATTGGCACGATTGAGGTCGATCGGCTCGAGATCTTGGTGGCGGAGCCCGAGGAATGCCCTGAGCCGGGCTCGGTGTTGAATGGCGAAGCGAATGTCGGGAAAGGAGGATGGGAATTTATCACACTGGGCTCGGCCACGGGCTCGATTGACGCTGGTGTCGGTCGTGGCGGGTCGGACGGTGCTCGGATCTATCGCAAAGCGAACACGAGGGACCAAGCTGCGATGACGACTCTCGTGTCTGTCCCACTCCAGAGCTCCAAGCCTTCGCCGGCGCTTCGCTTCTGGTGGAAAGCCACGAACGCCTGGCTGTATCACATCGAGATCGGGACGGCGCGTGGGATCGGCACTCGGGTCCGGTCCCTCGATACGCTAGTCGCGGACGATGCTGCCCACATATATACCTACTGTTTACCCCCTTGGACGCACGGGAATGTGGTGGATCTTTCTTTCGTCGCAGCGGGAGGCGAAATCAGCAAAGAGAGCGAGTTAGTGGTCGACGACGTCGAGATCATTTCAAGCCAGTCGTGCGGCGACTCAGCCGATCTTCTCGATCCTAGCTTCGCCTCAAGTCCCAATCGATGGCCGGGCGTGACCGAGCTCGGAACGTCGGGTCGCTCCGTGCAGATCGTTGACGACGAGGAACTGTCTCGTGCCGCTGGCAGCGGAGCTCTTGAGATTTCTTATGCGACCAACGATGTTTTTGTCGAAATGGAGACTTGGGTTTGGGTTCCTGAGAGCGATGAGAACGGTGGTCCCCAACTGGTTCTTTACTCCAACATCGATGCGAATCCCCAGGTCCCCGTGCGCTGGTTGCTTGGTAGAACCGCGGTCGTCAACGCGGAGCTTCCGACGGGGGGAGGCTGGCGACGCACTCCGGTATGCTTGCCAGCGCAATGGGCGAACCGATGGTTTCGCTTTCGAGTTCGTATCGACCCATCGTCCGATCCGTTGCAAGTCTTCGATCCACCAAAGCGGGTTCTGCTAGACGATTTCGAGCTCGGGACCGACCAGGGGTGCCCGACCGAATAATCAGCCCACGTGTGCGGTTTGGACCTCGACCGGAGGATTGGGTTCCTCGTGAGACATGAGTTGCAGCGTGGCGAATGACAACGAGACCACCGCGGCGATTGGCAGTGCATAGGATCGAAGCCCCACACCGATGACCTCGGCCCGTTCTTGCTTTGCGTGTTCCAGGGCGCGATTGTATTCTGCGATCTGGCTCATGGGGTCCTCCTTCTGGATGAAAATGGTTGGCGCGAAACGAAGGCGCACTGCATGGAACCAGCACGGCGCGTGCCAGATTGAAAAGGGCAATCATTTCCAAGAAACGCACCTTCCACTTCCTCAAAAAATGACGACGGTCGTCATTTTGTGACGACGAACGTCGGCACGGGAACCCAAAGACCTTCGGTTTTTGGGCGCTTCCCGAGTGGCACGAGCGATGCAGCGGGGTTGTGGTCATGGGCGTTTCGACCATGCGATCGATTCCCTCTTTCGGCGCGAAAGCACCAACCGCCTCGGTAGAGGCTCACCCCATCGATGACGTGGCGGCTCGGCGAATAGCCGCCATGCGCGCGCAGGCGATACGAGTCGATTGCGCGCGTGACACTACGCATGGCAAGAGCCCACACACGCCGCTCGAGCTCTGGCAGGGATTGACGTCGGGGCACTGGTGGTTAGTTGATTCATTCGACTTCGAACACCGTCGGTTCTTCCTTGCCAGAGGCACACACGTCTCCGGCCCCCAAAGTTGGCTGACCGCCCGTGAGCGCCAGGTTCTCTTCAGCGCGGCGCGCGGCGAAAGCTGCAAACTGATCGGGCTGAACCTCGAGCTGAGCCGCTCCAGAGTCTCTTGCATCTTGAGATCGGCCATGCGCAAGCTCGGAGTCAAGACCCATGCGCAGCTTGTGCTCTTGATGCGGGAGCTCTGCCCCGATTACCGATGAGACCGGAGCTCGAATCTACCCTGTGGGAGGATGATGTCGCTGCGGTTTCCTACCGCTTTCGATGGTTTTGGGTCCTGTTCAACGGGCCGATTTCGCCATACACTTTCCAAACGCGCGGGCTCCCACTCGCGGCGAGCTCGCCGATCCGTTTGGATCCATGGCGAAAGCAAGCTCCAACAAGCGGCTCAGCGATCCGGGAGGTCAGCGTCTTGGCCCCTACGAGTTGGTGCGGCGCTTAGGGGTGGGCGGGATGGCCGAAACGTTCGAGGCGATTCGCAGAGGCCCCGGGGGCTTCACGCAGCGAGTTTGCCTCAAGCTCGTACAGCCGTTTTTTCGAGACAAGCCAGACTTCCTCGAGATGTTCGAGCGTGAGGCTCGCCTCGCAGCCCAGCTCCGCCACAGCAACATCGTTGGGGTGATCGATTTCGGCCGTATCGAGGGAGCTACGTACATGGCTCTGGAATTGGTCGACGGGATCGATCTCGCAACGCTCCTCGACGCACAGCCCGGCCGGCGCCTGTCCCACGAGCACGTTGCTCTCATCGGTCATCAGCTCGCGCAAGCTCTCGAGCACGCACACGATCCCCGCCGAGACGGCTCGACGGGCGACGCCGACAAAACAATCATTCATCGCGACGTTTCCCCTTCTAACGTCATGATAAGTCGCCGCGGTGAGGTTTTGCTCACCGACTTCGGCGTCGCCAAGGCGATTACGGGAACCGCCCGCAAGCAGAGCGCCGTCAAGGGCAAAGTACCCTACATGTCACCCGAGCAGCTGCGCGCCGACGACCTGGACGGTCGCTCGGATCTGTTCTCGCTCGGCGTCGTTCTTTTCGAGGCGCTCGCTGGGCAGCGGCCATTTCAAGGTGAGCATGACCCCGCCACCATCATGAAGGTCCTTCAAGGGGATCGCCCTTCTCTTCGGTCGCTCGCTCCTCATGCGCCGGCTGGCTTGTGCGACGTGATCGAGGGCTTGTTGGCAACGGATGCGCAACAGCGTCCACCAAACGCAGGGCGAGTCATGGAGCTGCTCGAACCGTTCATTCCGCCCCCGCGGGAAGGTCGTGAGCTTGGCCGAATGGCCTCGGACGTTCGCGCACTATTGGCCGCGAGCTCAGAGCCGGTTGGTAGGAGCGGCACGGACGAAACCAGCGGCGTAAGTCGAGCGGGCGGTTCACTGGCGCCGGCTGGGCTGACCCCGGGGCCCGAGACAAAGGCCGAGCGCAGCCGCCGCAGACATCTCATCTGGATGCTATTGGCTGCCGTCGTTGCGGTATGGATGTGGTGGGGACCGCGTGAGGGCGATTCCGGCAACCAATCGAACGACGCGAATGGGGCAAGCCCCGTCCAAGAGCAGGCCGCCGCCGAGGGTCGTGGTCCACCACAGACCTCGCCGAGCCCGGACGTCGACCACGAAGACACGGCTCAGATGGTAGGGGAGTCGGTCCACGAATCGAATCAAGCCGAGGGCGAGGCCAGAGGGGTTCCCGCTGTGGGTCTCGACGAAGAGGAGGTTTCGCCGCCTCCGCGCGTGCACTCTGCCTACTTGAGCGTTTTCGTGTTTCCGTGGGGTCGCGTCTGGATCGATGGGCGACCGTACGGAAAGGCTCCATTGCAAGAAGTTTCTCTCAAACCCGGCAAATACAAGGTCAGCGCGGGTCAAGAAGCAGCTTCCGAGACCAAGACCGTTCGACTGCAAAGTGGAGACCGCAGGACGATTCAGTTCGACTTGACGGAGTGAGCGGAGTTGCGTTTCAGTCTCGCTCTTCATACATCTCGGTCGTGACAAGCCGTTCGACGAGCCCGATTCTCAGGTTGCTGGCGGGGGTATGCGTGGTCTTATCGACGCTGGGGTCTGCCGGCTGCCGGGACCGGCCAACGACTGATGGGGCAAAGGACGATCGCGCGACGCACGAGGCCCCGCGCGTATCAGAAGCGGCCAAGCCTTTCCGCGGCCAAGAAGTCTGGTTCGTGGGCGGCTTCATGTCGCAGCTTTACGATGCGCTGAGCAATCACCTCGAAAGCGAGATCAACGATGCCCTCGGGCGGGCTGCGCGCTCGCTCAATGTGCACCTGGAGCTACCGGGCGATCGGAGCTTCGACGTCACAATCGGCGACGCGATTGCCGATGCGCTTCCCGAGATCGACCTGCCCATCGAGCAGGGGCACTTCATCTCGTTCTACACACAGATGCGGGACTTTGATGCAAAGGGTATTCCGTATCGAAACATCTCCCTGGCATCGCCTTCTTTCAACACGTCCGACGGCGTCGAGCACAACGCGGCCGCCATCCTTGCTTTGCTGCGCGCCACGGACAAGAAAATCATTTTCGTCACACACAGCAAGGGCAGCCTCGATACGCTGCAGGCGTTGCTCGAGGCGCCCGCCCTTTGGGGAGACACCGTGATCGGATGGGTAGCGCTGCAGGCGCCGTTCTACGGTTCGCCGTTGGCCGACCCGACGCCGCCGTCGATCAACGGCCTGCTGCTTGGTGCGCTCGGTGGCAACGGCCAATCGGTCGACGACCTCAAGACGACGACCCGCGCACGATACATGGAAGCCCACAAGAAGCAGATCAAAATGCTCACTGCGACCATTCCAGTGATCGCGGCCTACACGACCTACGAGTCGAGTGCGACGGTCGGCGGTTTTGCAAGCGCGTTTGCAAGCGGGGTATTCAACGCAGATTTGGTTGCCAAGGTCAGCGGGATCGTGTCTGCGAGGTACGCCGAGACCCCGCGGGACCTGCCCCGAGTCATCGGCGCATCCGCTACCGAGTCGACGGAGCTCATCGCACAGGGCGTCAGCGATGCGTGGTCCGACGCGGTCGGCACCATCGGTCTCTTGACGCTCACCAACGTCTACTTGCGCGATATTTCGAAGGTACCCAACGACGGCCTCGTTCCGAAGGAGAGCACCGTGCTCCCGGGCGCCGAGCACCGCGAGCTCCCCACCGGCGACCACGCCAGCCCCGTCATGGACGTGGCTCCGTTCAAAGACTTTTGGACCATCGAGCAGCGGAACGAAATCACCTTGGGCCTGATCGGTGACGTGCAGGGCCGTGCCCGGAAAGCGGCGAAGTAGACCCACGGGAAGATCTTCGCCAGATTGGTGGGCACAAACCCTGATCGTTTGGCATTTTGATAGACTTGACCTTCCTCTTTCGACCCTCCGACCCGGCATGATCCATTTCCCTCTTCGCTCGGCGTCCCTGACAGTCCCCGTGATGGTGATGTGTCTCGCGATGGGCTGCTCCGATGTTGGCTGGCAAGGCACCGGCAATCATGGCGCATCGTTAAAAGGAGGGCTCGACGGGCCGCCCCTCGCAGTCGGGCCTTTCCTCGACGGCGCCCTCCCTCCGCGCGCGCCGAACTTCCCCGGAAGCGCCAACTGGACGGTCGTTCCGGCGTTTCCGAACCTCGATCTCATCGATACGCTGGTCATCGCATCGAACCCGTCCGACGACCGCATCTACGTCGGGTCGCGTGAAGGGTTGGTGGTATCCTTCGACAACCGAGCTGACGTGAGCACCGTCGAGACGTTCCTCGACCTGCGCGACAGGGTGGCCGTGGTGTGGGATGGCGGCTTTCTCGGCCTGGTCTTTCACCCCGAGTTCGGCATGGCCGGGTCGCCCTATGGCAACACCTTCTACGCTTATTACTCCTCGCATTGTCCGCTCGACGCGTCCCGCGATGCTCCCGACTTGGGGGCCTGCGACCAGGGCTACCCCACGGCGCCTGCGAGCAATTTCTTCAACGTCTACTTGCGACTCTCCCGCTTCGAAGTCTTCGACGGCACCGTCATCGGCGACCCAGATAGCGAGCAAGTCCTACTCAACATCCGCCTCTACAACAGCTCGCACCGGGGCGGAGGGATGGCCTTCCGCGATGATGGCTATCTCTACCTCACGATCGGCGATCAGTTCCGTTACGACACGGCCCAGGACATCGTCGACACGCTCGAAGGTGGGTCGTTCCGCTTGGCGGTCGACGTCATCGACAATCCTGACGGTACCTGGACCTGTCCCCTAGGCAGCCACTTGCCGAGACGCCTTTTCGACACCGTGGACGAGATCTCCGGCCAGCACTATTGCATTCCCGATGACAATCCGTTCATCGATCCCGGCGGCGGCATTTTCGAGGAGTACTGCTCGCTCGGCCACCGCAACCCGCATCGCATCGCACATGATGCCGTCACCGATCGCCTTTGGGCGGGCGAGGTCGGTGAATCGACGCGCGAAGAGATCAACATCATCGAGTGCGGCAACAACTACGGATGGCCGTTCCGGGAAGGTCTGACCGAAGGTGTCTTTCCGCAGCCAGCTGAGTATCTCGGCGTCCTCACCGACCCGGTGATCGACTTCACGCGCAGCGAAGCCCGCGCGATCATCGGAGGCTACGTGTACCGGGGCTCGCGCTTTCCCGAGCTTTACGGCTACTACCTGGCCGGCGACTACGTCACCAATCAGATCTGGGCCATCTCGCTCGACGAGAACACGAGGACCGCCACGAAGATCTACCTGACCAATTTCCCTGCGGGCAATCTCGCGACCTGGGGCCAGGACAACGCAGGCGAGGTGTTCTTGGGCGACGTCGCGAGCACCGGACCGCTTTACACGCTCGACCGGATCGGCGAGCCCGTCGCCGATGCACCCGCGCTTCTTTCCGAGGTGGGCGCCTTTGCCGACGTGACTACCGTCGAGCCCAGCCCATTTTGGGTGCCTTACGGGCTCAATCAGCCGTTTTGGTCCGATGGCGCGCTCAAGAGTCGTTTCATCGCGGTGCCCAACGACGGTGTGCGTGATACGGCCGCCGAGCAGATCGCGTTTTCGCCAGCCGGCAACTGGGGCTATCCGATCGGAACCGTGCTCATGAAGCACTTCGAGCTCGGACTCGACGAGGCCGACCCCACCGACACCACGCGCCTCGAGACGCGCTTCATGGTGCACGGTGACGATGACCAGTGGTACGGGCTCACCTACCGCTGGCGTGCCGACCAAAGCGACGCGGACCTCCTCACCATCGCGCAGACCGGCGACTACACCATTCAGCTCGCCGAGGGCGGAACCCGCACGCAAACGTGGTATTTCCCGTCCCGCCTGGACTGCCTTACCTGTCACCGGCTTGGCGCAGGCGGCGCGCTCGGACCGCGGACGCATCAGCTCAACCGCGATTTCACCTATGCGCAGACCGGGCGCACCGACAATCAGATTCGTACGTGGAATGACCTCGCGATGTTCTCTCCGGCTCTGGACGATGCGTCGATTTCAATGCTCGCCAAATCGCCGCCGCTCGATGACGTGACCGCTTCACTCCAAGACCGCGCACGCTCGTGGCTCGATAGCAACTGCGCCTATTGCCACCAACCTGGCGGCGCCAATGCGGGCTTCGACGCGCGCTTCACCACGCCCTTTGGCGACCAAGGATTCGTGTGGACCGGCGTACGCGATGATCTAGGAAATCCGGGGACGGTGGTGATCTTTCCAGGCGATCCGGTGCTCTCCGCGGCATGGCAGCGAAGCGCCGCGGTAGGAGCGATCGCCATGCCGCCGCTCGCCAAGGCCCTGGCCGACGAGCCCGCGGTCGATTTGCTAGGCGCGTGGATCGAACGGATCGATCCCAATCTTCCGCGCACCGGCCTTCACTACGAATATTATGAGCTGGCGAGCCCCACTGCGTTGCCAGATTTCGTTTCGCTCACGCCCGACGCAATCGGTATCGTGAGCAGCTTCGACATCTCCGTCCGTCAACGCGAGGACAACTTTGCCCTGCGATATCACGGGTACCTCCAAGTCGACACACCAGGCGACTACATCTTCTACACCAGCTCGGACGACGGAAGTCAGCTCTTTGTCGACCAGGCGCTCGTGGTCGACAACGATGGGCTTCATTCGTTGCAGGAAGCATCTGGCACGGTGACCTTGGCGGCGGGCTTTCATGAGATCGAGGTCACCATGTTCGAAGCCGGTGGCGGCGAGGCGCTCTTCGTCAGTTGGGAAGGACCTGCAACCGGTGGGCTCAAGGTCCCGATCGCCCTTGGCGTCCTGTATCTCGAAGTTCCGATCGCCGTCACGAATGACCCGCCGGTGCTCGAGAGCCCGGGCGATCGCGCGAGCCGGCAAGGCGACTTGGTGGCTCTTCCCCTCAGCGCTACGGACGGCGACGGCGACTCGCTCTACTTCGATGCGATGGGGTTGCCTGAAGGGTTGATGCTCGATCACGGCACCGGCGAGATTTCCGGGACCCTGGTTTCCTCTGGGACGAGCACGGTGACGGCAAGTGTTTCCGACGGTCCCGAAGTGTCGGTCGTGACCTTCGAGTGGACCGTGGCCGCACCGTTTTGCGGTGATGACGTGCTCGACGACGGCGAACAATGCGACGATGGCAACATGAACGACGGCGACGGTTGCTCCGCGATGTGCGAAATCGAGGAGGCGATTCCCGATGGCGGCCTTCCCGACGCGGGCGTGCCCGACAGCGGCGTTCCTGATGCGGGTCTGCCCGATGGGAGCGTCGACGGCGCGGACGGCGGCATTGGGAGCGATGGCGGCGGCGGATGCAACGTTCGGCGGAGCAGGGCACCTCTAGATGCGAGCTTCGTCTGGTTTTTCCTCACGCTCGCGTTGTTGTCCGTACGACGGCGCGAGGCCTGACCTGCCGAGGTCGGCTCTTCTGAGCGCTTCCACGGGAACTGTGGCAGGACTACGAGGTGAGACGCACTCGTCTAGCTCCGCCCGCGCGGATCGTCGTCCTCTTTGTCGCAGCCTTGACGCTTTCATCTCCGGTGGTCGCCGCCGACATCGCCGACTTCGCGCCGCCGGAAGACAAGGCCCTGGTGGTCTTCATCCAGAACCTCCGCGAGGATCGAACCATGACGTTCCTCGTATTCGAGACTGACCGGACGTGCGTGGCCGAGGTCGGCGGACGCGAGGCGAGGGTTGTCCCGATGAAACCGGGCACTCACAGGCTCTACGTAAGCAGCTACAGCAGCGAGCGCATCGAGCTCGAGCTCGAGGCAGGGCGCACCTACTTCGTCCGGCTCTATACGGTGCAGCGAACGATGGCGCGCAAGAGCGAAGTCGCGCTGGTCCGCCGTGGCACCAGCTCGTACATGGAGCTCAGGAATTCGCTCGACGGAGCCGAGGTCACCCACGCCAGCCACGATCGGTGTTGGGGCAAGCCGCTCCGCGAGCGAAAGAATCGAACCGGTCGCCGGATCGTCGAGGGAGACGCGGACTGGAACGAGGGCGGCGAGGCCTATCAGACCGAGCACACCCTCGCCCCGGACGAAGGCTTCACCGCTCAAGAGCTCGAGGCCATGACGGCGGCCATGCCCGGAGCCGATCATGAGTGACGCAGGCCAGGTAACTGCAAGCGCAGCCGAGGTTTACGAGGAGTTTTTCGTGCCGGCGTTGTTTGGGCCCTGGGCGCCACGGATGGTTTCTGCTGCGGAGCTCGAGCCGGGGATGCACGTCGTCGACGTCGCCTGTGGCACCGGCGTGCTCGCCGTGGAGGCGGCGAAGGCCGTGTCACCGGGGGGCGCTGTGGTCGGCGTCGATCTCAATCCGGGCATGTTGGCGGTGGCGCGACAGAAGACGCGCGACGTAGACTGGCAAGAGGCATCTGCCGAGGCCCTTCCATTCGACGACGAACGCTTTGATGCCGCGGTCAGTCAGTTCGGTCTGATGTTCTTCGCCGATCAGGCCACTGCGATCGGCGAGATGTGGCGCGTTCTCCGCCCGGGCGGCCGTCTCGCAATCGCCGTGTGGGACTCGCTCGGCAACACGCCCGGTTATGCAGCCGTGGTCTCGCTTCTCGCTCGCCTCTTTGGCGACCGCATCGCCGGTCGGTTGAGATCCCCCTATTCGCTCGGCGATCCCGATGGGCTTCGCGTTCTGTTCGCGACCGCGGGAGTTCCCGCCGTAGAGATCGACTGCGTTCCCGGTCAGGCGCGCTTTCCATCGATTCGCTCATGGATGCACACCGATGTCCGCGGCTGGACCCTCGCCGACGAGCTCGACGACGCACAATACGAGTTGTTACTCGCCGAGGGGGAGAGCGAGCTGCAGCGCTTCGTCACCGAAGAGGGTGACGTCCGCTTCGACCATCCCGCCATTTTGGTCACCGCCCGAAAGAACTAACGACCTATTTCATCGAGCTCTTCGATGGTATATCGCGGCGTGATGTGCTGCGGGCAGTTGGCGTCCCAGGCCGTGATGTGGAACACGACGGCGCGTTCCGGCTTGGCGTCGTATTCGGGATCGGCGACGCGCTCTAGCACCTCGCTCTTGCCTTCGACGTATTGCGCGCGTCCCCAGATCTTGATCCGCCGGCGGTTCGGGTAATCCATCAAGAAGATGAACGCCTTGTCGTTTTCGCTGAGATTGCCGACGGAGATGTACTGACGGTTGCCCCGGTAATCGGCAAACGCCAGCCGGTGCGCATCGAGGACCTTGAGAAACCCTTTCGGCCCACCCCGATGCTGGATGTAAGGCTGCCCGTCGGCCGAGGCCGTCCCGAGGTAAAACGAATCCCGCTCCGCGATGAAGGCCTCGAGCGCAGGCGTCACCTGGTCATCCCAGTCATGCCTCGCCATCGCTTTTTCATATCCGGCCCGTGATCCGCGGACCTCCTGCGCCGCCTTAACCGCGGGGCTAAACCCGACATCGCTCCGATATTTCACGCGGCGCCTCCGTTTCCAGGCAACTTTGGTGAGGTCCCGCATGGTAAACAATCATGTAATTAATGAAATAACTGTCTATGATTCATGAACAATGGATCGACTCCTCGCGATGGAAGCTTTTGTTCGCGTGGTCGACGCCGGCAGCTTCAGCGCCGCCGCCCGCCAGTGGGGGCGCTCCAAAGCCGTCGTCAGCAAGTACGTCAGCGCCCTCGAAGAGCACCTCGGCGTGCAGCTTCTGCGCCGAACCACCCGTTCGCTGAGCCTGACCGAAGCCGGTCGCGCCTACCGCGAGCGATGTGCCGACGTTCTCGGCGAGATCGACGCGGTCGAGGCGTCGCTGCGCGAGGATCTCGCGGCCCCGCGCGGCCTCCTTCGCGTCACTGCGCCACCCGGTCTTGCCTCCCACTACCTCGAAATCATGACCAAAGACTTCGTCGAGCGCTTTCCCGACATCACCATCGACCTCGATCTCACCCATCGCATGGTCGACCTGGTCGAAGAACACATCGACGTCGCCATTCGTGTCACCGACCCCCGCGACTCTTCTCTGGTCGCCCGCCGTATCGCCCCCGCTCCCATCTTGGCCGTCGCCGCCCCGTCCTACTTGCGCCGCCGAGGCACACCGAAAAAGCCCGCCGACCTCCGCGACCACGAATGCCTCGTGGACACCAACTTCCGCGATCAAGCACGCTGGCGCTTCCAAAAAGGCCGCAAAACCGAAACCATCGCCGTCGACGGGCCCGTCCGCGTCAACGACCCAGACGCCATTCGTGAGCTGGCCGAAGAAGGCATGGGCATCGCCCTGGTCCCCGAGTTCGTGGCAAGGGAAGCCCTCGAAAACGGGAGCCTTTGTGAAGTGCTCCCCGGCACGGTCGCCCTGCACTGGTTCATCTTGGCGGTGTATCCACGGCGTCGCTATTTGCCACTACGGGTGCGGGCCTATGTCGACCATCTGTCGGTGGGGATTAAGGGATAGGAATAGTGGCTCTTCAGAGCTGTTGAGGAGACAGGGTCCACGTTCGGCGCTGGTGATTTTGTCGCTAGCGGATTTTATCAGGAGGGTGTGTAGTCTCGGCTGAGACTCTCCCCGGGCCCGTGAAAGAAGACCATGGAAACCAATACCACCGAGATCGCGCCGGATGTTTTTCGCCTCAGCACGTTCGTGCCTGAGATCGGGCCGACCGGCTTTACATTCAACCAGTTTCTAATCCGCGCCGATGAGCCGCTGCTGTTCCACACCGGGCCGCGTCAGATGTTTCCCGCCGTGCGGGCTGCGGTGGCGACGCTGATTCCCGTCGACTCCCTTCGCTGGATCGCCTTTGGTCACGTCGAGTCGGACGAATGCGGCTCCATGAATCATTGGCTCGAAGCCGCGCCGCAGGCCACCGTCGCACACGGTGAGGTCGGCTGCATGGTTTCGCTCAACGACTTGGCAGACCGACCCCCACGGGCCCTCCAACATGGGGAGGTGCTCGACCTCGGCGGCAAGCGCGTACGCCACCTCGACACCCCGCATGTCCCCCACTGCTGGGAGGCCCGCGTGCTCTTCGAGGAAACGACACGCACCCTGCTTTGCGGCGACCTCTTCACGCACTTTGGCAAGGACCCCGCGCTCACCTCGAATGACATCGTCGGCCCAGCCAAGGAAGCCGAAGCCGCTTTCAAGGCATCGTGCCTGACACCGACGACAGGAAGCACCATCCGCTCGCTCGCCGAGCTCGAGCCAGCGGTCCTCGGCATCATGCACGGCTCGTCGTACAACGGAGATTGTCCAACGGCCCTCCGCGACTTGGCTGGGGTATACGACGAGCTTCATGCCGCAGCGGGCTGAAGCCGCGGCGGGCTGAAGCTCCGGCTGGCTGAAGATCCGACGGACTACAAGTAGCCTCATTTCGGTCTGCTGTTCGCCGACTCGCGGCGCCGCCGACGCGTCTCCATGAACGTTCTTCCGAGCTCGAGCTCTGCTTCATATTGATTGTGCGCCCGACAGCGAAGCTCCACGTTGCCCACGGTATGCGGCCCATCTCTTGCGTACGGGACGCAATGATGAAATTCGAGCTGCCATCCCGATTCGCATCGCCGCCCCTCCCGATTGACGAAAGCACACCGGCCACCATCCCGTTTAAACACCTCCCGGCGAACCCAAGCGGGAATTCCTCGCGTTCTCTGTGCACTCTTCTTCTTTGAAACCGATTCCTTCTTGCGTTTGCTTGGCGGTTTGTCGGAAACGGCGGCCCGTTTCTTCTTCGTTTCGCGGAGAAGAGCTTGCAGCGCTCGCTCGACTACCAGAGCCGGATCGCCGGTAGGAATCTGATGACTCAGTAAGTTTTGAAGCTCGGTGAGTGTATCTCGTGCTTCTTGCCCGATGGTGACTTGCAGCTTGTAGCGTCGGGGAGATAGCGGTGTGGGGCGGTTTCCCAATTTTTGGACCTGCATCGAGCGATTGCTGCAGTTCGAAACCGATTTCAGTGTTCCATCCGTCATGCCTTGGCGTGCGCGGTCAGCGTTCGATCTCGAATCGGACGGCGGGCGTCGGCCATCGACGTCCGCGCCTTGCGTGGGCAGCGCGCGGATCGAGGACCGCGCGTCCGGCTTCGGCGAGACCTCGGCGATCAGCTCTTCAATCTCCCGCATGCTCCGATGCTTCGCACGCCGGAGGAGCTCCCTGTGATTGCTTTCGGTCAGGTGCGCCGCCAGCTGATGAGCTCCACTGAGATGGAGCTCGCCGCGCCGGACCATCTCCAAAATGCAGGGAAAACGACAGGCCGCACGGCCTGCTCGGATCCGCTTGGCCGCGACGGCTTCCGACATCTGGAATCGCTTCGTGCAAAACGCAAACATCGAAGGATAGGAATGCTCGAGATAGAGCTTCCGCCGATCGATCTCGCCGATGTACACGAGCATCGCCGCCGTGTTTCCCCGGTCCGTGTCGACGAGACAGGAGAAATCACGCAGTAACCGTTGCTTGCCCAGACGCTGGACCGCAAGCAACTCGCTCGCGGCCACCTGCCGAGTCGATGAGGCGTCGAACACCACACGCATGTTCATGCCCTATCTTCGGCCATCGCCGCCGACAGTTGCGTCGTCTCGACCAAAGCAGCCGGAACGTTGAAAAAACAACAGGCCGCGCGGCCTGTTCATCTCGGCGCGCGCCACCCGCTCGTCGGCAGCGGTACGGCTCAGCAGATCTCTACCCAGGTCAGCGAGACAGCTCACAATCAACGCTATGTTCATTGACTGGCAAGTTGCAGACATGAGACGGTCACGGTTCCCCGGACGACAACTTGGTCACCACAACCCGACATGGCTTCGTCTTGTACGCAGCCTTGACTCTGGCGGCGCTCTTCTCGCCTGCGTGCGGTGACTCGTCTCACAACAGCGGTAACAAACCGCTCGGTCACGACGCTACGGCCAGCAGCGCCTCGGCCGGGCCGATCAGCTGATGCTGCATCATGAACGCGGCATAGCGGGGGAACTCGATCAAGGCACCCGTCTGCTTGGCGAGGGCCAGCACTTCGTCTAGCGAACGGTCCGCCATGAGCATGGACCGCAAACCATCGGTCAGCTTGAGCGACTCCACGACGGCGACCCGACCGAGGAATCCCGTTTGATCGCACGCCTCGCAGCCCGACGCGCGCGGCAAAGGCTTCGATGAGTTGGCATCGTAAAGCTCGCGCGACACGAGCGATTCACGCATGAGCTCCGGGACCGGCACCTCGACCGTGCAATGGGGACACAAGCGCCGGGCAAGCCGCTGCACCAAGACGAGCGCGACCGACTGCGCAATGATCGCCCGATCGCATCCGAGGTTTTCGAAGCGCTGGATCACCGCGCCGGCGTTGCTTGCGTGAATCGACGTCAAGATCAAGTGCCCCGTAATGGCCGCTTCGAGCGCGAGCTGTGCGGTCTCGGCATCGCGAACCTCGCCCACCATCAATACGTCCGGATCTTGCCGCAACATCGCCCTCAATATCTCGGCAAACCCAAGACCAATGCCAGGGTTCACCTGAACCTGCGTCACGCCGTCGAGCTGATACTCGATCGGGTCCTCGACGGTGATGATGTTGGTATCGGGTCGAACGGTTTGGCGCTCATGCAGTGCGGCGTAGAGGCTCGAGGTCTTGCCCGACCCCGTCGAGCCGGCGATCACGATTGCGCCGTACGGCCGTTGCAGCGTTTCCCGCATGGCCGTGAGCGTCCGCTGCTCGACGAACACCTGGTCGAGGGAGCGGAGCATCGCGGAAGCCTCGAGAATTCGAATGGCGAGCTTCTCCCCTTCGCTCGACGGCAACGTCGAAACGCGCAGGTCCACCCGCTGGGGGCCGACGCGAACGCCGATGCGTCCGTCCTGGGGCCGGCGCCGCTCGGCAATGTCGAGCGTCGCCAGAACCTTGAATCGTGCGATCAGTGCCTTGGAGAGCTCCGGTTGCACCGATTGCTCCCAGTCGCTCAGCAAACCGTTGACACGGTAGCGCACGCGAATCCCTCCGCGGACAGGTTCGAGGTGGATGTCGCTCGCACCGCGCTCGAGGCCCGCGGCCACCACTTCGGACGCCAGCGTGATGACCCGCTCCCCAACATGCTGAAGCGCTCGCTCGGACTCGCGCTTCGACTCGGCATCGTCGAACGCGATGATGTTCGGATCGATCCGCTGCCCACGCCGCCCCCGCACCGTCGGTGCGTGCAGATTCAGCCTGCGCTTGGCGGCTTCGAAGTCCTCTGCCGAGATGGCGACGACTTGGGGTTGAGCCTCCGCGAGCACGCGCCGCAAGTCATGAAGGGCCGCCTCGTTGAGTGGATCGACCATGCCGATGGTCAAAATGTGATCGCGCAGCTCGAGCGGGATCATCCGGTGTTGCTCGATGAGCTGCGCAGGCACCATCTCGACGACCGCATCGTCAAGCTCGTAGGACGATACGCGAACGAAGGGAATGGCCACGTTGGATCGGCTCAGTGCCGGCGAACCAGATGCCGCGGCGCCCCCCGTCGCCGGAGGCGGATGGCTGGTGCTGCTTCTGAGCCGGTCGGCCAGCGAGGACGCAAGGGCCTGCGCAAACGCCGGGATCTTTGTGCACAGTTGCTCCACCGCGCTCTGCCGCAAGACGAGCACGCGACAAGGTTCTTCGGCGATGATGTCGTGAGGCTGAGGCTCGGACAGCAGCGTGCCGACTTCGCCAAAGTGGTCGCCCGTCTCGACCATGTAGAGCTGCCGACGGTCGCCGGTTTGTGCATCGACGACGCTCGCCGATGCCCTCCCACGCATCAAGATGCCAATGCCGTGCTCGGTAGACCCGGCGCGCACGAGCAACGTCCGAGCGGGCGCGTCCATCGTCTCGACGTGCCCGGCGACTTTGTCGGCCACCTCCGGCGCACAGCGCTGAAAAAGCCGCGTGCCCCGCAAGAAGCCCGCAACGGTGGCGTTCGTTCGTGGGCGTGCGCGATCGATCAAGTCACTCCGTAGCCCTGACCATGACAACACGGTCACGGTTGACGAAATGCACCGCGCGCCCGTCGCGTACCTCGAAGAATCGCGCGGCCGAGTTCAAAAAGTCTTGAAGCCGACAGCTCCCCTCGGGGAGCACGATCGCCACTTCGCCGACGAAGTTGCGGCCGTCGTCGAGCGTGAGGTCGATGGGGCGACAGCGTTGCGTCGTGAATTTGACTCTCGAGGTCGTGCCGGCCGCTCAGCTCGAGCTCGGGCGCGACGGTCATCCACGCGATGGCGTCCTTGTTGACGAAGCGGACCGCGCCGTCATCGGCCATCATCGTCAGAAACGGCTCCTCGCCGAACAACAAGTCGCTCGGCCGCTCACGCCCCGGATGAAACGCCGCCCGAGGGCTCAGGAAGATCGAAACCTCTTCGGGCTCGCCGCCCTGACACGCGATTTCGACACAGACCCGATGCTTCGGAATCCGGTACGACTCCGTGGCTTCCGCTGAGGACGACGAGGACATGAGCCGACGGTACTATGAGCGGTCCTCGCGCCGCAATCCTTAGAAGCCAATTCACCCAAGAGGGCAGACCTCGGGTAGTCTCTAGACCGCCGTGCCGAACGCCAACCAATTCCGCAAAGTCATCATGTGGGCAGGCGTCATCATGCTGCTGTTGGGCGGGCTCGGCTCGCTCTCGGCCGGCTCGATGAGCGCGACCGCGATCATGGCGCTCAGCTTGGCCAGCGCGCTCATTCTGCTCGATCTCACCGGCAAGCCCGCGCCTCGATCGTTCAAGGCCGTCGTGGGATTTGGGATGCTCGCCGTCGCCGTCGCCGCCGCCATCGTCATGCTCTACGAGCTGCTCTAACGATGCCCGCAATGCCGCACCGCCTCTCGAAATCCCGCTTCCTCGCCGGTCTTCAATGCCATCGCCAGCTCTACTGGCGCGTGCACGAACCGCGCGCCGCCGAGCTCGTGCCCAACGTGAGCTTGCAATCCATCTTCGATATGGGTACCCGGGTGGGCGAACGGGCGCGGTCAGAGTTTCCCGGTGCGGTCTTGATCAAATTGGACCACAGGCGCGTCGACGATGCCATCGAGGCGACCAAACGAGCCCTCGCGAACGGCGCTCCCACCCTCCTCGAAGCAAGCTTTCGAGAGGACTCGGTCTTCGTCGCCGTCGATGCCCTTTCCAGGGACGGCGACGCCTACGTCCTGACCGAAATCAAAGCCACTGTGCGGTCCAAGCCGCCACACATTGCCGACGCCGCCATTCAAACGCACGTGGTCGAACGTGCAGGCCTTCCGGTGGTCCGCGTCGAGATCATGCACCTGAATACGAGTCACCGGCATCCAAACGACGGCCCGCTTTTCCTGCGCACCGACATCACCAATGACGTGGCTGAGATGCGCCCGGGCATCGCGACCGAAATCGAGGCGCAACTGGAGATGCTCGAAGGACCGCTCCCCGACGTCGAGGCCGGCGACCACTGCGTGAGCCCGTACGTCTGCCCGTTCTTCGAGCGCTGCCACGTCCCGCTGACTGGCCATGCCATCGAAGAGCTCAACGGCATCCGCGGAACGCAACTCGGCGAGCTTCGCGACGCAGGCATCGACACCATCGACCAAATCCCAAGCGACTTTCCGCTCAGGCCGCTTCACGCCCGCCACCGCACGGCCGTGCAACAGGGCGAAATGGTCGTCGAGCCAGGCCTCCACGAAACGCTCGAGCGCTACGCGTTCCCCATCGCCATGCTCGATTTCGAAACCGTCGCGCCTGCGCTCCCCGTCTGGGACGGCTGCAGCCCGTTCGGCCGGGTGCCCGTGCAGTTCAGCGTTCACGTCGTGCGTGAAGACGGCGGAGTCACCCACCGCGGCTACCTCGCTGAAGCAGGCAACGACCCTCGCCCCCAGGTGGCCGCCGCGCTCGCCGACGCCCTTCGTGACGCCGCAACCATTCTCGCTTGGAACGCCCACTTCGAAAAGGGATGCCTCGAAACGCTCGCCCAGGCATCACCCGAGCACGCCGCGGCCCTCCGCGAAGCGCGCCACAAAGTCGAAGACCTCCTCCCCGTCGTTCGCAACCACCTCTACCACCCGGATTTCCACGGAAGCTTCAGCATCAAGAACGTCGCCGCGGCCCTTCTTCCCGGCCTTCGCTACGACGGCCTCGAGGTCGCCGACGGGCAGACCGCATCTTTTCAGCTCGAGACGCTGCTGTGCCGCCCCGAGGCGCTGAGCGCAGACGCCCGCGACAGCGTGCGCCGAGAGCTCGAGGCCTATTGCAAGCGCGATACCGAGGTGATGGTCGCGCTGTTTCGATTATTGATAGACTTGAGCGCCTAGTGCGTGCAACGGGGTTGCAAGTCTCTCACGAATGAACGAAGGACTGACCATGCGGCAAGACCAAGATCGTCCTCACGTGGTCATTCTCGGCGGCGGCTTCGGCGGGCTCGCAGCAGCCCGCGTGCTTGGCCGCGCACCGGTGCGGGTCACGCTGATCGACCGATCGAACCACCACCTCTTTCAACCTCTGCTCTACCAGGTAGCCACCGCGCTCCTTCCCGCGCCCCACATCGCAGCGCCCCTTCGCAATCTGTTGTCCGAATACGCAAACGTCCGCGTGCTCCTTGCCGAAGCGCAGCGCGTCGACGTCGGGCAACGCCTCGTCGTGCTCGACCACGGCGAACAGCTCGCGTACGATTTTTTGATCGTCGCGACGGGGCTCGAGCACGATTATTTCGGCCACCCCGACTGGGAGCGCCATGCGCCCGGTCTCAAGACGCTCTACGAGGCTCTCGAGATTCGCAATCGCGTGCTGCTCGCCTTCGAGGCCGCCGAACGCATCACCGATCCCGACGAAAAACGCGCCTTCCTCACCTTCGTCATCGTGGGTGGTGGCGCGACGGGGGTCGAGCTCGCCGGCCAGCTTTCCGAGATCTCGCGCAATGCCCTGCGCCGAGACTTTCGCACCATCGATCCTTCGAGCGCCCGCGTCGTCCTGGTGGAAGGCGGAGACCGCATTTTTCGCGACTACCACCCGAGGCTCTCAGCGCGCGCTCGGCAGGACCTCGAGTCCCTGGGCGTGGAGGTGCGCACCTCGGCCTTCGTCACCGACATCGACGACGATGGTGTGACCCTCGGCGACGGCGAGCGCATCGAGGCGAACACGGTGTTATGGGCAGCGGGGGTGCGGGCGACCTCGATTACCGCGGATCTCGGCGCAGAGCTCGACGGCCTGGGCCGCGTGAAAGTCACGCCGTACTGCACCGTTCCCGGGCGCGACGAGGTCGCGGTGGTGGGAGATTTGATCCATTTTCCGCGCAAAAAGGACGGCCTGCCGCATCCCGCCGTCGCACAGGTCGCGCTTCAGAGCGGTAAGCTCGTCGCGCAGAACATCATTGTCCGCTTGAAAGGCGAGCCACCCCGGACGTTCGAATATTTCGACAAAGGCATCATGGCGACCATCGGCCGAAACCGCGCCATCGTCGAGTCGTGGGGCATGCGGATGACCGGCTTTGCCGCCTGGCTCGTCTGGCTCGTCATTCACCTCGCGTTCCTGGTCGACTTCCGCAACCGCATCGCCGTGCTGTTCCAATGGGTCTGGGCGTACGTGACCAACAAGCGCGCCTCGCGCGTAGTGTTCAGCCACCCGAAGGAGCAGGGCCCGACCGTGCTCGAGCCACGTTCGCTTCGGCCCACTGCCGCCGAGCAAGCCACCGCGCGCATTGGCATTCCCGCAGCCAAACCCACGAGGGGCTATCCCTGGTCCCGTTCGGACGACTAGGCCCCGCCCGGGGCCACGAGCGAGGCGCGCCACCGCGGGCTCTTGGTGTGGACGATGGGTCGCTCGAGGCCCAAGCTAGCTCTCATGATAGAACGCTTCGTAGCCCCGCTCGCGGTGAAGCAATTCTTTCACCGGGCGGCCGATGTCATGGATCTCGATGCTGACCGCTCGTTCCTGCGGGCGATGCGGCTCTTGGTGTCACCCAAAGGTGCCCCGGACGTGAAGGGCGACGTCTTTCCGCCGTTTGCGCCCTTCGAGGTGCCGGCGCTGGCCGGCAAGAAGCTCGGCATCGTCGCCACCGGCGGCGGCGGCGCGATGGTGTGCGCAGTCGGCGTCGCGCGTGCGCTCGAAGAAGCCGGGCTCGAGGTCGCGGCGATTTCCACCTGCTCGGGCTCTGCCATGACGCTCGCGCCGCTTGCCGCCGGGCTCGATGCCGAAGCCACCGCGGCCTTCTTACTCAGCTTCGAGCAACGCGACTACATCCATCCCGACTGGAAGCAGCTCCTCAAGCTGCCGTTTGCCCTCGGCAAAGGCTTCACCGGCCTGCTCGACAGCGAGCCCATCGAACGGCTCTACGCAACGCGTCTCGGCGAGACCCCCGTCGGTCAGCTCCCGATCGCCTTTTACGCCAACATCTGGGACCTCGATCACAACCGTCTGTTCTACCTCGGCAGCCGCACCCGACCCGAGATGCCGCTTCCCCACGTGGTGCGCGCCGCGGTGACGCTGCCGCTCTACATGCGCCCCCTCGAAATCGACGGGGCCCAGTGCGGCGACGGCGGCGTAGTCAACGTCTTCCCAGTCGATCCCCTGGTCGACCACCACCCCGAGATCGACTTCTACATCGGCATCAACGCCTTCTACCCAGAATACTTCCACGGCGAGGATCACACCGGCTGGGACGATCAGACCTTCAGTCTCTTCCGCGTCAGCTCCCAAACCAAGCAGTGCCAACACCTCGAAGCCGCCCGCATGCAACTCCGCCGAATCGAAGACCGCTGCCTGATGATCCACCCGCTTCCCTACGATGAGATCTGCGGCATCCACCTCTACGAGCAGTTCCTCGACCGCCGCCTATGGCTGGATTTCATGCGCCGCGGGCACACGGCCGGGAGGCAGGCGCTCGAGACATTGGGAAGGTGAGCCCGACACCGGGCTCGTTACGGCACTCACTCGCTGGCTTCGGCCCCGGTGCCCTTCAGCGACTCCGCATCGATCCGCGCTACCGTTTCCGCCCGCTCGGGCTCCACATCGTGTGAAGCCACCGCATCCGCGCGCTCGAGCTCCGCTTCATGCGCGACGATCTTCTTCATCCGCGCCTGAAGCGCCGTGTTCTGCGCGCGCGCCTGCTCGAGCGCCCGATCGATTTCCTGATCTTCGAAGGCTCGGAGTAGGGCGCCGAGGTGGGCGATCTCGTAATCCGAGAGCGTGAGCAGATAGGCGTTCCGTTTCGGGTCGTCGTCATCGCGAAGGAACGCCGAGCATGGGAACGGACCGCAGTCGGAGTCTTCGACGGGAAGGTCGATGTCGGCGCGCGCGGCGGCGGCCTTGCGCTCGGCCTTCGCCACCGGGTTTTCGTCGGGTGCCAGCCGGAGCAGCGATGCAACCGGAGCGCCACCGCGCTCGAGCAGCGAAAATCCACCGTCGCAGACCGTCCATTGGCCTTCGGGGACCGTCGTCGTTTCACACCCTCCGTAAAGCAGCGAGCCAAGAAGGGCCATCATGCGCGGCGGCAGCGGAATCGACGCGACCCCGGCCGAGTTGGCGTCCGTGGCATCCGCCTCCGGAGCCCGCGCAGGCTGAAAAATCGCCGTCGACTCGCACTCGATCAACCGGCCTCCGCTGTACTTCGTCTCGACGCACGACTCGTTTTGCGTGCTGATCGCGTAGCCAATGATGGCAACCGCCGCGACAATGGCTCCCGCCCACTTCATCGAAGTCCCCACTCCCCACAGTAAAGCGCGACCGCAGGGGAGGGTCGAGGGGGATTCCGCGTTTGGTGAGGCCCATCACGCCCGCAACCGATATCCCGTCCTAAACATCCAACGCACCACCGCCATACATCCAGCCAAAAAGAGCAGGATCATGCCGGCGCTCAAGGTCACGCTGACATCGGCCAGCCCGTAGAAGCTCCAGCGGAACGCACTGATCAGATACACCACCGGGTTGAGCAGCGTGATCTTCTGCCAAATCGGCGGGAGCATGTCGATGGAGTAGAAGCTCCCGCCGAGGAACGTGAGCGGGGTGACGATCATCATCGGAACGACCTGCAACTTCTCGAAATTGTCCGCCCAGATGCCGAGGATGAAGCCAAAGAGGCTAAAGGTGACGGCGGTGAGCGCGAGGAACCCGACCATCCACAACGGATGCGCGATCTCGTAGTCCACGAAGAACCGGGCCGTCCCCAAAATCAGCAAACCGAGGACAATCGATTTCGTGGCCGCCGCTCCCACGTATCCGATGAGGATCTCCACGTACGAGATCGGCGCGGAAAGCAATTCGTAGATCGTCCCGGTGAACTTCGGCATGTAGATGCCGAACGAAGCATTGGAGATGCTCTGGTTCAAAAGGGACAGCATCGTCAACCCCGGGACGATGAAGGCGCCGTAGCTGACCCCACCGACCTCGGCCATGCGCGAACCGATCGCGGACCCGAACACCACGAAATAGAGCGAAGTGGACAGCACCGGCGAGACGACGCTCTGCATCAGCGTTCGCCCCGTGCGCGCCATCTCGAACAGATAGATCGCTCGAATGGAATAAAAGCTCATCGTTCCTCATGCACGAGGTTGACGAAGATTTCCTCGAGTGAGCTCTGGCTCGATTGGAGATCCTTGAAGTCGATCCCGTGCTCGTTGAGCTTCCGCAAGAGACCGGCGATTCCCGTTCGTTCGTGCTGCGCATCGAACGTGTAGATCAGCTCGTTTCCGTCCTCCGAGAGCTCGATGGGATGCCCGACAAGCTCGTCTGGAATCCGCGTGAGGGGGCTCTGCAAGTGCACAGTCAGCCGCTTTTTGCCGAGCTTGTGCATGAGCGTGTCCTTGTCTTCCACCAAGATGATCTCGCCCTTGCTCATCACCCCGATGCGGTCCGCCATCTCCTCGGCCTCGTCGATGTAGTGCGTGGTCAAGATGATGGTCACACCGCTTTGGCGGAGCCCTCGAACCATTTCCCACATGTCGCGGCGGAGCTCGACGTCCACGCCGGCGGTCGGCTCATCGAGGAAGAGGATCACCGGCTCATGCGACAACGCCTTGGCGATCATCACCCGCCGCTTCATGCCACCCGACAGGTCCTTGATCATGGTGTCCTTTTTGTCCCAAAGCGAGAGCTGACGCAGCAGCTTCTCGATGTGCGCCGGGTTCGACGCCTTGCCGAAAAGCCCCCGGCTGAAGCGCACCGTCGCCCACACCGTCTCGAAGGCATCGGTCGAGATCTCTTGCGGCACGAGGCCGATCATCGACCGGGCCGCCCGATACTCGGTCACCACGTCGTGGCCGTCGACCCGGACCACGCCCGCGCTCGGGCTCACGATCCCGCAGATGATGCTGATCAGCGTCGTCTTGCCCGCTCCGTTCGGCCCCAAGAGCGCAAAGATCTCCCCCCGGACAATCTCCAAGCTGACGCGATCGAGCGCCTTGAACCCAGACTCGTAGGTCTTGCTGAGATTATCGACGGAAATGATCGGTTGCACGGAAGCCCCAGGCGCGTGCTTTAGCACGAAAGTCCCCGACGCCGCCCTCATCCGAGCGCGCGGATATCCTCGTTCTCCAAGATCGGCGTCGAGTGGCCGTTCTTAGCGACGCTCAGCATGGCCAAACCGACCTCCTCGGTGGTGGTGACCCACCGTGGCGACAGCGCCTTCAAAACCGGAAACAACGGGGCGCCGATGGCGTAGCCCACTCGGTAGGCTTTCGTCTTCGACTTGATGCCGTGCAGGGGTTGAATGAGAGCCGGGCGGAACATGAACGCCGCCTTGAACGGGAGCTTCAGCAAGTCGTTTTCCGTCCGGCCCTTCACGCGAGCCCACATGCTGCGCCCTTTCTCCGTGCTGTCGGTGCCTGCGCCCGACACGTAGATGAACGTCATGTGGGGATTGAGTCGCGCCAGCGTCTCAGCCACCGCCATGGTGAGATCGTACGTGATCCGGGTGTACTGCTCTTCGCTCATGCCTGCCGCGGAGACGCCGAGACAGAAAAAGCACGCATCGTACCCTCTGAGCTCGTCTTCGATGTCCACATAGTCGAATAAGTCAGCCCGCACGATTTCTCGTAGCTTCGGGTCTTCGACGCCGCTCGGAGTTCGACCCACGACGAGCACCTGCTCCACCTCTGGGTCGCGCAGACACTCCCGTAGAACCCCCTGGCCCACCATCCCCGTCGCTCCATAGACAATCACTTTCATGGTGGCTCTCGTCGACGTCGACCTACGCCTTCACATCTGGCTCAGCGCCTGCAACCCGCTCGACCGCTGCGGCCGCGCAGTCAGGTAATCCGCCAGGTTCACCTGTCTCGTGCGCTTCCGGTACTCCTCGAACGTGCCCGGCCAATTGTTGGTGATGCGACCGGTCTCGGTGACGTACCAGCTCGTGCAACTCGCCCAAACGCTCTCCTGGAGCCGGCGCTGCAGCTCCTCCTTGAAGACTTCGTGAGCTTCGCGACGAACCTCGAGTTGTTGTGCCACATCCTCGGCGAGGAGCTGGGCACCCTGCGCCGCATACCTCGCCTGTGCTTCGATCACCTCGATGGCAGAGCCAGTGCCGTGGTTGGTATTGGGTCCGTACAGCATGAAGAAGTTGGGGAACCCCGGCACCGTGATGCCGAGAAACGCTTCTGCACCTTCCTTCCATGCGTCCTCAATCGAGACCCCATGACGGCCGAACACCTTCATCGGGGCGAGAAACTGCGTCGCCGTGAACCCCGTGCCGAAGATGATGGTGTCGACTTCGTGATGCGTGCCGTCCTCGGTGATTACCCCGTCGCGCACCACCTCTCGAACGGGCGAAGTGGACACCTCGACGTTCGGCCGACGCAAGGTCGGATACCAATTCATCGTGAGGAGCACGCGTTTGCACCCAAGGGCATAGTCTGGCGTGGCCGTTTCGATCAGGCGACGGTTCCCGCGAAGCTGCACGAAGCGCTGAAGCGCCGCGAGCTTGTTGAAGATGGCATGCATGATTCGGGCTCGCAGAGGCGGCTGTCGCGTGAACACCGGAGCGAGGCTCTCGAGTTGCACTTGCCAGAAACGACGCGCCAGCCATTGGAGCCGCGGGAAGCGCGCGTAGAGCCAGCGGGTGATGCGCCCGTACTGGGTGTCGAGCTTGGGAATCACCCACGGAGCGGACCGCTGAAAGATGGTCATGTGCGCGACGCTCGGTGCGATCGAGGGCGCGAATTGAATCGCGCTCGCGCCAGTGCCGATGACGGCTACACGAGCTCCGTCGAGCTTTGCCCCCTCGGGCCAGTGAGCTGAGTGAAACCATTGCCCCTCGAAGCGCTCGAGTCCCGGCGGCTTCGGAAGAGCGGGACGCGTGAGTTGGCCGCAGGCACTGATCAGCACTTCGGCTTCGATCACGTCTCCGTCGGCGAGCTCGAGTCGCCACCGGCCCGATGCATCCTCGAACCTCGCACGCACGACATCTGCATCGACTCGCACGTGTTCGTCGAGGCCAAATCGGCGCATGACGTCCAACAGATACGCCTGGATCTCGTCTCCGGGGGAAAAGCGGCGGGTCCAGTTGGGGTTCGGGGCAAACGAAAGGGAGTAGACCACCGACGGTACATCACAGGCAATGCCCGGGTAGGTGTTTGCACGCCACACACCGCCAGGCCGATCCCCGCGTTCCAAGATGACGAAGTCATCCTGCCCTCGTTGCAAGAGCGCATGGGCGGCGGCGACGCCACCAAACCCAGCGCCGACAATCGCAGTGCGGACCTTGCGTGACACGCACCGAACCTATCCGCTCCTCGAGTGGGCGTCTATGCCCGTCTCGGCCCCGGCGGGGGAGAGCACGATATGCGGCGTTCCTGATCCTCTTCCTCGACGACCACGACCATCACGAGCTCGTCGACCTCGTGCACGTAGTCCGCCCAGACCTGGCCGGGCGGATCGACCCACAGATCGCAAGAGAACCCCCGACTCCTCCAGTCGGCTGCAACGGACTGCTGATCGACAGGACTCTGCATGACAGAGCCCATTGTACCTCGGACCCGGCCTCCGTGACGTACCTCGGTTGCGGCTGTGATGAGGCCCCCCGGATGACGGTGGGTCGACTCCGAGCCGCGAAGAGCAGGGCAAAAACAACAGGCCGCACGGCCTCACCAAACTTGATAACATCGTTCCCCCTGAAGGCTGCGCCGAGGATTCGAGAGCAGCGACGATGGAGGACAGGAGGCGCAACGATGGACCACGCACGACTGGAAGAGGTAGAGGCGACGGCCTGGGCCGATGCGCTCTCGGCATTGCCGGCCGCGACCCAAGCCACCCTCGGCACCAGCGCCGAGCTCTCGGCGGGCTGTGCGGTCCTTAGGAGCGCGAAGCTCGCCACGCCCATGCTCAACCGCGTCATCGGCCTCGGTGCGCGAGGACCCGTCGCCGACGAGAGGGTCCGGTCGGTCCTCGCAAGCTTCGAAGCCGCCGGGATCAAGCGCTACTTCGTGCACCGGCCGCCCTGGGCAGACGGGCTCTGCTCGCAACTCGAAACGGCCGGGCTCACGCGTTACCACCGCAACTGGGCCAAGTTCGCGCGGGGACGAGAGGCGGTCGCCAAAGCCCACACCGACCTCGCGGTGCGCGCGGCCACCCATGATGACGCCGAGGCCTTCGGGCGCGTGTTTGCAGAAGGTTTCGGTTTGCCGACAGGCGCAGCGGCGATCTTCGTAGCGCTCGTCGGGCGTCCCCGCTGGCATGCCTACGTCGCGCTCGAAGGTGAGCACCTGGGCGGCGCTGCGCTGCTGTTCGTCGACGACGACATGGGCTACCTCTGCGGCGCCACCACCTTGCCGCCCTTCCGAAAGCGCGGAGTGCAAACGGCCTTGATGGCCCGCCGCCTCGAGCACGCGCTCGACCTCGGCTGCAACGCGATTTCTACCGAAACCGGAGTGTCCGTCGCGGGCGATCCGCAGCATTCCTACCGCAACATCGAAAGGGCCGGCTTCAGGGTCGCGTATCTACGCGAAAACTACGTCCCAAAAAGCATGGTGTCGCACTGAGAACAACAGGCCGCGGTTGCCCCGTGGTGCCGAAGGCACTTTACGGGGCGGCCTGTGCGCCGTCACTTCATCTTGCGCTCAATCCCCGAGAGCTCCTGCCTGATGCCGCGGAGCTCCGAGATGACATCGCGCATCAGGCTGGTCATGGAAGGCTGCGTCATGGCGGGGGCCGGTCGAAAGATTTCAAACGCCGCAACGAGCGCCAGCACGAGCAGTAGGTTACGTGTCTCTTGGGTTGGTGGAGTCATGCGCGCAGCATACCGAATTGCCCCAGACGGAGACGATGTTTCGCGCTTACTGAACCGAAAACGTGAGCGGACCGGACACGGCCGACAGTGGGTCGCAATCGCCCTGGCCCGCAGCGAGCTCGATCTCACCGCCCACGACGAGGCTTTCGGGGAGCCCGCTTATCACGAATCGCGCCGCGGTGATCGATAAGCCGAGCTCGGTCGCACTCACGCCCGCCGTCATCACCGTCGTGATCTCGTCGGAGTCGAACGCTCCGCGGGGTGCAAACGGCAGCCCAGGCGCCGTGTGCGCGATTTCGGTCGGCGTCCCCCCGCTGACCGTGACGGTGGCTTCCACCAAATCGAACATCGAGTCAGGCGCCAGATCAGGGAAAAGATTGACGACAGCCGGGGCGACCTCGTAGTGGAGCAAGGTTGTCAGGCTCGATGCTTGGCCCTTCACGAACCCAGGGTCCTCTGCATCGATTCGGATGGTCACCGGCATGGGAATCGGCAAACCGGAAAGCGTGCAGGTAAAGCCGTAAGTGCCATTGGATCCCGAGTTGTCGCAGGATTCCGTGGAGAGGTACTGACTGATGCACTCCTCGCGCGGTTGGAGAGGGCAATTGACGTCGCAGTAGCTGCTCGCGGCGACGTACTGGTCGCACTCCGAGGTGTCCTGCTCACAGGCGCTGAGAGCCAAAAAAGAGCAGTTGCTTTGGCAGTACGCCCGATTGCTCACCAACTGCTGACACTCACTCGGGTCTCGCTCACAGGCCGTGATGTTCAGGCTCGGACAGTTCGATTCACAATAGTAGCGGTTGTTCCCGATTCGAATGCACTCCGACGTGTCTTGCAGGCACGTCTCCAGTGCAAGGCTCGGACACGTCGATTCGCAGTACACAATCGCCTGACACTCCGAGGGGTCCTGCGCGCACGCCTCGATGTCGAGGTCAGGGCAATTGGCCTCGCAGTAGTCTCGGTGCACCGCCACCTGCTGACACAGGGAGAGCGCGTCCACCGTGAAGTCACAATCCCCGAATGGATCCTCGCAGTCGAGCTCTAGCTGGCAGTCCTTGATGGCAATCCATGCATCGCCGCATTCGAGCTCTCCTTCTTGGAGCTGATAGGCTCGCAGACATTCTTCGTAGCAAAGCTTGATGGATTCGAAGGATCCCACGTGACAAGAAGGCCCCTCGGGGTCGTTTGCACACCAGTCGCGGCACGTTTGGTCGACGCTTTGCGGCACCGGTTGCACGCCTCCCGTGCCTCCATTTCCACCGGCCCCCGCACGACCACCCGAGCCCGTGCCATCCTCACCACATCCTAGGGCCAGCACCGATATCAAGACCAGCACGGCTACACCCTTTGCGGTCGCTTCCATGCTTCGGAGAATGCTACAGCGCGCCAAAAATCGAAACGAGATTCGGCACGCTGGAGCGAGCCAAACCCGGAGCGCGCTCACTTGCCCTCGGATCGAGGGTGATCTTCTCACCCGCATGTCGCATTCACCTGGTCGATTTCCGCCGCGCACGGAGCCTCGGTGTCCGGGTCGAAAAGAGCGTCGATCTGTTCGCAGGTCAACCGAGAGACACAACGGAGCAAATCCGCGTCCGCACTCTCACAGTCGGGGTCGATGACGTTGGAGTATCGAAGCTCGCATCGGCAAGAAATGTCGCAGGGTGCGATCTCTTTTGGATAGCACTCGTCGTATTTGGCACAGAACGCATCGCATACACCGAAGTTGTCTTGCACGCTCATGCGGCGAACCACGTGACCAAACTCGCCGACCGCAACCCCGTGGTCTGCATCGGCCATCGAGACGCCATGAAACGTCGCGCCCAACTGGACGGGTTCCATCCCCGTCTCCCAATAGAAGTAATACGCGTCGGTTTCTTCAGGAGACCACGTCGCCCCCGCGTCGGTGGTCCGCAAAATCGTCGCTCCTGCGCCGACAGCCGTGCCGACGCTTTCATCGGCAAACCAAACGTCGTACAGCGGTGCGCGCGTTGCCACGTCTTGCACGGCCCAGGTGGCTCCGCCATCGGTGGTTCGGAGCATGGTCACCCCGGCCCCCACCGCCACGCCGGTGGTCGAGCTGGCAAACGACACGGCGTGAAGGTCGAGCTCGGTCCCGCTCTCTTGCGCCATCCAATTCTCCCCTCCGTCCGTCGTTCGCAAGATGGTTCCCGAGTCGCCCACCACCGTCGCGGAGCTTGGGTCCGTGATCCATACACCGCGAAGGAGCACATCGGTGCCGCTATCCTGCGCGACCCAGGTCGATCCACCGTCGCTCGTGCGAAGAATCGTCCCTTCGGCACCGACCGCCATCCCTTGGTCCGAGTCGAAAAACGACACCCCGTGGAGCGCCGCCTCCGTGCCACTGTCCTGTTCCGTCCAGGTGTCCCCTCCGTCCGTGGTCTTCAAGATCGTTCCACCAGGTCCGACGATGGTTCCCGTATTCACATCGGCGAATGCCACATCTTGGAAATTCTCGACCTGAGACGGAGCCTCCTGCGACGTCCACGTCCAGCCGCCGTCGGCGGTTCGATAGATGCCACCCACCACCGTTCCCGTAAGAGACTCCGGGAACGACGCCGCTTGGAGGTCCCACGAGAGCCCCGTAGGGGGATCGGCAACCGGACACCACGCGGTCTGCGCCGATTCGCCATCGTTCGAGCACCCAGCCATCGAGATGGCCACCAGCACCCACGCGCATCCAACACCCATCGAGTACCGCATCGCAACCTCCCTTCACGTCTCTTCGCGACCGATTGAACGAGGTTGCAAGAGCCATGCCGCTCCGATGAAATACCTTACGAAGCCGGCTTTGCTCCCGTCCACATCGCATCGAAGCGCGAAATGCCGCGGTGCATCCATTTCAGCCCGCGCAATCCATGCGCGCCCGCTCGCGAGGCATTCCGACCACACCGACCGGCACACGCCGCAGCGCGCTATCCTCCACCCCTTGAGCACCTACACCCCAGTCCTTCGCTCCGCCGCTGCTTATTTCGGAATCGTGTTTGCCGCAGGGTTCGCGCTCGGCACATTGCGCACGCTTTTCCTCGCGCCTCGCTTCGGCGAGCTCTGGGCGGTCCTGCTCGAGCTCCCCATCATGCTCGCCATCTCGTGGTGGGCATGCGGCAAAGTGGTCACACGCTTCCGAGTTCCCCCGCGCATTGCGCCGCGAGCCGCCATCGGCGCCATCGCATTCGGCGCTCCTGATGCTCGCGGAGATGGTTCTCTCCGCTGGGCCTCTTCGCCCGCTCGATGAGCGACTACGCCGCCGACCTCACGACACCTCACGGCCTCGTCGGCCTCGGCGGACAGGTCGCCTTCGCGCTGATGCCGCTAGTGCGCAGGTAGTCCACGAAACCCAGGCAGCGGTGAACCCATCCACGCTCGCAATCCGACTCCGATCGCTCAGGTCCCGCAAAACGTCTGATGCACCACTTCCTCCGGCCGAGGGGGCGCCGCATACCGCGCGTACTCCGGCCGGTCTTCATAAGGTGACGCCAGCACGTGTAGCAGCGTCTCGAACGGCCCCAAGTCGCCATCCGTCACCGCCGCCTGAATCACCTCTTCCACCCGATGGTTGCGCGGAATGAACGCCGGATTCACGGCACGCATCGCCGCGCGCCGCTCCGCAAAAGAACGCCCCTCGCTTGCAAGACGGGCACGCCACTGCACCGCCCACTCGTCGAACGACCCAGGCTCGTCGAACAGCTCGCGCACCGCTTCATCCGTCTCCGACGGTTCGTCCCCAAGCTCGCTCAGTCGCCGAAACGTGAGCGTGAAATCCGCGCGCCCCTCCGCCATGCGCCGCAGCAGCTCGTCTGCAAGCGCGTCGTCCCCGTCGCGCGCCTGCGCCAAGCCGAGCTTCGCCCGCATCCCCGCCTGATACGCCCGCCGAAACCGATCCGGAAACGACCCGAGCACCTCCGTCGCCGGCTCGACCGCCGCTTCGGGATCGTCCGCGATGGCCGGCAAGAGCGCATTGGCCAGCCCCTGCAAGTTCCAAAGCGCAATCGACGGTTGATTGCCGTAGGCATAGCGCCCCATGTGGTCGATGGAGCTGTAGACGGTGTCGGGGTGGTAGGGGTCCATGAAGGCGCACGGCCCGTAGTCGATGGTCTCCCCCGCAATGGACGTGTTGTCGGTGTTCATCACGCCGTGAATGAAGCCGACCACTGCCAGCGCGCGATGAGCTCGGCCTGCCGCGCCACGACCGCATCGAGCATGGCGAGCACCGGGTTTTCCGCCTCGCGAGCCTCCGGGTAGTGCCGCGCAATGACGTGCTCCGCGAGCATACGGATGCCCTCGACATCACGCCGCCCCGCAAAGAACTGAAACGTCCCCACCCGAACGTGACTCCGCGCGACGCGCGTCAGCACCGCACCGGGCAAAAACGTCTCGCGTCGAATGCGCTCGCCCGTCGTCACCGCGGCCAGCGCACGCGTGGTCGGAATCCCGAGCGCCGCCATCGCCTCGCTGACCACGTACTCGCGCAAGACCGGCCCAAGCGCCGCGCGCCCGTCGCCGCCTCGCGAAAACGGTGTGCGCCCCGACCCCTTGAGCTGCACGTCCCGACGCACCCCATCGCGCCCGACCACCTCCCCAAGCAAAATCGCCCGCCCGTCGCCAAGCTGCGGCACCCACGCACCGAACTGAAACCCCGCATACGCCATCGCAAGAGGCTCCGCGCCCTCGGGTACGCGATTGCCTGCAAAGACCTCGACCGCCTCCGCGCTCGCCAGCCGTTCCGGGTCGAGCCCGAGCTCAGGCGCCAACGATTCGTTGACCCGAACCAGCCGCGGCTCGGCCACCGGCGTCGGCGTCACCCGTGCATAAAAGCGCTCGGGCAGCCGCGCATAGCTATTGTCGAACGGGAAGAGTGGGGGGTCGGCGTCGGTGGCCATCAAAGCGTTTCGTGGGGTTGAGGCGCGGAATGTCAACTGGGTTGCGAGACCTCACGGATATCTACAACCGCACGCACACCACCGTCGCAATCCGACTGCGGTTGAACGAGTCTCCCTGCACGACTACCACCGGCCGGCGAAACCCCGGCTCGGACCCGGCCGGTGCTCTTGAGTCCACCCACCAAACATCCCCCTGGGCAATCACCAGTCACTCTCTTGGAGCACCCGCCGGCCGGCCTCCCGCGTGAGCTCCTCGGTTCCCGTGTCGAGCTCCTCACACAATACGTTGAGCGCTTCGGTGACCTCGTCCGGCGCGTGACGCGCCAAGTACTCCCGAAGCGCCCGACTGTAGAGCTCGCTGCGCGAAACCTTCAGCCGTTTCGCGAGCCGCTCTGCTCGCTCGAACACCTCATTCGGCACGGAAACTGCCGTTTTCATACCCAAAGTAAAGCCGCTGCGAGAAGGCATGAGAAGCCGGCCTCCGAGGTGGCACACTCCTTCATCGACCGCCGCCATCCGAAATTGCGGAAAGACGGCCAAAACAACAGGCCGCGCGGCCTGTTGCAAACGCACTCAGCTTGTCCGCTGCGCATCCAGGGACTACGCCGCCTCCACCTCGACGTCGCAACGATGCGAGCGACTGACGCCGAGCGTCTTCGCGAGCTCCGCCTGGCTGATCTCATCACACATGCGGAGGCTCCAAAGCATGCCTCCGAGGGTCACCGGGCCGTAGAGGCTCTCGAGGAGCTCCATCGCGTCGATTGATGCCCCCGATGCAGCGGGGCGCTTCTTCTTGCGTTTTCGCCTAGTAGCCATGCTTACTCACTTCCTCGATGGACACGACCTCTTCGTCGTCCTCCTCCACAAGCCGGTACATCGCCCGATATCCGCGACTCAACCGAATGCTCCTCATCCCGCGCCTCCGTCCGACCAGCACCCCGTCGTGAAAACCCAGGAATCTTCCGCACATCTTCCAAGCCGGTCTCCCTCACCAAGAAGACCCAGTGCAAGAGCTTCTCACCGACGCTTGTCAACCGGCCGCGCGGCGACCACCACGCTCGTCACGTCCCCCGCGCAATCTGGCTCACCCGTTGCTGGGATAGCGCAAGCAGCTCCGCAATGTCCCGCGTGCCCATGCCGCTTTCCTGAAGCAGCCGGACGGTCCGTCGCCGCTTTTCCGTAAGCTTCCGTGAGAGCTCGGAATGAAGCCGCGCCAGCTCCTCGGTCTCCGCGACCTCTTCCCCAAGCTCCGCCTCGAGCTCCACCCGGTCGACAATCGTCGCCGTCTCCGCGTCGTCATACCAAAGCGACAGCGCATCGCGGATGTTCTCCCGCGCCCGTCGCAACGACCGTGCAAACGTATGAATCTCATGCCGATGCCCGCGGATGTACACAATCCACGCCCCGTCAGGCTCTCGAGAATAGACCGCCGTATACCTCTCCTTGCCAGGCAGTAGCTCGTCAGCCATCACCCGCCTCCTCTCAGCCACCCTTCGCCGAGGCACGGCGCCAGCGCGATTTCAATGCTCTTGCAGGTCTTCGGGTGCACGTTGTCGCTCTTCGGAACGGTTGTTTTGTAGGTGCCACATCGGCAGGCCATCTTCGTGTGCGAACCCTTCCCGGATTTGGCGACCACGCGACCGCCGAGGCGTTGGATTCGCTTGATGATGTCCTTCGACCTCATGATAGACTAGTCAGATAGTCAGTCAATGACTAATGAGTTAGTCATCACGCGAGTCGGACTTCTGCAGCAGCAGGGCATCGGGAGCGGAAGGGATTCCCATGCCCCTTCATCGGTCGGTGCCCTCCGGAGTTGCTCAGCGACCCTGCTCAGGCGCCGACCACGGACTTCAGGTACCAGACGATATAGAGGAACTGGAGGTTGCAGCCGGAGCAGAAGTACTCGGGGTCGCCGGGTTGGGCGATGTGGCCGTCGATCCAATGATGAAGGAGGCGCCCCTGCTCGTCGTCGTAGAGGTTCAGGCGAAGGAACGTGAGGATTTCCCGGACGCGCTGGAGATAGATCTCCTTTCCCGTGTTCTGGTAGAGCAAGAGAAGGGCCAGGTTGAAGTAGTTCTGGCTCGACAGCGTGCTGTACTCGTCGGTTTGCGCGCCCATGTACTCGGCGCTGTAGGGCGAGCGATAGAAGCCGTGCTCGGCGTCCCGCAATGGCGCTACGCCCTCGAAGGCCGTCTCGGCGCGCTCGAGATAGGCACGGTCGCCGGTCAGCTCGTAGAGGCGATTGAGCACGAGGATCATGATCGAGTTGGGATACAGAAAGAGCTTGTCTTCCCCGGGCCGGAAGAGGTAGCGCTGGCCGTCGAACGCCTGCTCGTCGATGGTCTGGACGATCTCGACGGCTGCGTCGATACGGTCCTGGGTGCGGGGCGTGTCCAGGTACTTGGCATACTGCAGATTCAGCAGAGCCAAGCCCCCGGTGATGGAGGTGGGACCGTAGGTGTCGGCCGCATACTCCCCGAGCGAGACGTCGAGGTAGTTGTCGTATACCCCGACCAAGAAATTGCTCAGGTCGATGAACGCGTCGACCGTGGCGATGGCGTCGGTTTCTCCGGTCGCCGCGGCGTGCTCGATGAGGCCGAGCGCCGCATAGAGGACCTCTTCGAGGTGTTCGGCGGACCACCCGGGGTCGCTATTGGCCCGCTGCAGGACCGAAAGGTTGTAGTCGTGAATCTCGTCAGCGCGTTGCAGGTAGGCGGCGTCCTCAAGGTCGACGCCGACGCGGGCGTAGAAGGCGAGGGCGTAGAAGTTGGCGTCGCTGTAGTCGTCGAGGTACTCGCCCTCGACGTAGTCGAAGGCTCCGGCCTTCCCGCGCAGGGTGTCGTAGAAGGCCTGAAGCTCGTCGGTCGAGCCTTCCGTGGCGTCGTCACCGCAGCCGGTCAAACCGAGCAGCACGGCGCAGCCGATCGTCGCGAGCGCGCCTAGGACGGTGCGCCGGTGGTCTGTCTCGATGCGCGTGCTCATGCGCGTCCTCATTAAGGACGGACGATACCACCGGCAACGGGGCAGAGCGAACCGAATCAGGCGGCCAGCGAGCGTCCCACGTGCAGTCCCATGGCGTAGATGGACAGCTGCGGCGGCACGCCAATCGACGACGGGAAGAGCGACCCGTCGGCGACCCAGAGATTGTCCACGTGGTGGTGCTTCCCGTCGCTGCCCACCGGCGCCCGCTGCGGATCGTCCCCCATCGGAACCGAAGACATCGGGTGCACCGCCACGACGTCGAGCTCGCCTTTCTCGATGGGCATGGTCTTCAGCCAATCGAGGTCGTCGCCCGGCTCGAGGATCCTCGGCGCCCGGAGCGGAATCAGCACCCGTTGGGCCCCCGCCGCGAACAGCGCCTCGGCGCACGCCCACATCCCGAGCGAGAGCTCCGCCCGGTCAGCCTGGTCGGGCCAGTATTCGATGGACAAGCCGAGCTTCCCCTTCGGCCGCACCTTACCCGGCGTCAAGTCGTGGATCATCGCCGTCAACACCCCGAGGTGGGGGTACCGCTCCATCAGCGCCCGGTGCATCGCGCCGTGGCCCGGAACCATCGTGGCCGTCCCCACCGGGTGCGCGAAGGCCGGCAGAACCCACGTCCGGCGGCCGTTGGGTTTGTCCAGCTCGAGAAACTCCGTGCACTCGTAGCTCTGGGGAATGCCTTCCCAGGCCTTCACCGGTTCTTCAAAGTCGCCCGCCGCGATGACCGCGGGGTGGATGCGCAGCGTGTTCCCCGTCTCCCCGGATGGATCCGGCACCCCCGAGCGCAGAAGCAGCGCCGCGGTCCCGGTTGCCGACGCCGAGAGACACACCCGCTTGGCCGTGATGTTCACCTCGCCGAGGACCTGGCGCGTCACCGGATCGATGGCCACGGCCTCGACGCCCCGCGCCGCGCCACCCTCGTGCACCACCCGCACCGCCACGCAGTTGGTCAGCACCTCGCCGCTGGCTGCCAGCAGCCGCGGCAGCAGCACCTTGAAGGCGTTGTTCTTTGCGTTGTAGCGGCACCCTATCTCGCAGAAACCCGAGCTCAGGCAGCCGGAGCGGTTGTGCAAGAGCCCACCGCCCTTCCACCCGAGCTCGCTGCAAGCCTTCTCGAGCAGCAGGTTGTTCCGGTTCCACTGCTCGCGCGGGACGGCATTGACGCCGAGAAGCTCCTCGAGCTCCTCGTAAAGCGCGGTCCAGCGGGAGGCCGGCAGGTGCTCGAGGCCCCGCGTGTGCGTCCACTCGGCGCGAATCGTCTCCGGGATGCGCTTGATGAGGTTGAGGTTGTGCAGCGTGGATCCCCCGACCCCGCGGCCTTGGTGGATCTTCACGGCACGATCCGCCGAGCTCTGGTTGCCGCCGACTTGCAGCAGCTTCGGGAGCATCTGCTCCTCGCGCTGCGACATGTCCTTCGAGGTCAGGTACTCGCCGCCCTCGACCACCAAGGTGCGCACGCCGGCCTCGGCCGCCGCCATCGCTGCCGCCATGCCTCCCGCGCCGGAGCCCACCACCACCAGGTCGGTGGACAGCTCGAGCGGCAGCGCGCACGCGGAGGCGTCGAAAATCACGTCGGCCCCCCTGTGCTCTTTGGAGCCGTGCCCGACGGAGCCGTGCCGGACGGAGCCCGGAAGCGCTCGTACTTCGCGTGGTCGTTCTCCGGCCCCAGCACTTCCTTGGGCCACGGCCCTGCGTAGCCAATTCCACGCCACGCGGCGGCGTCTTGGTACACGCCCATGAGAACCAGATCCCGGAGCCCCCGAAAGGCCTGGGCCATCAGCCCGCCGCGTGCGTTCAAGGAGAGCAAAAAGGCCTCCCTGGCGTCCGGCGGTAGCTTGGTGAAACGCGAGAGCCGGAGGCCCAGCGGCGTCGTTCCCTGCTCCACGAGGATAAGCAGCTGGTGAATCTCCTGCTGCATCGCTTGCGGCATCGTCACCAAGAACCGGTCGACGTTGGCTGCGACCACCAATCCATCGACGCTGGACACACCCGACAATACCGGCGTCGCCGCGGCCAGCACCTGCGCCTCCCAGCGCGCCAACACCGTGCCCGTCCAGTCGGGCAGCGCCGGATACCCCGTGACCCGCGCGACCGCCACCGCGCCGAGCGCCGCGAGCCCGCCGCCGAGGATCATGCGTCGTCCCACGCGCACCGGGGAGGCCGCGCGGTCGATGCGCGCGTTCAGCCGTTCCGGCAGCTTCTCACGCCAGTCGGGTAGGTGCGGCAACGGGCTCCGGCGCACGGTGTTCCAGAACAGCACCCGCTGTGGCGCCCGTCCCGATGCCGCATCGGCCAAGAGCGCGGCGAACGCCTTACCCGTGTACACCGTCTCGATGGGCACGCCCTCCTGCCGAAGCACCTCGACCGCCGCGAGCGACTGCGCGGTGGGAATGCCGTAGCCCGCGCCGAGCTGATTGCGAACCACGTGCACCGGCACCGCCTGCTCCGCCTTCGCAGGCACACCCTGGTCGCTCAGCCACCGGGCCGCCGCGGCGATTTGCAAGCGAACCGTCCGCGCGGAGGTGATCCAGCGCTCCACCGCCGCCACGGCGCGCACCTCCGTCTTCACGCCGGCGAGCCCCAGCCCCAAGGCGAGACCCGCCACCGTCCCGCCGGTGCCGAGCGCGCAGTACACGACGTCCGGCGCCTCCAGCAGGCCCCGGCGAATCTGTTCCGCGAGCTCGAAGCCCGCTCGCGCCACGCCCGCCACGCTCGGAGGCAGCGTGCCGCCGGCGGGTATCACCGGCATGCCATCGATGCGCGTCGAGGTGAGCAGCGCGCGGCGCCTCAGCCACAGCTCCATGCGCGAGCCGTAGTAGTGCAGCCTCGTCGGGCCGGAGGCGACGAACGCGAGGTTCTCGAGCACGCCGTTCGAGAGCGGCTCGAAAAAGACATGTGCGTCCACCCTGCGCCCGAGCGCATGCGCCGCCGCCGTACAGGCCGCCAAGTGCCCCGAGCCGATAGCGCCAAGCGATGCCCAAGCCGGCGCGTCCTTGAAGGGCGGCGTCGCCAGCAGCACGTCGAGCTTGCGCGCCTTGTTGCCGCCATGGAGCGCGTCGAGCTGATCGTCCCGCTTCACGCTCAGCGCCCCGAGGCGCAGGTGCTTCCCGAGGTCCGGAAGCGAGGTCACCGGCGACGGCGTCTTCACCCAGCCAAGCGAAGGTAGTCCTGCGAGCTTGTCCGACGCGCCCATAGCGAGATGAAGAGCGACGGTACCATCGACGACGGAGCATCGCGAACCGAAAGCCCGGAAAAATTACGTATGGATTCCCGCAGTCCGCCATGGTGACATCGTCGAATCCAACGGAGGCAAGCCATGGAAACCATCGAGAAGAGCATCATCATCAACGCACCGGTGCAGAAGGTATTCGAGTACATCGACGACCCGCGCAACGACCCAGAGTGGATGATCGACATGATGGAGGTTCACGAGGTGGAAGGCCCACCCGGAGTCGGCCGGCATTTTCACTGGACGTTCAAGATGGTGGGCGTCCCGCTCAAAGGACAGAGCACGACCATCGAACACGTGCCCAACCGCCGGACGGTCACCGAAAGCCAGGGCGGGGTGTCGAGCACCTGGGCTGCGGACCTGCAGCCCGAAGGCGACGGCACCAAGCTCACCATGAAGGTCGAGTACACCATTCCGGTTCCGGTTCTCGGCAAGCTCGCCGAGCATCTGGTCGCAAAGCGAAACGAGCGAAACCTCGAGAGCTCGATGCAGAACATCAAGCAGATTCTCGAAGCCTGAGCGGGCTCATTGCCTGGTTCGGACAGCGCCTGAGCCGCGGCGCGGATTGCCTCTCGCTGCAACCCCCGCGGACCGAGAGCCCTGCCGACGAGCCACCGGCGCTACACGCGAAGGCCTAGCCGGCCGCGGGCCCGATGAAGCGCGCGGACTCGGCCGAGTGCGTTGTGGTGTCGCTCGTGCGCCACGGCTCGGGTTGGTTCGAGGCGGTACCGGTGCGACGCGGCGCGCATCGTGGCCGCGATAGGAGCCATGTCCACGTCCGTCATGCCCGTCGCGATCGCGATGGTACCCTTTTCCGTGTTCGCGAGGCTTGTCGTCATGCGTACGGTAATGACCTTTTCCATGTCCGCGAGGCTTGTCGTCGTGCGCACCGTAATGGCCGCCGTGCGCCTGCGGGTAGCTACGGCGCGTCGTGTACCGATATCCCTGCGGGTGGTGGTGCCCGTAGTATCCCACCTGCCGATAATGGCGGTACGGCGCATGCCGCACGGTGGCCCCAACCGGACGATAATATCCGCGCACATGGTAGTAATACCCGCCTGAAAACACCCAACGCGGTCCAACGAAGCGGTAGCCCGCGAGCGGCCGGATGTAGCGTCCGCCGATCCACACGTAACGGACTCCACTCCACCACCAGTATCCACTCACCCAGACGGCTCCGGCGAAGGGCCGCGGCGGGCGCACCTCGAAGCGAAGCGGGGGAGGGGCGGTTCCGACGACCACCCATGAGGGCTCAGGCTCCTCGACGATGACGCGCCTCCCATGCCTCTCGGCAATCGGGTCGAGGACGAAGTAGTCGTCGGGTTGGTTGATGATGACGACTTTGTCGGCGCGCGCCCTTTCAGGAGTGGCGCCCAAGACGAACGCCGCCAAGAGCATCAAGGGCACAACCACGCGAGCCCAATGGGTCGTGTAGCCGATTGTGTTCGTTGTGTGTGTGTGTTTCATGACCCCCCTGAGACGAACTGGGGGGCACGAATTATTCAGCAGGGGTTAATTCGTCGTTCGGGACAAATCACTCGACATCGCCCGCACGAACGCGCGGATCTCGCCCAGCACGGCCCGAATCCTCGGGATCTCCGAGAGCACGGCCGGGACCACCGCCGTCAGCGAGCGCTCCCGTCCCACCTCGTCGCCGAGCACGTGTACCAAACCATCGGGCGGAGGAGCCGCGGACGACGGTCCGGGATCTGGCAGGAACGCGATGCCCATCCCGTTCGCTGCGCACCCACGCAGCATGTGGATGTCGGAGCTGACCATCCGGGGTGATACGCGCAGGATGTCGCCGCGCCGTGTAGGCCAAAGAGTCGGGTCGCCATCGGGCGAGTCCCACGCAAGCAGGTCATGGTGCATCAATTCCTCAGGCGCCATCGGGGTGCCTCGGCGACGGAGATATTCGGGACTTGCGAGCAGACACTCGCGCACCCGCAGGATCTCGTACGACACCCAGGACCCTGCAGGCTTTCCAAGGCCGAAGTGCAAGGCCACGTCGACGTCTTCGAGCAGACCCCGCAGTGGATCGTCCGCGTAGTGAACCCGAAGGGAGAGCTTCGGATACTTCAACTGCAATGCGGCAAACAGCGCCGTTACACCCTCCGGCGGCAGTCCAATCGGCAGGACGAAACGAAGCTCGCCGGCGGGCTCTGCGCCCACCTCTCGAACTGAGCTCAGCAGTGCGTTGGCTTCCTGCAAGATCCGGCGGCCCCGAGCCGCCAACACCGCCCCGGCTTCGGTCAGCGTCACGCCCTGCGCGTTTCGGTAGAGCAGCGGCACGCCGGCCCGAGCTTCGAGTTCGTCGAGCCTTCGTCTCAAGGTGGCCCGCGCGAAATTCAACGAACGAGCCGCAGCGACGATCGATCCGGTTTCGCCCACCGCAACGAACGCCCGGAGCTCGTCCAAATTCATCACCCAACCCTTGTGCCACAGGTGGTCAACAATTGTCCATCCCATGCTCATCAATGGACATTACCTAGCCATCTCGGCCGCCCTACGATGACCGCATCCAAGCCTTTAAAAGGAGGAACGCCATGTCTCTCACCAACTACGTGCCCACCCCGAAATTCGAGGAGTACCGCGAGCTGTTCAAGGAGCATTTCGACATGGAGCGGCGCGACGGGATCATCACCCTGCGCATGCACACGCTCGGCTCCGATGTGCAGTGGAACTTCGAGCTCCACCGGGCCATCTGGCAGGCCTTTCGAACCGTCGGCTCCGATCCCGAAAACGAGGTGATGATCCTCACCACGAAGGGAGACACCTGGATCGCGAACATCGACGACTCGAGCTTTTCCAAAGAGGAGGACGACCGCCCCTACTACAGCTACGAGCACATGTATTTCGATGGGCGCCAGATGCTCATCAGCTTGATTCACGACATCGAGATCCCGACGATCGGGGTCATTCCCGGACCGGGCGCCCACACCGAGCTCGCGCTGATGTGCGACCTGACGATCTGCGCCGACAACACGGTACTGATCGATCCCCACTTCGATCTCGGCCTGGTGCCGGGCGACGGCATCCATAGCGCATTCATCGAGCTGATGGGTGTCAAGCGAGCGACTTACGCGATGTGGATGTGCGAGCCGATCGATGCCCAGAAAGCGCTGCAGTACGGTCTGGTCAACGAAGTCGTCCCGCGAGCCAAGCTCATGGACCGGGCACAGGAGATCGCGAAGCGACTCGTGTCGAAGAAACGGACGACGCGACGGATGTCGGTCCAAGTGATGCGGCGCCCATGGAAGCAGCGGATCGTCGATGATCTCGATGCAGGGTTTGCCATGGAGATGCATGCCTACCTCTGCGACAAGCCGCAACACCGCGACCGAATCGGAGAGGAGGCCGTCAAGCAGATGCCCGGCTTCTCCGAAGAGGATCGCAAGCGGGGAATTCAGACGAGCGGCGCGGCCTAGTGGACCGGGGCTTGCCCCCTGCCGAAGTTCGCTCGTACCATGGCGCCGTGCTTAGAACCTGGCTGCCGCCCTTGATGGTTCTCGGGCTCGTCCCGCTCCTCTTCGTCGCTGCGCCTGCGCTCGGTCAGACGACAGGCGATCCCGAGCTCGGAACGCTCGATGGGTCTCCCCTCGATGACTTGCCGGCGTACATCCGCGTCTTGACCGACTTTGGCTCTCGTCCTGACTGGTCGCCCGATGGCGAGCGGCTCGTCTTCATCGACAAGGCGCCTTTCGGCGACGTCCTCGAGCTCGACGTCGCGACGGCAGAAACACGCAATCTGACGGGCGGCTTCGAGCACATGGGCTTCACACGAGCCCGGTATCTGCCTACCGGGGATCTTCTGCTCTGCGGCCCCACCTCCGGGCCGCGACCGGATGACGCCCATCCCGAAGCAGGTCGCTTTACCGGCGTCATGTCCGTCCTGCGCGCTCCATTCGACAGCGCACCGCAACCGCTCGGCATTCCGTGCTGGGAGGGAATCGCCACGTCGCCTCTGTCGTCCCGCATTGCATGGAACCGCTCGGACATCGACTACACCGATCCGAATCTGGTCAACAGGGTCCTCAACGGCATCTCGGAGATCTGGACCGGCGAAATCCGGTACGGAGATGAAGGGGTCTTTGTCGACGACGTTCAGCTCGTGATCGAGCGCACGCAGGTCTCACCGGCGGCAGTCCTCGAAGTGCAGGACTTCCGCCCGGGCACCGACGAGCTGATCTTCACCGCGTATGCGTACGCGGGCGGCGAGGTCATGGGCGTCGACCTCTCGACCGGGGTGGTGACGAGCTACTCGCAGAGCCCCCTCTATGAAGAGGCGGAAGGCGTGGCCCCGAACGGCGCGTGGGTCCTCGTGGAGCGCGATCTCGACAACGCCCTTTACCCCGGCCCGCTTGGACATTTGGCTCCTGCCCCTCGACGGCTCCCAAGCATGGGATCGGCTCACGCACTTCAACCGCTATCGGGACGGATGGTACGCGTCGAATCCGACGGTGAATCCCGACGGCACACACTTCGCTTTCCAACTTTCCATCGACGGGGACGTGGAGGGAGAAGGCCGAGGCATCCTCCTCTTCGACATCGCCGCAAGTGGGCGCTCGCCCGCACCGCCCGATTCCTCACCGATGGGGGAGGGGGGCGCCTCGGGATGCTCGGTCGGAAGGAGCGGGTCCGGCGGCATGGCGTGGCTCTTCGCGCTGGCTTTGTTCGGATGGGTCTTGCGACGCAGTCGTCGGCCAGTGCCGTCAGAGGTTGTGCAAATAAGCAAAAAACAACAGGCCGTACGGCCTGCCAAAAACCCCGCGTTCAGCCCACCCGCTGCGCATCCTCGGGATGCGGATACAGCAACCCGCGCACCGAAAGGTCTTCATCGAGCTGCGGCCAGTGAATCCCGACGCCTCCGCCGATGAGGCGCAAGTCCTGTCGCTCTGCCGGCGTCGCGTCCCGCAGCCGCGGAAACCATTCGATGGGAACCTCGAGCCTCCGTCCATCCTCGAGCGCGACGCGCATTACTCCGCCCGCAAACTCGACCGACTTCGCGAGCGGATTTTCAGGAGCCAAAGTAGTCATTCCATCGCTCCAGCAAGTAGTCCCGATGCTCTTCCACGAGCCGCATGGAGCGACGCAGCTCCATGAACGTCATGCCTCGGTAGTATGCCACCGACACCGGGCTCAACCAAACCTTCACCACACCGCCGCCTCGCTCCACGTGCACGTGCGGTGGCTCCTCTCCCTCATTGCTAAAAAAGAACAACCGAGACCCCGCGCGCCGCAACACCGTTGGCACGTATGTTCATCGGTCACCGCCGCGAAGGGTTGCCAAAACACGCCAAAAACAACAGGCCGCGCAGCCTGTCAATCGTCACGTCCCCCGCGCAATCTGACTCACCCGCTGCTGAGACAGCGCAAGCAGCTCCGCAATGTCCCGCGTCCCCATGCCGTGTTCCTGAAGCAGCCGGACGGTCCGTCGCCGTCTTTCCGCAAGCTTTTGCGAAAGCTCGGAATGAAGCCGCGCCAGCTCCTCGGTCTCCGCGACCTCTTCCCCGAGCTCCGCCTCGAGCTCCACCCGGTCGACAATCGTCGCCGTCTCCGCGTCGTCGTACCAAAGCGACAGCGCATCCCGGATGTTCTCCCGCGCCCGCCGCAGCGACCGTGCAAACGTATGAATCTCATGCCGATGCCCACGGATGTACACAATCCAAGCCCCATCGGGCTCGCGAGAATAGACCGCCGTGTACCTCCCCTTGCCAGGCAGTAGCTCGTCAGCCATCACCCATCTCCTTGGAGCCAGCCTTCACCGAGGCACGGCTCGAGCGCGATTTCGATGCTCTTGCAGGTCTTGGGATGCACGTTGTCGCTCTTCGGAACGGTTGTTTTGTAGGTGCCACATCGGCAGGCCACCTTGGTGTGTGAGCCTTTGCCGGCTCTGGCGATGACGCGGCCACCCAGCCGCCGGACCTGCTTAATAATGTCCTTCGACCTCATGATAGACTAGTGAGCTAGTCAGTCAATGACTAATGAGCTAGTCGATCCAAATTGGGTTTTGCGGCCTGTATCCCCTGTGGCGCGGGCTGCTGGTCCAGATGACTTGCTCACACCCGTTCATCGGCCACTACTGCGAGCGGTTGCCAACGACGAAGCGGACTAGCTCTCGAACGACTTCACCACTGCGGGCCTCATCAGCCTCACGATGGTAGCGAACCCTACGCCGCTTCCACCTGCACGTTCATCTGCACACCCGCGCGATCCAACTGCTCCTGAAGCGCCAGCTTCACGAACACGGTCTCCGGAAACCCGAGGACCTTCGCCCAAGCGGCCGCGCGCTCCGGGCTCACGACCTTTCGCCCTTTCTCGACATCGCACAGATGCGAGCGGCTCACGCCGAGCCGCCGCGCAAACTCGGCCTGGCTGACCTCGTCGCACATGCGAAGGCTCCAAAGCATGCCGCCGAGGGTCATCGGGCCGTAGAGGCTCTCGAAAAACTCCATCGCGTCGATTCGACCTTCCGACGGAGTAGGGCGCCTCTTCTTCCTTCGCTTAGTAGCCATGTTTGCTCACTTCCTCGATGGAAACCAGCCAGCGTCCCTTCTCGCACCACGCGGTACATCGCCCGGTACGCCCGGCTCAACCGAATGCTCCGCATTCCGCGCCGTCGTCCGACGAACGGCTCATCATGAAACCCCGGCATCTTTCGCGCTTCTTCCAAACCAATCTCGTTCACGAGGTACGTCCAAGTGTTCAGCTTCCTGAGGACATGCGGGGAAGCCTCCGTACCTGCTTCTCCGCTCGCCTGGTGAATTCCACCCGACGAATCACGAGAAGTGTACACCTAACAGGTGAATACCGTCAAGGGATGAAGCAGCAGCGGGATTGCTCGAGGTCTCTCGCGCATACCCCGTCATCGGCCACCGCCGTCCGAAGTTGCACGCTTCCGCCTGCGTCAGCCGCGTCGCAATCAGCGCGCGTACCCGTAAAGCCAGCGCGACTCGGTTCCGCCCACATTGCGAACCGTATGCCGCGCCCTCGCGACAATGAGCAGCTCCTCGCCCACCTCGGGCCGGTGCGTCACGCCGTCGATTTCGAATTCGACCTCGCCGCCGACGACCATCACCAGCTCGTCGACCTCGTGCACGTAGTCCGCCCAGACCTGACCGGGCGGGTCGACCCAGAGCTCACAAGAAAACCCGCGCCTCCGCCAACTCGCCGCAACGGACTTCGGATCGACTGAACCTTGCATGACGGAGGCCATCGTAGCGGACTCGCCGCGCTCAGTTCCGATAACGCCCGAGCATCCGATCCCAGGCTTCTTGATGGAGCGCCTCGCGCATGTGGCTTTCAATGTCGCGCAACGTCTGGTTCATCGTCTCGAGCTGGTCGAGCAGCAGAAGGTCCGTGTAGTCGTCAAAGCCGCTGGAGTCATCACACGAAGGCTCGCCGTAGATTGGCGCCGGAGTCACGTAACCCGGTGCCCCGTAGCTAGGCACGACGTAGCTCGGCGCCCCGTACCTGGGCGCGACATAGGCCGGCGCGAAGTAACTCGGAGCCACGCGCCGGAGCCACCACGGCCGGAGCCACCACCACCGGCGTCCCGTACGTCAGAGCTCCGAACAGCGGCGCCGTGTTCCCAGGAATGGGAATGGAATCCGTCCAAAAGTCGTCGGCCGAGGCCGTGGGCGCCACACCGCAGAGCACGAGCACGAGAATCAGAGTCCGGAGCTTGGTCATGGGGTGAGTGTATTCGTTCGGACCATTGGCACAAGAGCCCCCTACGCCGCGGTTTCGTCCTCGGTTCGCCACCCCGGAAACAACAGGACCGCCGGATGAACCCGGAGCGCCCGCGCCAGCGTCTTGGCCCGCTCGGCGCCGAGCTTCACCCGGTCCGTCTCAATCGCCGAAATAGTCGACTGCGCAATCCCCGTCAGCCCAGCAAGCTCATTTTGACTCAGCTCATTGAGCTCACGTGCAATCCGCACCGACTGCCCCACCGACAGTGGCTTCCTCGCCTTCGCCGGCAAGAACCGCCCTTCGAGCGCCGCCTTAGTCTTTCTTCCGGTAGTCATGAGGATTCACCTCCAGCACGAACACGGTCAGCTCGTCGCCGACGAACCGCGTAGATGACCCGCCACCGACGGGATAGGGCAGACGACCGCGCCCCCTCCATTCTCCCTTGAGAGCATGGTCTCGGAACCCCGGCAACCGCCGAAGCCCCTTCGGCCCATCGAGCTCCGCCACGCTTCTCCAAAACTCATACTTCTCCTGCACCTGCTTCGGTGCGCGCCCGAGTTGCCTTCCGACGCCAGCCGCCTCGACAACCCGCCACATAGCCAATTCACCCTATACCAAATTTAATATCAAAGATCGACCGTGGGCAGGTGGAAACCGTCCTCACACCCAGTCCTCGGCCGCTGCCGCCCGAAGTTGCTCAGAAACTCGAGAAAACGAAGACAAACACCTAGAACCCATGCCCCTCCGCCGCCTTTCTCAAGACGAAGCGCCCCTTGAACCTCAGTTGTCCCCCGTCGCGTCTCAAGTGGCGGGCAGCCTCATCAGCACGACGAGCAGCAGCAGCATCGTCACAATCGCAATCGCGGTTCGGACTTGGTTCGAGCGATTCCACCGCGCCTCAAAGCGCCGCCGAGCCTCCTTTCGCTCGGCCTCCCCAATGCTCTCGACCTCCACGCTTTGGATCTCGTTATTGAGCGGAAGGTGGACGCGGGCCGTCGGCAGCTGCACGCCAAAGAGGTAGAGCGCGGCCGCGGCGATGAGCAGCCCACGCGTGAAGCCATCGTCCTGCTGGAAACCCATCACAAGCGCCACGACGAGTGCCACCACGGAACCAACCCAAACCACCACGAACAGCGGTTGCCGGTCCTGAATCACACCATCCATGACCTGAAACGCACGGATGAACTCCCGGTCGCTGAGCTTTGCCAACCCCGGCATCGCAACGACGGCGAACGTGAACAACAAGCCCGCGACCAGCGCGCACAGCGCCGCCGCCACGAGCACGACGAGGTGAAAGAGCTCCATATCACATCGACTTACCAGGCCGAGCGTCGTTGGACTAGCCTTCCCAAACCGCCGCCGTCTCGAGCACCGCG
>CAWFPD010000012.1:0-24701 GCA_963817725.1 uncultured delta proteobacterium
GACTCCTCGACCACGGGAAACATCGGCTCGGCCAACACTTTGTACGAAGCAAGGTCGCTTCGGCAGGCCACGAAGGCCGGGCTCTTGGGGTCGTCGAAGTTGGCAGACATCGGACGTCGCATGACAACGGCCGACTCTATGCTCCTGGGTCGATCGAGTAAAGCGGGTCCAGCGTTCACTGGCCTGCGGCCAGCAGTTCGTAGGCGGAAAACGGGAAATTCAATGTTCGATTGTCCAGGACACGCCGGAATCTCGCTCGCGATTGGCTCGACGAGCAGAAGGGCGGGTGGGCTCGGAATCGCGCGCCTTTCGATATGCAAATCTCCTCAATCGGCCCCGGCCACGTGTTGCATCACTCCGTCCTGCACTACGTTCTTACCAGCACGACGTTTGACCGCGGCAACGAGTGGTGAAGCCTCGAGCGCCTCCGCCCGCACGCAGTGACCATGGACGTCTCGGCAATCCTTCTCGCCATCGTCGTCATTCTTGCCGCGACCGCGGTCTGCGTGATCCTATTCGTCCGACTCGGCTTCGGGGCGATCCTAGGCTTCATCGTTGCAGGCGTTCTCATCGGACCGTACACGCCGGGCCCCGTTCCCATCCACGCGGTCGATGAGCTGCAAAGCATCGCTGAGCTCGGCGTAGTGCTGTTCATGTTCACCGTAGGCCTCGAGATGCGTCCCGAAAAGGTGTGGTCGATGCGCCGCCTGATCTTCGGATTGGGCTCGGCCCAGATGCTGCTGACTGCGGTTGTCCTGGCCGCGTATCTGATCTTGGCTCTGGAGGCATCCTGGGAGGTCGCGACCATCATCGGCTTCGCCTTTGCCATGTCGTCGACGGCCATCGTCATGGGAACACTGGGGGAGCGCGGCGAGCTGGCGACCGAGCACGGGCGGACGACCTTCGCCGTGCTGATGGCGCAGGACATGTGGATCGTGCCCGCCATCGCCTTGGTTCCGATTCTCGCCCACACCACGAATCAGGGGGCGGCGGTACCCTTTTCGCAGACGCTGGCCATGCTAATCGGCGTGATCGCCGGCATTTTCGTCGTCGGGCGTTGGCTGCTGCCGGTCGCGCTCGGCCATTGCGCGAGCCGGCGGCAGATGGACGCCTTCAGTCTGCTCCTATTTCTGACCGTACTTTTCGCGGCGTGGTCCGTGGAGCAAGTCGGCGTCTCCATGACCCTAGGCGCTTTCCTCCTGGGGATGCTGCTCTCTGCCTCGGACCTCCGCTACCAGATCGAAGCGACCGTCACGCCGTTCAAGGACACGCTGATGGGCCTGTTCTTCATCGCAGTCGGCATGTCCATTGACGTAGGCGCGCTGCTGAGTGACTGGAACGTTCTGCTCGTCCACGTGCCTGTCGTGTTGGTTCTGAAGGGTGCGGTACTCATCGGGCTCGCTCTCGCCTTCGGCATCAGCCGCCCCGCCGCGATCCGTACTGGCTTCTACCTTTCCCAGGTCGGCGAATTCGCGTTCGTGCTCCTGGGAGCGGCGGCCGTGAGCGGACTGCTGAGCACCGATGGGCACACCTTCGCCATGCTGGTGGTCGCGGTGAGCATGATCGCCACCCCTCTGATGGTCAAAGCAGGCGCCGCCGTGGCGGACCGCCTCGGGGGGCCGACGCTCGCGCGGGCGGACGCGGACCTCTCCGCTGGCCTGGACCGGCATGTGGTCATCGTCGGCTACGATGAGGTGGGGCAGCTCATCGACCTGATGCTAGAGCGGGCGAACGTGCCACACGTCGCCGTGGAGCGGGACATCGCCGTCGTGCAGCAGGCCAAGCGCGTTGGGCGCCAGGTCTACTTCGGCGACATGTACGACCCGAGCACGCAGGAGGCTGCCGGGCTCGGCCGGGCCGCCGCCGTGTTCGTGAGCTCCCGTGAGACGGAGGCCGCCAAGGGACTCGCCGGCACCCTGCATCAGCTTTACTCGCAGCTGGACGTCTACGTGCGCGTGCGCACGCTCGCCGACCAGGACGAGCTGATCGCCAAGGGGATCAAGCACGCGGGTACGGGCTACATCGAGAGCACGCTGGCCCGGGGCGGGATGCTGCTGAAGGATCTAGGTGTCACGGAAGAGGATGTCAGCGAGCTGCTGAGTACACTTCGCGATGATGATTACGCCTTGATCCGGGCCGCCTATTCCGAGGCCGAGGGAACTTAGACGGCCTCAAAACCCTGCGACCAAGATAGAAGGAGGAAACGGATGACTAATCCATGGATCGCCCTGACCATGCTCTGCATGGGGACAATCTCCTCATGCACGCCCGCCAAGGACCAGGCCGAGCCTGACTACGCGGACGACCTCGATGTCGTGATCTTGAATGGGCGCGTCATGGACCCTGAGACCGACTTCGATGCCGTTCGGAACGTCGGAGTTCTGCTGACGGGCTACACTCACTGGTTAGGATCAAACTCCCTGGGCTCAATGGATATCTGGTCCAGGCGACCTGTTTCTAATACCGGAAAGCGAATTGGTTTACCTGGAAAGACTTTTTGCACCACGGAATCTTTCACCACCACGACCCCGTTCACCAACACGTAGGGAATACCGGTAGAGGGCAGCGCGCCCTTGCCTGGCTCGTAAGTGCTGTTGTCAGTGACCGTGTCCGGGTTGAAGACGACGATGTCAGCATCAGCACCCACCTGCACGCGTCCCTTGGTCCGGAACTGCGGGATGCCACCTAGCTCGTCAAAATACTTGGCGTGCAGGTAGCTCATCTTGGAGATGGCTTCCATCAAAGGCATATTCTTATCTTCACGCACCATACGCAGTACTTTGGCGCGGGTACCTGCGCTGCGCGGGTGGACTGACTTGCCTTCATAAGGTGAATCCCAAGGGTAATAGTTGAGGTTTTCATCCTGGATGGCCATACCGTCAGACACGACGACCACTCCTGGCTGAGCCATCCATTTAGCGATGTCTTCAGGAGGGTTGTTGTAAATCAGAATCGATCTGGCTGGATCATTCTTGCGAACGTCCTCATACATCGCTTTATCCCAACGGGTGCCATCAAGGTTCGCCACATTCGAATAGGTGATATTCATTTGAGCCATACTTGACTCTGTAAGAATATCGGTAGAAGCAATGGTAGCGCCGGCTGCGTAAGGGTAAACCTCACCCCACACCTTGGCCCCTCGCTTTTCTCTTGCGTCGTTGATGAGCGGGATTGTGTACTCCCAGTCCATGTTGCTGTTCAGGTGGGAAGCCATGAAAGGTGCATCCAAAACCATGGCATTGGCCAGCATTTCCTGAACACCCAATTGCCCCTCGGTGGGCGGTCTGACACCCGCAAAGCGTACATGCGCATTCGAAACACGACCGTATTTTGATGCCAACTCTTGGTATTTGTACAACTCGTACTGGGTCACACCCGTGGTCATATAGCCGACTGGAATGCCCACGCCCAAGGCACCTTGGCGAAGGCCTTCGTCGACCAAGCGCATGATCTCAGTCATCTGCTCTTTATTGGGCAAGGTTGCAGACCAGCCTGGCTTGCGTCCTTCTTTCTTAGCCTTTGCGGCGGCGGCACCCACCACATGAGAGAACAGGCCGCCCATGTCATTACCACTCGCCGCTATTTCAGGACTGTCCAGCACCGATAGACGGGCAAAAGTTGTGAGCACGACCATGCCGTAGTTGCTCTGGGTTTTACCCTCGGCCTCTGCATACCATTTAGCGATATCGCCGGCGCCTGCTTCGAAATCCATCTGGGTGGTCAAGCCATCACGCAAATTAACCTTGCGACTAAACTGATCTGTTGCGTGCTGGTGCCCCTCGATAAAGCCCGGGGCTACGACGTGACCACTGGCATCGATGGTTTCGGCGCCCTCGATCGTTTGCGCGGTGACGACGACGATCTTTCCGTCCTTGATTCCCACGTTGCGCACGGCATCGAGCTCGGTCTCCGGGTCCATGACCCGACCGTTCAAGATCACGAGATCGAGGTTCTCGGGAATCGTGGCCTCGGCCGCGGGTTTTTCGGCCGCCGGTTCTTTCGCCGCAGGTGTACAAGCGGTAATCGACGCAACGGATAGGGTAACGACAGTAATCCAGTAACGGGTCATCCTTTTCCTCCTTGCGCATCCCCCCCGTGCCAATGTCGGGTGAGACACTCCTAGAGCTGAAGATTAATGAATCGGGGCGTGGGAGCATGGAGTCATGGTGCAGCAGGCAGAGATGGGAGCGGCCGTCCCGACGACGGCCGAGAGAGTACGTGATCTTCGACGGGAAGTCGCGGATCCTCAGGTCGTGGAAAAGGCCAAGACGTCGGCGTTTCAGCGCGTCGTACAAGTTGAAGATCCTCGAAGAGGTCGATCGGAATCCGCACCGAAGCGGCGCCATTCTCAGGCGCGAGGGCCTGTACAGCTCGCACCTGAGCGCGTGGCGTAAGCAGCGCGACGAGGGCGCGCTCAAGGCGCTCGACAAGAAGCGCGGCCCCAAGGGCAAGAGCGCCGAGCAGGTTCAAATCGAGAAGCTCGCGCGTGAAAAGGCGCGGCTCGAGCGGGAGCTGTACAAGGCGAACGCGATCATCGACGCCCAAAAAAAGCTTGCCGAGATCTTGGGCGTGGATCTTCCGAAGATCACCGACCCCGACCCGGACAAGAACGAATGACCGTCTTGGTGCGCGAGCTCGGCGAGGTGGTCGGCGTCACTCGGGCGTGCACGGCGCTCGGCGTGCCACGACCGAGCTACTACCGCCGCAGTCGTCCGGCGCGACGGCGCGCGCGAAAGGAGACGGCCACCGCCGCCTCGCGCGCTCGGTCCAAGCGAGCAGCAGGAAGCTGATCGAGGTGCTGCACTCGGAGCGCTTCGTGGACCACGCGCCGGCGCAGATCGTCGCCTCGCTTCTGCAAGAAGGCATCTACCACTGCTCGGCCCGCACGATGTACCGGATTCTGAGCGCCCGCGGCGAGGTCCGTGAGCGCAGAAATCAGCTTGTCCATCCGCGCTATCAGCGTCCCGAGCTCTTGGCGACCGGTCCGAACCAAGTGTGGACGTGGGACATCACCAAGCTCCGCGCCGCGCAGAAGTGGACCTACTACTATCTCTACGTGCTGCTCGACATCTACAGCCGCTACGCGGTGGGCTGGATGCTGGCGCATCGCGAATCGGGCGAGCTCGCCGCCGAGCTGCTCGAGCAAAGCCTCCACAAGCAAGGCGTCGAGCCCGACGAGATCACCGTGCATGCCGACCGTGGCTCGGCGCCGACGAGCAAGACGCTCAAGCAGATGATGATCGACCTCGGTATCAAACGCTCGTATTCGCGGCCGCGGGTCAGCAACGACAATCCCTTTTCCGAATCGAACTTCCACACGGTCAAGTCGCGGCCCGACTACCCAGACCGTTTCGGAAGCTACGAAGACGCCCACAGCTTCTGTCGGCGCACCTTCGATTGGTACAACCACGAGCATCACCACTCGGGCCTCGTCATGCTGACGCCGGCAGAGGTGCACTACGGGCACTCGGAGAAGGCCTTGGCGGAACGTCAGCGCGTCCTCGATGCCGCCTACGCGGCCCACCCCGAACGATTCGTGAACGGCCCGCCCAAGGTCCCCTCGCTACCGCAGGCGGTCTGGATCAACCCCCCGGAGGACAAGAACAGGAGCGAGATCAAACTTCACTAAACTCGAAACTGGAGTGTCTCAAAGTCGTTGACACGTATCGAAGCAAGAAACCCCGTAACCAAAAGCCGCACGCCGCGAGCACCGCTCTCGTGCGAGCATCTCGCGGTATAATCCATCCTCGGAAAGAAGTAGTACTGCCAAAATGCAGGCGGCGAACTTCCGCCCAATGCTCAGACGGTCCAGCTTCCGAGGCTGAGCCAGCGAAAAGAGCTGGACGGGCAGAGGTGAGCTTTTCTATGGTATCTACGTCCTCGGGCTAGATAGGATTCGGTGAAGCGATTTCAGAATGGGTTCCGGTCGGTGCTTACTGGCACCAAAATCACGATTGACCCGGCTTTCCCGGGCCACCTAGGCGTCGTCAGCGGATTCGCGATCGAATGACCATCCCTCCCTTCATCGCGCGGCTGGGGGCCGCGGATACCCTACAGCGTCTCGCCGTCTTGGCCCTACTGGCTGCTTCGGGCGCGATTCTTGTCGTCGTCAACACACAGTACCCGGTGTCTGACTGGATGCTTGTGTCGCTTTCCCGCACCTGGTTCCTGGTGATCTTGTGGCTTCTAGGGTGCGGTAGCCTCGGCTGGCGAGCGCTGCGGCTAATCAAGGCCCACTTCGAAAGCTCTGTTGTTCATCATCTCATCGCAGTGACGGTTGGCGTCGCGCTTTTCGCAATGGTGGTCGTCGGAGCAGGTGTGGCGGGGTCGCTGAACACCATCTTCTTCTTTGCGGCCCCCCTTGTGTGCCTCGCGACGTCGGGACGTCGCTACTGGATGGAGCTGCGGGAACTCTTGCGCGGATCGTGGCGCATCGCGACAGAGACACGGCTGACTGCGCCGCTCCTGCTCGCGATTGGGATCGTCGCCGTGGGTCTGCTGCTCGTCTACGTACCGATTCTGACGCCGCACAACATCCAGCATGACGCGCGCTGGTATCATTTGCCCATCGCCCAACAATACGCCTCGCAAGGGTCACTCGCCCCGTTTGCCGAAGGCTGGTTCCTTGCATCTTACCCCCACCTCAGCAGCTTCCTTTACACCTGGGCCTTGTTGCTGCCCGCACCGATCGTGGCCCGTCTGGAACTCGCGGCCCATCTGGAGTTCGGACTGTTCTGCCTCACCGTGCTCGGCACCGGGATCGCGGCACGCAGCTTTAGCGGCCGTCGGAGTGGATACCTAGCAGCAACGGTATTCTTCCTATTCCCCGGCTTCTTCGTTTACGACAGCAATCTCTCCTCGGGCGCAGACCATGTGGCGGCCTTCTGGGCTCCGGCCATGCTGCTTTTGCTGCACTCCGTCTGGGTTCGTTCTCGACTCTCCGATTGGGTGCTCGCAGGTCTCGTGATGGGTGCTGCCGCGGGGACGAAGTACTCTGCCATCTGTCTGGTCGCTCCGGGGATTGCATGCTTGGCTGTCCGTGCGTTGCTGAATGTGTTTCGGGGTTCTCCAGAGCAGAGGCGGCTGGCCCTATTCGGGCTTCCGCTCGCTGGCTGCCTAATCCTTGTGATGACCGCTCCTCACTGGCTTCGGAACGCGCTTTCGTTTGGCGATCCGCTTTACCCACTGTTGGCCGATTGGTTCCCCTCGAAAGTCTGGAATCCCGACGCGCAGATGTACTTCCAACAGTTCCAGGACCAAACGGTTTGGCGCGGACAAACTAGCTGGGCCGGTCTCTTGCGGGCCATGGGGACTGCGATCACGTTCGGTTTCGAGGTCCACGAGTATGGGTTTCACGGAAACCTGCCGACTTTCGGTTTCTTGTTTGCGATCTCTCTTTGGCTGGCACCCCTTGCAAAGGTCGGTAGGGCGACCTGGGGGACCTTCGCGCTTTGTCTTACGGGCATCGTGGTTTGGTACTTGACGTACCACCGCGATCGCTACCTTCAGGCGCTCTTGCCGTGGATGGTCGTCGCTTGCACTTCCGTCCTCGTCGCGCTCTACGACACCCGCCGCCGCAGCATCCGCTTTGGCATTGCAGTCTTGCTGGGCGCTCAACTCATAGCGGCCGCGGATCTCCCATTCATTCGTTCGCATGTCATGATCCCAGGGAAGCATCCGTTGCCGCATGCGCTCGAACGCCTCGCCCTCGGTTTCGAAGGCAAGGCTCAAGAGCGAGACACGCCCTACGATACGTGGGCATTTGCTGATTGGACACGCCTTGGGGCGCAGTTGCCGGACAATGCTCGCGTGCTGATTCATCGCGATCGCCTCTGGCTCGGGCTAGACGCGCCAGTCGTGGTCGACGAACCGGCCTGGCAGGGCGGCCTCGCGTACGGTGCCCTGGGGAATTCGGCTGCCATGTATGATCGCCTGAAGGAGCTCGGCGTAACCCACATCATCACCGGGCGTGGGCACGGCGACGGAGGCTCCCTGAGTATCAGTGGAGCGCTGACCTTCTGGTCGTTCGTCAAAAACCACACGACGCTCATCGCAAAGTCCGGGCATCTTTCGCTGTGGAAACTGCCCGAAACGCGGCCAACAGAACACCAGCCATCCCTTGTCTCCGTCCGCACGTGTACGAGAGGGCCCCGATCGGGTATCTATGAGCTCTCAGCCCTGGCTTATGTCTCGAACCAAGACCGGGCTCAGCCGCTCGCGGAGCCCGGGCCTCCGACACAGTTCCTCGTGATCGAAAATGGATGCGGAAAACCTCCCGAAGGTTACGGCAAGCTGACCACGGAGGGCTCCTTCACCATGTGGGAGCACCTCCGGAGGTAAACGCATTCGTCTTCGCTCACACTCGTAAACTCGGCCGCTCGTCGAAAGGAGGGGATTCGGCGCTTGCCTCCTTAGTAGGGGATGGACTCGTGATAGAACGACTTCCAGTCCAGCACCCACCGCGGCGTCCCGATTCTCGTATATTCGACGAAGTAGACGTTGCCCGCATCATCGGTCGAGAACACCACTGGGGATGTAACTCCGTTGCTATCCTCCATCCACCGAGATGCGGTGATCGACACGAGTCGGGGCGAGGGTTGCGTGCTGCCCGCACTTGGTGCCCATAACTTCGTTCTGAAGTAAAACCAACTCCAAGGGTTTGAGCCATAAATTGGCGTGAAGTACAATTTGTCCTGCGGGCCGGTCGAACTAATCGCGAGCATAAAACCTCGACCGTATTCGTCCCAAGTCATGTCCGCATCGGTCCAGGCAGCGATCCCGTTGGGTTTGGAGAGCTTCACAAGCGTTCCCCAACTGCCACTCAGCGACGCTTGCGTTTTCCATAAATCCCCGACGTCGTCGACTATGACCATATAGCGAGCGTTGTTGTATTTGAGAGCCGTAATACGGCTGTATGGGCCCAAGAAAAGACCCGACCAGCTTCCCCAGGCCTGGCCCGACGTTCTTCTGCGGGTCGTTACTACCGGACCCCACGCGCTTTCTGCAATTACATACAACTCGCATAACCCATTCACCTGTGATGCATCGATATCCGCAACACCGGTCGCCCAGCTCGGGAGATCGAAAGGCACCCATGCCTGCCAAGATCCGTCTGCATTGGCTTTTGCGGTGTAGATTTGCTCGTCATCGACCGTCACGAAAACCTCCGGGCGAGCGTTCTCGTATGAACAAGCCGCTATACGCGACAACTCGCCACCAGCAACCGGAGTACCCAGGTTCTTCCAGAACTCAAAACGTCCGGTGTAGTTCGGTGTACCCTCCCTCGCGCGATAGACAACGCGGTCAAGGTCAGAATCGATGGCGAAGATGGACGTCGCGTAGGAGTTGTCGGGTCGGCGATGGACGGCGACGTTCGACGCAAAGCGCGGGGCGTCACGAAATCGATTCACGCTCGGCCCATTGTTCATCTCACTCATATTGTTGCGATCGTATGGCTGGCACGTAGGACCGTTGATGTCCGAAAAGTGAGTTCCGCCACCGCCGCCGCCGTGGACGACTCCGATTGCGAACGTCCATCCTCCCCCAGGCCAAAGTGGCCAAAGAATCGGTGAACCCGATGACCCCCCGACCACATCGCAGTTGTGTATGACGAGATCATTGTCAAGCGAGCGAAGCCAGCAGTCTTCATGTAGGTAGCCCGACGACCATCGGGTATTGCAGTCTGTCCTATCCCGATTGCCATTGGGAAGAATCGGGGCCGGCCGCGCTTCCACCGTCCATGTTCCACCGAACCAACCACAGAAGGTCGTATCCCATTCCATGTTGTCCCAAGTCACGTTGTCGTGGTCATCGTAGGGGAAGTGGTGCCGAGTGTAAGAAGGATTGGTAAGAGTAGTTCCCTCCGCTGTTGGCACCCATCCAAGCGGCGCGAGCGCGATCGGTGTGAGGTCAAGACCTCCGGCGTCTTGCCAATTGCCTACTTTCGCGATGCCCCAATCCATCCGATCGCCCATTACGTCGTCGACCCGGGAACCAACCACTGCGCGTTCTACAATAGCCCGTGGGACATGGCGTGCGTCTCTCGCGACGCGGTCCGGGTGAAAGTTCGGGTAGAACCTCAAGTTTGTGTACCAAGCCCCGCTCGTCGAGTCGGCAAAACAATGAGCCGCGGCCACAATGTGGTCAGAGTCGACCAGAAAAGCCGTACAGCCGTTGTTCAGGAAACCGACCGCGTTATACGGCCTGCCCACATTCTCTTCCAGCTCGGAGTACGTCCTATCGCAGTAGAGCGTCGGTAGGGTCGTTTGGTCGACGTTGTCGGTCGGGAAATCGCGCGTCACGGCCGCATCACCACATGCTGCAGAGAAAGCCAAAACCATGCCAATGAGTAGTCGAGGAGGACGAACCGACTTGCGCTGACCGCTCCAAATTCGCTTCGCGTCTCTCATGTCCACCTCCGGACGTCCACGCTAACAAGCTAGCTCGTTAATCACAATAACCTCTAAGGCGCTCGCTCAGTGCGTGCTGGGACGTCGTGAATGCACCCGCTTCTGCGTGCAGCTCCGCCAGTGTGCCGCCGCCGCTGTCACAGAGGCTCGCCGACGTGACATGCGGCGCCGCGCCGATCGCGCGTCTCACCCATGTGCCAATCGTCCGCCCTCGGTGCGGGTTTATGTGATCGCGGCAGGGAGGACCCTTCTCACGTGGGGGCCGGGCCGCCCCCCGCACAGATCCCAGCGTGCACTGCTAGCGCACAGGGGCTCCTGCCTCGGGTCCGACACTCAATCGCGCGGTGGGCCAAGGGTGCAGAATACGAGGTAAGTGGATCCAACGCCGTAGCAGCTTTCGCATGTGTTCCCAGGGATTCGATCGCGTTGACTCGGCCGCCGAAGTGCAAAGCGCGTCGCAAGGCTCGAGCGCGCTCGCTGGCCGATCTTCGTGCCGGCGCACAAGCGTCGCCTCAATCACCGCATGTCGCCCTACTTGCTTGCATTCACTTCGGAAGGTTGCGTCAATGCCATTTTGGGCGCGTTGGCCGCGGTGAAGCGAACATCACGCTTCAGCCCAGGAAGAACACTCTCTGTAGACGTCACGGGTCCTGGAGGGCGTTCGGCTTCTACGAGGTCTCTTCACAATGGCGCCGTCGATTCGGAACGGCAGCCATGGATCATGTCGCCCGCCCCGTGCCCCCGATGCGTTGCATCACCGCAATTCCCGATAATAAGAGCAGCATCGACCCATACTGCGCGGGCGTGAGCCCGGCGTATCGAATGTCGCCTCCTTCCGACGCCGGCGCGCGCAGGAAGTCGAGCAGGAACCGAGATGGCGCATACAACAGAGGCAATAGTCCGACATAGAAGCCTGCCGGCCGACGCGTTCGACCGAGGAAGAGAAACGTCACCGCAATCGCGCCAAGCACGATCATGTCGTAGAGCCCCATGTCGTGTCGCGCCACGTAGGGCGGCGCGCCCGTTCGAAAATCCGCGACGGCCAAAAAGAAATCGCTCTCCCTCCCAGGATGATCGTGCGTGACAAAACACCCGGCCCGCGCCAGCGTCCAACCAAAGGGCCCTCCGAATGCAAACGAGTCGCCAATCTCGAGTATCGACGCCTTGGTGCGCCACTTCCAGACCCATGCACCGAGAAGCGTCCCTACAATCCCGCCGTACATCGACAAGCCAAGATGGACCTCACCAAAAGCTGAGGGATGTCGGAGAAGATAGAAGAATCGTTCGGGTTGATATAACAAGCCGTTCAACAAGTATCCCGTCGGAAAACTGAAAGCGATCAGGTAGATGCCGAGCTCCAGAGTTAGATCGAGGGAGCGCCCATACCTTTCTGCAAAGAGAGACGCAACGATCAGCCCAACGCCCAGCGCGCCGAGACTGAACGCTGAGAAGGGATCAATGGTCACCTCCCACGGAAGGAAAGGAGGTTGAAGCGTCCACGGGCCCAGTCGAAACCACGGAATGAAGAGTCGGGCCGCCATGGTCGTCGACCATAGCACCCCGTCGTTGCCGGCGGAGAGTGCGGAGAAGCTGCTAGCGAACTGTACTAGTCCGTTTTCGCCGTCTCGCAGCTCCGATCACCAGCAGCAGCACAATCACCGCAGGTCCTGCAGCAAACTCCGGTCCCACCGTGCTGCACGAGGGAGGGGGCGGGAGCGGGTTGCCGAGCACCTTGCCAATTTGCATGCTGAATCCCTGAAACTTGTTAGATGAGCTGATCTGATTGGTGATCCAAACGCTCGTACCGTCGGGATCGAGCGACGCACCGGCGAGATCATAGTTGACATGGTCATAGGCGCACCACTGGCCACAATGCGTGTCCGTATATGGGGTATCGCTGCTGGCCAAAAGAGCGCTCGGTCGTATGTCGCTGTCGTTGGTGGCCCAAACCCAATAGCGAACCTCGGGATAGATCGTCAGCCCAGAGCGCGCCCCAACGATGACCATGTCCCCTGCATTGTTGACCTCAAGGGCCGGCCAACCATATCCGAACCTGTCGCCGGGGGGGTCGTCAGGATTCGATCCCCCGAAGATGCGATTCTTGGTGATCGAAATGGAATTATAGCTAGAGACGTTGAGTTGAACGAGTCGAATCGCCGCCAGGTTGTTGGCTGTACCAAATGTCCCCGCATCCTGGGTCACGAAATACAGGTTGTCGTCTCGATAGATGCCCTTCAGCACGCTGGTTCCGAGATTCGAAAAGTGGACCGTCTTCTCCGAATTTAACTGGGGTGCATCTGGTGGGCTCTGCCAGGCGTTTGAAAACGTCACGTCCTTGGCCTCGACCAATCGATTGCCATTGAGGGCATTGGAGATCCGGAGAACATCCACCTTGTTGGTACCGTGCCGGGAAAGTGCATAGTTGTAGCTGCCAGGGGTGACCCCATGATGAATCACCGGCTGAATGAAACTGATGTACGTCCCGTCCGGGTGCTTGAGATCCCACCAAGTCCAGTGTCCGGTGAGCGTTGAGGCGCCTTGCCCCCCGTGCCAATGTCGCGTGAGACACTCCTAGGCTGAAGATTAATGAATCGGGGCGTGGGAGCATGGAGTCATGGTGCAGCAGGCAGAGATGGGAGCAGCCGTCCCGACGACGGCCGAGAGAGTACGTGATCTTCGACGGGAAGTCGCGGATCCTCAGGTCGTGGAAAAGGCCAAGCGTCGGCGTTTCAGCGCGTCGTACAAGTTGAAGATCCTCGAAGAGGTCGATCGGAATCCGCATCGAAGCGGCGCCATTCTCAGGCGCGAGGGCCTGTACAGCTCGCACCTGAGCGCATGGCGTAAGCAGCGCGACGAGGGCGCGCTCAAGGCGCTCGACAAGAAGCGCGGCCCCAAGGGCAAGAGCGCCGAGCAGGTTCAAATCGAGAAGCTCGCGCGTGAAAAGGCGCGGCTCGAGCGGGAGCTGTACAAGGCGAACGCGATCATCGACGCCCAAAAAAAGCTTGCCGAGATCTTGGGCGTGGATCTTCCGAAGATCACCGACCCCGACCCGGACAAGAACGAATGACCGTCTTGGTGCGCGAGCTCGGTGAGGTCGTCGGCGTCGCCCGGGCGTGCACGGCGCTCGGCGTGCCACGACCGAGCTACTACCGGCGCAGTCGTCCGGCGCGACGGCGCGCGGAAACGAAACGGCCGCCGCCGCCTCGCGCGCTCGGTCCGCGCGAGCAGCAAGAGGTGATCGAGGTGCTGCACTCGGAGCGCTTCGTGGACCACGCGCCGGCGCAGGTCGTCGCGGCGCTGCTCCAAGACGGCATCTACCACTGCTCGGCCCGCACGATGTACCGGATCCTGAGCGCCCGCGGCGAGGTCCGTGAGCGCCGAAATCGGCTTGTCCATCCGCGCTACCAGCGTCCCGAGCTCTTGGCGACGGGACCGAACCAAGTGTGGAGCTGGGATATCACCAAGCTTCGCGCCGCCCAGAAGTGGACCTACTACTACCTGTACGTGCTGCTCGACATCTACAGCCGCTACGCGGTGGGCTGGATGCTGGCGCACCGCGAATCGGGCGAGCTCGCCGCCGAGCTGCTCGAGCAGAGCATCCACAAGCAAAGCGTCGAGCCCGATCAAATCACCGTGCATGCCGACCGTGGCTCGGCGCCGACGAGCAAGACGCTCAAGCAGATGATGATCGACCTGGGGATCAAGCGATCGCATTCGCGGCCGCGGGTCAGCAACGACAATCCCTTTTCCGAATCGAACTTCCACACGGTCAAGTCGCGGCCCGACTACCCGGCGCGCTTCGGCTCCTACGAGGATGCTCGGAGCTTCTGCCGGCGCACCTTCGACTGGTACAACCACGAGCATCACCACTCGGGCCTCGTCATGCTGACGCCGGCAGAGGTGCACTACGGGCACGCCGAGGAAGTCTTGGCGCAACGCCAGCGCGTTCTCGATGCCGCCTACGCGGCCCACCCCGAACGATTCGTGAACGGTCCGCCCAAGGTCCCCTCGCTACCGCAGGCGGTCTGGATCAACCCCCCGGAGGACAAGAACAGGAGCGAGATCAAACTTCACTAAACTCGAAACTGGAGTGTCTCAAAGTCGTTGACACGTATCGTTGGGCCATCAAGTCCGCTGGATCCACGACGAGGACGGACCGACCGCTGACGCCGTAGGTCACATAGAGCGTGTCCGCGCCGATGCCGATCGACGGGTAATCCATTCCACCGGCTGGTGCGTCCGGTCCGCTGGGCTGTGGGTGCCAGTACCTGTACCAACCATCCGCCGGGTTTTCTGACTGTGAGACGGCGATGAGAAGACGCCCGTGGCCCTCTTCCGAACCATTCGCGAGGCCCACGATGAAGAATCGCTTGCGATACTCGTCATAAAGGCAACGCAAGTCGAAGACGCTCCCGCCAGTGGGCAGCATCCCAGCGAAGAGGCTATTGCCTGACTGATTGGAAATAAACGTGCCTGCTCTCGTATACGCCGCCCACACTGCTCTCATCGTGATGATGACGTAAGTCGAGCTGACCGCCACTTGTGGGTCCGCCCAGAACCCACTCAAGGTGGACGGGTCGTGCGTCCCAGGAGATGAATTCCAGTTCCCCGTTGGTGGAGGTGTCGTGGTTCCCGACACCACGGATTCGGCGATGGAGGTGACCCCCTCCGCGCTCGTAGCCGATTCGGAAGGATCTGTCCCCCTGTCCATTTCTTCGGGGGTGTCCCCACAGGCGCCAAGCGCGAGAGAAACAGTGATAGCGAGAGTAGCAAGCGTACTCGCGAAGGTTTGTTTCACGGAAAGTCCTCCCTGGTGCGCACGCCGGAGTTTCGCAACGAGCCCGACCCGGGCCCGTGCGTATTGCCCGGAGGACCGCATGTGAGCCTAACAGACTGCAACAGAAAAGAGAACACGCTGGTGAGTCGGCGGCGCTTGAGAAGGATGGAGCTGACTCGCGCCGTGAGCACGAGCTCGGTGCAGAAGTGGCTGGCCATCGAAGTCGCATGCAAGGGCGGCACACGCTTTCGCCCACGCGCACCTCGCCCTCCTCACGAGAGATGCGATGAATGCGCGGCGCGCTTTGCCTCGAGAGGTGCAGACGTCACGTATGGTGCCTTGGGGAGCCAGGGCCAACGTTGCACAACTTCGTACCGCAGGTTACGTCCGGCACACGGGGTGGCCGACGTGACGCACCCGGTGCCCGACAGCAAATCTATCTCGCTCGAACTTGCATAGCATGAATAACCGCTTCGGATCCGTTTCCAAAGGCTGGCCCTGGGCGGCCGGAGGTGCGCTGATTGTCGCAGCCTTGGCGTTCGAGTGGTGGCGGCGATACCACTACAACGTTTGTGACGACTCGCTGATCTCGTTGCAATACGCGCGAAACGTCGCGCGAGGGTTTGGTTTCGTCTTCAACCCCGGCGAACGAGTCGAGGGGTTCACGAACTTTCTTTGGGTGGCCGTGCTTGCACTCGCCTATCCCCTGAGCGACGAGACCAGCGCGGGCTTCGTGCGGCTCGCGGTGGGCCTGAGCATCGCGCTGGCGGCTGTCGATATCCTGCTCCTGTACCGCTTGGCGCGTTTGATCTGGCCACGCCGGCTCGCGCCGGTCTTGTTGGCGCTCGGCCTTTGCATCTTCGATAACAGCTACACGGTGTGGGCGATGCAGGCGCTCGAGTCGCACCTGCTGCTGTTCACCATGCTGGTCTCGTGTTTGTTCCTTTGGGGAGCACCCAGTAAATCGAACGCGGTCGGAGCCACACTCGGCCTGTCGGCCACGATGATGACCAGGCCGGACGCCGTGCTGTTCGTGGGGGTCCTGGGCGCCGGACAATTGGTGCACGCGTGGCGTTCCTCAGAGGCGAGGCGAGCCATGTGGCGCGTGCTGGCGATCTTCGGCGCGACGGGATTGATCTTCGGTATCTACTTCCTGTGGCGATATCAGTACTTTGGGTATCTCCTTCCCAATACGTTCTACGTGAAAGCATCCGGCTTGCGTGGCCAGGCAATCGAGCGAGGGTGGCAGTATCTTCACGAGTACCTTTCCGACCGCGCATACGTCCCGCTTCTCGCGCTGGGTGCCATCGTGGGGATTCGTGACCGGATCGTTGGACCTCTCTTCGGTTGGGTGCTCATCTACGCGGCATACGTGGTGTACGTCGGAGGCGACTTCTACCCGGGCCAACGATTCTTCGTGGTCGTTACACCATTTGCTGCCTTGCTCTGCGCATACTCGCTCGATCGGGCAGCAAGATGGATTTCGGGGCGTTGGAGCTCGCGCCCGGGTCTGTCCCGGGGGGTCTGGGCATTCGGAGCCGCGCTCGTCATCACTGTTGCCATCCGCGGGCTGCTGGTGGGTCCGCTCCAAACGGAAGTGGTTCGCTGGGGAGGCGAGGTCGAACGTGTCCGCGCCTTCATGCAGTGGCTCGGGGCGCAGGCCCCTCCAGGGGCGTCCATCGTCACCGGTGACATCGGCTCGAGCGGTTATTACGCGAACCTCTACGTCTACGACTACTTCGGCATCATCGATCCGGTGACGGCGCATCAATCGTCGACACAGCTCGGTCGTGGCAAGGCGGGCCATGAAAAGCACGCCGACGCGGAATACCTGCTCGCGAAAGAGCCGACCTACATCAAGTGGGGCTACATGGATCGCGGTCTCTACGAACGCGGCTACTACTTCGACTCGGACTTGCCTGCAAGCCTGAACGTGGCCGGCATTTGGCGCAGAGACGTGCTCGCCAAAGAACGAAATCTGCAGTTGGTGAGCCGCCTTTCCTTCGAACGTGACCCCTATGCAGGCTGGACCGCAACCGGCGAGGCGTTCGAGCACTGGCCCGTACGAACTGCACCTCCAAATCAAGGGCGACCTGTGGGCCAGGCGGGTTGGTTCGTATCGAGCTATCACCCGAAAAAGGGCGATGCGGCGATAGGGGAGCTCCGGTCAGCACCCCTGCTACTGCAGGGTGACGTCCTCACCCTGCGCGTAGCCGGCGGTCGCAACCTTCGAACGCTCAAAGTCGAGCTACTCGTGGACGGCAAAGTCGTCGCGTCCGCCACCGGGCATAACAGCGAGATCTTCGCGCGAAAAGTCTGGGAAATTTCGGAGTACCGCGGGCAGACTGCCACCCTTCGAATCGTAGACAACGAGCTCGGGGGCTGGGGTCACATCATGGTAGACGAGATCGATCAATGGCTGGAGGGACCCCCACAGCAATGAGCGTGTGCGCGGGACCCGGGGTACTTTCAACGGCGCGCCGTCAGCGTTGCCTCGGAGCTTCCGCAACGACTGGACCCCCGCGGCGAAAGCATCAACCTCCTTCCACCGCTCAAAAAGCCACATGGGCCGCGCCGCCGGGGTCGGAAGGGATTCGCTCGCAATGCGCTGAACCTGGACGCGAAGCTTCCGACCAACCGCATCGCGCCGAAGGAAATCACGTGGCGTCGTTAGGCCCTCGAGCCCCCGGTGCGAAATGAGCAGGCAGTCGGCGTTAGGAGCCGCCTCAAGCGCCGCGAGCGGGCCCGCGAGCTTTGGAGGCAGCACGTGGGTCATCGAAGCGCCAATGGTAGCGAACTCAGGCCGAGAGTGCTCTAACTCCTGGATCTCGCGCGCTCGTTTGGTCTCGCTGAAACGGGTGCCTTCCGGATAGAGCACGATGGCGTGGTCGCCCAGCCTACCTGCGATGGACCCGATCTTTCGTCGCTCGCGCACCGGTGGGCCGTGGCGGTCAATAAAGGCATGGAGGCGAGAAGAGCCTAGGATGTCGATGCAAGGCTCCACTTTGAGCTCCGTCTTGAGGACATAGTGCACCGGAATCCCTGTTCTTGCGAACAAGGCAGCAGGAAGCGCCGCATCGACGATACTTGCGTGACGCACGAAGACGACCAGAGGTCCTGGGATCAGGCAGTCCTCCCCCTCGACGAAGACCGACATCGACAGGAGGCGGACGCACCAATTGAAGAGAGCGGCGCCATACCGACTGCTCAGAGCTAACGCTGTTTCGTCGAGATCGGCTCGGTTTACAAAACGAACGCCGACCCATCGAAGCAGTGTTACGAGCCAAGGTGAGGTAAACCCAAAGGAATACGAGGAGACGAAGGACGACAAACGAATCACCGCGCCATGCTCCGATCAACGCCGAAAGTGGAAGCCAGACTGGAATCGAAATCGTCAGCGCGATCCAGGCCAGACAGTAAAGGGGAACCGTGAGCATCCGGCTCCGCCCCGAGCTCCAAAACGGGGGCGTGGCTCCGTTATCTGACATAGGCAACCTGCGCGATCGAACCCGGGGTGAATGCGTCCTGGTCGATGCAATGGGCATCTCGCTTGCTACCGCGGTGAAGCTTCCAGCGCCGGACGTCTCAGGGTAGGCGGTAGGATGGCCATTTCCATCGGTCAAGGCCCCTGCCACGCTGACCTCCTCACCCCCTTGAACGCTTCTTCCACAATCTTCTCCACTACTGCACCTGAGCTCACTTGCCTAGTGTACTTCAGGTGCCCCCAGACCCTGCATTGGGCCCTTGCGAATTGGGAGTCTGCGGACCCACGTCGTGTCCAACCTAGTCTCACCTAGTCGGCCTGGGCGGCAGTCAGTCGGAGCTTCTTCAATTCCGGCGGGATGAGCGTGCAACTCCATGACCGTCGCTCACTCAGTTCAACCAGAGATGGGCCTTCGAGGCCGTGCTGAGCAACCCCAGCCCGGTGTCTGCGGAAGCGGATCAACTCCAGTAAGGATCTGCTTCTGGCGCTCGCCTCGGAGATCCGGTACCTTTGCAACATTCGATTGCGCGCCGGCCCCATCTCACGAGGACGAGTACAAGCCACCGGCCAGAGGGACGTTGGTCGAAATGATGGAACTAGGCCAGGTGACTCCAGCCGTTGATCGCATCAACCGAGGCAGTACGCTGTTCGTCGCCATACTGCTGACAGGCGGGCTCGTTGGGGGGTGTCCGAACAACCCGCCTCCCGCACAGAGAGAGTTCTTTCGTCAGAGCTTAGCCGAACAACATCGGGTGTTCAGAACACTCGAACCCAGCGAGCAGGTGGATGTCTACATCACCGCGCAGCTGCTGCATGCCTCCGACGCGTCATTCTGTCGCGATCTTGCTGAGACAAGCGGAAGTGCCGCGATTACCCCGTTAAAGGAGGCGCTTTCGCGAGCTCGTGGTAGCCACGACGAGGTGGCGGCGCTCCAAGGGCTAGAATGCATCGCGAAGCACGATCCGAGTGTGTGCGACCGGGAACTGTGTGGGTTTGCTGAGAGAGAAGCAATGCAGGTGCCGGGCTTGCTCCGTTTCGAAGCGGAGAAAGCCGTCTCCGGCATGCCGTGTGCTGAAGGAGATGCCGACGAGTAGCTGCAACACCACGAAGAACACTGGCATCCAGCTGGTGTTCTTCGCCCAGGAGCATTCTGCGTCGGCCGACAACTTCGTGGCCTCTGCCGCCGGTTTAGCCCGGAGTATTCATGAAGGCACCTCCGGACGCGCCTGCGCAGTGGCGCGGGGCGAGGTGTGCGTCGAGGGGGCGTTGGGTGGCGATCGCGGAGTTGCGAAGGCGCTCTTTGGGCGCGACCGGGACGGAAGGCCGGAGCTTCGCGTCGTGGGCGACCCACCGCCCACCCCAGATCGCGAGGACGTGAGCCAAGGATCGCTACCTCAACTATTCGATGACACTGACCTCTCAGAGCCTGATATTGAGGCGCCGCCGCACTGCTTGCCATGTGCGACAACAAGCTGCGGGTCGAACTCGGGTTGCCCAGAGACCGCAGAGTCCGCATCAACGTACAGTTCCAGCCAGAGCGGGAACTCGCGAGTCATGCCTTTGCAGCAGCGTCGCTAGTGAGATCCCGGACCGCCATGAAACATCAGATCCCTGACTTCACGGCGTTCCACATCGAAACCGGGTGAGCGGCCAACCGCGGGGAGGTTCGCTTCAAAGAAGTAACCCGCCGAAGGCGAGCTTCAACGGTGCCGCCAACAGAAAGGCCGCGAGATCATTTATGACCTGCAGGGTTTTGAACCCGCGTTCTCGCCATGAAAGGCCGGCGCCTCGCTCTATGTGTGGGAGCATCCGGGGGAGCGCTCTTTCAACGCTCACGTTCCTGCGCGATCTCCAAACCTTGCTCGGCGACTATCTTCGTCAGGCGCTCTCGGACTTTCCTCGGCCCGAGCAGCGTAATGCTTTTCGTTCCGAACCGTTGTTTGGCGACCTTGACCAACTGCTCGAGCGCAACTTCGCTGGGAGCGCCGAGGAGCTCGATCAAACCCGCCGACTCTCGCAGGCGTGCCCCACCTCCAAGGTTGTGAACCAGAGTGCCGCGACTCGTCCGCCGGTCGTTCGATGACAGCGCTCGAAGACGGGTGCCACGGCTCTTGATCGCCGGACCGCGGAACGGCTGTCTTAGCCGTCGGAGAGCCCGCTGATCTCCTCGGGCGGCCCGCTCCGCGAGAAACTGCTTCCACGATCCCGGGTGCGTGTCGACGCGCACCGTGCGCCAGCGGTTGACCGTGGCCCGAAGCCTACGCTCGGCGAGCTTTCTTTCGAACGCGAGCGTCTTGTACAAGCTGCGCTTGTCGCGCGGAGGGATGGGCATCGCGGCAATCGCGTGGTGCCTCAACTTGAAGCGCTCCAGATGCGCGGCGCGGGCTGCCTCGATGCTGGAAGCCATCGCCTCGCGGAGCTCCTCGCGGTGACGCCGTGCGGCGTCGAGGGCCTCTCGATACTCGCGCCAAAGCCCGTCATCGAGCCTCCGTGCGAGCGGCTGCTCCTCGTAGACCCGGACTTGATCGCGTGCGATTTCGGCAGGGCCTGGGCCTGGGACGAAGTCGCCGTAGCGTTCGCAGAGCTGCTCCTTCGACCACCCACGTCCTAAGGCCGATGCCTTGCACGCCAAGTTGGGCCTCGTGGCGTGGACGATTGCGAGCCCGTTGCCGCGTCGCACCAGTCGGACCCCAAAACGCGCGAGCTCGTCGTGAAGCGCCGGCCAGGACCCGATGCGATCGTGTCCCTTGGCGTCTCCTATCGTTCGGCGCGCCCAGCTTGAGAAACTCTCGACGCCTCGATGCGCCTCGAAGTCGCGGGCCCGGTGGCTCTCGGAACGACCTCTCGTTCGGTCGACGCGGTGGAGCCCAAGCTCTTGTTCGAGGACGCTCGAAAGCGCTTGAAACGCCGGAATGGCCTTGTAGGGGTGATGGATCTTCAGCGTCTCGGGGTGGATCTTGTTCACGGCGATGTGGACGTGCTCATGCTCTTGCTCACTATGGCGCACGGCGATGTATTGGTGGCCCTCGAGCCCTGCCGCCCTCACCGCCCGGCGGACGACGTCCTCGAGCTCCGCCGACGTCAGTCGCCGGTCCTCGGGGTGAAACGAGATGACCAGGTGATAGGTCCTGTTCCCCTTCGCCCTTACGTTGCCTTTTTGGAGCACTTCCATGACCTCGACCGCGAGCTCGGCGTCCTCGCGGCGATCGAGGCCTTCCAGGTTCCCGGCCATGTACCAGGTGCATCGCTCGCCGCCCTTTCCTCGCAGCATGTACGGAACGAGCTTGGAGAGACGAGATTCGGTCCTCTGGTCCCTCGGCTGCTTCGGCGTGATGATCATCGGGAGCGGACGAGCTGTGCGAGGACGCGCCGGAGCTCCGCCGCGTTGCGTTCGACCTCGACCAAGGTGCGGCGAAGCTCGGCCTTTTCCTCACGCTCGGTCAGCGCCTTCTTGAGCAAGCCGCCAAGGCGATTCTGTTCCCGTTGGATTCGCAAGAGATCCTGAATCTCCTGCCGCGCACGCGCACTCGGGATCTCCGCGCTTAGAAGCACCCGGCGAAGAATCTCTCCGTACGTGAAGCCGGACGCTTCAGCAAGGGCACGGAGACGGGCGACGTGCTCATCGCCTACGCGCGCCCCGATGAAATGCCGAAGCTGCCCCACGCGTAGATAGTAAGCCGGAGTGAACGCTTGTCGAGCAGCGATCTCACTCCGTGCGTGCGAATAAGCCGAAGGCGTTGAGCACATCGATCAGGCGCGGAGCAGCGAACGACGAAGAGTTCGCGCGCTGCGCTTGCAGTTTTGTTTAACAAAACTCCACCTTGCCCTCCGGTAGCGAGTCCCAAACTGACGCTGGTTGTCGCCGGTGAGTCACAACCTGGCGCTTTCAGCCACAAGCGCGACACTTTCTGGCAAGAATGACAAGAAGTGACAGGAAGTGTCGCGCGTGCGCCAACGGGTGTCGCGTATACGCCAAACAGCGTCGCCCGAGTGACAACGAGTGCACTCCGAGCGCCAAGTAGCGACAGGTAGCGCCAAGTCGCGCCGAGCACGCGTGAGGCCGTGTCAGGCCGTCGGAGTTGCCGTTGATTCTTCGCGTGCGCAAAAAAATGCTCTGCCAGAACAACTTTTCGGGGGGCAAAACCGATAACTAGAGTGATGGACGAACGGGAGAGATCCGATTTGACCGGGCGGCTACGCAAGGCTGCCGAGAAAATGCCGTATCCGTACTTCCTTTTGCGCCTCGAAGACATCGAGACGTGGTTGAAGGCGGGCTACTCCGTGAAGGGCGTGTGGCGAATCTACTGCGAAAAGAGCGTTCCGTTTCCAGGCTCGTATCGGTCGTTTCTTCGCTACTGCCGCCAGCACTGCGAGAGCGCTCCGGCTGCTAGGCGCAGGGCCCCGAAAGCGCCCGAGGCCACGCCAGGCAGACCCGTCAGCGTGCTCGGTCAGGGGAAGCGATATCCGCCTCCACGCACACGCCCGCCTGGCCCCACGCCAGAAGAAGTCGAGGCGTTGATGGACCCTGAGCGGGACCTGGGCGCCAAGAGATGAGCGACTCTTTCGATTCCATCGTCGCGACCAAGTCTGACCTCGGGGAGATCAATCGTGATGCCGTCAGCGAGGGCCAGCTTGCTCTTTAGGAGCACGTCGTGACGCAGATGGTTGTTGAGGGCGCGCCGTCATCGCGTCCGAGGTCCGATGAGCTTCCGCATGTCCTCACGGTTCCTGAGCTCGCCGAGTTCCTTCGCATCTCTGAAAAGAGTGTCTATGCGCTCATCTCCGGCAAGCAGATCCCCCACGTTCGAGTGCTCCGCCGTGTCCGATTCCTAAAGACCGATGTGCTACGGTACGTGCAGGAAAACCGGGTGTCCGCATCGGAGGAATAACCGACGATGACGGTCATCAAACGAGACGGAAGATGGACGGTCGACTTCTGGTACGAAGGCAAACGCTACCGAAAGAAATCGCCGATCGATACTCAACGAGGCGCAAAGGAGTACGAACGGCTCCTCCTTCAGCGCTTGATCCAAGGCGAGCCGTTGACCCCTCAGACTACGAAGTCCGAGGAGAGCGCCACTGCGCCTACCTGCCGGTCCTTTCTCAAGGAATGGCTCGAGACGTATGCGAAGACCAACAACAAGCCGAGCGAGATCAAGTCCAAGGAGCTGATCATTCGCTGTCACCTTTCGCCGTTCTTCGGCAAACGGACAGTCTCCGAAATCGGAGTTCGAGAGCTCGAGCGCTTCAAGAGTGCGCAACTCTCGAAGGGCTTGTCGCCGAAGACGATCAACAACCAGCTCTCGGTCCTTAGGAGGGCACTCCGCTCTGCTCAGGAGTGGGGCGTGATCGAGGTAGTGCCCACCATCAAATGGATGAAAGCGCCGAGAGCCGACTTCGATTTCCTCGATTTCGAGGAAGCCGAGCGTCTTTTCGACGCAACCGTCCCGGAGTACCGCCCGATGGTCGCGACCGCATTGAAGGCCGGGCTTCGCCTCGGAGAGCTGCTTTCCCTACGGCAAACGGACGTCGATCTGGTCAATGGCCAGATCTTCGTGAAGCGGTCCGTGTGGAAAAGGACCTTCGGGACTCCCAAGAATGGGCTCTCCCGACGGGTGCCGATACCGCCGAGCCTAACTCGGATACTGAGAGACCACCGGCACCTCCGCGGAGAGCTGGTGTTCTGTCAGGAGGACGGGTCTCTTCTGACCAGGGACATGGTCAAACGGGTGTTGCCTCGCGCCTGCCGAAAGGCGGGCCTCGACCGCACCATCCAGTGGCACGTGCTTCGACACACCTTCGCGAGTCATCTCGTGATGCGCGGCGAGCCGCTCAAGGTGGTTCAGGAGCTCTTAGGCCACGCCAACATCGAGGCGACGATGATCTACGCTCATCTGAGCGAGTCACGACTCAAAGACGCCGTCGCCAAACTCGACGAACCGGCGCCGAGCCGACCCGACGATGGTCACTATTTGGTCACCGGCGATCCGACAAGTCGCTAACCGCAAGCAATCACTTGTCTTAAGTAGTG
>CAWFPD010000013.1:0-475491 GCA_963817725.1 uncultured delta proteobacterium
GGGAAGTGGGCAGGTTCAGTCCTATTTGTTGATTTCCAACAGCAATATTTTCAACTTAATGGGTTTAAAGCTATATTCACCTGCAAGGCGTGTCCTCCTCAATTCATACTTAACGATTATTAATTCCCATTCATGGGTGTTTCATAATCTCAATAATTGCCTGCATAAGGTAAGGGTCAATTCTATTCCCCTGCCAATCTATTTGCGCACCTACTTGCCGGCATTTTTTAGAAAGTTCGGAGTGTCATTGAAGATGCCAGATAAGGATTTTGATTACTTATTCCCTCAAGCAAAAGCTAACCCGGTTGAGCTTAGGGGATATGTTTGGAAAGTCATGGTGGATCCAACCCGCAATGATGATGACCCAGGTATGTTCTTTGGGAGATTATTTCGAATGATCGATATCCGACTCAATCGAGACGAGAAATCTACCTGGCCGGAAGGGATTATTTTTGAGAATGTGACCTCAGGCTGTCGCCTTACTTATCAAGATGGCTTATTGATGGACCTGACGAATTCCAAAGTGATTCAGAAGAAGCCAAGAGTACGTGATCGTAGCCGGCGTTCAATATGCAGAAGTGACATAAAGGGTAAGCCCATGACCATAAAACCAAATCATATTTCATCAAACAGTCAGATGCGTCGGTTTGTATTGATTCGAGCGGAAGACCTCACCGGTGTATCAGGTACTGGCGAGGTTGCAGAAGGAACTGTATTTAGTAGTGGTTTGGCAGTCATTCGATGGCTCAGGAACCTTACGCTATGGGTGTTTATCAAAATCTCGATGATGTCATTTCTGTCCATGGTCATGAAGGCCGAACCCAGCTGCAATTTATCGATTAAGGAGAAAGCAAATGACGACAAAGATCATCACCATTTCTAATCAAAAAGGCGGGGTAGGCAAGACAACCACTTCTGTAAACCTGGCCCATGCTCTTACTCTAACAGAATAAGCAAGTGTTATTAAAGGAAGACTATCGAGCTTTTGCGAGGGAGCATACCTGGCCATCGGTAAGGTTCTTTGGTCCTTCGTTTTAGACGGTAAGCAAGCTTTTTAGTACGGCAACCCTCACTTTCAGTCGTCAAACAGGATCATTGGGAAGACTTAGTTTTAGGAAGGATGTCAATGGCTCCTCCGCTTCTCCGTAAAATCTGCGATATTTTTACGGGCAGAGAACTCCGTTTCATCCATGCTGACATTGAATGAAAAGGAATCCGCTAAAGGGGGCTTTCCTGGAAAAAATGGGGAAAGCACCATTCTTCTGGAATAAGCCGAAATCTTGCCACTGTTTTGCGTCTGACGAATTTTCTCTTATCGATAGGGATTTCTTTTATGAATGCAGTCGTTGAATTTTCACCGGAAAAAGCCTGGCAAGCAGCCTTGGATAACCTCGAATTGGATATGTCGCGGGCGACTTTCAGTACCTGGGTAAAACCAACCCATCTGGTGGAATTTTCCGATGACACTTTTGTGATCGGCTGCAGCAATGCTCATAACCGGGATTGGTTAGAAATTCGCTTAACCAGCACCTTGCAGCGCTTCCTTACCGGTGTTTTAAATAAAGAAGTGAAAGTTCGTTTTGTTGTCTGGAAACAGGAAGTTGATGATCAGGAGAATCTCGCTCCGGAAGAAAATCAAGATCAAGAGGAGAACGAGGAAAATCCCATTGAGCTGGAACTCCACTATAGCGCTATCCGGAATATCCTGCTGGAACCCGGGCGGGTGGTTCGCTTACCGGTATATTACCTGCGTTGGCTGCCGTATGTCGGTTCGCAAGTCATTTTCCTGACGATGGCATTGTGGCAGGAATATTATCTGGCGAATGGTGTAAAAGGACGAAAGGAAGTTGTAAAGTTTCCGTACGGGCTGAGCGGATTTGTCAGTGGGCTGGGATCAGTCGGGCTCAGTTTTTTCGCTTACTACAATCTGGCAGCAGCCTGGGATGGTTTTATCGAAAAACCGACACTGACCATGAAGTAGATAAGCGCTCAGGAAAAACCAAAAAGTCCTCCAACAAATACGAACTCTTCGAATCCCCGCTGACACCAGGGGACGCCGAAGACTTTAAGGTTTTCTTGCTTGCTCATGGGATAAAAGACTCGCCTAAGTCCGCATTGCAATTGGCGATCAGCACAAATCCAAAGGATATCCTGCAATATCCGGTTCGACAACCTCCTGACACTCTTCAGCAAATGATTCCACGTCATCAGACTGTTCAGGACGTTATCAGAGAACTGGTTGGGCACCGGCTCGATGAGAGCTTGGCAACCGGCGGCTCACGGCCCTCGAAGGCCGAGCGCCAGGCAAACCTCGCGCAGGACCGATTCTTCGACCGATTCAAGACGCCCGTCCGCCGCGGCCGCGATCTCGGCTGCGCTCTTCACGAGCTCGGCGTGCTCGGGAATTCCCTTGACGCGAGCGACACACTGGAGCGCGAGACGTTTCCCATCCTCGGGGTCGGCGAACATGGCGTCGGCGAGGTCTCCAAAATTTTCTCGAGCTCCCGAAAGTCAATTGCCGAAAAGGCGTCCGCTTTGCTTCGGAGAACCTCAAAGAACCGGACCGCCTCCGAACGGCTCAGCTCGCCATCGGCGGCCGCAACGAGCACAAACGCGCCCGACACCGCCCGCAGGAGGCCATCGGGCACGCTCTGGTCAAAGCGGTTCCAAGCTGCAAGCGCGTACGCAACGGATTCGTCCGGAATCATCTGACTCTCCTCGAGCGGAGCCTAGCCCCGTTACGGCCGGCTGCCCAGATAGGCTTGTACCGCGCGAGGCGTCCGTTGCCTCCCGAGGGCTTGCGTGAGCGCCCACCGCTCGGCGTCGGGATCGCTCACAAAGTGGGTCTCGCCTCCCTCCCGAAACGCGATGGGAATGCCATCGCGAAAGAGAATGCGATTTCGCGGCGTGGCAGCCACGCGCTGGCCCGGCGTGAGGATGCCCACGAGGTTGAGCGGATCGGCGGCGCTGACCGACACCAGCTCGCCATTTTTGGGCTGACGGCGTGCTTTGCGAAGGGAAGTCACCGCTTCCGGAAGTGCATATTGCTCGCCCGAGAACCCAGCGACGAACCGCCCGCCTCGGATTCGTCCTTGTGCCTCGAGCCTTCGGTAGACCTGAAGTAGAGCGTACCAGGGCGGGAGGTCACCCTCGCGGTCGAGGAGGCGCCGGAATACAACGCCCCATCGCCGAAGCAAAGCCCAGGCGATGCGCTCGACGTCGGGCTCGCCCGGCGCATCTGGGAGCAGGGTCCACCGGCCGCCGGCCTCCATGCTGTACGCGGCAGCGGTTCGCCGACCGCGGCGTTGGCGTTTGGCATCGGGGGTCAAGAGCGCCCGCAATCCCGTGAACCCATCGGCGCTCACCATGCCGAGTGACACGAGCTCACCCAGGGCCTCTTGTCCCTGCGCAGGAACTAGACCGGTGGCCCGCACGATGTCGTCGAAGAAGCTGGCGCCTGATTCGCGGAGCATCTCCAGTACGAGTGCGGCATTGCTCGACACGGATTGCCCGTCGGCCGTTCGAAAGCGCCAGGTCTGCACGCTCTCGCGGCGACCGAGCGCGATTGGGGTGGTTCGGATCGGGCTCGATGCACGTCCCCCGGGCGGCGTTCTGCGGCTCCAAGTGACGCGTCCCGAGAGGCATAGTTGGTCTAACCAACTCGGATCGTAGCCCTCCATGCGGAGCGGCAAGATGTCCGCCTCCCATGCCGCTGCCCCCGCCTCCATGCCCTGGAGCTGATCGAGTATCGCTGCCAGTCCTTCCGGACCCTCCATCCTGGTGTCGGACGTGGCATGCTGCCATCCAAGGAGGAAACGGAGGTAGTCGGCGGCTGAAACGGCCTCGATTTCCTTGCGTAGACGGCCGAGCGTGTAGCGATGAATGCGCGCCAATAACCCCCGTTCGCACCACTCGATTTCGCTCGAGCCTGGTGTGAAGCGGCCCCGAAGAACAAAGCCTTCACGTTCGAGCTCGCCCAGTGCTGCCTCGACCCGTTCCCCGGTTGCGCCCAGCGGCTCATCGAGCGCCGCGACCGTGACCGGTCCCGTGGCTTGGAGCCGCCCCCGGATGATTTCACGCATCGCATCGCTCCCCGAAAGCTTCACCTCCCGGTGTTGCGGTGGCACTGTGACCGGCGGCGCGGTGAGGCCTTCCGGCCACGCAGACTCGAGCAGCGGCAAGCGTTCCGCAGCCGTCCACAAGCTGGCGCGATCCGTGTCGAAGCGCGTCACACGTCCCGCCGCCGCGAGCTCGATCAGCCAGCTCTGCCAGCGGTGGGTTTCAGCCTCGTCGACGGTTACACAATGATGGAGCAAGAGCGCGTCATGCATCTCCTCGGCGTCGCGAGGGTCGGGCCAGGCTTCCTCACGCACCCGGTCGATTGCCCCGAGGTCGAGGGCGCCGAGATCCGACGCCCGGGTAGGGTCCAACCAGCGTCTCGATTGGATCGCTTGGGTACGCCGCTCCTCCAACGGCGCATCATCGAGGGAGGCATAGGGCCGGGCGTTCAAAATCTCCTGTGCGAGCGGAGAGGGCTCGGTGAGGTCGCGCGCCAGGAGCTTCAGCTCCCCAGCTTGGATTCGTCGCAGCAACGTCTCGAGACCCTCGACATCCATGGCTTCGTGTAGGCAGTCTTCGATCGTCTGACGAACCAAGGGGTGATCGGGGATGTCCCGGTCTCCCACGACGTTCTCGAGGCATGCCACCTGGTCCGGGAAGCAAAGCGCCAAGAGGTCGTCGGCTTGGATGCGCTGGATCCGCGGCGCCACCTTCTTTCCACCGCGCAGCCTCAGAACGGCCAAGGCGCGAGTGGCATTCCACCGCCACCGAGTTTGAAACATGGGCGCATCGAGGAGCGCCTGCACCAAGACGCCGCGAACGTTTTCCGCCCGTAAGAAACGAAAGACGTCTTCCAGAGGGAAGCTGTGCATGGGCCCGAGCGATAGGACGATCGCGTCTTCCGCTGCGGCGGCCTGGAGCTCGACGTTGAAGCTACGGCAGAACCGCTTGCGAAGCGATAGACCCCAGGCGCGATTGATGCGGCTTCCGAACGGAGCATGGATCACGAGATGCATCGCGCCCGTTTCGTCGAAGAAGCGCTCCAGCACGACCGTCGAGTCGGTGGGCATTGCACCAAGGGCCATCCGCGCCGCGACCAGGTACTCGACGATCTGGCGTGCGGCAGGCTCACCGATGGAAGCCACTTTCATGAGCCAACCCATGGCGTCTTTGGGGTCGGAGTATCTCAGCTCGATGCCCCCTCGTATCGCGTTGACCGATTCCGAAAGCACGTTGGTTCGTGCTGGCGCCTCACCAAACCAGAACGGAAGGCTCGGTGGCTTGCCCCTGGCGTCCGCGACGCGGACGAGGCCGGGCTCCACCCGAAGAATTTCATACGAGACGTTCCCGAGCTGGAAGATGTCGCCGGCCATGCTTTCGATGGCGAAGTCCTCGTTCAGCGTGCCGACCCGGAAGCCCTCTGGCTCGAGACGCACCTCATAGTCGAAGTTATCTGGAATCGCGCCTCCGTTGGTGATCGCGGTGAGCCGCGCGCTTCTTCTCGGCCGAATCCGTCGATTGACTTGGTCGTGATGAAGATAGGCCCCGCGGCGGCCCCTGCTCGTGGCAAACCCTTCGGAAAGCATGGTCACCACCCGCTGAAAGGAATCCGCGTCGAGCTCGCGATAGGGCCAGGCCCGTCGGACGAGCGCGAGCAAGTCGTCTTCGTCCCACTCCCCCGTGCCGGCTACCGATGCAACGATCTGCTGCGCCAATACGTCGAGAGGGCCGTCCGGGATCTCGATGCGATCGAGCTCACCACGCTGGACGGACCGCATGAGCGCAGCGCATTCCACTAGGTCATCGCGGCTCAGTGGAAATAGGTGGCCTTTGGGTACGCCGCCATGCCAGTGGCCCGAGCGACCGACTCGCTGCAAGAAGGTCGCCACGGAATGGGGCGAGCCCAGCTGACACACGAGGTCGACCTCGCCCACGTCGATGCCGAGCTCGAGTGATGCTGTCGCCACGACTGCGCGCAGCGCGCCCGACTTGAGTCGTCTCTCCGCGTCGAGCCGATGGGCGCGAGCCAGGCTGCCGTGATGGGACGCGACGGCATCTTCGCCGACGAGCTCGCTCAGATGGCGCGTGACGCGCTCGGCTAGCCGGCGTGTATTGACGAAAATCAAGGTCGTCCGATGCGCTTCGATCAAAGCAGCCAACTTTTCGTAGACCTCCTCCCATACCTCGTTGGAGATCGTCGTTTCGAGGGGGGATCCTGGCAGGTCGAGGGCGAGCTCCATGTCACGCTGGTGGCCCACGTCCACGATGCGGCAGCCGTCCGGCTCGCCGGCCTCGGCCGTGCTCCCCCGCGCGCCTACCAAAAACCGCGCGACATCCTCGATGGGATTTTGCGTGGCGGATAGCCCGATCCGTGTGATCCCGCTGCCCACCAGGGCTTCCAGCCGCTCTAGGGTGAGCGCCAAATGGGCGCCGCGCTTGTTCCCGACCAGCGCGTGAATTTCGTCGACGATGACCGTACGCACCCCTCCGAGCATGCGCCGTCCGCCTTCGCTGGTGAGCAGGATGTAGAGCGACTCCGGAGTGGTCACGAAGATGTGCGGCGGCTGCTTCACCATTTTCGTTCGCATGTGCGAGGGTGTGTCGCCGGTTCGCACGGCTGTCCGGATGTCTACGTCACCGAAGCCGAGCTCTTCGAGCGTTGCCCGGATACCCGCGAGCGGGGCCTGCAAGTTCGTCTCGATGTCATTGCTCAGCGCCTTGAGCGGAGAGACGTACAGAACGCCAACCCGATCCTCTAGGCCCTCCCTGAGTCCGCGCTGCACCAAATCGTCGATCGCACAGAGAAATGCTGCAAGCGTTTTGCCGGATCCCGTCGGCGCGGCAATGAGTGTATGCTTTCCGTCGTGAATCGCGGGCCAACCCTCGGCCTGCGGCGGCGTCGGCTCGCCGAACGTCCGCTCGAACCAAGTGCTCACCGCGGGGTGGAAGCCGGAGAGGGGCATGGGTTTTTCGGATCTAGCACCGCGGGAGGGTGACCGACAGTGGCCGTGCCAGCGCCAGTGTCAGCGGCCGGATGCGCAGTGACGTGAGGACGGGCTCGGAAAAACGCGACACGCGGTTGCGCGGGACGGGGCGGCTTGCATGGGTGGCCCGGTGCACTGGTGAGCTCAGGCCACGCAAGCCGCCCCTCGGGCGGCGCGCCAATCGGAGGGGTTTGCTGTCATGCCGATTGGCACTTCGCACGCCCTCTCCACCCCATGTCGCGTTTTTGCGAGCCCTCCGTACGTCGACTAGTACCGAGGAGCACGGGTCCGAGCTCGCGCACCACCGCCACCGTCAACGCCAGCGTCGGCGTTGCGGTCCGAGGGCTGCGCCCAGCACGATGGCCTCTCGGATCGCGTCCGGGCTTCGCAATGAAGCCACCAAGGCCTCACCGATGGTGCCCGCGTGCAAGGTGCGGGGGGCTTGCGGCTGCCGTTCTCGCTCTTTGCGCTCGATCCCTGCGATCGAGCGCTTTGCTGCGTCCAAGATCACATCGTGAAGCGCCGGTTGGGCTGCGGCGGCGAGCACTGCGGCGGCGATGATCCATCGCGAGTCGGCGTCGACCGTGCTTCCTCGCGCCAACGCCTCCATCAGGCGCTCGACCTCCGCGTGCTCGGCGTGCAAGTATGCAAACCCCGGAATGTTCATCAGCTGGAAGCCTTCGAGCTCGGGCCAGGGGCTTTGAACGAGCGTGTCCACCAACGAGTCGGCCAGCGAGTGAAGCGTGTGGTCAGCGACCCCGGCCCACCGACCGCCGATCGGCAGGAAATAGAGCCGGATCTCCGGGTGCTCCGTCTCCCACTGCTCCCATAGCGCATCGGCTTCCTCGTGACGCCCCACATGGTGCAGGACGCGCACGGCCATGTAGATCCTCAGCCGGGCCGGAGGCTCCCCTTCGATGCGACTGCCGTCTTGAAAGACGGCCGCCGTTCGTTGAGGTGACCCCGGATCGCGGTGCGCGCGTCGCACCATCTCTACGTAGGCAGGCCCCAGCATCAGCGTTCCCATCACATCCGGGAAGATCTCCGGCAACCAGGGGCCAAAAAGCCGTGCGAGCCAACGGCCATCCACCTCGCTGTCCGATGAGGGCACGTCTACCTGATGAGGGAGGCCCAGCCGGTCGTGGAGGTCTTGCTCCAGATGGTCGACGCTGAAGTAAAAGTCGCGTCCCACCTCTGCGGCGAGCGCGGGCCACTGCCAGAGGCTCTCTTCGAAATCGCGCGGCAGCTGGACCGGGGCCACCCGAGCCGACGCAAAGCGCGGTGCGATCAAGGAATCCCAATCGCCGCTCACTGCGACCGGTTGGCTCGTCTTGAGCCGCAGGTTTTGAGCACTGGAAAACTGGAGCAACGGCGCATAACAGTCGTCGACCATCCGATCGGCTTGCAAGAACGCGCTCTTCGGGGCGAGCATTCGCTGGCGCATCATCCTGGCCAGATACCCGAGCAGCTCGTCTAGCTCCCGCAGCGCAGCCGTTTCTTGCATGATCGTCGACAGCGTGGGGCTGCCCTCGAGGGATCGGCCGATCGCGTGGATGCGTCCGAGCAGATCCTCGCGCAACGCGGGCACCAGACGGGTCAGGCGAGGATTGACCTCCGCCTGCCCCAGCAATCGAGACGACTCCCGTGTCAACCGCTCCACCTCGGTCCGCGCTGCGCCCAAGAAATCGGGCTGGGCAGGGCGACGCGGCGGCTCGGGAGGCGGCGGCGGTCGATGGGGCGCCGCAACTGGCCCCGCGCCCGCGCGAGAGGGTTCTCGCGCTTCCGGCTCGGAGGGCGAGGGCGCGCGCGGCTCGGTTTCCGCCCGTTGGCTGGTCTGCTCGCGCTGCTGCTTGCGTCGGTTGAACAAACGCTTGAGCAGCGGATAGAGGATGTAGATCAGCAGCGCGATCGCACCGATGTACTCTCGAAGCAGGTCCTTCATCGCGTCTCAGCGCCGAATCGGGCGGGTTCCGATGGCACGCCGTTCGAGCGGGCCTTCGCCGCGTTTCGCCACAAGCTCCGCGAGAATCAGCCGTGCCACGAATCGATTTGGTTGCTTGATCAGCTTGGCGAGCCGCACCGGCCTATTTTTGCTCGTCATTGTCCGTCTCGCCCGTGGCTTTGCTGATCGCGTTGCGCATGTCGGTGTCCGCCGCGACGTTGCGCATGTTGTAGTAGTCCATCACGCCGAGGTTTCCGCTTCTGAACGCGTCGGCCATGGCTTCGGGGATTTTCGCCTCCGCCTCGACGAGCCTTGCGCGCATTTCCTCGACCTTTGCACGCATTTCTTGCTCCGCCGCCACGGCTAGAGCCCGTCGTCCCTCCGCGTGGGCCTGGGCCACCTGCTTGTCGGCCTCCGCTTGCTCGGTCATGAGCTTTGCGCCGATGTTGGTGCCGACATCGATGTCCGCAATGTCGATGGACAGGATGTTGAAGGCAGTGCCACTGTCGAGGCCTCGAGCAAGCACGTTCTTGGAGATGCTATCGGGGTTTTCGAGAACTGCTTTGTAGTCCTGCGAGGAACCGATGGTCGAGACGATGCCCTCACCGACACGGGCGACGACCGTTTCCTCGGTGGCGCCGCCCACGAGCCGGTCGATGTTGGATCGAACCGTGATCCGCGTGATGACCAGGAGCTGGATGCCGTCCTTGGCCACCGCAGTGATCTTCGGCGTCGTGATCACCCGTGGATTGACGCTCGTCTGCACCGCATCCAGCACGTCGCGACCAGCGAGGTCGATTGCTGCGGTCTGTTGGAACTTGAGGCCTAGCCCGGCTTTGTCCGCGCTGATGAGGGCCTTGACCACTCGCTCGACGTTGCCACCGGCGAGGTAGTGCGACTCCAGCGTGTCCGTGGCGATGTTCAGACCTGCCTTGGCGGCCGCGATGCGGGGGTTGACCACGGCGCCCGGCGACACCCGCCGCAGGCGCATTCCGATGAGCGCGCCGATGCCGACGGGGGCACCGCTCGACCAGGCCGCGACCCAGAGGCGAACGGGGATCAGCCAGACGAACAGGACGAAGAAAACGATGACGAGTAGAAAAATCAGTGCGAGGGGTGCAAACGACATGAGATATCCTTCCTAGGTAACATCGGGAATGCGCACGACCACGAGGGGCCCTTGGACGACCGTGACTTCCACTTCTTGGTTGGCGGCGACGTACTCGCCCTCGGTGACGACATCGACCTCGTCACGACCGAAACGTACGCGACCCGTCGGCCGAAGTGGCGTCACGGTGATCCCGCGACGGCCCACGAGCGCGCTCTTGTCGGTTTGCGAGACCGCGTTGGCCTGACTGTGGTCCAACACCACGCGTCGTGCGGCTCTGCTCCTGGGCAACCAAAACAACATGCCAACCGCGGCCACGACGGACACACCCGCGGTGATTCCGCCCCAAAAGGGCCCGAGCTCGGTCCAAGCGGCGACCGCGCCTGCGCCGAGCGCCATGACACCCAGCACTCCGGCTACGCCGAATCCAGGCACGATCGCGACCTCGGTAAACAACAAAATTAGGCCCAGCGCGAGGACTGTGACGATGATGATCACGGTCATGTCTAGTCCTCGGGGCGCACGATGAGAAGGTGCCCTTCCTTGCCGATCACACGGACGCGCGATCCCCGGGCGACGAACTCGCGCTCGCTCTGTGCTTCGTGACGCTGGTGACCCACCACGATCTTTCCCGAGGGGCGCAAGTCGGTCAGCGCTTCGCCGACCTGCCCGACCAAGTCAGAAGCGCCTGGGGCAGACAAGAATCCGGTTTCGGCGTCTTGCAAGATGAATGACCTGCCCAACGACGTTCGTGACAGCAACCGCATGAGCACCAATGCCAAGACGAATGCGCCCAACAGCGAGAGCAAAACACGAGTCATCGCTTCGGCCAGCAAGCCCGTCTTGAACGACACGTTGATCGGAATGCCGATGAGGGAGAGCACCAGAGCCGAAATGACGCATATCAAGCCGAGAACGCCTGGCACCCCAAACCCCGGTACGAAGAAGATCTCGATGACGACCAACACCACGCCGGTCAGAAAGAGCAGGGCCTCTTCCCAGCCCACGAGATGAACCACGGCGTGTCCGCCGAAAAACAGCGCTAGCGAGACGAACCCGAGCACCGTGAATATTCCCACCGATCTCGTGTAGAACGCGACCATCAGACCGAGCATCCCAACCGACAGCAAGAGCCCGCTCACCGTGGGCTCCGTGAGCACTCGGGCCAGTTTCTCTCCCCAGTTGACCTCGACCTTGACGATGTGCGGCTGCTTCAGGGTCAGCGCGCTCATCACCTCGTCGAGGTTGGCAGCTTTGCCGTCGGCCATGCCCACCTTGAGAGCTTGGTCGGTATCGAGGGTCAACAACTTCCCCGCCTCGACTACCCCATCGATGACGACTTCGCGGTCGACCATGGCTTCGGCGATGTCGCCGCGTCGCCCGTTCGCCTCGGCCGTGGATCGCATCTCGGCGCGCATGTAGGAAACCATTTTTTCGCCGACCGCTTCGACTTCACCTCCGCCCATCTGGATGGGCGTGGCGGCGCCGATGGTGGCGCCTTCGGTCATCAGTATGTTGTCGCAGGCGAGGCTGATCAGGGCGCCCGCGCTGATCGCGCGCGGGTGAATGAATGCGACCGTGCGGGGGGAGGCCTCGAGCAGTGCATCTCGAATCTGGATGGCTGCATCGACCCGTCCGCCCAGCGTGTTGACATCGAGCACGATGGCTGCTGCGTCGGGATTGTCCTCGATCGCTCGTCGCACGAACGCGGCAAGGCCCAGCTCCACCGTTCCATCGATGGGAATCACCACGACTTTGGCGCCGGGCGGTGCTTCGATCGGGAGGGGTTGGACGTGGCTTTCGACATTCGCGCTCGGCTGCGGATGGTAGCCGGCATCTCCATCATCGTCGGATGGTTGGCCAAAGGCGTGCACCGCGCAAAAGAGCGCGCCGACCATCCAAAAGCCGAGGAACCTCGCGCGCGGGAGCCTGGCCCACCTCACGGGTCGAAACCTAGCTCCCTTGGGACCCTAGCTCAATGCCGTACTTCTTGAGAATGCTGCGAGCGAGGGCGGACTTGTGAACTTCGTCGGGACCGTCATAGATGCGAGCCGCCCGCTCGTGCCGAAAGAACCAGGACAAAGGGGTGTCGTCGGTCATTCCCAGGCCGCCGTGGACCTGGAGGGCCCGGTCGACCACGCGCTGCAGCACTCCTGCCACCATGAACTTGATCGCAGAGATCTCGTTGCGCGCCGCCCGTGTGCCCTCGCGATCGATCTTCCAGGCGGCGTGATAGACCATCAGCCGGGCGGAATCGATCTCGGCCCGGCTCTCCGCGATCCAGTGCTGAACGGCCTGCCGGCTTCCGAGAGGACGTTCGGGGGCTACCATGCGAGTCGAGGCGCGTTCGCACATCATTCCGAAGGCCCGCTCGCAGATACCCAGCCACCGCATGCAGTGGTGAATACGACCCGGCCCGAGTCGCTCCTGGGCGATCGAGAATCCGAAGCCTTCTTGGCCGAGCAGGTTCGTGACCGGTACCCGGCAGTTTTCGTAGGCGATTTCAGAGTGGCTCTGCCATCCATATCCGAGGTCGCCCATGATCGAGAGCCGCCGCACGTGGCGGAAACCGGGAGTGTTGGTGGGCACGATGATCTGGCTTGCACGCGAGTGCGGCGGACCATCCGGATTGGTCACTGCCATGACGATCGCGAAGTCCGCGAGGTGTCCACCGCTCGTGAACCATTTTCGCCCGTTGATCACCCATTGGTCGCCGTCACGCACGGCCGTGGTGTCCATCCAGGTGGGATTCGAGCCCGCTCGGTCCGGCTCGGTCATCGAAAAGCAGCTTCGGATTTTCCCGGCAGCCAGTGGGCGCAACCACCGCTCCTTCTGCTCCTCGGTGCCGAACTTCAGAAGGATCTCCATGTTTCCAGCGTCCGGTGCCTGGCAACCGAATACGTAGTGACCGAGGGGGCTGCGTCCGAGAATCTCGCTCATGTGCGCGTGAGGGAGGAAATCGAGCCCCATTCCGCCGTACTCGGCTGGCATTTGCGGCGCCCACAGGCCGGCTTCCTTGCAGCGTTCGCGCGCCTCGTCGGCGGCTGGGAGCACCTTCTCGAACGACTCGCGCGCCATCGGTTCCAACCGGTAGACCTCGGCTTCCATGAGCTCGGCTGCTCTGCGCAGGAGATCGTCGAGCGCTGGCGGTGTGCTGAAATCCATCCACGGCCTCCGGGTCGGGCAGGGCATGATAAGCTCCCCACCATTGGAAAGCGAGGATGTATGCCGCCGGTGGCCCCGAAAAATGCTGGACCCGTTCGCGAGGCGCATCGATTCGATGAAGCACGCCTCGATGCATGGCTAGCCGAAAACGTCGAGGGCTATTCGGGCGCGCTGCAAGTCCTTCAATTCAAGGGTGGCCAGTCGAACCCGACGTTTTGGCTCGCCGATCGCGAGAGGCAGTATGCGCTGCGAAAGAAGCCCCCGGGAAAGCTGCTGCAGTCCGCCCATGCCGTCGATCGTGAGTATCGCGTGATGCACGCGCTGCGTGACACCGACGTCCCAACCGCAACCATGTATGCGCTATGCGAGGACGAAACGATCATTGGTACCCCGTTTTTCGTCATGGAATACGTGGATGGCCGCATTTTTTGGAATGTGCAGCTACCCGAGCTCGCGCGCGACGAGCGTCGCGCCGTCTACGACGAGCTGGCCCGCGTTTTGGCTGCGATTCACGCTGTGGACATCGAGGGCGTAGGGCTAGCGGACTACGGCCGTCCCGACGCCTACGTCGCTCGACAGGTGAGCCGATGGACCAAGCAGTATGTCGCTTCGCAAACTGCCGATGTGAAGCCGATGAACGCACTGATCGATTGGCTGCCAGCCCACATCCCCGACGACGAGGCCACTGCGTTGGTGCACGGCGACTATCGGCTGGACAACCTGATCTTTCATCCACAGGAGCCGCGCGCTTTGGCGGTCATCGATTGGGAGCTCTCCACTCTCGGACATCCTCTTTCGGACCTGGCGTACACCTGCATGCTGTACGACGTCATGCTGCCCAAGATTGGAGGCCTCGCAGGCACGAACTTCGAAAAGACCGGCATTTTGAGCGAGGAAGCGTTTGTCGCTCGTTACTGTGAGCTGGTCGGACGCGAGGGCGTTCCGGACTTGGCCTACTACAAGGCGTTCTCGTTGTTCCGCTTGGCTGCGATCGCCCAAGGGGTCTACAAGCGAAGCATCGACGGCAACGCGAGCTCTCCGGAGGCATCGCTATTTGGAGCTGCAGTTCCGCACCTGGCCACAATCGCATGTGGGCTCGTAGAGATAGGGTAGGGCGATGATCGAACGAATCGTGTTGTTCAAGCTGAAGGACCAGTACTGCAACGAGGCATCGCGGTCCGAATTCGCAGAGCGCACCCGCGCCGACCTCGGAGCGTTGAAAAACGTCCAGGCAGTGTCCGTCGGGATCCCCGCGGACGAGGCGTCCGAAGCGAGCTGGGACATCAGTATCGTCGTTCGCTTCGAGACGATGGATGACTTGGATCAGTACACCCACGACCCCGACCACCGGGCCTACGTCGAAGACTTTGCGGCACCCCGGATCCAGGTTCGCAAGGCTTGGAACTTCCGCACCTGAGAGCGTTCGCGCACGGGCGGCGGGTCTGCTAGCTTCGGCCGCGCGAGATGATCCCACGTTACACGCCAGCCGATTTCCAAGAGATCTGGTCCTCGAAGCGGAAATACGAAGCCTGGTTCGATGTCGAGCTCGCCGCGTGCCGCGCGATGGAGCATGCAGGCACGGTTCCTTCGGGTACGGCCGACCGGGTGGACGGTTTTCGCGCGCACCTCGACCCCGACGCAATCGACGAGATCGAGAAGGTTACGCGCCACGACGTCATCGCTTTCCTGACCCATGTCGAGGCTCTGGCAGGGGAGCCAGCGCGATGGCTGCACCGTGGCATGACCTCTTCAGACGTCCTGGATACGTCGTTGGCGCTCCTCTTGGTCGAGGCCACCGACGCCCTCGTGCAGCGCACCGAGGCGGTGCTCGCCGCATTGCGAACGCGGATCGAAGAGCATCGCCGCACGCCCGCCATCGGCCGCTCTCACGGAATTCATGCGGAGCCCGTCACCTTCGGGTTGATCCTCGCTGGCCACTTCGCCGAGCTGTCGCGAGGTCACAAACGCCTGTTGGTCGCGCGTGAGGAGATCGCGGTCGGCAAGATCGCCGGTGCGGTAGGGACCTACGCACACCTCACACCGAAAATCGAGGCCGATGCCCTGGCCTCGCTCGGGCTGCGGCCCGAGAGTGCCTCGACTCAGGTGGTCGCCCGCGACCGGCATGCTGCGTATGTTTGCGCCCTCGGCGTCGTGGCTGCAGGCATCGAACGCTTTGCGACCAACGTGCGCCACTGGCAGCGCACCGAAGTGGGCGAGGCGGAGGAGCATTTCAAGAAGGGCCAGAAAGGCTCGAGCTCCATGCCGCACAAGCGAAACCCGGTATTGACCGAAAACCTCTGCGGTCTCGGCCGCGTGGTCCGTGCCGCGGTCACGCCTGGTCTCGAGAACGTCGCGCTGTGGCACGAGCGCGATATCAGTCACTCCTCGGTCGAGAGAATGATGTTACCGGACGCCACCTCGACGCTGGCCTTCATGTTGGATCGCGTGCGCGCGGTGATCGCAGACTTGGTGGTCTATCCCGAACGGCTGCAAAAGAACCTCGACCAGACCGGCGGGTTGTGGGCGAGCGAGGGTATCTTGCTCGCGCTCGTAGGCAAGGGGCTCGGCCGGCAGGAGGCGTACGTGCTGGTTCAACGCAACGCGATGCGTGCCTTCGAGGGGCACGGCGAGTTCCGTACCCTCCTCGCGAAGGATGCCGAGATCAGTAAGCATCTATCTGCTGCAGAAATCGACCGCGAGTTCGACCTCGAGCACGCGCTCGCACACGTGGATGCGATCATCGATCGAGTACTGGAAGGAGCATGAGATGACGGTGTCGGAGCAGATGCTCGAAGAAGGGCTTTCAAAAACGCTCGAAGGAACCGATTTCGAGACTCTCGGCGACAAGTACGAGGGGAAGGTTCGCGACTGCTACATCAAGGATGGAAAGCGCTACATCGTCGTCACGGATCGAATCAGTGCGTTCGATCGGGTTCTCGGCACGTTGCCTTACAAAGGCCAGGTGCTCAACGGTCTCGCGGCATGGTGGTTCGAAGAGACCAAGCGCATCGTCCCCAATCACGTGATCGACGTGCCCGACCCCAACGTCATGGTGGGCATCGACTGCGAGCCTCTCCCGGTGGAAATGGTCGTGCGGGCCTACATCACGGGGGTGACCTCGACGAGCATCTGGACTCACTACAGCAAGGGGACTCGCGTGTTTTGCGGTCACCGACTGCCCGACGGTCTCCGGAAGCATCAGAAGCTGCCCGATCCAATCCTGACGCCAAGCACCAAGGCCGAAAAGGGTGATCACGATGTCTCGGTGTCTCGTGAGGAAATTTTGACCATGGGGCGAATCACCCCGGCAGACTTCGACCAAGCGGCGGGCTACGCGATGGCGCTGTTCGCGCACGGCCAAAAGGTGTGTGCCGATCGCGGCCTGATCCTGGTCGACACGAAGTACGAGTTCGGCAGGACGCCCGATGGTCGAATCGTGGTCATCGACGAGATCCACACCCCGGATTCGTCGCGATTCTGGTACGCCAGCAGTTATGGGGAGCGCTTCGAAGCTGGAGAAGATCCGGAAAGCTTCGACAAGGAATACGTTCGACGCTGGCTCGCAGGGAAGGGCTACAAGGGGGACGGCCCCGTGCCGACGATTCCGGATGAAGTGAGGGTCGAAGCATCCCGCCGCTACATTCAGGCATGTGACGAGATTCGCGGCACCGCCTTCACACCCGACACGAGCGACCCAATCCCACGCATTGCACGCAACCTCGGACTGGAGGCGCCATGAAGGCCCACATCTTCGTCACGCTGAAGCGCGAGGTCTTGGATCCACAAGGGGACGCGGTGCGCCGCTCACTAACCTCGCTCGGGTTCGAGGAGGTCAGGTCGGCACGCGTCGGGAAGCTCATCGAGCTCGAGCTCGACGGCAATGACAGAGCGACGGCCGAGGCTCACATTAAGTCGATGTGCGAAAAGCTCCTCGCCAATCCCGTCATCGAGGACTTCCGCTACGAAATCGTCGACTGAGGTGCGAGGCTGCCCCTTTTCGTTGACGTCGGGCGGTGCTGAAGCTAGCGGAAGAGGGTGACGGTTCTCGGGCTTCCGGACGTTCGAAGCGTATTGGCGGGGCGCAAGCCTCGGGAGCTCGAGTATCCGAAGTCGGCTGCCGTAGCCATGCTGTTGCGTGACACCTCGTCGGGGCCCGAGGTGCTCTTCATCCGCAGAGCGGAGTCTCCGCGCGATCCCTGGTCCGGGCACATGGCGTTCCCGGGGGGCCGACAGAGCGAGGGGGATCCCACTCTGCTCGATACCGCGATCAGGGAGACGAAAGAAGAGGTAGGCCTCGACCTTTCTTTCGAAGCCGACCACATCGGACAGCTCGACGACCTGCAGGCGATCGCCCGCGGGCAGCCCCAAGAGACCGTGATCCGTCCGTTCGTCTTCGAGGTGCAGCGCAATTCGCCGCTTCGTGTCGATGAGAGAGAAGTCGCAGAGGCCCTGTGGGCTCCGCTTCTTCCCCTCTACCGAGGCGAGGTCGATACCGTGCGACCGTATCAATGGCACGGGACGCAAATCGACTTCCCCGCGTACGACGTCAGCGGCCGCGTGGTCTGGGGGCTCACCTATCAAATGCTTCGTTCCTTCTTCCGTATTCTGGGGTAGCCACGAACCAGCCCGGTGCTAGGTTTTGGGCCGATATGCCTGAAGCGGATCCAAATCGCCTGGTTCATTGCGTCAAGCTCGACCGCGAGCTTCCCGGCCTTGCCAAGCCTCCCTTTCCCAACGAGCTCGGGCGGCTCATCTACGAAAAAGTGTCTAAGGAAGCGTGGGACCTCTGGCTCCAGGAGAGCGTGCGTTACATCAATACCTACCGCGTCGACCTGTCCTCGCGCGAGGGTACGGACTTCATGCTGAAGCAGCTGCGCATTTGGCTCGGGCTAGAAGAAGGCGATCAGGCGGCTACCGCCTGGACGCCGCCAGAGGAATAGCTCCCTACTCGAAGTTCTGCACCGCCCAGACATCGCCCGCGGGCGTGGTGTAGAAGCCGCAGGCAACCCGCGCGTACGAAGGATTGGTCATGTTGATGTAATGGCCGTGCGCGGAGTACGGCTCTCCTGGGCCCTCGTCCCACATGGCCTGCAGGCAACCCGTGATGACGCTCCCAATCGACGCCCAGCCGGGGCACTCGTTTTGAGCCCATCCGCGCGGCGAACAGATGTCGGCCTGGAAGCCCGCGTGGAACGTACGCGTGCTGTCGTACTCGGCCTGCCGGTCCGCGCATCCCTCGGCCTCGCTCCAGCGCTGCAGGGGCGGCAAGCACTGGCACTCCCAACGAAGCTGGTTGATCCGGGTCACGCAGTCGGAATAGGGATCGCCCGTGCCTGCTAGCGGCTCGGGTTGACAGTTCGGGAGCGGTGCATCGAGAGGGCCTGTGCTGCAGTCCGCAACGAATCGTGGGTCGCCGGACGCGCCGGCTGAGCCCCCCGGACCGTGATTGAACAGCGAGTCGCCGCATCCCACGGCGCCAAGACCCAGCATCAGTAACAGCGTCGTTGTCTTCCGCATTGGTCACCCCTCAATCGAAGTTCTGGACCGCCCAGACGTCGCCCGAAGGCGTCGTGTAGAAGCCGCAAGCTACCCGCGTGTACCCCGTCGAAGCCATGCTCTCGTAGTGACCGTTGACGGTGTTGGGATCTCCATCCTCGGGTCCCTCGCCCCACATCGATTGCAAGCAGTCCGTGATCACACGGTCGGTGGACGGCCAACCGGGGCACTCGTTTTGAGCACGGCTGCCAGTGGCGCAGGGCTGATCATAGAAGCTCGCATGGATTCCATTGATGCTGTCGTACTGTGCATTGCCGTCGGCGCATGCCTCGCCGTCGCTCCATCGGGCAAGCGCCGGAAGGCATTGGCACTCCCAGCGGAACTGATTGATACGAGCCAGGCAATCCGCGTGATCATCGCCGGTGCTCGGTGGCAATGCCGGCATGCAGTTGGGCAGGGGCGCGGCAAGCGGCCCGCCGGCGCATACCCCGCCGTCTGCCTCGATTCCCCCGTCTTGGTCGACGCTCCCGTCTTGGTCGACGCTCCCGTCTTGGTCGACGCCCCCGTCTTGGCCGATGCCCGCGTCGAGGTCCGCGCCGGCATCGGAGACGCTACCGTCCGCGATCGAGCCGTCGGGAATGGGCGCGGGCCCGGCATCCGGATCGACACCGCCGTCCAGGTTGCGCCGAATCTGGGCACCATCGCGATCCCCGATGGCACCGTCGCAAGCAAAGGTCAGCGCGAGCAGCGCCACGAGCCAAGCACGTGTCCCCATGTTCGGATCAAGTTAGCAATCGAGCCGGCCCCACCCAAATGGGTGAGACATTTGCTTACATCGAGTTGCAGGGGGTCCTCAAGGCAGGAAGCGGGCCCGGTCCTTTTCGGGGGGCAAGGGGCAGTGATCGTACTTTCCGAAGACCCGGTATCGGACCCGGGCCACGATCCCGTAGAAGAAGTCCGTCAGCCAAGCCGGAAGAAAGCGGAACCACGACAGCGCCTTGGCGGGGTACGGCAGTTGTTGCATCGCCCAAGCGGCCGCGCGCGAGCGGAGCAATACCTTCCCTTCTTTGAGGTACACCACGGTTTCGATCTGGGTAGGAAACGCAGGATGGAGCTTCCTCGCGAGCTCCGCGGTCTCTCCTTGCAGTGGCGCGAAATAGAACACCCGGTTCCGGTCGAGACGCAGCATCCATTTGACGATCCCGTTACACATCGCGCACACGCCGTCATAGAAGAGCACGTGCGGAGGCAACTCGGTCATCGAGGCTCTAATAGCAGAAGACCCGCTTTGGGTGGGCCGTCTACCTGCAACCGCTCGGGCAAGATGCGGTTGACCATGTAGTAGAAGATGGAGCTGATCGCGCCCGACGTGGTGACGATGGCATTTCCATTGGGCAAAGGGGTCACGAAGCCCTCGCTGGTTTCCGGCAGGCCGAGCGGTTCGCCGACCGGCTCGCCAGTCGCCAGATCAAATGCCACGAATAGGGACTGTTGCGGGATCGGAACGCGGGTTCGCTCGCTTCGCGAAAGAAGCTTCGGCAAGTGGTAGCCGCACACGACGTTGATCCAACCGCGCCGCATGCCGACAGTCACGATGCTGTCGATGAAGGCGACCGGCTCGGACAGCACATAGCCCCAGATGCCACCCGCGCCCGGCAACCGCTTCTTGCACAAGCCGTTGAACGATCGTTCCCAACGAACCTGGCCATCCTGGTCGTAGGCGGTGATGTGGTCCTGGAAGGGCGTGTAGATGGTCTCATCAGGTCCGATGCTGGGCGACGCCGAGCCACCACCTCCTTCTTTGCTTTGCCACAGGCGTTTGCCGGTTTGGGCATCGATCGACACCATGCGCCCCCGTTCATCTACGGCGTAGACGAACCGTCCGTCGTGAGAAATGGCAGGGCTCGTGCCGCTGCCGCCTCCCATGGGCGCCTGAAAGGCAATGGTGATCGCATCGTCGGTGATATCGATGCCATACAGGATGCCTGTCGTGGGCGTGGGGCCCGCTGCCGTGATGTAGAGGCGCCCCGTTTGTGGATGAATCGCAGGCGTATTGGAAACCTCGAGCTCCCAACCCTGGATCAGATTGAAGAGGAACGGGATCAGGTCGGGGTCCATCAGGTCCTTCCAAAGGAACTCCGGTGGCTCATCTTCAGGTGCAGGCCCCGGACCTCCCGGTAGCTCCAGCATCGGCATGGCCAACTCTCCGTTGTGGGCCCAGAAGAAGAGCACCTTGCCGTCCGTGGTCACGCCGCCCACGTAGTTCTGCCTGGTGAGAACGACCGTCATGAATCCCCATTCGACCCCGTAGGGCTTGAGGTCGGCCACCCACTTCACTTGCCCGTCCGGCTTGAACGCCCAAAGTTGGTTGCGATCTCCGACGTACAAGTCGCCTCCCGCGTCGATCGTGGGCGCATTCATGATGGCAAAGGAGTCGAGGTCCTCGAGCGATTGTTGCGGCTTGGCAGACCACAAGATTTCGCCCTGTGGCGAGATCGCGAACAGATGACTCTTCCCCGCCGGCGCGCCGGTCACCACGTAGGCGGTCCCGTCGACCCCGATGGTCGGCGCCCAGAAGACGGGATGCCCCTGCAGGAAGTGCTTCTTGAGCCCGAAGGAGGTCCCGAGCTGGGTCGGGACGAAATCGGTGTTTGCGCTGTCCCGGTGTCCTGCCGGCCAGAGGCTGTCGAAGTACTGCGGGCTCAAGTTGGAGCTGGTTTTCGACTGGCGAAACGGAGGTGGACCTTTTGCCAGCACAGGCGGCGGCAGAGGTTCTTCCTTCTCCGGTTTGCCCCCGCGAGCGCTTGCCACCCAGACGGCGACCACCGCCACCAGCAGCGGCACCACCCATCGAAGCCAACGGCTCTTTACCGCGCTCATAGCAGCGTGCTACCACGCCGGCGCGCTATCGAGTCAAGCGCGAAGCTGACTATCGGTTCATGTCACTTCCACCGCCGCATCGCCCGTTCGGAATCAAGGCCCTCAATGGGCTCGGGAGCGGGCTATGGACCTTTGGACGGACCTGGCCTTCGCTTTCTGAATCCGTCTCCGACTGGCTGAATACCGCGCACAACATGCCGAGGTCGCTTCTCAAGTCATTGAGCGGCCGATCTTCATCGTCGGCCTGCCCCGCACAGGGACCACCATTCTTTTCAACTTACTGTCTCAGGATCCCGACAATCGACCGCCGTTGAGCTGGGAGGTCGAATGGCCTGTGCCGCCGCCAGAGCCGGCGACTTACGATCGGGATCCGCGAATCGAGGACGCCGAGAAGCTGTTTGGCAATCTGGATCGCCTCATACCGATGCTGCCGGCCATCCACGAATTCGGTGCGCGGCTGCCCCAAGAATGCGTGCCGATCAATGCCCATGAGCTCATGAGCATCCAGTTTCACACGACGTTCCACGTCCCGAGCTATCAGGCCTGGCTCGATCGGCAAAGCCTTCTGCCCTCCTATCGCTTTCACAAGAGGTTTCTTCAGCAGCTGCAGAGCAAGTACATGAAAGCGCGGTGGGTTTTGAAGAGCCCGGCGCATCTACCCGCGATCGACGACATCCTCCACACCTATCCGGACGCGCTGATCATTCATACCCACCGCGACCCTACCCGGGTGGTGCCGTCTCTAGCGAGCCTTTGTTACGCGTTTCGATCCATGAGCTCCGATTCGGTCGACCCATCGCGCATCGGCCGCAACGTCATGGACGTCTGGTCCTCGTACCTAGAGCGGGCGCTCGAGGCTCGCCGGCGGCATCGTGACGCTCCCGGCCAGTTTTTCGATGCGTACTTCGACGATATCGTTGCCGATCCCGTCGGCCTGGTCGATCGGGCTTACACGCATTTCGGGCTGGAGCTGACGGATGCGGCCAGGAAACGCATGGAAGCCTTTTTCGCGGCCAATCCCCGCGGTAGCCGCGGCGCGCACCGCTACATCCTCGAAGACTTCGATCTCGACCAAGACGAAATCCGTGCCCGTTTTGCCGATTACTGCTCCGAATTCGGCGTGCCGCCTGAATACTGAGCGTTCGCAGCGTCTGCGGATCAATCGCAGCCTCGAGCGAGCTTACGCCATCGTGTGCCAAGGGCTAGGATTGTGCAGCCGCGTCTGCGGCCACAAAGAGCGAGGTCTCCCCATGTCCGAGTTTTGGAAGAAGACAGCGTGCATTTTGTGCGAATGCAACTGCGGCCTCGAGGTCCAGGCTGGCGGGGAGGGCGGTCGGCACTTCACGCGGATTCGCGGTGACAAGGCGCACCCCGCCTCGCGAGGTTACGCCTGCGAGAAACCCCATCGTCTCGACTACTACCAGAACGGACCGGATCGGATCACGTCGCCGCTGCGGCGCCGGCCCGACGGGACGTTCGAGGCGATCGATTGGGACACGGCGATCGCCGAGGTGGCAGAGCGTCTCGCCGCGATTCGTGACACGCACGGCGGCGGCTCGATCTTCTATTTTGGAGGCGGGGGTCAAGGCAATCACCTGCCCGCGGCGTACTCTGCGGCGACGCGGCGAGCGCTCGGATCCCGCTACCGTTCGAGCGCCTTGGCGCAGGAAAAGACGGGAGAGTTTTGGGTCGCGGGACGCCTGATGGGCACGGTCACGCGCGCCGACTTCGAGCGGTGTGAGGTCGCTCTCTTCATCGGAAAGAACCCTTGGCAGTCTCACGGGATTCCTCGGGCGCGGGTAACGCTGCGGGAGATTGCAAAGGATCCGAAGCGATCCTTGATCGTAATCGACCCCCGTAGGACCGAGACTGCCGAGCTGGCGGACATCCATTTGCAGGTCAAACCGGGCGCCGACGCCTGGCTCCTGGCCGCATTGGGGGGTGCGCTCGTACAGGAGGATCTCATCGATCGTGAATGGATCGAGCAACACGTGGACGACGTCGAACCCGTCCTGGCGGCGCTCGGGAAGGTTCCCGTCGCACAGTACGCCGTCAACGCCGGCGTGTCCGAAGAGCAGGTTCGCACCACGGCGCGCCGAATCGGCACGGCGAAGAGCGTCGCGATATTCGAAGACCTCGGCATTCAAATGAACCGGCACTCGACCCTCAATAGCTACCTCGAAAAGCTTCTGTGGGTGCTGACCGGGAGCTTCGCCAAGCCTGGCGCTCAGTACGTGCCCGCACCGCTCGTCAACATCGCGGGCAACATCGAGAAGCTCGTCCTCGGCGACGACGACAAGCGGACCCCGGTGACCGGGGAGCGCATCATTTCCGGCCTCACCCCATGCAACTCGATTCCCGACGAAATCCTCACCGATCATCCGCGGCGATACCGCGCGATGATCGTCGAAAGCGGGAACCCGGCGCACTCGCTCGCAGACAGTCCCCGGATGCGCGAGGCGTTACGAGCGCTCGATACGCTCGTCGTGATCGACATCGCGATGACCGAAACCGCCCGCCTGGCCGACTACATCCTTCCTACGCCCACACAATACGAAAAAGCAGAAGCAACCTTCTTCAACTTCGAGTTTCCGCACAACTACTTTCACGTTCGGCAACCCGTATTCGATCCCCCCGAGGGGGTGCTGCCAGAGCCCGAGATTCATGCACGGCTGTGCGAGGCGCTCGGCGCCTACACCGAGGAAGACCTTGCGCCGCTTCATGGAGCGGCGGCGCGGGGTCGCCATGCGTTCATTCCCGTCTTCTTCGGGACCGTCATGGCGAATCCGAAGCTGGCGCCACTGGCTCCCGTGATCCTCTATCGCACACTGGGCCCAAACCTTCCTTCGGGGTTGCAGTCTGCGGCCGTCGTCTGGGGGTTGGTTCACCAGTTCGGCGCCAACTTTCCTGACTCGCTTCGCCGCGCCGGATTCGAAGGCAGCGGATTCGACGCCCCTGAGAAGCTGTTCGATGCGATCCTAGCGAGCCCCTCGGGCGTCGTTTTTGCGGTCGACGACTACGAGGAGAGTTGGCGCCGCGTGCGGAGCCCAAACGGCAAGATTCAGGCCTCGATTCCGGAGCTGTTGCAGGAGCTTGCCGGGCTTGGAAAGGAATCCCCCGACGCGGCTAATGACGAGTTTCCCTTCGTCCTGTCTGCGGGAGAGCGGCGGTCGTTCACCGCGAACACGATCTTTCGCAATCCCCAATGGCGAAAGAAGGATTTCGACGGATCGCTGCGCATGAGCCCCGAGGATGCCCGTGCGCTCGGTGTCGCCGATGGAGATCGAGTCCGTATCACGACGAAGAGGGGAGGCGCCGAGGTGCCGGTAGAAATCTCCGCGATGATGCAGCGCGGCCACGTGTCCCTGCCGAACGGCTTGGGCGTCGATCAGATTTCGCCAAACGGAACGCGGGTGCAAACGGGCGTCGCTCCCAACGAGCTCACGGCAACCGAAGATCGGGACTGGCTCGCCGGCACGCCCTGGCACAAGCACGTCCGCGCACGCGTCGAAGCGCTCGCTCAGAGCTGATCACGGGCGTTTTGAAGAAGCCGCCGAGCTTCGTCGGCCACCCCTTCGATGGGAGCATTCTCGACCAGCTCGAACATCGCCTTTGGATCAGCGAACGATACCAGCGCACCTCCCTCAGACTCCTGGATCACGACGTTGCAGGGCAACAAGAGCCCGATGGACGGATCTGCCTGCAGCGCTTTGTGTGCGAGCTTTGGGTTGCATGCGCCGAGGATCACGTAGGGGCGGAAGTCTACGTCGAGCTTCTTCTTGAGCGTCTCTTTGACGTCGATCTTGGTGAGCACACCGAAACCGTTTTCTTTGAGGGCGGCGCTCACCTTGTCGAGTGCTTGTTCCACCGAGACGCCTTCCAGCTTTTTGGAAAACGCATAGCTAGGATCAGTCATGAAAGCCTCCTCCAAGTTTGTATAAGTCCGGTTCAATACGAAGCCAATCCCCGCGCAAAATATGCGCGAGGAAAGCTCCAAATGGCCTCACTTCCCCGTCTATCGCCGTCCATGCGGTTTCGTGCTTAAGATAGCCCTACGTGTACAAGACACTCACCGCTCAGACCATTCATTACTTCGCACGTCCTCAGGCTGAAGTGCTGCACGAGCCGCTGCGCGTTCCATCCGCTTGGAAGGGTAGTGATCTTTCGGCGCGCGAGGACTGGCGCGCGTCGCTCGGCCAAAACGAGGTGGCCGAGCTCGATCGGGCGCTTGCATCGGCCAAGCGCACTCGGAAGCCCTTGGCCACGCTGACCAAGGAAGACTTCCCGCTACCCACGTTGTCAGCGAAGATCGATCGCTGGAGAGACGAGATCCGGACGGGTCGTGGCTTTCAGGTCATTCGAGGGGTTCCGGTCGAGCGTTGGAAAGAACCCGATTCCGAGATCTTCTTCTGGTGTTTCGGACAACACCTCGGCATTCCTGGTGCCCAAAACCCCGAGGGGGACCTGCTTGGACACGTCAAGGATACCGGAGAGAGCCCCGACGAGGTACGCCACTATCGAACTCGCGTGAACATCCACTTTCACTGCGACGCTGCCGATGTCGTGGGGCTGCTGTGCCTGAAAAAGGCCAAGCGCGGAGGCAAAAGCCGTATCGTCAGCTCCGTCACGGTCTACAACGAGCTGCTGCGCCGGCGGCCCGACATGGTCGCCCGACTGTACGAGCCTTTCATGATGGACACCAAGGGCGAGGGAGGCGTCCGATACATTCCGGTTCGCCCATGCTGCTTCGACTCCGGACGACTCCGCACCTTCTATCACACCGATTACTTCCGTTCCGCAATCGGGTTCGACGGGAGATCGATGCTGTGTGCCGATGACCGGGCTTTGCTCGACGTGTACAATCAGATCGCCGATTCCCCCGATCTGTATCTCGACATGGATCTCGAGCCGGGAGACATACAGCTCCTCTCGAACCACACGGTGTTGCACTCGCGCACCGGCTACGAAGACCATCCGGACCCCGACCGCAAGAGGCACCTGCTGCGTCTGTGGGTCTCGCTTCCATCGCACGACCCGTTGGCCACTCGGCTGCGCACCGCGCGGAGCCGGCTTGCGATGGTGCTGACGGCCGTCCGCTTCAAAGCGGAGCACGCCCTTCGGCGGGCGGTCAATTGAGCTCCGGGATGCGACCCGCGATCGCGTACTGATAGGGCAGCGATTCCACGAGGCGCTCGGTCTGAAAGCCGGCCGCCCTGAGCTCACGCAGGATCGTGTCGGGGGTGAGCCTCATCGCAGGTCGAGGCCCCACAGGGCTGTCGATGTCGAAATCGACGATGAGCACACGCCCACCGGGGCGAAGCGCCGCCAGGAGCTTCTTTGCGTACCGGGCGCGTGCTGTGAGGTGGTGCCAGGTGTTGACGACCAGGATTCGATCCACGGAGCGCGGCTCGAGACCCGGATCCTCCGGAGCGACCATCCGCGTTTCGACGTTGTGGAGCCCTTCGCGCTCGATTCGAGCCCGGGTGAGCTCGATCATTCCTCGATCGGTATCAAGTGCGAGCACACGGCCCCTCGGACCAGCCGCTGCGGACAAGTAGGGCAGAAAATAGCCGGTGCCCGTTCCCAGATCGGCCGCCGTCATCTCCGGGTAGCCGTCGAGCAATACGACGACTTCCTCGGGCTTCTGCCATGCGTCGCGTTTTGGGTCGTCGAGCTCCCGCGCGTAGGTCTCGGGGTCCGGAAAGCCGCGCTCCGCCCCGCTCGAATGCTCACCGGCTGGCGATGGGTTACCCCCCGTTGGGGGCTCGTTCGGGGTGCCCCGCCCATTGCATGCGGCGCAAAGGGCTGTCACAAGGGCAAGGGGGAAAAGTGCTTCGCAGGTCATCGCGGCTCCTGGGCTCGGACGGGTTACAATTAGCGACATCTTTGACCCCGGCAATGACCTCGCATAGTTAGACTCAGAATAGACGCTGTTTGACTCTGCCCGCGTATGAGAAAAATTGCGCGTGACTATACGGGGGCTAAGCTGTCCGTGCTCTCTGAGCGTAGAGGGGAAGGAAGAGGAACTCCATGAAGAGACATGTCAACTCATCTCTGACCGTGCTCGTGTGTCTGATGTTTTCCGCCGCACCATTGGTGGGCTGCAAGAAGAAGACGGAGGAACCGGAGCCGGAGCCGACCACGGGCGCCGAGATGCCCGAGCCCGAGCCGGAACCGGAGGTCGAGCCCGTCGAGGAACCGTGCTCGTTCCAGACCGTGTACTTCGCGTTCGACTCTTCGGAGCTCGACAGTAGTGCTCGCTCCGCCATTCAATCGGCGGTCGATTGCTATCGCGATCAGAATCCCAACGTCCGCCTTCTTCTCACGGGTGCATGTGATCCGCGGGGCACCGAGGAGTACAACATCGCGCTCGGCGAGCGCCGCGCGCAATCGGTGCGCGGGTACATGAAATCGCTTGGCATGAATCCAAGTCAGATTTCCATCACCTCCGTCGGCGAGGAGATGGCCACCGGAACCGACGAGGCTAGTTGGGCTCTCGACCGGAACGTCAGCGCCACCGAGCAGTGACGCGCGCTGGGGGTGGTGTGCTCGCGGGGGGTAGCCATTGATGCTTGCGGTCTTCCTTCAAGCGAGCGCACCGCAACACCTCAATCCTTGGAAGCTCGTGGTCGGCGCTTCGCCGGTCGTGCAGCTCGTGATGTTGATCCTCGTCTTCATGATGGTGATGTGTCTGTACATCATCGGAGCGAAGCTGATCCGGCTGAAGCAAGTCACCGACCAAAGCCGTGGGTTTCTCAAGGTCTTTTGGACTGAGGACAAGAGTCGCGCTTGGAACGCCAAGGCGATGAATGACATTCACGCCCAGTCGATTAACTACAGCCGCTCCCCCATCTCCACGGTATTTCGAGCCGGATATCGCGAGCTCGCGCGGATGTCGCGCAGCGGGCGAACCACGCGGGCGGACGTCGAGAATGTGGAGCGCGCGCTTCGGAGGGCGCAGAGCGCGGAGCTTACTCGCCTCGAGAGCAAGGTGTCGTTTCTTGCCACCACGGCTTCCACTGCACCTTTCATCGGGCTCTTCGGGACCGTCTGGGGCGTCATGAACTCTTTCATCGCCATCCACGGCGAGAAGAGCGCGGGGCTGGACGTCGTTGCGCCGGGTATTGCCGAGGCTCTCATCGCGACGGCGCTCGGTCTGGCGGCCGCCATTCCTGCAGTGATGGCCTACAACTACTTCGTGCGTCGAATTCGCGTAATCGATAGCGAGACTTCGGCATTTGCCAGCGACTATCTGAATATCATCCGTCGGCACTTGTTGGCCGAGTAGAGCAGATGGCGTTTTCGAACGACAGTGGAGGCCGGGGTAACACGCTCAGCGAGATCAACGTCACGCCCTTGGTCGATGTGATGCTGGTCTTGTTGATCATCTTCATGGTTGCTGCCCCCATGCTCACGACCGGCGTCAACGTCGAACTCCCCAAAGCCGACGCACCACGGATGGACATCAACGAGGACGAGCCGTTGATCACCGTACAGCGCGATCAGCGAATCTTCCTTTTCGACGAGGAGGTTTCCCTCGACGTCTTGCAGCAACGGCTGCTCACCGATCAGCGCATTCGCAATGTCGACGAGGTCTTCGTGCAGGCGGACGAGCAGGTACCCTATGGTGTCGTCGCGCAGGTTCTCGCACTCGTGCGGCAGGCAGGCATCGGCAAGATGGGGCTGGTCACCGACCCGCTTACCCGAGAGCCGAGATAGTTGATGGTGGAGGCGAACGACTGGCGCGCACTTTCTCTCCTGGAGACGGAGCACCCAACGCGGGGCGAGGTCGCGGGAGGTGTGGGATTCGCGATCGGTGTGTTCGTCCTAGTGCCCGTTCTCGTCTTGGCTAGTCACTTCGTGCTGGGCGGCGTGCAGTCGCTGTTCGGGAGCAGCGTTACGGATTTGCCGCCCGCGCCGCTCGAAGTGATCGAGACTCGGTTCGTTCGCCTTGGCAAACACAAGGAGCCGCGGAGGCTTCCGAGCAAAGAAGTGCCGAACGCGCCCCAAAACGCTCCCGTTCCCAAAGCTCCGAGCGCGGAGCCCATGAACGCGATTCCCACCGGGAAACAGGACAAAGGTTTGAAAAAGCCGGAGAAAAAGCGCGACCGGCGTGATGAAGAAGACTTGCTTTCGCAGCTCGGACAGCGCGCCGGCGCGATTTCGGAGCTCACGAAGGGGCCTGAGCTCGAGGGCGACGAGGAAGGCATCATCGAGGGTACCAAGGCAAGCGGCACCGACGAGGAGATCTATCTCGGCAAGCTGTACTCGTACTTTCGTCGAGGCTGGCAAGTTCCGGCGCTCATCTCGCAAGAGGAGCTTCAGAAGCTGACCTGCGTCATCGAGCTTTCGATCACGGAAGACGGACGCGTCGGGGGTTACGAGCTGAAGCGGTCGAGCGGGAATGAAGCATTCGACGAATCCGTTCGTCGAAGAATGAATCAAGCAGAGGGGGCGAAGCTTCCGCCACCACCCGAATCGGTGGTCGATCGCATCTTGGGGGAGACGATCTCTCTGCGTTTCTTTGGGAGTCACGTCCGTTGAGGTTTCAAATGATTTGGGGTTCTTTTCGACAACGATCGATTGGCGCTTTGGGGATCTTGGGGATGATCCTTGCGCCGTTGATCTTTTTTGCGCCTCAGGCTCTGGGCCAAGAGGAAGAGGCTCCGCTTCCCGAAGACCGAATCGTGGTCGACATCGACGCGCCCGAAGAGGAGGTCTTCCTGATTGGCATCCCGAAGCTGCTCGGTGCGCCAGAGCCCCACGTCACGACCGGAGGCGCCGTCCTGCAGAACGACTTCCGGTTGATGCCCGGCTTTCGCGTGATCGGCCCCTCTGCCGTACGCCATGACTACCAGAGCGAAGGCCTGGGGGTCGACCTCGAGGCCTGGTCGGCCCTGGGGGCCAACGGAGTCATCAAGGGCATGCTTGGTGGCAACGAGGCGGGATTGATGGTCGAGCTTCGCTTCTATCAGTCGAGCCAAAGCGAAGTGCCTGCGCTTCGACGCACATACCGCGGGCCCCCAAGGGAGCTACGCAAGTGGATGCACGAGTTCGCGAACGAGGTCATCAGTATCGTGACGGGAACGAAGGGACCCTTCGGCACCGAGATCACGTTCGCCCGAAGGCTCGGACCGGGACGGAAGAGCGTGTACGCGGCCGAGATGGACGGGTATGGCGTGCGTCAGGTCTCGAGCGGCCCGGGTGTTTCGATGCTTCCGGCGTTCGGCAAGGGCTCAATCTGGTACACGCGCATGACCAAGCAGGGCATGTTCATCACCAACACGCGCGCCGGAGGAAAACGCATCATCGGTGGCAAAGGCATCAACATGGCGCCTGCGATTTGCGGGGATCGCGTGTATTTCGTGTCCTCGCGGTCTGGCAACACCGAAATCTACAGCTCCAATCTCGATGGGACGAGCCTTCGGCGGCTCACACGGAGTCAGGCTATCGACGTGAGCCCCACCTGCGGGCCCGGCGGTAAGATCGCATTCGTCTCCGATCGCCATGGAAGCCCTCAAATCTTCACGATGAACGCCGATGGTACGAACGTGAAACGGGTGACCTTTCGCGGGAATCACAATCAGACACCGGTTTGGTGCAGCGACCCCAAACAACCGCTCATCGCTTTTAGCGGTCGTGATCGGAACTTCGATATCTTTACGGTCAATCTGGAGACCCAAGAGTACAAACGGCTCACACAGGGACAGGGTGACAACAAGGATCCTGCGTTCTCTCCCGATTGCCGGTTGATCGCCTTCACCTCCAATCGGCGTGACTCTTCTGGTGTGTATCTCACAGGGCTCGACGGCTTGGATCAGAACCTCGTGATCGGCGGTCCGTCGGAAACCGTGCGCTGGTCGGACTGAGCTTCAGAATCCACTTTGCTCCCAGGGCCTTCGCCCTTATGCTGCGCCCCGATGACGCGCTTCAACGCCGGGTGCCTCGTCCTGATCCTGCTTTTGGCATTGGTCGCCGTCGGGCTATGGGTCGTTCTCGGTGGGGGAGAGCTTCAAACCGACGGTGAAATCACCCCGACCCCCCTCGATCGCAACATCGTGAACGCTCGAGAGTCGGCTGAGCGCGATGCGGCGCAAGACTCGGACACACGGATTCTGTTCGGCGATTTGCACGTACACACCACGTTGTCCGTCGACGCGTTTCAGTGGAGCCTGCCTCTGATGGGTGGAGAGGGTGTACGCCCGCCTGCCGATGCATGCGATTTTGCACGCTTTTGCTCGCAACTCGATTTTTATTCGTTGACCGACCACGCCGAAGCGTTGACGCCGCGCACCTGGCAGATGGTCAGGGACTCGATCCGGCAGTGCAACGCCGTCGATTCGGAGAGCGCGCAGCCCGATCTCGTTGCCTTCACCGGCTTCGAGTGGACCCAAATCGGAACGACTCCCGAGACGCACTTCGGTCATCGCAACGTCATTTTCAAGGAAACCGACGACGCGCACCTACCCGCGCGGCCGATCGCTGCGCCCGGTCTGGCCTCGCAGGCGTTTCGAGATCTGAAAACGCTCCGGCATAACATCTCCATTCCCTTTCGAGCGTTTCCACACCAACAACCGTACAATGACGTGACGGCGCACGTGACGGAGATTGCGGACGTGCCGCTCTGCCCGCAGGACGGCGCCTCACCGGAGCTTCCAAACGATTGTCGCGAGCTTGCAGATACGCCCGCGGACCTGTTTCGAAAGCTCGAAGAGTGGGGATTCGACGCGACGGTGATCCCGCACGGTACGACTTGGGGTTTCTATACGCCGCCCGGCTACACGTATGACAAGGGGTTGCAGGCCAAGAATGACGACCCGAGATGGGAGCAGCTCATCGAGGTGTTTTCGGGCCACGGAAACTCGGAGGAGTACCGCTCGTTCCGTTCGGTCGAAGAAACACGGGACGGGGTCGCTTGCCCCGCGCCCACCGACGATTTCGAGCCCTGCTGCTGGCGCGCCGGGGAAATCATCCGCAGCCGATGCGAAAATCCCCTTTCCGAGGAGTGTGATGCACGGGTCGAGGCGGCCCGCGAGAACTATCTGCGAGTGGGGGTAGCCGGACATCTGACGCTGCCTGGGACCGACGTCGAGGAATGGGGAAATTGCGGTCAATGCACGAACTGTTTTGAGCCCGCGTTTTCATACCGACCGGGCGGTTCGGTCCAGTACATCCTCGCTCGTGGAAGCTTCGAGAATCCCGGAGCTCCTCGGCATGCGACGATGGGCTTCGTTGCATCGAGTGACAACCATTCGTCCCGTCCCGGCACGGGATACAAGGAGTTCGCACGCCGGAAGATGACCGAAGCAGGCGGTCCGGTGACTCGGGAGTGGCAGGAAGTCTTGTTCGGAGACCCCAAGAAAACCGACGAGTCGGTGGCCTTGTCCCCGGAAGACGTGTTCTCGCGGCCGCCCTTCAGACGGGTATGGTTGGAGCGCCAGGCATCCTTTTTTCTCACCGGCGGCCTGGTGGCGGTACACGCTGGGGAGCGCACTCGGGAGGCGATTTGGCAGGCATTGCGAGACCGCCGAGTCTACGGGACTTCGGGCGATCGCATCCTCCTGTGGTTCGATCTGGTCAACGCGGGAGGCGGCCGTGCGCCCATGGGAAGTCAGCTCGAGTTCGACGGAGTGCCGAAATTCCGAGCACGGGCAGCGGGAGCGTTTGCGCAGCTTGCAGGTTGTCCCGCTTCGGTGGCGGAGGCGTTGGGTCCCGAGCGCGTCGAGCGTATTTGCGCCGGTGAGTGCTACTACCCGTCCGACGAACGCCATCGCATCACGCGAATCGAGGTAGTGCGCGTCGGACGACAAATGAAGGAGACCGAAGCGATCGAGGATCTAATCGAGGATCCGTGGCTGACGCTGCCTTGCCCCACGGATTCTTCGGTCTGCGAGGTCGAATTCGAGGATCCCTGGTTTCCTTCGGCAGGACGGGAGGTGCTCTACTACGTGCGTGCGATTCAGGAGCCGACTCCTGCAGTCAACGCGGGGGGCCTGCGCTGTGAGGGCGACCGATGTGATCCCTGTTACGGCGACTATCGGACGCCCCTGGACGACGACTGCCTCGCGATGACCGAAGAGCGCGCATGGTCGTCGCCCATTTATCTGACCTCCGCTGCGGCTGAATGAAACCCTGCCGTCTACCGGTCGTCGCAGTCTGCAGGACCGAGCTCGCGGACTTTTCGCAACTCTTTTCGAGCTTCCTCGTACATCGGAGATTTCTTGTGATTCTTGAGCAACGCCTTGAGCGCGTTGGCCGCATCGTTGCATGATCTCACCTTGAGAAACGCTTGAGACATGTCGAAGAGCGTTTCGTCGAGCGCGTCGCCCCTGCGGTAGCTCGAAAGCACTTTCTGGAACTCCCCGAGCGCAGCCGCCGCTTGTCCCTGGCGGAGATAAGCCGATCCAATCATGTACTGTGCGTTGTCTGCCCGCTCGTCCTTGGGATAACGTTCGATGTAGGACCGGGCGAGCGCGCGAGCGTATGAATATTGATTGATCCGGTAGGCCTTGCTGAGGGCTTCCCAATGCGCGCTCTTGCTGGCGGGGATCTCTTGGGGCTCCAGCGGCACATCCATGCCCGCGGCCCGGGCCACGTCGCCGAGACGCCGCTGTAGCTCGATGCTTCGCTGCGCCTGCGCCTGGGTGGCCCCGACGGTCTCGTTCCGGACCTCGGCGATTTGTCCTTCGATCGCGTCCAGCCGTTGCTGAATCTGCTCGATCTGCAGCCCCTGATCGGCGCTGTTACGGCGCAAGACGCGGCTGGCCTCGGCCAGGGCTTCTTCAAGCTCTTTTCGTTTGGCTTCGAGATCCCTTTCCAGATCGTCGAGCCGTGCCTGATTCTGTGCAATGTCGGCCTTCATCTGACTGATGCAGCCGGGCGCCGCGAGCACCAGGAGTGGAATTGCGATCAGACCCGCTCGAATGGCTGGGCTCTGCCTGTCGAACCATCTCAACGTCCCCATCACGAGGGGTTTAGTATGAACGGGTTACATAGGCCATTTTAAGAGGAGCGAGGAAGCAGCCCATTGTCATCGAGGATTCGCTGCAGCCGCCTCAGGCCATCCTCTAGCTTGGCAAAAAACGAATCTCTGTGGGGAACGAAGTGGAAATTGGGGTGCTTTGACCACACCTCGCGCAGCCGCATGTCGAGTCGCCGGGCCTCGTCGTTGGTTTCCGTCCGAGCGGGGTTGCCGCCCTCGATGGAGATGTCTCCGATCGCCGCCGACTCGAAGAAAATTACCGCATCGTACCGCGCAAGCTGCTCGTCGGACGTGGTGTCCATCGTTTCGAAAAAGCCTCGGGGGGCCTCGGACGGCCAAAATGCAACCCCATCCAGCGTCCCTCGGTCACACAGCAAGACTCGGTTCGGATAATGCGCCCCTTGAATGTCTTCCAGGGCCACCTGGGCGTGGAAGATAGCTCGCTGCGTGGCAGCGCGGGCCTGCCACTCTCCCAATCGGGGAAATCCACCCACGAACAACATGGTGGCCGTTTCCGGCACGATGACGACTTTTTCGCCGATTTCGCGGCGAAAAAGATCGGCTGCCGTCGTCTTGCCGCCTCCTGGACCGCCCGTCAGAACGATCCGAAAATGGTTTCGCCGAGAGGATGCCATTGCGGACGAACGATAGCCGATTCGGGGTCACCGGTGCATCACGAAAGCCTTTGTTTGTACTTTCCGGATGATGATATCGACTAGGTAGTCTCATGCCTCATCGCGACCGAGTTCTTTTGCGCAATGGCCTCCTCGTCGATGGCAGCGGGTCGCCGCCGCGCCCAGGTAGCGTCCTTCTCGCCGAGGGCCGGATCGCAGGCATGGGGGAGATTCCCGAGAATGCAGGCAAGCCGGTCGATTGCACCGGGCGAGTCATCGCTCCGGGATTCATCGATGCCCACTCCCACATGGACTTCTTCGCCGCGGGTGGGCAACCGCGCTACTTCGATTCTTTCACCGCGCAGGGTGTGACCACCTTCGTAGCCGGGAACTGCGGGTTCAGCCCTTTTGGTTTCGCACCGGAGACCAAGCATCGACGGCTTCTCGAGCGCTCGTTGTTCAAGGCGGGTCAGGAGCACCTCGGCTGGAATAGCTTCGCCGAATACCGCGACATTCTCGACAGCCGTGGGCTCACCCAAAACTTTGTGCATTTGGTGGGTCATGGCGCTGCGCGAACCTCGCTGAGCGGCTTCGAAGCGCGGCGGTTGAGCGAAGCCGAGCACGCCCAAATGCTGGCGCTCCTCGATCAAGCCATGAGCGAGGGTGCTGCGGGAGTCTCGCTCGGTCTACAGTACAAGCCCGGCGTTTTTGCCGACCTTGGAGAGCTCGAAGACGTGGCGAGGCTGGTTGCTAGGCGTGGCAAGCTTCTCACCGTGCACGCCAAGGCGTACTCGTCGTTTTCCGGAACCTATCCGATGGTCCCTTTCGGCCGGGCGCACAATCTGAAAGCGATCGACGACATGCTCGACCTGGCGCGCCGCACCGGCGTCCGGCTTCAGTTCTCACACTTGATCTTCGTCGGCTCACGGACCTGGAAAACGGTCGACGAGGCGATCGATCTGTTCGATTGCGCAATCGACGATGGCGTGGACGTACGCTTCGACATGTTTCCATACGGGTGCGGTGCCACGCTTCTGAACACGTTGCTGCCCGAGTGGTTCATGGCGAAGATGCCTGGCGCTCTGCACGACCCGTTGGCCCGAGCACGCCTGCGTATCGAAGCGGAAATTGGGTTTCGCCTCGTCGGATTCGGCTATCCGCAAATGCAAGTCACCAACGCGAGCTGCGATGAGTACGACGAGCACAACGGTCGCTTTCTTCCCGATATCGCGAGTCGGGTGGGAAAATCGCATTTCGATACGCTTGTCGACATTCTCGACAAAAGCAACGCCGAAGCGAGGGTGCTCTTTCATGACTACTACAACGACGCGATCATCGATCGATTGATGCGGCACCCCGCTGCGATCTTCGCGTCGGATTCATGGCCGGAGCCGGGCGGTCATCAAAACCCTGCAGCGTATGGAACCTTTCCCCGATTTCTCAGGATGGCTCGCGAGCGTGAGACCATCTCACTCAAGACCGCCGTGCACAAAATGACGGGCGCGGCCGCCTCCCGGTTCGGCCTGCGTGATCGCGGGTATCTCAAGGAGGGGCTCGCCGCGGACGTGGTGGTCTTCGATTGGGATCGGATTCGAGACCACAAGAACGACACCGGCGATGCCCCGCCGACGGGCATCGAGCACGTGTTCGTCAACGGTCACCCGATGCTGGAGGACGGAGTGATTCTCGCGGAAAGCGGGACGGGGAGAGTCCTGCTGTTTTGACGGGCGTAGGGCGGTGGCGGTTTCAGTGTCAGCGTCGGCGCCAGGGACACCAGACAAAGCCCGCATCGTTGCCCGCGCCCGCGACGGAGCCCGCGCCACCTGGCGTCCCGTTGACGCACGCGCCTGCGGCCTGCAAGAAAGCCCTGGTAGCATGGCGATTCGACTTCCTCCGGGCCTCATTCGCGCCCTCATCCGTTATTCCGTCCGACCCTTTTTGGGGCCGCCGTTTCCCTTCTGGTTTCAGCGGAGCTGGTTGCGGCTCCTATCGGGCGTCAATCGTCCGTCGGGCGGGTCCTCGAGGATCACGATCGATCTTGCAGGACTCTCCGCGCTAGTCGCCCGGCCGAGGGGATCCGAGCCCGAAACAACGGTGCTCTATTTTCACGGCGGAGGATACTGCGTCGGGAGTTGGGGCACGCATCTCGGGCCGATCACTCATCTTGCCGTTGCGGCGGATGCCACGGTGTACGCTCCGAACTACCGTTTGGCCCCGGAGCATCCACATCCGGCGGCTCTGGATGACGCGCTGCGGGCTTACCAGTGGCTCCTCGAACGCGGGGTCTCATCGACGCAACTGACCTTGGCGGGAGACTCCGCCGGCGGCGGTCTTGCGCTCGCCGCCGCGATTCGCATTCGAGATTCGAAGCTTCCGCCACCTGCCTCAATCGTGCTGCTTTCGCCCTGGACCGATCTCACCGGGGATTCCGAGTCGATGCGCCAAAACGTTCGCATCGATCCGATGTTGCGGCCGAAGTGGTCGCGGCAGTGCGCATCGAAGTATCTGGCCGGCCGCGATCCGAAGACCCCGGCCTGTTCTCCACTCTTTGCGAGCCATGACGGCTTGCCGCCCATCTTGATTCAGGTCGGAAGCGACGAGATCCTCGTAGACGACTCCACGCGGCTCGCTGAGCGGTGCCGGGAGGCTGGCGTCGATGTCACGCTGCATCGATACCAGGGTCTCTGGCACGATTTCCAATCCCACGCGGGCATCCTCGACACCGCCGACCAAGCGCTAGCCGAAATCGCCGCCTTCGTCGAAGAGAAGGCGCGGGTCGAGCTCTTACGGGAAAATACCGTCTAGCGCATACGAGTTGGCGACGCTTTCGATCGCCGCGAGATAAGCCGAAGTGCGGAGATCGGGAAGGGCCCGCTGCTTCCACGGCTCGCGAATCTTCTCGAACGAGAGGGTCATCGTGTTCTCGAGCGCCGTTCGTACGAAGTCGATCTCGTTGGGAGCTTGATGGAGCACTGCGGCGTCTTCGGGGGGAAGGGGCTTTCCCGTAAGACGCGTGATCACGCCCAACAGCCGTTCATTGGCGATCTGTTGATAGCGGCGCGTCATGCGTTCGAAGCTGATGTGGGACAAGTTCTTGATCCACTCGAAGTACGAGACCACGACCCCGCCAGCGTTGGCGTAGATGTCCGGGAGGATCGCGACGCCGGCGTTTCGAAGGATCGAATTCGCCTCGGGGTCGACGGGGCCGTTGGCTGCTTCCACGATGATTTTGGCCTTCAATCGCGGCGCATTGTTCGCCGTGATTTGGTGCTCTAGCGCGGCCGGAACGAGCACGTCACAGGACTGCTCGAGGATGGCATCCGGGGCGGCAAAAAACTGCGTACCCGGGAAGCCTCGAAACGAACCAGCTTCCGCGCGATGTCGCAGGACGGATTCTACGTCCAAGCCCCCCTCGTCGTACAGAGCGCCGTCACTCACCGAGACGCCTACGACGATGGCGTCCCGCTCGATGGCCGCACGAGCCGCATGGAGCCCAACTTTGCCGAGCCCGGAGATGATGAGGCGCTTGCCCGCCAGCCCAGTCTCGAGACCGAGTGGGTTGGCATCTTCTCGTGTCGAGAGAAAGAGATCGAGCGCGAGGATTGCGCCCAGACCGGTAGCCTCCCGACGCCCCTCGACCCCATGCATGCTGACCGCTTTGCCGGTCACGCATGCAAGCCAATTGAGCGTGTCGGGTCCCTGGGCTTTGTAGGTGTCCGCGATCCAACCCATCTCGCGCTCTCCCGTGCCTACGTCGGGAGCCGGAACGTCGACATCGGGCCCTATGAAGCGCTTGCGGATGAGCTCGCTGGTGTATCGGCGCGTCGCTCGTTCCAGAAAGGAGACGGACTCGGTGCGCGGGTCGATGCATATGCCGCCTTTGGCGCCCCCGAAGGGGACGTCGACCACGGCGCACTTGTACGTCATCAATGCGGCCAGGGCCATCACCTCGTTCTGAGAGACGTCGAGCGAATAACGAATGCCTCCCTTCGTGGGCAGCCGGTGATGACTGTGCTCTGCTCGAAAGCCCCTGATCACGACCACCTTGCCATCATCCCGACGGACCGGAAATCGCATCCGGTAGACCGCGTTGCACGCCCGAATCTGGTCCAAAATCCCGTCGGGAACGTCGGTATGCCGACAAGCGGCATCGAAATAGCAGTTCACGTCGTCAAAGAAGCTCGAGGTCATACCGGCGAAGGATAGCCCGGAAGCCGCGCGCTCGAAAATGCCCGCCCCTTGGCGATTTGACGCGAGCGTTCGGATGTGACCAAAGTTCGTGCCGGTGTCAGTGACAGAGCCAGCGTCCGCGTCAGGCGGTTCCCGGAGTCTTTTCGTTGGCTAAGCGGCTGACCGTGTCCTCGCCCCGGCTTTCTCATCAAACGTTTGGGAAGAGCGGTCCGCGGGTTCTTTTCATCATGGGCTTTGGGATGCCCGGCGAGGTATGGGCACCACAAGTGGATGAGCTCCAAAAGGACCACCGCTGCTGCCACTACGATCACCTCGGCGTCGGCGATAGCGACCGCGGCCCGCTGTTTCGAACCATGCCGGAGATGGCCGAGGATGCGCTCCGGATCCTCGATGAGCTCCGTTGGGATCGAGCGCACGTTGTGGGCGTGTCGATGGGAGGCATGATCGCGCAGGAGCTGGTGCTCCGATCTCAGGACCGTTTCCAGAGCTTGACCCTGATCGCGACTCACGGAGGCGCACCCATTGCGTCTTGGCCCACTGCGAAAGGGATGTGGCTTTTCCTAAAGGGTCTTTTCGGCGGCCGCAGAGCCCGTATCCGTTCGTTGCCACGCCTGCTATATCCCGATGAGTTTCTCCAGTCGATTAATCGTGATCTGTTGCGCGAGCACATGGGCGTGCGCCTCGGCCGTCCCCCCGCGTTTCGAACGGTGGTCGGTCAGCTCGCCGCGGTGTGGCGACACTCGACGGAGTCCCGGCTTGGGCAGATCCAGGTTCCCACCCTCTTGGTCCGGCCCGGCAAAGACATCTTGATACGTCCGACGCAGACCGATCGATTGGCAGAGCGCATCCCCAACGCCAACGTCCTGCGTTTCGACGATGCCGGGCACGGCGTGACCTTTCAAAAAGCCGCAGAGCTCAACCACGCGCTACGAGACCATTTCGCACGCCACGTCGCAACCGAGCGTAGCTCCGAACCCGGTGCTCACCCCGAGCTCTGAGCACACTAGCGATGTTCCCAGTCGAATACCTTGGCCGCCCAAATGCGATCGAACGGTAGCTGAGCCGTGCGTTGCACCTGCCGCACGGACTCGGCGTCTGGCGCTTCGTATTCGCAGATCATGCGGCGCCGGTCCTTGGAAAAATAGCTACGGATGAACTTCACATGGTGTTGTTCGAGACACCAGGCAAAGCGATCTTCTAGAGCCTGAATGTCATCGAAGGCCTCTGGTTGATCGAACGATCTTTCCACGATGACCCGTTCCATCATTTCGCTTCCAGCACCGGTGGCTCCAGTCCATCGATGGACCCTGACTCAGCAAGCTCACGCTCGACGACGGCCTTGACATGCCTGGCGTAACCTCGAAGTCGAGCGAGCGCCGCGACTTGCTCGCGCGCGGCCGTCGAGTCGCCGCGCTCACGGGCGACCCGCAGAAGGATGGCTCGCGCCAGGGCGGTTTCGCTCGGCTGCTGCAGAATTTCACCCAGCTCCGCCGCCTCGCTCGCATGAGCTGCGGCTGTTTCTAGCTCGCCGCGCTCTGACTCGATCGACGCGGCCTGCGTCAGCACGAAAGCGAGCCGTTGCTTCGCGTCCACTTCCCGAAGAGCTTGCAGTGCGTCCTCGAGCGCGAGCCGGTAGTCGGTTTCGTCTTTGCGGTATCGGCAAAGCGCCAGCATGGCGCGACCCAAGGACCGCTCGCTGCCATCACGCAGCTTCTCGCCGATCACGGCAAGCTCTTTTGCATATGCGCAAGCCTGGTCCTCGTCACGTCGATGAATGCTCACTGCGACCAAGTGCTCGAGTGACATGAATTCCCGTAGCCGATCGCCTTCCCTCTTGGCCAAGGTCCACCCTCGCTCGAATGCGGCCCTTGCTTCGTCGAGTGCGCCAGCATGCAGTCGGAGCAGACCGAGGCCATCGAAGACCGCCCAGGTCGGCTCGCCGGATCGTTCCGTCAGAGCCCGCGCCTCCAACAGCAAGGCTTCGGCCTGAGCGAGATCACGCTCCAGAATCACCAAACACCGGCCCGCTTCGGCAATGCCAATTGCACGGTCCTGATCGTCTGTGCCCCTGCTCGCAAACTCGGCTCGCATCGATGCCCGATGGGCATCCCCGACCGCGCCTTCGTACCATCGCAAATAACTCACCAGGGTGAATCCGAGGCGCGCGTGCTCCGGACAACCGGCATCGAGCGCCTCCTCCGCAAGGGCTTCGATGCGCCGGGCTTCCACTTCTGCGTCGTTCGGCCACTGTGCGCCTAGGCTCAATTGCTCGAGCTCGATGCGGAGCTTGATTCGCTCGGGGTCGGGTAGCTCCTCGACGAGTCGAAGGCCGCGGCGCGCGTGTGCCCAGGCCTCCGCATTGGCAAAGACGCGCAAGCACCTGTTGCCTGCGGCGACGCAAGCTCGTGTAGCCATGGTGGCATCACCGGCCACAGCCGCGTGATGTGCGAGCTCCAACGCGATGGTGCCATCTGGATCGTGCCGGTCTTCAAGCAATCGGGCGACCCGAAGATGCATGAGCTTACGGCGCGGCTCGGAGATCTCGGAGTACGCGACTTGGTGAACCAGCGCATGATGGAACGCGTACACGCCCGACGCTGCAGCCGTGCTTTCCAGAAGCGCATGACGCTCGAGCTCTGCAAGCGAGCTCATGAGCGGATCCAAATCTAGCGACACGAGCTCGGTCAGGCGCGAGACGTCGAACGTAGGTCCGAGGATCGCGCTCCACCTGAGCACATCGCCTGTCTCGGGCGCAAGCCGTGCGAGCCGATCGCCGACGAGCTCTTTGAGCGATCGGGGAACCGGCTCGCCACGGCGCAACGGGGCCTGCGCCAACTCGCTCGCGAGCAGCGCATTGCCGCCGCTCAGGGCGAAGACTTCCTCGGGATTTGCTGCGCTGTCCATCCCCTCCACCAGTGCCGCCACCTCCTGCTCTGTCAGGGGAAGTAGGAGATGCTCGCGGATCAAGCCGTCGCGCCGAAAGCTCCGAAGCACCCGCATGGCGGATTCATTGTCGATGAGCTCGCCATCGCGGGCGCCGAGCACCATGACGACCGGGCGGGAGAGGCTCATTCGCGCAACGTAATGCAGGAGCTCGGCCGTCGCGTCGTCACACCAATGGACGTCGTCGAACAGCAAGAGCGCGGGCTTGTCCGGCTCCGCACAGGCCCCGATCAAGTCGACGACCGCACCAAACAGCCGGTCACGGCTGTGCGTTTCGTCGGTGTTGCCGAGCCCCGGAAGAAGAGGAGCCAGAGCCGCGCGGTCACCCTTCGAAACGACGCACTCGGGAAGTCGTCGAAGGGCGTCGATCCAGGGTCCGTAGGGACGCCCCGCCTCGGCCTCGTGCGCGGCGGCCTCGAACACCGTGCATCCGCGACGACGAACCCTGTGGCTCAACTCGGTGAGCAGTCGCGTCTTGCCGACTCCGGACTCTCCCTTGAGCAGGAAGACCGCGAGCCGTCCGTCCGCGGCATCTCGCAGGAGCGAAAGCATCCGGCTGAGCTCATCCTGGCGTCCGACCAGAAGATCCGGGATGCGCTGTTGCACACCGCGCAAGTCGTCTCGCATCGCCGGCGCTGCATCCTTCAGGATCGTCGATGACGGCGCTTCTTCGGTCGGCGAGACCTGGCTCTGCACCTCACGCCATGCGCTCACCAAGGGTCCGGTGGGTTTTGCGCCGAGCTCTTTCAACATCCGTGCTGCGCTTTCGTATTGCGCCTTGGCCTCGTTGCGGCGCCCGGCGAAGGAGAGAAGCTTGATCAAATGCGCACGCGCTTCTTCGTTGAGTGGGTCGATGCGGACGAGCTCACGTGCGTGGGGAAGCGCCTTCGCGGGCCGTTCTTCGAAACGCTCCACCAGCGCCTGCAAGATCTGCGTATGAAGCTTGCGAGCGTGCTCCCGTTCGGCTGCACACCACGCCGTGAATTCGTCGAAATCGATCAGATCGAGTCCCTCGATCAGCTCTCCACGGAACGCAGTTGCAAGCTCGCAAAGCCGTTCGGAAGCAACCGAGTCGACTCCTGACCCGAGCTCCTTGCGAACGGAGCGCCAGTCGAGCGAGCGATCTTCGAGCGTCAGCCGAACGCTTTCCCTGTCTGCAATTAGACAGCGCTTGGCCTCGGAATCCACCAGAGGCCGGATCTTGGACAGGCTCCATCGCAGGGCTCCGCGCGGATCGTCCGCTACGTCCCACAGTAGGGAGCAAAGCCTGTCGCGCCGATGAGCACGGCCCGTGATCGCTAGATACGCGAGCAATCCGCGGGTCTTCTTCGATTGAGGAAGACGCGCCGGCTCTCCGTTCCGCAAAACGGTGAGCGGTCCCAGGACTTGGACCTGAAGCGCAGGCAGGCTCACAAGCGGAGGTTGCCCATGACCTTTTGCGGGGTCAAACGTTGGTTTTTTGGGCCCCCCTTTTTGGCCAATCCGTGTTAATTTTCCCCCATGGAATGGATCGTCGTCGAGCGCGAATTTCCCAAGCCGCTCACCGATGACCAGGTCCATCGCATGTATGACGAGGCACAGTGCGTCGACCTCTATCGAGTGAAGGGCATCCGCAGCTACCTCTCACCCGACAGAAAGAGGCTGGTGTGCGTATTCCGCGCTCCCGATGCCGAGGCCGTGCGGTCCTTTCTCAGGGTGAACCGGTCGGTCAGGGGAGCCGTCCGCACCTGCAGCCTGCACACGCCCTAATTTCGAGCACTTAGGGACAAAGAAGCTCCCTTTTGGTTTTTCCACGATCCCTCACACGGAGCCTCACACGGGGCCTCCGTAGGTTGATTTGCGTGGACGGGAATCACTCCTGCCACCCCAACCCAAACGAAAGAGGACATCATGGAAACCAACGCAACGACTCAGAGCCCGCAAGAAAAGCCACGCCGGGAAAAGCGCCCCCTGAACGGGGTCGACGTCCCGACCTTGTTTGCCACGATCAACGCGGTCGCCGAGCAGCCGGAGCTCGCCAAGTTCCAGTTCCGGGCCACCAACCAGTGGATCAAGGGCACCCACAGCCGCAGCCGGATCGAAGGCTATCGCGGTGCCGGCGGCGAGCACGCGCAGACCGGAGACTTCACCTACGATGGGGATCATCCGCCGGTCCTGTGCGGAGCGGGCAATGCACCGACACCCGTTGAGTTTCTGCTTCACGCGCTCGCTGCCTGCATCACGGCCGGCATCGGCAACGTGGCAGCCGCTCGCGGAATTCAGCTCGAGTCGGTGGAGTCGCACGTCGAGGGCGACATCGATTTGCGAGGGCTGCTCGGTATCTCCGATGAGGTTCGCAACGGCTATCAGGGCGTCCGGCTGACTTTCAAGGTCAAGGGTGACGCGGACGCTGAAACCCTTCGCAAGGTCGTCGCGCAATCGCAGGCCCGTTCGGCCGTGTACGACGTGCTCACCAACGGAGTGCCCGTGTCGATCGAGGTGGACGCCGGATGATCGCGACCCCCAGCGAGTAAGCCGGCCGGCCCGACGAGTCAGGGCCGGTCGGCCCATCCCCGGTGGCAGCACAAAAGGAATGAAGCCATGAAACGGACAGACACCATCATCATCGGGGGCGGACAAGCCGGCCTGGCCGTCAGCCGGTGTTTGACCGACGAGGGCTTCGACCACGTCGTGTTGGAACGAGGCCGTGTGGCCGAACGCTGGCGTACCGAGCGATGGGATTCTCTTCGTCTGCTGAGCCCGCGGTGGCACACACGCTTACCTGGATTTCGCTATCGAGGCGCCGAGCCCGACGGCTTCATGACGATGCCAGAGGTGGTCGCTTACTTCGAAGCGTACGCGAAGTCGTTTGATGCGCCCATCCAAGATGAAACGACGGTGCTTCGAGTGGAGCGGTGCGAGGCCGGATACGAAGTTCACACCGATCAGGGTCCATGGAAGGCGCCGAACGTGATCGTCGCAACCGGACATTGCGATGTCCCCTTCGTTCCCAACATCGCGTCCGGACTTTCACCAGATATCTACCAAGTGGTGCCGTCCAGATACAGAAACCCCGCGCAGCTCCCCGAGGGTGGAGTGCTCGTGGTGGGTGCGTCGGCGTCGGGGATTCAGCTCGCCCAGGAGATCCATCAGTCCGGGCGGCCCGTGACGCTCGCGGTCGGACGCCACATCCGCATGCCGAGATGCTATCGGGGAAGGGACATTTCATGGTGGCTCGAGACCACCGGTATTCTCGAGGAAAGCGTCGAGCAAGCGTACGACTTGCGGTCGGCCCGTCGGCAACCCTCCCTACAACTGGTCGGCACACCGGACCACCGAACCATCGATCTAGGAATGTTGCAGAGCGAAGGCGTGCGTCTCGTCGGTCGCGTCGATGCTGCGGACGGGACACGATTCCGATTCCGAGACGATCTGCAAGACAACATCGATTCCGCGGAGCGCAAGCTCGACAGGGTGCTTCAACGAATCGACGCCTTCATCGAGGAGACGCGCATGTTCGCGGACGCTCCGTTCCGGAGACCGCCTATCGTGGCGCGTGAAAACGTGCACGAGGTCGACCTGCGAGAAGCCGGGATCTCGACCGTGCTTTGGGCTACGGGGTACCGGCGCCACTATCCATGGCTGCATGTCCCCGTTCTCGATATCCGTGGGGAGATGATCCATGAAGGCGGCGTCACCGCGGCGCCGGGCCTCTATGCGCTCGGACTCAACTTCCAGCGCACGCGCAAGTCGAGCTTCATCGACGGCGTCGGAAACGACGCTCGCGTCATCTCGAGCCATATCGCTGGACGATTCAATCGGTCTTCCATCGCTGCATAGGAGACAACATCATGACCATGCAACCCATCAAGAACACGTACGATGTAATCATAGTGGGAGCGCGGTGCGCCGGGGCCGCCACGGCGATGCTATTGGCTGCGCGCGGGCTGCGTGTGCTTGTGTTCGACAAGAGTCGGCACGGAACTGATACGCTGTCCACCCACGCACTCATGCGGCCTGCGGTGCTTCTGCTTCACCGCTGGGGTTTGACCGATCGCCTCGAAGAAGAAGCGACGCCTCCGATCAGGAAGACGTCCTTCGTCTACACCGATGACCAGGGCAGTGATGCGACCGACGTCGAGATCAAACCGCGGCTGGGCGTGCAGGCTCTTTACGCGCCACGGCGGACAGTCCTCGACCGAATCCTGGTGGATGCGGCGCGTGACGCCGGTGCCGACGTGCGCCACGGAACGCAGATGTCGGATCTGCTCCGAGACGCGGACGGGCGCGTTTCGGGAGTTCGCCTCCGCGACCAATCCGGGAATGTCCGTGACGCGTGGTCCTCCCTCGTAATTGGCGCAGACGGTCGCCGCTCCACAGTTGCTGAGCTTGCTGGCTCCACGCCCTACGTCGTGGGTCGGCACATGACGACCTGCGCGTACGGCTACTTCCGGAACCTCCCCGTGGACGGAAACCGCTGGTACTACCGGCCCGGCATGGGAGCCGGCGCCATTCCGACGAACGGCTCGGAAACGTGTGTGTTCGCGTCGGTCTCCAATGACTTTGCGTCGGGACCCGCCGCCGACCGCGCCCGATCCTTTCATCGGGTCGTCGAGCGCGTGGCACCGGACATCGGGGCACGGCTACCGAGCGCGCAACTCGTGGGCAAGCTTCACTTCTTTGCTGGCATGCGGGGCTTTTTGCGTCAGCCTTGGGGTGAAGGCTGGGCGCTCGTGGGCGACGCGGGGTATATGACCGATCCCATCACGGCTCACGGGATCACCAACGCCCTGAGGGACGCCCAGCTGCTCGCGCGCACGATTCTCGAAGGAAGCAGCCTCGCCGAGTACCAAGCAGCACGCGATGATCTTTCGCTCGAGTTCTTCGAGCTGTCAGACCGGATTGCCTCATTCGATTGGGACATCCCCACGGTGCAGGAGTACCACAGGATGATGAGCCGTGAGATGGCTCGTGAAGAGGAGGCCCTGGTGGCGTTGGGCGAAGTCCCAGCCACTGCCGCGTGAGCGCCAGTCTGCCTTTCGGCGTCTGATCCAGACTAAGGCGAGCCACGCCGCTCATGCTTGCCTTACGCGCGGTCCTGGTCTACCGCTTTTCGAAAGGCAGAATCATGGCGCCCCCTGCAGAGCTTCCGCCGTCCTCGTTGTATCGAAGCTGCGATCTGGAAATGCTGGGTTTCGAGACGACGAGTGAGCTCGACGACTTGGACCATTTGGTCGGGCAGGATCGGGCCACCGAGGCCATCCACCTGGCCGCAAGCATCCAGCAAGAAGGGTACAACCTCTACGTCCTCGGTCGAGAGGGGACCGGAAGGCACTCCCTCGTGCAGCGGTATCTCGAGGGCAAGGCACGAAGTGAAGAGCCGGCAACCGACTGGTGCTACATAAACAACTTCGATGAGTCGAGGCAGCCCCGTGCGATCGAGTTGCCTGCGGGCAAGGGTCGCGCGTTCGCGGAGGACATGCGCCAGCTCATCGATGATGCGCGCGCCTCGATCCCCACTGCGTTCGAGACCGAGGATTACCGCACACGCCGCGACGCCATCCAGAGCGAGCTCGAGGAAGAGCAGGAAGGCGCGTTTGAAGAGGTCCGCAAGAGTGCTCGGGAACGCGGTATCGGAATCATCCAAACGCCGACTGGAATCGCCTTCGCGCCGATCCATGACGGCGAAACGGTCGGCCCCGAGGAGTTCAACAAGCTGCCCAAAGAAGAGCAAGAACGCTTGGTGCATGAGACTGAGGAAGTCGGGAAGGAGCTCCAGGCCGTGATGCGGCAGGCCCCGAAGCGTGTGCGCGAAGCCCGGCGCCGGATTCGGGAGCTCGATCGCGAGATCGCGCTCTGGGCAGTGGGAAGCCTGATCGACGAGCTGACGCAGAAGTACGAAGACCACGAGCAGGTCGTCGATTATCTGCAGCAGGTCCGTAAAGACATCGTCGAGAATATTTCACTCTTTCGGACCTCACCCGAGGAGCAGTCGCAAATGCAGCAGCTCTTCGGAGGGCGAATGGGTGGATCCGATGCCCAGGGATCTCCCGCGACCCAGCGCTATGCGGTCAATCTGTTGGTCGATCACGCCGGCGCTGAAGGCGCTCCGGTCGAGCGAGAGCGAAACCCGACGTACCATCAGCTCCTCGGCCGGGTCGAGCACATCTCCCAGATGGGCACGCTCGTCACCAATTTCCAGCTCATCAAAGCCGGTGCGCTGCACAAAGCCAACGGGGGCTACCTCGTGCTCGATGCGCGAAAGCTCTTGACGCAGCCGTTTGCCTACGAGGGGCTGAAGCGCGCGTTGCAAGCGCGCGAGCTTCGCATCGAATCCCTGGGGCAGGCCTACAGCATGGTAACCACGGTTTCGCTCGAACCCGAGCCCATTGCCCTCTCGGTCAAGGTCGTGCTGGTCGGCGATCGTTTGCTTTATTACATGCTCGAGGCCCTCGACCCAGAGTTCGCGACTCTCTTCAAAATTGCGGCGGACTTCGAAGACGACGTGGCTCGCAACGAAGAGAACACGTTGCTTTATGCCAGGCTGCTCGCGACCCTTGGGCGAAGGAGCTCGCTCAAGCCGCTCGACCGCCCGGCCGTGGGCCGCCTCATCGAGGAGAGTGCCCGCGAATCCTGGGATGCGGAACGGCTCTCCGCTCGCATCCGCCCCATCGCCGACATCATGCGGGAGGCCGACTTTTGGGCCACGAAAAACGGCTCGAAGCTCATCGGTAAGGAGGCCGTCGAGCAAGCGATCGCGGGCCGCGTCAGGCGCAACGGGCGGATTCGCGATCGGTTGCACGAGGAAATTCTACGCAAGACGATCACGATCGACACCGAAGGCAAGACCGTCGGTCAGATCAATGGCTTAGCCGTGCTGCAGATTGGCGACTTTGCGTTCGGTAAGCCCAGCCGGATCACCGCGCGCGTGGCGCTCGGGCCGGGCAAGGTCATCGACATCGAGCGAGAGGTGGAGCTCGGCGGCCCCATTCATTCCAAGGGCGTGTTCATCTTGTCGAGCTATTTGGCTGCGACTTACTCCTCCGACGAGCCGCTGTCTCTGTCTGCGAGCCTGGTATTCGAACAGTCATACGGCGGCGTCGAAGGGGATAGCGCGTCGTGCGCCGAGCTGTGTGTCTTGCTTTCCGCGCTGTCGGGGCTGCCGATCGATCAGTCCTTTGCCATCACCGGATCCGTGGACCAGCGCGGTGACGTTCAGGCCATTGGTGGCGTCAACCAGAAGGTCGAAGGGTTCTTTGACATCTGCCGTGCGCGCGGACTCACAGGATCGCAAGGCGTTTTGATACCGCAAGCCAACGTCAAGCATCTGATGCTCCGCCACGATGTGCGAGATGCTGCCGAGAAGGGGGAGTTTCACATTTACGCGGTCGATCACGTCAACCGGGCCATCGAGATTCTGACCGGGGTGCCTGCGGGCGAGCCCGGGCCTGACGGATTATTCCCCGATGGCACGGTCAACCAACGAGTGAGCGCAAGGCTCTCGGATCTGGCAGAGAAGCGCCGCAGGCTCCGCCGCGACGACAATCCGGGGGCAGCGGATTGACTCCCTCGATGCAAGAGCGGAGCACGCGTCACATCGTGGTCGTCTTTGGAGGAGGCAGCGCGGACGCGGCCTTGGTGCGCGTGCTGGGCTCGCTCGTGACCAAGTCGGGCGCGGACATTTCCGGTGTTTTCCTCGAAGACCAGACACTGTTCCGCCTTGCCCAGCTTCCCTTCATCACCGAGGTCTCCCGCTTGACCACGATACGCCGGCCCCTTGCGGCGCAGGACCTCGAGCGCCAGCTGAAGGTGCAGGCTCGGCGCGCGGAGCGCGAGCTGCGACGCTTCGCGGAAAGCCTCGGGTTGCCGTGGTCGTTCCGTACCCATCGTGGGCCGCTGAGCAGCGCAATTGATGAGGCAAGTCGCATCGATCTCTTGCTGCTCGGGGCAGCCCGGCGGGCTCTCGGGGGGGAGCCGTCTGCGACTTCACGTTTTGGGCGTGGGGCCGAGGCCGAGCCGTTGCGACCGATCGGAGTCCTCCTCGAAAGGAAAGACACCGGGCATCGCGCCATCGAGGCCGCCATCGAGCTCGCTAGAAGCACGGGTCGTCCTCTCGTCTTGTTCGACTCGCGCGACTCAGCGCACTTTGGTGGTGATCTCACCGCTCGGCTTCAATCGCTCGGTCCCAAGCGCGTTGCGATCCGCCGCTTGCAGGGTTCCGACCCCCACGCGCTGGCGGTTGCCATCCGTCGCGCATCACCTGCCATGCTGGTAGCCGCCGCGGGCGAGGAAGGGTTCGAGGAGCGCCGAATCTCCTTGCTTCGGCGCGAGATCTGGTGTCCGGTCGTCGTGGTCCGGGGCCAGCCCGACTAGCCCATGACAAGTCACAAGCATCCAAGTCAATCCACCTGTCCAATGAGCTCCACCGTGCTGGCTTGGGGTCCGGCTTTCCCTTCGCCTTCCGCGAGCACATATCGGACGATGCTGCCCACGGTGAGCACGTCGAACGCCCCATCGAGCACCGCGTTGCGGTGAAAGTAGACCTCGAGGGCGTCATGGCTCTCGATGAAGCCGTAGTCATTCGCGGGAAACAGCTTGGTTACACGCGCTTGTGGAGGCAGGTCGTGGTGCTTGATCTCTCGTCGCTGCTTGCGCCTGAGGTCCTGAAGCTGCCGCCGAGCGGCGCGGAACGCATCGCGAAGCGCGACATAGATATCCTCGTGGGCCTGGTTTTTGGGCCCCTGGTGACTGACCACGACCTCTTCGCCCGGTACGGTCATGTCGATCCGAACTTCGTAGAGCCCGCCATGGTGCGAGTGGCGATGCGGCGCCTCGATCAAGACGTGGCAATGAATGATCGGCTCGTAGAACTTTTCGAGCTTGGCTGCATGTTCCCTCACCCACGTTTCGATTGCGTCCGAGGGCTCCATCTCTTTGAAGGTGATTTGAAGGGGTTGTTGCACGATTTCGCTCCTCTCAGTCCTTGATGACGCAAAGTTCGTGCCGGGCGTGAGACCAGCCGCAGGTCCCCAATTTACGCCAAACTCGAGAATACTGAGACGCAGATATTGCGCCTCTCGGCAACCCTGACGCTTCGCCATTCGTGAGGCGGTGCTCGTCAGACCCACCGTGGCATTCCGCCACGATGGCAGGCGGACGCTTTTGGCTCGGAGATCATCAAGCCAGCGCGTGGATCACGAGGAATGCGGACGAGCCAGAGCGGGTGAGTCGTTGGCGCGATTGTTGCTTCAAATCAGCACCGAAAGGAGGTGACTGGAAATGGCACTCATTAGAAGAGCGCGAGACCCGTTTGCCGGGCTTGGAGGCCTTCAAGACACGTTCCGCGATATGTTGGCGACATGGCCGTTCGGGGAGCGCGAGTCGCTTTCCATCGCGGATTGGACTCCTTCTTGCAACGTCTCCGAGAGCGCCGAGGAGTATCGGATCGAGGCCGAGCTGCCAGGCGTAAAGCAAGACGATTTGGAAGTGAACGTCGAAAATCGAGTACTCACGCTTCGGGGCGAACGGAAAGAGAAGAAAGAAGAGAAGGGCAAGAAGTACCACCGTGTCGAAAGCTCATATGGAAGCTTCATGCGGAGCTTCAGCCTTCCCGACGACGCCGACGAAGACAAGGTCGCAGCGGAGTACAAGGACGGTCTACTAACCGTGCGTATTCCGCGAACCGAGCCGAAACACTCTCAGGCGCGCAGCGTGGAGGTGAAATCCTAGCGCGTGGAGCTCTGACATGGATTTGGGTGAACAGCGTCGCCAGATGGTAAAGCGCCAGATCGAGGCGAGAGGGGTGCATGAACCCGCGGTCTTGCGGGCGATGCAGGCCGTGCCGCGGGAGGCTTTTCTACCAGCCAATCTCGCTGAGTTTGCCTACGAGGACACCCCGCTTCCCATTGAGGAGGGGCAGACGATTTCGCAGCCTTTCATCGTGGCTGCCATGGCGGAGGCCCTGCGCGTCGGCCCTCACGATGCGGTCTTGGAGATCGGGACCGGATCGGGATACGCGGCTGCGGTCCTCGGACAAATCGCGGCACAAGTCTACACCATCGAACGGCATCGCACGCTGGCTGACGAAGCGGCGCGCCACCTGCGCGAGCTCGGCTACGAGAACGTGCATGTCCTGTGCGGAGACGGAACGCTCGGGTGGCCGGAGCACGCGCCATTCGACGCCATTCTCGTATCGGCGGGCGGGCCCGAGGTTCCGCGGGCGCTCATCGAGCAACTCGGCCCCGGCGGCCGCATGGTGCTTCCCGTGGGGGCCGAGTTGCGGAATCAGCGCTTGTTGCGGGTGAGCAAGCGGGCCGACGGAACGACTGAGACCGAGGATCTCGGAGGCGTGCGGTTCGTGCCACTGATTGGCGCCGGCGGGTTTCCCGAGGAAACCCAAATCCAAAGCGCCAAACGCGTTCCCATACCCGAGCTTCCGCTCGCTCACCTGGTTCGGGAGACTTGTCGGCCGTTCGGGTCCTTCGACGATGTGGAGCTAGGGCCTTTGCTGGATCAGATCGGCGACGCCCGCGTGGTTCTTCTCGGAGAGGCTACCCACGGGACCTCCGAATTCTATCGAATGCGAACGCGGATCACCAGCGAGCTGATTTTGCGGCGCGGCTTCAACATCGTCGCGGTGGAAGGCGATTGGCCCGATGCGGCCCGCATTGATCACCACGTCCGCGACCTGCGCTTCCCGGTTCGCGAAGAGCCGGTGTTCACCCGGTTTCCCACTTGGATGTGGCGCAACCGAGAGGTCGTCGAGCTGATTGCGTGGCTCAAGTCTCACAACGATCTCGTCGATGACCCTCAGCGACGCGTCGGATTCTACGGCCTCGATCTCTATAGCCTGTACAAGTCGGTGGACGCCGTGCTCGGCTACCTGGGTGATGTCGATCCGAAGGCTGCGGAGATTGCACGGGAACGTTACGCTTGCCTTTCGCCTTGGGAGCGAGATCCCGCGCTCTACGGCCGGGCGGCGTTAAGCCAAGGCTATGCGCAGTGCGAGGGCCCCGTCGTTGCGGTTCTGCGTGACTTGCTGGAACGCCGGTTGGAATACGCAGTAGCGGACGGCGACCGTTTCTTCGATGCCGCGTCGAACGCGCACTTGGTCGCGGCGGCAGAAGAATACTATCGGGTGATGTACTACGGAGGGCCGGCCTCGTGGAATCTGCGGGACCAGCACATGTTCGATACGCTGGAACGCCTGCTCGAGTTTCGCGGTCCCGACGCGAAGGCGGTGGTCTGGGCCCACAACTCGCACGTGGGAGACGCGCGAGCCACTGAAATGGGCGCCGCTCGGGGGGAGCACAACATCGGCCAACTCTGCCGGCAGGGCTTTGGCGATTCGGCATTCTCGATCGGATTCGGCACGCACACCGGAACGGTGGCCGCCGCCACGGACTGGGGCGGTCCGACGCAAGTCAAGATTGTGCGGCCGTCACATCCGACGAGCTACGAGCGGCTCTTCCACGACGCTGGGGTGGCGGCCTTCTTGCTGGCACTCCGGCACCCCGTCCGCGATGCGGTCCGCGAAGAGCTTGCGGCCCCGCGCCTGGAGCGAGCTATCGGCGTGATCTACAGGCCGGAGACAGAGCTTCAGAGCCATTACTTTCAAGCGGCTCTCCCTTGGCAGTTCGATGTGTATGTTTGGTTCGACGAAACCTGCGCCGTCGACGTGCTGGGCGCCGATGTCGCGCGAGCTGAAATTCCGCAGGTCTATGGCTAGGAAGCGTTGACGAGAATAAGGGGGCCGTATGTCAGAGCGAAAAGAACTGGACGAGCTAGCGCTGCACAGCGAGGTGGTAGCCTTGAAAAAGCGGGTCGACGTCTTGGAAGCCAGAGTCAACGAGCTCGAACGGGAGCTTCGGGAGACCCAAGAGACAGCGCCGGCCGACTACTGAAGCGCTGGAACAAGTCGTTGCAGTTGAATCCAGACACACACGTGTCATGGGGGACACTGCATGCAGGCCGATTTCGATGCATTCGTTCGGTCGACCACGCTCCTGGTCGTACTGTTGAATCCCTTCTTGATGAGCGTCTTCCTCTTGGATCTCATCGAGAGCCTCGATGACAGGACGTTCACATACACACTCGTTCGGGGTGTGATCATCGCGACCGCCGTATTCTGTCTCTTTGCGGTTGGCGGAGATGCAATTTTTTCTGACGTCTTTCAAGTGCGATTCGCTTCCTTTTTGATCTTTGGCGGCATCGTCTTCATCGTGATTGGACTTCGTTTCATCCAAGCGGGCCCCGAAGCGCTTGCCGAGCTGCGCGGTCGCCCAGAGCACATCGCGGGCTCGATCGCGATGCCATTCATGATCGGACCCGGCACTGTCAGCGCGAGCGTCCTGGCCGGAGCGCGGCTTCCCGTCACCTGGGCCCTTGCGTCGATCGGCACCGCGATGGTGGTCATGGTCGCTGGCCTGTTAGCGATCAAGTGGCTCTATGGTGTGGTCAAGGATCGAAATGCGGTCTTGGTCGAGCGATATGTCGAGATCATCGGACGCGCATCCGCTTTGTTGATCGGCACAATTGCAGTGGATATGGTCATTACCGGGATCGAGCTCTGGTGGGACGCGTGGAACGCTTCGTAGCGGAGGGTCTGTCAGTAGCGTCGCTCGGAGCCGCGGCCTGGCTACTCGATTTTCTTGCTGGTGCTGGCCCCAAACGATTCGATCTGCTTGCTCAGTCGATCGAGCAAGGCCGCAGACCACCTCTTGGATTCGGTCGCGCAGACGGGCTCTGATTGGGCATCCGCCGTCCTCGTGACGCAGGCCTTGTAGTACGCCTGCTTCCACTCCAAATCATCGTGGTGCTGGCGCAATCCGTGCCTCAGACCCTGCACGTAGCCGAAGTCGTAGATGTTCACCAGAACGTCTTGCGTGCGCGTGGGCCGAAGCGTCTCGCGAGACAGCGCCACTATCTGGTCTCGTCCTTTTTGGTATTCGGCGCCTCGAAGGGTGGGCTCTGACCCCGTTACCTTCTGACATTCCTTGGTCGGTCCGTCGGCGAGCTGCATGGCCGTCTTGCAGCCCGTGGCTCGCGCGAGCCCGAAGTAGTAGCTGTTCACCGTCTCCCAGTGCTTGGCGCCGGCGATGGCACCCGAATCGTAGGCGAGGTCGACCCTTTGCCGGATCTCTTCGAGGCCCTTCTCGTAGGACGCGCTGTTTCGTAGCTCGACGAGCCACTGTTCTTCACTCTTGGTCTGCGGTTGTGCTTCCTCCGCCCCTGCCGGAGACCGGAGTGCCAGGCACGTAAGACAGAGCGCCATCAAAATTAGACGGAACATCATGCGCAACGTGAACCGGTGGCGCGAGCCATGTCAAGGGCCATGTCAGCCCCGCTCCTTGGGGACCTCGGGTATCACCCCTCTTTTCAAGGACCCTTCTTTCATGAGACGCTGACGCCATTCGGTCACCCGAGAGGAGAACGTCATGACTGCAGTTCAATGGCTTGCTGCCAGCGCGTTGCTGACCGCGCTTCTTTGGGTTCCGTACGTTCTCGAGCGCTTCACGTCGCTCGGGATCATCGGGACGCTCAAGCCCGTCGATCCCGGGGATGAGCTCAACCAGCGGCTTTGGGCGCGCAGGGCCAAGCGCGCGCATTACAACGCCGTCGAGAATCTCGTCGTCTTCGCCACCTTGGTGCTGGTGGCGCAGGCCATGGGCAAAGGCGAAGACTCACAAGTGCTGTTCGCGACACAGGCCTACTTCTGGGCCCGGGTGGTTCACTTCCCCGCGCTCACCATGGGCTGGACTGGCGTTCGGACCCTCGCGTTCCTGGTCGGCTTCGCCGCTCAGATCATCGTGGCATTGAAGATATTCGGGGTATAAGCAAGCGTAGCTTCCCTCGGCTTTCGCCTCGCGCTGACGCTACGTGAGTCGATGATGCAGCTAATATGGATCGTAATCGGCGGCGTGTTGATGAGCGCGATCGCGCTCGTCGGCAGCGTCACGCTCCTCATGAAAGAGCAGACGTTAGAGCGCATCATCCTACCGCTGGTGGCTCTTGCGGCCGGCTCGCTGCTCGGAGGCGCGCTCTTTCACATGTTGCCGGCCGCGCTCGATGGAACATCCGACCCTTTGCAGGTCTTCGGATGGACCGCGGTGGGCTTTGCTTCGTTCTTCGCGATCGAAGAGCTGCTTCATTGGCACCATTGCCATCGGGCGCGCTCGGACTGCAGGCAGCCCCTCACCTATCTGATTCTCGTCGGCGATGCGTTGCACAACTTCTTGGGCGGGCTCGGAGTGGGAGGCGTTTTCCTGGTCGACGCCAGGCTTGGAATCGCGGCCTGGCTCGCCGCCGCTGCACACGAGGTGCCCCAGGAGCTCGGTGATTTTGGCGTCTTGGTCCACGGAGGGTGGTCGCCCCCGAAGGCCTTGCTTTTGAATCTGCTCTCGGGGTTGACGTTCTTGCTCGGGGCATTGTTGGCCTGGTGGGTGTCGTCCACCCTCGACATCTCGTTTCTGGTTCCGCTCGCAGCAGGGAACTTCATTTACATTGCGGCATCCGATTTGGTGCCCGAGGTCACCAAGCATCGAGACGGAAACATCAACGCGCTATACTTTCTTTGCTTCGTGGGTGGGCTCGGGCTTCTGTGGGTGACCCGAATCGCGTTGACTTGACGAGGGGCTACTCCGCTGCTTCGACGAAGCGTCGTTCGTGCGCAGCCTGAGCTTCGAGGCACTCTTCGAGCAGATCTGCCCAAGCATGCAGGTACCGGACGACGTTCTCTCGTCGGTGATGGGGGAAGTGCGTTGTGTTGTTGCCGAGCCGGCGGCGCACTTGCGGATCGCTCAATCGCTCTAGATGGCCGACATCGTCGGGGGTCAACCCGAGCGCGTACATTTTCGCCAGCACCTCGTCGAGCGGTGCGCCGGTTACCTGACATGCTCCGACGTCGTCCGGTTCCCACGCTCCCTCGTCGAGGGCAGGGCGGTCGCCAAAGTCAAACTCGGGAAACGGACGCACCACGGAGTCACGCGCCTGACCGCCCCAGTCGCCTTCCCGCCGCATCGCCCGTCTCTGGATCTCCGCAGGATCCATTCCGGTGATCGTTTGAGCCAGGTGACCGCAGTTGCAATGCGCAAAGCTCGACCAGCGGTAAGTGACATCATCCCGAGTCAATCGCGCCGCAGTCTGACGGAGCACGCCAACGAGCTCTCTTGACGGATACGCCATGCCGGGAAGTGTAGGGCCGGCAGCGTGCCGGTCCACCCCATGCTAGCGTCGTCTCATGCTGCGAGCGCTCTTCATCCGGCTGCTGGTCACCGCGGCGGTGGTTGTCGGCCTCTTGGCGCTCGTGCTCTACGTCCGATACGGGGGCGGGGAGCCGTATCCCGATCTCACTACCACGCCGCTTTTCGACGAAAGCGCGTTGGAGGTCGCGGTGACCAGCCCGGAGCCGATCGGCAACGTGGCCGTATCCGGCGACGGACGGATATTCTACACGATTCATCCAGAGAGCCGCCCAACCGGCCCCAAGCTCCTGGAGTGGGTGGACGGGGTGCCCCGCGCCTACCCGAGCGAGGCCGCGCAAGCGCAGCTCGAAACACCGCTTGGAGTGGTCGTCGATAGGCAGAATCGTTTGTGGACGATCGACCACGGCAACCACGGAACCGGAGCCGCCAAGCTCGTCGCATACGACCTCGAAACCGGTGAGCTGGTCCACGAGCACGTCTTCGACTCGTCCATCGCGGAGCTCGGATCCTTTCTGCAGGACCTACAGGTCGATTCGTCTGGAAAGCACGTCTTCATCGCCGACGTGAGCTTCTGGCGAAAGCATCCCGGACTGGTGATCTACGACGTCGAGCAGGAAGAGGCGCGCCGCGTGCTGAACGGCCACGCGTCCGTGTCACCGCAAGACTGGCTGATTCGGAATCCCACCAAAGACATGAAGTTTTTCGGCGGGTTGGTCGTGCTCAAACCGGGCGTCGACGGAATCGCCATCGATCGCGACGACCACTGGCTCTACTACGGAGCGATGGCGCACGACACCCTGTACCGCGTCGCCGTCGAAGACCTCCTGGACGCCTCGCTCAGCGAGGCGGCGTTGGGGGCGAAGGTGCAGGCGGTTGGGCGCAAGCCGCTCAATGACGGCCTGAGCACGGACCTCGAAGGCAACGTGTTGATTACGGACGTGGAGCATGGCGCGGTGCTTCGAATGATTCCGAATGGCCAGTTGACGACGCTGGTCCGAACCCCGCGAATTCGCTGGGCAGATGCGCTGAGCTATGGTCCGGGCGGCTGGCTCTACGTAGCCGACAGCGCCATCCCCGATCAGATGCTGCGTTCGAAGGGACACATGCGGGCTCACGCCCCCTACTACATCTTCCGCTTCAAGCCTGGAATCGACGGACCTCCAGGACAGTAGCGTTGCAGGGACACCCTGTGCATATGCCAGATGGTCCGCGCACCCAGATTGTGTCACCCATACGTCCATGAATCTCACGTTCACAGAGGAAGAAGAGGCCTTTCGCCGCGAGGTCCGCGACTGGATTGTGCAGGCGATGCCCGAAGAAATGCGTCGTAAGGCGCAGGGCGACGGTCATTTCACTCCCGAGGACTCCGCGACCTGGCACAAGATCCTCTACGACAAAGGTTGGGTGGCGCCGCATTGGCCAAAGGAGCATGGCGGGACTGGATGGGATGCCGCGAGGCGCTTCATCTTCACCGAAGAGATGGAGCTCTCGGGGGCGCCGCAGCTTTCCGTCTTTGGCTTGTCGATGGTCGGGCCCCTGATCATCAGCTTCGGGACGGATGCGCAAAAGAAGCGGTTCTTGCCCAAGATCCTCAGTGGCGATGAGTTCTGGTGCCAAGGCTACTCCGAGCCCAACGCCGGAAGCGACCTTGCATCCCTGCGAACGACGGCCGAGGATGCCGGCGACCATTTCATCGTCAACGGGCAGAAGACCTGGACGACCTACGCGCAATATGCGGATTGGATCTTCTGCTTGGTGCGCACCAACCCGAAGGCCAAGAAGCAGGCGGGGATCACGTTCTTGTTGATCGATCTCGACACCCCAGGCGTGGAGGTGAAGCCGATGCTCACGCTCGGCCATACGCCTGCATTCTGCGACACCTTCTTCGAAAACGTGAAAGTTCCCAAGGCCAACGTGGTCGGCGGTATTGATCAGGGTTGGACCATGGCCAAAGCGCTGCTCGGGCACGAGCGGACATTGCTCGCCATGATCGGTCCCTGCCGAAAGACCTTGCAGAACATCAAACGCATCGCCGCGACCAAGATGGTCGACGGACGCCCCATGCTCGAAGATCCAGCATGGCGAGCCAAGATTGCACGCCTCGAGATGCGCTTTCGCGCCCACCTCATGGTGAGCTATCGCGCGCTTGCCGATCAGCAAAAAGGAAAGATGCCCGGTCCGGAGTCTTCGATTCTGAAGCTCGTGGGAACCAAGCTGGTCCAGGAGATGACCGAGCTTGCCATGGAGGTCATGGGCGAGGACGCGCTCACCTGGTACAACGAAGGCGTCTGCCCGCCGGTCGAAGAGTCGATCGGCCCTTACTTCTGCTACGAGCGCGCAGCGACGATTTACGGCGGCTCCAACGAGATTCAGCGCAACGTCATCGCCAAGATGATTCTGCACCTGCCGAGCAGCTAAGAGAGGCTGAGAGGTAACCATTCATGGACTTCGAGCTAAATCAGGACCAACGAATGCTGGCGAAGACCGTCTCGGACTTCGCCAAGAACGAGTCGCCCCCGAGCCGGTTTCGTAAGCTTCGCGACGGCGACGTCGGATACGATCCCGCGATGTGGCGAAAAATGGGGGAGCTCGGATGGCTTGCCGTGGCCTTCCCCGAGTCGGTCGGCGGCATCGGCGGAAGCTTCGTCGAATGCGCGATCGTACTCGAGAATCTCGCGACGACGTTGACGCCGGAGCCGTACCTCGCTTCGGTCGTGCTCGGTGGAATGACGCTCTTGCGAGCGGGAAACCCGGCCCAGCACGAGGCATACCTGACACCGATGATCGAGGGGGAAGCAACGTTGGCGCTGGCGTACTCCGAGGCGCAAAGCCGATACGATGTCGGCGCCGTCGAGACGAAGGCCGAGCCCGACGGTGCGGGCTATCGGATCTCTGGACGCAAGGTTTGGGTGCTCAATGGGCATCATGCCGATCACCTGCTCATATCGGCTCGAGCGCCCGGCGGGCTCACCCTCTTCGTCGTACCTCGCGAGGCATCCGGCGTGCGCGTGACCGCGGCGAACACGATCGACGGGCACAAAGCTGCCTTCATCACTTTCGATGGGGTGGAAGTCAGCAGCGATGCCCGGCTTGGCGACGAGGGCGCCGCCGCTCCCATTCTCGATCGTACGATGGACTACGCTGCCGCCGCGGCCGTGGCCGAAGCCGTGGGCCTGGCAAGCACGATGCTTCACATGACTATCGACTATTTGGGCACGCGGGAGCAATTCGGCGTCAAGATCGGCTCCTTCCAAGCGCTCCAGCACCGGGCGGTCGACATGTACGCCGAAACCGAGCTGCTTCGTTCGATCTCGATGGCGGCGATGGTGCGAGCCGACGATGACGAGCAAAGCGCACGTCGCCGGGACATCTCGGCGGCAAAGCTCCAGCTGGCGGCGGGTGGAATCTGGGTCGCCCAACAGTCGCTACAGCTCCACGGCGGCATCGGTATCACCGACGAGCACGACATCGGTCTCTACTTCAAGAGGATGTACGCCCTCAATGCGCTTTTCGGCGACCAGGGGCATCACGTGGCACGCTTCGCCAGTGACCCGTCGTTTGCCGAGACGGTGGGTTGAGGGAGCTTGCTTGACCAAGCGCAGCCATCGACGCAACTTCCGACACGCAATGCTTGTGAGACGCCTGGTCGCTTCTTCGATTCTTCCCTTGGTCTGGCTTGCCGCTGGCTGTGCCGAGCGCGACCTCGGCGAATGCAACCTCAATGGCATGACCGAGGATGGCCGGCCTCTGGAAGGTCCGGCGGCCTTCGACTTGGTCTACAACTCGATCGACGGCCGGCCGATGTTCGAAGGCCAGGCGCTGGTGCAATCGAGCTGCGGCAACGGGCAATTCTGTCATTCGCCCAACGCCGCGGGAGCCGATCGAATTGGCGTGCCCAAAGGCCTCGACTTCGATCTCGATCTGGCGTGCACCGACGAGAGCATCGGCTCGGCCTGCGCGAACCTACAGCCGTGCGAGGGTGCAAACGCACAGTCGGCTTACTGCCAAAATCTGGAGCGGCTTCAGGACAACCAGAGCAACGTGGATTCGTGGGCCGGGAACATGATCAAGGAAATCCGCAACGGAACGATGCCACCAGGCGCTGCAGGGAGACGCGTCCAAGACGACTCCTCCTGGATTCGTCCCGATCGGACCCAACTTCCCCGGCTCGATACCGCCGACGGACAGGACATCGTGCGCAACTGGCTCGCGTGCGCTTCGCCAGTCGTGGCGCGAACCGAGCTGGCCCCGACGCCTCAAGACGTGCTCGCACCATGCCCCTCGGTCGAGGACGAGCTCTGTTACTACTCCGGCCCGCGTGCGGACCTGCCCGACCCGACCTGGAGCTCGATCTACTGGAGCTTGATCTTCTCTCAATGCGTGGTCTGTCATGGCCCGGCCAACTCCAATATCGATCCAAACCCGGACAACCCCTTCGAGAACGGCGCGATCCCAGGGGGCGCGAGCCCGCAGGCGCTTGCGGCGCTGAACCTGACCGGCTCCGATCCGACCGATACCACCAACTGGCCCGCGCAATCGCACGGGGCGCTGGTCAACGTTCCGGCGTCGGCGGCTGGACAATGCGAAGGCCAGGGCGTCGAGGTGATTCCGAACGATGCGGCGGGCTCGCTGATGATCCAGAAGATGCGGGCCATTCAGACTTGCGGTGGCGAGATGCCGCTCGGCGGGGGTCAACAGACGATTTCCAACGCGGTGATCGACATCATCGAGCAGTGGATCGACATGGGCGCCCCGAACGACTAGCCGATCTGTCTCAGGTATCGCCTCCGCAGTCCGTCGAGGGGCGCCCCGCGCACTGCGTGAGTTGCTCGATACACACGTCGTATCCAACGCAGGTGACACAGTCGTTGGAACACGCGTCCGTGTTACAGGACAACAAGCAGGTCACGCCACCGCAGAAGGCGAGATTTCCGTAGCAAGCTGCGCACTCAGACGACAGGCCGGCGACTTCCTGCTTGACGCAAAAGCTGACGTCCGCCGTGAATTGAATCTCGGAGGCAATTTCGTTCTGGAAAGACACCCCACACTGCGCCGCGATCTGCCGAGCATTGGTGGGGACTAGGGCCATGAGCGCGTCGATGTCATCCTGGTCGTTGCAAGCTCCGATGCTCGTTGCGCCTCCACCAACGCCGCCGGTACCCGATGGGCCGCCGGTTCCGCCAATGCCTCCCGTGGCCCCAGCGCCGCCCGTGGCGCCCGCGTCGCCCCCTCCATCGAAACCGCCGGTCCCATCGGTACCCGCAAAGCCGCCGGGCGGGGACGGGGGTGCCTGATTCACGCACGCGTACGCGCCCACGAGCACGACGACGAAGGCGATGAAACGGAGCGCGTCCATGGACCGTAGGCTATCAACCACCATGCGAGGGGTCGAGGCGCCGCTTGTCAGTCGTGGACGGTGACCTTGATCATCTTGACCGGCGTGACGGGTCGATCGCCTGGTCCGGTCCGGGTGGTTTCGATCTTCTTGACTACGTTCATACCGTCCACGACTTTGCCGAACACGGGATGCTTGGACGGTCCCGGGCTGAACCAGTCGAGGTATGAATTGTGGGTGGTATTGATGAAGAATTGAGAGCTGCCGCTGTTGGGACGGCCCGTATTGGCCATCGATAGCGTACCCGGTTCGTTTGAGATCTTGGCGTCGGGCGGGTGCTCGTCCTCGATGGTTCCCTTGGGGCTATTCCCCGTCCCCGCACGCGGGCTGTTGGGATCGCGGCTGTGCGGGCACCCGAATTGGATCATGAACCCGTCGATGATGCGATGGAAGTGCAGCCCATCGTAAAAACCGCTCTTCGCGAGCTCGATGAAGTTACCCGCCGTGATCGGCATCTGGTCGGTAAACAGCTCGACCTCGATGTTCCCAAGCGAGGTCTCGAACGTTGCGGTGGGATTGGCCATGAATGGGTGTTACCAGCTTTCACGCCGGGCGCACGCGGGCCGAGATCACCGCTGCGCGCTGTTTCGTTGTACACTTGGCCATCGTGACCCCTAAACTTCCTCGCCCGTGGAGCATTGGCACCATCAACGGTGGCTTGGCCCTAGAGGCTAGCTCCGGGCTGCAAGCGCCAAGCCCGCGCGGCTGTGTGCAGAAGCTGGCGCACGAAACCGACAAGGTTCTCGTTTCCAAGCTGGCGAGTCTCAAACCCCGCGATCTGAAGGACGCTTCGGAGCTCATCAAGAACGTGGCAAGCTTTACCGAGACGCCGGATTATCAGGTTTTCCGGGACCATCCGGAGGCGATCTTTCCGGATCCCGGCCCCGTCGCCGTCGACAAACGCTGGCTTGCGCCGCATCGCGTGGGCTTTGCGGAATGGAACTGGCAAAGCATTCATCCGTTCATTTTCAAAGACATCGAGTCCGCCTATCGAAGCCACGAGGAAAACCAGACCGCTGTTCTCAGAACGTTGAATCTACGGATCAAGGGTAAGCCGATGGCGATTCTGGTGAACGGATTCTCCTCTGGACACCACCTGTTGGAGCGGGTTGCATGGCCCATGCGTGAGTTTCATCGCTTGGGGGTCAATGTGTCGTTGTTTGCGCTACCGTTTCACGGCCCGCGTGGTCATTCGTTCCCGCCGGCTTGGCCCCAGCAAGACACGAAGCTCACGATCGAGGGCTTCCGGCAGGCGATTTGGGATCTGCGGACTGCGATTCGCGCGATGCGCGAAGCGGGCGCAAGCCACGTCGGCGTGGCCGGCATGAGCCTCGGCGGCTACACCGTCAGCTTGCTTGCGACCGCCACGGCCGACGTCGACTTCGTGCTGTCGTACATTCCCATCGCAAACCTCCCAGACACGATGAATGAGCTCGGTTTGATCCCCGGTACCGGAAGTGTGCAAAGCGAGCTGTTTCAGGGATATCGCAAGCTGCTCGAGCCGGTCACCCCCGAAGGCAGAAAGCCCATGGTGGAGCCGGAGCGCGTGGCGATCATCTCGGGCGCGCTCGACCGTTTGGCGACGGTCGAGCACGGAGCGCGCCTCGCCTCCCACTTCGGGACGGAGCTCATCACGTTCCCTGGAGCGCACATGCTTCAAGTGTGGCGAGCTCGTGCGTTCCGCCGAGCGCTCGAGGGCTTTCAAGACAGAGGCGTGCTGCCTCGCACGCACCGGTTCGGGTGCTGGCACTGACGCTGCGCGCTCTCGCGAGCGGGCGTGTCCTTTCGAAGTCTTAACCACAACCGGAAAAGCGCTACTCGCCGGCCGCATGCGATGGCGGCGGCGATCACGGTTTTTGCGCAAGTGGCGGAGCCGCCTCAGTGGTGCGAGAATCACGAACGGACTCCAAAGGAGCGCGCATGAATACCGACAATATAGGAGCCAAGATTCTTTCCGATCACAAGGATTTGCGCACGCTTCTTCGGGCATTGGAGCGCCACATCCAGCAACCCGCCGGTTCCGATGCGTGGCTCGAGAGCCTGCGCGAGGCGCTCTCCGGTCTCGTCGACCTTTGTTCCGAGCATTTCACGCTCGAAGAACAAACCGGGCTGCACGTCGAGCTTCGAGAGCAATCGCCGCGTCTTGCATTTCGCTTGGAGAAGCTCCTGTCGGATCATCCCCGAATTCTTCAGGCCTTGCGGAAGCTCGTTGCGGGCCTTCCGACAGAATCCATTGCGTCGAGCGAGGCTGACCCTTTGAAGGAACGAGTCCTGGGCGTGCTGGAGGCCTTGCACGAGCATGAGCGCGCGGAGAACGAAATCATGATGGATGCGTACTGGGAGGACCTTGGCGGCGAAGCCGGCTAAATCGGTCAAAGCCAGCGCGGTCCAAAAGAGGCGATGGTGCCGGCGGGCTCACCCTCTTCTCGAGACGCATTCCGCTCTCGTCCGCTCGTAGGTAGCGGCGTCCCTCGCTATCGCGTCGCCATCTGCCAGAGCGCGCGCCCTGCGATCTGCAAGTTGGGCAGAGAGGCCTTCCGCGTGTCGACGGGCTGACCGTCGATCCAGGTTCCAAGGACGTCGATTTCATGGAGCTCGTCGGGGCGTGTCTCGAGTAGATTGCGCGATAGCATCACAAGGTCTGCGGCCTTGCCGACCTCGAGCGAGCCACGATGCGTCTCGACCCCGAGCTGCCAAGCGGCATTCGTCGTCATCGCGCGGAGCGCCTGCTCGACGGTCAGGCTTTCGGACCGGCCGGGCGGCTCGCCACCTCTGCGTGGGGTCCGAAGCACGGCGTTTTCGATGACGCGGAGCGGTCCGATCGGTGTCATAGGGTTGTCGCTGTGAATGGTCGCACGATGGCCTTCGCGAAATGCGGTCCCCACCGGCATGTAGCGCTCGGTGCGGTGGCCGATGATCTCGGGCAATCGATCCCCGTAGTAGTAGATGTGCTCAGTGAAGAAGCTGAGCTCGAAGCCGAGCGCCTTGGCGCGTCGGATCTGCTGGGTTGTGATCAGTGCGTTGTGCTCGAGCCGGTGCCGGTGATCTCTCCAGGGGTGTGCGTTCAGGACCGGCTCGGCCGCGTCGAGAACGAGATCGATGGCGCGTTCGCCCTGGGTGTGGACCGCGATGTGGTAACCCGCCCGGTGAAAACGCGAAAACTTCCGCGTAAATTCCTCTTGTGTGTAGTTCACCGCGCCCAGGTGCCCAGGTGCCCAGGTTCGAGATGCATCACCTCACGCGTTAGCTCGGTGTCTTCGTACGGCTCGGCAAACGCTGCGCCTCCAGTGTAAGGAGATCCATCCATCCAGAATTTCACGCCGCGGATTTCAAAGCGGTCGGCCACCGCTCCTGGTCCGGCTTCGATGTTGATGTCCTTGGGAAGCAGGTAGACGACACTTCGAACTGGCACATGGGGGTCCCGCGATAGCATCCGAAGCAAGCCGAGCGGGTCTTCCGCGCGTCCCACCAGGCCGAGCACGCCAATCGTGGTAAAGCCTCGACGCGCGTAGTCTCCGAGCTGCCAACGCAGGAGCAGCCCGGTGAGCGCCGGAGGGGAAGGCGGCATGGCACGAAGCAGCTGGTTGATTGCGTTTACCTCGAGCACTGCGCCGGTGAGCGCACCTTCGTCGTCCCTTCCAAACGAGCCTCCAGGCGGGTCTGGAGTCTCTCGACTGATGCCGGCGGCTTCGAGCGCGGCGCTGTTTGCGTACGCTTCGTGCATCGCCTGGGTCAAAATGACGAATGGCCTTTCCGGCGAAATCTGATCGAGCTCGGCCAATGTGGGGGGAGCCAAGTCGCGCAACATGATCGGGTCCCAGCCAAACGCTACGATCCACGGTTGCGGCGAGAACCCATCCGTTGCGTCACGTAGCGTCTGCATGAGCTCTTCGCGCGAATCGTGATGGAAACCGCTCACGTCGATCGCTGCGCCCAGGAGGGCAGACGCGAGGGGGTGCGTGTGCGGCTCGATGAATCCCGGCATCAGCGTGGCCCCATTCAGGTCGATGACGTGGGTGTCTACGCCCGCGGCACCACGAACTTCTTCTTCGCTTCCCAAGCGCTCGATCCTCCCGTCCTTGCACCACACAGCCTCAACCACGGCGGGCTCTGCCATCGTGACGATGGTCCCGCCCCGGAACAGCAGGCTATGCGGGGCCTCGTCGGGCGCCGCCCAATACAAGAGCCCGGCTCCGAGAAGCCCGAGCGCTAGCACTAGAGACAGGCTGACGCGGAGAATCCTCATCTTCAAGAGACGTGCCTGTTGGGCCGCGGCGGCGGGGGGGGCGAGTTCGGCCAACGGCGGGGCTGTAGCGGAAGGATCGGCGGCGAAGCTCGACGTGATGGAACCGAGCAGCCGCGCCGATTCTCACTCAAGATCGAAATCCCAACCGCTCCAACTCGACGAGGACTGCTTTGTCAAAGGCACTGCAAGCCACTCGCGTCGGCTGCTTCGAGCACGTACCGCTGGCAGGCCATGACCTGACTGTCGGTGAGGCCTACGACCACGACGGACTCTCCGGGGGGCAGCAAGTTGAGCTGGCAAAGCGGCTCGCCTTCAAAGTCCGTGAACGTTTCTACGACCGCCGAGAAGTCGAAGCCGCCGATGGAGCACTGCAATGCGGCGAGGTTCAGGGCGGTGGGGCGGGCTACCACGCAGATCGGATCGCAGGTCGGATCGGTCGCTATCGCCGTTACATCGGCCACCGCGAAGCACGGGCAGTCACAGGCGTCGCCAACCCCAACGGCTCCAACGAGATCCTCCTGCTCTGGATTGAAATCGTCAGGACAGTTGTCGCAGACGTCTCCGACCTGGTCTTCATCTACATCGCTTTGACCGGGGTTCGACTGCGCTGGGCAGTTGTCGAATTCATCTTCAATCCCGTCTCCATCGAGGTCTGGCCGCAAGCAGGGCAACACCATCTCCGTCGCCCCTTCAAAGATCGCTTCGAGGTGTGCGCAAGCGGACTGTGAGGCGCGTGGGCTTGCACCATCGCAGTCGAGAGATTCGCAGTACGCATTGCACAACGCCAACGCCTGTCTCGTCAGATTCGCATCCGGGCAGGGATCACCGGAAAGAGCCGTGATGTTATCGATCCCAAGCGTACCATGGATGGGCTCCGGCCCATCCGGGGTCGGGGCATGCATGAACCGCAACTTCTCGACCCGCGCCAGCGTCGCCTCGGCATCTGACCCGCCGGTAAGCGCACTAGGCTCGATCGTGAAGTGCACGGTTTGCCACGTACCACCCGGTGGAAGCGAGGCTGCCGCGGTTGAATAGAAGCCGCCCCCGGGACCTTCGAACAGCAAGCGCACCACGAGAGCGGTGCTGCCAAGATTCCTCAGGTCGACCCGGAGACCCCGCACGCCCGCCCGCAGATAGTCACCAGCCCACTGGTCTGTATTGAATGCGACGAGATTACCTCCACTCGTTTGCATTCCGTTGCCCTCGACCCTCAGAAAGCCGTCTTCGGCGCCGAGTGGCCCTCCGGCGCCGACCCACGAGGGCGGATTGGGATTCCCCCCTCCGCTGCTCCAACCCTCAGTGGTTCCGTCCTGGAAATCGTCGACTTGGTAGAGCGTCACGCCCAAGGGGCCTGCGCCCATTCCGATTGCGAACACCGACAGTATCGCGATCGCAATTGGAAGAACTCGGAGATTCATGGGGATCCTCCTCGAGGGAAACACAGGCAGCCTCGTGGCTTGGTCTGACGGACAAAACTCACCCAAGTACGGATTGTACGCAAGGGGTTCTGCCGACGCTTGCTCCTTTCCGTTCGCAACCCGAACATATTAAGGGTTCAATTTCTGCACAAATCGTGCATTACTTGGCTCATGCGCTTGGGTGTTATCACCATCCTGCTCGTCGTTTTCGGACTCGCTCCGGTAGCCCGCGCTGACCAGGTCACCCTGCAGGCGACCAAAGACAACACGCTCTACCAGAGCGCGACTGGCGCACTGAGCAACGGCGCGGGACAGCATCTCTTCGCTGGCCGCACGGGGCAGAGCGATGAGGAAAGCCGGCGACGGGGTCTGATCGCATTCGACGTGACGAGCTCCATTCCGGCAGGCGCCACGATCGACAGCGTCTCGATCACCCTCTACCTGTCGAGGAGCAACAAAGCGGGGACCGAAATCGTGGGCCTCCACCGCGTGCTCTCCGACTGGGGCGAGGGAGCTTCGGCGGCCAGCGGTGAAGAAGGGGGAGGAGCACCGGCGGCCAGCGGGGACGCCACCTGGCTCCACACGTTCTACCCCAACTCCTTTTGGGCCACCGCCGGCGGCGACTTCGTGACGACAGCAAGTGAAAGCATCGCCATCGGCGGAGGGAAGGGAGAACAAACTTGGAGTGGTCCCGGCCTCGTCGCCGACGTGCAAGCCTGGGTCGATGGCGCCGCACCCGATTTCGGCTGGCTGCTAGTCGGAAACGAAACAGCCTCGGACACCGCGAAGCGATTCGACAGCCTCCAGAACGACAAGGTCCAAAATCGGCCCGTGCTCACGGTCGACTTCACGCCCGGGGCGGGCGTGAGCGGGGCCTGTTGCGCGACCGATGGGAGCTGCGGCGTGACCAATGGCAATTCGGACTGCACTTCTCAGGGAGGCACGTACCAAGGGGATAATAGCGTCTGCACGCCCAACCCCTGCCCACTTCCAAGCGGAGCTTGCTGTCTGCCCGAGGCCACTGCGACGTGTACCGACGTGGACGAAGTGACCTGCACGGGTCTTGGCGGAACCTTTCAAGGCGCACTCACGCTTTGCACACCCAACCCTTGCCCCGTAGTGCTGACGCCTTTTGTCGATCCGTTGCCTCTTCCCGCGGTGGCCCAACCGACTTCCGGCGAAGTGGGCGGAGCCGCGAGTTACACGATGACCATGCGTGAAGTGCAGCAACAGCTCCATCGCGATCTCGCCAACCCAACGACCGTATGGGGCTTTGGAGACGGAGCAAGCGCTTCGTTCCCAGGTCCTACCATCGAGGCGGCCAGCAACAAACCGATCACGGTGACGTGGATCAACGACCTGCGAGACACGGCCGTAGGGGGCAGTCCGCCGCCCTTACGGACCGACCACTACTTGCCAGTCGACCTGTGTCCGCACGGCGCATTGGATAACAAAGACGCCCGGACTGTGGTTCACTTGCATGGCGGCCACGTGCCACCCGAGTTCGACGGCTACCCGGAGAGCACCTTCCCGCCGGGAGAGCAGGTGGTCTACGAGTACGCGAATGCCCAGCTGCCGGCGACACTTTGGTATCACGATCATGCGCTCGGGATCACACGTCTGAACGTTTACATGGGCCTCGCCGGCTTCTACCTCGTGCGCGACAACGTAGAGGAAGCGCTGGGGCTTCCCAAATGCGATGGCCCATGCGTGCCTGGGCAAACCCCGGAATACGACATCCCGGTCGTGATTCAGGACCGTACCTTCAATCCGGACGGGTCGCTGAGCTATCCGGCGGCCTGGCAGGATGTGTTCTTCGGCGACACGATCCTGGTCAACGGAAAAGTCTGGCCTTACCTCGACGTGAAGCAGGGCAAGTATCGACTACGGTTCCTCAACGGCTCGGGCTCGCGCACGTACACGCTTGCGTTGGACAACGGCGCCTCGTTCTATCAGATCGGCGCTGAAGGCGGGCTGTTGCCGGCGCCGGTTACCGTGAACGAAATCACGCTTGGCCCAGGTGAGCGGGCGGATTTGGTCTTCGACTTCGCGGCCTACGCAGCGGGAACCGAGATCACCCTCGTCAACAGTGCGCCCGCACCCTTCCCCGGGCCGGCAGGTCAGGGGGTCGTACCCAACGTGATGAAGTTCATCGTCCAGGCGCAGGCGGGACACACCAATGCGCTTCCGGCAACCCTTCGGTCGATGGAGATGTTGAACGAGGCAGACGCGGTTCATTTTCGCGACTTTGAGCTCAAGAAGGGTCCTGGTGATGCGTGCAGCCCCTTCACTTGGGAGGTCGTTTCGACCGCCGTCGATGGCGTGCCGGTCACGGCTCCAAATACGAGGTGGGACGACGTTACCGAGTTTCCGGACCTCGAAACCACGGAGGTGTGGACGTTCATCAACAAGTCCGGGATGACGCACCCGATGCACATGCACCTCGTGATGTTTCAGGTACTCGATCGCCAGGGCTTCAGTGTAATCGACGGCGAGGTGGTGCCGATCGGAGCACCCGTCGCGCCCCCGCCTCAAGAATCGGGGTGGAAAGACACGGCTCAGGTGGGACCGAACGAGATTGTTCGCGTGATCGCACGGTTCGAGGACTACACGGGGCTCTTCGCGTATCACTGCCACATCCTCGAGCACGAGGATCACGAGATGATGCGGCAGTTCAAAGCGACGAGCGCCTGTTCCGACGGCGCAGATAACGACGGCGACCTGCTCTTCGACTACCCTGAGGACCCAGAGTGCACGAGCCCCGACGACCTCTCGGAGACAGCCGACTGTAGTGACGGTCTCGACAACGACGGGGATGGTCTTGCCGACTTCGGGAGCGATCCAGGTTGCAGTTCCAGTAGCGACGCGACCGAGAAGGATGCGGGGCTTCCCTGCGACGACGGCATCGACAACGACGGGGACGGTAGGATCGACTTCGACATAATCACCTACAACGACCCGGCCTTTCACGCGGGGCTAGGAGATCCGGGCTGCGGCGATGCGAACTGGGTGAGTGAATCACCTCAGTGTCAGGACGGCGTCGACAATGACCCAGGGGCGGACCCGGACCCTGGGAAGATAGACTTCGATGGTGGAAAGTCTGCTACCGGCAGAGTGCTTTCCGAAGAGCCCGATCCTCAGTGCGGCAATCGGCCCTGGTGGAACCTCGAGCGACCACAGTCCTCCTGCAACGTCGGCGGCATGGAAGGAGTCGCACCATTCTTAGTACTCTCGATTCTCCTCCTTCCGCTTGTGACGCGGCGGCGGCGACGTAGCGGATGAGGCGAGGCACCGGCTGTCGGCCGCGGCGCTGTCTGAAGCACAAGCCGAACAACGCCGAGCTGAGCGAGTTAGGATCGAGCAAGAGCTTGCAGCGCTAGGACGGCAACGCCTAGCGACTCTCTAACGCGACTCACACAACAGCAACGACGACGGCTCTGGATGAGTCCTGGGGCCGTTTTGTTTTTGCTCCGCGTTCCGCACGGTACCCCGCAAGCGTCGTCACTGTTACCGCGTGTCGCCCAAACCGCCGGATTCGCTAGAGCCACCGCGGAGATTCGAACTCCGGACCTACGGTTTACGAAACCGTTGCTCTACCAACTGAGCTACGGTGGCATGGGCACGCTCTGTGAGAGCGGTGAAGCGGGTAGCGTGAGGCGGACGGGCTGTCAATCAGCCGCGCTGCTGGTGGAGAGCAACTGTGTCCCCACTAGATGTCTTCCTCCGCATCGTCGACGATGAGGTCGTCTTCAGGCTCGTCCTCGTCCTCGGACTCTTCGTCTTCCTCTTCGTCGTCGTCGTCGTCGTTTTCCGGCGCGGTGTACTTCAGATCGATGTCGGCGTCGGCGAGCTGGGTTTCGAGAAGCTCCATCAGCTCGTCCAGATCCTCGCCGGACCATTCATCGAGGATCTCGGAAATGAAGTCGTAGAAATCGCCGCTGTCGATTCGGCGTTCGATTTCTTCGACGTCATCGTCGGAAAAAAGGCTGATCAAGTCTTCGCGCAGCGCGTCGATCTCGCCATCCTCGATCGCATCTGCGACCGAGAGGCGAACTCTCTGCATCGCGCGCTTGCTCAGGTAAATCTCCATCCCAAAACCTCTAACCAGGTCGAATCGGCGCTACTATAAGAGAGGGTCGGAGGCTGTCAATCTTGGCCCCCTAGGGGCTAGCCCTCTATGCTACGGCCGTGCCAAGCCGTGCCGCAGCTATCTGTTGTTGGGCCCTTTGTCTGGCGGTGCCGCACACGCTCCGGGCCGATTCCACAGACCTGGCAGACGGCCCAGCAACGTCCGATGGCTCATTCGCGATAGGCCCGGAGACGGGCCTGGTGGTGCCCCTCTCGACCAAGCGGCTGTGCCCTTCCGGCTATGAATGCATTGCCGATGTGGGATGGGCGGTCGGCTTGGATTTCTCTTATCGCTGGGCAAACGGCGTCGGCTTGGGCTTTGGATACGAGTTTTGGTTGCTTTCGGCCAACGGGGTCTACGAAATCACCGTGCCCCAGATGTTCCTGGGGCTGGCCCAGTACTCGTTCCTGCCGAACCGGGCGACCCACCCCGTGATCCGGGTTCGAGGAGGCTTTTTGATGCTGGGTCCTTCGTTTCGGGTGGCGACCGTGGGTGGGACCGCGGAGGTCGGGGCCGGGGCAGAGGTCGAGCTCACTCCGACCACGGTCGTCTCCTTTCTTCTCACGGGAAATCTGCTGCACACGCAATCCTTCACCACCCCCGGGGACGGCGCGCTACGCGCCACCGATCACGTGCTCGATGCAACCCTGGTCCTACGGATTGGATTCCGGTTTCTGCTATGAAATCCTCACAATCCTCGCAGATCCAGCCCCCGAGGCGGTGGAGATATCGACACCATCGCTGTAGGCTGTATCGTTATAGTGTTTTGGCGGGGCCACGGGATGCAGGTGGGGGCTGAATGAGCGGCGACGCGCAACACGACAGCGATGAGCAGCCGAATGTCGGCGAAGCTGGCGAAACCTTGGCCCCCGACGCCGAGGCCGAAGGCTGGAGCCGATCGAAGCCGCGAGGTGCGGTGCGACCCACCCCCGAAGGCATCGCCTTTCAAGTGTACGGAAAGACCGATGTGGGTCTGATTCGCGAGCACAACGAAGACAACTTCATGATCGCCGATTTGAGAGAGGGCAAGGGTCCGCTTCCTGGCGAGGAAGAGATTTCTGGCCTGGTTTCGGATCGGGGAATCGCGCTCGCGGTCTGTGATGGCATGGGTGGCGCGGCCGCAGGCGAGGTCGCCAGCCACATGGCCGTCGATACGTTGTTCGAAAAGCTTCGTGGCGAGAGAGCGCCAGGCAGCCGCGACGACTTTGCTCGCCGTCTGGTCGTCGCGATCGAAGAGGCGGGGACAAGGATTTTTTCGGCTGCCAAGAAGGATCGGACGCGCCGTGGCATGGGGACGACCGCCACCGTGGCGGGTCTGGTCGATGAGGTCCTCTTCGTCGGACAGGTGGGTGACAGCCGTTGTTACATTTTGAGGAATGGCAGGCTCAACCTGGTCACCAAGGACCAATCGCTCGTCAATCAGCTCATCGAGGCGGGCCAACTGACCGAGTCCGAGGCCGAGGCGTTCGAGCATTCCAACATCATCTTGCAAGCGCTCGGAACCACCGAGCAGGTCGTGGTCGATCTGACCTTCGTCGAGCTTCGGCGAGGCGACCGGCTGCTCCTGTGCTCCGACGGTCTGAGCGGACTGGTGCACGACAGCGTCATTCGGGAAGAGATGGCCTGCATTGGCCCGCTCCCGCAGCTCGCAGAGCGCCTGATCGACCTAGCCAACGCGGCAGGCGGCCACGACAACGTCACCTGCATCGTGGCCGACTTCGACGGGAAGGGCTTGGGGCTACCCGAGGAGGGTGCGGTTCCTTTCTACCAACAGTATCCGCTCCCTCGGCGCAACGACGGCAGGTTTGGAACGGGACCGACCTTGCCGCACGTGGTGAGGAGCATGGTCCCCCGCCCCACGTCCGCGGAGCGAAAGCAGCAAGAAACGGCCGCGTCCGATTCGCCCGGGCCACCCATGCGTTCGTGGCCGACGGCCGCGACCGTCCTGGTTCTCTTGGGTCTTGCAGCCGTGATCACCATCGTAAGTGCCGGGAGGCGATCGGCACCCACGACCAGCGCCCCCCCACCGCCGGCTTACGCCGACGGGCAGATTCCAGTCGAAGTCGAGGTCCGGAGCGCCCTCGACACCGGGGAGCTCTTCGTAAATGGCCAAAGTTACGGTCCGTTGCGATCCGAGGAAGCGGTCTTGCTGCGTTTGCTGCCGGGCGCGTATCACTTCGAGGCGCGCGAGGTCGACGGTACCGAGCTGGGCCAAGACGTCTTGGTCCAACCTGGCGCTTCCACGAAGGTCGTGCTCATTCCCTCCACCGACTGAGGCTCGGCTCGTGATTCGATTTCGCCAGACGCAAGGCGCCGACTCGGGACGTGAGCTCGAGTTCGACCAAGATCTGATCCGTATTGGGCGCATGCCGGACAGCGACGTCAATTTCGATCCGGAGGTCGACCTCGATGCGTCTGGACGGCATGCTGAGATTCGCAACGAGGATGGGCGCTACCTGTTGATCGATACCGGAAGCCGGAACGGCACTTGGCTCAACGGACAGCGGATCAAGCACGTGGCGCTCGAGGAGGGAGACGAGATCGAGTTCGGTCGTGGTGGACCCAAGCTGGAGATCGAAGCGGTGCGTAGTCGAGCTCGCAGACGGGTCGCACGAGTCTCCGATCGCCCCGGGGTCGCACCACGAGATCCCCGCTTCGATCCACTGGCCGTACCGGTGACGACGGCGACGCGGCTAGAAGACTTGGCCGCAGCGCGTGCCGCGGCCGATGACCATCTGCAAGCGTCTCGAAGACGACGCCCGAGCGCCCGGCGCCGACGCAGCTCCGCTTTCCTATGGGGTGCCGCTGGCCTCGTTCTCTTGGTTGCCATCGCCGTCATCATTCGCGCTTCGCTTCAGTAACGTCATCGCTGGACGGGATGAGATCGTCCACCATGGCGTTCAGCACCGCCGTGGCGGCCTGCTTCGATGCTGGCAGGTCCAGCCGAACCCGCAGCGGTGCGAAGGCATAGAAGTAATACTTGAGCTTTGGCTCCGTGCCGCTCGGACGAACCATTGCGCGATGGCCGCCTTCGAGCTCGAAGATCAGCACATTGCTCGGCGCAAACTCGTTGAAGGGGCTCTGCCCTGCAGGGGTCCATTGCTGCTGCCGCGCCAGGTCCAACATCCGCAGCACGGGTACGCCGCCGATCGTCACCGGCGGGTGGCGTCGATATCCATCGACGATCCGTTCCATGCGCGCTGGTGCATCGGGACCCTCGAATCTCTTCGAGATCTGGCGGTCGGCACAAAACCCGTGCTTGCGCCACAGAGCGCTTCGGGCATCGAGCAGGGTTTTGCCCTCGACCTCCAGCCGGGACGTGAGGTCGACCAGGCGGAGCGCCGCGCTGATACCGTCCTTGTCACGGACCGCGCTCGACACCGCATATCCCAGCGCTTCCTCGTACCCGAAGACATATGCGAGCCCGCGTTTCTCGAGCTCGAGCGCTCGATTTTGGATCCACTTGTGGCCCGTCAGCGTCTGCTCCCACAGAGCGCCATGGCTGGTCGCGACCGGCCCGAGCAGGGGGCTGCTCACGATGGTGGAAATGACCACGGGCTTGGCGCTTCCCCGATAGTGGGCCAGCAGGTCGTCGGCCAGAAGGAGGCCGATATCGTTGCCCGAAAGCAGCTCGAAGCCGCGGTTCCGACAGACCGCGACTCCCACTCGGTCACCATCGGGGTCGTTCGCGATGGCCAGGTCGGCATCGACCTCTGCGGCCAACCCGAGCACCCGATCCATGGCGCCTGGCTCCTCGGGATTCGGGAACGAGACCGTGGGAAAGCGGCCATCGGGGACTCGCTGCTCCGGAACGCTATGCACGTCCCGAAACCCAGCACGGCGGAGCACCTTTCGAAAGGTGTCTTCGGCCACCCCGTGCAACGCCGTGTAGGCAACGCGAACCGGGGGGCGTTTCGACTCTGCATGCACCTCCGAGGCGATGGTTGCGATGTAGTCCTCCCGGACGGGCTCGATCTCGCGTAGCAGCCCTTGCCGTCGTGCATCTTCCATCGACAGGCGGAGAATGCAGTCGGCTTTGGGGGCTCGTTCGATCTCGTCGGCGATGCCCCGGTCGTGGGGAGGAATGATCTGGGCGCCATTTTCCCAGTAGACCTTGTAGCCGTTGTAGCCTGGGGGGTTGTGGCTGGCCGTGATCATCACGCCTCCGGCCGCCCGCTGCGCGAGGACCGCGAATGCAAGGACGGGCGTGGGTGTGACCTCTGAGAAAAATCCCACCCGAATCCCCGCGCCCGTGGTGACTTCGATCACGTCGCGCTCGAAGACGTCGCTCTTGATGCGCGCATCTCGTGCGACGCAAATGCCTCGCGTTAATGCGTCGGGAATCTGCTTCTTCAACCAGGCACAAAAGCCCGCCGTGGCGCGCGCTACCGTCACGCGATTCATCCGGGTGGGTCCAGCGCCTAGCAAGCCACGAAGGCCGGCAGTGCCGAATTGCAACGAGCCCGAGAAACGATTTTCGAGCGCCACGATGTCGTGTTTCGCAACCAGCTCTTCGAGCTCATGGCGCGTCTCGGGGTCGGGATCTTGGGCGATCCAAGCACGCGCTTTGGCTACGACGCTCATGGCAGAATCTCCACGGGCGCTTCATCCTGAATATAGGTGCGCTCTTTGTACCAAACGGCCACTGGAACGAACAAGATGGCCGTGACTGCCATCGCGCCGGCAAAGAAGAGATAGTACGATGGGCCGTCCAGCTTGCTGGTGCCGTCGGGGTTCTGAATGAAGTAGTTCACGGCGGCGGTGAAGAGATTTCCGATGGACACACTCATGAGAAACGCCCCCATCACGAGCGACTTCATACGCTTGGGGGCCTGTGTGTAGGAGAACTCGAGCGCCGTGATCGAAACCAGGATCTCCGCAGTCGTCATCATGACGTAGGAGCCGAGCTGCCAGATGATGTTCACCGACTCGCCCGCGTCCAACCTGGCCTCGAGCCACGCAGGCAGGAGGAAGGCCGGCACCGTCACGAATAGCCCCAGCGAGATCTTGCGGAGGGGTGTGAACGGCCAGAAGCGATCGAAGAGGGGATAGACCACGCGCGTGAACAGCGGGATGAAGAGCAGTACGAGAGCAGGATTCAACCATTGGGCTTGGGAGGGGTCCCAATCGACGATGAAGTGCCGGTCCATGCGCCGCGCCTGAAGCACCCAGGCGGAGCCCTGCTGATCGAAGAGCGCCCAGAACATCGCGATGAACACGTAGATGATGAGCAGCTTTCCAAGCGACTTGAGGCCATCCGGGCTGAAGACCTCGCGAAGAAAGCCCATGCCGCCAGGCGGAATGTGCACGAACTTGTTACGGCCCATCCAGAAGAAGAACGTTGCCAGCGCCATGAGCACGCCCGGGATGCCGAATGCGACCGATGGCCCAAACCGGTGCAGCAACGGCTCGGCGAACAAAATCGACGCGAGCGCGCCCACGTTGATGGCGAAGTAGAACCAGCCGAAGACTTTGGGCAAGAGATCCGCGTTGGTGTGTCCGAACTGGTCTCCGACGTGCGCGGATACGCAGGGCTTGATCCCACCGGAGCCAACGGCGATCAAACCCAGGCCGAGGGCCAATCCGGCTCTCGTATCGTTGAGCGCCAACGCGAGGTGACCGCAGCAGTAGACGATCGAGAGCGACAGGATCGTGCGATACTTGCCGAGGTACGCGTCGGAAAGGATCGCCCCGACGATGGGAAAGAAGTAGACGGCCGTGACGAAGCCGTGAAACCAGGTCTTGGCCTGCTCGTCGGTCATCACGTCGAGCTCGCCCTGAGAGCTCAGCAGGAATCTGGTCATGAAAATGACCAGAATCGCGCGCATCCCATAGTAGCTGTACCGTTCGGCGGCCTCGTTGGCGACGATGTAGGGAATGCCAGGGGGCATGCCCGTGATGGGTGCTGGCGCGGTTCGATATAAGGAAGCCTCTGAGCGCACGCGTATGATCCTAACGGATTCTTTCTGTATAGGCGGCTTTGAACCGGCCTGCACCCTCCGGATCTCCCGCTTTTTTTACGGAAATGGTACTAGGGGCAAGACTAGCGGGGCAGGCGAGCGGCTTCAGCCGATCGCGGGGATGTACACGGAGGAGAGCGTGAAAAGAAGCGATTACCTAGCAATGTTCAACCGGGGTGCGGTTGCGAGGGGCCTGGCAATGGCGCTCGTCCTATTGGGGTCCGCCTCTGGCGCGGCAGCGCAGGGCCCGCAGCAGGGCTCGACGCAGATCGATCTCAACCAGTTTCGGCCGGCCGAGCTCGCCACAGACGGTTTCGCTACCAGCACGGCAGACGGCCAGGGCCACAAGCGATTCGGGTTCATGATCTACATGGACTACAACGACGACGCGCTGGTCTTCGAACAAGCGGGCACGGGGGTCAAGTCGTCGGTCGTGCACCAGCAACTGACCGGTCACCTGGCCTGGAATCTGGGCTTGGCCGATCACCTAGTTCTGTTCATGGATGTTCCTTATCATTTCAACATCGAGGCTAGTAGCGGCGCGGGCGCCGCGCTGCCTGGAGGTGCCTCCGGTCCATACTCGTATCTGCTGCCCAACGGAGGACACTTCGGCGATGTCTACTTCGGTGCTCGAGGCAACATCTTCGGCAATCGCTTCGACATCTTTCAGCTCGCGCTTCAAGCCACGATGACCATCAACACGTCTTCGCTGGCCGACGATCAGCAGAAGTATGCGGGTCAGGTCGACAAGAAGCCATATCTGGGCGGTTGGTTCGAGCTGTTGATGACATTCAATGCCGGTGATCACGTCCGTATCCCCCTTCAAGTCGGTTACAAGCTCGGCACGCAGGGCCAGCGCGTGACCAACAACCTCTTCGTGGGGAACGAGTTCACCTACGGTGGTGGCCTTCTGTTCATGATGGGCCAGGATCACTTCATGATCTCGGCTGAAGTCTTCGGCCGGACGGCCGCCAACAGCACCGTGGGCTGGTGGACCCGCGAAGAGACTCCGGTCGAGGTGATGGGCGGCTTCAAGTGGCTTCCGAAGTTCGGGTTCAACCTCGGCGTGGCTGGGAGCGCGGGCGTGGCGCCCGGATACGGCGCGCCCGACTGGCGCATGGTCGGCATGGTGGGCTTCACCATGCCCGCCGAAGAGGTCATTCTGGACAGCGATGGCGACGGCATCCCGGACGACGTCGACCAATGTCCCAACGACGCGGAGGATTTCGACGGCTTCGAGGACGAGGACGGATGCCCCGATCCCGACAACGATGGCGATGGCGTGCTCGACGCGAACGACGGCTGCCCGAACGACGCAGAGGACGTGGACGGCTTCGAGGACGAGGACGGATGCCCCGATCCCGACAATGACGCAGATGGCATCCTCGACGTAGATGATCAGTGTCCGAACGAGCCGGGCCCACCGGAGAACAACGGCTGTCCCGAACGCGATCGAGATGGCGACGGCGTTCCTGATCGGGTGGACAACTGTCCCGACGAGCCGGGCACGATCGAGAACCAGGGATGTCAGGCGGCTCAGTTGGTGACGATCGGCGAAGGCCGGCTCGAAATCTTGGAGAAGGTCTACTTCAAGACCGGCAGCGCGAAATTGCAGAAGCGTTCTTGGGCATTGCTCGACAACGTCGCTCAGGTGATGCTCGCGCATCCCGAGATCAAAGTGATGCGCGTCGAGGGACATACCGACCGCACCGGCAGCCTCAAGTACAACATGAGACTGTCCAAGGCGCGGGCCAACACGGTGGTCCGATACCTCGTCGGCAGAGGTGGAGTAGCCAAGGAACGGCTGATGGCCGAGGGCTTCGGCCCGACCCAACCGCTGGTTCCCGATGCCAAGACGCCAGAAGAGCTCGCGCAGAACCGTCGCGTCGAGTTCCACATCGTCGAAATGGCAGACGAGGACCAACCGTAAGATCCGAAAACGGCGCCTCCGAGGCGCACGCACCGCACGGCGGGCTCCCGGCTTTGGTCTGGAGCCCGCTTCGCGTTTGCCGACAGAGCTAGCTGGCGACGCGGACGGGCCAGTGCTCGTTCGTTGCGCCCAGGCTCAAGTTGGCGAGCAGTTGGCGGGCCTGCCGAATGGTGATCCGATCGCTCGGATTGCGCCGGATACACTGCGCGATCAGTGTCCCGAGCTCACGGGTCTGCGTGCGGTCGAGCAGTCGACGCACCGGATCGGGCGAGCCGTTGTGCGCCACGTGCTGCGTGATCATCGCGGCTTCGCCGTTTCCATCGAAGAGGGTCTCTCCGGTATATGCCTCGAAGACCAAGCAGCCGAATGCATAGACGTCCGCAGGAATTGGGCGGGATGATTCACCCACGCCCCAAATCTCGGGTGCGCCATAGTTTGCCGTTCCACAGCCAGGTCGAAGATGCCTTCCGGCCAAGCCGAAATCGACGAGTACTGGCTTGGGCGGATGGCCCACACCCGTGACCGCGTCTGCATTGCAAACGATGATGTTAGACGGTTTCACGTCCAGATGTGCGACTCCGACTTGGTGCATCGCGTCGAGCCCCGCGCCCACACCCAGCAACAGGTCGCGCGCGCGACCGATCGAAAGCTCTCCCATCTCCAACATGCGCTCTAGGCTCGGACCTTCCACCAGCTCCATGACCAGAATTGGCTTGGGACGCGCGCCCGCATCGAACGTGACGAAGCGCGCGAGGTTCGGATGCTCGGGAAGCGCCAGGAGCGCGCCTGCCTCCTCTCGAAACAAGCGAAGAAACTCCTCCTCCGAGAGCGTGCGTGCGGCAGCGGCCGAATAGTCGGGTACTTTCAACGCGAACAGCGGGGCCGTGTCATCCTGTCGTTCCTCGACGCGGCGCGCGACGAATACGGATCCGACGGCGCCGGTTCCCACCGTGCGCACGAGATAGAATCCGCCGACGATCCGGCTCGGAGGAACCCATGCGGGTAGATGCGTGTCCGCATCGAGCTCGAGGGGGGCAATGCTCGGGACCCTCCTGGGAGCATCGAGAGGCATCGAGCGGAGGTGCCTGAGCACAGCGACGGTCAGGTCGGCAAAAGCGCCCGGCAAGTCCCGGCGTATCGCCCATGTGGCATTGTCGAAGGCTCGATTGATTTCTGCCCCCGACGCTCGAAGCGTGCGCTCCACCTCGATTCCCATGGCCCAGACGGCCCCGCCGCAGCTCGGAGGACCCTCGGGGACGGGAATCCCCAGGCGCCGATGCGCTCCGCGGACCAGTTGGGCCATCGTGGCCAACCCTCGTTCCAGCGTGGCGAGGGGCGGCCCCGCTGACCGCTCGGCGACCTCGGAAAGCGAGCTCGAGGCGCTCAGAGAGCGCAGACCTCGTGCGAGCAATGACAGTGACTGGCGAAACGCTTCGATCCGCGCGGAGTGAGCGACCGGTAGCTCGTTTCCGATCGCCTTGAGCGCCTCGGTTGCGGCCACCAGCCCATGTCCGTCCCGTTGGGCGGTTGCGACGGCTTGTTGGAGTTTGGCATAAGCGCGTAGCGCATTGTCCACCTCCGGAACCATCGACGCTTCGGCCATCGTCTTGAGATCTTCGAGGTGCGTGACGTGTGTTGCGGCCGCGATCAACAGGTCCGATACATCAGCGATGTCCTCACGCACCAACGCGTCACAGGTGCGGGAGGTTGCGGCACAAAGCGTGCGCCGAAGCGAGCTCATCGGATCTTTTTGGACTCGATTGAACAGCACCCGCTGAGTGAGGAGTCTGCGCTGACGGACCAGATCTCTTCGTGCGTCCATGTGCGGACCGTCGGCATCGACCAGATGCAACATCGTGCGGAGCTGCCGAAGCCGCGTGGTGAACTGCGGAACGTGACTCCCTTCGAGAAGTGGATCGCCTTCGTGAATCACCAGCCAATTCGTGACGCGCTGAAAGAGGTCGCCGAGCCGTTCGTCATGCGAGTCCACTGCATCGTCGTCTTCGCCCAGAAGCAAGAGATCGTTCAAGGCGGAGGTCTGAAAGAGCGCTGCATCGAGCTCGCGGAGGGCGAGGAACGCCGTGGCATCCGCACCAGGTTGATCCGGATCGGCACGCTCGACTCGGTCGATCTTGCGCGACGCTGCTTCGAGTATTGGTTCCGCGGCATGGGAAGCTTCGTAGGCACCCTTGCTGGCGAAGGTCTCCAGGGCATCGGACAGCATGTCTCGGAGCGAGACCTCGGTTCGATCGCGAGCCCCCCGGAGCTCCGCTGCGAGCGCCTTCATGAGTGCGATCCGGCCAGCGTCTTCACCGCTGCCTTGCGCCACCGCCTTTCGTAGATGGGCCTCGGCCTTGCTCGCCGCTTCTTCTGCGAAGCCAGGCCGTATGCGCTCGCGGCGGAGCTCCACCAGGGCTTCGGCCGTGTCGAGGCCTCCCACGCGGGTCAGCTGTGTGAGCAGGGATTCGACCGCTTCGGGATGGCTTTCGGCTGCCCGCGGGAGTCCGGCGATCATCGCGGCCGCGATCCCGTGATCCTGTTGAAACAACACCGATTCCAGAAGGTCCCGGCAGGCGCGAAGACCTTCTTCCGGTTGGACGGCAATGCTGGCGGCAAGGGATGCTGCCGCTCGCCTCCACTCCGTGATGCTGAACTCTTGGTCGAGGTGCCGGTCGATCTCTTGCCGAAATACCGGCATCGAGGACGCCAGCAAGCCTCTGGCTGATGCGACATGCCGCCAAACCAGCGTTTCCCGGTCCGCGAGCAGACGATCCCACGCTTCGCGAATCGGTGCAGTGCAGAACACCCTCACTCCCGTGTCGTCTCCTTCAGCGGCTCGTCGAGCCGCTTCGCGGGCGGCCCTTTCCAGCAGCCGGGCCGCAAGGCGCCTCGACGGCAACGATCCCGTCGCAGGAGCTTGCAACCAGTCCCGACTGAGCTCGCGCCGGGAGATGAGTGCCAGCGCCAGTGCGTCCACGTTGCTGACCATGCCGATCGGCAGGCTGAGTGACAGTGCGACGCGCGCGCGCATCGAGCGTCCGTGCAATACGCGCTGCGACCCGAGCGCGAGCTGCGTCGCCACTGCTACGAACGTTGCGGCGTCTCCTCTGCGCAACCGCTCCAGCACCAGGGCGCCGATCTGGCGCTTGGTGGAGCTGGCCGGAAGGGCTGCAGCCAACTCGTAGAGTGCTGCCGTCGCCAACGGCGAGGAGAGCCAGTCGAGCCGCTCCACCAAACCACTGTCGACCGCAACGACCGTGCTCCGCAAAAGGGCATCCGGGTCGAAACCCTCGAGTGGTACCGGGCGCCGCTCGTCCACGACTGCACGGGCCAGCGTTGCCATACCCTGCCGCCACGCTGCTTCCCGCTGTTCGGAGGTCGTCAGCCGGTGCAAGACGGTCAGGCCTTCGACCCGGTCCCGAGTGGCAGCACGCATTCCCGACGATTTTAGCCTGCCATTGGCCTCTTCGGTAGCGCAGTTGACAACAAAGAGGCAAAACTCAAGCTGTGAGTGGCGTGTTGCAGCTTTCCTTCGAGTTTGAGAGCGAATCACCCAAGATTGCGGACCAGAGCGCTCTAGATCGACGCAAAGACGATCTCGATCGAGCGTATGACCGGGCGTCGGAATGGAGTCATGCCTTGGCCACGCGCTTGGGGCAGGCCATCCGACTGGTGGTCACCGACAATCGCAGCACCATGTTGTCGGCGCGGCCCAAGGACGGCCGCCTCGAGGTTCGTCTGCACCACATGTTCCTCACCGCAGACGAGAACATACTGCAAGCCGTGGCCGACTATCTGAGCGACAGCTGTGCGCGCGCTGGGGCCACGATCGATCGATTCATCGAGGCGAACCGCTCGCGTTTCATCGCATCAGGACCACCGCAGAGCGAGCTCACAACCCAAGGCACGCATCACGACTTGGTTTCCATCGTGGAGGATTTGGCCCGGCGTCATTTCGGAGGTCGGGCGGACGTCCGTATCACTTGGGGAAAGCAGGTTCGTCCAAAACGTAGGCAACGGTCTCTTCAGTTGGGTACCTATCTGCCCGAGGAACGGTTGATTCGGATCCACCCAGTGTTGGATCAGCCGTGGGTTCCCGGGTTTTTCGTCGAGGCGGTCGTCTTTCATGAGATGTTGCATCACGCGATGCCCGCCGTGGTCAAAGACGGCCGCCGTCACTATCACACCAGCGCATTTCGCAAGCGCGAGCGAAGCTTCGAGTACCACGCTGCGGCAGAGCAATGGCAGGAGGAGAATCTGTGGCGCCTCCTGAGACGCCAATGAGCCCCTCGCATTAAGCTGATGGCACGTCGCCGAAAGATTCGTTCCTCGATTTCGATTCCCATCACCCTGGGTTCGATCACTGTGTTGTTGAGCATGGCGTTGCTCGTGGGCTGGTCCTTCTTGCTGGGACAGAAGATCGCGCGCTCGGTGGACATCGCTGGCGACGTATGGCTATTGGTTCTAGGTGCGCTCTCGTTCGTTTTGATCATCGTCGTGCTGGTCCTTTTCGTCGTCTCTTTGGCCCGTGGCATCATCGAGGTGCGCAAACAAGACACCTTCATCGACTCGGTCACCCACGAGCTCAAGAGCCCGCTCGCATCGCTTCAATTGTGTCTAGAGACACTTGGACGTGAAGGTTTGGAAACCGATGCACGGGAGCAACTCCGAGTAATGATGCTGGAAGACGTCGACCGGCTGCATGCTTTCATCGACGACGTCCTGGAGGCCAACCGACTGTCCTATGCGCGTCGCGGCATGGTTAGCCTGAGCGACGTCGCGCTGTCGAACCTCGTGGAGGACTGTGCCAAGGCGGTCCGAGTTCGCTACAAGCTCGCGCCCTCCGAGGTGCGTATCGAGGTCGAGCCGGGTCTGACCGTCACGACCGACAGGGCCGCGCTCGAGATCGTCGTCAAGAATCTAATCGACAATGCCGTGAAATACTCCACCCGGCCAGCACGGGTGGACGTGGTGGGGCGCCAAGATTCCGAAGGCAAAGTGCTGCTCGAGGTGACCGACCACGGTATCGGAATCGAAAGCAAGAACCTGAAGCGGGTGTTTCACCGCTTTTATCGAGTGGAGGACCAGGAGGTTCGCGAGCGCCGGGGCACTGGGCTAGGTCTTTTCGTCGTCTGGGCGCTGGTCAAGCAGCTCGGCGGCAAGGTTCAAGCAAGCTCGGAGGGCAGGGGCCATGGAACCACGATGCGAGTCGAGTTACCCATTGCCCACGTGGCGAGCGCATGACCGGTGAGACCGACAGCGAGCGACTTCTCGTCATCGAGGACGAGGACCATCTCGCAGCGGGCTTGAAGCTGAATCTCGAGCTCGAAGGCTATCGGGTGGATGTCGCGGCGAACGCGAAGGAGGCGGGGCAACGGCTCCTCGCTCCGGCAGGCTACGATGCGATCGTGCTCGATGTGATGCTTCCTGACGTCAACGGATTCGAGCTCTGCCAGAAGCTGCGCGAGGCAGGGAACTTCGTGCCCGTCATCATGCTGACCGCCCGATCCGCTCCCGAGGACCGGGTGCGTGGACTGGAAGTTGGCGCTGACGACTACATGGTCAAGCCTTTCGAGCTCGGCGAGCTACTGGCGAGGGTGCGGTCGGTGCTGCGGCGCCAGCGCTGGGAGCACGTTTCGGGGACTCACGCCAAGGCCCGCACGTTGTCGTTTGGGCAAGCCCAGATCAACTTCGATACCCACGAGGTCATGGTTGCCGGGCAAGAGGTCCAGTTGACGCAGCTCGAGCTCGATTTGCTCCGCTACTTTGCCGAGAACGCCGGCCGGGTGTTGAGCCGCACCGAGCTGCTGGAGCGGGTTTGGAAGCTTCGTAACTACGGCAATACACGAACGGTCGACAACTTCATCTCTCGCCTCCGCCGCCGTTTCGAAACGGACCCCAGTGAGCCGGTCCATTTTTTGTCCATCCGCGGTGCCGGCTACAAGTTCGTAGCGTGAAGAGGGCTTTGTCGCCTTTTTACAAAACTTTGACATTGGGGGAGTGAACGATGACGGTGGATCATCCTGCCGTGCGGTAGTCTTGCTCGTATGAAATGGTACAAGGCTTGGCCTTTCATCTTGTCACACTTGGCCGTCCTCGGCGCATTTTGGTCGGGGGTCACGTGGCAGGCAGTCGTTCTGTGCTTCGTCCTTCTGTTCGTTCGCGTGTGGGGAATCACGGCTGGCTATCATCGGTACTTCGCGCATCGCACCTACAAGACGAGCCGCGCATTTCAGTTTTTCCTCGCGCTTCTCGCACAGAGCAGCTCGCAGAAGGGCGTGCTTTGGTGGGCCGCGCATCACCGGGTGCACCACAAGCTATCCGACCAGCCAGGCGACGTTCATTCACCAGTGCAGAACAGCTTCGGGTATGCACACGTCGGCTGGATCTTTGACGACACCGAAGCTACGCGGTGGGACAAAATTCGCGACTTTGCCAAGTATCCGGAGCTGCGATGGCTCAATCGGTACTGGGCGGTTCCACCGACGGTGCTCGCCGTGGCCTGCTTTCTCATCGCCGGATGGCCTGGGCTATTCATCGGTTTTTTCCTGAGCACCGTTTTGCTCTGGCACAATACCTTTTTGATCAACTCGCTGACCCACGTGTGGGGTAAGAAGCGATTCGACACCACCGACGAGAGCCGCAACAACATGCTCACGGCGCTTCTGACTCTCGGAGAAGGCTGGCACAACAACCATCACCACTACCAGTCCTCGTGTCGCAACGGGTTCTACTGGTGGGAGATCGACGTCACCTACTACGTGCTGAAGATGCTCAGCTGGGTGGGGCTCGTCTGGGATATACGCGAGGTTCCCGAGCACGTGCTCGAAGAGGGTCGGCGCCGCGATCGGGGCGAGCCGCGCGACGCGGCCACTCGGCGCGCTGCCCCGGAGAAGCTCAGCCTAGCCGCCTGAGGCTGGTTACAACCACCAACGGAAGATATGCGCCCACCAGGGAGCGGGTCTTTTTGCTGGTCGCCAATTCCGTTCGTTGCTTTGCATCAGGGCCTCCATTGCGCGATGACGAACCCCGTCGGGCGATTATACAGAGATCGGCCTCGTTTCCAAATTGTTTCGCAAAGGATACGGCCGTCAAAACTTGTTAGTGAATTCCATTACTTAGCTCGCAGAGGAGGTCTGCTCATGCCAAGGGCACAAGCCGTTTCGACCCCGCACGGAACACCGCGTTTCGATCAGGCCTCGGTCTTGGCCGGGGCGCTTCGGGCCTATTTCGAGTCTGGAGCCACTCGGGCGCAGTCCTGGCGTCTGTCCCAGCTCGATGCGCTCGAGCACTTCCTGATGGAGCGCGAGAAGGACATCGTCCGCGCGCTGCGGGCCGATTTACGCAAGCCGGAGACCGAGGCCTTCGTCTCGGAGATCGGTTTTACCTTGGCCGAGCTCCGATCGGCGAGGAAGCACCTGGCCTCGTGGATGAAGCCGGAGCGGGTTCGCACGCCGCTCGTCGCCATGCCCGGTCACAGCTACGTCGTTCGCGAGCCGCTAGGCATCACGTTGATCATCGGGCCGTGGAATTACCCCTTTCAGACCTTGGTTTTGCCGATGATCGGCGCGCTCGCTGCAGGCAACTGCGTGGTGCTGAAGCCATCGGAAATATCGCCCAACGTCTCGGACATGCTGGCACGGTGGATTCCAAAGTATCTCGATCCGAAAGCCGTACAGGTCTGGCAGGGCGGTGTGCCGGAGACGACGGCCCTGTTGCGCGAGAAATGGGATCACATCTTTTACACAGGAAACGGACGCGTGGGACGCATCGTGATGCAGGCGGCCGCACAGCACCTCACACCGGTCACCTTGGAGCTCGGCGGCAAGAGCCCATGCATCGTCGATGAGAGCGCCGATCTGGACCTTGCAGCCAAGCGCATCGTCTTCGGAAAGTTCTTCAACGCGGGTCAGACCTGCGTTGCGCCCGATTACGTTCTCGTCGATGACCTGGTGCACGATGCGCTGGTCAACCGCGTGGTCTCGACGATTCGCGAGTTTTACGGTGACGACCCACAGCAAAGCCCCGACTATGCGCGCATCATCAACGAGCAGCATCACGCTCGACTGACTCGCATGCTCACCGGAGGCGACGTGGCGACCGGAGGCCAAACCGATCAGGCCGACCTATATATCGCCCCGACCATCCTCAAGAATGTCACCGAGCGCGATCCGGTGATGCAAGAAGAGATTTTCGGCCCCATTTTGCCCGTCATTGCCGTGTCCAACGTCGATGCAGCGATCACTTTGGTCAATCGGCATCCGAGGCCCTTGGCGCTCTATGCTTTCTCCCGCAGCCGTGCAGCGCAAGATCGCATCATTGCGGGCACGAGCGCAGGAGGAACCACCATCAATCACGTCTGGATGCACCTCGGCGTGCCAGCGCTTCCATTTGGAGGTGTCGGAGAGAGTGGAATGGGTGCCTATCACGGCCGTCATACGTTCGAAACGTTCTCGCACCGACGTGGAGTGCTGAAGAAGCCCACGCTTGCAGAGCCCCCGCTACTGTATCCGCCCTATTCGGCTCGCAAGCTGCGTTGGATCAAACGGCTCGTCTAGGGGGAGTTGGCATAGAGGTCGCGGCCTTCACCTTCGACGTGCTTTTTGAAGTAACTGGGGATTCGCAGTAGGTCGCGGCGAACCGCGGGACGAATGATCGATACGAAGACGCCGTCGCCGATGTCGACCAAGGCACCAAAGGATACGAGCGTTTGAGTGTTTTTGTAGGGACGCACCCGAATGAACCCCCACCCGGCACGGATGTCGTGCTCGTGCGAGTGGTCGACCCGGAACATCACCGCACGCCGGTCTGAGTCGATCGTCGTTCGCAGCACGTATCGAACGTCGACGGGCCCCCACTGTTGACGTACCGCGAGGTCCGCCTCTTGGCCGGACTGCTGCTTGACGTCCGTTTCAGTGGCCAGCGGGATGATGCGCTTGTACAGCGGCAAGTCGCGCAGTGCCTGCCATGCGATATCGATCGGGACATCGACGATCTGCCAGCTTTGTCCGCCAATGAGCTTGTAGGCACCGCGCTGCTCGTTCTTTTGCTTCACGACGAGCTCGCCTGTCGCCAGCTCTTTTTTGTCTTCCTTGGTCAGCTCGCTGTCGCTCGAAAAACAGCGAGACGGGGCCCCGAAGGAAACGAGCAAACCACAGAGCACCGCGGCGAGGGCGGGCAAAATTGACCAGTGGCGGCTTTGCTGTCTATGTCTGGCGATATTCATGCGAGCGGTCCTCGTGGTTTCTATTCTGGTCCTGGGTTTCGCGGCCGCGGAGGCAAGCGCTAATCGGAATGACGGCGCCGCTCCCACCGCCATTCAGGACTTTTCCTTAAATATCACAACTGCGACTCACGTCGAAGTGGAGAGCCCCGGCCAAGGAAGGCGGCTTCCACCTTGGACTTCCGTTCTTCCGCCCCTGCTGGCCATCGCCCTGGCGTTGATCTTTCGCAACGTATTGATCGCTCTGATCCTCGGTGTTTGGCTTGGATCGTATTTGTCGTCGGGATTGTCGTTCGTGGCTTCTTTTGCGCGACTGCTCGATACGTACGTCGTGGATGCGCTGGCCGACCGAGGTCACGCCTCGATCGTCGTATTCAGCCTGTTGCTCGGCGGGATGCTGGGATTGATGACGCGGAGCGGCGGCGCCAAAGGACTCGCCTCTCGGGTCGGCACGGACGCAACCACACGCCGGCGGGCACAACTCACGACGTGGCTGCTCGGGTTGCTGATTTTCTTCGATGACTACGCCAACTCATTACTGCTCGGCTCGTCGATGCGCCCGGTCACCGACCGTATCCGACTGAGCCGGGAGAAGCTGGCGTTCCTCGTCGATGCCACGGCAGCGCCCGTTGCCAGCCTAGCGCTCATTTCGTCGTGGATCGGCGTGGAGGTAGGATATATCGGGGATCAGTTTGCACACCTCGGCATCGAACGCGACGCCTACGTGACCTTCATCGAGACGATTCCGTTTCGGTTTTATCCCATCCTCATGCTGCTGTTCGTCCCCTGGATCGCTATTCGCGGTCGTGATTTCGGCCCGATGCTGCGGGCGGAAAGACGGGCTGATGAGCAGGGCCTGGTTTGTCGCACCGGTGCCCGGCTTGCCTCCGACTTCCACGAAGAATCGGTGCCGGAGGACACGCCTGGCCGTCCCATGAACGCGCTCATTCCCGTGCTGGTGGTCGTGCTCGTGGCCGCAATCGGGATCTACCTAGACGGACGGAGCAAGGCGATGTCTGCAGGCCTCCAGCCGTCGCTGAGGACGATCGTCGGGGCGGCCAGCTCCAGCTCGGCGATGCTTTGGGCGACGGGGGCCGGATGCGTCGCCGCACTCTTGCTCGCCGTGGGCAGCGGGGCGCTGACGTTCACGAAGTCGATCGACGCATGGACCGGTGGGATTCGGTCCATGGTGTATGCGGTCATCATTCTGGTCTTGGCGTGGTCTCTCGGGGCCGTGTGCCGCGATCTCGACACCGCCTCGTTTCTGATTGGCACGGTGGGTGATTGGATCGCGGCCTCGTGGATCCCAGCTGCAGTGTTCATCATGGCGGCCTTGGTGAGCTTCGCTACGGGCACCTCGTGGGGCACGATGGCCATCCTCTTTCCGCTGGTCGTGCCCCTGGCGCATCAAATCGCACCCGGGCAAGAAACAATCCTGCTCGGAACGGTTTCATCGATTTTGGCAGGCTCCGTCTGGGGCGATCATTGCTCCCCGATCTCGGACACTACGATTCTCAGCTCCATGGCGACGAGCTGCGATCACATGGATCACGTACGCACGCAGCTTCCCTATGCGCTCTTCATCGGGATCATCAGCTTGGTTTGTGCCGAGGTGCCCGTGGCCGCGGGGTGGTACGGGCCCTGGGCCGGTCTCTTGATCGGAGCGGTTGTGATGATTGGCGTTTTCGAGCTAATCAGCAGCTCGGTTCGAGCCTAGATCCTCGGCTCGAATGCGTCCCAAGACCAGCTCTTCGCGAAGCCGCCGCTTGAGTGTCTTGCCGCTCGCTCCTTGCGGGAGCGCTTCGACGAACGCATAGCGCCTCGGAGCCTTGTATCCGGCCAAACGCTCCCGCACCCATCGGTCGAGCTCGCTCGCCGTTGCAGCGTGGGCTCGATCTCTCACGATGATGGCGACGATCTCTTCACCATAATAGTCGTCTGGCTGACCCACGACGGCGACATCTTGGACCCCAGGGTGATGAGCGAGCACGTTCTCGATCTCGGAAGGATAGATGCTGGCGCCGCCCCGGAGGATCAGGTCCTTGCTGCGATCGACGATGGTGAGCCGGCCCTGCGCATCGACGAACCCGATGTCACCGGTGTGAAGCCAGCCGCCGCGCGTGGCGTGTTGCGTCGCGATCGGATCATCGAGATAGCCCGCCATCACGTTGTGACCGCGGATCAGCACTTCGCCATGTACGCCCGTGGGCAACGTTTTGCTGACATCATCGGCGATGCGCACTTCAACTCCCGGCACCGGCTTGCCCGAGGATCCGGGAACGGCTTCGTCCGGTGGCGCATTGATCGCGGTGAAGGTGGCCTCGGTGAGGCCGTATCCTTGGCGCACCGAAGCGCCAAGGCGTTCCTCGGCTCGCAGGCGAACGTCTTCGGCGAGAGGGGCGCCTGCGCTCAGGCACCATCGCAGTGAAGGGGGGGCCGGCGCACTGCGCTCGTCTGCCCATGCGACGAACATGGTCGGCACGCCAGGGAGCCACGTCACCCCATGTCGCGCGCAAAGCTCGAGCGTGCGAGCCGGAGAGAACCGTGGAGTGAAGACGGTCCTCGCGCCGGCGAAAAAAGGCACGAGCAGTGTCATGCGGATGCCATACGAGTGGCTCAGCGGCAAGGTGCCCAAGATGCAGTCGCTCTGTCCGAGTCGTAGAGTCTGCTCGACGAGGGCCTTGGTGTGGGCGACCAATGATTCATGTGTGATGCAAACGGCTTTGGATGCACCCGTGGTTCCGGAGGTGTAGAGCAGCAGAGCCAGTGAGTTGGGTGCCACCTGGGCTGGTTCGGCAGCCTCGGTCGCGCTTTCGGCAGCCTCCTCGACGTGGACGAGCTGCACCGAGATGCCCGCCCTGGACTGACCCTCGTGGGCGACGTCGGTACGGCCCGAATCGGTCAGCAATGCTTCGCAACCAGCGTGTTGCAGGCGGTAGGCGATCTCACGCGCGGTCGACATCGCTGGCAGCGGGAGCGTCGTACAGCCGGCGTACACGGCGCCAAACCACGCCGCCACGAAATCGAGACCATTGTCGGTGAAGATGGCGACTCGATCACCGCTATGCACCCCTCGACTCCGGAGGTGTGACGCGACCCGCGCGGCGCGGCGGTCGAGTGCTCCGTAGCCGAGCACGAGATCGTCGCGTCCAGCGTCGATCATCCCGGTCCGCTCCGGATCCCGCGTCGCCCATCCGTGCAGGAGGAGCCCAACGTTCGCGTTCATCGCGGGAAGGTAGCACGCGAGCTTCATGCTGGACGGCCCGAGCGGTCAGGCTACGATTGATTCCATGCCTTCAGCCAAAGCGATTCGAATCCAGGAGCATGGAGGGCCCGAGGTCCTCGGCTTCGGCGAAATCGAGGTTCCCAAGCCTGGGCCGTCGCAGGTTCTCGTCGAGGTTGCCGCAGCCGGGCTCAACCGCGCTGATTGCCTGCAGCGCCGCGGCTTCTACCCGGCGCCCCCCGGTGTCCCTGCCGACGTGCCGGGCCTGGAGCTTGCGGGCGTGGTCGAAGCGGTCGGCGACGCCGTCGATCGGTGGAAGCCTGGCGATCGGGTCATGGGCATCGTGGCCGGAGGCGCCATGGCCACGCGAGTCGTCACGGAGGCCGACGAATTGATGAGGATCCCGAAGCACATGTCGCTGGAGGAGGCCGCCGCCGTGCCCGAAGTGTTTCTCACCGCCTACGACGCCATGGTGCTTCAGGGCGATTTGCAGGCAGGCGGAACGTTGCTCGTACACGCGGTCGCCAGCGGAGTCGGCACTGCAGCCATCCAACTCGCGTCGGTCCTTCGTGCCACATCCGTGGGAACTTCGCGCACTGCACACAAGCTGCCGCGGTGCACGGAGCTCGGCCTGAGCCATGCGGTCCTGGTCGAGGACGGTCAGTTTGCCGACACCGTCTTGGTCGCTGCGCCGAAGGGCGTGGACGTGATCCTCGATACCGTCGGCGCCGCCTACCTCGGCCAGAACGTCAAAGTCCTCGCCAACAAAGGCCGTATCATCGTCATCGGTCTGATGGGGGGCGTGAGAGGTGAGCTGAATCTGGGGACTTTGCTGTCGAAGCGCGGCTCGATTGTCGGCTCGGTCCTTCGGAGCCGTTCGTCTTCGGAGAAGGCCGAGCTCACGAGCGCGTTTTCCGCCCAGATGCTCCGGCGATTTGAGTCGGGCGAGCTCAAGCCCATCATCGACGACGTGTTGCCCATGAGCGAGGCGCAAGCGGCGCACCGACGGATGGATGCAAACGAAACGTTCGGAAAGCTGGTCCTGACCTGGTAGCCGCGTAGGGCCACGCCGCTCCCAGCAGGGCCAGCGTCCCCGATCCCCCTATAACTTCAGGGCACGCTGCACGTAATTGGGCAGCGCGAACGCGGCTCGGTGGATGGCTTCGTTGTAGGCCTTCGAGCCCTCCACGATGGCCGCTTGACGCTCGGGGAACGGCCGGAGGGGCTCGCCCGTGGCGGAGCACCACGTCCAGCTCCACGTACCCGTGCCGTACAGAGGAACCGGTCCCATGTAGGGGTGTACCTCCGAGAATAGGCTTCGAAGCTTGTGCTGTATTTCTACGAAGACGTCCATCATGAGCAGCGGAGACTCGCTTTGCAGCGCCATGACACCGTCAGAAGTGAGCATGCGTTTGCAGCCCCGATAGAAAGTCTCGTCGAACAGCACGGCACCGGGCCCGATGGGGTCTGTTCCGTCGAGCAGAACCACGTCGTACTTCTCGTCTTCGCTGGTTTTCACGTACTCGATGCCGTCGATGAAACGGATTTCCAGACGCGGATCGTCCCAGGCCGTGCCGATGCTGGGCAGATGTTGCTTCGAAACCTCGACCACCATTCGATCGAGCTCGACCATGACGCACTTCCGCACGTCCGGATGCCGAAGCACCTCCCGCACGGTACCGCCGTCGCCTCCTCCGATCACCAACACGCGCCCGATCCGCGGCGCAGTGGTTAGAGCAGGGTGTACCAGCATCTCGTGGTACAGAAACTCGTCGTACTCGCTGGTCATGAAGACGTTGTCGAGGACGAGAACCCGACCGAAGCCGGTCGTATCGATCACCTCCACTTTTTGATAGGGGCTCTGGTCTGAAAAGAGCGTCTCTTTGACGCGAAGCCCGAGCCGGGTGTGATCGTCAAAAATCTCGTCGTACCAAAGGCCCATGTGCTGCTTTCTAGAGGGCGAGCTGAAGTTGGGAACCTTGCATGGTCCCGAGCTCGAGAGGCTCATGCTGACGAGCGACCAGGACCTTGGTTTTTCCGTGCGCGAGGGCGGCTCTTGCCGAGCTTCGTGCGAGTTGCGGCGAGTTGTTGGTCTCGGACAAATGCATCAGGACGACGCGAGCCGGTGCATGGTGGAGGCTCGCCAGCAGATCGCCCGCCTGTTCGTTCGAAAGGTGGCCGAGGGAGCCTCCGATTCGCCGCTTGAGCGCGGGCGGATACGGGCCTTCGGCCAGCATGTGGAGATCGTGATTGCTTTCGAGCAGGAGAGTTTCGCACTCGTTCAAGAACCGCAAAAACCCACGAGGCACGTGTCCTAGATCGGTTACCAGTCCGACCGTGGTGTCCTTGGTTTCAAACAAGAGCGCGGCCTGGGGTGCATCATGAGGGATGCGCGCGGAGTGAACCGTGATGTCTCCAATGCGAAATCTACGGCCTGGCGAAAACGATTCGGCGCGAACGGAACGACCCAGGCGGATCGTTTGTAGTGTCTCCTCGCTTGCGCGCACCGGACACCGCAAGCGTGTCGCGCAAACCGACGCATGCGCGGCGTGGTCCCCGTGGCTGTGGGTCACGATCAGCGCCGAAACATCGGTGGGCGGTTTGCGGCCGAGCGCCACAAAGCGCTGTACCAGCTTCCGGTGGGAGAGCCCCGCATCGACCAGGACACCGGTCGTCGCCGATTCGATGAACAGCGCATTGCCCTCGCTCCCGCTTCCCAGGATCGTTATCCGCACGAGCAACCTAGAGCACAGCTACGATCCATTGGCAAGACTCTGGGCTTGCGCCCGTGCCCCGAGGGCGCGAGAGTTGCGGCGTGGACGACAGCGATTTGGAATACGACAGCGTGATCCTCGTGTCCTTTGGAGGTCCGGAAGAGCGCGCGGATGTCATGCCTTTCCTCGAGAACGTGGTCCGCGGCAAGAACGTTCCCCCTGAGCGGCTCAAGGAAGTTGCGGCGCACTACAACCATTTCGACGGAAAGAGCCCGATTAACGACCAGAACCGCGCTCTCATTGCCGCTCTGCAGGAAGAGCTTCGCGAGCACGAGATCGATCTTCCGGTCTACTGGGGTAACCGCAATTGGCGTCCATTTCTCGCCGAGGCTCTGACTCAGATGCGGGAAGACGGAAAGAAGCGGGCGCTAGGCTTTTTTACCTCGGCGTACAGCAGTTATAGCGGGTGCCGTCAGTACCTGGAGAACATCGAGAAAGCCCGGGCAGAGGTGGGGGAGGGCGCGCCGCAGGTCGACAAGCTGCGTGCCTATTACAACCACCCTGGCTTCATCGAGGCCAACGTCGACCATCTTCTCGCAGCACTCGGAACCTTGCCCAAAGCGCGTCGCGAGTGCGCCCGCGTGGCTTTCACCGCGCACAGCGTTCCGGAAGCCATGGCTGAGAGCTGCGATTACGTCGAGCAATTGCAGGAAACGGCGCGGTTGGTGGCGGAAGGAGCGCGCCATGATCGCTGGCAGTTGGTATATCAGAGTCGGAGCGGCCCCCCGCACGTCCCATGGCTCGGGCCGGAAATTCTCGACCACCTGGATGCGCTGGCGCAGATCAACGTGAAGGACGTGGTCGTGGCGCCGATTGGGTTCATCTCGGACCACATGGAGGTCGTGTGGGACCTCGACCACGAGGCACGAGATCGCGCTACCGAGCTCGGTATCACGTTGACCCGAGCTTCCACCGTCGGCACGCATCCCGCATTCATCTCCATGATTCGGGAGCTGATCGAAGAGCGGCTCGGCAAGGTCACCGTGCGGCCGGCGCTCGGGAAGCGAGGTCCGGCGCCGGATGTCTGCCCCCCGGACTGCTGCAAGTACCAACCACGGATGTCCAGACCGCCGGAGCCGGGTTGATCACTTCGGGTCTTTGAACGAAGGCTCGCGTTTCGCCATGTTGGCCTGGACCGCCTCCACTTGATTGGGGCTTCCCAACAGACTCACCTGCAACGCGGTTTCGAGCTTGAGGGCGTCGTTTCGTGTCATGCCCGGGGCGTCGTTGAGCAGAGTCTTGCCGGCCCGAATCGCATGCGGCGATTTGGTTGCAATCAGCTTGGCCGTCTCCAGCGCTTCGGCGAGAGGGTCTTTGCTCACCCTCGTGGCCAAACCGAGCGCGACCGCCTCGTCTCCCGAGACGATGCGCCCCGTGAACGTCAGCTCCTTTGCGACGTCGAGTGGAACCAGCCTGGGAAGAGTCTGTGTCAGGCTCATGTCTGGGATGAGCCCCCATTTGATCTCCATGACCGAAAACTGCGAGTCCGCCGTCACATATCGGAGATCCGCTGCAAGCGCGATCTGCAGGCCTCCGCCAAAAGCCACTCCGTGCACCGCGGCGATGACCGGGACGTTCACTTCCTGCCATATCCACGCTGCCCGCTGAGCCATGTTGGCAGGGCTTTCTTCTTTTCGTTCGAGTAGTTTCTGCATGAGCTGAGGCGAGCCCATGAAGGAACCGAAATCTAGGCCTGCACAGAACGCCTTGCCTTCCCCGTGTAGAACGACCGCGCGAACACTCTCGTCCGCCATGATTTGCTTGCCGGTCTGAATGAGCGACTCGAACATGGGGGCGTCCAGCGCGTTGCGTTTCTCGGGGCGGGAAAGACGGACCGTCGCAACGGCATTGTCGATGCTGAGGTGTACTCGTTCGGACATGGGGACTCCTTAGCTGAAGACGACGGTCTTGTTGTCGTAGACGAGGATTCGATCGTCAAGGTGCCATCGAACTGCGCGCGCGAGCACCACTTTTTCGAGGTCGCGGCCTTTGCGCACGAGGTCCTGTACCGAGTCGCGGTGCGAGCATCGGACGACGTCTTGCTCGATGATGGGGCCTTCATCCAAGTCCGCTGTCGCGTAGTGTGCAGTGGCGCCGATCAGCTTCACTCCTCTTTCGAAGGCACGGTGATAGGGCTTGCTCCCCATGAATGCGGGCAGAAACGAGTGATGGATGTTGATTACCTGACCTTGGAATGCCTTGAGGAAATCGTCAGTCAAGATTTGCATGTAACGAGCGAGCACCACCAGGTCGATTTCCTCGGATTGCAACAAAGTCAGCGCTTGTCGCTCTTGCTCGTCCTTCATCCCTTTGGCGATAGGCAGATGATGAAAAGGGATGTCGAACTGCTTCGCCACGGGCTCGAGGTCGGGATGGTTGCTGATGATGAGGGGGATATCCGTCGACAACTCACCGGCTCGTTGCCTCAGGAGCAGGTCGTACAAGCAGTGGTCATACTTGGAAACGAAAATTGCCGTCCGATGTCGTTGAGTGCCGTCCGAGATACGCCAGCTCATGGAGAAGCGAGTTGCCACCTCGGCGATTGCCGTCTCCAGGCTCCGACGGTCGGTATGGAGCTCGGACATGTCGAAGCGAATACGCTGAAAAAACTGGCTCGCGACTGGGTCGGTATGTTGGTCAGCGTCGAGAATGTTGGCGCCATGTCCATAGAGGACTTGCGCCAGCGCAGCCACGAGGCCCTTGCGGTCGGGACAGCAAACGAGGAGGGTGGCGGTCTGTTCCACGCGAGAGTGTGTAGCTGCTCTGCGGCCCATCGGCCAGCGCTAGCGACTGAGTCGCTCCATGGCATCGCCGAAGATGTAAACCAGCTGAAGGACGCCTGCGGCAGTTCCGAGCACCGCGCCGGCGGCGATGAGCTTCCACTCGTCTTGTTGGAAGGCCGGCCGGAGGACACCCTCGTAGCTCTCTCGGTCGAGTGCCTTCATGCGGCGTTCGAGCTCACCATGCAGATCGACGGATTCTCCTGCAAACGTATGAAAGAATCCGTCCGGCTTTGGCCACTCTCTCTTGATGCGCTCCATCAAATCGGAACGAAGCGCAGCACGCTCCTGTTCCGGTACGAGAAGCACGGCCATGGGGTGGGACTCGTACTTGGTAATGAGATCACCGACCCGACGCTCGATGATCTCGTTCATTCGGTCGGCGCCATCGCTCTCCATGACCGTCTTGACGATGTTGTCTGCGTTGAGGACGCGCGTGGCAACCGTCCGGCCGAAGGCCTCTGCCACTTCGTTCTGCCGCTTGTGAAACAGACCTTGTATCGTGATGGGACCCACCTGGGTGGGTTCGCGCGGGGCAAACACCAGCTTGATGGCGATCCAGTTCGTCAGATAGCCGACTCCAAACCCGGCAGCCGGAAGGATCCACGGCAACGGGTATAGAACCCAGATCACCATCTGAAGGACGCCCAAAAGAAAACCAAAATAGAGGCCCGAGTGCTCGATGAACTTGAACTCCGCGCGGCCGACTTCGTAGAACATTTCGCCCATCAGTCCCCTGTTCTGCTCGATGGCATCGAGGACGGTCTGCTCGATGTCCAAGATATTCTCGATGTCGTCCGCCATGTCCATGGCGATCGCTCGCGATACCTCGAGAACTTCCTCTCGGACTCGTTCGCGGACCTTGTTCTGCATGAACTCGCCCGCGCTATCCCACAGGGACTTGGCGTGTTTGTTGGCTATCTCGTCGATGACCTGCTCCGTCACGTCATCGATGACGGCTCCGAGCCTTCCGGTGAAGGCCTGCGCGTCGAACGTTTCATCGAACAGCTCACGCAGCGACAAGAGCTTTTCGGTGATCAGGGCGTTCGACACCTTGGCGAGGCGAAGCGCATTGGCGGGAATGACGCCTTGCCAGCCGAGGTAGGGCGGAATTCCGACGAATTCGACCGGATAGAACATCATCTTGACTGCGACTACGTTCGTGAACCATCCGACGAACGCGCTGATCACCGGGATGAGCAGGACAATCCAGTTGTCTTGAATGCGTGCCAGCAGCTCCATGGACGTCGATGCTCGTGTGTGACCCTACGGCGTGTACAGGTGCATCCAGTAGAGCAACAACGCGATGGTTTTTGCGTCCTCGATGTGGCCGTCCTTGATCATGTCCCGTACTTGCCACTGCGGAATGGCGAAGACCTCGATTTCCTCGTTTTCATCGAGTGCCTGGGCCGTCTCCTCGAGCTCGGTGGCCACGAAGCCGTACATGCGTTCGTTCAAAACGCCCGGTGACGAATAGAACTCGGTTAGCGGCTGGATCACCCCGGCACGGTAGCCGGTTTCTTCCTCCAACTCGCGGGCAGCGCAGGCCTCGGGCGCCTCGTCACCCTCCAGGGTTCCGGCGGGCAGCTCCCACAGCACCTTACCTACCGTCCTTCTCCGATTGCGGATCATGGCGATCCGGCCGTCATCCAGCACGGGGAGGATCACGGATGCTCCAGGATGCTCCACCACGTCCCGAACGATTTCCTTGCCGTCGGGCCCTTCGAACCTCAGGCGGGCGACGCGAAACTTGGCGGCGGTCAACAGAAGCTCCCGCGATTTCATGGGCGGCATCATGGCTGACTTCTCGTTCGTTTTCACGTCAATTTGACTGGATCGAGCCCGATCGCCATTGTGAGGGCGTGCGGCTTGCGAATCTATGGCGCTCACCGCTGGCGGTGGTGCTCGGGGGAGTGACGATAGCAGGGGTTTGGACGCTGGGGTACGGCGCCTCCACGACCTCGGCGGATACGACCCCGAAGACTCCTGCTGCGATTGCGGAAGCTGGCGTGCTTGGCACCCTCCGATCCACGCAGCGGATGGGGCCCAAGCTCTTGGAGCCACCGCCCAATGACAAGCTCGGCCTCGACATCGCCATCGAGGACCGCGACGGAAACTCGATGAAGGCGCTACATCAGGCACTTGCCCGCGCGGCGACGGGCGAGGGCCAGGCTCGACTCGTTTTCTTCGGTGCGTCGCACGTGGCGAGCGATCTCTTCACTGGATACATTCGGGAGGAGCTGCAGGCGCGATACGGGGACGCGGGCCACGGGTTCGTAGTGCCCGTCCATCCCTGGCGAACTTATCGGCACCGCGACATCGCGATCGAAAGCGACGGAAAGCGATGGAAGACCCATCGGATTCGGGTCGGGGACACCGAGGTGGAGCGCGTAGGCATTGCGGGTCTCGCCATGGAAAGCACACGAGCCGGTTCGTTCGGGGCGGTGACGACGGCAACCGAGGGAGAGACCGGCCGCAACGCTAGCTTCTTCGAGCTCTATTACATGAGCCAGCCGCGGGGCGGAGACATCGATGTGCTCATCGATGGACGAAAGGCGCGTCGTATTTCGACGCATTCGCCCAAGACTTCCACGGGGTACGCGACGTTCCGCGTTCCCGATGCCCCGCACCGTTTCGAGATCCGGACGTTGAGCAAACGCCCAGTGTGGCTATTCGGCCTAGCCGTCGAACGCGACCAACCGGGTGTGATCGTCGACACCTTGGGAATCAATGGATCGCGAGCCCGTTATCAGTTGCTTTGGGACGATGCGATCTTTCGGGAGCAACTTCGCCGCCGCAAGCCCGACTTGGTGGTCCTAGCCTACGGGACCAATGAAAGCGGAGATGATTCGCCGATCGAAGACTACGAACGCGACTTGCGGGCCGTCGTTCAACGAGTGCGCGAGACGGTGCCCGAAGCATCTTGCTTACTGATAGGACCGTCGGACCGTCCCATGCAGGTCGAGGAGCGCGTTTTCGAAGATCGCGCCCGAACCATGCAGCTCATTGCGGTGCAGCACCGGGTCGCGCTCGACCTCGGTTGTGGCTTCTTCGATCTCGTGGCCTTTCAGGGCGGCGCGCTTTCGATGGTGCAATGGGCTGCGAACGATCCTGCCTATGCGTCACAAGATCACATTCACTACAGCCGGCTGGGCTATCAGCGCCTGGGCGAAGTTTTGCTGGAGGCGTTGCTCGATGGGATGCCGGAGGACGTCGCGTCTGGAGTCGAGGAACGCTCTGTCGACGCCGTGACCGACGACAACTCGGCAGAAGCGCTCCGCGCGAGGTAGTCGGCAAAGCCTGCCAGGATCGCCTTGTAAAACATGTTGCCGATGATCTCGTAGCCCGCTGGCGTGGCATGCCTGAAGTCGCTCATGGCGAGTCGTGGGCTTGCCTTGTACCAGCGGCGCATCGCGTCCGGCCCCCCCATCGCTTGCCACGTATCGTAGAATGCGCAGCCCACATCGAGAGCGGCGCGGCGCTGTGCGGCGACGATTCTCGGAATCGTGGGTAGCGTGCGGATGCGCCCACGCTCCCGGTGTGCTTGGTCGAGCGGCGCGAATACGAGGCAACCGAGATCTTCGCGTCCCTGGCGCATGTGACGAAGCACCTGCACGTAGTCCTCGTAGAAGGCATCCTCGGTACGGTCATCACTGGCCTCGTTTCCGCCGAAACCAAGCACCAACAGATCGACGCCACGCTGCTCGAGTTGACCTTGAATGTGCGCTTCGTCGTAGTTGAGCAGTCGATTGGCGCGTGCCCCAACTAGCCCGAGCGAATCATACACGATGCCCGGCCCATCTCTTTCCACCGCAACGCCGTAGAGATGAACCGGTCCCCCTCGCGTGTAGCGAAGCTCGATCTGATGGGCGCCGTCTGGCGCTTCGATCGAATACACCGCATCGCTGACGCGGTCGGCTTCAGTCGGGACGGTCTTCCGCTTCCCGCTGTCGAGACGCACCGTGAACGCACCGCCGCGCGGCCGCTTCTGGTAGTAGATCTCGAAACGAGAGGCCTGCGTGCCGACTTCGCCCCGCTTGGCCGTCCCCACGCGCGCCCATGCGCCCGGCGTCGCCCGCGATTGCACGCCTCCGTATCCATATCGGCCCCCTCGATCTTGGCGCCGCACGACTTCGCGGACGTTCCAAGCATCTGGGTTCGATGACTGCCTGACGCCCCGATGTTTGTAGGGGATGTAGCCCTTGGCTGCGATGACGAAGCCGTGCCCAGCGTCTCCGAAACGCGCTTGCAGGTTCTCCCTCACGGTCGAAGTGATCAGATCCGTGGCGATGCTGGAGTCACCATAGTGCGCCACGCGCGTGATGGCGCCTTCGTCCCCGCGGGCCGTCCTCTCGAGCGCCTCGTAGAACGCTCGCATGCCATCACCGCTGGGGTCTTCGATGTAGACCGAGATGCCGTCGTATTCCGATGGACTGATCCGGAGCGCATCCTCGGGCTTCTGGGGCACGATCACGGGTCTCGCACCCAGATTCCGGGCGACCGTGTCACCCACGGACTCCGCAAGTCGCTCGGTGTCCGACTCGGTGGAGGCGGTGGCTCGATAGGAGCCACCATGGCCGGCAAAGGCCGGGATTTCTTCCCCCACTTGGAAGAGCCGAGCGATCGGTACGCCTTCCTCGCCCGGAATCCAGGGCCGTAGTGCCGCCATGGCCGGCACCACGTAGGTCAGCGCGCACGCCGCAAGCATGAATGCCGTCACCGTGACCAGGTGTTTCAGGGGAGAAAGCGGTTCGTGGTGTCGTTTGTGCATCAGAACTGGAAGTAGATGTAAGGAACGACCTGACTCGTCGCGACGGCGCTCAGGCCGAAGCCGACGGCGGCGAGCGCGACTCCCTGAGCGGGCGCAGGCATTGCCTTGAATCGCAGTTCGAGTGATTCGAACCAGTGTCTAGGGGTGTAGTGCGCGGCGAAGCTCGCGATCAACAATGCCCATACGCCACTGGAGATCTGAGCGACCGAGAACGTCCCGCTGCCGAGCCGTGCGGTGATGTCCATCGCGTTGTCGAGACTCGTCGCGCGGAAGAGGATCCGCGAGAACACGACGAATTGAAGAGCCCAAAACACCTTGAACGCATGGCGCTGCCAGGAGTCGACGGTATCTCGGGTGCGGCCGGATCGGCGGTAGAAAAATCGATGGGTAACCATCGCCGTCGCTTGCAGAATCGCGTAGAACACGAACGTCCATGAGGCGCCGTGCCAGATCCCGATGAGGAACATGGTCAGCCACAGATTCCAATAGGCTCGGCCCGGCCCTACGTGTGATCCTCCTAGCGGATAGTAGAGATAGTCGCGCAACCACGTTGACAGCGTCATGTGCCATCTCCGCCAGAACTCTGCGGGGCTCGCGGACTGATACGGTCGGTCGAAGTTCTCCGGGAGCTCGAGTCCCATGAGCTTTGCCGAGCCGCGCGCAACGTCGGTGTAACCCGAGAAATCGCAATAGATCTGCATGGTGAAGCCGTACAGCGCGACCACCACCTCCGCCGCGCTGTACAGATCGGGCTGGTCAAACACCCGATCCACCAGATTGACCGAGAGATAGTCCGCGATGACGACCTTCTTCACCATGCCCGTGGCGATCAGAAACAATCCCTGTGTGACCTGCTCGTTGTTGAGCGTGATCTTGCGCTGCAGTTGCGGTAGCAGCTGCGAGGCCCGCACGATCGGTCCCGCCACGAGCTGCGGGAAATAAGTCACGAAAACTGCAAACTGAAAGAAGCTTCGGGTTGGCTCTAGGTTGCGTCGATAGATGTCGATCGTGTAGCTGAGAGTCTGGAAGGTGTAGAACGAAATGCCGACGGGCAGGAGTACCTCGAGGAACGGCGGATGCTGGATGTGAATGCCGAAGAAGAGGCTCAAGATGTCGGCGGTCGCCTGTGAAGCAAAGTTGAAATACTTGAAAACACCCAGAAGCCCCAGGTTCGACACGACGCTGAGCGTGAGCCAGCGCTTGCGTGCCGTTTCATCGTCGGTGGCGTGAATGCGCAGGCCGACGAAGTAGTCGAGTGCCGTGGACCCCAGAATCAGAACGATGTACGCGGGGTGCCACGCCATGTAGAAGAGGCATGACGCGACGAACAAGAAGATCATCCGCAGCTGAGCATGGCGGGCCAGCAGCCAGAACCCTGCGACGGCAATGCCCAGGAAGAGAATGTAGTCGAGGCTGTTGAAGAGCACTGGTCCCCTATCCAGCGTGAATCCGCTCGGTTTTAGCTGCATGGCGGCCTGCACGCTAGTTGCTTGACGAACGGCTCCCTTGGACCAAGCATCTGCGCCCGGAGGGCTGGATGAAGATCAAGGGATCAGTAGCACTAGTGACAGGCGGAGCCTCTGGCTTGGGAGAGGCGACCGTCCGCCAGTTCGTCAGCCAGGGCGGACGTGCGGTAATCGTGGACCTCAATGCCGACCGCGGACAGAAGCTCGCTTCGGAGCTGGGCGATGCTGCGTCGTTCGCGCGAGCGGACGTCAGCAACCCCGACGAGGTGCAGGCTGCGGTCGATCAAGCGACGTCGATGGGCACGCTTCGGGCCGCGGTCAGCTGCGCCGGCATCGGCATGGCGATGCGAACCGTGGGCAAGGACGGTACGCCGCACGATCTCGGCGTGTTTCAGAAGATCATTTCCGTCAATCTGGTGGGGACGTTCAACGTTTTGCGCCTATCAGCCGCCGCGATGTTGAAAAACGAGCCAGAGGACGGAGAGCGCGGGGTGGTCATCAACACGGCTTCGGTTGCTGCCTTCGACGGTCAGATCGGACAGGTCGCCTATTCGGCATCCAAGGGAGGCATCGTCGGATTGACGCTGCCAGCCGCTCGCGATCTTTCCAAGGCGCTGATTCGCGTCGTGACCATCGCGCCCGGGACTTTCGACACGCCGCTGCTCGGCATGCTTCCAGACGAAATTCGCACGGCGCTCGCTGCTGCCATTCCACATCCGAGCCGGCTCGGACGTCCGCAAGAGTTCGGTGCGTTGGCCTGTCACATCGTCGAGAATAGCTATCTCAACGGCGAGGTCATCCGGCTGGACGGTGCCATTCGCATGGCTCCACGCTAGCTTGTCGCGGACGGAATCATCGGGGTCTGCCCGTGGATGAGACGGCGCACCCCCAGGGACATTCCTTTGGCGTGCCCCCGGCGCGCCGACGCCGCATCTTCGGGCTCGCGCTCCCCATCATCGGGGGCATGCTCTCGCAGAACGTGCTGAATCTCGTCGACACGGCGATGGTCGGCACGCTCGGCGACGCCGCGCTTGCGGGCGTCGGGCTCGGGGGTTTCGCCAACTTCCTGCTTTCCGCCTTCATTTTGGGCCTATCCGCGGGGGTGCAAGCGATGGCAGCACGCCGCGTAGGGGAGCGACGAGTCGCCGAAACCGCGATTCCTCTCAATGGGGGACTGCTCATGGCGGTGTGCTTTGCCGTCCCGTGGTCGATGCTGTTGGTCACGCTCGCTCCCAAGTATTTCCCGCTTTTGACCGGTGACTCGGCCGTCATCGAGCAAGGCGTACCCTATCTGCGCGTGCGGCTCCTCGCGATGTTCGCCATGGGCATGAATTTTTCGTTTCGCGGCTACTGGAATGCGGTCGACAAGTCGGTCCTATACATGCGCACGTTGATCTCGATGCACGTGCTCAACATCTTTCTCAACTGGGTCTTCATCTTCGGAAACCTGGGTGCGCCCGAGCTCGGGGCAACTGGCGCCGGTGTCGCCTCAGCCATCGCTACCGTATTCGGTACGGCCTCCTATTTCATGCTCGGTCGAACGTATGCCCGCGATGCCGGGTTTCTGCACGGCCTTCCCACCCGCGACACCATGAAGACCATCATTCGACTGGCTGCCCCGGCTGGGCTTCAGCAGTTCTTCTTTGCGGCTGGCATGACCGTCTTTTTAGCGTTGGTCGCTCGGATGGGTACTCCTGAGCTGGCTGCTACCAAGGTCATCATCGACCTCATTCTATTGGGCATCTTGCCCGGCGTTGGATTCGGTCTGGCCGCAGCATCTCTCGCGGGCCAAGCAATCGGGCGCGGGACCTCCGAGGATGCGATGCGATGGGGGTGGGACGTAACCAAGATCGCAATGCTCGTGGTCGGCGCCATCAGCATTCCGGTGCTGCTCTTTCCCCAATTGATCCTGAGCATCTTCATTCACGATCCGGCGACTCTCGGCATTGCGGAAAACCCATTGCGCATCTTTGCAGCCTCGCTGTTCTTCGACTCGATCGGCGTGGTGCTGATGAACGCCCTGATGGGAGTCGGAGACACCAAGCGCGTCATGCTCATTTCCACGTGCTATCAATGGCTGCTCTTCCTTCCGGCGGTGTACATCATCGGGCCCGTGCTGGGGTTTGATCTGGTTCTCGTGTTCCTCGCGCAGGTAGCCTACCGAGCGCTGCAGTCACTCACCTTCGCGCTGATGTGGAAGCGCGGACGCTGGCAGACCATCGAAATTGGTTAGGGCCGAGCCTACGGCGTCCGCAGCGCTTCGACGTTTTCTTCCCAATGCTGCCCATCGAACGTGGACAGATCGAAATCCGATGGCTCGATCCCATCGAGGCAACGCACGTTGACGTCGATTTGGTCGGGATGCGACCTCGGCCTGTAGTACGAATGGATCCCGCAGTGCGTGCAGAAATGGTGCTTTGCCGTGTGCGTGCCAAACGTGTAGGTCGTCAGCGCATCGGCGCCGCGGAGGATCTCGAAGTCGCCCTCTGGGACGATCAGATGGATGAATCCCTTTTTCGTGCAGATGCTGCAATTGCACTCGACTGCTCTGCGGCTGCGAACGGTGACTCGATACCGAACGGCACCGCAGTGGCAGCCTCCCTCCAGCACCTCCGCTGACGGGTCGGTGCTCATTCGATCGGCTCGCCCGTATTCCGATCGAGGGTCATCCAAGGGGTGCCAGCGATTTGCACTTCGATGACCTGCTCGCGGATCACCAGAATGGGCTTTGTCGCAATGGAGCCGAGCTCCGCACGCCATAGCTCCTTGCCCGAAGCCACGTCCTTCGCCACGACCGCCGCGGCATCGCCTGTTTGTGCCTCGTAGAGAATGCCCTCGCTCAGCACCGCCGCGTTCTCGTCGGGTGCATCGGCCGGCGTCCCCGCCCGTCGCTTCTCGAGCTGCATGGCTGCGATCCAAGCGATCAAAGCAACGAAGAGCACGATGCCGAGGAGCACCCCCACCACGCGCTTACCCGAGGTAGCCTCTTGCGCCACGGCTGTTTCTTAGCACGCCGGGTGTGGCAGGGTGGGCTCAATGTTCGTCGGGCACTATGGGCCCAGCCTCGGCCTTATCGTCGCCACATCTCCCAAAGCGGCACGGCCGACATCCATACATAGCTGACGAGCAATATAATCCCCGAGGCGGCGTAGGCCGGCACCGAGGCTGCATAGCCGTATGCCACGAGCCAGGGCGCAGCGATGTGCAGCGAGGTCCCGGCCGTGCCCAACGCGATCCAGGCTGATTTTGCCCTTTTTCGGGCACGCGAGAGCATGTACAGGTGGCTGAGGATCAGTAGATAGACCGGCATCGAAAATAGATGGAAATGTGTGACCTCGAGAAGCTTCCTGCGCGGCATGGGCTCGAAGGCAGCCAGGCTCTCACCTTCGGAGGGCAAGACGAGAGCAGGGCCATCTTTCAGATCCGGTTCGTCGACCCGTGCTGCCTCGCCGGCGTAGTATTCTTTGGCGCGGGACAGATCGAGGCCCACCATGTCGTGCGTGAGAACGAGGGTCAGCACCAGACCGGCGATCGTAAACACCAGAAACACCGTGTAGACGGAGCGGGCCGCAAGGGGTAGGGCGCGCAGCCTTCCAGAGGGTCGAGTGAAGTCCTGCATTGGGTTGACTACGAGGAGGTCAAGACTGTGCCACGGAGCAAGAGCGTTGCTCTTTGAACCGCTTTGGCCATTGCCCGGGCCGAGAGGGTTGCTCCCGACACGATGTCGATGTCCTTGCCGGGCCTGAAGCCGCTGTCGGCCGCCTTACCGACAAACTGTTCGCGGAAGCGCTGTGATCGAATCGCGTTTCCATAGGGCTCGCGATAGGCCACGACCTCCACGCGTGTGACCCGGCCTCGAGGATCGAAAAAGATGGCGAAGTCGATGTACTCGTGCTGTCCGATCTCTCGGTCGAACAGCGCATAGCCGTCGATGCCCTCTCCCGAGTGGGCGACGTAGACGATGTAGTCGCCTTTATCGAGCTTCTCGCCGAGCTCCTGCTCGATCTGCTCTCGTGCCCGCGCTGAAAGGTGGACGCGCTTGAAGTCCACCACCTCGGATTGCCGAAATTGGTCTGCAAGAAGCCCCCGTACGCTGAAATAAACCTGGGCGTGGCCCTCGGCAGCCAGCGCGGAGCCGAGCATCGAAGCCACCAAGACCAGCGCCGGCTTATTGAAAACGCATTTCATCTTCGTTTTCAACGATAGGGGTAGCCCGGAACCTCCGCAAGCAGAAATTCTTCGCGAATTGATGCTCTTGCAGAAGGCCGGCTTCCACTTCTAAGAAGGCGGAGCCTAGGGGAATCCTTTTGCGCCTCTGGTGACTCTATACGCTAAGAAGAGGTGTTTTCATGAACGCAATATTTCCCCGAAACGAGCATGTGATCGACCGTGTCATCCGAGTGATCGTTGGGATTGGAGTTCTATCCCTGGTATGGATCGGTCCGCAAAGCCCATGGGGTTGGGTCGGCTTGGTGCCTCTCGTCACCGGCCTCGTCGGTAGCTGTCCCCTGTACCGGCTTTTCGGGATCTCCACATGGTCGATCGGCAAGCGCGAGACCCCTCAATCTCCGACTCGGACCTGATGGCCCTCACGGCGGCCGGAGATCGCCGCGCAATCGAGCAGCTCATGTACCGTCATGCACCGGCGGTTCTGCGGCTGGCTCGCGCGGTGACGGGTGATGCGGCAGCTGCCGAAGACACGCTGCAACAGACCTTTCTCGCCGTATACCAACATGCATCGGCTTTTCGGGGGGACTCTTCGGCACGAGCTTGGATGCTCACCATCGCGAGGAACACCGCTTATCGGATGCGCGCGAAGGCGAGCCGCGAGAGTGTCGCCGAGGAGCCATGGATCCAGCTCGGCGCGGAGGCCGGCTGGGGCAGCGAAGATCCGGAGGCTCTGGCCATGGCGGCGGAGCGAAAGGACACCCTTCGTTCGGCGATGTCGACGCTCTCCGCTCAGGATCGCGAGGTGCTTTTGCTGCGGGACATCGAAGGGCTCGCCGGATCGGAAGCGGCCGCGCTCATGGGCATCGGCGAGCGCGCCCTCAAGAGCCGGCTTCATCGTGCGCGGCTGCGGCTCGCGGCGGCCCTCCGTCGCGCGGCTCAAACCAGCGCCACGCTAGAGCAAGGAGAGCTGCCATGAACGAAAGGACCGTGGCCGGCTTGCAATGCGGACAGGTGTTGGCTGCTCTCAGTGACTACCTGGACGGCGAGCTGGACTCCACTATGGTAAGCCAAATCGAAGAGCACCTACTCGGATGTCCGAATTGCGAGCGATTCGGGAGACACTTTGGCTCGATGGTAGTTTCGCTGCGACACGAATCAACCTGTGCGAGCTCGATCGACTCCGAGTGGGTGGCAGGTCTATTGGCCCAAATCGATCGATTGAGCGGGGAGTCTTAAGTCATGAATCCGAATCCAACTCATCGTCTCCTGGCCGCGGCCGCCATGTTTGTAGTGGTCCTGTGCTCGGGGCTCACTGCCAAGGCTGAATCATCGTATGAGACGAAGGAGGCGCCCCCGCTTTTCGTGGACCTTTTTGCCAGTACGCGGATCTATCCCAATGCCGACGCAGCCTTGATCGGCTTTGCAATGGGAACGGTCTGGCGTCCCTCTAAAAAGTGTGTCCACCTGGCCGGCGAGGGTTTTGCGCGTTTCGGCAGCCGAACCATCGGCTCCGTCGAGCAGAAGATGAGGACTGCCGGTGGCGCGCTCGGTGCGCTTTGGGGCAACGGCGATTGGAATCGATGGTTTGGCGCCGGTCCGATGTTCGATTTGGGATGGGCAAGGGTGGGCTCGAGGAACGATTTTGTCATGAGCGGGTACCTACGGGCCTTGCTCTACTGGCGCTTGCGCGGGGAGTTCTGGGTAGGCCTGGATGCTCGTGCGGGAAGCGTCATCGTGCCTGTGACCGTCAACGGAGTCGGCATCAAAGGCCCAGTCGTCGGAATCGGGATCGGCGCGATGTGGGGCAAAGGCGACTGATGACGCGCGCTCGGTACGGCTCTCGGCGCGGTATGCCCTGGGCTGTGCTCTTGGTGTGCTGCGGGCTCGGTCTGGCTTCCGGATGCACCGGGGCTCTGCAAAATCTCGGCGCGCGCTGGGCGACACACCAGATCTCGGACGTGTTCGATCTCGACGAAACCCAGCGCGATGCCGCGCGCGCTGCGGTGGACCGCACCATGGCCAGCGCGCCCGAAGTTCTGGGACCGCGGATCGATCTTCTGGTCGCGACGGTCGACAGGGCGCTGTGCCAAGGCTTGAACGAGCCCAAGACGCTCGTGATCGAGCGCCAGATCGACGTCCTTCTGGACAAGGCCGCCGCGTGGATCATCGACGAGGCCGCTCCCATTTTGGCAACCCTGGACGACGCCCAGATCATCCACGCGCAGCAAGCACTCGACGAACGCCTCGAGGAGACGCGAGACGAGCTGAATGCGCCTGCCGAAGAGCGCTTGGCCGATCGGCAGGACAAGTTCATCGATGCGATCGAAGAGTGGGCAGGTCGGTTGAGCGTCGAGCAGAAAACCGCGATCCGGGCGCACGTGGCCGCCATGCCTGATGAGGCCGCGGCCCGCCTGCGCGCCGACGAACGCCGGCTCGCCGACTTGTCCGATTCGCTTCGTGCGCGCCCGGGAGCCCCGGCCGTTCGCGTGCTTCTCTGGAATGCTTGGAAGAGCCGCGAAGACTGGGGTCCCCATACCCGATCGCCACAAACCCGCCGCGCCGACGGGCGAAAGACGCTGCTTTTCCTCTACGGTCTATTGGATGAGAAACAAAAGGATCATCTGAGCGCACGGCTTCACGAGATGCACGACAAGGTGAACCGAATCCTGGGCGTCGCAGGAGCGGGATGATGATCGCCTCTTCCGATCGACCATCCCATCCGCGCGTCCATACCCTGCCCGAGCTCCTCCGAGATTTGAAATGGGTAGCCTCGCGGCTGCCTTCGCTCTGGTCGATTTGGGTCGGAGGCCGGCTTCCCAGTGCTCTCAGAGAGCAGATCATCGTCGCCGTGGCTCAGGTCAACGCCTGTCGCATGTGCGAGCATGCCCACACCCGGCTGGCGCTCGAGGCTGGGATCACGGACGCGGAGCTTGCGGCGCTCCAAACGATGGATGAAGCGGCATTCGATCGACAGACCTGGCTCATCCTCGCGCACGCTCGTGCGCGCACGAAGGCCAACTTCGCTCCGGTTCCGTCGACGGAAGACCGAGCGCTCATCGACGCGATTGGGGAACAAACCTATCGTGACGTAGAAGACGTGGCGCACGTCATGACCGTCGCCAACCGGATCGCCAACACCCTCAATGCTCTTTCCGATCGACGCCACGGGAAACCCCACCCCGAAAGCCGCCTCGCAGACGAGCTGATCATCAACGTCCTGTTTCTTCCGGGCGCTTGGCTCGGCACCTTGATCGCCGCAGCTCGCCAGCGAAAATCGCCTTTTGCAATCTGGCGGCAGGCCCGCGGCATGCAGCCTTAGCGAGGCGCTATGAGACATGCGTCATCGGACCGTCCACTTGCCCCGCCCGCCGGCTTGAGCTCGACGCATGATGACGTGTAGTCTCACACCACGCGCCGCAACGGGGCGAGGTTCGGGTAGGGATGGAGGCCAGATGAGTCGCTCGTGGATCGTGGGTATTGTGTTGTCGGGGCTAGTTGGGTGCAAGCAAGGCGGCGAGGGCGCTCAGACGTTGGGCGACTTCGAAAAAGGGGAGCTTACCCAATGTCTCGTCGATTCGGGTGACGTGACGATCCGGTGCGTGGAAGAATACGTCGAAGCGCTCTCGGCATGCCGCCTTCAATCCGATGAAGTATGCGAAACAGCTGCCCGCGAAGAGGACGGAGCACTCGACCAAGCGCTCGCCACCGCACAAAGTGACAATGCGGGCACGTGCAGGGACGATCAAGCCTTCACCTTGGGATATTTTGGCGGCGCGAACGATCTCGCAGCCAAATCCGCGATTGCGTGCAGACGTTTTGGCGAGGCCTTTGTCGAGCTCACATTCTCGGCATCGACCGCAGGAACAGAGGAGAGCACCAGCACCTGTCAGTCACGGGTTTCCACGGCACTATCGATGTTGCGCGCGGAGGTCGTGAACGCTGCGGGCCCCATCTGTTCGGTACTGCGCTTCGATCGGGACGGCTGCAATCTCGAAGCTCGTGACGCCGAAATCGAAGCCGCCGTAAACCGCGCTCAGGGAAGCATCGTCGAAGGCTGCGGCACCCAATTCGACGCGCTCCACTTGTCTTCCTACGGGACGTCGCTCGAAGCACGTGTTCAGAGCTTGCTCGATCTCGTCGTCGATCGCTCCCGTAATCTGGCCCTCTTTTCCTATCCGCCAAATGACGTTGGACCCACCGCGGAGTTTGGGCCCTTCCCGATCGGCATCCGCACGTTCGAGGCCGTCGACGAATCGCGATCGAACGTTCCGGGAGATGGACCTCGGCCTGTGACTTTCGATGTCTACTACCCATCCACCCCGGAGGCCGTCGAGGGCGTGCCTCGTGAAATCGTTCAGGTGCTGGGTTTCGAGATTCTGCCCGCGCCCGCATATCGGGACGTCGAGCTGGCGGACGGGGTGTTTCCCCTGATTCTATTCTCGCATGGCTTCGAAGGCATTCGCTTCCAGTCCTTCTTTCACGTGGCGCATCTCGCAAGCCACGGATTCATCGTGGCCAGCGCGGATCATCATGGAAACAACATTCCCGATGGTCTTGCAGGCATCGTCGACGCGATGACCGCCGTCAATCGCGCTTTCGACGTGAAGTTCTTGCTCGATCAGCTGCTCGATTCGAGCACCGATTCGGGCTTCGAGTATGCGGCCGCAATCGACGCAGAGCGGATTGGAATGTCAGGCCATTCGTACGGGGGATACGAGGCGTTCATACTCACGGGCGGTGAGGTTCGCGGAACGAGCCTCGATGAAACGACCGTCACGCTCGGGACGTTCACCGATCCTCGCATCAAGGCCATCCTGCCGATGGCGCCCCGCACGATGCGACGTGTGGACGCGGTGACACTCAGCGACAGCTATTTTCAGACCGTCACCGTTCCGACCTTGATCATCGGAAGCGAGCTAGACATGACCGATCCGTTTTTCGTCGACGCGATGCGAGCGTTCGACAATCTGCCGGTCGGCGCCGAGCTCGTGGGCCTCGCGGAGGTGCTTCGAGGTGGACACAACACGTTCACGGATTTGTGCGAGCTTCAGCCCGATGTCCTGGATCTCGTAGGGGGCGCGGAAGAGGGCTGTATGCCTCGACATCTTCCTTGGAAGCACGCCCACGACCTCATCAACTACCTCGCGCTCAATTTCTTCGACGGGGTCCTCAATGGCAGTGACGAGGCTCTCGGTAGGCTCGATCCTGAAGTCGTCGGAGACCTCGAGGACTTGAAGTACTGGCGCAAATAGAGCGATGGGTCCACGGACTAAAACGCGTCGACGCCGAGGCCTAGGAAGCCCGAAAAATGTGGGCTCTGGTCCAGCCACGCCGTCGGAAACGCCCAGCCCAAGCGCGCATACACCTGCCATCGACCCCAGCGTAGATCCGTGAACAAGGCGAGACCGCCGATTCCGCCAAAGGAGTTGAGCGCCCCTTGGCGGCGCGGGTCGTTGATCGTGCCGCCGGAGACGAGTACTCCAAGCTCTTGCGGTTTGTCGATCTTGGGTTTGATGTGACCGCTCAGCTGAGCGATGGCCAAACGCTCCGAGATGTTGGACGACCAGGGCAACCCAGGCACGACCACGACGTAGGGGTTCATACCGCCCACGCGCATGCGTGTGATGTCGTCCTGATGCCAGCCCCAGTTGAAGGTTTCCTGAAGCTCGATCCGAAAGCGGTCGGCGGTCTTCCACCCCCCCTTCAGCCACTGATTCAAGGTCCAGATAGCCTTGGTGGGATCGTTTCGCCCATCGCCCACGAAGCCCCACGCGCGTACGTCCGAGCGCACGTCGACCCCGGCCGACGCGCCGACCGCAATCCCGTAGATGCGAGGAAAGAGCTTCGATGCGCGGTACTCCTCCGAAGGGGAGGTGACCTTCCAGTAGATGTAGCCGAGGCGCGGTTCGAAGACCCAGGTGTCGGGAGGCAGAATGTAGTTGGGGTCGGTCTTGTGGTCGCCAAAGAACCAGCGTCTCACGTTGGTCAGAATCTCGAACGTGTGATTATCTGCGAAGTGCCATTGTAGCTTGGGCAAGAGCACCACGTAGCTCGCATTGAACCCTTGGTTCGAGACGCGAAGACCTTGCTGGTAGTACTGCCGCAAGAGTCCGGCGAACAACGCTTCCCCGCGAACGCCCACCGACAGCTCCAAGTTCTTGGCGATGGGTATGCGTTCGATTTCGACGTGGAGCGTATCGGTATTGTAGTAGAGCCGGAGGTCGCCCTTGCCGACCTGATCCTGGCCTACGGCTTCGAACAGCACGAACCCGAAGCCGGTCACTTCCGGCACCAGGGCAAAATCACCGCCCGCCGCCGCGGAGCCGTGCCAGTCTTTTTCTTTCGACTGGTTGTCCTGCGCGTGGGCCGTCGAGCGAGCAAGCGGCCACACGATCGCCAGTGCGAGGACCGTCGAGCCTACCCAGCGCACGAGCGCTCGATGCCCCTCAGTCCTCGCCCCCTTCGTCTTCGTATTCTTCGACGGCATGGATCCGGCCTCCTTCCTTCGACGCCCCTGCGGCATTGACATAAGCCTCCGCCGCGCCGTACTGATAGACGAGTCGACCACCGGCCTCGCCTGCACGGAATCCGAACGCTAACACCACCACGCTACCGATGCAGGCCGTCACGATCGCCGCCCAGCGAAGCTGCCCTTGTGGGAGAACGAGCGGCAGTGCCATCAGCAAGAGTGCAGCCGCGCTTGCCCAGACGAAGATCTCGGCAGCCTCGGCATGGGCCTCGATGTGACGCTCTGGTACGATCTTTTCCACTCGCTCTTCCTGTTCCTCGCCGGTGTTCATTGCCAAGAACCCGGAACCGACCAAACCGGCCTGCAACAGGACGACCAGCACCCAGACGCGGCGATCAAACCAGCCCCGCCACCAGGCGAATGCGACCCCGCTCGCGACGAGCGGCATCAATACGGCGAGCGCGATGGGCAGATGAACGATTTTCGGATGGAAGAGCAATTGGTCCATGACGGCGACCTCCGGGGGTGAAGTTGGTTCACGTAGAGGCAAAGCGCCATCGTGCAGATGTGATATTCAAATGATTTCCGTGGCTTGACCGCTACGCATGCCACGTGCGAGGGATAGGGCGCATGTCCCAGTCTGCCTTCACCTCCGAGCGCCGCATCCTCATCGGGCTCTTGGCCGCCTTCGTGGCCGTGGCCCTGTTCTCCGCGGTCGACATTTGGTCGGATCTGCGCGAGGGAACCGACCCCGCTCACGTGGCTGCGGAAGCAGCGATTCTTCTCGTAGGCTTGGCTGGCGCGGGCTTCATGGCCCGCCGGCTCATCCTCGTCCTGCGGCACGCACGAACCCTCCAAAGCGAGGCGCTCGATTTGGCCGAAGAGCTCCACGCGACGCGTGCGGAGGCAAACCGGTGGCGCGACGAGGTCCGTGACTTGATGAAAGGGCTTGCCGAGGCCCTCGATCAGCAGTTCGACCGCTGGCGTCTATCGCCAGCGGAAAAAGAGGTCGCGCTGCTGCTCCTCAAAGGCCTGAGTCACAAGGACATCGCCGAGGTCCGATCGGTGACTGAAGCCACCGCAAGACAGCAGGCCCGATCGGTTTACAAGAAGGCCGGCCTTTCCGGCCGGCACGATCTCGCCGCTTTTTTTCTCGAGGACCTCATGCTGCCCATCCAAGCATCGGAACTCCCGGTCAAGAAGGGTGACTCGTCGCTGCCGTCGGACGATCCGCCGCGCTGACCGTGCGAGCAAACACGGGCGGAACGATCGCGGGAAGAATGACCAGCGTAAGCAAGGTGCTCGTCACGAGCCCCCCGACCACGACTGTCGCCAGCGGCCGCTGCACCTCTGCGCCGACGCCCGTGGCCAGCATCATGGGAACGAAACCCAACGCAGCGACGAGCGCGGTCATCAAGACCGGACGCAACCTCGATTGAGCAGCGCGGCGCACCGCCTCGACTACGTCGACTCCTTCCTCGAGCTCCGTCATCAGCGCCGACACGAGCACCACTCCATTGAGGACTGCGATGCCGCTCAATGCAATGAATCCGACCACGGCCGACACCGAGATCGGGAGGCCCCGGGCAGAAAGGGCTACGATCCCTCCTACCGCCGCGAAGGGAACGTTGAGCAAAATCATGAGCGCTGGGGACAAACGCCGAAAAAGGCCGAGCAGGAGCGCAAGCATGAGGAAGAGCACCGCGGGAATGATCAGGTTCAACCGCTTCTTTGCTCTCTCTAGGCTTTCGTACTGGCCGCCCCAGGCCAACACCGCCCCCTCCGGAGGCTGGAGCTTGGGGTCGTCGAGCATTGCCTGCGCATCGTGCACCACGGAGCCGAGATCGCGACCCCGGACGTTCATTCCGACGATGACCCTCCGCTGCGCCATCTCGTGATTGACCAGCGCAGGTCCCCGTGCATGGTTCACCTGAGCCACCTGGGACAGTGCGACGAGCGATCCCTGCCGCGTAGGCAACAGAAACTGTTCGAACGACAAGGCATCGGGATGCTTACCGAGGCGGACGCGCACGGGGATCTGCACGGGCCCGTCATAGGTGGTTCCCGTGACGATCCCGGCGCGCGCAGCCCTCACGTGCTCGAGCACGTCCTCGGATCGAAAGCCTACGCGGCTGGCTTCGAGGGGCTTTGGGACCACCTCCAGCAAGCCCACCGACGGCGGAGCAAGAACCCGAACATCCTCGGCACCTGGGACGCTCGACAGGGCGGCGACGACCTCGTTCGCAAAGGCATGAAGGACGGACAAGTCCTCTCCATAGATGCTCAAGGATACGTCCGTCACGCTTCCGCCGACCAGCTCGTTGAATCTCATTTGAATCGGTTGGGTGAAGGCCACTTCCTGGGCGGGCGCCGAGCGGGCGATGGCTTGGCTGATCTCGGCGATGATCTGGTCTCGGCTCACGCCTTCGCGCCACTCGGACCGGGGCGCTAGGTCGACGAAGACATCGGCCTGCTCTCGGCCCATGATATCCGTGGCGACCTCGGGGCTCCCGATGCGCGAGGCGATGTGCCGAGCCTCTGGAACGGCTTGCAAAATGGCCGCTTCCATCCGGGTATTGTCGGAAACCGCCGTATGAACTTGGATGTCGGCGTCGCGGACCGTCTGCACCACCAGGTCTCCCTCATCGAGTTGAGGGACGAACGCGGACCCAGCGACGGCCGCGAGCCATGCTCCGATCACCAAGAGCACGGCGGCCGACGAGACCACCTTTCGGGGATGCCTCACGGCCCAGTCGAGAAGCGGCGCGTACTTCCGGGACACCCAACGCACCAACCAGGGTGGCCGCGCCGGCACGTCCTGGTCGCGCAAGATGAGGCGGGACATCGCCGGTACATAGGTCAGGGACAGGACCAGCGCGCTCAATAGCGCCAGCAGCACGGTCAGCGCCATCGGCCGGTACATTTTGCCTTCGACCCCCGTCAGACTGAGGATGGGGATGTAGACCAAGATGATGATGAGCACGGCGAAGAACACCGGCCTCGCCATGCGCGCTGCGGTGTCCTCCACTTGATCTGCGATCCGTCCTCCTCGTTCATGCGCGGCGTGAAACACGGCTTCGACCATGACGACCGCCCCGTCGACCAGCAGACCGAAGTCGAGCGCTCCCAAGCTCATCAGATTGCCGGGTACGTCGAGCAAGACCATGCCCGTGACGGCCCCGAGCATCGAAAGCGGAATGACCGACGCCACCAGAGCACCGGCTCGAAAGCTACCAAGCAAGACAAACAGAACGCCGACGACCAGAAGCCCACCCTCGAGCAGGTTGGCGAAGACGGTTCTCAGCGTGGCGTCGACGAGCTCACTTCGATCATATACGACCTGAATGGCCACGTCTCGTGGCAGCGCGTTCTGCACCTGCGGCATCTTGGCCTTGACTCGGCCGAGCACTTCGAGCGCATTGGCCTCCAATACCATTTGCACCATCACGTAGACGGTCTCACCTCGACCGTCCGCCGTGGCCGCGCCGATTCGGACTGCGGCGCTTTCCAGCACGTCCGCCACGTCGCCGATGCGAATGGGGACGTCGCCTTCGACGCTGCCGACTACGGCCGCCGCAAGCTCGCTCGGTCGCTTGGGCCATGCGACGCCGCGTAGCAACACTCCTGACGTGCCCGCATCGAGGGTCGCCCCTGCAGCGTAGCCGGTGCCCTGCCGGGTTGCGTCGGTCAGCTGCGCCAAGGTGACTCCGTAGCGAGTCATCCGTGCGGGGTCCCCGACGACATCCATGGTACGCCGCTCGCCTCCCCAGGAATTGACTTCGACGACTCCAGGGACCGCGCGAAGTATGGGGGCGACTCGGAACCGTACGAGCTCCAGAAGCTCGGCCGGAGAACGGCCCGGCGAGCTCACCGTGAACTGGTAGATCTCCCCGAGCCCACCGGTGAGCGGCCCGAGCTCGGGCGCACCGACGCCGGGAGGCATGCTCCCCTGCACCGTGAAGAGCCGCTCTTGCACCAGCTGTCGCGCCCGAAGAAGGTCGACGTGCTCCTCGAAGACCATCGTGACCGAGGACAAGCCATACCGAGAGATGCTTCGTTGTGTCTTCGATCCGGGTAAACCGCCAAGCGCCATCTCGACCGGACGAGTGACCAGGAGCTCGACTTCCTCGGGTGTGAGCCCCGGTGCCTGGGTGAGAACGATGACTTGCTTGCCCGTCACGTCGGGCAGCGCATCGAAGCGCAGAAGGGAGCCCGCCAAAATGCCGCCAATGGCGAAGATCGCGACGACGCCTGCAACGAGGCCTCGGTTTCGAACCGACCACCGAACGATGGCCTCGATCACGGATTTTGCTCCGAGCCGCCCTCGCGTGGGAACGAGCTTGCAACGAGATCGCCAGGCGCCAGGGGGCCGCGGACCAGAGCCGACGCACCGGACGCCGCGAGCACCTCGACTTCAACGGTTTCGTTGCTGCCGTCGCGCCGCCGCAGGATCAAGCTTTGTCGTCCTTGTTGACCAATCGAAGTGCCTGGAACTTCCCAAACGTCTTGGGCCGCAAAGACCTCCGCGGTCCCGATCAGCCCATCGGCGAGGTCCACCGGTTCTTGCGGGTTGAACCACGAACGGATCGTGCCATCCGATGGAACCACCACGGACGCCACGGGAGCCGGATCGAGCGCAATTTGGCGACCGTCGCCTGCCGTGAAGCGAACCGAGGTCGCCTGGGGCCACCGTTTCGCCGTCTGAACTTCGATTCGCGCCCGTGCTCGTCCGGTGACCCGCGCGATGGGCGCTCCGCCCGGCTCATAGCTGCGACCGACTCGAGCCGACAGCTCGGTGACGATGCCCGCGACTGGCGCATGCAGGGTCACTACGCCCCGATCCATCAATGCGGATGCTTGCTGGGGATCGACTCCCGACGATCGAAGCACGGCGACGGCCCGCAAGCGGTCTGCGCGGAGGTCGGCGGCCATCGTCCGTTGCTCGAACACCTGCGCACGGTCGACCAGTCCCTCCTCGATCAACGCTTCGAGCTGATCACCGCGCTCGTCGTGCGCTCGAGCCCGCGCCGCCGCTGAGAGATATACGGCCGCTGCGTCGAGGACACTTGGCGCGTACACGTCCACGATGGGGTCTCCCGCCGCAACGGTTTGACCCACCTGCACGTGGAGCTGCGCGATTCGCAGGGAGGTCGGAGCGGTCACCTCTCCGGATGCTGCTGCGGAGGCACGCACCACTGCAGGTGCTTGCACGATCGAAGCGTCCTCGGGCGAAAGGATGGAGACGAAGCGCGATTGTGCGCTCCTCGCGTCGGGGGGCTCTGCATCTTCGACGGGGCTCTGCTTGGGAGCGCAGGCCGACACTGCAAGGCACAAGAGGATCCAGCGCTTCGCTCTCACCGGTCGCCCTCCGCTGCGGCCAGCTCCGCCAGAAAAAGCCACATGTGCACGCGAGCCCAGCTATTGGCCCCGCGGGCGCGATGCACCGCTTCCATCGCGGCGAGCTCTCGGTCGCGGGCTTCGGTGAGTGCAAAGCTCAATTCTTCTCCGAGCGCTACCGCGCGAGCGCGGCTGGAGACGAGCCCATGCAGCGCTGGAAGCGTCTGCTCCTCGAGAAGGGTGGCGACGGTTGCGGTATGCTCGAGATCGTGCAGCGCTTCCTCGACCTCGGCACGAGCCCGCAACCTCGCGTCGGCAGTGCTTGCGCTGGCTATGGCAAGCTCTTCCTTGGCCAGTGCGGTCGAACGTCGCTCCTGGCCGAAACCATGGAAGCTGAGCCCCGAGATCCCGTACACGACCCAGGCTCCCCGATCCCCAGCGGCGGCGCGCTCGGCCTGAACGCCGATATCCAACACGGGTGCGTAGAGGGCCGACGTCTCCGCCATACGTGCGCGCGATGCGGTTTCCCGCAACTGCTCCACGATCACGTCGGGCGCGGCGTCGATGTCTCCGATCCGCCTTCGGATCTCCGCCTCGCTCGGCATGGGTGGGTTTGGTAGGTCACCCGCAGCCTGCAACCGCTCCGCCTCCGGTGCCCGACCCATGGCCAGAGCAAGCTGCGAAGAGGCCGCAAACACGTCCCCCTCGAGGTCGAGGCGCTTTTGCCGCAACTCCGCCAACACTGCACGCGCTTCGGCCAAAGGCTGCACCGTGCCGACACCCGTGGCCAACGCCCGTTGTCGCTGTGAGACGAGATCCTCCGCCGCGTCGATCCGTTGGTCGACGGTTTCCCGAATTCGCATCAGTGTGGCCAGGTCAATCCAGCGCCGAGCGGCCTCCAGCCGGGCGCGCAACGCTCGAGCCCGGACGGCGGCACCAAGCGCTTCACGCTCTTGCTCGGCGGCCTCCCGGCGGGCGCCGCCCAAACCGCCCAGACTCCAACCCTGGGTGAGATTGGTCTGCAGCTCGAATACATCGTCCTGGCGCGGCGAGACCAAGGCACCCGGCATGATGGTCAGATTGGTGGGTCCGGCGGCACCCCGGATCCCCTGATCTGCGGACTCCCGAGCCTCCAATGCTTCCCGCAGGCCCATGACCTCCGGTGTGCGGTCTCCGAGCGCGAGTGCCTCATCGAATGTCACTTCCTCTGCGCGGGCTGTTTGGCCGGTCAGAGCCTGAGCCATGCAAAGCCACAGACAAGCAAGGCGCAGGGGCCCATGCGGCGTGCGTTCAGTCGCTCGTTTCTCATCCATCCCGTCAACCCTGGCGGTGAGCCGAGCATCTGTGCGCAGCGGCAGGGGCTGTCGATTCGCCGAATGTGAGATGCCTCGAATTCGCGTTGTTTGCGGGCAATTGCAGTCGTCAGCCCATCGCGGCCTTCACATGCAACGGATGCTGAAAGGAGACACTAGACTGGCATGGTCCATCCAGCGACAATCGCAACAGAGTAGTCGCGTTTTTTTGGGATTCCGGGAGGAGGGTGAGTATGCGTTTTCAAGCGCCGATTTTTGTAGCGATATTGTGTTCGTGTGCTGCGGCCGCTTGCGGTGGAGACGAGAGCAGCAGCACGGGTGGAACTGGCGGTACGGGTGGCGGCGGAGGAACCGGCGGGGGAGACCAGACCTCCACGGTCAGCGGTGTGGTGGTAAGCCGAGCTGACACGGAAACCCCGGTAGCGGGGGTGACGGTATCCGTGTTTGGCACATCGCTTTCGACGACGACCGATGCGGACGGCCTGTTCACTCTCTCGAACGTTCCCAACGGCGACCGATTTTTCGTCACGACCGTGGACGGAGCCTGGGGAATGGTGGACTACTGGGTCGTGCCCGGCGAGACGGCCAACGGAGCCATTCTGGGCGTCATACCCGATAGCGAGATCGCCCTGGTGGAGGCTGCGCTCGAACGTACGATCAGCGACACTGACGGAGCCGTAGACGTCACCTTTTATGAAGGCGCCGAAGGCGGCGAGACCGCGAGCCTGAGTGCATCGAGCGATCCGCCTTTCACGTTTGCTCTTGCCGGAGAGCCCGTCGAGCAGGACACGGTCATTGCCGATAGCGACGGCTACGGAGATCTGGTCTTCTCCTCCGTCGATCCCGCGGATGGTCCGATCACAGCTACGGTATCGGGCGCCCCGGGTGTCACCGATTGTTTCGTCGACGAGTCGCCGGGAACCACGTACCCGATACTCGCCAAGGCGATTACGATCGTCTACGCGTACTGCATGCCCGCCCAATGAGCCGCGACGCGGCTTAGAACATCCAACCGAAGCCCACGTTCCACCGATTCTCGTTGGGACCGGCCGAGGCACGGATTGCCTGGTAGTCGAACTTGAACACTACTTGTTGAATGGGCCTGTAGCTCAGCCCTACGGTGGGAACCAAATACGCGGGCAAATCATAGGCCGGGTCCTGCTCGCGAAAGGTCGTGTCGAAATAGTCGAGGCGTACGAAGGGAAGCAGCTCCATCGGGGTGTCGACGTAATAGATGACGTTGTAGGCGATCTCGCCGTAGACGCCGAAGAGATTCGAGCCGACGTCGCTGACGACCTCGGTTTCACCGGGCGGCATCGTTCGCAACTCGGCGGTGTTGCTCACGTGGAAATAGGCGAGCTCGGCGCGCGACTCGAAGCCTTTGCGGCGAATGCGCCAGTCTGCCGCGACCCCGCTCACCTTGACATTCACGTCGAGCTCCCGGGGCCCGGCAAACCCGAAGTAGGGAGCAATGCCCACGATCATGCCGAGAATCGGCTCCCACTCGAGGCGGCCTGCAAAGGCGGGACCGTTCAGGGTCGCGGTCGTGACCTGGAGCCTGCCCCCGCGGAGACCCGCGGCACCGGTGAAACCGTTCGCATCGAGACCACTCATCACATAGAACTCGTAGCGAAGCCCTTCGATTGGCTCGCCCCAGACGCCGACGCCACCTTCGCGCCAAGTCGTGGGAATGATCACCGAATCGACAAGCGGTCGCTCGACACCCTGGAAGATCGGTGGCTCGTGCCATTGGTTGATGATGCCCATGGGCACGAGAATCGCGCCGCCACGGAAGTAGAGCGCTGTGCTCTGCCCTTTGAGCAGCCGCCAGTCGACGAACGCCTGCTCGACACCAAAGGAGCCGGGGATCGCGACGCCACTCGCGTTCGCCACGAGTCCGTGCTCGAGCTCGAGCTCCATGTAAAAGCGAAACCGGTCGTTGAAGTTGTGGGCCAGAAAAAGGACCAAACGATGCAGATCGAGTCGGGCGTTGGCGGGGGTCCCCTCCGGCTTGAAGATGTTCAAATGCAGCTCGCCGTATCCACCGACGCTGGTCTTGGCGGCACGCGCGAAACGCGCCTCTTGCATGCCGCGAAGCGGATCGATCTCGACGCCGTACTCACCCGCTTCCGGCATCTTGGGTTCGATTTCTCCAGGGGCGAGGAGGATCTTCGGCCCCTCTTCGGGAGGTGCCGCGCCTGTGACCTCGTTTCCTTGCGCCTCGTCGCTCGGCGCCTCGCTTCCGAGCTCTTCCTCTTGCTGTGCGGCCGCCGTGCCCAGCCCCGCATGCCAGCCGAGTAAGGCAAACGCCGCTGCGCCCGCAAGACCTATCCCTCGACGCCGATGAATCACTGTAGAGGCACCCCTGTTGCAAATGAAAATGATTTTCAGCATCACTAGCATGCCCTGACCGGCGTGCAAGGATGATCGGAATGGCACACCCTGGCTCAGAGCGTCTGAAGAAATCATTGGGTTTCCACGCAGGCATGCGACTTGCTAGTCACTTAACGCGTGTGTAGGAGGATGGATATGATTCGTAGATTAGGATTGGGCGCGTTGGGTTTCGTGGTCCTGGCGACCGCTGCAGGCTGCCAAAGCAGCTCGGAAGCCACGCCGTACGAGGCCGCCCTGCGACAGGCGTCGAGCTGCGACGAGGTGCTGCAGGCGATCCAGGATGACGCGATCGCCAAGGTCGACCTCGAGCTCGAGTCGTTCATCAATCAGGACTACAGCTACCGTCCTGGCGGCCCGATTTTCATGGAGGACGCCATGGGCACGGGTGGCATGGGTGGCCCAGTCCCTTCGGCCCCGCAAGAGGGCGCAGACAACGCAGATGCTCCGTCCAGGTTCTCCGACACCAACCGGCAGGTTGAGGATGTCGATGAGGCCGACATCGTTAAAGTCGGCGACGAGGGCCGCAAGCTCTACGTGATTCGCGGCAATGGGTTTTACGAGTTTAACTCCTGGCCCCCTCCACAGACTTCGAAGGTCGCCGATCTCGAGATCAAAGGCGGGCCGATGGAGATGTTCGTGCAGGGCGATCGTGCGGTCGTCTTTTCGAGTGTGTACGGTGCGGAAGTGGAACCGCTCGATGACGGCCATCTCTGCCAAGGTTACGGTTATCCTGAGCCAGCCGTCGCGGACGTGGCGATTGCCGATTACTACTGCCGTTCGTACGTGAAGATCACGGAGATCGACCTCAGTGGCGATCTTCCCAAAGCGGTGCGCGAGATCTACGTGGACGGCTGGTATGCGTCGTCTCGCCGCCACGACGGGATCGTTCGGGCCGTCATCCAAAGCTCGGTGCAGCGGCCTGGGACCGTTCCTGAGATGTGGCAGGTGGTATGGGGCGGCGATGTCCAGCCCCAGACACGAGAAGAGGAAATCGCGCTTGCTCGCACCTGGGCAGCCAAGGCCAAAGAGGCGATTGCGCAGACCACGCTCGACCAGTGGGTACCCACGTGGGGCGAGCGCATCGACGGCGAGATTCAGGAGCAGCCGGTTCAGTGCACGGACTTTTATGCACCCGCGCCGGGGATGACCGACTACGGGCTCACCCAGGTCGTCGGTCTCGACATGGGCAGCGATGGCCCCGCGGCGATTACGTCCATTTTGGGGCAGGCCACGCAGGTATATGCAAACAGCGAGACCCTGATCCTGACCCAGCCGGACTGGACGTGGTACAACCAGGACAGAAATAGCAATCGGAGCGCGGTCCATCGTTTCGCCGTGTCCTCCGAAGCCCAACGCACGCCTTATCAGGGATCGGGCTTCGTGCCGGGAGTCGTGAACGACCAGTTCTCGATCGATGAACGCGACGGAATCATCCGAATCGCGACCACGCGCACGACCTGGCACGACCAGGGCGGGGATGTGGTCATGCCCGACGTTTGGGTTCCGCCCACGCCCACCACGGAGAGTCTCGTGAGCACCATGAAGCTACACGACGGTGCGCTCGAGATCGTTGGTTCGACTCCGCCCCTCGCGGAGGGTGAGACCATCCGGTCTGCTCGATTCCTCGGCGACCTGGGATACATCGTCACCTTCCGTCAGGTGGATCCGCTTTTCGCCATCGATCTGAGCGACCCAGAAAACCCCACCGTGTTGGGCGAGCTCAAGATTCCCGGCTTTAGCGATTACATGCATCCGTTGGGCGACAGTCACCTCTTGACCATCGGCCGGGACATCGACGAGGTCACACAGCAAGACAATGGGGCGGCGCTCCAGATTTTCGATGTATCCGATCCTGCCAATCCCGTCCAAGCGCACAAGGCCCTGATCGGGCGGGGTTACTCCGATGCCAACAACACGCACAAGGCGTTCAACTTCTATCCGGACGAGAACGACAGCAGCAAGGGGTTGCTCGCATTTCCCTTCGTTTCCTATGAAACTGACTTTTCGAGCACGCTGGAGCTCTGGGATGTCAGCGCGCAGGACGGCCTGAGCCGCCGCGGTGCGGTGGACCATTCCGATTTGGTGCTCGATGACTGCGGTGGCGTTCCCTATCCCGTCGAGGACTTCTACTACTACTGCGGCTACGAGCCCCAGATTACGCGCGGCGTCTTCATCGACGAGTTCATCTACTCGATCAGCTACGGCGGCGTGCGGGTTCACGACGTGAACGACCTCACGACCCCCGTGGCCACGGCTACCTATTAGACGGCGGCGTGACGTCTCGACGGTCTGTCGCGGACGGCGCACCCTTCGCGGCGTGATCGGCCTTTGGCCTTGCCGATCCGCCGGGATTCGTCTTTGATGGGCGCGACGCCCGTCTCGACCGTCGAGGCAGGCGCGCGAGGGTAGTGATTTGAAAGCGCTCAAGTGGGGATTCGTGGCCTTGGTCGCCGTTGCGGCCGTGATCGGCGTCGTCGCGGCCATCGTGTGGTCGCAGCTCCATCCGTCGCCGCCTGGGCTTCAGGTATGGTGGAACGGCAACATCCTCACGATGGACGCAGACGGCCGCCGGGCTACGGCGCTGGTCATCGACGGCGACCGGATCATCGCGGTGGGTGACGATAGCGACGTCGAACGCTGGCTGTCCGACGCGGATGCGGTGCTCGATCTGGACGGAAGAACGGTCCTTCCCGGATTCGTGGAGGCCCATGGCCACTTTCCGGGCGTGGGCCTCAGCGCGGTGGGCGCCGACCTGAATAGTCCCCCGATCGGTGGCGTGAAGAGCATCTCCGAGGCAATTGCTGCGTTGCAACGGGTCGAAGCCGAGCAGCCGGGCGAGGGATGGCTGATCGGGTTCGGATATGACGACACGATGCTCGCCGAGAAGCGCCATCTCAACCGCGCTGATCTCGATCGCGTATCGACCAAACGGCCTATCCTCGCGATGCACATTTCGGGGCACATGGCCGCCGTCAATTCAGTTGCGCTCGAACGCGTCGGCATCGACGCCAATACACCGGACCCGGCGGGAGGAGAGATCCGCAGGGACGAAGCCGGCGAGCCCACCGGTCTCTTGCTGGAGACAGCCTCTCGCCCGTTGGTGCTCGACGCGTTGAACCTGCCGGCGCTCCAGCAAGTTGCCGTCGTCCGGACGGCCGCCTCGGCCTATGCACGGCAAGGCTTCACGACGGTCCAAAACGGTCTCGCCACGCTGGAGCAGATTCAGGGCATGGGCATGGCGTCCAGGCTGGGGCTGATTCCGCAGCGACTGGTCGCGTGGCCCCAAGACGAGCTCGGCTTGCAGGCGATCGAGGGCACGGTGGATCTCGATGCGTACGCCACCGACCGGATGCGGATCGGCGCAGTGAAGCTCGTGGGGGACGGATCGATCCAGGGCTACACGGGATTCTTGAGCGATCCGTATGCCGACCCGGGCGATCATTCCGTGGACTATCGGGGGTATCCCAACATCGATGCGGACACGATGAACGCCGAGGTGAAGACGATTCACTGTGCCGGCCGTCAAGTTGCCGTCCATGGCAATGGCGATGCGGCCATCGACCAATTCCTCGACGCTTGGGAGGCGGCGCTCGAGGCCTGCCCGGCTGAGGATGCCCGGCCCATTCTGGTTCACGCCCAGATGTCACGCCCCGATCAGCTCGAACGAATGAAACGTCTTGGCGTGACCCCGACCTTCTTCAGTGCTCATGTGTATTACTGGGGCGATCGGCACCGCGACGTCTTTCTCGGACCGGCGCGTGCTGCGCGGATCAGTCCGGCAGCCAGCGCCCTCGCGCTCGGCCTGCCATTTACGACCCATCTCGACGCCCCGGTCGTGCCAATCGATTCGATGCTTCAGCTTTGGGCGCCGGTCGCGCGCGAGACGTCGAGTGGCATGTTGCTCGGGCCCGAGGAGCGCATCTCCGCTGAGCAGTCGTTGCGGGCGATGACTTCCGATGCTGCTTGGCAGCTCCGCATGGAAGACGAGATTGGCTCGATCGAACCGGGGAAGAAAGCGGACCTCGTGATTCTCTCGGGGGATCCTCTGAAGCAGGGCCTCGACCTGCGTAGCATCGTCGTACAGCGTACGGTGGTAGGCGGTGTGACGATTTACGAACAAGCCCCGCGATGAGCCAGCACCTCGGGTCTGCGCTACTGAGTCAGGCCCAACGCATCGCGATAGGCAGCATCGTTCGGCCCGTTGTGATGCCAATAGTCGTCCAGGATCGCATGGGTACGTACCGCGGTGGTGCGCTGGGGACCTACGTTTTCCTCCCAGGCTTGGATCACGTGCGGAAACCGCGGCTCATAGTAGATGATCAACGTGCGACCCAAAGCGGGGTAGCGAAGCTCGAGCGCCGTGACCGGATGATCGACCAGCTCCGTTTTGGCCTGGGGTCTTCGGAGCACCTCGACGGGATAAGCCCGAAGCGCCTTGTGGCGAAGCCTTATGTAATGAAGCCCTGGAATCATCTCTCGCTCTCCGACTTGAATCGCGGAGGGATCGATACGGATCTGCGCCCAGATTCCATCCTCCATGGGCGCGTCGGGCAAGAGCATCTTCTGGTCGGCATCGTCTTGAAAGTACGAGTGCAGGATCGCGTGAAGGCCGTCGTTTCGCCGGTTGATCTGACTGTAGACTTGCCCGCACCACTCCTGCACCGTGTTGCTCACCTTCAGCGTGGCCGAACCAGGGGGACGCACCGGCGTATAGGAAGACGTCATCAGAGTGTACGGATAGATGCCCGTGTAGAACCTGCGATAGGCGTTCAGCTTGAGAATCGAGATTGCGTCTGGTGAGTCGCCATGCTCCTGCTTTACCTGCAACTTCGGCAAGAAGTCCTCGGTGACGAACACCAGCACAGCGTCGCCCCGATACTCGTTGCCATAGCGTGCCTGTTGCAGGTCGTAGCGGGTGAGCTCGGCGACTCCTTGATACCAATAGGTGTCGAACGTCGGATGGTCCTCCGCAAACTGGGCGGGGCTCGGGGGCTCGAGCGCACTCGATGTGGCGGGATCGGGCTTGGCTGGCGACGCACTTTCATCCGTGGCGCGGCATCCGAGCGCGAGCGCTGGAACGAGGCAGAGCCATACCAAGAAGCGTGGCATGCACAAGCCTTAGAGAACTGGTTCGTGCGCGGCAAGCACAGGAGCCTCTTCGGACGCTGTTTGCTTTACCAAGTGACAAGCAGATTTCGGATGGAGTTCGGACAGTTGCGTGATCGCGTCTGAGGTGCGCGCCAAAATGTTTACACGCCGCGTCAACGACCCCAAGTTTGGGCGATGGACGTCGAGATCCAGGGTGCGTACGAGTCTCGCTTCGAGCCCGTTGCGAATGTTCTTCGAAAGCAGGTTGCGCGGTTCGGTGGTGGTGGTGCGGTGTCGGTCTTCTTGGATGGTCGATGTGTCGTCGACATATGGGCCGGTCAGGCACGGCACGATGGCACTAGCTGGGACCGCGATACCATGTCGATTTGCTTCTCGGGCACCAAGGGCGTGGCGGCTACGGCAGTCCACATCCTCGCGTCGGACGGCGCGATCGATTACGACGCGCCGGTCGCCTACTATTGGCCCGAGTTTGGATGCAAGGGCAAGGATGCCATCACTGTCCGGCAGGTGCTGGCCCACCAGGCGGGTTTGCACAAGACGGTGCCACTGGTCGATCAACTCACCGACATCCTCGACTGGGATCGCATCGTGCGTCGCGTCGCAGAGGCCAAACTCGACTTTCGCCCCGGTACGGCCAATGGCTATCATGCGGTGACCTTCGGATGGCTGGTCGGCGAGCTCGTTCGTCGCGTGTCCGGCATGACCTTCCCGGAGTTCGTCCAAGCCCGCATCGTCGAGCCGCTCGATCTCGATGGAATGTACATTGGGGAGGCCGATCAGCAGATGGAGCGGCTCACCGATCTGGTCGGCCTGCCTGTCCTCCGTCGAAGGGACGCCGAGCCGCTTCCCGCGTCGTACGCCGCTCCCTCGTGGATGCCCAAGGGACCGCTTCGCAGCCTCGTTCGTCGAGGGCTCACACCTTCCAACATGACCGAGCTGTTTACCCATCCGTCGTTTTGGAAGGCTTGTCTGCCTGCGATGAACGGCGTCTGTACCGCTCGCTCCCTTGCCAAGATGTACGCCATGCTATCGCTCGGTGGAGAGCTCGACGGCGTACGCTTGGTGAACCAGGACATCGTGGCCCGTGCTTCCCGGGTCCAGATGAAGCGCCCCGACAAAGTGGTGCTCTATCCGTTGCATTGGCGACTCGGCTACCATCGTGCCGACGCCCTGCTGATGGACGTGCCCCGAGCGTTTGGGCACTTCGGCCTTGGGGGCGCTGGCGGTTGGGCCAATCCGGAGATCAAGCTCTCCGCAGCCCATGTGCACAACGGTTTCCCGCTTTCGCTTGGGGGGCAGCTCCGAACCGTGAACATCACCGCGGCTGTGTACGAGTCGCTGGGCCTCTATCACGGCGCCATGCATACGCTTTGCCACGGACCGGTCATCGAGCTGCTTCCGGCGCGGGCGGCATGAGGCTGACGTAAAGCCCGCGCCCCCGTGGCGCCATTGGGATCGGGCCGCTTAGCGAATTCGGTCGGTGGTTTGTCCTTCGACTGCCCCGGTTCCCTGCTCGCTCTTGCGTTGTGCCGCGGCAACCAACTCCGAGGCGCGGTCTTTGGCTTCGGCGACCACCTGGTCCGCCTTTTTGTCGGCTTCAGCGATGAGCTGGCCGGTCCGCTTGTCCGTTTCGCGACGAACCTGCTTGGCGGCTTCCTTTGCCGCGATCTCCTTGAGAGGATTGCCCTTTGCTTCCCGTTCGATCTGATCGGCGCGCGCATAGCCTTCCTTGCGCAGCTTCTCGACGGCGCGCTTGGCTTCATCGCGAATTCGATTTGCCTGTTTTTCGGCTTCGGCGACCAGACGATCCGCCTGCGCTTTGGCTTCTTCCATGGCGCGGGCCCGTTGCTCTTCGAGCTTGGCGGACAACGCGTCCGCCGCTGCGTTTCGAAGCGCGCTCGTGTCCACCTTCACGGACACGCGTGGGGATGTGATCGAACCGGTCAAGATGGCCTGAACGCCGACTGTTTGGGCTTTGGACAAGTCGATTCCCATGCCGCGCACCTCGGCGGCTAACTTCGACGTGAGGGTATCGATCGGCACGTCGGTCGACACCTGATACTTCATGTCTTGGTCGAGGCCGTGCCGCCCGCTGACCAGCATCGTCAGCCCCTTGGTCGAGACGGTGAACGGCTTCAACTCCACCGCCCCGTTCTCGATCGCGAAACGCGTTTTGAAGCTCGCGATATCCAACGGCCGCGGGATTGCCGGCACCGCGCTGGCCAGCTCCTGGAGCGGCTTGAAGTCGCCGCTCAGCTTGCTCTGCACCGCTGCCACCAACCCGCTTGCGTCGATGGAATCGAGCTTTGGTGCCAAATCATCACCGAGCGTTCCGTCCGCATGGAGCTCCGTCGAGAAGCGTCCGTCTAGAAACCGTGCGATTGGGGCGTAGGCCCGCATGGACGGTAGGGCGTCGAATGCTTTCGCGAAGCTGGCCTTATCCACCGCGTATTTCATGTCGAACGCTGCCGGTGCGTTGGGCTTGGTGGTGAGCGTGCCGTCGAGCCTCATCGTGCCCCCGAGCGCATTGGCTCGGACTCCATCGAGGAGCAGCTTGCGGTTGCGGACCCGCCCCGTGCCCTTGAAATTTCTGAGCTCGAGATCGCCATAGGTCAGGGTATCGACGTCGAAGTCGAGCTTCGCATCCAGGTTGTCAGGCAGGACGAAGCCGGATTGCGCGACGTTCCCTTCGTTTTCTTTCGGCGGCTGCTCCCCTAAGAAGTCCTCGACGCGCAAGCGCTTCGACTCAAGCCAGGCGCTTGCGGTCACCTTCTGGTCGTCAGCGAGGAATGTGGTCAAGGGAGAAGCCAATCCCCGAAGGTTGACGTCGCTGGTTCCCACCTCGGCGTGCAGCTGCTCGATCTTCGTATTCTCCGGGGAAAGCGACACACGCGCGGTAGAAATGCGAACCTCAGGCGCCCCGGACGCTTGATACTTCACGTCTTTGGCGTCGATCGTGCCCGTCAGCTTGGCGATCTGCTGTCCCTTGGCGCTCAGGTCGATGTTCGCCGCGATGACGCCCGCCAGCCCTTGGACATCGGGGATGGGGTAGGCTTTGGCGATCTCGGCGAGGTCGAAACGGCCGTCGAGGACGAGATCGATGTTGGGCTGCGAAAGCGGCCGCGAGACCCGCAAATGGCCGGCCGCGCGGCTTTGCCCTGCGGCGATGGAGTACTTGGAGACGTCGACGGTGAGCTTGTCCAGGTTGCCCCCGGGGTGATCGGCGGCGGCATCGAGCTCCAGGTCGCTGATCGCAAGAGGCAGATCGGGATACTTGAGGCTGCCATTGCGAACACGCGCCTTCACCGAGAAGGAGGGGATGTCGTCATCTTCAGGCCCGAGCTGTCCCTTGACCTGTGCCTCGATGGCGAACGACCCACTGGTCTTCATACCTTTGAAGTCCGCGGCATACGCATTTGGGACCGCCGAAATCAAAGCCTTGACCGGCAGCCCTTGCTCGGATGCCGCCTTCACGTCGAGCGCGATCCCCTCGCCGCCCCAGGCGATCGATCCAGACCCTCCGAGGGCAAGCTCGTTAATCGCTAGCCGTATGCGATCGAGGGTGAGACTCTCTTGCTCGCTCTGCACGGTTACCTCGAGATCGAGGCTCGCCCTGGCCTTCTTCAGATAGTTGATGCCGCCCACATTCGTCGTGAGCGCTTCGATTTTCGTTTCCGAAGACAGATTTTCGACCGACCCTGCGACTCGTAGTCGGCCGTGGTGGCTGAGCCCGTCGACTGTCACCCGTACTCCAGGCGCTTCGTACGACAGCGCTCCATCGTCGATTCGATAACGCTTGATCTCGAAGGCCAGATCTTCGGCGGGCGCCTCCGTGGTTGGGGTCTCTGGTAAAATGTCGTAGTTCGCAGCGCCCTGATCCGTGATGACGACGTGAACGTTCGGCTCATCAATATTGACGGATTCAATCTCGATGGTGTCCTCGGCAATCAGCGTGAAGAGGCCGATTCCCGCGCCGATCGATCGCGCGGAGAGCAGCTGCGTGCCTTCGAACTCCTCCTTTCCAGTGATCGTGAGGTTCGAGACCTGGATGGTCAGATTCGGGAAGGTGGAGAGCAGCGTCAGGTCCACGTCATCGAAGTCGATGGTGGCATCGACACGCTCGTTCAGCTCCGAACGAACGAGCGCAACGATCCGGTCCTTGAACAGCACAGGCACGACTGCGAGGGCGATGACAAAGAGGACGACGAGCGCGCCAACAGTGATTAGCGTGATACGTAGCGGCCTATTCATGACTATGGCGTTGTAGCATCTTCGCTGCGTTTATCTTCCCGCGCTTTTTGGCACCCGCGTGATGGTGGCAATCGAGGCTCGCGTCGTGGGATCAAGCGCGGGCTCTCAAACGCTTCCGCGTGCGTGACATGCCTGCGAACAAGGCTAGGACATCGCGTGAGCTCGTGTCCCCGCTGAAGTCGCGGTAGAGCGTATCGACGTTCACGTAGACACGCTCGCTGTCGAGCCAACGGTCGAACTCGGACAGCTGGATGTCGATCACGGCTTCTTCGACTGGCATCCCGGCATCGTATCGCTTGCGGGCCTCTCCGCTCAGGACCTCGAGATAGTGCAACATCTCGCGGAGCCCAGACTGGTCCGCCAAGGGACCATGCCCGGGAACGAGGGTTTCGACGTCCATCTCGAGCAGCCGGTAGAGCCCGGTGATCCAGTTCGACACGGGTCCCTCCCAGATGATCGGATGTGCGTCTTTGAACAAGATGTCTCCCGTGAAGAGTATCTTGTCGTCCGGCACCCAGACGACGGCATCTCCTCGCGTGTGCGCAGGCCCCAGCTCGATGAGCACGACTGTCTTGTCTCCCACGCGAAGCTCGAGATCGCCCTGGAACGTTCGGTTGGGCAAGACCGTGTCGCACGAGAAGTCGAAGTCGCCGAACAGGGGCAGCGCCAGCTCGCCTGCTTCGGCGAGAACGGCCAGCTTGTCGATGCCGATGCTCTGCAGCGCCCGCCCAAGCACACGCGCGCCCGGCCCGAGCATCCGTACGGCCTTTGCGGCGCGCATGAGCAGTCGATTGCGGCTTGCAGGCGCCTCACGCAGGTCTTCGATGCATCCGACGGTTCCGATGATCTCGGCATCGGCCACCAAGGAGTTGCCGTAGCAATGATCGCCATTGCCATGGGTGTTGACCACCACCTCGATCTGCTCTGCAGCGGGGGTCGCGCGCCGCATGGTGGCCAGCATCTCCGCGGTGATTCTTTCGTCAAACAACGTGTCGACCAACAGGCTTTGCCCACCGTCGGTGATCAAACCCGAGTTGCTCCAGCCCCAGGATCCGGGAAGCTGGGTGTAGGCGAAGATCCCATTGCCCAGCTCGTGAAGCGTCTTTTCCACCGCCGCGCCCATGTCCAGTCCGTTATCGCAGCCTTGCGGTGAAATGGGAAGAGTGAGTGGGATATGGACGTGACAGTGACAGGGTCGGCGCCAGCGTCAGCGCTACGCCGCGGCGTGAGGACGGGCTCGGAAAAACGCGACACGCGGTTTCGGGGGACGGGTCGGGTTAGGCGTTCGCGTGGGGGCGGCGGGGTGGGGAGGAAGGGTCCATTCTCCGCGTCCACATGCTTACGTCGTCCGGCGAAAGCGACAGCGCCGGGGACCGCGCCAGCGCCAGCGCTCAGCGACAGGGGCAGCGGCCTTGTCATGGGACTCATCATTCAGCAACGGGCGCTCGAGGCTGCGGGTGGGCTTCGGCAGCTCATGCCCATCGTCTGTAAGCGCGACAAGGCGCTCTTCGACCAGATGCATCGCGCGATGACCAGCGTCGTCCTGAACATCGCCGAGGCGGATGGGAATGACGCCGGGACGGCAAGGGCTCAGTTCGCGAGCGCCTGCGGCGCGGCGGAACGCGACACGGGGATGGGTCGAACGGCTCGGCTTGCAAAGGTGGCCGGATGGACTTGCGGGCTCGGGCCACGCAAGCCTCGCCTCGGAGCTCGCGTCCAATCGGAGGGGGTAGCTCGCATGCCGATTGGCACTCGCTACGTCGCCCCATCCCCGCATCGCGTTCCGCCGCGCCTCTCCGTACGAGAAGCACGGTGCCCTAGGCACCAGGTGATGGCGCAGACGGTGTCGAGCCGGTGCACGAGGTGGGCCGCCGTGCTCATCTCGAGATAGCCCCAGTCCGTGGCGACGTGAAGGGCCGCCCGGACTTCCTTCGCGGACCCACAGGCCGTGGCGAACCGGGCCCGCGCATTGCCCGCATCGTTGCCACGCGCTTCGGCGATATTGAGCACTACACTTTGCGCCGCCCGCCGAAGCTGCTCGGCAAGGGATTTGTCGTGCGTGCGAATCACCCGCAGCACGGGCCCGAGCTCGCGCACCACCTGCCGAGCGCGTTCGTACACGTTGATTTTCTTTTCCATGAGCGACTCCTTGGTTTGGGATTTGGCCTCACCCCGTGCGGCCAAATCCCAAACCAAGGACAAGCGAGGACAAAACAGCGCCAGCGTCAGCGCCAGCGTCAGCGTTCCTCGCTCTGCTCCACCCCAAGCTCCGCGCGCGCTGCTTCGAGCTTTTCGTGGGCCTCCGTCCACTGCTCGAGGGATCGTTCGAGTGCGGTCTGGGACTCGCTTGCCTCGCGTAGCAACGCGTCGCGGCGCTGTGCGTCGTCGTATACGGTGGGATTGCTCAGCTCCTCGTGGTGCGCTGCGATGGTTTGCTCCAACTCGGTGATGGTTTGCTCGAGATGACGGACCTTGGCTTCGAGAGGCTTGAGCTGTTGGCTTTGCAGGGCACGAAGCTCCGCCGCCTTGCGGCGCTCCTCCTTGCGCGCTTGGCGGCTCTTCTTCTGGGTGGCGGGACGAATTGCGGTCTCGGTGGCCGGTGTGATTTCGCGATCCTGACAAGACCAAAGGTAGTCGTCGAGCGTGCCCGCGTATGCTTCGACCTGTCCGTCGTGCACGACCCAGAGCTTGGTGGCGAGCCTACGAATGAAAGCCCGGTTGTGGCTCACGAACAGTAGGGTGCCATCGTAGGTTTGAAGGGCATCGGTGAGTGCTTCGGTGGTCTGCAGATCGAGGTGGTTCGTCGGCTCGTCCATGAGCAGCACGTTGCCCGGGCGAACCAGGATCTTGGCGAGTGCCACGCGCGCTCTCTCACCACCCGAGAGCACGGACACGAGCTTGTCGACGCCCAGATCGCCGAAGAGAAGAGCGCCGAGCACGGCGCGGACGCGCTCGGCGCTCGAGCCGTCGCTGGCGTAGGTCACTTCCTGCAAGACCGTGCGGTCCAGGCGCAAATCCTCCGCGTGGTGTTGGGCGAAGTAACGGACGTCCGAGCGCCCGGGAAGATGAACCCGTCCGCTCGAAGGCTCGATTTCCCCGGCCAGGATCTTGAGCAGGGTGGTCTTGCCGGCTCCATTTGGGCCGACGATTGCAATCCGATCGCCTCGCTCGACCGACAGAGAAACACCGTCCAGCACGACGTGTGTTCCGAAGGCTTTGCACAGGTCGTCGACGCGCATCGGAATTCGAGGGCCGCGCTCCGTTGCTGGAAACGAGAAACGCGCCTGGCGCGCCGAACGGTAGAGCTCGACCGTCTCCATCTTTTCGAGCTTGCGAACACGGCTTTGAACCTGCGCTGCTTTGCTTGCTTTGGCTCGAAAGCGCCTGACGAATTGCTCGAGATGAGCCTTTTCGCGTTCGATGTTCTTGGCGCGGTTTTCGAGAACTTGGCGCTCCTCCTCGCGCTGAGCGAGATATTGCTCGTAGTTGCCTCGAGATGTGCGAACCCCCTCCGGTTCGAAGCTCACGACACGGTTGATTTGCTCGTTGAGGAACTCCCGATCGTGCGAAACTAGAAAGAAGCAATGGCTGTAGTTGCTCAGGAACCTCGAAAACCAGGCGACCGAGGGCATGTCGAGGTGGTTGGTAGGCTCGTCGAGAAGCAGAAGCTCGGGCTTCTGGAATAGAAGCGACGCCAAGACTGCGCGCATCTTCCAGCCGCCGCTCAGCTCGGAAAGCGGGCGGTCGTGGTCGGTTTGCGAAAAGCCGAGGCCGTGGAGAATGCGCTTGGCTTCGTGCTCCGAAAAGCGTGCATCGAGCGCGGACATTCGCTCGTGCAAAGTCGCCACCTCGCTTGCCGCAGCAACGAGATCTTCCTCGCTGGCCTTGCCGGCGAGCTCGAGCTCTGAAAGCTGTGCTTCCGCCGCGGCCAACGCTCGATCGAGCTCGGGCCTATCTGGAACGCTGTCGTAGACGAAACGAAACAGGCGTTGATCGGGGAACGATTCGATCTCCTGAGGAAGAAAGCCGACACGGACGCCGGGAACCTTGCGCACGGCACCGGCGTCGGGCTCGATCGAGCCCGCGAGTAGGCGCAGCAGGCTCGATTTGCCAGAGCCATTGGGCCCTACGAGCCCAATGTGATCACCCTGGTGAACTTGGAGTGACAGCCCATCGAAGAGCTTCTCTCCTCCGAGCGCCAAAGACAGGTTGTCGAGCGAAGCAAGCGTGCTCAAGTCAGCTCCGACCGGATCTTGATTTCGTTGATGAGTGTTCGGTGGACGGGGCAGCGGGCGGAGATCTCGAGAAGCCGTTCGCGCTGTTCATCGTCGAGGTCGCCCTCCAGCTCGAGCCCCTTGTCGATGACGTCGATCATTCCGGCCTTCCCCTCACAATCGGAGCAGTCCTCCGCGTGAATCCGCCCATGCCGGAGCGTGACTCGCACGGCTTCGAGAGGCCATTGCTTGCGGCCGGCGTACAGTTTGAGGGTCATGGACGTGCAGGCGCCGAGGCTCGCCAAGAGGAGGTCATAGGGGTTGGGACCGAGATTGCTACCTCCCTTGTCGATGGGCTCGTCGGACGAAAAAACGTGATTCCTGGCTTGGATTCTCTGAAGGAAGCTGCTGGTCTTTCCCTCGACCACCACCTCGCCTTCGGGCGCTTCCTCGAGCACCTCGCGCTCGGGCTGCTCGGGCAAGTAGCGGCTGACCCATGCCGCGAGCACGTCGGCAACGTACCGCCCGTCGCTCCGGCGACTCAACAAGTGATCTGCGCCGTCCAAGGAGACGAAGCTCTTGGGATGCCGAGCAGCCTGGTAAATGAGGCGCGCATTTTCGATGCCGACGATGTGGTCCTGCGGCGAATGAAACAAGACGAGGGCCTTGTCGAGATCGCCGATTTTCTCGGCGTTGCATTGGTTGCGGAGATCATCGATGAATTCCTTCCGGATTCTGAAAGTCCGTCCTCCCAGATCGACCACCGCTTCCCCCGTCGCTTCGATCTCGTCGAGCGATGCTCCAAACAGCTGTGCCACGTGCTCCGGATCAAACGGGGCGCCAATCGTAGCTACGCCGACCGCTTCTGGAATCTCTTTGGCAGCGCCGAGCACGGCAGATCCTCCGAAGCTGTGCCCGACGAGCAACGCGGGTGCGCGGTAGGCTTCGCGAAGCGCGTTCGCCGCGGCGACGATATCGGCTACGTGGTGAGAGAAAGTCGTCGTGCCGAACTCTCCTTCACTCTCGCCAAGCCCCGTGAAATCAAACCGCAACGTGGCGATGCCCCGCTCGGCCAGGGCCGAGCTGATGTAGCGCGCCGCCCTGCTGCTCTTGGAGCACGTGAAGCAGTGGGCGAACACGGCCCATGCCGTCGGCTCCGTCGCGGGCAGATGGATCCGTGCCGACAGGGTCTGTCCGTCACTCCCCGTAAACTCGAATCGTTTCGCTTCGGTCGTCATAGGGTCTCCTCGGAGCCCACTGTACAACGCTGCGTCGAGACCGTTACTCGGAACTAGACCACTAGCCGGACAAGGCGCAACGCTACTCCGCTGCTTCAGCGTAGTCGGCTGGCCCAGAGGTGTCGTAGCCGAACTCTTCGAACACCTCCCAGAGCTCTCGACGGACCTCTGCCGGGGTGACGCCGAAGAAATCGAGCTCGACTGTCCGGGCGCTCTCGTAGTCTCGCTGCGAAATCATCGCCTGATCGAGTTTGGCCGCAAAGGTGTTGCTCACCGGCATGCCCAGCCGCTGGTAGAGCCCGAGGACGGTTTTCTTGGGATCAGCGACCAGATCTTCGTAGCGGATGGTGATGAACTGGTTCGCAGGAATCTCTTTGCGGCATTCGAGGGCGTAGCGGTAGTAATCGTAGCCCAGCCGTTTGAGCGCCTGGATCTCCTCGCCGTCCGGCCGAATGCTCGGCGAATGGGCTTTCCAAGCCCGATAGAACATGTTGAGGAAGGACGGAAGGCAGTCGTTTGGGTTGCGAACGAGATAGACGAATACGGCATCGGGAAAGCGCTCGTGGACTGCCCGCACGCGCGTCGAGAAGAACACATTCTTGTTCAGGAAGCGCTTCCCGCCTGCCTCGAACACGTGCCGCTTGATCGTATCTTCATAGCAATCCATGAACGCGCGCCGTTCTTCGGAGGGTTGCCGGTCGATCCAGGTTTGGCTCGGCATGTCTTCCATGAAGGGAAACAGCAGCCCGGACGCGGGCGAGGTGAGGCTCCATAAAAGAGTGCACACGTCCTCCTCGGGCTGAGCGAGGCTGAGCGCGTGCACGTCCTGCCAACGGCTCTCGAGGGGGCCGTTGAAAAAGTCGTATGCCCGACGCAACAACGAACCGGCCCGCCCCTCCGACAGCTCGATCAGCCGCTTGAAGGTCCGGGTGGCAGTGATGGAAGGAAAGATCGTCTGGTAGAGCTTCACCGTGGTGAAGACATCCTCGTCCATGCTGAGCAGGCGGTGGGTGAGGGTTGTCCCGCTTCGAGGATTCGCGAAGACGAAGACCGGCCTCCGGACCTCCTGCTCGCGGTATTCGGGACAGACGATCTCGTCGAGGGCCTGGAATGCGACCGCCGTTTGGCGAAGACCCAGGTAGATCGGGGCGATCCACGCGGTGGTCACCAGGCGGCCCGCGGTGGGCTGTTTGAAAAGAACGCTCCTGATCTCCCGGAGGCCCCGCTTGTTGAGGTACATTGGTGGCTCCTCGGTGGCTAGCCCTCGCTTGCCCCTTGGTTCCAATGTAGGGTTGACCCCTCGAATTGCTTGAGAAAACGGCTCAACGGTGCGTGCATCACCATGAATGGTCAGTGCGGCACGGTGAGCGGAGCGGTGATCATTCGTCGGTCACGCAGCCTTCAGAGGCTGGCTTCACATTTTTGATGTATTTGTAAAGCGTGCCACGCCGCGCCTTGAGCGGGGGGGCGTTCCATGAAGCGTGGCGTTTTGAGAGCTCTGCCTCGCCCAGGCCGATATCGATCGATCGCTGCTGCGCATCGATCGTGATGATGTCGCCATCGCGCACGAGGGCGATGGGTCCGCCTTCCTGCGCCTCGGGGGTGATGTGGCCGATGATGAACCCATGCGATCCACCCGAGAACCGGCCATCGGTGATCAACGCGACGTCTTTACCAAGCCCGGCGCCCATGATGACTGACGTCGGCGAAAGCATTTCCGGCATGCCTGGTCCACCTTTCGGTCCCTCGTACCGAATCACCACCACATGTCCCTTGTCGATCTCGCCACGCTCCATCGCGGCGAGCATCTCTTCTTCGCTGTCGAAGACCTTGGCTGGTCCCTGAAAGTACAGACCCTCTTTGCCGGTGATTTTCGCAACGGCGCCCTGGGGCGCGAGGCTACCGCGCAAGATCGTGAGGTGGCCCGTCTTCTTGATTGGGTCGTCCCAGGGACGGATGACCCGCTGGCCTTTGGCGAGGTCGGATAGCCCTGCGAGATTCTCCGCCAATGTCTTGCCTGTGACGGTGAGGCAATCGCCGTGAAGAGCGCCGTGCTCCAGCAAGCGTCGCAGCACCGCAGGCGTGCCGCCGACATCGTGGAGGTCCTCCATGACGTATTGGCCGCTCGGTTTGAGGTCGGCCAAGAGCGGCACTCGATCGCTGATCGCTTGGAAGTCGTCTATCGAAAGAGGAACCTCGACGGCGCGCGCCATGGCGATCAGGTGCAAGACGGCGTTGGTCGAGCCGCCGAGCGCCATGACGGTCACCATGGCGTTTTCGAAAGCTTTGCGGGTCATGATGTCTCGCGGCTTGATGTCCTTTTCGAGCAGCAGACGCATGGCGCGACCTGCCCGCAGACACTCCTCACGCTTTTCGGGATCCTCCGCGGGCGTCGAAGAGCTGTAGGGAAGAGACATGCCCATGGCTTCGATGGCAGACGCCATCGTATTGGCGGTGTACATGCCACCGCACGCGCCAGCGCCCGGACATGCGTTCTCGATGATGTCGAGCCGTTTGCTCTCATCGATCGTGTGCGCAAGCAACTGGCCGTAGGACTGAAAGGCCGAAACCACGTCGAGCTTCTCGCCATCCCGTCCCCGGCCCGCTCGGATCGTTCCACCGTAGATCATGAGCGCTGGGCGATTGAGCCGGCCGATCGCGATCATGCAGCCGGGCATGTTCTTGTCGCAGCCGGGAATCGAGATGTTCGCGTCGTACCATTGCGCGCTCATCACCGTTTCAATCGAGTCGGCGATCAAGTCACGCGACTGAAGCGAGTAGCTCATGCCCTCGGTACCCATCGAGATCCCGTCGGAGACGCCGATCGTGTTGAAACGCATGCCGATGAGCCCGGCGTCCACCACGCCCTGCTTGGCGACGGCCGCTAGCTCGTTCAGATGCATGTTGCAGCTATTGCCCTCGTACCAAACCGCCGAGATACCGACCTGCGCTTTGTCCATGTCGGTGCGGGTGAGGCCCGTCGCGTGCAACATCGCCTGTGATGCCCCCTGCGACGGGGGTTGGGTGATTCGGCTGCTGTATTTGTTCAACTTGGCGCTCATGGGGTCCGCGAGTCTAGCACCCCCGCTCTGCCGTTGCGGTGACGGTGACTTGCTTGACGCAGGGCTGCCGCAGCCCTACGACTGTTCAAGAAAATTTGAAGGAACTGAGTCGCCCGCGTGTCCACCGCCGCCGCAAAACAGCAAGAGCCCAATGATCTCGAGGCCTTGTGGCGTCATGCCGAGCTGCAAGCTGCGGATGCCATCGGCAGGCTGATGGAGTTCTGGGGCTTTCGCCGTCACATGGGACGGCTTTGGACCGTCCTGTATCTGTCCCCCGATCCGCTGACGACTGCCGATCTGTCGGAGACCCTACGGCTGAGCAGCAGTGCGGTCAGCCTTTCGCTCGGGGATCTGGTGCGTTGGGGCGCGGTTCGAAAGACCTGGCGCCCGGGGGAACGGAAAGACTTTTACGAAGCGGAAACCAGTATTTGGAAGCTTCTACGGCGGGTCTATGAGCGCCGCGAGCTCACTCTCATCCGGGAGGCGAACGAAGCGCTCAGCGAGGCCCAGCAGTATCTGGATGAGGTGCGTGGCCGTCTGGGCGGCGCTGAACGCCGCCGGATCGAGTTCATGCGCAAGCGACTTTCCCGGCTGAGTGCGCTATCAAGGGCGGGCGAGCGGCTCGTAGGCTTGCTCGTCGCGGGCCGAGCGATCAACCCCAGCGAGCTGCGTTCCGCAGAAGAAGACGACCTATGAACGAGGGGAAACGCAACGGGGGCGCACCATGTCTCTGATAGCCGCTGTTCGGAGCGACGCCTCCTCGGATGTGCTCACGAGCCTGAGAGCCGTCTGCGACTCGCAGGGCCTTGGCGAGCTGTCGGCGCATTTGGCCGACCTCGCCGAGCTGGTGAAGTGGGACATGTCCTCTCTGGAGGAAGGCATTCAGAGTCTTCCGGTCGGCGAAAGCGTCGTGCATAGGAGCGCCCATCACCTGCTCGAAATCGCCGGCAAGCGTTTGCGGCCCATGTGCGTGGTGCTGGCATCACGGCTTGGACGCGGTCTCGACGACAAGACGCGCGAGTTCGGAGTGGCCGTCGAGTTGGTGCATTGCGCCACGCTGCTGCATGACGACGTGGTGGACGCCGGCGATCAGCGGCGCGGCGCACCCGCGGCACGCACGCTCTACGGGAACGCGGCCTCGATCTTCGCGGGTGATTGGTTGTTGGTGGATGCTCTGAGGCGAGTTCGCGCGGCCGACATGCCGGACGTTCTGGTTCGGTTGCTCGACATCATCGATGAGATGATCTTCGCCGAGGCCATTCAGCTCGAGAATCGCGGCCGGGTCGACGCCCGGATGCGCACCTACATGCAGGTGGTCGAGGGCAAGACCGCCGCCCTGTTTCGCTGGGCGATGTTCGCCGGGGCGCGCGCAGGGGACCTCGACGCGGACGCCTGTGAGGCGCTCGAGCAATACGGGCTTCACTTGGGCGTCGCATTCCAGCTGATCGACGACCATCTCGACTACGCCGGCGACAGCTCGACGATCGGCAAATCGCCTTTCACCGATCTACGGGAGGGTAAAATGACTCATCCGGTCATCGTGGCCCTCGAGCGAGATCCGTCGTTGCGACCCATCGTCGAGGAGTTGGTGACGAGCCCCGATGACGACCTGGCCGAGAGCACCAAGTCGCGCTTGCTGTCTGCGCTCCATCAGACGGGGGCCCTCGAGTGGACGAGGGAGGTCGCCATCCGCGAAGCCGAAACGGCATGCCAGGCCCTGCGGGATCTTCCTGATGGCCGCGCGCGAGACGCACTTTTCACGGTGGCACGGGCCACCGTTCACCGGGAGTCCTAGCGAGTAACCAAGAGAGGCATTGATGTCGAAGCAACCACCAGCCGTGACTAGCCGAATCCCGGGCTTTTATCGTGAGCACGTTACAAACCGGCTACGCGTGATGATCGAAACGGGTCTGCTCTCCGAGGAGTCGGTGCGGCACTTGATGGAGGGCGGGCAACTCACCCTCGATATCGCGGACCGGATGAGTGAGAACGTGATCGGGGTGCACGGCTTGCCCCTGTCGATCGCGCTGAATTTCCGTGTGAACAACACGGACGTGCTAGTCCCCATGGCCGTCGAGGAGCCCTCGGTGGTGGCCGCTGCTTCGAATGCAGCGAGGCAGGTGCGAATGACCGGTGGCTTCTTTGGGGAAGCCAGCGCGCCGATCATGACCACGCAGGTTCAGTTCGACGACGTACCGGACCCCCAAGAGGCCAAAGCTCGGGTCGAGGCCGAACGAGACCGGATTTTCGAGATCGCGGACGGAGCGATCCCCGGCATGGTGCGCCGCGGTGGTGGATGCCGGGACATGGACGTACGTGTGCTCGACGACGAACACGGCGTGCTGGTCGTGCACCTGTACGTCGACGTCGGAGACGCCATGGGCGCCAATGTCGTCGATGCGGTGGCAGAGGCAGTGGCCCCGCACATGCACAAGCTCACTGGCGGCAGCGTGGGGCTCCGAATTCTGAGCAACCTTCCGCTGCGACGTCGGGTCTTCGTGCGTTGCGACGTCAGTGTCGATGCGCTCGGGGGACCCGAGCTTGCCGACGGCATCGTCAAAGCGAGCCGATTTGCCGAGCTCGATCCGTTCCGTGCGGTTACCCACAACAAGGGCGTCATGAATGGCGTCGATGCGGTGGCACTCGCCATGGGCCAGGACTGGCGCTCCATCGAGGCAGGCGCCCACGCGTTTGCGTCGCTATCGGGCATCTACAAGCCACTGATCGTCTGGCGGCGTACCGAAAGCGGAATCCACGGCGTGCTCGAAATGCCGATGGCCGTCGGAACCGTCGGCGGCTCGACCCGGGTCCATCGTGGGGTGCGCGCCGGATTCGAGCTGATGGGCGTCAAGGACGCGGGCGAGCTTGCGGTGGTGATGGGCGCCGCCGGAATGGCGTCCAACCTCGCCGCGCTTCGCGCGCTGGCTGGCGAAGGAATTCAGCGCGGCCACATGCGGCTTCACTCGCGCAAGGAAGAGGTTCTGGAAAACGCGCGTCTTCATGCGCAAAAAGTCGAGCGAGGTGGTCCGTGAGCGGAGCCATCCACCAGAGGACGCCCCAACCCGGATCGGGGGCCATGTTCGACGAGATCGCCGGTCGTTACGACTTGCTTAATCGACTGATGTCGATGGGCATCGACCAGTCCTGGCGTCGCAAAACCGTCGCGGCCATGGCGCTTCCCTCGCACGCACGGGTTGTCGACTTGGCGACCGGGACTGGGGACCTCGCACTCATGATTGCCCGCCTGCATCCCGATGCCGAGGTCATCGGTAGCGACCCTTCAAATCGGATGCTGGAGGTTGGCGCCGAAAAGGTCGAGCGTGCCGGTCTGACCGGGCGGGTACGGCTGGAGAGGGGCGACGCACAGGCGCTTCCGTACGAAGACAATTCGTTCGATGGCTGCTGCATGGCGTTCGGTATTAGAAACGTTCCGGATCGCGAGGCCGCACTTTCGGAGATGGCCCGGGTGACGAAGCCCGGAGGCCGTGTCGCGGTGCTGGAGCTCGGCGAGCCCAGCGTCGGGTGGTTGAGCCCCCTCGCGCGCTTCCATGTGCGCAAGGTCATTCCACGGCTCGGAGGCATGTTGTCGGGCTCGCGCGAGTACCGTTACCTTCAGGAGTCGATCGCCGCCTTTCCTCCGGCCCGCGAATTTGCGGATCTGATGGGAGCTTGTGGCTTGCACGTACTCGAAGTGAAGCCGCTGACCTTCGGAGCCTGCACGTTGTTCGTCGCCGAGCCGAGGGAGGCCTCATCGTGAGATCTCAAGGCGCCGCTTTTGCGTTCGAAGGGCTGCCCAGCCGAGAGACATCGCGCGCGTTCTTGGACCGCGCGCTACGCACGTGGAACGCCGATGCCGATCAGGTCATCGTGACGGTCCCGGCACCGGTCGCGCCCGCCGATGCTTTGCTTCGCGCATTTCCGAGTGAGGCAAGCCTCTTGTGGGATCCACCGCAAAGCGCGGCATGCTCGGGTCTTGGCGTTGCCAAGATGCTTCCGACCGATGCGACCGCCCTGATGCAGTTCTTCGAACGAGCCAACCACGTGGCCGATGCTGCAGGCCCCTCGCCGCGCGTATTCGGCGGTGCTTCGTTTGCTCCCGGCACGGCGACCGCGCCGCCCTGGGATGGCTTTGGCGATGGGTTTCTGTTGCTGCCCAAGTGGACCTATCACGTGAATGACCGCGCATGGCTGTCTTTCGCCGCGAACGAGTCCAGCCGGTACGAGGTCGAAGCCGTCCTCGACGTCTTCGACACCATATGGGGCAGCTTGGAGCGTCCGATCGGAGTGATTCCATCGCCGGTCTCGGCACGTCGCATCGAGGAAGCCGACCGCGGAACTTGGTCCCGACAGGTCGAGCAAATCAGGCGCAAAATTCGGGATGGCATGTTCGAAAAGGTCGTTGCGGCGCGGCATTGCGTCGTCGAGCTGGGCACGGGCGCAGGTTCGCTCGACGTGCTGAAACGGCTAGAGCAGCGATTCCCAGGCTGTACGCGTTTCGCCTTGTGGCGCGAAAACGCCACCTTCCTCGGAGCAACTCCCGAGCTTCTGATTTCGAGGCGCGGTCCCTCCGTCTTGAGCGAAGCGCTTGCTGGGTCCACTGCGCACGGTGAAGCGGCGCGAATGATGTCCAGCGCAAAGGAACGGGAGGAGCATCAGCTCGTGGTGCAGGCGATCCTCAAAGCACTCGAGCCATTTTGCGATTCGCTCCGTTCAGCTTCGGAGCCGAGCGTCCGCGAGCTCCCCAACGTGCTCCACATGCAGACGCCCGTCGAGGGTCACCTTCGCGGGCCGACGCACGTTCTCGCGCTGGTCGGGGCACTTCATCCGACTCCGGCCGTCGGTGGTGTTCCCACGGAAGAAGCGATTCGATGGATTACCGAGCACGAGGCGCTTGCACGAGGATGGTTCAGCGCTCCGGTGGGTTGGGCCGACGCCAACGGTGACGGCGAGTTCGTCGTGGCGCTTCGTTCTGGATTGCTACGAAACCGCAAAGCGTGGGTCTACGCCGGTGCGGGCATCATGGCGGATTCCGATCCCGACGCGGAGTATGCGGAAACCGAGCTCAAGATGCAGGCGCTTCTTGGAGCGCTCCATGGGGACGGCCGCTGATCGACAGACCCAGTGGGCGCGGCTCGTCATCGACAGCTTGGTGCGGGCTGGGGTCGAGCATGCGATCATCAGCCCCGGTTCTCGTTCGACACCATTCGTGATTGCAGCGCTCGAGCACCCAGGGCTCGCCTGCATCAGCGCGATCGATGAGCGCTCTGCCGCTCACTTCGCGCTAGGCTGCGCACGCGCGACCCTTCGTCCGTCGCTTCTTGTGTGTACGTCGGGCAGCGCCGCGGCCAACTACTTTCCCGCGGTGATGGAGGCCAACGAGGCAGGCGTGCCCCTCATCGTGCTTTCCGCGGATCGTCCGCCGGAGCTGCACCACTGCGGGGCCAACCAAGCCACCGATCAGATCGGTCTTTACGGACATCAGGTGCGATTCTTCGTGAATCTCGGGGAGCCGCGAGACGATGATCTGAGCCTGAGAGCCGCGCGCCGGCTGATCTTTCAGACGGTATCCGAAGCCACGGGGGCGCGGCCGGGGCCGGTTCACATCAATGCGCAGGCACGCAAACCATTGGAGCCGGTCCGATCGAGCGAAGAGCTCGTCGCGCGGGTCGATCGGATCCTGTCGGAGCCGGTCACGCAGCTACACAGAACGCGCTCCCTGAACGCCAAGCTCGTCGAGAACGTACCGCCGTCCGTCGTCGATTCGATAGCAGCGGCGCTCGATTCTGCGGCGCGCCCAGTCATTTTGTGTGGACCGGCAGACCTACGCAGCGCGGCGTTTACCGATGCGCTAGATACGCTGTGCGAGCGAGCGGGCGTCCCACTCCTTGCCGAGGCGTCGAGTCAGCTCCGATACCGCGGGCTCCGGCATGCTCTTGGAGCGTTCGATACGATCTGGCGCACCGAAAGCGGGCGGTCCGATTGTCTCCCCGATTTCGTTCTTCAACTCGGGGCAGCTCCGATTTCGAAGGGCTGGGAGCACCTTTGCTCGAGCCAACGAGTCCGACGCGTCGTCGTCCACCCCTGGAAGTGGGCCGACCCCACGTCGGACGCCGATGCGATCGTGCAGCTCGACATCGGATCCTTCGTCTCAGCGCTCGGTCGCGCCGACTATCACGTCGCGCAGCGTGATGAAGCATTCTTGAAGCGTTTGCGGCGGGCAGAGGCCATCGCCTGGGAAGCCGCCGACGCCGTTCTCGCCGACGCCGGCGATACGTTGACCGAGGGGGGCGTCGCGAGAATCGTCGTCGACGCGTTGCCGCGGGCGGGCGCACTGGTCCTCGGAAACAGTCTCCCAATTCGCGACGTTGAAACCTGGACGCCCCCCAACGACAAACAGCTTGCCGTGCATTGCCAACGAGGCGTCAGTGGAATCGACGGCGTCGTGTCCGGCGCCGCCGGAGTCGCGTCCGTGTCGGAGGGCTGCACTACGCTGTTGGTCGGTGACGTGAGCTTCTTGCACGACATCAACGGGTTGCAGCTGGCTTCGCGAGCGCGGAGGCCGCTGGTCATCGTCGTGATTCAAAACGGCGGTGGTCGAATCTTCGAGCAGCTACCCATCGCGCGCAGTGGCAAGCAATCCTGGCTTCCCTATTTTACGACTCCCCACGGTGCCGACCTGTCGAGCGCGGCGGCTGCCTACGGTTGTCCCTTCGTGAGCGTGGATACGGTGCGCGGTTTGCGGGAGGCGCTTGGTCCGGCTCATGCGCGGCCCGGATGTACGGTCATCGAAGCCGTGGTGCCTCCACATAGCGCCCTCGAGCTCGGTCGAGAGATCGTCGACCGAGTCGAATACGCGCTTCGTCACGAGGCCCCTTGATGTGGATGTGGTTGCACGGATTCGCCGGCTCGCCACGAAGCTGGGATCGCGTCGCCGCGTACGCGACTTGGGGCAACCCTCCGCTCAGACCGGCTCTGGCCGGCCACGGCTTCGACTGGCGAGCCACCGAGATCGCGTCGTTCGAACGCGAGGTTTCCCGTCTCGCATCGATGGTCTCCGGGCTTTCGCGCCCTCGATTCGTCGCGGGCTACTCGATGGGGGCTCGCGTGGCCTTGGGCCTCCTCGCGGCCCGCCCCGCACTGTTCGATGGCGCGGTGTTGATCGGCGTCCATCCCGGGCTCACCGATGAGGCGGCCCGCTCAGAGCGTCGTGCTCTGGACCGGGAACGCGCGCATCGATTGCGGAACCAGGGCCTCGAATCGTTCGTCTCCTTCTGGGAGAGACAACCCCTTTTCGAGACCCAGAGTCTGTTGCCTCGAGAGCTCATCGAGCAGCAGCGCGCCGTTCGCCTCGGTCACGACGCCGAAGGCCTGGCTCGCGCGCTCGAGGTGCTCGGCCTCGCCGAGATGCCGGATTATGGATCCGCGCTAGGTGAGGCCGGCATTCCCATTACCGTGATGGCGGGCGCGCATGATACCAAGTTTGCGGACATCGCACACGTGCTCGCGTCCCAGCATACGAATGTTCGGCAGAGCATCGTAAAAGAGGCAGGGCATAATCTCTTGATCGAGGCGCCCAAGGCAGTGGCCGAAGAGATCGCTCGTACCGAAACGGAGGCTTCGCGATGAGGCCGATCGCACCCGGATCCGTTCGAGCCTGGGTCCTCGCAGCCCGTCCCGCCACGCTCACGGCCGCGTTTGCCCCGGTTGCCGTGGGCACGGCATGCGCATGGGATGCGGGCGGGTTCCGCGCTGACGCCGCCGTTGCCGCGTTGGTCGGAGCCTTTCTCATTCAGATTGGAACGAACTTCGCAAACGATTTGTACGATTTTCAACGGGGCGCAGACGACGAAGAACGCCTCGGGCCGCTCCGCGCGGCGCAGGCAGGTCTTCTCGACCAAAAACAGCTCCGTCGGGGAATCGTCGTCACATTTGCGCTTGCGCTCGCCGTCGGCCTCTACTTGACGTGGGTCGCCGGCCCGGTCGTCGTGGTCATCGGGCTTGCTTCCATTGCGGCGGGTCTAGCCTATACGGGGGGACCTTTCCCCTTGGCCTACAACGGCCTCGGCGATGTCTTCGTCGTCGCGTTTTTTGGGTTCGTCGCGGTGTGCGGGACTGCGTTCGTGCAAGCCGGCGACGTGCCAGCCATTGCCTGGGCTGCCTCGGTCCCCATCGGGGCGCTGGCCACCGCGATCCTGGTGGTCAACAACGTTCGCGACGTGGAGGGTGATGCACGCACAGGCAAGCGGACACTGGTGGTTCGGTTCGGAAGAAACGGCGGGGTCAGAGAATACGCTCTGCTGATCACGGCAGCGTATTCGACTCCATTGGCGATGCTCTGGGAGGGTTGGAGCAGTGGGTGGGTGTGTCTGCCTTTGCTCACCTTTCCGTGGGCGGCGCGCCTGTATCGTTCGTTGGTCCGCGATCGCGGTTCGATCCTCAATCAGACCCTTGCCGGCACCGCCAAGCTTCTGTCGACGTTCGGTATCCTGTTCGCCGTCGGGATCGCGCTGTGACCGATCTGCATGCCAAGGTCGATGTGCTCGAGGGTGAGCTTGCCGAGCGACTCGCCGGCGCCGCATACGGGCTCCGCAAACGCGCGTTTGCGGTGCTTCAGCTCACCCGGACCGACGGAACGGCAGGTCTCGGAGAAGGGTCTCCATTGCCGGGGTATTCCCCGGACTCCATCGAGGAGGTTGGCCTCGAGCTTCGAGAGCTCATCGAGCGCCCCGTCCGAGCGGACCCGCTGGCCACGCCTTTTGCTCTGTTGTCGGATGCCTTCGCTGTGCACGCCGTGCAGTGCCCGGCCTCCCGCTTTGCCTTGGAAACCGCGTTGCTCGATTGGTTGGGGCAGACGCGATTGCAGCCCTTGCACGAGCTCCTGGCAGGACGGGCCGATAGGCGGGCAATCCCCATCGCCGATCTCGTCACCGAGCCGGATCCCGTATTGTGGCCGTGGCACGTCGACGTTCTGGTCGGTGAGGGTGCGACGCATGTAAAGCTCAAAATCGGGGTGGATCTCGACGCCGAAATCGCTTCTCTCCAGGTGATTCGGCGAGCGCATCCGACGTTGCGGCTTCGGCTCGACGCAAACGGCCGTTGCGCGTTGTCCGCGTTTCGTCACCACGCCAAGACGCTCGAGGCGCTCGAGCTCGAGCTGATCGAGGAGCCCGTTGCGCCCGAGCATTGGCCCGACGTTCTCGGGCTGCCCATGCCCTTTGCTTTGGATGAGACGCTTCGGAACGAAACGCTCTGCCGGCGCCTGCTCGATGCCGGGGGTCTGCACGCAGTCGTCCTCAAGCCGACGGTCCTCGGGGGCTTGTCCGCGTCGCTGGAGGCTGCCGAGCGCGCATCCGAGCACGGCTTACGGGCTCTGGTTTCGCACACGTTCGACGGCCCCATCGCGCGTGCTGCCACGGCCGAGTTGGCGTTGGCTCTTCAAACGGAGCTCGCCGCGGGGCTCGGGGACCATCCCGCGCTAGCCCTGTGGCCGCGATACCGAATCTCAGCGGTCGCCGGCCGGCAGATCGTGTCCCACCGCTCGCCTGGGCTGGGGCTTCGTTTCGACGAGGACCCCGATGAATGAGCTCAGCGTTCTCGCAGCCGCAACGGAGGCGCCCACCCGCGACTGCCTCGTCGCGCAAGGACGCGCCTGGTCCTTTGCCGAAGTCGCGGGGCGCGTGTGCGTGGCGATGGCCGATCTGCAAGCCCGCGGCGTCGAGGCCGGACAACGGGTCGCCCTCGTCCCCGAAGCGGATTTGGATTCGGTCCTCTGGCTCTATGCGCTCTTCGAGCTCGGGTGCCCCGCGGTCCTGCTACACCCACGCCTCACCGCACGCGAGCGGGAGCAGCTCATCCGAGAGGTGCGACCGGCATGCTCGATCGAGGGCCCGGTGCCGTCTGGCCACGCAGAGCCTGCGATGATCGTGCCGACACCAGTTCCCCATGAACGCGCGCTGGCGGTGGTGTACACGTCCGGCACGGGCGGACGCTCGCGAGGCGCGATTTTGTCGCGCCGCGCGTTCATAGCCTCGGAGGCCGCGCATGCGGACAATCTAGGGTGGCAGGCCGCGGATCGTTGGCTCCTGTGCATGCCGCCCGCCCACGTTGGCGGCCTGTCGATCCTCACGCGGTGCTTGATCGCCCGACGTTGTGCCGTCTTGAGCCCCGGTGCCTTCGACCCGCGTGCCACGATCGATGCGATGGAGCGGGATCGCGTGACGCTACTTAGCGTCGTTCCGACGATGTTGCACAGGCTGCTGTCGTGCGAAGCATCCGTGTGGAACCCAAACCCGGAGCTTCGTGCCGTGCTGGTCGGGGGCGCAGCGTTTCCAGACGCGCTTCGCAGCCTGTCGGTGCGACGAGGCATTCCTGCGTTGGCCACCTATGGATGCACGGAGGCCTGCTCGCAGGTGACGACGCAAACGCTCGATCAACTGGGGAAGCCGGGCTGCGGTGAGCCTCTTCGAGGTATCGAGCTCCGGATCGAGCCGAATGAGATTCAGATTCGCGGTGACGTGCTGATGGATGGCTACTTGCAGGAAGAGCCCATGAGCTCGACGTGGACCCCGGATGGGTGGCTTCGAACGGGAGACGCGGGTGCGTGGCTTCCCGACGGGCAGCTCGTGGTGCGGGGTCGGATCGACGAGATCATCGTCACCGGCGGGGAGAACGTGGCGCCCCAAGAGGTCGAAGCCTGGCTCGAGACGGTCCCAAACGTCCGCGCGGCATGCGTCTTTTCCGTGCCCCACGAAGAATGGGGGCAGCAGGTCGTGGCCGCAATCGTCGCGGACAAGTCGCAGCTCGACTTCGACGCCCTGCGTGCGCGCCTCCGTGCAGAGCTCGCGCCGTACAAGCGGCCTAAGAAAGTATGTCTGCTCGAATCGCTTCCGCTCAATCGATCGGGTAAAACCGATCGCGCCGAGGTCGCGAAACGCTGCCTCGGTCAGCTGCGTCCGATTTAGCCCCTGTGCGACACGACAATTTCTGATAGGGTGGCTCGCCAAAAGGGGGGGCCATGGCCGATCAGATCAGCGCTTCACACATCCTTCTCATGTACGCGGGCTCGCAGCGCTCGTCGGCCACGCGAAGCAAGGAGCAAGCCCGCACGGAGATCTCCGAGATCGAGCAACAGCTCACCGATGGGGCCGATTTCGCGACGCTGGCACGTCAGCACTCGGATTGCGGGTCCGCGCAGGCGGGTGGCGATTTAGGCAGCTTCGGCCGGGGTCAGATGGTCAAGGGATTCGAAGATGCTGCGTTCGCCCTGGAGGTGGGTGCGACCAGCGGGGTCGTCGAAACGCCATTCGGCTTTCACTTGATCCGCCGAACGGGCTGACCGCTCAGCGCGTAGCACGCTGCTCGGCCAGGAAGTCCCGAACGATGTCGCGGTAGCCGTCGCGAAACGTAGGATACTGAAACCGGTAACCGGAGTCGCGAAGCCGGTCGTTTCGACAGCGCTTGTTCAAACGTAGCACCTGTTCGACTGGAGGCTCGGCCACGTCGAGCTCGGCGCTGAGCCAACGCACCACGTCTGCGGTGATTGCAGGCTCATCGTCGGATCCGAGATACAGGTTGGACGGGTCACGCAGGCGCATCAAATGATGCAGCACTCCGGCACAGTCCTCGACATGGATTCGGTTGGTCCAGCTGCCGTTTGCCTTGGCTTGTCCGTCCCAGACTTTTCGGACCAGCCTGGTTCTTCCGGGCCCGTAGATCCCAGACAACCGGACCGTGATTCCACTCTCGGCCCCATCTCGTACGACCGACTCGGCTTCCAAGAGAACACGACCATTGAATCCCGAAGGCGCCGTCGTGGATCGCTCGTCGACCCATTGTCCTCGGCTCTGCCCGTACACCGCGGTGCTCGATGTGAAGAACACGCGACGAAGAGGACATCCTGCTGTGCGAAGCGCGCTCAGAAGATCGCGCAGCGCATCAACGTAGATCGACCGATAGTGTTCTTCATCCCGCCGGTCTGCGCTTGCCGTGTAAAATAGATAGTCGAAAGCGGCCGGTGGTGAGCCGAATGTGTTCGCATTTTGGAGATCGATGCGCCAGGGCGTGACGCCGGAGGCGAGTAGGTCGACGCGGCGCCGGACGCCCCATACCTCGCACCCACCGGCAAGCAGCCGGTTTGCAAGGGCGTTTCCCACGTCGCCACAACCCGCGATGAGGACTTTGTCTCCCATGCTTCAGCCACAAAGACGGTTGCCGCCTTTGCTCTTGGCCGAGTATGCGAAATCATCGGCGCGCTTCAAGACGGCTGCGACGGTATCTCCCGGTCGGGCGATGCTGAGCCCCGCGCTCGCCGTCACCGGATTTGTCGGATCGTACTTCATCCCGACTTCTCGAATCGCCGTCACGAAGCGATTTCCCGCAGCCCGTCCTTCTTCCTGATTCGTGTCCGCCAGAACCACGACGAATTCGTCACCACCATAGCGTCCTGCCACGTCCACCTCGCGGGTCGAACGTCTCAGCGCGTCGGCAACGCTTTGCAACACATGGTCGCCTTCTAGGTGTCCGCTCCTATCGTTGACACGCTTGAATTGGTCCAGGTCGATCATGACGATGGCCATGGGGCGGCCACGATTCAACCAGGCGAGGCCCTGCTCGATGTGGCTCAGGATGTGTCTGCGGTTCCACAGCTTGGTCAGGGGATCTTGCCGTGATAGCTCCGCCAGCCGTTCGTTGGCGACCACGAGCTCGGTCTCGCGTTGGTTGATCCTGCTTATGAGGGTCGCCACGATCGCCGTGCCGAACATCAGAAGTACCGTCACCATGAAGGCTTGCAGAAATCCGTCTGCCGCCTGGGGCCGCTTCAACTGCATCCACATGGGACCATCCGGCGCGAAAGGAAGGTCTCCCCGGACTTCCATCACGACTACGGCCGTGTACATCGCGGCGCCGATGGACGAGAGCACCATGCCCATTCGAGGGGTCACCACCAGCGAGTTCACGATGCCAGCGACGAAGTACAGTGACACGATGGCTGTGCGGGACGAGCCCACCCGCTGGACGATGAAGGTCAGAAGCGCCATATCGAGGATGCCGCCCAGGAAAGGACGCCAAGGGCCGCCGATGTCCCGCCAGATCAAGAACTGCTCGACGACGGCCACTCCGGCATAGGCGATGAACACCCAACGGTGCGTCGCCATGGGCGGGTAAACCATAGGGACGAGCCAGATTCCACAGGCGGCCAGTAAGAAGCGAACCCATGCGGTACCAAAAGCCAATCGGTTGGAATTCATTGCCGGCGCATCCGTTCCAAACAGTTTACCTTAACCCATCAGGAGCAGAGTATGCCGATCGAGCCCCAAGGCGCCCTTCCACGGGCGCGAGACCGCTTTTCGGGTCATTACCCGAGGCCCCTCCAGGGGGGTTCTGAGGGCGCATGAGCAACGACCGAACGACCCAGAAGCTAAAGGAGTTACTCGACCAGCGGATCGTCTTCTTCGATGGCGCAATGGGCACGATGATCCAGCGCGCTGGTTTGAAAGAAGAGGATTTCCGGGGGGATCGGTTCGCGGACCATCCCTCGAGCCTCCAGGGCAACAACGACTTGCTGGTGCTCACCCGCCCAGACGTGATTCGTGAAATTCACGAGGCGTACCTCCAGGCTGGTGCCGACATCATCGAAACCAACACGTTCAACGCAAACGCGTTTTCGCAAGCCGACTATGGGCTCCAGTCCGCGGTGTACGAGCTGAACGTTGCGGCCGCGCGTCTGGCCAAGGAGGCAACGGCAAGCCACTCGCGCCGCCCATCTTTCGTGGCTGGGGCAATCGGGCCCCTCAATAAAACCCTCAGCCTTAGCCCCGACGTCGACGATCCCGGGTTCCGGGCGCTCACGTTTGACCAGGCGCGCGAAGCCTACGCCGAGCAAGTACGAGGATTGATCGAAGGTGGCAGCGACCTCCTTCTCGTGGAGACGATCTTCGACACGCTCAACGCCAAGGCGGCGCTTTGCGCAATCGACGACGTCTTCGCGGAAAAAGCGGTCCGCCTTCCGATCGTCATTTCCGTCACGATCGTCGATCGAAGCGGCCGCACGTTGTCCGGTCAAACCGTCGAGGCGTTCTACGTTTCGATGGAGTACGCGCACCCATTGGCGATCGGAATCAATTGCTCGCTTGGCGCGGCTGAGATGCGCCCATTCCTCAAGGAGCTCGCCGGTATCGCGGATTGCTACGTACATTGCTATCCGAACGCGGGTCTACCCAATGCCTTTGGCGGCTACGATCAGACGCCACAGGAGATGGCGGACCTCCTCCGCGGCTTCGCGGCAGACGGTATGGTCAACCTCATCGGTGGCTGCTGTGGCACCACGCCCGAGCACATTCGGGCCATTACCGCGGCCGTGCGCGACGTGGCGCCCCGCCCGAAGCCGGAAAAAAGAAACCACTTTCCGAGGTTCAGCGGGCTCGAGCCGCTGGTGATCCGCCCCGAGACCAACTTCATCATGGTCGGCGAGCGGACCAACATAACCGGCTCAGCCAAGTTCCGACGCCTCATCACCGAGGGTGATTTTCCCGAGGCCGTGTCCGTTGCGCTGCAGCAGGTGCGAAGCGGGGCCAACATCATCGACATCAACATGGACGAGGGCATGCTCGACTCCGAGCAGGCCATGACGACTTTTCTCAACCTCATCGGAAGCGAACCCGAAATCTCGCGGGTTCCGTTCATGATCGACAGCTCGAAGTGGAGCGTGCTCGAAGCGGGTCTCAAGTGCGTACAGGGCAAAGCCATCGTCAACTCCATCAGCATGAAAGAAGGCGTGGCCGAGTTTCTCGACAAGGCCCGGAAGGTGCGCAGTTATGGCGCCGGTGCAGTGGTCATGGCATTCGACGAGCAAGGGCAGGCCGAGACCATCGAGCGGAAAGTGGAGATCTGTGCTCGCGCCTACCGGCTCCTCATCGAGGAGGCCGGCTTCGCGCCCACCGACATCGTCTTCGACCCGAACATTTTCGCCGTGGCTACGGGGATCGAGGAGCACAACGAATACGCGATCAATTTCATCGAGGCCATCAAACAGATCAAGGAACGGTGTCCGGGCGCTCTCATCAGCGGGGGCGTCAGCAACCTCAGCTTCTCCTTTCGCGGCAACGACAGGGTTCGCGAGGCCATGCACTCGGCTTTTCTCTATCACGCGATTACTGCGGGCATGGATATGGGCATCGTCAATGCGGGCCAGCTCGAGGTCTACGAGGAAATCCCAAAAGATCTCCTCGAGCACGTGGAGGACGTTCTATTCAACCGCCGTCCCGACGCCACCGAGCGGCTTGTCACGCTGGCGGAGCGGGTCAAGAGCAAGGGCAAAAAGCAAAAGCACGACCTCTCCTGGCGTGAAGCATCGGTTGAGAATCGGCTCGAGCATGCGTTGGTCAATGGCGTGGTCGATTACGTCATCGAAGATACCGAGGAAGCTCGACTCAAGTACCCGCGGCCGCTGGACGTCATCGAGGGACCGCTCATGAACGGCATGTCGGTGGTCGGCGACCTCTTCGGTCAAGGCAAGATGTTTCTGCCTCAGGTGGTCAAGAGTGCCCGCGTCATGAAGAAGGCCGTGGCACACCTGGAGCCCTTCATGGAAGCGGAAAAAGACGAGAGCGCCAAGCCGACCGCCCAAGGCAGAGTTCTGCTGGCTACGGTGAAGGGCGACGTGCACGACATCGGAAAGAACATCGTAGGCGTCGTTCTAGGCTGCAACAGCTATGACGTCGTCGACCTCGGCGTGATGGTGCCCGCCGAGCGCATCCTCGACGAGGCTCTGGAAAAGAAGTGCGACATCGTCGGGCTGAGCGGCTTGATCACCCCGTCGCTCGACGAGATGGTGTATGTCGCGGCCGAAATGGAGCGACGCGGCTTCGACGTGCCGCTTCTGATCGGCGGTGCCACGACGAGTCGGGCGCACACCGCGGTCAAGATTGCGCCGGGGTATGGAGGCAGCACGGTGCATGTTCTCGACGCGTCACGCGTAGTCAATGTCGTGTCGGCGCTCCTCAGCCCCGAACGCCGACCGGCGTTCGATGCGAAGAACCGAAGCGAGCAAGAAAAGTCACGCCATCTGTTCGAGCATCGACAGAATCGAGAGTTGGTGTCCATCGAGGTCGCGCGCGAGAACGACACGCCCATCGAATGGCGCAGTGGCCAGGTGCCCACGCCGGAATTCGAGGGTCGCCGAATCGTCGATGACGCGAGCCTCGAGGAGATTTCCCATTACATCGATTGGACTTTTTTCTTCTCGGCATGGGAGCTCAAAGGCAAGTTCCCGAAGATCTTGGAGCACGAGGTCCATGGCGCGGCCGCCCGAGAGCTCTACGATCATGGGCGCGCACTGCTCGACCGCATCATTTCAGAAAACCTGCTCACACCCCGGGGCGTATATGGTTTTTGGCCTGCAAACCGCGACGGAGACGACATCGTGGTCTGGGCCGATGACGAGCGGAGCCAGGAGAACCTGCGTTTTCACATGCTGCGGCAGCAGGGCGTGAAGGCGAATGAGCAGCCTTACTATTGCCTCTCCGACTTCGTGGCTCCGAGATCCACCGGGCTCGACGACCACATCGGCGCGTTTGCCGTCACCACCGGCATTGGCGCAGATGAGCTCGCTCGAAAGTTCGAGAAGGACCACGACGACTACAATGCCATCATGGTCAAGGCGCTTGCCGATCGCTTGGCCGAGGCCTTTGCCGAGCTGCTGCATGAGCGTGCGCGCAGAGAGTGGGGCTACGAGCCCAAAGAAGGCTTCCCAAAAGAGGATCTCATCGCCGAGAAGTACCGAGGAATTCGCCCGGCGTTCGGGTATCCGGCGTGCCCCGACCACACCGAAAAGGCGACCCTGTGGAAGCTGTTGAAGGCCGACGAGGTGGGGATTTCTCTGACGGAGCACTTTGCCATGAGCCCTGCGGCCAGCGTGAGCGGCATCTACTTGGGCCATCCCCAGGCGCGCTACTTCGCGGTGGGCCCGATAGACCGTGACCAGGTAGAGGATTACGCGCGGCGCAAGAACATGACGGTGGCCGAGGTCGAACGCTGGTTGCAACCCAACCTCGGTTATTCACGAGGTCGGTGATGCAAAGGCCGCGTTTCCGAGATCTGCTTCCGCTGACGGTTCGCGCGTTCGACCCTGAAGAGGTCACCGTCAAGAGTCACCGAGAAACCGATCCCCGTGCGGTCGGCCTCGAAAAGGATGCCGTGGACCAGATCTGGGCTTCCGTCGTCCGCTTCTACAAGACGGGACTGCACCCGGCGATTGCGCTGTGCGTCCGGCGGCGGGGCGAGATCATTCTGGACAGGGCGATCGGCCACGCCAGAGGGAACAGCCCCCAGGACCCCGAAGATGCCCCTCTCGTCCAGGCCACTCCCGACACGCTGTACAACTTCTTTTCCGGCTCGAAGACGGTGACTGCCATGCTGATCCATCTGCTCCAAGAGGCCGAGCAGCTGCACGTAGACGAGCCCGTCGCCACGTTCATTCCCGAATTTGCGAAGCGGCGAAAGCACGGCATCACGATTCGCGACATACTCACGCATCGCGCCGGCATTCCCGCCACTCCCGAGGAGGTCATCGATCTAGACTTGCTGGCCAAGCCCGAAGAGATCGTCCAGGCGTTTTGCGACCTCGAGCCCACGCATCGTCCGGGCAGCGTCCAAGCCTATCAAGCCATTACCAGCGGATTCATTTTGGGGGAGATCATCCGGCGTGTGACGGGCCTCGAGATCCAGGATTTCTTGAGGATCAAGATCCGCGAACCGTTGAAGATGAAGCACTTCCGGTACGGCGTTCCCCCGGAGCAGCTCGACCGCGTCGCCGTAGACGCCCTCACCGGACCCACTCCCACGTGGCCGTACAAGAATCTCGTTCAGGTCGCCTTCGGAGCGTCGATGCGCGAGCTGGTCGACATGGCCAACGACCCTCGTTTCCGCACTGCCGTCGTCCCCGCTGGCAACATCATCGCCACACCAGAGGAAATCTCGCGCTTTTTCGAGACTTTGCTCTGTGGAGGCACGTACGAGGACGCGCGCATTTTCGATCCCCGCACGGTGGCTCGCGCCATCAAGCCGCAGGTTACCGGTCAAGTCGACCGTGTCCTGATGATGCCCATACCGCTTTCCATGGGGTTCATGCTGGGAGGGCGGACTTTCGGCTTTTACGGTCCGCGCACCGCCAATGCCTATGGCCATCTCGGGTTCACCAACGTGCTCGGTTGGGCCGATCCGGACAGGGACATCAGCGTGGCCTTCATGAACACCGGCAAACCGCTGCTGTCCGCGAAGATGCTGGCTTGGCTGAACGTCACCCGCGTCATCGGCACCCGGATTTCCCGCGACCGGGCGTGATCACCGGGTGCTGGGCCCTATGCTACGCTCCGCGGCATGAAGTTCAGCGTCTCGATCGCCATGGCGCCACCCGAGCACTACATACCGGTCGCCCGGGAGGCAGAGAGCCTCGGCTATCATGCCATCGTCTTGCCCGATTCGATCTTCTTTTCGGAAGAGGTGAGCAAGCCCTATCCGTACACCCAGGATGGGAGCCGCATGTGGGACGGGGAGACTCCTTGGATCGAGCCGATTGTCGGCGCGGCTGCGATGGCCGGCGCGACCGAGCGCATTTTCTTCTACACGAGCGTGGTGAAACTGCCTGTCCGCCATCCTGTATTGGTGGCGAAGCAAGTTGCCTCGCTCGCGGCGATCTCGAACGACCGCTTTGGATTTGGATGCGGTCTCGGTTGGCTGCCCGAGGAGTTCAAGTGGTGCGGGACCGACTTCGAGACCCGGGGAAAGCGCATGGACGAGTGCCTCGAAATCCTCAGGCTCATTTGGGGCGGCGGCATGGTCGAATACCACGGGCAATACTATGAGTTCGGCAAAATTCAGATGAGCCCCGCGCCTCGAAAGCCGATTCCCATCTACATCGGTGGGCACACCAAGCCGGGGCTTCGTCGCGCCGCCAAGTACGGAGATGGTTGGTCCTCGGCCATGCTGACCTCGAAGCAGTTGCTCGAGCTGATCGCGCAGATCGAAGCATTTCGTAAGGAGTATGGGCGGGACCACCTCCCCATGGAGTATCAGGCCGTGGTGACCGATGTTTGGGATGCGGATGGCTACGCCCGGCTCGAAGAAGCGGGCGTCACCGACATCATCACCGTGCCCTGGCTCATGTATGGCACTCCCATGGTAGGCGGAACGTTGCAGGGCCGTATCGACGGCTTGAAGCGGTTCGCCGACAACGTCATCGCCAAGATGCCATGAGCTCGCCGGCGTCGATTTTGGAGCAAGCCAGCATGGCCCCGGTGCCCGATCGGGACGCACGGCGTTTGATCGGCATCGAGACGGAGCTTCTTCGTTCGGCCGCGTGCGTCCGGCGGGATCGAGCCTGGGGAATGACGCTCACCTTCTCGCCGAAGGTCTTTTTGCCAATCACCAACCTGTGCCGCAATCGTTGCGACTATTGCTCCTTCCGGCGCTCGCCGGGCGATCCCGGCGAGTGGACCATGAGCCCGGAACAGATCCGCTCCTGGCTTCACCGGGCGCGAGATCAAGGCTGCATCGAGGCTCTGTTGTGCTTGGGTGACACGCCGGAGAGCGGATTCCGCCAGTACCGCGCGTTGCTCCGTTCTTGGGGCCACGACCGGACGGTCGACTACCTGCTTTGGGCCGCCCAAGAATCCCTTGCCGTTGGCCTGTTGCCGCACACGAACGCGGGCATTCTGTCGCGCGACGACATGATCGCACTCAAACCCGTGAACGTGAGCCTCGGGTTGATGCTGGAAAACGTGAGCGACCGTTTGTGTGAAAGAGGAATGCCGCATCACCGCGCGCCCGATAAACGTCCCGCGAGGCGCATTCAGATGACGCGCGAGGCCGGCGAGCTCCAGATCCCGTTCACGTCTGGTTTGTTGATCGGAATTGGGGAGACCGTGGAAGAGCGCCTCGACACCATTCTCACCATCCGGCGGCTGCACCGGCAATATGGTCACATCGGAGAAGTCATCGTGCAGAACTTTCGTTCGCATCCGCAGACGCCAATGGCAAGAGCCCCAGAGCCCACCTCCGAGGAGCTGGCCGTGACCGTCGCATTGGCGCGTCTCCTGTTGGACGATGACGTGAGCGTTCAGGCCCCCCCAAACCTCAACCCTGCGTCGATCGGTACGCTCATCCGTTCCGGCATCAACGATTTCGGGGGTATTTCGCCGGTGAGCCCTGACTACATCAATCCCCGCCATCCCTGGCCGTACCTCGATTTGCTCCAACAATCGTGCGAGTCGGAGGGCTTTCGACTCCGGCCCCGCCTCCCGGTATATCCCCTGCACCTGGACGCCCCGGGTTTCATCGATGCGTCCTTGAGGCCCCGCATCGATCAGCTTCAGATGGAGCTTGCCACACCATGACGACCGCTCTCGAAGCCTGTTTGCAAACGGTATCGCCCGTCATTCGCGCAGTTCTCGAGCGAAGTCTCGAGGGCCGCGAGATCGGCGTCGCGGATGGCATTGCCCTGAGCGAGGCGCGGGGAACCGATCTGCATGCGCTTTGCCTGGTAGCGGACGAGCTGCGTCGTCAGCAAGTCGGTGATCGTGTCACCTATGTCGTCAACCGAAACGTCAATTTCACCAACGTTTGCATCAAGAACTGCAAGTTCTGCGCGTTTGCGAGGACGGTCCGCTCGGAGCAGGGCTACTTCCTTCCCCAAGGCGAAATCTCGGATCGCGTGCGGCAGGCTTGGGAAATGGGTGCGACCGAGGTGTGCATGCAGGCGGGGCTTTCGCCGAACTTGAACGGCGACAGCTACATCGAGCTCTGCCGAGTTGCCAAGGAAGCTGCACCGGACATCCACATTCACGCTTTCTCGCCCGAGGAGGTGAAGTTCGGCGCGTCGCTGAAGCGAGTTTCCTATGAAGCGTATCTCGCCGAGCTCAAGGATGCGGGCTTGGGGTCGATTCCGGGCACGTCTGCGGAGATCCTCGACGACAGGCTCCGCAAGACCATTTCGCCCACCCGGATCACGACGGGAGAGTGGCTGGAGGTCATCACCGCTGCGCACCGTCTCGGCATTCCCACGACGTCAACCATGATGTTCGGGCATTTGGAGTCGATCGAGCAACGCATCCGTCACATGGACCTGCTTCGCAGGGTGCAGCGAGAGACCGGTGGCTTCACAGAGTTCGTTCCTCTGTCATTCGTTCATGAGGAGGCGCCGCTCTTCGCCGCAAGTGACGTTCCGGGCGTCCGTCCTGGGCCGACCGGCGACGAGGTGCTGCGCCTCTATGCGACTGCCCGCCTCATGCTTGGCCGAGACATTCCGAACCTTCAAGCGTCTTGGGTGAAGGAGGGGCTGCGAACCTCTCAGCTACTGCTGGGCTGCGGGGTCAACGACCTCGGCGGGACGCTGATGAACGAAAGCATTTCCACGGCAGCAGGCGCCCGCCACGGACAGTTGATGACGCCGGCCACGCTACGACGGATCATTCGCGACGCCGGCCGGCCTCCTGTACAACGCACCACGACGTATGGCGTGATTCGAGATTTCGGCGCCGACCCTGCATCGGATCCCATCGAGCCTCTCGACGGCGTTCACGACGCCGAGAAAGTGTTTGGCTCCTACGACGCGCTGAGCCGTGATCCCCGATTCCACTACGAGCCCCGTGGGCTACGAGGCGTCGGCTGACCTTTGGTCCGGCATGTGAAGCGATGAGGGATCCATGACCCAATTCACGGAACGGTATGGTCCGTGGGCGGTCGTCACCGGCGCTTCGGCAGGGATCGGGGCAGAGTACGCCCTTCGGCTGGCCGAGCGCGGCATCAACGTGGTGTTGGTCGCGCGACGGCGCGGGCGCCTCGAAGAGCTCGCTGCGATGATCGAGGATGCGTATCGGGTCGAGGCGCGCGTTGCGCCCGCCGATGTGGCGTCGCGTGACATCGTGCAGATCCTGCAGCCTGCCGTGCGGGACATCGAGATCGGGCTCCTGGTGAACTGCGCGGGATTCGGTTCGAGCGGGCCGTTCCTCGACATGGATGCCAGCGTGCAGGAGGCCATGATCAACGTGAACTGCCGCGCACCGGCCTTGTTGACCCACGAGATCGCCCAAGGCATGCGAGAGAGAGGCCGGGGCGGCATCGTCTTCGTCTCCTCGGTGAACGGCTTTTGCGCCGCCCGCGGCATGGCCAATTACAATGCGACCAAGGCCTACGATTTGCTCTTCGCCGAGGGTCTCGCTTCCGAGCTGGGGCCATACGGTGTGGACGTCCAGGCATTGTGCCCTGGGGGCACGCGCACCGAGTTTCAGCGGGTAGCTGGCCTGGACATCGGACGTCTCGGTCCTCTGGCCGGGGTGGTCTTCGGCAGCCCAGCATCGGTGGTGGCGACCAGCTTGCGAAACCTCGGCCGGCGGGTGACGGTCATCCCCGGGCTGGTCAACAAGCTGACGGTAGTTGCGCTCAAGCTGCTCCCGCGGGGAGTGGCGAGATGGATCCTCGGACTGACCATGAATCGCTTGTCGGAGAATCGCTAGCGTCCGCGTAGACGCTCGAGGTCGCCAGGCTGGTCCACGTCGAAGCCGATCCCATTGCGCAGCTGGATGCTCACGGTCAAACCCAAGCGTCGCGCTTGGTCGTGATGACGTCGAAGGCTGTCCTCATGACCGAGGCAGCTCGGAAAGCCGGTGGCTGGCTTGATCGCCACGACGTTGGTCCCGCGCCGGCAGAGATCGGGGACCAGCACGACGTCGCTTTCGTCGAGCTGCTTGGACACGCTCGCCACGTCCTCGAGGCTCAAGTCGGGAAGGTCGCTCATGCAGATCATGACACTCGTTGCGCCGCGTCTTTCCAGCTCGACGAGCGCTCCATCGACCACGTCAGCCAAGCCCTCGCTTCCCGCGGCGTCTGCCAGCGGCAATACACCCAAGTGTCGCGCATGCTCCCTTGCTTCGTGCGAATTGCTGACCACCGCGACTCCATCGATCGCCGGTGACGTGCGAAGTACGTCGATGACGTGCTCGAACAGCTCTCGCGCCAACCGCGCCCGCTCCGCCGGGGCTAGCACCTCGGCAAGTCTCGATTTTCCGCGGTCGAAACCTTTGATAGGAACTAATGCCCAGCGGCTCATGGGAGGCTCCGCGCGAAGTCGATCAACTCGTGAGCCAAGACTAGCCGATCTGGCTTGGATTGGATCAGGATGTTGGTCTCCAAGATCGGAAGAGGCGTCTCGAATGCGTCGCCGCGATGAATCGCATATCCGTCGAGGAGGCCCTCGTAGTGGGCGGCCACGGCTTCTGCGGACGGCTTCCGTCCCTCGATATCGGTGATCATGGTGCCAAGCGGGCCTTTGACGGCTTTGCCGTCGACGATGGGGCTCACCGCGACCGTCTTCATTCGACGAAGCCGGTCGGAAATGCCGTGCAGCGCCAGGATCGGGTCGATCGAGACGTAGGGGTTCGACGGACAGACCACGGCCAAGTCCGCCGCATCGAGTGCTTCGAGCACCGGCTTCGTGGCATGATCGGAGCCGTCGAACCGGACCACCTGCACAGCAGGCTCCGCACGCTCTCTTATCAGCCAGTGCTGGAATGCGAGCTCTCGTCCGTCTCGCGTCACGATGATCGTCGGGCGCGGGGCATCGGTCATCGGCAGGATGGGGCGATCGACACCCAATGCCGCGCAAAGGGTGCGCGTGACGTCGGTGAGAGAATGCCCGCGGCCGAGCGCGGCCGACCGCGACAGATGGGTCACCAGATCGCGGTCACCCAACTGGAACCAGTCGGACTCTCCCCGCCTCGTTGCCTCCGCAAGCACGTGGAACGTATCCCCGTCGATGCCCCAACCTCGTGCGTCTGGCGCCAAGCCACAGAGCGTATAGATGATGGTGTCGATGTCTGGGCTGATGTGAAGCCCCCAATGGCGGAAGTCGTCTCCCGTGTTCACGATGACCGTGAGCGAGCCCGCGGGGAGGGCGCGATGAAGCCCGTCGACGAGTCGCGCGCCTCCGACGCCACCTGCCAGCGCAACCACCTTCAAGTCATGCTGGAATTGAGCGGTCATGCGTAGAGATCGGCCTCGGGCTCCCGCAACAAGGTGCGGGCGGAATCACCGGAAGGGTGGAAGTGAAGCCCGCGCACGAGCGTGACCGGACGCCCTTCGTCCGCTTGGCCCGCGACCAGATCCGCGGCCGCAGCGATGGAGTCGGCAACCGCAGGTTCGGTGGCTTCCAAGATGCGTCCGTGACGGTCACTTTCGCCGCGGCGATCCCAGACGGCAGGCACTCCGGCTACGCCAATTGCAAACCCGATGGTGCCGCGCCGAAACGGACGGCCCCACGAATCGGTGATGATCACGCCAACCTGGACGCCGAATCGCTCGACGAGACCGTTTCGGATGGCTTTGGCGCTTCGGTCCGGTTCCTGCGGAAGCGTCAGCACCCACGGCCCGCTATCCGGCGGCGCGCTGGAAGGAGCGGCATTGCTGGCATCGATCCCGGCATTGGCGGAGACGAAGCCGAGCCGGTGGCGCACGATGAGCGCGCCCGTCTTCTTTCGCGAGATCCCCGTGCTTTGCTGGAGAATGAGCTCGACGAGCCGAGGGTCTTTGTCGACTTCCTCTCCCAGCCGTCGTGACCGGTCGCTCGGCCTGATCGTTCCGAGGTCGACGAAGCATCCCTCTGCGCGCGACACGATCTTGCTCGCCAGGACGACGACGTCGCCGTTCGCCAGCGTGATCCCCATGCTGACCAGCGCTGCGGCGATGATTTGGACCAGGTCACCGCCTGGGTCGATCGTCGGGATCCCAGCGAGAGCACGAATCGACAGCTCCGGGCCGACTTGCAGGCCGCCCGAAGCTGGTTCGTCGCTGGTCATTCCGTCTCCGAGATGCCCGTGATGCGTAGGCCCGAGCCGACGACGCCGTAGTGGCGGTTGATGTGGAGCAACACGGGCGTCATCGATTCGAGCGCTATGGCGTTCTTGAGAACGCCTGCATCGACGCCACGCAGGCCCAAGTCGGGCATCAGTGAAATGACCGTCGCCCGGGCTGCTTTATCGTCCCCACAAACGAGCACGTCGCAATCGAAGGCATAGTTTGGGTCTCCGAGATGCTCCGAGCTGATGTGGTGGAGCGCCGCCACGAGGCGAGCTCCCTCTGGCAATAGAGCCCGTGCTTCGAGCGCTGCGGCCTGGCCTTCGGGCAGGCTCACCGCACGAACCTTGGGAGGCTTTAGCGGCACGGTGATGTCGACGACGATTTTGTCGCCCACCGCGTCCTTGATCGAGTCGAACGTGTCACGGTGTGCCCCATACGGGACGGTAACGACGATGATGTCTGCCTCCTCGCAAGCAGCGAGGTTGTCACCACCCCGTACTTGCACGCCCAGCTCTTTCGAGAGCTCCGCCGCTTTGGCCGCTCCTCGTTCTGCCTGACGAGAGCCGACGAACACGTCGTGCCCCGCTTTGGCCCAACGCGCTCCGAGGCCGCGACCTTCGCGCCCGGTACCACCCACGATTCCGATTTTCATAGCTGCCTCACGAGTTGAGCTCGGCCATGAACCGAAGCGTGTCCATGTCTTGCGAGCCGATCATCAAAGTCCCCACCGGTGAGTCCTTCCACCGCTGAAACCGATCGCGAATGCGGTCCCTCGAGCCCACCAAGTAGAGCGCGTCGACCATCTCGTCCGGAACGGCCGCGATGGCTTCGTTGCGTTGGCCGTCGAGGAAGAGGGTTTGAATCTTTTCGCAAGGTTCCTCGAAGCCCACGCGGCTCAGGTAGTCCTTGTAGAAGTTCTTCTTCCGCGACCCCATCCCGCCGATGTAGAGCGCAAGCTGCATTTTGCAAGGCATCATGGCGTACTCTGGCTCCCCGATGATGACCACGACGGTAGGGGCAATGTCGAAGCTTTCGAGGCCCTTGCCGTTGCCCGCCTTCCTGAAGCCCTCGTTGAAGTTCTCCATGAGCACTTCCGGTCTCTCTGGGTGCATGCAGGTGAGCAGGCAGCCGTCGGCAATCTCTGCCGACATCGCTTGTGATTTGGGCGCCATCGAGCCCGTGTAGACGGGGATGTCCGGCCGGCTGCGAATCATGCTCCGCAGCGGCTTACCCTGACCCGAAGCCCCCTCTCCCTTGTACGGAATCTGGTAATGAACCCCATCGAACTCCAACGGTGACTCGCGCGCGAAGATTTTCTTGACGATGGTGACGTATTCACGGAGCCAGGTGAGGGACTTGTGGAAGGGGACGCCATGCCAGCCTTCCACGACCTGCGGCCCCGACGTCCCCAGCCCCATGATGAACCGGCCGTTCGACAGCACATCCATGGTCATGGCCGTCATTGCGGCGTTCGCAGGCGACCGGCCGGGAAGCTGCATGATGGCGGTGCCGAGCTTGATGGTCGATGTTTGCGACCCGACCCACGCCAGCGGGGTGACGGCATCGTTGCCCCAAGATTCGGCAGTCCAGATCGAATCGTAGCCGAGCCGCTCGACCTCGCCGATTTTTTCCATGTTCACGAGGTCCTTTACCGTCGTATTGAGTTGAGGACCCGCGTACCCTAGTGTCAGCCCAAGTCGCATTCGATCTCCTCGGAAAAAGGGAAGTGCCGTCGTTCGTATCAGGAAGTGGCAAAGGCTTCAATTTGATGTGGAACACGGGACGGGTCAGCCTGCGCGAATGCGGGTGCTGGTGACAGGCGCGTTTGGACGGCTTGGACAGGAGGGCCTAAGGCGTCTTTTGCACGACGGGCATTCGGTCGTCGCCTTCGATGTTCCGAGCCGCCGAAACCGCAAGATCGCCCGCCGATTTGCCGGGCGCGTCCGAGCGGTGTGGGGTGACATCCGGTTGATGGAGGACATCGGCCCGTGTGTCGCCGACTGTGACGCGATCGTTCACAACGCGGCCATTCTCGCGCCAGCCTCGGAAAAGAACCCGGAGCTGGCACATGCGGTCAACGTTGGCGGAACACGGAACCTCATCGAAGCGATGAAGCGGCGGGAGACGCCTCCGGTAATCGTCTTTTCCTCTTCCCTGTCGGTCTGCGGGCCGCGCGTCCCAGGGGGGCTGCCGCTAACTGCGGCCGATCCGGCCGTCGGCACCGATGTGTATACGTCGAACAAGGCTGAATGCGAAAAGCTCCTGCAAGAGTCTGGTCTTCCGTTCGTGATCTTTCGAATCGGCGTTTCGGTCGGTCCCAAGACGGGAGCCGGCGATCTGTCGCCCGACGTTTTTCGTGTTCTCTTCGGGATCGATCCCGAGACGCGGCTCGAGTGGGTGCATCCCGAGGACGTAGCGCTTGCGCAAGCGCGTGCCATCGAAACCCCGGGCGCATTTGGCAAGATTCTCATGATCGGTGGAGGGGAGGGGTGCCGTTTGACCTTCGGCGAGCTGTATGGGGCGATGTTCGAGGCGACCGGGGTGGGGCGCTTCCCGCGACGAGCCTACGGCACACAGGTGTACTACTGCGACTGGCTCGATACGACCGAGAGCCAGGCGCTGCTCGGCTATCAGCGACTGCGCTTCGCCGATCTGATCGACCAGTTGCGCCGCAAATCTCGGTTGACCAGGCCGCTCACCAAGATTTTCTCCCCCCTCATTCGGCGATTCCTGTTGCGCTACTCCGATGCCTGGAACGCGCGCGACACGCGTCCCTAGGGCTCGCATCAAGCGTGCTGATTCGAAACCGAGACGACCTCGCCGGTCATGTAAGAGCTGTAATCGCTAGCCAAAAACACCATGACGTTGGAAACCTCCCACGGCTCCGCGCCTCGGCCGAACGCCTCCCGCTTTTGGAGCTCCTCTAGAAGACCGGGCGGCGTAACCTTTTCGAGGAACGGATGCAAAGCAAGAGAGGGTGCCACACAGTTGATCCGCACGTTGGCTCCGGCGGCCTCCATGGCCGCGCACCGGGTTAGCGCCATCACGCCCGCTTTGGCCGCGGCGTAGTGGGACTGCCCCTCCTGCGCCCGCCATCCGAGCACCGAGGCATTGTTCACGATCGCACCCTTGCCCCGGGGCATCATGTGCCTGAGCGCCGCGCGCGTGCATCGAAAGCAACCGTTGAGCGTCACGTCGAGCACCGTGCTCCATTGCTCGTCCGTCATGTCCACGAGCTTCGCATAACCACCGAGGCCCGCGTTGTTCATCAGCACGTCGACGCCGCCCATCTCCTCGGTCGCCCGATCGAACATGGCTTGCACCTCGTCTTGTCGAGTGACGTTGCACAGGACCGTCGCAGGCCGCGTGCCCGTCTCGCTTTCGATCCGGTCGGCTGCCTCTTTGAGCCGCCTCTCGTGAATGTCGCTGATCATCAGCGTCGAAGCGCCTTCCTCCGCGCATCGAAGGGCCGTGGCGAAGCCGATGCCGGTCCCGGCCGCTGCGGTGACCAGCACCGTTTTGCCCTCTAGCAGACCGTGTCCCCCGACGTAGTTGGGTTTCTTGCTCATCGTGGCTCCTTCGGCAGTCCGAGTCCTCGCTCGCCGATGATGTTTCGCTGAATCTGGTTCGATCCGGCATAGATGGTGTCGGCTCTCGAAAAAAGATACCACTTCTGCATCCGCGTGAGCTCATAGGGCGGCCCTGCGATCAACTCAGCCCGAGGTCCCATCACGTCCATGGCGAGCTTGCCCAAGTCTCGATGCCAGTTCGACCAGTAGAGCTTGCTGATCAAGGCCTCACGGCTGAGCTCGGTTCCCTGGTGCTCGAGCATCCGCAGCGCGTTGACACGCATGATCTTGAGACCGATCCAAGCGGCGGCCAGACGTTGGCGAAAAACGGGGTCCTTGGCTGCGCCCGTTTGCTTGGCGGCTTCCACGACCTGCTCGAATTCCTGCTGAAACAAATACTGCTGCCCCAGCGTCGAAGCACCCCGCTCGAAGGCCAAGGTTCCCATCGCCACCTTCCAGCCATTGTTCACGCCACCCACTACGTGGTCTCTTCGTGCTTTGGCTCCGTCGAAAAATACCTCGGCAAACTCCGCGGCTCCGCTCATTTGCTTGATCGATCGGATCTCGATGGTGTCTTGCTTCATGGGGACGAGGATGTAGCTCAACCCCTTGTGCTTGGGCGCGCTGGAATCGGTGCGGCAGAGGACGAAGCACCAATCGGAGTGAAGCGCGCCGGAGGTCCAGATTTTCTGTCCCTCGATGATCCATTCATCGCCGATGAGCGTGGCCTTGGTTTGCACGTTGGCGAGGTCTGAACCAGCCTCGGGCTCGGAGTATCCTTGGCACCAGATCTCGTCGCCAGACACGATCGGCGGCAAGAAGCGCTCCTGCTGCTCGGGTGACCCGAAATGGATCACGGTGGGACCAAGCAACGTTTCGCCAATATGTCCCACCCGACCGGGACCGTTGGCGCGCACATACTCCTCGTTGAAGATCGCTTCTTCTTTGATGGTGCAGCCTCGCCCCCCAAACTCCTTGGGCCATCCGATGCAGTTCCACCCCGCGGCCCCCATCGCTTTGCCCCACGCGATTCGCTCCTCGACGTGGGATTCCTGGTCGCCAGAGGCGCCCCGGCCCCGCAAATCGCGGAAGGGGCCGCTCAGTTGCTCATGCAACCAGCTGCGCACCTTCTCCCGAAACGCTTCTTCTTCTTTGGTGAGTTGCAACTCCATTACAAACCCATCAGGCAGGCGATACGCTCGCGGTGAAACGCGGAATCTCCAAACAGAACCTCCGACGACTTGGCCCTCTTGAAGTACATGTGGGCCGGGTGCTCCCACGTGAAACCAATTCCTCCGTGGATCTGGATGTTCTCTGCGGCGCAGTGAAACAGCGTATCGGAGCAATAGGACTTCGCGCTCGAAGCGGCTTCCGCGAGACCGACCTGGCCCTGCGACGCCACGGCGCTCGCATAAAACGCTGCGGAGCGCGCTGACTCGACCATCGTCAGCATGTCTGCGCACTTGTGTTTGATCGCCTGGAAGGACCCAATGGGCCGGCCGAACTGGGTGCGGACCTTTGCGTACTCCACCGACATGTCGAGTGTTTTTTCCGCGGCGCCGACCTGCTCCGCGGCAAGGGCGATCCTCGCGAGATCGAGGGCTCCCTCGCAAAGCGGCCAACCGCGGCCCTCTGGTCCGAGGAGCGCATCGGAAGCAACGGATACGTGGTTTAGCTCCACCACCGCAAGCCGTCGCGTCTGGTCCATCGTGGGGAGCCACGCGCGCTTCACGCCGGGCGCTCTGCCCGATACCAAGAACAAGCTCACCCCCTCCGCTCGATTGCTGTGAGGCGTTCGCGCCGCGACGATGATCAGATCGGCAGTGTGTCCATCGAGAACGTAATGCTTCGTTCCATTCAGGACGTAGCCCGTGCCGTTCTGTGTGTAGGTCGTATCGATGCCGTCGAGCTCGACCCGATCGTCGTTCTCGGCATAGGCCAGGGTGAGCGTCAATTCGCCCGCCGCAATCAGCGGCAAAAGGCGTTCCTTCTGATCGTCGCTCCCACCGAGCAGGAGGGCGTTGGCCCCGAGGCAAATCGTCGAGAAGAAAGGCGAGCAAAGCAAGGCCCGTCCCATTTCCTCCATCAGCGGATGGAGGTCGAGATAGCTCATGCCGAGGCCGCCATAGGCCTCCGGGATTGTCAGCGCCGTCCAAGCGAGCTCCTCGGAGAGCTGCTTCCACACACCGGGGTCGTACCCTTGCTCCGTGGCCATCACCGCGCGAACCCGCTCCTCGGATGAAGTGACCTCCAAGAAGCGTCTCGCGGCCCTTCTCAACTCGTTTTGGTCTTCCGAAAACGCAAACTCCATCGGCTCATTCTTCCCGGTTCACCGTCGCGGCCGAAAGAAAGGCGGGTGTCTCGCCTCCGCCGTGAAGCACCAGATTTGCGCCGCTGACGTAGGAAGCGAGCGTAGATGCGAGGTAAAGACAAGCTCCGGCGACATCTGCGGGTGTTCCGAGGCGCCTCAGCGGAACGGTTTCTGCCACGCGGCCGATCCCTGCTTTGTCTCCATAGTGAATGTGGGCTTCCGCGGTTCGAATCAAGCCAGCGGAGATCGCGTTGACCCGGACTTTGGGTGCCCATTCGATTGCAAGCGTGCCGGTCAGATTGATGAGCCCGGCTTTGGCTGCTCCGTAGGCCGCGGTGCCCGGGGAAGGACGGATGCCGGAGACGCTCGCGATGTTGATGATCGAACCGCCGGATCGCTGCGCTTGCATGATGCGATTGGCCTGCTGCGCGCAGTGCAACGCCGCGACGAGATTGAGCTGAATGACCTTCTCCGAAAAACGCGGCGACGCGGTAGCAGCATCGGCGTATGGCGCGCCTCCCGCGTTGTTGACCAGCACGTCGAGGCGTCCCATGCGCTCCCGCGCTTCCTCGACCATCTTTTCGACCTGCTCGGCATCTCGGACATCTGCTTGAATGAAGATCGCCTGCTTGCCGGCCGCGTTTGGAACCTCGTCCGGCTCTCGCCGGCCGCATACGGTCACTTCGGCGCCTGCGTCGAGGAATGCCTCGGCGATCCCTCGGCCGATCCCGCGGCTTCCACCGGTGACCAGCACGGCTCGGTCCTCGAAGCGCAGGGGGTTTGTCATGAGCCGTACACCTTGACCAAAGGGCGGGCCTTGGACAGCAGAGCATCCACCGCGGGCCCAATTTCGGCGGGATCCCATCGCTTTGCAATATCCACGGTCTGCTCGCGGCGATAGCCGTCGAACACGGTGATGGTGCCGCCGAACACCTCCCAAACGCGGCCGGTGACACCTCGCGACTCGGCGCTGCCGAGCCAGGCGATGAAAGGTGAGACGTTGGCCGGGTCGTTCTCATCAAAGCCCTGCTCAGGCGCCTTCATCGCGTCGCCAAAAACCTCCGTCATCCGAGTACGGGCGATCGGACAGATGGCATTGGCCGTGATGCCATACCGACCTAGCTCGGCGGCTTGCACCAGGGTCAAGGTCGCGATTCCAGCCTTGGCAGCCGAATAGCTCGACTGTCCAACGCTGCCGAGAACACCCGCGCCAGAGCTCGTGTTGATGATGCGGGCGTCGACCTCCTCACCCGCCTTGACCCGCTCGCGCCAATAGGCCGCCGCGTGTCGCGAGACACAGAAATGTCCTTTGAGGTGGACTCGAATCACCGCGTCCCATTCCTCCTCGCTGCAGCTCACGAACATGCGATCACGGACGAATCCCGCGTTGTTCACGACCACGTCGAGGCCGCCGAGCTCGTCGACCGCCTGCTGGACGAGCGCCTCGGCTTGGGCCCAGTCCGCCACGTCCGCGCCGTTGGCGATGGCCTGCCCCCCCATGTCGCGAATGGCCCGGACCACTTCGTGAGCGGGACCTTCATTCGGTCCCTCGCCGGTATTGCTGACACCCAGATCGTTGACGACGACCTTCGCTCCTTGCCTGGCAAATTCCAGGGCGTGCTCGCGCCCAATGCCGCGCCCGGCGCCCGTCACGATCACGACCCTTCCTTCACAAATTCCAGCCATCATCAAACCTCTGCGTCGGCTACCTTGACCATCAGCTTTCCACGGTGTTCGCCGTTGAACAGTCGGAGCAGTTGCGATGGAGCCCGTTCGAGCCCTTCGACGATGTCGTCGCGATAGTGAATCTTGCCCTCTCGGATCCAACGGGCCAGCTCTTCGCGCGCGTCGTCATATCGGTCTGCGAAATCCAGCGTCGTGAACCCTTCCATTCGGGCGCTCTTGGCGAGGAGTTGGAGGTAGTTGCTCGGGCCCTGGCGGAGATCGGTCGCATTGATCTGCGACATGGCGCCACACAATGCGACACGGCCGTGACGGTTGAGGCGGCTCAGCGCGGTGTTGAGGATTTCGCCGCCGACGCTGTCGAAAAACACGTCGATGCCGTTGGGGCAGGCTTTCGCAAGCGCCGTACGCAGCTCGGGGCTCTTGTAGTTGATCGCGCCGTCGTAGCCTAGCTGGTCGAGCAGCCAGCGGCACTTATCGTCGCTACCCGTGAGCCCAATCGCTCGGCAGCCCTTGATCTTGGCGAGTTGTCCCACGATCGATCCGACGCCACCGGCGGCCGCGGAGACCACCACGGTCTCGCCGGAGCGGGGCCGCCCGATCTCGAGCAGACCGAAGTACGCGGTCAACCCGGTCCCGCCGAGCACGCTGAGCATCGCATGCAGCGGGATGCCTTCGATCATTCGAACCTTGCCGTGCAGGTTGCGCGACGGGACGACACTGTGCGACTCCCAGGCGGCGAGGGCCTGCACGATCTCACCGGCGGCCCAGCCCTCCGCGTTCGATTCGGCGATCTGCGAAAGCGTTCCGCTGCGGATGGGCTCGCTGATCCGAATGGGGGGCAAGTACGACTTGGCGTCGCTCATCCATCCGCGAATCGCAGGGTCGATCGAAAGATACAGATTTCGGAGCAGCACCTCGCCGGGTCCGGGCTTGCCAACGGGGCCCTCACCTGCGGCAAAGTCCTCCGGGCCCGGCACGCCGATCGGACGCTTCTTCAACAATATCTGTCGGTTGACATCCGTCACGGGGTCTCGCTCGCCGGCGCCATTAGACTGAAACATGTTTCACTTTCTGCAAGGGGACACGCCCTCCCACGAAACCACATGCTTTTTCATCCGCTACTGCCAGGTGATTGCGCGATGCCACAGGACCGAGAGGTCCATGGTGAGCGCGATCGACCAGTGAAGGACGGCGCCGAGAAAGAAGGAGTGATGCCGGAGGGCTAGGTAGCCGAGAACATATCCGGCCACGATCGATCCATTCACTTCGAGCAGCGGCTTCGCATAGTGACCGATGCTGTACAGCATCACCATCCACGGTAGGGCGAGCAGTCCCAGATCCCGACCTAAACCAAAGGTCATGTAGCCGCGCCAAAAGCTCTCCCCGGACAGAAACATCATGAAGTATGCCGCGTGGTACAAAGCGAAGAGCCCCAGCGACACTTGGCCTCCCACCACGATGCCGCGAGTCTGCGGATAGCTCGCCTGAAAGTCAGGCCTCGTCGCTGCCCACAGCACCCAGGGAACCGTCAGCACGAAGAGGGCAAGGTAGACCCAACGCCAGCGGGTTCCGCCGCGTACCACGTAGCCGTAGTCGCGCGGCGGATGGCGTAGCTTGAAGCGTAGGAGACAGTAAGGGATCAACAGACGCAGGACCACACTACACGCAGCGAAGTAGAGGAAGCCGAGAAGTGGAGTGCGGGCGTCGACGGGGACGAAGCGTTCCCAAAACCCGTAGTACACATTGGACCGGCCAAAGGCCAAGAAGACGATCAGAAGGAGGGTCGAGCTCGCAACCACAAACCGCGCGTCTGGCGATAGATCGAAAAATCCGATCCCTGTCGCCCATCGGAGGAGCACGAAATACACGAGGCTTCCGAGTACGACGTAGAGCGAAAGAGACCCGGGAATCTCTCGCGCCCAGGCGTACCAGCTCCAATTTAAAAACAGAAGCGCTCCAGTGCAGGATGCGGCTAGCCGCCAAAATGCACGCTGCTCACTCTCGGGACTCGTCAATTCCAAGAAGCCTCGCCTGACGATCCTAGCATTGCGACTCATGCTGCCCTGCACTAAAGACCGCTGCGATGTCCTTCAAAGTCATTCAATGGAGTACCGGCAACGTCGGCCGCTACGCGTTGCGGGCCATCATCGGTCATCCCCAGCTCGAGCTGGTGGGCCTTTTCGTCAGCAGCGAGGCGAAGGAGGGGAGGGACGCGGGTGAGCTCTGCGGTGTCGCACCCGTGGGTATCCGGGCCACTCGAGATGCCGAAGTGTTGCTCGAGCTGGAGGCGGACTGTGTTTGCTACACCGCCGACGCTGGAATGCGCCCGGGCGAGGCGATCGAAGACATGGCGCGCATTCTCGCCTCCGGCAAGAACGTCGTTTCTTGCTCGATGGTGGGGCTCGTCCACCCCACGACCCTCAACGACCTATTCACCAAACGCCTGAGCGAGGCGTGCCAATCTGGGGGCACTTCGTTTTTGACGTCGGGCATCGATCCGGGTTTTGCGAACGATACGCTGCCACTCGTCCTGTCAGGTTTGTCCGAGCATTGGAGCGAGATCCGCATTCTGGAAATCATCAACTACGCCACGTACAACCAGCCACAGACGATCGTGGAGATCATGGGCTTCGGAAAACCATTGGACCATACGCCGGTTTTGCTGATGCCCGGCATGCTGACCTTCGCCTGGGGAGGGACCTTGCGCCTTCTCGCGGAGGGCCTGGGTCTCCAGTTGGACGAGATCCGTGAGGTTCACGAGCGTCGACCCGTGACCAAGCCCATGCAGCTCGGTCCCTATCCAATCGAAGAGGGGACGACGGGTGCCCTTCGCTTCGAGGTACAGGGCATCGTGAACGGCCGCCCAGCGCTGGTCGTCGAGCACGTGACACGGCTCGACGACGACCTCGCCCCGGAGTGGCCGCGAAGCAATGGCTCGTACCGGGTGCTCATCGAGGGTGTGCCCAGCATGCGGGTCGAGTACGAATTCGAGGACGAGCAAGGTGACCACGCGGTCGGCGGTGTGGTTCTGACCGCAACGCGGATCGTCAACGCGATCCCCGCCGTTTGTGCCGCTGCGCCTGGTCTCTTGTCGGCGCTCGATCTTCCGCTGATCACCGGCAAGGGTCTTTACCGGCCGAGCGCTTGACGGTTCATCGAGCGTTCGAGTCCTGAGGGGCTCCGTCGAGAGTCAGCGGTTGATCCAGGAGACGTATTGCCGGAGCATCTCCGCCAGGAGCTTGCGCTATCTTTGAGCGCACGCACCGGTGCGGGGCCGCCATCGACGTCGAGGCTGCCGGAGATCCCGACGATGTGCGTCATCGATCTGCTCCTACGGCTCGACTCATGCCACGTTAAAGAGCAGGAGCTCGCTGTCGACCAAAGATTCGATCGTGATGCTCGATACCTCGCTGAAGGAAGCCGCGTCGCCCTCGCTGAGCTCGGCACCCTCGACCCGTACCGTCCCTTGCACGACTTGGAGCCACGCATGACGTGCGGGGTCGAGCTCGTATGTCACCCGGTCACCCTCGCCGAGCACGGATGCAAACATCAAGAGGTCCTGCTGGATCTGCACGGACCCGTCGGCACCGTCCCGGGAAGCGACGAGCCGGAGCCGGCCGCGGCGCTCATCGCCAAAGAGCTTCTGTTCGTAGCCAGGCTCCAGACCTTGCTCCTCGGGTAGCACCCAGATCTGGAGAAACCGCACCGGCTCGGTTGCCGAGTGATTGTACTCGCTGTGCGTCACGCCCGTGCCTGCACGCATTCGCTGCACCTCGCCGGGTCGGATGACGGAGCCGTTGCCCATGTTGTCGTTGTGTTCCAATGCGCCGTCGACGACATACGAGATGATCTCCATGTCCCGATGTGGATGGGTAGGAAAGCCCTCGCCGCCGACGACCCGATCGTCGTTGATGACCCGGAGCGTGCGAAATCCCATGTGCGCGGGGTCATAGTAATTGGCAAAAGAAAAGGTGTGTCGAGTGTCGAGCCAGCCATGGTTGGCGCGCCCTCGCTCGTGGCTTCTGCGGATGTTCATCATGGTTTCGACCGCTCCCATCCGATTTATGTGGCCCATGGCAAGCCCTCCAATTGTGGGGACTTTTGCCTGTGCCGCACCGCATACGAGCAACGTTCAGTCCAGGCGCTCGATCACCGCTGCCATGCCCTGGCCTCCCCCCACGCACATCGTTTCCAGGCCATAGCGCCCATCGCGGGACTGAAGGTTGTGTATGAGGGTCGTCATGATGCGGGCCCCCGTCTGCCCGAAGGGATGCCCGAGAGCGATTGCGCCGCCGTTGATGTTGAGCTTGTCGATTGGCACTTCCAGCTCGCGGGCCGAAGGAATGACTTGCGCGGCAAATGCCTCGTTGATTTCGACCAAATCGATGTCCCTCATCGTCAATCCGGCACGCTCCAAAGCTTGTCTGCTCGCTTCCACGGGGCCGAGGCCCATAATCTCTGGATTGAGCGCCGAAACACCGGTGGACACGATGCGCGCCAAAGGCTTGATTCCGAGCTCTTCTGCCCGCGTATCGCTCATTACGATGACCGCTGCGGCGCCATCGTTCAGGGGGCAGGCGTTGCCGGCAGTGACCGTCGCACGTTTGCCCATCTGCTCGAGCAGGACGGGCTTGAGCTGTGCGAGCTTTTCGATGGTGGTTCCATGACGCGGACAGTCGTCCGCCTCGACCACCTTGCCGGTCGGTGTCTCGACCGGCGTGATCTCCTCGGCAAAGAACCCCGCCTTTTGCGCAGCCTCGGCGCGCTGTTGCGAAAGGGCCGCAAATTCGTCCTGTGCTTCGCGCGAGATCGCCACGTACTGCGCGACGTTCTCCGCCGTCTGCAGCATGGTGATGTAGACGTCCGGCAGGCCGGGTGCGGGCTCCCAATTCCCCCGGTCTGGGGACATATATTCGGCCATCCGTGCTTGGGCCGCACCAAATCTGGGGTTCTTCGTGTTTTCCATTCCGTCCGCTTTGCCCAACGCAAAGCGGCTGACGCACTCGACGCCAGCCGCGATGAAGACGTCTCCTTCGCCGGCCTTGATCGCGTGGGCAGCCATCCGGATCGTTTGCAGCGACGAGGAGCAATAGCGGTTGACCGTTGTGCCCGGACAGTCGACCTCCGAAAGGAGGCTCACGACGCGCGCCATGTTGTAGCCTTGCTCGCCGGCGGGCTGCGCACATCCGAGCATCAGATCCTCGACCATCGAAGGTTCCAGATCCGGTACCTTTGCGAGCGCGGCCTTTACCGCAATGGCTGCCAGGTCGTCCGCACGCATCTCGACCAGCGAGCCCTTGAAGGCGCGACCGATGGGGGTTCGTGCGGTAGAAACGATCACGGGTTCGGGCATGGGTTACTCCTCGATGAACATCGAATCTTGGGATTCGCGCAGTGCATTCTTTAGCACCTTTCCGGTCGCATTACGTGGTAGCGGCACTGTTCGCAGCTCCCACAAGGTCGGCACCTTGTAGTAAGCGAGCGCATCGGCGACCCAGCGCTTCAGGTCCTCGCCCGACATCTCTTGGCCCTTTTGCAGGACCACGATGGCTTTTACCTCTTGACCCAGCTCTTCGTGATCGACGCCGATGACCGCCGCCTCGGCCACCGAGGGATGCGCTTCGAGCCGTTGCTCGATCTCGAACGGATAGACATTCTCACCGCCGCGCAGAATCAAATCGCGCTTACGGGATGCGATGTACAGTTTGCCGTCATGGAGGTGGCCGATGTCACCCGTGTTCAGCCAGCGGCCAGGCTTGATGGCTGCTTGGGTGGCTGCGGGATCTCTCCAATACTCGAGCATCACCAGCGGCCCCCGCAGATGGATCTCGCCTTCTTCGCCCTCCGAAACAGCCCGTCCATGCGGGTCGCGAATCTCGATTTCGACGGTGGGCACGGGGCGTCCGACCGACGTCGGATCGTCCGACAGCTCTTCGCCCGCATTGAGAGTCGCGAACGCCGTGCCCTCGGTCAGCCCGTACCCCACGCCCATGGTGTGGCTGCATTGGGGCAAGAGCTCCCGTGCTTTTTCGAGAAGAGGCAGCGGTATCGGTGAGCCACCTCCGCCTACCGAGCGGAACGAGCTGAGATCGGCATCTCGGACCTTGGGGTGGTTGAGCAGACGGTGCAGCACGGTTGCCGTGTAGCCCCAGCCCGTGACTTTCTCGCGCTCGATGAGCTCGAGCGCGACCTCGGGGTCGAACCTGCCCATGGGCCATACGGTCTTGGCCCCTCCGGCCAGGGCCGTGACTGCGGCACAATGCAATCCGGAGACGTGAAAAAGCGGGCTGGTAACCAAGATGCTGTTGCGCAGCTGCGGCAGCTCGGCTCGCCGGGGATTGGACATCATCAAGCGGGCGCCGTGAAAAAAGCTCACCATGATCATGTTGGTGACGTTGCCATGCGTGTGCACGACTCCCTTCGCACGGCCCGTTGTGCCGCTCGTATAGAGCATGATTGCCGGATCGGTCTCCGCGATCGGTTGCGTTGGAAGCTTCGCGTCGCGGTACGCTTCGACGAGCGCGTCGAAGTCGTCTTCCACGATGACCATCGGCACGTCGAGCTCCCCATCGATTCGTCGAGCTCGTTTCCGATCGGCGATCAATAGCTTCGGCTCGCTGTGTCCGATCGCGTACCGAATCTCGTCTTGCGTCCACCACCCGTTGAGCCCCACGCAGATCGCACCCATGCTGACGGTCGCCCAAAACGAGATCACCCATTCGGGACAGTTTGCTGCCAGGATCGCGACACGGTCGCCAGGACGCACCCCAAAGCGGTCGGCGAAAGCCGCCGCAGCGCTCGCCACGAGTCTTTCGTGGTCGGCGAACGTGTAGCGGCGCTCGTGGCCGCCATCGCCATCGCGGAACACCATGTATTCGGAGTCGCCAAACTCTCGTGCCCGCAGCAGAACGTCACGAAGCGACCGGGCCCGGTTGGCGAACACCTTGACTTGCTCACCGAGCACTTGGTCTTCGGCGAGCTCGAACGGCGACCCCGCTCCGAGGAGTTGCGCTTCGACTGCAGCCATCCGTGCCGTTGCTCCGCTCATGGCAGGTCCAACCCTGACGATGGAAACTTCTCTCGTAGCATGCTGCAAAGCCAAGTCTCGGCCGTAGAAACCTCGCGAAAAACCTTCACCGGGATTGGGCTCGGCGCGACCCAGGAGATGGCCGTCCACAGGCCCTGTTGCATGGGGCTAGAAAAAATCAGGGCCCCGCCTGCGCAGTTGACCTTGAGGTGTTGGTGATCTCGACCGATCCATTCGATGATGCCTTTGCGCTGCGTTGCAGGCACCCGCCCGACCTCCCGCGCGTCGATCACCACTGCGTACGGCTCGCCGCGACGAGCCCACTCCGACATCTGGTCGATATGACGTTGCCATTCGGCGTCGTTGCACAGGCCCTGATACGTCATCCGCATCAGCGGTTTGTCGCGCTCATCGAAGAGGACTTTGCCCATGTTTTTCCCGCGCGAGTCTACTCAGCTCGACGAACGTCTACAACGTGTAACCCCCATCCACGAAGATGGTTTGCCCGGTGATGTAACTGGCCCGCGCGGAAGCCAAAAATACGACGGCGTCCGCAATTTCTTCGGGCTTCCCAAATCGGCGCAGTGGTGTGTTGCGTATGGCCGCGTCGAGCCAAGCTTGGCTCAGCTCGCCGCGGTCGACGAGCCTCGGGAACATGCCCGCATCCACGACGCCGACCGCCACGCTGTTCGCGCGAACACCGTAGCGCCCTTCCTCCCGAGCAATGCCCCGGAGCAGTGCCTCGATGGCCGCCTTGGGCGCAACCGACAGGACATCACCCGGGGGGAAACGTTTGAGCCCTGCCGAGCTGATGAACGTGATCGAGCCACGGCTCTCGCGAAGATGAGGGAGCGCGACGTGGACCACGTGGAAGAAGCCGTTCACGTCCCAATTCATGGTGTCACGCCACTGCTCGGGCGTGACCTTGCTGACGTAGGGCTGATCGATGTGCGTTCCAGCGGCATGTGCGATGGTGTGAATCGGACCCTGAGCTCCGGAGAGGCCGTCCAGACAAGCCGAAACCGAGCTCATGTCACCGAGGTCCACGCGATGGGTCGAGCAAATGCCTCCGGCATCTTCGATCTCTTGGGCCACCCTCCGCGCAGCTTCCTCGTTGTGCCGGTAGGTGACCGCGACCTTGGTGCCGGCCGCCGCGAGGCCGCGCGCGATGGCGCTTCCAATGCCTCCGCTCCCGCCGATCACCAACGCGGTGCCATCGGGGAAATCACGCACGGGCACGCTCGCGCAGCTCGAACTTCATGACTTTTCCGGTTGCATTGCGGGGCAGAGCATCGACGACCTCGACCCGGCGGGGAACCTTGAAGTTGGCCATGTGCTCTCGGCTCCAGGCGAGCACCTGTTGATCGGTGATCGATTGACCTCGGGCTGGTACCACGAAGGCCATCCCCACCTCGCCAAGCCTTCGGTCGGGGATCCCGATCACGGCAGCCTCTGCGATGCCGGGCATCTCGAGCAAGATGTTTTCGATCTCGGCGGGATATGCATTGAAACCTCCGACGATGAACATGTCCTTGAGACGGTCTGTGATCCGGATGTATCCACGCTCGTCGAGGGTCCCGATGTCGCCGGTATGAAGCCACCCCTGGTCGTCAATCGCCTGCTTCGTCTCCTCGGGGGCGTCGAAATAGCCCTTCATGACGTTGTACCCGCGTACGACGATCTCTCCAGGTTGATTGGGTGGGAGGGAGCTCCCATCGGTGCCCACGATTTGGACCTCGACGTCGGGAATCGCTCTACCACTGGTCGTGGCGATGGTTTCCGCATCGTCATCGAGGCGGCACATCGTTACCACGCCACAGCTTTCGGTGAGCCCGTACGCGGTGATCACGGTTTCGAAGCCGAGCTCCTCTTTCATGCGATGAATGAGCTCCACCGGGATCGCAGCCGCCCCGGTTACGGCCAACCGCAGGCTCGAGATGTCAAATCGACCGCGATCGGGATGCAACAGAAGTGATTGATAGAGGGAGGGAGGGCCGGGGAGCATGGTGATGGCATCGTCTTGCACGCGATGCAGCACCACATCGACGTCGAACACAGGCTCTGGAAAGACGGTCGCTCCGCGCATCAGCGCGGAGAGCCATCCTGCCTTGTAGCCGAAGCTGTGGAAGAAAGGCAGCACGATCAAATACCGGTCATCTCCTCGAAGACCGACGATCGAGCTCCACTGATCGAAGACGCGGAGATTCTGTCCATGCGTGCACATGGCACCTTTGGGTTGGCCTGTGGTTCCCGACGTGAACAGGATGTCGGCGAGGTCGTCTGGACGGACGGTCGCAGAACGATCGCGCGCGGCCTGGGGAGCAACTTCGGAAGCGCGGGCGAGAAATTCGGCATGGGCCGTGGTGCCCTCGGGCGAGTCGCCACGAAGCACGATGATCTCCGCAAGCTCGGGCAGATCGACGCCGCTCTGTCGAAGGAGTGCGACGTAGTCGACGCGAAGGAATCCAGTTACCGTAAACAGCGCCTTGGCACCGCTCTTATTGAGCAAATAGGCCGCCTCGATTCCCTTGTATCGGGTGTTGATCGGCACCATCACGCCGCCAACCGTGTGGATCGCGAGCGCACAGACGATCCACTCCCACATGTTGGGCGCCCAAATCGCGATCCGGTCCCCTTTGTCTACACCAATCGCCAACAGCGCGCGGGCCGCCTCATTCACTCGCTCGGCAAGCTCGGCAAAGCTGAGGGTCGTCGCCCCGTCGATGACCGCGGGTCTCTCGGCTAACTTAACAGCTTGTGTAGTAACGAGCTCGGGGATGGTATTCGACACCGAGCCCGGTGATATCCTCAACCCGGGAACGGGGCAATGGCCGGTCCCCGTCACACTGCCCATAGGGATCCCCATTTGCGGATTGACCGTCGTCTTAACCTAGGCATATTGCTAGCCACTTAGCGGGCCGGTGTTCTTTTCTGAGGCCTGCTCACCTTTTGAGTGGCTTATGCATGTGAACTGGGATTGGGATGCGAAACCGACCTACGAGTCCGATCGAATTCGGATCGATGCGGCGTTAGCGCCTATCGTCTTCTACGACATGAAGCTGCCTCGGCAGCTCCAAGACGATGAGATCGGGCTGATGCTGAGCGTCGCGGCGTTCCACATCGATGCGCGGCGGCCTTTTTTGGCGCTCGTGCGGCATACGCGGGGCACCGGGGTCATCTCCGCGCGTCATCGCAAGGCCTTTGCCGACTGGCTGGACGAGCGCGCGGGCACCCTCAGTCGCGACGACTTGTCGGTCGTCGTCGTCATGCCCGAAGCGATCTTCCGAGCTGTCTTGCGCGTGGTGTACCGGTTTCGCGCCCCGCCGCTTCGCACGATCACGACGCCCGATGTTTCCGGCGCGACCGATGCCGTCCGCAGCGAGCTGGCAGGGATGGGGCAGCCCGTCACAGCGGCGATCGAAGCGTTCCTGACGAGCCTCGCCGGCGGCGCCGTCCCCTCGCCGGCTTGACCGTGGCACTGAAACGCGTTTCACTTCGCCCCTGCCAGCAAGGGACGCGTTGTGGGTATTTCGCACGAAATCATTGATGGAATCGCCGAAATCACCGTCGACTATCCGCCGGTAAACGCGATTCCGGTCAAAGGCTGGTTCGACCTCGCCCAGCTCGTCACCGCCGTAGGCCGGGACCCAGAGACGCGGGCAGTCATCCTTCGCGCAGAGGGCCGGGGGTTCAACGCGGGTGTCGACGTCAAGGAGATGCAGAGCACGGAAGGCTTCGATGCCTTGCTCGGCGCGAACCGCGGTTGCTGGGAGGCGTTCAAGGCGGTCTATGAATGCGAGGTTCCAGTCATTACCGCAGCGCATGGCTACTGCGTGGGCGGCGGTATCGGCCTGGCGGGTAATTCCGACATTCTTATTGCAGCCAAAGGCACGAAGTTCTCGCTGCCTGAGGTCGACCGTGGGGCTCTCGGTGCGGCGACACACCTGGCGCGCTTGGTGCCCCCAATGAAAATGCGCGCCATGGTCTTGACCTGTGAGCCGGTGACTGCCGAGGAGCTGCATGCTTGGGGCTCGGTCTACGCGGTCGTCGAGCCGGACCAGCTCATCGACGAGGCCAGACGAGTCGCTCGCACCTTCACCGCGAAGATCCCGCGCGTGGTGCGGGTGGCCAAGGAGTGCTTGAACAACATCGATCCGGTCGACGTGAATCGCTCGTATCGGTTCGAGCAGGGCTTCACCTTCGAGCTCAATTTGGCGGGCGTAGCCGATGAGGCGCGGGATGCGTTCGTGGACAAGCGCGACCCGAGCACAGAAAAGAAGTGAGGTAGCTTCGTGAGCGACAAGCGCATGACGGTCGAGGAAGCCGTCTCCGAGGTCGAGCATGGGATGACCATCGGCATCGGCGGATGGGGATCGCGGCGCAAACCCATGGCCTTCGTGCGGGCGCTCGTGCGCAAGGGTGTGAAGGACCTCACCGTCGTCTCATACGGCGGACCGGACATTGGAATTCTATGCGCGACGGGGCAGCTGAAGAAGGCCATTTATGGTTTCGTGTCCCTGGACTCAATCCCGCTCGAGCCGCATTTCCGAAAGGCCCGGCAAGAAGGCACGGTCGAGGCGGTCGAGCTCGACGAAGGCATGTTCCTGCTGGGGCTTCGCGCGGCGGCGCAAAGGCTTCCGTTTCTTCCGACCCGCGCTGGGCTCGGCTCCGACGTCATGGCGATCAATCCGCACCTCAAGACCGTCAAGTCGCCCTATCCAGACGGCGAGGAGCTGGTTGCCGTGCCTGCCTTGCACGTCGACGTCGCATTCATCCACATGAATCGCGCGGATGCAGCTGGAAACGGGCAATCACTCGGCCGCGATCCCTATTTTGATCACTTGTTTTGCATGGCGGCGAAGAAGGCCTACATGAGCTGCGAGAAGATCGTGCCCACCGAAGCGCTGGTTCACGGTGGGCCGCTTCAGAGCTTGCAGATCAATCGCATGATGGTGCAGGGCGTCGTGGAGACCCCGAATGGCGCTCACTTCACCGAATGCCTGCCTGACTACGGTCGCGACGAAGCGTTTCAGCGACGGTATGCGGCCACAGCGACCGACCAAGCGGCCTGGCAGTCGTTTCGCGAGCAGTACCTGGAGGTGAGCGAGGCAGCCTATCAGAAAGTGGTGGCGTCATGAGCCGCGCAATCGAAGCCACCCGAGCTGACATCTGCGCGCTCGCCGTGGCAGAGTGCTTTCGGCACGACGGGGAGATTCTGGTCAGTGCCATGGGGACGACCCCTAGCCTCGGCGCCCGCCTGGCCAAGGCGAGCTTTGCCCCCGACCTTCTGATGACCGATGGGTTCAATCTATTGCTTCGACGGGCGCTGCCCTTGGGCGAGAAGCCGTCAGCCGAGGACATCGAAGGTTGGATGCCGTTCGGTTCCGTGTTCGAGACGTTGTGGTGGGGTCGGCGGCACGTGATGATGGGCGCCTCTCAAATCGACCGGTTTGGCAACCAGAACATCGCCTGCATCGGCGCGTGGGGTCGGCCCAAAGCACAGCTATTGGGCGTCCGCGGGGCTCCAGGGAACACCATCAACCACGTGACCAGCTACTGGGTTCCCAATCACAATCCCCGTGTGCTGGTTCCAAAGGTCGACATGGTCAGCGGCGTCGGATACGACCGGGCTACGGCGCTCGGCCCGGAGGCGAGCCGTTTCCACGAGATCCGGCGCGTGATCACCAATCTCGGGGTGTTCGATTTCGAGACGCCCGATCACCGCATGCGCGTCGTGTCCCTGCATCCCGGGGTCGAGCGGCAGGAAGTCATCGACAACACGGGGTTCGACCTCGTCTTTCCCGACCCGGTGGACACCACCGCGATGCCGACGGGAGACCTCTTGGGTCTGTTGCGCGAGCTGGACCCGCAAGGATATGCGCAGAAGGAAGTCCCAGCATGAGCGCTGAGAAGCGAACGACGAAGGCACCCCCGAAGAAACGAAAGACCGCCTCAAAGAAAGGCAAGGTCAAACGTTCGAGCAAGCGCGCAGCCGCGCCAACGCGGGCTCAAGCCGAGGCGAAGTCAACGCCCAAGAGAAAAAAGCAAAAAAAGCGGACGCCTGCCCGCAAACGGAGGGTTGCCGTGAAGAGCTCGAGAGCGGAGTCGAGCTCCACGGGCGCGACATCAAAGCCCGTCCTGCATACCCGAATATGCGAGATGTTCGGCATCCAATACCCGATCATTCAGACGGGCATGGGATGGGTGTCGGGCGCGAGCCTCACGTCGGCCACCAGCCAGGCTGGAGGCTTGGGCATTTTGGCGGCTGCCACCATGACGTTCCGCGAGCTGCAGGAAGCGATCGCCAAGGTGAAGAGCCGAACTGGCAAGCCATTCGGTGTCAACATGCGGGCCGATCAGTCGGACGTCATGAAGCGCGTCAATCTCCTGATTCAGGAGAAAGTCCGGGTCGCGAGCTTTGCGCAGGCGCCCGGGGAGCGCGTCATCAAAACGCTCAAGGACGCAGGTATCCTCACGATGCCTACGATTGGAGCGCGGCGGCATGCCGAGAAGGTGCAGGCCTGGGGTGTCGATGCGGTGATCGCTCAAGGCCAGGAGGGGGGCGGCCACACCGGGCAGATTCCGACCTCGATCCTGATTCCGGACGTGTCGGCCGCGGTCGACATTCCGGTCGTCGCAGCAGGAGGCTTTCGGGACGGTCGCGGTCTGGTGGCGGCCATGGCGTTGGGCGCCGAGGGCATCGCCATGGGTACGCGCTTCCTGCTCACCAAAGAGAGCCAGGTTCCCGATCACGTCAAGCAGATTTACCTCGAGACCAAACCCAACGGAACCGTGGTGACGAAGGCCGTCGACGGTTACCCCCAGCGCGTCATTCGCACGCGTCTGATCGAGCAGCTCGAGAAGGCGAGCATTCTGACCCGCTTTCCGCGCGCTGCGCTCAACGCTCTGTCATTGATGCGCGTGACCGGCACGTCGCTGCCCGAGCTCCTCGAAGAGGGGCTCGCCATGAGGCAGAATCAGGAGCTCACCTGGTCGCAGCTTGCCATGGCCGCCAATGCGCCGATGTTGACCAAAGCGTCGATGGTCGACGGTCGGATCGAGGCTGGCATTCTGCCCACAGGCCAGATCGCCGGCGTGATCGAAGAGATCCCGAGCGTGGCTGACCTTCTGCAGCGGATCATGCGAGAGGCGCGAGATACCCTCGAGCGGTTGGGCGCCTGAGAAACCATCATGGATCTCGACTTCACGGACGCCGAGAACACCTTCCGCGACGAGTGCAGGGCATGGCTCGAGGCCAACGTGCCCCGCGAGCCGCTACCTTCGGGCGATACCAGGGAAGGTTTTTCGAAGCACCTCGAATGGGAGCGGAAACTTTTCGATGCGGGCTGGGCAGCGGTCTCCTGGCCCAAGAAGTATGGCGGGCGGGAGGCGTCGCTCGTCGAGTGGCTGATTTTCGAGGAGGAATACTACCTCGCGGGCGCCCCGAACCGGGTCACGCAAAACGGTATCTTCTTGTTGGCGCCCACGCTCTTCGAGCTCGGAACCGAGGAGCAGAAGGAGCGCATCCTTCGACCGATGGCGCGGGGCGACGTGACGTGGGCACAGGCTTGGTCTGAGCCCAATGCGGGTAGTGATCTCGCTGCCCTCAAGAGCAGTGCGCGAAAGGTCGACGGAGGTTGGAGGCTGAGTGGCCAGAAGACTTGGTCTACGCGCGCCGCATTTTGCGACATGGCATACGGCCTCTTTCGAACGGATCCCAGCCAGACTCGGCATCGCGGTCTGACGTATTTCATGTTCCCGTTGCATGCCGAGGGCGTGACGGTGAGAGGAGTCGACCGTCTCGACGGGGACGAGGGGTTTGCAGAGATCTTTCTGGAGGATGTGTTCGTGCCCGACGCCGACATCATCGGAGGAGCGAACCAAGGCTGGAAGGTTGCGATGGCGACTACGAGCTCGGAGCGCGGGTTGAGCCTTCGAAGCCCCGGGCGTTTCATGGCCACTGCCGCGCGTCTGATCGATCTCTATCGACGCTTCCAGGAACGTGGCAATTCCGTATTGCGCGATCAGGTGATCACCGCATGGATGGATGCGCAAGCGTACCGCTGGTTCACCTTCCAGACCGTCACACGCATGATGCATGGTGAATCCATCGGCGCGGACTCCAGCATGAACAAGGTGTTTTGGTCGGAGATGGATGTTCGCACGCACGAAACGGCGCTCGCGATCATCGGAGAGCTACAAGAGCTCGACGAGGGCGCACCGAGCGCAGTGGACGGCGGTCAATGGATGAAAGGGTTCCAGTTCGCGCTCGCCGGCCCGATTTACGCAGGAACCAACGAGATTCAACGCAACATCATCGCCGAGCGCGTTCTCGATCTCCCGCGGAAGTGAGCCATGCGATTTGCGTTCACAGACGACCAAAAGATGCTTCGGGACACGGTGCGAGAGGTGTTGCAACGAGAGTGTCCCCCCGAGGTCGTACGAGCAGCATGGGAAGGGCGTCTCGATGGCGCCGGGGCGGTCTGGAATACGCTCGCCCAGACAGGCTTGATCGGCATGACTGCGGGAGAAGACGTGGGCGGCATGGGGATGACCGATCTCGATTGGGTTCTACCCCTCGAGGAGACGGGCTATGCCGCCTGGCCCGCACCGATCGTGGATACGGTCGCCGCGGGCATCCCACTACTCGAAGCCGCTGGCACAGAAGCACAAAGGGAACGGTGGCTCGGTCCGGCGGCCGAGGGTCAGGTCAAGATCGTTCTATCGTTCGAAGGTCAGGACTTGGTCGCGCACGCCGGTTCCTCCGATCTGTTGATCGCGGAGCGGGATGGTGCCACCTATTGTATTCCGCTCTCCGAGGTATCTCTGGTCCCCGAGAAATCGGTCGACCGAGCCCGCGACATCAGCCGCATCTCGTTCGAGGCCGCACCCCGCCATCGCATGCGTGACGACGTCGATACCGGGGCCTTGGTCTCACTGAGCCGTGACCGTGCGGCGCTCGGGACTGCGGCGCAGTTGATCGGCCTCTGCAGGCGCATGCTGGATATGGCGGTCCAGTACGCCAAAGACCGTGAGCAATTCGGAGTGCCCATCGGTGCGCAACAGGCCGTGAAGCACCGTCTATCGAATGCGTTGATCGAGCAGGAATTCGCGCGGCCGCTGGTCTATAGAGCTGCCTGGTCGCTGGCGACTTCGGCGTCCGACGCTGGCGTCGCCGTGTCCCTTGGAAAGATCTATGCAGGGCAGGCTGCACAATTCGTGGCCAAGCAAGCGCTGCAGGTCCATGGCGCCATCGGCTACACCATCGAATATGACCTTCACATGTGGATGAAACGCGCCTGGGCGCTCGCTGCGGCCCATGGTGACGCGTCTCACCACCGCGAGCGGATCGCCGACCACATACTTTGAGCCGTAGGGCGCCTCCTTGCGGCTGAGGACCACACCCCCTAGAGACAAAACCATAGCGAGGTACAGATGCCCGAAGCATACATCGTCGAAGCAGTTCGCTCTCCCGTCGGAAGGAAAAAGGGCGGCTTGAGCAAAGTTCACTCTGCCGATCTCGGCGCTCATGCCATCAAAGGCCTCATCGAGCGCGCCGATATCGACCCTGCCGCGGTCGAGGACGTGGTGTTCGGCTGCGTCGATTCGGTCGCCACACAGGCCGGCGACATCGCGCGGACGTGTTGGTTGGCGGCAGGCTATCCGGAGCACGTTCCTGGCGTCACCATAGACCGTCAGTGCGGCTCGTCCCAGCAGGCCGTTCACTTCGCGGCCCAAGGAGTCATGAGCGGCACGCAGGACGTCGTGGTGGCGGGCGGCGTTCAGAACATGAGCATGATTCCGATCGGCGCGTCGATGCTCGCTGGGCAGGCGTTCGGCATTCCCGATCCGTTTTCGGGGTCGGTGGGGTGGTCCGAGCGATATGGCGACAAGCCGGTCAACCAGTTCTACGGCGCCGAAATGATCGCGAAGCAATGGGATTTATCGCGCGAAGAGCTCGAACAGTTTGCGCTCCGAAGCCACCAACGCGCCATCCAAGCTCAAAAGGAGGGACGGTTCGATCGGGAGATCATTCCCTTTGGCGACGTCAAGGCCGATGAAGGCCCCCGCGCGGACACCACGCTCGAAAAGATGGCTGCGCTGCCGGTCTTGATGGACGGTGGCCGTCTCACCGCGGCGGTGGCGAGCCAGATTTCGGATGGCTCCGCGGCGCTGCTAGTCGTGTCCGAGAAGGCACTCAAGGAGCACGGTCTCACTCCACGGGCGCGCATCCACCATTTGAGCGTCCGTGGCGAGGATCCGATTCGCATGCTGTCCGCCCCGATTCCGGCGACACGCTACGCCTTGAAGAAGGCCGGAATGAGCTTGAACGACATCGACCTCGTCGAGATCAATGAGGCGTTCGCACCCGTGGTGCTCGCATGGGCAAAGGAGCTCGGCGGCGATCTCGACAAGGTGAACGTCAATGGCGGCGCCATCGCGCTCGGCCATCCCCTCGGCGCGACCGGCGCCAAGCTGATGACCACGCTGTTGCACGAGCTCGAACGAACGGGCGGCCGCTACGGCTTGCAGACCATGTGCGAAGGTGGGGGGCAGGCCAACGTGACCATCATCGAGCGCCTCGGCTGAGTCCCTTTTCGGGGACCCAAAACCCGCGACTGCGATGGATTCGTGTGCGTCATGTGACGTGTCGTACACGAAATCACGGCATAGTCGACACCGGTTCCGTCGCAGGGCATGATTGTGATCGACGCCGCGCCGATTGATCTCGCGGCGACAGGCGGAGATGGGCTCCAAGCCAAAACGAGGTTCGCGCCGGCCGCCTCCCATGCGGAAGCATTCGGAGGTTCGCCCGGCAACGCCTCCTGACGATCGACGCCGTGCGATTCGATGGACGTCCGATGCGAAGGTCGAAATTCTCGCGCCTTTCCGAGCCGTCGCGGAGGCGCTCGACGTGAGTGCGACGGGAATTCAGCTTTCGCTCGAGGGCTGGCTTTCGACCGGGACACTATGCGACCTGCGGATCACCACCCATAGCGGGCGTGAGATCTTCAAGCGGGCTCGCGTGGTATGGGCGCGCCGCGTCGGCGAAGGTTGCGTGGCCGGCCTGCAGGTCGTCGGCTCGATCACGCCTCCCGCCGCGTCCGAGTAGGGCGAGCCAGGCGCCGTGAGGCGCTGAGATGCCGTGATCGCATTGCGTTTGGCGGGGTTCGGCTGCGAGGCGGCTTGACGCAGGGCTCTAGTCAAAATAGAACACGTTTCACTTCTGATCACCCTTTTGAGACCCGCACCCGGGAGGTGGACATGGCCAAGGTAGCCAATACGCAAGAATACTTCGACACCCTCGCTGAACGTTTCGTGGCGGACCAGGCCAAGGGCGTCAACGCCACCATGCAGTACACGCTCAGCGGAGACGGCGGTGGCGAATGGGTCGTCACGATCGAGGATGGCCAATTCAAGGGTGTGCAGAGCGGCAGCGCGGAAAAGCCATCGCTGAATATCATGATGGATGCGCAGAAATTCATCGACATGGCCAACGGGGATCTCGACGGCCGCAAGGCGTTCCTCACCCGCAAGCTCAAGGTCAAAGGAAACATCGCCCTGGCCCAGAAGATGCAAAATTCTTTCCCCAAGGCTGAGCCCGGACCGCGGAGCAACCCATGACCGACATCCTTTCGGCCCCGTATGTGCTCGAATACACGTACACCCGAAGTACCGGGCCCGTGGTCGGACGCTTCTTGGAGAACCTTCGCTACGAGGTGCTCGAGGGCGTCAAGACCGTGGACGGTCGTGTGCTCTGCCCTCCGCTCGAGTACGATGAGGAGGGAGAGGCCACGACTGCCGAGTTCGTTCGCCTTGGTCCTTCCGGCACGGTCAAATCCTGGTCATGGGTCCCCGCGCCCCGCACCAGCCACCCTCTGGATCGTCCTTTTGCCTGGGCGCTCATCCAGATCGACGGCGCGGACAATGCGATGGTCCACGCCGTCGATGCCGGCCATGCCAAGCGCATGAAGACGGGGATGCGCGTTCGCCTCCGCTGGGCCGAGCAAAAGAGCGGCACCATTCGCGACATCGCATGCTTCGAGCCCATCTCACCGTTCATGCCCGGCCCCGTGCATTTCGTGTACGAGGTGAACCCCGGCCAGCACTACTCGGCCTACCTGCACGGCCTACAGAAAGGCAAGCTCGTCGGAGGAAAGGATCCCGAGTCTGGGAAAGTATACGTGCCACCGCGGGCTGCCGACCCCGTAACCGGTCAGCCGACCAGTGAGTACGTCGAAGTTGCCGACCGTGGCGTTTTGACGACCTTCACAATCATTCGGATTCCCTTCGAGGGACAAAAGCTGAAGCCCCCTTACTGCTTCGGCGCGATCGTCCTCGATGGGGCAGACGTCCCCATCTATCACCTCATCAGCGGCGTTCCGTACGACGAGATTCGGATGGGCATGCGGGTGAAGGCAAAGTGGAAGCCCGAGGAGCAGTGGCAGCCATCGCTCGAAAACATCTTGTACTTCGAGCCGACCGGTGAGCCGGATATGCCGTTTGAGAGCTATGAGGAGCATCTGTGATGCGCGAGGTTGCGATCGTCTCCTTTTCCCAGTTGCCCTCCGCGGATGTGATCCACGCCGATGAACCGGAGTTGGTGCAACCCGTGACCTCTGAGGCCATGCGCCAGGTCGGGCTCACTCAGGACGACATCGGTTTCACCTGCTCGGGCAGCACCGACTACCTTCCGGGCCGACCATTTTCCTTCGTCGCGGCGGTCGATGGTCTAAAGGCGTGGCCTCCGATTCGTGAGTCGCACGTCGAGATGGACGGCGCCTTCGCATTGTACGAGGCATGGGTGCGGTTGCTCCATGGAGACATCGATACGGCCCTGGTGTTTTCCTTCGGACGCTGCTCGCTCGGGCCGGTGTTTACCGTTCTGAACTTGCAGAACGATCCCTACTACGTTCAGCCTCTGGGGCTCGACGCAGTAAGCGCGGCCGCGCTTCAGGCGCAGGCCATGATCGATGCGGGCAAGGCCACCGAGCGCGACTTCGCCGAGGTGGCGGTTCGGAGTCGAAGCAAGGCCGCCAGCAACCCGAATGCGCACCTCAGGGAGCCACTGGACATCGAGGGGATACTCTCCGAGCCATACATCAGCTCGCCTCTGCGGAAGAGCCTCTGCTCGCCGATGAGCGATTCGGCAGCCGCCGTGATCTTGGCAGCCGGGGACACCGCTCGAAAGCTGGTGAAGAGACCGGCCTGGATTCGCGGCATCGACCACCGAACGGAGCCGCACTCGCTCGGCCAACGAGACCTGACGGCGTCGGCCTCGACCAAGCTTGCCTCTGAAAAAGCAGGTGTCGGTCGCAGCAAGGTCGATGTCGCCGAGATTCATGCGCCTTTCGCACACCAGGAGCTCATCGTGCGCGAGGCGATGGGACTCGACGACGGGGTCGAAGTCAATCCTTCAGGAGGAGCGTTGGCGGCCAATTCCCTGATGACCGCCGGCCTGATTCGATTCGGCGAAGCGGCGAGCCGAGTGCTGGCCGGAAACGCCGATCGCGCAGTCGCTCACGCGACGAGCGGTCCATGCCTGCAGCACAATCTGGTCGCGGTTCTGGAGGTCGAGTAATGGCTGAGCATTGCGCCATCATCGGCATAGGCCAGACGAAGCATCGCGAGAGCCGGCGAGACTTGTCCATTCCCGGGCTCGTTCGCGATGCGGCCGTTCGCGCACTGCAAGATGCAAACATGAGCTGGAAAGACATCGAATGCGTGGTGATCGGCACGGCGCCGGACATGTTCGAAGGCGTCATGATGCCCGAGCTTTGGCTCTCCGATGCGCTTGGCGCAGTCGGCAAGCCGATTTTTCGAGTGCATACGGCGGGCTCGGTGGGCGGTTCGACCGCGGTGGTGGCATCCCACCTGGTTCAGGCTGGCGTACACGAGAAGGTGCTGACGCTGGCTTTCGAAAAGCAAAGCGAATCCAACGCCATGTGGGCGCTGTCGCCGGCGATTCCTTTTCAACCGCAGCTCGTGGCTGGCGCAGGCGGGTATTTTGCTCCCCTCATTCGCTCCTACATTCGCCGCTCGGACGCGCATCCCGATACCGGATGCATGGTTGCGGTCAAAGACCGGCAGCACGGGCTGCTCAACCCGGACGCGCATCTTCATCTCAATCAGACACTCGAAGAGGTGAAGGCATCCCCCATGCTTTGGGATCCGATCCGCTATTCGGAGACTTGTCCATCATCGGATGGTGCCGTTGCGATGGTGCTGGTCAGCGAAAAGCATGCTGCACGCGTGCAAAATCCAGCTTGGATCAGGGGTACTTCGGTTCGTACCGAGCGTACGTTCTTCGCCGGCCGCGATCAGGTCAATCCAGAAGCCGGCAAGCTCTGCGCCAAAGACGTTTACGATCAGGCAGGGATCACGAACCCCCTCGAGCAGATCGACTGCGCCGAAGTGTACGTCCCCTTTTCCTGGTTCGAGCCGATGTGGCTCGAGAACCTCGGCTTCGCCGAAGAACGCGAAGGCTGGAGAATGACCATGGAAGGAGCAACCCGGATCGGAGGCAAAATGCCTTGGAACATGTCGGGCGGGGTCATGTGCACCAACCCCATCGGCGCCAGTGGTATGCTCCGCTTTGCTGAGGCAGCGCGCCAGGTGCGCGGAACTGCGGGGCGGCACCAAGTCGACGGAGCCAAGGTGGCGCTCGGTCATGCCTATGGAGGCGGCTCGCAGTTCTTTGCGATGTGGATCGTGAGCTCGGAGCGTTGAGCAGGAGAATCGATGGAATACAACCTTGCAGATCTATTCGAGGCGATTGCGGACACGGTGCCCGACAACATCGCTCTGGCCTCGGGCGACGTCCGCCACACTTACGCTCAGCTCGATAAACGAGCGAATCGGCTGGCGCACTACCTGCAGGGACGTGGTATCGGACCCGGTGACCATGTCGGGCTGCACTTGTTCAACGGGCACGAGTTCGTGGAAGCGATTTTGGCCCTGTTCAAGATACGCGCTGTCGGCATCAACGTGAATTACCGCTTCGTCGGCCCCGAGGTTCGGTACATGATCGAAAACGCGGACCTCAAGGCCGTGATCACCCAGCGTCGGTTCGTTCCCGTGATCAACGAAGCGATGCAGGGGCTGCCGCCGCTCCGTTCCCTCGTGGTGATCGAGGATGGATCGGATGCAGTGTCTGACCAGGAGGCGGTCGAGTACGAGACAGCGCTGGCGCAGGGTTCCGAAGTCCGAGATTTCGGCCCCCGGTCCGGTGATGACCTGTACATCATCTATACCGGTGGAACGACCGGGATGCCCAAAGGCGTGATGTGGCGTCACGAAGACCTTTTCTTCACCGGTTTGCAGGGAGGCTCTCCGGGTGGAGAGCCTGTGGATTCCCCCGAGCAACTGATCGAGCAAGTACAGGAGGGCTGGTACACCGTCACCATGCTCCCTTGCGCGCCATTCATTCACGGGGCGGCGCAGTGGACCCAATGGATTTGTCACCTCACCGGCGGCAAATTGGTCCTTCAGGCCGGGCCGAGCTTCGATCCGAAGCGCATTCTCTCCCTCGTAGCCGAGGAGGAAGTCTCCACGCTGTCTCTGGTCGGAGATGCCATGGCGATTCCGCTCGTCGATGAGCTGAGGTCCGGACAATACGACATGTCGAACCTGGCCGTCATTGCATCGGCGGGTGCCATCCTCTCGGCCAGCGTACAAGATGCGATCGAAGAGCTCCTTCCCGATGTGATGATCATCAACAGCTTTGGAACGAGTGAGTCGGGCGACCTCGGCCGCGCCGCAGTCGACGAGGAAAGCCACGAAGGACGCCCTTCCTTCTACATGGGCGAGGAGGTCACGGTGCTCGACGAAGAGGGAATGCCCGTCGAGCCCGGCTCGGGAAAGATCGGGATGGTAGCGCGCTCGGGGCGATTGCCACTCGGTTACTATAAAGACCCGGAGAAGACCGCAGAGCGATTCAAGGAGTTCAACGGAAAGCGCTGGGTGGTTCCGGGCGACTTCGCGACCGTGGAGACCGACGGGCGCATCACGTTTTTGGGTCGCGGTAGCAAGTGCATCAACACCGGCGGCGAGAAGGTGTTCCCAGAGGAAGTGGAGGAGGCGCTGAAGGCGCACCCCGACATCATCGATGCGCTCGTGGTGGCCGTTCCCGATCCACGATTCGGATCGAAGGTGGCGGCAGTGTTCAACACCCGCGCCAACAAACAACTGAGCCTTGCGGACGTTCAGGAGCACTGCCGCAAGCACGTGGCCGGGTACAAGGTGCCGCGGCAAATCACCATCACGGATGCGGTATCCCGAATGCCGAGCGGTAAGCCCGACTACAAATGGGCAGAGGAGATCGCTCGGCAGCAAGCGAGGGCATGATCGCTGGTCCGCAGGATGGATCCGGAGGAAGCCATGACAACAAGACATGAAACGGAAGAGGAGCTTCTTTCAGGCTATCCTCGCGGCTGGTTCGTCATCGGCGTGTCTGAGGAGCTTGCGTCCGGGGACGTCCGGCCGATCAGGTACTTCGGTCGCGAGATGGTGCTGTACCGTGGTGAAAGCGGTGCGGCGATCGTTCACGATGCATTCTGTCCGCACCTCGGCGCACATCTAGGGCATGGCGGCAAGGTGGCTGGTGATACGATCATCTGTCCTTTCCATGCTTGGCGATTCGACGAGACGGGCAAGTGCGTCGAGGTGCCCTATGCAAAGCGGATTCCACCGCGCGCTTGTGTGAAGAACAATCACGTACTGGAACGCAACGGGCTGATTTTCCTCTGGAACGCCCATGCGGAAGGCGAAGAGCCGACGTGGGAGATTCCGGAGATTCCGGAATACGGCACCGAAGGCTGGACGGATTGGGGCTCGGAGCTCATCGAGATTCAGACTCATCCCAAGGAAATCGTCGAGAACCTCGCGGACAAGGGCCATTTCGGTCCGGTCCATGGCACGTGGGCCAACGATTTCGGAAACGAGTTCCGCGGTCACATCGGCATCCAGCGCGTGAAGGGTGTGGCCTACCCGCGTGGCGGTGGCGAGGATTCATTCGAGTTGCAGTCCACGTACTACGGCCCCGGTTACATGTTGACCGAGATGCAGAGCGTGCTGCCGAACATCATGCTCCTATGTCACACACCCATCGATGAAAACCGAGTGCACGTCCGCATCGGCGCGATGATCGACATGTCCAACGTCAAGGAAGGGAAAGATTCGTTCCTGCAGGGATACCGGCAGAACATCATCGTCGGATTCAAGGAGGACATCGCCATCTGGGAGAACAAGAAGTACCGCACCCGACCCATACTCTGTGATGGCGATGGCGATATCGGAGGCTTGAGACGCTGGTACCAGAAGTTCTACGAGCCCCAGGCCGAGGTGGGGTACTAGTCATGGATGATCGGGCCAAACGCATCGTGGAAACCGCCGTCGCGCTCGCGGAGCGTGATGGATATCAGGCGGTACGATTGCGGGACGTGGCGGCCACTGCGCAGGTCGCGCTTGGCACCGTATACAAACGGTTTGCTAGCAAAGAAGAGATACTCATTGCTGCGCTCGAGCAGGAGAGCGACAAGTTGCTCGCCAAGATCGGAAAGAAGCCGGTCCCAGGGCAGGATGCTCACGAGCGAGTACAATTCGTGTTCAGTGCGCTCACCAAGGGCCTCTTGCGCCGGCCCAACTTGGCCAAGGCGCTCGTCCGATCGCTCGCATCGGGAGATCCCAACATCACCGAGCGGGTGACCAGCTTTCACGCCGTGATCACGGTCCTGGTGATTGCGGCGATTCGTGGCGAGGCCGCTGAAGAGCATGTGGAGTGGGACGACGATGTCAGCGCGCGTGAGCGCACCATTGCCTCCATTCTGCAGAACGTTTGGTTTTCGTCGTTCGTGGGTTGGGCCGGCGGTTTGCATGACGCGACGCAGGTCCTTTTGGATGTCGACAAGGCGAGCGAGTTGCTGCTCGCGGAGTAGACGAGGCCCCATCACTTCGTCGCAGCGGCTACGTTGGGTCCTCCCGTGCCCGAAGGGTTGCGAAGGGGTGCTTGCTGACGAGGTGCGCGCGCTCGACGTCGAAGTCACAGAGGTTCGGGCGACCGCAGTCCATGCATCCGGGACACTGCGTCAGGGATACCGCCTTTGCCTCTGGTCGCGTGTGGCCTCACGTGTCTTGCTGCCGCTGGCCGAGATCGATGCGGAGGACGACACTGCGCTTTATGACGCTCTGGTCCAGATCCCCTGGTGGGAGCACTTCGACGTCTCCACCACGTTCGCCATCGGGAGCTCGCAGGCGGCCAGGAGCCCGCTTCCGTCGCATTTTTGGGTGCAGCGTGCCAAGGACGCGATCGTCGACGCATTCCGCGCGCACGCCGGTTCGCGCCCGAGCATCGACAAGAAGAATCCTGCGATACGTTTTCATCTGCACGTCGGCGAGACGCGCCACGAGCTCGCGCTCGACTTCTCCGGGGGGGCTCAGCATCGGCGGGGCTATCGCCAGGCCGGCGGCAGAGCGCCGTTGAAAGAAAATCTGGCCGCGGCGATTCTTTATCTCGCTCGTTGGCCTGAAGCCGCCGCCGAGGGTCTTGCCCTGGTCGACCCGACATGTGGCTCGGGCACGTTCTTGGTGGAGGCGGCATTGATGGCGACCCACTGTGCTCCTGGGCTCTTGCGCGGGCGCTTCGGTTTCGAATCCTGGTTGAGACACGAACCAGCGGTGTTTCGGAGCGAGTGGGAGGCGGCGGAGAACGAGCGCCGGCACGATTGTCCTGCACCGATCTTCGGATACGATGCATCGAGCGAAGCGCTTGGTCACGCGCGGGACAACCTCCGAGCGGCAGAGGTCGAACGACACGTTTCACTCGCTGAAAAGGACCTCTCCGCCATCGAGAAACCAGCGGGCCGAGGCGTTTTGGTCTGCAATCCTCCGTACGGTCATCGGCTCGGCGATGAGAGCACTCTCTTTTTGTTTTACCAAACGCTTGGCGACGCGCTCAAGCGTGCCTTCGACGGATGGACTGCCTATGTGTTTGCAGCGCATGGGGAGAGCTTGAAGCATCTGGGCCTTCGCCCGGCCCGACGCCACGTGCTCTACAACGGAGCGATCGAGTGCAGACTCCTCGAAATTCCGTTGCACAGCCGGCCCGAGGGCCCAGCGACGGCCCCCTCCTGGCGAAAAGCGAGCGCCAAATCCGAGATGTTCGCCAACCGAATCAAGAAGAACCGGAAGCGCTTGGAGGGTTGGGCCAAACGCAATCGGATCGAATGCTATCGTCTCTACGATGGAGACATTCCCGAATACGACGTCGCGGTCGACCGGTATCAGAACAAGGCGGTCGTCCATCTGTTCGAAACGGAGCGCGACTGGGGAACCGAGCGGGCCAAGCAGCGCATCCAAGACGTGTTGCTCACGCTCCCCGATGCCCTGGGAATCGACTCGAAGGATGTCGTGATCAAGGTTCGACGAAAGCATGACCAGGGGGACCAATACGCTCGCATCTCCCGGCGGGAAGCGGAGATGGCGGTCCACGAGGGCACGCTGCAGTTCGTCGTCAACCTCGAGGATCGCATCGACACGGGGCTTTTCTTGGATCACCGCGCGGTGCGCGCTTATGCGCTCGAATGCTGCCGGGCCAAGCGGGTGCTGAATTTGTTCGCCTATACCTGTTCGATCAGCGTTGCCGCGGCGGTCGGAGGGGCTGAGCAAACGACGAGCGTCGACCTGTCGAACACGTATCTCGAATGGGGCAGAAGGAACTTTCAGCTCAATGGTGTCGAGCCGGATCGACACCGCTTCGTTCGAGATGACGCCATGCGATGGATCTCAAAACGTCGTTCTCCGTTCGACTGGATCTTCATCAATCCTCCGACGTTCTCGCGGTCCAAGATGAGCAAGGGCGACTTCAACGTGCACAAGGATCATGTGGCTCTAATCGAGCTCGCCGTGCGCTGTCTGCACGACCAGGGGGAGATCTTGTTCACCACACATGCCCAGGGATTCGCACTCGACCCCTCGGTTTCGAAAGCCCTCCGCGTAGAAGAAATGACCAAAGCGCTCGTGCCCCCGGACTTCACACGGCATCCCTTTCGAGCATTCCGGATTTCGAAGAGCCCCGCCTCTAAGACTCCAACCGGAACACGCGGATCGCGTTCTCGCGCAAAAACTTCGGCCAGACGTGGTCCCGGAAGGGAACGCTCTGCATCTCGGTGAAGATCCGCTCGAGGGAAAGTCCCATGGGGAAATACCCCGCGTACATGATCTTGTCGGCACCGCGGGTATTGGCGTAGTCGATGATCGCCTGGGGGTAGTGCTTGGGGGCAAATGCGCTGGTGCTGTAATAGAGATTCGGATACTTCAGCATCAGCTTGACGGCGAGATCGACCCACGGTTCAGCGCCGTGCCGCATCACGAGCTTGAGCTCGGGAAAGAACCAGCACACCTCGTCGATGTGCTCCACCTTCTGCGGCTCCATTGGAATACGAGGGCCGGGGACACCGACCGTGAGACAGATGGGGATGTCCAGGTCCACGCAAGTGGCATAGATGGGGTAGTACTTCTTGTCGTTGATTGGAACCTGTGGACAAAGACCGCAAGGAAATCCAGTGACGGCTTTGAGCTGATGGTCCTTGTGGAGGCGCCGGATGGCTCGGACCTCCTCCATCCCGTTGTTGGGGTTGGCCCCGTAAGACGGGAAAAAGCGGGTCGGATGGCTTCGGCAGGCCTCGAGATTGGTCGAATTGGGGCCGGAAATTCCAAGCATGGCGCGCTCGATCCCCCACTTGTCCATCTCGCCGAGGGCGTACTGGACATAGTCCCGTTGCTCGCCGACCTCCGGGATGTCCTTGAACATGTATTGGGCCGGCATCTTGAAGACCTTCCGGCTCTCCTCGTCCAGCAGCAGGGGCCTCATGAACTCGTACCAGGCGGAGGGGTTTCCATCGGGGATGTTCATCATCAGATCGATGGCTTGGAGACCACTCGGTATCGGCATGAAATTGTGTCCTTTCGCGGCCCCACCCCGAGCCCTACAATCACGAGAGTCGGCTGGACATGCCCTAACCTGTGGGCTAGAACATGTTCTAGTTTATGGCCTGAAGCGGCCCATTTGTAAAGCGGTGACTGCATGACCGATCAAACGCTCAGGGCTCTCGAACCGATGGCCCCCGGAGAGACGACCATGGACGGAGACCAGAGTCCCATCCCGACTCGCGAAGAGTTGATCGATCGTGCGCGTGAGCTCGCGCCGACCTTGGCCAAGCGCGCCTCCAAGGCCGCCGAGCTGCGCAGATTGCCGGACGAGACCATCGAGGACTTCCACCGGCTTGGTTTCTTCAAGGTCGTCCAGCCGAGGCGTTACGGCGGCTACGAGATGGATCCGTCGATCATCTTCGACCTGCAGCTCGAGCTCGGCCGTGGATGTGCATCGAGCGCCTGGGTCTACGGTGTGCTCAACGTGCACTCCTGGCAGTTGGCGCTCTTCCCGCAGCAGGCGCAGGACGAGGTCTGGGGCAAGAACCCGCGAACGCTGATCTCTTCATCGTACATGCCCGTGGCAAAGACCGAGTGGGTCGATGGCGGAGTGCGGCTGAGCGGCCGATGGTCCTTCTCCAGCGGTTGCGACTTCTGTGAGTGGGTTTTCCTCGGCGGCTTCGTCCCGTCAGACGAAGGCGAAGCACCCGACATGCGAACCTTCCTGGTGCCCCGCTCCGACTACGAGATCATCGACAACTGGTACGTATCCGGTCTTCGCGGATCCGGCAGCAAGGATGTCGTGGTCGATGGCAAGCTCGTGCCCGATCACCGGATGCACAAGTTCTCGGATGGCTTCCGACAGAAGAGCCCCGGTAACGACATCAATCCATCGCCCGTCTACAAATACCCGTTCGGCCAGATCCACGTTCGGTCGGTGTCCACCCCCGCAGTCGGTGCAGCATTTGGCGCGCTCGAAGCCTACGTGGATTTCATGAAGAGCAAGGTTTCGCAGGCGACTGGTGGCAAGGCCAAAGATTCGTACATGAACAGCTTGGTGGCAGCCGAGGCTTCAGCGGTGCTCGATCGTGAGGTGCTGACCCTGCGCCGCAATTTCACCGAGATGTTCGGCTACCTCCAGCGGGGAGAAAAGATCCCGGTGGAGCGTCGGGTCTGCTTCCGCAATGATTCGGCACGAGCGGTCAAGGCGGCCACGGAGGTGGTCGAGCAGTTGTTCGTGGCTTGCGGCGCCCGCGCGGCCTTCGAGGACCACCCCATCAACCGTCACTTCCAGGACGTGCACACCATCCGGTTGCACCACGCCAACGGGCCCGATGGTCCAGCCGCGAACATGGGCAGCGTGCTCTTCGGAAAGCAGAACACGGACTTCTTCATCTGACGGGCATGGATGATGCAGCGCGCAGGAAAAAGATCGAGCAGCTCGGAGACGAGCTCTACGATGCTCTGCGTGCGCGGCGCACCTTGCCGCCGTTGACCGAGCGATGGCCGGAAATCACCATTGAGGACGCCTATCACGTCTCGCTGCGTATGGTGACGCGCCGGATCGAGGACGACGGGGAGCAGATCATCGGCAAGAAAATCGGTGTCACGAGCCAACCCGTACAAGAGATGCTCGGCGTTTTTCAACCCGACTTCGGTTACCTCACCGACAAGATGCTGTATCCGAATGGCGGCCCCATGCCGATTAGCGAGCAGCTCATTCAGCCGCGAGCAGAGGGTGAGATTGCATTCAAGCTGCGCAAGCACTTGAACGGTCCAGGCATCACCAACGACGACGTCATCGACGCCACGGAATATATCATGCCGTGTTTCGAGATCGTCGACAGTCGCATTCGGGATTGGAAGATACGAATTCAGGATACCGTTGCGGACAATGCGAGCTGCGGCTTGTTCGTCCTCGGGGACGAGCACGTGGAGCCCGGGAGCCTAGATTTCCCCAATCTGCGGATGCGTGTCTACAAGAACGGGCGATTTTTGAGCGAGGGACTCGGGTCGGCGGCGCTCGAATCGCCCCTGAACTGCGTAAGCTGGTTGGCCAACACGTTGTCGAGATTCGGCATCAACTTGAATGCCGGCGACGTGGTTCTTTCCGGCTCTCTCGTGCCTCTCGAGCCAGTGGTCCCAGGCGACGAAATGCGCCTCGAGTTGGACGGCATCGGCAGGGCATCGGTGCGGTTTACGTAGAGGAGGTATAGATGACGACCAAGGTCAAGGCAGCGATCATCGGCTCCGGCAACATCGGCACCGACCTTCTATACAAGGCGCTGCGCAGCAGGATTGTCGAGCCGGTGTGGATGGTAGGGATCGATCCGGAGTCGGAAGGGCTCAAGCGAGCCTCGGAGCTCGGGTTGAAGACTACACACGATGGAGTTCAGGCCCTTGAGCCGTACATCGAGGCCGACAAAGTGCAGATCGCTTGGGACGCGACCAGTGCTTACGTACACCGCTCGAACAACGACGTGGTCAAGAAGCATGGGGTGAAGATGGTCGACCTGACTCCGGCTGCGATCGGCCCGTTCTGCGTGCCACCGGTCAATCTCAAAGAGATGATGGGCCGCCACGAGCAGAACGTGAACATGGTGACGTGCGGCGGTCAGGCTACCATTCCCATGGTGGCCGCCGTGAGTCGCGTGCAACCGGTCGATTACGGCGAAATCATCGCCACCGTTGCCTCCAAGTCGGCGGGACCCGGCACGCGAAAGAACATCGACGAATTCACGCGCACCACGGCCAGAGGTGTGGAGGTGGTGGGCGGCGCCAAACGTGGCAAGGCAATCATCATCATCAATCCTGCCGAGCCACCGCTGATCATGCGGGATACGATCCACTGTCTGACCGTCGACCGACCCAAGGAAGAAGAGATTGCCGAGTCGGCACGGCAGATGATCGCGGAGGTACAGAAGTACGTTCCCGGCTATACGCTCAAGAACGGTCCAGTGTTCGATGGCAATCGTGTTTCCTTCTTCATGGAGGTGGAGGGGCTAGGGGACTTCCTCCCGAAGTATGCGGGCAACCTCGACATCATGACGGCAGCCGGCTTGCGGACTGCGGAGCTCATCGCGGAAGAGATTCGAAGGGCGGAGGCGGCATGAATTTGCGCGGCAAGAGCGTCACGTTGCACGACATGAGCCTGCGCGACGGAATGCATCCGCAGCGCCACCAATTGACCACCGAGCAGATGGTACGAGTCTCGACGGCGCTCGACGAGGCGGGCGTGCCGCTGATCGAGGTCTCCCACGGAGATGGCCTCGGTGGTGCCTCCGTCAACTACGGCTTTTCGGCAGCAACCGATGAGGAGTATCTGCGTGCGGTGATCCCGCGGATGAAGCAAGCGAAGATCTCGGCGCTGCTGCTGCCCGGTATTGGCACGGTCGATCACCTGCGGATGGCGCACGACTGCGGGGTACATACGATTCGTGTGGCTACGCACTGCACAGAGGCGGACGTCTCGGAGCAACACATCGATCTAGGCCGGAAGATGGAGATGGATACGGTCGGCTTCCTGATGATGGCACACATGATCGAGCCTCAGCCGTTGCTGGAGCAGGCCAAGTTGATGGAAAGCTACGGCGCAAACTGCATCTACATCACGGACTCGGCCGGCTACATGCTCCCCGACGATGTGACCGCGCGGGTGGAGCTCTTCCGTGAAAAGCTGAAGCCCGAGACCGAGGTCGGCTTTCATGGGCATCACAACTTGCACATGGGCATTGCCAATTCTCTCGCTGCACTCGAGGCCGGTGCGGCGCGAATCGACGGTTCCGTGGCAGGCATGGGAGCTGGTGCGGGCAATACACCGCTCGAGGTGTTCGTAGCCGTCCTGCATCGGATGGGCGTCCAAACGGGAGTAGACATGTGGAAGGTGATGGACGTCGCCGAGGACATCGTCTACCCGCTCATGACACACAAGGTTCGAGCTGACCGCGACTCACTCACGCTCGGCTATGCTGGCGTGTATTCATCTTTCCTGCTTCATGCCAAGCGTGCAGCCGAGAAGTACGGGCTCAAGTCCACGGACATCCTCGTCGAGCTCGGTCGGATGAAGACCGTCGGAGGACAGGAAGACATGATCGAAGACGTAGCGCTCACCATGAAGAAGGCAGGGGCCGCTGCGGAGTGATCGCGTGAGCGGGCTGGAGACATTTCGTCAGGAAGCGCGCACTTGGATTCGCGAGAATGCGCCCAAGTCGCTTTGGGGCACGAGCGGTAGCGGTCCCTTCGAAGGCTATTGGGGCGGCTCGAAGTGCGAGGAGAGCGACCCCGACCTTCTTCTGTGGCGCGATCGCGGAATCGAAAAGGGGTGGACCGCGCCGAGCTGGCCGAACGAGTACGGCGGCGCAGGGCTGACCCGAGTGCAGGAAGACATCATACACGCCGAGATGAAGGCCATTGGCGTCCCGCGACCCATCGCGGGCCAGGGGCTCGCCATGCTCGGTCCAGTGCTGGTCGAATACGGTACCGATGCGCAAAAGGCGCAGCACCTCCCCGGCATCGCGAGGGGCGAGGTGCGGTGGTGTCAGGGATATTCGGAACCGAATGCCGGCTCTGATCTCGCCAATCTCCAGCTCAAAGCAGTACGGGAAGGAGATTGGTACGTGTTGAACGGCCAGAAGACCTGGACGTCACACGCGCACTTGAGCGATTGGATCTATTGCCTCGTCCGCACGGACGCAAACGCGCCAAAAAAGCAAATGGGCATTTCGGTGATGCTAGCGGATCTCGCCACGCCCGGTATCACGGTTCGCCGGATCGACTTGATCAGCGGTTACTCGCCGTTTTGCGAGACCTTCTTCGACGATGTTCGAGTGCCGGTTGGGAATCTCGTCGGCACGGAGAACGAGGGATGGTCGATTGCCAAGGCAATTCTGGGACACGAAAGATCATCGATCGGCCGGTCCATCGCGCGGCAACCCGGCTCCGCGCAGCGAGAGGTCCTGGCGAGGGCGCGCAGGCACCTCGATTTGGCCGAAGGCCCGATCGCCGACCCCTTGCTCAGAGACGAGATCGCAGCGCTTGGAATGCGAGAGGAAGCCTTTCACCTGACCCTAGCCCTCATCCAACAACGAGCGGACACCGGCACGCCGGGTCCCGAAGGCTCCATCACGAAGATCGTCGGCAGCGAGCTCAAGCAGCAGCGCTACGAGCTCGGGATGAGGGTGGCCGGGATGCAGGGACTCGGCTGGGAAGGGCCGGGTTTTGACGAAGAGGACTTGCAGTATACGCGCGAGTGGCTGCGCTCACGCGCCAGCACCATCGAGGGCGGCTCGTCGGAGATCCAGAAGAACATCGTTTCCAAGCGCGTGCTCGGATTGCCGGAGGGTAAGAAATGAGTGGGCGCGAGGTGCCCTCCCTCCTGCTCAACGACGAGCAGAAGATGCTCGCGAAAACCGTGCAGGAGATCGTTCGGGAGCGTGCCCCAGCGGCGCGGATACGAGCGTTTCGCGATACGAACGACCCCGTGGGATTTTCCAGGTCGCTTTGGAAGGAGATGGCGGAGCTGGGCTGGTTGGGGCTTCAGATTCCCGAAGCGTATGGGGGGATGGGCCTCGGCTTCTTCGATCTGTGCGTCATCCTCGAACAGACGGGGCGCGAGCTCATGCCCGAGCCGTTCGTGTCGACGCTCTTGCTCGGGACCCAGGCGCTGCTGCTCGGCGGTAGTGAGGCGCAAAAGAAGTCTTTGCTGCCGGGCGTCGCGTCGGGCGACCTGATCGTTTCGGTTGCCTGTGAGCAAGCGGCGGGCCATTTCGGATCTTCAATCGTCGCGCGCAAAACGGCTGATCGATACGAGCTGCGCGGAGAGATCCGTCACGTTCTGGATGCCCATCTCGCTCATCGTATCTTGGTGCTGGCGGCCACCCCGGAAGCAAGCTCGACGCTCTTCGTCATCGATCCGGCCCAGCCGGAGGTGTCGGTCACCAGACAACACCGTATCGACGGGCTCAACACAGGCATCGTTCGGCTGGACGACCTCACGGTGGGAAAGGATGACGCCATCGGCAGCGTGGATGAGGGTGCGCGGCTCGTGGCGACCGTGCTCGACCGCGCCGCGGTCGGGCTGGCGGCGCAAATGCTGGGCGCCTCCGAGCAGGCCTTCGCCGATACCATTGCCTATCTGAAGGAACGTGAGCAGTTCGATGTGCCGATCGGCTCGTTTCAAGCGCTTCAACACCGCGCCGTGTCGGTGTTCACCGAGATTGCACTCACCCGTTCCGTCGTGCGGGCAGCCGCGCGCGCAGTCGACGAGAGCCCACAGGACGTGCCCAGGCTGTCCTCTTTGGCCAAGGCCATCGCCTCCGATACCTTTTTACTCAGCGCCAAAGAAGCCATTCAAATGCATGGCGGAATCGGCGTTACGGATGAGCACGACATCGGGCTCTACCTCAAGCGTGCCCAGGCGACTTACATGACTTTTGGCGAGCCCTCGCGGCACCGGCAGCGTTGGGCCGAGCTTCACGGCTACTAACGATCATCATGACACAGTGAGAGGGACCATGAAGAGGTTTGAGGGCAAGAACGTAGTAATCACGGGGGCAGCGGCTGGCATCGGACAGGCGACCGCGCAGCGCATTGCAGAGGAGGGCGGAAACGTCGCGCTCATCGACCTGAACGCAGAGGGCCTCGCTGCGACCAAGAAGCTGGTCGAAGAGGCGGACGTCAAAGCATGGACGTACGAGTGCAACGTGACCGATGGCCTACGAGTCAAGGAAGTCATCGATCAGGCCGCTGCGGACATGGGAGGCTTCGATACGCTATGCCATTGTGCAGGTATTTTGCGTACGTATCACACGCATCAAATGACCTTCGAGCAGTGGCACCAGGTCATCGACGTCAATCTCAACGGCACCTTTTACGTGAATCACGCAGCGCTTCCCCATCTACTGAAGAATCGTCACAGCGCCATCGTGAATTGCTCTTCCACTTCCGCGTTGGGAAGTCACCCATGGATGAGCGCGTATGCAGCCTCGAAAGGCGGCATCATCTCGTTTACCCGAAGCCTTTATCAGGAGTATGTGAAACAGGGTCTTCGTGCCAATTGTGTCGTGCCTGGCGGCATTGCCACCGCTCTTCATGGAGACTTCAAGGCTCCGGAGGGAGCGGACATGGATCTGCTGAAGGGTGCGATGCCCTTCGTTGGTTTCGCCAAGCCGCGCCACGCCGCCAGCGTCATCGCGTTCTTGGCGTCCGACGACGCTCGCTACGTCAATGGCACCGAAATCCGAGCCGACGGCGGCGCTCTCTCTTAGGGAAACGGTCCGCTAGTGCTTCTCGCGCGCGAGCTCCTGTGCGCGAGCCAAAACAGATTGATCGACTTTATGAACGGCGCCCGCGTCGTAGGGCGGTTGCGGATCATATTCGATCATGAGCTGGATTGCTTTCGCCGTGATGGCATCTGTGAGGAGCTCGGCCAGCCCCAACGCCATGTCGATGCCACTCGAGACTCCGGCCGCAGTGATCACTTTTCCCTCCATCACCACGCGCTTGTCGGATGGCTTCGCTCCGTACTTGGTGAGCAGATGACGCGCGGAAAAGTGCGTCGTCGCGCTCAGTCCATCCAAAACGCCCGAGGCGGCGAGGAGCAACGAGCCGGTGCAGACCGACGTGGTGAAACGACTCGTCTCGTGAGCGGCGCGGATCCAATCCAGAATTGCGGCGTCATGAACGAGCAAGCGGGTCCCGATGCCTCCGGGAACGACGACGATATCGGGATTCGAGATCTCTTGGAATCGATAGTCGACCGTCAACCCGAGGAAGCCGTTGTCGGTGCGCACCTCGCCTTTGCGATGTCCGACGAAAGCCACCTCTGCTTCGGGGAGACGTTGAAGCACCTCATAGGGCCCAATCGCATCCAATGCCGTGACTTGGTCGAAGAGCGCAATGGCGATTTTCATCTCTTCTCCTCCTAAGCTCGCTGTCTAGTCGAGGTAACCGCGAACGAAGGGCAAGTATGTGGGGTGCCAGAAGCGGTCGCGGACGAACGCTTCGATGTCGTCGGGGATGTTTTCCCTTCGAGCGACACCGTCCTTGACCGCCTGTTGAACGACCCGTGTGGCAACACGCACCGACGTTTCCTGCAGATCGCTCACCGGTGGGTAGATCAAGCCGCCGGCCACGTACTTCTCTATGGTGTAATCTGCCAGAGCTTGCGACGCCTCGAGCACCATGCCATCGGTGATGGACTTCGCATCGCTCAAGATGGCTCCGAAGCCGAGCCCCGGGAAGATGAATGCGTTGTTCCCCTGGCCGATCGGATGAGTCACGCCACGCATCATGACCGGCTCAAAGGGGCTTCCGGTGGCAACAATCGCTTGACCGTCGGTCCAGCGGAAGATGTCGACCGGCTTGGCTTCAGCCGAGCTGGTTGGATTGGAAAGCGGAAAGATGATCGGCCACTTGTGGTTTTCCGCCATGGCACGCACGACCTGCTCGTCGAACGCCCCTGGACGGCCCGAAAGGCCCAACAATACGGTGGCCTTGGCATTCCGAATCGTCTCGACCAAGTCCGGCAGTTCGCCTGCAAACTCCCAACCTCGCACGGCTGCACGCTCGTGTGCGAAGGCCCGCTTGTAGCCCTCCATGTCGCGATCGGTGAGCAGCAGCCCTTGGGAGTCGAGCACGAACACCTGAGCTCTCGCCTCCTCAGGGCTGAGACCCGCCCGGACCAGCCCCTCCCGAACCGCCCAAGCCACACCGATGCCGCCTGCACCCGCGCCATGGATCACGAAGACCTCGTCCCGCAAGCTTTCTTCGCGGAGGTGACAAGCCGCGAGGATTCCGGCTAGCGCGACCGCACCGGTCCCCTGGATGTCATCGTTGAAGGAAGGGCCGCGGTCGCGGTATCTCTCCAGCACGGTGAACGCTGCCGTCTTCGAGAGGTCTTCCCATTGGATGATGGCGTCGGGCCAACGTGACCACACCGCATCGACGAAACGGTCTAGGAACCTGTAGTAGTCATCGCCTCGAAGCCGCTTCTGACGGACACCTAGATAATTGTTGTCGTTGATCAGGTCCATGCGATCCGTGCCGACATCGAGCGCGACGGGCATCGTGTGAAACGGGCTGACCCCCCCCGCGACGGTGTACAAGGCCATCTTTCCGATCGGAATGGCCAGGCCCCCGTAGCCTTGGTCTCCGATACCCAGGATCGCCGAAGAGTCGGTCGCCACGATCATGCGCACGTCTTCCATCGGGTACGATTCGAGTGTTTGATCGGCCCTGTCGATGTTGAGTGGCGAGATCGAGACGCCGCGTGGATTTTGATAGAGGGCGCTGAACTGTTGCACGGCCGCGCCGACCGTCGGCGTGTAGACGATGGGCAGCATTTCGTCGAGATGCTTCTCCAGAAGGGCGTAGAATAGAATCTCCTGCCGCTCTTGGACCGCCCGAAGATATTGATACTTGTCGATGTCGGTCGGAGCCTGGGCGAAGCCTTCGTAGACCCGCGCAATCTGTTGCTCGAGCGTGTTGAATTGCGGGGGCAGCAAGCCATCCAGCCGGAGGGCGACGCGTTCCTCGTAACTGAAAGCGGTACCCTTGTTCGTCAGCACGAGTCGCAGCAGGGCGATCCCGTCCAGGTAGACCTCCATGTACTTGCGGCCACGTTCGTCTTCCTTCAGGTCGAACAAGCCACTGACGCGTTTGCGGGGCATGGACGTCTCCTTTCTCAAGCGCCTTCGATTGCGGCGATGACCGCATAGGCCATCTCGGTCGTGCCGAGCGATTGCTGACCGCCGCTCAGATCTGCGGTCCGCAGACCATTGTCGAGGACTTTTTGCACGGCGGCTTCGATGGTTTTTGCGTCTTCATCGAGATCGAGGCTGTGCCGAAGCAACATGGCTGCGCTCAGGATCGTGCCAAGTGGATTTGCCACTCCCTTGCCCGCGATGTCCGGAGCGGATCCATGAATCGGCTCGTACAGCCCGAGCCTTCCCTCACCGAGTGATGCGCTCGGAAGAAGCCCGAGAGAGCCCGTCAAAACCGCACCTTCGTCCGACAAGATGTCTCCGAACATGTTGCCGCTCACGATGACGTCAAAAGAGGACGGCTGTGTGACCAGTCGCATGGCGGCCGAATCCACGAGCTGATGCTCCAGCTTGATGTCCGGATTGTTCTTTCCTACCTCGGTTGCAATTTCCCGCCAGACTTGCATGGTGGCCAGCACGTTGGCTTTGTCGATCGATGTGACGTGGCATCGTCGTTTGCGTGCGACATCACAGGCGAGCTGCACAATGCGACGAATCTCGCCTTCGTCGTAAATCATCGTGTCGAAACCCGTCCGAAGGCCGTTTCGGACCTCCTTGCCTTTGGGTTGGCCGAAATAGATTCCGCCGGTGAGCTCACGGACGAACACGAGATCAACGCCCCGCAGGCGTTCCGGCCTCAACGGCGATGCTGCCTCCAGACCACGAAAGAGCTTGACCGGACGAACGTTCGCGAAGAGCTTGAGCGCCTTGCGCATCCCGAGGAGCCCTTGCTCGGGCCGAACCTCGGCGGTTGGGTCGTCCCATTTCGGACCTCCCACTGCACCAAGAAGCACTGCATCCGAGCTCCGGCATGCGACGATAGTGTCGTCCGGCAGAGGTACGCCGGTCTCGTCGATCGCAATGCCGCCGATTAGGTGCGTGGAGAAAGTAAACGTATGTTTGAACTTTCGCTCGATCGCCTCGAGGACTTGGCGTGTCGCATCGACGATCTCTGGGCCAATTCCGTCGCCGGGAAGGAGTGTGATCTTAGCTTTCATCTCGGGTCACCTGTGGGGCCGGCCATGATGCACGGGGCACGTTCGAAGGGCAACGACTAAGTCCGGACTCCCATATCCTGAGCGACCTTTTCGTCTGCGTGGCGCTGCAAAGTGAGCCCATACTCGATGCTGTCGATGAGCGCCTGCAGCGAAGCCTCGATGATGTTGCTCGATGCGCCGACGGTGCTCCAAGTGTCGTGGGTCGATTGGCTATCGATGAGCACTCTGGTCGTGGCGCCAGTCCCACTATGTCCATCGAGAATGCGAACCTTATAGTCACTCAGGTGGATGTCTGCGACTTCCGGAAAAGAGGGCAATAGCGCCTTGCGAAGCGCCGAGTCCAAAGCGCTGACCGGGCCGTTTCCCTCGCCAGCCGTGTGAACCACTTCGTCGCCGATCTGAACCTTGACCGTCGCTTCGGCGAACATCCCGCCGCCGCGCCGCCTGCCGACCCCGGCTTGAAAGTCCAGTACCTCGAAGGGTGGCCTGTAGCCCGTCTGCTGGCGAGCCATGAGCAGAGCGACGGATGCTTCGGCGGCCTCGTAAGCAAAACCCCTGGCTTCGAGCTCCTTGATCTTTTCGAGCACTCGCCCCCCGTGATCCGAGCTCACCTCGAGGCCCAACTCCTCGGCTTTGCTGAGCACGTTGCTGCGGCCTGATAGCTCGCTGACGACGACCCTCGATGTGTTTCCGACCAGTGCAGGATCGACGTGCTCATAGGATGCCCGGTGCTTGCGGATGGCGGAAACATGGACGCCGCCCTTGTGAGCAAATGCGCTACGGCCCACGTAGGCCGCATGATCGTTCGGGCTCAGATTCGCAATCTCAGCGACGAAGTGTGCAAGATCATAGAGTTGCCTGAGCCCGCCCTCTGGCAGGCACCGGAGCCCCAGCTTGAGCTCGACGTCGGGGATGATCGAGCAGAGGTTCGCATTGCCGCAGCGTTCGCCGTATCCGTTGATCGTGCCTTGCACGTGATGCGCTCCGGCGCGCACGGCGGCCACCGAATTGGCGACTCCGCACTCGCCATCGTTGTGCGCATGGATCCCGAGACGAGCCTCGGGGAGGGCCGCGCGAACCGATTTGACGATCGCTTCGACCTCCCATGGCATCGAGCCGCCGTTTGTATCGCAAAGGACGAGTGTTTCCGCGCCACCGCGCGCACCCGCACGTAGGGTTTCGAGCGCGTAGTCCGGATCGGATTTGTACCCGTCGAAAAAGTGCTCGGCATCATAGATCACCCGGCGACCGTTGCTGCGAAGGAAGGCTACGCTTTCCTCGACCATGCGGAGGTTTTCGTCGAGGGTGGTCCGCAATACCTCGGTGACGTGCATGTCCCAGCTCTTCCCGAAGATCGTGCAGAGCGAGGTCTGCGCGTCGAGGAGGGTTTGAAGCTGTTTGTCGTCTTCGGCACGAAGCTGCGCTCTGCGGGTCGAACCGAATGCAGCCAAAGTCACGTTCTTCCACTCGACTTCTTTCGCTCGGTCGAAGAACTCCACGTCTTTGGGGTTCGATCCCGGCCACCCGCCTTCGATGAATGCAACTCCCAACGTGTCGAGGTGCTCGGCAATCCGCAGTTTGTCGTCACAGGAAAGGCTCAAGCCCTCCATCTGGGTGCCGTCACGCAGTGTCGTGTCGTAGACCTCCACGACCCGGCCCGAGCCGTTAAGTCCGTCGTTGCTCATAGCTTGTGATTTGGTTCTCGAACGAAAGTAGATACCCGAGCTGGTCGATGCCTTCGAGCAGACAATGCTTGGAGAAGTCATCGATGGGGAACTTTGCCTCGATGCCTTCCGGAGCCGTCACCGTTTGGCTCGGGAGGTCGATGGTGATTTCGGTTGCGCGATTGCGTTGTACCAAGCTCATGAGCTGCTCGTGTGCTTCGGCGCTGACCTCGACGGGAAGCAGGCCGTTCTTGAGGGCGTTGCTCTTGAAGATGTCTGCGAAGCCAGTGGAGATGATGGCGCGGAATCCCCATCCGACCAGGGCCCATGGAGCATGCTCACGCGACGAGCCGCTTCCGAAATTGCCTCCTGCGATCAGAATTTTAGCGCCCTGGGACTCGGGCTCGTTGAGCACGAAGTCTGGGTTCGGGGAGCCGTCCTTCAAGTAGCGCCAGTCGCAGAAGAGGTTGTCCCCGAGGCCATTTTTGTCGGTCACCTTGAGAAACCGGGCAGGGATGATCTGATCGGTATCCACGTTGTCTGCCGGGAACGGGACCGCATGCGACGTCAATGTTGTGAATTTCGCCATGAATCAGCCTTTCATGCGAGCAGCAAGCTTCTCGGATCCGTCACTTCGCCGGTGACCGCAGCAGCAGCGGCAGTCAGAGGAGATGCCAAAAACGTGCGGCCGCCCTTGCCTTGTCGACCTTCAAAGTTTCGGTTCGACGTGCTGACGGCGTACTGGCCTGGCTCCAGGTTGTCGCCGTTCATTGCGATACACATCGAGCATCCCGGCTCGCGCCATTCCGCGCCCGCCTCCTTGAAGATCCGATCCAGCCCCTCAGCCTCTGCTTGGCTCTTCACGTCGTGCGAGCCTGGAACGACCAGCGTGCGCACTCCCTTGGCTACCTTTCGGCCGCTGAGCATGCCCGCGGCCATGCGAAGGTCGCTGATGCGCGAGTTGGTGCACGAGCCGATGAAAACGACGTCGATTTTCTTGCCGAGCAAGGGCTCGCCTGGATTGAGCGCCATGTATTTCATGGCTTTTTCGAAGGCAGCCCGCTGGGAGAGGTCGTCGAACGAGCCTGGCGTGGGCATCGTCTCGCTAATCTGCAAGCCCATCCCTGGATTGGTACCGTACGTGATCATGGGCTCGAGCTTGTTCGCGTCGATGATGACGGTCTTGTCGAAGACGGCACCTTCATCGGTACGAAGCTGACGCCAACGAGCCACTGCAGCATCCCACTCCACTCCCTGGGGCACCCGATCTCGGCCTTCGAGATAGGCAAACGTCGTATCGTCGGGAGCAATCATTCCTGCACGTGCCCCTGCTTCGATGCTCATGTTGCAAACGGTCATTCGCCCGTCCATGTCGAGGCCTCGAATGGCAGAGCCCGTGTACTCGATCACGTGCCCGGTTGCCCCGCCGGTTCCGATCTTCGCGCAAAGCGCGAGGATGACGTCCTTCGCAGTGACTCCGGGCATGAGTTGGCCCTCCACACGCACTTCGAAGGTCTTTGGCTCGCGTTGCAAGAGACACTGTGTCGCCAGTACGTGCTCGACCTCGCTCGTGCCGATGCCGAACGCAAGCGCGCCGAATGCGCCGTGTGTCGACGTATGACTGTCGCCGCACACGATGGTCTTTCCAGGCTGGGTGAACCCGCGTTCGGGCCCGATCACGTGAACGATGCCGTTTCGCCGATCTCCCATGGGGAAGAGCTCGATACCAAACTCTTGGCTGTTCTTCTCGAGCTGTGCGAGTTGGGCCTTGGCCTGATCGTCGATGACCCAAAGGGACTTCGGTAGAGTGGGCGTGGAGTGATCCATCGTCGCCACCGTCTTGTCTGGACGGCGTACTTTGAGATTCCGTTCGCGAAGTCCCGTGAAGGCCTGCGGCGAGGTCACCTCGTGAATGAGGTGCAAATCGATGTAGAGGATGGCCGGACGGCCCGGCTCCTGAACGACGACGTGCTCGTCCCAAACCTTTTGAAATAGCGTTTTTGGTTCCATGGTGCTGGTCACGCAGCGCTGCCCGCCGCTTTGTCTTCCTTCTGGATTCCCTCTTTGAGCGCGAGGATGCGGTTGATTGCCGCGATATAGGCCTTGGCACTCGCGACGATGATGTCGGTGTGTGCACCGTGCCCGTGGAATACACGGACGCGGGACTGTTCGTGCTGCGGGTTGATCCTGTCGGGCGGAAGGTCGTGCTCGCCGGGCGCGACCCGTACGCTCACCTCGCCGAGAGCATCGATACCTTCGGTCACCGACTGCACGTTGTACTCGAGGAGGGTACAGGGAACGTTCACCAGTGACTGAATTGCCTTGTAGACGGCATCGACCGGGCCCGTGCCTACCTCGGCCGCGACCGAAGTTTGACCGTCCGGTCCGATGAGACGCACGGTGGCGGTTGGCATGCCGGTGCCGCACCCCACTTGGATCTTGTCGAGCTTCCAGTATTCAGTCGGCTGATAGAGCTCGTCGCTGATCAGTGCGACCAAGTCCGCATCGGTGATGAGCTTCTTCTTGTCTGCGAGCTTTTTGAAGCGCGCGAACGCTTTGTCGAGCCCATCGCCGGAAAGCGGGTAACCGAGCTCAGTCAGACGGTTTGCAAACGCATGTCGGCCCGAGTGCTTGCCAAGCACGAGCTGAGTCTTGCCCGCACCCACCATTTCGGGGCGCATGATCTCGTACGTTTGCTCGTGCTTGAGCATTCCATCCTGATGAATGCCCGCTTCGTGGGCAAACGCGTTTGCGCCGACGATTGCCTTGTTCGGCTGGACGACCATGCCGGTCACCTTGCTCACCAAGCGGCTGGCGCGAGTGAGCTGCGTCGTGTCGACTTGCGTCCCGATATGATAGAGGTCCTGACGAACGTAGAGGGCCATCACGATCTCTTCGAGCGATGCATTGCCCGCTCGCTCTCCGATGCCATTGACCGCAACTTCCACCTGACGCGCTCCGTTTTGCACGGCGGCCAAGCTATTGGCGACCGCGAGACCCAAATCGTTGTGGCAATGCACGCTGATCACGACGTTTTCGATTCCCGGCACGTTCTGCCGGATCATCGCAATGCGTTCGCCGAACTCGGCTGGGATCGTGTAGCCTACCGTATCGGGGATGTTGACGGTGCTTGCACCCGCTTCGATCGCGGCTTGCAGAGCATCGTAGAGAAACTCCATCTCGGTACGGCCTGCATCCTCCGGGCTGAACTCCACGTCGTTGCTGAGACCGTGCGCATAGGAAACCATCTCGGCGATCTTTGCCAGCACCTGATCCTTGGTCATGCGGAGCTTGTGCTCGCGATGGATCGGAGAGGTCGCGAGGAACGTGTGGATTCGTCCGTGCTTCGCCGGTGCGATGGCCTCGGCCGCCTGATCGATGTCGGACTTGGTGGCCCGCGCCAAGCTGCATATTCTCGGCGGTTCGGGCACCGGCCGCCCTTCGACCCCAGTCACGCCCACCGCCTCGGCGATGGTCTTGACGGCTCGGAGATCATCGGGGGACGCGGCGGCGAAGCCGGCCTCGATGATGTCGACACCGAGCCGCGATAGGGTCTTCGCCACTTCTAGCTTTTCCGACGAGGTCATCGTCGCGCCAGGGGATTGCTCTCCATCGCGGAGAGTCGTGTCGAAGATCCGTACGTGATCGGGTTGCATGATTCATTCTCCTGACGCCGTGCAAGCGCGCGTCATCTCAGTCTCCCTGTTTGATTTCTACCGGGTCGACGAAAGGCATCATCGACCGAAGCTTGGCGCCCACCTGTTCGATTGGTTGTTCCTGCTCGGCATGACGCTTTGCCTTGAACTTGGGCCTACCGTTCTCGTTCTCCTCGATCCATCGCTTCGCGAAAGTGCCGTCCTGAATCTCGGCAAGAATCTCTTTCATCGCCTTCTTGCTCGCGTCACCGACGACCCGGGGGCCGCTCACGTAATCACCCCATTCGGCCGTATCGGATACCGAGTAGCGCATGTAGTTGAGGCCACCCCGGTACATGAGGTCGACGATGAGCTTTAGCTCGTGCAAGCATTCGAAATATGCGAGCTCGGGCTGGTAGCCCGCGTCGACGAGCGTCTGAAAGCCTGCCTTGACCAGCTCCGAGCAACCGCCGCACAAGACGGCCTGCTCACCAAAGAGGTCGGTTTCGGTCTCTTCCTTGAAGGTCGTGGTGAGAACACCGGCGCGCGCACAACCAATGCCTGCTGCGTAGGACATGGCGAGCGCGTCGGCGCTTCCGGTCGCGTCCTGGTGGACGGCGAGGAGCGCGGGCACGCCTCCGCCCTCCTGATAGGTCTCGCGGACGCGATGCCCCGGACTCTTGGGAGCCACCATGGTCACGTCGATGCTCTTCGGAGGCTCGATCGTGCCGTATCGAATGTTGAAGCCGTGAGCGAACATGAGCATGTTCCCGGCTTTCAAGTTCGGCTCGATGTGCGCTTCGTAAATGGCCGGCTGCGCGGTATCCGGAGCCAATATCATCACTACGTCGGCCTCCTTGACCGCATCGCCGACCGACTTGACCGAAAGCCCAGCAGCCTCTGCCTTCGCCTTGCTCTTGCTTCCTTCCTGTAAACCCACGCGGACGTCCACGCCGCTTTCCTTCAAGTTGAGGGCATGAGCGTGGCCCTGACTGCCATAGCCGATGATCGCCACCTTCTTCCCTCGGATCAACGAGAGGTCAGCGTCCTTTTCATAACGAATCTGGGTCATGTCTTTCTCTACTTCTCCGACTGGGGTTTATGCTGCCGAGCTGCGGGACGCAGGCACGGTGGGGTGGGCCAGGTCGTGCTTCTCGACGCCGCGGGTCATCGCGACCGCGCCGGTCTGAACCAGCTCCACGATGCCGAAGGGACGGAGCACGGAGACCAAACCTTCGACCTTGTCCTGAGGCCCCGTGATCTCGATGGTGAGTCGATCGGGCGACATGTCGATCGCACGCGCTCGAAACACCTCACAAATCCTCAATATCTCGTCGCGTTGCTCCCGATTGCAGGTGACCTTGATCAACGCGAGAACGCGGCTGATGGTCTGTTTGTGGGTGATGTCGTCGACCCATAGGACATTGACCATCTTGTAGAGGTTGGCTTCGATCCGCTTGGCCGTATCGTCGTCTGCATCGCAGACGATGGTCATGCGCGACACGCCGGGCTCGTGCGTCGCGCCGACGTTCAGCGAGTCGATGTTGAAGCTGCGCCTTCGGAACAGCGAAGCGACACGATTCAACACGCCAGGCTTGTCCTCGACGAAAACTGCGAAGGTTCGTTTGACCGACTGAGACATCACTCATCCTCTCCGGTTTCGAAGATCGGGTTGTGGACTTCCTCGCCCGGCTTGTGCGGCCGCTCGATCATGTCGTGTAGGTTGGCACCCGCTGGGACCATTGGATACACCGAGTCCTCCTGCTCGACGCGGAAGTCGATGACCACGGTTCCCTCGGTCGCTTCGGCCTTGCGGACAGCCTCCTCCACCTCCGACCGCTTTTTGACTCGGAGGCCGGTCAGTCCATGTGCTTCCGCAATCTTGACGAAGTCGGGGCTGAGCAGTGGCGTCGCCACGTAGCGGCCGCCAAAGAAGAACTCCTGCCACTGGCGCACCATGCCCAAGTAGCCATTGTTGATGATGGCGACGTTCACCTTGATGCCCTCCTGCGCACACGTGGAGAGCTCGGCTTGTGTCATCTGGAAGCCGCCGTCGCCGCAAATGACCCACACCGAGTCGTTGGGCTGGGCAAACTTGGCGCCGATGGCGGCCGGCAGCGCAAAGCCCATGGTGCCCAGACCCCCGGACGTGATCAGCTTTCGCGGGAAGTCGTGCTTGTAGTATTGCGCCTCCCACATTTGATGTTGACCCACGTCCGTCACGACCAGCGCCTTGCCTTCGGTGAAGCGATACAGATCGTGAATCACATGCGCGGCGTAGAGCTTGCCCAGGTCAGGCAAGTTCTTGATGTCTCTCACTGCCGAATTCCCTTTCAGGTCATCGATATACGCAAGCCATTCCGGACGGTCGCGCATGTCCACGTGTGGAAGCAGCTGCTGCAGGACCGTCCGTGCATCGCCTACAATCGGGACGTCGACTCGAACGTTCTTGTTGATTTCGGCCGGATCGAGCTCGATGTGAATCTTCTTCGCATTGGGGGCATAGGTCTTGATGTTGCCGGTGACCCGGTCATCGAATCGCATCCCAACCGCAATGATCAGATCCGCATCTTGAATGGCCTTGTTGACCCACGTTTCGCCGTGCATTCCCATCATTCCGAGATTGCGGGGGTGGCTCGCCGGGAAACCGCCCAGGCCGAGTAGGGTGCACGCCACGGGAATGTTCGTCTTTTCGATGAACTGCAAGAGCGTTTCGGTCGCCTGAGACTTGATGATCCCTTGACCGGAGAAGAGAATCGGCCGCTTTGCGTTCTTGATCAGATCGGCCGCCTCTTCCAGTTGCTGGGGAAGCGGTGCATAATCCGGCCGGTAACCGGGCAACACGATGTCCTCGTCGTTCCAATCAAACACGCAGTTTTGCTGCTGCGCGTCCTTGGTGATGTCCACGACGACCGGCCCCGGACGGCCCGAGCGGGCGATGTAGAATGCTTCGCGAATGGTGGGCGCGATCTGCTCTGGTCTCGTGACCAGGTAATTGTGCTTGGTCACCGGGATCGTGCAGCCCGTAATGTCGGTCTCCTGAAACGCGTCACTGCCAATGAGTTGCGAAGGGACCTGTCCGGTGATGCAAACCATCGGAATCGAATCGAGCATGGCGGTGGCGATACCGGTCACCAGGTTGGTTGCACCCGGTCCCGAAGTCGCGATGCACACGCCAACTTGCCCCGACGCCCGCGCATATCCGTCGGCCATGTGCGAAGCGCCTTGTTCGTGGCGCGTCAACACGTGATGGATCGGATACTGAATCATCGCATCATACGCAGGCATGATGGCGCCGCCTGGATAGCCGAAGCAGACTTCGACCCCCTCGCGCACGAGCGATTCCCAGATGATCTGCGCTCCAGAGAGCGATTCGCCGATACGATTCTCGAGCTTGGGGTTGGGGGGTGTCACGCGCGTCTCCTTCGATGCTGGCTGGCTCCGCCTAGTGGATTTGTGGCGGCATTCAAGCACCATGAGGCCAACAAAAAAGGCGCCCGGTCGAGCCTCGACCGGGCACCTTCCGTCAGGGCGAGTCTCCGCATGCCCCTGCTCGGGCTGGTCCATGGATTTTTACGATGTGTTTGTTCGTTCATGGGTCGTGGGCAAGAAAAAAGCCCCCGCACGCTCGATGCGGGGGCCAGAAGCTGAGTGGGTCGGTCTGTGGGTGGTCCTGGTCCCCGCCTATGCCTGAGTAACTAGCAGGAGGCTAATAATGAGGCCGACTACGACTACAACACCGCCCAAAACGCCTGCCCGCCAGGCATCCGAGTCCGCAGTCATAACCGTCGGGTACTGAACCATCAGACGCTCATCATGCGGCCATGCGTCTTGACGGTCAAGGGGACACTCTCCGGTCCCCTAAGCCGTCAGAATCACGTGCCTTCTCATCCAAAGATCGCAGCGATTGGTTTCCACCGTTTCGGCCTGGCTCCCGGACCCCCGCCGCAGCCAGAAGGAATCGCTGCGATCTTTTGGCTAAAACAGCTCTAGTTTCCAGTAGTTGAGGGGGTGGAGAGTGTCCCCGGGGAGCTCGAGGGCCATGGCGGTGGTGGGGTGGCAGAAGGGGCCGGGCGCGTCCGCGGGGATGTTGGGCTCGGTGGCGGTGACTAGCCCGGCCGCCGATACGAAGACGACGTCGATGGCGAAGGGGACTCCTGCGTTCGTGATGCAGACGGTGCCTTCGGTCGGAAATACGAGGAGCAGCGCTTCATCTTTGGCCAGGGGGCCGTAGAGGCGAAGGCCTTCTTGCCGGGTGTATTCCGTGTCAGCGATGGTCATCACCATTTCGAGCTGCACGCGGCCGTCGTGGTCGATGAGACGTCCATGTGCCGCGGGCTCCGCGTCGCCGCAGCTCATGATCGAGAACGCCAGCATGACGACACAGCCCCACTTCATAGCGACCTGAGAAAAGCAAGGAGGGCGTCTCTCTGTTCCGCGGTGAGCTCTGCGACTCGGTCCCGGGCGGCCGATGCCTCTCCTTCATGCGCTGCGATGGCTTCTTCGATCGTCTCGGCGCGCCCATCGTGAAAGTAGGGCGCGGTTCGGCCGACACCCCACAGGGGAGGCGTGCGGAAATCGTGAATGCCTGCGGCACCATCTTCGATGCCGAGGCTGTTTGCCAGCCCCACGTCGTGGAGGAGCAGATCGGTATAGGCGCGGACGTCCATGCCATCCGCCGTCTGTAGGAGCGGCACGTGGCACTGCGCGCAGCCCACCGTAGCGAAGATTTGCTCGCCTTGATCTTCGGCTGTCGGATCGACCCGATTGCGCGGGGGGGGTGCTAGCAGCTCGATGAACGCGGTCAGGGCATCGATGGTGAGCGGTCCGATTTCGGGGTCGGCAACGCCGTCGTCATCTCGCGCGACACCAAAGGTGAAGCCGGCCTCATCCGGTACCGTCATCCCGATCTCCGCGCTCAGGGCATCGCGAACGAATTCCCGGATAGAAGGCACCGAGGCCTTCCAACCAAATCGGCCAAGCCGCCCGTCGCCGAGCAATTGCAACCGTCCCGCAATTCCGTCTTGGTTTTGATCGTCAGGATCAGCGAGCGCCTCAATCGTGGCGCGCGGCACGCGTTCGAGCAGGCCCAGACCGAGGGTCGAGGGCGTCTGCCGCGGCTCGAAAAAGCTAGCTTCTGGATCGGGCTCCGGCCTTTCGGGGACGGTCGCGTGTCGCGGCAGCGCAGTGCCGCTGCTCGGCTCGGTGAAAGTGAAACCCGAAAAAGCTCCTTGGCGCATCACGTCGACGCCCGACGGTCCGGCGCCGCCAACGACGGGGTCGAAGTGACAAGATCGGCAGGCATCTCCGTTGAAGCGCGGACCTACGCCTTCCGAATAGCCGAAGTCGCGGTCGAATAGTGCGCGTCCCCTCGCGAATAGCGCCTGCTGCTCCGGATCCAGATCGGCAAGTGGGGCACCCATCTCCCCCGAAGGCAGAACCTGTGCATCGGGTGGCAACAGGCCTGCGCTTCTCTGTCCCCCACCTCCGAGCGACTCGACGAAGGCGATCAAATCGCCGCGGGCTCCTTCGTCGAGGGCTACGTAGGCATCTCGGATCGATGCCGCTTCACCTCCATGCCATCGAATGGCCTCGTCGATCGTCGAAGCGCGGCCGTCGTGAAGGTAAGGGCTGGATGCGGCGACGCCCCACAACGGATGTGTGCGAAACTCACGTCCGCTGGCTTGCCCCATCGAAAATCCATCCGCGAGATCATCGCCCATGTCGTGTAGGAGAAGATCGGTATATGCAGGAATGGCGCCCCGAGGACCGCGCAGCGAGGGGCGGTGGCATTTATCGCAACCGACTTGCTGAAACGTGTGCTCGCCGCGCACGGTCGTCTCGGTCGGCGGATCAGGCGCTGGCGCTGCGAGAAGCAAAGCGAAGCTCACCAGGTCGAACAGGTCGGACTCCGAAATCTCCGGATCGGGAATGTCATCCAGATCGACCGTGGGCTCGTCAGGAATCACGGCCTGAGCTGCCACGATCGCACCTATCCGGTCGTTTGCCACGCGCGTCGTAACATCGATCGGTTTGAACCCGGGAAGCTCCGCTCTGCGCTCCGGAGATAGCGGGTCGGAGGTGACGCCCATGTGGTTGAACATCGGGCCCCGCACGAAGAGCTCGATTCGCGCGGTTTGCGCCTTGCGGCCAAACCGACCGACCAGAGCCCCGTCGTAGTTCACCCTGCCGCTAATTCCATCGCGGTCATCGTCGGCGGGATCCGCGAGCCCAAGAATCTCCGTGTCCGGGATCTCCGCGAGCAGGCCCGCGCCAAAAAAAGGAATTGGATTGCGAGTCGCGCTGACGTCGGTCAGCTGGTCGGACGCCGCCCGTCCTGACTCGAGTGAAAACTGTGGTTGGACACCGTTTTCCCCCCGCGGGACGACCGTGTCCGGCGCGACCTCGTCTCCGACCAATAGAAAATCGCGATAGTGACCGGCGCTTCCACCAAGTACTGGCTTCTCGTGGCAAGCCACGCAAAAGGTGACGTTGAACTCGGGCCCGAGGCCCGCAGCGGGCGTGAATCGGCGCAACGCGATCTTCCGACCGCGCTCGAATGCCGCGATCTGCTCACCCGTTGCCGAAGGAAGCGGCGCTCCTAGGTCGGCAAAGATACCGTCGGCCACTCCGACGTCCGATTCCGATGCACACCCGGGCCCGACCGTGCTCACGATGCACAGGGTGAACGCGGCGGTCCAAGCGCTGGAGTGGCGGTTTGAATCAAGCAAGGCGAACCCACAGAATATAGCCGGCGATCGCCACCGGACAATGTAAGCTCGAAGCACTGGGCCGATGGAGATACTTTCCAGCCGTTTCATGTTGCATCCGCGTAGTTTCGATCGGAGCGTGCTCTTCTATCGCGACGTTCTCGGTCTCCACCCGATGCGGGAGTTCGGCCAAGGCGACACCAGGGGCATCGTGTTTTTCCTGGGCGGCGGCTATCTCGAGCTCACCAGCGGCCCCGTCGAGCCTCCTGCCCCATCGACCGAGCTCTGGCTCCAGGTGCCCGACATCGAGCAGACGGAGCGAAAGCTGCGGGACGCCGGCGTTCCCATCGTGGAGGGCGCAACTCGCAAACCTTGGGGCCTCCTAGAGCTCAGGGTGTCCGACCCCGATGGCTTGGTTCTCGTTTTCGTCGAGGTTCCTGCCGATCACCCGCTGCGGCTGGACCACCGATCCATCTAGTCAGCGCGACTCGAGATCGATTGCGACTGTTTGATCGGTGACGTGGGGAGAGAGTGGGCCTTTGGCTTTTTCGATCTCCGGCCCGAAGATATCCCACCACGACTCGGCGTCCGCTCGTGTCCATCGAGCGACGTCGAGTTGGTCGAGCGCATCTGCGAACGCCTCAGCCGATACCGGCCGGTCGGTCTGTGTCTTCTCGAGACAGCCGAAAATCAACTCCTCGAGACCAGGCGGAAGCGCTTCGGCACAGACCTCGGCCAGAGGGAGCGGTGCGGTGTGAAGGTGGTGCATGCATACCTCGATGATCGTCTTTCCGTTGAAGACGTGGCGCCCCGCTAGCAAGTAGTAGCCAACGGCTGCGAGCGAGTACAGATCACTCCGCGCGTCGATTCCTTGCGGGTCCTGAATCGCTTCGGGGCTGAGATAGTGAGGGGTGCCCTTGATCGACATCGTATTGGTCTTTTCGAGATCGTCGACCTTCCCGAGATTCTTCACGAGTCCGAAGTCGAGCACTTTGGTGACGTCGGGAACGCCGCCCTGGCGCGCTAGCATGATGTTGCTCGGCTTGACGTCCCTGTGGATCAATCCGAATTGATGCGCTTCGTTTAGCGCGAGTGCTGCGTCCCTGAGAATACGGACGACTCGCTCGACCGGCTGAGGCCCGCTGGCTTCCACCACCTGGGTGAGAGTTGCTCCATGGAGCAACTCCATCGCATAGTAAAAGAGCCCGTCGGGCGTGCGACCGTAGTCGTAGATCGTCACCGTGTTGGGATGGGTTAACTTTGCTGTGAGTTGCACTTCTCTGCGGAAACGGTTTAGGGCTTCGCGATCCGACAGCTCGGGACGCAGCAGCTTGATGGCGGTCGGGCGTTTCAGCATCCCGTGCTTGGCTTCGTACACCACACCCATGGCGCCTTCGCCGAGCTTGCGCTCCAAGTTGTATTGCCCGAGGCGCTGAATGTCGCTCACTTCCTTTCGCAGTTTGTGAATGACGCGAGACGCCAAGGCGGACAGACCCACGGTCAGGGTCCACCACATGGCGGTGATGATGGCTTGCGAGGTTGCGACGCGAGATTTCGAGGTCCCGTCGTAACCGAGTTGGCGCCAAACGCCGAGGTCCACGTCGAGATAGTGCCAATACATCGCAGCGACTAGAGGGATCCCGATGAGTATGCCGAGAATGGTGGTGCGTCTCGCAGTGCTGGGGACGAACACGCTGCGTGCAAACATGATCAGGGCCAAAATGAAAGCCGTGATGGTGTCCGAACCGACTTCCGGCCTAATTCCCATGCCCATGCCCACGTAGCCGAGGCTGGTCAGAAAGATGCCGGTGTTTTCAATCCCGTGTATCGCGTTCACCGACCACGTGCCCCGCCGGCAGATCAACCAAACGCCGAGCAAGGGCAGGATCGCTGCGGCGTGAATCTGAAAACCGGGATCGGTGAGTAGCTCCTTCAAGAAACCGAAGAGCACGCCCATGATGAGACGAAACAGCAGCGCAGTGCCGCCTAGGATCGCGCCGATCAGACCGAAGGTCGCCACGCGTCGCTGAAAGAATGCGCGTGCTTCGGGATTGGAAAAGTAAGTACTGTTGCTCATGGACGCCCGAGTCATCGGGCGTACAACGATTCCGCGGCCCGAGCAATACTGGCTCAGCTTCTCAGGTTGTAGCCGCTGCGCAGCATGATCCCCGCCGTCCCCAGCAAAAAGACGAAGGAGGCGACGACGACGGCCGCACTTGTGATCGGCGACACATCCGCAACGCCCAGAAAGCCGAAGCGAAGCCCGTTCACCATGTAGAGCAAGGGGTTGAGCCGACTGACCGTGTGCCACGGCTCGGGCAACAGATCGATCGAGTAGAAGACGCCTCCGAGAAACGCGAGCGGCAGTAGGACGAAGTTCGGGAAGATGGCCAAGTGGTCGAACTTCTCCGCCCAAAGGGCGGCGATCAGTCCTAGCAAAGCCAGGGTGGCGGTCACGAATAGGGTAAAGAAGAGAGTCCACGCCGGGTGTTGCAGGGGAAACCACGTAAACCAAAGCGCGACCGCATAAACCAGGCTCCCCACGATGATGGCGCGCAGCATTGCTGCCGCCACGTACGCCACGAGCATCTCGAACGCCCCAATCGGAGCCACGAGGATGTCCGTAATCGTGCCGTTGATCTTCGATTGAAACAAGCTCGATGAGGTGTTGAGGAAGGAGTCGCGGACCATGGTCATCATGACCAACCCTGGGACGACGAACTGGATGTACGGCACACCCGCGATCTCACGCAGCCGAGACCCGAGTGCCACGCCAAACACCAAAAAGTAGAGGCTCGTGGTGACCAACGGGCTCAGGACCGTTTGGAGCCAGACTTTGCTGAACCGCCTGACCTCCTTGATGAACAGCGTCTTGAGCGCGATGGTGCTCACGCCGCTTGTCTCCCATCCGCTTTTCGAATGAGCTCCAGGTAGATCTCTTCGAGCGAGCGCCCAGCGTGCCGTTCGAGCAGGCTTTCGCGCCCTTCCACCAGGAGTAGCTCGCCCTTGTGTAAAACGCCGATCCGGTCGGCCAGCCGCTCCGCTTCCTCGATGTAGTGCGTCGTCAGGACGATCGTGGTGCCCGTCGCCCGCAGCTCCTGCACCTCGTCCCAGAGCTCGCGGCGCAGCTCGACGTCGACGCCGGCCGTAGGCTCGTCCAGAAAGAGGAGACGAGGCGCGTGCACCAGCGCCTTGGCTACGAGCAGACGCCGCTTCATCCCGCCAGAGAGCGTCCTGGTATAGGCGTCTCGCTTCTCGTCGAGCGCGAATGTCTTCAAGAGTGATTCGGCGCGTTCACGGCTCGGCCTCACTCCCATCAGACCCATTTGAATCATAAGGCTTTCGAGGGGAGTGAAGAACGGATCGTAGTTGATCTCCTGGGGGACCAACCCGACGAGACGTCGCGTCGTGCGAAAATCGTCGATCGTGTCGAAGCCCAAGACCTCGATGCTTCCTTCGCTCTGTTTTGCCAGCCCGGTGATGCAATGAATCAGGGTCGATTTGCCCGCACCGTTGGGACCGAGCAACGCAAAGATCTCACCCTCGTACACTTCGAGCGAGAGGTCTTCGAGCGCCACGAACTTCCCGTAGCGTTTCACCACGTTGCGGCAACGGAGCACGGGGGGCTTCATGGCCCGGGACTATAGCGACCTGAAGGCCGATGGCCAGGCTACCCGGGCGAGTGCCGAAGATGAAATGACTTCGGCCGCGTGAGCTGTGCATAGCCAAGCTCCGACAAGCTGCACCCACGGCCCGAATCCTTCACCCCTACCCAAGCAAGCTCGGGATCCAGATAGTCGCAGCGGTTCATGAACCACGTTCCAGTGTCGATGCGGGTCCCCATGTCTCGTGCACGCTCGAGGTCCCGGGTCCAAATCGATGCGGTGAGTCCATAACGGCTGTCGTTCATGAGCGCGACGGCTTCGGCGTCGTCGCGGACGGGCATGATGCCGACCACCGGGCCGAACGTCTCCTCGCTCATGATCTGCATGGAGTGGCTCACCTGGGTCAGCGCCTGGGGAGCCATGTAAGGCAGCCCACGCTCGCTTGCCTCGAAGTGCTTCGGATCGAGCAGCGGACGTGCTCCGGCAGCCAGCGCCGCGTCGATTTGGGCTTGAATTGCCTTTGCGTTTCGCAACCGAACCACTGGACCGAGCGTAGTCGCGGGATCCCGAGGATCGCCGAGCACCAACTTGTTGGCCTCGGCCACGAACGCTTCGACGAACGGCTCATACACGTCCTGGTGAACGTAGATGCGCTCGATGCCACAGCACGATTGCCCGGCATTGTAGTACGCGCCATCGACCAAATTCACTGCCGTTCTTTCGAGCTCGGCGTCTCCACAGACGTAGGCGGGATCCTTGCCACCCAGCTCCAAGGCAGCCCCGATGAAGCGTTCGGAGACTGCGCGTTGAATGGCATGTCCCCCTTCGACCGATCCGGTGAAGGCGACGAATGCGATCCGAGGATCGCCGATGACCTGCGCGACCCGCCGATGATCGAGATGCAGCACTTGGAGGACTCCCTCCGGCATTCCTGCTTCCACGGCTGCCCTGGCGATGCGATCGGCGACGAGTGGAGTCTGCTCGGAGTGCTTGAGAACAACTGTATTGCCCGCGAGCAGAGCCGGCACTAGCGAGTTGACGGCGGTCAACCATGGATAGTTCCACGGCGCCACGAGCAGGACGACGCCCAGAGGATCCCTTCGAATGAAACGTGTGAATCCGTCGCGAGCGTCCATTTCGATGTCGGCTAGCGACCGAGGCGCCAGATCGATCATGGTCCGTCCTCGCAGGAGCCAACCACTCAGCTCGCCCGCGCCGTCCCGGATCGGCCGGCCCATCTGCATGGTGAGCTCGCGCGCCACTGCTTCGGTGTCTCGTACTGCCAGCTCCAAGAAATCGCGGGCGAGCGCCCGGCGGTCAGAAAGGCTGACGTTGCGCCAGGCGTGGAACGCCTCCTGAGCCCCGGCGAGGGTCCGTTCGATCGTCTCGGCGTCGTCGAAGGCACGCTCGAAGACGACGCTTCCGTCCACGGGAGAGATGGTCTGAAAACTATCTGGCATGGCCATTAGCGTTTCCCAGGGGCCGTGCGGCGTCAATCCGGGCTTGCACATCGGCGCCCCGCAGGCCACGACGTCTCGGTGGCCATTCCGACCCTCGAAGGTAAGGCGCTCATCACGGGCGCCAGTGGCTTCATTGGAAGCAGACTCCGAGATGCGTTGCTCGAATCCGGTTGCGACGTGGTGTCGATCCGCCGCGCCGGCTCGCCCGCGTCGACGCAAGGCCGTTCGGTCGAGGCAGACTACGGTCAGGTCGCCGAGCTCGAGCGTATCGTCGACGCCGAGAAGCCCGACTACGTTTTGCACGTCGCAGGCGTGACCAAAGGAAGCTCGTACGAAGACTTCCGGCAAGGCAACGTCATGCCCACGCGAAACTTACTCACCGCCGTTCGGCGTGAGCATCCCCTAGCGAAGCGGTTCGTGCTGGTTTCGTCGCTCGCGTCCTACGGGCCTTCTGCCACGGTGGCGCCGCACCGGGAAAGCGATCCACCGCGGCCGATCGAGCACTACGGCGAGAGCAAGCTCGAGGCCGAGCAAGTCGTCCAGGAGGAAGCAGCTGGCGTCCGATGGACCATCCTGCGTCCCGCTGGAGTGTACGGACCAGGGGATGTCGATTACTTCAATTTGTTCAAGAGCGCGATGGCCGGCTGGAACGTCTACTTCGGCAACCGGGATCGCTGTATGTCGATGATCTACGTAGACGACTGCGTGCGAGGAATCATCCAGGCAGCACGGCACGAGCAGGCCGTCAGACAAGGCTATTTCCTGGCGAACGAGGAGCGAGTGACCTGGGAGCAATTTCAGTCGGAAGTAGTCCGAGCCGTCGGGCGACCGGTGCGAACGCTCGACTTGCCGGGGCAGGTCATGACGGCTGCGGCCATCATGGGGGAGATCGCCACGCAGATCGATAGGCAACCACGGCTCCTGAACATGCAAAAAGCCCGCATGGGGGCGCAACAAGCTTGGACCTGCTCTTCCGATGCCGCGCGCAGCGATTTTGGCTTCGAGCCGGAGATCAGCCTAGTGGAGGGCGTCCGCCGAACCCACGAGTGGTACGTGCAAAACGGCTGGTACCGGAGCCTCGATCCGAAGGAGCTCCTATTGCCCCGTTCACTCCGCCGCTTGGTCCGCCGCCTCGGGAGCAGACGGGGATAGCTTTCGCAAGAGGGTTTGCCCGGTCGTGGCAATCGCCTCGTGAAGACATCGAGCCTTGGGCTCGACCCGTTCGAGATGCCGCTCGAGCACCTCTGCACGCTCGGGGTGCTTTTTCGCTTGCTGCAGCAACAACTCTGCAACTGCTGTGTAGCCGAGAAGCTGAATGAGCCGCTCCGCGTGAAGCATCGCATAGGCGAAGTCGCGCTTCGGATCCCAGTTCTTCGTCAGCTCGACCGACCATTCGTGGATCGGCTTGCCGCGGAGTCCCTTCATCTTGTCGCCCGCAGTTTTCAGGACCAGGTGCTGTTGCGCGCCGTACGAGAGCACTTGGAGTTGGGCGACGCGCCGTTCCAGCGGATCGCGGCTCGACAGCGACCGCCAGCGCGCCTGCGCCATCCGTCGGACGAATGCCTGAGGGTTCTTGATGATTCCGCCCAAGGTGTCCTTCATGGCCATGAGCGCCTGAATCTGGCTAGTGCCTTCGTAGATGGGCATGACCAGGGCGTCGCGCAGCAGTTTCTCCGGCAGGTATTCGGTGATGTAGCCGTTGCCGCCATGGATCTGTAGGGCCAGGCGAGCATGCGAAACCGCGTTTTCAGCTCCGAAATACTTGAGGAGCGGCGTCAACCGTCGCGCCTTCTTCTGGTGCCGCTTCAACAATCGCTCGAGTTGCCGACGCCTCGAATCATCCAACTCGCCGTGACGAATAGCGAGCGCGAGCTTCTGAGACATCTCCTCGTGAAATCCGGCAGTCACCGCCATGGCGCGAACCCCCTGAATCTCCGTCTTCATCGTCTCGAGATAGTCGGCGATGATCTCGTGCCGGTCGATTGTCTTACCCATGGAGGCGCGTTGGGCCGCGTACTCGACGGCGGTTCGGTAGGCCGACTCACTCAAACCGAGACACTCGAAACCAACTCCGAGACGGGCATTGTTCATCAAGGTCAGCATGTGCTTGAAGCCCTCGCCGCGCTGACCGATGAGCTGTGCGGGGGCCTTGTCGAATACGAGCCCGCAAGTCGCCGAGCCGTGATGGCCAAGCTTTTCTTCGACACGACTGATTTGGACGATCCGTTTGCGATTCCCGTTTTCATCTTCTTCGTAGGTCGGCACCAGAAACATGGAAAGACCTTGGAGACCACCCGTCGGATCGAGAGGGTCGGTCTCCTCGGTCCGCGCGATCACGAAATGGTATTTTCCATGGCCCGACGTGATGAAGATTTTTTCACCCGTCACATACCAATTGCCCTGCTCGTCTTGCTTCGCGACGGCGCGCAGGGCCGCCATGTCCGAGCCGGCATCGGGCTCCGTAATGTCCATGCAGCCCCAAGCCTCGCCGGTCACGATCTCCTTGATCTCCTTCTCCCAGCGGGTTTTCAGAATTCGTCCGGTCTGTGGGTCGATTTCCGAGCTTCCTTCGAGCGCCGAAAAAACCAGCATGGCCATCGCCATGCCCGCGTGGAAGCCATGGTGCGCCATTGCCGAGACATCGGCCCGCGCCATCAGCTCGCTGTTCATGAAGTAGACCAGCATGGGAGCATTCATTCCACCGAGCTCCCGTGGAACGGGCAGGCCGTGCAGGTCGAGCTCCTTGATCCTCTCGAAGATCTCGGTGAGCCGACCCGGAAAGACCACCTCGCCGTCGACGAGCTCGACGCCCTTTGCGTCGATTTCCTTTTCGTAGGGCTTGATTTCCTCGGCCACGAATTGTCCGAACATCTCGATGATGTCTCGGTAAAAAGAGATCGCTTCGTTGACGTTGCTGAAGCCTTCGCCATCCGCGTCAGCGAAGTCATGCTCCGTGATGCGTACGAGCGACTCCCAGTCGATGCCTTTGTCGAAGTAGTATTGAATGTCGTCGTTGTCTTTGAAGAAGTTGGCCATGGTCACTCCTTACGTGCTTCATCTGTGTAGAGGCTCGAGCGCGCAACGCGAATCAGCTCTTGCGCATGACGCTTCCGCGTGTCGCCTCGCGCAGGGTCCGCCGGAAGAATCACTTGCAAGGTGTCGATGACGGCAGTTCCAGCGACCGCCATCGTGATCACCTCGATCACGTATGCCTGTGCATCTACGTCGCGCTGCACCAAGCCCTGCTCCTTGCCGCGCTCCAGCTGTCCGCTGAGGAGGATGACCCAAGGGTTGACGAACTCTTCGAGCATCGCCTGCATGTGTGCGGGACGGTCGAGCGTTTCTCTCAAAAATAGGCGTGCGCGGTCGGGATCCTGGATGAAGAACTCGGTGAGTGCCTCCATCGTCGCGTCGAACCGCTCCTCGGTCGATGCCTTCAACAGCAAACCGGGCAGGACGGCGTTCCAGTGGGCCAGCATCTCGGCGAGCACGTTGTCTCGAAGCTCGTCCTTCGACTTGAAGTGATACAGCAGACTCGGCTTCCGGATCCCGACTGCGTCGGCGATCTCTTGCACCGACGTGCCGTCGTAGCCCTGCTCTGCGAAGAGCCGAGTCGCGTGAGTTAGAATTTCTCCCCGCACATCCATCTGTCTACCATTTGGTCGCCAAATATCTACCAAATGGTAGACAGAATGCAAGCCGCCGGGAATCCGGTTTTTTTGGCCCATTTGGGTGTCGCCCGTGCAGTCATTATCCTTGAGGGATGCGGTTTGTTTTGCTCGTGTTGGGGAGCGCGTTGTTCGGGGCAGCAGCGTGCAATGGGGGACAGCCAGCCGGTCAACCGACGGTTTCCGCGACGCAGGCGGCATTGATCTCGTATGACGAAGCCATGCAACAACCGGTGGTCTTGGGAGACGTCACCAAGAAGTGCCGAGAGAAGCAGCTACGTGACGAGCAGGTCGTGGCCGAGATGGATGCGCACCTCGACGAGATGTACCGCGAGTGTGTGGTCACCGAGGCCCGACGAGGAACGATTCCAAGCACCGTCACCATCGACGTTGCGATTCTCGGAGATGGGTCGGTCCAAGGCGCGACGGTGTCGCCGGGAACCAAGCGCTTCCGCCGGTGCATCGGTGGAATCGTGGAGAAGATTCGCTTCCCAAAGTTCGCCGCACCGCGTATGGGCGCCCGCTATCAGTTTCATACGAGCTAGATCCAGAGTTTCGAAGCCTGCGTGCCCATGGCATGCACCTTTGTCTGGTAGTTCAATCTTGCTTTCCTGAGAGCTGGAGGCTACCAACTGGTCGACAGGAGGCTTGAATGCGTGGAGCTCGAACCAAGACATGGATGCCCGCAGGCGTAGCGCTGATCATCGCGGTGCTTGTCGGCTGCGGGAGCGATGACAGCAGCGGTGGCGGTGGCGTGGGCGGCAGTGGCGGGACCGGCGGCAGCAACATCCAAGAAGGAACCGAGATCACGCTTGCCGATGGGATGGTTGTGGGCGAAGTCGATGGGGCGACGCGTCGCTTCTTGGGAATCCCATTTGCGTCGCCTCCGACCGGTGAGCTTCGTTGGCGGCCTCCCGAGGCGCCAGACCCGTGGGACACCCCACTCGACGCGACGGAATTCTCTGCTGCGTGCCCGCAGATCGGTGCGCTGACCAGCCCAGGAGATAGCACGAACGAAGACTGCCTCTACCTCAACGTGTGGACGCCTGATCCCGCACCCTCCACACCGCTGCCGGTCATGATTTGGTTCCACGGCGGTTCCAATCTGACAGGCTCGACCGGGGACACGATCCCCTTCGTCGACCCACCGACTCTGTTTTACGACGGCCGCGGTCTGGTCGAGGAAGCAGGCGTGGTCGTCGTCACTGCCAACTATCGTCTCGGTGTCATGGGTTTTTTTGCACATGCAGCGATCAGCGCGGAAAGCTCGGACTCCACTTCGGGCAACCAAGGATTGCTGGACCAGCGCATGGCCATGCAATGGGTCCGGGACAACATCGAGGCATTCGGCGGAGATCCTGGCAACGTGACCATTTTCGGAGAATCAGCGGGCGCGTTCGATGTTTGTTTTCACGTCGCATCGCCGGGCTCCCGCGGGCTCTTCCAAGGGGCCATCAGTCAAAGCGGGGGTTGTACGACCGCGCTTCGAACGCGTGAAACGGCCGAAGCCGAGGCGAACGTATTTGCCGCGGCCGTAGGATGCGGGGATGCGGTCGACGTGGCGGCCTGTCTTCGGGCTGTCCCGGTTGCCGACCTGCTGTTGGACGCGCCGATCGACGGCGCGCAGGAAGGTTTGCCTGGGGGCGACATGTATGCGGGCGGTACTCCGCGTTGGGAGTTCACTCCGATCGTCGACGGAACGGTGCTGCCGGAGCAGCCGCGGGCGCTCTTCGACGCCGGTGACGTGGCCGACGTGCCCTACCTGCTTGGAAGCAATTCGGACGAGGGCACCCTCTTCCACGTGCTGCAGCCGGAGGTGACCAGCGACGAAGAGTATCTTGCTGCTTTGGAGCGGCGCTTCGGTGCGACGCTTGCTGCCCAGGTGGCTGCCGAGTATCCGACCAGCGACTTCGACTCTCCGCAGGACGCACTCGAGCGCGTTACGGGCGATGCGGCCCTGGTTTGCTCGACTCGTGATACCGCCAAGCGCGCAGCAGATGCCGGGTTACCAGTCTACATGTACAACTTCGCCCGTCCCATCCCCATTCCGACGCTCGCGTATCTGAACCTGCGCGCGACGCACGGGGCCGAGATCGCATATGTATTCGGCTCGGTCGGTCCTGACTTGGTCGGTCAAGACGACCTCGATCTATCGATGACCATGCGACGCTACTGGGGCCGATTTGCCGCGGACGGTGACCCCAACGGAGGCAGCGACCCGACCTGGCCGATGTTCTCCTCGACGAACGACATTCGACTCAACCTCGACGTTTCTCTGAGCACGATCGACGATTTCCGAAGCGATCTCTGCGCCTTCTGGGAATCGGTCTACGATCAGGCCTTCAACTAGAGCTCACGTGTCCCGACGAAACGGATGACGCTGGCCATGCCGTGATGGTACTTGCCCTCGCGGATCTCCGTTTCGATTTGTTCGAGACGGAGCACCGCGAGACCGGCAAAGTCTTCGCGAAGCGCGTCGACCGTGTACAACAGATCTTCGGTCGGCGGACCTCCCGTTCCATACTTGAGCTGCTTCTTGCTGTACGCTTCGAGGATCATCGTGCCCCCCGGCCTGAGGGCGGTGGCGAGGCGGCGGTGCACGTCTCGCCGATGACGCTCGTGAATGTGCGCAAAGATCAGACCAACCGCGTCGTACGCACCGGTCTCGATGTCGGCGCTTTGGTAGTTGGCGATTTGGTAGTGGATGTGAACTCCGCGTTTGGCCGCTAGTCGGAGGGCTTTGTCGCGCCCGGCCGTGCTGATGTCGAATGCGTCCACTCTCCAGCCCTGGCTTGCCGCATAGACTGCGTTTCTGCCTTCACCTTCGGCAGGAAGGAGGATGCGACCGGGCTTAGACAGCGCATCGAGCGTCTTCTTGAAGAATGTGTTGGGTTCTTCCCCGTAAGCGTATGCCTCCTGACCAAACCGCTCGTCCCACATTTCTTTCATTGGCGCTCTCCATATCTATGACGATGCCGACCGAAGGACGCAACCGCGCCGTTTTGTCAATGCAGACGTAACGGTGTTTCGCAATTGGTCCATCGAATGCGCTTGCCATTTGTCCAAGGGTGCGCTCTGCTCTTGGTGCTCAGGAGGTGAGTCATGGCCGACGGCATTCAAAACATCGATCACGAAATGTTCGGCACGCTCAAGCGTCATGCCGGCTTCGGGATGAGCGTTGGGATCTTGATCATCGTCGCTGGGTTCCTGGCGCTCGTGGCACCGCTGGTGGCGGGGCTTTCGGTCGCGATTGTCGTGGGTGTGCTGTTGATCGTGGCCGGGGTTTCCAGGTTGTTTCTCGCTTTTCGCATGGGTTCGTTCGGTCACGGTTTGCTGGTTTTCGTGATCGGTCTTCTGTCGATCGTCGCTGGTGGGTACATGCTCGGCCGTCCGGGCATGGCGTTGGCAACGCTCACACTTTTCCTCGCCGCCTATTTCTTGGTCGAAGGCGTCTTCGAGATCATCTGGGCGTTCCGCTTGCGGCCGATCAGGGGCTGGGGCTGGACTCTGTTCAGCGGGATTGCCGCGCTCGTGCTCGGCATCATGATCTGGCGGCAGTTCCCCGTTTCGGGCGTTTGGGCCGTGGGTACCCTCGTCGGAGTCAGCATGATTTTTGGGGGCGCGTCGTTGGCGTCGGTCTGCGGTGCAGCCCGCAGCGCCGTGAAAGAGGCGCAAGGCACCTAGCGGCGTGGTAGCATTCCAGCGTGTCGCCGTTGGAGGAAGCATTTCGCCGCTTTGACGAAGCCAACGCCGAAGATCCCAATCGGGAAGTGGTCGATGGCGAGGCACTCCCGAACGAGCTCGTCTACGCGCAGCGCATGACGCGGCGACTCGATGCATTTGCCCCCGGCGCGCCCGAAACCGTGAAGCTCGCCGCGCGTGCCCAACACATTCGTCGCTGGGAGGTGCCCCGCGACGAATATGCTGAGGGCAGGGCGGGGTATCTGAAATGGCGCACTGATCTGTACAAGCGTCACGGCGATATCGCGGCCCAGATCATGCAGGAAGTGGGTTACGATGAGCGGACCATCGAGCGGGTCCAGACGCTGCTCCGCAAGCGTGGATTGAAAACCGACCCCGAGGTCCAGCTGCTCGAGGACGTGATTTGTCTCGTTTTCCTGGAACACTATTTCCACGATTTCGCGCAGAAGCATCCTGAGGAAAAGCTCATCCCCATCGTGCGCAAGACGTGGAGCAAGATGACCAGCAAGGGCCATCAGGCTGCGCTCGCGCTCGATTACCAGCCTGACGACCTAGCGCTCATTCGAAAGGCGCTGCAGGAATTTTAGCTTGCGGCGGAATCAACACGGGGCCGCCGCATCAGAGCTGAAGACGGCCTTCCTTGATGTCTGCCCAACGTTCGACGGTGAGAGGCTCGTAGCCGCCACTCGTTCGTACATACAGAGGATCCTGCACGGTTGCGGGGTCGACGCCTTGCTTCTTGAGGTCGCCCTTTTGAATCTTGAAGGTTGCGGTCTTGGCCAGCCCGCTCATCACGCGGACGAAGCGTGGCTGCGCGTAAGGCGGAAGATCCGATACGGCCCTCCAGAAACCCTGCGGATCGAAGGGTCCTGAGGGAACCACGGCCGCGAGCCCTGCCTGTCCGTCCATGTTGGGGACGTGCACGCCGACGATCGTCGCTTCGTCAATGCCATCATGGTTGGCAATGACGTCCGCAACCTCCGCGGTAGATACGTTCTCGCCTTTCCATCGGAAGGTGTCGCCAATGCGATCGACGAAGTAGTAAAACCCATCTTCGTCGTATCGCAGCAAGTCTCCCGAACGGAAGTATTGGTCGCCCTCCTTGAACACGTTGCGGAGGAGCTTCTTTTCCGTTGCCGCTTGGTCGGTGTAGCCGCGGTATTCGAGTCCTGCCGTGGACATCGTGGGGATGCGGATCAGCAGCTCGCCGACTTCGTGAGGCTCGCATGGCACGCAGAAGCCACGTTCGTCGTGCATGTGCCGATCGCGGTCTACGTCATATCGAACGAGCCGCATCCAGCCGCCCAATCCTCCCAGGGGGACGCGTCCGACCGAGCCCTCCCGCCCGCTGAGATTCGCGATGAAGCCCGGTGCCTCGGTCGCACCGTAGAACTCGCGAATCTGCGCGATGCCGAATCGCGCCTTGAAGCTCGGCCATATGTCGGGTCGAAGTCCGTTGCCGACGGCCACTCGTACGGGGTTGGGCAGCTCTTTGGGGTGGGGCGGCGAATTGACCAGATACCGGCACAGCTCACCGATGTAGAGAATCGCCGTGGCGCGATACCGATGCACGTCGTCCCAAAATGCCCTTGCGCTGAATGACTGCCGCAGGGCTACCGGAATGCGGGACGTCATTGCCGCGGCCACGCCCAATAGAAAACCGCTCGCGTGATACAGTGGAAGCACGCAGTAGAGCTTGTCCCCTGGGCCAAACTCATACATCAACGAGCCGAATCCCGCTCCCGCCAAGATCGCGCGTGCATGCGAGATCCGGCACGGTTTGGGTAGACCGGTCGTTCCGGACGTGTAGATGTAAATGAAATCGTCATCGGTTCGAACCCGTGCGGGCGGATAGGGGGTCGTGGGAGCGTCGCGGAGGAATCTCGCGTAAGGGTCGTCGTCGAAGACGAGGATGCGGTCGAGTGACTGGCACAGCTCCTCGCAGTCGCGTAGCGCTGGCTCGAGCGTGTGACCCACCACAACGACCTTGGCAGCTGACACTTCGATGGCATGGGTCAGTGGACGGCCCCGGAGGTTGGTATTGATCAGAGCGGCAGTCGCTCCGACCCGTGAGGCACCCAGCACCGCCGCAACGTAAAACGGTGAGTTCTCTGCAAACAAAGCAACCACGTCACCTTGCTCTACGCCAGCAGCCGCAAGAGTATGAGCGATTCGCGAAGTGGTCGTCGCCAGCTCCGACCAGGTGAGGTGCTCATCGTCCATTTCGAACGCCAAATCATGGGGAGCAGTGCGGGCATTTCGCAGCGCCACTTCCAGCAAGCTCTCCACTTGCTTGAGCTTGGCGCGCAAGAGCCACGGCAGTGTTCCGCGCAACGCCAGAGGTCCGACTCGCAACTCCGCTGCGATGGAAGATCGCCAAAATGGGGACGCAAGACGTTGCAGCATGTCGGGAAGTGTACGCAGTGGCGGGGCAGATTCGAGCCCATTTTGCAAGCGCGTATGTTACAAAGATTTCCCCGTGCCAACGTGGACCGACATCAAGGATCACGCGAGGTCCAGCTACAAGCTGGCCGAGGAGCACGAGCACAGCTTCAAAGTGGTATTCGAGTATCCGGGAGGCCGTCTTCAGGCCGTGATCGTCGCACACTACCATGCGCTGGGCCGCGCCTGGGTCGATTTTTCTTCGGCGTGCTGCCGGGCCGAGCGTCTAGACCCAACGGCCGCGCTGCAGCAGAGCTTCAATCTAGCCGTCGGCTCGCTCTGCTTGGACGGCGACGTATACGTGATCCGCCATACGGTGATGCTGGACGAGCTTCAGGTGACGGACCTCGAGCTGTTCATGCACGCGGTCGCCCGGGCCGCCGACCAGATCGAGCAATCACTTCCCATGTACGAGCCGGCTTCCGATGTCATCCTCGGCGCAGAGGAGGAGCTCGCCTGAGGTGCTCTTTGCCGTCGAGCTCTCGGGCCTCTTCGGGGTCTTAGTAGCCCATCCCGCCGAACCGATTCCGGTCGCCCCGATAGAGGAAACCGATGTAAGGCTCCATCCACCACTGCGTTCGCTCGAAGAAGTTGCCCTGACCGCTCATCGAGTACTGAAAGCCAACGTCGAGATACATCGCGTTCTTTAGATGGATGCCCAACCCCGCCTTGCCGGTGAAGCCCGGCGCGAACTTTCCACGATCGTCGTTGCGGCAATAGTACCAAGCGCATCCAGTACCGAGCGCCGCGAAGCTCCAGATGTTCGCATCGAACGCGCCAGTCACATAGGGCAGCACGGCACCGATCGTGGGGACCTGGAAGCGCACCTCGGGGGAGAAAAACAACCGAACCAGAGGCTCGTAACCCAGGCGCTCGAAGACCACCGGAATCTTGTTGGTGTCGATTCTAGTCCACTGAAAGCCCATGCCGAAATCGAAGACTACCCATCCCAGATCGAATCCGCCCCATCCCATGATGCTTGCCCCCGGCCTCACGATGGTGTGGTCGACGTTGAGAAACACGGGGACCCCGAGCTTGGCTCCACCCTGAAATCGCATGTCGACGCGGCGTTCCTGCGCCGATGCCACCGATGTGATTGCCAGAAGCATTAGAACCAGCGTGGCAACGCGCAGCCCCGTCTTCGTCATCGAGTCTCCAAAGCGGGGCGCACATTATCGGCCAAGCCTCCCCGGCGCAATCCAATACCCTGGCTAAGTACGGCGATGGGCGGCGATCCAGCTCTCGTAGTCGTGATAACCAATGTCCTGGTAGCGATCTTCGATCCGACTTGCCAGGGCTTTCATCGCGCGAGGGGGCATGGGAGCGCCGCTTGCAACGCGGCCGGCCATGGCCTCCGCCTCGGTTGACGCGCTTCCAGACGTCTTCTCGGGCTCTTGTCCGACGCCGACGTACGCAGCCACCGCCTTCTCGATGATCTCGATGGCATTGGCCCGGCTGTCTTTGATGTTGCCTTTGCCGGTGAGCACGTTCCCGAGCCCAAACACGCCGGGCAGATCGTGCACTTCGCCGGTGTCCCAACTATCGAAGTAGTAGAGCTCGCCTCGGATGGGGATTCCGGCGATGGGTCGCGGAATGCTTCCGATCGAGCTGATCACCATCGTGGCCGGAACGTCCAGCTCAGAGCCCTCGATCCCACGCACCCTTCCGTCCACCACCTCGGTTTTTTGAAAGCGAATCCCCACCAATCGTCCGTTCTCCACGATGGTGGCGATGGGCGTGCACAGCGGCTCGAACTCGACGAGGTACTTCCGCATGACTCGCTCCATGATCTTGACCCGAGCGGCCTGGAGCTTGGCCAACTGTTCTGGCGTCGGTTGATCCGCACTTGCGAGCGGCATGTCCTCCATACGGCGCCTGTAGTACAGCTTGCAGCCCTTGACGCCCAGCTCCTCCGCGGTCAGCCCATGCGCTTCGAGGGTCTTGGGGATGCCCTTGACCTCCATCTCGACGATGCCGACGTCGATGCCTCGCGCACGCAGCGCTCGCGCATAGAGCTCTAGATTGACGATTTTCACGACGTCAATGGAAGCCAAACCACCTCCCACTACGATGACATCGTCCGGGATGTCGAACACTGGCCCCTGGTAACCATCGTCGTCGTAATGGTTGAACCAGTATACGAATTCGTTCTGGTACACGAGGCCGCGGTTGACATACGCATCGGCTCCTTCGACCGGAAGGGGACGATCGCGCCAGGCCCCATTGGCGAGCACGATCGCGCTGAACCCGAGATCCCGGTAGAGCTCGTCCCACGGCAGGTCCCGCCCAATCTCGGTCTTGGGTACGAAGATGACGCCATCGCGACGAAGGTTCTCGTCAATCCTCCGATATTCCTTGCCGCGCAGCTTTTCGTGCCACCGAGGCAGGCCGTCCTCGATCTTGCCGTAAGGGCGTTCCCCTTGCTCGAACACCACGGCGATGATCCCTCGGTCCGCACATGCTGCGGCTGCTTCCGAGCCCGCAACCGCTCCTCCGATGATGGCCACGACCGGCTTCGGCTTCGCCGCATCCCTCAGAGATTGGAGCGCGTCCACGGGGCGTGTCTAACCCGTTTCCGGAAACGGAACAACCGTTACGCTATATGAAGCGCTCGGTGCCGCTCACGCCCGTGCTCTGTAGGTCATCGCTGAACTGATACCGCGGATCGAGCAACTCGTTGATGCGGTTCATGACCAGGTCTACCGCTCCTTGAAACTCGGCGCGATGCGCATGCTCTGCCTCCGCAGTGAACGGGTCGTAGGGCTCTTCGATGTGAAAATCCGAAAGCTCCTCGTACGAAATGGGCTTGCCGATGCGATAAACGATGGTCCCAGCTTTCGCGATCGGCAAAGAGCCGGTGTAGACGAGGTCACAACCGTTGCATCCCACCGGCACGATGGTCTTCTTGTATCGAAGCGCGATCTCCATCATGCCGATGCGGCCCTTGGGCAGGCGGATCGATCGGGTGCCCTGAGGAAATACAAGCAGGTCGAGACCAAGCTCGAAAGAACGTTCGTTCAAGCGCACGAACTCATGCATCATCTCGTTGAAGACACGATTGATCGCGGTTGCGTAAGAGCTGTCGCGCGGGTCGAAGTCCACACCCAGGATGTTTCGCTTCGTGTCGAAGAGCTCGATCGGGATGTCTGATACATCGGCCGTGTTGGGGTCCTGATTGGGATCGGCCTCTCGATCCACCAGGAGCCGGAGGGTATCGTACTCCGCCTCGGTCGGGCGCCGCTCCATGGTGAGGGTGAAGTCTTTGGTGATGATGTAGCCACGGGAGACCGTGGGAAGGTTGCTCGTGAGCTCCATGAATGTGGCCACGATCGGCTGCTCGTAATACTTCCCCTTCACCCAGACCGTCATGTAGCGCTCTTTCAGCTTCCACATCTTGTACATGAATGGGAAGTAGTTGAACCGGTCGGTATGGTTCATCGCAAAGATGACCGGCTCATCGGGCATGTTTGCGAGGCCCTCGAGCTGAATGTCCACGCCAGGAAGGAAATTGTAGTTCGGCGCGAGGACGGTATGTCCAAAGATGACTTGGCCGATCGGTCGCTTCATGAGGCGAATGCGTTTGAGTCGAGGCAGATCGAGCATCTGTGGGCTACGATGTGCTCAAAAGGCGTTGCCTTGTCAATTGGGAAGCCGGAGACGTTGTGCGACTCGTGTCGCGAGCGCCATGATCGTCACCTGGGGATTCACACCCACCGCCGTCGGAAACAGGCTGGCATCCGCCACGTAGCATCCAGGAAGGTCCCAAAGCTCCCCGTTCAAGTCGACCACCGAGTCGCCGGGCCGGCTGCCCATTCGGCAGGTGCCCATCATGTGTACCGTGAAGAGCTCGATCGTGCTTCGCGAGCGCTGGGTACGCTCGATGTCGGCGAGCTCGTCTGCGTCGTGGGCCACGTGAAAGTTGCTAAAAGGAAGGATCACCTTCTCGGCACCCATCTCGAAATGAAGAGTGGCGAGGTGGCGCACGCCACGCAAGAAGCGTTCGTGGTCGTAGCGGGTGATGTTGTATTTTGCCATCGGTGCGCCGAAGCTTCGGCTCACACTGCCGGCATGCGAATCTTCGACCAGCACGCCGGTCATCGCCATTGCGTTGTAACGCTTCATCAGCTCCAGCGCTTCGTTGCCGAGGAATGGAATCTGGGCGGCAGCCGTGCCAGGCGGGACGGCGTTTTCCGCCAGCAGTATTCCCTCATCCCGGAACTCGCGGATCTGGCCGCCCTGGCTCACGCCCTGCCACGCATAGATGTTGCGCGGGTAGATCGCGATGACTTTCGTGTTGGGGTGACAGAGGAAGTTCTTGCCGAGCTGTCCGCTCGGGCGCCCGACTCGATGGCGAAGGAGCAGGAACGGAGTCTGGATGGCTCCGCAAGACACGACCACCGCCTTGGCCCGTACACGCACTTCGATGTCCTCCTCGCGAGTGCGGGGATTGATTGCCCTGCCGAGGACACCGACACATCGCCCGTTCTCGATCCATAGCCGATCCGCTCGAACCTCCGTCAGACAGCGCGCGCCTCTCGAGATGGCTTGCGGAAAATAACTGACCAGCGTCGACTGCTTTGCGCCCGTCGGGCATCCCGTGAGACACTGATTCGAACCGACGCAGCGGTCCTGGGCTCGGCGATTGTGCTCGTATCGCCAACCGAGACGCCGGGCTCCCTCTTCGAGCAGGCGGTTGTCTTCGCCGATCGACGACGAATGCTGAGGCTTGGCGTGGATGCGCTTTTCCACCCGATCGAACAAAGGCTCCATCGCCTTATATCCGAGGTCGGGTTGGCCGGTGATGCGCTCCCACTCTGCCATGGCCTGCTCGGGGGGGCGCCAGGTCATTCCCCCGTTGACCACAGTGCCTCCGCCCACGCACCGACCCTCGGCGTAGGGGATCGGCGGCCTTCCCATGATGATGGTGCCTCCGGCGTCTCGGAAGAGCCTCGGGAGCGACTCGGTCAAGTAGGGGTTGAAGCTCGAGGTCGGATGATATCCGCCTTCCTCGAGGAAAATCACTTCGTGTCCTGCCTCGGCGAGCTCCGCGCCTACCACGGCACCGCCCGCGCCGGTGCCAACGACCGCCACCTCCGCGTCGTGGGCTTCGACGTTTCGATAGTCACGATGGGCCAGGATCGTCATGGCGAGAGAGCCCTGGGATGATGGACCTCGTCGTCGGAACCAGGTTCACGGCCCTCCACCCATTTGCGCCGCAGCTCGATTCGACCGGCGATGAAGGCAGCGGGTGCGTAGTGGAGCTCCCGGTGAACGTAGTCCTGATCGAAGTAGCTCGACATGAATAGGCCAACCGGGCCGTACATCAGGAGGCGCACGGGGAGCCAGCGGCTTTGGGTCACGGCCCGCAGATGCCGCCGGACCACATCCGCGGACAGTGCGGTGAGCGGACGCAGCCCGCGCAGTCTCCACAAAGGCGACCAGTTCAGCAGGCGCATGCCCCACAAAAAAACTCTAGCCGACGATCGGGGCATGTACTGCAGCGAGACGAGCGCATGGCGAGTCACTTCGTTCAGCGTCTCTTCGGTCCGTGGGGCTTCGGGTAGGATCGAGTCCGCCAGCTTCAACAGAATGCGATTCATTCCGGCGCTCACCTTCATGGGGTTCGCGAGCGTCCATGCATCGTCGGGGTGTCGCTGGAGCACCGGTTCGACCACAATGATGCGTTCAGGCTGACTTTTCCATGGGCGGTGCTACAAAAACCAAAGCCCCAGTCGTATCAAAAAAGATACTACAAGGTGGCGAGGCGGGCCCAGAAGACTTAGGTTGCGCCGATAACGAAAAGGAGACTGAGTGGCGAAACGGAGCCAAAGAGGAAGACGAAACAGATTCGAGCGCGACTTCGAAGCGGAAGACAAGCGCGATGACCACATCAAGCTCAGCGGCGTGGTGTCGCAGGTATTCGCAGGGGGTCAGTTCGAGGTGACGACCGATTCCGGCGCCACGGTGCGCGCCCAGCTCTGCGGTCGGATGCGCAAGTTCAGAATTCGCGTGATCTTGGGCGACCGTGTGACGGTGGCTTTGTCCCCCTACGATCTGACGCACGGCATGATCGTATTTCGCGATAAGTAAGCATTCGCCGTGTACGAAGGGGCGTATCGCATCCTCAGGGCACTCGGTGATGGTCGGTCGCTCTCGCAGGATGGGCTCGCCCGCGCCGCGGGAGAGGCATCATCAGTCGTTCGCGAGGTGATGGAGCGCTACCCGCAGTGGTTCGAAGGGCGTCAGGGTGAGATTTCCTGCTCGGAGCGAGGTCTTGCGGCGCTTGCCCGTGAGCTCGTCGCCCGGGGCGGCCTCCGGGGAATCGATGCGCAGTGGCGCGACGCCTACGAGAAGATGGCGTCCGAACGCAGCGTGCCCAAGCGCGCGCTCGACCAAGTGTACGTCACCGTCGGCACTGCCATCCGGCGGGCGGACCTCTTGGTGGCAGCTGGCGAACATCAGCGCGGGTTGGTCTTTCTCGGCGATGACGATTTGACCAGCGCCGCCGTCCAGCTCGCCGGAGCCCAGCGCAAGGTCACGGTGCTGGATACGGATTCGGAGATTCTCGCAATCCTCGCTCGCCACGCCAATCAGCATGGCTGGCAGCACGAGCTCGTCGAGCACGATCTGCGGCATCCCATCGACAGGAAGTTGAAAGGCCGCTTTGGGGCCGTCTTCACGGACCCGCCCTATGCACTGGAGGGCTTCCGCCTCTTCGTCAGCAGGGCCATCGAAATGCTCAAGCCCGACGGGCGTCTGTACGTGTGCTTCGGGCACAGCCGGCGGGCGAGCGAGCGAGGCCTACAGAAGCAGCGCGTGCTATGCGACGCTGGATTGCTCATCGAAGCCGTTTTCGAGGACTTCAACGAGTACGAGGGCGCCGAATCGATCGGCTCGCGCAGCGCGCTCTGGCGATGTCGAGTAACGCCCGAAACGAGACCTCTGGTTCGAGGTGAGGCCGGTGGGGCGCTCTACACTAGCCGTCCCTCTGCTTCCTAGCTCCGCGAAGCCACGACTTCGTCGCACCAAGCGATGAAGTCGTCGGTCACCTCTTGTCGGTTCGTCTCGTTGAGCATCTCGTGGCGACCGCCAGGGTAGAGCTTGAGCCGAACGTCGAAGATGGCAGCGCGCTTGTATGCGTCATGAAGCCGCTTCATGCCCTTTCCGAAGTCGCCCACCGGGTCCCGGTCTCCCGCAAACAAGTACAGAGGCTTGTCTTTCGGAACCTTGGCCACGTTGCTTGGCTTGGCGATGCGATCGAGACCCTGAAGCATGTCGAGCCACGCCTGCGTCGACACGGCAAACCCGCACAGAGGGTCTGCCACGTACTTGTCGACTTCTTCTGGATCGCGCGACAGCCAATCAAACTCCGTTCGCGTCGGGGAAAATGCCTTGTTGTATTCACCGAAGGTGAGGCGCTGCAGAATCGGACTTGGGTTGCGTTTGCCCACCCGCGCGCGTTCGATTCGTGCGATGAGCTTTCCGAGGGCAGCGATGGGCGGTGGCTTTCCATTGGAGGCCGATAGGGCTGCGGCGATCATGTCGCCGGGATGCTCGAACAGCAGCTGTTGCAAGACGAAAGAGCCCATCGAATGTCCGAGCATGATGATCGGGACACCCGGGTGGCGTTTGGCGATCTCGCGATTCACACCGTGTGCATCTTCCACGATCCGATTCCACGAGTCGCTGTCCGCCATGTGTCCGGGCGGCATTCCCTCGGAGATGCTCCGTCCATGTCCGCGATGGTCGTGTACGTAGGTCGTATATCTCCCGGTCGCGAGCGCCTGGGCGAAGCGTGCATAGCGCGCTCCGTGCTCGGCCATTCCGTGAAGAATCTGGACCACCGCTTTGGGTTGATCGACCAGCCAACCACGTACGTACAGGTTCGCTCCATCGACGGTTCCGAACGTGAAATCTACCGCTTTCATAACGGGCTCAGCATACTCGAAATCACTCGGCACGCCCCCGCTCGAGGCGCAGGAATCGGGTCCAAAGGCTCAGGCCTTTGTCGCAGTAGCTTTGAAGGATGCCGACCATGGCCGAGCGCTCGGCTTCGTCGATCAGTGGGTCGGGCAAAAGAGGATCGAGGACGACCTGCCGAATTCCCTCTCGACCGAGAAGAAACGACTCGCGCACCGAATCGTGGAGCGACATCCCATCCAAACGTTTCATGCTTTCGCTCAATTGTTCCTGCAGCTTTGCGTAAGTCTCTTCCAACGCCCTGCCATCCCAAAGGCGCCGTGCCTTGTGCTCTTCCTCCGGGCTGAGATCTCCGATTCGAAACACCGACGCGTCATCGTCGAGCCCGAGAGCTTGCAGCTCTGCTCGGATTCCTTCGATGCCCGGCGTCAAGTTGTTCGGCCTCAAGAACAAGCCGGGCCTAAGGTCCTCGAAGCCGAGGTACCGCAGCGCGCGGAGCCTGCGGCGAAGCGCAGGGCGGTCCGTGCGGGAAAGGTCTGCGGTGAACGCAGTCACCCACGAGCCATCCCAGTCCCCAATCCGAGCTGAAATGGTCCGCCAACCGTGGATCTTCTCGTTGACGACCTGTGCACGGGGGCCCAGGCGGTATTCGCCCCGTCTCGGTGACTCGATCAGGCCTTCGGCACACAGACGGACGACGGCCACCCGCACACTGTTCTCCGCAACGTCGAATGCGGATGCGGCCTGGACCAGGGAGCGCACGGGCAAGGCGCTCTGGTAGACGGACTCCCCTGCCGAAAGCACCTCCAAGATGACCGCTTTGGCGCTGACGTTCATGCCGCAAATATTACAGAAACGAAGGAGATGTTCTAGCAGACGTAATTTCCCGCCTCCGCGCATCCACGTCGGGTCCTCGAGCTGATCGAGCCTGACATCACTCGTCCCGGGCGCTACACCTGGCCGCGATGCCCCGGCTCAGCGTCAACGTGAACAAGGTTGCGACGCTTCGGAACTCGCGTGGTGGCGTCGTACCTAGCGTGGTCGAGGCGGTGAGGGTCTGCGTGCAGGCAGGAGCGCCCGGGATCACCGTGCATCCTCGCGCCGATCGGCGCCACATCAGGCCTACCGACGTCTATGAGATCGCAGATGCGCTCGAACCGGTGCGGAACCAGGTGGAATACAACATCGAGGGGGACCCCAGACCCGAGCTCATCGAGCTCGTCGAACGCGTAAGGCCGGACCAGTGCACCCTGGTTCCCGTTCGTCCCGGCGAGATCACGAGCGAAGCGGGATGGCCGCCGAGCACACCCAAAGAGAAGCTTGCTGAAATCATCGGCCGCCTTCAGGAGCGCGCGGTGCGGGTCAGCGTGTTCGTCGATCCGGAGCCGGCGCCAATCGATTGGGCCGCCGAGCTAGGCGCAGACCGGGTCGAGCTTTACACGGAGCCCTATGCGCGCGCGTTCGAGCAGCGCGGCGAGGTGCTCGACCAGAGTTTGGCGCGCTATCGGATGGCCGCCGAGCGAGCCCATGCCAATGGCCTCGGGGTCAATGCAGGGCACGATCTCGACTTGGATAACCTAGAGACATTCCTCTCCGTGCCCGGCATCGACGAGGTTTCGATAGGGCACGCCCTGATCGCGCGCGCTCTATTCGTCGGCCTCGCAACGGCCGTAGCGGAATACCTGCAAATTACGGCTTCGCGTTGACTTAGGAACCGAGTTTTCTACAGTGCGCGCGCCATGGTCGAAAGAACCCACGCCAACCCGCTGACCGCCGTGTTGAGCGGAGTGCTCGATCAACGGAACAAAGAGCCGAAGGTCACTCCCGTGCGGCCCGAAGCTCGGCTCGAGGGGCGCACCTGCCTGGTGACCGGAGCCAACAGCGGCCTCGGAAAGGGCATTGCCGTTCGCCTGGCCAAGCGTGGAGCCCGCGTGATCATGGCGTGCCGGAGCGGCATCCCCGAGGCAGGCGAAGAGGTGCGCGCTCTGAGCGGCAACGACTCCGTCGAGATGATCCACGTAGACCTCAGCGATCTCGATTCGATTCGGGCTTTCTGCGACGAGTTGCGGGATCGAAAAATCACGCTGGACGTGGCTGTCTTCAACGCTGGAGTCGTACCTGCCAGGGCGCGCAGGAACAAGCACGGCCTCGATCTGATGTTCGCCGTGAATTTCTTGGCGAAGTTTGTCGTGCTCGACCGGCTGCTGCGCGACGGCGTCATTCCAAACGGAGCGTTCGGCCACAACTCCCGGGCCGACGATCCACCTCGCATCATCTTCATTTCTTCCGAGACGCACCGCAGCTCGATTCCCATCGACTTCGAGCATTTCGGCGAGCCCATCGAGTACGGGATTGCGGACGGCGTGAAATACTACGGTCTCAGCAAGCTTCACCTGACCACCTACTTTCACGAGCTTTCGAGAAGGCTCAATGCTGGAGGCGGCGACAGTCCCGATGTGTGCGTGCATGCACTGTGCCCTGGAGCAGTGAATTCCAATATGGCCCGAGAGGCTCCCGCGTGGTTGAAGCCAATTCTCAAGCCCGTGATGGCCCTGTTTTTTCAAAGCCCCGATAAGGCCTCGATTCCGGTGGACTACCTGGTGGCGTCCGAGGAAATGGGAAGGAAGACTGGCGTGTACATGCACATGATGCGCATGAAGGAATCATCCGAGGATTCGAAGGACCCCGACAAGGGGTCGTTGCTGTGGGACAAGACCGAAGCGCTCCTGCGCGGGCGTGGCGTACTTTGAGGAAACCGAATGACTGATGAGCTGAGTAAGAAAGAGCGTGACATCATCGACGGCACGGTGTGGAACCAATTCTGCGACACCTTGAAGATGGCGGGGAACGTGGTGATGGGGCCCAACACGCCGAGTGACCCGATGAATCGCATGGAGGGGTTTCGATATTTGAGCCGGATCACACGTGCGGCGTTGCAGACGTTCGTCGAGCACAACGACCCGCTAGCGCCGGTGCTTCAGCGTGTGGTTCACGAGACGGCGAAGATGGGTGCTGACCATCCAGACAACTACTACCAGAATGCCGCGATCAGTGGTGAGCACGAGTATCGGATCTGGGGAAACCGGGGTACCGTTCACTACCTCGGCTTCTTCACACAAAAAGGAAACTACGGACAAGGTCGCGGCATGCCGCCCACCGGGTACCTCGAGGCGTCCGAGATGCACATCGAGCCGGATGGAAGCTTCGAGATCATCCTCAGCACCAAGGAAAAGCCAGGAAATTGGCTCCCCATGGAACCGGATACCGGCACGTTGATCGTGCGGCAAACGCGGCTGGATCGGGAGCACGAGCAGATCGCCGACCTCCACATCGAGCGCATCGGTGGAGACGGAATGCCATCGCCGTTCGATCCGGTGAAATGCGCGGAGGGGCTCACGACCGCGGCCGGGCTCGTCGCGGGGGCTTCGATGCTATTTGCCAGTTGGGCCGAAGGCTTCAAGAAACACACCAACAAGCTGCCGCGTTTCGACCAGAACGTCTCCAACATGGCGGGCGGGGTCCCCGACATCGCCTACTATCACAGCTATTGGAAGCTCGCGCCGGACGAAGCGCTCGTGATCGAAGCGATGCCACCCAAGTGCGAGCACTGGAACTTTCAGTTGAACAACTACTGGATGGAGTCGCTCGATTACCGCTACTACCCAATCCACGTGAACAAGCACACGGCCAAGTATCGTCCGGACGGCTCGGTGCAGGTCGTGGTCGCTGCCGAGGACAAGGGCTTCGACAACTGGATCGATACGGTGGGCCACCAGGAGGGCACGATGTGCTGGCGTTGGGTTCGGGCCGACGGGCACCCCGAGCCTCAGACGCGCGTGGTCAAGCTGTCCGAGCTTTGAGGCTTGCGATGGCGTCGGCCGAGGTCAGCAGCTCTTTCGATCGACCTTATCGTCCGTGGGCCATCGCCGTCGCGAACCGGGTAGGGCGCCTGCTGGCAGACGTGGGTCTTGGGGGCGGACCGATCACCGTCGACGGGGTATTGGCGCAGGCGCGGCGCAAGACCGGGCTGCGGGACTTCGGCGACGAAGGGTTCGTCGAGCCCTTGCGGGTACTGATCGACTCGATCAACCGGGAGGCTGCCCTCAACCCCGTGGGTCACATGATCATTCGCGGACGTATCGTGGGCGTGCTCTCGAACAAGCTGGTGGCGCAAAAAACGATCGACCGCCACCCCGAGATTCTCGACATCCCGGTCGAGGGCCCGGTCGTCGTGGCAGGGCTCGCGCGCACCGGAACGACGATGCTTCATCGCCTGATCGCGCGTGATCCGGCCATCCGTTCGTTGGCTTCGTGGGAAGCGATCAACCCCGCACCGTCTCCGCGGCGGCCATGGCAGCGAAAAGATCCCCGATTTGCACAGGCGGCAGCCGCTGCGCGAGGGCTCAAATACATGTCCCCTGGCTTTTTTGCGATTCACCCGGCAGAGCCCGACGCACCCGAAGAGGAGGTGATCCTGCTCGAGCAGGCCTTTCTCACCACCACTCCCGAAGCGATGATGAATGTGCCCACCTACTCGCGGTGGCTCGAGCAGCAAGATCACGTGCCCGCGTATCAGGCGCTCAAGCGCATGATGCAATACCTCCAATGGCAGCGTCCGGGCATCGGCAAGCCGGTCCGCTGGGTGCTGAAGACGCCGCACCATCAAGAGTACTTCGACCCGCTGCTCGAGGTGTTTCCGGATGCGACCATCGTGCATACGCACCGCGACCCGCTGAAGACGAGCCCCTCGCTTTTCAGCATGCTCACCCATCTGCAGATGATCTTCAGTGACGAGGTCGATCCTCATCGAGTTGCGATGCACTGGCTGCGCAAGATCGAGAACATGGCCCGCCGCTCCATGGCCACGCGGGAGCGCGTCCACGACCGGGGTTTCGTCGACGTTTCGTATTACGACTTGGTCGAGGACCCCATGGCACAGGTCGCGCGGATCTACGAAGCCGCGGGCTTGGAGCTGACGACCGAGGCCAAAGATGCGATGGAAGCTTCGCGCAAGGTCGACAAGCAGCACAAGTACGGCCGTCACAAGTACTCCCTGGCAGACTTCGACATGACCAAAGAGGACGTCGAACCCCGGATCGCCGCTTATCGTGCCCGTTTCAACGTGCCGTACGAGTGAAGAACGGAGGGACTGGCGCCGGGCGACATGCAGGGCCAGCGTCAGACCGCGCTTCGGCGCTAGTCGAGCTGGGCCAGCTCGTGGTCGAGGCGCGCGTCCAGCGCTTCTTGTGAATGACCTCGAAACGACTGCCTTTGCGAACCACCACGCCGTCTGAATCGTCGCGCCATCACCAAGAACCACAGCGTCGACAACGCCAAGGCTAGCAGCGGAATGACCCACCCCCACTTCACCGGAGGGATGCTCAGGTCGAATCCGGGGACCCTGGCTTGCAGGCGATCGCGGATCTCAGTCTCGGGTACGCCCTCGGCGACCCATTCGTGGACGTCTTGCCGCCACTCGGCAGCTTTGGGGCTCGGGCAGGAGTCGAGCGTCTTGCCCGGACAAAAGGGGCTCGCGGTGTTCCGGACGATGGTCTGCACCTGCCGGCTTTCGGTGGGGACCTCTTCGGTCGGCACGGCCGTGCATCCGAGCATCGTGATCGCAAGCGCTGCTCCTGCGAAACGCATCATTTTGCTAAGATAAGCACCCCGGCGGCCGACGGTAGGCGGCAAATTGTCGCGGCATCGCGGCATGCGCGTTTCCCGCGCCGGCCCCGACGCGAGCACCGATCCTCCGTCCGTCCTTACACCTTGCAAATCACCGACGAACCGTGTCCGAAGAGACCCTGGTTCACCGTGACACCCGCTTTGGCGCCCTCCACCTGGCGGCTGCCGGCTCGGTCGCGTAGCTGCCAGGTGAGCTCGCAGACCTGCGCGATCGCCTGTGCGGGCACGGCCTCCCCGAAGGAAGCGAGCCCTCCGCTCGGGTTGACGGGGATTCGACCTCCCAATGTCGTTTCGCCATCTCGCAGCAGCTTTTCTGCGTCGCCGGGAGGGCATAGGCCGATCTGCTCATACCAGTCGAGCTCGAGCGCGGTCGAGAGGTCGTAAACCTCTGCAACATGCATGTCGTGCGGCCCGAGACCAGCTTCCTCATAGGCCGCGTGCGCGATCGATTCCTTGAAACCCCGCTCGGGCAGGGTCGCTCCTGCTGTGGAGTCCGTCGCGAGGTTCGGCATTTCGATGATCGCATTCGGATACACCGGCGTAACCGTGGAGACCGCGGCGATTCTCACGGGTTTCGTCGCGCGCTTTCGCGCGAAATCCATGCTCGACAGCACCAACGCTGCGGCTCCATCGCTCGTTGCGCAGATCTCGAGAAGATGAAGCGGGTCGGCGACCAGCGCCGAGCCCAGCACGTCTTCGATCGTGACCTCCTTGCGGTATCGGGCGTTCGGGTTGTGTAGCCCATGCCGGGCGTTTTTTACCTTCACCGCGGCGAAATCCTCTTGGGAGGCGCCGTATTTGCTCATTCGGCGCCTCGCGTACAATCCGAAATAGGTCGGATTGGTGATGCCTTGTAGGTGGAAGCGAAGCCAGTCCGGATCCTCGGGGCGCCGCCCACCGGTGGGTGCAAAGAATCCCTTCGGCGCCGCATCGGCACCGATGCACAGAGCAACGTCGCAAAGGCCGGCCAAGATATGTGCGCGCGCCACCCCAATGGCTTGGGCGCCGGTGGCGCAGGCGCCATAAGAGCTCGACACCTTCGCGCCGGACCAGCCCAGCGCCTGAGCAAACGTCGCTCCCGCCACGAAGCCGGGGTATCCGTTGCGGATCGTGTCCCCGCCTGCGACCAGCTGAATGTCTTTCCACTCGAGACCCGCGTCCTTCAAGGCGGCGCGGGCGGCAGTGACACCGTAGCCGACGAAGCTCTGGCCCCACTTTCCCCACGGATGCATGCCGACGCCGAGCACGGCCACGTCCTTGCTCATGTCGCAGCTCCCTCGCCGGCGGGCTTCCAGCTCCAGGTGAGATACACGTGGTCGTCATCCTCGTAGAGCGGCCGGAGCACGAGCTCCATGCGCATTCCAGTGCGGAGCGCCTCAGGCCCGATGCCATCGGCGACTTGACCGAGGATGGTGAGCCCCTCCTTTTCGAGCTCCACTGCGGCGATGGCAAACGGCTCGAAGGGCTGCTTGGCCACGAACGGAGCAGGGGGCTCGTAGCTCGCGCCGGTATAAGACCAGATCGTTCCCGTTCGGCTCAGCTTCACGTCTTGTAGATCATCCTGGTCGCACCCGGGGTTGCGGCAGAAGGTCCTCTCCGCCGGGAAGAAATACGTTCCGCAGCTCCGGCACTGCGTCCCGAGGAGGGAGGGCTCCGCCCGATCCATGGTGAAGAGGCCTTCGACGGCAGGCACGTGCGCTTTGTCGGTCATGGCGCGTCGCCCATGAAATAGAACGTGTTTCAGCCTACTGCAACCCGGCTTTCTCAGGGGCAGGCTGTCAGTATCCGGTCAGGCCGTCTTCGCGTAGGCGGCCTTGGCGCGACCGAGCAACTCGGTCAGCTCCTCGCGCAGCGCTTCGAGGCTGTCGAGCGCCGCTCGGACGGTTGGGCGATGAAGGCCGTCGATCTCTTCGATCATTCGTTCGAGGCGTCGCGCGGTCGCCGTCGCCCGCCGGATCGCCTCCATCTGCTCGGCCCCCTCGGGCCTAGGATGAAAGACCGGGTTGAAGCGCTTTCGCAGCTCGGTGACCGGAGCACCCTCCTCGAACACCGCGTGCCGGAGCTCGTCGACCACTGCCGGATCGATCGCGCGAGCATCCTCTTCGCGCCCGGGCTCCTCGTGCAGCGCCTTGGCAAAGTACTCCACGGCGTCGCACGTCGGAATCCGCTCGTTGAGGCCATCACGCTTCAACACCGAGGGGGCATGCCGCTTGAGCGCCACGTAGGATCCCGTGAGCTTGTCTGCCGTCGCGCGTTTGAGCTGAAGCTCAAGCGCACAATACGAATAGAAGTCCTCGTATCCCCAGGAGAGATACGCCTCGCGGTTGCGAGCCTCGACCAGAGCCTCGGCCATCATGACCCAGGAACGCTTGAACTCCCGTGCCCGTCGCACGAGGTGGACGCGCAGCTCGTCGGCCCCCTGGGCTTGCAGCGCCTCCGCGAGGTCGCCCAGCCTTTGATGCGTAGCCATCGGCGCTCTATACCACCGACCGCACACGTTTCATACCGCATCTTCCCTAGGATCTTCTCCTTCGTGTTTGGGGTCATCCCTTGACCTGCGTATCGATCGCGATCGATAGTTGCTCGAGTGGGCCAAACTGATGGAGACCTTGGCACCGCGCTCGTCGGTGAGCTCGCACTCAGGCTGGCGAACCAAGTGTTCGAAGGATGTGCCGAGCGTGGCGTCGTGGCGATGCCCTTGAAGGGCGTGCTGCTCCTTGCAAGGTGGCCTGCTTTGCGGGGTCAGCGGGACCTCGTCGACATCGACCTCCTGGTACGCTCTTCGGACATCGAGACGGTGGCTCTGGCTTTGCGCACGCTCGGCTTCGAGCCGACCGTGCGTTCGAGCGCGGGAAGCACGTTTGTCAGCGATGCATGGCCGCTCAGCATCGACGTGCACCTTCGTCTCTTTCCTCACGGCCTCTTTCGCATGTCTACGGACGGAGTTTTCTCGAGGGCAGAGCTCGACACGTCGCTTTTTGCCGCACCCGTGGCGCGGATGTCGCATGAGGACGTCTTCGCACATCTGATCGGCCATTTCGTCAAGGGGCGTGGTACCTTTCGCGAGGACACGAGCCTCGACGACATTCGATGGCTGCTGAGGGAAGGCGTCTTTCAATTCGAAGATGCAGGCGCGTTAGGAGCTCATTTCCGAGCGTTGGGTCTTCAGCGTGCCGCGGGGTACGTGCTAGGTCACGAGTCGTTTCGAGACGATCCCATCGCGTGCGCAGCGGTTCGTTCACTGAAGCTCTCGCTATTGGACCGCATGATCATCGCCGTCGCGCGTCTGGGCACGGACACGAATGGAGATTCGCCGCTCTGGTGGACACCACACCTGTTGGACCGGTCGCTTGTCGCTGGGTCGCGATCTCTTTTCGCTCACGCGGACGAAGCGAGGCGCCGCGTCCTGGCGCAGCTCGCCGCGCGCTCGGGATGGCCTACGAGGTCGCCGAATGAAGCGACACGATGACTAGGGGCACGCCACCCCGTCCTCGACGGCGTGCCATCGCACGTAGCTGAAGCACCCGCGGTCCTCCGCGGTTCGGGCGCTTGGACACCAATCGGTGAACTGGATTTCCCAAAGCTGCTCGTCGGCGTCGGTCGTATGGAGGCAACTGCGGTAGCCGACGATTCGCCTTGGCACCTCCGGACATGCAAACGCATCGCTCAAGAAGATCACGAATTCAGAGGGCGAAGCCGAAACGCATGGCTTGCGCACCCATTCGGTGAACGTGGGGACCTCCGAGCGTGGGGGGTCGACTCCGCACACTCCGTCCGCGGGAGCTTGGGTCTCCGCGCGACTATTATAGAGTGCTCGAGTGTCGCCGCGCGTGAGGCAAACACCATTGCTCGGGCAGTCCTCAGCGGTTTGCCCCGGCGCCTTGGTGAATTCCACGGTGTCACATTCGCAGCGGTGCGACGTAGCCCCCGTCCTCCTGCAGCTCGCGCCGGCCCCGCAAGGATCGGGGTCGCAAGGATCGGGCAGGACACAAATCCCGTCGCCACTTTCGTTCACCCAACCTTCGGGGCAATTGCATGTCACGCGGCTCATGCTCGCGTCGCAGGTTGCCGCGGCCACGCCGCATGCATCGGCGTCCACCGCGGTCCGCACGTACGCAAAGCTGCTCCCTGTGACGCTTCCCCACTCTGAGAAGACCACGTCATAGAAGAGGTTTTCGTTGGTGAGCCAGAGGCATAGGTCGGGGCCAACGATGCTTCCTCCGACGCAGTTTCCGTTGCAGGAGCTGCTGCCGCTGCCGCCTGAGAACAGCGCGGAGATCGGCTCGAAGTCGTCTGGAACTGTGGCGGCGGCGCACGTCGACAACGCCCACAACGTGCCCTCGGGCGACACCGAGCTGTTCGCTGCAAGCTCGTACGCGGAGTTGTAAAGCCCCTTCACGCGACCTCGCTTGAGACAGACGCCGGGGACGATGCAGTCGGGCGCCGCATCGAACGACGCGTACTCGAACGCGACGGTGCCCGAGGGGGCGCACGGGTCGGTGCCGCCAGTTCCCCCGGTTCCCGCAGAGCCGCCGGCTCCCGCGGAGCCCCCCGTTCCCAAAGAGCCCCCGATTCCCGCAGAGCCGCCCAGGCCGCCCGAGCCGCCCGAGCCGGCCGAACCGCCTGCGCCTCCCGAGCCGCCGCTGCCGCCCATACCTCCCGAGCCGGCCGAGCCGCCCGCGCCTCCCGAGCCGCCAGTGCCCTCGTTCCCGACCGAACTATAACATCCGCCGACGGCGGTCAGTAAAGCCAAGGCTACGTATCCACAGCGATTCATGATCCCCTCCCTCGAAGCTCTTACCTTCTAACAGGCTTTCCCTCGTCTCGAAAAGCGGGGATTCGTTGGGTCACGACTAATCGTTCGGTCAAAAGGTCATTCATACGCTCGGGACCAGCGTGGCGTACGAGCTCGGTGACTCGAGCGACACGATGAGCTTTCGATTCAGTGCTTTCGCGTGCTGATCGAGCTCTTCGACCGTAGGCCACACCAAGAAGCCACCCCATGTCGTGTAGTACATTCCGTTCGTCGCGGCTGCGGCGTTCGGCTCGAAGAGACTCAAGAGGATCGGGCCATGCGGCGCGACGCGGTCACACGCACGAAGCAACTCCAGCCGGTCGGCGCGCTGAAGCACGTGTCCGAAGCTACCCCAGCCCAACAGCACGGCATCGAATCTCGATTCGTGCGTGAGCCGTAGCGGCGTGTTCTTTCCGCGAAGCGCCGTCGCAATGAGATCCTGGTAACTCGCTTGGTCGACGAGATCAGAGCCGAGGACGGACCGACAGAGCCGAAATGCCGATTGAGCGGGCTCGAAGGCATGCACGCGGTAGCCCGACTTTCGGAGCTCGGAAGCCTCACGCCCCGAACCGGCCGCCCCGACGAGGATGGATGCCGGAGCAGAGGGCAGGCGTCGCTCGAACCATTTCCGCTCCCATTCGTAGAGCCCGTCATGGTCGTTTTCCGGCTGAAAAGAGGCGTCGTATAGTTCGATTGAAAGCGCCTCCTTTTCGACGTCTCGCAGTGCCCAGCTCAAGATGGCTCCGGTCGAAACCTCGACCGCGCCCTCGATTCGACGGAACACGTATTGAACTTTGCGACTCTGCAATGCCCAGCCGCGCAGCAAGCGATATCGTACGCTCGGCTCGCCGCCTGTCATGTTCTCTCGATCAAATCGATGAGCTCGTCCGGGTGGCGCCACGATGCGCGCCAAGTACGGTCTCTGCCGACCAGGGCGCCCAGGGATATCCTCGGCTCGAAGAACGAGGCTTCGATCCAATGCTTCAAGCCGGCAGTCGGAAGGATGGGCGCCAGTGCCGTCCGCGTACCACGCTCGATGCTGACGAAACGCACGTCGTGCACAGAGCAGGCAACTCGCTGCAGGGCGCGACTGTGCACGGCATAGTAGGGGGGCGCAGCGTCTTGTCCCGGCTCCACTGCATCCTCATCATCGTCGAGGCCAACGAGATACTCGGGGCGCCGTGCACCCGGCTCTGGAGGGTCGAAACGAATCGCGCGTGGCCATCCCCAGAGCCGCTGGCCGTCCGTGACCACGAACTCATCGGAGAAATATTTCCAACCGCGCCGCACCGCCGCGAGGGCAAGCGAGCTCTTCCCCGCGCCAGACGGCCCGGAGAAGACGAAGGTTGCTCGATCCGAAACCAAGGCTGCGGCGTGAAAGACTGCAAATTCGCGTTTGTGCCGCGCGAGCGCCAGGCGGTAGAGCCACTGCTCGAAACCAGCGACCAAGTCTTCGACCTCGCCATCCGCCCACAAGATTTCGCCGTCCACCACGATTCGAGGTGACCCGTTGGCGATTACTTCGATGTCGCACCTGGCCTCCGGTTGGACAATCGGCGACTTCGCGGCGGACCAGTGACGTCGGAGGTAGCGACTCGTTTTCGCGCAGGAGCTTCGTACACCAACACGAAGGCCGGAAAGAAAGATTTCGTGCTGCTCTAGGTTGCCTCTTTCCACGCGATGAGCTTCCGTTGCTCGAGCTGACCGAGGAATGCAATCACGTCACGAGCCACCGTTGCCCGCTCCGCCTCGACATGGCTCAGGATTTCGGCAGTGATGTCCTCGATTGACCGTTTGCCGTCGATCATCAACCAAACACCCGCTGCAATATCGTTCAACACGAGCAATTGCGGGGTGTTGCCATCGTAGATGACGACTTCATCGGTGTCGGTGACCTCATGCGTGAGCGTATTCTTGCGTTGAGGCACGCGTCGATCGGACACATCAGGCATTGCAAGTCCTATCGAGCAATACCGATCGAGCTTGGCACTCCCAACAGGAGAGCTTCTCACCCCATCGTGCGCGGGCCGTCAGCAAGCTCTTCTTCGTCGAGGCGATTGGCTGTGTAGACGTTAGAATCGCTTCGAGGCTGGTCTCGTAGATCGATCCAAGCAGCAGGTGCCGGCTGAAGATGCACGGATACACCTTGCCGTCATAGCTCACCGCAGCCGAGCCGCCGAAGTCTCGCGATCGCCTGCTCTCGACACCGCCGTTTTGAAGGCCTGCTGGGCGCGCGTCGATTTGCGTGGATGTGGCGTCCCCTCGACCGACCTCGCGCATTTGGTCGAAGCCCACCGAGTCGCGAGCCAGGCCCAGCTCCAGCAAATATTCGTAGGTCTGCGATGCATCCTGTTGGTTCTGCGCCATCGAGATGACGCCCACGCGCACCTTCAATCCATCCTCGACAGCACGGCGAATGGCTCGCGCGGTGCGTGCATGACTGCCTGGTGTCCGAGTGATGGCGTCATGGGTCTCGGGATCGTGCGAGTAGAAGGAAAACGCAAACGACGGCGCGAGCTCGCGCAAGCGCTCGTAGGTCCTTCCCCGAAGCGCGAGGCCATTCGTATAGATCTCGACCTGCGGGATGCCAATCTCTTTCGCATGCTCCACGGCTCGGATGCAATGGGCGCTGATGAGGGGATCCCCGCCGGTGAGCTGTACCAGACCGAAGCCCAGCGCCTTCGCGTCGTTGAGCACCGTGCGGATCTCCGGCCACGCGAGTGCCTCGGTGCGAGCAGGCGTCGATTCGGCATAGCAATGCACACATTGCTCGTTGCACTTCGCCGTAAGCTCCACGAAAAGCTGTCTCCATCCAGAGCCACGCAACACGGTTTGTCGCGTGAGTGGTTGCAGCTTCTGCTCCTGGAGTTGACCTCGGAGCTGCCCCACCAAAGGCTCGAACCGTGCGAGCGAATCCCACACCGACGCGGACAGCTGGCCATTCAACGAATCGATCTCGGGCGTTCCTTCGATTCGGATCTGATCCCCGCTGCTCAGCTTGATGGCTTCGAGCAATCCTTCGCTCTGCCAGAGGATCCAGTCGTTGGGCAAGAAGTAGCCGGTCTTCTGCCGTTCCATTCGCTTCATCCAGCGATGGGCATGCAGTTCAACGGGTTACAGCCGTTGGGATTGCATACCCCGGGCATACACGTCGACGGATTGCACGACGCCTGGGCGTGCGCCTTGTTCAGCGTGATCGTCGCGAGGATGGCAGGTGCCGTATATGCTGCGGCTTTGAGAAAATGGCGCCTCGCGCGATCGAGCTCGTTTGTGTCCCCCACGTCGTCCTTCATCGCTGGCTCTTCAACTGGTCCATACCCGAAAAGTGCACCCCGGTTCCAGGCAGATAGCAGCACGATCGCGGCTCGCCACTCGATCCATCCGGTTCCATGTCCGGGAATTTGTGCGCTCGAATACTTGTTGACAACCGTGATTTCGAAGCTTTACAGTATGACTGTCGGCGGCTGATCAGCAATCCCCCGGCAAGGGCAAATCCAGATTCAAACTCCTTGAGGGTACAACACAACGGGCGCTCGGGCGGGGTTCATACCTCGCCCGAGTTTTTTGTTCCGGTGCCAACTCAGAGACTTCGCTTCTTGCCGCGCAACCCTCGCCGGCTGCCCTTGGGTCGCTTCGCCTTACCGAAGGATTTGCCGCCACGACCGCCGCCGTGATCATCTGCGTATGCGTCGTCGCGGGCATACTCTCCGCGCCCATAGTCTTGGCCGCCCAGGTCTTGCCGCTCGAGCTCCGCGCGCCCGAGGTCATCCGCATGACGTGGGCCGTTGCCAGCAAAGCGTCCGGCTGATGGTTTGAAATCACGCCGCGGACGAGGCGGACGGGGTCGATCTTCTGCAATGTCCAAGCGCAGGGCGCGTCCACCGACTTCCCTGCCATGCAGCTGCTCGACAGCCTGTTTGGCCTGCTCCTCGGACGCGAATCGGACGAACGCAAAGCCTCTTGGGCGGCCCGACTCGCGGTCTTTTGGAATGTGAACGTCCACGACTTCCCCAACCTCTCCGAACAACTGCCGAAGGTCTTCGTCCGTCGTTGCAAAGTTGAGGTTCCCTACGAATATCTTGCTTGAGATGACTTACTCCGTTCTCCGATGTGCTGATCTCGCACGTTTTGGGTCCGAATCCAAGGACGATAGGGTAGCCCAAATCAGTAGTGCCATGGGAACTTCCGATAGTCCTGAGGCCGCTTTTCGAGGAAGGCGTCGCGTCCTTCCTGGGCCTCTTCGGTCCCATAGGCCAGTCTCGTGGCCTCGCCGGCGAAGATCTGCTGACCCACCAGCCCATCGTCGACCATGTTGAAGCCGAACTTCAGCATCCGCATTGCCGTAGGGCTCTTGGAATTGATCGCCGCGGCCCACGAAAGGGAGAAATTCTCCAGCTCCGCGTGGGGTACCACCGCGTTGACCATGCCCATGGCAGCGGCCTCTTGTGCGCTGTAGTTGAGCCCCACGAAGAACACCTCGCGTGCCTTCTTCTGCCCGACCTGCCGCGCGAGCAGGGCCGAACCGTAGCCACTGTCGAAGCTGGCTACATCGGGGTCGGTCTGTTTGAACAGCGCATGCTCTTGACTGGCGATCGTCATGTCGCACACGACGTGCAGGCTGTGACCGCCGCCCACCGCCCATCCAGGCACCACGGCGATGACGATCTTGGGCATGAACCGGATGAGTCGCTGAACCTCGAGGATGTGCAAGCGGCCGAGCCTCGCCGCGTCGACCTGGCCTACGGCATCCGTTTCGTACTTGTACCCGTCCTTGCCTCGGATCCGCTGATCGCCGCCGGAGCAAAATGCCCAGCCCCCATCCTTGGGAGAGGGGCCGTTACCCGTGAGGAGTACGCAGCCCACGTCCGGGCTCTGACGCGCATGATCGAGCGCTCGATAGAGATCGTCGACCGTGGCCGGCCGGAATGCGTTGCGCACTTCGGGCCGGTTGAAGGCGATGCGTACCGTGCCCTGATCCTTGGCGCGGTGGTACGTGATGTCCTTCAGGTCGAAGCCCTCGACCTCGGTCCACTTGGACGCATCGAATATCTCGGAGACCATCGTCGTGCTCATTCCGTGAACTCGTTCAACACCGCCATGATGATACGCCCAAGAAGCGTCGCGACTTGCTGCCGCGAGAACTCCCCCTCGATCCACCGCTGGAGGATCTCCCCTGCGCCGGTCAACATCAGGTCCGCCAGCGCCATGGCCTCGGCATCGTCTACTCCGGTCAGCTCACGAAGTGGAATCAGCCAAGGTTGCACGAGCTGACGGCGGAATTCTCTGCTGATCTCACCGATTTCCTGATCGGGAGCAACCGACCGCAGCAGCTGCCAGCCGCCTGAGCCTCTCGCCTCGATCGTGTCACACGCCGCGTCGATGAACGCGCGTGCGATAGCCGCCACGTCTGCGTTTTCCTCGGTGTGCAGTACATCGGGTGCTCTGCTCATGAAATTTTCATGAAAATCTTCGAGAACGCCTTTGATGAGCTCGTGGCGGTTCGGAAAGAACTTGTACACGACGGGACGCGTGATACCCGCCGCCGCAGCTACGTAAGGGATGCGCACGTTGTCCACACCATCGGCGGCAATGATCTCGGACGTGACCCGTAGGAGCTGTTGCTGGCGGTCCTCGGGGCTGAGCCTGGTGCGGGAAGCGTCGCTTGGTCTGTCGCTGGATGAAGTCATGGGCTCACAAAAAAGGGTGGCCTCCCAAAACAGAAGCCACCCCGATCGAGCACGACCGCCGGAAGGCTCAGTCTTGCGCCAAGTTCATCACTTGCTGGAGGCTCATGGCGAGGGTCATGTCGCCGTCGATCTTGATCTTGCCGGACATGAAGGCCTGCATGGGATTGAGCGACCCATTGATCATGCCGAGCCAGTCTTCGGCCGATACGGTGATGGTCGCCCCCGGGCTGTCGTGCTTGCCCGTGCTGACGAACTCGCCGGTCTTTCCCTTCTTCAGGTCGAGGTTCCACTCACCTCCGCCGTCGCCCGTGATGTTGAACTGGTAGACTGCATTGGGGGCTGTGGCCGCGTCGGTGTTTTCGGCGGCTCGCTTCTCAAACTTCTCGAAGAACTCAGCTACGGATTCCATTGATATTGCCTCTCTTGTTGTGTTGACCCAGCGGTCATCGAGCGTTTCCACCCTCGATGGGTATGGCGCGCCGGGGAAAGTTGTAACCGAAATCACCTTGGGATGCACCTCTGGTCTGACAGCGAAAAACCCTGAGATTTCAATCTTCGGCGATGGACAGAGCCTGGACGGGGCAGATGTCCACTGCGTCCTGGGCGGCTTCGCGCAGCTCCTCGGGTGGGTTGGCGTTGAGGACCACGAGGGAGCCATCCGGGGCGAACTCGAATAGCTCTGGGGCAACCCCGACGCACTGGCCGTGACCCGCACAGCGCTCCTTGTCGTGAACGATTCGCATCAGGCCGAAAATGTATACGAAACCGCCCCTGGCGCCAGTGATTTCTTCCGTCCTGAAACAAACCAGAAACGTCTGCCACATAAGCCGGAAACACCACACGTCTACGCTCTGCGCCACTTCAAGGAGGACCGGGGATGGATGCGATCAATCAGGCCGATACGGCGTGGCTCATGATTTCGTGTGCGCTCGTGATGCTGATGACGCCGGGGTTGGCGTTCTTCTACGGTGGCATGGTCAACCAGAAGAACGTGCTCTCGTCGTTCATGCACAGCTTCATCGCGCTGGGCATCATTACATTACAATGGGTGGTGATCGGGTATTCGCTCTCGTTCGGTGCCGACGCAGGCGGGGGCTTCATCGGCGGGCTCGAGTTTGCATTTCTGCACGGAGTCGGCCTCGAGCCTCAGGACGGATCGACCATTCCGCATCTTCTCTTCATGGCGTTCCAAATGATGTTCGCCATCATCACGCCAGCACTGATCTCGGGCGCCATTGCGGAGCGCATGAAGTTTTCCGCATATTTCTTGTTCATCTTCTTGTGGGCAACGCTGGTCTATGACCCGATCTGTCACTGGGTCTGGGGTCCGGACGGGTGGCTCGGAGTAAGGGGCGCGCTCGATTTCGCGGGCGGTACCGTCGTCCACCTCTCGTCGGGCACAGCCGCGCTCATCTGTGCGATGGCTCTCGGGCCGCGTCGCCGTCCTGGGCCTCCCCACAATCTCACGCTCACCTTGATCGGTGCCGGCATGCTCTGGTTCGGCTGGTTCGGCTTCAATGCGGGAAGCGCGCTGGCATCGAACGCCAACGCTGCGCTCGCGCTCGTCAATACGCATCTGGCGGCCGGCGCGGCCGCGTTTTCGTGGGCGCTCGCAGAGTGGATCAAGCAGCGAAAGCCGACGGCACTCGGTGTGGCATCCGGCTTGGTAGCAGGTCTCGTTTGCATCACACCGGCGGCTGGTTTCGTCAGCCCGATTTCGGCGGTGGTGATGGGTCTTGCGGCCGGGCTGGTTTGCTACGGGGCGGTCATGATGAAAGGAAAGCTAGGTTACGACGACGCACTCGATGCCTTCGGCATTCACGGCGTCGGTGGGGCACTCGGCGCCGTCTTGACCGGCGTGCTCGCAAGTGCGGCGTGGGGCGGCACCGACGGTCTCATCGGCGGCAACAGCCACCTCTTCGTCGAGAACGTGATCGGGGTGTTGGCCGCGGCCGCCTACTCGATGCTGGTGACCTTCGCGATCCTCAAGATTTTGGACGCCACGATCGGTCTTCGCGTCGCCAACTACCAAGAGCAGGAGGGTCTCGACACCAGCTTGCACGGCGAGGAGGGTTACCACTTGGGTGGGGCCGAAGGGCTCATGGACTAGTCGCCACGGCGCGAGCATGGACGGTTGTCACTCGCCTGCCTCCGTCGTAGTGATTCCTCATGGGTTTGGGCCGCTTCGTCTCCAGGCTGTTCGGGAGGAAGGAAACCTCTCACGTGCCCGTGCCCGTGCCCGAGGCCGAGGAGCGGGACTACACGCTCGCCGAGCTCTCCGGATTCGATGGCTCCGAGCCACGCAAACCGCTTCTGATCGCCATCCGAGGGCATGTCTACGACGTGACCCGGGGGCGTGATTTCTATGGTCCCGGCGGACCCTATGGGATGTTTGCCGGCAAGGACTGCACGCGTGCGCTCGCCAAGGTCTCGTTCGATCCGGAGGACTTCACGGGTGATCTCGAGGGTCTCGAACGGGACGAGCTGGACAAGCTCGAGGAGTGGATCGATCTGTTCGAGGGAAAGTATCGCCGCGTGGGCTGCCTGATCGGGGACGTCGAGGTCGAAGCAGACCAACGGTGAAGCGTCTGCCTCGCCGAGCACTGCAAGCGCCCATGCGGCGCCGCAGGGCCGTGCTGCACCGCCGCCGACGCCGCGTTGACCGGCATTGTACCGCGGCGCAGCATTCCACGGTGGACAACGAGAAGATCATCAACGAAGTCATGGGTGGAGGCTTGCGCGTTCTCAACCGTCTCGCGGATTCGTCGCTGATGGAGAAGTGGGGTTTGGAGCAGCGCACCCAACAGCTCGTGTACGAGGGCGCCAAGCGCGTAGCCGAAACGGCGGCGAAGGCGGCCAAGCGGCTCGCGCCCAAGCGCAGCGGTGCGCCGGGGAGGAGGGCGGCAAAGTTCGATCTGAGCCTGAGCGAAGAACAGCAGCTCATGCGGGATACGCTTCGGCGATTTGCAGATGACGAAATGCGTTCCGTTGCTCGCAAGGCCGACGATGATTCGGTCCCGCCCGATGATTTCCTCCGGGCATTTGAGGAGCTCGGCGCGATGGCCATGGCCGTCCCAGAATCGCTCGGAGGCACGGCTGAGGAGATGTCTGGTGTGTCGCAGATGCTCATGGCCGAGGACCTCGCGCGCGGGGACATGGGTCTGGCCTACGCGGCCCTTTCTCCTCTGTCCTTCGTCAGCGCGATTGCCCATTGGGGTGACCAAGCGCAGCGGTCGAGCTTGATTCCCGCGCTGGTCGACGGTCAGGTTGCCGCCGCCGTCGCAGTCCTGGAGCCTCAGCCCCTGTTCGATCCCTTCGCACTTCGCACGACGGCGAAAAAGCGAGGGACCGGGTACGTCCTCAATGGCGAGAAGTCCATGGTCGCCTTGGCCGATCGGGCGCAGTGGCTGCTAGTCGCTGCGACGCTCCCGAAGGCGGGGCCCCGGTTCTTCGTAGTGGAGCGAGATGCATCGGGCCTGGAGATCACGGAGGATCCTTCGATGGGCTTGCGGTCTGCTGGGCTCGGCCGCGTGAAGCTCGATGGTGTCCGCGTTGCGCGAGAGGCCATGGTCGGGGGTGAGGACGCGGCAAAGGAGGAGTGCGCTGCGGCCTTCGATGATGCGGTCAATCGCGCGCGCGTCGCGTGGGGCGCCATGGCACTGGGGGCTGCGCAGGCAGTGCTCGATTACGCGATTCCATACTGCAACGACCGCGTGGCCTTCGGAGAGCCGATCTCTCATAGGCAATCGGTCGCCTTCATGATCGCGGACATGGCCGTCGAGATCGAATCGATGCGCATGCTGGTCTACAGGGCCGCAGGCCGCATCGATGCCGGGCTTCCCTGCCGACGTGAAGCGTACCTTGCGCGCACGCTTTGCGGGGACAAAGCCATGGAAATCGGCACCAATGGCGTCCAGCTTCTGGGGGGCGCCGGTTTCGTCAAGGACCACCCGATGGAGCTTTGGTATCGCCATTTGCGAGCCATCAGCATCATGGATGGCAATCTACTAGTTTGAACGGATTCCCATGATTTATCTCGAAGTTCCAAAGAGCTTGAAGCTCGTCGTCAACCAGGCCCATCAGGTGGCCAAGCACGTCTTCCGCCCGATCTCGCGGAAGTACGACCGCGCGGAGCACGAGTATCCGAAAGAGCTGGACCTGCTCGCTGCCCTGATGGACGGCCTGAGCGCGGGAGGCGGTCAGCGGGGCGCTGGCGTCAGTGCGGTGCAGCAAGAAGAGGAAGCGAGCGGCGGGATTCGGAACGGGGCCAACATGGCGACTTGCTTGGGACTCACCGAGCTTTGCTGGGGCGATGTCGGTCTCGCGCTTTCGATCCCGCGTCAGGGGCTCGGCAACGCGGCGATCACTGCGGTGGCCGATCCCGACCAGAAGAAGCGGTTCAAAGGAACCTGGGCTGCCATGGCGATCACCGAGCCCGGCGCGGGCTCCGATTCAGCCAACATTCGCACTACCGCTCGCCTCGATGGCGATGAATGGGTGTTGAACGGCGAAAAGATCTACGTCACCGCTGGAAGCAGGGCCGACTCCGTCGTGGTCTGGGCCACGCTGGACCGCAACCTCGGGCGGGCCGCGATCAAATCGTTCGTGGTGCCTCACGGGACGCCGGGCATGGAAGTGGTGAGGTTGGACAAGAAGATGGGCATACGCGCGTCGGATACCGCGAGCATCACGCTCACCGACTGCCGTATTCCAAAGGAGAATCTCCTCGGCACCGCGGAAATCGACACCAAAGCCGGTTTTGGCGGCGTGATGCAGACCTTCGACAACACGCGCCCGATCGTGGCAGGGATGGCAGTCGGTGTGGCCCGCGCTGCTCTCGAGCAAACCCGAGAGCTTCTGGCGGAGGAGGGCATCGAGGTTCGATATCGCGGTTCGCTGTTCACAAAGAGCGCGGCGGAGGCAGAGCTCATCCGCATGGAAGCAGACTGGGAGGCGGGGCGGCTGCTCATGCTCAAGGCCGCCTGGATGGCGGACAATGGCATTCCCAATTCGATGGAAGCCTCCATGTCCAAGGCCAAGGCCGCCCGTGTGGCCAACCAGATTACGCTCCGGTGCGTCGAGCTGTGTGGCGCGCTTGGCTACTCCGAGCACGAGCTGCTCGAGAAATGGGCCCGTGATTCCAAGATCCTCGACATCTTCGAAGGCACACAACAGATTCAATTGTTGATCATCGCGCGCCGTCTCCTCGGCAAGCGCTCGAGCGAGCTTCGGTGAGGCGGCCGTCGTGGAGATCAACGGCATTGCACACACCTTCGTGACCGTCGCCGATTTCGATCGTGCGCGAGCGTTCTACGGCAAGCTCCTCCCGTTTTTGGGCCTCCGCAGCGTCATGGACATTCCCGGCACGTACTACTGCGTGGGGGGTCGCACCGCCTTCGCCATCAGGGAGGCGCCTCCAGGGCACAGGCAGGAGCGCTTCGACCAAAACCGCGTCGGCCTCCATCACATCTGCTTCCGCGCGCGGTCGCGCGAGGACGTCGACGCAGCATACGAATTCGTAACGAGCTTAGGCGCCAAAATCGTGCACGGTCCCGAGGAAGCCATCTGGGCGCCCGGGTACTACTCGATCTTGTTCGAGGATCCGGACGGGATTCGATTGGAGATCAACTTCGTACCGGGCAAGGGGCTGCTCGAGCAGCGCACGTAAGATTACCTAGCGCGCGGGCGTCACTCCCAGCGCCAGCGCCGGCGTCATCGACCGTGGAGCCAGTAGCGACCGTTGGCCGAGCCTACGTTGCATGGATAGTCGTAGAGGTCGCTCAGCCGATCTTCGGTGAGGACCTCGTCGAGAGTGCCTGCGGCGAGGGGGCGTCCATTTTTGAGCAGCAGTGCGTGCGTGCCGTGCGCGGGAATTTCTTCGACGTGATGGCTGACCAAAATGAGCGTCGGACCGTTGGGCTCGGCGCAAAGCAGGTCGACGTCGGCGATCAATCGCTCCCGCGCGCCCGGGTCCAGACCGGCGCACGGCTCGTCGAGGATCAACAGCTCGGGGCTCGTGATGAGCGCGCGTGCGATCATCACTCGTTGCTTTTCTCCCTGCGAGAGCACACCGTAGCGTTTGTCCCGGAACGCGTGTGCTCCGATGCTCTGCAGGGCGCCTTCGGCGCGGTCTAGGTCTGTATCGCTGAGCGCATGCCAGCCCCCAATGGTCGCGTGGATCCCTGTCGCTGCGACCTCCCGCGCCGTTTGCCGAGCCGGGAGCCAAGAAAAAAGCGAGGAGCTGACCCAGCCGATTCGTTCCTTGAGCGCCCGCATGTCGCATCTTCCGTAGGTCTGCCCGAGGACGGCCACCCGACCGCGACTGGGCCATTCGTAGCCCGCTACGATCGAAAGGAGCGAGGTTTTGCCTGATCCATTGGGTCCGAGGACCGCCCAGTGCTGGCCGCGGAGCACCTTCCAACGAACATCGCGCAAGATGTCGGTCCCGTCGCGGGTGAAGCGTTCGACGTGCAGATCGAGGATTGGACCCACCGCCGAAACCTAGCATCCCCGGCTTGATGCGTCGTTGTAGCTTGATGCCGCAGCCGATGTGCGCTCCAATCCCGGCCATGAGCCACCGTTTTGCTTGGGCCGTCGCTGCAGTCATCGTTCTCAGCGCCGATCATGGATCTGCACAAGAGCCGGACATTCATCTCGAAGGCTTCGTTCCCGAAGGACCGGAAACCCACTTCTTCGTCGAGTTCCAGGTTCCGGAGGGAATCGTCGAGATCGAAGTTCGGCACGACGACCTGTCCTCGGTGAACATCCTCGATTGGGGTCTCGACGATCCCAACGGTTTTCGAGGATGGGGCGGGGGGAACAGCGAGCCTGCGATCGTTGGCATCGAAGCCGCCTCGCGAAGCTACGTTCCCGGTCCCATCCCAGCAGGCACCTGGGAGGTCGTGGTGGGCAAGGCGCAGATCGCAGAAACCCCGGCGCCGTATCAGATCGACATCTTCCTGCGAACGGAAGCCACGCTGCCCCCACAGCCACGCGCGCCGTATCAAGACCCAGGAGTGCTCGACGATCAGGCACGCTGGTATGCAGGTGATTTTCACGTACACACCCGCCAGAGCGGAGATGCGACGCCGACCATTCCCGAAACGCTCGCGTTCGCGCAGGGGGTCGGGCTCGATTTCGTCATGCTCTCCGAGCACAACACCAACAGTGGCCTCACGCTATACGCCGACGCGCAGCCCGACTTTCCGGATCTACTCATCATTCCTGGCGTCGAGTGGACCACCTATTCGGGGCACGCCAACGCGCTCGGTGCCACTCAGTGGGTCGATCACAAGATCGGGGTGGGGGGCGTAACCACGGCAGGAGCCATTCAGGAGTACAAAGACCAGGGCGCCCTGTTTTCGATCAACCACCCTTCATCTGTGGGAGCGCCGATCTGCATCGGCTGCCGTTGGGAAATCCCGGTCGATCCCGCGAGTATCGACGGCGTCGAGGTGCAGAGCAGCATCTGGCTTGGCGTGACCTTCTGGGAGCAGCTGTGCGCGGACGGCTCGCACGCCAGCGCGCTTGGTGGCAGTGACGACCACCGTGCAGGTCAAGGAACGAGCCTCACCGATCGGCCCATCGGGACGCCCACTACGATGGTGTACGCCACTGAGCTCAGCGTCGACGCCATCATCGAAGGTGTTCGCAACGGGCGGACCGTAGTGAAAATCAACGGCATCGATGGGCCGATGATCGAGACCGAGCTCACGGGGGAACGATCCGGGGATACCGTATTTTCGGACATGTCGACGCTCTCCGCCGTGGTGACCCAGGGTGTGGGTAGGAGCCTGCAGGTGATCAAGAACGGTGAAGTGCTCGATACGGTTTCCATTACCAGCGACCCCTTCACGCACGAGATGACTGTGCAGGCGCCCGCAGAGGGCGAAGACCGATATCGCTACCAAGTGGTGACGAACAACACCCCGGAGGCCGTCGGCAGTTATGTTTGGCTGCGGGCTCCGGAGCCGAGTGGGAGTGGGTGCGCTATCGCGACCAACACCGAGACCGACACCGCATTCGTGTTCGGCGCGGTGTCGCTCCTGCTCTTGTGGCGGCGGCGGCGCGGTCGGCGGTGATGCTCAACGCGTTCGTTCACGACGCCGAAGCACGTGCCGGAGTCGCGATCGCTCGTCTCGTTCGCGCTCTTCTAACATGCGCTTCAGGGAGCTGAGCTCTGCGCTCAGGGCCGGCTCCACCCGAAGCTGCAACGTATTGACTTGTCGCGTGGCTTTGGCGAGCGCATCTCCAAGACGGCGTACAAGCTGTTCTTTGGGGAGCGCCTCGATCACCAGCTCGATCAACCGCTCGAATTCGGTCGCCGTTTGGGCCGCTGCGGGACCCACCGAGGCGGCCGCCGTTTCCCGTGCGGCGAGCGTTCGCTGAACCGGCGTGTGCGAGACCACCGACGGCACGGCAATGCCCCAAACCTGATGGTGCGCGATATCGACCTCGATCTCACGATCCGGCCAAGCATAGGTCTGCAACCCAAATTCACCCGAGGACGCCAGGGCGCGCAGCAAGGCCTCGTAGGCTCTCATTGCTCGCTCCTCGACCTCTTGTCGCGCGTTGAGGGCGGGCCGGGCGCTTCGAAAAAGCTCCGTGATGAGGGCCTCACGCTTGCGATTCAAGAGCTCGCGGCCCTTCTTCACCCGCCCGAGCTGTGCGCTGGCCCGGACCAAGCCCGACCGGGTGGGGGGTACGGATCGCGTACTCACGAGCTTTCCTCCCTCTGGCCGCCGTGGGGCCGGGCTTCCCAGCTCTTATCCGCGATTCGAGTCAGCTCGTCCCGAGGCAGCGTTTCGAGCAGAGACCATCCAATGCCAATCGTATCGGAAAGAGTGCGACGCGAACGGCCCTGGTTGATGAATGTCCTTTCGAACTCGTCGATGAAATCGAGCGCCCGGCGGTCGCCCGGGGTCAGCCCGTCCCTGCCGACGATCGCGGCCATCAGCTTTGCCTCGCGGCCGCGCGCGTAGATGGAATACATCTGATCGGCCCACTCACGGTGCTCTGCCACCGTGTGATCCTTGCCGATCCCGGCGTTCATCAGACGTGAAAGAGAGGGAAGCACGTCGACTGGTGGATAGATGGCGCGTTGATGGAGCTCGCGGCTCAACACGATCTGACCTTCGGTGATGTAACCGGTCAGATCGGGGATGGGATGAGTGATGTCGTCGTCGGGTAGCGTGACCACGGGTAGCTGTGTCACCGATCCGGGGCTATCCTTCAGCACGCCGGCGCGCTCGAAAAGGCTCGCCAAGTCGGTATACATGTAGCCCGGGTAGCCCCGACGTCCCGGAATCTCCTCCCGGGCAGCCGCCACTTCGCGCAAGGCTTCGGCGTAGTGGGTGATGTCGGCCATGACGACCAGCACGTGGACACCGTGCTTGAATGCCAAATGCTCCGCGGCAGTCAGGGCGACACGCGGCGTGAGTAGGCGCTCGATGGTGGGATCAGCAGCTTGATTCAAGAAAAGCACCGTTCGCTCCATCACCTCGCTCTCGCGAAACCGCGAGACGAACGATTGGGTTTCACGCTCGGTGATTCCAATTGCGGCAAACACGACGGCGAAAGGCTCCCCGCGCGCGGGTCTCGCATTTTCGACGATGTCGGCGGCAAGCTCGACGCCAGGCAGCCCCGGCCCAGAGAAAACGGGAAGCTTCTGGCCGCGAACGAGCGTGTTCATCCCATCGATCGCGGAAACGCCCGTCTCGATGAAGTCCGACGGATGATGCCGGCGCACCGGGTTGATCGGCGCGCCCCAGATGGGGAGCCGGGCCTCGCCGATGGGCGGCGGCAGACCATCGAGCGGAGCGCCCGTGCCGCTGAGCGCGCGGCCGAGCAGGTCCTTTCCGACGACCGTCGTGGCAGTTTCGCCAGTCAGCGTGATCTTCGAGTTGGCCGGTCTGAGGCCGAGCGTGTCTTCGAACACCTGAATCACGGTCACCTCGGTGCCCACGTCGATGACCTGCCCGCGCCGTTGATCCTGTCCTTGTCCTTCGATGAGAACCCACTCGCCGAGCTTCGCCCGCCTGGTCGAATTGACGAAAAGCAAAGGACCTGCGGCAGAAGCGGCACCGGCGTACGTTCGTGCAATCGGTATGTCGAGACGTTTCATTCGCTCCTCATGTCCGAGATCACTCGTTCGGCGTCGGCAATGCGCTGCTCGAGCGTGTCGGGCGAAGCCGTCTTCACTGCGCCAAAGGCGACTCGCACGGCCGCCAGGTCGAGCTTGTCGAAGCTCACATCCTGTTCGAGCGCTGACTGTCCAGTGCTCATGAGATGCCAGAGAAGGCGGGCCAAGTGATAGGTCTTCGAGACCGATGAAAACGCATCGTGGGGGTGGAAAGCATTTTGTCCGATCAAGAACTCTCTTGCGATCCGGGCGCCCTCCAACACCAGGCGGTCCTGGTCTTCGAGCGCTTCGACTCCCACCAGGCCTGCAATTTCCCGCAACTCCCGGTCCCGCTGCAAGAGGCGAATCGTTTCGGTCCGCAGCTTCGGCCAATCCGCACCGCCTTCCGTGCCAAACCATGGAGTCGTGGCCTCGGCGTAGAGGCTGTAGCTCGTATCCCAATCGACGGCTGGGAATTGACGTTGGTGCGCGAGGCGAGGATCGAGCGCCCATAGCGCGCCGACGACACGCAGCGACGCCTGGGTGACCGGCTCGGCGAAGTCGCCGCCCGGCGGAGAAATGGCGGTGATGAAGGTGACGGCGCCCGTGCGCGCGGGCTCTCCTGCGTTCTCCACGCGGCCGGCCCGCTCGTACAAACGGCTCATGCGGCTCGCAAGATAGGTCGGATAGCCTTCCTCTCCTGGCATCTCCTGCAGGCGCGCAGCGATCTCGCGGAGCGCTTCGGCCCATCGGGAGAGCGAGTCCGCGAGGACTGCGACGTGGTAACCCATGTCCCGGTAGTACTCGGCGATGGTCATGCCCAGATACACGGACGCATCTCGGGCCGCCACGGGCATGTTGGAGGTGTTCACGATGAGAATGGTTCGATCCATGATCGACCGGCCCGTGAGCGGGTCGGTCAGTCGACCGAAGTCGTGCAGAACCTCTGCCATCTCGTTGCCTCGCTCTCCGCAACCGATGTAGACCATCACGTCGGCTTTGGCGTATTTCGCAAGAGACTGCTCGATGACGGTTTTGCCGGTGCCAAAACCGCCTGGAACGGCGACCGAGCCGCCCTCGACGACCGGGAATAAGAGATCGAACACACGCTGCCCCGTGATGAACGGGCGATCGCCAGGAAGACGCCGCTGCATCGGACGGCGCTCGCGGATCGGCCACGTCTGAGACAAGGACAGCGGCGTTCCGTCCTCCAGTCTGCCCACTTCGTCCGAGACGACGAAGTCTCCCCCTCGAAGGTCCTCGAGCCGGCCTTCGACACCTGGTGGCACGAGCACGCGATGGGTCATCCCTGGCCGTTCTTCGATGACACCCAGGACGTCCCCGCCACGGACGGTGACTCCGCGCTCCACGGTCGGTGAAAACGCCCACCGCGCCGTGGGGTCGAGCGTTGGCAGGGTCATGCCTGGGGCCAAGAAGTCGCCCGACTGGTCGGCGAGACCTTGCAGGGGGCGCCCAATGCCATCGAGAATCGAACCGAGCAGACCCGGTCCGAGCTGGGTCATGAGCGAGCTGCCGGTTCGCCGCACGGGTTCCTCGAGCGCAAGCCCGCTGGTTTCCTCGAAGACCTGGATCGTGGCGACGTCGTCTCGAAGGCGAATCACCTCACCCAAAAGACGCCTCTCTCCGACTTCGACGAGCTCGTAGAGGGCGGCGTCGCCCAAAGGCGTGGCCTCTGCGATTGCGCCGACGATACGCGTGATCCGTGCGTCGGTCATTGAAGCCTCACTCGGTAGCCAATGGCGCGCCGAAGAATCTCGACGATGTACTCGTGGGCCGATGATTCCGCGGTCCACTTGGGTCCGGGTACGGGGATGACGACGGGAAACGCGGCACGCCGGAGCGTGCGGCTCGTCTCTTCCGGCAGATCCTCGTGCAACGATTCCTCGATGATGACCACGCCCGACCGGTCCTCTTCGACCAGCTTCTCGAGGCGCTCGGCAGCGTGGGCGCCGTCCGTCGCCTCGAGCACCCTGACGCCAGCCAGGGAGAATCCCGCGCTCAAGCCCGGGCCGGCGATCACCACGAGCCGTCGTTCCGTCATAACACCAACTCCGCTTGAATGAGCGCCGCAGGGGCCCTGAGCGCAATGCCCCACAGGATGCGCCTCAAGTTGAGGACCTCCGCTCGAAGCTCGAGCGCAAATGCGATGATCGGCGCGGCACTGGAGGGGTCCAGGCGCATGCACCGATGCTGCCAGGCGATCTGGGCCCGTAGCACTGCGGCATCCAGCTCGGTGACGCTTTGCAGCTCGGCCGCGAACGCCTCCGAGAGTGGAGAGGCACGCAACTCCCAGCCCAGCCGTCCTTGCACCGCGGCTTGGCCCTCTAGCTCGAAAAGCGCCTGAAACGCCTCACGGCTAAGCCAATGGCCTCCTTCCACGAAAACCAGCTCCGCCATCGCTGGGTCTCGCTCGGGAAAGTGGAGCAAGGCAGACCAAGCGTTCATCACGTCGATGACCTGCTGCACGTACTCGACCAACTGGTTGCCACCTCGAGGAGCGTTCCCGAGCGCGCGTTGGGCGAAAGCGCGTTGCAGCGCCACCTCGACGTGCAGCAACGATGGATGAGGCTCGGTCACGGTAGAAACCAGAGGAGGGCCGAACGGATGGTCCCACAAAACCAGCATCCGAACGACATCAGCCGGCGTCGGCTGGCTCGCCAGAACCCGGAGCGCTCTTTCCGACAGGTGCATCGTTGGAACCAGCCCCGACATTCGGGTGTCCGATGCCGCGCCCTGAGCCGCTCCTCGAATGACCGTTTGGATCGATCGGCGATCCTCGTCTTCGAGCACGACGGCCAGCACGGCGTCACGGCCGTCGCTCGCCCATCGAGCTAAGATGGCCATCTGCTCGGCCGCTCGGCGTCGAACCTCACGCTCGAGGCTGGCAGGGGTCGAGGGAGCATCGGAGCGAGTGAAGCCGCGTGCGCTGAGCTCCCGTTGCAAAGCCGGGAGCGTGCCCGAGTGGGCGAGGCGCTCGAAATCCTGGGGCTGCAGCAGGTGCGTTCGAAGCCCTCGCGCGCGCGTGTTGATGTCTCCGAGGTACCTGGCCATCGTCAGATTTCTTCGAGTCGCTTGTGGATTTCGATCGCCAAGGTCGAAGCGAGGCGGTCGAGCCTGGTTTCAAGCGTGCTGTCAACGACGACGGATTGGTCTTCGCCGACGACCCTGAAGCCGCTATCGCCGGTGGGTTCGGTCTCGACGGATACGTTGGGCAGGGCGCGTGCCTGCTCGAGCATCGCGGGCCGCAGGGCCTCCGAGCACCGCACGAACGCCCCTTGCTCTCCGACGAAGGCGAGTGCGTCTCCCAGCTCGCGCCCGAGCATCGAGGTGTAAGCTTCGCTACGTACGGCCTCGGGAAGCCGTGTCCGCGCCTCCTCAAGCACCCGGTCGACGACACTTGCCTTCGCAAGAAGCACCGCTCGCATCGCAGCATGCCGTTGTGCCGCCACCTGGGCGTGCGCATGGGCCCGACGCTCTCGATCCTCCTTTTGCAGGACCGCTTGCCTCCGCTCCTCGATGCGGCGGCCCGCTTCCTCCGTGAGACGGTCGGCCTCCGCACGCGCCTCGGCCATGATCGACTCGGCGGTCCGCTCCGCCCGAAGGCGGAGCTCGCTACGAAGATCCGTGGGCACTGCCTCTCAGCCTTGCGCTTGCAGAAGGATCAGCACGGATACGACGAAACCGAGGATCGCGACCGTTTCCGGGATCGCAATCAACAGAATGACGGTGACGGACATTTCAGGCTTCTCCGCCAGCGTCGCGGCCGCTGCCGGACCGATCCGCGACTGAGCCCAGGCGGTGGCCAAGGCGGGGATGGCGAGGGCCAGCGCTGCGCTGAAGTACAGTGAAACCATTTCCATATCATTTGCTCCTCTCTGCAGATGCAGTTTGTCGTGCAGACCAATGTCGAAAGGGTTGGTATTGCGAACCCCCCGGGCTGTAGAACTTCTGAAAAAACTCCACATAGTGAAGTCGAAGCAAGTGAATCGTCGGACTGAAAACTCCGATGACGAAATTGATCAGATGAAAGAGTAGGGCAAAGAGCACACCGACCACGACGCCGCCAAACGCGCCTATCATTCGGTTTGCGACGACGGCCATCATGACCGACGCGGTGCCGACTGCCATGATACGTGCGTAGGAAAGGACGTTGCCGAGGGTCGATACGAACTCGATGGGCGCGAGAACTCCCTCGCCGATGATGAGAATCGGAAAGGCCACCAAAACCGCGATGACGAGCGGGGTGAAGAAGCGGTGTGGGAGCATATCCGCGGCCGCCAGTAGGGCGAGGGCGATGAGCACGATCATCAGCGCGGCCATGCCTCGGCCGACGGCTTTGCGCTTGTCCCCTCGGAACTCCTGAACCGCCCCGATCAGCAGTCCGATCACGACGTGCACGACACCGAGCGCCACGGCGAGCCCCAAGAACGGGAAAAATGCCTCTTCCCGGTTGAAGATGATCGGGTGGAGCCCGATGTAGTGCCCGAGGTTGCCGAACAGCTCGCCGTACAGGAATCCGAAGATGATGCTGAAGAGTGCGCACGCGCCGCCTATTTCGGCAATGGACCGAACCTTCGAGCCAGGAGCCGATCGGAAGCGCAGGATGAGGGACACCGCGGCGAGCATCACGCCATAGCCGATGTCGCCGAGCATGATTCCAAAGAACATCGGAAACAGAATTGCGACGAAAGGGGTCGGATCCACCGATCCGTAGCTCGGCAGCGGCATCATGCTCGTGATCGCTTCGAATGGTCGGAACAAGCGGGGATTTTTGAGTACCACGGGAGCGGGATCTCCAGACCACTCGGACGACGCCATCGTGTCGACCTCGACACTATCTCCGAATGATTGGCTGATTCGCCGTTCGAGGTCGGACAGAGCGGCGGCAGGAATCCATCCTTCGAGAACGAAGGCCCGGGGCGTGGTCACCGCCTTTTCCATCGCTTCGAGGGTACTGAGCTGATCGCGGATGAACGCCTGGATCTGGAGCAGCTCGCCCCCCCGGTCCGAGGCGATTTGCCGTCTCCGATTCTCGAGCTCGGCGAGCTCACCTGGCAACTGCGACAGGCGCTCCTGCATGCGCAGCATGGTGGCGCCCACGCTACGCTCCTCGAACTGGTCCGGTAGAGAAAGGGACTGAACCCCGGACTCGCTGAGCAACTGCTCCGCCTCGCGCGCACTCGACGCGGGCACGGCGAGTAGCATGGCGGCCTCTCCCGCTTCGGAGGGCTGGCCGAGCAGCTCGAAGCCATCTCCGAGCGCCTCGCGCAGCACGGCGCGAAGACGGGCCAGGTCGCTTTTGCCACCCTCCCTCAGCACCAGGTAGAAGACGCGGATTCCATGGGCGTCTAGACCTGCCTCCATTCGCTGGAAAACGGCAAAGAAGGGTTGGAACTTGAGTATGAGGGATCGCTCTTCCTCGCGCGCTTTGCGCTCGTCGTGCAGTTTCTCGAGGTGCCTGCGGGCTCTTCCCGCAACCAGCGCCGCTTGGGGGAGCGTCCACTCTTGCCTGGTTCGAGGCGCCCGCAGCGTCTCTCCCTCGAGCAACGTCAGAGCCGCCTCGGTGTCTTCAAGTACTTTGTGAATCATATGCATCCGGCGCTTTCCCTCGCGCGGGATGGTCAGGGGCTCGAGCGACTCCGTCTCCGGAGCGTCGATCAAATGCACCAAACCGACGTCCTGGATGCACAATAGGACCGATTGCAGCTGATCGATCGGACCGAGGATCCGGATGCGGGACATCTCCAGGATCAATGACGCCCTCCGGCTTCATCGGTTCCGACCAGGAGTCGAACGACGTGATCGGCGAGCGCGCCGATCGTGTCGTCGCTGAGGTCGTCGAGTCTAGCGGTTTGTGCTTCGGCAGCGGCCTTGATGGAAGCTGCTTGCTCGTCGCGCTCCCGGGCGATCTGCGCGCGGATCGATTCCTTCTCCGCTTCCAGCCGTGATGCGAGTTGATCGACGTGGCGTTGGGCCAGCGCTCGAGCCGTCTCCACCAGCTCAGCGGCCTGTCGCTTGGTCTCCTCCAGCATCCCGTCGAGCTCTCGCTCGGTTTCGAGGAGCCGCGCGAGCTTGTCCTCCGTGTGGGAGGTCGTGCCCTTGCTATCGATGTTTTTGCCGGTCGACACGTCCAACTACCCGCTTCCAAAGTACCAGAAGCCAGCCCGCCCGTGGGGCTGTTAAACGACGATCGGCGTGCGCGAGGTCCCGAGGACGAACGCCCCGATCAAGGTGATGGCACCTGCAGTCCAGAAGGTAGCGCCGTAACCCCATACCGAAACGGCCGAGCCCAAGGCAAGCGCAAAAAATGCGTTACCTCCATTAAACGCGCCATGCACGATCGAGACGACCATCCCGCGGGAGGAAGGATCGGCCCGCTGGATGCCTAGCGCGGTAATGGCTGGATAAACGATACCATGGGCCATTCCCATCATCGAGCCGATGAGGAAGAGGCGGCCCGGACCCAGAATGCTGAGAGCCGGCGGTACGGTCGCGTACAAACAAATCGCGACAATGGAGGACCGGAGCACGCCAAAGCGATCGATCAAGCGCCCGCCACCGAGCCGCACCGTCAGCGCCACGATCGCAAATCCGATGAAGAAGCCGCGCAGCTCGGTCACGCCGCGGCTGAGGGCAAACGGTTGGTGCAAGGTGAAGAGAGCGGTGAAGCCCGCGGTGAGCAGGAACATCGTTGCATAGACCCGCAAGAGAGATGCGCCGAAGATCGGCAGCCGGGGCTTGTCTGTCTGGGGTCGATGTCTTTGGGGCTCTTGCAGGCGAGTGCTGAAGAGGCTCGCCGCCAAGCCGGCGCTCGCGCTCACCACGAAGACCGGCTTCCAACCCGCACTGTCCGCGATGAGCTCACCGAGCGTTGGCGAGACGGCATTCATCCCGAGGTTGGCCGCTCCGAAGAAACCGAGCGCTTGGGCCATGCGATCACTGGGCGCGATGTCGGCGGTCATGGTGCCGGCCGCGTTGAAGCCCATCACCATGCCGAGCCCCCAGCAGATCTGCGCTGCGTAGAGGAGCGGTCCCTCACGGTCGACGGCCCAATAGATCGCGCCGGTCAGCGCCAAGATCAGGTTTCCCACGATCAGCCATCGCCTCCGTTCAAACCGATCGACGAGCCAACCGACCAAAGGGGTCGCTGCGACCGCAGTCAGCCCTTGCACGGAGACCGCGCGGCCTATGGCTGCGGCATCCATCCCGAGCGCGCTCGCGTAGAACTTCGGCAGGATCAAGTAGAAGGACCAAGAGAACCCGAACATCGACGTAGACGCGAGGAGCAACGCGAACTGCCGCGATACGAGCCTCGGCCGTGATGGCGCCGTGCGGGGCTCGAAGAGCGTGGGCATGGGCCTCTTTAGCACCCCAGATTGGGACAGGGGTGTTCGTTTTGCGTCCGAGTCCGGGGGCTAGAAAAAGGGGGGCCTTGCTGGTAAGCTTCCCTCACTACCTCCGCCTACCCCTGGCTTGCTTGCGAGTTTCGTTTCGAGGGGATTCCCATGCGTGTTGCCGATGTCATGAGTAGTAGGCCGGTGACGATCGCCCCGGATGCCGCGGTCTCCGAGGCGCTCTGGCTTGCGTCCACACACAAGGTGGCGCACTTGGTGGTGGCGCGCGGCCGGCTGCCGGTCGGGTTGGTCTGTGTGCGCTGCGATCTCGCGGACGCGCCGCCCCGCGATTCCGTCACTCGATACATGCGCCGTCCGGTGACGATTGGCGCCTACGAAACCGCGGAGCGAGCAAGCAAGCGGATGTGTCAGCGCGGGATCGGTGCGCTCATCGTCCGCGGGGGAGACGCGAGTTGGGGTATCGCGACCCGGGGCGACCTCTTGCGGGCCGGTTTCCGAGCGGGGGAGGACGCTGGGCTTTTCTTCTGCGCGGCATGCGGCACCCATACCCACGTCCATCCCGTTCCCGGGAGCGAGTGGGTGGCGTTCTGCGTCGACTGCTGGGACCGCGCAGGTCCTCCTCGGATCGGGGACGACCTCGGCGTATCCGACTGATCGGGACGCGCGGCGCGGTCAAAACGTTCCTGGTTTCGGCCCATTGCGCAGCTCGCTGCGAAATTCCAAAGCTCACTCGGCTTTTCGCGGTATGCCTCGCGAATGGCTGCGATAGCTTCAGCTGCCAAGGGCGCGGGCGTCTCCTTTCGGATTTCGTCTTGGGTGTTTGGACGGGCGCTCGGCGGGGTGCTGCTCATCGCGTTCGCATCGCTGGGCGCGCAAGCCCAAGGGCTCTTCGGGGCGCGCGGCGTCATGCCCATCGCCACGTTCGTGGAGTCGGCCAAGCGAGCGGAGCATAGCTTTTGGCAGCACCCGAGCGCGCTCTGGTGGAGCAGCACCGACTTCATGATCGAGGCCGTCTGGGTCGTTGGGATAATTGCGGCGGTCGCGCTCCTAGCAGGTCTGCTGCCGAAAATCGCGCTGATCATCGCGTGGTTTTGCTACCTCTCATTCGTCAGCCTCGGCTGGCCGTTCATGTCGTTTCAGTGGGACACCCTCCTGCTCGAAGTGACGTTCACGGCTTTTTTCTTCGTGCCATGGACGGCCTGGGACCGGCTTCGGACGCATCCGGACCCGCACCCTTTGGTGCGATGGGCTCTTTGGTGGCTGATCTTTCGGCTGATCTTTCGATCCGGCTATGTGAAGCTCGCCAGTGGAGACACCACCTGGGCGGATTTGAGCGCGCTGACTTATCACTACTGGACGCAGCCGTTGCCCACGCCGGTTGCCTGGTACGCGAACCTGCTCCCCGGCTGGTTCGATCAGCTCTGTTGCCTGCTGATGTTCGTCGTCGAGCTCGGAGTGCCGTTTTTGATCTGGATTCCAAGACCGTGGGCGCGCCGTTCCGCCGCGGCGGGGATCGCCATGCTCATGAGCTTGATCGCCCTGACGGGAAACTACGGCTTTTTCAATCTCCTCACGCTCGCGCTTTGCATCCCGCTGCTCGATGATGGTCTCCTCGACCGCCTCGTGCCCGCTCGCTTTCGACTCGACCCTAAAGTCGAGCAAGAATCGGGGTGGAACGCCCGGGCCGGCATCGCGCCTGCCCTGATCATCGCGCTCACCGCGGTGGTGTTCTTCACAGGGACCTTCGGCCGGCGTTTTCCCCGATGGCTCGGGCCGGTGTATCCTTTCAGCACCTTCAACAACTACGGCCTCTTTGCCGTCATGACGACCGAGCGTCCCGAGATCAATCTCGAAGGCACCCGGGACGGCCAAACCTGGCAACCCTACGTGTTTCGGTACAAGCCAGGGCCTTTGGACCGCGCTCCCGTATGGGCCGCCCCGCACCAGCCCCGTCTCGACTGGCAGATGTGGTTTGCTGCGTTGGGCGACTATCGGCGCAACATGTGGCTCGGCAACTTGATGCGACGCTTGCTCGAAGGCGAGCCCAGCGTGATCGAGCTTCTCGAACGAAACCCTTTTGGTGACGAGCCGCCCAAGCAGGTGCGGGCCATCATCTATCGCTATCGGTTCGCGACGCCTGAAGAGCGTGCAGCCACCGGACGCTGGTGGGAGCGGAGTGATCGAGCGCTCTATGCGCCCATCTTGGGGGAGCCGATCGAGCCCGTCAGTACTGAATACTGAACGACACCGAGGCCCAGTAGGTCATGACTCGATACTTCCCTGGGCAGCCGGTCCGCACGACCTGGTCGCTCGAGCAGACCGTGACCGTTTGATCCGTCCCTGGGATCGTTCCCTGGGTGCCGATGTAGCTGTCGCCGATCGTTTGCCCGGACCATCCAAAGAGGCCTCCAAGGTCGAGCTGGTACTTGTCCTTGATGGTGGGGTCGTTCCGGTCGTCCCAGTAGAATCCCAGACCCGCCATGACGGTGCTGATGTTGAAAGGAGCCGGAGGCGGCGTGAAGTACTGCGCCCACTCCCCATTGGTGGCTGCGTTGGCGAAGTTGGCGCCCCCGCGAATGGCAAGGAAGTCCTTTTTGAAGCGATACTCGGCCCCGACCTTGAGGCTCCACACGTTCTTCCAGCCGAAGGGGACGACGAGCGTCGTCAGCGGCGTACCATCGGGAAGCGACGCGATCACGGTCTGATTCGGGTTGCCGGTCCTGCTGGCGGCATGCCATTGGCGCCGCGCTTCGACAACCAAGAGCAAACGACGGTTGGGCTGATAGGAGACACCGAACTGCAGGGCGTTGGGGATGTTCCAGTACGCCAGCGCGTCGAGCTCGAGCCCGTCCTCTCCGGTTTGAGTCGTACCGGTTAGCTTGATCCTCGAGTACATGCGGAACATCGCGCTCAGCCGGACTTTGGGATGCGGCTTGATGGTGAAGCCGGCGCGCAGCGAAGGGAACCCGATTCCCCCGATGTTATTTTTGACGCGACCGTAGTTTGGCGTGCTTCCTGGCACATACCCCGGAAACGCGGGAGCCAGGTTCTGATAAAGATTCGCGGTCTGCTTCGAGAACGGCAATCGCAGTGCCAGCCCGATCTGAAACTTCTCGTGTGCTTTGATCGAAAAGCCCGTCGAGAACTCGCCCACGAAAAACTTCACGTCTAGCTTCTGCGGGTCTCCGTTGGTGCAGGTATCTGGATTGGTGTCCGGAACATACACAGTGCCGGGCGGTTGGGGCTGCGTGGGATTCGGCGACACCGGCGCACCGTCGAGGCATTGCACATTCGAAAAAGCCGAGCCGTACCCGGTCTCGATGTAAAGCCCAGCTGCAAACACGACGCGGGGCGCGATCCGACCTGCGATGAAACCCGATGGAATCGGGCCGAACCCAAGCCCCGAGTCGACCTGTGTGTTCGGTCCCTGCACCGGGGCGCGTTGGTTGGTAAACAGGCCCGTGAAGTGAAGCGTGAAGCCGAGGTTCTCGATACCGTCGAGATTGGCTGGGTTGAGCACCAGGGCCGAGGCGCGATCCATATACGTGGTGCCGGTGAGCCCCATCGCGATGCTGCGGGCATCATACGCGGTGGGCTCGGGGTTGGCCCTGGCCATCGCCGGCAGAAGCAAGCCAGCGGCAAGGCATGCCGTCGCTAGTCGTTGATTCATGTGCAAGGGCTCCTCCACCCGGCGTGCGCCCAGGGCGGTCGGCGCAGCATACATGGAAGGACCGCTGATAGGTCAACCAAAAAAAGGTCGACGCATTGCACAAATATCCAGGTAAATGTGCACTTTGCTGGCGGACGCGCCGGCGAGTCAGGCGACGCCAGCGCGACACGCGACGCCGGTGCCGCCGAGCCCGCAGTAGCCGCCCGGATTCTTGGCGAGGTACTGTTGGTGATAGTCCTCGGCGTAGTAGAAGGACGGGGCTTCCAAGATCTCGGTGGTGATGGGGCCGTATCCCGCCTCTTCGAGCGCACGCTGGTAACGCTGCAGCGACGCTTCGGCGAAGCGTCGCTGCTCCTCGTCGAAATAGTAGATGCCCGATCGATATTGCGTCCCACGATCGTTGCCCTGCTGCATGCCTTGCGTGGGATCGTGACTCTCCCAAAAGATTTTGAGCAACTCCTCGTAGCCGACCTGAGCCGGGCGATAGACGACCAGCACGACCTCGTTGTGACCGGTCAGACCCGAGCACACTTCCTCGTACGTGGGGTTTGGCGTGTAGCCGGCCGCGTATCCCACGGCGGTCGTGTACACTCCCGGGATCTCCCAAAACTTGCGCTCGGCGCCCCAAAAACAACCGAGCCCGAAGAGCGCTCTGCGTGTGTCGTCGGGAAACGGCGCTCGTAGAGGGGCATCCAACACATAGTGGCGTGCGGCCACAGGCATGGGGGTCTTTCGGCCCACCAAGGCCTCGGCTTGGGTGGGCATGCGGAGCTTCTTTCCCGAGGTGAAAAACATCTTCCGTATATAGCGACGACCGCCGGGGCCGGTAGCCCCATCGCTGGCCGCTTGCGATGGGTCGATAATACGATAACCAAGCTTGGTGGAGGAAGCGCAACTCATCGAGATCGCCCGGCGGCTTCAACAGAGCCGCAGCATTCTCTTCGTGACCGGCGCAGGCGTGTCGGCGGACTCCGGCCTTCCCACGTATCGCGGGATCGGGGGCCTCTACGAGCAAGCGCATACGGAAGAGGGAATTCCGATTGAAGTCGCGCTTTCCGGCGCCATGTTCCGGCGTGATCCATCGCTTACGTGGCGGTACATCCACCAGATCGAGCGGGCTTGCCGAGGTGCCGGCCCGAATCGCGCGCATCGGGCGATCGCCGAGCTCGAGGGTCGTTTCGAGCGCGTGTGGACCCTCACCCAGAACGTGGATGGCCTCCATCACGCCGCAGGAAGCCATCGGGTCATCGACATCCATGGCGACGTGCATTGTCTGATCTGCACACGGTGCAGTCATCGTTGGAGAGTCGCCAGCTACGCAGGTCTCGACATTCCGCCGTCTTGTCCGGAATGTGACTCTTTGGTGAGACCCGAGGTGGTTTTGTTTGGCGAAATGTTGCCGCTCGATCGCGCGCAGCTGCTTCAGGAAGAGCTGACGCGTGGGTTCGACGTGGTCTTTTCCATCGGGACCACCAGTGTTTTCCCCTATATCGCCGAGCCCGTCATCGATGCCCGGCGCCGAGGCGCGCTCACGGTCGAAATTAACCCCGGCGCGAGCGAGGTATCACACCTCGTGGATTACCGGTTGCGGGCCGGCGCGGCGGAGGCGATGGAGGCGATTGTCCAAGCCCTTGATCGTGCCTAAGCTTCCGTGAGCATGGGGGGCAACGGAAAGTCATACCGCTTCGACGATGCCTACGAGGAAAGCATCCGCTTGTCCGACGGGGAGCGCGTTCATTTGCGGCTGATGCAGCCGGGCGACAAGGCCATGCTCGTGGAGGCCTTCGAGCGGCTTTCACCGGATTCCCGGTACGCACGCTTCATGGCACCCAAAACGAGAATCACCGACGCAGAGCTTCGTTACCTGACCGAGGTCGATGGAATCGATCATTTCGCGATCGGTGCAATCCGGCGGCACCTGGTCTCCAAGGACGAGGGTGTGGGAAGCGCCCGTTTCGTACGCCTGCAGGATCGCCCCGACGTGGCCGAGCCGGCGGTCACGGTCGTCGACTCGTATCAAGGGAAGGGGCTCGGGTCGATGTTGCTGCAGCGCCTCATCGAAGCCGCATTGGAGCGTGGTGTTCGCTGGTTCAGTGTCGAGCTACTTGCCGAAAATACAGCCTCCCGCAAGATGATCGAGGCGCTGGCCCCGGAAGCGAAGTTTCGGCCTTCGGGAGACGGCGCGGTGTTCGCGATGCTCCCACTTCCCGAGCCCGAAGAAACGCCGACTGCGCCCGGGTTCCTCGAGGGCACGCCCTTTCAGAAGCTGCTCGCGCAGATCGCCCGCGCTGCGATTTCCGTGAACCCGCGCGCAACGAGGCCGCCCAAAGCGCCGGACTAGGACGCCTGCACGGGGAACATCATCGGCGCACGCACTTGCACCATGCGCTGCGCGTCGGTGAGCGCCCCGACGATTCGGAGCGCAAACGCAAACGCGGTGCCCGGTCCTCGGCTCGTGATCAGGTTGCGGTCCGCCACGACCGAGTGCTCACTGTACTCACCCCATGTTTCGACCATCGACTTGACGCTGGGATGGCTGGTCAATTGCCTATCGCGAAAGACGCCATGGGCCGGCAACGCGATTGCGGCAGCGCAGATCGCAGCGACCCATCGGCCGCTTTGTTCCTGCTCTTGCAATAGCTCACCCACCTTGGCGGACTGCGCCAGGCGCTTTGCCCCTTCCGCGCCTCCGGGCAGCACGATCACGTCAAACGCGCCGTTGACCTCAGCAAGCGCCACATCAGGAGTGATGACGACGCCGCGGCTGCACCGCACCGGATCAGGGCCATCGATGCCGGCTACCGTCACGTCGATCTGCCCGCGACGCAGCACGTCGATGCTGATCACGGCCTCCATTTCCTCAGCGCCCTCCGCGAGCAGAACCAGCGCCGTGGGATGATCGGTCATGGAAGATCCTCGCAGTTGCGGGACTTGTCGCGTTTGCAGATCGCTTTGATTCGTTCTTTCAGAGCTGCCTCGAGCGTGGTCAAACCCAGGCCCTTGGCGAGGTCGATGGACGCCGTCGCGCTCAGGCGATCCACCACGAAGGCCTTGAGGCCCAACAGCGCGGCCGCGCGCTCTCCCGTGCTGCAGTGGACGACCGCTGGCAGCGCGTCCCGTCTCTGCAACGCTTTGGCGAGCGCGCGCGCGTTTTGCTCAGTGAGCCCTACGGCGCCGGGAACCGGGATGGAAACGTATCTCATGCCCATCCGCTGGACGGCGGCCGCTTCGCCTTCGTCACCGCGCTCGCTCTCCGGCCGCAGATTGACCACCGTCCGGTAGCCAGCTTCCTGGATGGCTTTGAGCTGGGTGTGACTCGGCTGCCCGCCCACGAGCAGACCGCTTTGCGTCACCCTCGCGTTCGGGATCGGAACCAGAGGCGGCGTGGGATCGATCTGCTCCGGGACCGTTGGCTTTTCGGGTGTGCCTTCCGCCCCCGCGTGGGGCAGCACGGCGAGCGCGCCAACCAGGGCGAGCAGCAGGAAAGTGATAGACGAAGAGCGGTGCAACATGTCGTCATCCAATCGTGTGGCGTTTGAGCGCACGGCCGATGTATCGAACCCCGATGTTTTCGAGCGCGCGCGTCGTCAACCATGCGCCACTTTGCTTCATGAGCTACCTCGCGCCTCGGCCGCTCAGAATGGCTCGCGCGGCCACGCGTCCGGAATAGACGCATCCGCCGAGAAACGTTCCTTCGAGCGCACGCAAGCCGTGCATGCCGCCGCCTCCAAAGCCGCAGGCCTCACCGACCGCAAACAAGCTGGGGATCGGGTTGCCCTGCTCGTCGAGCACTTTCGCATCGAGGTCCACCTGAATACCACCCAAGCTCTTGCGCGTGAGAATCTGCGTTCGGATGGCGATGAGGGGCATCGCCTTGGCATCGAGGATCGGTGCCATGTTGCAGGTTCTGAGCCGATCTCCGAGATACTGGCGGACGTGCGCGATGCGGCGGAGCTGGTCGTCGTTTTGCAGCTTGCGGCCTCGTGCGATGTTGTCGTCGTAGTCCGCGATCTCACGCTCGAGGAGCTTGGCATCGACGTCTCGGGTGCCCGTCAAAGCGTTCATCCTGTCGGCCAGCTCTGCGACGCTGTTCCCGGTCACGAAGTCTGGGCAATGATCGACGAACTCCTGCACCTGCTCGCCGTTGCCCCGGAGTAGACGAATGATGAAAGCTAGAAGGTTCTTGTCGCGAACTGCCGGGTTGAACTCCGCACCCGACACCGAGAATTCCTTGTTAGCGATCTTGCGGTTCATCACCTGCCAGGAGTACTTCTTGCGTTCTTGGCAAATTTGGTCGATGAGCAACAGGGTGTCGTAGGAGCCGACCAGCGGCGGGTCCACGAATCGGCGACCCTGGTAGCTGACCCAAAGCGCCGATTTCCCGGGCACCAGGCTCAGGCCGTAGTTCGGAAATGGGGGTGCCCAGTGCCGCACGCCGGCCGCGTAGTTCCACATCTTCTCGAGGTGTGTGACCTTGGCGCCAAGCTCTTCGGCGCGTTCCAATAGATGTCCGTCGGCTTCGGGAATGGACCCATTGAGCATCGGCTCCGGCGGCTCGCCCCAGCGGTCTCGCGGCCAAATGGCTCGGACCTTGTCGTGATTTCCTGCGATTCCGCCGGCCGCAATGACGACTGCGTCCCCGCGCGCCTCGAACGTCCCATCCGGGCTCGTGCCGTGGCATCCCACCACGACACCCGCCTGTTGAATGAGCGCGTCCACACGATGGCCGAAATGCAGCTGGAGGCGTCCGGCTTTTTCGTGCTCCCCGAGACGGGGGATCAGCGCGGTGATGATCCCTTCGCCCGTGCCCCACACGATGTGGAAGCGGGGCACCGAGTTTCCCGGCACGAAATAACCGCGCTCGGTCCAGTTCACCGCGCGGAAAAAGCTCACGCCGCGCTCGATGAGCCAACCGCGCACTTCCTCGGTGCAACGGTTCACATATGCCTCGGCCCAGCGATACGGCCAGACGTCGTTGGGATCGAGCTCGCCATAGCGAACCCAATCGCGCATCGCCAGGTCGACGGAATCCTTGATGCCGCTCTTGCGCTGCTCAGGCGAGTCGACGAAGAACATCCCGCCGAACGACCAAAGGGCTAGGCCGCCAAAGCGGTCGCGGGTGGCCGCGTCGAGCATGACCACCCGTTTGCCGGCATCGAGTAGCTCGAGCGCGGTCACCATTCCAGCGAGCCCGCCGCCAATGACCACTGCCTCGGCGTCGTAGTTGCGATTCTCGGCCATAGGGAGGCGGAGCATATCAGATTGCCGGACTACGGCATCACACTACCGGTTTCGCATACCCCGATCGCGAAGTTTGCCGTGTTTGAAACGTTCCCGTCCGCGTCCTCGACCACGACCGTTCCGCTGTAGGGTGCCGCGTTGAGGACCCTAACTCACCACCCGCAGCAATGCCAGCGTCAGTGCGGTGAGCCCTTAGGCTTGCGTGCAGAGCCGAGGCTCGTACGGTGGGCGTCTATGCGCGAGCTCGAAGAAAAAATCGCAGTCGTAACCGGCGCAGGTCATGGCATCGGACGGGAGACGGCCCTCGCGCTAGCGAGCCGAGGATGCCGGCTTGCGATCTGCGACATCAACGAAGAAGCGCTCGACACCGTACGCGAGGAGCTTTCCCGAGCAGGTGCCATGCTCACGGCCCACCGTGTCGATGTTTCGAATAGCACGCAGATGGCGTCCTTTGCCTCGGATGTCGTCGACGCGCATGGCGAGGTGCACATTCTGGTGAACAACGCGGGTGTGACGGTCTATGCGTCGTTCGAGGAGCACAGCATCGAGGATCTCGAATGGATCCTAGGCGTGAATTTGTGGGGCGTGCTCTACGGATGCAAATTCTTCCTGCCTCACCTCAAGGCTGCAGGAGAGGGTCACATCGTCAACCTTTCGAGCGTATTCGGCATCATCGCTCCCCCGCTTCAGACCAGTTACGTGGCGACCAAGTTCGCCGTGCGCGGCTTTAGCGAGTCGCTGCGCGCAGAGCTTGCCCAGCACAACATCGGGGTCACGTCGGTTCATCCTGGGGCCATACAAACCAACATCATACGAGACGCCCGCTTGGTCACCGACACGCACGCGGAGCTGCGCAATACGACACAGCGGCTGTTCGATCGATTGGGCACCACGCCCGACGTGGTGGCAGCTCGTGTCGTCAAGGCCATCGAGCAGAACTCTCCCCGCGTCTTGATCACCAGAGAAGCGCACGTCGCCGATGCGCTCAAGCGACTCATGCCTGCAACGACGGACGGGATCGTCGCTCGCGTTTTCAAGCGGATCGGCCCCCAGCGGTAGCGGTGCAGGGCATCTCACGCGAGCGTTTCGGCGACTTTTCGGTTCTTCACCGACCGGCGGCAAGCGGCGAAGGGCTCACGGTGCACTTCGCGCATGCGACCGGGTTCAACGCCGAGACCTACCGAGCTTTGCTCGCATCGCTCGACCCGTCGCTCGACGTTTTTGCCATGGACGCGCGTGGTCATGGGATGTCCGAGGCAGAAACGGATCCCAAGAAGCTCCGATCATGGGTTCCGTACCGCAACGATCTCGAACGCTTCGTCGAAACCCTGCGTCGTCCGACGGTTCTGGCCGGACACTCCATGGGTGCGACCGTGAGCCTGGAGCTGGCTGCTGCCCGGCCCGATTTGGTCGGTGGTCTAGTGCTCATCGACCCGGTCATCGTTCCGCCGGGGCGGATTCCTCTCTTGTCCGTGGCGAGGATGCTCGGCTTGAGCCAGCGGCTCATTCCCATCGCGCAGGCAGCAGCGCGGCGACGAATGGAGTTTCCTTCCAAGGAAGCCGCCGTGGAGAACTACGTTGGAAAGAGCGCCTTCAAGACTTGGCCCCGAGCGTGGATCGAGGCGTACGTCGACGGCGGAACCGTCGTGACGGACCATGGCACGGTACGGCTGAGCTGCGACCGCACATGGGAAAGCAGGACGTTCGCCATGGCAAGCGTCAATCCGTATCGATCCGTCAAGAAGCTCCAATGTCCGGTCACGCTCATCACACGCGAGCATGATGGCCCTCCTTTCACTAGGGACTCGCGGGAGGCGTTCATGAAGCTTCGGCCCGAGACACGGCTCCTCGTCCTCGAGGAGGTATCGCACTTCATGACTATGGAGCGCCCCGACATCGCGCGCGCCGAGATCGAGCGGATGGCTGAGATGGCGCGCTCAGAGCTCGGATAGCTCTTGCTCGAAACCGCCAGATAGGATCGGGAACCGGCACCAGGTCTTGGGGTCCAGGTTCTTGTCATCGACGTGAAACGACGGTGCGTAGCGCTCCCGCTTCCACTGATTGCGAGACCAGAGACGAAAGAAGCGGGCGACCCACTTTTGAAGCGTATCTGCGTCGTAATCGGGGAACTCGTTGCGCAAAATCTCGAGGCAGTCTGCCGGGGGTAGCTTGTCCCCGATCGCCAGCCGCTCGATGACATCGAGCACCGGATAGGGCATGAGGTCGCCTTCGTCCGTTTGCTCCTGATCCGGAGGACGGAGCTCGGCGGTCGGGGTCTGGACATTGACCTCATGCAGCGCCGGGATCGGATGCATGCCGGTCGGTCCCGTCGTTTCGAGCCAATGCAACCAGCGGCGAAGAAAGGCCTTGTCGATTCCGGCGATGGGGCTCAGGCCTCCACAGGTGTCGCCGTCCATGGTCGCGTAACCGACCGCAGCTTCGGATCGATTGCTGGTCGATAACAGTAACGCCCCGCGGATGTTGGCGAGCATCCAGACGCTAGGCCCTCGGACTCTCGCCTGGATGTTTTGCAACGTGATGTCGTCCGTGTCCCAAGTGAGGCTTCGACCGATCGCCTCGGAAATCAGACTCTCGTAGGCCTCGACGATGTGTTGCACATCGAGGACGTAGAAGGTGGCACCCAGGGCCTCGGCGACGGCCGTGGCTGCGTGGCGTGTCACCTCGCCGCTATTGTCGGTTGGCTGATACGCGCAGCAAAGCAGCTCGTGCACCCAGTCCCGCGCGCTTGGCCGTGGCGTTAGCCCGAGCTTGTCGGCGAACCGTTGTCCGCCAAGCTCCCCCAGTGCTCGTTCGACAGTGAGCGCAACCAGGCATGCTGCAGCCGCCGAATCGACGCCTCCGCTGATGCTCAGCACGAAACCGCTGGACCCGCTTTTTCGTTGGTAGTCGAACAGCGCGAGCGTGGTGGCCCGCATGAACTCTTCCTCTTTGTGATGCTTGCTCGTCTCCCACTCAGGCACACTCGGCTGAGAGCGATGCATCCGGCTGCGCGGCAGCTCGAAGCCCACGTCGACGCATTTGTCTCCCGGATCGGTACTGTCGGCGGCGAAGCTCGTGGTTCGCACCTGCTCTGTCTGCGAGGCCTCGATGTCGACGACCGCGGTAGTGAGCACGAAATCATCGAAGGTGAGACGGGGTGATTGCGCCAGAAGCTTTCCATTTTGCGCAATGAGGCAACCTCCATCGTAAATGATGCGGCCGGCTTCGTTGCCCAGCAGATTCGCATAGAGATACGTCACGGCCATCGACCGAGAGCCCTCGAGGACCAGACGCTGCCGCACGGCATGCTTGCCAAATGCGAAGTGGCTTGCGCTCGGGTTGACGATGATGTCCATGGCATAGCCATCGAGGGCTCCCCTGCGTTGCGCAACCCATGCGTCCTCGCAGATCTCGAAACCAATGCGGACGCCCGAAAAATCGAAGAAGATGTCGCCAAAGGGATAGTTGCGTCCATCATGCTCGAGATGGACAATCTGATCGGCGGGCCAGGGCTTGAACCAGCGCGGCTCGTAATAGAGGCCTTCCCCGGCGAGATGCTCTTTGGCCACGAAGCCAGCGATTTGCCCGTCGGCGACGACACATGCGGTGTTGTACAAGCCGCCGCGGCGCCGGACCGGCATGCCGATGGTTACGACCATGTCCTCCGTCAGAGGGAGGATGTCCATCAACATGGCCCAGGCGCGCTTGGACACGTCGGGACCCGAGAAAGCATCCTCGCACCCGTAACCCGTCGCGCAGAGCTCTGGGAGCACGAGCAGCGCCACCGCCTCGCTTTTCGCCTGCCGGAGCACGCTTTCGATGCGTTGCTGATTGCCGACCCAGTCGAGCGGGGTCTGGTTCAGCGACGCAGTCGCGACCTTGATGGGGAGCATGAAGCGGTTCTAGCATTGCTAGGTCCACCCGAACCCCATCGGCAATTGACTGAAGGGCAGGGCAGGCGTATCATGATTTCTCAGTTTGTCATTTACTGCCAAGTTGAGTAATATCATGACATTCCATCAGGCACCGCCAACTCTCGGTAATCAATACGATTCTGACTCTCTGCTAAAGGAGTATCTGCAGCGAACGCTACCACCGAAGCTGCTCGCGCGCTTCGAGCCCGAGTACCGGGAGCTCGGCGAACGCAATGGCGGAGAGCTCTATCAGCTGTCTCTAGCGGATCTGAGCAACGAGCCGGTGCACACGGTTTGGGATCCTTGGGGCAACCGGATCGACGAAGTCGAGGTGACCGAAGTTTGGAAACGCGCGCAGGTGATCTGCGCGGAGCACGGCTTGGTCGCAGCGGGGTACGACGCGGAGCTCGGGCCGTACGCGCGCATTCACCAGCACGTCCTCAACTACGTCGTGCAAGCATCTCTCGATACCTACAACTGTCCGTTGGCCATGACCGACGGTGCAGCGCGCACGTTGCTCGATTCGGGCAATCAGGCGTTGATCGATCACGCCCTCCCGCGGTTGCTCTCTCGCGACCCGGCCACGATGTGGACCTCGGGGCAGTGGATGACCGAACGCATCGGCGGCTCCGACGTGGGGCAAACCGAGACCGTGGCGCGGCGAGACGGCGATACTTGGCGGCTCTACGGAACCAAATGGTTTACCTCGGCGACGACCGCCGACATGGCGCTCACGCTCGCGCGGCCCGAGGGAAACCCACCGGGCGGTCGTGGTCTAGCCATGTTCTATCTCGAGCTTCGCGGACAAAACGGGCGCCTGCGAGACATTCACATCAATCGGCTCAAGGACAAGTTTGGAACTCGCAAGCTGCCCACGGCGGAGCTCACCTTGGATGGGGTGGTGGCGGTGCCGGTCGCAGGGTTGGAAAATGGGGTTCGCAACATCACCCCGATGTTGAACATCACGCGAACTTGGAATTCCGTCGGGGCCATTCTCGGGATGCAGCGGGCGGTCGCGCTCACTCGCGACTACGCTGCCAAGCGCGAGGCGTTTGGCGGGCTTCTCATCGACAAGCCCCTCCATGTCGACGCCATGGCCGACATGATCGCCGAGACGCAAGGGGCGTTCTTGCTGGCGTTCCGAGTCGTCGAGCTGCTCGGTCGCATCGAATCCGGTGAGGCGAGCCCTGCGGAGCAGTTGGTCAGCCGGATGATCACACCGATCGGGAAGCTGACCACCGGAAAGCAAGCCGTCACCGTGGCCTCCGAAGCGCTCGAATCGTTCGGCGGTGCCGGCTACGTCAACGACACGGGGCTCTCGCGATTGCTTGCCGATGCGCAGGTGCTTCCCATTTGGGAGGGGACGACCAACGTGTTGTCCCTAGATACCCTGCGGGCGCTCAAGCAGGACGGGGTATGGGAGGCGTTCGTGGCGGAGATCCGAGGCCGTCTCGACGCCGCGACCGATTCTCGGCTCGAATCTCCGGCCGAGCGCGCTGGCGCGGCGCTTCGGCACGCAGGCATCTGGTTGGAACAGACCTCGAAGGAACGATCGGCGCTCGAGGCGGGCGCCCGCCGGTTCGCCATGACGCTCGGTCGCGCGACCGAGCTCGCGCTCCTAGTCGATCACGCGCAGTGGTGTCTCGACCACGGCAAAGGTGAACGGGCACTCGCTGCCGCCCGACGCTTTTCGACGAGCCGCATCGACTTGATCGAGGACGCGGACCTCGTGGCGGACAGCCGGCTTTTGATTCAATGAGCTAGCGGCTGCCGGGGTCGTCGATCGAAAGTGGCAGCCCACTTGGCACCGATGCCGGACGGATTGGCTCGTGGCTTCCATCCCGCAGCGCTTTGCTGATGAAGGCCGTAATGAGGCGCACATCTTCGTCGGTGAAGGGCTGGTCACCTTCTTCGAGCTCGTGTCGAACAGCCTCCTCTAACGAGTCGACCGTCCCGTTGTGAAAATACGGTTCGGTGAAGGCGATGTTGCGAAGCGTCACTGCGCGAAACTTGCCCCGGTCTTCCACGCGGCCCGTCACCTCTTCGCGGCCGTAGTCGATGACGCCTTCGATCTCCGCCACGTGACGATTGGCAAACACGTCGGATTCGAACAGAGGCGGCACGTGGCAATCGTGACAACCCATCTCGGCGAATCGGAACATGCCCTCGGTCATTTCCTCGGTGAGGACTTGCGTTCTACCTTCCGCGTATTTGTCATAGCTGGCGGCCATGGAGAGAAGTGTGCGTTGATACGCCGCCAGCGCTGCAACGAGGTTCTCAATCGACACCTGAGGGTCGTCCGGAAAAGCTTGCCTGAACAGCTCCGCGTATTCGGGCACGGACGACAGGTCCGAAACGACCGTCTCCGGGTCCGCACTCATCTCGTCCTCGTCGAAAAGAGGCATGTGTGCCTGCTCTTCGATGGTCCGGGCCCCTCCATCCCATAGAAGCGTGTCGCGGAAAGCCACGTTGTAGAGGGTGGTGGAGTTGCGCCGCACCGTGTTGGGGCCTTGCCGTCCCGGGCCCGCCAGCAGGCCCGCGCCATGGCCCACGGACTGCCGCAGAGCATCGCTCAAGCCCCAGCGCTCGCTGTGACAGGTGGAGCACGACGTTTGCTGATCAATGGACAAAATCGGGTCATAGAAGAGCAAATGTCCGAGCTCGATGCGCGCTGCCGGCACGTTCTTCATGACATCTGGCAGAGATGGAAAAGGAGTCAGCGGCCAGGGAGTCGCAGCGGCGTCGTCCGATCCAGCCGACTCGCCGCACGAGGCGACGAGCAGGGCTAGGATCAAGAGCGCCAGCGCCTGACCGCTCAGTTTGTGGCCGCCGCGCCGCACGTCGGGATCTCCGGGAAGGCCGTCGGCAAGAGCTCGATCCACCTACGGATGATCGCCGTCGCGGGTTCGTCCACCACGGTTCGTCCGAGCGTTGGCATCATTTCGCCTGGCGTGGTCGAAAGGAGCCGGCAAAGGAGAAGCGACCGGTCGGGATCGCCAGGCCAGATGTCCACGGGCTTCGTCTTACACTGGTCGGTCAGATTGCCCGCCGAAGTCGGCGTCCTGCAGACACCCCAGGTGTCGAACCGTTCGAAGGTAGCGTCCTCAGGGGTCATGTTGGCCCAGTCCAGAAACAGCCCCTGATCCTGGAGCTCCCCGTCGGGTGCGTGGCAATGCGAGCAGTTCATGTTGAGGTACGAGCGAGCGGCCTCGTGGTAACAGAGGGCTTGTTCTTGCGAGTCTGCGGGTAGCATCGAGCACTCGTCGGCGAGCAGCACCGGATTTGGGTAGGTGGTGCGCTCGTCGACTGGTGGTGGCTCCGGAGCCAGCCATCCGAGGCCGAAGAGCTCGTCGATCTGGTTGTCCACGGGCGTGCCCTGATAGTCGTTGCCGCGGTTGAGCATGCCGGCAGAGGGTCCGAGGGTCCGCGTCTCGGGTGGCCGCCTGTGGCACTGGCGACAATTGCCGTTGGACGGAACGGTGTAGTTTTCGATGGTGACTTGCTGGTCGTTGAGCGGATCGGTGAAGGTGACCGATTTCGTGACTCCACCCGTTTCCAGGACCGCATCGCTTTGATCTTCGTTGTAGACGTACACGTGGACGTTCCAGCAGGAATCGTCACCGAGACAGCCGACTCGGTCGTCTTTGGCCGCAACGTGCACCAAGAGCCGTGTTTCGATGAGCTGCTCCAGGGTCTGCGGGGGATCCGTGGCCTTGTTCGGCGGATAGGCGAATGTCTTGATGTAAATGGTGCCCACCGGGCTCAACCAGCGTCGACTGTCGTTGAAGTACTCGATCTGGCCGCCTTCGGTGAGGGTCACGAACCGGTGCTTGACGGTGTAGTCGGTGAACAATGGTGATGTGACGTCAAAGGGGACCACACCCTCTGCCGGAATCTGCAAGCGGATGTCGTCGAAAAGCCCCCATTCGGATAGGAGCTCGGGGACGACGAAGGCTTGGCCGCCGGTCCCGCCGGTTCCCGCCGACCCGCCCTGACCCCCAGAGCCACCAGTGCCAGCGGAACCCCCGGTGCCTGCGGAGCCGCCAGTGCCAGCGGAACCCCCGGTGCCTCCCTCGCCGCCGGCTCCTCCGGTACCGCCGGTACCGGAGGAGTCGCCGCAGCCTACGGCCAGGCCGAGGAGAAGGAGAAACACTAAGTTAAGTCTGCTCGTCATTTGCTCTTTGCCCGCCCTTTCAGGGTTCTGGTTTTAGAGGGGTGCGTCGCACAGGCGTCCCGCCGTGCTGGTGGTGGTGTTGTCCTGTGCGCACATGATCACGCCAAGCAGGTCTCCGCCAGTCACTTCCTGGCATTGGTTGTTGGTCATGTCGCGGTACGAGGCGGTGTTGTCGGCGCCCAAGCAGATTCCGGGATCTCCATCCGGGGCATCCGGGTAGATATAGCCGTCCCAGAATACGTTCTCGACGGGGTTTTCGGTCGTTCCGATGCCGAGCGCCAGGAACAACGCGGCGAAGTCACCTTGTGGGCTCGTCCCATTGTCAGCGTAGTAGTTGTCGTGGAGGTAGATGTTGATCGGATAGGGAATGTATCCTTCGGGGCGGTTGCAATCGGTGGGCGGGTCGACTTGACACACCAGGTAGTTGCTGATGACCAGGAAACCGCCCGTGATGTTGCCCTGGATGTTGTTGTTGCAGAGCTCCTGCCCGTTGCCGCTGTAGATGATGGCGCCCGAGCCCGGGGGTGCAATCTGCGCCACGCCGGTAGCGGCGAAGTTCGGATGATTGTTGCAGTAGCTGTCGTTTCTGTACCAGACAATGTTCATGTTGGATGGCTTTTCTGGTGAGATGGGTTGCTGCAAGGAGAGCAAGCCCGCTGCGTTGTTTACCATCGTGTTGTCATGAGCCACGACATCGAGGCTGTTCTCGACCTCCAGCCCCAAGACGTTTTCGTGCACGACGTTGTAGCGCACGATTCCACCATCCGTGGTGTCGTCGCCCCAGCCGCACTTTCCAACGTAAATCCCAGCATCGGATGCCCCTTGGATTTGGTTGTACTCGACGAGGGTTGCATGGCAGTCGGTCGGATAGAGGCCGTACGCACCGTTGTCCGACATGTTCTCGTTGATGTCCCAGCTGACGTGCACCTTGCGGAACACCGAGCCGGTGACTTCTTCCTGTTGCACCGCGTTGTCGCCGGTGTTCTTCACCCACATGTTCTCGATGGTGACGTTGTCTTGCTGGACGAGAATTCCCTTGCCCGTTCCGGGCCCGCCGAAGTTCAGCACGGTAGCGTCGGGTGAGGCGCCCACGCCCTTCAGTGTGAGATTCGGCACGGCCGCGATGGTGATGGTGGCTTCCATTTCATAGGTGCCTGCCGCGATGCAGATCACGTCGCCGATGTTCGCGGCATCGAGGATCGTGTTGAGCTCGTTCGAATTGTTCGCCGCGCCTTCGAACGTCGTGGTGCAATCGTCGGTGGCCGTCTCAGGCACGTCGTAAAAGTCGCCGACTGCGTAGCTGGTCAAGTCAGGCAAGTTTTCACAATCGGCCGCGGGGAACCCGCCGTAGCCAGTCTGGCAAACGCCTTGTGCGCCGCCACTGCCACCAGTGCCTCCGCCGGTCCCGCCCATGCCGCCACCGCTTCCGCCCGCGCCGCCGGTTCCACCAGTGCCGCCGCCATTGCCGTTGTCGCTACCGCAACCCACGACCGCGATGGCGGCTGCGAAGGTCACACTGATAAGTATCCTGAAATTCATGAACGAGTTCCTCCTCCAAAGCGCGAGAGTGGCGCGATCTAACACCAAAGTGAAGCGTTGAAAAGTGAGCTTACCTCACAATTTGTCGAATTTTCGTAAGTACCTGCATTTACCTGGATTTCTATGCCTTGATCCCCGCCTTCTCCAGATAAACCGCCAGATATCCCTTCAGCAGCGTCTTCATCTCGGCGATGATTTGATTCGCGAGATCGGGGTCGTCGACCGCCAGTGCCCAGTCTTGCAGCGCATTGACGGCCTTGATCGCAGCTTGCGTGACGAGCTGAATGCGCTCCGGCGGGATCAACGCCTGTAGGGCCGGATGAAACGCGAGCATCGCCGCCACGCGCTCGTTCGACTCGTCGGTGATGGCGCCAAACTCCGGCGTCGGTCGAATGCTCAGCAAGAGCTGGGCGTAGCCCGGCTGCTCGGAATAGCCTTGCATCGTCGCGTCGATTGCGCGGTCGATCGCCTCACCCCAGGGAAGAACACCAAAATCCTCTGCAATGAGGCTTGCTGTCTTGAGATCGACCTCTTCCATGACGCGCCGTGCGAGCTCGGCGAGCACGGAGAGCTTGTTTGGAAAATACTGGTAGACGGATCCGATGGGCACGCCCGCTTTTTCGGCAATCGCTGCAGTGGTGATCTTGTCGACGGGCGTGTCGCCGAGGAGCACGGCCGTGGCATCGAGAATGCGTTCGACGCGGTCGCGCGAGCGTTCCTGGCTAGGCCTTCTGCGTGGCGCGAGCTGGTCTGATTTCGTTGTCACGGGGATCCCCGACGGGCGAGTGCTCAGTCGTCCAGGGGCAACAAGGCTAGTGACAAGCGCCATGATGCGCAATTCACACCTAGATCCCACCCAGAGCTACGCGCTACACTGGCAATTCCCGGAAATCGCGCGATGTCCTCGACTCCTACCACCAACGGAAGCCCGCAGGAAGCCCTCCCAGCTCCAAAGGAAGACAAGCGCGCGGCGCCGCCGGCGGCACCCGTCGATTTGGATTCTCCGCAGTACTACCTCAACCGCGAGCTCACCTGGCTCGCGTTCGTGAAGAGGGTGCTCCATGAGGCCGAGGACAAGCGCACACCTTTGCTCGAGCGGGTGAAGTTCCTCGCCATCACCGCGTCGATCCTCGACGAGTTCTTCATGAAGCGAATTGGGGGCCTCAAGCAGCAGGTCGCCGCAGGCGTCCACAAGCTCACGGTCGACGGACGCACTCCCATTCAGCAGATCCAGGAGTGCCATGAGGTGATTCGCTCGATCACCATAGAGCAGCAGCGCCTCTGGGACGATCTCCGAAAGCGGCTCGACAATGCCGACATCGAGGTGGCTGGCTATACTACGCTATCCCCCGACGACCAGCGCTGGCTTCGCGATCACTACCTCGAAAACATCTTTCCGCTGGTGACGCCGCAGGCGATGGATCCGGCGCATCCTTTTCCGTTCGTCTCCAACCTGTCGCTCAATCTGCTCGTCTCGCTCCACTACCCGAATGACCCGGCTCCGCTGTTGGCACGCGTCAAGGTACCGCTTGGTGCTGGGGTTCCGAGGTTCGTCCGGGTTCGTGATTCGCTCGTATTCGTCCCACTCGAAGGGATCATGGCCAACAATCTCGATCTCCTGTTTCCGGGGATGGTCATCGACCGGATCGAGCTTTTCCGCGTCACTCGAAACGCGGATGTCGAAGGCGACGAAGACAAGGCCGACGACCTGCTCGCCCTCATCGAGTCGGAGCTTCGAGAGCGCAAGTTCGCACCGATCGTTCGACTTCAGGTGGCGCGCGGCATCGACTCGACTCACCGCGGCCGGCTCGCCGCGGAGCTCGGCCTCGACGAGCAGGCCGATGTCTTCGAGGTGGAGGGATTTCTCGGGCTTGCCGATCTGTTCGAGCTGGCGTCGCTCGACATCCCAGAGCACCGCGACCCAGATCACCGGCCGGTCGACACCCCCATTTTCGTGGGCCGAAGCAACATCTTCCACGCCATCCGCGATCAGGGCGCCCTTCTAGTCCACCATCCATACGAAGCGTTTGGCACCTCGGTGGAACGCTTCCTGCGCGAAGCGAGCGAGGACCCGAAGGTGCGAGCGATCAAGATGACGCTCTACCGGACATCCTCGAAGTCCCGCGTCATTCAGCATCTCGTCAATGCTGCGCTCAATGGGAAGCAAGTGGCTGTCGTCGTCGAGCTCAAAGCCCGCTTCGACGAGGAAGCCAACATCAACTGGGCTGCCAAGCTGGAGCAGGCCGGAATTCACGTCACCTATGGGGTGGTCGGGCTCAAGACGCATTGCAAAGTCATTTTGGTAGTCAGGCAGGATCACAACGGACTGCGCCGATACGTGCACATCGGCACGGGCAACTATCACGAAGAGACGGCCAAGCTCTATTCGGACATCGGTCTCCTCACCTGCGACCCGGACATCGGCCGCGACGCAACCGAGCTCTTCAACTATCTCACCACCGGCTACAAGCCCAGCCGGAGCTACAAGAAACTGCTGCCAGCGCCGAAGATTTTGAAGCCTGCTTTGCTACGCAAGATTCGAAGAGAGGTTCGTCGCGTGGGAGAAGGCAAAAAGGGTCTCATTCAAATCAAGACCAATGCCTTGGAAGACGTCGATATCACACGAGCGCTCTACGAAGCGTCTCAGGCCGGTGTGCACATCGACCTGATCGTGCGCGATTCGTGCCGCCTTCGTCCGGGTGTTCCAGGTGTTTCGGACAACATCAAGGTCATCAGTATCGTCGGGCGCTTTCTCGAGCACTCGCGAATCTACTATTTTCACAACGGGGGGCAGGATGAATACTACATCGGCTCGGCCGACTGCATGACCCGTAACTTGGTGAGCCGCGTCGAGGTGCTCGCACCCGTGGAACCCGAGCCGCTGCAGCAAGAGCTTCGCACGATCTTCGACGTGTTGTTGAACGATCAACGCAGCGCTTGGGACATGCAGCCCGATGGGACCTACGTGCAACGAAATGGCGGCAAAGGGGCGGAAAGCGCCCATCGGCAGCTCAGCCAATGGGCCGAGCGCAGGTTCGCCGAGGCCAATCGGCTGCGTAAGAGGAGCGCACGGGGTCCGCGCGGGCTTGCAGGAAGCGAGTAGGGCGATGCGAGGCGCCCGTGATCCCATGATGCTGCCCTCATGGGCAAGCCTGGTCCTCGTCGCCTTCGGGTGCGCAAACGGAGCCGCCGCGCAGCGAACGCTCATGGCATCTCCGACCTGCGAGGAGCTCACCATCATGGATTTTTTGGCGCGACTCGACGAAGAGGCGAGCCGTTACAAACGAGGCCTCAGCACCGAGGAACGGCGGGACCTATCACAGCTTCGCCGAGAGGTGTGCGCTCCCTACGTGGGATACCGGGTGACCCGCCAACCCACGACGACGTGGTCGAACGGGCGGCCGATCGTGCGCGGCTATCTCGAGATCAACCACCCAAACGGCCGGATCGCCAAAAGCAGGAGCGGGGAGTGGTTTTATCCCAGTGGAGCGAGGGCGAAGAGCGCGCTTGGCAAGTGGGAGTACGCCAACGGGATGCTGGCGCGGACTCCGAAGGGGCAGTGGTACACGCGGGAAGGAAAGTACGTCGAAGACCCGGACCAGTGGCGAGCCAAAGCCTGTGACTACCTCGGCAAGCACCTCTGTCCGATCGGAAAGGCCGACGAGGATTTGCTCGCGGTGACCATCATGGGGCTGGTCAACCACGTAGTGCCGCCCAAGGAAGAGCCGAAGCCCGATCGATCTCCCGATAAATCCGAAAAACCGGACTAGGCCGTCGCTCCCGGTGTGGTAGAACCCACGCTCATGATGGAGCCCTCTGTGCGAAGCGCCTCGGCCCGACCGGACCGTCAAACCCTGCTCGACCTCGCGAAGGCGTCGCCAGAAATCGCCGGGCAGCACGACAAGGAGCGCTGGCTCGCGCTGTATTCGGCCGATGCGATCCTCGAAGACCCCGTCGGCACACCCGCCTCACACAAGGGAAGGCGCCCGAGCCGCCGGGGTGACGAGCTCGGCCGATTTTACGAAGCGTTCATCGCACCCAGCCAAATCGAGATGGTGATACGGCGCGACATCGTCTCGGACATGCACGTGTTTCGCGCGGTCGACATTCATACCACGAACCTGAAAACGGGCCTCAAGATGAAGGTCCCGGCGAACCTGCTCTATGAAATCGTCACCGATCGAGACGGCGGCCTCGCCATCGGGAGGATGCAGGCACACTGGGAGCTCAACCGCATGACCCGCATCTTGATGAGCCAAGGGCTCCTCGGAATGCGCACGATCGCCGTGATGAACTGGAGTATGTTGCGCGCGTTTGGACCCAAATGGCTTCTGACCTATTTCCAAGCATCCCAGCAGGGTGTCGGTCGCAAGGGCAAGGAGCTGATCGAGCGACTCGCGGCCGAGATCGACCAGGGGGGCGGCCGGTCCCTTGCAGCCGACGCCGTGGCGGAGCTGCCGGGCGCGACGACGGCTTCGCTCACGAGCTTCGCCGAGGGATGCACGGCTCTCGAAGTGCATGATCTGCTGGCTTCGGGCCAGACCGTCTCGGGGCTCGCGTCCCTCGGATGGGGCGGCCGCTCACGAGAGGCGGCATTCGTTGCGGAGCTCGATGCCGCCGGGTCGGCGGTGCGACGGCTTCGGTGGTTTTGGGAGGCATGATTGTGAAGAAGGTTGCCATTGGGTTCGGTGCGGCGCTGGTGCTCGTGTTGCTTTATCTGTTCTTGTGGCCCGTGCCGATCGAGCCGGTATCGTGGCAACCGCATCCTGTCCCTGCGCTCGAGGGGAGCTTGGCACCCAACGAGGTGCTCGCCGGCATGGAGCTCTTTGCGACGCCGGACAGCCATGGTCCCGAGGATGTAGCCGTCGATGCGCAGGGACGGGTGTACGTCGGGGTAGAGGAAGGATTCATTCTCCGATACGCCCCAGACGGCTTGCACCCCGACCTGTTTGCGGACACGGGAGGGCGACCCCTGGGCTTGGACTTCGACAACGATGGCAACTTGATCGTCGCCGACGCCGTGGCCGGTCTGCTTTCGATCGATCCGAGCGGCAGCATCAAAGTGCTCTGCACCGAGGCCGGAGATCAACCGTTTGGTTTCACGGATGACGTCGATGTCGATTCCCAGAACGTCGCTTGGTTTTCCGACGCGTCGTACAAATGGAACCACGAACACGTGATGAACGAGGCGCTTGAAAACGCGCCCAACGGCCGATTGTTGAAGCACGATCTCGGAACGGCCGAGTGCTCGGTCGTCTTAACCGGGCTCCATTTTGCCAACGGGGTCGCGGTGGCTCCCGATGACACCTATGTGCTGGTCAACGAAACGATGCGCTACCGTACGAAGCGGGTGTATGTGAGGGGCCCCCGGCAGGGCGAAGTGGAGATATTCGTCGACAATTTGCCTGGGTTTCCTGATGGAATTTCGACCGGTAAGGACGGGATCTTCTGGCTAGCGCTCTACGCGCCACGCAACGCCTTGCTGGACGAGGCCGGACCGAAACCGTGGTTACGCAAGGTCATCTATCGTATTCCGGCCGCGTTGCAGCCGAAGCCCGAGCGTCACCCCTTCGTCTTGGGGCTCGATGAGAGCGGCGAGGTCGTTTACAACCTTCAGGACGCGAACGGGAGCAACTTCTCCAAGACCACCAGCGCCGAGCAGGCTGGCGATTGGCTCTACATCGGAAGCCTCACCGAGCCCGCCTGGGGCCGGATTCGCATTTCGTCGCTTCCCTGAGTACGAAGACGTCGGCTTGCGGACCCCCTCGATTCCTTCGATTATCCGGTCCATTCTTGGATAGGAGCGGAGAGATGGGACGGATTCGGCTGATTTGCTTGGGGCTCGCCTCGGCAATCGCAATTGGGGGATGCGGCGAGAGCTCTTCGGGGTTGGGAGACGCCCGGGTCGTGGCCGAGGACGATGGGACCGTAGAGGTCGTCGTCGGCGAAAAGGTGCTGTTCGCGCTGGCACCTACCGGCCCGGTCGCACGCAACTTCAACGAACGACCTCTCGGCGTCGGCACGATTACATTCGAGCGCACGGGTCAAGTTTTCGACCCGCTGTCCGTGGTATCAGTGCACAGCGAAGGCGCCGGGGTCCGAGTCGAGTATGCGAGCCGCAGCTCCCGCAAGGCCACGTTGACCGCGGCTCCCCTCGATGACCAGGTGACCGAATTCCGCCTCGAGCTCGTCGGTCCCGCCGCAGATTCGATTGCGGTCGGCATTCGCTGCGATGCGGAAGGCACTTTTCACGGGTTTGGGGAGCAGTACAACGCAACCAATCAGCGGGGCGAGAGATTCCAGCTCCTCGTCAACGAACAGGGAAACGGCCGTGATGGAGGGCCGGGCGCATCGATCGGCAATGAGCACACCACCTATTTCCCGATGCCCTATTACATCGATGCGCGCGGTTTCGGAGCGCTCTTCAGCACGACGCGCCGCGTGGACGTGGATCTGTGCACATCTGACGAGGACATCGCCTGGATCGAGGTCATCAGCGGGGCTCCCGTCCAGTGGCGCGTGTTCCATGGCCCCACGGGTCTCGACGTGATTCGGCAGCTCGGCGACCTGGTGGGCCGGCCGACGCAACCGCCGCCATGGGCATACAACCTGTGGATGGCCGCGCAGGGAGGCCGCGATGCCGTGGAGTCCGAGCGCGCGCAACTCGAAGCCGCCGGCGTTCCCACGGCCGCGTTTTGGGTGCAGGACTGGGGCGGGATTCGGATGAATTTCGACGGCGGCTTTGGCGTTCAGTACATCTGGCAGGCCGACGAGGCGCTCTATCCGAGCTTCGCGTCCATGGTGTCGGCGTTTCATGCGGCGGGGTACAAGTTTCTCGCCTATGTGAATCCATTCATCGTCTACCCCGACAGCGTCGCAGCGGAAGACGACCCGACGCGCTTTGCTTGGCGGTTCAATCCCATGCAAGAGATGGGCCTTCTGCTCAAGAACCGGATGGGAGAAACGTATAGAGACATCATCGTGCCAAACATTCCCCAGGCCGACGCACATCCCGACTTCTCGAACCCTGGTACCTTGGACTTCATTGCCGACTCTCTGAAGGACGTCGTCCGCACCTACGACGTAGACGGCTGGATGGCAGATTTTGGCGAGTGGGTTCCGGTGGATTCGGCGCCCCAGGACGGCAGCAACCCCATCGAGCGCCGCAACACGTTTCCAATCGACTGGCATCGCGCTTCGCGAGAAGCACTGGAGGGTGTTCGGCCGGACGGCGACTGGGTCAGCTTCGCGCGTTCCGGCTTCACGGGCGTACAGCGGGTGGCGCAGATTCACTGGGTTGGAGACCAACAAACCAGTTGGGGCGAGCTCGATGGGCTGCCGACCGTGGTCCCCGCCATGTTGAATCTCGGTTTGGCCGGGCAGCCGTTCGTGACACACGACATCGCCGGCTTCGCACGCGGCGATGGCCCTAGCACCAAGGAGCTGTTCGAGCGCTGGACCGAGCTCGGGGCGTTCACGCCGATCATGCGCACCCACGACGGTGCGGACAAGGTGAACAACTGGCGATGGAACACGGACGCGGAGACCACGGCGCACTTCCGCAGGTTCGCGTTCGTCCATTGCGCGCTGATGAACGACTTCATGATGCTTGCGGCCGAAGCCGAGACCAGCGGAGCCCCGATCCTCCGCCACCTCATGCTGGTCTTTCCCGATGACCGGGAAACGTGGAACATCAGCGACCAGTTCATGATCGGCGATTCGCTGCTCGTCGCTCCCGTGACGGAGAAGGGAGCCACGTCCCGTTCCGTCTACTTCCCCGAAGGCACCTGGTACGATGTCTGGACCGGAGATGCATTCGAAGGCGGTCAGCGCCGAACCGTCGCCGCGCCCATCGGAAGCCCTCCGGTCTTTTCACGCGCCCAAGACCGTGACGATCTTCGCAACGCAGAATCCATGCTCACTGTCGAAGACTGTCGCTAGAGCGAGTTCGGCGGTAGTGTCGGCGCCGGTGACGACACGGGGAGCCAGGTTGTGGGAGCGCCTCCATCCGGCCTGGGTGGGTCTCCTAGGACTGGCACTGTACTTGCGCACGATCCCGTACGGGTTCGTCCTTCGTGATGATCCTTGGCTCATCCGCGACAATCTGCTTCTGCACCAGCCGAGCGCAGAATCGGTTTGGCGGATTCTGACCGACTTTTCCTGGGAGCAGCGATATCGGCTGGGCGCCGAATATCTGCCGGTGCGGGACCTGTCGGTGATGCTCGACTATGCGCTCTACGGAGACTGGGTGGGCGGACAGCATCTCACTCAGGTGCTCCTCTACGGAGGCACGTGCGCCTTGCTCGCGTCCTTGGTGCTCGTTTTGTCCGAGAGCCGGCCGCTGGCGTGGCTGACCGGCATTCTGTTCGCAACACATCCTGCCCATGTAGAGGTCGTGGCGTGGCTCTCGGAGCGAAAGGGTGCGCTTGGCGCGTTTTTCGTTTCGGGCTCGCTGCTCGCGGCGACGTCGTACCTCCGCCGAGGCGGGCTCGGGCGCGCCCTCATGGCATGCGGCCTCTTCCTATTGGCGGTTGGGTCCAAAGCGCTCACCATCGCTGGCGTAGGAGCGCTCGTGCTCGTCGTGCTGTGGCTCGATTCGCCGATCGAACGCAGACACAAAGCGCTTCTCGTCCTCGCATATGCGATGTCCGGTTTGCTGGCGTTCGTTCCAAACGTGTGGGTATCGCGCTCCCTCGGCGTGATCGTTCCGTACCACGGAGCAGGATTCACCGATACGCTCCTCCTCTTCTTTCAGGCGCATACCCAGTACCTGAAGTTGATGGCCTACGTCGGTCCGTATGCGATCGAGTATCCGGTCGAGCCCGGAGAGGTTGCGCTCGGACGTTGGCTGCCTGGGGCGATCGCCGCTGCGGCCGGGCTCGCGGCGGTGTGTTGGGCTCTGATCGACCGGTCGAAGCGCAACACCGCAACGTTTGGCATCGCATGGTGGTTCGTGTTCTTGGCGCCGGTCAGCCACTTGCTCGTGCCAGTTCAGAACTATGCAGCGGATCGGTATCTTTTGTTGCCGGGCCTCGGGCTGCTTCTCGCCTTCGGCGTGCTGCTGATGAAGCTTCCAACGACTGCATCCGCGCCTCTCAGCATTGCTGCGGTCGCCGTCGGCTGCGCATGGACCCTCGTCCAGACACCCGTGTGGTCGAGCACGGAGCGGCTCTACGAGAACGCTGTTCGCGTCGATCCGAGCAATGCGGGGGCGTGGGATGAGCTCGCTTCCTTGGCCTCCGATCGGGGGGACCTCGAGCAAGCCTGGACTGATACGCATCAGGGGCTCGCGCGATCGCCCGGTGACTGGCAGCTCCTCCATCGACAAGGCCTTCTTCTCGCTTCGGAGGGCAAGCTCGATGCGGCCATCGAGACCATGCGGCGAGCTGCGTCCGTCCCCGAGGCCCACAAAGCGTACGCGAACCTTGCGCTGCTGTACCTGAAACGAGGCGATCGCGAAGATGCGCTACGGACGGCGGAGGAGGCCGTGCGGCTTCAACCCGATACGTCGCACAACCAACGCGTACTCGGGATCGTCACCTTCGAGCTCGGCCAGGTCGCAAGGGCTTGCCGCGCCTTCGAGCGGGCTTTTGCGCTCGATCCCTATGATCAGGACAATGTGCGCAATCTCGACCTATGTGCGAAGACCCGGCCGGAGCCTATCCGTCCATGACGTTTGGGAGCACCTACGGTGCGTGAGCTCGGCATCGTCGTCGCGATCACCGCGCTGATGTGCATGCTGAGCGGACTCTGGTTTGCTCCCTGGGAAACCCTCTATCATGCCGGTATTTGGGTCACAGCAGTCGGGTTCGTGGTGGGCGTGCCGACGGGCTTCGTCTACCATCTCCGGCTCTATCAAACGTTAGGACCCCGAGGTGAGCTGCCCCGGGGCTGGTATTGGCGGCCGCTGCGCTTCAACGCGCTCCTTCACGAGGACGAGCGCGCGGGTGTGATGGCCTGGTGCTACATAGGCGGTTTCGGCTTCGTGATCATCTGCATCGGCCTTCTCATGGTGGGCTCTGGAGTTTCGTTGGCCCTAATTCGCGGCGTCTGAAACTTCCCTCATGCATCGCCCGTCCGTCGGAGCTGGGCGACGGTTCGAAGCGTGGCTTTGGAGCGATTGAGGGTGTAGAAGTGCAACCCGGGGGCGCCCCCCCTGAGCAGATCTCGGCACTGCTCGGCGGCGAAGTCGACCCCCGCCCGCAGACCAGCCTCGTCATCGTCGCCTGCATCGCGAAGTGCGGCTTCGAGGGATCGCGGGATCGTGGTGCCAGGCGAAAGGGAAGCGATGCGCTGCAGATTCGCGAGGCTCAGCAGCGGCATGATTCCTGGCACGATGGGAACGTGGATGCCTTCGGCGCGAACTGCCTCCACGAAGCGCCAGTACTTGTCATTGTCGAAAAAAAGCTGGGTGATCAAGAACTCTGCGCCTGCCTCGACCTTGCGCTTGAGGTTTCGGATGTCGGCTTCGAGGCTCGGGGCTTCGTGGTGCTTTTCGGGATAGCAGGCGCCGCCAATCCCGAGGGAAAATCCGGCCTGAACGAATGCGGTCAGCTCGCTTGCGTAACGAAATCCGCCTTCTACCGGCCTCCAGTGCTCATCGCCCCTGGGTGGATCGCCCCGTAACGCCAAGATGTTGTGGATGCCGCGGGCCTGCATGTAGCGCAGCGTCGCGTCGAGCTCGGACTTGGTCGTGCCCGTACACACCAAGTGCGCCATCGTGGGGATTCCGAATTTCTCTTGAACTTCGATGGCCAGATCTGCGGTTCGTTCGCGGGTCGTGCCCGCCGCCCCGCAGGTGATCGAAACGAAGCCCGGCTCGATCGTCTGAAGACGCTCAATCGCGCGAAACAACCCCTGCCGACCAGCGGTATTCTTGGGCGTGAAAAACTCGAGGGACAAAACGGGGCCCCGCCCAGACGTGTACAAGTCGGCGATGCGCATGTGAAAGCTCTATACGTGCGATCCCGCCCTAGCGGCAAGACGCCGCGCCCAAAGAAGAAGCAAGATCGGAAAGAGCCCGAGCCCGCGTACGTCCCCGGCTCCCGCTTGGCATCCAGTGCCGCCGTTGCTGGTAGTGCCGGCGTCGATTCCAAGGCCAGCATCCGGTGCGCCGCCTACGCGCAAGACGAGGTCGGCGCATTGATAGTAGATGTCGTTCCCCGGTGTCGTATATGGCGGCTTGTCGTACATCACCTGGATCACTTGCAAGGTGCAGTTGTCGCAGGTGACGTCAGGCAGGGTGACGGTTGCGACATAATCCCGCTCGCCAGGTCCTTTGTCGGCGATTCCATCCAGAAGCACGGCATCGTTCGAGTAGAGCTCCATCATCGTTGCGGGGTCGACGAAATCATCATCGCCATCCTGGTCGAACGCGATCCGGTAATGGGCAGGGTGGTCGATGTATTCTTGCCAGCGCACTTCGATGGTCTGACCGGGCTCGAAATACGAGACATTGTCCGTGCGCTGACCGCCGCTGACACCGCATGGGCCGGTCTTGAGCACGTCGGGGCCATACCTGGAGGTGGGCATGGTCAAATCCAAATGCGCGCTGGCCACCCCCGGCCAGAGAGCCGCGAACACGATCAACGAAGCGGCGATGAGAGCTGACATGAGAGCATCCTAACGCCGCGTCCTGGCGAAAGCCGGTTTGTGACATTGGCGCGGATCCGCGTCGGCTTGATTCCCGCCCCCTCTAGGCAGTAAGCAGGGAGATATGTTGCGTGTCGCAGTCGTGTTCATGCTGCTCTCATTGACGTTGGCCTGCCAACGCTCGAAGATCGATGAGTCCAAGTGGAAGGTCGCAGGCGCCGAAGCTGTGGGGCCCTTCAAGAAACAGCTCAAGGAGGCGCTCGTCGCGGGTCTGCAGGAGGGGCCTGTCCAAGCAATTTCAGTCTGCCAAGTCAAGGCGCCAGAGCTGGCCGAACGAGCTGGCTCGCCGACCGTGAAAGTGGGTCGCAGCAGCGACAAGTTGCGCAACCCATCCAATGCGCCGAAACCCTGGATGAAACCGTTTCTGGACCAATACGAAAACCATCCTGACCAACGCGAGCCCGCGGCGGTTCTAATCGACGCAAACACCGTGGGCTATGTCGAGCCGATTTTCGTACAGCCTCTGTGCGTGACCTGCCACGGCGCCCACCTGGCGCCCGATGTTCAGGCGAAGCTCGAGGAGCTGTATCCCAACGATCGGGCTACGGGCTATGCGGCGGGTGACTTTCGTGGGATTTTCTGGGCAGAGCTCGCGCGGAAGTAGTGGCTCACGAAGGCTCCGTCAGCCCATCGTCGCGACACTCTCCGGATCGATGTAGTACAGGACCCGCACTTCGCCAGGTTGGCGAAAAGGGTACTCGTCGACACCCATGTACTTCTTTGCCATTCGGTTGATGTGCTCGTCCGCTCCATCTTTGGTGATCTTCGACACGCGGCCTCGAATCATCAAGCACCGGTAGGGGTTTTCCGGGTCGGCCACCGAGATGGCTACGCGAGGATCCCGGCGTATGTTCCGGTCTTTCACGCGGCCCTCTGCCGAGTTGACGACCAGCTGAGACCCATCCGTGTCTATCCATACGGGGCTCGACTGCGGGCCACCATCCGCCATCAGCGTCGACAGATGTGCGAACGAGGGCTTTTTTAGAATATCAGCAAATGCTTTCGGTATTTCCTTCATGAAGCGACTCCTTGACCTTCCAGACGAATTTCACCGGTTTCGCCGTTGACCTCGCGGAGTCTAGCACTCACTGCAGAGGGACGACGATGGTGGAGGTTTCAGGTCCCATTTGCTGAAAGTTGCCGCTGTCCGTTACCACGATCACCTCGATCGTGCGCTCGGGTCTGGGCCGCGATCCTTCCTCCGAGGCGATGCGAAGCTCGACCGCGTCGCCTACTCGTTCAGCCTCATAGCTGGTGAGGAGGTAATCTCCTTGTCGATAGCCGTAGCCATCGCCGTCGTCCTCGTAGAGCGACCCCAGGGCTCGCCCTTCGATATCGAGCGATACCAATAGGGTCAGCGGCTCGAGCTGCGCCTGGGCGGTGCTCTGCACGATCCGGCCCAAGGGGACGATGGCACCTCCTCGGATCTTGAGGACTGGGAGCTCCGGCATCTGCGCAGTGTCCTCACCGACCAGCGTGATCTCGCGCCAGATTTCCGAAGGCGTTTGGAAGACGTGTGCATCGCCGTCCGTCAAACGGGGCAAGACCAAGACGTCGGCGCCGATCAAGAACGCATGGTCTTCGCTCCGGAGCGACAGATTCGCAGGGTCCGCGAAGAACACCGGACGCCATACCGGTAATCCGTCGACGGACGCCTCGCGAAACAGAGTGTAGAGGTACGGCAGCATTCGATACCGGCGTTCGATTGCCAACCGCGAGACGGCTTCCACCTCGGGTCCGAACGACCATGGCTCTTGATCCGGTGAAAATCGCATCGTGTGGGTACGGCTGAAAGGGAAGAGCGCACCAACGCCGATCCAGTGCGCATACAGGTCGGGGCTCGGTGCGCCCCAGAAGCCACCGATATCCGGTCCTGCGAACGGCTGTCCCGACAGCCCCATGTTGAGCGTCATCGTCACCGACCAGTAGAGATGATCCCAGGTCGCGGAGTTGTCTCCGGTCCACATCGCAGCGTACCGTTGTCCGCCGATGTAGTTCGAGCGCGACAGCAAGAATGGGCGGCGCTCCGGGCGCGCGGCCTTCATCCCGTCGTAGGTGGCGCGTGCCATCAGCAGTCCATAGACGTTGTGGTAGCGGGCGTGAGTGTCTGGCGGAAGGTCTTGGCCGCCCTTGTGGATCAGATCGTCGGGAAACGAGGCTCCGGGGGGAACCACAATCGACGGCTCGTCGAGGTCGATCCAAAGCCCGTCCATGCCGTTTTCGAGGAATCCGGCGATGTAGCGTTGCCACCACTGACGGGTGTCTGGGCTCGTGTAGTCGGGCCAGACCGAGTCCCCGGGCCAGCTCCCTGCGACGAAGATCTCTCCATCGGACCCGCGTAGGAAATGGTCATCCACGAGCCCCTCGTCGTATACGAAGTACCCCGGATCGACCTTCACGCCCGGATCCAGAATCCACACCGATTTGAATCCATTGTCGTGCAAGTAGTCGTTCAGTCCGTGTGGGTCCGGAAACAGCATCTCGTCGAAGGTGAAGATTCGGAACCCGTCCATGTAGTCGATGTCGGCCCAAAGCACGTCGCATGGAATCGACCGGGCGCGGAACTCGTCGGCGATTTCGATGATGCGGGTGTCAGGGACGTACGACCAGCGTGCTTGTTGATAACCGAGCGCCCAAATGGGTGGAAGCTCGATGGTTCCGGTCATTCCGCTCAACTTGGTGAGCACCTCCTGGGGAGACTCTCCTTGGATCACGATCACCGGGAAAGGCACTGGGGCGGAAAAGCCGATGCCTTTGGTGAGATCCACGCGGGTGCGATACGTCGTATCTGCCAGCACGCCAAACGAGGATCCGTCGGGACGGACGGCGAGAACCCACGGGTGCGCCTGATAGAGATTCGGGAGCTGGTCGTCATACTCGAACAAAGACGATCCCTCCGGAGGGTTCTCCCGAAACGGTTGCTCGGTCCAAACCTCCGTCACCGAGCCATTTCGTAAGAGAGGACCGGCAATTTCGCCGGTTCCGTAAAGGCTCGTGCCTTCTTCGATTGCGATCGCCGCTCCAAACCCATCGCCTAGCTTCGAAAACGTGGGGGTGTTGGGCCAGTTTCCTGGTATGCGGCCTCGAGTCAGCTTGGGCTCGGCGAATGCCATCGAGACAGGCAACGTTTCGCAGGCGACGTCTGCGGGGCTGAACCGTGCGATACCGTCACCGATGAGCCCTTGCGCCTGGGGGCACGTGCTCGATGCCTCGGTGCACGCGGCCACAGCCACGAGGACGATGACAGCTGCGAAGCGTGGGTTTTCCAACACAGGGGATTGCATCTACGGGGTCACGATGTTGAACGTGCCTTTGGGTTTGTCGAAGAGGCGGAAAAAGCTCAACAAGTCGAGCCGGCTTCCCTCGACTTTCAAGTCGTCCGAAAAAAGCGTGTCCTTGAGACCGGCTTTCCCGACGATCATCCGCAGATAGAGGTCGTGTGTGATCTTGAGCGAGGCGTTTGCGCCGGGGTGCGGATCGCGTTCGTGATAGTGTAAAACGGAGTTCACCAGATCGAGAACGAACGTCTTGTCCAGGTCGGTGAACGTCAAGTTGATGATCATCCGCTTCCCAGCTGCCTTGGATGCGTCCAGGCGGACCGCCATCGCATCCAGGAACCGCTCCACGGGAGTATGTTTGATCATGCCCATCGCAGAAGCCAGGTCGATACCGTGGTCGGGACCCCCGTGGCGCAGCTCGAAGGCTCCGGTCAGATACACGTCGCGCCACGGTCCGGACTCCGCTTGATAGCCGAGCTGGTCGTAGGTTTTGGCCAAGAGCTCCCTGGCCTCTTCATTTTCCGGATCGGCGAACACCAGGCGGTTTACCAACTCGGCGACCCAACGGTAGTCACCGCTCTCGTAGGCAGCGCGTGCTCGTTCGAGCAGATTCGCGGCGCCTCCTGCCAGCTCCACGTACCGCTTGCCGGCTTCGGCCGGTGGAAGGGGATCGAGGTTGGCGGGGTTGCCGTCATACCAGCCGAAGTAGCGTTGGTAGACCGCCTTGGCGTTGTGCTTGAGTGTGCCGTAATAGCCTCGGTTGAAGAAGGGGGTGCGCAATGATTTCGGGAGCTCCAACTGCTCGGCGATCTCTTTCGGCGTGTACCCTAGAAGCGCGAGGCGCAACGTCTGATCATGGATGTACTTATATAAATCCCTCTGCTTTTCGAGGAACTCGGTGATGCGTGCGTTGCCCCAAATCGGCCAGTGATGGCTGCCAAAATAGACTTCCGCATCACCGAACATCGAGATGATTTCGTCGATATATCCACTCCACTTGACCGCATCGCGCACCTTGGCGCCACGAAGCGTGTAGAGATTGTGCATGTTGTGTGAAACGACCTCGGCGCCGCAAAACGCTTTTCGGTCGGGGAGGTAGAACGTCAGCTCAGTCGGCGCCTCCGATTCTGGCGCATATTGAAAAATGAATCTCACGCCGTCGATGGTCATCTCCGTAGGCGTCGTCGAAACGGAGGCGGTCGGCTGATGGATTCCGAACGTTCCTACCGCAGGGCCCTTTCCGAGGCCGGAGCCGACGTGACCCCTTTCGTTGCGAGGCAGTCGCGACCCGTACATGAACATCGATCGGCGGCTCATCGTCACCCCAGCCACGATGTTTTCGCTCGTGGCTTCCTCGATGAAAGACTCGGGGGCGATGATCGGGATCTGGCGCTGTGCCATCTCGTCTACGGAGAGAATGCCCAGGGAACCGCCGAAGTGATCGATGTGGCTGTGGGTGAAGATGACGGCAGATACCGGCTTGTCTCCCAAGTGCTCGCGCGCAAACGCGATGGCTGCACGCGCCGTCTCCTCGCACGTGAGCGGATCGACCACGATCCAGCCCGTCTCACCTTCGATCAGGGACATGTTGGCGAGGTCGAAACCGCGGAGCTGGTAAACACCCTTGGTCACCTCGAACAATCCGTGAATGTCGTTCAGCTTTTCCTGCCGCCAGAGGCTGGGGTTGACGCTTGGTCGCGGTTCCCCGTCGATGAAACTGTACGACGTGACGTCCCAGATCATCGTACCATCCGCGGCAGTCACCCGCAGCTCCGGGTCGCTTGCAATCAACCCACGACGAGCGTCTTCGAAATCCTGTGGGTCGCTCAAGGGCAGGCTCTCGGCCACCGCTGCGTTGTGGGCTGCCGTTTCGGCTGTCGGTGCGGTGTTGCCGGCCGCATCGGGACCCATCCCGGTCGAATCAAAAACCGGAGCCGGCTTGGTTTCTTTGCAGGCGCTCAGCGCGAGCAGCAGCGCTGCCACACGTACGGTTCGGGGTCCCATGCCAAAGCGTCTTTACATTTTGTTGAGAGTCTTTACAACAGCCTCCGAGGACGAACCCTTGGCCCTGCAGGAGCATTTCTACAACCGCTACGTGGAGTTGGACCCCTTCCTCGATGAAGAGCAGGCCCATGCGCTGGTGCGGCTTTGCGAAAACTTCGGAAGCTACGGCATGTACTCGGAGGAAGGGCTCAACCAGGGTATCGGCGAAGGGCTTCCCCAGCGTTTTGACGCAGCATTCAACTTCTTGCGGACGGGTGGCAGGCTGGGGCGGCGGGACCAGGACCTCGGCACGCTCGTCGCCAGGACCAACTATTTTCGAGAGACGTATGCCTACGGCGACGAGATCTTCGCGCCTGGCATCGAGCCTCTCCATCGAAACGAGCGTCTCGTCGAGGCGGCCAAACAGCTCTTCGATCGTCCGATCGTCGAGCCGGCCATCGTCTATGCGAACATCCTGCTTCCGGGCCAGGAGCTTGCCGTCCATACGGACGTGCCGGAGTTTCGGGGCATCAACCGGAAGCTTCATCCCCAGTGGCTTCTCGTGGTCATGCACCACTCGGGCCTGTTCGACGCATACCGCATGCCCATCGCGACCTCGGTATCTTGGTACCAAGAGACGAATGGAGGCGAGTTCGCCTTTTATCCCGATGGAAGCGACGGGCCTGCCCGAACGTTCGACGTGCGCTTCAACACCGCGGTCCTCATGGATACCGACAGCGTGTTTCACGGCGTCGACCGTGTGAGGGAAGTCGACCGGCCCATGCCTAGCTTTCTGCCGCGAATGCGTCTGCAGGCGATAGGCAACGGCCGTTGGGTGGTGCGTGACGGGGATGAAGAAGTCGGGCGATACCGCTGGGAAGACATGCGTTTTTCCATCTCCTGGAAGGCGTATTGTTTTCTGGACGAAGCCGAGCGAGAGGCGTGGCGTTCTCATGCGAACGACTTGAGCATCGACTCGGTGCTCGACACGCTTTGCGCGGACCTCCGAGAGCGAGGACGCATGGAAGAGGACCGACTGCCCAACCGGGAGTTGGCGGAGCTTTTGGTCGATGAATACCTGAAGTTCCCACCCGCCGTTGCGTGATCCGCGGCTGCACGAACCTGCCAGACCTGGTACACCTGCTTCAGATGGAGCTCTACGACCGGTACATCCTGCCAACCGTCATCCACCTGGCTTGCTCATCGAAGCCCAACATGAAGCAGCGAGAGAAGGTCGTTCCACTGGCGGAGGGCGAGGTCCTCGAAATCGGGCTCGGGAGCGGGTTGAACGTTCCCTACTACGACACGACCAAAGTGCGGAAGGTTTGGGGTCTCGAGCCTTCCGAGGGGATGCGGAAGCTGGCCAGGAAGAAGCTCGCAGACTCGACGCTCGAGCTCGAGATGATCGATCTTCCTGGAGAGGAGATCCCGCTCGAGTCGAGCAGCGTCGACACGGTGGTGATCACCTACACGCTTTGTTCGATTCCGGATGCCGAACGCGCGCTCAAAGGCGTTCGACGTGTCCTTCGTCCTGGCGGCCGGCTGTTGTTTTGTGAGCACGGCCTGGCGCCGGATCAGGGCGTGCGAAGATGGCAGCACCGGCTGAATCCGGCTTGGCGCCGGCTCGCCGGCGGCTGCAACATCAACCGCGACATTCCCGATTTGTTGCAGTCCTCGGGATTCCGCATCGTCGTCGACGAACGAATGTACATCCCCGGGGTCAGGTTCCTGTCCTACAATTATTGGGGCAGCGCAGTCGCGGATTAGGGCCCCGGCCGGACATTGGGCTATGCTGAGCTCGATGGGCAAAGCCTTCGGGTTGCTGTGCGTCTTGGGGGGAGCCGCTGCGTGTGCGGCCGTGCTGGGTTTCGTGCCGCTCGGAGGAACACCACTGGCCGACGCTCCTTCCTCGGCATTGGGGGGCGGTGGTGCCGCGCTCTTCGTCACCGGCTTCCTGCTGCTCAGCCGCGATCACCGCACCAGTGACGTGTTTGCCTCGATCCTCCTTTTGGCCGTGGCCGCAGGCGCCGGCTGGGTCACGTTCTATGCACCCGCCGGAACGCTCGAGCGTGCCGTGCCCTTCATCCCCGCTTCCGTGGGAGACGAGCTCGGCCGGCTGCTGTTTGGCCTCGGGGCGGCCGCATGCATCGGCATGGCACTGATGGCGCTGCGCCGCATTTTCTGAGCGGCTGGTGAGCCGTCATTCACACACGATGACGACGTCTTCACCCTGCTGCTCGAAGGGAGGCTCGAGTGGGTTCGGTTGCGGGTCTCCCGGAAGAGTCAGTCCACAATTTTCGCACAGCACGTTAGTCCACGCGGGATCAGGCTCGCCCGGGCTGCTCGCTAGCATTCCGTTGACCCAGCTGAGGACGGTGGGAACGCCGCCCGTCGTGTCGCCATAGACCTTGTTGTTGCCCCACATGGTGTGGCGAGAGCCCGTACCGAAGTAGTATCGGTAGTTGGAGGGCACGGCAGCGTAGGTGTCGAGAGACTGCTGGAGCGCGTTCTGGCCGAACTGGCAGCTCGCGTTCCACCAGGTGAGGGCCGCCAGCGGATTGCCTCCGTTCAGCATGATGTTGTAGAAGCCGGTCTGCCCGCCCTGTCCTCCGTCGTACAACGTCGCATAGTGGGCCCAGTTGGTATTCGGGAAGTAGGTGGCAACGGCCTGGGTATAGGCCGGCATTCCATCGCCCGTCGTGATCGCTTCGAGGACGCCAGGAATGTCCGGTAGGTTGGCCGTGAAATTCCAGTTGCCGAACTCGTTTTGCAGGAAATCCTGGGTGATGACGCCGTTACCCGCATCCGCCAGGACGTGGAACTGCGACGCCGGCCATACCTCATGCAGCAACGGGGCGTTGAACCAAGCACCGTACGCCCCGGCGCTCGAGCCGGTCACGAAGACCTCTTCCGGATTGAGAAAGTGCTCCCGGGCCCACTTCTCGGCGACCTTCGAGTTGTGGTAGCCCTTGTGCTGAACGGTGATGTCGTCCACACCCTCGCCCGTGTAGGTTGGGTTGGCGTCGCCGAAATGAATGTCGCACGTGCAATACGACACGAATACGATGTTCCAGTCGCGGAATGGGTTGTTCTCGTTGGCGAGGTCTGCGAATCCGGCGTTGTAATTATCCAAATTCGCGTCCGGTAGCGTCTTGCACGTCGGGGCGCTGCAGGTGAAGTTATTCCAGCACGCGCCACCGCCCTGGTAATACATCACCAGCTTGTTGACCGTACCGCGTTTCGCGAAGTAACGATACTGAGATCCCTGCATGCACTGAGGCTCGTAGGTTCTTCCGAGGTAGTTGGTCGGCCCTGGCTCGAGCGTCGTAAACGCTTGATCATCGAGCAGCGGCGCTACCGTCGTATTGAGCACGACCTGGTCCGTGAGGCTTTGGACGTCGCTTTGGACTCCTGGATCGGTCGCATTCGTCGGGCAGGTTCCGGAAGTCGCGTCGGTCCATGCGCTCGAGAACGCGCTGGATGCTGCGGTCTTTGCGGCGTCGAGCGTAGCGCCGTCCGGGTCCGCTGCGAGGTCAGCGATGTACGTGCTTTCTGCCGCAAGCACCTGCTGGCAAGCATCGCCCGCCGCCGCGAGCAGGGCGGCCCCGCATTGCGCCTGCTCGGATTGGCCTAGATCGAGACCGTCGTTGACCGAATCCTTGATCGAGCCGATGAACGTTTCGATATCGGCGCTGGCTTGAGTCGAAGTCAACGCGAGATCGGAGCAGCTGGCATCTTGCGCTTCGGCATCCGATTCTGCAGCACCCCAGGCCGTTCCTAGCGCAGTGCGAGCCGACTCGATCGCCGCGTCTCGGGCGCTGTCGTCCTGATCGGTCTCCCAGGCGGCCCATGCTTCGAAGGTGTTCTTGCAGAAGGTTCCTGCCGCGTCTTGCTTGTCACTCACGCATAGGTTTCCCGCGTACTGGTCCGAGACGGGGTTTCCGCCCGCCCCAGCCGATCCTCCCGATCCTCCCGATCCTCCCGATCCTCCAGAGCCCCCAGAGCCCCCAGAGCCCCCAGAGCCCCCAGACCCGCCGTTTGAGCCGCTGTCGCCGCAGCCCACGCCCAGTGATACCGAAATGACCGCAAGGGCCGCCAAACTAAGCTTCGTCAATCGCACATGTACCTCCGCAGAGCCGGTTGTCGTACAGAACTGCGACTCCGGTCAACCCCCAAGCGCATGGGTGGGGCTCAGGTTGCGCCACTTGGCCCGAAATTGCATTGCAAGCGCCGAAGTCACCATCCCCGGATCGGGGGAGGTAGGCCAGGCACTGGCTCACGGATTCCTCGCTCATAGGTATCACGTGATGCGCGCTCTTCGAGCTGGGAAGGGCGGGCAACCAGCGGACGCATGCGTTCAAGCGGGTAAAGCCCTGATCGCGCGCCCTCGTCACGCCGCTCGACGGCCGTGTTATGCTTCGGCGCCAGATCGGCGATGACGGAGCCACGACACAAATGGGGCCTTGCGAACGGATGGGCGTTTGCCATCCTGGTGGCGCTATTCGCGGCGAGCTGCTCCAACACGGATGCAGGCGGGCCGGATTATCTCATCGGCGCCGGCACGGGCGACATCACCGGACCTGTGGTCGACGTGGCGTTCGAGGGTTACGTCCGGCCGACCCATATCGCCAGTGGTGTGCATACTCGCTTGAAGGCACGCGCATTCATCATGGGTGAGCTGGAGGGCAGCCGAAGGCTCGTCTACGTGGTCGCGGAGTTGCTCAACATGTCGCACGAGATCCGGCTATCGGTCGTCGACAACCTTCGAGCCACCCACGGGGATCTCTACAGCCTCGACAATGTGGTGATCAGCGCGACCCACACGCACTCGAGCCCCGGCGGTTATGCCCACGAGGGGTCGTTCCGGCAGGCTTACTTCGATGCCGTGGTGGCCGGCATCACCGAGGCGATCGAGTCGGCTCACGACAATCTGCAGCCGGGGCGCATTTTCGTGGGAACAGCGGCTGTCGCGGATGCGGGCGTGAATCGCTCGGCGATCGCCTATCGCCAGAACCCCGAGGCGGAGAGAGGTCGGTATGAGCACGACACCGACCAGAACATGACGCTCCTCCGACTCGAAGGGGCAGATGGTCCGATTGGCGCGCTGAATTGGTTTGCGGTGCACCCGACCTCGCTCACGTACAACAACACGCTGGTCTCGGCCGATCACAAGGGGTTTGCGGCGCTGCAGATGGAGCAGAAGCTCAGGAGTCGAGAAGACACACCCGAAGGCTTCGTTGCGGCGTTCGCGCAGAGCAATTGTGGAGACGTCACCGGCAATCTCAACCTCGACAATACGGGGCCGGGCGTCGACGACTACGACAGCGCACGGATCATCGGCCAGCGACAGCTCGACGCAGCGATGCAGATCTTCGAAAGCGCGGGGGAGCGGCTCGCCGGAGGCGTCGACTATCGGCTGAGCGCCGTCGATTTCACCGATCTCGAAGTCGACGAGGAGCTCACGGGGGCAGGGCCGCAACGAACCTGCTTTCCGGCCTATGGATACTCTTTTGCAGGGGGATCGACCGAGGACGGAGGGGGGCACCCGCTCTTCATGGAGGGCATGGTCGAGCGCGATGAAGGCATCGACGCGCTGGTGCAGGTCGTCATCGATCCGCCGCCGGTGACGGACGAGCTCCGGGCCTGTCATGCTCCCAAGCCGATCCTCTACCGAAAGGAGCAGCAAGATCCGCTTCCCATCGGAGTCGCGAAGATCGGTCAGCTTGCCATGGTTTTCATTCCCAGCGAAGCGACGACCATGTCCGGCCGCAGAATGAGAGACACGGTCAGGGAGGTGCTCCGCGAGGAAGTGGAGCATGTCGTCATCGCCGGCTATGCCAACGACTACTCGGGTTACATCACGACGCCCGAGGAGTACGCGGTGCAGCAATACGAGGGCGGACATACGCTCTTCGGGCCATGGACGCTTCCAGCCTTTCGGCAAGAGCTCGCGCAATTGACACGCGCCCTTGCGCAAGGGCAGCCCGGCCCGGGAGCGGCGGACCAAGGTGATCTACGGGGAAGGGTGGAGTCGACGCCTCTAGGGAACGACTACGATGAGCCACCTGCCGACGGTTCATTTGGAGACGTGACCACGGATCCCAATGCGACGTACCTGCCGGGCGATACGGTGTCCGTCGCGTTCTGGACCGGTCATCCAGACAATGCGTTTCGTCGCGGAGCGAGTTACGTCGAAATCCAACGACTCGCCGACGCGGCCTGGTCGACGGTCATGACCGAGGGAGACTGGCCGACCCAGGTTCGGTGGACACAGGCCAGCCGCGTCATCCCACCCTACGATCCGCTCGACCCTTTCGCCACGCCGCCTCCGCCCATCAACGAAGCATTCACCGTATCGATTACTTGGCAGATCCCAGAGGGGATCGAGCCGGGGACTTATCGCGTGGTCTTCCACGGCAGCGAAAAAGACCAGGTCGATTCGCAGGCCCGTATTTTCACCGCCGAGACCTCCTCGTTTGAAGTCACGGGTCCCGCGGAGCCTTCCCTTTGAAAGAAAAGATCTTCTTCGCTTCGGTCGCACGAATTGCAGATCTGGAGTCGATGGATTTCGAGTGTGCCCCCATGCCGCGCGAGCAATGGGAAGCGGGCGACTACGTCGTCGGCGGCATCACGGTACCGCCTGGGGGGATCGCCGACATCGAGCTGACGAGCGGACGGTTGATCCGTGCTTCCAGCGGTGATGCGGTCCTCGGCGCGCTTGCCGTGCGTCATGCGACCCTCGAGGTCGTCGGCTCCTATGAGCGAGTCGGCCCGGATGGCCGCATGGATTTGCTGGGCGGTGGGGGTCTGCTCGGGCGGGCGACATCGATATCGGGCGTATTCCCAGGTCTCATGCAGGTCGACTATCGCGGTCACGCGATGCGCGGGGGCCAGAAGCTAAACATGCGCGACTTCGCGAAGCGCCCGGTCCAGATATATCGCGTGCCGACCGTTCTCATCATCGGCACCTCGATGTCGGCTGGAAAAACGACCGCCGCCAAAGTCATCATCCGCGAGCTCAAACGAACGGGCCGCCGGGTGGTGGGCGCCAAATTGACCGGTGCAGGGCGTTATCGAGACATCTTGGCCATGTCGGACGCGGGCGCAGACGCCATCGTTGATTTCGTCGACGTCGGGTTACCGTCCTCGGTTCTAGCGCCCGACGCATACCGCGACCGGCTCCGTGACCTCTTGGGTTTGATCGCCGAAGCCGAGCCCGACGTGGTCGTCGCAGAGGCTGGGGCGTCGCCCCTCGAGCCTTACAATGGCCAGGTGGTCCTCGACACGCTCGCCGATGCAGTTGTCTTCACCGTGCTTTGTGCTTCGGACCCCTATGCGGTGGTTGGCGTGATGCGCGGCTTCCACATCGTTCCCGATCTGGTCGCCGGGCTTGCGACGAGCACGAGCGCTGGCGTCGAGCTGGTCGACAAGCTCAGCGGAGCCATTGCCTTGAATCTGCTCGATCCGGAAGCGATGCCCGCGCTCCGAGCCATGTTGGAGCGCGCGTTGCGCTCAATGTGAAGAGGGAAAGAGTGCCCGTGGCGTGGCGTAATGCCCCACCCCGGAGAAAAATGTCATGCACTCTCAACCCGGCTTGGGGGTTTTGACTGGCAATACGGGCCAAGGCTTGGCACGGTCGATGCACGCATGAGCGGCATGGCGCACACGAAACTCGACACCTCAGGCATCCGTGCGGTGGATGCCATTATCATTGGGAGCGGCTTTGGTGGATCGATGGCGGCCCATCGCCTATCCCAGTCCGGCAAGAAGATCATCGTGCTGGAGCGAGGCCCTTGGAGGGACTCGGAGCCGGTCAGATCGCACGGCGTCGATGAACGGGCACCGTTTCCCTATGGGGCCCAGTTCTACACCCACGGATTTCGGACGCTTCATTTCGAGTGGGGGCCCAAAAACGGAATCACGCTCAACAAGAAGGGCTTCTTCGAGCTCTTTCGGTCACCGGGGCTCGATGTCCTTTGCACCTCCGGCGTCGGCGGCGGAAGTCACGCATACACCGCAATGCTGACGAAGCCCGAATCGCCAACCTATTGGAACGGACATCACTCCGATCTCACACCGCGCAAGATCGAGCAGCATTACGACCAGCTTCTCGCCGACATGGGTGCGGTTCCCTGGAGCGAGCACACTCCGGCGCCCAATTCTGTCTGGTCGCAGCTTCAAGGGTTGCCTCTCGCGCGTTGTGCTCCGGCCGAAAATCAGTCGCGGGTGGCGATGCGGTTGCCTCGCGAGCTGCCGTGGAACGATGGTGGTGTATTTGGCTCGCGTCGGGGCACCAAACCGTCGGTCGACGTGGTGTATCTCCTCGCGGCCATGAAGCAGGGGCTCGAAGTGGAGGACTTGTGCGAGGTGGAGCATGTCCGTCGACTCGAAGGAAATGGCGCGGGCGGCAACGCGACGGCATTCGAAGCACGCTACCGCGACCATCGAAGCGGCAGGAGCGAGCTGGTTCGCGCGCCCGTGGTCATCGTTGCTGCGGGCACCATCAACACGCTGCGGATCCTCTTTCGAAGCCGCGACCAGAGCGGCCTCCGGGGCATGCCCGCGTTGGGCACGCGTTTCGGCGGCAACGGTGATTTTCTCGGTCTTTGGCTCCGCACCGACCGCGATCCCGACGTGTTCAATGCAACGCCATCCCTCGGGCGCTTCGCAGTCGACGGCGCCAGCACTCCCTACATGGTGCTCTTCGGCCTTCCCGGCCTGGACCAACTGGCCTTGCCGAAGCGCTTGGTTCGTTGGTTGAGCTCTCGCGTCCCAGTGGTGGGAATGGGAGCCGATAGCGGCTGCGGCTCCGTAACGTCTCACAATGGCAAGCTTCGGATCCGCTACGACAACGAGGCTGAGTCCGTCTACGACGAGATCAAGGCGGTGTTCGACGTGCTTGAAAAGGAGAGCGGGATGAAGATCGCCTACGGACAGAAGCCGATGACGGTGCACCAGTGGGGCGGCGCGCATCTCGGTCCTGACGAGCATCATGGCGTGGTGGACCACACGGGCGAAGTCTACGGCAACCCCGGGCTGTACATCGCCGACGGCTCGGCGCTTCCTGCCGCCGTAGGCACCCCGCCTTCGCTCACGATCGCAGCATGGGCGCATCACGTCGCAGACTGCGTGATGGAGAAGCACTTTGGCAGGCGGGCGCAGCACGAGATCCAGTCGACCGTCGGAACTTCACAGTAAGTAGCCAGAAGGTTGAGCGACGTCAGCGCTTCGCCGCTTTCTAGACGTCGAAGCGTTGACGATAGGCCGCGAGCTCGGTCCGAATTTGATCTTGGTTCAGCCCGTAGTCGGCGATGTCGTAGTCGTGCTCGCCCTGTTGCGCCTTTGGCTCTTCGCCGATCCGTGCGCGGAGCCGGTCAGCCAAGACATCGTCGAAGGGCAAATCAAAGCGACCATAGATGTCTTCGATCACCTCGAGCGGCCTGGCCTGAAGGCCTTCGAGCTGGACGTCGTACACTTGTTCCGGCGCAAGCGCCTTCCTCGCAGCGAGACCGCGTTCCATTCCCATCCGCGAATAGTGCAGCCAGAATCGTCCCACGTCGTGCAGGTCGAGATCACGCCGAAACTTCGACGCGATACGGCCGCTCAGACTGCACTGCGAGCCGATCGCCTGCACCAAGCTCCGGTGCGTTTGAATCACGCGGGCATCGGGGTACACGGCGAGGAGCGCCTCCAGGTTCCACAAGTGCCAGGGGCATTTCAATAGCCACCGCTTCGCCGCTCGTTGTTCCCAGAGGATCTGGAGCTGTCGTTTGTGCCACCGGTACGGCTCCACCATGTTCCAGTCGAGCATTCGCATCGCGTAGTCGAAGTCGCCGAGACCGACGAAGAATTTCATGATCGCCATGTCGTTCTCGAGCAAGAAAAAGTCTTCTTCGTAGGCATCGGTCGTGACGTAGTGCGCCTCAGCCTGCTCGGGAATCATGATTTCGTTCATCGCGACTTCGTGACCGCCCCGCCAACGTCGCCACTTCTCGTCGCCCAGGAGGTCGCGTTGACGCCCTACAGGATGCGCAAGCTCCCACATGCGGGCCGCGCGGTTATCCAGGTCGGCTGCCAACACGTTGTGGAGGTATGTCGTTCCGGTTCGAAATAGACCCGTGATGACGATGGGTCGCTCGATCCGAAGCCGCTCGATGTCGGGACGCCGCTTGAGTAGTTCGACGATTCGCAGCCTGTTGCTCAAGTGCCAATGCAGGATGTAGCGTATCCCGAAGCGGCCGAGCGTGTTCCAATCGGTCCGTAGGACGGAGTCGACGGTTTCCTCCAACCGCTCGCGGAAGCCGTCATCGACGTCGCCATAGTCATGAAGCCCCGTCAAACGCTCGGCGAGCCTCATGGCCCGTCCCGCGTTGATGGGCAGAACCTGCTTGCGAACCGGATCGAGCACCGTGACCGCCGACAGAGGGAACGACGGGCCCAAGGATTTCCCGGCTCCAGAACGACCCCGTTTACGGCTTGGCCAGGAGATCACGAATCTCCTCGAGCAACACTTCCTGCTTGGGAGGTGGGGGCGGCGCGGCTTCCTCTGCTTTTTCTTCTTTGCGGCGCAACCTGTTCATCCATCTGATCATGACGAAGATGACCAACGCGATGATCACGAAGTCGAATACGGTCATGATGAATGCCCCATACTTGAGGACGGCGGCTCCCGCTGCCTCGGCCGCGGCCAGGGACTCATAGCTCCCTTCACCGAGCAGGATGTAACTCTGGCTCACATCGAAACCACCGGTGAAGAGACCAATCACGGGCATGAGCACGTCCCCGACCAGCGACGCGACGATCTTCCCAAAGGCGGCACCGATGATGATGCCGACGGCCATGTCCACCACGTTGCCCTTGAGAGCGAACTCTTTGAACTCCTTGAGCATGACTCTTCCTTTCCGTCCTGATCCTCTCAGGATCTCAATCTTGCGTCAGCGAAGCTGCCACTGTCCGTTGGCCGGGCCGAAGTTGGTCGCGAGGCGGCCGAGCGACTCCACCGAGACCCACGCCGTGCCCTCGACCCGGTACGGGATCGCTAGCTCTGGAAGCTTGCCTTGTTTGATGCGGTCGAGGTCTCCCCTGGCGAGCTGGGTGATCAGGCGGATCATTTGCGCGGGATCCACGCCCAGGCGAACCACCATGCGTGTTTGTTCGTTCGGTGGGATGGTCTTCAGCCGAAGGTCCGTGAGCTGGCGGTCACCTTTGGCCACCGCGAACAGAAATCCGCTCGCGGCGCGTGCAAAGTCGCTAATGTCTCGGATCTCGGGATCGGTGGAGGTGCAGGCATCTGCATCCTGCTTGCATCGCTGCGGGTCCTCGCAGAAGCTCAAGCATACCATGCCGAGGTTCGAGGCTCCGCTCGCCTCGGGAAACGCCGTGAACGCAAAGAGCGTCTGAGCGATGGGCAGGGGCACGGGGTTCGGGTTTTGGAAGTCGAGCTCGACATCGAACGCGAAATGCAAGTCAGAGACTGTGGGAACCGGTCCGAACGCACCGCAAATCAGCGGGCTCAGGCGCTCGGCACAATAGTAGCTCGCGAGCTCCCTATTCGATGGGGCCTCTGCGAGGCGAACCTGCGCAATCGAAACTTTGGGGGGCTCGATCTGGAGCGCTTTGGAGACCTTTCCGAGCCCGAGGCTCGCGCATCCTAGCGCCGTCAGAAGCAAACCAAGCAACGCAGGCGCCCGGCGGGGCGGCACGAGGCTCATCTCCTGGAATCTCCGGCTGGGGGAACGCACTGTGGGTTCTTGCCCGCAGCCCGCGCTTTCCGATAGAGATCTCTCGTTTCGGGAAGGTTTTTCTTGAGGCTCTCGATCCGAGCTTCGTTGGCCGGATGGGTGGACATCCATTGGGGCGGTTCCTGACCTTGACTGAGCTTGGCCATCTTCTGCCACAGGGTGACCGCCTCCGCGGGGTTGAAACCGGCTTCGGCCATGAACCGCTGCCCGACGACGTCGGCTTCGCTCTCGTGCTTTCGGCTGAACGGTAAGAGCACGCCGTATTGCGCACCTACACCGAGCCCACCCACGACCACGTCCCGGTATTGGGGCGTCATCTGATCGAGCGCGATCGAGCCAGCCTCCAGCGCGCTCTGCGCGACCATGCTTTGGGACAGACGTTCGTTGCCATGGCGCAGGAGCACGTGTCCGACCTCGTGCCCGATCACGGCGGCGAGCTGCCCGGCCGTCGTGGCGACCGTCAGCATGCCGGTGTGCACACCGATCTTGCCGCCCGGCAGGGCAAATGCATTGGGCGTCGGATCTTCGAAGACGAGGACCTCCCACCTACCATCCTTGGGTGCCGCACCGCCTTTCGGAATGACGTGGATGATGGCATCTGCCACGCACCGCACGTACTTGTTCGTAGCGGTGTCTTTTTGCACCTTTCCCTCGGTCTTGAGGTCGCGAAAGGCCGCTATGCCGAGCTCATCCATCTTGGCATCGTCGATCAGCGTGAGCTGTCGCCTCCCCGTCATGGTGGTGGAGCACGCAGCGATGAGGAGCGTGCACACGAGAAGGGGCTTCGAAGATGATCGAAATCGCGTACGCCTACCCGTGTGCATGCTGACTGCCTTTCTCTGGCCTACGAAAGGCAACGCAGGGCAGTCGTTCTGGCTGCCCTGCGCGCCGCGTTTCGCAGGCCGCGAAGCGCTCGCTATTGGACCTGTTGGGTGAGCGTGAAGGTTGCCTCGCCCGAGCAGGGCAGGTCGACGAACCATTCACCGGCGCAATCGCCGGGAACGTCACTGACGTCGGTTTCGACATGGTCCCAGGTCACCTGGACGGTGTCGTTTTGGTCGAGGCTCACATTGGGGTCGTCCAACAGGAGCTGGAACGCATCGTCGAGCTGAACCACGCAGGGAGGGAAGTTGTCATTGGTGGCCAAGCCATTCAGCAGGACCTCGTCTTGCTGCGGGCTGTAGCTGTCCGTGGATGCTTCGAGGGAGCTCTGCGGGTCTGCGTCCTGCATGACCACCATGCTTCCATCGATCGTAATGTCGAACGCGAGTGCTTCGTCGACGAAGAAATCACACTCGTCACCGACGATGGTCAGTCCTGGCGTGGTCCACGTGGTAGTCACGCCGTTGCCTCCCGCGCCTCCGGCACCGCCTTCGCCTCCGGCACCGCCTGTGCCTGATGTCGAGTCGCAGCCCCATGCGGCCGCTGCGAGGATCAATACCAACGATAAAAATGCTTTGTTCATGGACTTATCCTCTCCTCAACTCAGTAACGACTTCGCACGCCCTTGGTGGGTGTGCCTTGCTCTTCGGCTTTTTTCACCGCGGTCGGTTTCTTCGTTGCGGCCTTCTTTTTGCTTGCCGCCTCTTGTTTGGCCGCGGCCTGTGCAGCGGCTTCGGCCTCAGCGGCCGCTTTGGCCTCAGCGCGCGCCGCCTCCAGGTCCTTCGCGCACTGCTCGGTCTTCGACTTCAGCTCGGCCATCATGGCTTTTTGGCTCTCGACCGCATCGCTGAGCTTGTTCTTGAGCGCCTCGAGCGATGCGAGTGTCTCCTCGCCTTCGACCGCGGGGACCTCGACCGCTGCCTCGGTGGACGTCAAGACCACGGCCTCCCCCTTGGTCTTGGCCAGATCCGCCATGCAACTCTGGAGCGACGCAGCCGTGCTCGTGAGCTCCTCGTTCTGCGCCACAATTTGCTCTTCCAGTTGTGTGTTCAATTCCTGCATTGCCTTGATGGCGGCCGTATCGTCTTTGCATCCGGACAAGCCGGCTGCGAACGCGACTGTGCTCGCCAAGGCGATGAATACTTGCTTGCGCTTCACTGGTCCCTCCATTCCTCGGTCGTTGACCGGCCGCCATGCGGCGCGGCGGTTGAGCCGACTTCCCACCCCTTGGTGCCGGCCCGATCTCCACTCGCTCCATACTGCATGGCTTGGCGGTATGGCAAACCGAGCTACACATACTAGCTCCCTAGGCGGTGAAATATCGTTCTCAGGCACCCAAAAGGGGCTCGGATTGGCGATTGTCAAAAAATGTCTTCGCCAGGTTTCTTTGCTAGCGTGTTGGGTGGTTTATGACCGTTCGAGGCACAATTCTGCTCGGTCTTCTGCTCTGCACTGCCTTGCTCGCGGGCAGTAGGCTCGCCCCCGCGCCAAGTCATGGTGGGATCTGCGAGGCGATTGAGATTGCGACCGAGGGAGCCGGATGCATGTCCGGCTACCACGTATTCGGGCCGCTCGCCGAGCCCTACACCTGGTCCGTCGTCGGGGGGCGGCTGATCGTCGAAAGCGTGGCCGGCACGCGCACGGAGCTTGCCAAGAGTACCATCGAGATCTTCCACTGCACGCTGCCCCACCCATCGAAGCGCGCCTTTCGCTGAGCCCGACCTCGCTGGGTTGGATTCATTCCCCCCGTTGTAGTACGAATTCGCGCCGTGACGGCGTCTGAGCGACATCCAAACGAGCGTCGCTTTGGCCTCGCTGAGCTGGTCGATTTCGAGATGCAGCTCGCCTCCGATCGCGACCGGTCCTACCGCGAGCTCGTGGAGCGCGATCGCCGCATTGCTTTGCGCTGGCAGGATCAACCAAAGACACCCCAAGAAACTTTGGCTCGTTGGGTCGCTTCGTTGCAACTTGGCACCAAGGCGCCCACTTTGGGTGAACGAGTCGCGCGCGCTCACGTGGCGGCCAACTGGCTCGTATTCATTTTGTTTTCATTGATCGGCGTGGGAGTCGCCCTCGCAGTCCTTCAGTTCACCGGAGATCATCCGATCAACGTGCTCGTCGTCCTGGGGGTATTCGTCCTGCTTCAGCTGCTCAATCTCGCCGCGACGTCGGCTGCCTTCGTATGGTCCCGGTTCTCTCCCGGGTTTCTCACGCACCTCCCGCTGATGGCGCTCGCTCGTAGGTTGATATTGCGCCTGACCGGCGCAGACGCGAGCCGCTTTTTGGCAAGACGGTCTTTGTATGCCGGGGTGGAGCGCTGGGCCTTGTTCCGGACCGTGCAGCTCGGCGCGGCCGCATTCAACGTCGGTGCGCTGGTGACTTTCATTGCGGCGGTCGCGTTCACCGATCTTGCCTTCGCTTGGAGCACGACCCTCAGAGTAGGATCAGAGGAACTTCAGCGATTCTGCGAAGCTCTCGCGTTACCGTGGCGCGCGTGGCTTCCCGAAGCCGTTCCGACCCGCGATCTCATTCACGCAACACAGTATTTCAGGCTCGACGCGGCATACGTGAATGCGCCGGCCGGCATGCGGGTCGAAGATGCAGCAGCCGCAGGCGGATGGTGGCCGTTTCTGCTCATGTGTCTGTTGGTCTACGGTTTGTTGCCGAGGCTCGTGCTCGTCGTTTGGTCCAGTCTGGGGATGCGGCGCGCACTTGGGAGGCTTCCGTTCGATACGCCCGAGGAAGCCGAGGTGATTGCGAGACTCACCACGCCGCGGGTGCGCAGCGTGCATGAGGACGACCCAGGTAACGTGGCGCCGCTCGGACAAGGTCTGCCACCTCTGGCTCCGCCGAAGCCCTTAGGCCAAGACGCGCGCGCCATCGTGGTTCGATGGAGAGATGCAGCGCTTTCCGAGGACGTGTTCTCGGAGCGGTTGCGACGGCGTTTGGGCGCGGTCATCGAGCATCCGATTGCGAGTGCAGGAGGCCGCGACCACGCTGACGACCAAGCGGCACTCGCTCGAATCGAGGCGAGCCAGAGCCATGTCATCGTGATCGCGGAGCCGTGGAATGCACCAGACCGCGCCTTCAAGCGCTTCGTACGGTCGCTGAGGGAATGCAGCGCATCCAATCGTAAGATCTACGTTCTGCTGACCGAGGGAGGCGACGAGGAGCAACGAGCCGTATGGGCCGGATATCTCGCGGAGCTCGGCGACCCATACATCGCACTGGGTGACGTATGACCAGCCGCAGCTTCGGAGTGCCATGTTTTGCCGTTGTGGGGCGTGTGAACAAAGGCAAGTCGAGCGTGATTGCCAGCCTCATCGAAAACGATGCCGTCAAGATCTCCCCGAGGCCGGGGACGACCACCAATTGTGTCCGATACGACGTCGAGGTCGACGATCGCGTGTTGTTTTCGGTCATCGACACGCCTGGATTCGAGGATGCCCCGCGCGCACTCCATTGGATCAAACAGCGAGAGGTCACGGCGGCCGACCGAGTTCAGCGGGTCCGCGAATTCGTGCGGGCGTTCGAAAAGACCGATGAATTCGTCGAGGAACGTCGCCTCCTTCAGCCGATTCTCGATGGCGCGGCCATTCTGTACGTCGTCAATGGCGACGAGCCCTACCGAGAGAACTACGAAACCGAGATGGAGGTGCTCCGGTATACGGGCCAGCCAGCGATGGCGTTGATCAATCGCGGCGAATCCGGTACCCACATCGACGAGTGGCTCCGCGCGCTCAACCAGTATTTCAAGTTGGTCCGGCTCTTCGATGCACATTCGGTGACTTGGGAAAATCGTCGCAAGCTTCTCGAAGCGTTTGCGACCTTGGAGCCCTCTTGGGAGGTTTCCATCGCCGAAGCCCTGGAGGCTCTTCAAGTGCAGCAGGAGCGCCGGTACTACCAAGTCGCGAACATCATTGCTGACATGCTCGTCGACGCGCTCAGCTTGCACTTGACCGCGGGTCTCCCCGACGAGCGCGCGTTGCCCTACGAAAAGCCGCGGCTCGAGCGGGCGTTTCACGACAAGCTTCGCTCCATCGAAAACAAGGCGCACCAAAAGATCGCCAAGGTGTATTTGCATCGTCTCGACCATTGGTCGCCTGAAACGGACATCGAGCTCGGTGAGCACGAGGACCTGTTTGGAAAAGAAACCTGGGACGTCATGGGCCTTTCGCCAAGAGCGCTGCTGACACTGACGGTGGTGACGGGTGCGGCTGCGGGTGGTGCAATCGATGCGGCGGTGGGTTTCGCCTCGGCGCTGACCGGCACGCTGATTGGGGGGCTGAGCGGGCTCGGTGTGGGCGTTTATGAGCTGACACGGAGGTATGCACGCGCATCGAACGTCGTCGAGCAGGCAAAATCGATCATGAGGCCTTCCGAGCACACCTATCGAGTCCGTGTCGGGCCCCATCCTTCGTTGAACTTTCCGTTCGTGCTTCTGGCGAGGTCTCTCGATCACTTCGATCGCGTTCGAGCATGGGCGCACGCGAAGCCGGAGCCGCCACCACCACGAGAAAGCGAACCCAAGATCCTCGACGAGGTGGACACGGCCACAAAGAGACTGCTCACGAAAACATTTGCGACGATCCGAAAGAAGTACCGGGATGTCCCTGCAGATTCGCGACGCGAGCTGCGCGAGATCGTACACCAGGTCGTGGTCGGACACGCGGGCCGAGGTGACACTGGGGCCTCTGCGACCGCAGATCTTGCTGAGAAAGTGGACAGGACATGAGCGCCTGCGAGACTTGGGGCTGAGGCGACTGGAAGGGAGAGACCGACATGGACCGAGGTGACGGCAGTTTCTTTGGATTGATCATTCAGCTGGCAGTTCTCGCATTCTTCCTGTGGGTCTTTTGGAAGATCTTCGAGAAAGCGGGAAAGCCTGGATGGGCGGCCCTCATTCCCATCTACAACGTGATCGTGTTGTTGGAGATCGTTGGGCGTCCCTGGTGGTGGATCTTTCTGTTTCTGATTCCACTGGTGAACATCGTCGTCGGATTCTTAGTCGCGCTCGACCTGTCCAGATCGTTCGGACACGACGTGGCGTTTGCTCTCGGTTTGTTCTTTTTGGGGTTCGTCTTTTATCCCTTGCTTGCCTTTGGTGGGGATACGTACCGTGGACCTGCCGCAGCGTGAGCTCGCACCCATCCACGGAGTGCATGGGTCGTGAAAAAGGGTCAGGCCAGCCGCACTGCCGAATACGTGGCCTTGTTTCGGGCCATCGAGTCGGCGCTGCCCTCTGGTAGGCGCCTATTCGAAGATCCCTACGCAGAGCATTTCTTGAGCCCGCCTCTTGCGCTGGTGGCGAGGCTGGCCCGATTGCCCGGTGTGGCCGATCTGGTTTCTGCCTTCATCGATCGCCGATGGGCCGGGGCCCGCTCTTGGGTGGTTGCTCGGACACGATTGATCGACGACAGGCTGATCGACGCGCTCACTCGTGGAATTGGGCAAGTCGTGATTCTCGGTGCTGGATTCGATTCGCGCGCATATCGGCTTTCTCGTCTGCGGGGTGTGCCAATCTTCGAGGTGGACCATCCCGATACGCTGGCGAGAAAGCAACGGGTCCTGGCGGCCGCATCCATTGACGTGCCCTCCAACATCCGTTTCGTAGCCACCGATTTCCACGTAGGCGATCTCGACGCTGCGGTGGCTGAAGCAGGCTACTCCGCGGAGGTGCCTACGTTTCTTTTGTGGGAAGGCGTGACCGCCTATCTGACCGCATCGGCCGTCGACGCAACGCTCAGATGGTGCGCACGCGCAGCCTCGGGTAGCGAGCTCCTCTTCACGTACGTGCATCGTGCCATCCTCGACGACCCTGGGGCATTTGCGGGGACCGGCAGGCTCTCTACGGCATTGCAAGCTGCGGGCGAGCGATGGACGTTCGGCCTCGATCCTGCGGAGCTGCGCAGTTACTTGAGGGATCGCGGACTGGATCTCGAGGAGGACGTTGGAAGCGCAGACTACAGCGCCCGGTATCTACCTCGCCTCAGCGAGCGCATTCGCGACTACGACTTCTACAGGCTGGCTATTGCAAAGGTGCCATAGGCCCTCCAAGCTGTGTGAAGGGGATTCATGTTCGAGCCGATGTACATGCTGGTCGCACTCATCCAGAGCAGCGTGGGGTTCGTCATGATGGTGTACGGAAAAAAGCAGCACCGTCCCCTGCAGTTTGGCGGAGGTCTGCTCTTGCTGGTGCTTCCTGTGTTCCTTCGAGGCGCGCTCCCGTTGGGCCTGGTCTCCGCGGTCGTTTGCGCCGCCGTCTGGGGCGGTGTCAAAGCAGGCCTCTAGGACGCCTCTAGGATTATTGTCGGGTGAGGAGCCCGTACAGGATCAAGGCCACGAGTGGTATCGTGAGCCACATCAGCGGCCAGACGGCGCTCATCTGATGCTGCTTGGCCGGATCGGTCCAGTCCTCGGGCGAGGGGGACTCCTGATCGGGTATCGGTTTGGTCGGTGGATCTGGAGTCAGGTCCGTAGCCGAGCCGGTTTTGCTTTTTACATTCGAACTCATCACACGTTTCTCCGCGCGCCCCCTGCTCAGGTGGCGCATTTTCGAACAACCAAGACGTTCAGTTTCAGGACTAGGAACGAGGTCGTTCGGGAGGTTCGTCGCTCGAATGGGGCACCCGGTTTCCCCTATATGTCAGTCGAATTGCGGGGCGCTGGTCCGACAGCACACGACGGCTTCGAAGGGCCGCACCGAGCGCCCACGCTTGCGGCGCGTCTCGATCGACCCGCGCGTGCAAGGGCTCGGGTGGGTCGACGCTGTCCGCTTCTTGCGGGACGCGGACCTCGGCTTCCGTCACCGCGTTGTGGGCGGCCGAAATCAAAGCCAACTGGAGCTTGCCAGCAACCTCTCCGGAGCCGGGGACGGGGCGATCTGGCAAGGGTCCGCCGGGCAATCCACCGGAAAAACCCAAGCCGACGACCGCCACGACGACCAGCCGAAGCATCCACCGCATCTCATGAGGATGGATCGCCACCGAGTGGTTGCCAAGTGGCGATGTGAGCGAGGCGCAAGCTAATCGACCATCAAACGTCGGTGTAGAGCCTCTGCGACGCGTTTGCCGTCGAGCGCGGCGCTGACGATTCCTCCAGCATATCCGGCGCCTTCCCCCGAGGGATACAGCCCTTGCAGGTCCGGCGATTCCAGGGTGTCGTCGTCGCGAGGGATCCGCACGGGGCTGCTGGTTCGCGACTCCACTCCCACCAAGACGGCCTCGTCGCTCAGGAAGCCGTGCATGCGGCGAGCAAAGCCTCGCATCGCTTCGCGCATGGGTTCCGTGATGCACACTCCAGTGCAGTCGAGAACCTCGTCGAGCTTGGTCGCCGCGAGGCCCGGCCGGTAGCTGCTGTGTGGAACCCGAGTCGAGCTCCGCCCCCCCAGGAAGTCAGTCATCGTCGTGGCCGGCGCTCGGAGCGCGCCACCGCCGGCTTCGGATGCGGCTTGCTCGATTCGGCGTTGGAAGTGGATTCCGCCCAGGGGACCATCGAACCCCCGCGCTTGCCAATCTCCCGGTTCGACCGCCACGACGATCCCGGAGTTGGCGAACGGAGAATCACGCTTCGATAAGCTCATGCCGTTGACCACCTGCGCTCCGGCTTCGGTCGTCGCTGGAACGATCCAACCGCCGGGGCACATGCAAAAGGAGAACACGCCTCTCTCCTCGACGGTGGCTGCTAGTCGATAGTACGCGTTGGGAAGCGCAGGATGACCCGCATCGCGTCCATATTGAATTTGATTGATCACGCTCTGCGGGTGCTCGACCCGAACGCCGAGCGCAAAAGCCTTTGGCTCCAGGGTGAGGTTCATCCGGTGCAACATGTCGAAGATGTCCCTCGCCGAATGTCCGGTTGCGAGCACTACTGCGCCGGCCTCGAAAGACCGGCCGTCCGCGAGCTGCACCCCGCTCACTCTGCGATCCGCGCCGTGCCCGTCCACCATGATGCGTTCGAGCCTCGCTTCGAACTCAAAGTCCACGCCCACGCCTTCGAGCCGCTCCCGCAATGCCGTCACGACTTTAGGAAGCTTGTTGCTGCCTATGTGCGGGCGGGCATCTTCGAGAATGGCCATCGGCGACCCGTGCAGCGCGAGGACTTCCAGAACGTCACGAACCGAGCCCCTCTTGTGTGCTCTCGTGTAGAGCTTGCCGTCACTAAAAGTGCCTGCACCGCCTTCGCCGAAACAGTAGTTGCTGTCTGGGTGGACCCGTCCCTCCCGGTTCAAAAGCGCAATGTCACGGCGCCGAGGCTGCACGTGCTTTCCCCGATCGATGACACGGCTAGCGATGCCGTGCCGCGCGAGCTCGTAAGCGCAAAACAAGCCCGCCGGTCCCGAGCCCACGATCACGACCCGTGCGGGCAGGCGAACCTCCCGGGGATGAGGCAGAGCCCACTGGTCCCGCGGCATGGCGGCGCCCTCGCCGAGCAGAACGTGAAAGCGGGGTCGCTTGCCTCTCGCATCGATCGCTCGCCGCAAGACGTGAAGCTCTGGCAGATCTTCCACCGGGATCGATAGCTTCCGAGCGGCAAGGACTCGGATCGCATCCGGATTCTGCGCGTCGTCGAGCGAGAGGGAGATCTCGAGGGGGAGGTTGGTGAAGGGCTTGATCACGGATCGGGCACTTCGACCGTCCGGCGGCCGACCATGTTCATGCGTGTCCGGCGGATGGTCGGGGCCTCGACGACCCGCCCGTCGTCATAGCGAAACCGCAGGGCGTCCTCGGGGCATTGCACGATGCATGCGCCGCACTCGATGCATTGTTCAGGGCGTTTGATCTCGACTTTTCTGCGGTGTCCGTCCATTTGCAACACGTCACGGGGGCAAACCTGCACACATTCAGCCGCTCCGGTACAGCGATCCTCGACGAGGTCGATGTGCGCCTCGTTGTGGAACCGATTGATGTAACTTCCATACCAGGGCGTGGTTCCTGCGAGGTCGATCGAGAGAACTCCCATCGTTGCGAGCGCCGTGCCTGCGGCCAGATACACGTGCGGGACCGTCGCCGAATGGACGAGCAACAGCACGCCGAGGCCGATCGCAAAGCCAACGCCGGCAAACGCGGCAAAAGTCAGCCACCGTCCAGTGCCCTTGACGTGAAGCCAGGGCAGGGCGGCGAAGAGCCCTGCCACGATGAACGTGATCACTGCCAGCGCACACAACCCCACGGCCCAACTGTGAATTGCCCAGGTCAGGGCGGCAGCGACCACCAAGAGCGGCGCGCCCCACATCAAGGCCATTTCCATTCGCTCCCACAGCGGAAATCTCATGAAGCGTTCTTTTTTGACTACACGCCGGCCCCGTCTCAAGAACTGGGGCAAGTCTTCGAGGCGCGCCGGCCCCCATCGAGCCGACCATCCCGTGACTTCGGCGATCTTGCGCCGCTCGACGCCCGTTGCGCACAGCTGAGGCAAGATCAGCTCCCGATGGTCCACCCGGTCGGCGATTCCCGAGGTGCGAAGCGCTGAAATGACGTCGTGGTGGGTGAGATGTCCGCCACCGGCCGCGCACCACACGTTGATCCCCTTGCTATTCGCGACCAAGAGCCAGGCGTCGCATCCGCGAAGCGCGTCGCGCAGACGTCGGATGGTCAGAGTGAAGTTGCCCGTGAGCAGGACGGGTGCGTTGCGGCCCGGAGCTCCGATTCGCTGCAGGCCGTACCGTGCTCGATGCGGAAACATCCGCAAGAGGGTGTCGCGGAGCCAGCTTGGAAAATTGGAGAGCCTGATCATTTGGCTTCCTCACGTATTGCGTACACGATGATGAACGTATCTCCCCAAACACGCTGTTCTTCAACCTCATCGAAACCCGCCCGGCGTACGCGATCGGGCAATCCTCGGACCGGCCGGGTGGTCGTTTGGGTCAAGAGATAGGTTACGACGCTGACCGGAAATCGACGCAAACGGTGCCAGGCACGGGCAGCAGAAGAAGCAGGCAGGACCTCATCGGCTATGACCAGACATCCCCCAGGCACGAGCCGAGAGCGCGCGATGTCGAGCGCGTATGCTTGCTCGTCGTCGGAGATTTCGCTGAATACCAGGCAGGAAACGACGGCATCGAAGCTCGATTCGGCAAATCGATCTTGAATTTCCGCCAACCCGAGCTCGAGCCACTCGACCGATCCACCGCGGTCCCGTGAAATCGGTTTCGCGCGCGCGATGTCGAGCATCTGCGGGTTGATGTCGATGGCGACTACCTGGGCTCCTCTGGCTGCGCAGGCCAACGAGACACCGCCCGTCCCGCAACCGACGTCCAAAACGCGCTTGCCCGGAGCCGCCGCACGATCGGCGATCGACTCGTAGACTTCATCGATACGGCCGCGCGAGAGAAGTTGCACGCCTCGGTCGTACCGCTCGGGGGCGGATTCCAGAAACTTCATCCAAACGAAGCTGCTCATTGCCGTCCGTTGCCGACTTTAGGTCAGCTTAGCCACACGGTCTACGGGTCCCGGGATTCGCTGATTCTCGGCTCGAGAGAACAAAACCGGGAGTCGCGGTGTTTCATCGGTAGATTTCCACCGTGGAAGGAGGACGTCATGAACACGGAACAAGAGCAGGTACCGTCCGAAGAGACTGCACCACCTGTGGAAGCCCAGTCCCCGACGAAGAAGAGGCGCCTGGGAGGCTGGCAGGCCACGCTGGTGGCCTTGGTGGGTTTGCTGGCGGTCACCGTGGGGGTGGAGGCGTGGTTCCTCCATGACCTGAGGCAGAACGTCATTGCGCTGAGAGAAGGGTTGCCTACCGTAAGCACGGCACCAACTTGGGGCGAAAATGAGGGTAACGACTCCACGGCAGTGGAGACGATCCGTCCTTTCGAGGAGATGCGGCGGATGCAAGAGGCGATGAATCGGACCTTCAATCATTCGTTGGCTTGGTTTGGCAATCATCCTCTGACTGATTTGGTGGCCGAAGCGCCCAAGGTGGACATCCGGGAGGAACCCAACGAATTCATCGTCAAGGCCGACGTTCCCGGTGCGACCGAGGGCAGTGTCAAGGTTGATTTGAACGGCCAAGAGCTGACGATTCAGGGGAATCGCGAGTCGCAAGCCGAGCAGAAGGATGCCGACGGAAGGGTCGTGCGCGAAGAGCGAGAAGCCGGCGTCTTTTCGAGGTCGGTCATGCTGCCTGGTCCGGTGGCATCTTCGGGCATGAAATCGCAGCTGCAGGACGGCGTCCTCACCATCACGATCCCGAAGCTGTCGAAGGGCTGATCTGAGCTGATTCGTCAGGCAGACGGTTCCTTTGCCGGCTCCGTGTACATGTGAACGTCCCGCTGGGGGAACGGGATGACGATGCCCGCTTTGTCGAATGCCGCAAAGATGGCGAAGTGAAGATCACTCCGGACCCGGTACGCGTTGTTGTAGTTCCGTAAATAGGCACGGAGCTCGAACGCGAGCGAGCTGTCGCCGAATTCGTGAAAGATCACCTCCGGAGCGGGGTAGGGCATGATGGAGTCATGTTCGTTTGCGCACTGTACGAGGATCTCTCGCACTCGTGCTGGATCGGACGCGTAGGCCACGCCCACCATCACCCGGATGCGGCCGATGCGGGTGCCGTGAAACCAGTTCTGCACGGCGGATGAAACGAGCTCCGAGTTGGGTATGATGATCGAAGCTCCGTCGAAGGTGCGGATTTCCGTGGCCCGCGCCCCGATGGACTTGACGTAACCCTCGCCGGAATCGACTACGACCCAGTCGCCGGCCCTGATCGGCCGCTCAAAGAGCAAGATCAGGCCCGACACGAAGTTGTTGACGATGGTTTGGAGACCGAACCCGATGCCGACCGAGAGAGCGCCTGCGATGAGAGCGAGCTTTGAAAATCCAATCCCCGCGATGGGAAGCGAAATGAGCAGGGCGATGAGCAGGCCCGCATAGTTGACGAGGGTCGCGACCGAGCTCTGCGCCTCTGCTTCGACGGACGCGTGACTCTTCAGCAGTCTCCTCTCGACCATTCCGGTGACCCATCGGGTCCCGGCGCTGATGACGAAGAACACGATCACGGCCACCAACACATCTGGAAAGGAGAGTGACAGCTTTCCTAGATGAACGTCCAATCCGAGCCAATCGAACACACGACGAACCTCGAGCCAGTCAAATCCAAACACCAAAAGGAAAGCTGGGACGGCGACGAGGAGTAGATTCAGCTCGAGCCCCAGCCGAAGCCAGAAGCCCAAGGTCGCTTTTGGCTCCTCCTCATCTTCGGGTTGATCATCTTCGGATTCCTTGTCCTCGGTTATTGAGGAGGTTGTCGGTAGCTTGGAGAGTCCCCAAACCGCAAGCGTGTGCACGCACCAGAAGAGAAGGATGAACAGGCAGAGCAAAGAAAGGCGGAGAAACAAAAAGCTCGCCAAGCGCACGTAGCCAAGAGCCAGAAAACCCATCAGCGCGATGGTGAACAAGCGGCCCACCCGGCGCATCGCCTCTCGCGGCCATGGCCGCCGCTCGTTGGTGTGGGCACCTTCCCTCCAAAGTCTCGGGCTGAGCAAGAACCAGACCAACGTTGCGAATACCGCCGTCGTCAGGACTCTCAAAGCCTTGGGGAGCTCGGCGCCCACGTCGATCTGCGCGAGGGCCACGTGCAAGAGGCGATCGGCGACGAAAGCCGTGAATGCGCCAACCAGAAAGCTCCGAAGACGGCGTGCCGCTCGGGTGTCGCACCGAGGGATGCGCCATGCCGGCTCCGAGGGTGAAAAGAAGTCTTGCGCATAGCGAAACACCAGCGTCCATGCAGCTGCGCCAAGACAGAGTCGCAGCGCCAGGCCCTCATCCGTAGGCGCGATGACTTGCGTTTCGAGACCGGCCAGATAAAGCAGCGCGCCCGCCGCAAGAACGAGCAAGGCCCGGCTGAGCGAGCGAAGCGCCACGAGACGGCGTTTGCTGAGCGCGGAAGGCTTTGGATCTCCAGCGAGCTTCGTTTCGAATTGGCGCCAGCCACGCAAGCGAGGCACGAATAGCGCCCCGATCGCCAACGCCAGCGCAACGAGCAGAAGCGCCAGGTCTGCTGTCCAGCTCTGCGTCGCCGTTCGAGCCTCTCGCCCGGTTGTGTAGTAGCTCGCCAACGCATCCCAGGCAGGCGGGATTTCGGCGGCCGCCTGGGTCCACAGAGCTGGGGAAAGTGCCGAGGGGCCTCGCGCGCGCAAGCTCGAGAGGAGCCGCTCTCGACGCCTGCGTTCGATGCGATCGACGAGCTCGCCGATGATGGCCTGGGTGAGTTGCGCTTCCTTGGAGAGACCGGTCAGTTGCGCCACCTCATCGGTGAGTTGGCTCCGTAGCTTCGTGAGATCCGCGGACTCGGGTTGCTCGTTCGGCGCAGGCGGAGGACCGAGCGTGAGGAGGCGCGCCTGTGGTTCCCGAATCGCACCGTCGATCGCCTTGATTTCGCTTTCCGTTTGATCGTCGTACTCGACCAACTCTTGCGAATACCGATCGAGCCGCTCGTCAGAGATGTCTGCCGAGTCGAGCTGATGGGCCAGCTCGTCGAGCTGGTCGGCCCGGCTCTTCAGATCCGCTCTAATTTGGTCGAGGTCTGGTGCCTGCGCCCCGGCGACCGCGTTTACGACCCATACGAGCAGCACTGAGATCGCGTAGACGAGCCGAGGGGTCGATCTCGACTGGAATGCAGCAATGGCCTTGAGTGATTTCGTCGGCATCGGTCCGGTCGCTGCTCACTTGTCGCCCTGCCCATCGATATCACATAAGCTCCCTTCGTGGCATCCGGCTCGAGCAAGGCGATCGCAGCCGCGCTTTTGGCGAATTTGGGCATCGCGATCGCCAAGTTCGTGGGGTACGTCTTCACTTCGTCTTCGTCGATGCTGGCCGAATCGATCCACTCGGTGGCCGACACGTCGAACCAAGCGCTCTTGCTACTCGGGAGCGCCCGTGCACGCAAGGTCGAGACACCGGAGCACCCCTTCGGGTACGGCCGCGAGCGATACTTTTGGTCGTTCGTGGTCGCGCTCGTGCTGTTCATGCTCGGGGGCCTCTTCGCCATCTACGAAGGCTTGCACAAGCTGCAACAGGCGGCTCACGAAGTTTCGAACGTTTGGTGGGCAATCGGAATCTTGTTACTCGGCCTCGTGCTCGAGGGTTACTCCTTTCGAACTGCGGTCAAAGAGTCGCGACCGCTGAAGGGAAACGCATCGTGGTGGGCGTTCATTCGGCGTTCGCGCACGCCGGAGCTTCCCGTGGTGCTTCTCGAGGACTTCGGGGCACTGACCGGCCTCGTCTTTGCGCTCGTCGGTGTGTCGACTGCGGCGTTGACCGGTGATTCACGATGGGATGCCTACGCCACCATTTCCATCGGCGTCCTCCTGGTGATCATTGCAGTGGTGCTGGTCTTGGAGATGAAGAGCCTCATCATCGGAGAGTCCGCGATCGCGCCCCTACGTCAGCGCATCGTCGCCGCAATCGAGGGCACCAGGGGTATGGGCCGAGTGATTCACATGCGAACGCAGCACATCGGACCGGACCAGATTCTGGTCGCTGCCAAAGTCGAGCTCGACCCCAGCCTCGACACCGCCGGTGTCACCGCGACCATCGACCATGCACAAGAGCGAGTTCGCGAGGCCGTGCCGATCGCCACGTTGATTTACCTCGAGCCCGAGGCGCTCGAACCCGAGGGGTCCGGATGAGCGTTGGTTCTCTCGGTGCGTGTCCGACATACCTTGCCTTGCGGACCCACGACCAAGACGCCTAGGTGTGCTACCAGAGAGGGGATCATGGGCAGCTCATCAATCAATTCGGTGTTGGCCTTGGCTCTCGGTGTCGTCATGGGGTGCTCCTCCACGTCTCTCTCGGAACCTCCGCTGCAAAGTCTTCCCAAGGGCACGACGAGCTGGGCGCCTGCGGGTCCGAGGACCGTCGGCGTGTACGGCTACGACGTCATCCCCGAGCCCAATGCGTTTCACACCATGCATGCTGGGCCGAATAACAGCGACAACGTATGGGTGGCGGTCGCGCCGAAGATGGAGCTCGCCTGGGTAGCGGAGACCAGCTTCTACGTGCCCGAGGGCCCGACCTTCGACAACGAAGGCAACCTGTACTTCAGCCCGCTGTTTCCCCAAGAAGACGTCTCGCTCGTTTCACTCGATGCCGAAACCGGCGAGCTGAATTGGGCCATCGAGGGCGACGGCATCAACGGGGGCAGCGGCGCCACCTTGATCCTGAACGACCCGGACAATCCCGGCGCGCAGATCATCTATCACGCTACGTACACCGAGGCGATGGCACTCCGGCCGGACGGCACCGAGATCTGGCGCACGCCCACCGGGTTGACCCTCCCGCCCGTCGTCCCCGGGGAGCGTTCGACTACGCATTCATTCGGGTTCAACTATCATCCGCGTACCGATTCGGTCGTCGGTTTGACGATCGGGGGCGCCATCTTTGCTTTTGATCGGGCCACGGGAGATCCCATCGCGCCCGTGGGACAGGTCCCTGGCGCGCCGGCGACCAGTGTCGAAATCAACCTTCCTCCGTTCGTCATCGAGCAGAGCGACGCGTTGACCGACGAGGTGTTCGGAAAGACCCCAAGCGGACTCAGTCTGTTTTCGACCATCATCGATGTGATCTTTGGCGGGGGCTCGATCGTGACCAACTACTTCGCGATCGATCCCAACACCAGCGTCATCTATGTCGCGGCCACCGCGGACGATGCGGAGGACGGCCAAGAGGACGGCCGGTCTGATTTGGGTGCGCTCTATGCGATCGATCTCGTCGGTGACGGAAACGGCGGCCTCGAGTTTCAGGTGCAAAACGTCGCGACCTTCGATGGGGGCACCGGTTCCACTCCATCGGTCAGCGAGGACGGCAGCAGAATTTACGTATCGGACAACACGGGCAACGTGATCGCCCTCGATAGCGACCTCGAGGAACGATGGCGGTTCGACGTCGGCGATCCGCTCGCAGCTTCGGTGGCAGTCTCCCCCGACAACGACGAGCTATACGCCGTGACCCGCAAAGACGTGTTCAAGCTGACAGACCAGGGCGACCATGCGCGCCTCGATTGGACTGCCACGCTCGATGCGTTTGAGGGCGACCCTGACATCGAAGTCGAGTTCCAGGCGCTCACCCCCACCATCACGGCCAACGGCGTCGCCATCAGCGTAGGAGGCGGAAAGCCGGCGGGCGATCGGGAGGTGATGTTGAAAGTGGGCGTCGGGCTTCTCGACCGGGGTACGGGCATGCTGCGCTCTTTTGCCCTCGGTCGCGAGGAATCCATTGCCGTGACTTCCGTGGCTTCCGATGGTGGCATCTTCACTGCGAGCTCTCCGGTTCGCCGGGTCTCAGGCAAAGCGATCTATCCGGACCTCACCGACATTATCATCGGGGGAATCTCGCGTTACAAGCCCGTCCGCAACGATCTGCTCGCCCTCGAGGCGAGCTGCGCGGCCGGCGTTCGTGCGCGCAACGCCGCAACCGTTGTGGATTCGGCGCCAGCCTCTGCTGCGCAGGACATTCGTCAAATCCAGGCGCTGATCGACCAGAGCCGCTCGGCGATCGCACGTGCGGTCGGCGAAGGCGACCTCGCAGAGGCCGCGGCATCCGCCGTGCGCACTGGCCTCGATGCTGCAGAGGCGAGCTTATCCGCGGAAGAATTGACCAAGGCGGGCAGTGAACTCGTCGCCGTGTGTAATGGACTCGCCGAGTGACTGGGAGATTGAGCATGAATCGTTTTCGAATCTACAACATGGTCGCGGTGTTCGTCGCCGCCATGGTTGCTTCCTCGTGCGGAGACGACGGCGACGCGAGCACGGTCGATGCGCCAGATATGCTCGGTTCGTTCACGGTTGGACACACCATGTTCACAGTGGTTGATGCCGCGCGCGACGACCGCGAGCTCAAGGTCGACGTCTGGTATCCGGTCGATCAGAAGGACGCGACCGACGGGCCTTTTAGCGAATACGTGCTCCAAGGACCTTTTACGCTGGCCTCCGAAGTGGCCGTCGATGATCTCCCCGTCTCATCGGAGCAGCAGCACGGATTGCTCGTATTCTCTCATGGCTTCGGAGGGATCAACACGCAATCGACGCAGCTCATGGAAGCCCTCGCCAGCCACGGATTCATCGTGGCTTCTCCGGAGCACACTGGAAACACGGCGCTTGATTCCAGCGACGACATGCCGGCTGAGAAGCGAGTCCCCGACGTATCGGTGGTCATCGACCGGATGTTCGAGCGCGCAAAGACGCCAGCAGACCTGTTCGAAGGATATATCGACGAATCCAAGGTGGGCGTGCTCGGCCATTCATTTGGCGGGAGCACGGCTTTGGGCATGGTTGCAGGGTTTGCCGGTGCAGAGCCCGATGCACGCGTGAAGGCCATCGGCGTCATCGCGGGCGGTGTAGGGCCAGACAATTTCAGCGAGGATGCGCTGGCCGCGGTGACCGTCCCGGCGATTTTTCTGGTGGGAACTCTGGACGCGAATGCGGTCGCCAACCACGACTATGCATTCGATCACATGCCCAACGCCGAAGCACTCTTCAAGGTCGAGATCGCAGGTGCGACCCACACCCACTTCGCAAACGTGTGCGCCATCGGAGATTATCTGCTCAATCTCGGATTGAGTCAGGACCAGTGGTCCGGTGTCGGCGCCGAGGCGCTGATTCAACCTTACAACGACACCTGCACCCCCGAGGTCTATCCGATCACGGAGGCGCAGAGGCTTCAGAGCCTGTACATGGTCGCTTTCTTCAAGCGTTACTTGCTCGGAGAGCGTGGGTACGATCGCTTTCTTTCCTCGAAGTATGCCGACCAGAACGAGCCGGCGGTGAGCTTCGTAGCCAAGTAGAAGCCCATGCCGGCGGCCGGACCAGACCTCGAGGTCGACAGCATTTTGCACGGCGATGCGTCGGCGCAGAAGCGCAAGAATCGGCGTCGGTATGTTTGGGGAGCCCTCACGCTCACCTTCATCGTCGGCATTGGCATCTTGGCGACGGTCCTCCGTTCCGAGCGGAACCAGTACAAGACGGAAGAGGTGCATCGGGGAAACCTCGTCGTGACGGTCACGGCGACGGGGAATCTCGAACCGACCAACCAGGTCGAAGTCGGAGTCGAGGTATCCGGGACCATCGCTACGGTGGAAGTGGACTACAACGATCGGGTGAAACGCGGTCAGGTTTTGGCAAAGCTCGATCCCACGAAATTCAAAGCGCAAGTAGTCCGGTCGCGCGCCGCTCTTCAATCCGCCAAGGCAAGGATCTTGCAGGCACAGGCCACGGTGGACGAAAGTCGCGCGCAGCTTGCGAGGCTCACCAGGTTGAGGGAGGTCAGCAAGGGCACTGACCCATCACAAGTCGACATCGACGCCGCGGATGCGGCGGTGAAGCGTGCCTTGGCCGGGCGGGCAAGCGCCAAAGCCGATGTTGCCGAGGCGAACGCAACGCTGGAATCGAATGAAATCGATCTCGCGAAGACGGTCATCCATTCGCCAGTCGATGGTGTCGTCTTGGTGCGGGCCGTAGAGCCGGGGCAGACCGTGGCTGCTTCCCTTCAAACGCCGGTCTTGTTCGTGCTGGCCGAGGATCTGACGAAGATGGAGCTTCACGTGAGCGTGGACGAGGCGGACGTGGGCCGAGTTCGAGCGGGCCAAAAGGCTACATTTACGGTGGATGCCTATCCCGACCGAACGTTTTCCGCGGAGATCACGGACATTCACTATGGCGCTCAAGAAATCGAAGGCGTCATCACCTATGAAGCCGTCTTGGAAGTGGACAACGAAGACTTGTCGCTCCGGCCTGGCATGACGGCCACGGCCAATATCGTCGTGGAAAGGGTGGAGGATGCGCTCTTGATCCCGAATGCAGCACTGCGGTTCAGCCCCCCGATCCGCGAGAATACGGAGCGCGGGCGCGGCCTCCTCGCGCGACTACTTCCGCACCCGCCCCGCACCTCGTCCAGCAACCGCGAGAATCGGGGTACCACCAACCGCCAACAGCGGGTCTGGACCCTGAGAGACGACGAGCCCGTTGCCGTGGAGGTCAGCACCGGAGCCACCGATGGAGTCGTGACCGAGGTGGTGCAGGGCGACGTCGAGCCTGGTACGCCCCTCATCGTCCAGATGACATCGGAGTGAGCGGACCATGGGCAGTGACGAACGGGATCAGCTCCCTCTGATCGAGTTGGAGGGAGTCACCAAAGTCTACGGAACGGGAGCAGCAGCCACCTACGCCTTGCGCGGGATCGACCTCCGCATCGAAAAGGGCGAGTTCGTCGCCGTCATGGGTGCAAGCGGCTCCGGAAAATCCACATGTCTCAACATTCTCGGTTGTCTCGATGCCCCGACGTCCGGATCATATCGCTTTCGCGGGGTCGAGGTGGGTCAGTTGACTCGCAACCAGCGAGCGTTGCTGCGCCGTCACTATTTCGGATTCGTATTTCAAGGCTACAACCTGTTGAGCCGCACTTCTGCGCTCGAAAACGTGGAGCTCCCGCTCGTCTACCGCGGCGCTCCGACGGAAGTGCGCCGTAAGCTGGCCGCGGACGCCCTCGTCGCAGTCGGCCTCGAGGGACGGGAGACTCATACACCGGCGGAGCTGTCCGGAGGACAACAGCAGCGTGTAGCCATCGCACGAGCGCTCGTTACCCAGCCGCAGGTGCTCCTTGCCGATGAGCCCACGGGCAACCTGGACACCGCCCGAAGCTTGGAGATCATGGATCTCATCACCTCGCTCAACCGCGAGCGCGGTATCACCGTCATCATCGTCACTCACGAGACGCCCATGGCGGAGTTCGCAGGCCGAGTCGTCAACTTCGTCGACGGGCAAGTCGACTCGGAAGTCCGCCACGGCGAGGTGGCCTGATGCTCTACGACGCGATCCGGCTGGCGCTCCACGAGATTCGTCGCAACGTCATGCGTTCGGCCTTGACCATCTTGGGCGTCGTGATCGGGGTCGCCGCGGTGATCACCATGGTCACCATTGGCGGGGGCGCCACGGTCCAGGTCACCGAGCAGATCGAGAGCTTGGGCACCAACCTTCTCATCGTCACGCCAGGCCAGCGGATGGGCATGGGGCAGCGCGCCGCCGCTCCGCCGTTCCGGTTGGACGATGTCGAGGCGATCGGAAGAGAAGTCGGATCCGTGGCTGGAGTTGCCCCTATTTCTTCTCAACCCGTGACGGCCGTGGTCGGCAACGAAAACTGGAGCACGACGGTCATGGGAACCGACAACCAATATCTGAAGATCGGAAATTGGAGTCTCGAAGCTGGCCGGGAGTTCACCGAGAGCGAGCTCCGTGCCGGCGGTGCGGTTTGCATCCTGGGGGCCACCGTGCGCCGGCAGCTTTTCGGCCGCCAGGATCCATTGGGAAGCAAGATCCGCCTTGGAAAGCTCGCCTGCCAGGTCATAGGCACCTTGCTCAGCAAGGGTCAATCCACCATCGGCCGCGACCGCGATGATGCTGTGCTCATTCCCTTGCGAACCTTTCAACGAAGGCTTGCCGGCAATCAGGACGTCGGTCTCATTCAGGTGTCCGTTCAAAAAGGCGCGTCGACGGAAAGCGCCGAAAAGGACATCGAGCAACTGATGCGCAAGCGGCGCCACATTTCCTCTTCGGAGGACGATGATTTTACCGTGATGGACCTCAAGGAGATCACCAAAATGCTCGCGGGAACGACTCAGGTGCTCACTGCGCTACTCGGAGCCGTCGCAGCGGTGAGTCTGCTCGTCGGCGGGATCGGGATCATGAACATCATGCTGGTATCGGTTACCGAACGCACGCGCGAAATCGGCATCCGCCTGGCTGTCGGGGCGCTCGAACGCGAGGTGCTGACGCAGTTCTTGGTCGAAGCCGTGGTGCTCTCGTCCTTTGGTGGCGCGGCAGGGGTGATCCTGGCGCTCGTTGCCTCCGTCGCAGTGTCCAAGGCATTGCAGGTTCCCTTCGTGTTCAACCCGGGAATCGTTGTGGTCGGCTTCCTCTTCTCCGTCGCAGTGGGCGTCGTATTCGGATACTTCCCAGCGCGAAAAGCCGCACGTATGGATCCGATCGAGGCGCTTCGGCACGAGTGACGTCTGCTCTAGAAGGGCTGATTGAGGCGTCGCATCGACCGGAGCCCGCGACCCATGTCCTCAGCCCACGTCGACTAGCTTCACAGGACTCGGCTTCACTCGCCAGATGTCCCGGCTGTAGTCGCGGATGGTGCGATCCGAAGAAAAGTACCCCATGCGCGCCGCGTTCAGGATCGACATCTTCGTCCAATGTTGCTGATCCGACCAAGCTTCGCTGACCTTCTTCTGACAATCGGCGTAAGACTGAAAGTCAGCCAGCACGAAATAGTCGTCGCGACGGACTAGATCGTCGACCAAGGGCTGGAACAATTTTTTGTCTCCCGGCGAAAAATGACCCGAAGCGATGAGATCCAGCGCGCCTCGCAGTGATGGATTCTGCTCGTAGTACGTCCGAGGTCGGTACCCGCTCATGCGCAGGCCGTGAACTTCGTCCGCCGTGAGACCGAAGAGGAAAAAGTTCTCTTGCCCGACGGCATCGCGTATCTCGACGTTGGCTCCGTCTAGTGTCCCAATGGTGAGCGCCCCGTTCATGGAGAACTTCATGTTGCCTGTGCCGGAAGCCTCCTTGCCGGCCGTCGATATCTGCTCCGATAGATCGGCACAGGGATAGACGAGCTGGGCCGTCTTGACGTTGAAATTCGGGATGAATACGACCTTGAGCTTGCCGCACGTATCGGGATCCGAGCTCACCACCTCGCCAACGGAGTTGATCAACTTGATGATCAGCTTGGCCATCGCATAGCCCGGCGCCGCCTTGCCGCCAAAGATGAAAGTGCGAGGCGCAGCGTCGAGGTCCGGGTTCTCTTTGAGCTGTCGGTAGAGGTGCACGATGTGGAGCGCCGCGAGATGCTGACGCTTGTACTCGTGGATGCGCTTGACTTGAACGTCGAACATCGAGTCTAGGTCGGCCTCGACCTTCATCAGTATACGTGCCTGGTCGGCGGCGACCCGTTTGCGGGCGGCCTTCACGGCTCGCCATCGTCTTTGAAACTCCGGGTCGTCCGCGAGCTCTTCCAGCTTGCGGAGCTGGTCTAGATCCGTGATCCATCCTTCGCCAAGGTGCTCGGTGAGCAACTGAGCGAGCTCCGGATTGGCCAGCGCCACGAAGCGCCTTGGGGTCACGCCATTGGTCTTGTTGTTGAACTTGCCGGGGTAGAGCTCGTCGAAGTCCCGCATGACGCGGCTCTTCAACAAGTCGGTGTGCAGCGCGGAGACGCCATTGACCGAGAAGCTGCCCACCGTGGCGAGATTGGCCATGCGAACCGCGCCGCTACCCCGATCATCGATGAGAGACATCCGCTCTTGCCGTCCGTGGTCGTCAGGAAACCGTGCGCGGACCTCGTCCATGAAGCGGCGATTGATCTCATAGACGATTTCGAGGTGACGCGGCAACAGTCTGCCGAACATGGGCAACGGCCAGGTTTCGAGGGCCTCGGGAAGCAAGGTGTGATTCGTGTACGCAAAGGTCCGCGTGGTGATCCGCCAAGCCTCCTCCCAACTCATCCCATGCGAGTCGAGCAGCAACCGCATCAGCTCGGGCACGGCAAGCGCGGGATGGGTGTCGTTCAGCTGGATCGCGAACCATTCGTGGACGTTGTCCGCACGGCCGCCGCGCAGCTCGTGCAGCCGCAGGAGGTCCTGCAGTGAGCAGGAGACGAGAAAATACTGCTGTTGCAGCCTGAGCTCCTTGCCCTGGGAGGGTTCGTCATTGGGATAGAGCACCTTGGTGAGCGTCTCCGAGGCCACCTTCTGCTCTACCGCGCCGTAGTAGTCACCTACGTTGAAGCTCGCGAAATCGAACGTCTCGGCCGACTCCGCGGCCCACAGACGCAGCAGGTTCATGTTGTTGACCTTGTACCCAGGAATCGGCGTCGCATATGCCACCCCGTTGACGACGATGTCGGGCCGCCAGCGAACCCGGTAATGACCCTTGTCATCTTCGTACGGCTCGGTGTGGCCGCCAAAGCCTACGGGATAGGTGTACTCGGGCCGCGCGAACTCCCAAGGATTGCCTTGATGCAGCCACTTGTCGGTGCGTTCGACTTGCCAACCATCTTTGATCCGCTGCTCGAAAATCCCGAACTCGTATCTCAACCCATAACCCACTGCGGGGATCTGCAAGGTCGACAGCGAGTCCATGAAACACGCCGCGAGACGACCGAGACCGCCATTGCCGAGGCCCGGCTCGCGCTCCTCCTCGATGAGGTCGTCGAGATTCTGCCCAAGCGACGAGACGGCTTCGGCCACTTGATCCCGAATGCCGAGATTCAACAGGGCATTCCCGAGGGATGGTCCCAACAAGTATTCCGCGGACAGATAGCAGACCACGCGTGTCGGCTCGGCCAGCAGCGCCATAGCAGTGCTGAGCCAGCGCTGCATGAGCCGGTCGCGGACCGTGAAGGCCACCGCCAGGTAATAATCCGATCGGGTCGCAAGCTTGGGGACATTACCGCAGCGGTAGAAGAGATTGTCTTGGATCGCCCTGCGCAGCGTTTCGACGTCGACCCCGGTTCGCTCGTCTTCGGCAACCGCTTCGCTCGCTTGCAATGACGGTTTGTGCGGGTCCATGGTCCATTCTTCGAGCCGGAAGGGAGGCTTGGAGCGTTTACTGTCGACCCTCCTGGAGCGAAAGGCAACCACGGACACGGTCAGCCTTCCAGTCCCGGTTCAATCGGCTCGACTGGCGTGATGGCCGAGTCGATGTCTAACTGGCGGTCGGGGGACTGCGGCAGATGGTATCTCATCGATTGATCTCGGCTTTGGGCGTGTTGGCATGCCTTGGCCTCACCGGTTGCGGCGATAGCGGTGATTCAGCCACGGGAGGCGCAGGCGGCGCGGCGGGCAGTGGCGGTAGCGCGGGGGCTGGCGGCACCGGAGGCGTGGGTGGCGCGGCGGGCGCAGGCGGCACCGGAGGCACGGGCGGCGTCGACGGCACGGTGAGCGCTCTCGAGGTCGCGCCGGTTCTCGAAGACCTCGACAATCCCTGGGACATCGATTGGCTTCCGAACGGGACGGCGCTGGTGACGGAGCGTCCGGGCCGGCTGAACGTGTATGTCGATGGTCTCGATCAGCCGCCGTTCGTGATCGCGCCCGACGACGTCGTCGCAAGCGGGGAGGGCGGAATGCTCGGGCTCGAGGTCGACCCGAGCTTCGAGAGCAACGGATACGTGTACGTCTGCTTCTGCTCAATCAAATGCCTCCGGGGACAACGACGTTCGTGTCGTGCGGTACACCCTGCGCACGCCTGATGGTGGAGCGCAGGAAGACCGTGCCGACATCGTGACGGGAATGCCGTACAGCACGGGCCGCCACAGCGGATGCCGTCCCCGGTTCGGACCAGACGGCTACCTCTGGGTGGGCACTGGCGATGCCGCCATCGGCACCAACCCACAAGACGATGCTTCGCTTGGCGGCAAAGTGCTTCGCATCGACCGCGATGGAAACGCCGTGCCCGGAAATTCACAAGGGCACCGATGGTTTTCGAAAGGCCATCGAAACGTGCAAGGCATCGCATTTCGGGACTCGGATGCGTTGGGCATCTCCGCCGAGCACGGACCTTCGGTCGATGACGAGATCAACCTCCTGGTGCCCGGCAATTTCGGTTGGGATCCGATCCCTGGGTACAACGAAAGCGTTCCCATGACCGATACGGACAAATTCCCGGGGGCGGTCGAAGCGATCTTTTCCACCGGGTCTCCGACAGTGGCGTACTCCGGCGCCGAGTTCGTGGCAGGCGCAAGATGGGGCGACTGGGAAGGCGCGCTCGTGGTGGCCACGCTGAAGGCGCAACATCTGCATCTCTATTTCATCGACGGAGAGGGAAACACGACCGACGGCGGCCGCTGGATCGAAGACCGCGGCCGGCTTCGTTCACCCCGGGTCGGCCCGGATGGCTTGTTGTACGTCACGACGGATGGCAGCACGGGCAACGGCGCGGTGCTTCGCGTGACGCCGATTCTCGCGCCCTGATCCCAATTGCTGCCAAGCGCACCCAGGCGAGGAGGCCTCAGCCGCGGGCCTGTTTCCAGGCCGTGAATACGTCTTCGGAAAACAGCACGAAACGGATCTCGTCGAGTGGCCACTCGTTTTCCCGCACGACGGCGATGGAGATCGACGCTGCCTCGTCCAGCGGATAACCATAGACCCCACAGGAGATGGCGGGGAATGCAACCGATCTCAGGCCGCTCTCGACGGCGAGCTCGAGCGAAGAGCGGTACGCGGATCGTAGCAGCGCGGCGTCAGCCGGGCGGCCACCGTAAACGGGGCCGACCGTGTGAATCACGTGGCGCGCACACAACCCAAAGCCAGGCGTGATCCGTGCCTCGCCCGTTGGACAGCGTACCCCCGGACGAACCTCAGAAATCTTCCGGCACGCCTCCAAGAGGGCGGGGCCTGCGGCCCGATGAATGGCCCCGTCCACACCACCTCCGCCGAGCAGCTTTTGATTTGCCGCGTTGACGATCGCGTCGACCGCTTGTCGTGTCAGATCGCCACGGAGAATCTCGATACGGGCGGCCATCAGTCTGCCCTCCGGGTTGCGCAAATTCGCTGCCGCATCGCCGGTCTCGGCTCTGGCTCGAAGGCGTGCTCGTAGGCCACGACCTGGAGCTCGTGCGCAAACGCTTCCAGCAGCTCGTTTGGCGCCAATAGAAAGTCCGGATTGCGCGGGCGCCCGTAGCGTTCGTTGCCCCTCGCAAACGTGTCGAAGATCAGCACGCCGTCGGGCGCCAACGATTTGGGCAGCAAGGGCAGGTGAGGTCGATACAAGTAGTTGGCTACCACGATACCGTCGAAATGGCGTTGACCAAAGGGCCATGGTCCGGTTTCGAGATCAGCTTCGATGAGCTCCACGTCTTTCCGGTCCGCCAAGTCCGTCACACCGGAGACGTCGATGTCGGTCGCCACCACGCGATATCCCAGAGCGAGCAGGTAGCGGGCATGTCGGCCCTGGCCGCAAGCGAGATCCAAGACAGTGCCCCGAGCGGGAATCAGCGCCGCGAAGCGCTCGACCCAGGGAGAGGGTGGTTCTTTCGCACGAGCAAAGAGCCATCCCTTCGTATTCGTGCTCATGCGCTTAGCGTCATGTAGATCTCCGGAGCCTGCAAGACGAGCTACCAGAAAAAAGAGCGTCCGCCACTTGGCCGCACTGCTCGAAAGCATTTATCGTCGCGCTGCCACCGAGGAGGTTACGTCTGCAGTCTCTCAAGAAACTAAGCCATTGGATCGACACCCTCAACCTGTGGGTCGGTCGCGGGGTCGCTTGGGCGACGGGGTTGGTCGTCGTCGTGGTCTTCGTCGACGTCGTGATGCGATATGCGTTCAACACCAGCTTCGTCTTCACCCAGGAGCTCGAGTGGCACTTGTTTGCGTTCATCTTCTTGATGGGCGCGGGATACACCCTTCTCAAAGATGGGCACGTGCGCGTCGACATTTTCTATCAGAGCATGAGCGCAAAGTCGCAAGCCTGGATCAATCTGCTCGGCGTCCTGTTCTTTCTCATTCCAGGTTGTGTCATGATCATCGCGACTTCCCTCAGTTTCGTGGCGAACTCGTGGGCCGTCATGGAAGGGTCGCCGGACCCCGGCGGCATACCCTACCGGTTCGTTTTGAAAGCCTGCATCCCGGCAGGCTTCATTCTGGTCCTGCTGCAGGGCATCTCACTTGGCATCAAGAGTCTTCTCACGATTGTCGACAAGGAAACTGAAACAGGGGCAAGCCACTGATGGAGTACTTGCCCGCCTGGATGTTTCTGGCGCTGACCATTCTGTTGATGGCCGGCTTCCCCGTGACTTTTACCTTGATGGGAACGGCCCTTGCGTTTGGTCTCATCGGCTTTGGCTGGGATTTCTTCAACCTTCTTCCTCTACGTATTTGGGGTGTCATGACCAATGTCACCCTGCTCGCCGTCCCTCTGTTCGTCTTCATGGGTGTCATGTTGGAGCGCTCCGGTCTCGCCGAGGAGCTCCTCGATACCATGGGGCTGGCCTTCGGCCGTTTGCGGGGCGGGCTCGCCATCAGCGTCGTGGTGGTGGGCGCATTGTTGGGCGCTTCCACCGGTATCGTCGGAGCCACCGTGGTGACGATGGGGCTGTTGGCGGTGCCCACGATGCTCAAGCGCGGTTACCGTAAGGAGCTGGCTACGGGCACGGTATCGGCTTCGGGCACGCTGGGTCAGATCATTCCGCCCAGCATCGTGCTGGTGTTGATCGGCGACATCGTGGGCGTTCCGGTCGGCGACCTGTTCATGGGGGCCGTCTTGCCGGGTCTGGTGCTGGTGGCGCTCTACATCATCTACATCTTGGGCGTTTCATTCGCGAAGCCCGACTGGGCGCCCGCCATCTCTGATGAAGAGCTGTCGAGCCTGACCCCGGCGCTACTCTTCAAGAAATTCAGCCGCGCGCTGTTCCCCCCGCTCTTTCTGATGGTCGCAGTGCTCGGTTCCATCTTCGCAGGCATCGCCTCGCCGACCGAAGCGGCCGCCGTGGGGGCCGTTGGCGCGACCGTGCTGACGATCGCGAACAAGAAGTTCAACCTCAAGATTTTGCGAGAGGTCATGGACTCGACGATGCAGCTGACCTGCATGGTGTTCATCATCCTGGTCGGCGCCGCGGCCTTTGGGCTGGTGTTCCGAGGGATGGGCGGAGATGGGCTCGTGCGAGGGTTCTTGGGCGGGATTTCCGAGAGCCACGGCCAATGGACCGTGCTGGCCATCGTGATGGGGCTGATCTTCGTCATCGGTTTCTTTCTGGATTTCATCGAGATCACGTTCATCCACGTTCCAGTCCTCGCGCCCATCATGATCGACTTCGGCTTCGACCCGATCTGGTTCTGCATCTTGATCGCGGTGAACCTGCAGACGTCGTTCATGACGCCTCCTTTCGGATTTTCGCTCTTTTATCTGAAGGCGGTGACGCCCCCCGAAATCACCACGGGCCACATCTATCGCGGCATCGTCCCGTTCGTCGCCGTCCAGCTCATCGGGCTTCTGCTCGTGGTTTTCTTTCCGATTCTAGCCACCTGGCTGCCTACGGTCGTTTTCCGCTAGACGCTTTCGGCGCGACGGGGACATTCTAAGCCCCAGGTGAGGGAGATGAATGGCATGGAACGACGACGTTTTCTGAAGAAGGCAGGCCTCACGGCTGCCGGCGCGGTGGCCGCAACAGCTGGGGTCGCCGGTTGCAAGCAGCAAAAGCAGGAGGGCGCCCAAGGCCCAGCGGTGCACACGGACAAAACCTACCAGTGGAAGATGGTCACCACCTGGCCGCCAAACCTTCCCGTTCTTCAGACTGGAGCGGAGCGCTTCTCCAAGCGGGTGGAGGAGGCTTCCGACGGACGAATCAAGATTCAGGTGTTTGCGGCAGGTGAGCTCGTCCCAGCCCTGAGCGTGTTCGACGCGGTTTCCGAAGGAACCGTCGAATGTGGAAGTGGGGCTGGCTACTACTGGGCGGGCAAAGTGCCCGCGGCGCAATGGTTTGCGGCCGTGCCATTCGGCTTCAATCCACAGGGCATCAACGCCTGGCTATACAGCGGCGGAGGTCTCGAGCTTTGGGAAGAAGTGTATGCGCCATTCAACGTGGTGCCCAGACCTCAAGGCAACACCGGCGTGCAGATGGGTGGCTGGTTCCGCAAGGAGATGAATACCATCGACGACTACAAGGGCCTCAAGATGCGAATTCCCGGCCTCGGGGGCAAGGTGGTCAGCAAAGCCGGTGGCACGGTGGTGCTGTTACCCGGTGGAGAGATCTTCACCTCGTTGGAGCGCGGCGTGATCGATGCGACCGAATGGATCGGTCCGATGCACGATCTACGTATGGGTTTCTACAAGGCCGCCAAGTACTACTATTACCCGGGTTGGCACGAGCCGGGCACGACGCTCGAGGTCACCTTCAACAAAAAGGCCTACGATGCTCTGCCGAAAGACCTTCAACAGATCCTCGATGCTGTGGCAGCCGAAACCAATCTCTGGAGCCTCTGCGAATTCGAGGCCGGAAACGGGGCTGCCCTGCAAACGCTCATTTCGGAGCATGACGTAAACCTGATGCGTTTCCCGGACCCCTTGCTTGCCGACCTTCGCAAGCTTGCCAAGGAAACCTTGGAGGAAGAAGCGGACAAGGACCCGGTATCCCGCAAAGTCCACGAAGCCTTCAAGAAGTTCAAAGCGCAAGTGGGCGTGTGGGGCTCCATTTCCGAGAACCCGTACTACAATCTGATCGCCGACAAATACGCGCTCAAGAAATGAGCCCCAATTAGATTTCGATCTAGCAAATCCAGAAGGAGCGGAAGCTCAACACTTCGACTTGGGCGCTCCTTTAGCCCGAGAGTGAATCTTCTTTGCCGGCCCTGCTATAAGGAACCGGACGGCCCCGGTAGGTGGAACCTCCCAATGAACGACAACAGCGATACTCGACCCAACGCGTTCTCCCTTCGCAACGCGCCTCGCGATTTCGCTGCTGGGATCGCAGTATACCTCGTGGCGCTTCCGCTTTGTCTCGGTATTGCGCTGGCTTCGGACGCGCCCTTGGCTGCAGGCCTGATCAGCGGAATCGTCGGGGGAATCGGGGTTGGCTTGCTCAGCGGTTCACACACCAGCATCTCCGGACCGGCTGCCGCCTTGGCCGCAGTCGTGGCGGTGCTGATCGCTGAGATCGGATCATTCCAAGGCTTCCTCGTTGCGGTGGTCATCGCGGGTTTGATCCAGATTGCGTTGGGACTCCTCCGTGCAGGGTTCGTTGCTTCGTTCTTTCCATCGAGCGTCATCAAGGGATTGATGGCCGGCATCGGCGCGCTCCTGGTTCTGAAGCAGATTCCGCACGTCTTTGGATACGATGCCGACCCCGAGGGTGACATGGCGTTCTCTCAATCCGACGGCGCGAACACGTTCAGCGAGCTCATGCGCACCGTGTCGGATATTCACCCGGGTGCCTCGCTGATCGGCTTGGTATCGGTTGCATCATTGCTCCTCTGGAACCGGTCTGCACGACTTTCCAAGAGTGTGTTGCCAGGCGCCCTCCTGGTCGTCCTGCTCGGTGTGAGCATCAACACCGCGTTGGGCGCATTGGGCAGCGGCTGGATGGTCGACGGCGCTCACCTCGTTCGAGTTCCTGTGCTCGACGGCTTGACCGATGGAGCACGCCTTTTTGCGTTCCCGGACTGGGCCATGCTGAGCAATCCCTCGGTGTACGTGGGCGCAGTGACCTTGGCGCTCGTCGCCACGCTCGTAACGCTCCTCAACTTGGAGGCCGTGGACCAACTCGATCCGGAGCAGCGCAGCTCACCTCCCAATCGGGAGTTGATCGCGCAGGGTACGGGTAACCTAATCGCCGGGATAATCGGCGGCCTGCCGATGACCAGCGTCATCGTGCGGAGCACTGTCAACATCAACGCGAACAGTAAGAGCAAGCTCAGCGCCTTGGTGCACGGCTTGCTGCTTCTTGGCTCCGTGCTGCTGATTCCTCGTCTTCTCAATGTGATTCCACTGGCAGCGCTGGCCGCAATCCTCCTCGTTACCGGACTGAGCCTTACCAGCCCCAAGTTGTTTCGGCAGATGTGGCGCGAGGGAAGTCAGCAGTTCGTTCCCTTTGTGGCGACGGCAACGATGATCGTCATCACGGATCCCTTGACCGGAGTTCTCGTAGGTCTCGGCATCGCGTTCACGTTCATTTTGTGGAGCAACTATCGCCGCCCCCTTCGCATCGTCAACGAGCAGCATTTGTCGGGGGAGGTGGTGCGGATCGAGCTTGCCAACCAGGTGAGCTTTCTCAACCGTGCTGCCTTGGAAAGAGCTTTACGGTCGGTGAAGGTCGGCGCGCACGTCCTCCTCGACGCCCGAAATACCGACTACATCGATCCGGACATTTTGGACCTGATCGGAGACTTTCAGGGCAAAATGGCGCCAGCCCATGGCGTGAGCGTCAGCCTGCTCGGCTTCAAGAGCTCCTATTCACAGCTTGGCGACCAGATCAAATTCATCGACCACTCCACACGCGAGCTCCAATCATCGGTGGATCCCGAGGAAGTGGTCGAGATGCTCGAGCAGGGCAATGCCCGCTTTCGCAGCGGCGAGCGGGTCACACGCGACCTCACGCGCCAAGTGGAAGCCACCGCGTCGGGACAAGCGCCTCTCGCGGTCATCGTCAGCTGCATCGACAGCCGCGCCCCCGCAGAGCATCTCTTCGACCTCGGCCTCGGTGACATTTTCAGTGTGCGCATCGCCGGGCACGTAGCGCGCACGAAAGTTCTCGGCAGTATCGAATACGGCTGCAAAGTTGCCGGTTCTAGGCTCATCGTGGTCATGGGGCATACGGCTTGCGGCGCTGTCACGTCAGCGGTCAGGCTGATGCTCGAGCACAAACCGCCTGAATCGACCGGGTGCGAGAACCTCGGCGTCCTGATCGAAGAGATCCAGAAGTCCGCCAGTTCGCTCCCAGTGCCTCCGGCGATCGACGATTCCGAGTCCTTGGCTGCGTTCGTGGACAACGTGGCGCGGCAGCATGTGCTTCGGACGATCGACGTGATTTCCACCGAGAGCGGGACCATTGCCGCGCTACTGCGTGACGGTGAGGTGGAGATCGTCGGAGCCATGTACGACGTGCGGAGTGGACAAGTCGAATTCATTCGCAATCGGCACTGGTGAGCATGCTTGCCGGCGGCCAAGAATCCAAGAAGGATGAGCCCCGGGACGGGAGCTCGGCTGTTTCGATGACTTCGCTGATTGGAGTGAGCTAAATGCGGAGCGGCGTCCGTTGGCTCATTTTGATCACGCTTTCGATGGCGTCAATCGTGGTTTTGGGCGGAGTTCTACTCGTTTGGACTGCGCCCGGGCGTGACGTCTTGGCCGGTTGGATCGCTGATTTCACGAACGCCAAAATCCCAGGCTCGGTGAAAATCGGCAAGCTCGAGTCCATCGGGTTCCTGCGCCCCGTCGCCATGGACATCGAGTTTTTCACGCCTGATGGCAAGCGGGTTCTCCGGGTGGATAAGGCAGCAGTGCATTGGAACCTCGAACAACTTCTTCGAGGGAAGATCGGTTTTCACAAAGCTCGCGCTGATGGAGGCGAGATCATCATCGCGATCGAGGACGGTGGGCGCACCAACCTGCAGGACGCGTTCAAGACGGAGTGCGAAGACAAAATACCACTCGAGCTCGACAGCATACACTTCGAGAACATGACGGTCGTGCTGCAGATGTCAGGAGAGACCCGCTTCATCGTACGAGACGTCCAGGGTTTTCTGAGCGTATGGCGCCAAGATACGCCCGGCGTACGGGTGGACCTGGGACGAGTCCGAGGCATTTTCGAGGAGCCCGAGATGACGGGTGACAAAATCGAGTTGCTCCGCATGGACGGCCAAGTTTGGGCGCAAGAGCAGCACGTCGCCGCGCTCAAACTCAAGACCCGGATCGGCAACGGCAGCGTCGACGCCGACTTCGACTACTTCGACCGAGAGGAAAACCCGGCGCAGCTCAAGCTGCGTCCGGACACCGGCTCGGGGTCTAGGATCGCGGCCACGGCCATCGAGTCTTGGTTCTCGGACAAGCTCGACGTCACGATTGAGAACTGAGACCAGCTCCGCCAGGGACGCCTCGAGCAGCTCGTAAGCTAACCCTGACGCAAGCGTCGCCTGCGTGATAGAGCCCAAGCGCCACCGAGCAGGAGGAGCCACGCCGTCGAAGAGCGGGACCCTGCGGCGGTACCCACCGAACACCCGCCACCGCCGTTGTTCGTCTCCGTTCCACCGGTACCACCGCTGCCGCCGTCTCCGCCCGCTCCGGCACCACCCGCTCCCCCAGTGCCGCCGGTTCCCGGCTCCTCCGGACATGGCGGGAGCTCTCCGAGCGTCGAGAAGCTCGTCGTGTAGTCGTTGTTGGAAAAGCAGTTGTCGTGGTCGTCGCCCGTGAGCAAAACCAGAATCGCCGGCATAGCGTGCGAAGTCGCTTTCCGGATCCGCGTTGTTGCCGTTGTTGACCAAGTCGTTGTCGACGATGCGATTGTTTTCGGCGGTCTGGTCCAAGATGAACTCGGGCGACACGGTCGGGTCGTCACTGCAGCTAAATGGGGTTCCCAGGAACGGCAGGCAGTAGTCGACGACCGCAATGCCAGCGAAATCGTTGTTTTCTACGAGGTTTGCGGATGCCTCCGACTCGTCCACACCCACGTAGAGGATTCCCATTCCACTCGGGATGAAGGACAGGATGGAGCCCGGCCGCGCGGTGTTCGGCTTGTTGTTGTCGTGGAGCCAGTTGTTTTGGAGGTCGATGCGCTTGGCGCTGTCTCTGTTCTCGTAGATGTCGGGCAAGAGCAGAATGGCGGCGCCGATCGTGTTGTCACGGGACTCGTTGTCCATCAGCAAGACGTCATCGCTGTTCGAAACCTCGATGCCGTTTACGCTATTTTCGACGAGGTTGCCGATGACTTGGACGTTCTCCGAAGTCTCCACCCAAAGCCCGCTATCGAGCGTGGAGCCCGTGGAGTGGCTGTCGCGTATGACGCCGTTCCTCGACAGGACAGGAAAGATTCCGTAGTTCAGGTTGTCGATCGACTCGACGTCGTCGAGCACGAAGCCGTCGACGTGCTCGGTGAAGATCCCGTTGTTGCCGAAGCCCTGGACCGTGATGCCTTCGACCACGATGTCGATGAGCCATGGATCGGTCGCCAGCGGAATGACCTTGGGTACATACGGGTGCAGGGGGAAGGGCGGCCCCATGTCCGAGTGACAGCCCATGCAGTCGGTCCGTTGGACTTTGGGCCCGAACAAGGGTTGCGCTGCCGCGGGGACCTCCGGTGGAACGATGACCATTCCGTTCCGCTGATCGCCGGTGTGCTTGACGATTACGCGTTCCTCAGGGGTGCTGAGCCCGATCAGGTGGATTTCGCTCTTAGTGACGTTGAGCCCGTTGGTCGGGTTGCAGGGTTCTTCGTAGATGCCGGGTTCGATCTTGATCTCGGTGGGTCCCTCGGCGAGGTCGATCGCCTCCTGAATCGACTGACCTGGCTTGACGAGGATCGTGCCATCCCCGATCTGTTCGGGGGGAATCGTGCTTTCAGGCGGGCAGTTACCGCCCGCGCCGCCGGTCCCGCCCATGCCGCCTTGGCCACCCATACCGCCGGCTCCGCCGGCGCCGCCAGCTGCCCCCGGGTCGTACGGGTCGAGACCTGCGAACGGAAGCTGATCTGGGACCTCATTGATTTGGGTGAAGATCGTGTTGTTGGGACCAGTGGTCCAGCCGGGCTGTGCGCCCATCTCGATCTCCTCGAGGTTGGAGAAATTCCCGGGATCGAAGTCGGAGTCTACGCCCTCGACACAGGCAAACGCCTCCTCGAGGCTGACCAAGCCATTTGGGGTGGACCCATCAGCGCCGTCGCAGCCCATGTCGCCCATCGCCAGGCTGATGTCCCAGCCGTACCCGTTCCAGGATGGCTCCTGGGGATCGAGGTGGCATAGCTGACAGTTCGCGCCACCCGGAATCGGAATGGGAGCGTAGAAAGTCTCCCAGGAATTCCTGATGCCCGAGTTCGCACTCGCAGGCGCCCAATCCACGAGAGAGATACCAAGTGCCGCGCTCAGGACGAGCGTGAACGAAATCCCTAGCTTTCTCGAAACGGCCGAGGTGCTCATGATCAACTCCAGTCTGCGCGGTGCAACGGATACGGGTCAGCAGCCGCCGACGATCCCGCGGCGCGAGTGCATCCGATATCACGGTTTCGCCGATACAATCAACCGTCGTTCACGGTATGAGCATGACGCATCGCGCCAACGGATGCGCCCTCGGCGTGTCCAAATCGCATGACCCCATCCTCGATCGATGCGTAGCGCAGCGCGAGCAAGTCGAGCAGGTAATTCTGATGGAGCTTCCAGGGCGCCTGGTCGGCTTCCTTCGGGAAGCGATGACGGCCCCGCTGAACATAGCCTGCATCGAGCACGAGCATCGATTCGGCCTCGATCGACGGGTCATTGACCCGCGGGCAGCAGATCGCACAGCCGCGTGAGTCCATGTGATTGAGCAGGCGGCATACGTACTCCGCGGTGAGGTCGGCTTTGAGCGTCCACGAGGCGTTCGTATAACCAAGCGATAGCGCCATGTTGGGGACGTCGCTGCACATCATTCCTTTGTAGGCCAAGGTCTCCGGAAGGTTTACGGCCTCTCCGTCCACCTCGACCTCGATCCCGCCGAGGAACCTCAGCTCGAGCCCCGTGGCCGTGATGATCAGGTCTGCATCGAGCTCTCTGCCCGAGGTGGTTCGGATGCCTCTTTCGATGAAGCGGTCGATTTCATCGGTCACCACCGAGGCGCGGCCAGAACGAAGTGTCCAGAAGAAATCGCCATCGGGGTCGAGGCATACGCGTTGATCCCAGGGGTTGTACCGAGGCGTGAAGTGCGCTTCGACGTCGAAATCTTCGCCCAACATCTTGCGCACCTCGCCGACGAGCAGCGCTTTCGCGCTTTTCGGGCGTGCTCGGCAGTACCCGTACCAGAACATCATGAGCAGCACGTTCTTCCAGCGCGTGATCGCGTATGCGAGCTTTTCGGGGAGGCGCTTGCGCAGCCAGTCGGCGACTCGATCTCGTCCCGGTTTGGCCACGATATACGAAGGGGAGCGCTGCAGCATGGTGACGTGCGCCGCTTTCTTGGCCAGCTCAGGGACGAGCGTGACGGCCGTAGCACCGCTCCCGATCACCACGATGCGCTGGTCTTCGTAGACGACATCGTCGGTCCACTTCTGAGGATGGACGATTGTGCCCCCGAACTCCTTGGCTCCCTCGAAATCGGGTGCATAACCCTCGTCGTAGTCGTAGTAGCCCGCGCACATGAAGAGGAAGTTGCAGGAGAAGTAAACGTCCTCTCCCGTGTCTTCATCGCGGGCGCACACGGTCCACTTCGCGTCACGCGTTGACCAAGATGCGCGAGTGACGCGGAGCCCGTAGCGAATCCGCTCGTCGATGCCGTGCGCTTCGGTCGTCTCGCGGAGATACTCGAGGATAGCGTCCCCGCTCGCGACGGCCTTCGGCTGCCTCCAGGGACGAAATGAGTAGCCAAACGTGTACATGTCCGAGTCGGAACGAATACCGGGATAGCGGAACAGGTCCCATGTGCCGCCGAGGTTCCGCCGGCGTTCGAGGATCAGGTACGTTTTGGAGGGGCACTTGTTTTGCAGATGGTACGCCGCCCCGATGCCGGAGATACCGGCTCCCACGACGAGAACATCGACATGCATCTCAGCCCGCATCCGCACTCGATCGAGCCCAGCTCAACGCCGGTTGAAGACGATCCTTCCACTGCTCGACCAGTTGGGAATCATCGAGGTCCCAGGGATGGAAACCAGGTTTGAGTAACGCTAGGTAGCGCGGAAGCACGCTCACGATCAGCCCTCGCGGGCCGAGCAGGTATCTCGCCATCTCAGCGCGCTCCTTCCAGCTCGGTTCGTGGCCGAGCTCATTCAGGAGCATGCGTTGAAAGTCCCGAATTCCGAGCGGAAACAAGATCAAGTGCTGAAGGAGATGGCGGCGAAGCCGATTTCGATCGCCGACGCACTCCTGGTACACGTCGAAGGCCACGGACTTGTGCTCGATCTCTTCGATCGCATGCCAGAGAAGCAGCTCCCGAACAGAGTCGGGTAGCGGGTCGAGCTCTTCGGGTCGAGTGAGCGCGAAGTGCGCCATCACGGCGGTGATGTGCTCCATGACCACTGTGGCGGCCAGGCGGTCTGCGTCGGAGCGCTGTGCGGCCCACTCTTGCTCGATCTCTGCAAATTGCGCCGACGCGCTCGTTGCCAGGTAGCCGAGCCGGTCGAACGCCTCGTTCAACAACTGGTGCTGGAGCGAATGCTGCCCTTCCTGCGCCGCGAAGTCTCTCACGTCTGCGACGAGCTTCGGGTCGCGAACCTGATGCGCGAACAGTCGCACCGACTGGATGAATTCCTTTTCACCTGGCGGGAAGGCGCTCGACAGCGCGACGACGAAGGCGCTCTTCAAGCCGTTGCCTCCGAAGAAGAAGCGTTGCTTCAAGTCGGTGAAGTCCCACTTCGGCCGCCGAGGAACGATGGGGATCTGGGATTTCGACGGAGTCGAGGGCTCGGCGAGGTTGTTGTGCACGGATCAATTCTCCTTAGCGCGAGCGCGATTAACGGTCGAGGGCTCGCGGCAGAGGTTTGCCGCGCCCTCGATCGAATGCGGCGCGTTTGAGCTCCTCTAGGGCATCGCCCAGGGCGTCAGTGATGGGGTGAGGGTCGGCGACTGCATCGGCGTCGGCGATCAGCGCGAACGCCAGGCTTCCACAGTAACTCCATGCCGTGATGTTGAGACCAATGCCTTCGACGGCAGGACCGACCGAGTAGATCGTACGCAAGCGTGCCCCTGCCACGTACAGTGGATGATCGGGTCCACGGACATTCGACACGATTAAATTGGCCGGCGGCGGCATCACGTCGGAAAGCCCCGAGTGCGAGTAAGCGCGCATGATCCACCTGTAGGCGACCGCGGGAAGCGCCTCGGACCAGTCGAGCATGGTCTCGACGCCGAGCTGTTGCTGTACCTCCTTCGACTGCTCCGTGACTGCATGGATCTTCTTCAAACGTTCGAGCGGGTCGGACACGTCGTTGCAAAGTGACGTGAATAGGTTCGCGATTCGGTTGCCCGCCGTTCGGGGCACGCCGCCGGGTTCTGCAACCGCCATCGGAACGCTTGCGATGAGAGGGCGGGACGGTGTTTCGCCCCGAGCTTCGAAAAACCTGTCGAGTGCTCCTCCTACGGTGGCCAATACGACGTCATTCAGCGTAACGCCGGCGGCATTCTTCACAGCCTTGAATTCCGCAAGGGGAAGAATGGCCGATGCAAATGAACGGCGCGGCGAAAGGGTCCGATTGAAAACCGTCCGCGTCGTGACGAACGGATACGGAACGGCTGCCGCTCGATGCTTCAGGTTTTTGAGGACGCTGATGCTTCCCGTTGCCGTCCGTTTGAGGAGCGGCCCGATGCTGCGCAGCTGCTCGCGCTGATCGTGGATCGCGTCTTTCAATAGAAGGCGCTGAGGCGGCAGCGACTCGCCGGTCCATGCGGGCGTCGGTGCACCGAAATCACCTCGGCCCGCATCCGCGCTCATGATCTTGGCAAGCATGGTCGCGGATGCAACGCCGTCGGCCAAGCTGTGATGGATCTTGGTGACCAAGACGACGCCGCCGTCGGCCAGGCCTTCGAGCAGCCAGGTTTCCCAAAGAGGGCGGTCGCGCGGGAGCGGAGCGCTCGCGATTGTCCCGATCGCCCGATCCATTTCGCGAAAACCTCCCGGGGCGGCGATCTTCGATCGATAGAGGTGCCGGCCGACGTCGAAATTCGGGTCCTCGATCCAAACGGGGTGATGAAGGCCCCCGGGTACTTCGACCGGCCGCATTCGAAGGCGAGGGACGAGGTGTAGCCTGCTTTCCATCACGGTACGGACGAGCTCGAACACGTCGCCATAGGATGCCTCGGCCGGAAGATCGATGATTGCGACCTTGAGCGTGTGCATGTGCACACTGGGGGTCTCCATATACAGAAACGACGCGTCTTGACCGGTGAACCGCTCCAAGGACCCTCACCCGTCCAGCACGACGAAGCCAGCCTTGTGGAGCCGGTGATCGACGAAGGGCGCAACCTCGGAAGACCAGAAAAAGCTGACGTGGCCTCCGGCGAACCAGCGAATGTCGGGCTGCTCCCAATGCTCCCACAACCGTTCGGCCTGCTCGGGCGTCGTGACTTTATCGTCGCTGCCCGCGAAGATGAAGCGGTTGTCGATTCTGGTGTGCGGTGTAACCGAGAGGGGTGATATGAGCTCGAAGAGCTCGCGCGTGCGGACGCCGAGTACTCCGTTGTCCTCGGCTTCCTGGCGCTGCGCCACCGGGGCATGGTGAACGAACAAGTCCGGGATGTCGCAGACCGGGATGCCCGCGATGACGAGGTCCACGTCTTCGAGGCCAGAGAGCAACGAGGCAACATACGCACCCATCGACAAACCATAGAGGCCGACTTGGGTCGCGCCCTGGGCACGAGCCCACTGGATCAGGCGGCGTGTGTCCCACACGGCCTGCGAAATACCATGAAACGCGTCGAGGAGATCGAAAGACAACAAAGAGGCCACGGGCAATGCCGCAGGCTTGCGAGGCCCGTGCAGGGGCAGCACGGGCATCAAGAGGTTGAGCCCCAACTCGTGATGGAGCATCTCCGTTCGGAAGCCCGCAAAGTCCGCGTATGGTCCGCCCGTTCCGAGCCCATGCAGGCAAATCAGCCAGGGACGTTCGGGTTCGCGATGGCGGGCAACCCAAGCATGGCCGATGTGGTTTCGCTCGTATTGGTTCCAGCGGGCCGCCGCCGGATCTTCAGCCGGAGCGCGATACTCGCTTTCGAACGAGAGCCACTCGAACCGCATCGAAGGATGCCAAGCCGGCTCGATCCATGGCGACACGAGTGAAGGCGGGGTGGCATGAAATGCGCTCGGGGCGGCAGGGCGTCCCTGGCGGTACAGGACGTGGGCCGCGGCGATTTCTTCGCCCACACGGGCCAAATCGCCGGGCCCCGGATATCGGTGAGGCCGTCTCATAGCCGTCAAAAACAGTCGATCGACCGAGCGTCCAGTGAAACGAGCGAGCCCGGTATAGGCATTGCGGCGCGCCAGGCGAATCCGCGCCGCGGGTTCTCGCCTCGCGGGACGCGGGGGGCGGCGCCGACGCTTGGCCGCCGACATGGGTGCCTGCCATGGAAACAATCGCTGCATCAAACCAGACCAGACGTTCACACCCACCATCGCTTCTTTAGTCGATCAAAAATAGAACATGTACTATTTTCGTTCAACCCGCGATGCCCGACCAAGCAAACAGCCTCGAGCAGCGACTGCCACCGCGTGTAGTAAAAGCAGTGCGGCGCTTCATGGCGGGCAAGGTGTGGAATCGTTGGGCGGAAGCCACCGAAGCGCATCTACATGAGCCGGCGCAGCAACTCGACCCGGACTTCATGCGCAAGCTGGTTCCCAAGATGGAGACCTTTTCCAGTTACTTCGGGGCGGAGGTCCGAGGGATGGATCGGGTGCCCGAGAGCCCCGTATTGCTGATAGGAAATCACTCGGGTGGCATCATTACGCCCGATACCAGCGCCCTCTACGCGGCTTGGTACAGGGAGCGGGGCTTCGACGACCCGCTGATGGGCCTTGCATTCGACGGCATCTACGGGGTGCCTGGCTGGCGGGAGCTCATGCGCAAAATCGGCCAGATGCCTGCCAGCATGGAAAACGCCCGTGCCGCGCTCCGCATCGGGTCGTCGGTGCTCCTCTATCCGGGGGGGTCCTACGAGGTATTTCGCCCTTGGAAGGATCGCAATCGCATCGTGTTCAGGGGGCGCAAGGGTTTCATTCGCCTCGCGTTGGAGACAGGGGTTCCGGTGGTCCCCGTCGTGGGACACGGCGGGCACGAGACGACGTTCGTGCTCACGCGCGGCGAGCGGCTGGCCAAGCTCTTGAGCCTGGACAAGGTGCGCATGGACGGAGCGCCGTTGCTACTCCAACTTCCCTGGGGCATCTCGACGCCGATCACGCCAGGCATTCCCCTTCCAGCCAAGATCACCGTGCAGGTTTGCGAGCCGCTCGACTGGAGCCGTTTCGGCCCCGATGGTGGGAAAGACCCCAAGGTGCTCGAGCGCTGCTACGAGGAGATCACGTCGATCATGCAGGCGACGCTCGACGGTCTGGCTGCGGAAACCCCGCGGCCGCTCATCAGCCGGTTTCGGCGCCGGCACGCCTGAGGCCTAGCCGATGTGGTTTGGCGTACCGACCGCCTCTTGGGCATTCTTCGTGGTCAGTCTCATCGGAGCCGTCTTCACGGCCAACGCTTTCGTGCCCGTGCGCCGAGTGCCTGCTCTGTTCATGCCGAGCTTTTTCGGCTCCTGGCTGACCGCAGAGCTCGCAATTCATCACGTCCTCTGGCAGTCCGTGGCGACAGTCGTCTTCGTCGCGCTCGGCGCCCTCACCGCCTGGCCGGGCTGGGCTGGGCTGTTCATCACCTTTGGCTCATGGCTCGGTTTGCTCGTGCTGTTTGCAGACGGGAATCGGGCCGAAAAGACCTTCGAGGCTGCTCTCCGCGCACTCCAGCTCGAGACACGACCCAGCCGAGTACCGAGGCGAATGATCGTTTTGCCCTTTTCCAGGCGTCGTCGCGGCGTCAAGGTCAGCAGAGACATCGAGTTTCGGCGCGTTGCCGGCACGATCCTCCGGCTCGACGTGGTGTCGCCCGCTGCGGATGGCGTCGATCGTCCCGCGGTGCTGCAGATCCACGGCGGCTCCTGGGTCATGGGCGACAAGCGCGAGCAGGGATGGCCGCTGCTGTCCCACCTCGCTGCCAATGGTTGGGTTTGCTTCAACCTCAACTACCGCCTGAGCCCGGGCGCCACATTTCCAGATCACCTCGTCGACCTCAAGGTCGGGCTCGCATGGATCCGGGAACACGCGCGAGAATGGGGCGTCGACCCGAGCTTCATCGCGGTCACGGGTGGTTCAGCGGGCGGGCACCTGGCGGCGCTCATGGCGCTCACGGCGAACGATCCGCAATACCAGCCGGGCTTTGAAGACGCGGACACCTCGGTACAAGCCGCGGTGCCGATCTATGGCGTCTACGATTTCACGGGGAGGCTCGGAACGAATCGGCTTCCTTTCTGGTACCGGCGTTTGGAATCGCAGATCATGAAGGCCTTCCGCGATGAGCAACCGGATGAGTTCCAACGCGCCTCACCCATCGACCAGATCCACCCCGACGCGCCGCCATTCTTCATCGTCCACGGAGATCGGGACACGCTGGCTCCGGTCGAGGAAGCGCGATACTTCGCAGCCCATCTGAGAAATGTGTCGAATGCGCAAGTGGTTTACGCGGAGCTTGCCGGCGCACAGCATGCCTTTGATCTCTTCTGCTCTCCCCGTACCGCCCACATGGTCGTCGCGGTGCTTCAGTTCCTGGATGCGGTCCGCGAAAAAAGGCACTCTGCGGACCGCTGACGCTACTGCGGCTCCCGCGCTCGCTTTTCGACTCATTTGCGCGTACACAGTTCCAATCGGGAGCGTATACGATGTCGTGGATCGCCAAAGCCTGTATTCTTGCTTTCACCCTTCCATTGTTGTTTCTGACTGCCTGCGGGAACGGTGGGTCGGGCGGTGCTTCGTCGTTTCAGCTGGAGACCGTGGATGTTCCGAGCGACGCAAAGCCCGCGCATACGCCTGGCAGTCCAGGGGTGACGGTGACCAACCCGCGGCTGATCGCGCAATTTGGCAGCGCCGACTTTGATCTCAACAATGCGCGGTACACCCGCTATTACTTGTCCGGCCAAGCCGACAGTCAGCCCGACGCCGTCGCGGTGCTCGTGCCCGGCTTCGAGGGAGGCGCTGCGACTTTTGCGGACCTCGCCGACAACCTGATGCGACGCGCCAAGAGCGAAGCGTCCTTGGTCGTCGAAGTATGGGCGATCGATCGACGATCGAATCAGCTCGAGGACACCGTGGGGTTGGATCTGGCAGAGCAGGAACAAGATCCGTTGCTCGGCCTCGACTTCTTGTTCGGCGAGCAGCTCGGGCTCGAGATGCACCCGACGTTGGCGTCCCAGCTCAATCGGCGCGCCATCTTTTACAACAGCGAAGAAGACCTTGCATTCATGGCTCAATGGACCGGGCTCGTACACTCGCAGGACATCGACGCAGTCGTCGAGAAGGCGCGAAGCGTGGCGCGCAACGCCAACGTATTCCTCGGCGGCCACTCGGCTGGGACTGGATTCACGGCCCGTTACGCCGCGACGGACTTCAACCTCGACGGGGGTGATCCCGAGCCGGGCTACCAGAAGCTTCGTGGCCTGGTGATGCTGGAAGGCGGTGGTGGAAGCTTGCCTTCTGAAGCTCCCACCGAAGACCTGCTCGATCGGATCGAAGCACGATTCGACGGCGGGCTCTATGGAGCCGTGCTGAGCCAAGAGCCTCGCTGTATCGACGGTCAGACGGCGTGTACCGTAGCGACCGAGCTGGAGGACTGTGCGGAATTCGACAACACCTCATGCACGGAGCCGGTAACGGCGTACTCGGTGGTTGCCGGTCTATTGTCGCCTCAGCTACTTGCGGTTTCGGAGGTGGCGGCGCTCGAGGGCGATCTGAACGGTGATACCGGGGTTTCGATCATGCAGGCGGATCAAAATGGCATCGACGGCAACAACGCCGTGAGCCAGGTGCCCGAGCTATCAGCGCTTACCCTGTTGTTGGGCACCGAGCCGACCACCTCAGTCGCGTTGATCGGCTCGTTCTTGGACGACGACGGCCCGGCCGCCGCGCTTGCGAGCTTCGTGGCGACGTCTCTCGGGACGATCGGACCAACCGTCGACGGCGTGCGCACTTGGCTCAACTACGGTGACCCGATGCCAGCGAGCGTGTTGACGGACAATGGGCCTGCGCCGACGGATCTCGCCGAAGCCGGGCCCTGGGGCACCGAGGTCGAGCCGACGGACCTCGAAGGGCACATGCTTCCTTCGTTTTACCAGGGGCAAACGAACTTTTCCGATTGGTACTATCCTAGCTCAGGGCTTGGAGTCGTCTCCGGGTTCCGTGACGAACCTGGCCTAGGTCTCGACACCACGCCGCTTTCCGCACCACCGCCCGAAGGGCGCGGCCGCGCCGACATCGATAACCTCACCCAAGCCCGGAACGTGAACATCCCCGTGATCGCGTTTGGAGGCAGCAATGGCTTGGTCACGGTGCCCGGGCGAATGCTTGCCTATGCAGACTCGCTTGCAGCGTGTACCGCGCCGAGCTGCGATGGCTCGACGCCACGGGTCATCGATAGGGAGCAGCCCAGCACTGCATTCCCAACCTTCGGCGACGCAGCCGGGGGCTTCGAAGTGTACATGTCGGAGGGTTACGCCCACGTCGATATCGTCTCCGCCGAGGATGACGAGACAAACAATGTCATCGCGCCACTCTTGCGGTTCATCGAGCGCAATATCGAGTAGCACTAGCGAGCCTACCTCAGTGGGACCCGCTTCGATGCCGGCGCCGCCGACGCCTTTCGCCGGATTCCTTTGGCGTCTACTGCGGCTCGAAGACCTGGTTCGTGTATGGATTTTGCGACGGCCGTTGCACGACGTTGAAGCCAAAGTTCGTGGCCTCGTGGCAACCGTTACACGCGTTGGTCAGCTCGTCGAAACCGGATGCGAAGCGCCCAGAATCCTTGGCCGCGATGATCTCGTCGAGCGCCTCGATCGGGGGATTCATGATGTCCGGTAGGAGCTCCGTGAGTGGCTCCGGCACGCCCTCGTGTGTCGGGTGGAACTTCACGACATCGGCGAAGCCCTCCCGAAGCTCCTTGAGCTCATACGCAGCGAGGTCCCAGTTGCGCGCCTGCCCCGCGAACCAGAGCTTGCTGTGGCGCATCTGCTCAAGCGTCATGATCTCGCCAAGCCCCGGCGTGTACGGCTCGGATCCCTTGTGGCCGCAGCCAGCCGAGGTAATCCATGCCAGCGCAACAAAGAATGTGATGGTCGTTCGCCGGGATCTATGCATCATGACTTACCTTACACCAGCTCCGCCAAGCTGTATCAAGACCGATGAGGCCGCGCGGCCAGCACTTTTTCGCCGTATTTCAGCCTTGTCCTGACCACGAACCGAGCCCACCACGATGGCCTGGACTTGCGAAGGTGAAAAGGTGGCTATCCTCTTCATTCATTCGCAACGAAGGGAACCACGGATAGGAAGGACAAGATCATGGACATTGGCTTCATCGGACTTGGGCGTATGGGGATCGGCATGGCCGCAACCCTTCTTGACGCTGGGCACAACCTGACTGTCTACAACCGGACGCCCGGCAAGGACAAAATCCTCCTCGACAAGGGCGCCCACGCGGCAAGCGAGGTGGCGGAGGCCTGCCGAAGCGAAGCGGTCGTGACCATGCTGGCCGACGATCACGCGGTCGAAAGCGTCGTGTACGGCGATAGGGGTATACTCGCGAGCCTTCCCAAGGGCGCAATCCATGTCTGCTCGAGCACGATCAGCGTTGCCTTATCGGAACGGCTGACGGCCGATCATGCCGCAGCCGGCCAGCGATTCATCGCCGCACCCGTCTTCGGTCGGCCGGACGCGGCAGCTGCCGGCGCGCTCTTCGTGGTCGCCGCGGGCTCGCCTGATCACATCGAGCTAGCGACACCTCTCCTGGAGGCCATCGGGCAGAAAACATTTGTCGTTTCCGAAACGCCGAATGCGGCCAATCTCGTCAAGCTGAGCGGCAATTTCCTGATTGCGTCGGTCATCGAATGTGTCGGAGAGGCGATGGCGCTCATCGACAAAGGTGGTGTCGACAAGCAGCAGTATCTCGAGATCCTCACATCGACCCTGTTCGGCGCCCCCGTCTACAAGACGTACGGTGCTTTGATCGCCGGGGGAAAGTTCGAGCCGGCAGGCTTTGCGGCACCCCTCGGGCACAAGGACATCCGGCTCGTGCTCGCCGCCGCTGAGGATTTGCGCGTACCTCTGCCAGTTGCGAGCCTCCTGCGCGATCGTTTTCTCAGGTTGCTCGCACAGGGAGGGGACCTGCTCGACTGGTCGGCGGTTGGCGGACTCGCCGCCGCGGACGCCGGCGTGGAAAAGAGCTGAACGCGAAACGGATGGCCTGCCATTTGGTGGTCCTCGCATAAGCGCTATCCGGCCGGCACGCCGAACGCAAAGACCGCCAGACAGACGACCGCCAGTGCGAAGAATCCGACGCCGCTGCGGCCCTTCTTTCGCGCGACCAACAAGGCGACGATACATTGCAGCGCGTAGTAGAGGGCAAACGCACGGGACGCGTAGGCGATGACCTGGTTCACGTTGGTCTCCCAGGTGACGGCGACCGTGACCAGCATGATGAGGAGATAAACGTAGCGGGCGGGAAGCCGGCCCCCGCTCAGGTCCTCGATGAGCCCCCCGGCGCCGGAATCGTCGGCGACGGCCGCGCTGAACTGGCTTCCGATCGCGGCGATGGTGAGGAGCACGGGAAGGACGACCGCCACCGGACGGCACATCTCGATGATCGCTGTCACGTCTGCGCCCAAGCCTTTGTGGAAGAGCACGGTCGTCAGCCCGAGAAACAGCAAGTAGACCGCGGTCGAGATGAGCTGGGCCGCGCGCATCGTGGAGATTCGCTGCTCGGCCGGGTGGCTCTCCCCGAGGTAGCGCGATGTCTCGAAGCCTTGGACTACGATCAGCAAGCCGAGCAGCACGCGCAAGTCGTGGAGGTTGATTCCCGAGTCGATGTCCGGGAGGTGCCACTGGCCGCCGACGACAAGCTCGACGTTGTAGATCAAGAGCCCAACGAGAAGCGCGACGATCATGCCGAGGTTGAGGCTGACGGCATACTTCTCGACGCTTTCGAGCTCGTCTAGCCCCCGCCACACGCCGATGCTGCCGATGAGGACGAGTAGCCCGGTCGTCACCCACCGCGCCGCCTCGAGGCCCTCGACCCCGATGATATGAAGGGCGAAGGCGGCGAGGAGCTGCAGATAGTACGTGACCGAGATGAAGTACGAGCCGGCGAGGACGAATCGGGAAAGCAGGGCGACCTCTTGTGCCCCGCCGCGCTTCTTTTCGATGGGCTCGAAGTGGCGGATGTTGAAGCGAATCGCGCCGCCGACCAGGTAGGCGACGATCAGCAAGACGGCCATGCAGAGAACGGCGTAGTTGCCGGTCACGCCCGCGAGAAGCGGAGCGCTGATCAGGAATCCGCTCCCCATGATCGAGGCGAGCGGTGTGACGGTCGCCTTCCAGGAGGTTGAGCTCTCCAGACGCTTCGAAAACGCAAAGTAGCCTCCACAGGCGAGCGCTACGGCAAAGATGATACCGCCAAGCAGCATGGTCTTCCGGAACCCTCAGAGCTTTTCACGGTACGCTATCAGCGCCTTGTTCATTCGCCGGAACACTTCATCGATGACCTTGGCTTCGGGCAAGACGGTGATGCGGAAGTGGTTACGGTAACCGACGTTGAAGCTCGAGCCGGGCGCCACGAGCACGTGCTGTGTCTCGAGGAGCTCCATCGCGAACGCCTCGTCGTCGAATCCGGGAAGTTTGTCCGTGTCGGCGCCGACGAAAGCGTACATCGAGCCACGGGGCGCGACGAGGCTCAGGTAGTCGCTCGCTTCGACGCCCCGAATCACTGCTTGGCGGGACTCGTACAAGCGTCCGCCCGGACGGATCAGTTTTTTCAAGCTCTGGTACCCGCCGAGGGCCGTCTGCACGCCCCATTGCCCAGGCACGTTGCTGCACAGGCGTAACGATGCCAGCAGATCGAGACCGTGTAGGTAATCTTTGGCGAGCTCGTGGGTGCCGTTGAAGACCACCCAGCCCACGCGGAAACCACACGCACGGTAGACCTTGGACAGGCCGCTAAACGTCCCGCACAAGGTGTTCTTCACCAACGGCGCGATCGGGAAGAACTCCGCATCGTCGTATACCATGCCGTCGTAGATCTCATCGCTGAAGATCACCAGATTGTGCCGCTCGGCAAGCGCGACCATCGCCTCGAGGACCTCCCGGCTGTAGACCGCGCCCGTAGGATTGTTCGGATTGATGATCACGATCGCGCGGGTTCGATCGGTGATCAGACTCTCCAACGCATCTAGATCGGGCTCGAACCGCCTGGTCGGAGGACAAGGGTAGTGCACTGGCCGACCACCATTGAGCGTGACCGACGCGGTCCAAAGCGGATAGTCGGGGCTTGGGATCAGCACTTCGTCTCCCCGGTTGAGTAGCGCCCGCAGCGTCAAGTCGATCAGCTCGCTGACCCCATTCCCGATGAACACCTGCTCGGCAGTTACGTTCAAGATGTTGCGTTCCTGCTGCTGCATCACCACCGCTTCGCGCGCCGGGAAGATGCCTTTTTGGTGGCAGTAGGCCTCGCTGCTCGGGAGGTTTTCGATCATGGCCATGCGCATGGTTTCCGGCGTACGGAAACCGAACAGCCCAGGGTTTCCGATGTTCATCGAGATGATTTCGTAGCCCTGACGCTCCATGTCGTGTGCCCGCTGCGCGAGCTGCCCTCGAATCTCGTAGCGAACGCCACGCAGACTGTCGCTGGTCTTGATTTCCGTGCTCATAGCCTTGGCTCGGTCAGAACTGACCTCTTGATAGATACTCGTGAGCCTGTCGAGGGGACACCTGCACCGCCCGGCCGAGCCAAAGAAGCTCCCGCCCAGCGGCCTACGTCTGATGCCCGCCCAAGAACGCCTCGATGTGAACCGCGACGCTGCGCCCCAACGCGCTGAGCGCGTATCCGCCTTCCAGTGTGGACACGACACGCCCTTCCGCGTGACGGTCCGCCATCTCGCACAATCGGCGCGTGACCCAGGCGTAGTCGGCCTCGCACAGCTCTAGCTCGGCCATGTCGTCCTCGATGTGTGCATCGAAACCAGCCGAGATCATCACCAGCTGGGGCTTGAACGCCTCGATCGGGGGCAGCCAGCGCTCTGACACGACCTTCCTAAAGGCCGCCCCGTCGGTTCGCGAAGGCAAAGGCACATTCACTACGTTGGGCGCTTGGGTGTCATCGCCGCTGTATGGATAGAAGGGGTGCTGAAAGGTCGAACAGAACAACACTCGCTCATCACCGCTGAAGATCGATTCGGTGCCGTTGCCGTGATGCACGTCGAAATCCGCGATCAGAACCCGTTCGAGCCCATGGGCCGCCAGCGCGTGCGCTGCTCCAATCGCCACGTTGTTGAAGAAGCAGAAGCCCATGGCGCGCGCTCGTTCGGCGTGATGGCCCGGCGGTCGAACCGCGCAGAAGGCCTGCTTGGCGCTACCCGCCATGACTAGGTCGACGGCGAGCACGACGGAGCCGGCGGCATGCAGCGCGGCCTCCAAGGTGTAGGGGTTCATCGCGGTGTCGCCATCCAGCCACAGCAGGCCTTCGTCAGGCGAACAAGCGAATATCCGATCGACGTAGTCGACGTCGTGCGCGCGTAACAGATGCTCCCGATGAGCCTGGGGCGCGTCGTAGTGCCGCAACACCGAATTCACGCCCGAGGCGATCAGTCGGTCGTTGATCGCGCCGAGCCGCGCCGGTTGCTCGGGGTGGTGCCCACCCATCTCATGGAGCATGCAAGCGTGATGTGTGATGTAGGCGATCGGCATGGTCATGCATCGAACAGAAGCTGCAGATAGGTGCGATAGTGGCGCAACTGGGCTGCGAAGACACCCGGTCCCTTCAGGCTGCGCGACACCACGAAGGCACCCTCGAAGACCACGGTCACCATATCGGCAAGCGCGTCAAGATCCACGTCGGCCCGCGGCGGCCTTTTGTCCGCGGCTTCGCGCAACTTGTCCCCGAGCACCCGGCGCCAGTTGAGCATCGCGTTCGAGATCACGCCGTACGTCTCGTCGTCGAACAGCCCCTTTTCGAAGCAGTAGGTTGCAAAGAGGCATCCGGGCTGCTGCATCTCGTCGAGCTCCTCGGCGGCCTCGAGGAGTAGACCGACGAAGATCAGCACTTGCTGCACGGGGTCCGGGCTCAGCTTCTCGGCACGCTCCATACTCGAGCGCATCAGCTCCTGGTCGGCAGCGGCGAAGCGCTCGATCAGGGCGCGGGCCAGCTCCTGCTTCGTCTTGAAGTGGTAAAAGAACGTCCCCTTGGTCACCCCGGTCTCGGCGATGATCTGGTCGATCGAGGTGCCGGCGAATCCCCGCCGGTTGATCAGCTCTTCGGAGACCTCGAGCAGCTTTTCGCGAGTTGGGGTCCCGGATCGATTGCTCATACCGTAACTATACCGTCTGGTCGGTATGGTGTCACGTCGATATCGATCAAAAACATTGATTAATATGCTTGACAGACGCAGGCGGCTTATGCATGCCTAATTAAAACCGACTGGTTAGTACAGCAAGCAAAGGGACGCCTCATGACCATCAGCGCACATCAAAGGCCGGGGACCGGTCGCCGCTTGGCGGCGGGGCTGGTCTCGATTCTCGGCACCGTGGTCTGGACTCACGCCCTCGCCGGGCTCTTCCGTTCGGCCCTAGGCATCCCAGCCGAAGCGGTCGCACCGGCCGCCGTCTGGCTTACCTGGGCGGCGGTGCTCACCGCGTTGGCCGGCGTCGTCGTCTCGGGCCGGCCTGGCGTCGTTGTTGCTGCAGCGGCCGGAGTCGCCGGCGCAGTGGCGGTCGGACTCGCTCATCGGGCCGCGTTGGTCCCGGCGCTGGCCCTCGCTCCTGCCGGAGCGTTCTTCGCGGCGATTGGCGCGTGGCTTGCGCGACGGTTGCCGATTTGGCTCGACGCACAGCCCTCGACCCGCCCTCGGTTCACGATCGCGTGGGTGCTGCTGGCGCTGCTCGCCATCGTCCAGGTCGGTCGACTTTCGACCTACATGACCAACGCCGAGTCGGACTGGTTCCTCTCCACACGCAACCCCTTTTACGCCAAGCACGAGTGTTTGAACGCTTACGTCTACGGAGCCGAGCTCGACCGTCGTGGCGAGTCGAACATCTACGACGCAACTCTCTACCCCGGTCTCAACCGGGAGGCCGAGCCCATGACTGAACTGACCGGGATGGTCCCAGAGGATCCGTTCCAGTACGCGCCGCAGTTCCTTCTTTGGCCGCGGGCGGCGATCGCGATCACCCATGATTATCAGGCGATCCGTCTCGTCTGGTTCGGGATCAACGTCACGCTGTGCATGGGTGCGGTGTTGCTGCTTTCCTTCTGGATCGGTGGTCGTGTCGGTGCGGTCAGCGCGTTGCTGTCGCCGTTGGTGCTGATCGCGTTTCCGACGCTGCACAACTTCCAATACGGACAGTTCCATTTCGCAACCATCGCGCTTGCCGTCTTGGCGATGCTCTCGTTCGCACGTCGACGCCCCGCGATCGGCGGGACGCTCCTCGCTGTGTCGATCCTCTCCAAGCTGTTTCCGGCGTTGCTGCTCATCCCGCTCGGACTGCAGCGTCGCTGGCGCGATCTGCGTTGGACCGCCGCCGCCATCGTGGCGCTCACTCTCATCACACTGGCAGTCACGGGGATGGCGCCCTTCCTCGCCTTCACCGATTACCATCTTCCGCGCCTCGCCGACGGGAGCGCATTCGCCTTCGGGGACGCGTGGCCGGAAATGGCCGGGCTCGTCGTTTCGGGGAACCAGGGTATCCAGGGGATCTTCGATAAGCTCGCAGCGATGGGCGTGCCTGATGCGGCCGGGATGTCGACCGCCGCTGGCGCGCTCTACGGCGTGGCCCTTCTGATGGTCGGTGCGTGGATCGGCCTCAGACGGGATGAGAGTCGCTTCGAGCGCGCCATTGCTTGGCTCGGCGTGCTTGGGCTGGGATCGCTCGCAAGCACGGGTGCGTGGGCGGATTACGTGCCCGTCACCTGCGTCTGGTTGCTGGCGCTGCTTGCACCGCTCACGCCCGGGCGGCCGGCGATGCAGCTTGCACTCGGCCTGTGCGCCGTGATGCAGTTATTCCTCGTCGGCACGATGCCGCTCGGCGACTGGGTCGGGACGAGTTGGATGTATCCATTGTCGCTATTGGGGGCGCTCGCCATGTTGACGACCTTCACGACCGGCGTGGCACTGCGGGCGCCGATCTCCGCCGAGGAGGGGAGGGCACTCTGGGTAGCGCGGCCGGCACAGGGCCGCAGTGCGCCGCGGACCGTCCCGGGTTCGAACTAAGCACACGTTGCACCTTCGGCCTCCCGGTGTAGAGGAAGGTGGCATGTGTGGGGTTGCGGGCCTGGTTCACCTCGACGGTCGGAGCGCCGACGGTGCGGTGGCCGTGAAAATGGGAGAGACCATCCGGCATCGCGGTCCGGACGGAGACGGCTTGTTCGAGGAAGGCCCGGTAGCCTTTGCACATAGGCGGCTGAGCATCATCGACATCGAGGGCGGCACGCAGCCGATGGAATCGTCCACGGGCAAGACGGTCATTTGCTACAACGGCGAAGTCTACAACTCGCCTTCGCTCCGCGAACGGCTTCGCGGTCTTGGCTACGACTTCCGTACACGCAGCGACACCGAAGTCATCCTGGCGGCCTACGAAGCCTGGGGAGCCGAGGGTTTTGCAGAGCTTCACGGCATGTATGCCTTTGCGCTGTACGATCGAGTCAAACGGGCCGTGTTCCTCGTACGGGACCCGATGGGCATCAAGCCGCTCTACGTGTGCGAGCGAAACGGCACGGTCTTCTTCGCCTCGGAGATCAAGGCGATTCGCGCGGCGTTGCCGGGGTTTTCGCTAAACGGCGCCGCGGTGAACGCCTTTTTCCTCAGGCAGTACATCGGAGGGCCGCAAACCATTTACGAAGACGTGCTCAGTATCGGACCGGGGACGTACCGACGGTTGCAGTGGACGGGTGACGGCGAACGATTGCTGGAGCACGTATTTTACCAGATGCCGGTCGAGCGGCCTCAGTCGATTTCCCTTGCTCACGCCAGCGAGGCACTCGACCAGGAGCTCCATCGGGCCGTGAAGGACCATATGCTCAGCGACGTCCCGGTCGGCCTGTTTTTGTCGGGCGGCCTCGATTCGAGCTTGCTCTTGGCGCTCGCTTCGGACGTGACGACCGAACCCTTGAGCACCTTCTCGGTGGGTTTCGGGGACGCTCGCGTGGACGAAACCGAGTACGCTCGCTTCGTGGCGGAATCGGTTGGAGCGAAGCATCACGAGCTTCGCGTGGCGGCCGAGGAGGGCCTGTCGGTGCTTCCGACCATCGTGGAGCACATGGACCAGCCCCTGGCCGACTACGCGCTGGTCCCCACGTACGTGATGAGCCGCTTCGCTGCGGAGCACGTGAAGGTCGTGCTCGGCGGGGAGGGCGCGGATGAGCTCTTTGGCGGGTATCGGAACCGCTATCTTCCGCAGCTCTTGGCATCTCCCTTCGGACTCGCACCGACGAACGTGTATGGTCCTCTCCTCTTCATGGAGCGCTCCCGCGGTAGGCTACTCGGGGCGCGATATGTTCCCGCGCGGTTGCTTCCGAGCGAGCGGCGGCTCCGTGACGATCTTCGTCGTTTCGGCCGTGCTGGCACGATCAACGCAGCCCTTCACGCGGATCTTCATAACTGGCTCGTCGACGACCTGCTCATGAAGGTCGACAAAATGGGGATGCTCGCCTCACTCGAGGCGAGAGTTCCGTACCTCGATCGGGGCGTCGTCGAGATGGTCTCGGCATGGTCAGGCAGCGTGAAGCTCGGCCTGCGCTCCACCAAGCGGGTGATCCGCAAGCTCGTTGCCCAACGATTCCCAGACTCGATCGCGAAGCGCGGCAAGCAGGGTTTCACAGTGCCGGTCGGTCAGTGGTTTCGCCAAGGGCTCCGAGCCGAGTTCGAATCGCGCGTTTTTAGTGGGCCTTGCGACGAATGGCTGCGGCGGCCCGCGGTGGAGGCCCTGTGGCGGGAGCACCAGCGCGGGCGCGACCGCTCGCTCATGCTCTGGTCGATCTTCATTTTCGCCTGGTGGCTCGACACCCACGGGCGCGGGGTTGGGAGTTAGCGACGACCGATGAAAGACGAGCCTCGACTACACGGCGACGTTCCGCCGTCCGTTGGTACGAAAGAATGGTTTCGCCGCACGGCTTTCGTGCTGGGACCGTTTCCCGCGCTGTCCCAGACGTTCATCTATCGCGAGTTCGACGCCATGAGCGAGCTCGGCCTCGACGTCAACGTGCTTTCGACGGGCCCACATCAACCGGAGGACACGCGGCTCACCGAAACGCTGCGCACGGTGCAACGTGCGGCCATGTATCTCGACTATCGTTCTCCGCGTGAGATCGCATCGATCGGGGCCGGCCTCGCGTCCTCCGACGCGCAGCAAACGATGCGCTGGATGATGAGGTTTCCGCATCGCACGGCCGCAAAGCGGGCCAGAGCCGCGGCAGCCGTGTTGGTGGCGGCCCATTTTGCACCCGAGCTCGTCCGGCGAGGCATCCGTTACGTGCACAGTCACTTTGCGGGTTTCCAAACCGAGATTGCGATGAGCTTGTCGCATCTCCTCGGAATTCCGTACGGTTGCACCTGGCACGCTTATGGGATCTATCAGGACCGAAACATCCTAAAGCACAAGATCGCGGGTGCCCGCACGGTGATCACCTGCACGAAGCACAATGTCGAACATCTCGAGGCTCTGTGCCCCGATGCGCGACCCCGCATCCACCTCGCCTATCACGGGCTGGACCTCGACCGCGTTCCGCAGCCCACGCCGATCTCGGACGCCGGACCGGCGATCATCCTGGCAGTCGGCCGCTTCATCGAGAAAAAGGGCTTTCCGCATCTCATCGATGCGGCAAGCCTGCTCCAGCGAGCCGGACGCCGTTTCGAGCTCCGGCTCCTCGGCGACGGCCCCGACCGCCGAGTGCTGGAGTCGCAGGTGAGTCGGCTCGGGTTCAAAGACGAGGTGAAGTTTCTCGGGGCCCAGCCCAATACCGAGGTCTTCGCGCAGATCGCGGCGGCGCGTGTCATCGCCGTTCCGTCCGTCGTCACCGAGGAAGGTGACATGGACGGGCTCCCGAACGTCGTGCTCGAGGCGATGAGCATGGGCCGACCCGTCGTTGGTAGTCGTGTGTCCGGGATTCCGGAGGTCGTCATCCCGGGCGAGACGGGCTTCTTGGTCGAGCCCGGGAATCCAGTCGACCTATCCGAGAAGCTGAGCCTCGTGCTCGACGATGCGACGCTCGCTGCCGCGTTGGGCCATCGCGGCAGAACGCGGATCCTCGAAGACTTCGACGTCAAGAAGAACGTGCGCAGGGTGATCGAGGCCATCACGGTCGCGAGTGCGACGACGCCTACGCCTCACCCCTCGAACCCATGAGGCTCGGCCATAGTCGCTGTAGAAGGCTCAGCGCCACGGCGTACGCAAGCAGTGTCACCGCCGTGACGATCGCGATGCGTGCCCACCACAAGGGGACGGAGCTAGCAACGGCGGATGCGGTGTGTAGCCCGACCAGCGATGCGATGACGGCAACCAAGACGGGAGCGACGAGCGAACGCGCATAAGCTCTAGGGTCGAGGGAGAGCCTTGCGGCGGAAGCCCCGACGGCGAGCGGTATGAGCAGCGGATAGACCCCGAGCCAACCCACCGCGAGCGCGAGCGCGCCGTCTTGGACTCCGATCGCCAAAAGCGCGAGCGACAGGCACAGCGCCAGAATGATGAGCGAGACCACCCCGAACCGAAATGTGAGAGAAGAAACGCCCGCGGCGTTGAACATGTCGGCGAAGAGCTGAAACAGGACGCGAAGCATCGCAGCAGCCGCGAGCACTTGAGTCGGTGTGGCTGCTGCGGCGTACTCACCCGACTGGAACAGCGCCGTAATGTCGGCAGCCGAGGCGATTATCACCGCACCCACCATTCCCATCAGAACGGCCAGCTTACCGGAGGTCATCACGAAAAGATTGGTGAGCTCGGATCCTCGAAGTCGCGACATCACCGGTAAAGCGGTACGGTTGAGCACGTTTGCAATTGCAATCGCCGGCATCATCGCGATGTCGTAGGCGACACGGTAGATCCCGACGACGCCGGGCCCCGTGAGCGCTCCGAGAATCAAGTAGTCCATGTTCTGAAAGGCCTCGAACGTCAGTCGCTCCCCCGTGATGTACTTTCCAAAGGCGAGAAACCTGCCAATCTCATGAAGTCGCATTCGCAGGCGGGGGAAGAAGGGTTCTGCGAGCATTGCGCCCACCCACAGAAACAACGCGTAGACCGTTTGCGCGATTAGAAGCGCCCACGCGCCAAAGCCCGTGGCAGCCAGCACGACGCGCGCGATGGCTCCCAATGCAGTCGCCCCGGTGGTGATTCCGGCAATCGACGCGAACTGGAGCTTGCGGTTGAGTAGCTGGATCGGAATTTCAGCCCAAACGAGAAAGAGCATCTTGACGGCACTCGGGATCAAGAGGAGCCCGAGCTTGGGCTCCTGCAAGAACGGCCCGATGAGAGGACCGGACGTGACGGCGGCGCAACCGAGCGCAACCGCGGTGAATGTCATGGTCCAAAAAACGGTGTCGAGTTGTTCCTTCGACACGTGATCGGCTTGCAGAATCGCCACCCCGAGCCCCAGACGGCACACGGCTTCGAGCGCCATTCCGATCGCCCATGCGATCGTGGCCGTCCCCACCTCCTCCTTGGTCAGAAAGAATAGAACCGTGATCGTTGCAGCAATATCGACGATCCGACCGATCGCGGCGCCGGTACCGAGCCAGATCAGTCCACGTTTCAGCTGCTTTTGTGCTTCGGTCATGAGCGATGGCTCATCCGTAGATCCACTTCCCCGACGAGATGCCGGTGGCGAGCCATTTCACGCTGTCCCGCGCGCATGCGAGGGCAGACCAGGGCTCCTCGTGAAGCGACGAAGGGTCCCGGGCCAGGCATTCCTCGAAGAACGCCTCGATCTTCGCGGCGCGGCTATCCCATGTGAGCGAAGACGCGAGCTCTCGACACGCGCGCCCCAGCCGATCGAGCCTCTCGGCATCGCCGAGAAGGACTCGGAGCTGTCGCTCTGCCTCCGCTTCGTCGCCGGCCCGAACCAACCAAGCGTTCTTGTCGTGCTCGAGGATCTCGGCCGTGTCCGGGTTCGACGCGGCAAAGATCGCGCGACCCGCGGCCAGATAGAGGAAGAGTTTCAGCGGAAGAACGGTATTGCCCACTCGCTCGAGGGGAGCCGAGCTCGGGGGAACCGTCAGGACGTCGGACGCATAGAGATACGGTGCGATCGAAGCGGCGGTCTGCCACGGTACGATTCGGACGTTGTCGCGGGTTTCGGACTCGATCTCGACCGGACCCCGTCCAGTCGAACCGACGAGCAAAAACAGCACCTCGGGCATTCGGTCTGCGAGATGCAGAACCATCTCGAGGCCCTTCTTCTCGTTGACCCGACCCGCGTAGGTGACGATGTCCCTATGCAGTGGAAGATCGAGCATCGTCCGTGCTTGCTCCCTAGAAAGGACCGGCTCCATTCGATGGGGATCGAAACCATTGTGCACGACTCGAAGCTTGGCTTCGGGCACCCCGAGGCGTCGGTAGGACTGATAGGAATAGCGGGAGTGCACGACCAAACCCAAGAACCTCCGGTGGTTCATGAATCGACGGAAGATCGGCTGTAGAGGTGGAAACTGATCGCCCCAGGGACGATAGTGATCCATCAGCACGCGTTGGCCTGCCCGTAGCGCGCGCATCACGACGACCGGGTTTCGCGCGTAGATGAAGTCTGCCTCGCTGAAGTCTGGATGCTCCGGAAAGTGCAGCGCGTGGTAGAGGTGCTGCATCGAGATATTGCGGGTGACACTCGGGGCTGCAGTGATCCGTACGGGCGCGTCGATTCCGTAGTAGCGAAGCACGTGGCGCTCGAAGCTCGGGGACAGATTCGGTGGCGCCGGCACCGAAACTGTCACTTCGTGCCCGCGCTTGGCGAGCGCAGCCGCGGTGTTCAGCACGACCTCGGCATCGGCTTGGCTCGTCGGCAGAAGATTCTCGTAGCTCAAGAGGATGCGTCTCGGCACGGTGGTGGATCTATCATGCTCGGGAGCCACTAGCCTAGCCGTGCTCCATGCTCCGCCTACGAAGCAGGATCATCACAGCTGGCATCGTCAGCACTGCCGCAAGTAGGCAAGTCACCTCACTGATGGCCATCGCGAGACCAAACGAGTTCATTGCTTGGTTGGCGCTGACATAGAGCGAAGTGTAGCCGACGATGGTCGTCAACGAGCACAGGACCACGGCGCCGCCCGACCGGCGCACCGCGGAAAGAATCGGATCGTCGTTGCCGGCCGTTTGCTCCAGGCGATAGCGCCGCATGACATTGATGGAATAGTCGACGCCGTTTCCGAACGTTATCGGAAAAGCGACGAAGTTCAGGAAGTTGAGCTTCATCCCGATGGCCGCCATCGTGCCTGCCATCCAAACGATGCCCATCAGCAGCGCCATGATGCACAACAGGCTATCCTTCCACTGGCGAAACGAGACGATCACGAGCACCAGCGTGGCAAAGAATGCGGCGCCGATCGCTTTCGGCATGTCTTCGTAGACGGCGCTGATCATGTCCGCAAAAACCGGGGCACGACCCGCCAGGGGAGGGCGGGAGCCTTCCGGCGTCCGCAAGCCTCGCAGGTCGTTGGCCCATCGAACGAGATAGCGACCGTCCCAGATCGAAAACTCATCGGATTCCTGCACCACGACGATTCGACCCCGCGTCCCATCCTTCTCCGCGAAGCGCATCGCGACTTCGTCAGGAAGGTCTTCGATGGTTGGGACTTCGATCGTCTCGGGTGGGATGTTGTCGTCTATCTTCTGGATGGTTTCTTCGTCTTCGATCTTGTCGCGGATGTCGAGCGACAGCTCCCGGATCTCTCGAAGCAGGGGGACCTTTTGGTCCGTATCGTCTGGGAGAAAATCGACCAACGAATGGTAACCTCCGTGAATCGATGGGGGCATCTGCTCGAGCTGTGCCTCGATGGCCGGCAAGTCGTCCACCGAGTCGAGCAGCACCGCGATTCCTCGCCCCTGCTCGTGGGAAGGCAGGATGTCATTCACGCGCCATTGCACGCGGCGCGCGTCGGAATGACCTTCTTCACGAACCGATCGAAGATTGCGAAAATCGTACTCGAAGGGGTCTTGAACGACCGCACGAATGACTAGCGCAATCGACAACGTCGAAAGCACGACGGACGCAATGACCACGCTTCGGGGAGCCCGTTTGGCAATGGCTGCGAACCCGTCCGCGTAGCCGCCCCAGCGTCGCTTCCTCTTATTTCTGGTAGGAAAGGGACGGAAGCGCTCGTACGCCGCGACCGCGGCCGGCAGGATCGTGATTGCTGCTACCCAGCAAAATACCATGCCGACGCCGCCGATGATGCCAAAGTCTCGGAAGCCACGAAAGTCGGTGATCATCAGCGATCCATAGGCGAGCGCGGCTGCCCCAGAGGCGATCATCGTCGCCAGCCAGGTGTTCTGGTGGGACCTGAAGATGCTATCGCCAACTTCACCGCCTCGACGCCGCTCTTCGAAGTATCGCGCAAGCCAGATGATGTTCGGATTGACCCCATTTCCGATGATGATGCTCCCCAAAAATGCCGTTGATGTATTCAGAGAGTCGACCGTGAGGTCCGCGACGGCGAAGCTTGCGAGCACCGGCGGAAGCAGGCCCGTGCCGAGCAATACGATCGCGCGTGGGCGCCCGAAGAACAAGACGATCAGAAGCAGGACGATCGTGACCGTGAGCGCGGTGGCTAGGACTAGCTCACGTGCGATGGCCTGTTGTTCCTCTTCGGCAATGATTACGTCTCCCGATAGTGTGACCTTCAGGTCGGAGCCATAGGAGGCAGGATCGAGCTCGTCGATCTCGGCTTGGGTCCGCTCGACCACGCGTCCCGCAGCGTTCGCGTCGCTTCCGATCTCGGACCGAACGAACAGCGCGATGAGGTCGCCGTCCTCGTGTTGGTAGAACCCGTCGGGAAACTTCTCGGATTTCTCTTCGCCGCGCTTGCTCTCCGCCTCGAGCTCGTCCAGCACGTCATCGATGCTCTCTTTTTCATCTCCCTCTTCGAGATCGATCCAGAAAGGGTTGTTCTTGAGAACTTCCTGGTCGCGACGCTCCTCGAGCGCGTCCCGAAGGCGCTCCAGGAGGTCGAGCGAGGCATAGAGATGCTTGTGATCGCGAACGAAGTCGTCGTAGGCGCCCACGTTCCAGTCGACGGCGCCGATCTGCTCGGGTGGCAACGCCTCGAGGCGCGCGGCGAGATCTCGAATGAAGCTCCGCATCGCCTCGACGTTGCCGGAGGGCGACTGAACGGCGACGGTCAACGCCGACAGCCCTCGAACCCGACCTTGCACCTTCTCGAGGTCCTGGACGCTTGGTCGGTTCTCGGGGAGCAGGGCGATGAGGCGGCTGTCGAGTCCTAGGTTTCGCGCGAAGAACAAAGAGATGACGGAAATCAGCAGCGCAATCGCGAGGATCACGAAGGGTCGGCGCACCTGAAAGCGGGAGAGACACTCGAAAAATCCGGTCATGGTCGCCCGATGGGTGCCGGAGCATATTGGGCGGCGCGCTCGGCCGCCAACCCTCTATGACTCGGGGCTTGGGGGGAAGGCTCCGGAGCCTCGGGGGTCAGGGATCGACCCCGTTTGTGACTCATTCATCAATAATTTGGCGAAGTGGCGTAATCTTTGCATAGGTGGGCCGTATGCGCGCACCCATGCACGTTTTGCCCCCGCTTCATAGCGTCCTGAAGTCGAATGACGTCGAGGACCCTGTCAACCGATGGGTGCACCGAACCCTTGCGTATCTGTTCGTGCGGTCGATCTTCAAGACCCCGATCACGCCTAATATGGTTACGTTTTCCGCGATCATATTGGGGTTTGTGGCGGGATCCGCGATGATTTGGGGCACGCCGACGGCGATGGTCGTGGGTGGTCTGTGCCTGTGGGCCGCGGCCATTTTGGACGGCGCAGACGGAATCTTAGCGCGTGCCAAGAATCTTCAGTCCGAATTTGGTCGCGCGCTCGACGGGGCGGCGGACGCGTTGGTCGCCGTCTTCACCGTGTTCCCTGCGTTCTACCATATCTGGGTAAAGTACCATAATCCTTACCATCTCGCGCTGATGGTCCCGGCTCTCCTGCTCACGATCATGCACTTGGCCATCTACGATTTCTACAAGGAATCGTATCTACGAGCGACTCGGCTCGGCGACGGCGGTGAAGGGAACGATGCCGACCACATCGACCAAACCGTCGAATCTGCCCAACAAAAGGGACCGATCACCCGGTTGGCGATCCGCTGGTTCCTGGTGCCTCACCTGCAGCGGCAAAAGGCCGCGATCCAGTGGCTCAACCCGGAGGCTTGGCGCCTCAGCCAGCATCTTCGGAGCGACGAACGAACATCGAACATCTATCGCGAGGAAAACCGTTGGCCCATGCGGCTTTGGGCGGTGATTTCGTTGGCCCCCCACAGCTACTTGATGGCCATATGCGCCATGATGGATCGCCTCGACCTCTACCTCTACATCCGTGTCTTCGGGATGAACGCTGTGTTTTTGGTTGTGGCGGTTTGGCAACGCTACGCGACCCGGAGGACCCTCGAGCGACTGGCGGGAGGAGGCGGCGTCGAGCGCGTCGACCGTGTATATGGCGTGGCAGCCTTGCAACATACCCGTGAACAGGGTTCACGGGTGTGAGCTGGGCAACACACTCGCATCTACGCCTAATGGGTTATTTGCCATGGTGACAGGCGTAAAGCGGTCCCGCGCTCTCATTCTCGCTGCCGGCTTGGGCAGTCGCCTCGCAGACGGCCACCCGGTCCCAAAGCCCCTGCGGGAGGTTTCTGGGGTGCCCCTCATCGTTCGAGTCATCCACGCCCTCGAGAAGCGCGGAGTCCGTGAGATCGGCATCGTCGTCGGCCATCTCGCGGAGGAGTTGATAAGCGGTTTGTCCGACCAGGAGCTCGTGGCGCGACTGTCGTTCTTTCTCAACGAAGAATACCACAAGCCCAACGGAACCTCGGTGCTCGCGGCTCGCGACTTCGTCACGGAGCCGACGCTGCTCCTGATGAGCGATCATCTGTGGTCGCCGCGACTTCTAGAGGCGGTGGCAGCGTATCCGGTCACCGACCAAGAGTCCGTGCTCGGCGTGGACTATCGGATCGACGCATGCTTCGACTTGGATGACGCGACCAAAGTCAAGGTACGGGGCGATCGAATCGAGCGCATCGGCAAAGAGCTCGAGGACTACAATGCCCTGGACACGGGCGTCTTCTTGATCACCAAGGCTCTCATCGAAGCGCTCGACGCGGCCAATGGTCCCGAGGGCTGCTCGCTCTCGCAAGGAGTGGCTGCGTTGGCCGCCCATGGCCGAATGAAGGCGGCCAACGTCGGTGACGCGACCTGGATCGATGTCGACACCCCAGAGGCCCACGCCGAAGCAGAACACCTAATTGCGGAGCTTGGCGACGACCTGGATGCAGTTGGACGGGAGCCGGGTATAGTAGCCGCCGAAGGAGTTCGAAATGGCCCCACCGCAAATCAAGCCTCCTAAAGGCAAGCTCGGTGTCCTCTTACCCGGAATGGGCGCAGTAGGGACGACGTTCATTGCCGGCACCCTTCTGGCACGCAAGGGCCTAGCGCAACCCATAGGTTCGTTGACACAGATGGGTAGGCTCCGACTCGGCAAGCGAACTGAAGCGCGGTCGCCGTTGATCCGCGATTTCGCACCGCTGGCGAGCATGGACGATCTCGTGTTCGGAGGATGGGACCTTTTCCCCCAAAATGCGTACGAGGCCGCGGTCGAAGCGGAGGTTCTTTCCACCGAGCATCTGAACGCTACAAAGGACGAGCTCTCCGCGATCAAACCCATGCAATCCGTGTTTTTCCCGGAGTTCGTGAAGAGGCTGCGCGGCGAGCACACGAAGACGGGCTCGGACAAGATGGAGCTTGCGGAGGCTGTTCGCGAGGACATCCGCAGGTTCAAGGCCGACAACGATCTCGATCGCTGTGTGGCCGTTTGGTGCGGTTCGACCGAAGTTTTCCGAGAGCGGACGGACGTCCATTCGTCCCTTTCGAAGTTCGAAGACGCGTTACGGCGTTCCGATCCGGCGATCAGCCCGTCGCAAGTCTACGCATACGCCTGCCTTCGCGAAGAGGTGGGTTTTGCCAACGGAGCGCCGCATCTGACGGTCGGCGGCGTCCCAGCGCTCCTCGATCTCGCACGCGAGACCCAGACTCCGGTTTCTGGCAAAGACTTCAAGACCGGGCAGACGCTGATGAAAACGATCCTGGCACCTGGTCTTCGTGCGCGAGTGCTCGGCATTCGAGGTTGGTTTTCCACGAACATATTGGGCAACCGCGACGGTGAGGTCCTCGATGATCCGGAGAGCTTCAAGTCGAAAGAAGTGAGCAAGCTCGGCGTTCTCGAGACCATTTTGCAGCCGGAGCTCGAGCCCGAGCTCTACGGAGATCTGTATCACCAGGTGCGCATCAACTATTACCCGCCGCGTGGAGACCAGAAGGAGGGCTGGGACAACATCGACATCTTTGGTTGGCTCGGGTACCCGATGCAGATCAAAATCGACTTCCTCTGCCGCGACTCGATTCTCGCCGCGCCGTTGGTTCTCGACCTGGTCCTCTTCACGGACCTCGCGCACCGCGCGGGCCTCAGCGGGATTCAGGAGTGGCTCTCTTTCTACTTCAAGAGCCCGATTACGCCGGAGAAACTCTATCCGGAAAACAACCTCTTCGTGCAGCTGGGCAAGCTCAAAAACACGCTGCGTTGGATGCAAGGAGAGGAGCTCATCACCCACCTGGGGCGCGAGTACTACGACTGAATTGAATCGTGACCGAGATTCTTCGATACGAACGCTCGGGACCCATCGCCACGATCACGATGGACGACGGCAAGGTCAACTGCATGTCGCTCACGATGCTGGCGGAGATGAATCGCGCGCTCGACCAAGCTGAGCAAGACAAGGCCACCGTGGTGATCACCGGCCGGAAAGGCCTGTTCTGCGGTGGATTCGATCTCGCTACGTTCAAGCAGGGCGGCGAGCCCCTCTATCAGATGCTCAAGGGAGGGGCCGAGCTCGCGGCGCGCGTCATGGCATTCCCGACTCCGGTCGTGACCGCCTGTAACGGTCACGCCGTCGCGATGGGCGTGTTCTTGGCAATTAGCGCCGACGCGCGCATCGGAGCCGCAGGGCCGTTCAAGATCGTGTGCAACGAAGTGGCCATCGGTCTCACGCTGCCCCGTTTCGCCATCGAAATCGTTCGGCATCGATTGACGCCCGCCCACTTCAATCGAGCGCTCGTCAATGCGGAAACGTACTCGCCCGAACAAGCGGTCGAGGCTGGCTTTTTCGATCGCGTGGTCCCGTTGGACGAGCTCATGACGGAAGCCATCCAGGTCGGCCACGCGCTAACCGGGCTTCACCCAAGGGCGCACGCGCAATCGAAGGTGCTCGTCCGCGAACAGGCACTCGACGCCATACGCGCCGCGATCGAGGAAGAGTACGGCTCGTTCGAGATCTTCGTTGCGGCGGTGGCCGGCGGACTCAACCCATGAACCATCTGGCCCCAGCCCCGCACTGAGCCTCGAAGCGGCTCCGCCCATCCTCTGCGAGACCGAGCCGCATGTAGTCATCGACGGCGTCTGTCGCTGAGCTCCCGAAGCACTTCGAGTTGAGTTTGCTGAATCTCGGTCATGCGTTCCCATTGCACGTGCAAGAGGTGGTCGATCTTGTCGTGGAGCGCGTGGATCTCCAATTCAGCCTTGAGGTTGATCTTGTAATCCTCCTCGGCTCGGATGCGGTCGCGGGCGGAGGATCGGTTCTGACTCATCATGATGATCGGAGCCTGAACCGCGGCGAGGCAAGATAGAACGAGGTTGAGCAAGATGTACGGGTAGGGGTCGAATGCCTTGGTTTGTAGCAACCAGGAGTTCAGCCCGATCCAGGCCACCAACACCGCGCCGAACGCGCCGACAAAAGGCCACGATCCTCCGATTTCTGCCACCCGGTCGGCGAGGCGCTGGCTCATGGTCCGGTCTCCCTGCAGCCGCTCTTCGAGATGCGCGGCGATCGTGGCGTGCGTCGCAGCCATTCGCGAGACCTCGGCATCCACCTCACTCAACTCTCCTCGCTCGACCTCCAACTGATCGAGCACATGGGCTGTACGTTCGGAGCTGAGGCACGGGTGGCAAATGTGCCCGTTGATGTCCCAGCGTTTCGGATGACGGGACTCGATGAATGAAGCGAGGGCCGGGCGCAGGGTTCCGGTGGGCTGGCATTCACGAGCGGGTCGATCGCGATCGCAAACGACGCAGTGCTTCGTGTTGTTGTGAGTCGCTGGCATGGATCGGACTCTTCGTGCGGGCCTATCACGACCCCGCGTTCCTGTCAGCAGCGCTCAACGTGTGGCGAGATCGGTCAGCTGCCGATCATGGAGACGGGACAATAGAAGCTGTGCCGTCGCTGCGCCGATCAACGCGAGAAACATGTCCCACTGTGTGTCCCAAGGGTCGCCCTGTGTCCCGAGAAACGCTTCGGCTGCCGAGCCCGTCGCCGCCGCCACCCACCATTCCACGAGCTCATAGAAGGCGCTGAAGGCTAGGCAGACACAGACGACGAGGAAGAAGAGCCACTTGCCGACTCGGAGAGGGGTCAGTCGCAGCAGAAGCTCCCGGGCCAGAATTGCGGGAACGAATCCCTGAGCGAAATGGCCGATGCGGTCGTAGTGATTACGCGCCAAGCCAAATGCGTCCTGAATCCAAAAGCCGAGAGGAACCTCCGCGTAGGTGTAGTGACCCCCCACGATCAAGACCGCTGCGTGTACTGCCAGCAGGGTGTAGAGGAGCGGCGTGAGAGGAAAGCGGGCAAACGTGCTGAGCAGAATGGGAATCCCAACTAGAACGGGCGCCACCTCGAGAAACCAAGTGAAACGGTCGTGTGGTCCAATCGAAGACCAACCGAGAAGCAGGAGAACAGCCCCCAGCAGGGCGGCCGGATAGGTGGCGCCGCGCAACACCGGCACAGCATGCAATGCTTCACGTGCAGGGCACACAAAAATGGGGGCGCCTCTGAAGCATTGCCAAGAAAGCCCTTGGACTCGCCATTTCAAGTGAGGAACGACAGGAGGTGTTCGTTGACTGCGGCGGGGCGTTCCTGTTGGGCAAAATGGCCTGCCCCGCCAATGATCTCGATGCCACGAAGATTCGGAACGCGATCGGGCATCGTGGCCAGCGACTTGGGAGTGATGATCTGAAGGACCGGGTCTTCTTCGCCGCATAGGAGTAGCGCGGGGCACTCGATCGTGGCGCGTCCATACTCGGGGTCGCGCTCCCAATTGACGTCCATCGCTCGATAGGAGCTCAGGCCGCCTATGAACGCGGTTTCCGGACCGGTCCGCATGTACTCCGCAACCAGATAATCGAGATCCTCTTCGTCGAGCCAGGGCCAAGGAAGGGGCTCGTCGGGAGTGGCCAGCACGTCGAGATACCCCGTGCCCTCGGACGGAAATCGCTTGAAGTCCAGAAGGCTTCCGCGCGCGCTCAGCGCCCAGTAGATGCGCTCGAAAAAGAGCCTTGGGTTTGCGCATAGCTCGGCTTCGGGAGGGCCGATCTGTTGAAAGTAGTGTAGGTGGAGAAAGTGGCGTTTCGCGATCGCTGCGTACGTCTCACTGGGCTTCGGCCCGCGGGGCTTCGCTGGTTTCGTACTATCCCCGCTTCGCGGGCTTGCCTGATCGTCCCGCGCGAACCCGACGCCATACGGCACGGCAATCGAGACGATCCCCCGGACGCGACTCGGCGCATGGAGAGCAGCGGCCCACGCGGCCTGCGCGCCGAAGTCATGGCCCACCAAGACCGCGTCGTCTTCCCCAATTGCGTCGAGGAGTCCCACCAAATCAGCGACGATCGTCTGGTTGCCGTACGCGCTCGCTTCAGTAGGTCGATCGGTTCGACCGTATCCGCGCATGTCGACCGCAATCGCGCGAAACCCGGCGGCGGCTAGAACCGGCAGCTGGTGGCGCCACGAGCACCACAGCCCGGGGAACCCATGGCACAGCAACACCGCCGGTCCCTCGCCCTGAAGGACGGCGTGGATGCGGATCCCGTTCGTCTTGATTTCGACGTGCTCGGCGCCGTGCATCTCGCTCGGCCCTCCTTTCACGGATGAAGACTCCACGAAACACGAAGCTCGCGCGACCTTGTTTCTAGCAATCGATTTTGTTAGCAAGCCAACGTCTAAGACCTCGAATTAGGAATTTCATTTAACCTCTCGCTTTCGATGCTTCAATGGGGGTCGATTTGCAGCTTGCACGCCGCATGCCAGCCGATTCCCCTGTGATTTCGAGGTCAGGGTAACGTCGTGACCGCAAGTTCTGCGCTTCATCAGGCGGAAGCGCAATTGATGCGCTGTCTCCGATCATCGAGCTTGAGACGTTTCCGGGTGGCTGATCGTCCGAGGGAATAGGGCGTCACCGATCGCCGTTTGACAACGTAAGATCATCGAAACGGGGGACCTCATGAAGTTGGAAATCGATTCGTCGGAGCGGCGAAATCATGACACGAGCCACGACCGCCTTTCCGTACTGCGGGATGCCCACCGCACCCTCATCGCGCTCGCAGACGGCGCGGACTCCAGTCAGGCGGCCCAAGCGGCGGCAGCGCGCACTGTCGGCGAGTTGGGACGATGTTTCCGAAACGGCACATTGCCAGAAGACCCGAGGGACTGGGTGATGATGCTCGAAGCGATCGATCTCGTGGTTCTTGGCGACCGTGATGCAGGTGAAACGAGCGCGCTCGTGATGCTCGTGCATGAGGATGTAGTGGTTGGCGCGTCGGTAGGCGACAGTCTGGCGTACATCGTCTCCCGAGGCGGGCAGGCAAAAATGCTCACGAGCCGGCAACACCGCCAGACACGCATCGGAACGGGTTTGGCGGATCCGGTCGGCTTCGGCCCCACCCCGCTCGACGGCAGGTTGATCACGCGTCGGGCGGTCAGGCTCGATGCGCATGAGCTTCCCTTCGCAGCAGCGCCTAGAGCGGCAGAGTCGACACAAACGACGAGGATGCTCGGCTGAAGGGGCTTGCGTGAGCTGGCAAAAATAGCTTCCGTCGGGGGCATTGCTTGGCATATAGTGGTCCAGTGGTTGAACCAATTTTCTCGGCCCACACAAATGCCCCGTTGAAGCGCGCGCGCCTTTCCGACGAGGTGCTGACCTTGCTCGTGCAGCGTGTGCTCGACCGAACCTATCCCGTGGCTACCCGCCTGCCCGCGGAGCGAGCTCTCGCTGAAGAGCTCGGCGTGACGCGGACGTCGTTACGAGAGGCGCTTCGGCAGATGGAGTCGATGGGGCTCGTTCGGATCCGGCAGGGCGCAGGGGCATTCGTTCTAGACTGGACGCTCGAGCCGACGATGCGCTTCGTGCAGTTCCTGGCCGCATCGGGGTTGGGGATCGACCCTCAATTCCTACTCAGCTTCGACGAGGTCCGACGTTTCTTCGCCGTGAGGATGCTCGAGCTCGCCGCCGAAAGGGCCAGCGACGAGGACCTGGATCGGATCCAGGCCGTTCTCGATGGTTATCCGTCAGGCGACACACGAGCCTTGCTCGAAGGCGAGTGGGACTTTCGCTTCCACCGGGAGATCGCCCGCGCCACGAAGAATCCGATCTTCGTCTACTTGCTCAACACGGTGCGCGAAACCTTCGCGGCGCTCCGCTCGGTCTATCTACGCCTCGACGCCGAGGTCAGTCAAAGCGTGGCGGATCTGAACGCCGAGCTCTTGGCCGCGCTGCGCGATCGAGATGGGGCCCGAGCCGTCGCCGTGCTCGAAACGAGAATGAACAAAGACGCCGAGGCGCTCCGGGAGATGGCGCAGCCAACAAGGAGGCCCTCATGACAGGAGCGAATAGGGGAGCGACATGAACGACGGAGCGAAGCAATGAGCAGCAACTTCAAGAACTACGAGAACCCGTCGATCTTTCATCGCTGGGCGGCCGCCCAGTGGCGCCGACCCAAGGACCCCACAATCTACGGCGCGACGGAAATCGACATGGAGCCAGCGTTGGCTTTCGTGGACAAGGTGCGCGAAGAGTGGGGTGTGGAGGTCACGGTCACGCATCTGGTGGCCAAGGCGCTGGCCATTGCCATCGCCCGACACCCCGAGACCAATGCCAAGGTGCGGTTTTGGGGCAAGTTGGAGCTGCGCAAGACCGTGGATATCACCGTCTTGATCGCGGGCGCCGGCGGCCGCGACTTGTCCGCGCATCGCATTGCTGCGGCCGACAAGCTGCCGTTGCAACAGCTTGCGAAAGACGTGATCGCGGCGGCCCAACTCATCCGCCGCGACGAGGACCCTAAGTTCCGCAAGAGCAAGGAGCTCGTCGAGAAGCTCCCCTGGTGGCTGATGCGGTCATTCCTTTCGCTCGCCAGTCTCTCGATGAACGAGCTCTACCTCGACCTTTCGAAGCTCGGCTTGCCCGCCGATCTTTTCGGCACCGGAATGGTGACCAGTCTCGGCATGCACGGTGTCGACGAAGCCTACGCGCCCCTGACACCGATCAGTCGCATCATGGTCGACGTGCTGCTCACGCGCGTGCGTCCGCGACCCTGGGTGGGAGAGGATGGTCAGCTCGAGGTTCGGCGCACCCTCAAGGTCTGCGCCACCTTCGACCATCGCGTCATCGACGGCATCCAAGCTGCGAGGATCTGTCAGGAGCTCCACAGCCTGCTCGGCGATCCCGATTCGCTTCGCTAAAGAGAGGAACAGCATGGCCGCCTTTGACTTCTTCATTACGCTCGATGGCAACTGCCTCAACGGTTTCGAGGGTCTCTGTGGCATTGCCCGCCTCCGCTGCGACCCGGACGCCGATCGCTGGGAGAAGGAGGTGCACTTCTTTGAAGGCCTGGCCGGCGGTCATGCCACGCAGGTGAACCCGACGGGCACGCTCGCGTTCCTCGGCAACCTTTCGCAGACACTCCTTTTCTACGATCCGCGCACGCTGCGCGAGGTGCGCCGCCTCTCCACGCTGCGCTTCTGTGCGCCCGACGTCCTCTACTCCAGCCAAACCCACGTGGTTTGGCTGTCGGAGAAGAGCTTCATCACCGTGCTTGGCGACTCGTTCTGGCGTTTCGACATGGACGACCTGGAGCACCCGGTCCGCCTCGGCGAGCACCTCGTAAAGCTCCCCCATGCGCTCAAGCTCTCGCCCTCGAGACGCTACATCGGTTACGGTTCCATGGACCACGACCACAAGGGCTACGCGCATGAGCTCGGCGTCTTCGATCTCACCACGAACGAGGCGCGCGTCGTGCAGCTCCCGGCCACCTGCTGGCATATCGCGGCGCACCCCACCAAGGACTTCTTCTACGGCCCCAGTCAGCAGGTCGCGCCACAGGGCGGCGAGTTCGGCGAGTACACGCTCGCTCACTTCAAGAACTACCTCTTCGAGGTCGACGCTGAAACGGCCACGGTCACGCGCCATGCCGCCATCGCCAAGGAGCTGCCTGCAGCGTTCACCTCCGACGTAGCCGTCACGCACGATGACGTCTTTTACAACGCGTGCGCCGGCGGTACGCTAGTCCGGGTCGATCTAGATACCTTCAAGCGGGTGCGGTTCATCGACGAGCGTCCTGGCTTCCTCCGCTCGCTCCCCCATCTGCGCAGCGGCTGGTCGAATCTCGTAGAGAGCTTCAGCCGCGTCGACGTGCCCGGCAACTCGCATCTGCTCCTGAAAGCATTGCGCGCGACCCGCTTCAGCCTCCTCGACGGCAGCCTCGGCCTGCAGGTGAGCCCCGACGGGCGCTTCATCCTCTCTGCTCACCGCGGCCTCAACGAGGTCATCGTCTATCGCCACCCGGAGATGAAAGTGCACAAGCGCATCCGCTTCCCCTCCATCCGCGGCTTTTTCCCCGAGCACGTCGGGCTTCTCGACGATCCTCGCCTCGGCTTCCACCACAGCACGATCTCGACCGCAACCGTCGACCCATAGACCGTTAGTCGAACCGCCGATGGTGATACACCCCTCGTACACGACGGGATGGTCGATGGGCTTCACGCGGTACGATTCAGACCAAGCAAGAATTGCAGACAATCGAGCGATAGCTCGCTCGAAAAATGCAGGGAAAGGCTGCTAGCGAATGCTTCGACTACTGCAGGTGGCGTCGAGCATGCCGGGAGTCTGTTCGACTTCGAGCTCCGTGAGCTGGTCATCGAAGACTCCTTCAGCGGTCACATGATCGCCGTCGATTTGCACGACGATCTCCGCGGCGGGACCCCGTGCTTGCCAGTCGACGCTCGGGTTCTCGAAGTTTTCGATGTCGTTGATGTATACAGTATAGATGACGCCCGCTCCCTCATAGCGTTCCTGACCCGTGTCGTCTTCGATCTCCGCCTGCATTTGCACCCGGGCACCGTTGCTGTGCTCACCGAATGCGGATGAGCTGAACACGTAGACGTTCGTTTGGGTGGCGTCATAGCCGAAGGCGCAATCAAAGGAATCAAATTTCCAAGTTTCGTCCCCGATGGTGAGGGTGGCGGAGCCCAATCCGTCGGGCGTCCCTCCGGTGCCCCCTGTGCCGGCCGTTCCGCCGCTGCCTCCGGAGCCTGCCGTGCCTTCGGCATCGCTGCCATTACAAGCGCTCAGAACACATGCCAACACCAACGATCCATAGCCGTTTCGACGCGTCATGACTCGACGCTACATGGCCTTCGGTCCAAGTACAAGGTGTGTCACAAGGGAGGCGTCGTCGTTCGCCAACGGCGAATGAGCTGAACATAGTTTTTCATGGGCGTCTCGTCAGTCTTTCGTCACCACGGCTCGATACTTGGCGATGGCGTCGAGCGCGCCTCGGTGAAGGAGTGAAGGGGAGAGCCTCTGCAGGCGCCAAAAGATTCCGGCGTACCAGGGCAGGAACGTCATGCGTTCCTTGCCGGCGATCTTGTCGACGAAGATCTGTGCGGCTTTGGCCGCCGGCATGGGCTTCATGGGAAGCGTCCCGAGGACTGCTTCCCGGTTCCCACGGCTGAACTCCGCTTTGTGCAGCATCTCCGACTCGATGAGGCCGAGGCACACCACCTTCACATCGACACCAAAGGCTTCGGCCTCGGCGGCGAGCGAGGTCGTCAGGCCCACCAGCCCGTGCTTGGTGGCTCCGTAGACCACCATCGATGCATTCGGGAGGACGCCTGCCAGCGAAGATACATTGACGATCGTGCCGTGGCCTTGCTCCTTCATCACCTGGTAGGCGTGGAGCGTGCCCACCAACACGCTGGTGAGGTTGGTGTGCACGAGTCGCTCGATTGACGCCTCGCTCATCTCGAAGAACTCGCCGATGAAGAGGACCGCTGCGTTGTTGATGAGCACGTCGAGCTTGCCGTGCGCTTCGACGACCTGCGCGATGACGCGCTTCGAATCTTCCCACTCGCGGACGTCGAGCTTTGCGGGAATCGCACGAAACCCCTCGGCGGCAAGCTCGTCGGCCACCGGTTGCGCTTTTTCCAGAGTTCGCGCGGTCGCGTACACAATCGCACCTCGACGCGCCAGCTCCATTGCAACCGCACGCCCAACACCCGTTCCCGCCCCGGTGACGATGACGGTCTTGTCGTTCCAATGCTTCATGCAGAGCTTTGCACCGGCGGCCGAGAGGTGATGCCAGTCATGTTCACACGCTAGAAGAGGGGACGCGTGTTGAACGCGACGCCAACGAAGATGTCCCAGATGCCGCCGTCGAAGGTGCTGCGACTGGTTCCAGCCTCGATCAGGGCCGGGAATGCAAATCCGGCGAAGAGATCGATAATCTGCTTGTCGGATTTCTTCCAAGTGCCGCCGGCGCGGAAGCCGACCGGGATCGCGATTCCCTTGCTATCGTTGGGCGCAGTATCGTAGCTCTTGCCCAAGTTGACGAACCATACTCCGCTCTCGGCGGCAATGAACGCTCTGTCGGAAAAATTGTAGTTGACGATCGCTGGAATTCGAATGTCCGCGCGCTTGGCGGAACCAAACGTCCCGCGCACTTCAATCCCTGTGTCTACGGAAAGTCTGTCGTTGGGTTTGATTCGGAGTGGCAAGCCCCCCTGGAACGCGAACGTGCTGTTGGCCGGGATAACGAAGATGACGTCCCCGGCAAAGTCGAGCTTTTCCCGGTGCAAGAAACGATACCGTCCATACACCGGAATGTCTCCGTAGCCTACAGACGGTGCGAAAGTGACCGCGACGAGCCCCTCGTAGTTCTGCTGCAGCGATGAGCCGACGCGATAGTTGTTGATGCCGAGCTCCAAGTCATCGGTCACCCCGATCGAGGCGCCGAGTGTGATCCCGATGTTGTTATCGACACCATCATCCCAGTCGGTGACAATCGCATTCGCGCGGATCATGCCCTTCTCCAGGGTGAGCGGTCGCACCGAATACGCCTTGGGATAGGTCCATGCGGTATCGTTCGCCGCGTCGACGACCTGCGAGTCAACTGGGGTTGAAACGGCATCGCCCTCTGCGGGAGCGTCGGAGGTCGCGTCGTCTTGCGCGACCACGGCGCGTGGTAGCAGCGCGAGAATTGCGACGAACAGCCCTGCGTATTGGATGGTTGAGTGCCTCATTATGCGTTCTCCTTCGGGCTACCGCTGGGGCTTCCTCTAATGAGGCGCCGGGCGGAGCGGCAAGGGCAAGCGCCCCGGGGGGGCCGCGTTTGCCGTTTTTCCCATTGGCTAGTTACGCCTCTTAGGACGTGTCGTCGACCCGAACCGGCAAGTGCGACCGGTGCTTTGCTCTTTCACCCCGCGGGCGCGGCTGCGGCTGCTCCCCTTGGCATTAACAGGCCGAGGACGATTGCGACCAGGAAGAGCGCTGCCACGTCGCCGAAGAGGTTGATCCGATCCGCCGGGTCCATGAGGGCCTGCACCGCCATGATTCCGCCGTGAACGATGCTCGACCAGATGGTGAACCAGATGAGGCTCTTGTTTGCCATCGGATCCTTTGCGGCCATGAGCAAGAACACGCCGAGCGTCGCGTAGATGCCCATCATCATCTGCTCGTACTCCGGTTGACGCGGCTCCCAAGACCATCCTGCCGGCCAGATCACCGTCATCATCAAGGGAACCCCAACGATGAAGATCGCGCCGAACAACCTAAGCGCAAGGCTCAACAAATGCAGCTGCTTGGCTCGTTCCATGGAAACACCGCCTTCCTTCGCGGCAAGCGTACAGGAGACGGTGACGGATAGCTTGCAAATACGCTTGGCCCAGGAGCGAGCTACGTAGGCGCAGGAAACGGTGCAGGACCCTACAATCAGCTCACGCCGATCAAGGCGCTTCGAACAGAGTGTCTTCGAACCCGTTGTCGAAGCGGACGCCGAGGCTGACCTCGTCCGTCCACTGCGCGTCCTTCGGTACCTTGCCCGACCAGTCGGACGGGGCGTATCGACGCCTCGTCGATAGGAGCACCCCATCGATTCGCTCGTATTCGACCTTCATCAGAAACGGGTCCTTCCTTCCGAAGTCGAGCACGGTGAAAAGGAATTGGTCGATGCGCCAGGTCTTCGGGTCGATGTAGAGCAGGTACGTGTCGGAGACGTCGCCTACGCCGTCGTCGAAACCAATTTTGACGAGCTCGTAGGTGGTCGCACCGACCTTCTTCTTGCCCTCGTAGGTGTAGCGCATGCCAGGATCGAGCAACTTGAAGGTCATCGCGAACCAGTAGAAGTTGGTCTTGCGAAGAAAATCGGCCATCGCGAGGCTCTTCTCGTCGCCGCTCCTTAAGCCGGCGACCGTTTGCCAAGTGGACTGGCCGTCATAGCCTTGCACCACCGGGCCCGGTCCAGATGGATGGACGCTCTCGTGTACTTGGTAGCGCGCCCAGGACTTCTCTCCATCGAAGACATACCGTTCCAACGATACATCGATGGCTCCGGTTCCAGCCCTCCGATAGAGGTAGGTATACTCGACGTCCGTCTTGTTGCGGAGCGCATCGGCGCCGCCCGCCTCTTCGACCACCTTGGCAACGAGCGCCTTGGGGTCGGTTGCTTGGGCCGCCAGCTCGCCCCTCGCGGCGACGAACGATGACGCGCTCAACGCGACGAGAAGTATGCCGCGTCCAAGACCTCTGGGAATTTCCGTACCAACCATACTGGGGATCATGGGTGGCTAGCTGGGATCCGCAAGGTCGTGCCACCGATCGTCCGCGTCGAGTTGCTAGACCGCGGTTTGCAATCACCGATCAGCTCGCGTGATAGAGTGGGCGCGATGACCGCACCGTCCAACGGGAGTCGACGCGTCACCTTGGGGCTTTGCGTGCTCGTCCCCTTGTGCCTGTGGAGCCTCGGCCTCTTGCGCGTGCCCCGGTTCATGAGTGACGACTTCATCTTCATCGTCGACAATCATGCGAGCTGGCTTTCGGTCTGGACGCGCGATTCCTACCAGGCCGCCGGCTTCGATGGCGCGCCTGCTGTCGTCTACCGGCCGCTCGGCGTGGCGTTGCTCTCCTCGCTGCGTGGTGTGCTCGGCACGAGCTCGCCGCTCCCGTATCGGGCGCTCGCCTTGGTGCTGCACGCGCTCAATGCTGGCCTGCTCGCGCTTTGGCTCTCGCGCCTTGGTCTTCGAGTGCGCGCTGCTGCCGCCGCGGCCGCGCTGTGGGCGGTCATGCCGATTCACGCCGAAGCGCTTGGCTGGGCGGTCGCATTGTTCGATGTGGCGTCTTCGAGCGCGCTGCTTGGCGCTCTGACGCTCACTGCCTCGCGCGGGACAGGTCTGCGCACGACCGTCGTCGCGTGCTTCCTCGGCGCCGTGCTCATCAAGGAAAGCACGCTTCTCGGAGCATTTGCCCTTTGGGCGACCTTGGTTGCGAGTGCGGGTCGCCCGGTGCGCTGGAATCGCATCGCGTGGCAAACCGCCTTGCTGGTGTCCCTATGCTTGGGGTACCTGACAGTTCGCCAAGCGGTGGGCGTTTCGCCTCCGATCAAGCTGCCTTTCGCGTTTGGCGCGTTGCTCACATCGCTTGGCGAAGGCTTTGCCCGTGCGGTCGGCCTTGCGCCCTATGTCCCCGCGGCAGGCTCGCCGTTGCATTCCCCCACTTGGCTCGGCCTTACATCGCTCATCGCCGTGGTCGCACTTGCGCTCGTCGCCGTCCTTGTCCGGGCGCGCATCATGGCTCCCGTCCTGTGTCTCGGCGCGATCGCTGCGGGTCAGATCCTCTTCGGACAAAGTGAAACCGGCTTTCTTGTCGACCCCGACCGCTACTTCTATCTCACCGCCGCCATCGTTCCGGTGGCCGCAGTCACTGTCGCAACCGCCGCGTCAGCAACCAAGCCTTCGTTGAAGCTGCCTGTTCCTGTTTTGCTTTTCTTGTTTTTCGGGCTTTTCGGATTTTGGTCGTGGGCCGCGGCGATCGCCGTGGCCGACTACGACGACTTCGAGCACATGTTGAGCCGCGAAATCACGATCGGGCGTGCCTCGGGCTACGTGTGCTTCCTTCGCGGCATCGAGCGCTTCAAGCGCCACGATCCCTGCTCCGCCGCCCTCGATTTCGAACGGTCGGCCGCCCTCGAGCCCAATCCCGACCGACGCCAACAAGCCTACGAATTTGCCGCTCGCGCCCGCCGCGCTTGCCACGCCTCACGCTCGCTATTCGGTCACGCTCCATCTGGACGCCGATGTGGACTACCATGCGTGCTCTGTGGCGACGGCGAGCCCTATCGTGTCGTACACGTTTGCTCTCGGCTCGAGCGACGACGTTCCCCTGAGCCTGTACCTCTATAGAGAGGAGGCCGACGTGGGGCCGCTCGGTCCAACCAAGGTTTCGCTCCGTCAGCTCGGGAGCTACGTCGATCACGTCACGGGGGTCGGTCGCACTCGCCACGCCTTCAAACTGGGGTTGCGCAGGCTCAAACACATTGCTCGGAGCTTCCACGCGTGAGAGTCTAAAAAGGAGGACATCGAAAGCAGGGTAGAGCGCCCATGGCATGCTAAATGGAGCTTCAGAGCGCTTTGTGATCGCTGCGTTGCTTGCCGCCCTGGCAGCTAGCGGATGCGCGAACGACGGCGCCATCATCCCAGACACGACCGAGGTGCTCGACAGCGACACGTTGGAAGCGTTGGTGCTGGTCACCGACGACGAGCTGCGCTTCAGCACCGAGACACCTCAATTAGCCTCATTCTCACCGGGAGACGTGCTAGTGGCGTCGACGAGCGACAGCACCCCCTATGGGCTCCTTCGCAAGCTCGTAGCCAAGCGCGCCGAGCAGCAACAGATCGTTCTGAGCACCAGCCCCGCCAAGCTCGAAGACGCCATCTACAAGGGCAAGGTCCGTCTCACCCGTACGCTGACCGAAGCGGATCTGGTGGGCGGCATGCCCGAAGGTATGAGCCTCAAGGCGGCTGAGGCCGGCCTCGTGATCGGCTTCAACGACGTCGCCTTGGATGGCACGAGCAACGTGCTGGCGAGCGGCAGCTTGACGATAGCGCCCTCCATTGATTTGACGATCGACATCGATTTGGGGGGCATCAACGAGCTCAGCTTTGGTCTCACGGTCGAACAGGGAGCCAATTTGGAGCTCGTCGCAAACGATGGTGCGAGCCTGAGTCAAGAGGCTACCATCGGTCCGTCGCTGATCTTTGGGTCGTATATCGTCGAGGTAGCCACGGTGCCCATCGTGTTCACGCCCGTGATGACCTTTTTCGTCGGTGCTACCGGAGAGGTCACGGCCATGCTGAGCAGCACCATTAGCCAAAGCAGCGAGTATTCGCTGGGACTCGGCTACAAGGATGGCGGTTTCGGTCCGACTCAAACCCATTCGTTCAACTCGATCTTCGACCCGCCACACGTCAAAGACCACGCGAGCGCCAAGCTCTATGCCGGTCCCGAGCTTGAAGTGCTCGTGTACGGTGCCGTGGGCCCCTTCGTCAACGCCGACGCCTATCTGAGAACCAACGCGAGCTTTGGCGGCTCGCCTCCTTGCTTGATGTGGGATCTCCGTGGAGGTCTCGAAGCCACGATCGGCGTCGATTTCATCCTCAGCTACGAGACCCAAGTTTTCAACGTCAGCGAGGAGCTCGCGAACTCCGGCGGCTGCGCTAGCGAGTCTCCGCCCGCCACATGGTCGAAAACCTTGGGCGGCAGCAATCGTGAAGGCGTGCACAGCATCCAGCAGACTAGCGATGGTGGCTTCATCATGGCAGGCAGAAGCCTGTCTTTCATTCAGGCGACCGACTCTACCTGGATCGTCAAGCTCGATGCCGGCGGCAACATCCTCTGGCAGAAAGCCTATGGAAACATCGAGCAGCCCAGCGGGATTCGTCAGACGTCGGACGGGGGCTATCTGGTGAGCTCGGGCCGCGCCGGTGTGACTTCGGATATTGCCTACTTTACGCGCCTCGATCCGTACGGCCACCTGGTCTGGGCAAAGGCCTACCAAAGCATGGACGGACGCGGCCTCATGTCTCATGCGCTACGCCTGCACGCCGATGGCAGCTTCACGGTCGCCGGAACGTTGGGGTACTTTGGCGACGGCGGAAACGCATGGGTCGCCAAGTTTGCCGAAGACGGCACACCGGTCTGGTCCAAGCAATACGGCGGCGCGGGTTGGGATCGAGCCAATGATTTGCTCGTCAACGCCGACGGCAGCTACGTCGTCGCGGGCACGACTGCCTCCTATGGGGGTTCGGCGGGTGATTTCTGGGCACTGAAGCTGGATCCAAATGGTGACATCGTTTGGCAGAGGGTCTATGGAGGCGACTCCGTGGAGGTCGGCTACGGCATCACGACCTATGGCAGCGACGGCTACCTCATGGTTGGCAGCAGTACTTCGTTTCAGAATCCCGAGTCCGTGGAGGACGACTTTGAGGATGCCTTGGTGTTGCGGCTTGGGGCGAATGGTTCGCTCGAGACCGCTACGAACCTCGATGCAGAAACCACGGTTGATGCGGGCTACGACATTCTCGAAACAAGAGACGGCGGTCATGTCGTTGCCGGCTTCAGCGGTTTGACGAATAGCAATCTTTGGTTGTTCAAAGTGGGTGGCAGTGGAAAGTGGACCAAGCTCTACGGCGGCTCCGCAACCGATGTGCCTGGTGGCGATCCAGGCTCGGCCTTCGAGGGTATCGGCGACCTGCTTCTGGAGACCGCAGACGGCAGCCTCGTGATAGGCGGATCGAGCAATTCCTTTGGGAGTGATTACCAAGCCTGGTTGATGCAGGTAACCCAGACCGGCGCCATCGACTTCAATCCAAGCAGCCCGGCTTTCGATGTGAACGCTGCCGGCAGCTTCGACAACCCGGCCGCGCACAGTTTCAGCACCTCTGCACTAGCACTCGATGCTCCCCTCATCGGGGCAACGGTGCCGGCAGAAGTCGTTACGGCCATCACCACGAGCACCGCGGATCAGCAAGCTCCGTAGGAGAGTGCCGTCGAAATTGGCACGCTCTTCTAGGCGTGGGCGTGCGATATGGCCCGATACAATCGTTGGCAGGACGAACGGCTCTACGACTCGTGCTCGGCGCGATTGCGTGGGGCCGATGCGCTCGGCGGGCTCCGACTGCCTGAGCTCGTTCTTGTCCCTTGACCTGGACTGCGTTCGGTGCTCAATGCGCTCGATGGGATTCGAAGTTGCCCCCGATGGCTACGACTCGTTCATCGGACGGTACTCGCGCGAGCTCGCACCTCGTTTCGCTGACTTCGCCGAAGTCGACGCAGGACCGACACTCGACGTGGGCTGCGGGCCCGGCGCCCTCACTCTCGAGCTCGCGGTACGCGTCGGCGCTGACAACGTTGCAGGCGTCGATCTGTCGGAGCGTTTCGTAGCCGCTTGCCGAGCCAGGGTCCCCGGGGCCGACGTCCGACTTGCCTCAGCAGAGAGTCTCCCTTTCGCAGCGGGCAGCTTCGTCTCGGCGTTGTCGCAGCTGGTCGTTTCGTTCGTCGGCAACCCGCCGCGAATGGTGGCGGAGATGAGCCGAGTCGTCGGAGGAGATGGCACTGTGGCTTTGTGCATGTTTGAAGCAAACGGGGTCGCGATGCTTCGGATGTTCTGGGAAGCCGCCCGCCTCTTCGATCCGTATGCCCCTGACGATGCTCGTATGCCGTTCCGGACATCGAGCGAGCTCGTAGCGCTCTGCGAGCGAGCCGAGCTCCGCAACGTGGTTGCGACTGAGCTCTCGATCGAAGCATCGTACTCTGAGTTCGACGAGCTTTGGTCGCCGTTCTCATACGGAATTGGGCCGGCAGCCGAGTACTTGCAGGCCCAAGACCGAGCGCGCCGCGCGTTGATTCGCGAGGCCTACTTCGACTTGCTAGGAAGACCGGCTGCCGCATTCGTGCTCCCTGCCAAGGTGATCGCGGTGCGTGGCCGGACGGCCGATTAATCGCGTGTCGTGCGACAACAAGCGCAGCCGGAGCCGGACCGGCTAGATGGCGTGCTGCACGACGAGAGCCGTCATCCAGAACATGCAGATCAGCTGAACGAAGAAGAAGCCAAAGCGTAGATAGGCGAGAAGGTTGGTCTGCTCCCACGAAACGTGAATCAAGGTCTGCGCGATTCGTGCCCCGATCAGCGTGAGCGCCAACCTGTCGAGCGCAGAGCTCTGTGCGCCGCTGACGACGATGACGAGGACGATCGCGCCATAGATTGGCAGATTCTCGAGACAGTTCAGGTGGGCGCGCATCGCGCGGCGGTACCGATCTGAACCTTCGATCTGATCTGCGCGAAACTCATTGACTTGAACCCGGCCGGCGAAGATCAGACCCCAACGGTGGACGCCGACGGTCAGGATCAGAACCAGCATCGACCAAACCGTGAACGCGAGGAGCACCCAGACCGGAATCGACATTGTCATCGTGCACTCTTATGACAGGCGGGCTGCTGTAGCACCAGTTTGGGCGGCGGCCGCATCGGGTTCGGTGTGGGCGGAGTGGGTGACCTCGAAGTCCACGGCGATCGGGGTGCCATTGCGAAGGGTGTCGAGGGTGACGCAGAGCTTCTCGGTCTGTCGGACGAGCATCGCGCCGACCTGGGGGTCCATCCCGGGATCGAGCTCCAGTGCGAGCCGGCACTGCATCTGACGAAACCCCGGTCGGACCGAACGGCTCATCGCGAGACAACCTCGGACGTCCGCGTCGCCGTTGACCTCGACTTCGAGTCGTTCGATGCGCACGCCGAATCGATCGGCGAGCATTCGTACCGTGCTGTCCATACAGGCCGCAAGCGCCGCGCAAAGTAGATGTCCCGGATTGGGGAGGTCGTCGAAGCCTCCTACCTTGTCATCGATGCCGTAATCCCAGGCGACTTCTGGGAATCCAGTCGGAACGACCCTGCCATGGACGGCATCGGTCGTGCCTGTATAGAGCGTGTGCACTTCCTTATAGGAGAGCGCCTTGGATGGATCCTCACGATACAGTGGGCCCAGGGGGTCTTGGCGTCGGGCGACGAGAGAATTCGGGTTCTTCATGGGTTTGCTCCTTTTTAGAGCGCACGATCGTGCGCATTAAGTAGACCGTACGACCGTGCGTGCTAAGAGTCAAGAAGGAAAATGACTTCATCCAAACGCATCCGAATCGATGGTGAGAAGTCCCGTGAACGCGTACTCGAGGCGGCGATACGACTCGCGGCGATCGAAGGGCTCGAGCGTCTCTCGCTATCACGCCTCGCCGAGGCCGCAGGGCTCAGCAAGAGTGGGCTCTTCGGCCTCTTCGGCTCCAAAGAAGATCTGCAGTTCGCGATCATCGACAAAGCGCGGGAGGTCTTCACGCAGGAGGTGGTGACGCCGGCGCTTGCCGCTCCCGAAGGCGCACCGAGACTGCGCGCGCTCTGCGAGGGCTACTTGGATCACATCGCCTTTCGGGAGTGGCCGAGCGGATGCTTCTTTGCCTCGGTGGCGTCCGAAGTCGGCGGCCGCCCCGGGCCGATCCGCGATCGCGTGGCCCTGGATCAGAGGCAGTGGGCTTCACTGCTTAGGCAGAGCGCGAGGCGCGCTGCGGAGCTCGGGCAGCTCCGTCCGGAAGACCCGCCCGAGCAACTCGCCTTCGAGCTCGGCACGATGCTCACCGGCGCCGACGTCACCTACTTGCTTCATCGCGACCCCGAAATTTTGGAGCGTGTGCGCTCCGCTCTCCAAACGCGCCTCGGAAAGCAGAGCCGAGTTGACTCGAAGCCATACCGCAAGCCTCGCATGCTTTAGCTCTCAACTGCCCCCCGGCTTCCTAATCCCTTTGACCCGATGTGCCGAGCTCGCTTCCACCGCTTCATCTCGCCGACGCGTTCGATGAACGCGTCGGCGAGGGCGAAGATGCGCTTCTTTCGGTCGTCGGGAAGTCGATCGAGGGTGCGGGCCATCATCTTGCTGCGCGGGTTTGCGTCGAAGAAGTCACGATGATCGCGGACGAACGACCAATACAAGCCATCGACGACTTCGCACCAGTCGCCCTTTGGGTAGACCCGCCTCGTTCCTATCACATCTCGATCGTCTTCATCAACGATGCCGGGAAGCGACGTCACTCCAACTCGAAAACGACTTGCTCGACGTCGCCTTCATCTCCCTAAGCATGCAAGACAGCTCGCCGGTTTCGTGGCTTGCTACTTGCAAGCTGTCTCGCATCTACCGGACGACGCTAGCGCTCTTGAGCGATCTCCAAACCCACGGACTTAGGGCTTGCCGAAGTCCAGTGAAGGCCTAGAAGCTTAGTTCGAAAGGAGCTCGTCATGGATCTCAACACCGGCATCTCATCGGAGCACCGCGAAAAGCTAGCGGCCGAGCTATCGAAGCTCCTGGCTGATAGCTACACCCTGTACCTCAAGACGCACAACTTCCATCGGGCCCTCGGACTTCCGGCGCCCGGGAGTTATGCGGCCTTCGGGCGGCTGTCCACTGTGCCGGATACCGACGGCGTTCCGAAAGCGCTCGAGATGGTCAAGATGCTGGTCGAAGCGCACGAGACCGTGATTCGGACGGCCCGTCAGGTCGTGCACGTTGCCGAAGCGGCCGGAGACCAGGCGACCGCGGATCTCGGGACCCAGCGCCTTCAGCTCCACGAAAAGACCGCGTGGATGCTCCGAAGCTTACTTGAAAACTGATCGTACCGAACCCTCCACATGCGACGTAGGCTGCGCAATTGACCAAACGAAAGCTGCTTTTGACCGGAGCGACCGGTTTCGTTGGCCGCCATCTCGACGCGGCGTTGGCCGAAACCAGTTGGGAGGTCGTTCGGGCGACGCGCGATCCGATAAAGGCGTCACGAGCGGGCTGGGTATACCTCGACGTGGACGACCCGAGGTCAATCGGACCCGCGATCGCGGGGTGCGACGCTGCCGTGTACTTGATTCACTCGATCGACGATTCAGACGACTATCCCGAGCGTGAGGCCCGTGGGGCGGAAGCGTTTCGTAGAGCCGCTGAGTCGGAGGGGGTGCGACGTATCGTGTATTTGGGTGGCGTGGCTCCCAAAGCAAAGCCGTCCCGACATCTTCAGAGCCGCCTGCACACCGGTGAGATTCTTCGGGGAGGCACGGTTTCGACCGTCGAGCTCCGTTGCGGGTTGATCATCGGCGCCGGCGGCAGCTCCTGGATGATCGTCCGCGATCTTGCCGCGCGTCTTCCGGCCATGCTCCTGCCGCGCTGGCTACAGTTTTCATCATGGCCGGTCTGGATCGAGGATGTCGTGCTCGCAATTGTGCGCGCCCTCGATCTTCCGATCGACGCGAGTGCCTGGTACGACGTTCCGGGCCCCGAACGAATGACACATGCAAACTTCCTCTCGCGCGTCGCCAAGAGCATGGGAAAGGATCCTCGCCTAGTCGGTGTCCCCGTCATTACGCCCAGGCTTTCGAGCTATTGGATCGCCCTCGTCACTCGGGCAGATCTCGCGTTGGCCCGCGAGCTCGTTCAGGGCCTACAAAGCGACCTCGACCCTAGCGGTCAGGTATTCTGGGATCTCCTCGAAGACGAGCAGCCGAGCGACTTTCAGACATCGGTCTACCAGGCACTCGAAGATGAAATCTCCCACGATCATCCTACGCCAAAGCTGGCGGGGCGGCTTCGGGCGCGTGTAAGGGCTCGCGGCTAGGTGCGACCAGCGACCAAAGCTCAGGCCGCGGTGCTCGCCGCCTGTGTACTTGCCTTCTGTCTTCCGATGGGTCTCCGCGAGCATCTCAACATTTGGATCGGCACTGGCACGGCTGCGTTGGCGTCACTGGGACTCCTGTCGCTCGGTGCTCGCCCAACGTCTCAAGCGGGTCTCACCCCGCCGACCGTGACCGGGATCGCCGCAGGCCTTGTCGTAGGGCTCGCAATGTCACTTGCGACCTGGTGGGTCTATCCGCTCAGTATCTCCGTGTTTCCGCCGATTCAAACAGAGGTGGAAACCCTCTATGCGCTGCTCCGACAGCCACCTGGCCCCGTTCGTGCGTTTCCGCTCCTGTTGCTCGTCGTGGCGGCCGAAGAGCTCGTCTGGCGGGGCCTTGCGATCGAGTTGTTTTCAAAGGCGGTCGGTCCGGCGCGTGCCGTCGTGGTTTCCGCCTTCGTCTACGTCCTTCCGCAGGTTGCGCTCGGCTCAGCGTTGCTCATGATCGTCGCGCTGGTTTGCGGGTTGCTCTGGGGCGCCTTGCGGGTGCGGTTTCGCGGGCTCACCGCTCCTTTCATCGCCCATCTGCTGTGGGATCTGCTGGTATTTGTGCTGTACCCGGTCGCCTGAGTCTCGAGGCGAGGGCACCCACTCACGATTGAATCGCGAAGGACGGTTCTTCATCGCCGAGGACTCGAGTCAGGTCTCCGCGAACCGCTTGATTCCCGGAATGGTCGCAATGGGCTAGGAGAGTCAGGACTCGACGGGTGTATCAGCAAACTGATATATGACGCTCGTGCATGTCGGATTGCGGTGGCTGGCAAGGTCTCCGACGAGATGCCCTTGGAAGTCGAAAATCGAGACTGAGCAACTCATCCATGCCTGGAGCTAGTAAACGCCTGACGGTGCTCGCGTCTCTGTCCGTCGTGCTCGTCGTTCTTCACCTAGGGCGACCCATCGTCATTCCGTTTCTCCTAGGGCTCTTGATCGCGATCGGGGTCTCTGGCGTCCTTCGGCTCAGTGACCGGGGCATACCGCGCTGGTTGACCGTTTCATTGGCCTGCGTGGTTGCCGTAGGAGTCTGTGCTGGACTCGGCTGGTTGGTTGCCCTCGCCGTCGATGATCTCGCGGCCGATTGGCCGACTTATCGTCAGGCATGGAATCGTGTTCAAATTCAGATCGTTCGCTGGTTCTGGCGCCATCGGCTCGGTGCATCCGCTACTGTCGTGCGCGATCTCGATCCCGAGGAGGCGGCCATGGATCTGGCCCTACCGGGAATCGCCGTGGCAACCAGAATCGGCTCCTCGATATTGCTCGCGCTCATGATCGCCGTCTTTCTATTGATCGAAGGCGCCGCGGTGTCACCAAAGCTCAAGCGGATGGAGAAGCTGCGCGTCCTCGACGCCGCTGTCTTCCGCGAGGCGGCGTCCAAGGTGCAGCGCTATCTGTGGATCAAGACCGTGACGAGCTTCGCAACCGGTGTGCTCGTGGGGGCGCTGACAGCGGCGGTCGGCTTGCGACAAGCGTTGCTGTTTGGGCTTCTAGCGTTCGCCCTCAACTTCATCCCCAACGTGGGTGGTTTGCTCGCCGCGATTCCTCCGATACTTCTCGGCGTGCTGACGATGGGATGGTCGGCCGGTTTGTTACTGATCGCTGGGTACGGTCTGATCCATCTAGTGATCGGGCTGATCCTCGAGCCCCGGTGGATGAGCGAGGCGGCAGACCTCTCGCCGAGTATCGTCATCCTGTCGATGGTTTTTTGGGGCTTCGTGCTTGGGCCCGCGGGCGCGCTCCTCTCCGTGCCACTGATGATGATCGTGCGCATCACGGCGGGGCAATCGCCCGATTGGGCTTGGCTCGGAATTCTCCTCGAGTCGCCAAGGCGCGTCTTCAAGGAGGAGAAGAAGTCACAGACGCGGTAGCGCAACGCCACGCCGTTGCAGTCGAACTTCTCGAATTCCCCGGTCGGTCGATTTTTCAGTAGCGCTGCCTCGTAGCCGTCAGGCAAGATTGCACGATGCGCGCTGTGTTGCGCTCGCTGCTCTGGGTCGCGTTGTCGATCTTCCTGCTACTCGTGCTCAGCGGGGCACTGCTCGTATGGACTTCGCCGGGTCGTGGCGTCTTGGCTGGGTGGGTCGAAGACTTGACGAACTCGCAGATTCCTGGATCGATGAAAATCGGCAAGCTCGAATCCGTCGGTTTCATCCACCCTGTAGCGACCGATGTGGAGTTTTTTACGCCGGGCGGCGAGCGCGTGATTCGAGTCGACACAGTAGAGGCGCAGTGGAACGTCAAAGACCTCTTCAAAGGAAAGATCGGTTTTGACACAGCGCGCGCCGACGGTGGTGAGGTCCTCATCGAAATCAAAGACGGTGGCCGCACCAACATGGAGGATGCGTTCAAATCTCCCTCGCCCGAAGGCGAGGAAAAAGCTCAACTCCAGCTCGACAATATCCACTTCCAGGGCATGACGGCCTTGCTGCGTTTGTCGGGCGAGACCCGATTCGTCGTCAAAGACGTTCAGGGCTTCCTCAGCGTGTGGCGACGAGGCACGCCGGGTGTGCGAGTCAACCTCGGACGAGTGCGTGGTACTTTCGAGAAGCCCGAGATCACCGGCGACAAGATCGAGCTGATCGACATGCAGGGAGAGGTGTGGGCGCAAGAAACGCATGTCGTCTCGATGGAGCTCAAGACCCGCATCGGCGGTGGAGGGATCGACGCATCCTTCGACTACTACAAGCGTGAGGAGAATCCTGCGGAGCTCATACTCCGCCCGGAAACCGGTTCGGGAGCAAGGCTTGCCGCGATAGTCATTCAGGTCCGGTCCTTGTTCTCCGACAAGCTTCACGTCACGATCGCGAATTGAAGAGACGACTGGACCTGATAGATCAGATGAAGCGGTTGGCCACCACGACGTGGTGGCGAGATGTCTGACCCAAGGTTCGGGTTAGGGCGAGTCCGCTCGTACGCTGAGGTATTTGATCAAGTCGCCGCGGTAGCCTTCGTACTCGTTTGCGAGGCTCTTCAACCACTTCTTGCGCTTAGGATTGGGATCGAAGCGTGCGGTAGCCGTCGCCATGGCAGCAACCATTCGGGTCGCCTGCGCCTGAAGGAGCACAAAACGGACGTCGAATCCGCCGCTGCGGCTGAGCATCTCCGACTTGCCGAATTCCTTAGCGACGGCAGTGATCGCGTCACCGATTGGGCTTGCCTGCGTCGGCTCGTCCGACACGTCCGGCGCGAGGTGACGCAGCTTCGAGAGTTCGGCGGCGCGCCGCGTCGACGCCTCGCTCAGGGTCTGCATCATCTTGGCAATCGCGTCGTTCGGAGCATTGAGCGTCAGCGTCTTGAAGAGATCCAGGGTTCCCAAGTGCGACTCATCTGACAGGGTGTCAGCCAGCAGGCCATAGCCGATGAGCAGGTCCTCGCGTACGGGTGCGGTTGACTCGGATGTGGCTTCTTCCGCAGGCTGCCGGTCGCAACCGACCAGCGCCAGCAGCACGGCACCGATGCGCAGGCCGAGCGTCCTCGGGGTATTCCAGGATTTGCCCGTAGGCCGTTTAGTGTTCGCCATTCGTTCCTCCTACTCGATGTCCTGGAGATAGTCACTCCAGACCGTATATTCCACGAAACCAAAAACAAAACGCCCTGCGACGCTGCGCGGGTCAAGTTGCACCGCTCGAGGTTCTGTACGATAGAGAGCAGCAAAGGCGGTGCATCATGGTAATGGGTAGACGAGCAGGCGTGGAGACTGCATCCGTGCCAGTCACGGCTTTTGTGATCACCGGGCTGGCAGCGCAGCTTGTCAACTCCATTGCGTCGATTCCATTCCGCGGGCCATGGGTCGGTGGGTCGAGTCGGCTCGAGAACATGGGAATCGCGGTGACACGCGAAGTCGTCCGATCCTTCATCGGATACGCGATGTCCCTCCCAACGCCGGAGTTTCGATCGCTCGAGATCGTCATCAATGATTTGTGCCGCGCAACTCTTTCCCCCTTGCTCAGGCCACTTGACGTCATGCTGACGGACATAGAGATCGGAGGCGTCCCCACGCTTTCCTGTCGACCCCGTGGTGGAAGACCGCGAGGCCAGATCCTCTACCTCCACGGAGGTGGTTACATCGGCACCTCCCCCGCCATGTATCTCATGTTCACGGGTTGGCTCGCGCACGAGACTCAATGCGAAGTGCTGATTCCCGACTACCGCCTCGCACCGGAGTTCCCATTTCCTGCCAGCCTCGTCGACGTCGCCGCCGTGTACGAGGGTATCCTCGCAGCGGGACACTCCCCCGATCGACTGTTTGTTGCCGGAGATTCGGGAGGCGGCGGGCTCGTCAATGCGCTGATACTCGACGCTCGCGCGGAGCGCCTGCCCGCGCCAGCGGGGCTCCTGCTCTTCTCCCCGGAGGTGAGCCTCACCCTCGACGAGCCCTCGATCACCGCGAACGCCTCCATGGACGTTCTTCCGTGGAACATTCCCGTTCAGCCGTACCTGCACGGCGTCGATTCCGACGACCGTCGGCACTCAGTCCTCGACGCCAACCTACGCCGCTTCCCACCTACGTTCGTGGCCTATGGTGAGGACGAGATGTTTCGTGATGCGATACGTGAATTTGTCGATCGACTGAAGCAGAGCAACATCGAGACTGTGGTCGTCGAGGAGCCACACATGTTCCATGTGTTTCCGATCCTGATGCCCTGGGCACAGGCGAGCCGCAAAGTGTACCAAGCGGCACAGGAGTTCGTGACGCTGCAGTTGTCGCGGGCTACCACCGCCGCTTGCGAGGTTGAGTCAGTTTGGTGAAACGCCTCCTACACGACCACCCGCTTGGCGGGCAAGATGCTTCTCGACAAGTTGGAACGAGCCCTACGCTACGCGCGACGCCCCAAGATGAGCCGAACCAGCACGGCCACGATCGCTAGCACCAGAAGTCCGTGGATGAGACCGCCCATCGTGGTTGACGTGACCATACCGACCACCCACAGCACAACTAGAATGACTGCCACCAACCAAATCAGGTTCAGCATGACCGTTCCTCCTTCCTAGTCGACCAGCTTCTTGAACGCATCGTCGAGCTCTTGCCATGTCTTCTCGACGCCGTCCTTGAGAGTTTCCCACCTCTTGCCTCCAGCTGCCTTGGCCTCATCGAGCTTCGACTGGGCCTCTTGGAGCTTGGAATTGAGCTGGTCGAGCTGCTTTTGCGAATCGATTTGTGCCTGCTGACCACTCACGTTACCGCCGGCGATCGCCTTCTTGACCTTGGCTTTCCACAAGTCGAGCCGCGCCTCCAGCTTTGAAAGGGTCTTGTCTACCGTTGCCACGATTCCCTCCTTCTGACGTCCAATCCACATCGTCCGGATGCATCTATCGTGCCACCGCAAAAACCGGGGTTCGCGTATGTCAGTGTCCCGCCCCCAGGCGCAATCGTTGCGCGCAAAGCGGCGTCGGCGCAGCGGCTGCGCGCTGCCCCTCGAGGGGGCACAGCACCAGACCGGCCGGTTTAGTTACGACCCCCGACGACGGTCGAGCAGAAAATCGGTGACCGCATCCATCACCTGTGCGAAGTCGTCCTCACGAAACCCTGCGCCGCTCGTCAGCCGCCGCAGTTGACATTTCGCCTGCCTCGGGGCCGAATCGAACCCTTATGTCTGCAGCGAATGATTCCCGAGGCATGGGGTCTTCTGGTGAACCCGGTCCTGAGAACCACCAAGTTGAAACGCTGATGACGAGCGATCCCGCCGCCGAAGCGCCTAAGGATCTGCAGCAGCAGGTCGAGGAGCACGAGGCCGCTCAAACCAAGAAGTTCGGCACGTTCGCGGGAGTGTTTACGCCAACACTGCTCACCATCCTCGGGGTGATCATGTTTCTGCGCGAGGGTTGGGTAGTGGGAAACGCGGGCCTTGGCGGAGCGCTGTTGATCATCGTGCTGTCGTTCGGGATTACCGCGGCGACGGGTCTTTCGATGGCGACTTTTGTGACGAACATCCGCGTAGGGCCTGGGGGCGCCTTCTCGATGATATCGCAGTCTTTGGGGCTCGAAGCCGGCGGCGCAATTGGAGCTCCCCTCTATGTGTCCCAGGCCCTCGCGGTGGTGATGTATATCTTCGGATTTCGCGAAGGATATCTCTGGGCAGTTGATGTGTTGGGGCTCATGGAACTGCCGTTGATCGTCATCGACCTCGCTATCTTCGCCGTAATCTTCGGGATCACGTTGATCAGCACAAGCTTGGTCTTCAAGGTGCAGTACGTGATCTTGGCGATCATCATCGGGTCGCTGATTTCGATCGCAATCGCCGCGACCCAAGGCCCGACGGACAACCCCATCGTGTGGTGGGGCGATTTCCGTGGAGCCCCGGAAGACAATTTCTCCGGAACCACGTTTTGGGCAGTCTTTGCTGTGTTCTTCCCAGCGTCGACCGGGATCATGGCTGGGGCCAACATGTCGGGCGACCTCAAGGATCCCCGCCGGTCAATCCCCACGGGTACATTGGCGGCTATCGGTATCAGCTTGGTCATTTATCTTGCACTGGCGTATTGGCTGATGCGGGCCGCGAGCGTCGATGAGCTTACCGGCGACTACACAATTATGATCGACCGCGCTTTTTGGGCTCCCGCGGTTCTCGGTGGATTGCTCGCGGCGACGTTTTCCTCTGCGCTGGCATCTTTCGTCGGAGCGCCACGGATCCTGGAGGCGCTCGGCACACACAGCATCGTTCCGGGTGCCGGATGGTTTGCTCGGCGGACAAAACGGGGTGAGCCCCTCAATGCCTCCCTCTTCACGGCCGGGCTGGTCCTCGCGGGGATTGCGCTCCGCGAGCTCAACGCCATCGCGCCCTTGATCTCGATGATTTTTCTCTTGACGTACGCGACGATCAATCTGGTGGTGGCAACCGAGCAGAGCCTACAACTGATCAGCTTTCGCCCGTTGCTTCGCGTGCCAAAGTGGGTGCCGCTACTGGGCCTCGTTGGATGCCTTTTCGCGATGTTCATCATTAATCCCACATTCAGCCTCGTGGCGGTCGGTGTCGTCGGAGCGATCTATTTCATCTTGACGAAACGACGTCTGACGGCTCCGGCGGGCGACGTGCGAAGTGGTCTGTTCACCGCCCTTGCCGAATGGGCTGCGAAACAGGTCCAGCTCACGCAAGGCACCTCGTTGCGGGCTTGGAAGCCGAATATCCTCGTGCCAGTTGAGGATCCCCATCGGCTCAGGGGAGCCTTCGAGTTGGTTGAGCAACTCGCCTACCCGATGGGCTCGATCAAGCTGCTCGGAATCGCATCGCAGGGTAGGCTCGCCGATCTCAAGAAGCGTCTTATCGATGCCCAGCATGCTCTCATGGATGCGGGTGTATTCACCTCGTGGGCGGTTATGGAAGGCGAACGGTTTCCAGATGAAGTGCGCTTGGGAATGCAGGCCCAGGCTGGCTCGTTCTTCCGCCCAAACCTCTTGTTCTTGGAGTGGCCAAAAAACAAAGAAACACACGATTCGCTGCGGCGGGTCATCCTCGAAGCGGAGCGTCAGCGTGTGGGCGTCGCTCTGCTCGTACGGCACGAAACCGCGGGGCTCGGACGGCGGCGCCGCATCAATTTGTGGATCCCCGATCAGGGGCCGGACTGGAAGCTCGAGATGGAGTTCGAGGACCTCGACCTCGCGATCCTTCTCGCCTATCGCATGTTGGACAGTTGGGAGAATGCAACACTCACTGTGATCGCGGCGATCAAAGATGAGGCCGCCAGGCCAAGAGCCGAGGAATTTCTCACGCGCTTGGTCGATCTGGCGCGTTTGCCGGCCGAAACGATGGCTCTGGTCGCAGACGACAAACTCGGTCGCTACGCGAGTGACGCGCCAGAAGCGGACTTGAACGTGTTGCCTTTGCCGTCCAACTTCGCAACGGATTTTCTTTGGACGCTACAGAAAGCCACCGGGTCGTCTTGCTTGTTTACGCAAGACAGCGGCGACGAGAGTGCGCTGGCGTAACATTGCGGTTGTTTCCACGTGACTCGCCGCGTGTCTGGACGTTGCGAAGCGCAGTCGAATGCCGAGCAAATTCAGTTTCGTTGTGTCGAGGCGCTCGCACGCCTGATGACTATGAAGGCCGCCTGGCTCTTCGATTGCCAACAAGAAACCGCTCAACGACGCCAGAGATCACACTGGCTCGATGAACGACTGGACACCGATCAACCCTACTGCACCAGTTCGATCTCGCTCGGGCGCCAGCTTTTGTCGAAGAATGCCGGAAGGGGGCTGTAGAGGCGGAGAAGAGTGAACCAGCCTTTGCCGGGCGTCGACTGGATCCAGTTGCCTCGGTCGACGCCTTCGGGTTTCTCTGGCGCGATGTAGACCGTCGTCGAGCCGTCTTTGTTGGGTTTCGCAGCCGGCGTGGGGTAGCTCTGGCTGCCGGCGCGGGGGTACTTCTGGGGCGTCTGGAGCATGGAGCGGGTCTGGTTGTCGTAGAGCGTAATCGACCAAAACTTCGCGGCGGGGATGCCCTTGGGAAGCGTTACTTTGTAGGTCTTCGCGCCATCAAATGGATTGCCGTTGTCGTCGAGGAAGCTCATCAGGTACTGAGAGCCCACGTTCGGGATACGCATGATCATCCCTGGCGAGTCGAGCGTGTACGCGTAGTAGAACGCCGTGCGGGAATCGAGCGTACGCGCCCCCGTCGGCGGATACGGCTTGAACATGCCATCTTCGAACGCCGGTGGTGGTGTCTCGAAGAAGGCGCCACCCTGAAAGAGCATGTTGCCCCAGTGTGAATCCGCGTAGTAGGCCCAGTCCGGGTGGATCTGGAAGGGCCGCCAGTTCAGCGCCCGGCCGAACGCGCTGCCCACGGCCGCCGCGTCGGTGAGGATCTTTTTCATCCGATCATTCGGCGCGAATTCCTCGCCTTTCACGATGCCGATGGCGGCGAGCTGGCCCGCGAGCTCGGGGTCATAGCTGGTCGCCGGCTCCGCCTGAACGTTGGCATTCAGCACTTCATAGAAACCGTAGCCGCTCGGTGGAATGGTGTTGAACGACCGACCGCTGCCTTCGATGAACTTGGTCTCGGGAACCTCGGGGTTGGACCCGAGTTTTACCTTCCCCTCGAGCGCAGTGGCGATGCTCGTCCCGAAGCCGCCGGGCGTATAGGGATAGATCTTCATGTGCTTCTTGATCAGCTCGACCGTCGGTTTCGGGTCGTTGTTCGTCAAGAAGGCCCGGGCGGCGTAAAGGACGTAGTTGGTCTTCGAGTGCGCAACGAAGAAACCATCATCGGGCAGGGGCCCCTCATATCCCGGCGGGACGATCAGGTACTTCCCACCCTGTCCGCGGTCGGGTCCGGGAAACCCGATGTCGATGATCCACGAAAACCACATGTCGTTGATCGTGCCGAGGCTCTGTGGTGGCTGCTCGATCACCATGGGACCCTTCGTCAGATCGAGGGTCGCCATGTAGTACACGGTGTCTGCGTTGCCCGTCAGAAACAGCGAGTTCGCATCCATGAGCTCGGAAAAAATGATTACGTCGCCGTCCTTCGCGCCGACGCTCTGAAAGCCCTGCCGAATCGCGTAGGCCGACGCCCCACGGAAGCTGTTGTTGTAGGCGTTGAGCGCGCGGGTGAAGTCGACCGCGTCGAACACCATCGTCGCCGTCTCCGCGGTGGGCGCGCCGTCCCAGAGCTCGAGGGTACCGATGCGCGTCTTCTCTTGGTCGGGCGTGCCGAGCGAACCTGGAGTTGCGACGGGGGGCTCTGGGGCGGCCGGCTGAGCGGTTGGCGCGTCGGGCGCATTTGGAGCCGCGTCCGCTGCCGGTGTGGGGGACGATTCCGGACTCGGCGCCTCCTGGGGTGGCGTCTTCTCGCAGGCAACCAAGGACGCACACACCATGAGGGCAAGGCCGATCCGTGTTCTTTCTTCCATCAGGGGCCTCCTGGAAGACCGAGGCTTCCTGGTCAAGGTGACGAATGAAGAAGACGGGCGGCGACGCGACCAAGCTGTGCCGAGAGCAGCCTCGCTCGTTGCCACGGCAGCGCGGGACGAAGACCCGAAGCGCGGGCCGTGCACACAGCGCAGTCTTCGAGCTCGCAATCCTCGAAGGCGCGATCGAGCACAACCCCGTCAAGCACACCGATGTGGCAGTTCCCTTGACCGCGAGGTTAAGTTCTCCCGTTACACGGCGGGGCCGGAGCGGGTGTTTTCGGAGTGGGGGCGCCCGAACGCGGAGCCAAGACCAGCCGAACGGGTTACGAAATAGGTGAGCGCCAGCAGCGCCAGCGCGAGGATGGCGGCCAGCCAGCGGCGATATATGGTCGCCTGATAGATTCCGCCTTCTCCAACCCGGGGCTTTTCCGAGGGGGGATAGGGAAGGCCAAACCGCGAGGCCAAGGTCGAGATGTTCCACAAATTGATCACCGGAATTTCTTGATCGATGAAGTGACCCATGACGGACTTCATCGTGAACGCGCGCGGCGGGGCCCCCGTCAATAGGCCGGGGTCGAAGAACTGATCGATGCTCGCCGGGCCGGTGGTCGCGGTTCCTCCGCCGACGTTGAGGAACGCGCGCACGGGCTGCTCACCCGCTTCTTTTGCATATACGGCAATGCGTTGGGCCACGGCTTCTTCGTAGCTTTCGGGCTCCAACAACTCGATGTCGGCTCTCTCGATCGCGCGATGCAGAATGCTCAATCCCTGCTCCGGAATGCCCACACCCCGGTCGTCCTCTCCACCCAGCGTCGCTGCGACGGCTTTCGACTCGATGACACCAGCTGCGCGAAGCCTGCGCGCCATGTCGATCCAGATGAGCCCCGGGACGTTTGCTCCCCATTGTGACGCCGATGCGGACGCAATTATGATGGGGCGCGCCCCAATCTGCTCCAGAGCGCAGTACGCGGCCAGGTTGAGGGCCGGAAACGACCCGGAAACCGCGACTGCCACGACGTCTCCCTCCCGCACACCGGCTTTGCGTAGTAATCGGACGATGACGGCGGCCCAGTTTGGATTGACCGTCGCCTGCTTGCTTGGAAGATGCCCGGCGACACTGGTCACCGGACTGGCGACGACCCCAATGAGACCGGTCTCGAGAGGATCCACCTTCGGATCGATTCGCTCGATTCGACGCCGCCAACGGCCGATCAACTGCAGTCCCTCGGAGCAGGTTTGTGAGGCCGCCAGCATGTCCTCGTAGTCCGCGCTGCTCTCACCCTTCTTGAAAACCTGGATCGACAACAGCGCCGCAACAGCTGCAAAAATGAGCAGGATCTGTGCTCCAGCCGGGGCCGATTTGGTTTTCCAGTAGACTTTGTGGAAGCCGGCCATCGTCACGGCTCCATGAACAGGCGTGACCATTCGATGAGTTGGTGGCCTTGCGTCGCATCGTAGTTTTGGAGGGCCTCGGGCATGACCACCACGAGGCACAAACGGACGAGGACCGCGGTGAGCATCAAACCGGTCAAGGTCGCGAGGACACCTTGTCGGTCGAACCAAACGGCGATGAGGCCTGGAATGATATAGCCGATGACCGAGATCTCGAAGAACCAAGGCTGCCCTGCCGTCATGCCGCTCCGAGCGCTTTCGCTAGCCATCGAAGCCGCATCGATGATGATGCCTCCCCCTATCAAGAGATCGACGAGTGCGCCGAGAAGGTATCCAGTCACGATCATCAGAGCCGTGCGACGGCGCCCAAAGACGATGATGTAGATGGCCATGGTCCGAACGATGACGAAGGTAGCAAGCGCAATGAGCACAGTAAGCGCAAACGACCAGGGCTGAAGCAGGGATAGAGCCATGTAGCCGGGCACCACCAAGCCGCCTGCGCCCAAGCCAAACGCTTCGGTGATGACGAGCGTAAGGATAAGACCGATTCCGATGGCCACCGCCAATAGGTTCAGGAGTGTCACAGCGCGTCCGTTCGCATGGATCGGTTCTGAAAATAGCGCGCGAGCTCATAGCCCGTGCCGTAGATGTTGCACATGCCAACGATTAAGGCCTTGTCGCCACCCAGGTCGAGCAGGACCTCGACGATCTCATCGGTGGCGGCGCCTTCGAGCATCGTGATCCGATGGACCTCCACCCCGTGTCGGGCCGCTCCCCGAACGAAGAGCAGCGTACCGATCCCAACCACGACGTAAGCATCTGCCGGGCTCCACGACGCCACGGCTTCGGCAAACTGGCGCGAACGATCGGGTCGATCGATGCGGCAGTTGACTACCGCAATCTTGCGGCGGCCTTCCCCATGCTTCGCGACCAACTGCTCCCAGATCATCTCGGTCGACGTAGGATCGTTGGCGGCAAAGGCTTGAACGAACAGTATGTCGCGTCCAAAGAAATCAACCCACGAGAGGCGAGTGGCCCCGGCCTCCGGCTCCAGCGTGACCATCCCCTCGAGCGCCGTGTCACGACGGACCCCCAAGGCCTCACAGACTCGAAGCGCCAAAGCCACGTTCTCGGGATGCTCGGTGTAGCGAAAGCGCCCGAGGACCGAGTCGTCGATGCGCTCCACCTCGTCGGCGGTCACCGCACGCAATGCAGTGTTGCGATCCCTGGCGGCGGACGCGAATACGTCGAGATGCTCCTGCTCGGCCGTAAATAGCTCTGCGGCGACCCCGGTAGTGCCCGCAAGGGCAGCTGCTACGTCTCGGCTCGTCGGACCCATGATGTCGAGATGGTCGGGTCGGGCATTGGTAATCACGCTGTGCGTGGAGCGGATCATTCGGAGCTCGGTGAGCGATTGAAAATGAGGCTGCAATGCCATGCACTCGACGACCAGGACCTCGGGGTTGCTCTTGGATAGCTTGTCGACGATCCGCATCTGCTCGATGATGTTGGGCCGCGATACTCTGTGAATCGTGTACTCCCGACCTTCTGGATCGATGATGGCCGCGAACGAGCCGCTGGTCTTGGCGCATACGTGTTTGCCCGCAGCCCGCAGCCCAGCGGCGATTAGTCGGGCAACGCTGGTCTTTCCACGCGTACCGTTGACATGGATCCGCACCGGTATCCGAGCGAGGGCTCGATCGTGCCGAAAGCGCTCGACGATGCCGTAGCCGACGAGAATGCACCAAACGGTGAAAACGACCAGCAGCTCCGTCGTCATTTGCGTCATGGCTTGCGATTCTATCCGATCTCGAAAAGCACGATCCAACGCCGTGTCGGACGATTTAATGGCCCGGATTCCATCAGAAAGCACGGCAGCTTGTCGTGGCCGACAGAGATCGGCAAGGCCGGGATGACCCTTGACCACCAGGTCTGTCTACTTGGAGCTCGTCACCCCGGGCGGCGGATACTTTGCAAGAATGGCATCGACGGCCTCCTTGAAAGTTTCGTCGCTCGAAGTTTGTGAGAAGAGGTTTTCGCTTCCGTAGCCGTGCCAGATCAGCCGCTCCTTTGCACGGTCGGCGATGTCGATGACGAGGCTACCCTGTACGTAGTTCTCCGTTGTGAGCTCCCCGGGCCCGTACCAGGCCCATCCGCTCCAATACTCGACGTCTTGTCGCTCTTGGCCGCCGAGCATGAAGGCCACCTGAAGATCGGCTTCCTCCCAATTTGCGGGCTCTAGCCCCTTCTTCTGCAGATTGCTTGCGATCTTCTCTTGAATTTTGCGAGCCGTATCTTCGTTATAGAGCGGGATATCGGTCGCGTACGTAGGGGGGGGCGCCTGCGCGAACGTCCTGTAGGCCGCGAAGTCCGCCGAATCATCGTAGGTCGAGGTGGTCTGAATCTGCCCCGCGCAGCCGAAGAGCACTAGAGCCCCAATGACTGCCAACTTGATTCCGACGTGTCGCATGCCTGCACCTCCTCCGCTCGGGTCTACATGGGAAAGGATCAACGTTGCAACGCCTTCTCGAGTTGTGGCGATTGTTTCCTTGCTTAGACGATGCCGCTCGACCGGCAGACCATCGGTCCAGCTCTTCCTTCATGCGCTCTTTGGACGGTCTCGAAAAGGCAGTCCGCGTTTTCAGCGGTCCGAAATTCCGGAGGCAGGTCGGAGGCATCAGTGTATCCGAGAACGAGACCGAGGCGTAGCATCAGTGGACCAATCAGGCAGCGGGCGTTTGAATTGGAGGTGGGACCGTGAGCCCCGACCTTGGGGGAGGGCCGTCCTGCCAAGGTGCAGCCTGGGCGATTGAAGCGTCCGCCGTGAAGTTGGGCGCCGGCTCCCGAGAGCGGGTCCCAAGATCATTCCGGATTGTGAGCGCGGTAGACCGCGTCTTGGAAAGGCTGCGCTGGTTCATGGCGCAGTGAGAATGACAGCAGACGATTGCGCGCTCAATGAGGTTCTGACAGGGCTCATCACCGCGCCCTGGACTCGATCACCGACGCGGGCCCAGCAGTGGGAATGATGCGTGTGAGCTGAAAGCCGGCACGGTCGAGCAGGGCTGTGTACTCTTCAGCGGTGCGCTCGCGGCCGCCTGCCATCACGATCATCTCGATGTCGAGGTACTTGGCGAAGTGTTTCTTGTTGGGGCCTGGCACCACCGCCTCGTAGAGCAACAATGGGCTGTCGCGATCCATCGCCCTACGCACGGTGGCAAGAATCTTTTGCGCGTTCTCGTCATTCCAGTCGTGGATGATGGCCTTCATCAAGTAGAGGTCGCCTCCGGCGGGTACGCTTTCGAAGAAGGAGCCGCCGACCGTTTCGCAGCGCGACGATACGCCCAGCGACTGCAGGACGTTTGGAGCATCTTTGACGACTTCGGGCAGATCGAAGAGCAGGCCGCGCGCGTTGGGGACTGCCTGCAGGATGGCCGACAGCAAACGACCCTCGCCGCCGCCTACGTCGACGATGGTGGAGTAGGGTGTGAAATCGTAAGCAGCCGTCAGCGCGTTGGCAGCCACCGAGCTCACCGCGGTCATCGCACGGTTGAAGACGTGACGGATGTTTTCGTCCCCGATGAGGAACTCGAAGGGTTGCTGACCGGTCTCGATCTCGACCGCATTGCGGCCTTGTCTCACGCAATCGGCCAGCCGACTCCACATGCGTGTGCCAAGCCGACCCATGAGGATGATGAAATCGCGAAAGCTCTCGTTTTCGCGCTTGCACAGCGCCTGTCCGATGGGCGTGAGCGAGAAGCGACGGCCGGGTTCCTCGCGCACCACATCGAGGTTGGTCGCCGCTCGCAACAGGCGGTAGGCGAGGTCTTCGTTTATCTCGAGCTCGCTCGCGACATCGGAGATCGGTCGAGACCCCGATTGAAATGCGTCCACCAGCTCGAGCTCGGCGAGCGCGTATACGATGTGCGCGCCCCAGAAGTCATTGACGAAGTCCAGCAGCGCAAGGGGCGGGGGAACCATCTTGCGCTCGAGGCGCTGAAGACCCCAGCGCAAGCGGCGGCTGAATGCAACGGCTTTGGCAGGAGGTGGCTTGTCCATACCCGCGAGGATAGCAAAACCGTTTCGAACCGCCCGTCGCGAGGGGGCAGGCACGGCAAGCGGCGGGCCGGTCTCATCCTACCGTCTGGCTCGGGCCAGAGAGCATCTCCGTGTACCGTCGCTGGATGCAGAACGTGCTCGGCGCATAGATGCCGAATTCAGGGAATTCATCGGATATCATGACGGTGGCTTTCCCGAAGAGAAGCTCCGCATGACCAATTCGGCCGCTCGGCTCGACAAGACGGTACTTCTCCGTGGCGCCAAACGCTGCCTCGTAGAACGCGATAGCCTCTTCGGCGCTGCTCGCGCGGAGATATGTGAAGAGCTCATGAACGGACATCAGGCGGTTCCTTTCTTTCTTTGGGATGGAGCAAAATGAAAGGGTGAAGCGAGGCTCTAGGTGGGTGGCATGGCTTCATGACAGCGCTCGAAGGTCCGTGCGCAAGCGCTCGGGGTCGAGCCCCGGTAGCGTACGATCGATTTCGGCATGGGTCTCACGCCAAACGGGGAGTGCCGCGACGAGCAGGTCACGCCCCCGATCGGTCAACGTGAGCTTCCGGTTGCGTTTGTCGTCCGCGTCGACATGGATCTCAACCAACCCGCGCCGCTCCAGCGGTTTGAGGTTTGCGGTCAGGGTCGTTCGGTCCATCGCCAACACGGCTGCCACCTCACCCATCCGCGGAGGCTTGGGCCGGTTCAGCGACATCAGCAGCGAGAACTGACCGTTGGTCAGTCCAAACGGTCGGAGCGCGTCGTCGAAGCGGCGGGCGATCGCGCGGGCCGCGCGCTGGACGTGCAGACACAGACAACGGTCACGAACCTCGTGAGTCACCGAGAGCGGAAGGTCATCGCGCATACTCATACATTTAATTACGTTGACATCAACATAAAGTCAACTACCCTTCCTCGCACCCTTCAGTACCAAAGGAGAAACCTGAAATGGAACCCACGATTTATCTTTTCTTCAAGGGCAATTGCCTCGAAGCGATGACGCATTACGCGGAGGTCCTGGGCGGTGAGATACGGGGCGTCTTTCGAAACGCCGATGCCCCTGACCAGGAAAGCCGAATGCCCGGCGGGGACGACATGGTCATGAACATGGTCATGTCGTTGGGCCACGCCACCGTCATGGCCTCCGACAACTCCGAAGACATGTACGAAAAGCCGCGCGGCTTCCGCGTCTCGATTGCGCCGACATCGCGCGAGGAATTCGACCGCATTTTCGCCGCCCTTGCCGACAGCGCGCAATCCGTCGAGATGGCGCCTGATGAAACGTTCTGGGCCGAGCGGTTCGCCATGTTCAGAGACCGATACGGAACACCGTGGATGCTCAATTACGAAGGCGCCAGGAGCCAAAGCTGAAGGAGCAACGCAATGAGTTACATCGACGGTTTCGTGATTGCCGTGCCGACGGCGAACAAACAGGAATTCATCGAGCACGCCCAGCGGGTCGACAGCGTGTTCATCGACCTTGGCGCGACGCGCGTGGTCGAATGCTGGGGTGATAATGTGCCCGATGGAAAGGTTACGGATTTCCGCAAGGCCGTTCAGGCCAAGGACGACGAGACGGTCGTCTTCTCCTGGATCGAATGGCCCGACAAGGAAACGCGTGATGCAGCGCACGCGAAGATGACCGACTGGATGAACAATTCAGACGAGGCCGATCCGCGCATGAATCCCGAGAACAACCCAATGCCCTTCGACGGCAAGCGCCTGATCTATGGCGGATTTGAGCCGGTGGTCGAGCTTGCAAGCGGCCCGCAACGCAAGGAGGCGTAACAATGCCCAGGACCGTCAAACTGCACCGCGTCCTCGCCACCAGGCCGGAAAAGGTCTATCGCGCCTTTCTCGAACCCGACGCCGTGACGAGTTGGCTTCCACCCTTTGGCTTCACCTGCACGGTGCATGAGCTCGAGGCGAAGGAAGGCGGCAAGCACCGCATGTCTTTCCGCAACTTCACCACGGGCGGCAGCCATTCTTTCGGCGGCACTTATCTGAAGCTCGTACCCAGCGAGACACTTGTTTACACCGACGAATTCGACGATCCGAACCTGCCCGGAGAGATGAAGGTGACGGTCACGCTGAAGGCGGTTTCAGTGGGCACGGACATGAGCGTGGTTCAGGAGAACGTGCCCGATCCGATCCCGCTCGAAGCCTGTTACCTCGGCTGGCAGCAGTCTTTGCGAAAGCTCGCCAAACTCGTCGAACCCGAGATCGAGCAATGAACACCAAACGCCCCTGGGCAAGAGCGACTTGAAGACGAGACGCGGGAAAACCGAGCGTCCGCCGCGCTAGCCCCTGCGTCGTGTTCGTTCACTGCGGTTTACAGCCTCTTCAAGCAATCTCTTGGAAAACCACCATCGCTCTCTCGTCCCATGTACATCAACCTCCAATGATAACTTCGCTCACGGGTCAGAAGCCTTTTCGTGGTCTTCTTGGATACCCCCGTTCGGATTCGGCTGTCTTTGCGGGGCTCCGTGTCTCCCTACTTGCGCCACTCGGGGGCGAGGGTGGGAATCGTGTGGGCGAGGCGGAGGCGGTCGGGCTCGTCGGCGGTGCCGAACGTCAGGTCCCAAAGCTCGTGGACGGTGATGCCGGTTTCGCCGCGTTCGAGGCGCTCGATTTCGTCACCGGCCTGGAGCGCGCCTTCCTCGACGACACGGAAATAGAAGCCCGGGCGGCCGCTTCTGAGGAACGTCTTGATGAACTTCGGGTCGCCCATCCGAATGCCCAGCTTGAAGCACGGCGACCGCGGCTGAGTCACCTGAAGAACGGCGGAGCCGACCTTGAAGATGTCGCCGATGCCGACTTCGGACTCGAGGAGCCCGCGTGTGGTCAGGTTCTCGCCGAACTGGCCCGGCGTGAGGTCGTCCCTTTCGAGCTCGACGGCCCATGTGGGGTAGTGTTCCGACGGGTAACCATACACGGCCTTGTTTTCGCCGCCGTGTACCGAGAGGTCCGCCTGTCCGTCGCCTTCGAGGTTGTGTCGGCGTACGCGGAGACGCTTTTCGGTAGGTGACTTGAAGATCCCCGTACGCACCGGGCCCGTCGGGGTGTCGATGAGACGCGGCATGCCTACGTTGACCGACACGAGCTCCGCCATACAGCTGGGTCTGCGACACGCGGGCGGTGGTTGCAAGTGTCGCTCGATGAATTCGGCCTCTCGGCTGGTCGATGTCCTGGACCGCCGCCGCTTTCGGATGCGGTGGGATGGAAGATCGGGCGATTCACCTCGTCTAGATGCCTTGCGCCTATTTCAACAGGCCCTTCAAGTACGCGGGCCGGAAGAGCTTTGAGATCGTCGACCCTTGGATCAGGACCGAGAACGCCACGACCGCAAAGGTCATTTCGCCAATCACGAGTCGATCGAGGTTTTGCGGCAGTGACAGGACGAGCGCGAGAGCGAGGCCGCCGCGCAATCCTCCCCAGGTGAGGAGCTTGGTCAAACCGTTGCGGTCACCTGCGAGGACGCCCGTGGCGGTCAAACCGACCATGGGCACATAGACGCTGACGCTGCGCGCGATCAGGCAAACGAAGATTGCGGCGGGCGCGATCTTGAGCAACGGCGCGTAGTCCAAGTTGCGGATGAACGCAACCAGCAAACCCATCATCACGAACAGCAGCGAGTTCAGGAGGTCGTCGATGCCGTTCCAAAAATCGGAGAAGGGCGCACGCACGTCTTTCGACAGACGAGGCACCGTCGCGTTTCCAGTGACCAGGCCAGCGACGACCATGGCGATGGGGCCAGAGACATCGACATGGGGCGCCACGCTGTAACCGAGTGCTACGCTGCCCAGCGTCGTCAATAGATGCGTCGCGTAGTCGTTCGTTCGGAGCAGCACGATGTGAATGAGCAAGCCGACACCGAGCCCGAGCCCAACGCCTCCCAACACTTCGCGCAGGAAGAGAACGATCGGCGAGCTTTCGGAGCCGGCGCCTTGCGCGTACGCCAACAACACCGTGAACAACACCACTCCGACACCATCGTTGAAGAGAGATTCCCCGTTGATGATGGCTTCCAGTCGTTTCGGAAGGCCAGCGGCTTTGAGAATCGCAAGCGCCGCGATGGGATCGGTTGGTGAGATCAGCGCCGCAAAGACGAGCGCATGAGACAGGGCAAGCGTGATGCCCATCCATCCGAGCACGACATGAATGAGCGTTCCGGTCAGAAAACAAGCAATGAGGGTGGACCCGATGGCCAGCGTCAGGATCGTCCAGCGCTCTCTCTCGAGCGATGCGAACACCACACCCGTGCTTCCCGCATAGAGCATGAAGCAGAGCACCCCGTTGAGCAGGACCTCGCTGAGGTTTAGCTTGATGACCAGGCCTCGTACCCAGCCGAGGTCATCGGCGATCCCGCTCGCTTGAATCGCCGCGAGACCCAGCGTCATGCCGAGCGCGAGGAGCATCAGTCCGATGCTCGGTTGCAACCGAAGGTAGCGCTCGTTCACCATGCCGAGAAGCGCGGTCAAGACGAGGAGAATCGAGACGGCCAGGAGGAGGGACATCGTGGCTCCGTATACCTCAGGTGTTCTCGGGTACCTAGAGCACGATTTGCGCGCTGACGACAAGAGCTCGAAAAGAAGCTCGGCGGCTAGGGGCCCGCAAATGAGGATGCGGGTGCGCCGCGTACATGATTGGGTTCGAAGTCAGCTGACGTTCGCAGGCTGAACGCCGGACTCATTCCTTGATGAAGGCGAGGATGTCCGGGTTGACGACGTCGGCGTGGGTCGTGCACATCCCGTGCGGGAAGGTCTCATAGACTTTCAGGGTGGCGTTCTTCAGCAACTTCACCGAAAGCAGCGCGGAGTCGGCGATCGGCACGATTTGGTCGTCATCGCCATGCATGACGAGGGTGGCCACGTCGATGATCTTCAGGTCCTCGGTGAAGTCCGTCTCGGAGAATGCCTTGATGCCGTCGTAGTGCGCCTTGGCGCTGCCCATCATTGCTCAACGGGCTCGAGTGTTTCGACTACGAGTGAGCATTCTTCGCTGCACAATGATGCCGATCGAAGCCAGGACGACGATACTCGCGAGCTCAGCAAGAGGCTCCATGAAAAAGACCGATGAAATTGCTGCCGCTCCCGCCAACGCGGACAAAACGATAATCGCCCAATCGGTCAACAAGAGCGTAAGAATCGCCCCGGCAACACCGGCAACGAGCAAGATGGTGGGCGAGGCGCTGTCCAGTCCGAGCGTTCCGGAAAATGCAATCGCCAAATAGATCGCCGCATAGAAGCCGGCCAGCGCAAAACCCACCCGTTGGAAGATCACGGCGAGGATCGCCCCGACCAGCCCGGCGACGATACCCGTTACCACGACCAGCCACGCCGCCTGATCGGAAAGCCAAAGGCTCGCGAGCTCAAAACCCACCAGAAATCCGATGGCGCCAACGAACAACCAGAAAAGGTTGCGGCCCGCGACGAGGATGACCAATCCGAGCAGCAGGCGGACGACTTGTTCGATCACCATGTTATCCATCGTAGGGTTTCCCTATACCTTGCTTGGTGTTCGATGGCACCAAGGTCAAAAAACGATAGCCAGGCAACCTTGTGAAATCATTGGTCGAGGTGCCCAAATCTTCGCGTGAAGGCGACGAAGGCGGGCCATGTCCTTCTGGTCATTCAGAAAGCTGACGATTCGCTCGGTTGCCGTTTCCCACGGTGACACCCAGGTGACATGCTGCCGACTATGCTGGTCGACGAATTCCTTCCGGTCTATGACGTTTCGGATGCGGTGGCGACCGTCGTCGAGGCTGACGCCGCAACGACCTGGGACGCGCTGATGCAGGTCGATTTGATCGAGGTTGGCCGAACGCGCCCCATGGTTGGCTTGTTGGGTGCGCTTCGCGCCTTGCCGGAAGTCGTCAGCCATCTTCTGCGCGGAGAGTCGCCACCCAAAGCTCCAAAGCAGTTGCGATTGCTCGATACGACGAAGATGAGCCTCGGCGAGGGCGGCTGGGTCCTGCTCGGCAAGCGGCCTCGTGACGAGATTGCCCTAGGCTTGGTCGGCAAGTTTTGGCGACCGGTCATCCCCTACGCCCAAGTCGCGCCCGAGGACTTCAGCGACTTTACCGAGCCCGGCTATGCGAAGACGGTGTACGCGCTTTCGGTTCGCGCAATCGACGAGCGGCGAACGCTCTTGTCGGGTGTCATGCGCACCGCAACGACCGACGAGCGGGCTCGCAAATGGTTCAGGCGGTACTGGACCCTCGGCGTCGGGCCCGGTGCACACATCGTGGTCAGCGGCGTTCTCGATCTCACACGCGAAATGGCCGAAGCGCAAATGGGCACCGACCGTCGCCAGAGTTGATCAGACCCGCACCACCGCTTCCTTCACTCGAGTCGCCACAACTCCCCAACACAAGCAGACTTGCAAAAAGCGCAGGCCCCGGGCGCTTCTTCAGTTGAGTGGGAGTGTGAGCACCGGCCCGGCTTTCCTCGTGTTTCCGGACTGCAGTTGGAAGAGCTGATCGAGCAAGTTGAACGTCGACTTCGTGTTGAGGTCGGAGTCCTCGATGTAGAACCACGTCCCTCGATACTCCACACGGACGAAGGCGTCGTTCGGGACCTTGTCGCTCGAGGCGACCCGAAACAGCCCGCCGGTCAACACCGGCCATTCAAATTCCGCCCCGTCGCGATATCGGGTTACTGTCACTTTGCCGGCTTCGACGTCCTGCGGGGGCGGCTCAACGCCCTGCGAGAGATAGCTCATCACGCCGATGAGCGCGCGCGGCAGAATGCCGATTTCGCGAGGCGAGCGATAGGTCGGGTTCGTCGTCAAGAAGAACTCGTTGAGGTCCGACCGGAGGCCCAGAATCTCTTTCAAGCGTTTCGATTGCTCGGCGATCTCGGGAGCGTCCCCGAATACCAGGGTCATCACGAAGGGCGCCCCTGGGTCACCGAGCGGGACCGTGTCGAGGATCTCTTCGGCACCGACGCGCCGGTAACGCAAATCCAACGCGTCGGCCTGGCCCATTTCGTCGAATAATGTTGCAACTTCGACGAATCGCTCGAAGTCCGGCGCGAGATCGGGCGTCGGCCCAGCCGCGGTGGGCGCGTTCCACACGTCGTTGATCCGTTGGACACAGCAGCGAAGGAGACGTTCGAACCGCCAACCCGAGTGACTGAGGAGCACAATCGCCCCCATCGGCACGGGCGACAACAGGCGGTTCACGAAGGTTTCGCCTTGAAGCGGTGTGTACGTGATGGTGGGTCGGTCTTCGTAGTACACGTCGCCCCCAACGCCACCCACTGCTTTGCTACCCGGCCCACCGATTCCGCCGACCGATGCCGAGCCTGCAACACCCAGCACGTACTGGGTCGCGACGCTCGACACTTCGATGAAATAGGGGGTGTCGCGATAGCGAAGTCGGACGAGGTTTGCGAGCATCTGCTCGTTGCGGGTATCGATGATGGCCGAGTTGTAGTCGAAGCGCGTGTTTCGAATGGATTTGGGACCGACTTTCGTACAACTCGACAGCAAGACCACAGCCGTGACGCAGGCCAGGCAAAGAGGAGGAAAAGGGCCAGCCATTCGAGGGGTTGTCGTCATCTTGTCGCGGAGGGTACCTGAATCCATCCGTTTGTCTTGTCGCGATTCCACAATCTTGATTGGCCCCTTTTCAGAATATCAAGCTGCGATCGACTCCCGGGCGCGCGTCCCCGAGGTGCGTACGCTCATCGAGCGCTGCATCTTGACATTCTGGGCCAGCGCAGTAATCGCCGTCGGGTCATGAGTGAACACCAGAAGGTAGCAGGAATCATCACGCTTTGCGTCGTCGCGCTGCTGCCCGGCAAACTATCTGCGCAAGACGACGGCATCCAGTCGGAGACACTGCAGGTCGGTGTGTCCGAATTGCAGCCGTTCGCCATGAAGACCGTCGATGGCCAATGGGAAGGTGTGTCCATCGATCTCTGGCGCGAGGTTGCAGATAGGATGGGTGTTGACTTCGAGCTGCGCGAATACGGCAGTGTCCAAGCGCTGACGGAGGCCTTCGTCAAAGGCGACATCGACCTGACACCGATGGCAGCGGTGACGGCGGAACGCGAAGTCTTGGTGGACTTCTCAGATGCCTACTACATGTCGGGAGCGGTGATCGTGGTCCCTGCGCAAAAAGCCGGACACGGCTGGTTCCGTGTCGCCAGGCGTTTTTTCTCACTCGGATTCCTCCAGGTCATTGGTTTGCTGATCCTTCTGTGGCTGATTGCCGGCGTCGCCGTATGGCTTTTCGAAGGCCGCCGGAACCGCGAAATGTTCGGCGGCGGGCCCGCCAAAGGGGTTGCGCAGGGCATCTGGTGGGCGGCCGTCACGATGACCACTGTCGGCTACGGAGATTTGGCGCCGAAGACCGCGGGCGGCCGGATCGTCGGGGTCGTTTGGATGTTTGCAGCGATCATTTCGATCTCTGGGTTCACAGCGGCCATCTCTAGCTCACTGACCGTCGGTGAATTGAGCGGCAAGGTGCACGGAATACACGACCTGGCGACTGCTCGTGTCGGCACCGTGGCCGAATCGAGCGCCGAGGCCTACCTCATGAAAAAGGGAATCAAGCAGTTGCGTTTGTTTGGGAATCCGCGGGATGGTTTGAAGTCGCTCGTAGACGCGGAAACGGACGCCTTTTTCTTCCAAGGGCCCATCTTGAGGTACCTGGCGAAGAACGAGTTCCGGGGACGAGTGCAAGTGCTGCCTGGGACATTCGATCACCACTACATGGGCATGGCCGTGCCGCCCGGCAGCCAGCTGCGCGAGCCGCTGAACAGAGCCCTCTTGGAGTTCATGGAGACGGACCAATGGACGCAAATCTTGAAGCAGTACTTGGGCCAAGGCAGCTAGAGACCTGCCGGGCGCGAGCGGAAGCGCTGCCATCGCGGTCGGCGTGCTGCTCGAGGGTATCGCTGAATCGGCATCTCCCGAAAATCCCTTGATTTGACGAGCACCATACAAGGTGGCACATCCGCGAGACTTTGGTCCGATATCCGGACCACCTTTGAGAGAGCATATGTCGAACAACACAAATAGAGCTTTTCTTCTTCTCTGCGTCTTGAGCGCAGCCACCCAACTGCTCGCCTGCGACGAAGAATGCGTCGACGGCGTTTGCGTCCCGGTCTACGACACGGGCTACTACTACGACAACCTCGTTTCCGGGGTGGCCTACTCGACCCAGACCGAAGACGGCACCATTCGAACCGGCGTCACGGGCGAAAACGGCGATCCGGGGAGCTTCAGCTACTACATGCCAGAGGCGACAATGACCTTCTCTCTCGGCGACACCGCACTTGGACAAAGCCCTGCCCAAGCCAGAGTCACGCCTTTCGATATCGCGGGCGTCACGGAAGAGCCGGTCGGCGGATGTGACGTCGACGGCACACTGCCCGACGATGGCGGCGACTTTCAGATCGTCCAGAACCTCGCGGTCCTTCTCCAGACCATGGACACGGACGGAGATCCGACAACCGACATCGACATCAGCTCCGAGACAGCAGCCCTCTTCAACGGCGTGAGCATCGACATCGATCAGACCTGGGCGGAGTTCAGCACGGATGCCGACCTACAGGCCGTGCTCGATGAGGCCAACAGCCAACAGCTGTTCCCCGATACGCGTGAGCTCCGGACGCGAGAAGACGCGCTCCGCGCGCTCTACAAGGGCATCGGACTCTGCGACGACGGCACAGGGGGCGCGGGTGGCGCAGGTGGCGCAGGTGGCACCGGTGGCGCAGGCGGCGGCGCGGGATAAGGCACGGCGGCCTTAGTCGTCACGGTACGCCTGTCTTGTCTCCGGACACACCGCCGATCGATGCTATCTTGCCGCTCGATGGTGAAGCGCGCTGGTTGCCCGTTTCTCGTTGTCGCGATGGCAACGTGTCTCACATCGGTGGGTTGCAGAGGTTCGTCGGCGCCGAGCTCTTCGCCGGGTCTTCGCGTGTCCTGCCCGCCGGGCGGGACAGCGATCATCGAGACGTCACGTTGGCGAGGAGAGGTCACGCAGCCCGACTTCGCGCTTCGCGTCGTGCGGCCGAGTGGTGAGACGCTGATCGAAACATCGGGGCCGCTCCGTTTCACGACGGTCACCGGGCAGGAAGGCCCCTTCGAAGAGCGGGTGGTCGCCCCTTGGACAGAGACGGGGACCGTCGCGAGCATCGCTTGCGATGCGACCTCTTTGGATGTCGAACTAAGCGCCGCGGCGGGCGATGACCCGCTGATGATGCTCTCCTTGACGAGCGACGATGACCCCCGTGCTTTGCACATCACCGCACAAGTTGATCCTGGACTGGGCGAGGGCGTCAACCGCGTCGCGATCGACCTCCTCCATACTAGCAACGATCGCTACTACGGAATGGGCCAACGCTACGAAGAAGCCGAGCACAGTGGGAACGAGCTCGTCGTGTGGACCGAGGAAGGGTGCAACTTCCAATGCGTTGATGAGCTGCCGACGGGTGTTCCCATCCCTTTTTACCTGAGCTCGCGCACGTACGGCTTGTTGATTGACGATACTCGATTCAGTCGGTTCGACTTCGGCAAAACCAATCCCGCGAAGACTACGATCGAGCTTTCTCACGACCGCCTCGAGCTACGCGTCTTCGTGGGCGATGACCCACTCGATGTCATCGAAGCATACACACACTTCGCCGGACGGATCCCCGAGCTCCCGCTGCCCTGGGTGTTCGCGCCGTGGATATCCGCAAACACGAAACACCGGGGCGACAGCCCAAACGCCGAGAGCCGGACGCGAGAGATCGCAGCGCTCATGCGCGCGGAGCGCATTCCGACGAGCGGGATCTGGAACGAGGACTGGGCCGGCGGCGACGGAGAGTTTCTCTACTCTGAAGACTTCCATCTCGACCAGACCCACTACCCGGACTGGGCCGGTATGATCGACGACATGCACGCGCTCGGATTCCGTGTGTTTGCCTACTTCCAGCCGTATTTGACCGTGGGCACGGAGGACTATCTGTATGCCGCGGGACGCGACTACTTGCTCCGAGATCCAGATGGAGCGCCAGCGACCTTCGCGCTCTTGGTGAACCGTTCTCAGATCGACCTGACGAACCCGGACGCGGTCCGTTGGTGGCAGGACACGATCTTCGACCGCGCGGCACGCTTCGGCGCGGACGGTTGGATGAACGATTTCGGCGAGTACGTTGGAGCGACGACGGTTTCTGCCGACGGCCGACTCGGATGGGAGGTGCACAACGACTACCCTAGGCTTTGGGCTCGCACGGCTCGCGAGTTCTGGGAGGAGCGGCGCCCTGACGGTGACTGGGTGTTCTTCTCCCGCTCCGGCTACACGGGCTCTTGGAAGTACTCGCCGGTCGTGTGGACCGGCGATCAGACGACGGACTGGTCAGAGGGGGACGGTCTGCCCACGGTGATCCCCGCCGTCCAGTCGCTCGGCATCAGCGGCGTGCCCGTCGTCGCCACGGACATCGGCGGGCTCCTGTGCCTCACCGCACCGCCCACCGATCGCGAGCTCTTCTACCGGTGGACCCAAGTTGGGGCGATGCTGCCGGTCATGCGCGAGCACAATGGGCAGTTCGCCTGCGAATCCAATTGGCTCATCGACAACGATGCCGACAGCATCGAGCATTGGAAGACCTACGCCACACTGCACACGGCGCTCTTTCCGTACCTCTATACGCTCGTCGCGCAGGCGCGCGATCACGGATGGCCCGTCGTGCGACATCAGGTACTTCACTTCCCAGAGGCGCCTGGCTCCAAGGAGCGTCAGAACGACCAGTTCATGATGGGCGATCGGATCCTCGTCGCGCCGGTCATCGTCCAGGGCGCGCGCAGCCGTGTTGTCTATTTCCCACCAGGCGATTGGGTTCACTGGCAGACCGGTGAAACGTACACGGGACCGGCCGAGATCGAGGTGGCTGCACCGCTTCGAGTCGCTCCGTACTTCTATCGCAGTGGCCGAATCATTCCCCGATTCGACACGGTCGTCGACACGCTGGTCGAGGAATTCGACCCCGACTTGGCCGGCTTCGCCGACGCGAATTCATCGATGACCATCGATTTCTTTGGAGAGGGCCGAGACGAGCTCTCACTCTGGGATGGCACGACGATCGCTTGCGATGCGTCGGCGCGCACATGCGAGGTCACCAGAGCGCCCCTCGACCGGACATACACGTTTCGCTTCCACTGAATGCCGACCTTGGCTGAAACGGACTCCGTAGATGACGTCGTAGAGAGGATCATCAGGAAGTACAGAGAGGAGAGCTCGATGAGCAACGAACAGGCGGATCCTGAGACGAAAGGCGTTACGGTGAAGTTGCTTGCAACGGTTGACCTTGGGCCTGAGATCGACGGTATGGCAGGGCGCCACCTTCGAATGCGTATGGTGACGATCGAGCCTGGAGGCGTCTTCGGCCCGATTCACGACCACAAAGACAGACCAGGCATCGTTTACATATTGAAAGGAACGATCACTGACCATCGAAATGGAGTCGCTACGGAGTACGGGCCGGGAGTGGGCTGGCCCGAGGATAGGAACACCACACACTGGCTTGAGAACAGAGGAACGATTACGGCGGTGGAGATCTCGGTCGATATAGTCACGCAAGAGTAAGCTTAGCCCCATTGGTGATGAAACGCGTCGGAGCATCGTCCACGCGAAAGCTGGCCCGTTCGCCGAAGGAGAGCACTACTTGAAGAGCTGCTTCGCAAGCGCGCGACGCGTCAAGTGGATCGTCTTGTTGACCGCGTCGAGCAGCGGCCTGAGCCTTGCGAGGCGGGTGGGCAGATGAAGCTCTGTGAGCTCGATGACCACCCCGTCGGGAACCGTTGCATAAACGTAGCGCACGGAACCGGTACGTCGGGGTTCGGCGTGGACCTGTGCACCAGCGTCACGGAGGCGGGCCAATGCGCCATCGAGGTCGGTCGTTTGAAGGCCGAAGTGCGCGACCCCGAACCCGGAACGAAGCGCGCCTTCGCCCGGCTCGGGCGGCACCCCGGGTTCCATGCCCGGGGGGAACTCACTGATCACCAACAGCTGCCCACCGAGAAGCACGCCATGGTTCCTGCCTTCCTCTCCTGATGGGATCGAGCCTAGATGTTCGGCTCCGAGGCAGGATACGTAGAAACGAATCGTCGCCATCGGGTCGGCAGCATGGATGTGGATGTGGTCGATCGAAGTAATCAAGAGAAGATGATACTAGCTCCGCCGGGCAAGCGATTCCAATCTTCGCATTGGACGAGGCCTCCGGGACGGCCACGTCGGGTCGCGACCTGGTTCTTCGTCGCTCACGTGCCGATGGACAGAGTCGAGGTCACCATCCGCACCTTTCGAGCGAACGGGCTGAACGGGTTGTCGTATAGGGTGAGCATATCCCGATGCCAAATGATGCCATTGAAGTCGCAGCGTTGGAACAGGTACCCTCTCGGGTGACGCCCCCACGAGTAGAATTCGTGCTACGTCGGATCAGCGAGCGCCCCTGAAAGAGTTTGAGCAGGTCGCTTCTCACTACCCGGTGTTCCGCATCCGCACCGATTCCTGATGAGCACCAGGGGGGGCGTTCGTCGATCTCTGCAGCGTTCGCACTGTTTCCCCACATCTCGGCACTCAAGCCGCTCGGAATTCTGCTCGAAGAAGCCACCCATCCGAGGCTGCTTCGCTGGAATCGGGAGATGCGTTCACACGCGCCCGTGAGGAGAGACCTTGATTACGTGAAACACAGCGCGGTAGAGAAATTCGTGTTGGGCCAGTCCCCTTACGAAGACGAGAAGATCGTTTGGCGAGGTGATCGAATCGAGTGGCTTCTCTCTCGCGGCTTTCAAACCTGGTTTTTTGCGGAGCTCGAGGCGGGTCGTGCAGTCGTTCCGTGCTCCGTCTCTCGATAGCGCCGCGCTGGGCGCGCAGCTGCGACTCCGGGAACCCGCTATGTGCAGAAGGGCACCAAGGACATGAAAAAGCTTCACGAGTTGCCACGCGAGGAACTGGAACGAATATTCAACACTGCCCCTTTCGTGACGAGCCTTGGCATTCGCCTCGTTACGATCGGCCCGGGGACCTGTGAGACGGAGCTCGACGTGGAACCCCGGCACCTCCAGCAAGACGGATTCGTTCACGCCGGCGTTCAGGCCACCATGGCTGACCACACCGCCGGCGGGGCCGCGGCTACACTCATCGAACCAGGTCACATCGTTCTGACCGTAGAGTTCAAGATCAACCTGCTTCGAGCGGCAAAAGGAGAGCGGCTCACGTGCCGCTCCACGGTCCTCAAACCTGGATCGCGGCTCACGGTGGTAGAGTCAGAAATTCGGTGCGGAGATGAGGAAGCATCAAAACTAGTTTCCAAGACAACCGCATCGATCGCCGTTGTCGAAACCGCCTAGCGCTCGACGTGTTCTGCCCATGAGTGGAGGCGGTGGGAATCGAACAGCCGGGAGCTCAGCCGATTCCGACGATTCTCGAACGGTTTGGCGGACAGGTATCGAGAAAAACACGTCCAAAGAACGCGAACAAAACGCGTTACCGGACATTCTTATGACAATGGAAAGAAGCACGGATAGGGCCTCCCCGTTTCGATCGCTCAGTTGCCGGTTGGCATGGGAAGGCTGATCCCCTGTTCTTCGAGCACCTGCCTCACGTCCTTGAACCTTTGGTATCGCGTCAGGGTGATCGGACCCGTGTAGACTTCACTTTGGAGCTTTCGCGGTGGGTACTGGATATACGTCTTCATCAAGTTGGTGATCGCCTCGTTGAAGGTGACCATGGTCCAGGTGCGCTCGGTGAAGTTGTTCATGAAGAGGTCGTAGCGCTCCTGCGGGTCCTGCAAGAGGTCGAAGATCTGCGGCACCGTGGCGGTGTACTTGTCCGCACCTTTCCAGCCGAGGTTGGAATCGACCGCCAGACCGCCGGTCTGCTGGCCGTCATCGCCGCGCAGGTTGAAGACGGCCTTGTAGTTGCGCACGCGAGCCGCTCCGGGGGTGAGCTCGTTTTCCGTGAAGTAGAACCACGAGTCACGAGTGCTCTTGCCGGTGCCGAGCAGCACGGGCAGCATGTCGTAGCTGTCGAAGATAATGGGCTGTCCTTCGCGATCCTTTTTGGGGAGATCGAGCCCCGCCACCGATGCAAAGGTGGCCATCAAGTCGAGGCCGCCGACGATGTCGTGGTTCCGTACGCCGCCTTCGATCTTGCCTGGCCACCAGGCAACGGCCGGCACCCGGTTGCCACCCTCACGCACGGTGCCCTTGGTGCCGCGAAACGGCGTGTAGCCCGCGTCCGGATACACGTCCTGCCAGGCGCCGTTGTCCGTGGTGTAAAAGACGAGCGTGTTCTCGTCGAGCCCGAGCTCACGGAGCTTGTCCATTACGCGACCGATACGCGTGTCGAGCTCCACCACCGAATCGGCGTACTTCGTCTTGGAAATCGACTTGTGCTCGAACTCGGGCGCCGGAAGGTTGGGCTGGTGGACCTTCATGAAGTTGATGTTGATGAAGAAGGGCTGGCCGCGATTTTTTGCCGCCTCTTCCAGGAACTTCAGGCCGGATTCCTCGACGTATTTGTCCAGGAAAGGAATACCCACGACGCCTTTGTCCGGCGTATCCACGTATTGGCCGTTGACCTTCCAGTCCTCATGAGCCGCTTCGCCGGCTTTACCCGACAAGGAGCCCTTGGTCACCTTGTCGAACATTTCACGCAGATCGGGATCCATGTCGGGGAACCACGTCGGGTCACCGTAGGTGTACGCGTTGCAATGGTAGAGGAAGGCGTGCTCCATTACGTCGTAGCCGTGGGCATTGGGCAGCGAGTAATCCGACTCTCCGAGGTGCCACTTGCCCGTGAAATACGTTTGGTAGCCAGCCTTCTTGAGAACGGAGGCCAAGGTCCATTCCGCTTTGGGCAATCCGCCGCCTTGGCCCTGGAAGGCCACCGTGGTCATCCCGCTGCGATTCGGAATTCGTCCGGTCTGCATGGCGGCGCGACCCGGCGTACAGCTCGGCTGCGCGTAAAAGGAAAAGAACGTCATGCCTTCGGCGGCCATTCGATCGATGTTGGGGGTGGGCATGCCGCGGCCTTCGCCGCCGCCGTAGGGTCCCAGGTCGCCCCAGCCGGTGTCGTCCGACACGATTAACAAGATGTTCGGTTTGGACCCTGGCACATTGGAGAGACTTGCTTGATCCACCGGCGTCTTCACTGCCTTTTGTGCCGGCGTCGTCGTCGGCGCCTCCGCGGGAGCCGCCCGCTCCACCGCAGCAGGGCGCTCCGGAGAAGACTCGGCTTCCTTCGGGGCAGACTCTTGGTCCTTTGCGACGCATCCGACAGCGGCCGTCACGATGCCCACAGTAAGCGCCAGGAGCGCCGCCAACCCAAGGTGCCGTGGTCCACTTTTTTCTCGCATCAAACGCTCCTTCTCGCCCGGATCGAATGCGAATCGTGATGTAAGCTCGATCAATACTCAAGCGACAAACGGTTCGGGTGGAGTGCCGGGTAGCCTCTCGGCAACAAACGGCCCTAAGCTTCCTCCATCATGGATGCCCTGATCGCACACCGCCTCCAGTTCGCATTCACCGTTTCGGCAGATAGGCAAAACAAAGCCCCAGTCCGCGCGGTTCCCGACGCGACATAACCAGCCAGTACCGCGCAATTCGGCGCTCCGCTTCAGCCCGATGGGCTAAGAGGCGCCTGACCATCCTCTATACGCAGCGGGAGCTCGGCTGCGGACGATCTACTCGGTGGGTCCCGCGGTAGAAGGCATCGGTCTCAACGTCACCGCATGGAGTTACTGCGGCAACCTAGCGTTTGCACTGATCGCAGATGCAGACGCAGTCGCCGATCCCCATCCCATCACCGACACCCTCGGCGCCGCGCTAGGCGATCTCAAGCGGGGAACGCTCCATTGCTGACCTCTAAAAGCTCAGGGTGCCAGCGCCTTGCTTGACCAGCGCCATGCTCCGCGGCCTTCGATCTTGCTTGAAGATGTACTCGAAGCCAAAGGTGCCGACGAGATACACATTGTGGTAGCGATCATCGAAACCGACGTCCGGTTCGTCATGCACGGCTCCAACCGTCCGGAAGCCGAAAACGAATGCTGGCTTCGTGGTTGACGAACTATCGTGAACGATCGGCACACGGAAACCCAGGCCTACGAACCAACCTACAGTCGCATCCGGAATGCCTACGAACGAGTCGCCGTCGTCGGAAGTGAACCGAATCTCTTGAGCGTGAATCGGCTGACTGAAGAATCCGCCTGCCGTGAAAATCGGCACGAAATAGGGGTTCTCCCAGGCCAGAATTGCACCGAAATCAGGGCTGAAGAATCCGCCTCCAGCCGACCATCCACCACCGATTCCCGCCATCAATGCGATGGGAGTCGCGATTTCGTACTTCAGCCCCAAGCGGGTGGAATAGATCCCATGGTGTGCTGAGCTCGTCCAGCCATCTGCCTCCTTACCGACGGCAAGCACGTTGCCTTGAAGCGCCAGATCCAGCCCGTGACCGAGTCCGTGCCGCGCACGAACCGATGCGCCAAACAAAGCAGGACCCAAGAGCTCCCCCCCGCCGCCAATCTCGCCTTGCAGTCCCCACTCGCCTTTGTTCAAGGCTTTGGATGACTCGATCGGAAGCGTGGTCGCGGGTGGCGAAAGCGCGTACGGACTGCATCCGTCAAGTACCAACAAACACAAAGCAAGCGATTTCGGCGTCTTCATTGGTACCTCTTCCTTGGACGCCTCTCACGGCCGTATCCGCGAGGAGTGTGGTGAGCCCTTGCATCATGCGTGCCATGCGCAATGAGGCATTGTTGGGCGAATTTAGCGCACCGATGTGAAGATGTTGCGTCTCTAGGTGTGAAAACGAAATACATTCGCACGGCGGTATACGTAATTCTTCAACCGTTCGTGCGTTCGCTTGGAAGCGAGCAGTGCTTGCCCAGGGATGATGTTCAGCGGACTGCGGGAAAGCTAATGCTAATTCGACCTCGGCCTCGGGTCATCGCGTCGTGCACGGCGGCGGAAGCGGCGGTGGCATTTACAATGCGGACACGGTGATGCTGATTGGCTCCACGATCTCAGGAAACACCGCCGCCGACAGGAGCGGAATTTACAACGCCGTGACCCCCTCAGTTACCGTCACCACGACCATGCGGGACACTTTGGTAGAAGATGCCTGCGGCGGCTCGGGAACCATCGTGTCAGAGGGTCACAATATCGAAAGCCCCGGCAACACCTGCGGCTTCGACCAACCCGCCGACGAGGTCAATGTCCGCACGGAAGACTTACGCCTCGGACCGCTGCAGGACAACGGTGGCCCCACCGAGACGCATGCGTTGCTACCGAGAAGCGTGGCCATCGATCAGATTCCGGAAGCGGACTGCGTGGATGCGGACGGTGAGCCGTTGACCACCGACCAGCGGGGGGAGTCACGACCGGCGGGCGACGGGTGCGACGTCGGTGCGTTCGAGGTGCAGCCGTAGACACGCCCGAAGCGTGGTGCGAGAGCAGTTGGCGGGATGGCAAGCTATGGCATGCCGCACCAACTCTTGGAGAATTCACGGCCTTGGCATCAATCTGCGCATTTCCGTCGATCTCCACCCGGCAAGCCTGGTCGTTTTGCCACTGGCAAAACGAGAAACAGCGGAAATAGTCCCCGTTTCAGAGCAGGCTTTTGCCAGTGATTTTGCCACCCGAGATCAAACATCAATGATCTCCGATAGCTATCAGTGGAGGCGGTGGGAATCGAACAGCCGGGAGCTCAACTGATTCCGATGATTCTCGAACGGCTTCGCCGACAGGCATTGATGAGAACACGTCCAAAGAACACGAACAAAACGCGTTACCGGACATTCTTATGTCCACAACACGCTAGAGCCATGTGTCTCAGTCGAAGGTGACGGTCCTTACCGCGTTGGCCTTCGCTTGGGCGATGTCGAAGACGAGGTCGATTGGCTCGTTGTTGAGGTATTTGAAGAGGAGATCGTCGTAGTTGTCCGAATCCGGGTGGGCCGATGGCGCTCACCTCCCGCCGAAGGAGGGACTTGAGCTCGCCCGTCGACCTCCACCACGAGATGGGCGAGCCGCTCAGTCGACCAGGGGGACGTCGAAGGCGTCGCAGTAGTCGGCGAAGCGCTCGCGGATTTCCTCCAGCGAGAGCTCGAAGTCCTGGCGCACGTAGCGATGCTTGCCGCGACTCCCGCGCGGCTTGGCCGCGAGAAAGACCCGCATGCGGGACTCGGCGTCCTCGCTGAGCTCCATCTCGAAGTGCGCGTACGCGCGCCGTAGGAGATCGACTGGATCCTTCAGCGTCTCCTCGAAGGGAGCGTCGAAGAACTGCGCCGGCTTGTCGGCGTGCTTCCGTCGGGCGGCGACGGCTCGTTCGAGGTTCCGCGACCAGAGGTCGATGGTCTGTCGACCGATCCGCGCCGGATTAAGGGTGTCGGTGTTCAGGCTCCGCAGCGCGTGCGTGAGGCTCGCGAGCGAGGGCATGACCCGGGCCGGATCGCGATGGGTGTGGATGATGCGGGCGTCGGGGTAGACCTCGAGGAGGGTGTCGATGTTGGGCAGGTGTTCGGGGCTCTTCAGCACCCATCTCTGCCCGGCGTGCTCGCTCTGCAGATGCTGGAGGAAGCGCTTGTGGTACTTGTAGGCGGGGCGTACGTCCTGCCCGTCGAGCCAGGCCTGGTACTCGGGGACGTCGAACGTGGATGTCCACTGAACGCTCAGGAACTCGTGGGCGCAGAGAGGAACGCATTCCTGCGGAAGGCGAGCGCCGAACTCGTGGATGGCCGGTAGCCAGGGCACGAGCCGCTCGAAGTTCGCGAATTGCTTCTCCACCTCCGCGATCCGTGGATCGGTCTCGAAGGTCTCCCGCTGCGGGGGCGGATGGGGGATGTGCACCTCCCACGTCATCGGCGCTCGGTTGACCGGATCCTGCCAGAGCAGGTTGAAGAGGAGCGTCGTGCCGGTTCGCGGCATCCCCACGATGAACACGGGACGCTCGACGGGCGCCCTCGCGATCTCGGGGTGCTGCTGGCGATGCTGCTCGATCTGGAGGCGATTGACGAGGTAGCCGACGATGGTCTCGCGGGCACCGAGGCGGCCGATTGTGGTGAGGCCCGGGTCGCGCTCGAGCGAGTCCACCAGCACCCGGCAGCCCTCCCAGAAGGCCTCGCCCCCGAAGTCCGAGAGGCCGGTCTTCTTCATCGCTGCCCGCTTCATGTTCTCTGGGGCGAGGGAGGGCAGGGGCCGGCCCATCCCGCGCGCGGCCGCGCCGAGGGCGTTGATCAGCCGAATGGAGGGCGGGCGGTAGGCGTCGGGGACGGGCATGAGCTTCAGCCGCCGTGCTTGGGCACGTTGCCCACCTCGACGACACGGGTGGTCGGTGTCTCCGGCGTCTCCTCCGGAAGGAACCAGCGCGCCCAGAGGATGCCGGCGTTGTGACCCTGCGTCCGGATCCAGTTGGGATGCCCCGGATCCTGCGCCGCGATCACGATGGTCCACGAGCCGTCGTCGTTGTAGGCGATCTGATGGCCGTTGATGGACACGCGCTCGTAGTCGTAGTTGTAGGTGTGGAGGAACTCGTTCCAGATGCAGAGGTTCCAGAAGGGGCATTGCGGTGAGCGACCCTCGATGATTAGGGCCTCACCGTCCTCGAGGGCGTAGTTGCCCATGCCATAAGACGCGTCGCTGGCGCCCCAACCGTAGGTGATGGCGCCCATCGGCAAGGGCTCCATCATCTCGTTCGGCTCGCCCATCGGCACCACGGGTGTGATCTCGGACTGCGCCTTGATCCAGTTGAGGGCTGAGCGGAAGCGCCGGGCGAGCTCCGCGTCCTCGATCCGGGTGGTCGCCGGCGGATCGACCGCCTCGATGCTCCAGGCGGCGCGCGCGTCGTGGACCGGATCGCCGAGGTAATCGCGGGTGATGGCCGCGTTCGAGTCCGGCGTCAGCTCGATCCAGTTGCCCTCGTGTTGCTCTCGGCTGAGCACGATATCGTAACTCCCGTCGGCGTTCGCCTCCATCTCGTCGATGCGCAGGCAGCCGACAATCCCCTCGGCAGGCTCGCCGTTGTTGGGCCCCTCGTAGACGCTCAGCGAAAGGTAGGCCGCGTCGCCGGGTTCGAGGTGGACGCGGTAGGTCCGGCCTGGATCGAGTGGGGCGAACTGGTAGAAGGCGTCGACATTGTCGCCGCCCCACTTCTTGTAGGGTCCGACGATGTCGACGAAACGCGGGCGGGCCTCGTCGGCCCAGACGTAGCACTCGAGGGCAACCTGCACGATGGTGAAGATCCACCGATAGCCCTCGAGCCGGGAGACCTCCTGCGCGGGCGCGCGATCTCCCTCGAGGAAGGAGGCCTCCAGCTCCCTCATGATGGCCATGATGTCGCGGAAGGCCTCTGTCGTCGCGAGTTTGCTCTCACTCATCTTCGTCTCCCCACCGACTCATCGTCGAAACATCTTCTCGAAGAGCTTCTCCTGAAGGGAAAGACGCAGCACGCGCTCCATGACGGCGAGTGCGCCGACCTGCGGCCCCAGCAGATAGTTCGGCTTCAGTCTCTTCGCGCTGAGGACGTCCCGGTAGACGCGGTCGGCGAACCGCTCCGGCGTCCAGGCCGGAAAGGTCGACTCGACGGCGTGACCCGGAAACTTGAAGTGCTCTCGGTACTCCGAGAGCAGATGCGGAGGGAAAGAGGCCCAGAGCTCGGCCTCTTGCTCCTCGGTGATGTCGAGCATGTCGGTCGACACCCCGCCGGGCTCGAGGCAGGTCACCTCGATGCCGAGGGGACGCATCTCGAGGCGGAGCGCCTGCGTGACCCGCTTCAGGGCCGCCTTCGTGACCGGATAGGAGCTGCCCATCGGGATGTTCAGGTATTGCGACGCCGAGCCGACGTTGACGATCCGGCCCGCATCGCTCCGACGGATCAGGGGGGAGCGCCGCCTGAGTGACTCGAATCGGGCCCCAGAAATTCACCTCGAAGAGGAACTTGAACGCCTCGATGTCGACGTTCTCGATCCCGCCCCCTGCTCTTCCGGTCGTCGCGGCGTTGTTGATCAGCAGGTCGAGGGCCTCGTCGCCGAGCGCCGCGCCCACCTCCGCGAGAGCGCGCTCCACGCTTGCACGTTCGGTGACGTCGCATCGAACGGCCAGGGCCCGCTCGCTGGTGGACGCGAGGACGGCGTCTGGTGGCTGCCGATTGTAGCCGACGAAGCATCGCCACCCCTCGCGATCGAGTCGCTCCACGAGCGCTCGCCCGATTCCGGTCGCCGCGCCCGTGATGAAGGCCGTCTTCGTGGCCTCCACGGGGAGAAAGCGGCCGATCGGCTCCTCATCCTCCCGCAGCTCTGCAATGACCACTCCCGCCACTCCGGCCACGATGGGTTTCGAGATCTCGCTCACGAGCCCGGAATCCACCAATCGCTCAGCGAGCTCGTTCGTTGCGTTAGCGTCGACGAGATCGAGCGCCGGCGTAGCGAGCAGCTCTTCCCACGTGGCCTCCCAAAGGGCCCGCCACTCTTGCCGAGGGCGCTCTCCTTCGGTCAAGCGGTTGCGAAGCCAGAGCTTCAAATTCATCACGATGATCGGCGGTCGCGCTCACAAGCGGACCTTAGCCGACTTGCTCTGGAGCAAAGCGCCGAGGGCGTTCTCGCGGAACGTGAAGCCACCGCGAGGCTCTCGCGCTGGCCCGGCGGCGTAGTCCGCCCGCGCCCTACAGAACCCTAGTCGTACGAGCGCCCGTACGAGGGGCACCGACATGCGCGGGGCGAGGAAGATGGCTTTCGATTTCACCCCGGTCATGGCGGCACCGAACTCGTCCATGAAGCGAGCACCTTCGTTCCTTGCGGCGATGGCTGCGGTATCGAGCAGCGCGGGGTAGCGACGGATGAGTCGACCTGCGGCGGCGGACACGGCGAATTCACGCCCGAACGCGCGAACCCAATGTCGTTGGTACTCTGCCATCCGCCCTTCCGAAAGATCTCCTGCGTCGAGCGCTCCGGACAGCACGGTCGCGGCGATCTTGGCCGCGACCATGGAGGTATGGATTCCCTCGCCCGTGAGCGGGTCGGTTTGCCCCGCCGCGTCGCCCACGACGAGGAGCGCCTCGGCGTAAGTTCGGGGCTCACCTCCCAGACGGAGAGGCGAAATGCCCGGCGGCTCGAGCGGCTCCGCGCGATCTCCCAATGCCTCTCGGACGAAGGGGTCTCGACTCACTTGCGTCGCCAGCATGGCCTTGAGCTCGGTTGGCGGCGTTCGCCCGCCCGGTAACACGTAGCAACCGAGGTCGATGTCGTCGTTCGAATGGCGAAACAACGCGACGTAGCCGGGGATCACGTACTTCGGGTACAGCAGAACACCATCGCTGGTGAAACGATGGGTGCCACCCTTGATGTACTGCCGGCTCGCCGCACTGTTGGTACCGGTCTTGACGACCCCGAGCGACCTAGCGATCGAGCTCTTCGCTCCGTCGGCTGCGATCAAGGTTCGCGCATGAAAGACGCGCGCGTCCTTGCATCGGACCGTCCATCGGTTGCGAAACACGCACTCACGAACTGACGCGTCTTCGAAGAGCTCGGCGCCTTGCCGCTCCGCCGCGCGAACAATCTGCTCGTCACACACCGTCCGCCGAATCGCCGCGACGCGGGGAGCCCCCTCCCTCGGACCCTCGTCCGGGCTCACGAAGCTCAGGCCCGATGGTGACACTAACCCCCCAGAGCGAACCCACTGCACGGCGCCCTTGGCCTCGAGCACTTGAAGGACGCCCATCTCCTCGAGGAGCTCCAGCGCCGGCGCGCACCACGCATCGCCGCAACGTTTGTCTCGTGGAAAGCGGGCCTTGTCGAGAAGCGCGACGCGCTTCCCGCTCTGGGCGAGGAAGTAGGCGGCCGTTGCTCCCGCGGGCCCCCCGCCGATGATGATGACGTCGTACAGCTGCTGATCCATGGCGTCGCGCGCGACGCGGAACCTAGCCTAGTCGGAGCGTCCGGTCGACCGTCTACGCGGGTCTGCAAGCGGACCCGCGTGTCCCCTCATTGAACTGCCGCCTCCGCGCCACAATACGCGCGCGAATAAGCCGAAGGCGTTGAGCGTACGGTCCACGGTCGAGCTCGGGACGGCGACCCGAAGCGAGGCCCGTGCAGTTTTGGTGTCCGCCAAAACTCTTCCTTGCCCTGCCCAACTGCGTCAACGTCGTTGTATGTGGCTCAACCGTACGCAACGGAGCGCAACAAGGAGTTCGATCGTGCAACCGGCCGCGCGTGCCAGGCCACTTCGTGCAAGAACGGGCAACGCCACGCAACGCGCAAGCGCGATTCCTATCCCCGAGGGCCAGAAAGAGAAGCTCCTGTAACCTAGCATGCCGAATCCTGCGCAACTTTTTGGAGGGCAAAACCAAAACCGGGCGAGCCAAGGATCGCCTCATGCTGCCCGTGCTCATCGCCATCGGAAGTTAGAAAAGTTGCCGAGAATGGCTTGCCCGTTCGGTCGCTTCGATACTAGCACTGCCAACTCCCGTGCCTAGTGTCTCCGGTGACCTGAGGGTGCCTTACCGATCTGAAATCGAATGATATGAAGTGACGACCCGTGCGCCGCGCCCGTGGATGCGAGATCGACGAGGTTTTCGATCTTGGCTTGAGTCGCAGCGAGCGCCTTCTCGGCCCGGGTTCGCTCACCGGGAACGGTTCGCTGCGCGCGGGCGAGCTCGGCCTTCGAGGCCTCGAATCAGATGCGACACGACCTCGGGTCGGTCGAAGTATCGGAGCATGGCAGACGTGAACGCTTCTCGAAGAGCCTCTTCCATCACGGTGCGCGAGTTCTCGCAACTGCCGCCATTGCCTCGGCTCGCATCACATCGGTAGCGAGGCTTCTGCGTCTTCTCGATGACCATCGGGCCGCCGCAAACGCCGCAGCGAATGAGGGTGGACAGAGGGTAGACCCGCCGGGCGGTACTCGCTCCGCCTTCCCGGGCCTAGGCCGAGGGCCCCACGGTGGCATGCCGCGCCCGGGATCGGTATTTGCGGCTGCGCTCAACGGATCAACTTTGCGACCTCGGTCACGTCATGATGATTGCGTGTTCACGCTGCATGGCGCCCGCAACAAGACCGAAACAAGCTCAGGATTCGGCTACGACTGACGGACCTCGTAGACCGGGTCTGAGAGGTTCGGAAGCCCAGGGATCAATTCCGTGTTGCAGTGACGGTTCAAAGCGGAGATAGTTGGGTCACGGGAATCCAGGGCCGCTCGGGGGGAAGCGACGGAGAATCTCCTCGTGGAGCCTGCACCCTGAAACAGCAGGAGGTTGTTGTCCATGAACGCTCGACTCCATAAGCTCGCTTCGTTGCACGTCGTTGCCCTCTCGATGGCGCTATGTGCATTCGGGTGCTCAAATGTCGATGTGCCCGGTGGCACCGGTGGCACCGGTGGCATGGCTGGCACGGGCGGGACCGGTGGCATGGCTGGCACGGGCGGGACCGCTGGCATGGGCGGGACCGGTGGCATGGGCGGAGCCGGTGGTACGGCTGGGACTGGTGGCGCAGGCATGGGCTGCGACGACGGCACCACAGCTGACATCAATTCCGCGGAATGCACCACCTGCAGCGCGTGCGCAGCTGAAGGGGCCTGTGTGGACGAAATCGCTGCTTGCGAGAACTCGCAAGAATGTCTGGATTTCATCGATTGTGCGCAAGCCTGCTTCGATGCCGGGGGCGATGTCAACACATGCAGCGACGGCTGCATTGCGACGTATCCCAATGGGTTCGAGCTCTATGGCAACTCGCAGGTCTGCCTGTTCTGCACGGAGTGCCCAAACAACTGCGCGATCAACGGCATCTGCCCCGGCTGAACGCCTTCGTCTCAATCGCCCAGCGTGCGGGGTGCTGCCCACGCGATCGCCGGAACGAGACCCCCCAGCGCGGACGATGAGCTGTGACGTCAGCGGCACGGCCAAGGTCCACCCACAGGCGCGCGCAACGGCTACAGGGCTCGACACGAGCGTGCCATCCGGTCGCGCGATCTCGATGAATAGAAAGTATCGAAGAGCATAGCCGAAACAAAGGCCGTCTCTCCGCGACGCCCCACGCGACATAACATCGAGTACCGCGAAATTCGCGGACGATGAACGATACGGGATTAAAAACTACTTCACGCTGATCATCAATCGCGGCACAGCACGAGGCTTCATCATCATCGACTATCTCGATCGTCCTGTCGTTCCTCAGAAACTCATCCGCCGCAGGATCATAGCCGGTATTGCGACGAAGACGGCCTAGAGGAGGGAGATCGAACTCTCACCGGCTTCGCCGAAGGCTCGAAGTGCGCGAGCCAAGCTAGCGAACGGCCTGAGCCGCGCGCAGTGCGCGCAGCTCGCGCTCACGCTTGAGGTTCGTGGTGGGAAGGAAAGGCTCGATTAGGCGGCGCGTCGCGTGTAGCGATGATGCAGCCCGCCGACCATGGGCAGGGCCACGACCTTGCCGCCATCGATGAACTCGCGCTTGCGGGGTCCAGGTGTGTCCTTGTCAAGCGCGAGATGGGTCCGGGAGCTGTGATAGTACTCGAGGTATCTCCGTAGGATGCGCCGCAGGTGCTGTTCTCCGACGATGATGATGTGGTCCAGGCATTCCCGCCGAAGGGTCCCGATGACGCGCTCGCAGTATGGATTCTGCCACGGAGATCGGGGTGCGGTCAGGACCTGTTCGATTCCCTTCGTACGCACTCGACGAACGAAGGTCGCGCCATACTTCTTGTCTCGGTCGCGGATAAGGTACTTCGGCGCCGTCTCGTAAGGGAAAGCGTTGACCAGCTGCTGCGCAGTCCACCGCCCAGAGGGACCCTCGGTGACGTTGAAGTGGACGATGCGTCGGCGCTCGTGCTCAAGGACGAGGAACACACAAAGGACGCGAAATGTGGCCGTGGGCACGACAAAGAAGTCGATGGAAACGAGGTCCTGGGTATGGTTCCGGAGAAACGTGCGCCAGCTCTGGGACGGCAGCTTTCGCCGACCGTGTGTTCTGGGTTGCGCTTTCGCGGCTGTGGAAAGGCTGGCGACACGCCCTGATCCTCGTGAAGCCCGAGACCGTCATCGGCTGGCATCGCAAAGGCTTCAAGCTCTATTGGACCTGGAAGAGCCGAACCCGAGGCGGTCGTCCACGGATCGATGTGGAGATTCGAACGCTCATCCGTCGAATGGCCCGCGAGAATCCGACTTGGGGAGCGCCTCGCATCCACGGGGAGTTGCTCAAGCTCGGCTTCGAGGTCTCAGAAGCCACTGTGTCGCGCTACATGCCCGTCCGCGTTGGTCAGGGTAGGGCGTTTGCTCGTGCGCTTCAGGACGGCCAGCTGTTGTCGCAAGGCGAGGTTTTCGAGCGCGAGCTCGCGCTGCGACTTCAGGCTCGATCGGATGGTCGCGAGCAGGGTGTACAAGAGGTGACGCATCAGGGTGGCGAGCCTGACCCCGAGGATGAAAACGTCAACGATTGCGCGCTCCACGAGGTTTTGAGGAGGGACACCGTCGCGGAAGTCTTAGGCGAGGTCCTGTCGAGCTTCGTTGAGCGCGATGGTTAGTTACCCTCGTTGAAGATGGTCGGAACCGGATCGTGGACGGCCGTCTGCAAGAAGAGAATGCGTTGACTCACGGATGACGGAGCTTGCTGTCCGCAATAATGACCATCGAACCCACAGGCAGGCGGGCACTCACAGCCGGGCGTCGTACCGAGGTCAGCAGCGTTGGCCGCTACGTACTGCGCCAAGCCTGCCGTCCTGGTGCCGGACTGGAAGTTTCCGGTCAGTGGCGTAGAGGCGACCGGAAGGTAGGGCACCGCCTGCGCGACGCGGTCCACAATCGGAACGAGGCCCATCGTGTGCGCCAGGCCCCGGGTGCAGTTGGTGGGGATCCCCATGTCGATGATCCCTTCCTGGATCAAGACGCTCGGCTTCTGAGTCGTACCGGCTACCTCGATGGGATTGGCGTACATGAAGGCAGCGTGATTTTGTGGATCCTGGTGGTCAAAACCGAGCTGGAAGATCGAAAACCCCAGCCAGAGATCGACTGGCCGAATGTTGGGCGCGAGCAGAGCGTTGATCGCATCGAGAAATCCAGTGCCGTTCCCGTTTGGACCAACCACGTCCTGAACGAAAAAGATCTCTTGGCCGCGAAGGGCGCCGGTCACGAGGGCACCGGCGCGGATCTCCGGCGCGTAGGGCATGAGCGCTTGCCCCTTGTTGGAGCCTTCGCTGACGCCGACGTAAGTCAGTGCCTTGCTCATATCGAGGTCCGGTTGACCGTCGGGGGCGCCATACGGAACGAAGTCGCAGCCGTCTTCGCAGAGTTGCGTCAGCATTCGCAGGAACGAGAGTTGCTCGCCCGTGGTTTCGATCCAGTAGTCCGGGACTCTCCCGAAAAGGAGCAGGTAGGTCAGAACCGCCTGGTTCTGCTGGTTCCGGTCGAGCGAAACTTCTTCGGAAAGATTGTCGGTGAACCCGGCCGGCGCAAAGCCTGCATTCGCCAAATAGTACAGCAATCGAACATCCGTGAGGTCGCCTCCGCTGCCGTGCTGGTGCATCGTGATCGGCACCGGCGCCGAGAGGGCCGCATTTGGAATGGCGATGGCAAACTCCCGAGGCCTGGATCTGATCAGCACAGGGAGACCCTGCGCATCGAGCGCCAGGACCGATGCAGGAGAACGCCAGTCCGGTGCGTCCCACTCCCCATAGACGATAGCCGCCCACCCTGGATAGGGTTCGACGCGCGTGATGCGTGGCTGCGGCGCGGGCAGCGCGAGCACATCGTCTTTCATCTTGAGCGGGATGCGAGGGAAGCTCTCGGTGGAGCGAATGCTGAAACGCAAGACCAGGGCCACATCGTCAGCGGGAATCGGTGGACTACCATGCTCAGCAAGGGCATCGAGGACCTCGCTCGCAAGCAAGCGCGCTTTGCCGATCGCTGGATCCTCGCCCGGAGTTGCATCGCTGAGCGCGGCGGTCATGAAAGAAGATGGGCCGAATGGGAGCGCGCTGCCCGAAGAAACTCGCCGTGTAACCACCAACCCGTAACGGCCGCCAGGCGTGAGCGCGATCGAAGGGAAAAGGATCAATGCGTGCTGAAGAGGCTCGCCGGGCACGCTGCTCCGACGCGCGGAGCGTCGATGGAGATCAAAAGGGACCCGCTGTGCGAAGCTCGCGCTTCCCGGCGTGAGATCGAAAAGCCCGATGCTCGCGGACGGATCGAGCGACTCGGTGGGCGTGCTCGGAAGCGATGCAGGATCGGGAGCGTCGGAGAGCTCGATCACGATGCCGCCCAACGGGCTGAAGCCATCGAGCTGTCCAACCGCTTCTGCCGCGCTCTTCATCGCCCCGAGGACGAACTGGACATCGGACTCGCGCTCCGGAATCGGAAGCTCGACGCGGACGCGCGTCGGCGTCGTTTCATCGGCGACCAGCCACATGTCATCGGGGAACGGTGCGTAGCGCGATGCATCGGTGCGATCGTAAAGGACTGTGGCGTGTCCGCCGGCGCCTCCGGTTCCCGCGGTGCCCCCGATGCCGCCGCTACCCGCCGCACCACCCGCACCACCGCCGCCGGTGCCAGCCATGCCGCCGGTGCCACCCATCCCCCCCATACCGTCAGACTCCACGGGGAAGGTCAGTGGTCCCGAGCCCTCGACAGCTTCGATTGGGCTACAACCGCCCTCGCCAGCAACGAGGTCGATCACCCCGCCCGGAACGAGGCTAGAGGGGAGTCCACTCAGCCGGAATCTGCACGATGTAAGCGCGAGGCCGAGCTCGGTTGCATCGCCGGTCGGGGTGACCTCGGTCGTCACCTGGTCGGAGTCGAATTCGCCCACCGGCGCAAAAGGCAGACCTTCGGCCGTGTGGAGGATTGAGGTAGGCGTGCCGCCCGAGACGCCGACGCTGCAGTCGACGATGTCAAAGACCGCGTCCGGAGCAAGGGCCGGAAGCAGGCTGATGACGGGGGGTGCGACGCTGTAGTTCAGGAGGGTCGTAAGGCTCGACGGCTCACCCTGCCTGAATCCGGGATCGAGCGCATTGATCTGAATGCGCACCGGAAGGGGAATCGGAACGCTCGGCAGAAGGCAGGTATAAAGATATTTTCCGTAATCCACGGGTGGGCCTGCGCAGAGGACTTGGACTGTCCAACCTCCAACGCAGGCGCCGAAACCATCGTCCGAGACTGCGATCGTAATCGTCTGCGCCCCCGCCTCTTCGCAAACAAAGGTCGTCTGGCTCGCATTCGGATTCGCGAATGAGCCGCGCGTACTACTCCAATGGTATTCAACCGGGTCGTTTTCCAGATCCGCGGCCACCGCAAGGACATCGATCTCACTCCCCACCGACGTTTCCAACGGCGAAATCACCACCTTCTGCAAGTCGGCACAGACGTTGAACGAGCCGTTGACGCGAGCTGATCCGAAGCGCGGTATCGAAGCGCAATTCAGCATCACCGTGATGGTCGTGACTTCGCTTGCACGTATGTCGAACGCCGTAGAGCCTTCGCACGCCGTCTCGCCGTCGGCCGATGTCGCCGTCATCTGTACGAGATAGTGGTCACCTGCCGGGATCCCGAACACCTCCATAGAAGCTGTCGAACCAGGAGCGCTCGTATCGATCGCACCGCTCATCGGAATGATGTCATTGCCGGTCACGACATAGGACACCTGGTCGATCTGCGTTCCGCCCGCGAGCTCGAGTGTGAGTTGGAGCGAGCCAGTCGGCTCATTGGATGGTGCCTCGCCCCCACACGCGACCCCGCTCACAAGCACGGTTAGAAGGCAGGCCAAACAAGTCTTTGCGGGGGGAGGCGGCATGGGGCTCTTCTCCTTTTCGAACAGAATCATGACTAACACGCCGCAGTTCTCGGGCTCAAGGCCGGAGAATGGGGAAACCAAGCGCGGATCGCTCCATATTTGAGCGGGACTTTCCATACGTAATTCTTCACTCGCGTGTTTGTGCGCTGACAACGAGCAATGGATGAAGGCGCCGAGAGCCGACTTCGATTTCCTCGATTTCGAGGAAGCCGAGCGTCTTTTCGACGCAACCGTCCCGGAGTCCCGCCCGATGGTTGCGACCGCATTGAAGGCCGGGCTCCGGCTAGGAGAGCTGCTTGCCCTACGGCAAACGGACGTCGACCTGGTCAATGGCCAGATCTTCGTGAAGCGGTCCGTCTGGAAAAGGACCTTCGGGACTCCCAAGAATGGGCTCTCGCGACGGGTGCCGATACCGCCGAGTCTGGTCCGGATACTGAGAGACCACCGGCACCTCCGCGGGGAGCTGGTGTTTTGTCAGGAGGACGGCGCGCTCTTGACCCGGGACATGATCAAACGGGTGCTGCCTCGCGCCTGCCGAAAGGCGGGCCTCGACCGCACCATCCAGTGGCACGTGCTTCGACACACCTTCGCAAGTCATCTCGTGATGCGCGGCGAGCCGCTCAAGGTGGTTCAGGAGCTCTTGGGCCACGCCAACATCGAGGCGACGATGATCTACGCTCATTTAAGCGAGTCACGGCTCAAAGACGCCGTCGCCAAACTCGACGAACCGGCGCCGAGCCGACCCGACGACGGTCACTATTTGGTCACTCGCGATCAGCGAAGTCGCTAACCACAAGCAATCACTTGTCTTAAGTAGTGGAGGCGGTGGGAATCGAACAGCCGGAAGCTCACCCGATTCGGACGATTCTCGAACGGTTTCGCGGACAGGTATCGAGGAGAACACGTCCAAAGACCACGAGCAAAACGCGTTAGCGGACATTCTTGTGACAATGTCACAAATCCCGGATGTAAATCGGGAGCTCCTGGAGGTCGGTGCGATCTACTCCATGTTTGATGCGTTCCGGCGTAAGCACTAGCGTTCGGCTAGTTCCTCCACGACGACGCATCTCTTGGAAGTCTGTGGTCCGGATCGAAGAGGGTGATCTTGTGAGGGCGCCGCTTGGTCCACCTCCAGAGGACCAAGTTGATGTCCTCGGGACCAGTGCCGTGAACGAAGCTGCGGACCAGCATTCCGGCGTAGCCTTTGGCTAACAGGCGATCGGCAAGCTGCTGGGACGCGGGCACCTTGCCCTCGAGCATCTCCTGGTTCCAAGAGGGACATTTGAGCTCGCCCCCTGTGACCCTCTCGCGTTTCATTGCTTTCGGATCGCGGGTGTCGAAGATGTCTTCGCAATCAACCCGATACTGGCAGATCGTCACAGCGTGAAACGGGGCCCCGAGCGGACTGGCCTCCCGGACCGCCACGAGGACGTCGAGCGAAGTGTAAAGAGCGGCAAGACCTCGGCGATTGAAACGTCCACCGTGAAGTCGGGCGCCGGCTCCCGACAGCGGGTCCCAAGACCATTCTGGATTGTGAGCGCGATAGACCGCGCCTTGGAAGCGGATGCCTCGTTTACGCGTAGCCACCCGCCATCACCCGATCCAGGTAGGCGTGAACGTGGCGCGCCTGACCGGCCCGCACGAGTTGGTCGGGGGTTTGCCCACCAAAGCCCGGGAGAGGCTCCGAGCGAAACCATGCGTACGCGCCCAAGAGCGATCCTGTCACGGACTCCACGCGGTTGAGAATCTCGAGCATCTCGCGAAGCCGGGTCTGCGTCTTGGCAGCCTCCATTCGCTGACGCCGGGTGAGCGCATCGGATGCAAGTCCCAGCGTCTCCGAAATCTCCGCCTTGGTAGTCCTCAACGCCTCCGCGATCTTGGATGGCGAGAACAAGCGATCATCGATGTAGGCCTCGAATTGCATCAAAATCACACCTTTCATAACTCATTTTACTGTCAAAAATCGTGATGTCAACGAGGTGCTTACCCCGCTTGAAAGCGATGAGGAAGCCCTTGACACCCAGGTTAGCAATCGCTAACCTCCGATCGAACAGGGCGAGGTCCAACCATGACCAGACACGGCATAGAGTTCGCACCAGGCGCCGCGCGAGGCAAGCAACGCATTTTGCATGCGGCACTTCGATTGTTCACCGAGAAGGGTCTTTGTGAAACGAGCATTCGCGACATCGGCGCAGTTGCGAAGCTCTCGAATCCGGCGCTCTACAAGCACTACGAGAGTAAGGATGCGCTGGCGCGCGAGTTGTTCGTCTTCTGCTACCGCTGGCTCCACTCCGCCCTCGAAAAAGTCGTCGTTGGCGAGTTCGAATCGTTCGCGACCCAGTTTGCCGCGTACAGCTCAACGTTCTTCAGGAAGTTCGAGACCGCTCCCGAAGTCGTGATCTATCTCTCCGACAACATCCAACACTTCTGGCCCGAGGTTCAGGACGACGTCGGCGGCGACACATTCATCGAGCAGATCAACCGGATGCTGACCTCGGCAATCGATCGGGAAGAGATCAGCGATGAGCTCGACATCGATCTCACCTCGGCAATCATCATCGGCGGGATACAGCAGCTCTCACGGATGTGGTTCCTCGGGCTACTCGAGCGTCCAGCCACCGATTGGGCTGAGTCGTTTACAGAACGGATTCTGGCCCTGGCAGAGTGCTAGGGAGTTTTTTTGATCCAAGGGTTAGCAATCGCTAACCGCTCAAGAAAAGGAGCTAGACGATGTTTGCGATCAATCACGCCGCGACTGCACTGGTGCTCAAGCGCCGATACCCGACTGTCCGAATGGCCTTCATCTTGTTGGCGGTTCAGGCGGTTGAGCTTCTATGGGTGGCCTTGAACCTTCTTGGCATTGAAATAACCACGACAGACGACACCGTTCACTCGGTGCAGAACATTCACCTTCTGCACATGCCGTGGTCCCACTCGATTGCCACGACATTGGTCTTTGCCATCGTTGCTTGGACGTTGATTCGGTATGCCCTTGGAAAGCCAGAAACCGCAATCGCCGTCGCGCTCGGTATAGCGTCTCACCTGGTCCTCGACCTAGCGACTCATAGTCCCGACATTGCGGTCGCGCCCGGGCTCGAAACGAACAAATTGGGTGCCGGGTTCTACGGCAGCGTTCCCGTGCTGGCTTTCCTGCTCGAGCTGGGGTTCGGAATTGCATGCTGGCGCGTCTACCGCGGGTCCCGATGGCTGCTGCTTGCGATCATCGGCTTCAACGTGGCCAATGTGAGCATGTTCTTTCCCCAAGTCGTCGGAATCGAAGCCCAGCTGGCTGGACAGGTTACCGTGTTGACGCTCGTCATTCTGGCTCAGATTGTGGCTACCTTGGCCATGGTGGGATGGTTGTCGCGAAGTCGACGAACCGCGGGAGCCGCTCTTGGTGGCAGTGGGCTAGCCACGGTCGAGTGAGCGGCGCGGCGTGGTGTTCGGTGGGTAGGCGATGGCCGCAGAGTCGATTTCGCCCGATCAGCGGGACCATTTATGACATTTGTCATAAGAGGCAGAACGCTAACCCGCGGCAATCATTGCGCTTGTTTGGTGGAGGCGGTGGGAATCGAACAGCCGGGAGCTCACCCGACTCCGACGATTCTCGAACGGTTTCGCGGACAGGTATCGAGGAGAACACGTCCAAAGAACGCGAGCAAAACGCGTTACCGGACATTCTTATGACAATGTCACAAATCCCGGATGTGAATCGGGAGCTCGCAGAGATCGGCGCGATGTTCGATGTGTGTAGCGCAGCGAAGGATGAGCGTTCGAAGTCGTGAAGCCCGACTTTCGTACGATCTCCAGCGTCGATGCGTGCCAGGTGCAGGGTAGAGGTGTCTCAGGTACACTATCCGCGTGAGCTGGCCAGTCGAAAAAATTCTTGAAGAGGCGTTCAAGCTCGACCCGAAGGATCGAGCGCTCGTTGTCGCTGAGCTTTCGAGCTCCGAAGGGATCGCGTCTCCTGAAGAGGTCGAGGCCGCCTGGCGAGAGGAAGTCGCGCGGCGTCTGAAGAGCCTCGCAGACGGTACGGCCGTCCTGCACGACTGGGATGAGGTCAACGAAGAAATCTCGTCCATCCTCAAAGGCGCATGAAAAAGCTTCGGGTTCTTGCCGAGGCGCGGCAGGAGTTCGCCGACGCGCTGCGGTGGTATCGGGGGAAAGCTCCGGCATTTGCAGAGGCGCTGGCCCTCGAATACCGCGCGATCGTGCACCACGCTCGCCAGTTCCCGGACGCTGGCGCGGTCGAGACGGCGACTGAATCGATGACGGTTCGCCGTCATCTGCTCCATCAGTTTCCCTATAAGGTTCTCACCGCAAATCTGCCCGATTGCATTGTCGTGATCGCGTTTGCACACACGAAACGAAAGCCCGGGTACTGGCTCGAGCGCGTTCGCTAGACCCGGGCTTCAGTCGTGGCGGCGCCAGTTGACCGCTGTGCGAGGCGGTGGGGGTGTTTGGACTGAATGACTGCCTACCTACGGGCACGAAAACTCGAACCGCTCGCCGTTCTCCATGCAGTCTTCCCAAACGACTTGGAAGGTATCGATCAGTGCGTTTGTCTCGGCGGTCCAGGGCTGGGTCGACGGCGGAATCTGAATCACGTACGAGGGCTGAGACTCGAGGTTGGCGACCGTGAACCCCACATCGTAGCACCTCCGGGGTTCGCCAAAGCACTCCTGCTCGCTACCAGGCGAGACGGCGTCTGACTCGTATACGGCTACGAGCTCAGGCTCGTCGAGCAAGCTTCGAAAAGCGTCCCAGCGCGGTGGTGAAAGCGCGAGCCTCTTACGCACCCATCTCGTATCGGCGGCATAGTCCTGGGACTGGCAAAGCACATCCGGTTTCGCGAGCACGTTGACCACGTCTCTGAAACCGTCCTCGTTCCGATGCACCCAGGCGAGGTCTCCGAGTGTCGTGTTGCAGTCGACCGAACATCCATTGAGTAGGGCAAGGACGAGGGACAAGAGAGCAGTGCGCAACATAAGCTATCCCGACTCTAAAACACGCGTTGACATGTGCCAAGGACGAGCGGCGTAGGGGCTGGGTCGAGCGGCTCGATAGCTGGGCCTACGTTCACGAATGACGTGACTAGGGCTGGCGATGATCATTCAGCAGCCTCCAGCCGAGCAGAGCGAGAGCCCAAGCCATGGCCCAAGCAAGCAGCGTCAAGGCGGCTAGAGCACGTTCGGTCTCTTCTACGATTGCCCGGTAGATGAACCACGCTCCGAATCCGAAGCAGACGGCGGCCGCCGCGAAGAAGACGAGGGCGAAGAAGACCATGCCAAAGCGTGGCGGGATCAGGCTGCCGACTAGCTCCACGAGGATATCTGCCAGAAACTCGAGCACCACTTCGACTCTACCCTGCCGGTTCCCCGTCGCGAATAAGCCGAAGGCGTTGAGCGCGCCAAACGGGGATTGAGACATCTTCGATGTCTTACAATCCCACATCTTGCCTGAACAAGTTGTGTCCCTCGTTGGCGCCGAACGGCGCTACCTGTCGTCAAAAGGCGCTGGTTGGCGCTTGCGCGACACCAACTGTCGCCCGATGGCGCCCTTACCAGAAAACGCGCCACATGGCGCTAACCGACGCCAAGCCGCGACATCGCGCGACGGACGGCGCCAAGAAACGCCAAGTAGCGCCTTCTTCGTTGCAGCGGTCAAACCCCTTCATACGCCTCGGCGCTGAGAAGGACTCTCTCGCCTCGAGCAACTTTTCGAGGGGCAAAACCGATAACCTAGATATGAGGACGAAGTGGAGAAATCCGATCTGTGACCGGGCGGCGGGGCCGTGCGGCCGAGAGAAAGCAAATGCCTGACGCACTCATCGTCACGACCAGAACCGACCTGCGGGAGATCATTCGTGATGCTGTCAGCGAGGCGGTGGCGCGCTACGAGCGGATCCCCGAGCTGCTTTCTACGAAGGAGCTGGCAGCACGGCTTGACGTCAGCGCCGACACCGTGCGCAAATGGGTGTCTCGGAACGATTGTCCATGCGTGCGAGCGGGGCGTGCGCTTCGGTTTCGGGAGGATGCGGTGATCGCGTGGTTGGAGGATCGTGGTGGCTAGGAAATTGCTTCCCAAGGGCGTGACGTATGACGAGGGCGCACAGCGATACCGCGTGCAATACAAAGACGCCGAAGGAAAGTGGCGCGTCGAGCACGCGGGCACGAACAAGCAAGCCGCGGTGCGACTCCTCGCGCGTCGAAAGCGTGAGGCCGCCAAGGGCGTTCAGGTGAATCGCGACGCAAGCCCGCGCACGCATCTCGACACCTACGCCAAGCGCTGGAATGCACGCCAAAGGCGAATCGGAAAACGAAACGCCGATCGCGAATACGCGAGCTACCGGCGTCACGTGTCCCCGCGGATCGGTTCCGCGCCCGTCGGTGACATCAAGCCGCTCGCAGTGCTCGAGCTCAGCGAGACGCTGATTGCGCGGGGTGAGATCTCGCCGAAGTCGGTGCGCAACTGCATCGGCATCGTCTCGTCGATCTTTCGGCTCGCCGTCCTCGAGGGCGCGGTGGAGGTCAATCCGGTCTCACAGACGCCTCGCGATGGGCTGCCGTCGTCCGGCGCCGGCGGCGGTCAGACCTACACGCGGAGCGAAGCCCTGGCGCTGCTCATCGACCCACGGATCGGCTGGGATCGCCGGGTCCTCTACGCGCTACAGTTCTTTACCGGGATGCGCATCGGGGAGACCTGCGGTCGGCGCTGGCGCGACTGGTCGCCTGACGCAAAGCCACTCGGCTCACTGCGCGTCCACACCCAGTACGACGACCAGCCGCTCAAGACCGCGAAGAGCGGCGACAGCAAGGAGCGCATGGTGCCCGTGCACCCGGAGCTCGAAAAGGTCCTTGGGTGCTGGCACGGGGAGGGCTTCGAGGCGGTCTACGGCCGTCCACCGAGACCAGACGACTTCATCGTGCCGGACCCGAGAAACATGGCCGCGCGCACGCAGTCCCAAGCGACGAAGGCACACAAGCGCGACGCGGAGCAAATCGGTGTGCCCAACAAAGGTTCCCACGCGCTCCGGCGGTTCATGATCTCGGCAGCACGAAGCAGCGGCGCTCGGAGCGATGTCCTCGAGCAAATCACGCACAACGCGCGCGGCGCGATCATCGACGTCTACACCGCGTGGGAGTGGCCGGCGCTCTGCGAAGCGGTGAGCTGTTTGAAGGTCGATCCGGAGCGGTCGCCGGGGCGGATTTATGACATTTCTTATGACATGTGCGTTTCTCAGAACGCTAACCCGCGGCAATCATTGCGCTTGTTTGGTGGAGGCGGTGGGAATCGAAAACTGCGGATTTCGGTGCGAATCAGGCAAGTACGGGGAATCACAGGAAACCGGATCCCGAGCCACCGGAATCAAAACACGAGGAAAAGCACTTTCGGGAAACCGTTTTGCCAAGTGGCAAAACCGAAGCCGAGACGGAGCAGGGGAGGGCGGACGTGGGAGATGTGCCCACCGCCGACACCCTGGGCAACCTGGCGCGCAAGGTTCTTTCGAGCTCGAGGCATGCCGAATCGCGTGAGCTGGCTCGCGCCGTCTTACGGCTCCTCACACAATGGAGCCGCGGCAAGTGACGATCGGGCCAAACGACCCACTCCAGGACAGGAAGCGCAATGCCGCATCGATGCCGAAAGAGCCGAAGGAAAGACGATGACCGTGAATCTCGTGCTCACCGACGTCGACGAGAGCTACGTCCTGGAGCTACAGAACTCGGTCCTGCGCCACGAGAAGCGCAAGCCCGACCCGGATGCGAACGTGACGTTGCGCGTCACGCATGGTCTCTTTCTCAAGATGCTGACCGGCAGCGCGGGCCTCAAGGACACCCTGTTCTCCGACGACTTGACCATCGAAGGAAGCCGCCTCGATCTGCTGTCTTTCTTCCGACTGATCGACAAGCCAACGGGGACTTTCGACATCGTGACTCCGTAGCTCGCGTGGATCCTGCCTTCAGCATCTGCTCCTCTTGCTTGCGTTGACGGTCTGCGTGCCGCCGCCGGCCGCTGCGGAGCCCGTTCCCGAAGAGCTCATCGCAGCTCGGTCGAAGCCCGAGGATTTCCTCGAGGCGATTCGATTGCTCGGCCGCCTCGGGAGCATTGCCGGAGCGCTACTCGCCGTGGATGTCGATCGGTCCGACCTCGTAGGGGTTGAAATCCTCGACCTCGGCAGCGCTCTTGGTGCCAGGCAGGATCTCGAAGCCGATTTCGAAGTCGACCATGGTCGATCCGAGCTTCTCGAGGACGGACGCGTCGCCGCGGACCTTCGCGGTGCCATCGGCGATTTGAGCCGCGAGCGGCTTCGCACCCATCATCGTCTGCTCCAAGTCCGCTCGGTTGATGGTGAGGGTGAGATCGGGGTCCTCGGCCTGATAGCCTTTGATGTTGGTGAGCGTGGCGTTCGAGAGCTCGATCGCGAACTGCTCTCCGTTGTCAGGCGTCAGCAGGTTGATCGTGAACTCCATGCCTTCGGCCTTTCGGCTATCCATCCTGATCCCGAGGAAGTCGAGAAAGAGCTCGGTCGACATGGCGCGTACGACGTCTGGGCCGGCGGACTTTGGCGATGTACCGGTTGGGATACCCGAGCGCAGCTCGAACGCACCCGCAAGGAAGCTGTTGCGCAGCCCGGTGTTCTCCTGTTGGTATCCGATCTGCTCGAAGACATCGGCAAGCAAGTCCTTCGCCTCTTGGTTTCGGGGCTGCGCCTGCACGAGCTTGTTCAGGATCTCTTGGGCGTAGCGGTACTTTCCTTCGTCATAGAGCGATTGACCTTTTTCCATAATCGCGTCGGCGCCACCCATCATCTCGACGTAAAGCGGTGCCGAGTCGGCCGGAGAAAGGGGAATCAGCGTAGCCGGATTGGCGTCCCAGTATCCGAGATAGCGATTGATCACGGCCCGGCTGTTGTGCTCGGGCGAGCCGTGGTAGCCGCGGTTGTACCACTGCTCGGCGATGCCCTTCGGCGTCTGATAGACGTTGTGGATCTGGTTGATCGTCACGCCCTGGTTTGCCAAGTGCAGCACCTGGTTGTTCATGTTCGCGTAGAGGTCGCGCTGCCCACGAAGCACTTCCTGCACGCGTTCGTTGCCCCAGCGCGGCCAGTGATGCGACGCGATCATCACCTCGGCCTGTTTGCCGTATCGGTAGAGCGCTTCATTGATGTACTTGGACCAGAGAAGCGCGTCCCGCACCAGCGCGCCGCGGAGCGTGTAGATATTGTGGAATACACCCGTGACGTCTTCGCCGGTCCAAAAGACCTTGCTCGCTGGGAACCAAGTCTGGATTTGAGCAGGCGCCTCGGCTCCCGGCGTGTTCTTGAACTCCATCTTCACGCCGTCCACGGTGTGAACCTCCACGTCCTTCTCGATGACGAGGGTGGGCGCGATGAGCCCCGAATCGCCGGCCGCAACGCCCTGGCCGAGCCCTTGTCCAACGTAGCCGAACGGGCTCGCGGGCAGGAGCACGCCGTACTGGTAGAAGAGCCGCCGATTCATGGCGTTTCCTGCGTAGACGTTCTCCGACACCGCGAACTGCATGAAGCCGCGGGGCGCGATGATCTTCACTTTCCCCGCCCGAACGTCCGCCTCGTCGACGATGCCGCGCACGCCGCCCCAGTGGTCGCCGTGCGAATGAGAGTAGACGACGGCTACCACCGGTCGTTCACCCAGGTGCTTGTCGACGAGCTCCTTCGCCGCGCGGGAGGTTTCTGCGGCCGTCAGCGGATCGAAGACGATCCAGCCCGTTTTGCCGGCAACGAACGTCATGTTCGCGAGGTCGAATCCGCGCACCTGGTAGAACCCGGGAATCACCTCGTAGAGGCCGTAGTTCATGTTCAGCTTCGACTGACGTTCGGTCGAAGGATGGATGCTCTCGAAATCCTCGCCCTCGACGAGCCAGTCGTAGCGCTCCATGTCCCAGGCGACGTTGCCTGCGTCCGCCATGATCTTCTTGTAGTCGGGTGCGGCGATGAAGCCCTTCGCTTGCTCCTCGAAGTCGCGGCGATCGCTCAAGGGAAGCGTCTTGCGGGCGTCTTTGAGCACGGCGACCGTGTGCTTCGAGGGCGCCTTGCCCTTCGGGTGGAAGTGGCCGATGGCCTCGCCCATGGGCTCTGCTTGAGCCGTAGCGGTTGTCCCATTCGCAGGTGCCTCGCTTGGCGTAGGCGTTGCGGGGGCGTCTGTCTTCGTGCTGCACGCAGCGAGTGCCACCGTCGCAGCGGTAGTAGCAAGGGCCAATCCAAATCTCATGACTTTTCTCCTGTGATCTCCCAGTGCCGTGATCATTCGACCCCGAACACCGCCGGGTTAGGCTTCCAGAAGACCAAGGTGGTGACCAGCTGCCACTTCGCTCCTTGGTCGGTTCGCAATGCGTTGTAGAAGCCGCTGTATCTCGTGGTCATCGCGAGGCGCGGACGCTTTGGCAGTCGAAGGTGCCGTCCCCAGCCGATCCCAACAGGCAGGGTCGCGCGGTCACCCGACTGCCTTTCCCAGTTGACCGTGACGATCGGCTCGTAGACCAAGTAGAAGAGCTTCGGTAGATTGTAGAAGAGAAAGTATTGGATCCACATCTGGTTCACGTCGGCCCGACTGCTGCTCTTTCCAACCGACCACTCGTTGCGCGCGATGAGCACCGTCACCCACTTCTTCGCGCTGATGCCCAGGGCGATCTCCGGGCCAAGCAGCCAGCGTCCTCTGCCGAGAAAATCATCGGTTGCGGATGGAGCTCCGACGAACGGTCCGACACCGACGTCGTAGAACTGCCCCTTCTTGCCCCTGATCTGCTTGGCGCCAAGCACCTCCAATCCGATGTCCCCGAAGCCCGTCGTTCGTCCGTTCGGATCGGGCGCGCCCGAGGCCTGGCGCCCAAAGGGCAGCGTCACCAGGGCGGGGATCGTGGTCCGCGTCAGGAGACTCCAGCCCCCCTTGAGCCGAACCGGGATGATCGGGGCGAGCACGAGGGCGTCCCCCACGCGTTTGTTCGGCGGGATGCCGAAGTTTGCGAAGTTGGCGACGGGGACCCGTGTGATCCCCGAGACCGGGTTTTCGGCCATTCGTGCGAACACGATGTCGGGGATGAAGGCTTGCTGAGGGTCGGTGGGCACTGTGTCAGGCCGGGCCGGCTCGACACCCTCCGCTTCCTCCGCTGGCTCGGTGGGACTTTCGGCCGAAGGTGGCTGGGAGAGGGCCGGGTGGCTCGTGAGCAACAACGACCCGATCGCGAGGGAGCAGAACGCCGCCAAGGGCCGCTGTCGATACCCACACATGCGACTTCCGAACAACGTCGAGTTGCTAGCACGGTTGAGTCTGGGAAATTGTCGACGAGGCTACAATCACATGCCAACCCGGACCTTGGAACACGGAATCCCTGGAATTCTCCATGGGCTCAGTGACGAGCTCCGAACCGCCCTCGAGGAGGCCGAAGTACGCGTCCGCTATCGAGACGGCGAGCGGATTCAGGCCCGGGGCGACAGAACGCGGGGACTTCGGATTGTGCGTGCCGGCGCCGTTCGAGCCGGGAACGTCGGGGCAGAGGGGGAATACCTCGTGCTGGGCGTTTTCGGGCCCGGTCAGACCTTTGGTGAGATGACTCTTTTCGCCGACCTGCCACGAACCTTCGACGTTTGCGCCTCGGGTCCGACCACCGTTGGGCACATCGACAAGGACCGCATGGACCGACTCCTGCAAGATCATCCGGAGCTCGCCCGAGTGTTCCTGAGGACCTTGTCGACCCAGCTCCACGCTGCGCTCGAGCTCGTCGAAGACCTCAGGAGGCTTTCAGTGACCGTTCACGTCGCGAAGCTGCTGTCCACGATGGCCAAGACGGAGAGAAACATGGCGAGTCTCGAAGTGACCCAGGAATCCTTGGGCAAAATCCTCGGGGTGACACGCATCGCCGTCGCTCGCGCATTGGATCGCCTCGAAGAAGACGGGTTGATCCGTCGAGGCTACGGAAAAATCGACGTCCCGGACGTGCCTTCCTTGCGGACGTGGGTTGCCGAGCATTCGAAGCTACCGACGCTGCGGTAACTCTGGTCGCGGACATCCGTTTAGCGGGGGACTCGCTGAGCGCAAGGTCCTGCACACGTTGCAGCCGCTCACTGGTGCAAGCACCACCCGGGTGCGGACTCCCACGCCGATTGTAGATAAGTGAACAATCTTCCCAAGGCAGCTCTGCTAACACTCCATCGCCTCCATTGGAAAGGGAAAGGCCGCTATGATCAAACGGACGCACTCCGTTCCCGGGCGGGCGACCAGGCACCTAACGTGGCCCGAGAGACCAGTCGCGGTCGCCGCACTCTGCTTGCTTGGCGTCGCGCCGCTGTTGCTCGCGGATAACCGCGCGCACGCCGAGCCTGCGGAGCAGGCGGAGGGGGAAGAGACTCCCGCGACGGAGCAAGCTCCGCGCATCCCGAGAAGCCTTGGCCAGGGTTGGAATTTCGAGCTTGGTACGTACTTCTGGGCGAGCTCGTTGAACGGCAACGCCACAGTCGCGGGTCAGAGCTTGCAGATTGAGGCGAGCTTCATCGACGTGGTCCAGGAGACCGACTCGCTCCTTGCGCTCGACCTCCTGTTCGTCGCGCGAAAAGGACGATGGGGCTTTTTGCTCGATCCGTGGTTCTTCAGGGCGGGCGGCGGAGCCACGGGACCCATGGGGAACGACTTCGATCTCACCGCTCGGATGCTGATCTTCGAGACGACGGGCTTCTATACGTTTTTCCAGAGGGCAGCGGGAAGGTCGGGCAAGACCACGATCTCGATCGACGCGATCTTGGGTCTGCGAATTTGGTGGATGGACCTGAGCGCCAGCGGGGCCGGGGGGCTCTTCGCGGAAAAGGGCTCGCAAGCCTGGGTCGACCCCCTTGCCGGAATGATTTTCCGATTCGATCTTGCGCGCGGCCATGTCCCGATTGTCGTTCGAGGCGACTTCGGCGGATGGGGCGTCGGTTCGAGCATCGCATGGGCCGCGACCGCGAGCGTCGGATACCGCTGGCTTCTCCCCCGTCTCGACATAGGGCTCGACCTGGCCTACCGAGCCCTCGGTCCGAACTATTCGAATAGCTCCAAGGGCATCGGCTGGGATGTCGTGATGCATGGCCCCGCTATCGCGCTCGTCTTTGGGTTCTGATGATGTCGCAGTATTTCCTGTCGTTCCTCAGAACGTCATCCGCGCCAAGATCATAGCCGGTGTTGTGACGAAGGCGACACTAGAGGAGGGAGTTCGAACTCTCTGCTGCTTCGCCGAAGGCTCGAATACGCGAGCCAGGGAAGGGAGCGGTGCGTGTCGCGCGCAGTGCGCGCGGCCCGAGCTCACGATCGCGCTTGACGTTCGTTGTGGGAAGGAAAGGCTCGGTTAGGCCGCACGTCGGGTGTAGCGATGATGCAGTCCGCCCACCATCGGGAGGGCGACGACCTTGCCTTCATCGATGGACTCGCGCGTGCGGAGCTCCGGAGCGTCCTTCGCAAAGGCACGTAGTTCGACCTCTTACTCTCTTACCCTGCAATACCCTGGAATCCCCCTGATTGCCCCGGGCTCTGGTCACTATTTGGTCACTGACTTCGTATCGCTCGGGCTCCATCGATCACTAGCCTGTGTCGCACCGAGACGTAGTGGTGGGGCCGTTCACTCGTCTAGGAAACGCGTCTGGAATTCCCGAGGCGTGACCCGACGCGGCGATACTCCGTTAGGGTGTCCACGCTCGCTAGGAGCTCGAGCTCACCCTCTGCCCAGGCCGCGAGGATTGTTGCCGGAGGCCCGGCGAAGAAGATGCCTGACATCAGGACGTTGGTGTCGAGGACGACTCTCATCCGCGACGACGGGATGCTCGGACTGCTTTCTTGATATCGGAGCGCTTTACTCCGGCCTTGCGGGCCTGACTTCGGACCTTGCGGGCGAGCGCCAGGAACTCTCGCCTGTCGGGCGCCTCGATCTTCTTCAGAATCACGACGTCGCCCTCACCCATGACGACGAACTGAGCACCCGGCTCGAGGCCGAGCTCCTTGCGAACCTCCTCGGGAATGACGATTTGCCCCTTGGACGAGAGCTTGGCAGTAGCAATATTCCCCATCAACAGTTCTCCGGCTGTTCTTACCAGTAAGATTGTAACCCTCCGCCAGGGTCTGCGCAACTGAGAACCCGGGTCTGGATCAGGCGGCTCCACACGGTAGAGGCGGTGCGACTCGAACCATCTTGGGAAGGCCCTGCTTCGCGTGATTCAGCGGCGATTGCACCGAAAGGTGTCGATGGAGAGACCTCGCTGAAACCCGGTGAATCTGAGTTGGCGGGCCCCAGCGGGACATGTGTCCCAGCTTTGCCTTGTTCGGGTGCGCCACGGCAGCGCGAGCGTCAGACCGAGAGCGGTTGAGGGCAATCGGCCGGCGGTTCCACCGATTGCGACGATTCACGGACGGTCCCGCGGGCGGATTCTGTTGGGACGCGGAGAACACGACGAAGCAAGCAGCGCGATCACGAGCGGCGGCTCCCTCGTCAGGCTACGCAGCCTCGGTAAGCGAAGCCGCAGGTAGAAGTTCTTCTCCGACGCTGGTAGTCTCGAGTCGCGAGGGGAGGCGCAAATGTCCAAGAGAAATACTTGGCTGCTGACAGCGGCAACCGTGGTCACTGTGACGGCCGTTCTGACCATTGCGGGTTCGCCCATATCGACGCGGGCAGAGCCAGAGTGGCCTGACGAGCGTGAGCTCGTCCGGGCTTACTTGGAGGCTGCGAAGTACGAGATGGCCGGGGAGCGCACGTCCACCCGATACGAGGAGAGTATCACAGCGTTGCGTGAGCGCGCGGCTCAGGCGGTGGAGGAAGTGAGTGGATTGCTCCTCGAAGGCAAGGGTAGTTTCGACAAGTGGCAGACAGTTCGCTTGGTCGGCGATTTTGGGGACGAAAGCGCCGTTCGGCTCCTTACCAGATTCGTTAGCCAACCATTGCCGAGTCCGAGGGTGACGGACGGCGCTTCGGAGCGCACCGACCCCGAGTACTCCGAAGAGTTCATGTCCAGGCTTCAGGCGGTTACATCGCTGGCGAGGATTTCATTGCACCGGCCTGAGCTAAAGGATCGAGTCATCTCAGATCTCATCGGGATTGCCGAGAGCATCCCCGAAATGAAACCCACCGCGTTGCGCAGACTTCGGGAACTTCTGGGTCCTGACTTCCAGTCGCTCCGCGCGCACTTCGGTCCAGAAGATGCGAAGTTCTTTGACTCGTACCTTCCTCCACCAGAATGGCAGGAAGTGCTCAGTCGTCGGATGCTCCGTGCCGAAGCAGAAGGCTTGAGGAGGCTACCATGAGATCCAACCCTGAAATCCTATCGAGCGTCTGCGTAGCCTTGGCCTGCTGTGTTTCCCTTGCCGCTTCCGTGGTCGACGCCAGCCACGCGCGCGCTGATGCCGACGACACGCTCTGCCAGGCGATTGCGGCAGCAAACGGGGGTCCGGTGGACTGGCCCGACGATGAGAACCCGTCGTCCGGTGTCTTCGACCATGTCTTGTACAGCCCTTGGTGGTTCAGCCAAGATGCACGAGACTACATTTCCGAGTATTTTGCGGGAGGACACGGCTGGGCCGACAAGGGCGATGTCCTAAGCTACAATCCAACGAATTACCGAATAGATACGCCGATCGGGCGGACCTACAATGGATATGCAAACATCGTCTACGCTGACATCGATGTTTACGACCCGCCGTTCGGACCAAAGCTCGATCGTGGTCGATCGGCCAACGACTTTGACTACTACGACACGTTCCTCAAGTGGGCTTCCGCCTTCGCGTATCGGGAGACGTTTAGGGTTGACGGGGATTGTGCGGCCAACTGC
>CAWFPD010000014.1:0-16468 GCA_963817725.1 uncultured delta proteobacterium
GGGTTCGATTCCCACCGCCTCCACTGATAAGCACTCGGAATCATTTCGCTTTGATCTCGGGTGGCAAAATCACTGGCAAAAACCTGCGCTGAAACAGGGGCTATTTCGGGTGTTTCTCGTTTTGCCAGTGGCAAAACTTCGAGCTTGGTTGAGTGTAAATCGACCTCGAGCTTGCTGATTTCGTCGCAGAGCGTCGACCACTCCCACGAGGTGTACGCGTCGATCACTTCGCCTTTCGCGTTGTGCGTCATCAGCTCGATCACCTCCCTGCGGGCCGAGGCGTTGCGGCACGCAGAGATGAACCAGCGCCGGACGCCGTGTGTGAGCCTCCCGCGCTGGTAGATGCCGAGAGCTTCTACGTCCCCGCGGTGGTCTTTGCCCGCTTTGCTGCGTGTCCTCGCGCCCATGCTCGACGGATCGGGAACGATGAAGTCGTCGTCGGTCGGAGGCCGGCCGTAGAGCGCCGTGAAGCCGCTCAGGCGCCACTGTGCAAGCGCCTTCGCGAGCGCCTGGTGAACCGGCACGAAGCGTTCTTTCTCGTGGACGGCACGCCCTGTCTTGAGCGGCTGGTCGTCGTACTGGCTCCACACATGCATCGCGCCGAGCCTCGGGGTCTCCCGGTCGTAGTCGCGCCAGCGGCGCCCGCACGCTTCGCCGATGCGCATCCCCGTCAGCGCCTGCAGCGTGTGCAGGACCCTGCGGTCCGGAGGGATTCGTGGATCGGTCATCAAGGCAACGGCTTCATGGTGCCGGTACGGAACGCCGCCCTTACCCCGCTTTTTCGGGCGTTTTCGGCTTGGGATGTGCTTGACGGGGTTGTGCTCGATCGCGCCTTCGAGGATCGCGAGCTCGAAGACGCTCGAGCACACACCGAGGATGTTTACAATCGACCCGTCGGCATGACGCGGTGATCCGTCGACTCTCTTCTGACGCTTCAGCTCTCGGATCATGAGCAGGAGATCACGCGCTTCGATGTCGCCGATCCGCCGACTCCCAATCAAGGGGTCCACGTGGTTCTTGAACCGCCCGAAGTCCCGATCCACGTCGCGCACGCCATCGGCCTGCTGTGCTTCGAACCATCGCTCGGCCACGGCTCGAAGTGTCATACGCGGGCTGGCAGCCGCGTCGATCGAGTCTCCGGCATCCTCCAAGCGCCGCGCTTGATGGAACTTACGGAGCGCTCGGGCTTCGTTCGATCCAAGCCGGACGAAGCGACCATCCGCCATCTTCATGCGGTACGAGAACCCGTCCGAGTAGAAGCCGGACGGCCAACTCTTCTTCCGTCTGCTGCTCACGACCCCCGCTCCTCGAGCCACTGCAACACATCGGGCTCTCGAAAACGGAGCTTACGGCCCGCCCGCACGTGCGGGCAACCGTGAAGCACCCAGTTGCGGACCGTTCGTGCATGAACACGGATGCGCTTGCCGAGCTCTTCCGCGCTCATGAGCTCCGCGACGGGCGTTTTTTGATCGCTCAACGCATCCGCAAGCGCATCACGGATGATCTCGCGTAGGTCCGCCTTGGTCGTGACGATCAGATTGACGGAGTCGCTCATCTCTTCGGGTCCAGGTGGCGGTCAGGGTCCATCAAGCTGTCGATTTGTTCTCGCGTGAGCCCAGGCGGACGATCGAGCGGCGGCGGAAAGCGCGTCTGGCCCAGGACACTGACGGGTCTGCGCGGTGCGGCCTCGGGCGCTTTCGGGGCCCTGCGCCTAGCAGGCGGAGCGCTCTTGCAGTGCTGACGGCAGTAGCGAAGAAACGACCGATACAAGCCTGGAAACGGAACGCTCTTCTCGGAGTAGATTCGCCACACGCTCTTCACGGAATAGCCCGCCTTCAACCACGCCTCGATGTCTTCGAGGCGCAGAAGGAAGTACGGATACGGCATTTTCTCGGCAGCCTCGCGCAGCCGCCCGGTCAAATCGGATCTCTCCCGTTCGTCCATCACTCTAGTTATCGGTTTTGCCCCCCGAAAAGTTGTCCGGGCGGAGCATTTTTTTTCGCACGCGAAGAATAAACGACAATTCCGACGGCCTGACACCGGCTTTCGCGTGCCCGGCGCGACTTGGCGCTACCTGTCGCGACTTGGCGCTCGGAGTGCACTCGTTGTCACTCGCGAGACACTGGTTGGCGTGAACGCGACACTAGTTGGCGCGCGCGCGACACTTCGTGTCGCTTCTCGTCATTTTTGCCAGGAAGCGTCGCGGTTGTGACTGAAAGCGCCAGGTAGTGACTCACCGGCGACAACCAGCGTCAGCTCGGGACAGGCTTCCTTCGGGCAAGATGTGGGATTGTAAGACATCGAAGATGTCCCAATCCCCGCTTGCCGCGCTCAACGCCTTCGGCTTATTCGCAGCGAGTCGACAAGAGGCGGGCGCCAGGTCGAATGCTTCGGCCATCGATGCATTCAAAAAGGAGCCTCCGTGATGCCAACGATCTCGCTTTGGCCATTGAACACTGCGGCGCGGTCGCGGTATCGGACGAATTGGAGCGGCGGCCGGCTCGCTGCGTCGCAGGCATGGAACATGACCATGTACAGGTGACCCCCGTCTGGAAGTGTGACGCTCAGTCCCTCCCCTTCGAACGCGCGGATTGCATCATGGACGAGCCGCTGAGAATCGAGGACGGGTAGCGCCTCTGCCGGAATGCAGGCTAGTGACTCCGCCGCGTCAACGCGTTCCACGAAGCTCTTGTCGGGCGGGTATGCAAGCACGCTGACGAAACGAGCGTCGGGGGGCTCAGCCGCTCCGGGCAGGTAGTAAAGGAAAGACCACGCGAAGTCAGCGCCGTCCGGATTCAACCCGAGAGTGGCACTGCTTCGAATCTGCCAAAGCAGCGCATCTTTGGGCACCTGGCTGCGGGCGAGCGCTTCAGCGCTTGCCAGGTCGATTCGCTCCACCTCGGAGTCGCAGAATAGCCCCAACGGGTCGTACTCCTCCGTACAGAAGCTTGCATCACCACCTGAACCACAGGCCGCAACGCCGAGAGCTAGAAGCCCGAGCAACACCCCAAGCCCCACGCGCAGGCGCAACCTCGTCAATCGCACAATCTGGAGTGTCGCACGAATCGGGTGACCTAGTCGATTGACTCGCTTTACACGTAGCATGTTGCCCTTTAGACAGAGCGACAGAGATCTATGAATGGGCGGGTTTTCTACCTAGTGATCGCGGTGACGGGGATCTTCGGGTGTGGAGGTGATGCTGGAAGGGCGTGCTCGGAGGAGCAAGCGATTTTCCGCTTCAGCCCTGCGCCACCTGAGCTTCCCAACGAGCTACTACGCGTGCTTTGCGCAGAAACTCCGGTCCAACGAGACGGCTGCCCAATCATGCGGTTTGGCTTTTCGCCGGAAGGTAGCGGCGACGGCTTCGTGGAGATCGGCCTCGCAAGCGCCGAAGCGTCGTGTCCGGCCTTCTTCGAAGGCCAGATGGTCGAGTCTTCTCTCCCGTTGCTCTTGCATGGTTCACGCGCAGAGATGACCCAGACGGGAATCTTGATTGCCGAAGGCGACTATGAAATCTCCGGCGAACCTCGTGGACGGGTCCAGGTCACCATCGGCTCCGCGAGCCCTCCGTGAGCCGGCCGCGTCTTGTCCGATGAAGGCAAACACCTCGAATGCTGAGGATAAATAGAGGCCCAGTTGGACTTACGGGGCGATTCCCGGGAAACACGTTTTGTAGAATGCGGCCGACTCCTGTGGGCAAGCCGCATCTTCGTCGTCTCCGTCGGCATCACATGAGAGCTCTGCGCGCCCGATGCAGGCGGCGAAGTCGATGAAGCGCTGCGCGCACGCGGGACCGCTGTCCTGTTGATAGATCTCCGCTTGGGCGATGAGATCCGCTCGACACTCCGCGATCGCCTCGTCGCGCTCGGCGTCGAACCGTGCGACGTCGCAGTCGGCCCACCGCTCGCACGTCTCTCGAGTGGGCTCGAGCGCCTCGGGAATCGAGATGTCGGGAGCTTCCATTGCCAGTTGACATGCGTCGTCCGGTGCGAAACAGCTCGTCTCGGAGCACGAGCCTGCTTCGGCCAGGCAGTGAAGCTCCGACATGAGGGCAGCAAAGCACACGTCCGGCTCTTCGCTCAGTCGCGCCCACGTCAAGCTGTCATACCGCAGATAGAACTCGCACTCCGATTGGGAGTAGTCGCTGCACTGGGTGTCGCCGCAAAGGCGTAGAACCACGTCAGATAGCGCTGCAATATCGAACTCGTCGCCAAGCCCCGCGAGCGACGAGCCGGACGACTCGCCGCAAGACGCAAGCACGAGAGCGGCGGCAAGAAGAGAGGTCGAGTACCGAACACCCAAGCTGTACCGAAACGGCATCAGAATCCTCCATCGAGCATCCACGATGCTGGGCCTACTATCATTAGGACGAGTAGCAACCGATCGAGCCGCCAATGAATCCAGTGAGGAACACACCGATAGAGAGCAAACCCGATGCGAACCCAATCGGGATCGCCCAATGGCGAAAGCGCGGCGGTGCTTGGTCGCTCCGCCGCGCCTTTTTCCCTGCCCTCACGAGCTGCGCGATGCCTGCGGACGTCAGCACGAACCCGGTCCCCACCATCACGCTGCCGGCGATTACGGAACCGCTCAAATCGTCGCCTGGACTGTAGCAATCATCGGCCGTCGCGGCCCATGCGACCAGCGGTGTACCAAACACCAAGAGCGGCACTCCGGCTGCCAATAAGATTCGACCGCGGCCAGCACGCCTGACGTTTTTGTCATAGTCGCTCGGCAGCGTTTGAGATGGAACGTGCTCTTGAAGCTTTGGAACGCTTTGTGGAACCGCATGAAGTTGCAGAACCGCGGGGATAGTCAGCCGGGGTACCTCCAGGGAAACCGTCGCATCGGCGGCGGCGCTCGCTGCCTGGGAGGCGAGGCAGATCGCGACGCAGACCAAGGACGTTTGCAGTAGGGCCATGTTGGACATCCTGGGATCAGCGTGCCAGACGGCATCGCCTGGTCGATACGTGTCAACGACTTTGAGACACTCCAGTTTCGAGTTTAGTGAAGTTTGATCTCGCTCCTGTTCTTGTCCTCCGGGGGGTTGATCCAGACCGCCTGCGGTAGCGAGGGGACCTTGGGCGGACCGTTCACGAATCGTTCGGGGTGGGCCGCGTAGGCGGCATCGAGAACGCGCTGGCGTTGCGCCAAGACTTCCTCGGCGTGCCCGTAGTGCACCTCTGCCGGCGTCAGCATGACGAGGCCCGAGTGGTGATGCTCGTGGTTGTACCAGTCGAAGGTGCGCCGGCAGAAGCTCCGAGCATCCTCGTAGGAGCCGAAGCGCGCCGGGTAGTCGGGCCGCGACTTGACCGTGTGGAAGTTCGATTCGGAAAAGGGATTGTCGTTGCTGACCCGCGGCCGCGAATGCGATCGCTTGATCCCCAGGTCGATCATCATCTGCTTGAGCGTCTTGCTCGTCGGCGCCGAGCCACGGTCGGCATGCACGGTGATTTGATCGGGCTCGACGCTTTGCTTGTGGATGCTCTGCTCGAGCAGCTCGGCGGCGAGCTCGCCCGATTCGCGGTGCGCCAGCATCCAGCCCACCGCGTAGCGGCTGTAGATGTCGAGCAGCACGTACAGGTAGTAGTAGGTCCACTTCTGGGCGGCGCGAAGCTTGGTGATATCCCAGCTCCACACTTGGTTCGGTCCCGTCGCCAAGAGCTCGGGACGCTGGTAGCGCGGATGGACAAGCCGATTTCGGCGCTCACGGACCTCGCCGCGGGCGCTCAGGATCCGGTACATCGTGCGGGCCGAGCAGTGGTAGATGCCGTCTTGGAGCAGCGCCGCGACGACCTGCGCCGGCGCGTGGTCCACGAAGCGCTCCGAGTGCAGCACCTCGATCACCTCTTGCTGCTCGCGCGGACCGAGCGCGCGAGGCGGCGGCGGCCGTTTCGTTTCCGCGCGCCGTCGCGCCGGACGACTGCGCCGGTAGTAGCTCGGTCGTGGCACGCCGAGCGCCGTGCACGCCCGGGCGACGCCGACGACCTCACCGAGCTCGCGCACCAAGACGGTCATTCGTTCTTGTCCGGGTCGGGGTCGGTGATCTTCGGAAGATCCACGCCCAAGATCTCGGCAAGCTTTTTTTGGGCGTCGATGATCGCGTTCGCCTTGTACAGCTCCCGCTCGAGCCGCGCCTTTTCACGCGCGAGCTTCTCGATTTGAACCTGCTCGGCGCTCTTGCCCTTGGGGCCGCGCTTCTTGTCGAGCGCCTTGAGCGCGCCCTCGTCGCGCTGCTTACGCCATGCGCTCAGGTGCGAGCTGTACAGGCCCTCGCGCCTGAGAATGGCGCCGCTTCGATGCGGATTCCGATCGACCTCTTCGAGGATCTTCAACTTGTACGACGCGCTGAAACGCCGACGCTTGGCCTTTTCCACGACCTGAGGATCCGCGACTTCCCGTCGAAGATCACGTACTCTCTCGGCCGTCGTCGGGACGGCTGCTCCCATCTCTGCCTGCTGCACCATGACTCCATGCTCCCACGCCCCGATTCATTAATCTTCAGCCTAGGAGTGTCTCACGCGACATTGGCACGGGGGGGGTCTCGCGGCGTCCCTACGAGCCGCGGCGATATCATCCACAACCTGCCCGGTGGAGTCCGCATCCGCGAATCGACAGGATCGATCGAGCTCCTGAGCGATCCCCGGGATCAGGCGCTCGAGGAATTGGTTAAGCTCGCGAAGGAGCGGTTCAGATCTGGACAGGTCAGACTGATCGGCTCCCGGCATGTCCGTCGACGACTGGCAACACTCGCCGTCTACCACGACTTGGTTCTCTCACGCGAGCACGAGCGTTGACATCCCGAGCACCAAGTCTGAAGCGCATCGGAATGAACCGCGGGTGTTTCGTTCGCGAGCAGCCGACCCAGCATTGAAGGTGAGCATGGTTTGTCTTCCGCTCACTGGGCACAACACCCAAGACCGCGGCGCATCGAGGCTAATCGGTAACTCCGTAGTCGGGCGCTGGGGTTCCTTTCGTCCAACACTCTTCATGCGCTGCTCGAAGCGCCTCGATCAAGGCCAAGCTCCGCGGGGAGAGCGTCAATTCAGGGCCAAGCCAGAACTGCCATAGGAACGCGTCGAACCTAGAGACCGTAGCGTCCGGGAAGTAGCAGAAGTCGGACTGGCCAGGCCGCTCCAGGCAAACTCGACGAGTTTGCTTCTTGGACGCAACCGTGTCCGATTCGTAGTGTTCCCACGCATCCTGGTCCTCGATGAGCTCCGCGACAGAGCGCTGGAGCTCCGGGTCCAACTCCGTCGTTCTCCAATCGACCTCCCCGACGGGGGGCAACTCTTGGTAGTAGCACGCTGTTTGGAACTCCGGGGTCGTGGGCAGGTGGAGGTATTTTACCTCATCCTCGAACGCTTGACTGAAGATGTAGCCCAAGTATCCCGTCGAGGCACCGTTGGTTGTCGAGTTGCACCCGAAGGGGGCGGCGCAGCTGAGACTGGCCGCCGCGACTAGCAGCAGATGAGGCAAGCATGTGTGTCGTAAGGATCTTCGGAACATATTGCATACTCCAAGTAGTAATCGGGGATCAAGTTGATGAAGATGAAGTTTTCGAGAATCCAGTTGGGCGTGTTGGCCTGAGGGAAGCCGTTCTGGCGCACGTCCTCGAAAATCGCCTCCGCGCGATCCCTGCGCGCCTGATCGATGTATGGGTGATCGCTCGGTGTGTGGTAGTAAGCCGCCGCCCACAGCATCTCATACGTGTTGGCGCCTTTGTGCGTCCAGTACGGATCGCAGCTTCCGCCACGCGGACAATCGCCTGAGTGGCTGACGCCGTCGGCATGACGCACCTCATGGATGATGGTCGACGCTCTTTTTACCGCGTCGACGCCATAGTAGAAGGTCTGCCAGAGCCGAATACGGTCATTGCGTGCCCGCACGCGATCCTCGGTTGTCGCAATAATGCAGCCATCGTTTGGGTCGTTTGGGTCGCCGCAGTTGGCCGCACAATCCCCGTCAACCCTAAACGTCTCCCGATACGCGAAGGCGGAAGCCCACTTGAGGAACGTGTCGTAGTAGTCAAAGTCGTTGGCCGATCGACCACGATCGAGCTTTGGTCCGAACGGCGGGTCGTAAACATCGATGTCAGCGTAGACGATGTTTGCATATCCATTGTAGGTCCGCCCGATCGGCGTATCTATTCGGTAATTCGTTGGATTGTAGCTTAGGACATCGCCCTTGTCGGCCCAGCCGTGTCCTCCCGCAAAATACTCGGAAATGTAGTCTCGTGCATCTTGGCTGAACCACCAAGGGCTGTACAAGACATGGTCGAAGACACCGGACGACGGGTTCTCATCGTCGGGCCAGTCCACCGGACCCCCGTTTGCTGCCGCAATCGCCTGGCAGAGCGTGTCGTCGGCATCAGCGCGCGCGTGGCTGGCGTCGACCACGGAAGCGGCAAGGGAAACACAGCAGGCCAAGGCTACGCAGACGCTCGATAGGATTTCAGGGTTGGATCTCATGGTAGCCTCCTCAAGCCTTCTGCTTCGGCACGGAGCATCCGACGACTGAGCACTTCCTGCCATTCTGGTGGAGGAAGGTACGAGTCAAAGAACTTCGCATCTTCTGGACCGAAGTGCGCGCGGAGCGACTGGAAGTCAGGACCCAGAAGTTCCCGAAGTCTGCGCAACGCGGTGGGTTTCATTTCGGGGATGCTCTCGGCAATCCCGATGAGATCTGAGATGACTCGATCCTTTAGCTCAGGCCGGTGCAATGAAATCCTCGCCAGCGATGTAACCGCCTGAAGCCTGGACATGAACTCTTCGGAGTACTCGGGGTCGGTGCGCTCCGAAGCGCCGTCCGTCACCCTCGGACTCGGCAATGGTTGGCTAACGAATCTGGTAAGGAGCCGAACGGCGCTTTCGTCCCCAAAATCGCCGACCAAGCGAACTGTCTGCCACTTGTCGAAACTACCCTTGCCTTCGAGGAGCAATCCACTCACTTCCTCCACCGCCTGAGCCGCGCGCTCACGCAACGCTGTGATACTCTCCTCGTATCGGGTGGACGTGCGCTCCCCGGCCATCTCGTACTTCGCAGCCTCCAAGTAAGCCCGGACGAGCTCACGCTCGTCAGGCCACTCTGGCTCTGCCCGCGTCGATATGGGCGAACCCGCAATGGTCAGAACGGCCGTCACAGTGACCACGGTTGCCGCTGTCAGCAGCCAAGTATTTCTCTTGGACATTTGCGCCTCCCCTCGCGACTCGAGACTACCAGCGTCGGAGAAGAACTTCTACCTGCGGCTTCGCTTACCGAGGCTGCGTAGCCTGACGAGGGAGCCGCCGCTCGTGATCGCGCTGCTTGCTTCGTCGTGTTCTCCGCGTCCCAACAGAATCCGCCCGCGGGACCGTCCGTGAATCGTCGCAATCGGTGGAACCGCCGGCCGATTGCCCTCAACCGCTCTCGGTCTGACGCTCGCGCTGCCGTGGCGCACCCGAACAAGGCAAAGCTGGGACACATGTCCCGCTGGGGCCCGCCAACTCAGATTCACCGGGTTTCAGCGAGGTCTCTCCATCGACACCTTTCGGTGCAATCGCCGCTGAATCACGCGAAGCAGGGCCTTCCCAAGATGGTTCGAGTCGCACCGCCTCTACCGTGTGGAGCCGCCTGATCCAGACCCGGGTTCTCAGTTGCGCAGACCCTGGCGGAGGGTTACAATCTTACTGGTAAGAACAGCCGGAGAACTGTTGATGGGGAATATTGCTACTGCCAAGCTCTCGTCCAAGGGGCAAATCGTCATTCCCGAGGAGGTTCGCAAGGAGCTCGGCCTCGAGCCGGGTGCTCAGTTCGTCGTCATGGGTGAGGGCGACGTCGTGATTCTGAAGAAGATCGAGGCGCCCGACAGGCGAGAGTTCCTGGCGCTCGCCCGCAAGGTCCGAAGTCAGGCCCGCAAGGCCGGAGTAAAGCGCTCCGATATCAAGAAAGCAGTCCGAGCATCCCGTCGTCGCGGATGAGAGTCGTCCTCGACACCAACGTCCTGATGTCAGGCATCTTCTTCGCCGGGCCTCCGGCAACAATCCTCGCGGCCTGGGCAGAGGGTGAGCTCGAGCTCCTAGCGAGCGTGGACACCCTAACGGAGTATCGCCGCGTCGGGTCACGCCTCGGGAATTCCAGACGCGTTTCCTAGACGAGTGAACGGCCCCACCACTACGTCTCGGTGCGACACAGGCTAGTGATCGATGGAGCCCGAGCGATACGAAGTCAGTGACCAAATAGTGACCAGAGCCCGGGGCAATCAGGGGGATTCCAGGGTATTGCAGGGTAAGAGAGTAAGAGGTCGAACTACGTGCCTTTGCGAAGGACGCTCCGGAGCTCCGCACGCGCGAGTCCATCGATGAAGGCAAGGTCGTCGCCCTCCCGATGGTGGGCGGACTGCATCATCGCTACACCCGACGTGCGGCCTAACCGAGCCTTTCCTTCCCACAACGAACGTCAAGCGCGATCGTGAGCTCGGGCCGCGCGCACTGCGCGCGACACGCACCGCTCCCTTCCCTGGCTCGCGTATTCGAGCCTTCGGCGAAGCAGCAGAGAGTTCGAACTCCCTCCTCTAGTGTCGCCTTCGTCACAACACCGGCTATGATCTTGGCGCGGATGACGTTCTGAGGAACGACAGGAAATACTGCGACATCATCAGAACCCAAAGACGAGCGCGATAGCGGGGCCATGCATCACGACATCCCAGCCGATGCCCTTGGAGCTATTCGAATAGTTCGGACCGAGGGCTCGGTAGGCCAGGTCGAGCCCTATGTCGAGACGGGGGAGAAGCCAGCGGTATCCGACGCTCGCGGTCGCGGCCCATGCGATGCTCGAACCGACGCCCCATCCGCCGAAGTCGCCTCGAACGACAATCGGGACATGGCCGCGCGCAAGATCGAATCGGAAAATCATTCCGGCAAGGGGGTCGACCCAGGCTTGCGAGCCCTTTTCCGCGAAGAGCCCCCCGGCCCCGCTGGCGCTCAGGTCCATCCACCAAATTCGCAGACCCAAGATCGCGTCGATCGAGATCGTGGTCTTGCCCGACCTTCCCGCTGCCCTCTGGAAAAACGTATAGAAGCCCGTCGTCTCGAAGATCAGCATCCGAGCGGTGAGATCGAAGTCGTTCCCCATGGGTCCCGTGGCTCCGCCGCCCGCCCTGAAGAACCACGGATCGAGCAAAAAGCCCCATCGTCCTTTTCGCGCGACGAACAGGAGGTCGAGCGCAAGGAGCGAGTCGGTCTCCTGGACCACGTCGATGAAGCTCGCCTCAATCTGCAAGCTCTGACCCGCGACTGTGGCGTTGCCGTTCAACGAGCTCGCCCAGAAGTACGTACCAAGCTCGAAATTCCAACCCTGGCCAAGGCTTCTCGGGATGCGCGGAGCTTGCTCCGTCGCGGGAGTCTCTTCCCCCTCCGCCTGCTCCGCAGGCTCGGCGTGCGCGCGGTTATCCGCGAGCAACAGCGGCGCGACGCCAAGCAAGCAGAGTGCGGCGACCGCGACTGGTCTCTCGGGCCACGTTAGGTGCCTGGTCGCCCGCCCGGGAACGGAGTGCGTCCGTTTGATCATAGCGGCCTTTCCCTTTCCAATGGAGGCGATGGAGTGTTAGCAGAGCTGCCTTGGGAAGATTGTTCACTTATCTACAATCGGCGTGGGAGTCCGCACCCGGGTGGTGCTTGCACCAGTGAGCGGCTGCAACGTGTGCAGGACCTTGCGCTCAGCGAGTCCCCCGCTAAACGGATGTCCGCGACCAGAGTTACCGCAGCGTCGGTAGCTTCGAATGCTCGGCAACCCACGTCCGCAAGGAAGGCACGTCCGGGACGTCGATTTTTCCGTAGCCTCGACGGATCAACCCGTCTTCTTCGAGGCGATCCAATGCGCGAGCGACGGCGATGCGTGTCACCCCGAGGATTTTGCCCAAGGATTCCTGGGTCACTTCGAGACTCGCCATGTTTCTCTCCGTCTTGGCCATCGTGGACAGCAGCTTCGCGACGTGAACGGTCACTGAAAGCCTCCTGAGGTCTTCGACGAGCTCGAGCGCAGCGTGGAGCTGGGTCGACAAGGTCCTCAGGAACACTCGGGCGAGCTCCGGATGATCTTGCAGGAGTCGGTCCATGCGGTCCTTGTCGATGTGCCCAACGGTGGTCGGACCCGAGGCGCAAACGTCGAAGGTTCGTGGCAGGTCGGCGAAAAGAGTCATCTCACCAAAGGTCTGACCGGGCCCGAAAACGCCCAGCACGAGGTATTCCCCCTCTGCCCCGACGTTCCCGGCTCGAACGGCGCCGGCACGCACAATCCGAAGTCCCCGCGTTCTGTCGCCCCGGGCCTGAATCCGCTCGCCGTCTCGATAGCGGACGCGTACTTCGGCCTCCTCGAGGGCGGTTCGGAGCTCGTCACTGAGCCCATGGAGAATTCCAGGGATTCCGTGTTCCAAGGTCCGGGTTGGCATGTGATTGTAGCCTCGTCGACAATTTCCCAGACTCAACCGTGCTAGCAACTCGACGTTGTTCGGAAGTCGCATGTGTGGGTATCGACAGCGGCCCTTGGCGGCGTTCTGCTCCCTCGCGATCGGGTCGTTGTTGCTCACGAGCCACCCGGCCCTCTCCCAGCCACCTTCGGCCGAAAGTCCCACCGAGCCAGCGGAGGAAGCGGAGGGTGTCGAGCCGGCCCGGCCTGACACAGTGCCCACCGACCCTCAGCAAGCCTTCATCCCCGACATCGTGTTCGCACGAATGGCCGAAAACCCGGTCTCGGGGATCACACGGGTCCCCGTCGCCAACTTCGCAAACTTCGGCATCCCGCCGAACAAACGCGTGGGGGACGCCCTCGTGCTCGCCCCGATCATCCCGGTTCGGCTCAAGGGGGGCTGGAGTCTCCTGACGCGGACCACGATCCCCGCCCTGGTGACGCTGCCCTTTGGGCGCCAGGCCTCGGGCGCGCCCGATCCGAACGGACGAACGACGGGCTTCGGGGACATCGGATTGGAGGTGCTTGGCGCCAAGCAGATCAGGGGCAAGAAGGGGCAGTTCTACGACGTCGGTGTCGGACCGTTCGTCGGAGCTCCATCCGCAACCGATGATTTTCTCGGCAGAGGACGCTGGCTGCTTGGCCCGGAGATCGCCCTGGGCATCAGCGCGAAGAAGTGGGTGACGGTGCTCATCGCGCGCAACGAGTGGTCGGTTGGAAAGAGCAGCAGTCGGGCCGACGTGAACCAGATGTGGATCCAATACTTTCTCTTCTACAATCTACCGAAGCTCTTCTACTTGGTCTACGAGCCGATCGTCACGGTCAACTGGGAAAGGCAGTCGGGTGACCGCGCGACCCTGCCTGTTGGGATCGGCTGGGGACGGCACCTTCGACTGCCAAAGCGTCCGCGCCTCGCGATGACCACGAGATACAGCGGCTTCTACAACGCATTGCGAACCGACCAAGGAGCGAAGTGGCAGCTGGTCACCACCTTGGTCTTCTGGAAGCCTAACCCGGCGGTGTTCGGGGTCGAATGATCACGGCACTGGGAGATCACAGGAGAAAAGTCATGAGATTTGGATTGGCCCTTGCTACTACCGCTGCGACGGTGGCACTCGCTGCGTGCAGCACGAAGACAGACGCCCCCGCAACGCCTACGCCAAGCGAGGCACCTGCGAATGGGACAACCGCTACGGCTCAAGCAGAGCCCATGGGCGAGGCCATCGGCCACTTCCACCCGAAGGGCAAGGCGCCCTCGAAGCACACGGTCGCCGTGCTCAAAGACGCCCGCAAGACGCTTCCCTTGAGCGATCGCCGCGACTTCGAGGAGCAAGCGAAGGGCTTCATCGCCGCACCCGACTACAAGAAGATCATGGCGGACGCAGGCAACGTCGCCTGGGACATGGAGCGCTACGACTGGCTCGTCGAGGGCGAGGATTTCGAGAGCATCCATCCTTCGACCGAACGTCAGTCGAAGCTGAACATGAACTACGGCCTCTACGAGGTGATTCCCGGGTTCTACCAGGTGCGCGGATTCGACCTCGCGAACATGACGTTCGTTGCCGGCAAAACGGGCTGGATCGTCTTCGATCCGCTGACGGCCGCAGAAACCTCCCGCGCGGCGAAGGAGCTCGTCGACAAGCACCTGGGTGAACGACCGGTGGTAGCCGTCGTCTACTCTCATTCGCACGGCGACCACTGGGGCGGCGTGCGCGGCATCGTCGACGAGGCGGACGTTCGGGCGGGGAAAGTGAAGATCATCGCGCCCCGCGGCTTCATGCAGTTCGCGGTGTCGGAGAACGTCTACGCAGGAAACGCCATGAATCGGCGGCTCTTCTACCAGTACGGCGTGCTCCTGCCCGCGAGCCCGTTCGGCTACGTTGGACAAGGGCTCGGCCAGGGCGTTGCGGCCGGCGATTCGGGGCTCATCGCGCCCACCCTCGTCATCGAGAAGGACGTGGAGGTTCACACCGTGGACGGCGTGAAGATGGAGTTCAAGAACACGCCGGGAGCCGAGGCGCCTGCTCAAATCCAGACTTGGTTCCCAGCGAGCAAGGTCTTTTGGACCGGCGAAGACGTCACGGGTGTATTCCACAATATCTACACGCTCCGCGGCGCGCTGGTGCGGGACGCGCTTCTCTGGTCCAAGTACATCAATGAAGCGCTCTACCGATACGGCAAACAGGCCGAGGTGATGATCGCGTCGCATCACTGGCCGCGCTGGGGCAACGAACGCGTGCAGGAAGTGCTTCGTGGGCAGCGCGACCTCTACGCGAACATGAACAACCAGGTGCTGCACTTGGCAAACCAGGGCGTGACGATCAACCAGATCCACAACGTCTATCAGACGCCGAAGGGCATCGCCGAGCAGTGGTACAACCGCGGCTACCACGGCTCGCCCGAGCACAACAGCCGGGCCGTGATCAATCGCTATCTCGGATACTGGGACGCCAATCCGGCTACGCTGATTCCCCTTTCTCCGGCCGACTCGGCACCGCTTTACGTCGAGATGATGGGTGGCGCCGACGCGATTATGGAAAAAGGTCAATCGCTCTATGACGAAGGAAAGTACCGCTACGCCCAAGAGATCCTGAACAAGCTCGTGCAGGCGCAGCCCCGAAACCAAGAGGCGAAGGACTTGCTTGCCGATGTCTTCGAGCAGATCGGATACCAACAGGAGAACACCGGGCTGCGCAACAGCTTCCTTGCGGGTGCGTTCGAGCTGCGCTCGGGTATCCCAACCGGTACATCGCCAAAGTCCGCCGGCCCAGACGTCGTACGCGCCATGTCGACCGAGCTCTTTCTCGACTTCCTCGGGATCAGGATGGATAGCCGAAAGGCCGAAGGCATGGAGTTCACGATCAACCTGCTGACGCCTGACAACGGAGAGCAGTTCGCGATCGAGCTCTCGAACGCCACGCTCACCAACATCAAAGGCTATCAGGCCGAGGACCCCGATCTCACCCTCACCATCAACCGAGCGGACTTGGAGCAGACGATGATGGGTGCGAAGCCGCTCGCGGCTCAAATCGCCGATGGCACCGCGAAGGTCCGCGGCGACGCGTCCGTCCTCGAGAAGCTCGGATCGACCATGGTCGACTTCGAAATCGGCTTCGAGATCCTGCCTGGCACCAAGAGCGCTGCCGAGGTCGAGGATTTCAACCCCTACGAGGTCGGACCGATCGACATCCACGGCGAGTAGCGCTCCGGCAATGCTCCCGAGGCGGCCGAGCAATCGAATCGCCTCGAGGAAATCCTCGGGCTTCGACCGAGCTGCGATGAGCTCTTCGGGAACGGGCTCCGCAGCGGCCGGCGGCGGCACGCAGACCGTCAACGCAAGCAAGAGGAGCAGATGCTGAAGGCAGGATCCACGCGAGCTACGGAGTCACGATGTCGAAAGTCCCCGTTGGCTTGTCGATCAGTCGGAAGAAAGACAGCAGATCGAGGCGGCTTCCTTCGATGGTCAAGTCGTCGGAGAACAGGGTGTCCTTGAGGCCCGCGCTGCCGGTCAGCATCTTGAGAAAGAGACCATGCGTGACGCGCAACGTCACGTTCGCATCCGGGTCGGGCTTGCGCTTCTCGTGGCGCAGGACCGAGTTCTGTAGCTCCAGGACGTAGCTCTCGTCGACGTCGGTGAGCACGAGATTCACGGTCATCGTCTTTCCTTCGGCTCTTTCGGCATCGATGCGGCATTGCGCTTCCTGTCCTGGAGTGGGTCGTTTGGCCCGATCGTCACTTGCCGCGGCTCCATTGTGTGAGGAGCCGTAAGACGGCGCGAGCCAGCTCACGCGATTCGGCATGCCTCGAGCTCGAAAGAACCTTGCGCGCCAGGTTGCCCAGGGTGTCGGCGGTGGGCACATCTCCCACGTCCGCCCTCCCCTGCTCCGTCTCGGCTTCGGTTTTGCCACTTGGCAAAACGGTTTCCCGAAAGTGCTTTTCCTCGTGTTTTGATTCCGGTGGCTCGGGATCCGGTTTCCTGTGATTCCCCGTACTTGCCTGATTCGCACCGAAATCCGCAGTTTTC
>CAWFPD010000015.1:0-14160 GCA_963817725.1 uncultured delta proteobacterium
GATGCGCGGCGTCCGGCTGTCGGACTTCGGTCGCACCGAATGGTTGCTGTCTCCGTTCGGTAGGACGGTCCTCGTGAAGCTGGGCGCTTTCCTTGCCGTGCTGCTGGTCAGCGCAGTGCACGACTTCGTCGTGGGGCCGCGCGCGACCGCGGCCATTGCGGCGGATCCTCGCTCCTCGGACGCTCAGATCGAGCGACGACGCGCGTCCGTTTTGGGACGAATGAACGTCCTTCTGGCTCTGGTTCTGGTGGGGGCGGGTGTCATGCTCGTTCGCGGGGTTCCTTGGTGATGCAGGGGAGAATGGGTTCGCTGCCGTTCTATGTTCACATCCAACACCCCAGCACTCGCGTTGGTGCCGCTCAGCACGTCAGCAGTCGCCTCATCCAATCAAGAAGCACGGTCGGTAGCAATTCGGGCTTCGGCAGGAGCGCATATCGGTGTGCGCCGAAGATGCGAGGTAGATAGTCAGCCGCCTGGAAGAGCGAATCCCAGAGGGGGCGGTCGCCCGCGAGCATCGATATCGATTCCATCGGCGCCTTGATCCATGGCCTCCAGGAAAGAAACAATCGAGTTCTCTGGAAAAGGGTGGCCTGCTCGCGTCAGTCCCGCTCCACGGTGGCCGAGGTTTGCACAAGGCGCCAGACTCGCCAGCTGTGTTCGCACATCGTCCGCAGGCGTGACGTCTGACGATCCACAAGCAACTGCCACAAGAAGCACACCAACACTCGATTTCCGCATGACCAACCCTCCGCCCAATAGGTGCACGAGAGACTATCCTAGGTGTGCAGAATCGTCTCGTGCGTTCCAACGAGCACTCCACGAGATTAGGAAATGCTGATCGCGGCGGATGGTGCTGCGCGCTTGGCCGGAGACCGGAGCCCCCAGAGCACCATGGGGCACACGAAGAGCATGGCGAAGGACAGCGAAAGCAGCCCGACCGCGATCACTAGCTCTTGGGCTGAGGTGCCGGTGTAGCCGGCGGCGGCCAATGGCATCATCTTGGCTCCGGCACCCCACATCGCGGCGAGCAGCGTGGTGCCCCAGTTTGCGAAGGTGCCGTAGGTGGCGAGCCAGAAGGCGACGCGTTGCGCGCCGAGCCCGAGATGCACCCGGTGCCAGAACGCGCCCAGCGCCAAGAGAAAGAGGCCGTTCATCACCCCCTCGAGGTGGCTCGAGAGCGCCATGCGGGGGTTGGCGGCCGCCGGAACGGCAAAGCCCGTCAGCAGCCCGAGCAAGAAGAGCACGATCCCGACTTGGAGGAATCGGCGTGCCATGTTGCTTTGTCGGTGTTCGTCCGTCATGGGAGGTCCTTTCTTTTCGATAGACACAATGACTATCCAAATTTCCTCGACCCTAGCTTACGCCGGGAGCAACGTCAAGTAATGAAAGTACATAGTGTATAATGATTTATTTGCAGGAATCGCAGCATATTTACATCAAAATTCAGCTAGTTATAGCATCTTGAGGCACTCCTCATGGACAGTCTGGGCGCTAGCCGATATATTCACGATACATGGCATCTAACGAAAAAGAGCCTGGCACCGAGCGTCGGCCCTACCGGCTCAAGAAGCGAGCCGAGCGCCTCGAGGGGACCCGCTTGAAGATTACCGAGGCCTTGGTCGAGCTCCATCGCACGGTGGGTCCGGCGCATACCACCGTGACCGAGGTGGCCGAGAAGGCTGGGGTCGGTCGGATGACCGTGTACAACCACTTCGCCAACGATGCCGAGATGATCGGGGCATGCAGCGCTCACTGGGCGGCGCGCAACCCCGCGCCCGACCACGCCGCTTGGGCGACCATCTCCGACACGACCCAACGTGTGCTGAGCGCGCTTCACGAGTTGTACCGCTTCTATCGAGGCAACCAGGACATGCTCGGCAACGTGCTGCGCGACGAGTCGCTGGTGCCGGCGCTCGCGGACGTGATGGCGCAGGCGTGGTGGCCGCAGATCGACGCGATGGTGGATGTGCTGGCGCAAGGGCGCAACCTTCGCGGCGCGCGACGAACCCGGGTTCGGGCGGCAATCCGGCTCGCGCTCGATTTTTCGACATGGAAGACGCTGGCCGAAGCGGGGTTAGGCGATTTCAAAGCCGCCGATATCGCGGCAACCCTCGTCGAAATCGCGGGCCACGAAGACACCGCCCAGCCCTAGCGCAAATCGGTTCGACTCGAAACCTCGAGCTCCACCGAACGGGGATTCGCTCTTGCTCGTTTTCAGGGCTTCAGCTGCATCACGTCGGTGTCGATGCGTCCATCGGCCCGAAGTTGGATTCGGCGGTAGCCCGGACCGAGACGGTCGATGGCGAAGTCGTCGCGGCCGGGCACGAATTGATAGCAGGTCGAAGGGGTGCCCATCAGCCGCAGGGCGCCGGCGTGATCGTCGTAGCGCTGGTGGACATGACCCCAGAGCAGGCCGCACACGCGAGGATGCCGGCCGATGACCGCGAGCAGCTGGTCGGCGTCGTCCAGTCCAACGGCATCCAACCAGGCGCTTCCGACCGGGACCGGATGATGATGCAGGCACACGAGCACGTGTTCGGCGTCGCTGCTTTCGAGCTCCGCGCCGAGCGCTGCAAGCTGTTCCTCACCCACGCGACCGCCTCCACGCGCGCCGTCCCAAGTGTCGAGCATGCAGATCAGCCAGTTCCCGTGTCGCAGGTTCTCGCAATAGTGGAAGTGGCCGCGGCCGAGCTCGCCAGCCATCAGCTGCGGATCGTCGTGGTTGCCGGGAATACAGAAGACCGGCACCTTCAGCGGCTCCATCAACTGCCGAATCCTCGCGTAGGTCTGTGCTGAGCAATCCTGAGATAGGTCTCCCGTCAGAAGAATGACGTCCGGATCCTGCGACGCCAGCGCGTGTTGCAGGGCGCGCCGAAACGTCTCGTAGGTCTGCACACCCTTCAGCCGCGCCGCCGGATCCGCGAATAGATGGGGATCGCTCAGCTGCAGAATGTCCAGAACCGTAGCGGCAGTCGTCATCAGAGCCTGACCTCTATGCCGCCCAGTGTAGCGGCGCCGGCAAGGAAGAGGTCACTGCAAACGCGGAGTTCTCGATCGATCGGCAAGACTACGGGATCAGCTATCCCGGAATGCGTGACGACCTGATCCGCGATCTGGTTGTGATCAAGCTGTCCTTGAAACTGCCGCGTTCGGACTAGCCCTGTCGCGATGATGGCAGCGCAGTCCGGTCTTCTCTCCCTAAAGATGAGTGATTTCCATTACATCGCAATATGCCTTTGACTGGCTGCTTCGAGATGACCGATAGTCAGCGCTCACTCATCCCGCAAGAACTGAGCGTGATGAAATTGCCCGTGACCCATTTGCCCTTGGAGAGACTCTAATGACGATACGCGATTGGCAGCCCATGCTGAGGCGTTCTCTCACCCTTGCTGCTCTTGGCACTTTCGCCCTCGGCCTGACGATCCTTTCCGCACCCGTAAGCGCTAGCGCCGCGGACACCGTCCTCCAGCCGGGCGATTCGATCCAGGACGCGGTGGACGCCGCCTCACCTGGGGACAAAATCATCATCATGCCTGGCGTGTACTATGGAGCCGACGGGGCCGAGGAGGGCGTACGCGTCAAGAAAGATTTCATTCGCCTGATCGGTAAGCCCGATGGCGAGAACAAGGTCATCCTTAGGCCCAACCCAGACGGATCCAACGTAGATGGGATCCTCGTCGAACCCGAAGACGCACCCGAAGATGGACTTCCCGTCATCCAGGGTTCCATCATTCAGGGGATTACCGTTGAAGGATTTCCGGGGAACGGGATCAAGTTGGAGTACGTCAACAACTTCCAGATCCTGAACAACGAGTCTGTCAACAACCTGGAGAATGGAATCCAGCCGGAGCTTTCCGCAAACGGCCTGGTCAAGGACAACCTCTCCTACGGTTCCCTCGACAGCGCGTTGTGGGTCGAGGGTGGCACGAACGTCCGAGTCATCGGCAACGTCCTCCATTCGAGCGTCACGGGCCTCGAAGTCACGATTTCCAATGGTCTGGTCCTCGCAGACAACGAAATGTATAACAACACGGTTGGTATGGGCCTCTACCACCCGTCGGCTGCTGGGTCAGAGACGGTGCCGCCGGTGATCGAAGATTGGAAGGCCATGAACAACTACGTCCACGACAACAACCAACTCTATCCGACAAGTGGTTTGCCCGCATTCCTCCCGCCCGGTGGGGGAATTATGCTCCTGGGGGTGAGCGATACCAACGTCGTGGGCAATCGGATCGAAAACAACGACTTCTTCGGGCTGGCGGTCCTGGACTTCTGCTTTGCGTTTAACGGAGTCCCGGACCCGGTGAATTGGTGCGTCCCCCCCTACGGTCCAAACACCAAGGGGACCGACCCTGTGCCGCGCAACAACCGGATCCGGGGAAATGTATTCGTCAACAACGGGACCGATCCACCTGACCACCCCCTGGCGCCGTTTGCCGCGGACATCATCGAGGCCGTTTTCGACCCCTCGGCAGGCAATCGTTTCGACGGAAACCGCTGTGCGACCTACTCCTCCATCCCCGGGGGTGTGGAGCAGGTGCCCGCGCCGTGTCCCTCTCCCTCTTATCGCTGAGACGCAAAGCGGTTTGATCACATTTGATCTCAAGCGCGCCCACTCGAGAGCCCTGGCGCTCCGGTCGGGGGCTTGAGGGGAATTTGGGTTCATCGATTGAGTGGCCCCGATCACCAGACCAAGCCGGGCGATTGCTCAACCCTGCTGCGCCGGGTCAGCGGACCCTTGGCCGACGAACTCTATTTCCTCTGTCGACCCGAGCGTGGGACGACCGAGGTCGCCGCGCAGGCCTCATCCGTATACCAAGCCATGCGTGAGCTGCTCGCCGCCGAAGGCGGGTCCGTCGCGACGGTGGCAAGCGAGACGCTGTTCGTGAGCGACGGTCGGCGGGACCTCGAGGTCATCCTCGACACGCGCCGGCAAGTGCTCGAGGAAGCCGAGCCCGGGCCGTGTCGCCCAGTGACCGCCGTCGTCGGGCAGGCTCCGCTGAACGAGGGAGCAAGGCTGGAGCTCTCCGCGCTTGCCGTCATTCCACACCCACAATCGCGGCCCGTAACCGAGGTGTGGACCAAGCCTGCTTGCAGTTGCGAGGCCTGCTCGCGGCTGTCGGCAAGGCTCGTCCGCGTCGGAGAGCAGACACACGTGCATGCCGGCAACATCTACGGGTCGGGCGGAGATGCGTTCGAACAGACATACGCCATGTTTTGCTCGGGCGAGGAGTTGTTGAGCGAGGCGGGGATGAGCTTTCGCGAGGTGGTTCGCACGTGGATCTACCTGCGCGACATGGATCGCGACTATGCGGAATTCAATCGAGCACGGCGAGAGTTCTTCCGCAGCAGGGGCATCGAGTTGATGCCGGCCAGTACCGCTGTCGGAGGCGCGCCCACCGCAGATGGCCACGATGTGTTCATGCGCCTGTACGCCGTGAAGTCACCGAAACCGCTGAAGGTGGAGGTCATGTCGAGCCCCACCCTCAACGAAGCCTGGATGTACGGCTCGGATTTCTCCCGCGGGTTGAGGATAGAGGATGAGAACAAGGTGGCACTTCACGTCTCTGGAACGGCGAGCATCGACGAAGCGGGACGCACCGTTCATATGGGCGACCTCGAAGCTCAGGCGGAGCGCATGCTCGCAAACATCTCCTCTTTGCTCGAAGCACAGGGAGCTTCATTTCAGGACCTCGTCTCCGCCGTTGCCTATCTAAAGAAAGCGGACGATGCGCCCTTGCTTCGCGCGATCTTTCACGAGCACGGATTCGAGGGCTTCCCGTGCACTGTGGTCGAGGCACCCATATGTCGCCCCGAGCTCCTGTGCGAGACCGAAGCGCTTGCAGTTCTGCCGCTACCCGGGCTGGGGAGGTGACAATGAGCAGGAATCCGCAACGTGGGGAACCCGATCCGGCACGAGGCCGCACGTCGGGCCGCGGTTATGCCTTTGTAGGGCTGGTCGTTGCCTTCGTTGCGATCGCGTCGTTCTTTCTTACGAGCTGCGGAGACCACGAGCTGTCGACCGAAGCGATTGTGGCGTTCGCAGGTTCTGTCCCGCCCGAGGGGCCGCTCGAGATCAAGTATCCGCAGGACGGGACCTGGTTTCCGCCCGATATCGTGGCTCCGACATTCCTCTGGAGCGACGAGTCGGCCAACGTCGACAGCTGGGCTCTCCTGGTCCGTTTCCCGACCACCGGCGAAGGTCTCAGGTTCTCGACGCAGGATCCGCGGTGGCGGCCCTCGGAGGAGGACTGGGAACAAATCAAGCGCAAGTCACGCGACTCTGATGCCGAGGTCTTCATCGCCGGCGTCGACGACGAGGCGCCGGATACGATCTTGTCCTGGTCCCGCATCCACATCCGTACGTCGAGCGACGAGGTGCGCGACCCCATCTTCTATCGCGAAGTGCCGTTACCCTTCCTCAAAGCCGTCCAGGATCCCTCCCGCATACGCTGGCGTTTCGGCACGATCGACTCGCAGACCGCGCCCCCGATCGTCCTTCAGAACCTGCCGGTATGCGGCAATTGTCATTCCTTTTCGGCGAAGGGCAAGGTTCTCGGGCTCGATGTCGACTACGGCAATGACAAAGGCGCGTATGCGATCATCCCGGTGGAGAAAGAGATGGTGATGAGTGATTCAAACATCATCACCTGGGCGGACTACAAGCGCGACGACGGGGAGCTTACTTTCGGGCTGTTGTCGCAAATCTCGCCCAACGGAAGGTACGTGGTCAGCACCGTCAAAGACCGATCCGTGTTCGTGGCTACGCCGGAGATCGCCTTTTCGCAGCTCTTCTTTCCGATCAAGGGGATCCTCGTCGTCTACGACCGGGAAACGAAAACCTACCAGGCTCTGCCCGGGGCCGATGACCCCGCCTACGTCCAGAGCAATCCTACGTGGAGTCCTGACGGGACGGAGATCGTGTTTGCCAGGGCGAAGGCCTACGAACTGCCAAACGTCGCCCACAAGAACAGTGTCATCATCGACAAGTCGGAGGTTCAGGAGTTCGTTACAGGGAAGCAGCCGTTTCGCTACGACCTCTACAAGGTTCCATTCAACGACGGCAAGGGTGGAGTGGCCCAACCTCTCGCGGGCGCCTCGCGCAACGGTATGAGCAACTTCTTTGCCCGGTACTCGCCGGACGGAAAGTGGATCGTTTTCTGCAAGGCCAAGAGTTACATGCTGTTGCAACCGGACAGCGAGCTCTACATCATACCAGCGGAAGGCGGTACGGCGCGACGGTTACGGGCCAACACCTCGCTCATGAACTCGTGGCATAGTTGGTCGTCGAACAGCCGATGGTTGGTGTTCTCGTCGAAGGTGAATACCCCCTACACCCAGCTTTTCCTGACACATATCGACGAGAACGGGAACGATACACCGCCGGTATTGCTCGAGCATTTTACCAGCAGTGACAGGGCCGCGAATATCCCCGTGTTCGTCGATCTGGATTCTGACGCAATCACACAGATCCGCGAAAACTTCCTGGATGCATACTCGTTTCTGCGGGCAGGGATGGCCAACGAGAGGACCGGCGATCACGCCGGGGCCGAGCGGTCCTTTCGAAGGGGTCTGGAGCTCGAACCTGAGAACGCGGATCTGCACAACGCACTGGGGTGGACTCTGTTCCAGGAGGGAAGAAGCGCAGAAGCGATTGCGGAGTACGAAAAGGCCTTGGCCATCGACCCCGAGAATGTGAAGAGCAACAACAATATGGCGCTAGCCCTGACCGAGTTGGGACAACTCGACAAAGCGGCCTTGCATTTCCGAAAGTCGCTTGCGGTCGAGCCGACAGCAGAAATCTATAGCGACCTGGGGTTCGTTCTCGACCGACAGGGCAAGAGCGAAGAGGCGATCGAGAACTACCACGAGGCGCTCAAGTTGGATCCGAAGTGCGCGTCGGCGCATTTCAATCTGGCGGTGTCCTTGCTAAGACGAGATAGACTCGACGAGGCTGCGGCTCAATACAAAGCGGCCCTGCGCGTGAAACCGACCGCGGAGACCCATAACGGCTTGGGGTTTGTTTTCTCCAAGCAGGGCAAGGTGGAAAAGGCCATTGCCCAGTTCCGAGAAGCGATTCGTCTGAACCCGAAGTACACGGCAGCTTACAACAACCTGGCGGGCAACCTCCTCAAACAGGGGAAGCTAGACGAAGCCGCGTCGTACTACCGAACGTCGCTCAGGGAGAAGCCGAACGCCACGCTTTATAATCAGCTGGGTTTGGTTTTGGTGCGGCTCGGTCGAGCCGAGGAAGCCGCGCAGGAGTTCCGCAAAGCTCTCGCGATGAATCCCGGGTATGCAGATGCGCGCAGGAACCTTGCGGCTCTTGGCGACAGTCCCGCGCATTAGCACGAGCGATGAGGTGCAGCTCCTCCAACAACTGGTTGTGGGCCTTCAATTTTTTGCTCCGGTAAGAACGTGACGCCGTCGTTCGGAGCGGATTGGCGGCATGGCGTTTCTGGTCCTGGTCGTCGTTCCCTGGCTGCGAAAGGGCAAGGGCCCGGATGCTGCCCTCTTCCTGCGAGAAACCGGCGTGCGGTTTCGGAACGTTTCATCTCTCGGGTAGCGGGTCGAGGCGGAGACGCCGTTCTGTGGTACGGATCATTTGTGCCGAGCGAAGTGCTTTTCGAGCGCGGGATTGATCACTTCTGGGCCGTCGAAGCTGCTTATGTGGGCCGCGTTAGGGATGATGAGTAGCTCAGAGCCCGGGATTCCGTCTGCTATACGTTGCGCGCGGGCGGGGGGCTGGGACTTGTCTTCTTCGCCAACGATCACCAGCGAGGGCACTGCAATTTCCGCGAGGCGCTCGAGGACGCCCTCCCGGTCGAAGATGCCGCGACCAAACTGAATTATCGCGTCCTTGTCGTTGTCGATCAGCATTTGCCGAAATCGTCCGAGCTCGGCCTCTCGGGTCAGGTCACGGCGGGACTTCTTGGAGAAGAACAGGGACATGATGTAGGGCGCGAAAGGCCGTATTCCGATCAGGCGGACCATGCGCATCATCAGCTCGTATTGGAGTCTCTTCAGTGCTGGCTCGACCTCCGCGGAAGTATCCATCAGCGTGAGCGAGCGAAGAAGCCCTGGCCGGCGAAATCCGAGTCGGAGACCGATGAATCCTCCCGTCGAAAGACCGACGAAGTGGAGGGGGGCGCATTTCATGGCTTCGATGAAAGCGACCGCGTCCGCGTAGAGATTTTCCATGTCGTAGCCGTCTTTGGGCCGCTCGCTCGCACCGTGTCCGCGGTGATCGAAGGCGATGCAGCGATAGCGACCCGACAGCGCATCGATCTGTGGCTTGAAGTGACTCCAGTCGACCAAGTAGCTATGAGAAAAAACGATCGCCTCAGGCCCCGAGCCGTGCTCGACATAGTGAAGGCGAACTCCGTTTACTTCGATATACGGCATCTGCAGGATGGTACCCCAAGATGAGGCAAGAGCTGAAATGCTGCCATGCCGATGTGAAAATTCGGTGACATCTCCTGACGAACCATCAACACGGCGATGTGGCCAAATTTCCTGCCACGCCAGCATGCCGGCGCACGCATTTCCGAGTTTCATCACGCCGAAGGAATCGTTCCGCCATCGAGCTTCCAAAGGTCGTCACTGATCTCGATCAAAGACACGGCACGCACCATCACGAAAGCGCCGCGATCAGCACCTCCGTGCAGATGCCAACGGCACGCACGACCTCGCGGTGAAGTATGCGCCACTCGGGACCGATAAAGGACGCGAGCTCGAGAGGGCGGCAACCGCCCACCAGTCGCGGGTTTAATGAATGAATCGCCCTCCACGAGCGGCACACCAAGCGAGACACGGGTGTTTGCCCGAATGTCAGGCTCGCCAAGCAAAGGAGCCCGCCCGGGACGAGCAGGCGCTGGGCTTCGCGCAGCACCGCGCGAATCTGCTCCTCGCCGAGCAGATCGAGGACATAGGCGGAAAGGAATCGATCAGAGGTATTGTCGCCCACGGCAAGGCTCGGGGAGCCATCGGTGAGCTGAACCTCGGCGCGGCCGGCCCAGGGAGCGACGCGATCTTGGGCCAGCTCGACCATCGTCCGACTGATGTCAAATCCGATATACGTTGCGTCGGACGGTAGGAATTCCTTTAGGAGACGCGCGGCCAGTCGGCCCGTACCGCAGCCGAGCTCGACGACTGCCCTGGCGCTCTCGAAGCCCGCGTATTTGAGAAGTACCTCAATGGCAGGATCTTCGTAGATGCGCTGCAAGTCCTGCTTCCGCCCGAAACGGTCATAGAACGCTCTAGCCTCCTCGTGCGATAGAACTCGGGCGATCACCCTGAACCGTCTAAGTATGCTTCGGGAAGCGAAGGGAAATAGCGGGCGCGTTCCTTCGAACGGATAGATCAACCTAGCTTTCGTCGAATGTGATACACGGGGTGCTCCGCCGAAACGAGCTCATGGCCAGTCATTCGGCACCAAGCGGGTAGGTCGTTCGGTGCTCCGGGGCTCTGCGCGATCACCTCGATCGTCTCGCCCGGCTCGAGGTCGAGCATGCGCCGGCGAAGCTCGAGAACGAGCTGCCCGCAGCCAATTTCGCCGGCATCCCAACGATGTTCCATGTGGCCATCTCATCAGCGACTCTTCCTGCAGTCAAGAATCGCCAGATTGCTCGTAGACGTTTCGTGCAGAGGTCCATATCATTCGACCGCCTTGGCCAAGATCGGAGGTGTGTGATGGCAGAGACGAAGAAGCTGGTGATCGTGATTTCGCGAGGGTTTGACGACGAGCGTTCCTCGGTAGCGTGGAGCATCGCCAATGCGGGCGTTGGATCAGACCTCGAAGTGACGGTCTTCCTCGTTGCATCGGGCGTTGACTGGGTCCGCAAGGGCGCCGCAGAGGTGGCGCACCTGAACCCGTTCGATCCCACCTTGAAGGACCTGATTGGCAACGTGATGTCGAACGGTGGCAAAATTCTCGTGTGTCCGCCTTGTGCGAAGGTGCGTGGCTACGCTCCCGAAGACCTCGTCGATGGTGTGACCATTGCAGGCGCTCCGGCGATGCTCGAGGTGGTGAAGCAAGGTGCCGCCACCCTCAGCTTCTAGCCCGCTCCGAGCCGCATCAGCAGGACCTCGAGGTGCGCACGCGAGCGAAGCTCGCGATCGGGGTGAGCAAAGAAATGATCCACCCCCGGCTCGATGATGGTCACAACATCGAATCACTCGGCGACGGCTGTGGCTTCGACGATCCCAGTGATCAGGCAAAGGTCCTGCCCGGGGCGGTCAATCTCGCACCGATTGTGCAGGACGACGGTCGACCGACCGAGACGCAAGCGCTGCTGCCAGGCAGTGTCGCCATCGACGCGATTCCGCCTGAGGACGCGCCTTCGGCATCCACACAGTCGCGCTGCCAAAGAAGCGCATCAGTGGGCGCGTGATGGCGTTCAACGACGGTTGGCGACTGCCACGTCTAGACAGTCGCGCGTTGGTTCGGCCTCGGGCCTCACGCGCTCGAGGGATGGAAGTAGCGAATTGAGGGCTCACCGTCCAGCTGCGCCAATATGTGGCCTAGGACGCCTGTCTCTTTGCGCCAGGTGATATAGTTCTCGTAGTCAGACTGAGAGTCCCACTCTTCGACGAAAATTACGGACTTCCGCTCCGAATCGAAGGCCGCAGTAATTCCTGCGCAGCCCTTGTAGGAACGAGTGCCCGGAAAGATTTCCCTTAAGATGTTCTCCAGCGCCTCGGCAGATCCTTCTTTCACTTTCCCTTCTAGTAGAACGAGAATCGACATCGGAATCCCCTTTCGCAACTACCATACGGCAGTCACTCGAGGTGTGTCGAGCGTGAGAATTCGGTCGGTGAGACGGTGAAAGTCGGCTCGACAATCGAGTCCCTTGCGCCTCGGCCAACGCGCTCCAGGATCGACGTGCGAACGGAGGGTCCGATGCCTGAAGACCATGCCAACACCACGGTGCTCGTGACGGGCGCCTCCGGGTTCATTGGGCTCCACTGCGTCCTACAGCTGTTGCAGCAGGGTTACCGGGTGCGCGGTACCGTTCGCAGCCAGGTCCGGGCGGACGAAGTACGTGAGGCGATGGAGGCGAACATCGACGTCGAGCTTAGTGACCGGCTCGAGGTCGTCGAAGCAGACCTGACGCGGGATGAGGGATGGGCGGACGCCGTCCGCGGGTGTACGTACGTCTTGCACGTCGCGTCGCCGTTTCCCAACCGAACGCCCGAGCACGAGGACGAGCTCATCAAGCCGGCGAAGGAAGGGACGCTTCGCGTGCTGAAAGCGGCGGCCGAGGCTGGGGTGAAACGCGTCGTCCTCACGTCGTCTCTGGCCGCGGTCTCCGGGGGACATCCCGTCGACAACGCACGCGTCTACAACGAGGATGACTGGTCCATCATCGAACGGTGCCCGCCGTACCCGAAGAGCAAGACCCTCGCCGAGCGCGCAGCCTGGGAGTTCGTAGGGAGTCTCGAGGGCGATGTGCCGATGGAGCTTTGCGTGATCAATCCGGGCGCGGTCCTCGGCCCGGTCCTCAATCGTCACTACAGCACCTCCGGGGAGATCGTGCGCAAGCTCCTGGCCAAGGAGTTGCCTGGGACCGCCAAGGTCGGCTTTGCGTGGGTCGACGTACGCGACGTCGCGAGCGCACACATCGCCGCCATGACCGCCCCGGCGGCGGCAGGCCAACGCTTCTGCTGCGCGATCGAGTTCTCCTGGATCGACGAAGTCGCGGACATTCTCGCCAGACGCTTCGGCCCCGAAGGGTGGAAGGTCCCGACGCGCAAGCTGCCGAATTTCATGGTGCGCGTCGTGGCGATGTTCGATCCGACCGTGAGGACGGTCGTCTCCGACCTCGGACGGGTACGCCGGGTGTCGAGCGATCGAATTCGGAGCGTGCTGCACTGGCAGCCGCACTCGCTCGAAGAAATGGTCGTTTCGATGGGCGAGACGATGATCCACCAAGGAATCGTGTCGCGGTAGGCTCTATCGCTGATCACCACCGACTGGTGTCCTCCGTCTCATGAAGCTCAAGTTCGCACTCTTGGTCGTCGTTGCACTACTGGCCACCCTCGGGTGGACCTTCGTCAAGCGTCCTCTCCCCGTTCCAAAGGCAATGGGTCCGGTCTTGCCCCCCGCTCACGCGGTCGAAGGGGTCTCGTTTTCGCTCATACGCGGGGCGCGGATGGAGAGTCGGGAGGGCTTCAGCGTTCGCGGCGGCTCGCTGACGAAGGCATTCACCACCGGAATCGTGGCGTTCGTCGTCAACCATCCTGAGGGCACCCTGCTCATCGACGCGGGAGTCGGCCGCCACGTCCGGGCGCATTGGCAGACCACCCCGCTGCTGATGCGAGCCCTGGCCACGCTCACCGTGGATGAGCCGACGGTCGACGCGCTCGACTCCCAGGGGCTCGCGCCGAAGGATGTCGATGGCATCGTTCTCACGCACTCCCATTGGGATCATGTGAGCGGCCTCGAAGATTTGCGTGGCGTGCCCGTGTGGATGACGCCCGGCGAGCTCGCATTTGCGCGCTCCGAGGACCCAGGAGGAAAGCTCTACCGGCAACTGGAAGCTGGGGGCCCCTTCGAGCTTCGCGAGCTGATTTTTCCGGACGGGGCGTACGGGCCATTCGAGGCCAGCTTCGACTTCTTCCAGGATGGCAGCGTTGTCGTCGTTCCGATGCCGGGACACACCCCCGGGTCGGTCGGCGTGTTCATCACGGACGCCGCCGGGAAACGCGTCTTGGTCATCGGCGACACGTCCTGGACCAAGGAAGGTGTGGATTGGCCGGCAGAGAAGCCGTGGCTGGCTCGGCGCATGGTCGACCACGATGCGGCCAGACTTCGGAAACAGCTCGTGTTACTGCATCAACTCCAGCTCGCAAACCCAGCGCTATTGATCGTGCCGGCTCATGACGCCCGGGTACACGAGGCGATCGCGTTGTTCCGCTCAGACGACTGAAAGCGCCTCCCGGGCGTCTTCGACCAACCGCTCAAACCGATGCTGACCACGACCTGGTAGTCATTTTTCTTGGGAACCTTTCGTATTTCCAAAGGTCGTGTAGACCAGATTCGTTTGCCAGTCGATCTTGAGCTCGACGTTGTGATGGGCTCGGCTCGTCCGACCGTTGTAGCGCGACAGACGCCAACGCCTCCACCAAACGCAGTTCTCCGAGGTGTGCGTACATCTC